>NZ_JAFCJS010000027.1 GCF_018130825.1 Bradyrhizobium liaoningense | reverse complement strand
GCGCTCGGCGCCGCCGGCTCCTCGGCCCATGACATGGGCGACGAGAACGGCGCGCACCACATCGGCTCGGGCGAGCAGACCACCTCGCTGCTCGTCTTCCGCGCCGGCTCGTCGCAGCCCAAGGCGGTCCCGCTTGGCCTCGTCACGCGCCTGGAAGAGCTGCCCGCCGACAAGATCGAGTTCTCGAACGGCCGCTACATGGTGCAGTACCGCGAGCAGCTGATGCCGCTGGTGGCCATGGAAGGCGTCACCATTGCGAGCCAGGGCGCCCAGCCGATCCTGGTGTTCGCCGATGACGGCCGCTCCATGGGCCTCGTCGTCGACGAGATCATCGACATCGTCGAGGAACGCCTCAACATCGAGGTCGGCGGCTCCAGCCAGGGCATCCTGGGCTCGGCCGTGATCAAGGGCCAGGCCACCGAGGTGATCGACGTCGGCCATTTCCTCCCGATGGCGTTCGCCGACTGGTTCACCCGCAAGGAGATGAAGCCGTCGATGCACTCGCAGTCGGTGCTGCTGGTCGACGACAGCGCCTTCTTCCGCAACATGCTGGCGCCGGTGCTGAAGGCGGCCGGCTACCGCGTCCGCACCGCGCCGACCGCGCAGGAGGGCCTCGCTGCGCTACGCGCCCAGAGCTTCGACGTGATCCTGACCGACATCGAGATGCCCGACATGAACGGCTTCGAGTTCGCCGAGACCATCCGCTCCGACAACAACCTCGCCGCGACGCCGATCATCGGCCTGTCGGCGCTGGTGTCGCCGGCGGCGATCGAGCGCGGCCGTCAGGCCGGCTTCCACGATTATGTCGCCAAGTTCGACCGTCCCGGTCTGATCGCGGCGCTGAAGGAGCAGACCGCGGGCGCCGCCGGCGCTTCCGAGCTGAGCCGGGCGGCGGCGTAAGCAGGACAGGGATCAGGAGATACGCTTATGACCAAGAAGACCCAGTCCAGCGAAGGCGCCATGGTCGAGTACGTCACCGCGATGATCGGCGGCCAGCTGTTCGGCCTGCCGATCTCCCGCGTCCAGGACGTGTTCATGCCCGAGCGCGTCACCCGCGTGCCCTTGTCCTCGCGCGAGATCGCGGGCGTTTTGAACCTGCGCGGCCGCATCGTCACCGTGGTCGACATGCGCGCCCGTCTCGGCCTGCCCAGGGCCGAGGACGGCAAGACCCCGATGGCGGTCGGTGTCGATTTGCGCGGTGAATCCTATGGCCTGCTGATCGACCAGATCGG
>NZ_JAFCJS010000026.1 GCF_018130825.1 Bradyrhizobium liaoningense | reverse complement strand
GATACGCCGCATATGCGCGCTTCAAGCCATCGTGAAGCGACGTCGTCGCGCGCCAGCCGAGCTTGTCGAGGCGGCTGACGTCGAGCAGCTTGCGCGGGGTGCCGTCGGGCCGCGTGGTGTCGAATGAGATCTCGCCGCTGTAGCCGACGATGTCGGCGACGAGGCGCGCGAATTCGGCGATGGTGATATCCTCGCCGGTGCCGATGTTGACCAGTTCCGCACTGGAATAGGTCTTCATCAGGTGCACGCAGGCATCCGCCATGTCGTCGACATAGAGGAACTCGCGCCGCGGCGTGCCGGTGCCCCACACCACGACGCTTGTCGCCCCCGACACCTTGGCCTCGTGGAAGCGGCGGATCAGGGCGGCGACGACGTGGCTCATCTCGGGGTGATAATTGTCGCCGGGGCCGTAGAGATTGGTCGGCATCACGCTGATGAAGTCGCAGCCGTACTGGCTGCGATAGGCCTCCGCCATCTTGATGCCCGCGATCTTGGCGATCGCATAGGGCTCGTTGGTCGGCTCCAGCGGACCTGTGAGCACCGAGTCCTCGCGCAAGGGCTGCGGCGCCAGCTTCGGATAGATGCAGGAGGAGCCCAGGAACATCAGCTTCTCGGCGCCGTTCTGATGCGCGGCCTGGATCACGTTCGCGGCGATCGCGATGTTGTCGTAGATGAACTCGGCGCGCAGCGTGTCGTTGGCGACGATGCCGCCGACCTTGGCCGCGGCGAGGAACACCACCTGCGGCCGCACGCGCGCGAACCAGTCGAACACGGCGGCCTGGTTGCGCAGATCGACCTCGCGGCGCTCCACCGTGACGAGCTGGACGTCTTCCTGCGCGAGCCGGCGCAGAATCGCGCTGCCGACCATGCCGCGATGGCCGGCGACGTAGACGCTTTTGCCCTTGAGCTCAAACGGGATGTTTGCCATGGCCCGCGTCCCGCTTCGCCTCGGCCAGATCGCTTTGCATCATCTCCGCGACCAACTCCGCAAACGTCCGCTTCGGCGTCCAGCCGAGCACCTCGCGTGCCTTGCTGGCATCGCCGATCAGGAGATCGACCTCGGTCGGGCGGAAATAGGTCGGATCGATCTTCACGACCGTCTTGCCGCTCTTCTCGTCAATGCCGGTCTCGTCGACGCCCTTGCCGCGCCAGACGATGCGGCGGCCGACCTGCGCGAACGACAGCTCGACCATCTCGCGCACCGAATGCATCTCGCCGGTGGCGAGCACGAAGTCATC
>NZ_JAFCJS010000025.1 GCF_018130825.1 Bradyrhizobium liaoningense | reverse complement strand
GTGACGACCGCCACCTTCGCGCTCTACACCGTCAACGGCGCAACCAAGACCGGTATCCTGGATACGGTGACCGGCAACAGCACGACGGGCTTCGCGTCGGTCGCCACGCTCGCCATCGGCTCGCTGACCGACTCGGCAACGGACCAGGCCATTCTCGACGGCTACATCAACCAGGTCACCGCCGCGATCAACACGGTTGCCTCGGCCGCCGCCAATCTCGGTGCCGTCAAGAACCGCATCGCGACCAACACGGAATTCGTCAAGAACCTGATGGACTCGGTGGATCGCGGTATCGGCCAGCTCGTCGACGCCGACATGAACGCGGAATCGACGCGCCTCCAGGCGCTTCAGACCCAGCAGCAGCTCGGCGTGCAGGCGCTCTCGATCGCCAACTCCAACAGCCAGAGCATCCTGTCGCTGTTCCGCTAAGCTTCAAACCATCGGCAGAGGGCCGCGCTTCGCGAGAAGCGTGGCCCTTTTCATTTGGCTGGTCGGGCGCCATGACTTTCGCACCTCGCCCCTCGTACCTTGATTTGACGCACCCTGTTGCGGTCCGGTCACGGAGCCACAAGCTTCGCACAAACTTCGGCGGGTAACCTCACCGCTACGACAGGTTGGGTCCTTCACACGCATTTCCGTGGCCCAAAGGCATGATGCCGCCCTGTCGTACCGGTGCAAGCCCGGTATGTCCCTAACAATACAATCTTCAAAGGGGCGTCAAAAATGAGTTCCAGTCTGCTCACCAACTCGTCTGCAATGACCGCGCTGCAGACCCTCCGCAACGTCAGCTCGCAGCTCGCGACCACGCAGAACCGGATCTCGACCGGCCAGCGCGTCTCGACCGCCGCGGACAACTCGGCCTATTGGTCGATCGCGACCTCGATGCGCTCCGACAACGCCGCGCTCTCCGCGGTCTCCGACTCGCTCGGTCTGTCGGCCGCGATGGTGGACACCGAATACACCGCTCTGAACACGATCATCGGCGACAAGGACTCCGGCCTGACCAAGCTCCAGGCGCTGCTGGTCGAAGCCAAGACCGCCGGTATCGACCGGACCAAGATCCAGTCGGAAATCACTCAGATCCAGCAGGATATGCAGCTCAAGGCCGACTCGGCGACGATCAACGGCATCAACTGGCTGAGCATCGATACCTCGACCGGTTCCACGGCCACGCCGACGAGCTTCAACCTCGTGTCGTCGTACTCGCGTGTCGGCGGTACGCCCACCATCGGCTCCATCACGGTGACGACCGCCACCT
>NZ_JAFCJS010000024.1 GCF_018130825.1 Bradyrhizobium liaoningense | reverse complement strand
GCAAACGCGGCCTGGTTGGCGAAGCTGCCGGCCTGCACCACGCCCACGATCACGCTGCCGTCGCCGTTCACGTCGACGAGGCTGATCGCCGAACCGTCGGTCACGAACAGACCCGACACCGCATTGGTCACCGTCAGCTTGTAGGCCGTCGATCCCGCGGCCGCCGGACCGTCGGCGCCGAACTGCGGCGTCGCCGTCACCAGCGCAACGTCAACCGCATGCGCGATGTAGCCCGTCCCGGTCACATCCGGATCGTCGCCCTTGGCGATCGCCCCGGTGTTGATGGTCGCCGCCGTGCTCGTCGGCGGGGAACCTGCGTCCGTGTTGCCCTCGTCCAGCGCAGCCGTCGTGCCCGACAGCACCGCCGTCAGCTTCGGACCGTCGTCGTCGAAGGTGATCTTGCCGGACACGTCGACCGGCGTGCTCGCCTTGTCGCCGTCGCCGTCGGTGATCGTCACCGTCAGCGCCAGCGAGTTCGCGTTCAGCGACACCCCGTCGTCCGGCGTGTTGCTGGCGCTGTCCTGGTGCAGCGACAAATACTGCTCGACCGTCACCGCGCCCGTCGTGCCGTTGATCGAGATCGCAAATGCGGCCTGGTTGGCGAAGCTGCCGGCCTGCACCACGCCCACGATCACGCTGCCGTCGCCGTTCACGTCGACAAGGCTGATCGCCGAGCCGTCGGTCACGAACAGACCCGACACCGCATTGGTCACCGTCAGCTTGTACGCCGTCGCATCCGAGGCCGCCGGGCCGTCCGCGCCGAACTGCGGCGTCGCCGTCACCAGCGACACGTCCACCGCATGCGCGATGTAGCCCGTCCCCGTCACATCCGGATCATCGCCCTTGGCGATCGCGCCGGTGTTGATGGTCGCCGCCGTGCTCGTCGGCGGGGAACCTGCGTCCGTGTTGCCCTCGTCCAGCGCAGCCGTCGTACCCGACAGCACCGCCGTCAGCTTCGGACCGTCGTCGTCGAAGGTGATCTTGCCCGACACGTCGACCGGCGTGCTCGCCTTGTCGCCGTCGCCGTCGGTTATCGTCACCGTCAGCGCCAGCGAGTTGGCGTTCAGCGACACTCCGTCGTCCGGCGTGTTGCTGGCGCTGTCCTGGTGCAGCGACAGATACTGCTCGACCGTCACCGCGCCCGTCGTGCCGTTGATCGAGATCGCAAATGCGGCCTGGTTGGCGAAGCTGCCGGCCTGCACCACGCCCACGATCACGCTGCCGTCGCCGTTCACGTCGACGAGGCTGATCGCCGAACCGTCGGTCACGAACAGACCCGACACCGCATTGGTCACCGTCAGCTTGTAGGCCGTCGATCC
>NZ_JAFCJS010000023.1 GCF_018130825.1 Bradyrhizobium liaoningense | reverse complement strand
GCCTGGATCGTGTAGGTGAACACCAGCTGGGTGCCGCCGCTGCCCGAGGCGTAGCTGGCCTGCACCGGCGTCCCGCCGATGTTCAGGACAAGTTGCGGCGTTCCTGTTACCGTGACGCTCTCGCTGAACGACACCGTGATGCTGACGACGTCGCCGGCATTGAGCGTGCCGTTCTGCGCCCCCGTCGCGCTGGTGATCGCCTCGCTGCTCACCGTCGGGGCGGCGGTATCGACCTTGTAGCTGGCATTGTCGGCCACCGCGGCCGCGGTCAGCACCGCGGCATTGCCGGCCGCATCCGTGATCGTGCCGCCGTTCAGGCTCAAGGCGTTGGCATCGATGCTGATGCCGTTGGCATCGGTCTGTCCGGCCTGGATCGTGTAGGTGAACACCAGCTGGGTGCTGCCGCTGCCGGAAGCGTAGCTGGCCTGCACCGGCGTTCCGCCGATGTTCAGAGCCAGCTGTGGCGTCCCTGTTACCGTGACGCTCTCGCCGAACGTCACGGTGACGCTGACCACGTCGCCGGCATTGAGCGTGCCGTTCTGCGCCCCCGTCGCGCTGGTGATCGCTTCATTGCTCACCGTCGGCGCGGCGGTATCGACCTTGTAGCTGGCATCGTCGGCCACCGCGGCCGCGGTCAGCACCGCTGCGTTGCCGGCCGCGTCCGTGATCGTGCCGCCGTTCAGGCTCAGCGCGTTGGCGTTGATGCTGATGCCGTTGGCATCGGTCTGGCCGGCCTGGATCGTGTAGGTGAACACCAGCTGGCTGCTGCCGCTGCCGGAAGCGTAGCTGGCCTGCACCGGTGTCCCGCCGACGTTCAATGCCAGTTGCGGCGTCCCGGTCACGGTGACGCTCTCGCTGAACGTCACGGTGACGCTGACGACGTCGCCGGCATTGAGCGTATTGTTCTGCGCCCCCGTCGCGCTGGTGATCGCTTCACTGCTCACCGTCGGCGCGGCCGTATCGACCTTGTAGCTGGCATTGTCGGCCACCGCGGTCGCCGTCAGCGCTGCCGCATTGCCGGCGGCGTCCGTGATCGTGCCACCGTTGAGGCTCAGTGCATTGGCATTGATGCTGATGCCGTTGGCATCGGTCTGCCCGGCCTGGATCGTATAGGTGAACACCAGCTGGCTGCTGCCGCTGCCCGAGGCGTAGCTCGCCTGCACCGGCGTCCCGCCGATGTTCAGGGCCAGCTGCGGCGTCCCCGTCACCGTGACGCTCTCGCTGAACGACACGGTCACGCTGACCACATCGCCGGCATTGAGCGTATTGTTCTGCGCCCCCGTCGCGCTGGTGATCGCCTCGCTGCTCACCGTCGGCGCGGCCGTATCGACCTTGTAGCTCGCATTGTCGGCCACCGCGGCCGCCGTCAGCGCCGCCGCATTGCCGGCGGCGTCCGTGATCGTGCCACCGTTGAGGCTCAGCGCATTGGCGTCGAGGCTGATGCCGTTGGCATCGGTCTGCCCGGCCTGGATCGTGTAGGTGAACACCAG
>NZ_JAFCJS010000022.1 GCF_018130825.1 Bradyrhizobium liaoningense | reverse complement strand
TCGTGACGCAGGCGCTCGGTCTCGACCATATTGTCCTTGAACACCGCGATCGCCTTGGCCATGTCGCCGATCTCGTCGCGATTGCCGCGGCCGGGGATCTCGACCTTGAGATCGCCGCCGGCCAGCAGCCCCATCGCCCGGGTCATCGTGGACAGCGGACCGACGATGCTGCGGGCGATCAGGAAAGCGACGATGCCGCCGAATAGGATCGCAAGACCGCCGGCGACCTCCTGGATCCAGGTCGTATTGGCGATGACGCCATCGGCGGCCGCGCGCGACTTCTGGTAGTCGGCCTTCAGTGCGGTCTCCGCCACCTTGAGCTTGTCGACGCTTTCACCGATCAGGGGAGCGATCTCGTTGCGGTAGATTTCATCGGCCTGGAGGATTGCGGCCGAGGTCGTCTCGAAGGCCGACTTGTAGGCCGAAAGCGAGCTCTTGATCGGCCCGAACGCGGCCTTGACCTCGTCCGGCAGACCGGCCCCCTCCAGTGACTTGAGCGCCTGCTGCGCCCGATCGACATTGGTCCTGAAGGTCGCCGGCCCCTTTGCGTCCCGGACGGCGAGGAAGCGCCAGTTTGCGACCCGAACCAGCAGGATCTTGGATTCAAGATCGGCGACGGGAGCGCTCACGCTGGTATCGCCGGTTTCACGCGCGGCGTCGACCAGCTTGCCGGTGTTGGCGGTCAGTTGGTCGCCGCCGGCGAGCAGGATGGCCTTGCCCTTGGTCGTCTCATTGACGGCGGCGCCCATGCGCTCGCGCAGGGACTTCAACTTTTCGATGTCGCTGGTGAGGCCGTTATAGATCTTGAGCCGCTCCTCGGAGAGGGTGGCCTTGGCCGCAGCCTTCAACAGCTCGACCGTCGCCGCCTCCCGTTCCGCGGCTTCCTTGAAGGCCGGCTCGTTGGCGTCATAGATGTAGCGGAGATTGGCGCGCCGCAGCGCCTGCAGATTGATCGAGATTTCCTGGACGCGCGCGGTGTTGTCCGAGAGGACGGACAGGCGCTCCATCTGGCCCTGGACCGCCCACAGATTCCAGACCGCGACTGCGGCCATCACCAGGCCAAGGACCACGAGAACCGAAAATCCGGCGTACAGACGCCCCCGAATTCCCAAACGCAAGCTCGGCATCACTGTCCACCCATAGCAGGAAGAAAAGACAAGCAGCCGACGACGTTCTCGCGATCGCAACGACGACTCGTTGCAACCCACGTCCCCCAAGGAATCGTGCTGCACTGCCGTACAATGCGGAACAAGTGTTAATTGAGGCTGTATTTTACCGGTGCCGAGTACGGAGAAGCCGACGAAGGCATCGCCCTCGTGTGCTCCGATGAACAAGAGTTGGGCACAGGCGGCACGGCGGTGGCCCGATCAAGCCACAGCATCGCTTGAGGTCCACGCGCATGCGCGTGGACCTCTGTTTTTGAGACGTCAGGCGGCGTGGACCGAGCTCAGGAAGTGCGCGACTTCCTGCTTCAGCCGGTTGCTGTCCGCCGACAGCGAGCGCGCCGCCGACAGCACCTGCGAGGAGGCCGAACCGGTCTCGGACGCCCCGCGCTGCACGTCGCCGATATTGGTCGAGACGCGCTGGGTGCCGTGGGCGGCCTGCTGGACGTTGCGGGAGATCTCCTGCGTCGCCGCGCCCTGCTGCTCCACGGCGGCGGCGACTGCCGACGAGATCTCCGACAGCCGCTCGATGGTGCCGCTGATCTCCCTGATCGAGCCGACCGACTGCTCGGTGGCGGCCTGGATGCTGGAAATCTGCTGGCCGATCTCGCCGGTCGCTTT
>NZ_JAFCJS010000021.1 GCF_018130825.1 Bradyrhizobium liaoningense | reverse complement strand
CCGCCCGCCAGGGCATTGCTGTCGGTATCGTTGTTGTCGAGGGCGTAACTCACCACGCCGCTGGCCGTGGTCAGCGTTGCCGTGCCGTAGGTCCCGGTCTTGGTGTAGGTCACCCCGCCATCGCCGGTCGCCCAGCCGTCGGAGGTCAGCGCCGCGCCGTCATAGCTCGCCGCATCGCCGGTATCGAAGTCCCCCTTGGTCAGCGCGATCGACGCATTCGCCGTGCCCGCCGTGCCGACGCCGGCCTCCACCAGCGGCACGCTCTGCGCGCCTGCCGTGACCGTCGGGTTGTCGTTGCTGCCGGTGATGGCAAAGTTCACCGCCGTCGAGGCGGTGCCGGTGCTGCCGTCCTTGACGAAGACGGTGAAGTCGTCCGACACGCTGGCGCCGCCCGCCAGGGCATTGCTGTCGGTATCGTTGTTGTCGAGGGCATAGCTCACCACGCCGGTTGCGGTGGTCAGCGTCGCCGTGCCGTAGGTCCCGGTCTTGGTGTAGGTCGCCCCGCCATCGCCGGTCGCCCAGCCGTCGGAGGTCAGCGCCGCGCCATCATAGCTCGCCGCATCGCCGGTATCGAAGTCCCCCTTGGTCAGCGCGATCGACGCATTCGCCGTGCCCGTTGTGCCGACGCCCGCCTCCACCAGCGGCACGCTCTGCGCACCCGCCGTGACCATCGGATTGTCGTTGCTGCCGGTGATCGCGAAGTTGACCGCGGTCGAGGCGGTGCCAGTGCTGCCGTCCTTGACGAACACGGTGAAGTCGTCCGACACGCTGGCGCCGCCCGCCAGGGCATTGGTATCGGTGTCGTTGTTGTCGAGCGCGTAGCTCACCACGCCGCTGGCCGTGGTCAGCGTCGCCGTGCCGTAGGTCCCGGTCTTGGTGTAGGTCGCCCCGCCATCGCCGGTCGCCCAGCCGTCGGAGGTCAGCGCCGCGCCGTCATAGCTCGCCGCATCGCCCGTATCGAAGTCCCCTTTGGTCAGCGCGATCGACGCATTCGCCGTCCCTGCCGTGCCGACGCCCGCTTCCACCAGCGGCACGCTCTGTGCACCCGCGCTCACCGTCGGATTGTCGTTGCTGCCGGTGATGGCGAAGTTGACCGCGGTCGAGGCGGTGCCGGTGCTGCCGTCCTTGACGAAGACGGTGAAGTCGTCCGATACGCTGGCGCCGCCCGCCAGGGCATTGGTGTCGGTATCGTTGTTGTCGAGGGCGTAACTCACCACGCCGCTGGCCGTGGTCAGCGTCGCCGTGCCGTAGGTTCCGGTCTTGGTGTAGGTCGCCCCGCCATCGCCGGTCGCCCAGCCGTCGGAGGTCAGCGCCGCGCCATCATAGCTCGCCGCATCGCCTGTGTCCGGATCGGCCTTGGTCAGCGCAATGGTCGCCGATGCCGTCCCCCCCGTGCCGACGCCGGCCTCCACCAGCGGCACGCTCTGCGCACCCGCCGTGACCGTCGGGTTGTCGTTGCTGCCGGTGATGGCGAAGTTGACCGCGGTCGAGGCGGTGCCGGTGCTGCCGTCCTTGACGAAGATGGTGAAGTTGTCCGACACGCTGGCGCCGCCCGCCAGGGCGTTGGTGTCGGTATCGTTGTTGTCGAGCGCGTAACTCACCACGCCGCTGGCCGTGGTCAGCGTTGCCGTGCCGTAGGTCCCGGTCTTGGTGTAGGTCACCCCGCCATCGCCGGTCGCCCAGCCGTCGGAGGTCAGCGCCGCGCCGTCATAGCTCGCCGCATCGCCCGTATCGAAGTCGCCCTTGGTCAGCGTGATCGACGCATTCGCCGTCCCCGTCGTGCCGACGCCCGCTTCCACCAGCGGCACGCTCTGTACGCCCGCCGTCACCGTCGGGTCGTCGTTGGTGCCGGTGACCGTGATCACGACGTCCTGGGTCGCTGTCGCGCCCTTGTCGTCCGTCACGGTGACCGTGAAGGTTTCAGTGTGGCTCTCGCCAGCCGCCAGATCCTGGTGGTTGGCGTTGTCCAGCGTGTAGGTCCACGCACCCGTCGCCGCGTTGACCGCAAAGCTGCCATACACTCCCGTCGCGTCGCCACTGTAGGCCGCCGTCGCCCCATGGTCGACGTCGTTCGACGTCACCTGCCCCGTCGCCGTCAGCGTCGTGTCTTCCTTGACCGAGCCGCCCTGCGCCGAACTCGTGATCGCCGGCGAATCGTTGCTGCCCGTCACCGTGATCGTCACGGTCGCCGTCGCGGTGGCGCCCTTGTCGTCCGTCACCGTCGCCGTAAACGTCTCCGTCTTGACGTCGCCCTCGGCGAGCTGGTCCGCCGCACCGCCGGGCGTGTTGTCCAGCGTGTAGGTCCAGCTCCCGTCCGCTCCGATCGCAAACGAGCCATAGCTGCCGGCCGCAGATCCGCTCCACGTCGCCGTCGCGCCGGCGTCGACATCCATCGACGTCAGCGTCCCGGTCGCAGACGCGGTCCCGGCCACCACCGTCCCGTCGTCCTGGTTGCCGGCCTCCGTGACCGAACCGTTGTTGCCGCCAACCACCACAACCGGCGAATCGTTGCTGCCCGTCACCGTGACGTCGATCACCTGCGTCGCAGTGCCATCGGCGGATTTGACCGTCAGCGTGTCGTGCACGACCTGATTGGCGATCAGCTCTTGGGTCGTGCTCTTTGTATTGTCGAGCACATAAGTCCACGCGCCCGTGTTGCTGTTGAAGGTGAAATTGCCGTAGGTGCCGGCGAGAGCGGCAGGCGCGACCGCCTGGAATACGGCCTGGCCGCTGTCGACATCGTTGGCCGTCAGCATGCCGGACGCATTTGGCGAACCTGCATTGCCGTTGTTGACTCCGCCCGCTTCCGTCACAGCGCCTGTTGCTGTGCCGGTGATCGTGGCGTTGTCATTCGAACCGGTCACCGTCACGTCGATCACCTGGGTCGCGGTGCCATCGGCCGATTTGACCGTCAGCGTGTCGTGCACGACCTGATTGGCGATCAGCTCTTGGGTCGTGCTCTTTGTATTGTCGAGCGCATAAGTCCACGCGCCCGTGTTGTTGTTGAAGGTGAAATTGCCGTACGTGCCGGCGAGAGCGGCAGGCGCGACCGTCTGGAATACGGCCTGGCCGCTGTCGACATCGTTGACCGTCAGCGTGCCGGACGCATTTGGCGAACCTGCATTGCCGTTGT
>NZ_JAFCJS010000020.1 GCF_018130825.1 Bradyrhizobium liaoningense | reverse complement strand
CTGCTCGTAACTCCGCCCCATGGCAACACCTCCTCCAGGAAGTGTTGCACTTCGTTTGTGAACTCAGGGGACCCATAGCCACCGGCCTCTGCAATGGGCAGGCTGGCGGTTATCTGCGTGCCGCCAAACTCGCATTCGGGGTAATGGGTCCTGGCTTTCGCCAGGACGACGTGGAGAACCCTACTCCTTCGCCACCACCGGCACCTGGCGGAATTTGGCCCGGACCGAAGCCGGCAGCGGCGAGAAATTCATCGCGACGCCGCGGCGGTCGTTGGCATTGCGGCTTGCGACCACCAGGCCGTCGCTGCCCGCGACGATGTCTCCCTTGCGCAAGGTGGGGTCGTCCTCGACCTTGACCTGGGCCAGCCCGACCGGATCCTTGCCGTTGCAGGTGCAGCCCGCAACGATCTCGTTGCGGTAGCGGAACGCGTTCGGCAGGTCGGAGTATGATTTCCCGCTCTCGGTCGTGGCGTCGTCGATGTTGCTGCCATAGACCAGCGAGGTCTCGGAAGCCGGGCAGAAGCTCTTGCAGGATTGCGCCTTGCTCTCGGCATCATTCCCTTGCGCCGGAAAATACCGGCCATCGCAGCCGCGCACGCAATAGGCCGAGCCGCCGCCATAGGCCGCCCGCTGCCGCGGCGCGTCGTAGCGCGGCATGTCGTCATTCGGGAACGGCGTGCGGATCTGCGGAGGCCGCGCTCCGAACGCACCGAACAATGCCGAGAAAAAATCCTGCGCATGCGCCGACGGCGCCAATCCTGGACCGGCTGAGATAGCGACCAGAACTGCCGCACCGCCAGCCAGCTTGCCAATCAGGCGTCTCTTCATATCACCTCACTCAAGCTCTTCAGTTCACAGCAGACGTCGAGATGGTCAGCGCCTGCCGGCCCGACGGCAGCGTCGCCGCCGCGGGGCGCTTCCGCCAGGAATCGCTCCCCTTGTCGCCGCCTTTCGCCATCAGCGGGGCGTTCTTCGGCAGCACGACGACCTTGGCGCCGACATTGACGCGGCTGAACAGGTCGGTGACGTCTTCATTGGTCATGCGGATGCAGCCGGAGGAGACGAACTTGCCGATGGTGGTGGGATCGTTGGTGCCGTGGATGCGATACTCACTCGATCCCAGATACATCGCGCGGGCGCCGAGCGGATTGCCGGGGCCGCCGGCGACGAAGCGCGGCAGGTAGGGCTGGCGCGCGATCATCTCGGCGGGCGGGTGCCAGTCCGGCCATTCCGCCTTGCGGCTGATGTTCTGGACGCCCGACCAGGTAAAACCCTCGCGGCCGACGCCGACGCCGTAGCGGATCGCCCGGCCATTGCCGAGCACGTAATAGAGGTATGTATTGCCGGTATCGATCACGATCGTGCCGGCCGGCTCGCTGCGGTCGAAACTGACGATCTGCTTGCGCAGCCGGTCGGGCAATTGGGCATCTTCGTCGGCCGTCTGCGGCGCCTCGCTCGCATATGCTCCACGCGAATAGCTCGGATCTTGTTGATACGCCTGCGGCTGCATCGGTGTGTAACCCAGCATCTGCGCATTTGCGCGAGCGAAGGGCACGGTGAGCAGAGCGGTCGCGAAGACAAGAGTGGTGGCGGCGCGCGGCGAGAAGCGGCGGCGGGCTGAAGAGACCATTGTCATGTGCTGCCCCGTTGGATGTGCGCATCAGGGTGATGCGGCTCGTCAACAAACGCAGCCGGAGCGACTCAAGTTCCGCGCCTCAGTGCTGCGGCGACGTCACAGTCAAGCGAGCGCAGCTTCACGAAGCCGCGATGGAACCTCACCGCCGCCTCGGACGTTGTGAGATCATCAATGGGCGCGCGGAAGAACTTCCGTGCGGGAGAGGTATTGTGCGCGTCCTTCCCAATGAACGTCTGATTGCCGGCAACGGCGAAGGTGACCCGCTCCCCGGCAGCCATGCTGACCTGCCGCCCGTCATCCGCCGCACCGAGTTCGTCGCCTTCGCGCTCGCCGGCCTGCTGCTGATCGCAGTGGTCGCGGTGCTTTACGTTGCCAGGGCGTTCTTCCTCCCCGTGGTGATGGCCTTTGTCATCGGCACGATGCTGTCCCCGGCTGCGACCTTCCTGGAAAACCGCAAGGTGCCGCGCGGGCCGGGCGCCGTGCTAATCGTGATTGCCGTGACCACCATGGTCGCCTTCGTCGTCGCCCTCATCGCCTCGCCCGTCATGGAATGGAGCTCGCGCCTGCCGGAGCTCGGCGCGCAGCTGAAGGACAAGCTGCACGTGTTCGACCGGCCGCTGGCGCTGTGGCGTGAGCTGCAAGCCATGCTCGGGGGCTCGGAGGGGCTGCCGAGCTTCCAGCTGCCGAAATTCGAATGGGTGCAGCCGACGCTGGAATTCCTGTCGCCCACCTTCACCGAATTTCTGCTGTTCTTCGTCACGCTGATCCTGTTCATCGCGAGCTGGCGCGATCTGCGGCGGGCCCTGATCATGACCTTCAGCAACCGCGATGCGCGGCTGCGCACACTGCGCATCCTCAATGAGATCGAGGTCCATCTCGGCAATTACCTGCTGACGGTGACCGTCATCAATATCGGCGTCGGCATTGCCACCGGCCTCGTCTGCGCCGTGACCGGCATGCCCAACCCGGCCGGCCTCGGTGCACTCGCAGCAACCCTCAACTTCATCCCGATCATCGGGCCGATCGCGATGTTCGCCGTTTTGGTCGTGGTGGGGCTCGTCGCCTTCCCGACCATCGGCGGCGGCCTGGCTGCCGCCATCGCCTTCGGCGGCATCACGTTCCTGGAGGGACATTTCGTCACGCCGACCATCATCGGCCGCCGCCTGGCGCTGAATGCGCTGGCGGTACTGCTGGCGCTGGCATTCTGGACCTGGCTGTGGGGGCCGATGGGCGCCTTCCTGTCGTCGCCGCTGCTCATCGTCGGGCTGATCCTGAAGGAACATCTTTTGCCGGAGGATGCGCCGCAGTTGCCGCAGGAGTAACCGGTTTCCCCGATCGGAACTTACCCGACGACGAAACGTTTTTCCGGCGATCTCAGCCGCAAACAGTTCGGAGCCCCAGATGTCAACGAGCGATGCCGAAGCCGGGATGAGAGACTGGACCGACAAAGCCACCAGAGAACGCCTCGAGAAGGATGTAGCAGCCGTGAAAAGCGATATCGCCGCCCTCACCGATCAGATCACCGACGCGCTCAACACTTTTGCCAATTCCACCAGCAAGCAGGCCAGGCGTGGCTATCGCCAGGCGCGCGAGAACATGGATTCGGCGATCGACGACATGTCGGACCGCGGCAGCGCCATGATGGGTGCGGCACAGGATGCCTATGGATCGATCGAGGAGACGCTGGAAGAGGCGATCACGCAGCGGCCGCTGGCGACCGTCGGGCTCGCACTCGGCATCGGCTTCCTGATCGGAATCGCCTGGCGCCGGTAAGGATGCCCAAGCGAGTTGAAGCGGCGCCGCGGCGCCGCCGATGTGGGCTTGTGACGACCAGGCTTGTGGGGACCCGAGGAGCAAGGCCATGTTTCAGCGCATCATCGACGGCATCAGTGCATCGACCGGCACGACGGTCCGGCTGACGTCGCTTGCCGCGGGCGCTGCATTCGCGCTTTTCATCACGACATGCTTCCTCTGCGCCGCAGCCTTCATCGCAGTCCTCGAGAAATACGGTCCGGTGCAGGCCTGCCTCGCGGGTGCCGGCATCTTCTTTCTGCTGACCCTGACCGCGGCGGTGAGCTACTGGGCCTACAAGCGGCAATTGCGCAAGGAGGCCCGCATCGCGGCCGAGCGCGCCGCGAAGTCGACGGCGCAGAGCATGCTCACCGACCCCATGCTGCTCGCCACCGGGCTGCAGATCGTCCGTGCCATCGGGGTCAAGCGGCTGCTGCCGATCCTGGCCATCGGCGGCGTCGCGCTCGGAATCATGGCGAGCCGCGCCGGCGTCCCCGACGAAGCCTCGCCAGAGCCCGCCGAGTAACGGCGCGGTAGGTTAGATAATTTCGTCGCAAGCCGCTCAAACGCATCTATTGGAATTCAATAGACGGTAGCTTGTGCGTATCTGCGCTGTTTGGGACAAACCGGTCCTGCTCACGCAATCGCTACTCGGATAGGCAGGCTGTTGCCGGTAAAAGCATCACCCTGATTCCCAAAGCTATTTTACTCAATGAAACCGTCCGTCAAGGCGAACCTCGCCGCATTTCAGCACGACGCCAGGCTCTATCTGACGCTCGGCATCGCCAACTGGTCCGTATTCGTCGACCATATTCCGAACAACGTCGTCAACCTGCTGACGTTGCGGAATTTCGGCTTCAGCGGCGCGGCGGATTTGTTCGTGTTCGTGGTGGGCTACGGCGTCGCCATCATCCACGGCAGGATGGCGCTGGAGCGCGGCTACGTGGTCGCGGCGACGCGCATCTTTCGCCGGGTCTGGCGGCTCTATGCCGCCTATGTCGTGCTGTTCGTGATCTATATCGACGCCATCGCCTATGTCGCCTCGCAGTCGATGGCGCCGGAGATCATCCACGAATACAACATCTCCGGGATTCTCGAGCACCCGCTGCGCATCCTGATCCGCGGCCTCGTGCTCCAGGAAGAGCCGCTGAACCTCGACCTGCTGCAGCTGATGATCCCGCTGATGGCATTCTTCCCGTTCGTGCTGTGGGGGCTGCTGCGGCGGCCGAACCTGACGCTGGCGGCATCGGTCGCCCTGTACGTCGCGGCACGCTGGTTCGACTGGAATTTCCGGATCTATCCGGATCAGGAATGGACCTTCAATCCGCTGTGCTGGCAGATGCTGATGGTGCTGGGCGGCTGGTTCGCCGTCACAGGCGCACCGGGGCGTGCGCTGCATGGCATGTCCTGGCTGCGGATCCTCGCAGGCGCCTATCTGGTCTTCGCGATGGCCGTCACCCTGATGCGCCATTCGCCGGCGCTGTCCGCCTACCTGCCCGACTTCCTCCTCAACAGCATCACGCCGACCGACAAGGAAAACCTCGCGCCCTACCGCGTGCTCCACTTCCTCGCCCTCGCGTTCATTGCGACCCATCTCATCCCGGCCGATCATCCCGGCCTGACATGGAGGCCGCTGCAGGCGGTGATCGCATGCGGCGAGGAATGGCTCGCGGTATTCTGCGTCGCCGTGTTCCTGTCCTTCGCCGGCCACCTCATCCTGATCACTGGGCCGAACCTGGTGCTGATGCAGGTCGCGGTGAGCATCACTGGCTTCGCCGCGATGACCGGGCTCGCCTATTACATCGCCTGGTCGAAACGGCAGGACCTGCCGGCCGCCCTGCGGCAGCAGGCCTAAAGCGCGATGAGATTTGGACGAATCGTCATCGCGCTTTAGGTTGTTGTTTGCGCATGATCTTTCCGGAAAACCGCTTCGCACTTTTCCGGATCATGC
>NZ_JAFCJS010000002.1 GCF_018130825.1 Bradyrhizobium liaoningense | reverse complement strand
CTTCAGCCTCGTGTCGTCGTACTCGCGTGTCGGCAGCACGCCCACCATCGGCTCCATCACGGTGACGACCGCCACCTTCGCGCTCTACACCGTCAACGGCGCAACCAAGACCGGCATCCTGGACACGGTGACCGGCAACAGCACGACCGGGTTTGCGTCGGTCGCCACGCTCGCCATCGGCTCGCTGACCGACTCGGCAACGGACCAGGCTACGCTCGATGGCTACATCGCGCAGGTCACCGCCGCGATCGGCACGGTTGCCTCGGCCGCCGCCAATCTCGGTGCCGTCAAGAACCGCATCTCGACCAACACGGAGTTCGTCAAGAACCTGATGGACTCGGTGGATCGCGGCATCGGCCAGCTCGTCGACGCTGACATGAACCAGGAATCCACCCGCCTTGCGGCCCTCCAGGTCCAGCAGCAGCTCGGCGTTCAGGCGCTCTCGATCGCCAACAACAGCAGCCAGAGCATCCTGTCGCTGTTCCGCTAAACTTCAGGTCATCTGGAGGAGGGCCGCGCTTCACGAGAAGCGCGGCCTTTTTTTTGCGTGACGCCATGTCCACGCCATGATCCAGCTCGGTGTTGCAACTGAGACACGGAGCCACAAGCCTCGCACAAGCTTCGGCGGGTAACCTCACCGCTACGACAGGTTGGGTCCTTCACACGCATTTACGTGGCCCAAAGGCATGACGCCGCCCTGCCGTACCGGTGCAAGCCCGGTATGTCCCCAAACTCAATTCAATCGTCAAAGGGACATCAAAAATGGGTTCTAGCCTTCTCACCAACTCGTCTGCAATGACCGCGCTGCAGACCCTCCGCAACGTCAGCTCGCAGCTCGCGACTACGCAGAACCGGATTTCGACCGGCCAGCGCGTCTCGACTGCCGCGGACAACTCGGCCTATTGGTCGATCGCGACCTCAATGCGCTCCGACAACGCCGCGCTCTCCGCGGTCTCCGACTCGCTCGGTCTGTCCGCCGCTATGGTGGACACTGAATACACCGCTCTGAACACGGTCATCGGCGACAAGGACTCCGGCCTGACCAAGCTCCAGGCGCTGCTGGTCGAAGCCAAGACCGCCGGTATCGACCGGACCAAGATCCAGTCGGAAATCACTCAGATCCAGCAGGATATGCAGCTCAAGGCCGACTCGGCGACGATCAACGGCATCAACTGGCTGAGCATCGACACCTCGACCGGTTCTACGGCCACGCCGACGAGCTTCAACCTCGTGTCGTCGTACTCGCGTGTCGGCGGTACGCCCACCATCGGCTCCATCACGGTGACGACCGCCACCTTCGCGCTCTACACCGTCAACGGCGCAACCAAGACCGGTATCCTGGATACGGTGACCGGCAACAGCACGACGGGCTTCGCGTCGGTCGCCACGCTCGCCATCGGCTCGTTGGACGACTCGGCGGCTGACCAGGCCATTCTCGACGGCTACATCACCCAGGTCACCGCCGCGATCAACACGGTTGCCTCGGCCGCCGCCAATCTCGGCGCCATCAAGAACCGCATCGCGACCAACACGGAATTCGTCAAGAACCTGATCGACTCGGTGGATCGCGGCATCGGCCAGCTCGTCGACGCCGACATGAATGCGGAATCGACCCGCCTTCAGGCGCTTCAGACCCAGCAGCAGCTCGGCGTTCAGGCGCTCTCGATCGCCAACCAGAACAGCCAGAGCATCCTGTCGCTGTTCAAGTAGGCCTCGGCTTTGGAAACGACCGTGCTCCCACGGGAGCACGGTCTCCGCCATGAACGGCGGATATGACGGCACAAGATGTGCCCGCAATCGATCCCCTGACGCCAGATATCGAGCGACACACCGCGGCCGATCACGCCGCGATACAGCCGGCTGTGCACCTGTTGCCGATATGCACGGCAGCGTCACCCGATTTCTTGTAAATTTACCACGCCTCACCCGCGAACCGACACATTCGTTGTCTTGCGCAACCTTCAGACAAGGTTGGCAGCGGAGTGTCCTCTACGTTCGCATTGGTACGAGGTCATATGCTGTTCAGTCGTGCGCAGATACAGCAACTGCTCAACAATCTGCTGGAGCTTGGGCCACGACGCCTGATGGCCTTGGGGCTGATCGGCTTTGCCGTCCTCGTCACCGTCGTCGGCGGCGCGTACTATCTGAGCCGGCCTGAATTCGAGACGCTCTATACCGGCCTCACCCGCGAAGACGTGACGCGCATGGGCGCGGCGCTACGCGAGCAGAACATCGCCTTCGACGTCAATACCGCCGGCGACGCCGTCTCGGTGCGTCCGAGCCAGACCATGCAGGCGCGGATGCTGCTCGCCGAGAAGGGCCTGCCGACCAGCGCCAATTCCGGCTACGAGCTGTTCGACAAGATCGGCTCGCTCGGCCTGACCTCGTTCATGCAGGAAGTGACGAAGCTGCGCGCGCTCGAAGGCGAGATCGCGCGCACCGTCCAGCTGATGAAGGGCGTGAAGGCGGCGCGCGTGCACATCGTTCTGCCGGTGCGCGGTTCGTTCCGCGCGACCCAGCAGCCGCCTTCGGCGTCGGTCGTGCTGCGCACCGACGGTGCGATCGAGGCGCGCACGGCTCAGTCGATCCGCCATCTCGTCGCGGCCGCCATCCCGGGCATGAGCCGCGACAAGGTGACGGTGCTGGATGCCGACGGCTCGATGCTGCTCGCCGAGGAGGACGAGGCGAGTGCGGCGCCGACCAAGATGGCGAGCCTGCAGAAGACGGTCGGCGGGATGGTGCAGGAGAACATCCGCAAGGCGCTGACGCCGTATCTGGGTCTGGACAATTTCGAGGTCAGCGTCGCCCCGCAGCTCTCCACCGACAAGCGGCAGACCAACGAGACCGTCTACGATCCGGAGGGCCGCGCCGAACGTTCGGTGCGGAACGTGCGCGAGAAGGAATCGTCGCAGAACGCGGACCGTTCGCAGCCGACTACGGTGCAGCAGAACCTGCCGGATCAGCAGGTGAACTCCGGAGGGGGCAAGAACTCCAGCGAGGACAAGACCCGCCGCGAGGACGTGACCAATTTCGAGGTCTCGTCCAAGACCACGACGACCGTGAGCGACGGCTATCTGGTCAAGAAGCTCTTCATCGCCGTGCTGGTCAACCGCGCGCGTCTGGTCGCCGATCTCGGCGACAAGAGCAACCAGGCCATCGTCGACAGCAAGCTCGCCGAGATCAGCCAGCTCGCGGCGACCGCCGGCGGGCTGGACAAGGCGCGCGGCGACCAGATCCAAGTCACGGCCGTCGACTTCATCGAAGGCTCGCGCGAGCTCGCGCCGGTGCCGCCGATCAGCTTCGTCGAGATGATCAACAAGCAGCTCGGCAGCGTCATCAACGCGGTGACGATCCTGGCGGTCGCCTCGATGCTGGTCTGGTTCGGACTTCGGCCCGCGGTCAACGGCATTCTGACCCATCGGGCGGCGCAGGAGCAGACCGAGGCGGCCGAGGCTGCCGAGCTCGAAGCCGCTGCGGCCCTTGCATTGACCGAGAGCCAGGATCCCGAGCTCAATCTCGTCGAGGATCTCGAAGGCAAGATGCAGCGAACACCGCAGAAGCGGCTCGAGCAGATCGTCAGGCTCGATCAGGCGCAAGCGGCAGCGATCCTTAAAGACTGGATGCGACGCGAGGAGGCGGCATGAACGCGGCAATCGGAAAACTCCTGACGCAGTTCGACGCGAATGGCCGGGTCAAGTCGCCACCGCCGCCACCGCCGCCCAAGATCCAGGACGTGCTGACGAGGCCGAAGGAGGCCCGGCGCGAGCCGCAACCGCAGGCCCAGCCGCAGCGTCAGCCTCAATCGCAGCCGCAGCTTCAGCCGGCGCCTCCGGCGCCCGAGGCGGAAGCGCCGCCGGTCAATCTTCTCGACGATGCCTATCGTCGCGGCCATGCCGCAGGCGTCGCCGAAGGCGATGCCAGGGTCGCCGAGGAGCGCGTCCGCAGCGCGATCCGGCTCGGCGAGGAGCGCTCCAAGTGGTCCGACCAGCAGGCCGCCGCGATCGTCGGCGGCTTCGAGGCGGCGTGCCGCGAGATCGAGACCAATATCGCGAGCTCCGTCGCGCGCATCCTGCTGCCTTTCCTTGCCGATGCGGTCCGCGACAAGGCGGTTGGATCGCTGGTCGAGCAGATCGCGGCGCTGACCGGCAATTCGCCGGTGCCGGTGTTCAAGGTCACCGGCCCGAGCGAGCTGCTCGACCTCGTGAGGACCCAGCTCGAAGCTAGCAGGCGCACGGGGGTCGAGTATGAGGTCGCCGAGACTTCTGAGGTTCGCGTCGTCGCCGACCAGACCGTGATCGAGACGCAGATCACAGCCTGGGGCGAACGCCTGAAGGAAGCGCGCCGGTAGCAGCCATGGAAGAGGTCAAGCAGGAGATCGTCATCGTCCGCCGGCGCAGCGCCTTCGCGGAGGAGGCGCATCACGGCGGCGTCTGGAAGATTGCCTATGCGGACTTCATGACCGCAATGATGGCGTTCTTCCTGGTCATGTGGCTGCTCAACGCGCTCAACCAGGATCAGAAGCAGGTGGTCGCGAGTTACTTCAACCCGATCAAGCTGGCCGAGAATGCGCCGGCGCCGAAAGGTCTGAAGGATCTCACCAAGAAAGAGCCGACCACGTTCGACGGCCAGGAGGGCCGGCGCCAGCCGGGTGGGCCGAGCGAGGAGCGTCGCGGTGACTCCCCGACGGCCGAGAAGCCGCCGTTCTACGAGGAGAAGGTCCTGTTCCGCGATCCCTATGCGACGCTTGCCGAGATCGCAAACAACGCGAACGAGGCCTCGGGCCAGCGCCGCGCCGGCTCGCTGACATCAGCCGAAGAAGACGGTCTAAAGGGCGGCGACGCCTACCGAGATCCCTTCGATCCCGGCTATTGGAAGCTTGCGCCGCAGGCATCGAAGGACGCGGATCGTATCATCGAGAGCGAGTCGAAGCCCAACCCGTCCGCGCGCGACAGCGCGTCCGGCGCGGGGCAGGGCGAGCCGCAGGCGCGCCGCGCCAAGGCGGATGATGCCGGCGGAAGCATCGCTCCGAATGCGGATGCGTCGTCCGCGAGCCTGTCGCCCCTGCTGCCGCCGGGGCCCGCGCCGTCGCAGTCGTCCCGCGACGGCAGCGCCCAGGCGAACGCGCAGCCCGGCGCGCAGGCGCGTCCCAACGACGCGAAGAAGGAGTCCGACCCGCGCGATGCCGCGCAAACACAGCAGCCGACCGTCAAGCAGCTGCAGTCCGCGATCGCGGATGCGCTGTCGGACATCAAGGCCGGTGCGGGACCGGTCGCCGAGGTGCGCCAGGTCGAGGAAGGACTGCTGGTCAGCCTGACCGACGATGCGAGCTTCGGCATGTTTGCGGTCGGCTCGGCCGAGCCGCGGCCCGAACTCATCCGGGTGATCGACAAGATCGGGCCGTTGCTGACGAAGCGCCCCGGCATGATCATCGTCCGCGGCCACACCGACAATCGGCCGTACAAGTCGGAGAACTATGACAATTGGCGGCTGTCGACCGCCCGCGCGCAGATGGCTTACTACATGCTGGTCCGCTCCGGCGTCGATGCACTGCGAATCGAGCATGTCGAAGGTTATGCCGACCGGCGGCCGAAACTTCCCAGCGACCCGGCGGCCGCGCAGAATCGCCGGATCGAGATCCTGATCCGGGAGAAGCGTCCGTGATCAGGCCGCTCCTCTGCGCTGCCCTGTTGGTGGTGTTGCCGCCGATGGCGGCGCCCGCGCTCGCCGATCCGGCGCCGGTCCCCGCGTCGACGTCGAGCGAACCGTATGAGCTCGTGCGTGCCTTGCAGGCGGTGCAGGACGGTATCGCCAACGGCGACACCGCGGCGCATGGCAGCCACATCGCGCTGATCCGGCAGATCGGCGAGAAGTTTCTCGCTGCCGACGCTAACGTGTGGAGCAATCCGCAGAACGGCCAAGCCGTCGTCATCTACCTGCTCAGCGGCGGCGCACCGCAACTGGTCCGCAAGCTGCCGCGCGACAAGATGAACGTCGACGGTCGGCTGTTCGATGGCGCGCTCGCCTATGTCGAGGGTCGCCAGGACGACGCGCGCGAGCTGCTCAAGGACGTCAAGCCGCGAACGATTCCGTCGGGCCTGGGCGGACAGGTTGCGCTGGTGCAGGGCGCGCTGTTCGCGCGCACCGAGGCATCGCTCGCGATCGAGCGGCTGGACGATGCGCGTCTGCTCCTGCCCGGCACGCTGGTGGAAGAGGCGGCGCTGCGGCGCGAGATCCTGCTGGTCGGGCAGGCTGAGGATTTCGACAAGTTCGAGTTCCTGACGCTCGCCTATATCCGCCACTACCGCAACTCGATCTATGCCGGCGATTTCTGGCAGCGCTTCTCTACGGGCCTGACGCAATCCAGCCTGACGCTCGACGAGCGCCGCTTTGCGCGGATCGCCGCCCTGCTGGAGCAGATCGACCGCGCCAGCCGCATCAAGCTTCATCTCGTCCTCGCGCGCAACGCGATGCTGCGTGGACGGATGGCCGTGACCCGGTTGGCCGGCGAGCGTGCGCTGGCGCTCAGCGCCGATGCATCGGTGGAGCGTGAACGTGCGCATTTCTTCCGCGGCGCCTCGCGGGCGCTCACCGACGAATATGACGGAGGTCTCGCCGAGCTGAAGGCGCTCGACCGGTCGAAGCTGCCCGAGCGCGATGTAGCTCTGCTGAATGCGACGTTGCAGCTCGCGCTCGACGTTCGCAAGCCATTCGCGGGCGGCCCCGCCGCCACCGCCGACAAGCCTCCTGCTACGCCGGCGCGCCTCGATCTCGCATCATCGACCGCGACGCTCGCGCGCGCGCAGAAGCAGCTCGGCGAACTCGAACTCCTCGCCAAGGATCGCCGCCCATGACCAAACTCAGCGGAACCTCCGGACAGCTCTTCTCGGGGCTCGCCGAGAGCCTGAACATGCGCGGTACGTCGCGCTCGGCGAAAGCGGCGGGGACGAAGTCGCAGGCGGATACCTCGTTCAACGATCTGCTTCACACCGTCTCGAACCTGGCGAAGCGGGCACTCAACGACGAGGCAGGCGACACGACCGTGAAAGCCGGAACGCTGCGCGCGCGCCTGGCGCATCAGGCCGGGAAGGACGACACGGTGGACGATCGCACCGAGGCGGCCGACGAGGCCAAGTCCAGTCACAAATCGTCCGATCAGAAGACCGATCAATCCGCGGAGACGCAGAATCCGGTGGACGCTGCCGCGAAGACGGACGTGACGAACAGGTCGAGCATTCCGGCGATCGTCGGACAGCAGCTCGCCGTCGCGCCGGCCGTGAAGTCACAGGTGCAGTCGCCGGCTGGCGAGGAGAAGGACGCGTCCGCGCGCGACGAGCGCTCCTCCACCTCGAAGGGGGAGATTCCGGCTACGGGCATGGCCAAGATCGCCGCCGCCGACTCTGCGCCGACGGCTGCCGCTCCGGTCGGTGCGCGTTCGCAGGCGGCAGCAGCCGCGCAGCAGGACAACGAGGATCCGTCAAAGGCATTGCCCGCAACGTCAGGCTTCGAGGCCGTCACGGCCAATGTCGAACGCGCCGTCAAGGCCTCGGCCCGGGACGCATTGCCCGAGGCCACCAAGGTCACCGTGGTCCAGCAGGAGACCCATCTGCCCCCGGCGCAGTTCAACGCTCCACAGCAGGTCGCCAATGCGGTGATCACGGAGCTGAAGGAATCCGCGGCGCCGACGGCATCGTCCGCAGCCCCTGATCTCGCCGGGGCCCAGACCAATGCGCCGGACCAGCCGGTCAAGATCCTGACCGTCAACCTGGAGCCGCCGGCGCTCGGCAATGTCACCGTGCGCCTCCGCCTGGTCGGCTCGGAGGTCTCGATCCACCTCGCGGCCGAGCGCAAGGACACGAGCCAGATGCTGGACCAGCAGCGCGACTCGATCCGCGATCTGATGCAGTCGGCCGGTTACGTCGCCGACGTCGCGCCCGTCCAGCACGGCTCGCTCGATGGATTCCAGAGCGGCTCCGGCCAGTCGCAGCCGCAGCTCTCGGGCCAGCAGCAGTCATCCTCACAGTCGCAAGGCACGTTCGGCGGTGCCAGCTCGTCGTCGGGACAATCGGACGGCGATGCGAGACAGGCCCGGCAGGAGCGCCAGTCCAACCAGGAGACGCGTCATGACCAGGACGTGGCGCCGCAGATTCGTCGCGGCCCTGTTTATCTGTAACGCCGGCGCCGCGGAGGCCGCCGCCGACAGCGCGCGCCCGTGCGAGCGCGAGATGGCGCGCGCGGCCCAGCAGCACGGCATTCCGCTCGGCATTCTCTACGCCGTCGGCCTCACCGAGACCGGGCGGCGCGGGGCGCTCTATCCTTATGCGCTCGGCGCCGACGGCCAGACCGTGTTCGCCAAGGACATGAACGATGCGATCGCGAATTTCGAGGCGATGCGAGCCAAGGGCATCAAGCTGATCGACCTCGGCTGCATGCAGATCAACCACTATTTCCACGGCGACAAGTTCACCTCGGTGCAGGCGATGTTCGATCCCGCCCGCAACGTCGACTACGCCGCGCGCTTCCTGAAAGAGCTGAAGCAGCGCGAGGGCAGCTGGACCATGGCGGTCGCCCGCTACAATGCGGGCCCCAACAACCAGCCGGCGCAGAAGCGCTATGTCTGTCACATCGTCGCTCATCTCGTCTCGAGCGGCTTCGGGGCCTGGACCGACAAGGCGCGCTCGTTCTGTCAGCCGAAAACGACCTGACAACATGAAGTTGTGCATGGTTCCCGACCATCAGCCCCGCGCAAGCAAGAACCCTCATTGTAGCTGCAACCTACCAAAGGAGCCCAATTCATGAGCCTGTATGGTGTTATGCGCACCGGCGTTTCCGGCATGTCTGCGCAGTCCAACAAGCTGTCGACGGTCTCGGACAACATCGCGAACGTCAACACGACCGGTTACAAGCGGGCTTCGACTGAATTCTCCTCGCTGATCCTGAAGAGCGGTTCGGGCAATTACGATTCCGGCGCCGTCGAGACGACGGTTCGCTACGCCATCAGCGACGCGGGAAATACGCAGTTCACCACGTCGACCACGGACCTCGCCGTCCAGGGCAACGGCTTCTTCGTGGTCTCGAACGCAGCCAACACGCAGCAATATCTGACGCGCGCCGGCTCGTTCGTGCCGGACGCCCAGGGCAATCTGGTCAACGCGGCCGGCTATTACCTTCTCGGCCAGCCCGGCAACGTGACCAATTTCTCGCAGAACAGCCTGTCGGGCATGCAGATCGTCAACATCGCACAGGTTTCGCAGGTGCCGGTGCCAACGACGGCGGGGACGCTCACGACCGGCAATCTGGATCCGACGGCGGCCGTCATCGCCGGTCCGCCCGGCCCGGCGTCATATTCATCGAAGAGCTCGATCGTGGCCTACAACAATATCGGCCAGGCGGTTACGCTCGACGTCTACATGTCCCACACGGCGACGGCCGCCGGTTCGGACACCTGGCAGGTTCAGGTCTATGACTCCTCGACCGGTACGTCGCTCGCCGCCGCCACCACTTTCACCTTCGATACGACCGCAACCGGCAAAGGCGCGCTGGCCGCGGCGAGCCCGACCGGTATGACCTTTACCGTTCCCGGCGGTGCGGCGATGACCCTGGACTTGTCGAACATGACGCAGGTCGGAACCGACTTCAGCTTCAAGGCGACCGTCAATGGCAGCGTTCCCTCGGACATCGACAAGGTTGATGTCGACGATACGGGCCACGTGACGGCGACCCTCAAGAACGGGCAGCAGTTGACGCTCTACACCATCATGCTCGCCGACGTCGCGAGCCCCGACAATCTGACCCCCGAGGCGGGCAACGTCTATTCGACCAACATGAACTCCGGCAACGCGCAGGTCGGGAATGCCGGCACCGGCGGCCTCGGCACGATCCAGTCCGGCGCCCTGGAAGACTCCAACGTCGACCTCGCGGACGAGCTCACCGGCATGATCGAGGCCCAGCGTGGCTTCACTGCGAACTCGAAATCGTTCCAGACCGGCGCGGACCTGCTCGACGTCGTCGTCAACCTGAAGCGCTGAATTCTTCAGCGCCCGTTCCGGGCAAGTGCAAATCATGTCCCTTACCGCCGCTCTCGACTCCGCCCGCGCTTCACTTATGGCGTCGGGGATCCAGTCCTCGACGATCTCGCGCAACATCGCCGGTGCCAGCACCGCCGGCTATTCGCGCAAGATCGCCGTGCTGGACAATCTTCCCGGGGCCGGCGTCTATGTGGCGGCGATCCAGCGCGCCGCCAGCTCGGGTCTCTACAACAACGTCTTGACCGCGACCTCGTCGTCGGCCAAGCAAAGCGCGATCTATGACGGTCTCCAGAAGATCGCAACTGCCACGGTGGACGATCCGGAGCTCGACCAGTCGCCGACGGCGCAGCTCAATGCGCTGAAGCAGGCGCTGCAGCAATATGCCAACGCGCCGGACAACACTACGCTGGCGCAGGCGGCGGTCACGTCCGCCAAGGACATGGCGACCTCGCTCAACGAGGCGACCAAGACCGTACAGTCGGTGCGTGAGGGCGCGGATGCCGACATGGCGACTTCGGTCGCCAACATCAACCAGCTCCTTACCCAGTTCGACAAGGTCAACAATGCGATCGTAAGGGGAACGATTTCCGGTGACGACGTCACCGACTATCTCGACCAGCGCGACAGCATCGTCTCGAAGCTCTCGGAGGAGGTCGGCGTCTCGATGTCGATCCGCGCCAACGGCGATGCTGCGCTCTACACCGACAGCGGTGTCGTGCTGTTCGACAAGACGGCGCGAACGGTCAGCTTCACGGCTACCAACATCTATACGCCTGGCACCACGGGCAATGCCGTCTATATCGACGGCGTCCCCGTGACCGGCGCCAATTCGGTGATGCCGCTGAAGTCGGGCAAGCTCGCGGGGCTCGCTCAGCTGCGTGACCAGGACACCGTCACCTATCAGAGCCAGCTCGACGAAATCGCGCGCGGCCTGATCAATACCTTTAAGGAGAGCGATCAGACCGCCGCGGCGCTGCCTGACGTTCCAGGTCTCTTCACCTATCCCGGCGCGCCGGCGATGCCGGCGAGCGCCACCGTCTCGGTCGGCCTTGCCGGCCTGATCAGTGTCGCAGCGTCCGTCGATCCGGCCCAGGGCGGCAATCCGAATCTGCTGCGTGACGGCGCGATCAGCGGCAACGCCGCGTACAACTACAACACCGCCGGCAACGGGGGTTACTCGGCCCGGCTGCAGCAGCTCATCGGCGGCATGGATGCGGCGCAGCCGTTCGATGCAACCACGCAAGGCAAGCCGAGTGGCAGCCTGATCGACTTCGCGTCGTCGTCGACGAGCTGGATCGAAAACCAGCGAAAGACCGCCGACTCCAACGTCACCTACCAGAAGACGCTGCTCGACCGCAGCACCGCGGCGCTGTCCAACGTCAGCGGCGTCAACATGGACGACGAGATGTCCTTGATGCTTCAGGTCGAGCGCACCTATTCGGCCTCGTCGAAGATCATCTCGACCGTCGACGAAATGCTGCAGAGCCTGCTGGCTGCCGTGGGGAATTAAGCCATGATGAGCGCGAACTACATCTCGACCTTGATGCTGTCTTCGTCGTTGAGGTCCTCGATCACGAACAACCAGGCCGCGCTGAGCAAGGCGTCGACGGAGGCGACCACCGGCCGTTTCGCCGATGTCGGCCTCGAGCTTGGCGCCACGACGGGAAGCGACGTCACCCTGCGCGCGGACTGGAGCTTCGCCGATCAGCTCGTCGACACCAACGAGCTCGTCTCGGGACGCCTCGACGTCACGCAAGCCCGGATCACCCAGCTCGGCACGACCGCAACGGACTTCCTCAAGGACCTGATCGCGGCCCGCAGCACCGACAACGGCGGGCGGATCGTCCTGCCGCCAGCGTCCGCCAACCTCCAGGATCTGATCGGCGCGCTGAACGTCTCCTATAACGGTTCGTATTTGTTCTCGGGCATCGACACGCAGAACCAGCCGGTCACGGCCTATGCCGCGGGCTCGGCCAGCAAGAACCAGGTTGACGCCGATTTCCTCGCGACCTTCGGCTTCTCGCAATCCTCAGCCAGCGTGGCCGGCATAACCCCGGCCCAGATGCAGACGTTCCTCGACACCACCTTCGATGCCGAGTTCGCCAGCCCGGCCTGGAACACCAACTGGTCGTCGGCCACCGACCAGGTCATGCAAAGCCGCATCTCCACGACCGAGATCGCCGATACGTCCGTTAGCGCCAACCAGACCGGCTTCCGCAAGCTCGCCGAGGCCTACACCATGATGGCGGATCTCGGGAACGCGAAGCTCAGCCAGGAGACGTTCCAGGTCGTCGTGGACAAGGCCATCGGCCTCGTCGGCAGCGCGATCACGGACCTCGCCACGCTCGGCGGCAGCGTCGGCACGGTCCAGCAGCGGATCACCTCCGCGACCGACAAGCTCAAGGCGCAGCAGGACATTCTGAACAATCAGATCATCGGCATGGAGAAGGTCGATCCGACCGAAGCCTCGGTCCGGGTCAACACCCTGCAGACCCAGATCCAGACGGCGCTGGCGCTGACCTCACAACTCCAGAAGATCAGCCTCATCAACTATCTCTGAGTCAGAAGTTCGTTTCCGAGGTTCACGACCCTTGTCTTGTTATTCCGTTTCCTGCGCAGAGTGGTCCTGATGACGTTTGAAGCCTATGCATCGGTCGTCGACGAGAGCGGCTATGAGGCGAGAGGCCGCGAGCGGCAGGCGCTCAGTCTCGGCATCGATCGCCTCGAGCGACTTCAGAAGGGACGCTACAGTTTCGAGGATCACGTCCAGAGCCTGCTCTATGTGCGGCGACTGTGGACGATCTTCATCGAGGATCTTTCGCATCCGGAAAACGGGCTTCCCGAGAAGCTGCGCGCGGAGATCATCTCGATCGGCTTGTGGGTGGTCAAGGAGGCCGACCGCCTTCGTGAGGAGAAGTCGAACGACGTCATGCAGCTCATCGAAATCAACCGCCTGATCCGAGACGCGCTCTAATGAAGATATCCTTGCGAGCTGGCGAACGGATCTACATCAACGGCGCAGTGCTGCGCGTGGACCGCAAGGTTTCCGTCGAACTCGTCAACGACGTGATGTTCCTGCTCGAAGGGCAGATCATGCAGGCGTCCGACGCGACCACCGCGATGCGGCAGCTCTATTTCATCGTCCAGCTCATGCTGATGAACCCGACCGACGTCGGGGACGCTTCGGCGCTCTACGCGCAGCACCACGCGGCCTTGGTCGCGGTGTGCGAAAGCCGCGAGATGCTCGAGGGGCTTGCCGCGGTCGACGAACTGGTCGAGGCGACCCGTTATTTCGAAGCGCTCAAGCGGATCCGGGCGCTGTTCCCGGTGGAGCAGGCGATCCTGGCCGGCGCCACCACTGAAGTCCCATTCGAGGCTGCCTGACAGCGGAGAGGCCACATGAACGTCACCAGCGCGACCGACAGCACCAGCAAGTCGACCAGTTCGACCAGCTCCACCACAACCACGTCTGGCAGCGGCATCGACTACAACATGTTTCTCCAGCTTCTCATCGCCCAGATGAAGAACCAGGATCCGACCAACCCGACGGACACTTCGCAATATGTGAGCCAGCTTGCGCAGCTCTCGCAGGTCGAGCAGGCGACGCAGACAAATACGAAGCTGGATGCGCTGCTGTCGTCGCAGTCGTTGTCGCAGGCGGATGGGCTGATCGGAAAGACCGTGAGCTTCACCGACTCGACCGGAGCGACCTTCAGCGGCAAGGTCAAGTCGATTTCCATCAACAGCGACGGCTCCATCGCGACCCTCGAGGACGGCACGAAGGTCGCCGTCGGGCCCGGCCTCACGATCAGCCAGTCATGAACGAGCGCGACGCCCTCGACATCGTCCAGGCGGCGATCTGGACCATCATCGTCGCCTCCGGGCCTGCGGTCGGCGCGGCAATGCTGGTCGGCACCATCATTGCATTGATGCAGGCTTTGACCCAGATCCAGGAGGTGACGCTGACCTTCGTTCCGAAGATCATCGTCATTCTCGTGGTCGTCGCCGTCTCCGGCTCCTTCATCGGCGCCCATCTCTCGACCTTCACCGAGATGGTCTATTCGCATATCGAGCGGGGCTTCTGAGCCGCGAGGCGGCCACCACCCTCGCGTAAGCTTTGCGCGGCAGATTACGGGGCGGACCCTCTGCCGGTGACCCATGGCCGATACGTTAGCTGCTAGCCTGCCCAGCCCGCGCCGATTCGGGGCGGACGCCTTCTTTGCGGCCGGCATCGTGACCATGCTCACGATCCTGTTCCTGCCGATACCGCCGATCCTGATCGATCTCGGCCTCGCGTTCTCGATCGCACTGTCGGCGCTGATCCTGATGGTCGCGCTGTGGATCCAGCGGCCGCTGGATTTCTCGGCTTTCCCGACCGTGCTGCTGATCGCGACCATCCTGCGCCTGGCGCTCAACATCGCGACCACGCGCCTCATCCTGTCGCGCGGCGGGGAGGGTGAGCACGCCGCCGGCTATGTCGTCGCCGGCTTCTCCAAATTCGTCATGGGTGGTGACTTCGTCATCGGCCTGATCATCTTCGCGATCCTGGTCACGGTGAATTTCGTCGTGATCACCAAGGGCGCGACCCGTATCGCCGAGGTCGGCGCCCGTTTCACCCTGGACGCCATCCCCGGCAAGCAGATGGCGATCGACGCGGACCTGTCCGCGGGTCTGATCGACGACAAGGAAGCCCAGCGCCGCCGCCGCGAGCTCGAAGAGGAAAGCGCGTTCTTCGGCGCCATGGACGGTGCTTCGAAATTCGTCCGCGGCGACGCCATCGCCGGTCTGATCATCACCGCGATCAACATCTTCGGCGGCATCGTGATCGGTGTCACCCATCACGGTCTGACGCTGTCGCGCGCCGCCGACGTCTACACCAAGCTCTCCGTCGGCGACGGCCTGGTGTCGCAGATGCCGGCGCTGATCGTGTCGCTGTCCGCGGGCCTGCTGGTCTCCAAGGGTGGCACCAGGGGGTCGGCGGAGCAGGCCGTGCTCCGGCAGCTCGGTGGCTATCCCCGCGCGGTGTCGGCCGCCGCGCTGATGATGTTCGTGCTCGCGCTGATGCCGGGGCTGCCGATGCCGCCTTTCGTGCTGCTCGGCGGCGTCATGGCCTTTGTCGGCTACACCTTGCCCAAGCGGCAGGCGGCCGAGAAGCAGAAGGAAGATGCGCGCAAGGCCGACGAGCGCGCCCAGGCCCAGGCCAAGGAATCGGTCAAGGAATCGCTGAAGACGGCCGAGATCGAGCTGGCGCTCGGCGGCCATCTTTCGGTCCACCTCCTGGGCTCGCGCACCGAGCTTGGCCACCGCGTCGCCAAGATCCGCAAGAAGTTCGCCAAGCAATACGGCTTCGTGATTCCCGAGATCAAGCTCACCGACAATCTGTCGATCGATCCCAAGAGCTATCAGATCCGCATCCACGACACCCGCGTCGCCCACGGCGAACTCAGGCTCGGAGAGGTGCTGGTGCTCGTCGACAAGGACGGCAAGCCCGACGTGCCCGGCGAGGAGGTGATCGAGCCCGCCTTCGGCATGAAGGCGCTGTGGGTGACGGAAGCCTTCGCCGACGAGGTCAGGCGGCAGGGCTGCAAGCCGGTCGACAATCTGTCGGTGCTGCTCACGCATTTGAGCGAAGTCATCCGGGCGAACCTCGCCCAGCTGTTGTCCTACAAGGACATGCGGGGCCTGCTCGACCGGCTCGATCCCGAATACAAGCGCCTGGTCGAGGACCTCTGCCCGTCGCAGATCTCCTATTCGGGCCTGCTGGCGATCCTGAAGATCCTGCTGGCCGAGCGCGTGTCGATCCGCAACCTGCATCTGATCCTCGAGGCGATCGCCGAGATCGCGCCCCATGTGCGGCGCTCCGAGCAGGTCGCAGAGCATGTGCGCACGCGCCTTGCCCAGCAGATCTGCGGCGACCTCTCCGACAACGGCGTGCTCAACGTGGTCCGTCTCGGCAATCGCTGGGATCTCGCCTTCCACCAGAGCCTGAAGCGCGACGCCAAGGGCGACGTCATCGAATTCGACGCTGATCCGCGCCTCATCGAGCAGTTCGCGACGGAAGCCAGCGCCGCCATCCGCAAGTTCACCGAGAACGGTACCAGCGTGGTGCTGGCGGTGACCCCCGAAGCCCGTCCCTATGTCCGGATGATCCTGGAGCGGGTGTTCCCGACGTTGCCGATCCTGTCGCATGTCGAAGTGGCGCGCAGCGCCGAGATCCGCGCGCTTGGAGCCATATCGTGATCAGCGGCCTCGCCGACAGCGTGCTGGTGACGTTCATCGTGTTCTGTCGCATCGGCGCCTGCCTGATGTTCGTGCCCGGCTATTCCAGCGTCAACGTCCCGGCCCAGGTCCGGCTGTTCATCGCGCTGGTCACGACGTTCGCGCTGGCGCCGATCCTGATCGCGGTCCTGAAGCCTCTCACGGAGAACGCGGCGCCGCTGTCGCTCGCGCTCCTGATCGGCTCGGAGATCCTGGTCGGCAGCGTCATCGGCCTCGGCGGGCGTGTGTTCTTCCTGGCGCTCCAGACCATGGCGACCGTGATGGCGAGCGCGATCGGGCTGAGCAACATCCCGGGAACGCCGGTCGCCGACACCGATTCTGCGCCGGCCCTGGTGCCGCTGATCATGGCATCGGTCACCACGTTGTTCTTCATGACCGACCAGCACTGGCAGGTGCTGCGCGGGCTGATGAACTCCTACGACGTCTGGCATCCCGGCGGCAGGATCGGCGGCGGCATGGCGCTCGACCAATTTGTCGGTCGCCTCTCCGAAGCGTTCGTGCTGACGCTGCGCATCAGTAGCCCATTCATCGTCTATTCCGTCGTCGTCAATTTCGCGGTCGGTCTGATCAACAAGCTGACGCCGGCGATTCCGGTCTATTTCATCTCAACGCCCTTCGTGCTGTTCGGCGGCTTCCTGCTGCTCTACCTCACCAGCGACGAGCTCGTGACGCAGTTCATCCTCGGCGTCTCCTCCTGGCTGGCGGAGTGACGGATCATGAAGTCGCGCGCGGACAAGCTTGGTCGGATGGTCTCGCTGGTGAAGCTCCAGCTCCGGCTGTCCGAGTGGCAGCTCGCGCACCTGCGGCAGCAGGAGCGCAGCCTGCAGGACGAGCAGGAATGGCTGGTCGGCGCACTGAACGAGGGCAAGCCGCCGGCGGGATCGTCGAGCGAGTCGATCGCACGGCGGCTCAACAGGACAAGCGTCGGCGCGCGCGCCGTGCAGGAGCAGGCCTCGCGGCAGCTCGACCAGGTCCGCCTCGAGACCCGCCGCGTGAAACAGCTCGAGGAAGTCGCCAAGGCGGCGCTCGCGGAGAAGCTTCGCGACGCCGAAAAGCGCTCGCTCGAGGAAATCACGGGAACAAGCCTTACCGTGCGCGCGTGGACGCCACGGCCAGCCAGCCGGAACAAGACATGATCGTGACAGCGACACCCGACCTCGTCCTCGATGTCCTCGAGGCCGCCGATCCCGTGACGCAGCGCGCGGCGACCGCGAAGCTCGACGCGCTGAAATCGTCGGGCGCCGATTTCGCCGCCACGATGGACGCCGAGGTCAGTAAGGCCGCGGCGGCCGCCGATCAATCCGCGGCGAAGGTCGCCGAAGCGCAGTCGGGTGCGGTGAACGGGCCTCCGGTGCAGGTGATCAAGGCGCCGGCGTCCGGCGAGGTCTACCGGAAGTTCGAAGCCTTCATCCTCCAGACCTTCGTCGAAACCATGCTGCCGAAGGAGTCCGAGGAGCTGTTCGGCAAGGGGACCGCAGGCAGCGTCTGGAAGTCGATGCTGGCGGAGCAACTCGGCAACCAGCTCGCGAAGGGCAAGGGCATCGGCATTGCGAGGCAACTCGCCGCAGCGAATCCGGCGGGACCGGACGTAACGGGGAAGGCCGGATGATGATCCGGAATGGGTGACAGAAGTTGAGGGGTGAATTTCCTATGCAGGCACAAGAAAGCGCGGCAGCCCTGGTGATGGAGCAGCCGGTCATGGACACCGAGGCGATGACGGTTGCGGCAACGTCTCCCGATGCGCTGTTGCCCGTGCTGCTGCCCAATGTCGGCGGCGAGGCGGTGATCGACGGCGCTGACGCGGTAAGATCGGACGAGGTGCGCGGCCTGCTGGCGGCGATCCGCCGGCTCGAAAGCATCGTCGAGGAGGAGACGGTCGCGCTCACGACGCGCAAGAAGATCGATTTCGACGACTTCAGCGCCCGCAAGAGCCGGAGCATGCTGGAGTTCGTTCGCCTGATGCGGGCACGGATGCATCTCGGCAGCGAGGTCGAGATCACCGAGGAGATCCAGCGCCTGCGCGAGAAGCTCGAGCGCAACCGGTCCATCCTCGAGATGCACTACGACGCGGTGCGCGAGGTTGCGTCGATCATCGTCAAGGCCATCAAGGACGCCGAGTCGGACGGCACCTATACCGGTCGTTCAGCGCAGGACGGAAAATGATCAGGGTAGTGCTGGCCGGGCTCTGGGTCTGCATCCTCACGGCGGGCACGAGCTACGCCGTGGCCTATTGGAAGGAAAACGGCAGCCTTTTGCCGGCCAAGGACGCCTATCTCGACGGGCTGCAATACCAGAAGACGCGGGCGCTGAGCGTGCCCATGGTCGAGAACGGCAGTGTGCAGGGCTATATCGTCGCGCGCTTCGTCTACACCGTGGAGGCTAAGGTTCTGCACCAGCTCAACGTTCCACCGGAGCCGTTCGTCGTCGACGAGGCGTTCCGCAGGATCTATGCCGACGACCGCCTCGATTTCAGGAAGCTCGCCCGCTACGATCTATCGATCCTCACGACGGCCATCAAGCAGCGCGTCAACGCGCGGATGCAGGCCGACGTCGTCCAGGACGTCCTGGTCGAGGACTTCAACTACGTCTCCAAGGAAGAATTCCAGTCGAAGCCGTAGGCTTCACCGGACCGGCGTGACGTGGCTTTTCGGAAGCACCACGCCCGATGAGATCCTGAGGCGCCATTCTCATCTCTGCGGCTGCGCCCGCGGTGCGAGGCCCGCATTCGCCGCTCTCGGCTCTTGAAAGTGCAACGGCCCCCGCGAAGATGCTCCGCGGGGGCCGTTGTCGGTTTCGTGGCGGCGCCCTGCCGCGTCAGTTTCCGGCCGGATACGCCGCCGGGGCGGCATGCGCCCTGTTGAGGAGAATGCCGACCTCGTCGAGCTCCTGCATCGGCTCTTCGAGGGTCTCGCCGGCCGGGATGTTGAGGCGGTATCCGACGTAGCGGCGGGCCACGATCGCATCGAAGCCGAGGCGGTCGCGGAGCTTCTTGCGCAGCTTGCTGACGTGGCTCTCGATCACGCTCTCGTCGAAGGTGGACTCGAAGATGCCGTAGACCGCGTTGAAGATCTGCGTCTTGGTAATCCACTTGCCGTGGTTGCTGACCATATATTCGAGAATGCGCAGTTCGCGGCGGGGCAGGGTGAGCGCGTGGCCCGCGATCTCGGGGTCGCGCCCGTTGAAGAAGACCTGGATCCTGGTCTCGCAGGGCCTCGGCAGCTCGCCGACCCGGCGGCGAGAGATCGCGGCCGTTCGGGCGAGAATCTCGCGGAGATGAATCGGCACGTGCACGACGTCGTCGACACCCGATTCGAACAGCTCCAGCGTGTTCTTGAGCATCTTCTGGCCGCTCATGGCGATGATGGGAGCCGAGGAGCGCTTGCGCATCGCCCGCGGCAGGCTTCCGCGGGCATCGCAATCCCCGAGGAGGAAGGCGTCGACCGCTGCCAGGTCCGATTCACTCGCAGATTGCAACCAGTCCCAGAATTCTCCGGAGGAGAAGCCGATCGACGATACGCCTTCGCGAACGAGCCCTCCAACGTAGCTGTTCGTGACGCTCTCGCGATCATCAACGATAATATACATCAGTCTTTCGCCCCTGTTTCGCACTTGTCGCGGCCGGCAGGTTGTTGTGATGCACCGGCTCGGCGACCATGCTGTTTGACGATATTTCCAGCCCGCGAACCGTTGTTATGGTTTCGATATTCGCGGGCAGCCCTACGCATTCAGTGCCTGCGATTTCCGCGGGCCTGTTACTTCGACTCGATACTGAACGCTTACTGCGTGAGGCCCGGCGGGTGTCTTACGGATCACCTTGCGGGGCGGATTGAGACAGCGACCTAGAACAGTTGCGCCAAGTTGCCTATTGCGTCCGAACGCTACTGAACTTTGCCGATCTCCTCGCCAACTGGCGAGAATCACTTGAGTAGGACCGTAACAATTGCCGATTCCCGATCAAGCGCGCGTAACGAAGCGGTTGCTATGTGTGTTTGATGCTGTTGATTTGTTGCGAGTTGTTTCTTGGTATCTCCGACCACATCAGTTGATTTTATTTCTGAACTAGTTTTGCACCGTGTCGGGCCTATAGTTCCGCAAACCTGTATAATCACAGCTATTTTGGGTGGTTCTGCGGGTCACGCACATGGAGGGGTTTTCAACCCCGGATTGACTCTGTCCACCGCTTTTCCACATGCGACAATTCGACTCATATGTGGCGCGGCGACTCCAGCTTGGCGAAATCTTGGCGAGTGTGTGTCTTTCGAGTCGCACTCTCGCCGCGTGCGTGACGCTTTTGACTCATTCGCCGTCGCTTTGTGCGTGCTGAAAAGTTTTCGATGCGCACGTTTCAGGCAAGCTTCGACAAATAAATTCGTCTCTCGATAGATCGAAGCGAACGGAGCATTTTCACATGTTGTCCGATGGACAAGCTCGTCCTGGCGCAACCGCCGATGTTGCCGCGGCGGCGCAGCCGGCTCCGGAAGCACGCAACACAAAGCCGACGCAGGCGGCGAAGCCTGCAGCAAGTGCAAAGCGCATGTCGGCCGCGGCGAACGACGAAACTCTGGCGAAAGAGGCGCTCGAGGGCTTGAAGCGCATTCGCGCCAAGGCGCGCCTCGACAAGATGGCAATACCCAAGCCGGCGCCGGCCGTGATCAAGCCGGCCGTGATCGTGGCCAAGCCGCCGCCGCCCCGTCCGACCTGGGTGGCGCCGCTTGCGACATTGGCAGTCGCCGCCATCCTGGTGGTCTGCGCCTGCACCGGCGTGATCGCCTATCTCACCACGCAGCCCGCCCAGAACAATGTCGCGGCCAATGCCGAGATCAGGAATCTGCGCGAGACGGTGGCCCAGCTGCGCAAGCAGCTGTCGGGCGTGTCCGAAAATCTCGACGGCCTGCGGACCGCGGTCGATCAATCCAGCAAGGCAACCAATGATCGCTTCGGCAGGTTCGCCGACAACCTCGACCGCATCGAACGGGTGAGCTCGTCGTCCACGGTGAAGCTCGACAAGCTCGCCCAGGCGCAAGCCCAGGCTCAGGCGCCGGCGACCGTGGCTTCGCAGCCGCCCTCGCAGGCGATGCCGATGCTGGCCTCGGTCGCCGCGCCGGAATTCACGGGTTCGGTGCCTGCGTCCGAACGCACGGCGGCACCGCGAAAGGTGGTCAAGGGCTGGTCGGTGCGCCAGGCCTATGAGGGGATCGCGATCCTGCAAAGCCCGAACGGCGTCATCGAGGCCGTGCTGGGACAGCAGGTGCCCGGCCTTGGCCGCATCGAGGAGATCCGCAGCGAGAACGGACGCCTGGTGGTGGAAACCAGCGGCGGCGTCATCTATTCGTCGCGCAAGGCTACGCCCTGATCGGAGCCTGCCTGTTACTGGCGGTGATGCTCGAAGCTGGTGCAGAGCAGCTCGACTTCCGGCTCGGCGATCGGCGCGCGGAACAGGCGGCAGGAGAACTCGACCGTCGTCTTGCCGTCCGCGCTGGTGCGATCTTCCCGGAGGAAGATGCAGCGCTTGCAGACGTCGGTATGGTGCCGCTGCTCGGCGGCGTCGGACTGATCCAGCACGTGGCGGAGCGCGTCGCGGAAACGGATCTTGGCCTCCTCGTCGAGCACGGCAATCGCCTCGACGAGAACGTTGACGGGGTCGCGCGCCAGGAACTTCTTGCCCTGCTGGGTGACGCTCAGCATCACCGACCGCTTGTCCTTGGCCGAGCGCTTGCGCTCGAGATAGCCGAGCCGTTCGAGCTCGCCGATGATGAACGAGGCGGTGCCGCGCGTGGTGCCGACATAACTCGCGAGCGCCGAGGGCGTGCGGGAAAACCGGTTGGCGCGGGAGAGGAAGCGCAGCGCCATCCACTCGCGATCGCGCAAGCCGTGCTTGGTGCCTTCGAACCACAGGATCCGTGCGACCTGCTCCACCAGTTCAATCGATTCACGAGCCAAATTCATTTCAATTCCGGATCGGATAAAGCTTTATTCAATTGAGCCTTTGGGGAGCGCAATCTGGGGGGCGACAATGAAGCTCTCGGGCGATCCCTCGTCCTTGGCCGGACGGCGGAGCGCTCTTGGAAGGCGCCTTTTCGGTTTCCCGGAGGGAACCTTCGGACGTGCAACTAGAGCGTCACAAAGAAAGTTCGGGTGAATCGCACGGCTCAACTCTTCGGAAAATTTCAGTCAAATGACTGCGCTTCACCTGCCGGATTCCGATGGCGCGCAGCATCCCGGCAACATGATGTGTCGTTGCCGCCACTGCGCAGCCCATTTGTTGCCGCGGAGTGTTTCGAATTGCGCGAAGCGGCGGCGAGTCTGCAACTTCTGACCGTGTGGAGTGGGGCGGGAGAACCACAATCTTGGGTTAATGGATGTTGCGCCGCAGTGCGGCCACGCGGTTAAAGCCCGCACACGATCTGTCCCCGGCGGACGGCTGATCCGGTCGAGTGGCACGCGTGGTCCTTCGGTGGGCACCGGTGCTCGCGCCAACGAAGGGATGAGGCGGTGGGCATCGTCCTCGCAGGCTGGTGACTTGCGTTTGCCCGGCAACTATTGGCGAATGCGGCGCCCCTGGGGGCACCAGCATGGGAAAGCAGGAAGGGAAAGACCGATGAGCTTTGAAACCACCATGACATCCGACGTCGTCGGGCTGACGAAAGTCGCCCCGCTCTCGCGCCGCGGATTCATGAGCGCCACCGCGGCCGTCGCCGCCGGCTATACGCTTGCGGCAGGTCCCGTCCGTGCCGACATCATCACGACGGATACCAACGGCCTCCAGGCCGGCGATGCCAGGATCAGGGTCGGCTCCGAGGAGATGCCCGCCTATTTCGCCCGTCCGGCCGGCAACACCAAGGCGCCGGTGATCATCGTGGCGATGGAGATTTTCGGCCTGCACGAATACATCAAGGACGTGACGCGGCGCCTCGCCAAGCTCGGCGCCTTTGCCATCGCGCCCGACTATTACTTCCGCAAAGGCGTCGATCTGACCAGGGTCACCGAGGTCAAGGACCTCTTGCCGATCGTCAATTCCAAGCCGGACGCCGAACTGCTGTCCGACCTCGACGCGGTGGCTGCATGGGCGGGATCGCAGGGCGGCGATACGGCGAAGCTCGGCATCATCGGCTTCTGCCGCGGCGGGCGCACGGTCTGGGAATATGCCGCCCATAGCGGCACGCTCAAGGCCGGTGTGGCCTTCTACGGCACGGTGGTCGACCCCGCCAATCCGCTGTGGCCGAAGAGCCCGATGCAGCTCGCCCCGGAGATGAAGGCGCCGGTGCTCGGCCTCTACGGCGGCGCCGATACCGGCATTCCCGTCGCCCAGGTCGAGCAGCTCAAGGCAGCGCTCGAGCAGAACAAGAAGACGGCCGAGTTCAAGATCTATCCCGATGCGCCGCACGGCTTCCACGCCGACTATCGCGGCAGCTACCGCAGGGACGCGGCGGACGATGCGTGGAAGCAGGCCGAGGCCTGGTTCAAGAAATACGGCGTGCTGAGCTGACGCCGGAGCATGATCCGGAAAAGTGTGCGCGGTTTTCCGGCAAGATCATGCTCGAAAATGAGGGCGGCCCGAGTGGCCGCCCTTTCCTTGTCGAGACGGTCACTTCGTCATCGCACCGTAGACGATGTCCTGGACCTGCTCGCGATAATATTTGCGCAGCTCGCCCGGCGCCGCCGTTCCCACCACGACGACGAGACGCTCCTTCGGATCGCAGAAGAACTGCGTCCCGTAGGCGCCGTTCCAGGTGAACTCGCCGGGATTGCCGGGGACCGACGACAGGCCCTCGCTGGTGCGGACCGCAACGGAAAGGCCAAAACCGAAGCCGCCGCGATGCGGCTCGACATTCGCGACGTTGTTCTTGATCTCGGGGCCGAGGTGATTGGTCGTCATGTGGCGCACGGTCTTCGGGCCGAGGATGCGCTGTCCCTCGAGCTCGCCGCCGTTGAGCAGCATCTGCCCGAAGCGGATGTAGTCGCCGACGGTCGCGAACGAGCAGGCGCCGCCGCAGTCGAACTTGGTCGGGGTGTCGAGCAGCTTGATGGCCTGCGGCTTGCCGGTTAGCAGATCGTTGGCGAACGGGCGGGCAAGGCGAGGGCGCTGCGCGTCGGTCGGGTGGAAGGTCGCGTCCTTCATGCCGAGCGGCTGCCAGACATTGGTGGCGAGATAGTCGCCGAGCTTCTGCTCGCTGACCTTCTCGACCACGGCGCCGAGCACGTCGATCGAAAAGCCGTATTCGAACTCGGTCGAGGGCTGATGCGCCAGCGGCAGCTTCGTGATGCGGTCGATGAAGGCCTGGGTGTCGCCTTCGATCGCGGGCGCGACGCCGTCAGGGTATTGCCGCGCCACCGGGCTCGATGAGTCCGGGCGGCCGCCATACATCAATCCGGACGTGTGCCGGTAGAGATCGTGGATGAAGATCGGCGAGGCCTGCGGCTCGAGCTTGAGCGAGCCGTCGGCCTGGGGTGCGCCGACCTTCATGTCGGCAAAGCCGGGATAGTATTCGGACAGCCTGGCCTGGAGCGGCAGCTGGCCCTTTTCCATCAGCGTGAGGCCTGCGACCGCCGCCATCGGCTTGGTCATCGACGCCAGTGCGAAGATCGCATCGACCGGCATCGGCGTGCCCTTGTCCGGATCGAGCATGCCATAGGCCTTGTAGTGCACGAGCTTGCCGTCCCGCGCGATCGCGACGACCGCGCCCGGCACGCGCTTGGCGGCGATCTCGCGTGCGAAGAAATTGTCGAGCCGCGCAAGACCCTGCTTCGAGAAGCCGACGTCGTCGGGATTGGCTTCGGGCAGCGGCGCGGCGTGCGCTGCACTGAACGTGATGGCGGCAGCCGCCGCCGCGATCATGGCGATCGTCTTGTTCATTCTATCCTCCCAGGCGAGCTCGTTATGCGAATGGCTCGCTCATGCCTAGATCACGATTGCCCTGAAGCGAAGTCAAGCGCGCGCAGGGCATGTCTGGGAGGCGCCGGACGTGTCGGAACCTATCGGCCTTCGCCTGCGCGCCACAGCGCATCCAGGGCCTGGCGATAGGTCGGATAAGCCAACGTGACGCCGAGCTCGCGCTTCAATTTCGCATTGGAGACACGGGCGCTGCTGGCATAGAAGCTGCGCGCCATCGCCGACATCTCGGCTGTCTCGAACGTCTCTTCCGGCGGCGGCGCGAGGCCCATGAGCTGCGCGGCATAGGCGATCACGTCCTGCGGCGGCGTGGGCTCGTCGTCGCAGACGTTCCAGGTGCCGCCGCCGCCGTGCTGAATGGCGGCCATGATGGCGCTCGCGATGTCGTCGACATGGATACGGTTGAAGACCTGTCCCGGCTTGATGATGCGCCGGGCTGTGCCTTCGCGCAGCGTCACCAGCGCGTTGCGGCCGGGGCCGTAAATGCCGGCAAGCCGCAGGATCGCGACATTGCCGTACCCGCCATTGGTCCAGGCCTGCTCTGCCGCGAGCCGCAGGCGCGTGCGCTCGAAGACGGCCCGCGGCGGCGTGTTCTCGTCCACCCAGCTGCCTGCGTGATCGCCATACACGCCGATGGTGGATAGGTAGATGATCTTGCGATGACCCGTTGCCAGGACGTCTGCGAAGGCTGCGAGTGCGGGATCGCCGGCGCTGCCGGGCGGAATCGATATGAGAAGGACATCGGCGCCGCGGACCAGTTCGGCCGTCTCGCGGGCGGGAGCATTGCCGGAAAAGGCGTGCACCTCGATGCCCGCAAGGTCATCCCGCTTCGCGGGATCCCGCACGGTGCCGGCAATATGCGAGAAGCTGCTGCCGAACTGGCGGACGAAGTGTCTGGCGCTATAGCCAAGGCCAAGGATGAAGAGCCGCATGCGCCTCCCGTGCAGAGTTCCCGTTCGCGCGAGCTCCGCGCCAGTCGCTCATAAGAGATTTTTGGGTCCGGCAAAAGATATTGCGATTTGTCTCGCCCGCCAGCCCGGGCGATTCTCGCCTGGCACAGGGAGGCACCGATCATGCAGGCAGAAGCGTTCGCTCCGGCGCCGGCGGATGCGGCCGAGCTGATCCGGCGCGCGGCCGCGCTGATCTTCGATGTCGACGGCACGCTGGCCGAGACCGAGGAGCTGCACCGGCAGGCCTTCAACCACGCCTTTGCCTCCGTCGGTCTCGACTGGCAATGGGACCGCGCCGTCTACAAGGACCTGCTCCGGGTGACGGGCGGCAAGGAACGCATGCGCGCCTATCACGCCAGGCTGGGGATCGCCCCGCCTTTGTCGGATGCAGACATCGCCGAGCTTCACCGCATCAAGACCGCGCGTTACGCCGAGCTGATCGAAACCGGCTGCTGCCCGTTGCGGCCGGGCGTGGTGGAACTGCTCGCCGCGGCGAAGGCGCGCGGCCAGCGGCTGGCGATCGCGACCACGACCTCGCACGGCAACATCGATGCGCTGCTGTCGCAGGCGCTGGGCAAGCGCTGGGCGGCGGACTTCGACGCGATCGTCGCCGGCGACGATGTCAGGCACAAGAAGCCGGCGCCGGACGTCTATCTCGAGATCCTGGCGCGGCTGAAGCTGGACGCGGTCGACTGTCTCGCGATTGAGGACTCTGCCAATGGGCTGATTGCGGCGTCGCGGGCGAACATACCGGTTCTGATCACGCGCAGCATGTTCTTCTGCGATGACGACTTCAGCGCGGCGCGGGTGGTGCTGGACGATCTGTCGGGGCTTGGATGAGGTCGCCAACAAAAAAGTCGGAAAACAACCCCATGCACAGTACATCACGCCGGCGTGTCCGGTCCGTTCAGTGGACGCGGCGGCTCGTTCTATCGTCCTCAGCCTGCTCGACAATCTGGGCGATCGGGCTCGACTGGTGATGCACCAGGCGCCAGCCGTCGCCGACGCGCCGAAAATGGTTCGCAGCCGCCAAAGCGGTGCCGTCGACGATTTCGATGCAGAGCACGCGGGCGCTGTCGCCGTCGACGATGGCCTGCGGTTCGGCGCAGACGATCTGCGGCCGCTGCGGGTTCTGCAGGATGTCGCGCCAGCTTCCGATCACCGTGGCGCGCCCGATGATGGCCGGCCAGCCGGGATGGATGCAGGAGATGCCGTCGTCGTCCGCCCACATCCGCTCCATGCCGGCGAAGTCGCCGGTGGAGAAGGCGGCATAGAAGGCCGCGTTCGCGGCGATGACCTTGCTGTCCTTTGCCATGCCTCTCGGGTGCGGCAATGACAGGCAAAAATCAAGCGCGACTTGCGTTTGATTTTGCGTTCGATTTTGACCGCAGTGCAGCATTGGGAACGCCGCTGCCTGCTTTGTGATCAGGCCGAAACGAGCGTCTGCACCGCCCGCCGCGCGCCATCCCGATAGAGGCCGCCGAGCGCCGCGGTGACGGCTTCACGCAGGCGCGGCTCGGTGCCCAGCGGTCCGAACACCTTCTCGACCCCGAGCAGGGCCGGCGCAAGCCGTTCGGCAACGGGACCGGCCTCGCGCGCCAGGCCTGCGAACTCGGCGGCAAGGGGGTCGCGCACGTCGATGGGGCGGCCTTGCTCATCGGCGGCGGTGACGTAGCGCATCCAGCCGGCGACCGCGAGCGCGTGGGTCGCGATCGGCAGGCCCCTCGCAAGGCGATGCTGCATCGCGCCGAGCAGGCGTTGCGGCAGCTTTTGCGAGCCGTCCATGGCGATCTGCCAGGTGCGGTGATGCAGCGCCGGATTGGAAAAGCGCTTGAGCAGCGAGGCGCGATAGGCAGCGAGGTCCGTGCCTGCTGGCATCGTCAGCGTCACCGCGGCCTCTTCCATCACGCGCGCGGCGAGGCGCGCGAAGTGCGGATCCCGCATGGTGTCGGCGATGGTCTCGTAGCCGCCGAGATAGCCGAGATAGGCGAGCGCCGAATGGCTGGCGTTGAGCAGCCGCAGCTTCATCAGCTCGAACGGCTTGACGTCGGTGACGAGCTCGACGCCGGCGGCGGCAAGATCGGGCCGGCCCGCGGTGAAGCGATCCTCCACCACCCATTGCGTGAACGGCTCGGTCATGACCGGCCAGGCGTCGCGCATGCCGAGCGCGGATGACACCGCATCGCGATCGGCATCCGTCGTTTCCGGCACGATGCGATCGACCATGGTGCAGGGAAAGGCGGCCGTATCCGCGATCCACTTGCCGAGATCCTTCGATCGGAGCGCGGCGAACTGCGTCACGATCCGCTGCACGGTATGACCGTTGGCGGCAAGGTTGTCGCAGCATAGCACGGTGAAGGGCGGCAAGCCTTGTGCCCGGCGGCGCGCCAGCGCCGCCACGATGAAGCCGGGCGCCGAGCGCGGCGCGTCAAAATTGTTGAGGTCGTGCACGACATCGGGATGCCGCTCGTCGAGATCGCCGGTCTGCGGCGTGTGGCAATAGCCCTTCTCGGTGACCGTGAGCGAGACGATGCGGATGGCGGGATCGGCCATCCGCTCGACCAATGCTGCCGGCTTCTCGCGCGCGACGACGCTGTCGAGCAGGGCGCCGATGACGCGGTGCTCGGTGCCTTCGGCGGCACGTACGGCAACGGTATAGAGATGATCCTGCGGGGCGAGGGCGTCGCGCGTGTCCGGGCTGCGCAGGCTCGCGCCGACGATGCCCCAGGACATGGCGCCGGTGGCAAGGCAATCGTCGATGACGACGGCCTGATGTGCGCGATGAAAGGCCCCGAGGCCGAGATGCACGATGCCGGGCGTAACGCGCGAGCGGTCATAGGCCGGGCGGCGGATGGCCGGCGGCAAGCGGTCGAGATTGGCGCGGCCAAGGCGCATGGACGTCTCCCCTCTGCTTTGCCGCTGCTTGACATGGCGCCCGTCCTCGGTCAATGCTCCGGTCAATTGGTAAGACCAATTTTCCAAAAATTGGCGGGCCGCGGGTTTCGACGACCCCGCGCGACCCTTCCGGGAGGACCAGCGTGCCGCTGGAAGCTGTGGAGGCGAGACGGCTTTATCGCCAGGTCGCCGATCAATTGCGAAGCCTGATCGACAGCGGCGAGTACGCGGTCGGCAGCCGCTTGCCGACCGAGCGCGAGCTCGCCGAGCAGCTCAAGGTGTCGCGGCCGACGGTGCGCGAAGCCCTGATCGCGCTCGAGGTCGAAGGCCGTCTCCGTATCCGCGTCGGGTCCGGCATCTATGTGATCGAGCCTGCCGCCGTAGCCGCGCCTGCAGCCGCTGCTGTCATCGAGGGGCCGTTCGAGCTGCTGCGCGCCCGCGAATTCCTGGAAAGCGCCATTGCCGAACAGGCCGCGCGCGTCGCGACCAAAGACGATCTGGCGCGCATCGACGCCTCGCTTCTTGCGATGGAGAATGTCGAACATCCCGGTGAAGCCTCGATGGTGCACGACCGCGCGTTCCATGTCGCGATCGCCGGAAGCCTCGGCAATGCCGTTCTGGTGCGCGTGGTCGGCGAGCTGTTCGACCAGCGTCTCAATCCCTATTTCGCGAAGCTTGCGCATTATTTCGAGAGCCCGGGCACGTGGCGCACGGCGCTCGACGAGCATCGCGCCGTGCGCGACGCGATCGCGGCGCATGATCCGGACGCCGCACGCAACGCGATGCGCGATCATCTAGCGCGGTCCCAGGAGCGCTTTGCGCAGAATTTCGGCGCCGAGAGTGCGGGAGGGCCGGTTTCGGGCCACGGCCGCGCGGTGCGAGCGCCGGTAAAGCCATCGAAGCCGAAACCGGCATCGAAGAAGAAGCAGGCTGCGGGCGGCAGCGCGCGGCGGCGATGAGATTGGGCGGCCCGCATCCGCTTAAGGTGCGGGCGAACAAGAAGCAGACTTGAACGATGGAGGAAAAGTCAGTGTTGAAGAAGATGACGATGATGCTCGCGGTCTCCGCCGCGGCGATGTTTGCCACCACTCATGCCGGTATGGCGCAGACCAAGCTCAAATGGGCCCATGTCTACGAGACCTCGGAGCCGTTCCACACCGCGTCGGTCTGGGCCGCGCAGGAGATCGGCAAGCGCACCAACGGGCGCTATACGGTCGACGTCTATCCGGCCTCGCAGCTCGGCAAGGAAGCCGACATCAACCAGGGCCTCTCGCTCGGCTCGGTCGACATCATCATCTCCGGCTCGAGCTTCGCGGCCAAGAGCTTCGCGCCGATCGGCGTGACCTATTATCCCTACACCTTCCGCGACTCGGACCATCTCCTCGCCTACACCAAGAGCGACATCTTCAAGGAGCTCGCCAAGGGCTATGAGGACAAGAGCGGCCACCACATCGTCGCGGTGACCTATTACGGCGTGCGCCAGACCTCGTCGAACAAGCCGATCAAGAGCTGCGCCGACCTCAAGGGCCTGAAGATGCGCGTGCCCGACGTGCCGGCCTATCTCGCAATGCCGCGCGCCTGCGGCGCCAACACCGCGCCGATCGCCTTCGCCGAGGTCTATCTCGCGCTCCAGAACGGCACCGTCGAGGCGCAGGAGAACCCGCTGACCACGATCGAGGCCAAGAAATTCTACGAGGTGCAGAAGCACATCGTGCTGACCGGCCACATCGTCGACCACCTCAACACGGTGGTCGCCGGCGCGCTCTGGAAGAAGCTCAGCGACGAGGACAAGAAGATCTTCACCGACGTCGCGCAGGAGGCCGCCGCGAAAGCGACCGACGAGATCAAGCAGAACGAGGCCAAGCTGGTCGCCTTCTTCAAGGAAAAGGGCCTGACCGTGACCGAGGTCGACAAGAACGAGTTCCGCGACATCGTGCTGAAGAACGTTCCGTTCGAGACGTTCGGTTACCGCAAGGCCGACTGGGAGCGGATTCAGGCGGTCAAGTGACGCGCCCGTCGTTCCGGGGCGACGCGGAAGCGTCGAACCCGGAACCTCGAGATTCCGGGTTCGGTTCTCGGGACCGCGCTTTGCGCGGCCCCGTCGAGCCGCCCCGGAATGACAATGGAGAGGTTTGAGGAGCACACCCATGTCGACCGCCGAAATACACCGGCAGATCACTGCGGACGAGATCGCCCACACCTTCGAGGAGGAGGCGGCGCCGAAGGTCGATCTCGGCGTCTACGCTTTCGAGGACTGGGTGGCGCTGGCGATCTTCTGGGTGATGGCGCTTGCCGTCTTCCTCCAGTTCTTCACCCGCTACGTGCTCAACGACAGCTATGCCTGGACCGAGGAGATCGCGACCTACTGCCTGATCGGCGTGGTCTTCATCGGTTCCTCGATGTGCGTGCGGCTGTCGCGGCATATCCAGGTCGACCTCGTCTACCGCTATCTGCCGCATGTGGTGGCGCGCGCACTGTCGACGATCATCGATCTGATCCGGATCGCTTTCTTCGGCTACGCCATCAAGCTGGTCTGGGTCTACATCCAGATCATCGGCGATGAATCGATGACGACGATCAATCTGCCCAAGGACTACGTCTATTACGCCGTGCTGGCGGGCTTCGTGCTGATGTTCGTGCGCTCGGTGCAGGTGGCCATACAACATTTGCGACAGGGTTATTCGATCCTCGAACGTCCCGGCGCCTACGACGGTTTTGAAGGGTAACGTCATGCTGCTGTTGCTTGGAGGCTTTCTCATCCTGATGTTGCTCGGCGTTCCCGTGGCGATTTCCATGGCCGCGTCGTCGCTGCTCTACATCCTGGTCAGCGGCGTGACCCCTGATGTCACGCTGGCGCAGCGCATGATCGCCGGCGTCGAGAGCTTTCCGCTGCTCGCCGTGCCGTTCTTCATCCTGGCCGGCAATCTCATGAACATCGCCGGCGTCACCGGCCGCATCTACAAATTCGCGGTCGCGCTGGTCGGCTGGATGCGCGGCGGCCTCGGCCACGTCAACATCATCGGCTCGGTGATCTTCTCCGGCATGTCCGGCACCGCGATCGCGGATGCCGCCGGCCTCGGCACCATCGAGATCAAGGCGATGAAGGACCACGGCTACTCCACCGAATTCTCGGTCGGCGTCACCGCGGCGTCCGCAACGCTTGGGCCGATCATTCCGCCGTCGCTGCCCTTCGTGATCTACGGCATGATGGCCAACGTCTCGATCGGCGCGCTGTTCCTGGGCGGCGTCATCCCGGGCATCGTCATGACGCTGCTGATGATGGCGACCGTCACCTATTTCGCGCACAAGAACAAATGGGGCAGCGATACGCCGTTCTCCTGGCCGCAGCTCGGATCGGCCGGCCTCGAGATCGCCATCGTGCTCGCTTTTCCGATGGCGATCTGGCTGATGGTGCTCGCCGGCCTCTCGGTCAATATGGCCGTCGTCATTGGTCTCGGCACGCTGCTCATTATCGACTGGTACTTCGACTTCTCGGCGGTGATGGCGCTGATGGCGCCGGTGATCCTGATCGGCGGCATGACGCTCGGCTGGTTCACGCCGACCGAAGCCGCGGTCGCCGCGGTGATCTGGTCGCTGTTCCTGGGCCTCATCCGCTACCGCACCATGACGCTGAAGACCGTGGCGAAGGCGACCTTCGACACCATCGAGACCACGGCCTCGGTGCTGTTCATCGTGACCGCAGCCTCGATCTTCGCCTGGCTGCTGACGGTGTCGCAGGCCGCGCAAATGCTGTCGGACTGGATGCTCAGCATCACCCACAACAAATGGGTGTTTTTGGCGCTCGCCAACGTGCTGATCCTGTTCGTGGGCTGCTTCATCGACACCACGGCGGCGATTACCATCCTGGTGCCGATCCTGCTGCCGATCGTGCTCAAGCTCGGCATCGATCCGATCCACTTCGGTCTGATCATGACGCTGAACCTGATGATTGGCCTGTTGCATCCGCCGCTCGGCATGGTGCTGTTCGTGCTCGCCCGCGTCGCAAAGCTCTCGGTCGAGCGCACGACGGTCGCGATCCTGCCCTGGCTGGTGCCGCTGATGCTCGCGCTGATCGCGATCACCTACATTCCCGAACTGACCCTCTGGCTGCCTAAATACATGGGACTCTCCAAATGACCTCGACTGCTCTCGCCGCAACCCTGTTCGGCCCCGAAGACCTGCGCATGATCGAGCATCCGCTCGACAAGCTGGCATCGGGCATGGTGCGCATCCGCTTCGGCGCCGGCGGCATCTGCGGCTCGGACATGCACTACTTCCGCCATGCCCGCACCGGCGACTTCGTGGTGAAGTCGCCGCTGGTGCTCGGCCATGAGATCTCGGGCGAGGTCGTGGAGATCTCCGGCACTGCCGCCAACCTGAAGGTCGGCGACCGCGTCGCCGTCAACCCGTCGCGCTGGTGCGGCCATTGCGTCGCCTGCCGCGAGGGCCGGCCGAACCTGTGCGAGAACATCTACTTCATGGGCTCGGCCTCGAAGACGCCGCATATGCAGGGCGGCTTCGCCAATTACTTCGACGCGATCCCGGCGCAGTGCGTGAAGATTCCCGACCACGTCTCCTATCAGGCCGCGGCGCTGGCCGAGCCACTCTCGGTCTGCCTGCACGCGGTCGCGCGCGCCGGCAACATCGAGGGCAAGCGCGGCATCATCTTCGGTGCCGGCCCGATCGGGCTTCTGACCATGCTCGCCGCGCACCGTGCCGGCATGGCCGACGTGACGGTGGCCGACATCGCGCCGGCGCCGCTGGCCTTTGCGACCAAGCTCGGCGCCTCCCATGTCGAGAACGTCTCTACTGGCGAGGAGGGCCTGAAGGCGCAGGCCGCCGCACGCCCCTACGACGTCGCCTTCGAGGTCTCGGGCACGGCCGCGGGCCTCGCCAGCGCGATCGGCATCGTCAGGCGCGGCGGTGTGGTGGTGCAGATCGGCAACCTGCCGGGCGGCCAGATCCCGACGCCGTCGAACGCCGTGATGGCCAAGGAGATCGATCTGCGCGGCTCGTTCCGCTTCGGCTTCGAGTTCATGACCGCAGTGGAACTGATTGCGGCCGGCAGCGTCGATGTGCTGTCGCTGGTCACCGCCGAGCGGCCGCTGGCGACCGCGCCGGATGCGCTGCGGCTGGCGCTCGACCGCTCGCAGAGCGTCAAGGTCGTGCTCACTGCGAACTGATTAGGAGAACGGGCATGATGCTGGAGGGATGGCGCTGGTACGGGCCCGATGATCCCGTCTCGCTGGACGACGTCAGGCAGGCCGGGGCGAGCGATATCGTCTCGGCGCTGCATCAGGTGCCGATCGGGGAAGCCTGGACGCGCAAGGCGGTCGAGGAGCGCAAGAACTTTATCGAGAACGGCCAGCCTGGCCGCTCAAAGCTGACCTGGTCGGTGGTGGAATCGATTCCGATCCCCGACGACGTCAAGCGCCTCGGCGGCAAGGCGACGAAGTCTATCGAAGCCTGGATCGCGAGCCTGGAGGCGGTCGCCGCCTCCGGCATCAAGATCATCTGCTACAATTTCATGCCCGTCGTCGACTGGTGCCGCACCGATCTCGAATGGGAGTTGCCCAACGGCGCCCGCGCCATGCGCTTCGACCAGGATCGCTTTGCCGCGTTCGAGCTGCACATCCTGAAGCGCCCGGCCGCCGCGCAGGAATATTCGCCCGAGCAGCAGGCGCGCGCCAAGAAGCTGTTCGACCAGATGAGCCAGGCCGATATCGACTATCTCGTCATGGTCATCGCCAGCGCGCTGCCGGGCTCGACCACCGAGCCGATGACGATCCCGCAATTCCGCGACCGGCTCGAGACCTATCGCGACATCACGCCAGAGATCCTGCGGCAGCACCTCGCCGAGTTCCTTGCGTGCGTGGCGCCGGTCGCCGAGCAGCTTGGCGTCTCCCTGACGCTGCATCCGGACGATCCGCCGCGGCCGCTGTTCGGCCTGCCGCGCATCGCATCCAGCGCCGACGACTATCAGGCTCTGTTCGATGCCGTGCCGTCGAAGGCGAACGGCATCTGCCTGTGCACGGGTTCGCTCGGCGTGCGCGCGGAGAACAATCTGCCTGAAATGGCGGAACGCTTCGGCCCGCGCATTGCCTTCGCCCATCTGCGCGCGACCAAGCGCGAGGCGGACGGCCTGTCGTTCTACGAGTCCGATCATCTCGACGGCGACGTCGATATGGTCGCGGTGCTCAAGGCGCTGCTGAAGGAGAACGCGCGGCGCTCACCGGACAAGAGCATCGTGTTCCGCCCCGATCACGGCCACCGCATGCTCGACGACCTCGCCGCCACCAAGCGCACCAACCCAGGCTACACCGCGATCGGCCGCCTCCGCGGCCTCGCCGAGCTGCGCGGCGCGATCAGGGCGATCGAGCATCGGTAGAGGCGCCAAGCGTGGAACTCTTCGCCTCTCCCCGCCTGCGGGGAGAGGCCGGAATGCGCGCTGAAAGCGCGGATTCCGGGTGAGGGGGACTCTCCGCGAGTCCAAACTCTTACCGTCCCCGCGGAGACTCCCCCTCACCCCGACCCTCTCCCCGCAAGCGGGGCGAGGGGAAATTAGTAGCACGCGTCCATTGCGCCGAGCTTCGGATAGAGCCGGTCGATCGCGGCGATCTCGCTTTTCATCTGGGCGATGATCCAGTCGCGGATCTCGGCGGCGATCGGGCGCATCGGGCGGTTGCGCGGCGGCAGGAATTCGCAGATGCGGCGCGTGGTGGTGAGCGTGTCGGAGGCCGGCACCAGCGCGCCGGTCAGCAGCCAGTGCGAGGCGACCGTCAGCCAACCGAGCGCGATGCCCTGGCCGAGCAGGGCGGCCTGCACCACGACGGCATAATCGGTGAAGCTCAGCGCCTTGGCCGCGCCGCGGCGCCCGGAGAGAAGCGATGCGTAATCCGCGGCCCAATCGCCCGGCGTCTCGGCGAGGCGGATGATGGTGTTGCCCTCGGCCGGATCGGTCTCGCCGAGATAGCCGGGGCTGCACATCGGCAGCATCACTTCCTTCATGATCAGCGTGCCGCCGGACGGGGGCTCTTCGCGATCGCGGAAGCGCATGCCGAGATCGACATTCTCTACCGCTCCGCGCAGCGCGCCGGAGATGAGCTGGAAGCGCAGATCCACTTGCGGAAACTGCTTCTGCAGCTTGTCGATGCGCGGCATCAGCCAATGCGTGGTGAAGGCGGAGGAGACCGACAGCGTCACCGTCTCGGTGCCCTTGCGCCGCCGCTCGATCTCGACGAGCCCGCTCTCGATGCTGCGGAAGCCTTCGAGCACGCGGCGATAGAGCAGCTCGCCTTCCTCGGTGAGCACCGCGCGGCCCGCCTTGCGATCGAACAGGCGAACGCCGAGATGCTCCTCGAACTGGCCGAGCATCCGGCTCACCGCCGGCTGCGTCACGTTCAGTTCCGCGGCGGCCGCGGTGAAGCTGCCATTGCGCGCCGCTGCGTCGAAGACGAACAGGGCGTTACTGGACGGCAGCATGCGGCGGAGCTCGGGCATAACGTCATGTTATGAGCGCGGTGAGAATTTGGCAATTGCCGAGTTTTCGCAAGTCTGGTGTCATGAGGATGACAGCCTAAAGACAGGGCCTTCGAGAGAAGATTTGGTGCAGCGCACGCTTCGGCCGCGAGTGCCCCAAATCCCTGTCTATAAAGCAGGCTTATGGCGTGCAGTGAGGCACGCCAGCGCAGGGACATGGCGAGGTCGATCGTTGGACAAGCGAGCGGAAAGCGTCGAGATCAGGTCCGCCAGCAAGGCCTATGGCGCCGTTCGCGCCCTCGACGACGTTTCGCTCAATGTCGGCGCCGGTGAATTCGTCTCGCTGCTCGGCCCCTCCGGCTCCGGCAAGACCACGCTGCTCGGCATTCTGGGCGGCTTCATCCTGCCGACCTCAGGCACAATTCTCTTCGGCGGCCGCGACGTGACCTGGATGCCGCCGCACAAGCGCGACATCGGCGTCGTCTTCCAGAACTACGCGCTGTTTCCGCATATGAGCGTCGGCGAGAACGTCGCCTTTCCCCTGCGCGCGCGGCGCCTGCCGAAATCCTCGTGGCCGGACAAGGTGCGCGCGGCGCTCAGCATGGTCGGCCTTGCCGGCTATGAGGAGCGCGGCATCGCGCAGCTCTCCGGCGGCCAGCGCCAGCGCGTGGCCCTCGCACGCGCCATGATCTTCGAGCCGCGCCTGATCCTGATGGACGAGCCGCTCTCCGCGCTCGACAAGCAGCTGCGCGAATCCATGCAGATCGAGCTGCGCGCGCTGCACAAGCGCATCGGCGCCACCATTATCTATGTCACCCATGACCAGCGCGAGGCGCTGACCATGAGCGACCGCGTTGCCGTCATGAAGGACGGCCGGCTGATCCAGATCGACGAGCCGGCGCGGCTGCACGATCATCCCGCCGATTCCTTCGTCGCCAGTTTCATCGGCGAAGCGACGATGCTCCCGGTCCGCCGCGTCGATGCCTCCAGCGTCGCGCTCGGCAATGCCCTGCTGCGCAGCGCGCGCGCCATTCCCGACGGCGATGCCCTGATGCTGGCCGTGCACAGCGAAAAGCTGCTGATCGACGACGGCGCGCAGGATGCCGCCTGCAACCGGCTGACCGGAACCGTCACCGACATCGTCTACCAGGGCGAGAGCCTGCGCATTTTCCTCGCGCTCGCCGACGGCATCGCGCTCAGCCTGCGCCAGCCGAGCTACCACCAGGCCTATCACCGCATTCCGCCGCTCGGCGGCAGCCTTACCGTCACGCTCCATCCCGAGGACACCATTGTCGTCCCCAGGGTGGGGGATTGAACTCAAGCCCCATCCAACCCGAGAGAAGAAACGATATGTCCACCCAAGCCGCGTTCAGCAATTTCAAGGTCCTCACCTTCGACGTCGTCGGCACCTTGATCGATTTCGAGACCGGCGTGCTCTCCGCGGTGCGCAGGATCTCGGGCAAGACGCCGGCCGAGCTCAGCGACGACAAGATCTTCGAATCCTACAAGCGCGGCCGCGACAAGCATTATGAGCGCTCGAGCGAGGTGATGTTTCACGTTTACCGCTATCTCGCGCAGGAGCTCGGGCTGCCGGCGGATGACGCCTCCTGCGACGTGTTCCAGCTCGCCGTGCTGCGCTGGGGTCCGTTCTCCGATTCCGTCGAGGCGCTCAAGCGGCTGCGCACGAAGTTCCGCCTGGTCGCGATGACCAATGCCGACCGCGTCGCGCTGTCCTGCTACGCGCACGCGCTCGGCAATCCCTTCGACGATACCGTCTGCGCCGACGACACCGGCGTTGCCAAGCCGAACCCGGAATTCTTCGCCTACAACAAGGGCCGCCAGTCCGCCTTCGGCTACAAGCAATCCGACATCCTGCACGTCGCGCAGAGCCAGTATCACGACATCGGGATCGCGCGGAAGCTCGGCTACAAGGTGTGCTGGATCGAGCGCCGCCAGGGCATCGCCGGCTTCGGCGGCACGCCTGCGGTGGAGACGCTGACCAAGCCCGACTTCCATTTCCCGACCCTGAAGGCGCTCGCCGATGCGGCGATCGGGCCAGTGGCGTAAACGGAGAGCTGTGGCATGACACGGGACTGGAGCGCGCTGCCATCGGTCAATTCGCTGTGGGAAGCCACGGCGGAGCCGGCGCGCGACTATCCCGTGCTGTCGGGCGAGCGACAGGCCGATGTGGTGATCATCGGCGCCGGCTATACAGGCCTCTCCGCCGCGCACCACATTGCCAAGAGCGGGCTGAGCCCCGTCGTGCTCGAGGCCAACCGTCCCGGCTGGGGCGCGAGCGGGCGCAATGGCGGGGTGATCACCGCAAAATTCCGCCTCTCGTTCCGCGAGATCGACGCCGCACATGGCCGCGCCATGGCGCGGCGCATGTACGAGATCGCGCATGAATCGACCGACATGGTCGAGGAGCTCGTCTCCGAGTTCGGTATCACCAGCGCGAACCTCACGCGCACCGGGCAGGTCAAGGCCGCCCACAACGAGACCACGCTGAAGGCCGCGATCGACGAAGCCAACTGGATGACGCGCGAGATGGGCTCGGCCGCGGTTCGCATCCTCGACAAGAACGGCGTGCGCGAGGAGACCGGCTCCGATATTTTTGTGGGCGGCGTGCTCAATCCCGGCTCGGGCGGCATCCATCCGCTGAATTATCTGCGTGGCCTCGCCGACGGCGTGGCGCGCCGCGGCGTGCCCATCTTCCAGCAGTCGCCGGTCATCAAGCTCCGGCGCGAGAACGGCGGCATCATCGCGGAGACTCCGCAAGGCGCAGTGCGCGCGAAACAGGCGATCATCGCCACCAACAGCTATTCCGATCTGACCGGCGCGACGGCGCATCTGCAGCGCACGCTGATCCCGTTCCGCAGCGCCATGGTCGCAACCGAGCGCCTCCCCGGCAATCTCGCAGGGCGGCTGATGCCGACGGGGCGCACCTACACCGAGACCAAGCGCATGATGCGCTGGTTCCGCATGGTCGACAACCGCGTGATCTTCGGCGGCCGCGGCGCCTTCGGCAAGCAGGATTCGCAAGCCGCGTTCGATGCCTTGCGCAAGGCGATGGTCGGCATCTTCCCCGATCTTGCCGATATCAAGCTCGCCTACAAATGGTCGGGCCTCGTCGCGATGACGCTGGATTCGGTGCCGCATATCGGCCGGCTCGACGATCGCACGCTGTTCTCGGTCGGCTACAACGGCGCCGGCGTTGCGATGTCGAGCCTGATGGGCCGCTATCTCGCCGCCTTCGTGCGCGGCGAGACGCCCGACGTCGGCCTGCTCGATGCGCGGCGCATGAAAGCTATACCGTTCTATCCGCTGCGCGAGCCCGCCGTGCGCATGGTCGCCGGCTGGTACCAGTTTCTCGATGCGATCGGTCAGTGAGATCATTTGGAGGAGGTGAGGATGACGATGAAACAGAGCTTTGGATTGGGCTGCGCGCTGCTGGGCGCAATCGGATTGACCAGTGCGGCTGATGCCGCCGAGCAGATCACCTTCGTCTCGCAGGGCGGCGCCTATCAGCAGGCGCAGACGGTGGCGATCCTCGATCCGTCTGCCAAGAAGCTCGGCATCACCATCAACCAGGACTCCATTCCCGACGCCTGGCCGGCGATCAAGACCCAGGTCGGCAGCGGCAAGCCGATCTGGGATGTCGTCGATACCCCGACCGGCAATTGCCTGCGCGGCGGCGAGCAGGGGCTGATCGAGAAGCTCGACTTCTCGAAGATTCCAAACGGCGCGGCGATGCCGGAGGCGTATCGCAGTCCCTATTCGGTGTCCTACGAGTTCTATTCCAGCGTGCTGTCCTACAGCCAGAAGACCTTCCCGAAGGACGCGCCGAACAGCTGGGCCGATTTCTGGGACGTCAAGAAATTCCCCGGCCGCCGCGCGCTGCGCAACCACCCGTTCGCGACGCTCGAGGCCGCGCTGATGGCCGACGGCGTCGCGCCCGACAAGCTCTACCCGCTCGACGTCGACCGCGCCTTCAAGAAGCTGGAAGAGATCAAGCCGCACATCACGGTGTGGTGGACCTCGGGCGCGCAGTCGGCGCAGCTGCTCAATGACGGCGAGGTCGACATGGAGATGGCCTGGAACGGCCGCGTCAGCGCGGTCGCCAAGGAAGGCGCCAAGGTCGCCTTCACCTACAACCAGGGCATCCTGCAGAGCACCTCGCTCTGCATCCTCAAGGGCGCGCCGAACCTCGAGACGGCCGTGAAATTCCTCAACGAGGCCGTCGATCCCGTGCACCAGGCCAATCTGCCGCTGCACATCGATTACGGTCCGGGCAATCCCAAGGCGTTCGAGACGGGCGTGATCAAGCCCGAGCGCGCCGCGCAATTGCCGAGCGAGCCGGCCAACGCGGCCAAGCAAGCCCTGATGTCCTACGCCTGGTGGTCCTCGCCGGCCGGAGAGGCCGCCGAGAAGCGCTGGGCGTCCTTCATGCAGAAGTAAGGCGAGGCGAGCGTTGACGACATCCGTGCCAGATCCCTCCCATAAGCATCAGCGCCGCGAGCACGGCCTGATGCTGGCATTGGTGTCGCCGGCGCTGCTGGTGATCCTGGCCCTGATCGTGCTGCCGGTCGGCTGGCTCGCCTGGCAGTCGATCTATCATGACGGCTTCACGCTGGAGAACTATCGCCGCGTCTTCACCGAAGACGTCTACTGGCGCAGCTTTGCGCTGACCTTCGAGATCAGCCTCGCGGTCACGGTGATCGCGCTGCTGCTCGGCTATCCCGTGGCCTATCTCGCCAATTCGGTGCCGAAGGGGTGGAGCATCCTGATCCTGTCGCTGGTCGTGCTGCCGTTCTGGACCAGCGTGCTGGTGCGCGCCTATGCCTGGCTGGCGCTGCTCCAGCGCACCGGCGTGATCAACCAGTTCCTGCGCTATCTCGATGTGATCTCGGAGCCGCTCGCGCTGGTCCACAACACCTTCGGCACGGTTGTCGCCACCGTGCACATCCTGCTGCCGTTCATGGTGCTGCCGCTCTACGCCACCATGCAGAAGATCCCGAATGATCTCATGCAGGCCGGCGCCAGCCTGGGTGCGAGCCCGTCCCTGACCTTCATGCGCGTGTTCCTGCCGTTGTCGCTGCCGGGTGTGCTCGCCGGCTGCACCATGGTGTTCGTGCTGTGCCTCGGCTTCTACATCACGCCGGAGCTGCTCGGCGGCGGCCGCACCGTGATGGTGTCGATGCTGGTGAGCCGCAACGTCGAGCTCTACAACCAGTTTGGGGCTGCGAGCGCGGTTGCCGTGGTGCTGCTCCTGAGCGTGCTCGCGATCTTCTTCGTCGTCAGCCGCTTCATCTCGCTCGATCGCGTGCTGGGGCAGAAATGATGCGCGCCTCGCCCGCACGGATTGCCCTCTACGTGATCAGCGCGCTGGTGCTGGTCTATCTGATCATCCCCGTCCTGATCATCGCGCCGATCTCGTTCTCCAGCGCGCGCTTCCTGACCTTCCCGCCGCCGTCCTTCTCGCTGCGCTGGTACCAGCAATATTTCTCAAACCCCGCCTGGATGCAGGCGACGCGGGTGACGCTGACGGTCGCGCTGCTGACCGTCGTGATCGCGACCCCGTTCGGGGTGGCCGCCGCCTATGCCATCAGCCAGTCGAAGCTGCGGATCATGCGGCTGATCCACATGGCGCTGCTGCTGCCGCTGGTGGTGCCGATCATCATCACCGCCGTCGGCATCTTCTTCGTCTATGCCAAGGTCGGCCTGGTCGCGACCATGCCCGGCCTCGTACTGGCCAACGTGATGCTGGGCCTGCCCTATGTCGTCATCTCCGTGCTCGCGGGCCTGCAGAGCTTCGACCCCGCGCAGGAGATGGTGGCGCGCAGCCTCGGCATGAACCGCCTGCGCAGCTTCTTCGCGGTGACGCTGCCGCAGATCAAGTCGAGTGTGGTGGCGGGCGGCATCTTCGCCTTCATCTCGGCGATGGACGAGACCATCGTCGCGCTGTTCATCTCCGGTGGCCAGTATCAGCCGCTGACCAAGCGGATGTTCACCGCGCTCCGCGACGAGATCGACCCGACCATCGCCGCGATCTCGACGCTGATGACGGCGGCGTCCTTCATGCTGGTGCTGCTGGCGAGCACGCGGCAGAAGAAGGGGTGAGCCCCCGATGTCGTCCCGGCCTAGTGCGCAATTGCGCACTAGGCCGGGACGACATCGAATATGTGGTGGCTGCTAAGCCTTCGCCCCCAGCCACGCCAAGATCATCTCCACGATCTGTGCCCGGCTCTTCGCCAATACCTTCGGCTCGCTGAGGTCGCGGTCGAACAGCGCGCCGAACGTGTGGCGGTTGGCGACGCGGAAGAAGCAGTAGGAGGAGATGGCGAGGTGCAGGTCGATGGCGTCGACGTCGTCGCGGAAGACGCCTTCGGTGCGGCCGCGCTTGAGGATGCCGTCGAGGGTGGCGATCACGCTGGCGTTGAGCTGGCGCAGCTGCAAATTCTGCTTCAGATGCTTGCCGTGGTGGATGTTCTCGATCGAGACGAGACGGATGAAGTTGGGGTTGCGCTCGTCATGGTCGAAGGTCGCCTCGATCAGGCGGCGCAGGCCCTCGCGTGCGTCGCAGCTTTCGATGTCGAGCTGATCCTCCAGGGCGCGGATGCTGCGATAGGCCTCCTCCAGCACCGCGAGGTAGAGCTGCTCCTTGCCGCTGAAATAGTAATAGATCATCCGCTTCGACGTGCGCGTGCGCGCCGCAATCGCGTCGACGCGGGCGCCGGAATAGCCCTCCGAGGCGAATTCGGCCATCGCCACTTCGAGGATGTCGCGCTTGGTGCGCTCGGGGTCGTTGGTGCGCTTCGATGGGGGCGGCATGCGCTCGAGCATTGCTGTTTCTCCCGCCAGTTTCCATGGATCGCCTTGAAGGTGAAGGCAAATTTCGCCTCTTTGGGCGGCGATCCAATGCGTATTGCATAAACGTACTAGTTCGTACATTATCGATCCAAACCAAAGCTGCGGCAACAAGAACAACAAGAGCGCGCGCGAGGCGATCGGCCTGGCGCGAACCGCACCGGACACATGGGGAGGACTTTCATGACTTTGACGTCAACCGCATCGCTGCACGCATCATCCGGCGCGGACGCCGCGCCAAACAAGCTGCCCAAGCGCGCCGCGCTCGTCAGCTTCGTCGGCAGCATGCTCGAATACTACGACTTCTTCATCTACGGCACCGCGGCGGCGCTGATCTTCCCGAAAGTATTCTTCGCCAATGTTGATCCCGGCACGGCAACGCTGCTTGCGCTTCTGAGCTTCGGCATCGGCTACATCGCGCGGCCCGTCGGCGCCGTCATCCTCGGCCATTTCGGCGACCGGATCGGCCGCAAGACGGTGCTGCTGTTCACGCTGGTCCTGATGGGCTGCTCAACGCTCGCGATCGGCCTGCTGCCGGATGCCAAGACGATCGGCAATGCCGCGCCTGTCATCCTGACGCTGCTGCGCCTATTGCAGGGCCTGTCGGCGGCCGGCGAGCAGAGCGGGGCGAACTCGCTGACCCTCGAGCATTCCGCCAACTCCAACCGCGCCTTCTTCACGAGCTGGACGCTGAGCGGCACCCAGGCCGGCGCGATCCTGGCGACGCTGGTGTTCATTCCGGTGTCGAGCCTGCCGGAAGAGCAGCTCCTGAGCTGGGGCTGGCGCATTCCGTTCCTGCTCTCCGCGCTGGTGCTGCTGGTTGCCTATCTGGTGCGGCGGACCATGCCGGAAACGCCTGTGTTCGAAGACATCAAGGACAAGGCGCAAGTGGCGCGCTTCCCCGTCGTCACGCTGCTGCGCGACTACTGGCCGGACGTGCTGCGCGTGATCGTCTGCGCGCTGATCGCGACCGTGAGCACCGTGACGGCCGTGTTCGCTCTCGGCTATGTCACGAGCAAATTCGGCGTCGCGCGTTCGACCATGCTGTGGGCCGGCGTGCTCGGCAATGTCACAGCGCTGGTCGCGCAGCCGCTGTGGGCCTTGCTTGCCGACAAGATCGGCCGCAAGCCGGTGTTCATCGGCGGCGTGCTCGGCTGCGCCGTGCTGCTATTCCCTTATTTCATGCTGGTGACGTCGGGCAGCACGCCCGCGATCTTTGCGGCCGCGATGGGCCTGTACATCGTCTATTCTGCGCCGAACGCGATCTGGCCGTCGTTCTACGCGGAGATGTTCGAGGCACGCGTGCGCTATTCCGGCACCGCGATCGGCACCCAGCTCGGCTTCCTCGCCGCCGGCTTCACACCGCTGGTGAGCGCGAGCCTGGTCGGAGAAGGGCCGAACGGCTGGATTCCCGTTGCGATCTTCGTGGCCTGCTGCTGCGTGATCTCGGCAGCCGCTGCTGCGACCGCGCGCGAAACCCACACCGTCGACATCGCCGATCTCGGCAAGCGGCGCGCTTGAGCGAAGGACAGGGCATCGCATGCTGACCAATGCAGTCCCGACCGCGAACGGTCCCGTCATTGGGGCCGAGCAGGAGGCCGTGCGTGCCTTCAAGGGCGTGCCGTTCGCAACCGCGCGGCGCTTTGCCCGGGCAATGCCGCCACCGGCGTGGACGGAGCCCCGCCGCTGCACGGACTACGGCGCTTATGCGCCGCAGCCCGGTCATCTCGATCAGGCGGAGGAGTCCTGTCTCAGCCTGAACGTCTGGACGCCGGCAGGGGTGGATCGCCCACTGCCGGTGATGTTCTTCATTCACGGCGGCGCCTTCGTCACCGGCGGCGGCGCCGATTATGACGGCGCCTTCCTCGCCAAGCACGGCCCGGCAGTGATCGTCACGATCAACTACCGGCTTGGCCCGCTCGGCTTCCTGCAACTGCATCGCCATGGCTTGGGCGAGGCGAACAACCTCGCGCTCCAGGACGCGCTCGCTGCGCTCGACTGGGTGCATGCCAACATCGCGAATTTCGGCGGCGATCCGGACGCCATCACGCTGTCCGGCCAGTCGGCCGGCGCCTCCATGGTGATCGCGCTCGCAACCCTGCCGCAGGCGAGGGGCAAGTTCAGCCGCGCGCTCGCGCTCAGCGCGCCCGGGCGAAATATCATGAGCGCCGATCACGCCGACGAGGTCGCGCGTCGCGTGCTCGACGAGCTTGAACTGGCGCGCGATCCGGCCGCGATCGCCTCTGTGGCCTTGCCAAAGCTCTTCGCGGCGGTGGAGCGGGTCGGCCGCAGGCTCGCGGACGAAACGGAATCGGGCACCGTGTTCGGTCCGGTGCTCGATGGCACCGTGATTGCGCGCGAGCCCCGCGACGTCTTCGCCGACGGCAGCTTGCGCGACATTCCGCTCTGGCTCGGTTCCTGCCGCGACGAGATGGTGATGTTCCTCAAGAGCACCCCGCCCGCTGCGATGATCCGCACCACCGAGCGCAATGTGCGCGCCGCCTTCGGTGATGCCGGCTGGGAACGCCTGCTGTCCGATTACCGCGCCACGGCGCGCGTCGACGAGGATCCGTATGAGGCGCTGCTGTCGGACGCGTTCTGGCACCGCCCGATGGCCGATCTCGCGCGGCTGCACGCTGCGGCCGGCGGCGCGGTGTGGCTGAGTCGGTTCGACCATCGCCCGGCGCTGGAGCCGTTCCTGTCGCAGGGGCCCACACACGGCGCGGACAATGCCTGCCTCTGGGCGCATCTGCCCGACTTCATCGATCGTCCGATCCTGAAGCGCAAGGGCGGGCCGATGACGCCTGCCGATATCGACGTCGCCGCGCGGTTTCAGGCGAGCTTGCTGCGCTTCGTCACATCAGGTGTGCCCGATGTCGCGGAAGCCTGGCCGCGCTTCGAGCTGCCTCAGGAGCCGCTCGCCATTTTCGGCCAGCCGTTCCATATTGTGCCACTCAATGAAGGCGTACGCTCGCGCCTGTGGGTGGAATTGAGCGCGAGCGACAACAACAAGAAAATGAGGGAGGCCGGATGAGTATCTCGAACACGAACGCTGCGCGCGTTCAGTGGCGATCGGCTATTTTGGTCATCTCGCTCGTTGGTACATTCGTCATGCGGGCAGCTTCGCCAGCGTCGGCGCAGGTCGTCGCGACGCCTGTCCCCGGTGATCCCGTCAGCATCGACAGCGGTGCTGTCTCGGGCAAGGTGCTGCCGTCGGGCGTGAGAGCCTATTTCGGCATCCCCTTTGCCGCGCCGCCGCTCGGCGATCTTCGCTGGCGCGCGCCGCAGAAGGTCGAGGCATGGAAGGGTACCTATCATGCGGACCGGCTCGCGCCGGAGTGCATCCAGGTGCTGCGCCGGCACAATCTCAATCATTATTTCGGCGAGGAGGCGACCAGCGAGAACTGCCTCTACCTGAACGTCTGGGCAAGCCCGGATGCGAAACCGGACGCAAAATTGCCGGTCGTGGTCTGGATCTATGGCGGCGGCTTCACGCTCGGCTCCAGCGGCATGGCGATGTATGACGGCGAGAACGTCGCGAAGAAGGGCACGCTCTTCGTCAGCTTCAACTACCGTGTCGGCATCCTGGGCAATCTCGCCCATCCCGAGCTGACCGCGGAATCGCCGCAACGTGCCTCCGGCAATTACGGGCTGATGGACCAGGTCGCCGCGCTGCAATGGGTCAAGCGCAACATCGCGCAGTTCGGCGGCGACCCCGATAACGTCACCATCACCGGACAGTCGGCCGGCGCCATGTCGGTGTCGGCGCTCGAGGCAAGCCCGCTGGCGAAGGGCCTGTTCCATCGCGGCTTCGCGATGAGCCTGAGCATGTTTGACAACCGCTTCAAATTCCCGGCGCTTCCGGCCGCTGAGAAGATCGGCCTCGAGGTGCAGTCGGCGCTCGGCGCATCGTCGCTTGCCGAGATGCGGCTGATCCAGGCTGACAAGATTCTTGCGATCCAGAAGGACTGCCAGCTCGGCTGCGCCGGCACGATCTCCGTCACCCCCGATATCGACGGCTATGTCTTGCCCGACACCGTCCCGAACATTTTTGCCGCCGGCAAGCAGAACGACGTCGCCACCGTCGCGGGCTTTACGCGCGACGAGAGCTCGAACGATCTGCGCACCGCCGGAGCGGTGGATGCCTATGTCACTGCTGCGCGAAAACTCTATGGCGATCAGGCCGACCGCTTCCTCGCGCTCTATCCCGCGAAGACCGACGGCGATGCGAAAGCCATGGGGCTGCTTGCGGCGCGCGAGGGGCTGGTCGAGATCGGAACGCGCAACTGGGCGGTCGCGCAGAGCAAGACCGGCAAGGCACCGTTCTATATGTACATGTTCTCGCGCGTGCATCCGTTCGCGCCCGGCGTCGAGTTCTTCGACAGCCCGCAGAAGATCGGCGCCTATCACACCTCGGACGTGCCCTATTGGTTCGGTACCCAGGATGCCTTCAACAAATTCCGCACCACGCGCAACTGGACCGAGTTCGATCGCGCACTGTCCGAGCGCATGATGGACACGCTGGTCGCCTTCGCGCGCATGGGAAATCCCGCTACGCCCGCGACGCCGTGGCCGCAATGGGCCGAGGGCGCGCAGAACTATGTCGAATTCGGCGACGACAGCGGCGTGCGCGAGGAGAACCGCGCGCGCCTCGACTTTCACACGCCGGCGAACGTCACCCCGTCAACGCCGCGGCTGTCGCGGGACTAGACGCCCGATCTAGAACTGCACTTCGCTCGGGATGTCCTCGGCGCCGAGGCCGACGGTGGAGCCGGCTTTCACCAAGCCTGCGCTATAGTTTCCGTTGGTTAGTGTACGACCAACACCGGCACGCTTCCGTCGGCCAGGACCTCCGATGTTTGGCTTCCCAGGAATAGCTTCTTGAGACCGCGGCGCCCATGAGAGCCCATGACGATCAGGTCGCAGCCTCCTGACTTTGCTGTTGCGATAATCGCGGTGGCCGGATGCGCATTCGGAACATGCAGGAGCTCTGCGGATATCCCGGCTTGCTCTGCCATAGCTCGCGCTTCGTCGAGGACTTTGCCCGCACGTTCCTTGCAGGCCGCGTCGAAGCTATCAATTTCCTGCTGCGACGGTATCCATCCCGAGGCGTGTCCGCTCCCGTAGTCGATCGGCAGTGATTCCGTCACGGCGATGACTGTCACTTTGGCCTTCAAGGCCTTTGCCAAAGCGATCCCATGCCTAATGCCGTTTCTCGCGACGTCCGATCCGTCCGTGCTTAGGAGAATCCGGGTGTACATTTGGAGGCTCCCTTTCTGGACCCTGTCGCCATCTTCCGGCGCGGTGGTTTGACTTCAACAGAGGCTCACATTCAGGGACAGACCAGGACGGGTGTCTTTGCGTGCGTCAGCACCTTGTTCGTCACGCTCCCGATGAGAAGCGCGGCAAGTCCGCTGCGCCCATGCGACGACATCACGATGAGATCGCAGCCCTTGTCCGTGGCTGCTGCGATGATGGCCTGATGGGGTTGCCCGTTCTCCGCTTGAATCGTCTCGCAGGAGACACCGGCCGTCCTGGCCGCATTTGCCGCGCCGTTCAATACGCTCGCGGCCTGTTCCTTGCGCAACTCGGCATATGTTCCGACTGCTTCGAGGAACCGGCCTGACACTTCGGAAAATGGTTCCACAACGAAAATGAAGGATACGGTGGCTCCAAGGGATTTCGCCAGCGCCAATCCGTGCGCCACTCCACGCTCCGCTAGCTGAGACCCATCTGTCGGAATGAGAATGTGCCGGTACATGCTCTACCTCCCGATTGTCCGGACGTATCGCTGCCTTGCGAAGGTAAGTTAGCTCGCGTCCCGAATGCAGTCTTGAGATAAATCAACCTGTTGGTTCACCATACCGCGATCCGGATGTCCGCAATTGGCACAACCGCGACGTCTGTCGAGGCGAGCTAGGCGACGCCCTGGCCGCAATGGGTTGAGGGGACGCAAGAGCATGTCGCGTTCGGCGACGATCGCGGCGGGCGCGAGGAGAATCGCGCGCCTCGAGTTCCATACTCCGGCGAACGTCACGCAACGCCGCAGCTGTCGCGGGATTGAACGTGGTGTCCGGCGCCTGTCCCGGCAAGTTCAGCGCAGGAACGGCACGGGATGGTCGTAGCAGGCCGTCTAATGCGTTTCGTGAAACCGGCTGAGGAACGACTTCAGCCGCTCGCTGCGCGGCTGGCGGATGGTCTCTTCGGGCGTGCCGATCTCGGCCATGACGCCGCCGTTCATGAAGCCGACCCGGGTAGAAACATCGGCGGCGAAGGCCATCTCGTGCGTGACCAGCACCATGGTCATGCCCTCGGCGGCAAGGCTGCGGATGACGGCGAGCACCTCGCCGACCAGCTCGGGGTCGAGTGCCGAGGTCGGCTCGTCGAACAGCATGACGTCGGGCTTCATCGCGAGCGCGCGCGCGATCGCGACGCGCTGCTTCTGGCCGCCGGACAGGCGGCTCGGAAACGCGTCGGCCTTGTCGGCGAGGCCGACTTTTGCAAGCAGGTCGCGGCCGAGCGCGTCGGCTTCAGCCTGCGTCATGCCTTTCACCTGCACCGGACCCTCAGTGATGTTGCGCAGCACCGACATGTGCGGGAAGAGATTAAAGTGCTGGAACACCATGCCGACGCTGCGGCGGAGCAGCGCGAGCTGCGCATCGCCTGCGGGACGCACGCTCTTGCCGAAGGCGAAATTGTGCGTGCCGATCGCAAGCTCGCCGTGCTGCGGCATTTCGAGCAGGTTCAGGCAGCGCAGGAAGGTGGATTTGCCGGAGCCGGAGGCGCCGATCAGGGTGACGACCTCGCCGCGTGCGACCGTGAGCGATACGCCCTTCAGCACCTCGTGGTCGCCGAACGCCTTGTGGATGTTGCTTGCGATCAGGGCGCTCATCGATGCGCTCCCATCTTCAGCTCGACCCGGTCCGCGACCAGCGTCAGCGGGAACAGCACGATGAAATAGAGCACGGCAATCGTGGTGTAGACCTCGAGCGGCCGGTAGCTCGCCGCCGTGATCACCGAGCCCTGGTAGAGCAGGTCGCCGACCGCGACCACCGACACCAGCGAGGTGTTCTTGAGCTGCATGATGGTCTGGTTGATGAAGGAGGGGATCATCACCTGGGTCGCCTGCGGCAGCACGATGCGGCGAAAGATCTTGCCGCGACGCATGCCGATGGCGCGCCCGGCCTCCCACTGGCCGACGTCGACGGCCTCGATGCCGCCGCGAAAGATCTCGGCGTAGAACGAGCCGGCATAGAGCGAGAGCGCGATGAAGCAGGCCATCGCCGGCGACATGTCGACGCCGATCAGGACCGGTAGGGCGTAATACATCCAGACCAGCTGCACCAGCAGCGGCGTGCAGCGGAAGATCTCGATGTAGAGCCGCAGCGGCACCGCGACCCAGCGCGGTGCCGTCGTGCGCAGGATGCCGACGATCAGTCCGATCAGGAGGCCCGCGGCGACCGTGATCACCGTGTAGAAGACGGTGACCAGGAGCCCTTGCCAGATCAGGCCCCAATACGGCTTGAGCGCCGCGAACTCCCAGACATACATCGTCGAACGGCCGTCAGAACTGCACTTCGGGCGGGAGATCGTCCGCGGTGAGGCCGACCGCCTCGAAACCCTTGAGCATCCATTCGCGGGTCTGGCCCATCGAGCGGTTGTAGTCGGCCCAGGCGCTGAGGAAATCCTTGTAGCGGCGGTCGCCCTCGGCGCGGATGCCCATGTTGGTCGGCAGCGTCAGGAGCGGGCGGGGGATCGCGAGATCGCCGAGGTTCGGGTTCTTCTTCAGGGTCGAGACCGAGAGCACGGCCAGCGAGACGTTGCAGTCGGCGCGGCCGGTTGCGACCGCGAGGATCGCCTCGTCGCGGTTCTTGAAGCCGAGGATCGTCGCCTTCGGGCAGTAGCGGCGCGCGATCGTCTCATGCGTCGAACCGATGTCGACGGCGATCTTGACCTCGGGCTTGTTGAGCTCGGCCCAGGTCTGCGGCTTGGCAAAGCCCTTCTTGGTGATGACGGTGAAGGAGTGCACCAGGATAGGGGTCGAGAAGTCGATGACGAGGGCGCGCTCCGGCGTCGGGTTCACGGCGAAGGCGAGGTCGACCTTGTCGGCCTGCAGGTCGAGGATCTGGTTGCCCCAGGTCGATTCCAGCGTCTCGACCTTGGCTCCCAGCTTACTCGCGATGTCCTTGGCCATCTCGATGCAGGCGCCCGACCATTCGTTGGTGGCGAGGTCCTTATGGAAGTAGGGCTCCTGGCCGACGATGACGGCGACCCGGAGCACGCCATTCTTCTTGATGCGGTCGAGCGTGGAGGTCGGCGCGTCGGCCTTGGCCGAGCTGCCTGCGGCGGCCATCGCTGCGCCCGCGAGCGCGACTGTGGTGAGAGCGTCCCTGCGATTCATGGTCTCTGTCTCCCTGGAATTTGGGTCGGATCGGCTCCGGCCACTGGACTATTTCTGTATTCAGGATAAAATGCAATACGGTATTTCACGTTGCTGACCATTTGTGCGGCAAGGCAGAGATGAGCCCAATATCTTGGCAGGATTGCGCAAATTTCCTCGGACTGTGGGGTTGTCAATCGCATGCAAGTCTGTATTCAAGACTGAACGCAACAATCTCGTGACCTGAAGGAGAGGCCTGTGCGCGCTCTATTCGTCGATGCAAACGACACCCTGGCGGCGGTGACCGACAAGCTGCTGCGCTCCCAGGACCTGCCTGTCGGCATCAACCGCAACCCCTCCATCAAGCCCGACGACCTGCCCGGCCTGCTCGGCGACGCCGAGATCATGATCGTGGATCATACGGCCGTGCCGACCGCGATTGCCGAGAAGTGCAAGGCGCTCAAGCATGTCGTCTTCCTCGGCACCGGCGCGCGCAGCTACATGAATCCGGAGGAGCTGGCCGAGCGCGGCATCTCCGTCCACACCATCAAGGGTTATGGCGACACCGCCGTCGCCGAATGCGCGATCGCGCTGATGTGGGCCTCCGCGCGAAATTTTGGCGAGATGGACCGCGGCATGCGCGAGGGCAACTGGCTGCGCCGTGACGCGGTCCAGCTCACCGGCAAGACGCTCGGCCTGATCGGCTTCGGCGGCATTGCGGCGGAAGCCGCGCGCATGGCGGCGGGTTGCGGCATGAAGGTGATCGCCTGGAACAGGACGCCGAAGACGCATCCGGGCGTCGAGTTCGTGTCGCTGGAGAAGCTGCTGGCCGAGAGCCATGTCGTCTCGCTGCACCTCCTGCTCAACGACGAGACCAAGGGCTTTCTGTCGCGCGAGCGCATCGCGATGATGCGCAAGGGCAGCATTTTGATCAACACCGCGCGCGGTGCTGTGGTGGATGAAGACGCGATGCTCGACGCCCTGCGCTCGGGCCATATCGCCCATGCCGGCCTCGACGTCTTCACCATCGAGCCGCTGCCGGCGGGCCATCCCGTGACGAAGCTGCCGAACGTGACGCTGTCGGCGCATTCCGCGTTCCGCACGCCCGAGGCGAGCGACAATCTCATTGGTGCTGCGCTCGATCACTGTCGCCGCATCATCGCCACCGGCAAGTAAAGACATAAGGACATCCCATGTCGGATATCACCCGCATCGACCAGAACGCCCGCCGCAGCCGCGCCTCCGTGTTCGGCGATCTCGTTTTCCTCGCAGGGCAAGTTGCGGACACCAAGACCGCCGACATCACCCAGCAGACAAAAGAGGCGCTGGCCAAGGTCGACGACATGCTGGCGCGCGCGGGCACCGACAAGTCGCGCCTGCTCAGCGTGCAGGTCTGGCTCAAGAGCATGGACGATTTCGATGCCATGAACGCGGTCTATGATGCCTGGGTCGTGCCCGGCAACACCCCGACCCGCGCCTGCGGCAAGGTCGAGCTCGCCGATTCCGCCTACCGCATCGAGGTGATCGCGATCGCCGCGCGCAAGTAAGGGCCAGCCGTGACTGTCCAGGCTCCCGCATCCGGCTTTCGGTCCGCCCGGCGCATCAGCGCGATCGGCGTCTCCGAGATCCTCAAGATCGGCGCGGTCGCGCAGCGGCTGAAGCGCGAGGGGCGGCCGGTGATCGTGCTCGGCGCCGGCGAGCCTGACTTCGATACGCCCGACCATGCCAAGGACGCGGCCGAGCGCGCCATCCGCTCGGGGCAGACCAAATACACCATCCTCGACGGCACGGTGGAATTGAAGGCGGCGATCGCCGAAAAATTCCGCCGCGAGAACGACCTCGTCTATGCCACTGACGAGATCACAGCCGGCGCCGGCGCCAAGCAGGTGATCCACAACGCCTTCATGGCGACGCTTAGTCCCGGCGACGAGGTGATCCTCGCCGCGCCCTATTGGACCAGCTATGCCGACATGGTGCGCATCGCCGACGGCACGCCGGTGGATGTGCCTTGCCGCGAGGAGAACGGCTTTCGCCTCGATGCCGCCGATCTCGAACGCGCGATCACGCCCAAGACGCGCTGGCTGCTGCTGAACTCGCCGTCCAATCCGACGGGCGCGGCCTATTCGGCGGCGCAGCTCCGTCCGATCCTGGACGTGCTCAAGCGCCATCCGCATGTCTGGCTGATGGCCGACGACATCTACGAGCACCTCACTTACGACGGCATGCCGTTCGTCACGGCGGCCGCGCTCGAGCCGAGCCTGAAATCGCGCACGCTGACCGTGAACGGCGTCTCCAAGGCCTATGCCATGACCGGCTGGCGCGTCGGCTATGGCGGCGGCCCGCGCGAACTGATCGCGGCGATCGCGGTGGTGCAGAGCCAGAGCACGACCAATCCGTGCTCGGTAAGCCAGGCCGCGGCGATCGCGGCGCTCACCGGCCCGCAGGACGTCCTTGTGGAACGCCGCGCCGCGTTCCAGCGCCGCAGGGACATCGTGGTCGATGCGCTCAACGCCATCGACGGCGTCAGCTGCCGCCGGCCGGAAGGCGCGTTCTACACCTATGCCAGCTGCGCCGGCCTGATCAGCCGCCGCACGCCCGATGGCGTCTTGATCGACAGCGACGCGGCGTTCTGCCGCTTCCTGCTGGAGAGGCATGACGTGGCCGTGGTGCCGGGCAGCTGTTTCGGCCTTGCACCTTATTTCCGCCTGTCCTACGCCACCTCGGAACAAAACTTGCGCGAAGCCTTGAAGCGCATCGCCAAAGCCTGCAGGGAGCTGTCATGACCATTCGCAACACCCGCACCGGGGGCCAGATCCTGATCGACCAGTTGGTTGCTCAGGGCGTCGACCGCGTCACCTGTGTGCCGGGCGAGAGCTATCTCGCGGCGCTCGACGCGCTGCATGACAGCCCGATCGACGTCGTGATCTGCCGCGCCGAAGGCGGCGCTGCGATGATGGCGGAGGCCTATGGCAAGCTCACCGGCCGCCCCGGCGTCTGCTTCGTCACCCGCGGCCCCGGCGCCACCAATGCCAGCCACGGTGTCCACATCGCGATGCAGGACTCCACCCCGATGATCCTGTTCGTCGGCCAGGTCGACACCGGCATGCGCGAGCGCGAGGCGTTCCAGGAGCTCGATTACAAGGCGGTGTTCGGCTCCATGGCGAAATGGGCCGTCGAGATCGACCGACCCGACCGCATTCCGGAGCTGGTCGCGCGGGCCTTCCGCGTCGCCATGCAGGGCCGTCCCGGTCCCGTCGTGATCGCGCTGCCGGAGAACATGCTGACCGAGACCGCCGCCGTTGCGGACGCCATGCGGATCGAGCCGGCGGTGAGCTGGCCGGCGCCTGCTGACATCGAGCAGGTCGGTGCGATGCTGGCGAGCGCCAAGGCGCCGCTGGTCATCCTCGGTGGCTCGCGCTGGACCGAGGAGGCGACCAGGAGCATCGCGCGTTTTGCCGAGCGGTTCGACTTGCCGGTCGCGACCTCGTTCCGCCGGGCCTCGTTGATCGACGCCGATCACTCGCATTATGCCGGCGATCTCGGCATCGGGCCGAGCCCGGGCCTGAAGGCGCGCATCGACAATGCCGACGTCGTTCTCCTCATCGGCGGCCGCATGTCGGAGATGCCGTCCTCGTCCTACACGCTGCTCGACATTCCAACGCCGAAGCAGAAGCTGATCCACGTGCATCCGGGCTCGGAAGAGCTCGGCCGCGTCTACCAGCCCGAGCTTGCCATCCAGGCAACGCCCGCTGCATTCGCCGCTGCCGTCGAGACGCTGAAGCCCGCGGGCGCGGTTGCCTGGAAGGGCGAGGCCGCCAAGGCGCACGCCGATTATCTCGCCTGGACCGACAAGGCGCGCGAGCTGCCGGGCTCGTTCCAGTACGGCCAGGTCATGACCTGGCTGCGCGACCGGCTGCCGAAGGATGCGATCGTCTGCAACGGCGCCGGCAATTATGCCGGCTGGATCCACCGTCATCACCGCTTCCACAGCTTCGCCGCGCAGCTCGCGCCGACCTCGGGCTCGATGGGCTATGGCGTGCCGGCGGCGGTGCTCGCCAAGCGCCAATATCCGGATCGCGTCGTCGTTGCCTTTGCCGGCGACGGCTGCTTCCTGATGAACGGCCAGGAGTTCGCGACCGCCGTGCAGTACGACGCGCCGCTGGTCGTCGTCGTCGTCGACAATTCGCAGTACGGCACCATCCGCATGCATCAGGAGCGCGACTATCCCGGCCGCGTCGTCGGTACCCAGCTGAAGAACCCCGATTTTGCGATGTACGCAAAAGCGTTCGGCGGCCATGGCGAGCGCGTCGAGCGCACCGAAGAGTTCGCGCCGGCGTTCGAGCGCGCGCTCGCCTCGGGCAAGCCGTCGATCCTCCACTGCATCATCGATCCCAGGGCGATCTCGGTCGGCAAGGACTTCTCGCCAGCGGTGAAAGCTTAAGCGATGCCTGAGGGCCGCCACGTCGCCATCATCGGAGCCGGCGCGGTCGGCGTGATCAGCGCCATCGAGGCGCTGCGCGAAGGACATCGCGTCACGCTGATCGATCCGGGCGAGCCCGGCGGCGAGCAGGCGGCGAGCTACGGCAATGCCGGCTGGCTCTCCTCCCATTCGGTGATCCCGCCGGCCGAGCCGGGTATCTGGAAGAAGGTGCCGGGCTATCTGATGGACCCGCTCGGCCCGCTCGCGATCCGCTGGTCGTACTTGCCGAAGGCCTTGCCGTGGCTGATCAAGTACCTGCTCTCGGGCTGGACCGCGGCGCGGGTCGAGAAGACGGCGTTCGCGCTGCGCGATCTCCTGAAGGATGCGCCGCTGCTGCACAGGAAGCTCGCGGAAGAGGCGGGTGTGCCTGAACTGGTCGAGCGCAACGGCGTGATGCATGTGTTCCCGTCGCGCGGCAATTTCGACAACGATCTCGGCTGGCGCCTGCGCAAGAAGGTCGGCGTCGAATGGCTGGAGCTCAACGCCGACGAGATGCGTCAGCGCGAGCCGGACCTGCATCCGCGCTACACCTTTGGCGTGGTGGTGGAAGAGGCCGGGCGCTGCCGCGATCCCGGCGCTTATGTCGCCGCTCTCGCCAATCATGCGATCGCCGGTGGCGCCAAGCACGTGCGGGCCAAGGCGACCGGGCTGAAGCTGTCCGGCAACAAGCTCGTGGCCGTTCTCACCGAGACCGGCGAGATCGCTTGCGATGCTGCCGTCGTCGCGGCCGGTGCCCGCTCGAAGCAGCTCACCGCATCGGTCGGCGATCCCCTGCCGCTCGAAACCGAGCGCGGCTATCACGTCATGATCGAGAATCCGGAATCAGGTCCGCGCAGCTCGATGATGGCCTCCGACGCCAAGATGGTGGTGAACTGGACCAACAAGGGCCTGCGCGCCGCCGGCACGGTCGAGATCGCCGGCCTCGAGGCCGCGCCGAACTGGAAGCGCGCCGAGATTTTGCGCAACCACCTTCTCGGCATGTTCCCGAAATTGCCGAAGGATATTCCGGCCTCGCGCATCAAGACCTGGTTCGGGCATCGGCCGAGCATGCCTGATGGACTTCCCTGCATAGGCCATGCGCGCGCCTCGCGCGACATCGTCTACGCCTTCGGCCACGGTCATGTCGGCCTGGTCGGCTCGGCCCGCACCGGCCGTCTCGTTGCCCAGCTTCTGAGCGGCAAGCAGCCCGAAATTCCGCTCGCGCCGTTCGCACCCAATCGCTTCCTCTGAGATCGCACCATGACCTATCCTGCCAACTCGCCTTCTCGCATTGCCCGCGGCGGCAAGGCCGTCTATGGCGCGCCGCTCGGCATTCTGATGCTGGAAGCGCGCTTCCCCCGCATCCCCGGCGACATGGGCAACGGCACGACCTGGCCGTTCCCCGTGCTCTATCGCGTGGTGAGCGGCGCTTCGCCGGAGAAGGTGGTGCTGAAGGGCGCGGCCGGCCTGCTGCCCGATTTCATTGATGCCGCGAAAGACCTGGTGCGGCTCGGGGCGGAGGCCATCACCACCAATTGCGGCTTCCTCTCGCTGTTCCAGAAGGAGATCGCCGCCGCCGTCGGTGTGCCTGTCGCGACCTCATCGCTGATGCAGGTGCCGTGGGTGCAGGCGACCCTGCCGCCCGGCAAGCGCGTCGGCCTCGTCACGGTGTCGGGCTCGACCTTGACGCCGGCCCATCTCGAAGGCGCCGGCGTGCCGCTCGATACGCCGCTGGTCGGCACCGAGCACGGCAAGGAGTTCTTCCGCGTCCTGATCAAGGCCGAGAAGGATGACATGGATATCGCACAGGCCGAGCGAGACGTGGTCGAGGCCGGCAAGGAGCTCGTTGCCAAAAATCCCGACGTCGGCGCCATCGTGCTGGAATGCACCAACATGCCGCCTTATGCGGCGGCCTTGCAGGCCGAGGTCGGCTTGCCGGTCTACGACATCTATTCCATGATCACCTGGTTTCATGCTGGACTGCGTCCGCGCGCCTTCGCCTGATTCCTTCTGTCGCAAAGCTCTAGACAAGCTCTGCTAAACTCCGGTTTGCATTGCCATTGTCCACTTTAGCCCGGTATATTGGGCTGTGTTCGGGCATGAATGCAGCTGATGATGAGCAACGTGGAACTGGCTTCCGACAGTATCGTCGATCGCGTCTATGAACAGCTCAAGGCGATGGCCGTGAGCTACGAGTTCAAGCCGGGCGAACGGCTCAACGAGGGCGAGCTGGCCAAGCGCCTCGGCGTCAGCCGCACGCCGCTGCGCGAGGCGCTCAACCGCCTCAACACCGAAGGCTTCCTGCGCTTCACACCGGGCAAGGGCTTCTTCTGCCGCGAGCTCGACGCGCACGAGATCTTCGATCTCTACGAGCTGCGCAAGTCGATCGAGGTCGCCGCGATCCGCCTCGCCATCAAGCGCGCCAAGGACGAGGATATCGACGCGCTGCTGAAATTCCTCGAGGCCACCGGTCCCGATCCCGGCGAGCGCACCTCGGTGGAACTGGTCGAGCTGGACGAGACCTTCCACGAGCGGCTGATGGGCATGTCGAACAATGCCGAGATGCTGCGCGTGCTGCGCAACGTCAATGCCCGCATCCGCTTCGTGCGCTGGATCGACATGGACCGCATCAACCGCTCCAACACCCAGGCCGAGCACCGCGCGGTGGTCGAGGGCCTGAAGGCGCGCAATGAAGAGGCCTGCGTGTCGGTGCTGGAAAAGCACATCGACCGCCGCCTCGATCGCATCACCGCCGCGATCAAGGAAGGCTACGCGCAGATCTACATGCCGGCCACGGCGCGAACGGCGGCGAATTGACGCCCGACACGGCGTCCTGTTTTCGGGAAGCGCACGGATGAAGCTCAAAGACAAGGTCGCCGCCATCACCGGCGCGGCGCGCGGTATCGGCAAGGCCTGCGCCAAGAGATTTTTGGATGACGGCGTCAAGGTCGTCATCTCGGATGTCGATGCCGAGGGTCTTGCCGCGACGGCCGCCGAGCTTGGCCGGCCGGATGCGCTGCGCACCGTCGTCGGCAATGTCGCCAAGCGCGCGGACGTCGATCAGCTCGTCGCGACCGCGGTGAAGGAGTTCGGCCGGCTCGACATCATGGTCAACAATGCCGGCGTCGCCCGCAACCGGGACATCCTCGAGATCACCGAAGAGGAATTCGACGAAGTCATCGGCATCAATCTGAAGGGCGCGTTCTTCGGCGTGCAGGCGGCGGCCAGGCAGATGATCGCGCAAGGCGGCGGCGGGGTCATCATCAACATGTCCTCGGTCAACGCGCTGCTGGCGATCCCGGCGCTTGCGACCTACGCGATGTCCAAGGGCGGCATGAAGCAGCTGACGTCGGTCGCGGCCGTCGCGCTCGCCCCGCACAACATCCGCGTCGTCGCGGTCGGGCCGGGCACGATTTTGACCGACATGGTGGCGTCGTCCATCTACACGTCCGAGGATGCGCGCAAGACCGTGATGTCACGCACGCCGGCCGGCCGCGGCGGCGAGCCGAGCGAGGTCGCATCCGTCGTGGCGTTCCTCGCCAGCGACGATGCATCCTACATCACCGGGCAGACGATCTATCCCGACGGCGGGCGGCTGATCCTGAACTACACGGTGCCGGTGAAGGAAAAGTAGAGGGCGCGAGGTCGCTCCACGATGTCGTCCTGGCGAAAGCCAGGACCCATTACCACAAGACGTGGTTTGGCGTAGACTCGTGGTTGCCAGCTCACCCGACGACTGCTCCCGGGGGTAATGGGTCCTGGCTTTCGCCAGGACGACTCGAATCACTCCGCCGCAATCGTCATCCCATGGCCCAGCCGCTTCGAAATGCCGCCGGCGCAGTCGCGCAGCGCATGTGCGATCGGGCTGTCCCAGCGCGCATCAAAAGTGCCTTCCGGCCCCATCGCGGTGATGACCAGCGCCACGTGGCCGGCATGGTCGAACACCGGTGCCGAGAACGCGTTGACGCCGGGCAGGGGATCGCCGAGCGCGCGGGCGAGGCCGTGCTTGCGGACCTCGTTCAGCATCTCGGCGACCTTCGCGCCTTTCACCGCCCGCTTCGGATTGTAGCCGACGCCGTGGCGGTCGAGGCCGCTTTCGAGTGCGGCACTGATGGTCTTCTCCGGCAGGAACGCCGCAAACGCACGGCCGGTGGCGGTTTCCAGCAGCGCCATCACCGAGCCGGCCCGCATCACGATGTGCACGGGCTGGCCCGGTTCTTCGAGCTGCACCACGGTCGGGCCATGCGTGCCCCAGACCGCCAGCGAGACCGCGTGCCCGATCTGGCTCGCAAGCGCAGCGATCCTGGGACCCGCGATGCGCACGCCAGACAGACGGCGCAGGCTGATCAGGCCGAGCTCCAGTGCGAGCGCACCGATCTCGTAACGGCCGGTGGTCTCGTCCTGCTCGATCAGCCCGATGCGCGAGAAGCTGGCGAGATAGGGATGCGCCTTGGCCGGCGTCATGCCGGCCTCGCGCGCGAGATCGCGCAGCATCATCGGCTCGCCGCTGCGGGCGAGAGCGCGGAGCAATTCTCCGCCGACCTCGATCGACTGGATGCCGCGGCTTTCTCTCTTCATGCGCCTCCTGGCGTCGCGCTTACGCCGCGTTGCGCCTCGCGGCGCTGTCGGCGAGATGACGGCCGGCAATGTAGCCGAAGGTCAGCGCCGGCCCAAGCGTGATGCCGGCGCCGGGATAATTGCCGCCCATGATGCTCGCCATGTCATTGCCGGCGGCATAGAGGCCGGGAATCACCCGGCCCTCGGCGTCGAGCGCGCACGCGTTTTCGTCGGTGACGATGCCGGCATAGGTGCCGAGATCGCCGATCACCATCTTGACGGCGTAGAACGGGCCGTTCTCGATCGGGGCAACGCAGGGGTTGGGGCCGTGCAGCGCGTCGCCCTGATAGCGGTTATAGGCTTTTGAACCCTTGCCGAAGGCGGCATCCTGGCCTTGCGGCGCCGTCGCATTGAATTGCTTGACGGTCTCGACGAATGCCTTTGCGTCGATACCGGCTTTCGCCGCCAGAGCTTCAAGCGTGTCGCCGCGCATGAGGTAGCCGGTCTTGAGGTGATGACCCGTCGGCATCGGGAAGGGCGGCACGCAGCCGAGGCCGTATTTGCGCAGCGTCGGGTGATCGCAGACGAGATACGCTGCGATCTCCTCGCCGGGTTTTGCGGCCTTGATCATGGCCTGGACGAAGTCGTGATAGGAATTGCCCTCATTGGCGAAGCGCCTGCCATCGCGCATCACCGCGATGACGCCGGGCTTGGCGCGGTCGATGAAGTGCGGCATCACGCCCTTCGAGCCGTCCTTGCGCGTGGTCAGCGACACCGGCACCCAGGCTGCCGCGTTCGGCAGGCGATCCTCGATATGCCCGCCGGCGCTTTCCGCAAGCCGCAGGCCGTCGCCGGTATTGCCGGTGGGGCCGGGCGAAAAGTGCTCCTTGCCGGTCGGTGCGTGCGGGAACATCTTCTTGCGACGTTCGACATCGTGCGGGAAGCCGCCGCAGGCGAGCACGACCCCCTGTCGCGCGCGAACACGCACCTCGCGGCCCTCGCGGACGACGATGGCGCCGGTGACTGCGCCGTTCTCGACCGTCAGCTCGCGCACCGGGGAGGACAGCCACATCGGAATCTTCAGATCCTGCGCGGACTTCGCGAGGCGTCCTGCGAGCGCATTGCCGTTGGTCAAGGTCATGCCGCGGCCATAGCGGAGCACGTCCATCAGGTGCCGCGACAGGCGCTTGGCGACATAGACCGCCGAGGTCAGCGATTTCGTCGCGCGCATGAAATGGACGATGTCCTTGCCTGACCCCAGCATCATGCCGAATACGGTGAGCTCGGGGAGCGGCATGCCCAGCGTCTTGATCTGGTCGCCGAGCTCGCGGCCGTCGAACGGACGGGCCACCATGGAGCGGCCACCCTGCGTGCCGCCCGGCGCCTCGGAGTGGTAGTCGGGAAAGACCAGCGGCATGTCGAAGCGCAGCGTGGTCCTGGTGGTGAAGAAATCAACGGCCTCGGGGCCGGCGTTCAGGAAGGCATCGACCCGCGCGGCGTCGTAATTGTTGCCGGCTTCGTGCCGCAGGTAAGTTCGCGCCTGCTCGGGCGTTTCCTCGATGCCATAGGCCTTCGCCAGCGACGTGCCGGGAATCCACAGCCAGCCGCCGGAGCGGGCGGTGGTGCCGCCGAAGCGCGGCTCCTTCTCCACGATCAGCACGTTGAGCCCGCGAGAGCGCGCGGTGATCGCGGCCGACATGCCGGAGCAACCCGATCCGGCCACGAGCACGTCGCACTCGTAAGTCTCAACTGCGTTGTGCTCGCTGCCGGTCATCGCTCACCTCACTTCTTCAGAAGCGGACATTTGGACTCCGAGACCGGGCGAAAGGCGTCCTCGCCCTTCACGGTCTTGACGATGTCCAGATAGTCCCACGGTTCCTTGGACTGCTCGGGTGACTTCACCTTGGCCAGATACATGTCGCGAATGACGCGGCCGTCCTCGCGCAACTTGCCGCCATGGACGAAGATATCCTCGATCGGCAGCTCGCGCATCTTGGCCATTACCTTGGCGGGATCGTCGGTGCCGGCGGCCTTGATGCCCTTGAGATAATGCAGCACCGAGCCGTAGACGCCGGTGTGGATCATGGTCGGCATCACCTTGGTGCGCTCGTAGAACTTCTTCGACCAGGCGCGGGTTGCCTCGTCCATGTTCCAGTACGCGGCCGTGGTCATGTAGGTGCCCTGCGCGGCCTTGAGGCCGATCGCGTGCACGTCGGTGTCGAACATGAGGAGGCCGACCAGCTTCTGGCCGCCCTGGACGAGGCCGAACTCGCCGGACTGCTTGATGGCGTTGTCGGTGTCCTGGCCGGCATTGGCGAAGGCGACCACGTCCGATTTCGAGCTCTGCGCCTGCAGCGCGAAGGAGGAAAAGTCGGCGGTATTGGTCGGGTGCTTGACGCCGCCAAGTACCTTGCCGCCCATCTCGTTGATGAAGCGCGTCGCGTCCTTCTCGAGCTGCTGGCCGAAGGCGTAGTCCGCCGTGATGAAGTACCAGGACTTGCCGCCTTCCTTGATCACGGCGGACGCCGTCACCTTCGACAGCGCATAGGTGTCGTAGGTGAAGTGCACGGTGTTCGGGCTGCACAGCTCGTCGGTCAGCGAGCTCGCGCCGGGGCCGGAGAGCAGGGCGATCTTATTGCGCTCGCGCACCATGTTGTGCACGGCGATCGCGATGCCGGAATTGGGGATGTCGACGACGGCATCGACCTTGCCGTTGTCGAACCAGCCGCGCACGATCTGCACGCCGACATCGGTCTTCATCTGGTGATCGGCACTGATGATCTCGATCGGCTTGCCGAGCACCGTCGGCCCGAACTCCTCCACCGCCATCCTGGCCGCTTCGACCGAGCCCGGCCCGCTGTTGTCGCGGCCCCAGCTCGACAGGTCCGTCAGCACGCCGATCCGCACCGCGTCGTCGGAGACTTGCGCAGTCGCGGCTGTTGTCATGGCAGCCGAAGTCATGGCCGCGAGCATGGCGCAGGCCAGAAAGCCTCTCATCGTCGTTCCCTCACTTTTATGGGCCGCTTGTTGTGGCCGTTGTTCTGGCGATAAATTAGATATTGGCAAATGAATTTGTCAATGGCGAATAGAGGGGTGAGGCGGGTTCCGCGGGGCGGCGGCTTGGAGCGGTGAGTTGGAATGTCGGTGCCCAATACGCGGTGTCGTCCTGGCGAAAGCCAGGACCCATAATCACCGCAGGCTGTTGTTTCGGACGCTTTAGCCGCAGCGCGTGTTTGATAACGCTGACCGGGGTAATGGGTCCTGGCTTTCGCCAGGACGACGATGAATGGGCAGAGTGCCAAACTGGTTCACCAACCGTCATTGCGAGCCAACGGGTCCGCGCAAAGCGCGGCCCGATGACAGGCTCCGCGAAGCAATCCAGAGTCTTTCCGCAGAGGCAGTCTGGATTGCTTCGTCGCATCAGCGCAAAATTGCTGCGCAATTTTGTCGCGAGCTCCTCGCAATGACGGGCGTTGCGAAGCGGCCCACAAATCTCTCGTTGTTATCCTGTGAGAGCCTTCACCTCCGCAGGTTGCAACCCTCCCTGCGATTGGCCATGATGCCATCCGGAATTTTTGGGGCAGGGCATGACGGCAGCAACGGGGGTCTCCGCGGCGACGGAGAGATCGACGACGGCGCATGTGGTGTGGGCGAGCGCGCTCGGCACCGCGATCGAGTGGTACGACTTCCTGATCTACGGCACGGCCGCTGCGCTCGTCTTCAACAAGCTGTTCTTTCCGAGCTTCGATCCGTTCGTCGGCACGCTGGTCGCGTTCTCCACCTACGCGGTCGGCTTCGTGGCGCGGCCGATCGGTGGCGCGATCATCGGGCATTACGGCGACCGGCTCGGCCGCAAGACGATGCTGGTTGCGACCATGATCGCGATGGGGCTCGGCACCTTCCTGATCGGCTGCCTGCCGACCTACAGCCAGATCGGCGTCTGGGCGCCGATCCTGCTGATCGCCTTGCGCTTCGTCCAGGGCATCGGGCTCGGTGGCGAGTGGAGCGGCGCGGTCGTGATGGTGATCGAGCATGCCGGCAACCGCCGCGGCTTCTACGGCAGCCTGGTGCAGATCGGCTTTCCCGTCGGCGTTGCCGCCTCCACCGGCATCTTTGCTCTGATGACCAAGCTGCCCGAAGCCGATTTTCTGAGCTGGGGCTGGCGCATGCCGTTCTGGATCAGCATTCTGCTGGTCGGCGTCGGCTTCATCGTGCGGCTGAGGCTGGCCGAGACGCCGCACTTCAAGGAAGTCGTCGAGCGCAAGGAGGTGCTGGCGCAGCCGGTGCTGGAGGTGCTTCGTCGCGACTGGCGCAGCTTTCTTCTGGCGATCGGCATCACGGTGTCGGAGGTCGGGCTCGCTTATCTCCTCACTGTCTTCACCGTGGTCTATGCCACGACCAAGCTCGGCCTGCCGCGCCAGGTGATCCTGGATGCGGTGGTCTATGCCGCGATCGTCGAGTTCGCGACGCTGCCGCTCGCCGGCTGGCTCTCCGATATTTTCGGCCGCAGGGCGCTGTATCTCGCCGGCGGCGTGTTCTCGGTGGCGCTCGCGTTTCCGCTGTTCTGGTTCCTCGACACCAGGGAGCCGGCACTGATCACGCTCGCGCTCGTCGTCACGATGACGCTGACCCACGCGCTGCTGTTCGGACCGAAGGCCGCCTTCATGCCGGAACTGTTCCGTACCCAGGTGCGCTACAGCGGCGCATCGCTCGGCGCCAATGTCGCGGCCGCGCTGAGCGGCGGTTTCTCGCCATTGATCGCAACCGCACTGCTGGCTTGGGCGGGATCCTACTGGGCGGTGTCGGTGTATATCATCGGGCTCTCGATCATCACGATCATCGCGAGCTTGCTGGCGCCGGAGACGGCGCGCGACGCTCTGAAATAGCAGCTTGCTTCAGCGACAGGCCGCGGCGTCCGGCATCACCAGGAAGGTGATGCTGGCGGGCGGCAGCCGGAGCCGGCCCGCCGGCGCGGGACGCCCCTGAAGGCGCGGCAGGCCGTCGTTGGCGGCCAATTCCATGGGCTCGCCATTCAACCGGACGGTCGCGCTTTGCAGGCGATCAGCTTGCAGCGTGTAGCGCTCGGCAGGGCCCGCCAAGGTCACGACGTGCGGTGCGTTTCGCGCGCTGTTGATGAGGAGCACGGAGACGGCGCCCTTCGTGTTGGGGTGACAATGCGCGTAGGCGTGAAAGTCGGGCATCGATGGAGTCTCCGCCTCGAGCACGGTCGTGCCCATCAGGCGCCGCCACAGCAGGGCGGCCCAATAATTTGGCCTTGGACGAAACGATTGCTCGTCGAGCAAGCCGTAGTCGCTGGCCGCGAGCGTGTTGTGCATCACCACCTGCACGCCGGCTCTCGCCAGACGGCCGAGCTGGTCGAGATAGCGGAAGGTGTCGAGGAAGGTCGCATCCCAGGGATTGCCGCCGCAGGCAGCGTCCGCCGTTTCCGTCAGCCAGATCGGCTTGTCCGGCTCGAACGCGTCGCGCAGCGCGCGGTAGACGGCGAGCGTGGCGTCAGTGCGGGCCAGCCACTCCTCCGACAGCGCCTGCAACGGATCGTCATGGACACCGCAGCGGGGCGAGAGCGTGTTGTAGTGGTGATAGGAGAAGCGATCGACACTGGGACCGGATGCGGCAAGCAGGTCGCGTGTGGTGATGCCCGAGCCGGACGGTGATGGTGCATCGCCGATCGAGCCCGGTCCGAGGATCAGTGCCTCCGGCGCGCTGCGTCGCATCCAGTCGCGGAAGATCCTGAAGTCGCGGCCATAAGCCTCCGCGTCATATCCCGGCGGCGCGCCGTTGTTCGCTGCAAGCGTCGGCTCGTTCATGAACTCGGCGGCGGCGATGCGACCGCCGAGCGAGCGTGTCGCATCGATGAGGCGCTGCGCCTGGTCCGGCATCCACACGCCATTTGCGTCGCGGCTGCCGGGGCTGACCGCAAAGGACGTCACGATCTCCGCATCGGCCGCGCGGGCGAAGTCGATGACGCCGCGCCATTGCGCGCGGCTGAGCACAGTGTTGAAGCCGGCAGGCGGAGCCGACGGCGCGGTCTCGGTGTCCGCAACATAGGTCGCGTTCGCCCAGGTGCCGCTGACGCGGATATAGGCCGGCGACAGCGCCGCCGCGACCTTGCGCAGGCGAGTGTTGGCGAGATCGATCGGAGGCCTGCCGCTGTAGCGATCGCGCTGCATCCGGCCTTCCGCGTAAGGTTTCCAGAAACGTCCGCCCGTCACCTCCACCATCTCGACATTGTAGGATTGGAAGCGCGAGTCGACTGTGCCGATCGCCTTCATGCGCGGCGGCGCGATCACGACTTCGCTCGCGCATGCTGTGCGACTTGTCGCCGCGACGAGCAATGCGACGCCGATCACGTGCGCGATGCGGACGTTGCCGCATCGTCCAGTCGCCGTCCTTGTATACACGTCCTGACGCCTTCTTATGCGCGCTGCCAAAAGCCAATGCAGCGGTCTGACCCATTAGCCGCGTTTATATCGCGAATTTTTACTTCCAATTTTACTTCGCAAAATCTCAGCCATAGCCTCACGCGCAACTGATCACATCCGCAGCCGATCAGCGGCGATCGGGGCGAGCGTTCATCGTAACCAATGAGGGTTGCCATGTCTGACAGGATTAAGGGGACGTCCACTTCCGATCCGGCGGGAACGGAAGCGACACTTACGAAAAAGCTGAGCCGGCGCATGCTGTTGAAGGGGGCAGCCGCGGTTGCGGGCGCAGCCGCAGGGTCGGACGCGATCCGCGGCTTCCCGACCATCTGGGCACAGGAGATCAAGGACATCGAGCTCCGCCATGTCGGCGTGTCCTATTCGGTGGTGAAGGCGATCGGCGACCAGGCTGCCAAGGATCTCGGCTTCAAGGTGACGATGCAGAACCTCGACACCTCCGCCGCCATCAACCGCTTCATAAGCCAGCCTAATACGGTCGACATTGCCGATCTTGAGGGCTGGCAAGCCAAGCTGGCGGCGAAACGCGGCGTGATCCAGGGCATCGAGGTCAAGAAGGTCAAGGAGTTCGACAACATCCTGCCGATCTTCACCAAGGGCGAGATCGACGGCCACAAGATCCCGCGCCAGGGCATTTCGCCCTATGAGGCCATGTACATCGTCAAGCCTGACGCGACCGACCTCAATGACGGCGTCACCGAATGGGCGACCTTCCTGCCGCAGGTCTACAACGCCGACTCCATCGGCTATCGCCCCGACCTCGTCGGCCATGAAGTGACCGAGTGGAAGGACCTGATCGACCCCAAGTTCAAGGGCAAGGCCGCGATCCTCGACGTGCCCGCCATCGGCATCATGGACGCGGCGCTCTGCTTCGAGAGCGCCGGGCTGATCAAGTACGGCAACAAGGGCAACATGACCAAGGAGGAGATCGACTTCACCTGCAACAAGCTGATCGAGCTGAAGAAGCAGGGCCAGTTCCGCGCGACCTGGACCACCTTCGACCAGTCGGTGCAGCTGATGGCGGCGGGCGAGGTCATCATCCAGTCGATGTGGTCGCCGGCGGTCGCCGCCGTCCGCGTCAAGGAAATTCCCTGCGTCTACGCGCCCGTCAACGTCAAGAACGGCAAGGAAGGCTACCGAGGCTGGTGCAACGGCATGGGCCTGATGAAGCACCTCACCGGCAAGAAGCTCGACGCGGCCTATGAATATCTCAATTGGTACCTGTCGGGCTGGCAGGGCGGCTTTGTCGCGCGCTACGGCTATTACAGCCCGGTACCCTCGACTGCGAAGAAATTCCTCACCCCGGCCGAATGGGCATTCTGGTACGAGGGCCAGCCCGCGCCCGAGGTGGTCAACGATCCCTATGGCGTTGCGATGGAGAAGGCCGGCACCAAGCGTGACGGCGGCTCGTTCCTCGACCGCGTCAAGAACATCTCCTGCTGGAACACGCTGATGGACGAGGCCGCCTACATGAACAAGCGCTGGAACGACTTCAAGGTGGCCTGAAACCTGCTTTCCCTGACGAAAGACGCCGGCGCGGCGACGCGCCGGCGGGTGAGATCGACGTCGAGGCGTTCGCTGACATGCAGCCGAGTCCAACTCCATCGCGATCCAACCTGGCCGGCTGGCTCTATGTCTCGCCGCTGGTCCTGGTGCTCGTGCCGTTCTTCGTGGCGCCGATCCTGGTGGTGCTGGCGGCGAGCTTCTTCGCCACCGACGGGTTTGGCGGGCTCACACCCGGCTTCACGCTGGCGAGCTATGTCGAGGTGCTGCACTCGGCGCTGACGCTGAAGCTTTATCTGGCGACGATCAAGTTCACGGTGCTGACCTGGATCTTCACGCTGATCATCGGCTTCTTCGTCGCCTACTTCCTGGTGTTTCACGTCCGCAACCAGCTGCTCGCGATCGGCCTGTTCCTCCTGTGCACCGTGCCGTTCTGGACCTCGAACATCATCCGGATGATTTCCTGGATTCCGCTGCTCGGCAAGGAGGGCCTGATCAACCAGGCGCTGCTGGCGACGGGCGTGATCCGTCAGCCGCTGGAGGTGCTGCTGTTCTCCGATCTCGCGGTGGTCATCGCCTACGTCCACCAGCTCACGATCTTCATGATCGTGCCGATCTTCAACTCCATGGCGCGGATCGACAAGAAGCTGATCGAGGCCGCGATCGACGCCGGCGCCAGTCGCTTCGACATCATGCGCCTGATCGTGGTGCCGATGTCCAAGAGCGGCATCGCGCTCGGCACCATCTTCGTGGTCTCGATCGTGATGGGTGACTTCTTCGTGGTCAAGGTGATGTCCGGCGGCGGCTCGGCCTCGGTGGTCAGCGCCTTCTACGAGGACGTCGGCGTGCTGCAATATCCGACTGCGGCCGCGAGCGCCGTGCTGCTGACGCTGGTGCTGGTCGCGATCGTCTCACTGATCCTGCGCACCGTCGATGTCAGGCAGGAGATCACGCGATGAGCGCGGTTCTCGCCGACATGCCGGAGACGATTGCCCCTGCAACCAGCAAGGCGATCGCGCCGAGCAAGGGCGGAAGGCCTTGGACGTTCTACGTGCTGGCGACGCTGTTTGCGGCTTACGTGCTCGCGCTCTACGGCCCGATGTTCTGCATCTACATCCTGTCGTTCCAGGACATCCGCGGCGGCCTCGTCTTCCCGATGAAGGGCCAGTCGCTGCACTGGTTCGTCGATCTCTTCACCCAGGTGCGGACCGGCGACGTCAAGGGCTCGTTCGACCGCTCGATCAAGCTCGCGGTCATCGTCACCATCATCACGGTGGTGGTGTCGTTCCTCGCCGGCCTTGGTTTCCGCCGGCGGTTTCGCGGCGACACATTCGTCTTCTACATGATGATCGGCAGCCTGGTCGCGCCCGGCCTCGTGCTCGGTCTCGGCACGGGGCTTCTGTTCCAGGCGCTCGGCCTGAATGCGAGCTGGTACACCTCGGCGCTGGGCGCGCAGCTGTCCTGGACGCTGCCGTTCGGCGTCCTCGTGATGTTCGCGGTGATGTCGCGCTTCAATCACGTCTGGGAAGAGGCGGCCTACGATCTCGGCGCCAGCCGCTGGCAGTCGATTCGGCTGGTGATGATCCCGGTGCTGGCGCCCGGCCTCGTCGCGGTCGCGCTGTTCGGTTTCACGCTGTCCTATGACGAGTTCGCCCGCAGCCTGCAGACGGCGGGCTCGCTGAACACGCTGCCGCTGGAGATCTGGAGCATGACGCTGAATGTCACCTCGCCCTCGCTCTACGCGCTGGGCACGGTGACCACCATCGTCTCCTTCATCGTCATCGGTGCCAGCCTCGGCACCATCGTGCTGATCCAGAAGAAGCGCGGCAGCAGGTCCAAAGGTTGAGCTGGGAATGAAGAACGATCGCGGCGATATCGAACTGGCAGGCGTCTGCAAGAGCTTTGACGGCGTCACCAATGTGGTTGACGGCGTCAATCTGAAGATCGCGGACGGCGCTTATTGCTGCTTCATCGGCCCCTCCGGCTGCGGCAAGACCACGATTTTGCGCATGATCGCCGGCCATGAGGACCCGACCGCGGGCGAGATCGTCATCGGCGGGCAGAACGTCGTCGGGCTCGCGCCGGTGCAGCGCCGCACCGCGATGATGTTCCAGTCCTATGCACTGTTCCCGCACCTCACCGTGCGCGAGAACATCGCCTTCGCCTTGCGGGTGCGCGGGATGTCGAAGGCCGATCGTCTGCGCGCGGCCGACGCCATGATCGAGAAGGTGCGGCTGACGCAGTTCGCCGACCGCCTGCCGGCGCAGCTCTCCGGTGGCCAGCAGCAGCGCGTGGCGCTGGCGCGGGCGGCGATCACCGAGCCGCGCGTGCTGCTGCTCGACGAGCCGCTATCGGCGCTCGACGAGCAGCTCCGCGTCCAGATGCGCCAGGAGCTCAGGCGGATGCAGCAGGAGCTCGGCATCACCTTCATCCACGTCACCCACACCCAGCTCGAGGCGATCGCGCTCGCCGACCTCGTCGTGGTGATGGAGCAGGGCAGGATCAAGCAGGCTGGTGCGGCGCGCGAGGTCTACGCCCATCCGCACGACCGCTATGTCGCGGAGTTCATGGGTGGTCAGAACGTGCTCTCGGGTCGGGTCGAGAAGGTCAACGGCGCAAGCTTCACGCTGGCGCAGGCGACGCCTTCCGGCATCGAGGTGCCGCTTCAGGCCCGCCCGACCGTCAGCATCGGCGACAAGGTCGATATCGCCGTGCGCCGCGACGACGTGGCGCTGGTGAGGCCCGGCAGGGAGCTGCCGCCCGGCTGCACCACATCGCTGCCAAGCCGGGTGCTCGCGATCGAATACCAGGGCTATTTCGTCAAGGTCATGCTCGACACCGTGCCCGACGACGAGTTCGTCGCTTACGTGCCGGAAAAGACCTTCTTCGCGGATCCGTTCACCGTCGGCGATGTCGTGATGGCCACATGGGCCACCGGCAGCGCACTTCCACTCGCCTGAAGACCTCATCGCGCACAGGAGTATGACCGTGCAGATATCCTTTACCCTCAACGGCCGGCCAACCACCGTGGACGTCGAGCCCGCAACGCTCGTCGCCGAGCTCCTGCGCGAGCAGCTCAATCTCACCGGCACGCATATCGGCTGCGACACCAGCCAGTGCGGCGCCTGCGTGGTGCATCTCGACGGTCTTCCCGTGAAGAGCTGCACGTTGCTCGCCCCCGCGCTCGATGGCGCGAGCCTGCTCACCATCGAAGGTCTGCAAGGCGCGCCGGGCTCGAACCGGATGCATCCGATGCAGGAGGCGTTTCGCGAGCATCACGGCCTGCAATGCGGCTTCTGCACGCCCGGCATGCTGATGACGGCCGTGGCGCTCGCCACCGACAAGCCGGACCTGACGGAGGCCGATGTCCGTCACGGCCTCGAGGGCAACATCTGCCGCTGCACCGGCTACCAGAACATCGTCGTCTCGGTCATGGCCGGCGCGGCCGCCATGCACGCCGCCAAGGGAGAGTGACCATGGGCAATGTGATCGGCATCGGCGCCGCCCCGAAGCGGAAAGAGGACCAGCGCTTCCTCACCGGCCGCGGCAATTACGTCTCCGACATCAAGCGTCCGGGCATGACATCAGGCGTGTTCGTGCGCTCGCCGCACGGCCACGCGGTGCTGCGCGGCATCGACAAGAGTGCGGCGCTGGCTTCGCCCGGCGTTATTGCCGTCCTGACCGGCGACGATGTCGCCGACGATGGACTGGGCTCGCTGCCCTGCGGTTGGGGCATCACGGACGCCAAGGGCGTGCCGATGAAGGAGCCGCCGTTCCCGATGCTGGCGCAGGACAAGGTGCGCTTCGTCGGCGACATGGTGGCCTTCGTCATCGCAGAAACGCCGGAGCAGGCGAATGCGGGTGCCGAGCTCCTGAAGATCGATTACGAGGTGCTGCCTTCCGTGGTCGGCGTGCTCGAAGCTGTCAGGCCCGATGCGCCGCAATTGTTCGACGACGTGCCGAACAACATCTGCTGCGACTGGGAGCTCGGCGACAAGGCCGCGGTCGAAGCCGCCTTCAAGAAGGCGGCGCATGTCGCAAAGCTCAGTCTCGTCAACAACCGCCTGATCGGCAACCCCATGGAGCCGCGCGCGGCGATCGCCGAATATGAGCCGGGCACCGATCGCTTCACGCTGTGGACCACCAGCCAGTTCCCGCATGTCGTGCGCTTTTTGATGGGCGCGCTGGTGCTGAACATTCCCCAGCATAAGCTGCGCGTGGTCGCACCCGACGTCGGTGGCGGGTTCGGCGTCAAGCAGTTCCACTACGGCGAGGAGGCCGTGATCACCTGGGCCGCCAAGCGCGTGCGGCGACCGGTGAAATGGGTCGCGAGCCGCTCGGAGGGCTATGTCTCCGATCGTCACGGCCGCGATCACGTCACCGAGGCCGAGCTTGCGCTGGATGAGACCGGAAAATTCCTCGCCTTCCGCGTCAACACGCTCGCCAATATGGGCGGCTATCTCTCGACCTTCGGGCCGAACATCCCGACCAATCTCTACGGGCCGCTGCTCGGCGGCGTCTACACCACGCCGGCGATCTACTGCAATGTGAAGGTGGTCTTCACCAACACCGTGCCGGTCGATGCCTATCGCGGCGCGGGCCGACCCGAGGCGACCTTCGTGCTGGAGCGCATCGTTGATGTCGCAGCCAGCGAGATGGGGATCGACCGCGTCGAGATCCGCCGCCGCAACATGATCCCGAAGGAGGCCTATCCCTACCAGACGCCGGTGCTGGTGCAGTACGATTCCGGCGATCCCATGGGCTGTCTCGACGGCGCGCTGGTGGCGGCCGACGTCAAGAACTTTGGCGTGCGCAAGGCGGCTTCCGCCAGCAAAGGCAAGTTCCGCGGGCTCGGTTACTCCACCTATGTCGAGGCCTGCGGCCTTGCGCCCTCTCGCTTTGCAGGACGGCTGGGGGCGCGCGGTGGCCTCTATGAGAGCGCCACGGTGCGTGTGCATCCGACCGGCCAGGTGACGGTGATGATTGGCACCCACAATCACGGCCAGGGTCACGAGACGACCTTCGCACAGATCGTCTCGGACAAGCTCGGCGTCGCCTTTGAGAATGTCGATATCGTGTTCGGCGATACCGATCGCGTGCAGTTCGGCATGGGCACGTATGGCTCGCGCTCGCTGGTCGTCGGCGGCGCCGCGCTGTCGAAGGCGACCGACAAGGTGATCGTCAAGGGCAAGAAGATCGCCGCGCATCTGCTCGAAGCGTCCGAGGGCGACATCCAATTCGAGGCCGGCAAGTTTTCCGTCGCCGGCACCGACCGCATCAAGACCTTCGAGGAGATCGCGGGCGCGGCCTACGTGCCGCACAATTATCCGCTCGAGGTGCTGGAGCCGGGGCTGGAGGAGCAGGCCTATTACGACCCCGTCAACTTCACCTATCCCGGCGGCTGCCATATCGCCGAGGTCGAGGTCGATCCGGAGACGGGCACGGTTACGCTGGTGAACTACACCGCTGTCGACGACGTCGGCACGGTCATCAACCCCATGATCGTCGAGGGCCAGCTGCATGGCGGCATCGTGCAGGGCGTCGGCCAGGCGCTGTTCGAGAACGCAGTCTATGACGAAGGTTCCGGCCAGCTGCTGTCGGGGTCGCTGATGGATTACTGCATGCCGCGCGCCGACCATCTGCCGATGATGAAGGTCGCGACGCATTCGACGCTGTGCACGCACACGCCGATGGGCGTGAAGGGTTGCGGCGAAGTCGGCACCATCGGCTCGCCCGCCGCCGTCATCAACGCCGTGGTCGATGCGCTCTCGCATCTCGGCGTCACCCATGTCGACATGCCGGCGACGCCGAACCGGATCTGGCGCTTGCTGCAAAACGCGTCGCTGCCGGTCGCCGCGGAATAGGGAGGACAACAATGAAACCGTTTGCCTATCATCAGCCGGACCAGATTCCGGACGCGGCCAAGCTCCTGACCTCGATCGAGGACAGCAAGCTCGTGGCCGGCGGCATGACGCTGATCCCGACGCTGAAGCAGCGGCTGGCCAATCCGCCTGCGCTGGTCGACCTGTCCAAGTTCGGAAGCCTCAAGGGCATCACCGACGACGGCGCCACCATCACCATTGGCGCGATGACGCCGCATGCGGTGGTCGCAGCTTCGAAGGTGGTCCAGACGAAAATCCCGGGGCTCGCCGCGCTGGCCTCGATGATCGGCGATCCCGCCGTGCGCAGCCGCGGCACCATCGGCGGCTCGGTCGCCAACAACGATCCGGCGGCGGACTATCCCGCCGGCGTGCTCGGTCTCGGCGCGACTGTCGTTACCAGCACGCGGGAAATCGCTGCCGACAAGTTCTTCCTCGGCCTGTTCGAGACCGCACTTGAGCCGGGCGAGATCATCACCGCGATCCGCTTTCCCGTGCCGCTCAAGGCCGGCTACGCAAAGTTCAAGGCGCCGGCGTCGCGCTATGCGCTGGTCGGCGTGTTCGTCGCGAAATTCGCCGATGGTGTTCGCGTCGCCGTCACCGGCGCGGGACCAGGCGTGTTCCGCGTGCCGCCGATGGAGGCGGCGCTGTCGAGCAATTTCGATCCCTCCGCGATCGCGGCGATCAAGATCGACAATGACGGCCTCACCTCCGACATCCACGCCGAAGCCGATTACCGGGCGCATCTCGTCACGGTGATGGCCAAGCGCGCCGTCGACGCGGCGCTCAGCTAATTCCTTAGGGTTGATGATGACTGATGGTTCCGGCCGAACGGCCTTCCCGCCGGCGCCGACTGGTCTTGGCGCGCTCTCTGTGACCGAGATCTTGGCCGGCTACCGGCGCAAGGCGTTCACCCCGCGCGATGTCGTCGACGACACCATCGCCGCGCTTCAGGCGACCAACGAGGCCTGCAACGCGGTGGTGACGCCGATGTACGAGCAGGCGAGGGCGGATGCCGACCGTCTCACGAAGGAGATGCGTGCGGGCGAAGCCAAGGGGGCGCTTGCCGGCGTGCCAGTCACGATCAAGGATCTCGTCTTCGTCGCGGGCGTGCCGGCCTATGGCGGTTCGCCGATGAACAAGACGTTCGTGCCCGACGTCGATGCCGCCGTGGTGTCTGCATTGAAGGCATCAGGTGCGATCATCACCTGCAAGACCACCACCTGCGAGTCCGGCTACAAGCTGACGGCCGACAGCCCGGTCACCGGCACGACCCGCAATCCCTGGAATCCAGGCCGTACCAGCGGCGGGTCGAGCGGCGGCGCGGCAGCCGGCGTTGCCGCCGGCTGCGGCCCCATCGCAATCGGTACCGACGGCGTCGGCTCGATCCGGGTGCCATCGTCCTTCTGCGGCGTGTTCGGCCTCAAGCCGACCTTTGGCCTCGTCCCGCGCTCGCCTGGTTTCGCGCCACCGTCCTGGGCCTCGCTCGCGCACACCGGACCGATCACGCGCACCGTCGCGGATGCTGCGCTGACGCTGGAGATCATCGCCGGCTACGACATGCGCGATGCCGCGAGTCTGCCCGTGCCATCCCGTCGCTTCGACACCAACGCTGCGGGGTTGAACGGCATTCGCATCGGTGCCAGCGCCGATCTCGGCTACGCCGCGATCAGTCCCGATGTGCGCGCGGCGTTCAACAAGGCGATTGCCGTTCTCGATTCCTGCGGCGCGCAGGTCACCATGGATGGTCCGGCTCTCGATCCCGGTATTCTGGAGCACACGCTGAAGCCGATTGCTTTCACCGAGCAGGCTGCTGCCGTCGCGACCAAAACGGCGGCAGATCTCGCAAGCTCCGAGGCTGACTATCGCGATGTCATCACGGCCGGCCGTCACTACAGCGGCACGGACTATATCGAGGCCGGTTACCGGCGCGGCCAGGCGCGCAATGCATTCCTGAAACTGTTCGAGCGCGTCGATGCGCTGGTGACGCCGACCGTCGCGGTGACCGCGTTCGAGGCCGGGCAGATCGGTGTCGGCTCGATCGACGGCCGCGAGGTGGACTCGCATCTCGGCTGGTCGCCCTTCACCTGGCCGATCAATCTCGCCGGTCTTCCGGCCGCGACGCTGCCCTGCGGCTTTGACAGTGATGGCCTCCCGATCGGCCTGCAGATCGTCGCGCCCTGGCTCGACGAGCCCACCATCTTCCGCATCGCCGCGGCGTTCGAAGCGGCGCAGCCTTGGTCGAAATTCTGGCCGTTGCTGGCGTTGCGCGAGCAAAGCCCGGCGCACGTCAGGGCGTGACGGTGCTTGCGCAGGTCGCTGACGAGGAGTCTTGCGGGCATCTACGCAGCAGATTCTATATTCACCAAGACTTCTCCGGCGATGATCTCGGGATCGCCAAGATCGAGGTCGTGCAAGCTTGCTCGAACGAATTCCAGCACCTTGGCGTTCGCCGCATTCGCGCTTTCGCGGTCCTCAAATATCATCACGGCGACACCAACGCCTTCACCCCCGTCCAACACATAATAAGACTTGAAGCCGCGCGACTCTCTCAGGATCTGACCGACGCCGCTTTTGGCGCGGCGGGCAGCATCCGCGACCGAACGAACCTTGGTGTATTTTCGAATGAATATGAACATCGGGCCATCCCCTTGCGTCTCGGTTCCTGCCCCGCGCATCAAAGCACACCGGGCCGCTGCTGGACTAGGGCGTACTTGCGAAATGGATCAAAAACGGAGATCGAAGCAGACGCCGAGCAATGTCCGATCGCGTGACGGGTGGACGCAGTTGGGGTCGTCTTCGGGGTATCTTTGACCACCTCTGCGATACACTTCAGGAAAGCTCAATCGGTGCGCCGCGACCGCTGAGCTCTTCGTCGAGACGCAGATAGTGCGCGAGATAGTCGTGCAAGGCGGTTGCGGCCTTCGAAGTGGCGCCGCTCGACTTGTAGAGCAAGAGCTCGATCTTCGGCAGTGGCGGCAGACCTTCGTTCGGGCCGATCTCGCGCATCGCCGGCACCAGCGCGCTGCGGCCGAGCACGGTGACGGCCATACCGGCGAACGCCGCGGCTTGCAGGCCGCCGACGCTTTCGCTGACGCAGGCGATGCGCCAGCGCAAGTTTGCGCGCTCCAACGTGTCGATGGCGTAGTCGCGATAGATGTTGCCGGGCGGCAAGAGCGCCAGCGGGATCGGGCGCTCCTGGTGTGCGGCGGATTGCTCGCCGGTCATCCAGACCAGTTGCTCGCGCCGCACCACCTGGCCGCCGGTGAAATCGTTCATGCGGGTGACGAGCGCGATGTCGACGTCGCCGCGCTTGACGAGGCCGACCAGCGGTGTCGACAGCGCGCAATTGAGCTCCACCTGCACGCGCGGAAATGACTTTCGGAACACGCTGAGGATCTGCGGCAGCATGAACGCCGCGTAGAGGTCGGGCGTGCCGAGCACGACCTGGCCCTCGATCTCCTGTGACGCCAGCTGCGAGATCAGCTCGTCGTGCAACCTCAGGATGGATTTTGCGTAGGTCAGGACCGTGGTGCCGTCATCGGTCAGCGTCAGCCTGCGGCCGCCATGCTCGAACAATTGCTTGCCGGTCAGCTCCTCCAGCCGCTGCAATTGCAGCGTGATCGCCGGCTGGGTGCGGCCGAGCCGTCGCGCGGTCTCGGTGATGCTTCCTGTCTCGACCACCGAGATCAGCGACCGGAGCATGCGGATGTCGAGGCTGATGAGGTTCATACGGTGTCCATGTCGCCCAGAATTTATGCAAGTTCCGTGCTAAGGCCGGATACCCCCTGATGTTTCCTACCTCGCTCGCGGCGCTGAAGAAGCGGATTTTCCCGCCGGCCGGCCCTTGCGGACCGCATTCCAGAAATTCTCGGCCGCCCGGGTCATGCGGGCCCGCGTGCGGAACAGCGAGACGCTGATCGGAATATCCCATTCCACGCCGCCGGCGCGCAGCAGGCGTCCGCTGTCGAGATCGGCGCGGACGAGGGTCAACGGCGCCCATGTCACACCGCGCCCTTCGCGCGCCATGTCGATCAGCAGCATGACCGGCGCGGCGAAGCCCGGGGCGAGCCAGGCCGACGGATCCTTCGCCGCCAGGAACGAGGTGACGAGCCGGCCCACGCCCGAGCCCGGATGATAGGCGAGATAGGGCAGCGGCGCCCCCGATGCGCCGGGCAGCGCATAGCGCGCCTGCGGCTTCTTGCTGCTGCGCCCGCCGCGGCCCGGCTTTGTGGCCGGTGCGCTGATCGGGATCAGGGTGTCAGTCGCAAGCTCGATGCGCTGGAAGCGGTCCATGTCGAGCCGGCTCACCAGCGAAGGGTGATAGTGCGCCAGCATGAAGTGAGCCTGCGCATCCAGCAGCAGCTTCTCGCAGCCGGCGAAATTCGAGGCGACGAGCTGCACCGCCGCGCCGGCCCGCGCGCTTTCTGAACTGCGGATCCACTGCGGGAAGAAGGTTTGCGACAGCGCATGCGTTGCCGCGAAGGTGACGGTCTCGGCCTTCAGCCGCGCCACCTCCAGCGCTTCTTCCCGCCCGACCTGGACCCGGCGTAGCACGTCCTCGGCCACCGGGCGGAAGCTCTCGCCCGCGGCCGTGAGCGTGACCGTATGCGTGGAACGTTCGAACAGCGGCGTGCCCAGCCACTCCTCCAGCGACCTGATGCGGCGGCTGAGCGCGGGCTGCGTCACATGCCGGCGCTCGGCCGCCCGCGAGAACCCGCGCTCGTCGGCGATGGCAAGGAAATCCTCCAGCCAGATCAGGTCCATAATAACGTTTTGTCCTCAAATCATACCGATACGGCATTAGCGCCTGAAACGCTGCTGGTCCAATGTAAACGGCATCGCGAGACAAGAACAAAGCGCCACCTTCGCATGGCGCGTCGATGCCGTTGGAGGAAGTGAATTGCAGGTTGCCGCAACGCCGCTGTCCGAGCCCCTGTCGAGCCCGGTCTCGGAACGCCGTCGCAAGCCGCTCTGGCGCGAGCAATATGTCCTGGTGGTTGCCGGCGCCGCGCTCGGCGTGCTGTTCGGCGCCCTGTTTCCGGCCATTGCCGTTGAATTCAAGCCGCTCGCCGACAGCTTCATTTCGCTGATCAAGATGACCATCGCGCCGCTGATCTTCCTGGTCGTGGTCACGGGTATTGCGCAGGTCGGCGACATGAAGGCGGTCGGCCGCATCGGCCTCAAGGCCTTCGTCTATTTCGAGGTCGTCACGACCCTGTGCCTGATGTTCAGCTTCGTCGTGGTGCGCTGGGTGCAGCCCGGCGCGGGCGTGGCGCGCGCCACGGCGCAGCAGGCGGAGACCGTCGCCCGCTATTCGCAGGCCCATGTCGGATCGCTGTCGGCCTATATCCAGCACATGATCCCGGAAAGTTTTGTGGGCGCGTTCGCGGCCGGTGACGTGCTCCAGGTCCTCGTGCTCGCGCTGCTCTGTGGCATCGGCTTGTTGCTCTTGGGCGACAAGGCCGCGCCGCTGCGCTCCGGCATGGAGCGGGTGACCGAGCTGGTGTTCAGCGTCGTGCATGTCGTCGTGGCGCTGGCGCCGATCGGTGCATTCGGTGCCATGGCGTTCACCGTGGCGAAGTTCGGTGCCGCCACGCTCTATGCGCTGGCGCTGCTGGTCGGCACCGCCTGGGCGATGATGGCGTTCTTCATCTTCGTCGTGCTCGGCACCATCTGCCGCATGGCCGGCATCCGCCTGATGGATCTGCTGCGCCTGTTGCGCAACGAGCTGCTGGTCGTGCTCGGCACCTCATCGTCGGAAACCGCCATTCCCGGCATGATGGAGAAGCTGCCGAAGGCGGGCGTCGGGCGGGCGGTCGCCGGCCTCGTCATTCCCTCCGGCTATTCCTTCAATCTCGACGGCGTCGCGCTGACGCTGCCGCTGTCCACGATCTTCGTCGCCCAGGTCTACGGCATCGAGCTTTCGGCCGCGCAGCAGCTCAGCTTGTTCGTGGTGATGCTGTTCACCAGCAAGGGCGCGGCCGGCGTCACCGGCGGCGCATTCGCTGCGCTGGCTGCGACCGTTGTCGCGGCCGGCCTGCCCGCGGAGGGGCTGGCGCTGCTGCTCGGCATCGACCGCTTCATGTCGCTGGCGCGCGCCATCACCAACACCATCGGCAATGCGGTGGCCGCGATCGTCGTCGCGAAATGGGATGGCGAATTCAACCGGGAGGACTGGGCGCAGTCCGCCGCTCAAATCCAAGCAGTGAAATAAGGATCCAAGGTTTCTTCCATGACTACCAGCACCAATGAACTGCCCGTCATCGCGTTGACGCCGGGCGATTGCACCGGCATCGGCCCCGAGCAGATCGCTCGTATCCTGTCCGATGACCGGCTCGCCGATGCCGCGCGCCTCGTCGTGGTCGGCGATGCCCGCGTGCTCGAGATGGGCATGGCGCATGCCGGTGTGAAGCTGAAGCTCGAGCGGATCTCCTCGCCCAAGGCGGCAAACTGGGGCCGCGGCACGGTGCAGGTCGTCGACTTGGGCAATACCGATCCCGCCAAATTCCAGATCGGCAAGGCCAGCGCCGAATCCGGCCGGCTGACCGGCGAGACGCTGTCGCGCGCGATCGATTTCTCCAAGGCGGGCGAGGTCGATGCCATCACCTTCGCGCCGCTCAACAAGCGCGCGATGTTCGACGGCGGCTGGAAGTTTCCCGACGAGCACAAGATGTTCGCCAGCCTGCTCGGTCACAAGACCTACTTCTCCGAGATGAACGTGCTCGACGGGCAGTGGATGTCGCGCGTCACCGGGCACCAGTCGCTGCGCGAGGCGCTCGACGGCATCCATCCGGAGAGCATCACCGACTCGATCGTGCTGGTCGATCGCATGATGAAGAGGGCCGGCGTCGCCAGGCCCCGCATCGCGGTCGCGGCGCTCAACCCGCATGCCGGCGAGAACGGCCTGTTCGGCCGCGACGAGATCGAGATGATCCGCCCGACCGTCGAAGCCGCCGCGAAGACGGGCATTGCCTGCACCGGGCCTTACCCCGCCGACACCGTCTATATCCGCGCCTTCGCCGGCGAGTTCGACAGCGTGGTCGCGATGTATCACGACCAGGGCCAGATCGCGACCAAGCTGCGCGGCTTCAACCGCGGCGTCACCGTTACCGCTGGGCTCGAGACCGTCTTCACCACGCCGTCGCACGGCACGGCGTTCGACATCGTCGGCAAGGGGGGGGCCAACACCGGTGCGCTGGAGAGCGCGGTCCGCCTTGCCGCGAAACTGGTATCGATCAAGGTCAAGGAGGCTGCCTATGCAAACTGATCGCAGGACCCTGCTCCAGGCCGCAGCCGCGCTTCCGCTCGCCACCGCCGGCGCCAACGCTGCCTTCGCGCAAACCCCGGCCGCGGCGCCTGCCGCCGCACCGCCCAAGGAGGTCACGCGCGCGCTGGCGCGTTATCTCGTCACCGCGAGCTATGACGATCTGCCCGCCAATGTCCGCAAGGAGGGCGTCCGCACGCTGCTGAACTGGGTCGGCGTCGCCATCGGCGGCTCGCATCACGAGACGGTCGATATCGCGGTCGCAGCGCTCGGGCCGTTCTCGGGCCCGCAGCAGGCCTCGCTGTTCGGGCGGCGCGAGCGGTTCGACATCATGAATGCCGCCTTCATCAACGGCGTGTCGAGCCACATCTTCGACTATGACGACACCCATCTGAAGACGATCATTCATCCGGCCGGTCCCGTCGCCTCCGCCATTCTCGCGGTGGCGGAAATGCAGCCGGTCTCCGGCAAGGACTTCTTGAACGCGCTGGTGCTGGGTGTCGAGACCGAGTGCCGGATCGGCAACGCGGTGTATCCGAACCATTATGATGTCGGCTGGCACATCACCGGCACCGCCGGCGTGTTCGGTTCCGCGGCGGCCGTCGGCAAGCTGCTCAAGCTGAACGAGCAGCAGATGACCTGGGCGCTTGGCCTTGCCGCATCGCAGCCGGTGGGCCTGCGCGAATCCTTCGGCTCGATGAACAAGAGCTTCAATCCCGGCCGTGCCGCCTCGAGCGGCATCTTCGCGGCGATCCTGGCCTCCAAGAACTTCACCTCGTCGGACGCGATGATCGAGGCCAAGCGCGGCTGGGCCAACACGATCAGCACCAAGCAGGACTACAACGAGATCCTGGGCGATCTCGGCAAGCGCTATGAGGCGGCGCTGAACACGTACAAACCCTTTGCCTGCGGCATCGTCCTGCATCCGGCGATCGATGCGGCGATCCAGCTCCGCAACGAGAACAAGCTGACGGCCGACCAGATCGAACGGGTCGACCTCAAGGTCCATCCGCTGGTGCTGGAGCTGACCGGGAAGAAGACGCCCAAGCTCGGCCTGGAGGGCAAGTTCAGCATCTACCACGCGGTCGCCGTGGCGATCGTCGAGGGTGGCGGCGGCGAGAAACAGTTCAGCGATCGCGCCGTGGCCAACCCGACTGTCGTCGCACTGCGCGGCAAGGTGAATCCGGTCATCACGCCGGGCATCAAGCCGGAGCAGGTCGATCTCACCATCGTGCTCAAGGACGGCCGCACGCTCAATCGCTACATCGAGCACGCGATCGGCAGCGTCGAGGTGCCGATGACCGACAAGCAGCTCGAGACCAAGTTCTCCGATCTCGCGGACGGCATCATTCCTGCCGCGATGATCAGGCGTGTCATGGACGCATGCTGGAACGTCGAAGGTCTGGCGAGCGCAGCGGAAATCGCCAAGATGTCGGTCTCGTCCTGATTCTGGAGTCTATTGGAATGCCCTCACGTCGCCGTTTCCTTCAATCCGCCGGCTCGATTGCCGCTTTGGCCGCAACAGGCGGCCGTACGGCCCTCGCGGCAGGCCCTGGCGTCACTGAGCGGCTTGCGCGCTACATGGTCGCCGCGCGCGACCAGGAGCTACCCGAAAAGGTGCTGCTCGAATGCAAGCACCGCATTCTCGACACGCTCGGCGCGATCGTGTCCGGCGCGCGCATGCGGCCGGGCGAGATGGCGCTGAAATATGTGCGCACGCTCGGCGGCGAGGCGCAGGCCTCCGTCGTCGGCTCCGACTTCCGCACCACGGCGGTCAACGCGGCGCTGGCCAACGCCATGTGCGCGCATGCCGACGAGACCGACGATTTCGAGCCGGTAACCAAGGCGCATCCGGGATGCGCGGTGGTGCCGGCCGCGCTTGCGTTCGGCGAGCGGGAGCATCGCAGCGGGCAAGACGTCATTCGTGCCGTCGCGCTCGGCTACGACCTGACCTGTCGCCTCCTGATGGCGCTGGGGCCGGATCTCGTGCGCGGCTCGCATCGCAGCGCCGAAGGCACGTCCTCGACCTTCGGCGCGCTCGGCGCCGCCGCCTCGCTGGCGCGGCTCGACGAGAAAGGGATGCGCTATGCGATCTCCTATTCATCGCAGCAGGTTTCCGGCCTGTGGAGCTGGGTGAAGGATCACGACCACATCGAGAAGGCGTTCGATTTCGCCGGCATGGGCGCGCGTAACGGCGTCATGGCCGTCGACATGGTCAAGAACGGCCTGACCGGCGTCGACGACGTGCTTGACGGCACGCATAATCTTTTTATCGCGCTGTCGACCGATCCGAAGCCCGAGGAGATGGTGAAGGACCTCGGCAGCCGCTTCTATGTCACGGAAACGGCGATCAAGACGTTTTCGGTCGGCTATCCCATCCAGTCGCCGCTGGACGCGACGCTGACGCTGCGCAAGCAGCATGGCCTCACCCCCGATAAGGTGAAGAGCATCCTGGTCAAGCTGCCCACCGACGCGATGGGCATCGTCGGCGAGAGCGCGATGCCTGACGTCAATTGCCAGCACCTCGTCGCGGTCGCGCTGGTCAAGGGGGCCGTATCCTTCAACGACAGTCATGACGTCGCGCTGATGCGTGATCCAAAAATCCTGGAGCAGCGCGCCAAGGTGACGCTGGTGGGCGACAAGGCCCTGATGGATCCGGCCGCGCCGCGCGGCGCCGTCGTCGAGGTGACATTGACCGATGGCAAGAACGTGGAGCACTTCACCAAATATCCGCCGGGCACCAAGGAAAATCCGCTGAGCACGGAAGCCGTTGCGGCGAAAACCAGGGATCTGATCGCGCCGGTGCTGGGCGCCGAGAAATCGGAGAAGCTGATCGAGCAGATCAACAATCTCGAAAAGGTCGACGACATCGGCAAGCTGAGGCCGCTGATGACGACCTGAGATCTCGGGGCGGCCAACGATAAATAAAAGGGGAGGAAACGCCTGATGTACCGATACTGCCGCCGCTGGGTTCTCGCCGTCTGCGGCGCCATCCTGCTGTCCGGTCCGACGCTCGCGCAGGATTATCCGTCCCGTCCGGTCAAGATCATCGTGCCGTTCCCGGCCGGCGGCTCCAACGACATCATCGCCCGCATCGTCGCGCAGAAGCTCGCCGAGCGGAGCGGGCAGACGTTTGTCGTCGAGAATCGTGGCGGTGCCGGTGGCAATATCGGTGCCGAGACGGTCGCGAGCGCCGATCCCGACGGTTACACTTTGCTGCTGACGGCGCCGCCGCCGCTCACGATCAATGGCTCCCTCTACAAGAAGCTGCCGTTCGATCCGGCCAAGGCGTTTGCGCCGGTGGCATTGATCGCCTCCGTGCCGATCGTCCTGGTCGTCAATCCGTCGGTGCCCGCAAAGAATGTCGGCGATCTGATTGCGCTCGCCAAGGCCAAGCCGGGGACGATGAATTTCGGCTCGTCCGGCATCGGCTCGACCAATCATCTGGCCGGCGAGCTGCTCAAGAGCATGGCCGGCATCGACATCGTCCATGTGCCCTATCGCGGTGCCGCGCCGGCGATGAACGATCTGCTTGCCGGGCAAATCCCGTTCATGTTCGACAACATGCCGGCGGTGCTGCCGCAGGTTCAGGGCAAGGCGATCAACGCGATCGCGGTGGCTGGCGCGAAGCGCGCGGATGCGTTGCCCGACGTGCCCACTGTTGCCGAGACCGTTGCCGGCTTCGAAGCGTCGTCCTGGTTCGGACTGGTGGCACCTGGCAAGACGCCCGCGCCGGTGCTCGCCAAGCTGAGCAGCGAGGTCGAGACCATTCTGAAGATGCCCGATGTCAAAAAGCGGCTTGCTGAGCTCGGAGCGGAGCCCGGCACGGTTTTCGGCGCCGCCTTCGGACAATTCATGACGGATGAGACCGCAAAATGGGGCAAGATCATCAAGGCCTCCGGCGCCGCGGTGGATTAGGTGGGATGATGGCGTCATGGATTTGAATCTGGGCGGCAAGGTCGCAATCGTCACCGGCGGCAGCATCGGCATCGGCCGGGCGATTGCCGCCGAGCTCGCGCGCGAGCAGGCGCATGTCGTGATCGTCGCGCGCGACGCCGAGCGGCTCGCGGCGGCGGCTGGCGAGATGTCGCGCGACACCGGCCGGCGCGTGATCGCCTGTGCCGGCGACATGACCAAGCCGGACGACATTGTGCGGGCGATGAACACGGCGCGCGAAGCCTTCGGTCGCATCGACATTCTCGTCAACAATGCCGGGGCATCGCCGATGGGCCGGATCGCGGAGACGCCGGATGCGATCTGGGCCAAGTCGATCGAGCTGAAGCTGCTCGGCTACATGCGCTGCGCCCGCAACGTTCTGCCCGAGATGCGCGACCGCCGCTGGGGTCGCATCATCAACATCATCGGTCGCAGCGGGCACCAGCCGCGCGCGGCCTATATGGCGGGCGGCGCGGTCAACGCGGCGCTGCTCAACTTCACACTGGCGCTCGCCGAGGAATGCGCGCCCGACAATGTGCTGGTGACCGGCGTCAATCCGGGGCCGGTGCAGACCGAACGCTGGGACAGCCTGGTCGCGCAGGGCGCGGCGATCGCCGGGCAGGATCGCGGCGCAGCGAATGCTGCGGCGATCGCTTCGGTGCCGCTCGGGCGTGTCGGGCAGCCGCATGAGGTCTCCGGCCTCGTCGCGTTTCTCTGTTCAGACCGCGCATCCTTCATTACTGGAACCTGCATCAATGTCGATGGCGGTGGAACGAGGTGTATCTAATGGCTAGCGAACTCAGGAAGATCGGTGTCAGCGAGGATTGCGAGCTTGCGGTTCGCCTCGACGACTATCTCCTGCCTTGGGACACCAGGCCACCGGTCGTGATGCTGCACGGGCTGGCCGAAAGCGGCGAGGCGTTCCGGCGCTGGGTGCCGTATTTCGCCACGCATCATCTCGTGGTGCGGCCGGACTTGCGCGGCTATGGCGATTCGACGCCGATGCAGGGCGACTATGTCTATCGTTTCGCAGGCCTCGGTGACGACATCATCCGGATGCTGGACGCGCTGAAGCTCGACCGCGTGTTCCTGATCGGTGGCAAGATCGGCGGCACGCTGGCCATGCATCTGACGGCAAAGCACCCGGATCGTGTGATCGCGGTCGCCGCGGTCGGTGCGCCGGCTTCGCTGACCTCGTTCAACGAGCGGGCGCCGACCTGGCGCAAGCAGATCCGCGAGCAGGGCGTCGAAGCCTGGGTACGCGAAACCACCGCCGGCCGGCTCGGCTCGTCACTGCCGCCGGCAGCGCTGGACTGGTGGATCAGTCTGATGTCGAAGACCAAGGCCTCGACGCTGGAAGCGTTCCTCCAGATGGTGCCCACGGTCGACGTCACCGGCGAGCTGCCGTCGATCAAGCGTCCGGCGCTGGTCATCACCACGACCGGCTCCGGTCTCGGCAGCGTCGATTCCGTCAAGGCGTGGCAGGAGACGATCCCGGGCTCGAAGCTCGAAGTGTTGCCCGGCGATTCCTACCACGTCGCCGCCACCGACCCCGACGTCTGCGCGCGAAAAGTGAGGGAGTTCTTCGACCGGCTCAAGGCATGAGAGACAAGTCCGATTGAGGCCCGATAGAGGCCCGGACGAAACACAAAAAACGATGGGAGGGAATGATGAGCTTGAGGCGAATGCTTGCCGGCTATCTCGGCGCGACTGCGCTGCTGCATGCCGGCGCTGCGATGGCGGCGACGGTGGAGATATCCGCCCATGACATTGGCGGACAGGTGATCAGCGACAAGGGCGCGGAAGCCGGCGTCTGGGTGATCGCCGAAACGAAAGACCTGCCGACCAAATACGCCAAGGTGGTGGTGACCGACGATCAGGGCCGGTTCGTCATCCCGGATCTGCCTGCGGCCAGCTACAAGGTCTGGGTCCGCGGCTATGGCCTGCAGGACACCGCGCAGCAGGACGCCCATCCCGGCAAGGTCCTCGACTTCAAGGCCGTTCAGGCCTCGCCGAAAGAGGACGCGCAGAACTATCCGGGCATGTATTGGTATTCGATGCTCGACATCCCCAAGCCGGAGGAATTTCCCGGCACCGGCGACAAGGGCAACAAGATGCCCGAGACCATGAAGTCGCAGGCCCAGTGGGTCGATACGGTCAAGAACATGTGCCAGTCCTGTCACGCGCTCGGCACGCGCGGCATCCGCGAAATCCCGAAAGTGTTCACCGACGGCTATGATTCCCACACGGCCTGGGCGGTCCGCACCCAGGCCGGCCAGGCCCAGGAATACATGGCCACCGTGCTCGCCAGCATGGGTCCGGAAAAGGTCTACGACCTCTTCTCGAAATGGACCGACCGCATCGCCGCCGGCGAATTGCCGTTCGCCAAGCCCGAGCGCCCCCGGGGCATCGAGCGCAACGTCGTGTTCACGATGTGGGACTGGGCGGCGCCGACGCGTTATCAGCACGATGCGATCTCGACCGACAAGCGCAACCCGCGCCTCAACGCCAATGGCCTGATCTACGGATCGTCGGAAGAAAGCTCCGACCTCGTGCCGACGCTCGACCCGGTGAAGAACATCGCCGGCACCATCAAGCACCCCTATCTCGATCCGAACACGCCGTCATCGACCGATGCGCCGCGCGGGCCGTCGGCCTATTGGGGCGACGAGCCGATCTGGGACGGCCACACCAGCATCCATAACGTCATGATGGACGAGCAGGGCAAGGTCTGGTTCACCGCGCGTCTGCGCCCGCCGGCCAATCCCGATTACTGCAAGCCGGGCTCGGACCTTCCCTCGGCGAAGGTCGCGCCGCAGGCAACCTCGTTGCGCCAACTGTCGCGCTTCGATCCCGCGACGGGCAAGTGGGACCTGATCAACACCTGCTTCACCACCCATCACCTCTATTTCGACGACGATGCCAACCAGACGCTGTGGACCAGCTCCGGCGGTCCCGGGCTCGGCGGCGGGCTGGTCGGCTGGCTCAACACCAGGCAGTACCGCGAAACCCTGGACGTCGTGAAGTCGCAGGGCTGGACGCCTTTGATCATCGACACCAACGGCAATGGCAAGCGCGATGCCTATGTCGAGCACAAGGATCCCGTCGATCCCACCAAGGACAAGCGCATCGCGGCGTCGTTCTACGGCATCATGCCGAGCCCGGTGGACGATACGATCTGGGGCCAGGCGATGGATCGCGGTTTCTCCCGCATCGACCAGCCCGGCTACATCGTGCGCGTCGTGCCTGGGCCGGACCCGGCGAACACTGCGCTCGCGGAAGTGTACCAACCGCCGGAGGGCACGTTCGGCCCGCGCGGGCTCGACATCGGCCTCGACGGCGTGGTGTGGACGGTCATGTCCAGCGGCCATCTCGCAAGCTTCGATCGCAAGCTCTGCAAGGGGCCGCTGAACGGCCCGACAACCGCCGACGGCAAGCAGGGTCCCGAGGGCTGGAAGACCTGGCGCATGCCCGGGCCGCAGTTCAAGGGGCTCGATGCCAGCGGCAGCGCCAACCACGCCTATTATGTCTGGGTGGATCGCTACAACACGTTCGGCCTCGGCGCCAACGTGCCGATCGCAAGTGCCAACGGAAGCGAGTCGCTGCTGGCGCTGGTCAACGGCGAACTGGTGAACCTGCGCAATCCCTACCCGCTCGGCTTCTTCACCAAGAATGTCGACGGCCGGATCGACGACCCCAACACCGGCTGGAAGGGCCGCGGCCTCTGGAGTACGACCGGGACGCGCGCGAGCTTCCACGGGGAGGGCGGCAAGGAGTCCTCGCCTAAAGTCTACAAGGTGCAAATGCGGCCCGATCCATTGGCCCATTGAGTGTTTCGCCCTATGAATAGCCACGCAGGAAACGAATGCCCAAGCCAGGGACTATGACGATGACAAAAACTTCACGACGTGACGTGCTCACCGCCGCAGCCGCGATGACCGCGGCGGGCATCGCCGAAGCAACGCCGGCCGCCGCGCAGGCCGCGCCCAAGCCGATATTCCCGGTGCCGATGGTCGCGATTCCGATTGTCGGCGAGACCCAGGTGTTCCAGGTCCGCCGCATCTATTGCATCGGGCGCAACTACGCCGCCCACGCGATCGAGCGCGGTTCGGACCCGAACCGCGAGCCACCGTTCTTCTTCCAGAAGCCGACGGACGCGATCCAGAACGTTGCGATCGGCGAGGTCGCCGACCATCCCTATCCCTCGCTGACCAAGAACTATCATCACGAGGTGGAGCTGGTGGCCGCGCTGAAATCCGGCGGCACCAACATCCCGGCGGAGAAAGCACTCGACCACGTCTACGGCTACGCGCTCGGCCTCGACATGACCCGGCGCGATCTCCAGAACGGCATGGCCGCTGAGAAGAAGCCCTGGGAGATCGGCAAGAGTTTTGATCATGCCGCGGTGATCGGCCCGATCCACCCCGTCAGCAAGACCGGTCATTTCGAGAAGGGCGCCATTTCGCTCGCGATCAACGGCACGGTGAAGCAGAACTCGGATCTCAGCAAGATGATCTGGAGCGTCGCCGAGCAGATCGCAAAGCTGTCGGAAGCGTTCGAGCTCAAGGCCGGCGACATCATCTATTCCGGCACGCCGGAAAATGTTGGTCCCGTGGTGAAGGGCGATGTGCTCCTGTGCAAGCTCGAAGGCTTGCCGGACATGTCGATCAAGATCGTCTGACCCTCTTCGCCTCTCCCCGCCTGCGGGGAGAGGCCGGAATTTGCATCAGCAAATTCCGGGTGAGGGGGCTCTCCGCGAGTCCAACTGTCACCGTCCCCGCGGAGACTCCCCCTCACCCCAACCCTCTCCCCGCAAGCGGGGCGAGGGAGCACACCGTCGGCTTTGTTGACGGGGCGTTCAACTTTGGAGGCGGAGATGCTGCGGCATGGTTTGATTGCTGCGTTGGGTTTGATTTTCATGATCGGCATTCCCTCCGCGAACGCCGAAGGCCCCAGCGATATCGCCCCCACCGGTACGTTGCGCGTGGCCGTCGCCGTCGGCCCCGCGGCATCGGCGTTCTGGACCACGCGCGATCCTTCGACCGGAAAGCCGCGCGGCGTCACCGTCGAGCTCGCGAGGGCTGCCGCCGACAGGCTGCACGTGCCGCTGCAACTCGTCGAATACCAGAGCTCCGACGAGATCGCTGCGGCCAGCAGCAAGGACGTCTGGGATCTCTCCTTCATGCCCGCCGACGTCAAGCGAGAGCAGTTCGTCGACCAGGGCCCGGCTTACGTCGCCTATATGAGCGGCTATCTCGTGCGTGCCGGTTCGGACATCCGCTCCGCTGCGGATGTCGATCGGGCCGGAATGCGTGTCGGTTGCATCGAGGGGACGTCGACATCGCGCACGGTCGAGAAGTCGCTGAAGCAGGCGAAACTGACGAAGTTCGTGAAGCCGGAAGAAGCCGCTGAACTCATTGGCAAGGGCGAGCTCGATGCGCTCGCGATGGGCATGGGCGCCCTGGAAGACCTGTCGCGAAAGCTGCCGGGAACGAAGGTGCTGGACGAGGTGATCCAGTCGACCGGCGTGGTCGTCGTCGTTCCCAAGGGCAAGACCGCGGCAAAGGTCTGGGCTGCGCATTTCCTGGATGAAGCCAAGGCGGACGGCACCGTGCGCCGCGCGCTCGACGGCAACGGGTTCACCAGCGACAAGGTCGCGCCGTAGTTGCGCTGATTGGCCTCCGGTGGGCTTTGCCCTTGAATTGCCGGAGTTCCATCGGCGATTGCCCCGTGTTGGGCAACGGACAAACGTCCTGCGGCCATATTTGAGTAAGAGTGGTCTTCCCTCGAGGGAGGCGCTCCGATGAAGAAAGCTCTGATCACTGCCGTCGTTCTGTTGGCCGGCGTGCCTGCGGGCGCTGCCGCACAGGAGCGTGCCGGTGCTGCGGCAATCGGAGCCGTGTCAGGCGCCGTGGTGTTGGGTCCGATCGGTGCGATCGCCGGCGCGGCGATCGGTTACACCGCCGGACCTGCAATTGCCCGGTCCTGGGGCGCGAGAGATTCGCGCTCGGCGCGACAGCGGCCGCCGCGTCGCGAGGCTTACCGCGCAGCCGGCACGCCGCCGCGCACGCGCCAGGCGATGGATGCCAGCGGTCAGATGAGGGCCGCCAGCAATCCGCCGGTTCAAGCCGCGCCTGTGGCGCAGCCTGTTCAAGCAGCTCCTGCGGCTCCTGCTGCGCCTGCGGAGACCACGCCGCCGCCCGCTCAGGGATTCGATTGAGGCCTCGTCTTCAGGCCGCAGTGGTCTTCGGCCGCAGCCGGTCGACCGTCCGCGCGATCAGCGCGGCCACTTCGGGCACCTTCGGACCGATCCGAAACTCCGGCCCGGCGACGACGACGGAGAGCCGGCGGTCGCTGATCGGCAGCGGGATCGCGGCACCCGCAAGATCGCGGCTGTAATCCGCGAAACTCTGGCAATAGCCCCGCGAGATGGAGTTGCGCAGCTCGGTCTCCACGGCCTCGATGCTGATCGGCGTTGACGGGCCGTACTGCTTGAACTCGATCTTGCGATAGACCGAGTCGCGCTCTTCTTGCGAATATTGCAGCAGCAGCGCGCGGCCGCTGGCGGTGGCGTGGATCGGCACGCGATGGCCGATGGTCGCGAAATAGCGGATCGCTGCCTTGGACTCGACGACGTCGATGAACACCGCCATCACGCCGGCTGGCGCCACGATCGATGCGGTCTCGCCGGTCTCGGCGGAGAGATCGGAGATCAGCTGATGCGTCCAGGGCGGCAGCGGCTCGACCTCCGAGATCATCCGCGCCATCGCCAGCCACCGCGGCGTCGGATAGAAGCCGGCACGCGGCCGCGGCTCATAGAGATAGCCCTTTTCCGACAGCGTCGCGAGCAAGTTGAAGGTCGAGGAGCGCGGCCAGCCGAAATGATCGGCGATCTCGGCAAGCGTCGCCGGCTTCTTCACTTGCGCGAAGAATTCCATGATCTCCAGGACATTTGCAGCTTGGCGAACGATCATGGCGAGACTTGCGTTCCGATCTAGGGCTGGCCGAGGATCTTCTTGGCGGCGCGAAGGTGCGGCTTGTCGATCATCTGGCCGTCGAGCCGCAGCGTTCCGGAATTCGGATTGCTCGCGAACGCGGCGATGACCTTTTCCGCCCAGGCGCGCTCGGCGTCCGTCGGCGCGAACGCCGCATTGACGACGTCGACATGCTTGGGATGGATCAGCGCCTTCGCCGAAAAGCCGTCGCGGCGCGCCGCGCGCGTCTCGGCTTCGAGGCCCGCGAGATTGTCGATGTCGGTATAGACGGTGTCGATCGGCGCGACCTCGGCCGCGGCCGCTGCCATCAGGCAGAGATCGCGCGCGAGGCGGTAGGGGCTGTGGAACACGCCGCCGCTCGCTTTCTCGGTGGCGCCGAGCGAGGCGGAGAGATCCTCCGCACCCCACATCAGGCCGGCGAGGCGAGGGGAGCAGCCCTTGTAGCTGCCGAGCCCGAAGATCGAGCTCGCGGTTTCAGTGGCAACGCAGACGATGCGCGTCGTGCCAATCGTGATGCCGGACGCAGCTTCCAGCGCTTCGAGCCAGGCCGCGACCTGCCGCACGTCGTCGCCGCCTTGCGATTTCGGCAGCACGATGCCGTCGGGTCTGCCCGGCATCACTGCGGCGAGGTCGGCGAGCGTCATGTCGGTGTCGAGCGCGTTGACGCGGACATAGAGCTGGTGCGGGCCGGGCCGGCTCTTCAGCATCGCCAGCGTCAGCCCGCGTGCCTCCATCTTCTTCTCGGTGACGACGGAGTCCTCGAGGTCGATGATCAGCGCGTCGGCCTTGCCTTCGCTCGCCTTCTCGAATTTGCGCGGGGAATCGCCCGGCACGAACAGCATCGAACGCATTAGACCGGCCTCTTGTGCATCATCGCCATGCGGCGGCATTTTCCGACGATCTCGTCGTTCTGGTTCAAGGCGTGGTGCTCGAACTCGACGATGCCCGCTTTCGGGCGCGATTTGGATTCCCTCAACGAAAGCACCTTCGTCGTCGCCCGCAAGGTGTCGCCATGGAAGACCGGCTTCGGAAATGTCACGTCGGTCATGCCGAGATTGGCAACGGTTGTCCCCAAGGTCGTATCATAGACCGTCATGCCGATCATGATGCCGAGGGTGTAAAGGCTGTTGAAAATGCGCTGGCCGAACTCGGTCTTTTCGGAGAAATGCGCGTCGATGTGCAGCGGTTGCGGGTTGAGCGTCAGCAGGCTGAACATGGTGTTGTCCATTTCCGTGACGGTTCGGGTCAGCGGATGCCTGAACTCCTGGCCCACGGAAAAGTCCTCGAAATAAAGTCCGGCCATCGCGGTTTCCTCCCTGTATTGGTGCGATTTGGCCCGCGCTGCCGTTACGGCGGCGCGGCCAGATGAACTGCTTTTTGCTGTGCGAGATGCTCGATCTCGTCCGCCGAGAAACCGGCCTCGTGCAAAATGTCGCGGCCGTGCTGGCCGAGCGTTGGCGCGGGACCGGCAGGTTCCGGCTGCGTCACGCTCCAGGTGGAGGGCACGCGCATCTGGCGGATGCGGCCTTCCATGGGGTGCTCGACGGTCCTGAAGAAGTCGACGGCCTTGAGGTGCGGATCCTCGAGGATCGTCTCCAGCGTATGCATCGGCATCACCGGAATGTCGGCGCGCTCCAGCAGTTCGCGCCACTCTGCGGTGGTACGCGTCGCGAAGATGTGGCCGATCTCCTCGTAGATCTCGTCGATATGCCTGGTACGCGCGGCGTGGTTGGCAAAGCGCGGCTGGTCGAGGAAATGCGGCTGCCCGATCGCCTCGAAGAAGCTGCGCCAGTGCTTGTCGTTGTAGATGAGGACGCAGAGATAGCCGTCGCTGGTCTTGTAGGGACGGCGATAGCGCGAGAGCAGGCGGGCGTAGCCGCCATGGTCGAGCGGCGGATCGTAGGTCAGGCCGCCCAAATGATCGACCAGGACGAACTCCGCCATGGATTCGAACATGGGTACGTCGATGCGCTGGCCCTCGCCGGTGCGCTGCTGGTGCATCAGCCCGCCCATGATGGCGTTCACCATCATCAGCCCGACGATGCGATCGGCGATGGTGACGGGAACGTAGCGCGGCGTGCCGTCGCCGGCAGCGGCAAGCAGCGTCGGAATGGTCGCCGCGCCCTGGATCAGGTCGTCGTATGCGGGTTTTGCAGCGTAAGGGCCCGACTGGCCATAGCCGAACGCACCGACATAGACGAGCGCGGGATTGATCGCGGCAAGCGTCTCGTAGTCGAGGCCAAGCCGCGCCATCGCCTGCGGGCGCACATTGTAAACCAGCGCGTTGGCGCGCTTGGCCAGCCGCAGCAGCGTGTCGCGTCCTTCCCTCTTCTTGAGGTCGAGCACGATGCTGCGCTTACCGCGATTGGCGTTGTGGAACATCCCGCCCATGCCGGGCGTGCGGCCGGGACCGATCTGGCGAACGATGTCGCCCTCGGGGCTTTCGACCTTGATGACATCGGCACCCATGTCCGCCAGCACCTGGGTGCCGTAGGGGCCCATCAGCACCGAGGTCAGGTCGAGAATGGTGAAGCCGGCGAGCGGTCCCATGGGGCCTCTTGGGATGAATTCATATCCGTGGAGTTAGAGTTCATAAAAGTTGGGTGTCAATTCGACGCTGCTCATCCCACGCGCATGGGGCTATGCATAGTTCATATACTTGACAGATAAATTCACATATATGTACATTTTCCTCAAGCAAGAAATGGAGTGAGGGCCGGACTGTGCTGCAGCGTTTCGCTGCCACCTTCGGCATGGGGACGCGTCAGGGAGAACAAGATGAAGACGAAACTGGTCTGGGCCGCCGCGGCGTTCGCACTCTCGCTGCCGGTCTCGACGCTTCAGGCGCAGGCGCTGGAGCTGAAGGTCGCCGATAGCTTCCCCGCCGGTCACTATCTCGTCCGCCTGATGCTCAAGCCGTGGATGGACGACGTCACCAAGCGCACCAACGGTGCGGTGACTTTCACCTATTATCCGAACCAGCAGATCGGCAAGGCGGCCGACATGCTGCGGCTGACCCAGTCGGGCGTGGTCGACATCGGCTACATCGGGCCGTCCTATGTCTCCGACAAGATGCCGCTCTCGGAAGTCGCGCAACTGCCGGGGGCCTTTGAGACGAGCTGCCAGGGCACGATGGCCTATTGGAAGGCGGCGCGCGAAGGCGTTCTGGCCAAGCAGGAATATGCGCCCAACAAGATCAAGTTGCTGTTCGAGGTGGTGCTGCCGCCCTATCAGGTGTGGACCGCGAAAACCAAGGTCGACATCACCAAGGACATGCAGGGCCTGAAGCTGCGCACCACGGGCGGCGCGCAGGATCTGACATTGCGTGCGCTCGGCGCGGTGCCGGTGCGCATGGCAGCACCCGATGCTTATGAATCGCTGTCACGCGGCACCATGGATGGTCTGCTGTTTCCGATGGAAAGCGTCGTGGCCTACGGCCTCGACAAGCTGGTCAAGCACGCCACCGAAGGCGTCAGCTTCGGCAGCTTCATCGTCGCCTATTCCATCAACCAGTCGGTCTGGGACAAGCTGCCCGACGACGTGAAGAAGGCGATGAACGAGGCGTCCGAGGCGATCGAGCCGACCGCTTGCGCGCAGGTCGACAAGGAAACGGAGACCACCAAGAAGCACCTTCAGGATCAGGGCGTCAGCTTCGATCCGCTGCCGGAGGCGACCCGAACCGAGATGAAGGACAAGCTCAAGGGCGTCGGCAAGGAATGGGCGAGCGGGCTCGACAGCCGCGGCAAGCAGGCATCCGCCGCGCTGAAGGAGTTCGAGGATTTGCTCGCCGCCGGCGGCAAGTAAAAGCGTCAGGCAATCCGACAGAGAGAAGGAGGCGCCAGAGGTGATCAAGCGGGCAGGAGATGTGCTCGGCGCGCTGGAGCGCGCGCTGACGGTGATCGCGGTGGTGTTCCTGTTCGTGATCATGCTGCTGGTGGTGACCGACGTGTTCATGCGTTACGTGCTGAACAGTCCGTTCGCCTTTACCTATGATCTGATCGGGCTCTACCTGTTGGCTGGCGTGTTCTTCTTCACGCTGTCGGACGGCCTGCGCGAGCATGCGCATGTCGGCGTCGACATCCTGCTGTCGCGCTTCTCGCCGGCGGGACGACGGCTGTCGGAGATCGTCACCGCGCTCGCCGGTCTGTTCGTGTTCGTCCTGATCTGCAAGGTCGGATTCGAGCGCGCCCTGGAGAATTACGAGCAGCACGATGTGCTGGCCGGCGCGATTGCCTGGCCGACCTGGATCTCGGCGGCGCTGGTGCCGTTCGGCTGCGGCGTGCTGGTGCTGCGCCTGGTGCTTCAGCTCGTCGGCAATGTGCTGAGCCTCCTCAGCGGGCGCGATCTCTATCCGCTGCCGCCGGTGACCGGCGTCGGTGAAGCACGCAGCTTCGAGTAACGGGCGATATCCATGACACCCTTCATCGTTCTCGCCCTGCTGTTCGGTTTGCTCGCGCTCGGCACGCCCGTCGGCTTCGCCATGGCCTTTTCCGGCTCGGTCGGCCTCGTCATGGTCGGCGGATGGTCAACGCTGTTCGGCATCCTGCAGACCGCGCCGCTCTCGACGGTGTCGTCCTACGAGCTGATCACCATCCCGATGTTCCTCTTGATGGCGGACCTCGTGCTACTGTCGGGCGTCGCGGATGATCTGTTCAAGACAGCGTCGGCCTGGGTCGGGCGTGTCCCGGGCGGTCTCGGCATGGCGACCGCGCTCGCCGGCGCCGGTTTTGGTGCGATCTGCGGCACCTCGACCGCTTCGGCGGCGACACTGTCCTCGACCAGTCTGCCGGCGATGATCCGTCAGGGCTACGAGCCGAAGATGGCCGCCGGCGTGGTCGCGATATCAGGCACGCTGTCGATGCTGCTGCCGACCAGCGTCGCGCTCGTCATCTTCGGCCTGCTGGCCGAGGTGAACATCGGAAAGCTCCTGATCAGCGGCATCATCCCGGCGATCCTCGTCACCATCACCATCATGGTCACGATCTACTTCCTGGTCTGGCAGGATCCGTCGCGCGCGCCGGCCGCGAAATCAGTGCCGTGGCGCGAGAAATTCGCGTTGCTGTGGCAGGTCTCGCCGATGGTGGTGCTGTTCTCGATCGTCACAGGCACGATCTACCTCGGCGTCGCCACGCCGACCGAAGCTTCCGCTTTCGGCGCGTTCGGCGCCTTCCTGCTCGCGATCGTCAAGGGCAAGATCACGCCGTCCTCACTCTATCACACGCTGCTGCGCGCCTGCCACGGCACCTGCATGATCATCATGATCCTGGTCGGTGCCTCGATCTTCGGCTATTTCTTCACGCTCACGCATGTGACGCAGGATCTCGTCGCCTGGATCGGCTCGCTGCCGGCCTCGCGCTGGGTGATCATCACGCTGATCCTGTGCGGCTATATCGTGCTCGGCTCGTTCATGGACCAGATCGCGATCCTGGTGCTGACCGTGCCGATCGTGCTGCCGCTGATCAAGACGCTCGGCTTCGACCCGATCTGGTTCGGTGTGATCAAGATCGTCACCGCCGAGGTCGGCATGATCACGCCGCCGGTCGGGCTGAACTGCTTCATCGTCGCCCGCTACGCCAAGCGGCCGGTGGCGGAAGTGTTCCACGGCACCTTCCCGCATTTCATCGCGCACCTGATCGCGATCGCGATCCTGGTGGCGTTTCCGTCCATCATCCTCTGGCTGCCCTCGCAGATGGGGCGCTAGGATCGGAGCCCGGCTCCCAAGAAGGAGATCAAGAACATGGATTTCGCGCTCACCGATCAGCAGGAAGCCATTCGCGATGCCATTGCCAAGATCTGCGAAGGCTTTCCCGATGCCTACTGGCTGAAGAAGGACCACGACGGTGGTTTCCCGCATGATTTCCACAAGGCGCTGGCGGACGCCGGCTGGCTCGGCATCTGCGTGCCTGAGGAATATGGCGGCTCCGGGCTCGGCATCACCGAAGCCGCGATCATGATGCGCACGATCGCGGAGTCGGGCGCCGGCATGTCGGGGGCGTCTGCCGTGCACATCAACGTGTTCGGGCTTAACCCGGTCGTGGTGTTTGGCACGGAAGAACAGCGTAAGCGCATGCTGCCGCCGATGGTCGAGGGCCGCGAGAAGGCGTGCTTTGCCGTCACCGAGCCCAACACCGGCCTCAACACCACGCAACTGAAGACCCGCGCGGTCGCCAAGAACGACCGCTACATCGTCAACGGCCAGAAGGTGTGGATCTCGACCGCGCAGGTCGCGCACAAGATCCTGCTGCTGGCGCGCACCACTCCGCTGGAGGAGGTGCGCTCGCCGACCCACGGGCTCAGCCTGTTCTACACCGATTTCGACCGCAAGAAGATCAAGGTCCACGAGATCGAGAAGATGGGCCGCAAGATCGTCGATTCCAACGAGCTGTTCTTCGAGGATTTCGAGATCCCGATGGAGGACCGCATCGGCGAAGAGGGCAAGGGTTTTCAGTACATCCTCGAGGGCATGAACCCCGAGCGCATCCTGATCGCGGCGGAAGCCGTCGGTCTCGGCAAGCTCGCGCTGTCGCGCGCGACCGAATACGCCAAGACGCGCGTTGTCTTCAACCGTCCGATCGGCAAGAACCAGGGCATCCAGCATCCGCTCGCGGTGAACTGGGTCGAGCTCGAGGCGGCCTGGCTGATGGTGATGCAGGCGGCCTGGCAATATGACAAGGGCTTGCCCTGCGGCGCCGGCGCGAACGCCGCGAAATACTTTGCAGGCGAAGCCGGATACCATGCCTGCGAGCAGGCCGTGATGACCCATGGCGGCTTTGGCTACGCCAAGGAATTCCACGTCGAGCGCTATTTGCGCGAAGTGCTGATCCCGCGCATCGCGCCGGTCAGCCCGCAGCTCGCGCTCAGCTTCATTGCGGAGAAGGTGCTCGGGCTCGCGAAGTCGTACTAGACTGGCTGTGGAGGATCGCCCATGAACCTCGCTCAGCATCTTCTGCGTGCCGCCAGGGCCGACGCGTCCGCGCCGGCGCTGTTCAAGGGGCTGACGCTGGTCGCGGACTACGGCCGGCTCGCCGCGACGGTGGCGTCGCTGGCGGCGTCGTTGCAGCAAAGCTTCGGTCTCACCAAAGGCGACCGCGTCGCGCTGCTGATGAAGAACGTGCCCGACTATGTCGCCTGCCTCTATGCCTGCTGGCATGCCGGTCTGGTCGCCGTCCCCATCAATGCAAAACTGCATCCGCGCGAGGTTGCCTTTATTCTCGACAACTCCGGCGCTGCGGTGATGTTCGTGACCGAGGATATGGCAGGCGTCGCGTCGGAGGCGTTGGCGCTCGGCACGGCCAAGCCGCGCGTGATCGAAATCGGCTCGGCCGAGCATCGCGCGCTGGAGAAGGCCGACGGCATCGCCATCGCCGACGTAGGGATCACCGATCCCGCCTGGATCTTCTACACCAGCGGCACCACCGGCCGGCCCAAGGGCGCGGTGCTCAGCCATCGCAATCTGCTTGCGATGTCGCTGAACTATCTCGCCGAGATCAATCCGATTGTGGCGGGCGAAGCGCTATTGCACGCCGCGCCGATGTCGCATGGCTCCGGCCTCTACATGGTGCCGCACGTGCTCGGCATGGGCGCGCAGATCATCCCGGAGAGCGGCCGCTTCGAGCCCGACGAGATCCTGGAGCTGACGGCGAAGCGCGACAACATCTCCTTCTTCGCCGCGCCCACCATGGTGCGGCGCCTGACGGTTGCGGCGGAAGCGGCGGGCGCAACCGCGCCGGGACTGAAGACCATCATCTATGGCGGTGGCCCCATGTATGTCGCCGACTGCAAGGCCGCACTCGGCGTGTTCGGGCCGAAGCTCGCGCAAATCTATGGTCAGGGCGAGACGCCGATGACCATCACCTACCTGCCCAAATCCATGCATGTCGACGCCGGTCATCCGCGCCACGAGGAGCGTCTTGCCTCGGTCGGCATCGCGCAGGGCGTGGTGCAGGTGCGCACCGTGGACGAGGCGGGGCGCGACGTTGCGCCCGGCGAGGTCGGCGAGATCATCGTGCGCGGCGATACCGTGATGTCCGGTTACTGGCAAAATTTGGATGCCACCGCGAACACGCTTCGCGACGGCTGGCTCTACACCGGCGACATGGGTGCCTTCGATGTCGACGGCTTCCTGACGCTGAAGGACCGCTCCAAGGACGTCATCATCTCCGGCGGCACCAACATCTATCCGCGCGAGGTCGAGGAGGTGCTACTGCGGCATGAGGCCGTCGCCGAGGTCTCGGTGATCGGCCGGCCGCATCCGGAATGGGGCGAGGAGGTCGTGGCGGTCGTGGTCGCTGCCGAGGGCAGGGCAGTCACGCGGGACGAGCTCGACCGGATGTGCAACGCCTGGATCGCACGTTTCAAGCGGCCCAAGCACTATTACCTCACCGGCGAATTGCCCAAGAACAGCTATGGCAAGATCGTGAAGACGGAGCTGCGCGCGCTGCTGGCTGAGTCCTCCGCGCGCCTCACCCCGATGGGCTGAGCCGGCAATGTCCGGGGGCCCGCCGCCAATCGATTTTTCCGGCCTGATCCGTGAAGGCGATCTCGTGGTGTGCGGGCAGGCGACGGCGGAGCCGGTCACCCTGACCGAGGCGCTGATGACGCAGGCGGCGTGGCTTCCGCCTTTTCGGATGATGGTCGGAGCGGTGTTCTCGGAGACGTTTTCCGCCGCGTGCGCTTCTACCGTGTCGTTCCAGAGCTATGGTGTGATCGGCAGTACGCGGCGGCTCGCGAGGGCGGGGCGGCTCGATGTGATCCCGAGCAACTACGGCGCCTTCTGTGCCGATTTCGCTGCGCACCGCCACAGGGCGGACGTCGTCCTGGTGCAACTCGCGGAGGCCGACGACGGAAGGCTCAGTGCCGGCCTCTCCAACGACTATGTCATCGATGCCGCGCGCGGCGCCCGCCTCGTCATCGCCGAGATCAATCCGGATGCACCCTTTACGTTCGGTGCGGAGTGGCCGGAGGACGTGCCGATCCAGATGCGCGTCGCGGCGCGGCGCCCGCCGGTCGAACTGGCATCGACGCCGCTCGACGACGTCTCGCGTCTGATTGCCGCCCACGCGGCAAACCTGATCTCCGACGGCAGCACGCTCCAGTTCGGCGTCGGACGCATTCCGGACGCGATCCTGTCGTCGCTGTCCCATGTGCGCAATCTCGGCATTCATTCCGGCCTGATCAACGATGCCGTCGTCGATCTGATCGAGCGCGGCGCAGTGACGAATGCGGAGAAGGGGATCAATGCCGGGACCACCGTCACCAACCAGGTGATCGGGTCGCAGCGGCTCTACCGCTTCGTGCACGAGAACAAGGCGGTGGCGGTGCGGCCGACGTCCTACACGCACGGTCAAAACGTGCTGGCGCGGATCGATCGCCTGGTCGCGATCAACTCGGCGCTTCAGGTCGGGCTCGATGGCAGCGTCAATTCCGAGACGCTGAATGGCGTTGCGGTCGGCGCGATCGGCGGGCAACTCGATTTCGTGCGCGGCGCCAATGCGTCACGCGGGGGCAGGGCGATCATCGCGCTGCCTGCGACGGCGTCGGACGGAACCAGCCGGATCGTCGCCAATGTCGAGACCGTGACCACCCCCCGCGCCGATGTCGATGCCATCGTCACCGAATGGGGCATCGCCGAGCTGCGCGGCTGCGGCCTTGCCGAGCGGGCGCGCCGCATGATCGCGATCGCGGCGCCCGGGCACCGCGACGCGCTGTCAGCGCAGGCTCGCAGGTCCGCCGGCTAGCCTCAGTTCATCATCGCAAGCGTCGGGCGCTGGTTCTCGCCGGACCCGATGATAGCAGGGATATCCGTCGCCTCGCCGGCGATCATGCCCGACATCTGCCAGAACAGGTGCGCAAGGCGAGAGAACACCAGCCGCTCGCGTTCGGCAGGGACGGTGCCATCAGGGATCGTCACGGTCTCCAGGCCGACCACCTTCTTGAAATCAGGCCAGATCGTCATCGACTGCGCGATCACCGAATAGCAGCGCGGATCCTCGTCGCTCTCCTCGGGCGCCGGCGGCAGGCCCGGATATTGCGTCGGTGCGACGTAGAACTTGTAGGCGCCATAGCCGAGCCGGAGCAGGAATTTCTCGGGGACGGCGACGTCGGCGGCGAAGGACACCAGCCGGGCTTCGCTCAGCACGTCTGCCTCGATCGCGCTGAGGTCCGATGCGCGCAGCGCCGAGCAGAAGGCGAGGTCGCGATTGTGCTCGCGGAGCAGATTGGCCAGTGGCTGCTGCTGTTGCACGGTATCGGTGAGCAGGATGATGGTCTTGAGCATCGTCTGATATCCGTCAGGGGAAGAGATGGCGGGCGGTCATGGCCGCTTGGTCGGAGGCGTGGGTCGCGAAGAAATCGTTGGCAATGCGCTGACCCGGCGCGATCTCCAGGATGCGGTAGCGCGCGAGCGCGGCGGCTTCGCGCGCGGCGCCGACGTCGCCTTGCCAGGCACAGAGCGACAACTCGAGCCGGCCGTAGCCGCCGCAATCGGCGGCATAGGCACCGGTCACGGCTTCCACCGTCGCAGCCACCGCGCCGGCGTCGCTGGCCGAGACGTCGCGCAGGATCACGGCGATGCCGTCGCCGGTCGCGGTTTTCGACGTCATCACCATGAAGGCATCGCGGGAACCGGTGCGTCCGGCGCGGCGGGCCGCGCGCGCAATGCCGCCAAAGCCGGGATCTGGACCGAGATCCAGCGTCGTGGTCTGCTGGTCATGCAGGATCGTGGCGCGCATCGCGCCGAGGTCGCCTTTCAGCGAATGATAGGAGCGGGGGAGCCACACGGTGTCGAGCGTCAGCTGTGAGGAGGTCAGGCTCCAGGCCTGATCGAGCAGATAGCCCTCCCAGATCGCGGGATAGGACGCGGCGAGCTGCAGCCAGGTGCGGAGCAGTGTCTCGGCGGCCTTGGTGCGCCCCAGATAGAGCGTGCGCGCCGACATTTCCCAGCGATTCCACTTGTGCAAGGCGACATCGCAGCCGAGGAAGGTCGGAAGCAGCGGCGCCTCGCGCAACACCGCGCCGGCTTCGACGAACAGCAGCGGCTCGCGATACTTGTTCCACATCCGCATCATGAACTCCGCCTTCTCGAAGCAGAGGATGCGGTCGGCGAACTGGGTCTCGATCGGCTCGATGTGGCAGGCGAGGTCGAAGCGCTCGAGCGAGTGCCGCAGCGCGAAGGCCGCGGTCGCATCGGCCCCGCGCGGATAGCAGGAGACGATCCGCGGGCGACCGGTGGATGTGTTGGCGGCGGTGAGGAATTTCGACCAGCCGATGCCGCCCCACCACATCTCGTGCGGGCCGTCCGCGCCGCAGGGGCCGACGGTGCCGAATTCGGTCAGCTTGGACTTGAGGAAATCGAAGCCGGGATTCTCGCTTCTGGGAATGACGACGGCGCAGCCGGGGGTGAGCGAGCGATAGAACAGTTCGGCTGCCGCCCCGCTCGGTGGCTCCCTGAGGATGATGACGCCGTTTCGCCGGCCCTCGCTGAGATCGTCGAGCGTCGGCGCGCCGTACTGCTCGACCAGCCAGCCCAGGCGGTCGCGCTGGGGCGGGCCGAGCCTGACACCGCTGGATTGCAGCAGCTGATCAAGGTTTTCGTGCGTCTCGTCCGTCAATTCCGTGCCCCCTCGCGCCAGCCTTGGACTTCAACGTCCGGGGCGGCGCGATCAGGCGCACTATTTGGTGCCGGCGCCGAGCGGGGTGATCGCGATGGAATAGATCGCGATCTCCTGCGTCATCGGCGCCACCGGGATCAGCAGGCAGCCGTCGTCGCTCTCGGCGCGATAGTGTTCGCCGTTCCGCTGTACGCCGGCGTAGACCAGGCTCCCGGCTGCAATGCCGATGACGTCCTGACTTGCGGCGGCCTCGCAGATCTCGCCGGCGCATTGCATGGTGACGCCATGCAGGAGGCCCTCGGCCGCGAATTTCGGCAGCGGCAGCGCGAGCATGACGATACCCATGGCGCGCGAGACCGGAATGCGCACGCGCAGCTCCCCGAGCCCGGTCCGGTGCACGGCGACCGATTCCAGCGCCGCCTCGCCATTGGCGCGAAACAATCCGACCTGAACCACGCCGCAGGGGCTCTCTTCGAAGACGTCGGCGGGCAGGCGGTTGGCGCCGAACAACGTATAGAGATAGGCGTAGGACGGCGACATCAGCGCGAAGCTGCCGGCAAGCCACATCGGCGGCCCGGCCGACGTGCAGGCAGCCGAGAGGCCGCGGGCGGTGATCTGATTGCGGACGAAGTCGCGGTCGAGCATCGGCGCCAGCGCCTGCGTGCCGAGATTGACATCATGCTGCAGGCCGCCAAGCAGAGCCAGCTCGTCGCCATCGGGCAGCAGCAACAGGCGCGCCAGCGTCGCGGCGCTCCACCGTGCAGCGACGTCGGGCGCGGCATAGGGGCTCAAAGAGAAGTCCCGTGCAACGTCCGCGGCGCCTGCCGCGAAGGCGAGCGCGCCGGCCTGGATGTCGGTGGCCAGCGCGATCTGGCTGGCGGAATGCGGGTTGATCTCGCGCAGGACCTGGTCGCCGTCATAGTCGCGCACCGAGCCATCGGCGGAGCAGCAGGCCTGCTCCAGCAGCGCGACGTTGCGCACCAGCATGCGCTTGACGTGGGGCGTGATCACGAGATCGGAGATGAAGCCTGTGGCGCTGTCCTGCTCGGCGAGATCGTCGAAGGAATCATCAAGGGAGATGAGATAGACGCCATGGAGGCGGATCCTGATCCCTTCCAGGTCGAAGACACGCCGGAGAGCCTTCTGCACGCTGCCGGAATAGCCGAGGTCGGCAAGCACGAGGTCGGTACAGTCGTCAAAGCCCGGTATCGCGTGGCGCAGATAGGCGAGCAGCCGCGCACGCAGGATTTCGGCTAGCTCGAGAAGCTCGCCGGTCTCCATGAGGGCGGGCAGCGCCTCGGCGAGCTCCTGGCCGCTCACGATCCCGTCGGGCGCTTTCGCGAAGAACGCCGCGACCTTCGGTGGCACGACCTTGACCATGTCGCGGAAGGTCGGTGCGTCGAGCTTCGCTATCTTGGCGAGGAAATCGACGAGTGGCTGCATCGTGTCGGCCGAGGCCATCAGGCTGACGCGGCGGTTGATCTCGAGATAGGCCGAGGTCGCCCCGTGCAACTCCTGCCAGATCCGCTGCGACAGAAAGCCGTCACGGCCGAGAAAGCCGAGCGCCACCCGCCGGCCGGGACCTCCGATCTGCTCGCAGCGCTCCGAGACAAAGGCGTCGAAGGCGGTCATCACCGGACCGAGCACTGTCGCGCCAAGGTGAAAGGCCGGAGACTTCTCGGCGCTTCGTGCGGCCATCATGCGCCGCAGCGTGCGCGAACCGTGATCGAGCCGCGAAGGGGCGCCCGGGCAAAGCAGCTCGAACAGCGAGGTTTCACGCTGCAGCTTCGAAGCCAATTCGCGCGAAGCCTGGGGATAGTAACGTGGCCGAATGCCGTGGCGTCGCGCGCCCTTGATGTCGGCCTGCTCGTTGTCGCCGATGTGGAAGGAGGCGCCGGCGTCGACGCCCTGCTCGGTCAGGTACTTCGCGAACAGCGCTTCGCTCTTGCCGCTGCCATGGTCGCAGGAGGCGTAGAGAAAGTCCCAGACGAGGCCGGGGCGGCAGGCGCGCAGCAGCCGCGCCAGCCGATCGGAATCCCAATAGGTATCGGAGATGAATCCGACGCGATGGCCGGTGCGTTTCATTTCCGAGTATTGCCGAAGCATGTCCGGATTGACGCGACAGAGCTCCAGCTCGGCCGCGAACTCCGATTCGACGAGGTCGCTCAGATCGCTACGCGTGAGACCGAACAGATTGAACGGAAAGAACGAATAGATGTCCTCGATGTGAACTTCGACCGCGCCGCGCTTGTCCTTCGCGGCCCTGCGTGCGCGCCCTTCGGCCTGGATTCGATGCTGAACGAAACTGACAGAAACATTCGGACAAGTTCTTGAAATGCCCGAGAGCTCGTAAGTCCTTTCAAATACGCCATCTGGTGTCGTGCAGGCTCGAACCAGAAATGTATCGAAAACATCGAACGACCAAGCGGAAACAATTTGGGCGCTGCGCGCTGCGCCGGTCGTTGCGATCGTCATGCTGCACTTCCCCGTCCACCAGGACGATTAACGTGCGCATTTGACGAGTCAGGCGCCGCACGCGCGAAAAAAGTTCACGCGCGATTCAAAATCGCATTCGCAGCGACTGACAGATTCAAAAAAATCGCTAGGTTCGAAAAAGGTGATTCGGAAAAAATTGCCGGGTGCGGAAGTCGTCTCGCGTTCATTCACACTCGGAAACAATCGCGTCTTGATGCGCTGCGCGCGTGTCGCGTTCGATCGCCTAGTGCTGCGTAATGTCAGCGTTTTCTCTCCACGACATCTGTTCAGGATGGATGATCCGCCATGGCGCGAGACGATGTGATGATTGCAGGTGTGACGCGCGAGATGATCGCGCGGTCGGCAATTATTGCCCGACACTCGGCAAAAACGACCGGCTAACATCTTGAAAAATAACAAAAATTCTCCGCCTGGATCGTTTTGGTGGCCCGTTCAACGCCTGGAAGCCGTGTGGCATGTGCGCCGCCGGCGTTGCGGGTTGGAGGTTGCGGGATGAGTTACGCTGCTGATGTCTGGGCTCCCGCCGAGGCCGAGATCACGACGACGGCGCCGGTCGATGCGGTCGTGCAGGTGACGCCGTCGGTGCCGCTCGCGCCGGACAGCGCGCCCGCTGCCGACGATGTCGTCTTCGACGAAGACAGCGAGCTGCTGGACAGGCTCGCTGCCGACGACGAGGCGGCGTTCCGCATGCTGGTCGAGCGTCACATCGATCGCGCCTATGCGATCGCCCTGCGCATCGTCGGCAACGCGGCGGACGCCGAGGACGTGGTGCAGGACACCATGCTCAAGGTCTGGAGCCATCGCGGTCGCTGGCAGCACGGCCGCGCCAAGTTCTCGACCTGGCTCTACCGCGTCATCTCCAACCGCTGCATCGACATCAGGCGCAAGCCGCGCAATGAAAACGTCGAGACGGTGCCGGAAGTCGCCGACGGCCAGCCCGGCGCCGTCGAGATTATCGAGCGCAACGAGCTGAACGACATGCTGGAGCTCGCGATGCAGCGCCTGCCCGAGCAGCAGCGCATCGCGGTGATCTTCTCGTACCACGAGAACATGAGCAACGGCGAGATCGCCCAGGTGATGGACACGACGGTCGCCGCGGTGGAGTCGCTGCTCAAGCGCGGGCGTCAGCAGCTCCGGCAATTGCTGCGCAAGCACGAACGCGACATCCGCACCGCGTTTACCGACTGCTAACCATAAAATTCACGCCGCAAAATTTTCCGCGCCTGATCTCTCTGCGCTCCGCCGTTTGAGCGAACGGACGGGGCTGCGGTCCGCGTCGTCGTAAGTCGATTTCCACGATGCGGCACGCCATGCCCATCAGCACAGGAGCTTTCAATGCCCGCAATCAATACCAATACCGCCGCCAACGCCGCGGTCCGTTACCTCAACATCAATTCGTCGCAGGAGACCAGCTCGCTCTCGAAGCTGTCGAGCGGCTCGCGCATCACCTCCGCGTCCGACGACGCCGCCGGCCTTGCGATCTCGACCCGCATCTCCTCGGACGTCACCACCCTGCAGCAGGCCGCGACCAACGCCTCGCAGGCGACCGCGATCCTGCAGACCGCCGATGGCGGCGCTTCGAACATCTCCGACATTCTGGCCCGCATGAAGTCGCTCGCCTCCGAGTCCGCCTCGGGCACCACGACCGACTCCAGCCGCGCCTACATCAACTCGGAATTCACGCAGCTCACGAGCGAAATCGACTCGATCGCGTCCGGCACCCGCTATTCCAGCCAGAGCCTGCTCGACGGCTCCAGCGTGTTCGCCTCGGGCGTCTCGGTGCTGGTCGGCTCGTCCGGCTCGGACACCATCACGATCACGCTCACCAGCCTCACCGCATCCTCGCTCGGCGTCTCCTCGCTGGACGTCAGCACGCTGTCGGATGCGACCTCGGCACTGACCACGCTCGATACGGCGATCGATACGGTTTCCGCCGCCCGCGCCAGCATCGGCGCCCAGGAATCGCGCTTCAACTTCAGCGCCGACTCGATCTCGACCCAGACCCAGAACCTGCAGTCCGCGAATTCGGCGATCAAGGACGTCGACATCGCGGCCGAGCAGTCCAAGCTCTCGTCCGCGGAAGTGAAGACCCAGGCCGCCGTCTCGGCGCTGGCCGCGGCGAACCAGATGCCGCAGTACCTGCTCAAGCTGCTGGGCTGATGATGATCCGGGCGGGCCGGCATGACGCCGGCCCGCTCTCTGCCAGGGGATAGTCAGGCAAAGTGACCAGCGTCAGCTCAACCAGCAGCAGCACAAGTTCCGGCGTCACCGTCACCACGAGCGGGACGACCAATTCGAGCAGCATCGACTGGTCCGCGCTGATCCAGTCCGCAGTCGACGCGAAAACCGCGCAGGCGGACACGATCTCGACCACGATCACGAACAACGAGGCCAAGATCTCGGCCTATCAGACGCTGCAGACCGATCTGCAGACGCTGTATTCGGGCCTGTCGTCGCTCTCGACCGCGGTGGTCAACTCGCTCTCCAGCAGCGCGTTCGCGACGCGCGCCGCGAGCATCAGCTCGACCGGCGATGTCAGCGCCTCGTCGGCGCTCTCCATGACGATCAAGAACGGGGCTGCGATCGGCGACCATACGCTGACGATCAGTCAGCTCGCGACCGCACACAAGGTTTCCGGCACCGCGCAATCGAGCCAGACCGACGAGCTCGGCTATTCCGGCACGTTTTCCATCGGCCTTTCGGGCGGTGCTACGTCCGACATCACCGTCACCAGCACGATGTCGCTGCAGGACGTCGTCGATGCCATCAATGCACAGACCTCGACGACCAACGTCCAGGCCTCCATCGTGCAGGTCTCCAGCACGTCGTACCAGATGGTGCTGACCGGCACCGAGGATGCGGCCGATATCACTTATTCCAGCACGTCCGGCGACGACATCATGAACGAGCTCGGCGTGACCGACAGCTCGGGCAGCTTCACCAACGTCATCCAGGAGGCGCAGTCGGCCGAGTTCACGCTCGACGGCATCTCGATGACCCGCGATACCAACGACATCTCGGACGTCCTGAGCGGGGTCACCTTCAGCCTGCTCCAGGCGACGCCGGACGGAACCTCGCTGAACATCAGCATCGAGACCGATACCAGCCAGATCGAATCGGCGCTGGAGACGTTCGTCACCAACTACAACGCCTTTCGCGACGAGGTCGTCGCCCAGCAGGCGACCGCAACCGACGGCACAGCGGATTCAAGCGCGGTCCTGTTCGGCGACGGCACGATGCGCAACATCATGGATGCGCTCCAGAACGCCCTGAACAGCACCGTGGGCGACATGACCATGGCCGATCTCGGCCTGTCCTTCAACGAGAAGAACGAGCTCGAGCTCGACACCTCGACGCTGTCGGATATCCTGAGCACCAATCTGAGCGGCGTGACCAAGCTGCTGTCGGCGCAGACCACGACGTCGTCGAGCCAGCTCAGCGTCGTCAACACCGGGACGTCGCCGCAATCCTTCACGCTGGATCTCACCGTCGATTCCGACGGAAATCTCACCGCGGCCTCGGTCGGCGGCGATTCCTCGCTGTTCACGGTCAGCGGCACCACCATCATCGGCGCCTCCGGCTCGATCTATGCCGGTATGGCCTTCACCTATAGCGGTTCGACCTCGCAGTCGATCACGGTGACCTCGACCACCGGGATTGCATCGCAGATCTATCAGATCGCGAAGAACTATTCGTCGTCGTCAGGCGCGCTGCAAACGCAGATCACCAGCCTGACCAACCGCGACGACGAGCTTCAGCAGAAGGTCGACGACATCAACAGCGCGGCCTCGACGCTGCAGTCGCAGCTCCAGACGCAATACGCGAAGTACCAGGCCGCGATCGAGAGCGCCAACAGCACGCTCGACTATCTCAAGGCCCTGCTCAATTCCAGCTCGAGTGATTGATGATGCATAATCCGATGGCGTACATGGCCAACCAGGCCTATCGGGGAACGGCGACGACCGTGCCGCCGCTCAAGGCGGTCTCGATGCTGCTTGGCGGCACGATCACGTTTCTGCAGAAATCGCTGGCGGCCCAGGAGGCGCGGCGCTTCGAGGAAGGGCACGACTACCTGATGAAGGCGACCGCGATCCTGCGCGGGCTCAGCCACAACCTCGACTTCGCCAAAGGCGGCGACGTCGCGGAGCGTCTGTTCCAGACCTACAACGCGATGATCCTGGCGAGCCTCAAGTCCTATGGCCGTCCGCACGCCCGCCAAAGTTTCGGCCGCATCATCGCCGGGCTGACCGAGCTGCGGGAGGCCTGGGAATTCGTCGACACGACCGTGCGGAGCGGCAAGCCTGGGCCAGCCGATTCGGCCCGCAAGGGCTGACGACGCCTGCTCCTCCGCGACGCGGGGAAGGCAGGGTGCCGTTTCCACCGCTTTCCGTAGCGCCGCGGGCGCTTTTGGCGCCCGAGGCCGTTGAAATCCGGTTTCCGCCGCGCCTGCAATGCTTTATGACGAGCCTGACCGAGGCGGGATCGGCGGGCGATGGACGTCACCGAGTTTGAGGAACTGATCGATCGGCTGGGCGAGGATCTCTCCCTCTGGCCCGACGACCGGCGTTTGCCCGCCGAAGCGCTGCTGGCGCAATCCTCCGCCGCGCAGGCCCTGCTGGACGAAGCGCGCGCGTTGCGCCAGGCGCTTACTGCGCCCCCGGTCCGTGCGCCGAAGGGCCTCGCCGACCGCATCGTCGCTGCTGCTGCGAAAATGAAAGGCGACACCGCCGAGCCGCGCACGGAAGGCGAGACGGCGGAGAGCTGAACGGCCTCTCTCGACTAGAACTCGTTTCTTGCTTCGCCTCTCCCCGCTTGCGGAGCGAGCGAGCGCAGCGTCACCGACGATGCAAATCACCTTGAACTCACCGCTCTTTTAAGACGCGCACGCGGCAGATTTTGCCGTGTCGAAAGCCATTTTCTCACGCGCGAATCCTCGCCTGAATCCGCGCGTCCACGCGTTTCATCAGCACACAGATTTCAAGCGCCGCGACCCGACACCGGCTCGCCGACCGCGCAAGAAAGCGGAGTTTCTGATGACCGTTTCCGCCGTAAGTTCAGCGACGACCGCGACCACGACGACGTCGTCGTCGAGCACGTCATCGAGTTCGTCGCTGACGTCGAGCGACTTTCTCAGCCTGCTCGTCAGCGAGCTCCAGAACCAGGATCCGCTGAACGCGACCTCGACCACCGACTTCATCAACCAGCTCACCTCCTACGCCAATTTCACCCAGCAGGAGTCGATCAACTCCAACATGTCCTCGCTCGCGAGCTCGTTCTCGAGCCTCGTGACGCTGAACTCGGTGAACTATATCGGCCACACCGTCGAGGCGAAGACCGACACCTCGACCCTGAGCAACGGCTCGGCAACGTTCGGCTATTCGCTGTCCTCGGCGGCTTCGAACGTCTCGATCAGCATCTCGGACTCCTCCGGCAACGTCGTCTACACCGGCACCGGCACGGGAAACTCGGGCTCGAACACCTTCACCTGGGACGGCAAGGATTCAAGCGGCAATCAGCTCTCCGACGGCAGCAAGTACACCATCTCGGTGACCGCGACTGATAGCGCCGGCAACTCGGTCCTCAATTACACGACCGTCACCGGCACGGTGACCGGCATCGACACCTCGACGTCCACGCCTTCGCTGACGGTGAACGGCGTCGCCGTCAGCGCCGCCAACATCCTCGGCGTCACGTCCTGATCTCAAGGCCTGCTTTTCTAGGAGTTTCATCATGAGTCTCACCGGTGCATTGTCCTCGGCGATCTCGGCGCTCAGTGCGCAGAGCCAGTCCCTGTCGATGATCAGCGACAACATCGCCAACTCCGATACGACCGGCTACAAGACGACGTCGGCGATGTTCGACGCGCTCGTGACGGCTTCGAGCAACACCACCTCCTACGCGTCGGGCGGCGTCACCGTCTCGGGCCGTTCCAACATCACCCAGCAGGGCCTGCTCGCCGCGACCTCCAATGCCACCGACGTCGCGATCCAGGGCTCGGGCTTCTTCGTGGTGACCAGTGCCACGTCCGGCGGCATCACGTCCTATACCCGCAACGGCGCCTTCACGATCAACAATGCCGGCTATCTCGAGAACAGCGGCAGCTATCTCGAGGGCTGGCGCACCGATGCGGACGGCAATGTCGTCGGCAGCGAATCGGCGAGCAATCTCGAGGCCATCAACACCCAAATCGCCTCGACCAGCGGCAGCGCCACCACCAAGACCACGATTGCGGCCAATCTGCCGTCGGATGCCGCCACAGGCGACACCTATACCAGCTCGATGACGGTCTACGATTCGCTCGGCGCGGCGAATACGATGCAGATCACCTGGACCAAGACCGGCACCAACGCCTGGAGCGCGAGCTTCGCCAATCCGACCTCGACCTCGGACACCACGACCGCGACGGGCACCGCCTCGGGCACGATCGACATCACCTTCAACAGCGACGGCTCGCTGGCGAGCACCAGCCCGGACCCGGCAACCGTCTCGATCACCGGCTGGACCGACGGCGCGGCCGACAGCACGATCACCATGGATCTCGGCACGGTCGGCGGCACCGATGGCCTGACGCAATATGCCTCCGGCGAGACCACGCCGTCGGTCAACGTCACCAGCATCGACTCGGACGGCCTCTCCTACGGCAAGCTGTCGAGCATCTCGATCGGCGACGACGGCCTCGTCAACGCGACCTATTCCAACGGCGAGACCATTGCGATCTACAAGATCGCAGTTGCGACCTTTGCCGATCCCAACGGGCTCGCCGCGTCCAGCAACGGACTCTATTCGGCGACCGTTACGTCGGGCAATGCCTCGCTGCAGGGCTCCGGCGAGAACGGCGCGGGCACGATCTACGGCAGCGAGCTGGAGTCCTCGACCACCGATACCTCGAGCCAGTTCTCGAGCATGATCTCGGCGCAGCAGGCCTATTCCGCCGCGTCCCAGGTCATCTCCACCGTCAACAAGATGTACGACACCCTGATCTCGGCGATGAGGTGAGCGATGGCCGGTGAAAAGGCAAACGCGGCCGGCGAAGCGCTGTTGCGCCGAATGCAGCGGCTGTTGGCGCGGGCCGCGACCGTCAGGGGCCGTGACCGCAAGCAGCTCCTCGCCCTGCTCGACGACGTCGAAACGACACGCCGCGGTCTCCTGCGGGAATGCGCGGAGATCGAGGGCGAGATGAGGCAGGCAACCGTCAGGGCGACCGCGATCGGTGCGTATTTGCGCAGCTCGCAAGTCCGCCGCGGCAACCGGCATAACTAGAAGAAGGCGATGACCATGAGTGTAGCCCAGGCCAAGATGACGAACGCTGCGAATGGCGACGTCAGGATCAAGTCGCTGATCACGCTGATCGACACGCTGACCGCGCTTGTCGCCGAGGAGAATGCCGAGCTCGCCAAGGGCCTGCCTGCCTCGCGCCTGAAACAGGTCGACGAGAAGAACCGGCTGGCGGAGATGTTCGAGCGGACGGTGGCCGAATGCGCGGCGGGCTCGACCAGCCTGCATGTGCGCGACCTCGTCCTGCGCGAGCAGCTGATGGACAAGATCCTGAAGCTGCGTGTGGCGATGGACGAGAATCTGGTGCGGCTGCGCGCGGCGATCGAAGCCAGCAACCGCCGGATCGAGGCGGTGATGCAGGCGATCCGCGAGCAGATTGCCGCGGTGTCGCCCTATGGTGCCTCCGGCCGCGTCGCCGCCGCTCGGGCGGTCTCCAGCGGCACCAGCCGCAGCGCCTGACGGTTCGAGGAGCCCGCCGTGTCACTCGATATCGCACGATCGATCGCTTTCAGCGGATTGTCGGCGACGTCCGTGCAGATCAGCGTGACGTCGTCGAACATCTCGAACGCCGACACGACGGGCTATACCAAGAAGTCCGCAAGCCAGTCGAGCAGCGTCACCAACGGCGTCGGCACCGGCGTCACGGTGACGGGCATCACCTCGACGGTCGACAAGCTACTCTTGAAGTCGCTGGTCGGTGCGGATTCCGACCTCGGCGCGGCCGACACCACCAACACCTATCTGACGTCGCTCCAGAAGCTCTACGGCTCGATCAGCAGCAGCGACGATTCCTCGTCCGGGACCTCGCTCGCCAACAGCATTGCATCGCTGGAATCGGCGCTCTCGTCGCTGGCGAGCACGCCGAGCAGCGCCTCGCTGCAATCCAACGTCGTCAGCGCGCTCGACGACGTCGCAAGCCAGTTGCGGGAGACATCGAGCGGGATCCAGAAGCTGCGCTCCGACGCCGACCAGGACATCGCGTCCTCGATCGACGACGTCAACACGGACCTGCAGCAGATCGCGGATCTCAACGCCCAGATCAAGCAGACCGCGGCGGCGGGCCAGTCGACGGCGGACCTGGAGGACCAGCGCAACACCGCGCTCCAGGATCTCGCCTCGAAGATGAACATCAGCTATTTCACGGCATCGAACGGCGATCTCCAGATCTACACCACGTCCGGCCAGGCGCTGGTGGACTCGTCCGCGCACACGATCAGCTATACCGCCGCCGCCAATGTGACGGCGGCGACGACCTACTCGGCCGGCTCGTCGTCGAGCGGCTTCAGCGCGATCACGGTGAACGGCGTCGACATCACCTCGCAGATCACCGGCGGGGACATCGGGGCGCTGATCACGCTCCGCGACGACACCTTGCCGGACGCGCAGTCGCAGCTCGACCAGCTCGCACAGCAGCTTGCTTCGGCGATGAACAGCGTCTCGAATAGCGCCTCCTCGGTGCCCGCGCCGACGAGCCTGACCGGCACGACATCCGTCACCAGCAGCATGGCGCTGTCGGCCACCGGCACGGTGCGCCTTGCCGTCACCGACCAGAGCGGCAACCTGGTCTCTTACAGCGATCTCGACCTGTCGTCCTATGCCACGGTCGGCGATCTCGTCACCGCCATCAACGGCATCTCGGGCCTGTCCGCGTCGGTCGATGCGGACGGCCATCTCTCGATCACCGCGACCGGCTCCGGGAACGGGGTCGCCATCAACGAGATGTCGAGCTCGGTGGGGAGCTCCGGCGAGGGATTTTCCGAGTATTTTGGCCTCAATGACCTCGTGACGGGAACGAGCGCGGCGGATATCGCGGTCAACAGCAAGATCCTGTCCGGAACGAACGAGCTGCAGCTCGCGACGCTGGATTCGTCGTCGACGCTGACGGTCGGCAGCACGGTGCTGTCCTCGGGCTCCGCCACCGTGATCAATGCCTTCTACGACGCGTTGACGGACTCGCGGACCTTCGCGTCGACCGGCGGCCTTGCCGCCACCACGGGGTCGCTGGCCGATTACGCTTCGGCCATCGTGTCCGATGTCTCGAGCAAGGCCTCGCAGGCGTCGGCCGACTACACCTCCAAGGAGACGGCGCAGTCGACCTACGCGAATTCGCTGTCGTCGCAGTCCGGCGTCAACCTCGACGAAGAATCGGCCAATCTCAGCACGCTCCAGAACAAATATTCGGCGGCTTCGGCCCTGATCCAGGCCATCAACTCCATGTACTCGGCGCTGCTCACCGCCGTGCAGTCGACGTAAGAGGGCACGCGGATGGTCGCGATGCGGGTTGCCACCTTCGCCCAGTCGAACAGGATGATCGCCGACGCCATGCGCGTGGAGTCGGTCATGGCCAACAAGCAGATCCAGGAATCCTCGGGCGTCGTCTCGACCGATTTCGGCGGCTACGGCTCCGATGCTCAGCACGTCGTCAATCTCCAGGTCTCGGTGACGCGCGCGCAGTCCTATATCGATGCCGCAACGCTCGCCGACAGCAAGGTCCAGGTGATGTATTCGGCGGTCGGCTCGGTCACCGACATCCTCACCCAGCTCCGCTCCCAGCTCAGCGCCGCCTCGACGGGGAGTTCGACCGAGGTGAATTCGGTGATCGGCTCCGCCCAGCAGATGATGGAGCAGATGGGCTCGTTGATGAATACGCAATATGACGGCCAGTACGTCTTCGCCGGCGGCAAGACGGAGACGGCCCCGGTCGATCTCACGACCTTTTCAACCGGCACCGGCTCGACGACCACGGCGGACACCAGCTACTACAATGGCGACAGTGAGATTGCATCGGTGCGGGTTGCGGCCGACGAGACCGTGTCCTACGGCGTCACCGCCGACAATTCCGCATTCGAGGAGGTGATGCGTGTGCTGAAGTTCGTGGCCAACAGCACCACGCTGTCGTCCTCGGACATCACCAGCGCGCTGGATCTCGCCAGCACGGCCCTCGACGACACCGCGGCGGTGCAGGCAAAGCTCTCCAGCGCCGCGTCCTCGATCGAGACCGCCAGCGCCCGCCAGACCGACTATAAGAGTTATGCCGAGACGCTCTCGAACGACCTCACCAGCGTCGACGTCGCCGCCATCACGGCGCAGCTTTCGACCTACCAGACGCAGCTCACCGCGTCCTATTCGGCGCTCGGCAAGATCCTGAGCATGAATCTCGCGAGCTACCTGAAATAGGACGGGCTCATTCGGCGGCGATGCGCTCCATTGCCATGGTACGAAGCCTGGCGCGCTGGATCTTGACGCCATTGGCGCTGTCGGTGACGGGGAAGGCGTCGACGAGATAGATCCTCGCGGGCACCTTGTAGCCGGCGAGCCGCTCGCGCAGACGCGCGGTCAGAGCCTCCTGCTGCGGCGGCTTCTTTGTCGGGATCACGAAGGCGACGCAGCGCGCCTGGCCTTTCAGGTCGACCGCGACGACCTGGGCATCGGCAACACCCGGGCAGGACTTGAGTTCGTCCTCGATCTCGCCGGGCGCCACGAGAAAACCGCCGAGCCGCATCGCATCGCCTGCGCGGGTCTCGTAGACGAAGGCACCGTCGCCGCGCAGCCGGCCGATGTCGCCGGTGCGGAAGAACCCGTCGGCGGTGATCGCGTCGCGTGTCGCATCCGGATTGTTGAAATAGCCGAGGAAGCGCGAGGGCGCGCTGATCTCGATCTCACCGGAGACGCCGTGGGCCGCGAGCTCGCCTGTCTCGGTGTCCCGGATGCGCACCTTCGCCTCCGCCGACATCGGCCAGCCGCCGCCCTCGATGCGATCGGCAAAGGCGTCGCTGGCACGGCCAATCGAGAACAGCGCCTGCACCTCGCTCGAGCCGTAGAGGCCGAACAGCGGCAGGCCGCGGGCCTCGGCCTCTGCAGCCAGCTCGCGCCAGCCGGGCTGGAACGCGGCGAAACCGCAGAGTTCGAGATGCGGAAACGGCCGCGGTGCATCGGTAAGGGCGAGGATGCGGCGAAACATCTCGTCCGAACCGAACGAATGGGTGATCTTCTGCGCTTCGAGGATCTTCAGCGCCGGCGCGGCCTCAAAGGCGTCGAGCACATGGACGGTCGCGCCCGCCGCGATGAAGCCGAGCAGGCTCGTCATGCCGAACGTGCCGCAGAACGGCAGCATCGCCAGCAATGAATGACGCTGCGGCGAGAGTGTGAGTGCCCTGGCGACGGAGGTCGCGTGCGTGGCCAGCGTCCGCTGCGAATGCGCGACGAGTTTTGGCCCCTTGGTCGTACCCGACGTCGTGTAGAGCAGCACGGGCAGGTCGATGTCATTCTGAGCCGGCGGGGCGGCCGGATAAGACCGGCCGAACGCGTCGAACCGCACGCAGGGCCAGTGCGCCGAAATCGCGTCCGCGCCGACCACCGCAAGCTTCTGCAGTGCTGGCGCCTCGGCCTTGGCGACATCGGCGAGAATGGCGGCAAAATCGATCGAGCGGAATGCCGCCTCGACCACCATCAGCCTGGCGCCGGACACCTTGAGCAGATGTGCGACTTCCGCGCCGCGGTAGCGCGTGTTGACAGCGGCAACGATCGCGCCGAGGCGGGCGGCGGCGAACAGCAGCGCGATCCACTCGATCCGGTTGACCAGCCAGACCGCGACGACGTCGCCCTTGCCGATGCCTTGGGCCGCAAGCCAGGCCGCGGTCTGCTCGATCTTCCCCTGGAATTCTGCGCGTGAGACCGGCACGCCGTCGAACACCAGGGCCGGATCGGCGGCGTCTTCGATCCGGATCAGCGATTGCAGCGAAAAGTCGTCGGTGCTCATGGCAACCGGAGTAACCCGATCGCGCAAACCTGTCTACTTGGTGCCGAACATCCGGTCGCCGGCGTCGCCCAGGCCCGGCACGATATAGCCGTGGTCGTTCAGGCGCTCGTCGATCGCGGCGGTCCAGACCGGCACGTCGGGGTGTTCGCTCTGGAACTTGGCTATGCCCTCGGGCGCGGCCAAAAGGCACACGAAGCGGATGTCGCGGGCACCGCGGTCCTTGAGCAGGGACGCGCCGGCGCAGGCCGAGTTGCCGGTCGCCAGCATCGGATCCATCAGGATCACGGTGCGGTCGGACAGGTCCTGCGGTGCCTTGAAGTAATATTCCACGGCCTGCAACGTCTCGGGGTCGCGGTAGAGCCCGATATGCGCAATGCGCGCCGAGGGCATCAGCGCCAGCATGCCGTCGAGGAAGCCGACGCCGGCGCGCAGGATCGGCGCCAGAGTGAGCTTCTTGCCGGCGATCTTCGGCGCCTGCATCGCCGCGATCGGCGTCTCGATCTCGACCAGCTCCAGCGGCAGGTCGCGCGTCACCTCGTAGCCGAGCAGCATCCCGATCTCGTTCAGGATCTCGCGAAAGCTCTTGGTCGAGCGGTCCTTCTCCCGCATCAGGGAGAGCTTGTGCTGGACCAGGGGGTGGGCGACGACGTTGACGCTGCTTGTGCTCATGAAACCGCTCTACACGGTTCCGTGAAATTGCGCCAGATCGGGCGGCTTTTTTCCGCGGGATACGGACCCCTCAGGCAGGCACCGCGACCGCGCTGCGCGCCCGGTTGCTTGCCTCATAGGCAGCCATGGTCAATTCACGGTCGATCGCCGCCCGCATGGCATCCATGGTCGGCTGGCGCAGGCGCTTCTTTGCGATCGCATGTGATGGCTTGTGGATCGCACGCAAGACCGCGATGATCTCCTCGAGGGCGTCATCGATGGCCTCCGGCGCAACCACGCGGTCGAGGAAGCCCGCCGTCTGCGCCTCGTCGGGCTTGTACATCTCGCCCAGCGTTGCGGTACGGCTGAGCCAGGCCGGATGCACGCGGCTGCGCGCGAGCTCGATGGCGAAGCTCGGCGGGGCGATGCCGATCGCGACCTCGTTCAGTCCCATGCGGTGTGGCCCCCGCGCGCCCAGCCTGACGTCGCAGGCGAGCAGCAGGAATGTCCCCATCGGAAAGGCATGGCCCTCCATCACGCCGATGGTCGGATGCGGAAACGCCATCAGCCGCAGCGCAAGCTCCGCGCCGACCCGGACCATCTCGAGGCTTTTGGCGGCATCGCCCGAGGCGAACACTTTTAGGTCGAAGCCCGCGGAAAAAATGCCCGGCCGCGCCGAGCGCAGCACCACTATCTCGGCTTCCTTTTCGGCGCGGTCGAAGGCGGCGCCGATCCCGCCCAGCATCGCGGCCGACATCACATTGACCTTGCCGTCGTCGAGGACGATCCGGGCCACGCAGTCGTTCAACTCGTAGGTCACTCCCTCAGGCATCTGCCTCTCCCTGTCGTTGTCATGTCTTGACTGTCGGAGGTTGATGTAGACCAATCAATATAATTTTCGACCGAAAGGAGAGCGCCATGCCGGCCGTGCCAAAGCACCGCCAACCCATCATCAATGCTGCGGTGACGCTGTTCCGCCGCCAAGGATTTGCCCGCACCGGCCTCAACGATATCGTCGACGTCAGCGGCGCGCCGAAGGGCTCGCTCTATCACTACTTTCCCGACGGAAAATCCTCGATCGCCGTGGCGGCGGTCGGGGAGGCCGGCCGCCGTGTGGCGGAAACCGTCGCAAAGCTTGCGGAAGAATGCGGCTCGACCGGCGAGCTTCTGCGCGCCCATGCCCGGCTGCTGGCGGGGTGGATGCGGGGCTCCGGCTTTCGCAACGGATGCCCGATCACGACCGTACTGCTCGAGCTGGCACCGCGCGAGCGCGCGGTTGCGGAAGCCGGACGTAAGGCCTATGCGGCTCGGATCGCACTTCTCCGCGACAGGCTGATTGCGGATGGGTTCGCAAGGCCGCGGGCGGAAGCGCTTGCCGTGCTCTGCACGTCGGCGCTCCAGGGGGCGCTGATCCAGGCCCGCGTCGAGCGCAGCGGCAGGCCGATCGAGGTCACGGCGGCGGAACTGGCCCGGCTGATCGAGGCGGAAGCAAAGAGGTGAGGGCTAGACTCCAAACCCGCGCGCGACGAGCGTGATCACGATCGTCAGGATCGCGCCCCAGACCAGGCTCAGCGTCATGGTCAGGATGGTCGTGGTGACGGCGTGCTCGAGATTTCCCTTCAGGAGCTGCACGCTACTTGTCCTGGGCGGGCGTTGTACCGAAGCGCATGCCGAGCAGCAATGCACCCATCAGCGCAACCAGGATGGCGATCTTGAGTTCGATCATGTCGTCAGCCTTGCGACGATGCGCGTAAGAAGCCGCCTGGCTCCTTCCGCCAGCACGATGACGGGATTGCCGCGGTTCTCGATGTCGAGCTCGAAGCTTTCCAGGGGGAACACCAGGGCGCAGCGCGCCGGCGCGCTCTGGCGGTTGGCGAAGTCCACCGCCGAGCTCTTGAACAGGAACAGACCGCCGACGCGTCCATTCGCTTCGCGCGCCACCCAGAGGCCGGCGCGGTTGCGTCCAATGAAGAAGGCGGGGATGGCGGCACTGACGACATCCGGATCGAGTGGCTTGAGCGTCGATGCCGGTCCATGCGTGGTGTTGGCCTGGTGACGCGAAGCCTGAATGGCAATTGCGGCCATGGCGGCCTCCTCACACATCTGCAAGGTCATGATGGCCTCCCGGCCGGTCAGGCATGAAGGTGCCAGACATAGATTGCCGTCCTCAGCGCGATCAGCGCGGTGAGCGCGCTACCCATCGAGAGCAGCGTCAGCGCGCCGATGGCGAAACGTTTGAGCTGCGTCTTGCGTGCCTCGGAAATGCGGGCCGGATGCTCAGGCACGAAGGGGTGGTCAAGGCCATGTGTCAGGATCGACATTTCTTCAGTCCTTTTCCGGTGCGGCGAGACGGCCGCTCCAATCTGCCTTCCATGATGACCATCGCGGCGTATGATTGCGAGGTGACCACTGCGGCTGCTGTATAGGAAAGTCATAAAGGCGCCGGCGGTCGCGCCGGCAGCCCCCTGAAGAGGTTCGGGTCGCGTTTCGGTTGCGGTCTGGATCGTGCCGGCTTCGCTCGCGCGAGCCCCACGGCGGCGGCGAAGGCGAGCCGTAGCCGCGGCTCGTCGATCTGCTTGCAGAAGCAGTCCAGGATCGCCGCCGCGTCCTGCCGCTGGCCGCAGATGGCCGCGCAGAGATGGGAACTGGTGCGTCGGAAGAAGTGCAGCGAGTCCTGGCCGCTGCGCCGGCTGCCAAGACGATCGAGCTCGGTTGCGAGCGCGGCAACATTGAGCCGGTCGGAATCGCTTCGCGTTACGGCAAAGCGCAGCATGGCCAGTTGCCAGGCGCAGAGCAGCCTGTGATGGTCGTCGATTGATGGAGGCATGCAAGATCCGAACGGCGGCGCGAGGCGTCAGGCGCCGACGCTGTCGATCAGTTCCTCGTCGGCGATCGCGGCGAAGGCGCGTACCACTTCCCTCTGCGCGGCCGCGTCCAGCGGCACGATCGGCAGCCTTGTCGCCGGCGACATTAGACCCAGCACGCTCAGGGCGCTCTTGACCGCCGCCGGACTGTCCTTGGAAAGGCAGGCGATGAGCGGGGTGAGGCGCTTGTGCAGGTAACGTGCCGACTGCAGGCGGCCTTGCCTGACCTGCGAGAAGATCGTGCGACACAGATCGGGGGCGATGTTGGAGACTTCCGAGATCGCGCCGTCGCCGCCGCTTGCGATGGTGCCGAAGGCGGTGACGTCGTCGCCGGAGAGCAGGCGAAAGCCGGCCGGCAGCAGCCGGTTCAGACGCATCGGGCGGGTGATGTCGGCGCTTGCGTCGCACAGGCCGACGAACTGGCGGGACTCGACGAGACGCAGCAGCGTTTCGTCGGCGAGCGGGCGCAGCGTGCGGGCGGGAACGTCGTGCAGGATCACGGGCAGGCCGATCGCGCCGGCGATGGCGCGGAAATGCGCGAGCATTCCCTCCTGCATCGGCTTGTTGTAGGCGGGCACCACCGCCATGACGGCGTCGGCGCCGGCCGCTTCCGCACGCCGCGCAAGTTCGATGGCGTGGCTGGTGGCATTCGACACCGTCCCGGCGACGATGCGCGCGCGGCCGCGGACGGCCTCGACCGCGGTGCGGATGACGAGCTCCTGCTCGGCCGGGGAGAGCGTCGGCGCCTCTCCGGCCGTCTCGCAGACCACGATTGCGGGCACACCGGCTGCGACCTGGCGCTCGCAGAGCGCGGCGAACGCCTCGACATCGATCGCGTCGGCCGCGTTGAACGGCGTCGGCAGGTCCGGAATGAAGCCGGTGAACCAGGCTGAGGGAGGGATGAACATGGTCTTTCGCCTGTTGGCGCCGGCTCAGGCGGCGCGCTGCGAGACGATGATGTCGGGGCGCTTGCCCATGTCGAGCTCGAGCTCGCGCGGCAGCTCGACGATGGTCTCGGGATGCTGTCCGTTCTCGAACAGCGCGTATTTGACGGCCTGGGCGCGGCTGACGAACAGGCCGCCGTAGAGGCCGTTCTGCTCCTGCGCAACCCATTGTCCCCGGCGGTTGCGGCCGATGAAGACGATGGTCGAAGGGGAGCTGCACGAGGGAGGTTCGACGAGTTTCACGGATGTATTCCTTCCGATTGACGCCGGTGGCGAGCGCGAGCCCGCAACCGTCCGATCAATATCTGTTCAAGCGAATATGATTTCGAGTGAGGCACTGCGGCGATCTCATAGGAAGCTCATAAAGCGTTCCGTTCAGCTCTGCTCGTTGACAAGGTGAACCAGCGCGAACAGCGCCCCGAATGCCGCGCATTCGTCCCAATGATTGAGGACGGCGCCAAACAGCTGCTCGCGCCTGAGAACCGCGACGGCGGCGCAGAGGATGATCGACATCCAGAGCAGGGCGGCGAGGCTGCGGCCGAAGCCGATGCTGCCGAACGCCGCAAAGGCTCCGAGGAGGACGACGCGCACGGCAAAGCGCGCGATCACCCGCGCCGGGCTCAGAGCCCGCGACGTGTTCGAAGATTGCGGCAAGGCGCGAACCTGTCCGGCTGGCTTAGCTGAAATTCTCGCAGGCAACCGGCTCGTAGAGCGAATCCGGGACGGGGCGCACGGTGGGAACGCTTGGCCGCGATACCTCCACGGCCAGCGCCTGCACCTCGATGAACGCCGACAGCAAGGCGAGCGCGAGGTCGCCATGGTGTGCCTCGATCGCGGCGTCCAGCCAGTCCGGCAGTTCGCGCTCGCGCGAGAGCGCGCAATGCCACTCGCCCTCGTCATAGGCGATGCGGCGGACCTGCCACAGCGGCAGCTCGAACTCCATCAGCGCCAGCGCCGCGTCGGTCCAGGCTTCCGCATCGATCAGGCGCTGGACGCGTGCCCTGCGTTCGCCCTGGCCCAGCGACGGGAGGCGCCGGCAGGACTTGACGATCTCGAGCATCAGCGGCCGCGTCATTGCCGGTGCCGCGCGAAGCTGCCGGGCGAGGGAAGGTGGGTCTATGCGTCGGAGAGCAGCGGTCATGTCAGGCCTCCTGGAAGTGGCGTCGGTCAGTCGGCCGGCCTCTCCAAGATGGCTGGAAGGACATTTGAAAACGAGATGGGGACCGGGCGAGAGATATAGGGATTTCATAAGTGCCCGGATTCTTCCGGGTCAGACCGATAGAGTCCGGATTACCGTCTCCGCCGAGGTGGAGGCTTATGGAAGCAGGGCGTTTTGAAAAGACCTGAGGCGCGGCCTGCCGTATCAAGGGAGGGCAAAGGCGTCGGTGGATTGCGTCGCTGCACCGCCTGCACGGAGCGTGCTCCCGGAAATGCGTTGTCGGTGTCGCATGGCGGATGGCACGACGTGCCGGCCTTTATGAGATTCCTATAACGTCGCCATAGGCCTCATCTCGAAAACCTATGTGCGCAATGGCACTTCAGCGCGGTGAAGTTCCCGGCCGGAGAGACACGTGCTGCATTCGCTCGAAGCAAGCGGCCTACCGGGAATCCGGAGACAGGCAATGCCGGATATCGTCTCGTATTGAGGAGTATCGCCATGATGGACATTCTGATGCTGGCGCTGGGCTTCGCCTTCTTCGCCCTCGCGATCGGCTACACCTACGCCTGCGAACGGCTGTGACGGAGCGCGCCATGATCTTCGATTACGCGCTTGCCGGCGCCGTCTCGTTCGGCCTCCTGGTCTATCTCACCTACGCGCTGCTGCGGCCCGAGCGGTTCTGAGTCGTGCTGCTGCTTGTCGAATTGCTGCTGGCCGACGCCGTGCTCGTCGCCGGCCTGCTTGCGCTGCTCCTGCCGCTTTTGCGCTGGACACAATGCCTGAAGGGTTAATGCCATGACTGTGATCGGTTGGCTCCAGATCATTCTCTACTGCGCGATCATCGTCGCGCTCACCAAGCCGCTCGGCTGGTACATGACGCGCGTGTTCAACGGCGAGCGCACGTTCCTGTCGCCGGTGCTGCGCCCGATCGAGGCCGGCATCTACTGGATCTCCGGCGTCGACGAGAGGCGCGAGCAGCACTGGCTGACCTATACGGTCGCGATGCTGCTGTTCCATGTCGGCGGCTTCCTCATCATCTACGCCGTGATGCGGCTCCAGGCCGTGTTGCCGTTCAATCCGGCCGGGCAGGGCGCGGTTGCGGAAGACCTCTCCTTCAACACCGCGATCTCCTTCGTCACCAACACCAACTGGCAGAATTACGGCGGCGAGAGCACGCTGTCATATCTCGTCCAGATGCTCGGCCTGACGCACCAGAACTTCCTGTCGGCGGCAACCGGCATCGCGCTCGCGGTGGCCCTGATCCGCGGCTTCTCGCGCGCCTCGGTTCGCACCGTCGGCAATTTCTGGGTCGATGTCACGCGCACCACGCTCTATGTGCTGCTGCCGATCTGCGTCGTCTACACGCTGTTCCTGGTCTGGCAGGGCATGCCGCAGACGCTCGGCGCCTATGTCGATGCGACGACGCTCGAGGGCGCCAAGCAGACCATCGCAGTCGGCCCGGTCGCCTCGCAGGTTGCGATCAAGATGCTGGGGACCAACGGCGGCGGCTTCTTCAACGCCAACGCCGCCCATCCCTTCGAGAACCCGACCGCGCTGTCGAATGTCGTGCAGATGCTGTCGATCTTCCTGATCGGCGCGGCCATGACCAACGTGTTCGGCCGCATGGTCGGCAACCAGCGCCAGGGCTGGGCGATCCTCTCCGTCATGGGCGTCCTGTTCGTCGCCGGCGTCGCCGTCACCTATTGGGCCGAAGCGAACGGCACCTCGACGCTCCATGCTCTGGGCCTGACCGGCGGCAACATGGAAGGCAAGGAGGTCCGCTTCGGCATCGTCGCCTCCTCGCTGTTCGCCGTGATCACGACGGCGGCGTCCTGCGGCGCGGTCAACGCGATGCATGACAGCTTCACTGCGCTCGGCGGCATGATCCCGCTGATCAACATGCAGTTAGGGGAGATCATCATCGGCGGCGTCGGCGCAGGTCTCTACGGCATGCTGCTGTTCGTCGTGCTCGCGATCTTTGTCGCCGGCCTGATGGTCGGCCGCACGCCGGAATATGTCGGCAAGAAGATCGAGGCCCGCGAGGTCAAGATGGCGATGCTCGCGATCCTGGTGCTGCCGCTGATGTATCTCGGCTGGACCGCGGTCGGCGTGGTCTATCCGGCGGCGGTCGCCTCGATGGCGAATGCCGGCCCGCACGGCTTCACCGAGGTGCTCTATGCCTTCACCTCGGCGACCGGTAACAACGGCTCGGCCTTCGCAGGGCTCACCGGCAACACCTTCTTCTACAACCTCACGCTCGCATCGGCGATGTTCGTCGGCCGCTTCTTCATGATCGTCCCGGCGATGGCGATCGCGGGCTCGCTCGCGGCCAAGAAGTCGATTCCGCCGTCGGCGGGTACGTTCCCGACGACCGGCGGGCTGTTCGTCGGCCTCGTCGTCGGCGTGATCCTGATCATCGGCGGCCTGACCTTCTTCCCGGCACTCGCGCTCGGCCCGATCGTCGAGCACCTCGCGATGAACGCCGGCCAAGTCTTCTGACTCTGACTGTTTGGAGTGACCTCCATGGATACGATGAAACTGCAAAAACGCGCCCCGATGTCGGCGATGCTCGATCCCAGGATCGTGCTGCCCGCGATCAAGGCGTCCTTCACCAAGCTCGACCCGCGGCTGATGGTGAAGAACCCCGTGATGTTCGTGGTCGAGATCGTGGCCGCGCTCACCACCGTGATCTTCCTGCGCGACATCGTCACGGGCGGGGCGAGCCTCGGCTTCACCTTCCAGATCATCCTCTGGCTGTGGTTCACGGTGCTGTTCGCCAACTTCGCTGAAGCCGTTGCGGAAGGCCGCGGCAAGGCGCAGGCCGAATCGCTGCGCAAGACCCGCACCGAGAGCCAGGCCAAGCTCCTGACCGGCGCCGGCCAGGCCTTCAAGCTGGTCCCGGGCACCAGCCTGAAGGTCGGCGACGTCGTGCTGGTCGAGGCGGGAGATACCATTCCCTCCGACGGCGAGGTGATCGAGGGCGTCGCCTCCGTCAACGAGGCCGCCATCACCGGCGAGTCCGCGCCCGTGATCCGCGAATCCGGCGGCGACCGCTCGGCGGTGACAGGCGGGACGCAGGTGCTGTCCGACTGGATCCGCGTGCGCATCACCGCGGCGCAAGGCTCGACCTTCATCGATCGCATGATCAAGCTGGTCGAAGGCGCCGAGCGGCAGAAGACGCCGAACGAGATCGCGCTCAACATCCTGCTCGCCGGCCTCACCATCATCTTCGTGTTCGCCACCGTTACCATTCCGAGCTACGCGGCCTATGCCGGCGGCTCGATCTCGGTGATCGTGCTGGTTGCGCTGTTCGTGACGCTGATCCCAACCACGATCGGCGCGCTCTTGTCGGCGATCGGCATCGCCGGCATGGACCGCCTGGTGCGCTTCAACGTGCTCGCCATGTCAGGCCGCGCGGTCGAAGCCGCCGGCGACGTCGACACGCTGCTGCTCGACAAGACCGGCACCATCACGCTCGGCAACCGGCAGGCGACCGCGTTCCGTCCCGTTCGCGGCGTGACCGAGCAGGAGCTGGCGGACGCCGCCCAGCTTGCCTCGCTCGCCGACGAGACCCCGGAAGGCCGCTCCATCGTCGTCCTGGCGAAGGAGAAGTATGGCATCCGCGGCCGCGACATGGCCGAGTTGGGTGCCACCTTCATCCCGTTCACGGCGCAGACCCGCATGAGTGGCGTCGATGCCGGCGGTTCGTCTGTGCGCAAGGGCGCGGTCGATGCGATGCTGAACTATGTCGGCGGTGGCGCGCCGCTGGCGGTTGCCTCCGGCAATGCCGCCCGCGCGATCCAGCCCGCCGGGCTCTCGGAGGTCGGCCGCGAGATCCAGACCATCGCCGACGAGATCGCCAAGGCCGGCGGCACGCCGCTTGCGGTCGCCAAGGACGGCAGGCTGCTCGGCGTCATCCAGCTCAAGGACATCGTCAAGGGCGGCATCCGCGAGCGTTTTGCCGAGCTGCGCCGCATGGGTATCCGCACCATCATGATCACCGGCGACAATCCGATGACTGCCGCCGCCATCGCGGCCGAGGCCGGCGTCGACGACTTCCTGGCGCAGGCAACCCCCGAGGACAAGCTCAAGCTGATCCGCGACGAGCAGGCCAAGGGCAAGCTGGTGGCGATGTGCGGCGACGGAACCAACGACGCGCCGGCGCTCGCCCAGGCCGATGTCGGCGTCGCCATGAACACCGGCACGCAGGCCGCCCGCGAGGCCGGCAACATGGTCGACCTCGACTCCAACCCGACCAAGCTGATCGAGGTGGTCGAGATCGGCAAGCAGCTCCTGATGACGCGCGGCGCGCTGACGACGTTCTCGATCGCCAACGACGTCGCCAAATACTTTGCGATCATCCCGGCGATGTTCCTGGCGTTCTATCCCCAGCTCAACGTGCTCAACGTCATGAGCTTGTCGAGCCCGCAGAGCGCCATCCTGTCGGCGATCATCTTCAACGCGTTGATCATCATTGCGCTGATCCCGCTCGCGCTGAAGGGCGTCGCCTATCGCGCCGTCGGTGCCGGCGCGCTGCTCCGCCGCAACCTCTTGATCTACGGGCTTGGCGGAATCGTCATTCCCTTCATCGGCATCAAGGCGATCGACCTCGTCGTGACCGCCTTGCACCTGGCTTGATCGCCATCGTGCGGGACGCGCGGCGTCCCGCACGATGACGAAGATTTTGGAGACGTAACATGCTCAGAGAAATCCGCCCCGCCATCGTCCTCTTGCTGGTGCTCACCGCCATCACGGGCCTGGTCTATCCGCTGGCGATGACCGCCATTGCCGGCGCGATCTTCCCCGCCAAGGCACAGGGCAGCCTGATCGAGAAAGACGGCAAGGTGATCGGCTCCGCGCTGATCGGGCAGGAGTTCAAGGAGGACAAGTATTTCCACGGCCGCCCCTCGGCGACTCTGGCCCCGGACCCGAATGATTCGACCAAGACGGTGTCGGCGCACTACAACGCCGCCAATTCGGGTGGCTCCAACCTCGGCCCGAGCAGCAAGGCGCTGGCCGACCGGCTGAAGGAGGATGTGGACAAGCTCAGGGGCGAAAATCCGAACGCGCCCGTGCCGGTCGACTTGGTGACCACCTCTGCCAGCGGCCTCGATCCGGACATCTCGCCGGAAGCGGCGGAATTCCAGGTGTCGCGCGTCGCCAAGGCCCGGAATATGCCGCAGGACGCTGTGAAGCAGATCGTGGCTGCCAACGTTCAGGGCCGCTTGCTCGGCCTGCTGGGCGAACCCCGCGTTAACGTACTGGCGCTGAACCTCGCGCTGGATCGCGCTGCAGCCAAGTAGCAGTCTAGGCTCGCGGCGCGCAGATGATTATATTGACAGCATGGTCCGAGAGCGCCGCGATCCCGAACAACGTCCGTCTCCCGAGGCGCTGCTGGAAGCTGCGCGCCGGGAGGAAAGCGCGAGCGGCAAGCTGAAGATCTTCGTCGGCGCCGCCCCCGGTGTCGGCAAGACCTACGAGATGCTGCAGAGCGCTCATGCCAAGCGCAAGGCCGGCATCGATGTCGTGGTCGGCTTCGTCGAGACCCACGGCCGCGCCGAGACCGAGGCGCTGGTGCGCGGCCTCGAAGTGATCCCGCGCAAGCGGCTCGATTACCGCGGCCAGATCGTCGAGGAGATGGACCTCGACGCCGTGATCGCGCGGCGGCCGCAAATCGCGCTGGTCGACGAGCTCGCCCACACCAATGCCGCGGGCAGCCGCCATCCCAAGCGCTATCTCGACGTCGAGGAGCTGCTATTCCACGGCATCGATGTCTACACCGCCGTCAACATCCAGCACATCGAGAGCCTGAACGACGTCGTCGCCCAGATCACCCATGTGCGGGTGCGCGAAACCGTGCCGGATTCGGTGTTCGACCGCGCCGACGCCATCGAGCTGATCGACCTCACGCCCGACGATTTGATCCAGCGGCTGAGGGAGGGCAAGGTCTACGTCCCCAAACAGGCCGAGCGGGCGCTGGAGCATTATTTCTCGCCCGGCAATCTGACCGCGCTGCGCGAGCTCGCGCTGCGGCGGACGGCCGAACGGGTCGACGAGCAGCTGCTCAACCACATGCAGGCGAATGCGATCGCCGGCCCCTGGGCCGCGGGCGAGCGCATCCTGGTCTGTGTCAGCGAAGATCCACGCGCGGCTGGCCTCGTCCGCTACACCAAGCGGCTGGCCGACCGGCTGCATGCACCGTTCACCGCGATCTCGATCGAGACCCGGCGCTCGCTGCAATTGTCCGACGAGGAGCGCGATCGTCTCGCCGATACGCTGCGGCTCGCGGAGGCGCTGGGCGGCGAAGCCTTGACCATTCCCGCCGTCGGCCGCCGCATCGCCGACGACGTCATCAACTTCGCGCATGGCAACAACGTCACCCAGATCGTGATCGGCAAATCGACCCGCTCGCGCTGGTTCGAGATGACGCGCGGCTCGGTGGTGCATGATCTGGTGCGCCGTGCGGGCAATATCAGCGTCCACGTCATCCCCGGCGACGAGCTCTCCGAAGAGGCGGCGCCAAAGACAGTGGTGCAGACCGCGGCACGGTCCGAGCCGTTTGATGCACTTCCTTATCTGAAGGCGCTCGGGATCACCGCACTCGGCCTAGCCGCAGCGGTGGCCATCAAGCCCTATTTCGGCATCGAGAACGTTGATCTGATGTTCCTGACCGCGGTGGTCGCCGTGGCTGTCCGCTATGGGCTGTGGCCGTCATTGCTTGCGAGCGTTGCGGCGTCGCTGGCGTATAACTTCTTCTTCCTGCCGCCGGTCTACACCTTCACCATCACCGATCCAACCAACGTCGCGGCGTTCTTCTTCTTCATGTTGATCGCGTTCGTGGTGTCGAATGTAGCAGGCCGCGTGCGCACGCAGGCCGATGCAGCCATCGGCCGGATCAGGATGACCGAGCAGCTCTATGCCTTCAGCCGCAAGCTCGCCGGCACCGCCACGCTCGACGACGTCCTCTGGGCGAGCGCCTACCAGATCGCGTTGATGCTGAAGGTGCGCGTCGTGCTGCTGCTGCCGGAGGACGGTCTGCTCACGGTGAAGTCAGGCTATCCGCCGGAGGACCAACTGGACCAGGCCGACCTCGCCGCTGCCAACTGGGCCTGGAGCAATGATCGTTCCGCCGGCCGTGGCTCGGACACGTTGCCGGGCGCAAAGCGGCTGTTTCTGCCGATGCGCACCGGGCGCGGCCCCATCGGCGTCATCGGCATCGACAACGACCGCACCGGTCCGCTGCTGACGCCGGACCAGCGCCGGCTGCTGGACGCGCTGGTCGACCAGGGCGCGCTCGCGATCGAGCGCGTGCTGCTGGTCGAGGACATGGATCGCGTCAAGCGCACCGTCGAATCCGAGCGGCTGCGCTCGGCGCTCTTGACCTCGATCTCGCACGACCTGAAGACGCCGCTCGCTTCCGTGCTGGGGGCGGCCTCGACCATGCGCGATCTCGCCGGTGCCTTGTCCGACACCGAGAAGCGCGACCTGCTCGCCACCGTGATCGACGAATCCGAGCGGCTCAACCGCTTCATCGCCAATCTGCTCGACATGACCAAACTCGAGTCCGGCGCCATCGTGCCCAACACGGCCTTGCACGATCTCGGCGAGATCATCGGCAGCGCGCTGCGCCGCGCCAGCAAGATCCTGACCGCGCACAAGGTCGAGCTGGTGCTGGCCGCCGATCTGCCGATGCTGCAGCTCGATGCCGTGCTGTTCGAGCAGGTGCTGTTCAACCTGCTCGACAATGCCGCGAAATATTCGCCGCCCGACACCACCATCTCGATCCGGAGCCGGCGCGAGCGCGATCAGGTGGTGCTCGAGGTTGCCGACGAAGGCGACGGCATTCCGTCCCACGAGCTCGAGAGCGTGTTCGACAAGTTCTACCGCGCGCAGAAGGGCGATCACGTCCGTCCCGGCACGGGCCTCGGGCTCGCCATCTCCCGCGGCTTCGTCGAGGCGATGCGGGGCACGATTTCGGCCGCCAATCGCAATGACCGGAGCGGCGCGATCCTCACCATCCGTCTGCCGGTTCCGGCACAGACCCACGCATTGGATACCGCCGCATGAGTGCCGCCCCGATCAAGGTCCTGGTCATCGACGACGAGCCGCCGATCCGCAAATTGTTGCGGATGGGGCTGACGACGCAGGGCTATGAGATATTGGAAGCACCGAACGGCAAGTCGGCGCTGGAAAAGCTCGCTGAAGGACCCGCGCTGATCATCCTCGATCTCGGCCTGCCCGACATCCAGGGTCATGAGCTGCTCCGCACCATCCGGGCCCGCAACGAGGCCGTGCCGATCGTGGTGCTGTCGAGCCGGGGCGACGAGGCCGGCAAGGTGCAGGCGCTCGATCTCGGTGCCGACGACTATCTGACGAAACCGTTCGGCATGGACGAGCTTCTCGCGCGCCTGCGCGCCGCGCTGCGGCACCAGCTCCAGGTGCAGGGTGAGCGCCCGGTGTTTCGCACCGGCGATCTCTCGGTCGATCTCGTGCGCCGCATCGTCAAGGTCGGCGAGCGCGACGTCAAACTGTCGCCGAAGGAATACGACCTGCTGCGCGTGCTGGTGCAGCACGCCGGCAAGGTGCTGACCCATCGGTTCCTGTTGAAGGAGCTGTGGGACGAGCTGACCGATGCGCAATACCTGCGCGTCTATGTCCGCCAGCTCCGCCAGAAGATCGAGGCCGATCCGGAGCGTCCGCAATATGTGCTGACCGAGACGGGGATCGGCTACCGGCTGAAGGCGGGGGATTGACCCCACAGACCTGTAGGGTGGGCAAAGGCGCAAAGCGCCGTGCCCGCCATTCTCTCGATTTCGATAACGGTGGTGGGCACGCTCCGCTTTGCCCACCCTACGATATCGAGTATGGGGCGAGCGGTCTCCTCACCCCGCCTTCCTGTGCCTCGCCGCTGCCCGGTGCGACTTTCGCGGACTGCGCTGCCGTCCCGTGGCACGGCGCGCATGCGACTTCGCCGACGTTTTCCCCCCGCGCCGCTTCAGGCTCTGCTTCAACGCATCCATCAGGCTGACGACGTTGCTCGGGCGCTCCTCGGGCTCGGGCAATTCGATCTTCTTGCCGCTGGCCTTGCGCTTCACCAGCGCCTTCAGCGCGTTCTCGTACTCGTCCTTGAATTCGCCGGGATCGAAATGCGCGGCCTTGGTGTGCAGGATGTGGCCGGCGAGCTCGACCATGTCCTTGGTGATTTTCGGGCTCTTGATGTCGTCGAAGAACTGGTCCTCGTCGCGGAGCTCGTAAGGGTAGCGCAGCGTGGTGCCGAGCAGGCCCTTGCCGAGCGGCTCGATCGCGATGATGTGCTCGCGGTTGGTGAGCACGATCTTGGCGAGCGCCACGCGATCCTGATCCTTCATGGCATCGCGGATCACCGCGAAAGCGTCGGCTGCGGCCTTGCCGTCAGGCGCGATGTAATAGGGATGGTTGAGATAGCGCTGGTCGATTTCCTCGCTCGGCACAAAGCTCTCGATGTCGATGGTGTGGTTGCTCTCGATCTGGACCGCCTCGAGTTCCTCCGGCTCGATCTCCACATATTTGCCCTTGCGCAGCTCGTAACCGCGTCCCTTCTGGTCGCTCTCGACGACGTCGCCGGTCTCGGCGTCGACCATCTGCTGCTTGAGACGGTTGCCGGTCTCGCGGTTGATCATATGAAACCGGGTCTTCTCGGCCGCTGTCGTCGCGGGGTAGAGCACGACGGGACAACTGACCAGCGACAGCTTCAACGTTCCCTTCCAATAGGCGCGCGGGGCCATTGCATTCTCCAGCGTTTTCAAGGTGTTTTGGAACCCCAACCCCTCCATTGTGTTTTGGTTCCGGGTGGGACTTTTGCCGTGATAGGCTTTGAAAACCAAAAGAGAAGCGGGACCGGTCGTGCTGCGAAAACTCTCCACCTACCGACAGAAGCGTGACTTCGAGAAGACGCCCGAGCCATCCGGCAAGACCGCGGTGGCACCATCGGAACAGCGTCGTTTCGTGATCCAGAAGCATGACGCGTCGCGGCTGCACTACGATTTCCGGCTCGAATTCGACGGCGTGTTCAAGTCCTGGGCCGTGACGAAAGGGCCTTCGCTCGATCCGCACGACAAGCGCCTCGCGGTCGAGGTCGAGGATCACCCGCTCGACTATGGCGATTTCGAAGGCACGATTCCGGAAGGCCAGTATGGCGGCGGCACCGTGATGTTGTGGGACCGCGGCACGTGGGAATCCGACGATCCCGAAGCCGGCTTCAAGAAAGGCGACCTCAAGTTCACGCTCCACGGCGACAAGCTGCATGGCAGCTGGGTCCTGGTGCGTATGCGCAACCGCGGCGGCGAAAAGCGCACCAACTGGCTGCTGATCAAGCATCGCGACGACTATGCCCGCGAAGGCAAGGCCAACGACATTCTCGACGAGGACACCTCGGTCGCCTCGGGCCGCGCGATGGAGCAGATCGCCGAAGGCAAGGGCCGGGCGCCAAAGCCGTTCATGCTGGCGAAGGGCACGGGCAAGGCCAAGGCGAATGCGGTCTGGCAATCCAATCGGGCCGAGGAGACGAAAGGCAGGACCGTCCAGCCGGCGCCGCGCACGGCGTTGAAGGCCGCCGGAAAGAAAGGAAAGAAGACGACGACGGCCACGAATGCCAGGAAGGTCTCGGCGATGCCGGATTTCGTGGCGCCGCAGCTCTGCACGTCGGTCGAGCGGCCGCCGGCCGGCGCGGGCTGGTGCCACGAGATCAAGTTCGACGGCTACCGCGTGCAGCTCCGGGTCGAGGACGGCGAGGCCACGTTGAAGACGCGCAAGGGCCTGGACTGGACCGACAAGTTCGCCTCGATCGCGAAGGAGGCGGGCTCGCTGCCGGATGCCATGATCGACGGCGAGATCGTCGCGCTCGACCACAACGGCGCGCCGAATTTCTCCTCGCTCCAGGCCGCACTGTCCGACGGCAAGACCGAGGACCTCATCTTCTTTGCCTTCGATCTCCTCTTCGCGGAAAATCAGGACTATCGCCGGCTGCCGCTCGGCGAGCGCAAGGCGCGACTCAAGGAATTGCTTGAGGCGCGCAAGCGGAAGTCGGCCCAGATCCGCTATGTCGAGCATTTCGAGAGCGGTGGCGATGCCGTTCTGGAATCGGCTTGCAAACTCGAGCTGGAAGGCGTGGTGTCGAAGAAGCTGGACACGCCGTACCGCTCGGGGCGAACCGAGAGCTGGACAAAAGCAAAGTGCCGCGCTGGGCATGAGGTCGTGATCGGCGGCTACAAGACCACCAACGGCAAATTCCGCTCGCTGATGGCCGGCGTGCATCGCGGTGATCATCTCGCCTTCGTCGGCATGGTCGGCACTGGCTTTGGCGCCGACACGGTCAAGCGCATCATGCCCTCCTTGAAGGCCATGGAGGCCAAGGAGAGTCCGTTCGGTGGCAAGAATGCCCCGAAGAAGACGCGCGACGTGCACTGGCTGAAGCCGGAGCTCGTCGCCGAGATCGAATTTGCCGGCTTCACCGCCGACGGCAATATCCGCCAGGCCGCGTTCAAGGGCTTGCGGCAGGACAAGCCGGCCGAGGAGGTCGAGGCCGAGACGCCGGTCGATACCGCGCTCGCAAAACCTTCGGCCCGGAAGCGTGTCGTTTCAAAAGCTGGCAAGAAGGACGCCGGCACCGCCGAGGTCATTGGCGTCGTCATCTCGAAGCCCGACAAGGAGCTATGGCCGGACGGCGGCGACGGCGAGGGCGTCACCAAGCTCGATCTGGCGCGCTATTTCGAATCCGTTGGCGCATGGATGATCGAGCACATCAAGGGCCGCCCCTGTTCGATCCTGCGCGCACCCGATGGCATCGGCGGCGAAAAATTCTTCCAGCGGCACGCGATGCAGGGCACATCAAACCTGCTCGAGCTCGCAAAAGGCTCCGGCGATCGCAAGCCCTACTTGCAGATCGATCGCGTCGAGGGGCTCGCGGCGGTGGCGCAGATCGGCGGCCTCGAGCTGCATCCCTGGAATTGTGCGCCGGATGCCTATGACACGCCGGGCCGGCTGGTGTTCGACCTCGATCCCGCGCCGGACGTCGACTTTGCCGACGTCGTCGAGGCGGCCAAGGAGATGCGGCAGCGGCTCAGCGATGTCGGTATGGAAAGCTTCTGCAAGACCACGGGCGGCAAGGGCCTGCATGTGGTCGTGCCGCTGCTCCATGGTGCGCGCGACAAGGTGAGCTGGAAGGAGGCCAAGGCGTTTGCGCAAGGAATCTGCCGGTGGATGGCCGATGACGATCCCGAGCGCTATCTGCTCAACATGTCGAAGAAGCTGCGGGACGGAAAGATCTTTCTGGACTATCTGCGCAACGATCGGCTCTCGACGGCGGTAGCGCCCCTGTCTCCCCGCGCGCGTGATGGCGCCACGGTCTCGATGCCGCTCGCCTGGGCGCAGGTGAAGAGCGATCTCGATCCGAAGAAATACACGGTGAGGACCGTACCCGGCCTGCTGGCGCGTTCGAAGGCGTGGGAGGGCTATGATGATGCGGCCGCGTCGATCAAGGCGGCGATGAAGAAGCTGGCGGGGAAGAAGTAGGGTGGGTTAGCCGTAAGGCGTAACCCACCTCTTTGGTTTCCGCAGAGACAGAGGTGGTGGGTTACGCTCGCGGACCGCGCTTTGCGCGACCGCGTGCTAACCCACCCTACGAAGTCTGCAACTAGATCCGTCCCATCAGCAGCAGGATCAGCAGGATGACGATGACCAGCCCGAGGCCGCCGCCGCCGTAATAGCCGGTGCCGTAGAACGGGCCGCCGCCAATGCCGCTGAAGCCGCCGAGCAGGGCGATGACTAGAATGATCAGAATGATCGTGCCGATTGACATGCGAGTCTCCTCCAGCCCTTGCAGAAAGGGTCGTTTGCACCTGTCCCGTGTGTGAGGGCAACTTGCCGCAGGTTTTAAAGTTCCGGTTTTGAAACGGGGCGACAGGTGCAAGTTGCATGGAACCTTTATGGTCGCAGACGGCATCACTAAGTGAGGATCAATCAGCACGGGGCAGGACCATGTCAGCACCGCTTGTCGTTTCCATTCCGCATCGCCTCGGCCGCGAAGAGGCGGTGCGCCGGCTCAAGGCCGGGCTTGGCCGCGCGGCGGCCAGCATTCCCGTGATGCAGGTCGAGGAGGAGCGCTGGAGCGGCGACAGCATGAATTTCCGCATCCGCGCGCTCGGCCAGGTCGCGACCGGTCAGGTCGACGTCGCCGACGATCACGTCAAGGTTCAGGTGGTCTTGCCGTGGCTGTTGCAGCGCTTTGCCGAGATGGCGCAGGCGACGATCAAGAAGCGCGGGCAGCTGCTTCTGACCAAGGACGACGGAAAGTGAGTTTCAGGCGCTTACGCGCTGCCGCGCAGGCCTGATCGCGCTTGCTGCGCGGGCCGCAATGACAGCCGCCGGAAGATCACGGAAAGCCTGTGCGATCGGCAGTGCGTTGCCTGCAAGTCCCGCTGCGGCATAGCCCGTGATATCGACGGTCGCGTCGAAGCTCTCGCGGGCGGGCCATTCCCGGCCGGCTTGCGTGAACGGCGCAAACCGGCGTCCGACGATGACGATCGCTGCCGAGCGGCCTCGGCGGCGAGCGAACGCGATGACGTGCTCGGCATGCGTGCCGCGCACCTCCAGCGGCTGATAGTCGCCTTGCGCGAAAACGTCGCCGAGCTCGTTGCGCTGCCTGAGCAGGCGCCGCGTCCAGGCGAGCTTGAGCCGTCCGTCCGGCCAGGTCCTGCTCAGCTCGCTCCAGTCCGGTGCTTGCAATGACGCCAGCGCCGTATCGCGCGCGGAAAAATCCACGGGGCGGCGGTTGTCGGGATCGACCAGCGACAGGTCCCAGAATTCGGTGCCTTGATAGAAGTCGGGCACGCCCGGCAGCGTCGCCTTGAGCGTGAGCTGGCTCAGCGAGTTCAGGGCGCCGAGCAGCGCGAGACGGCGGGCCAGGGTTTGCAGCGCCTCCAGGAATTCGCCTGACAGCGCGGGATCGAGGATCTTTTCGATGAAGCTCCTGACGCCGCTCTCATAGGCCTCGTGCGGGTTGAGCCAGCTCGTCTCCTCCTTGCCCTCGCGCGCGGCCTTGAGCGCATAGGCCTGGATGCGCTCGACGAAACCGGCACCGGGCGGCCCCTGCAGCGGCCATGCGCCGAGCAGGGTCTGGTAGAGCATGTATTCGAACGTCGCCGACGGCGCGCGCAGATGGCCGTGGAGCGCAAGATGCGGCGCATTCAGAACCTTCCAGCGCGACACCGCGCTGGTCCATTCCCCGGGGATTTCGCTGAGCGCCGCGATCCGGGCGCGCGCGTCCTCACCGCGCTTGGTATCGTGGGTAGCGGTCGCCGTCATCCCCAGCGGCCACTCCCGGGCACGCGCCCGCATCGCCTCATGGAAAGCGGGGACGGTGAGGCCGGTGCTCGCGGGATCGCCGCCGACCTCGTTCAGCGCCAGCAGCCGATGGAACTGGTAGAACGCGGTGTCCTCCAGCGACTTTGCCATCATCGGCCCGGTGAACTGCTGCACCTTCAGCGCGAAGCGGCGCACGCGCGGCGTGCTGTGAGGGGGACGTCCGGGCTTGAGCAGATCCATGGTCAGGGCATCGCGCAGGAAGTCGAAGATGCCTTCGTCCGCGGCGAACCACTCGGCGCGGGCGCGCGCGATGGTGTCCTCGATCAGCTTGCGGTCGTGCGCGGTCGCCCCGGCCGTGGTCAGATAGGTGCGATAGACCGGGAAATGCAGCACATAGAGCTCGAGCGCCTGGCGCAGGCTGTCGGCCGAGAAGTCGCGGGTCGAATAATGCCCGTTGGCGATGCGCGCGAGCAGGCGCGTCAGCACGGTGAATTCACTCGTCAGCAGCGTCTCCAGCACGCGCCGCTTGGCCTCCTTGACGTAAGGCGCAAGCCGCGGCGAGCGGTTGCTGACCTGGCGCCAGGTCTCGTCCAGCGCCTCCAGCCCTTGGGGATCGACCAGCACCTGCGTGATGACGTTCATCCACTCATAGCCGGTGGTACCCTGGACGCCGGCGAAATGCGGCAGCTTCTCGTGCTCGCAGAGGATCTTTTCGATCACCGTGTAGAACGATCTTGTCTTGCCCTGCGCATCGCGCACCAGCCGGCGCAGCCGCTGGCAATATTGCGCGGGATCGCGCAGACCGTCGATGTGATCGAGGCGGATACCCTGCAATCTGCCGTCGGCGACGAGCTGCTTCACCAGGCGGTGCGTGGCGGCGAAGGTGCCGGGATCTTCGACGCGCAGGCCAGCGAGGCCGTTGACGTCGAAGAAGCGGCGATAATTGATGTCGCTGGAGGCGAGCCGCCAGTGGCCGAGCTTGTAGTTCTGGCGCTCCAGGAGGTGATGCAGCGCCAGTGTCTGCGCGGGACGGTCCTTGGCGGCGCGGTAGGCGGCAAGACCGCGGCTGATGATGTCGGCCGCGCCCGCGATCTCCTTGAGCTCCGACTTGAATCCCGGCGCTTCCTTGCGATTGGGGCGGCGTAATCCCGTATAGCGCGCCGCAAGCGCGAGCAGGCGCTTGCCGGCCTCCGTCTCCGCGGCATCCGCCTCCTTCACGATCACGCGCAGCATTTCGCCATAGCGCTCGGGCGCGATCGGCAAGCGATGCTCGAAATACCAGGCCGAAAAGCTTCCCTCATCGGGATCGTAGCGCAGCTCGATCTCGCCGCGCTCCAGCGCCTCGCCATAGGAGGAGCCGAGGATCGGCAGCAGCACGCCGCCGCGGGCGCGATAGGCCAGTTGATCCCAGTCGATGTCGAAGGAGATCGCGTGCGGCGAGGCCTGTCCCCATTCCAGCACGTCGAGCCACCAGGGATTGTCGGCAAAGTGCACGCCGACATGGTTGGGCACGAAGTCGATGATGAGACCGAGATCGTGCTGCCTGAGCGCCTCGCTCAGCCGCGCGAAGCCGGCTTCGCCGCCGAGCTCGGGACTGAGCTGGCTGTGGTCGACGGTGTCGTAGCCATGCGTCGAGCCCTTGCGGGCCTTCATCACCGGCGAGGCATAGAGATGCGTGATCCCAAGTGCCTCCAGATACGGCACCACCGCGGCGGCCTCGTCGAAGCCGAAATCCGCGGTGAGCTGAAGCCGGTAGGTCGCAATGGGAATCGCGGGAGGCATGTCAACCTCCGAGGCGCCAGACCACCGACCAGGGCGGAAGCCGATCGCCGGCCGCGCCGCCCCAGATCGGCGTGCCGGTGCTGACATTGGAGGTGATCTCGTGGTCCGACAGATTGGCGATGAGGCGCAGCGTCGTGCCGTCGCCCATGCGCCAATGTGCGCTGAGCAGACCGTTGTCGGCCGCCTCCGCATCGCCGAAGCTTGCGCCCTTCAGCCGCGGCATGATCTCCTTGCGCCGGAGCGCGAGCAGCTCTCGTACCAAAGCTAATCGTGCGTTCTGCTCCGGCGTACGCCCGGTCCAGTCGAGCACAGCCGATTGCAGTGTTGCGGGATCGAGCGGGTCGGGCACCTCGTCGCCGTATGTCTCATAGGCCCAGCCATATTCCTGCCTGCGGCCCTTGCGCACGGCATCGGCAAGGCCGCCCTGGAAATCGCAGAAGAACGGGAAGGGGACCTTCGAGCCCCATTCCTCGCCCTGAAACAGCATCGGCACCATCGGCGCGAGCAGGGTGACTGCGAGCGCCGCCTCGATCTGCTGCGGCGATGCGAGCGCCTCGAGTCGCTCGCCGAGCGGGCGGTTGCCGATCTGGTCGTGGTTTTGCAGGAAATTGACGAAGGTCGAAGGCGGCAACTGGCCGCTCGGCTCGCCGCGCGGCTTCTTGCCCCAGAATTCCGAGATCTCGCCCTGGTAGACGAAGCCGGAAGCGAGCGCGCGAGAGAGATCCATGCGCGGGGTCTGGTAGTCGGCGTAGTAGCCGGCGAGCTCGCCGGTCAGCATCACGTGCCAGACGTGATGGTAATCGTCGTTCCACTGGCCGCGATATTTTCCGTTCGGCGGCTCCTGAGCGGCGTCGAGCAGGCTGGCGCGATTGTCGCCGTTCTCCAGCACGAGATGGATGTGCCGCCCCGTCGCCCTGGCAAGCTCGCCGGCGGTCACGCTGAGGTCCTGCAGCATCGATTGTTCGCCGGGGACAGCCATGATGTGGTTGGCGGCGTCCAGCCTTAGTCCGTCGATGCGGTAGTCGGTCAGCCAGGACAGCGCGTTCTCGACCGCAAAGGCGCGCACCTGCGGCACCCTGTAGTCGATCGCGCTGCCCCAGGGTGTGTGCGCATCGGTGAAGAAAGACGGCGCATAGCGGCCGAGGTAGTTTCCTTCAGGGCCGAAATGATTGTACACGACGTCGAGGAACACCATCAGCCCGCGCAGATGGGCCTCGTCAATCAGCATCTTCAGATCTTCGGGGCGGCCATAGGCGCTGTCGGGCGCATACCACAGCACGCCGTCATAACCCCAGCCGCGGCGTCCCGCGAAATCGGCCAGCGGCATCAATTCCAGCGCAGTGACGCCGGTCGCCGCGAGATGATCGAGCTTGTCGATCATGGCGCGGTAGGTGCCTTCGCTCGTGAAGGTGCCGACATGGGTCTCGATCAGCACCGTCTCTTCCCACGGCCGGCCGCGCCAATCCTGCGCGCGCCAGGCGAAGGCGTCGTGATCGATCACCTCGCTCGGGCCGAACACGTCTTCGGGCTGGAAAGCCGAGGCCGGATCGGGCACGTCGATCTCGTCGTCGATCCTGAATTTGTAGGGGCTGCCAGGGGTGAGGCCGGCAATCTCGGCCACGTACCAGCCATCCTGCCGGCGCTGCATCGCGTGCCTGCGGTCGAGCAGGAGATCGACACGGCGCGCGCCGGGAGCCCACAGCCGGAACGACACGCCGTCTTTCGTTGGCCGCGCCCCGAAGGATGGCCTCATGACGCCCCCGCGAAGGCGAGCACGGAGCGCGGCGCCGCCTTGCTATCGCTTCCGGACGGGAAGTCGATGGTGTTCAGCTTGGCATCGGTCGTGTTCAGGATCTGCTGCCAGCTCTTGTATTCGGTCATCTCGGGCAATTTGAATGCGATCTCTTCGGGCGCGGCGTTCAGGACGATAAAGATCGCAGCCCCGCCCGGTTCCATCGGTCCCATCACATAGGAGAGAAACCGCCCATCCGGGAATGTCCAGTCGCTCTCCGTCATCTCGCTGCCTGTGGGCGTCAGCCACAGCGCGCCGTAGGAGCTGCCGTCCTTGGGGCGACCGTCGAGCCAGCGATGGCTGCGAAGCTGCGAGAAGCGGCGGCGGATGTCGGCGAGATGGCCGACGAAATCGACCATGTCCTCGCCCTCCGCTCCGAGTTTGTCCCAGCCGACCCAGCCGACCTCGTTGTCCTGGCAATAGGCGTTGTTGTTGCCGGATTGCGAATTGCCGACCTCGTCGCCGGCGAGGATCAGCGGGACGCCCTGCGCCAGCATCAGGCAGGCCAGCACGTTCCTGCGAAGCTGCCGGCGCAGCTCCAGGATTTTTTCATCGTCGGTCGCTCCCTCGACGCCGCAATTGTTGCTGTGGTTGTCGTTGGAGCCGTCGCGATTGTCCTCGCCATTGGCCTCGTTGTGTTTCTCGTTGTAGCTGAAGAGGTCGGCGAGCGTGAAACCGTCATGCACGGTGATGTGGTTGATGCTGGCGCGCGGCCGCCGTCCGTCGTGTTTGAACAGGTCGGAGGACGCCGTCATGCGGCTGGAGATGTCGCCGATCAGGCTGCCTTCGCCGCTCCAGTAACGGCGCATGGCGCTGCGATAGCGGTCGTTCCACTCCGACCATTGCGAGGGGAATGCGCCGACCTGGTAACCGCCGAGGCCGAGGTCCCAGGGCTCGGCGACGAGCTTCACGGCGGCCAGCACCGGATCCTGCCGGATCGCGGTCAGAAACGAGATGCCGCGATCAAAACCGTTCGGTCCGCGCGCGAGCGTGGTGGCGAGATCGAAGCGGAAGCCGTCGACATGGCAGACCTCGACCCAGTAGCGCAGCGAATCCATCACCATCTGCAGCACGCGCGGATGGGTGAGGTTCACCGACGAGCCGCAGCCGGTGAAGTCGTCGTAATAGCGCGGGTTCTCGCGGTTGAGCCAGTAATAGGAGGCATTGTCGATGCCGCGGTAGCACAGCGTCGGGCCGAGATGGTTGCCCTCGGCGGTGTGGTTGTAGACGACGTCGAGCATCACCTCGATGCCGGCATCGTGCAGGCGCGCGACCGTGGTGCGGAAGGAATCCAGCGCATTGTCCTGGGCGTAGCGCGGCTCCGGCGCGAAGAAGGACAGCGTGTTGTAGCCCCAGTAATTGGCGAGCTTCTTTTCCACCAATATGCGGTCGTCGACGAAGCTGTGGATCGGCAGCAGCTCGATGGTGGTGACGCCGAGCTTCTTCAGGTGATCGATCATCGCCGGCGAGGACAGGCCGCCATAGGTGCCGCGCAAATTCGGCGGCACGTCGTCGCGCTTCTGCGTCAAACCTTTGACGTGAGCCTCGTAGATGATGGTGTCTTCCCAGGGGATGTTCGGCCGGATCTCGCGCCGGCCCCAGTTGAAGGTCTCGTCGACCACGACGGCCTTGGGCATGCCGCGCGCATTGTCGCGCCGGTCGAACGACAGGTCCTCGCGCGGCGAGCCGGTGCGGTAGGCGAAATGCGCATCGCTCCAGACCAGCCGCCCCGAGAGCCGCTTCGCATAGGGATCGAGCAGCAGCTTGTTGGCATTGAAACGGTGACCGTGCTCGGGCTCGTAGGGGCCGTGCACCCGGTAGCCGTAGAGCTGGCCGGGCGAGACGTCGTTGAGATAGCCGTGCCAGACGTCCTCGGTCCTTTCAGGCAGTTCGACGCGCTCGAGCTCGCGGCGGCCTTGGGCGTCGAACAGGCAGAGCTCGACCTTCTGCGCGTTGGCGGAGAACAGCGCAAAATTGGTGCCGCGTCCGTCCCAGCTTGCGCCGAGGCGTGCGGGCGATCCGGCGGTCAGGCGCATATGTCAGCTTTCCGGAACGAGGAAGATCGCGGCGAGCGGCGGAATGGTGAGGCGGAGCTCGGGCGTCTTGCCGTCAACGGTCTGGACCTCGCCGATGTTCCCGACATTGCTGCCGCCGTAATGGGCGGAGTCGGAATTGAATGCCTCTTTCCACTTGCCGGCCAGGGGCACGGGGACGCGGTAGTTGCGATAGACGTTGGGGGAGAAATTGACGATGACGAGGCACCGCGCGTGCTCGTCAAAGCCCTTGCGCAGCCAGGCGAACACGTTGCGGTTGGCATCGTCGGTGATCAGCCATTCGAAGCCGGCCTGGTCGCAATCCATCTGGTGCAGCGCCGGCACCGCGCGATAGAGCCGGTTGAGGTCGCGGATCAGCGCCTGGATGCCGGAATGGACCTTGTACTCGAGCAGGTGCCAGTCGAGCGACTGGTCGTGATTCCATTCGCGGCTCTGCGCGATCTCGGCGCCCATGAACAGGAGCTTCTTGCCGGGGTGGCCGAACATGAAGCTGTAATAGGCCCGCAAATTCGCAAAGCGCTGCCATTCGTCGCCGGGCATGCGGCCCAGGATCGAGCGTTTGCCGTGCACGACCTCGTCATGCGACAGCGGCAGGATGAAGTTTTCAGAGAAGGCATAGTGCAGGCCGAACAGGATCTCGCCGTGATGATGCTTGCGGTGGATCGGATCCTTGCTGATGTAGTTCAGCGTGTCGTGCATCCAGCCCATGTTCCACTTGTAGCCGAAGCCGAGCCCGCCGAATTCGACCGGACGCGAGACCTGCGGCCATGCGGTGGATTCTTCCGCGGCCGTGGTCGCCTGCGGGAAGCGGGCAAAGACCTCCGTGTTGAAGCGGCGCAGGAAGTCGATCGCCTCGATGTTCTCGCGGCCGCCATACTGGTTCGGAATCCACGCGCCGGGCGGCCGGCTGTAGTCGAGATAGAGCATCGACGCCACCGCATCGACGCGCAGTCCATCGATGGCGTAGCGTTCCATCCAGAACAGCGCGTTCGACACCAGGAAGTTCGTCACTTCGGTGCGGCCGTAATTGTAGATCAGCGTGCCCCAGTCGAGGTGGCGGCCCTGGAGCGGGTTGGCGTGTTCATAGAGCGCCGTGCCGTCAAAGCTGCCGAGCCCGTGCGGATCGTCGGGGAAATGGCCGGGCACCCAGTCGAGCAGCACGCCGATGCCTTCGCGATGGCAGGCATCGACCAGCGCGGCGAAATCCTCGGGGCTTCCGAACCGGCTGGTCGGGGCATAGAGGCCGGTCGGCTGATAGCCCCAGGAGCCGTCGAACGGATGCTCGCTGACGGGGAGGAATTCGAGATGCGTGAACCCCATGTCGCGGGCATAGGCCGGCAGCTGCTCGGCGAGCTCGCGATAGGTCAGCCATTCATTGTTGTCCTTGCGCCGCCACGAGCCGAGATGGACCTCGTAGATCGACATCGGCGCCGACAGCGCGTTGATGCCGTCGGGTGCGGAGCGCGGCCGCGGCAGACGCGCCTCGTCGAGCACGATCGAGGCCGTCTTCGGCCGTACCTCGCTTGCAAACGCCAGCGGATCGGATTTCAGCGGCAGCAGATGGCCATGCGGGCCGATCATCTCGAACTTGTAGTGATCGCCGATCTTCGCATGCGGGATGAACAGCTCCCAGTACCCGCTGCCGCGTACCCGCATCGGATGACGCCGCCCGTCCCAGAAGTTGAAATCGCCGACCACGGATACGCGCCGCGCATTCGGCGCCAGCACCACGAAGCCGATGCCGTCGACGCCGTCGAGCCGCATCGGATGCGCGCCGAGCTTGTCGTAGAGGCGCTGGTGGGTGCCCTCGCCGAGCAAATAGAGGTCGAAATCGGTCAGGATCGGCGGGAAGCGGTAGGCATCCTCGAACTCGACGACGTGGTTGCCGAATTTCGCGCGCAGCTGGTAGTGCTTCGAGCCGTTGGGCAGGGCTCCGATGAACAGGCCGGAGTCATGAACGCGGTCGAGCGGCGCGACCTCGCCATGCTCGCCGACCGCCTCGACATCGGAGGCCTCGGGCAGGAAGGCCCGCACCACGCTCTTGCCGCCCTCGGGATGCAGGCCGAGATAGTGGAAGGGATCGGAGTGGCGGCCCTCGATGATCGCGTAGGCTTCCGCTGGCAGTTTAGGCATGGGCTTCGCTCTCGGCACTGGACAGAATGCGAAGCAGTCCGGTCAGCGGCGCATGGAGCCCCTCGGGCCGGTGGGACAGTTCGTACTCTACGTCGTCGAACGCTTGATCAAGCAGGAAAAACCTTAACAGGCCGTCCGCGGCTTGCGGATTTTCCGGCCATAGCCGCCGGTCGGTCATGGCCTCGCGATAGGCGTGCAGGAACGTCGTGGTGGCGCGTTCGCGCCATTCGCCGAGCGCGGCGGCAAGCCGGTCCTGTTCCTCCGAGGCGCCCGTGAGGGCTCGGGTGAGGGCGACGTTAACCGAAAGATCAATCGAGCGGATTAGACCGGCGACGTCGCGCGCGGCAGGCAGCTTGCGCCGCTTGCCGGCCAGCGGCCGGTGCGGATGTCCGTCGAAGTCGATGATGAAGATGTCGTCCTTCACGATCAGAGTCTGCCCGAGGCGGAAGTCGCCATGATGACGGATGTTCAACCCGCCGATCCCGGAAGGCAATAGTGCATTGAGGTGGTCGGGCAGGGCCGCGCGCGCTGCGCCGAGCTGGTCGATCAGCGGCCGGTCCGCCTCCCGCAGGCCGTCGCGGCTGTTGGCCAGGTGTTCGAAAACGCGCTCGGCCCGTGTCTCGAGGTCGGAGACCCAGCGCTCGGCGTGTTCGGAGCCGATCGGCTCCGGAGCGAGATTGTCCGGCTTTGCCGCGGCCAGGGCAACATGCAGCTCGGCAAGCCGCCGGCCGATCTGCGCGATGAAGTGCAGGTAGGGCGCCTGCTCCTGGGTCTCGCGGGGCGCCTCGCCCGCGGACAAGACCCGCTGCTCGTCGATATAGCGATCGAGATAACCGGTGGTCACGGTCCAGCCGTCGCCCTGGTTCTCGACAAAGGCATGCAGCACGCCGAGCGTGCTGCGCCGATCGTCCTCGACCAGCTCGACACTGCCGAGCAGCGCCGGCGTATTGGCGAAGCGGGCCACTTCCGTGAGGTAGTGGCCGATCTCGATCTCGGGACTGGTCCCGCTTTGGAGCCGGCGGTAGAGCTTGGCGACATATTGGTTGTCGACCAGTGCAGTGCTGTTCGACTGCTCGATCGCGCGGATGCGCTGGGGCTCCTTGATGGTGTAATCGGCGAACCGGCTGGTGGCCTTGAACTCCAGCCGCAGATTGTTCTCGTCCACCACCAGGTTTTGCGACAGACCCCGCAGGAAAAGTCCGATGAAGATCTGCTCAGTCGCAACGTCGAGCAGCGTACCCTCGCGCGCGCCCTGGCGCACGGCGGCGAGTGCCTTCGGGTTGAAGCGTTCGCGGTCGAAGCGCACCCACTCGATCTGCATCGGCATCACGTAGCGCGTGGTGACGTCGTCCCGCGTCGTCTCGAAGAACGCGATCCAGGGTCTGTTGTCGCCGATATCGCTGAACGGCACCGCCGAGGTGAGCGTGGCCTTGATGTGCTTGGGATTGTGATCGGGATACCAGCGTGTCCTTGCCAAAAATCCCGGCAGCACGTCGCGTTCGAACACGCCGCGCTCGCGGGCGAGAGAGACCCAGTTCGAATTCACCGGCACGACCAGGGTCTCGAACTCCGGCACCGCGCGCGGCGCCACCGGCTCGGACTTGTCGCGCTCCTGAAGCTGGAACCAGTAGAAGCCGTAGGGCCCCAGCGTGATCATGTAGGGCAATTCGCCGATCGCCGGGAAACGCGTCCGTCCGAGCATTTCCTGCGGGATGCGGTCCTTCCAAGGCGACAGATCGAGCTCGGTCGCCTGTGCGGCGCGAGAGAGATTGGCGACGCAGAGGATCACCTCGTCGCGATACTGCCGGACATAGGCCAGCACGGCGCGATTGGCCGGACGGATGAAGGTCATGGTGCCGCGGCCAAAGGCGAGCGTCGACTTGCGCACCGAGATCAGCCGCTTGGTCGCGCTGAGCAGCGACGACAGGCTGCGCGACTGCGCCTCCACGTTCACCGATTCATAGCCGTAGACCGGATCCATGATCAGCGGCGCGTAGAGACGGGCGGGGTCGCAGCGCGAGAAGCCGCCGTTGCGGTCCGGGCTCCATTGCATCGGCGTGCGCACGCCGTTGCGGTCGCCGAGATAGATGTTGTCGCCCATCCCGATCTCGTCGCCGTAATAGATGATCGGCGTTCCCGGGAAGGACAGCAGCAGCGAGTTCATCAGCTCGATCTTGCGGCGGTCGTTGTCCATCAGCGGCGCGAGGCGCCGTCGGATGCCGACATTGATGCGGGCCCGCGGATCGTTGGCGTAGGTGGTCCAGAGATAGTCGCGTTCGACGTCGGTGACCATCTCCAGCGTCAGCTCGTCATGGTTGCGCAGGAACAGCGCCCATTGGCAGCTCGCCGGAATGTCCGGCGTCTGGCGCAGGATGTCGGTGATCGGGAAGCGGTCCTCCTGCGCGATCGCCATGTAGATGCGCGGCATCAGCGGGAAGTGATAGGCCATGTGGCATTCGTCGCCACGGCCGAAATATTCCTGCACGTCCTCCGGCCATTGATTGGCTTCGGCCAGCAGCAGCTTTCCTTTGGAATAGGCGTCGAGTTCCTGGCGCAGGCGCTTGATGATCGCATGCGTCTCGGGAAGGTTCTCGTTCGAGGTGCCCTCGCGCTCGCAGAGATAGGGAATGGCGTCGAGGCGGAAGCCGTCGACCCCGGCGTCCAGCCAGCGCTTCATCACCTGGATGAGCGCGCTGACCACGCGCGGATTGTCGAAATTGAGATCCGGCTGGTGCGAGAAGAAGCGGTGCCAGTAGAAGGCGCCGGCCTCGTGATCCCAGGTCCAGTTCGACTTCTCCGTGTCGGTGAAGATGATGCGCGTGCCCTGGTATTTCTGGTCGGTGTCGCTCCAGACATACCAGTTGCGGGCGCTCGAACCGGGATGGCTGCGGCGCGCGCGCTTGAACCATTTGTGCTGGTCCGAGGTGTGGTTGACAACGAGCTCGGTGATGACGCGCAAACCTCGCTTCTGCGCTTCCTGGATGAAGCGCTTGAAATCCTTCATCGTCCCGAAATCGGGATTGACCGAGCCGTAGTCGGCGATGTCGTAGCCGTCGTCGCGGCCGGGCGAGGGGTAGAACGGCAGCAGCCACAGCGCGGTGACGCCGAGCTCCTGCAGATAGGGCAGCTTCTCGGTCAGCCCGGCAAAATCGCCGATGCCGTCATGGTTGCTGTCGGCAAAGGCCTTGACGTGGAGCTGATAGATAATGGCGTCCTTGTACCAGAGCTCATCCACGATCTCGGCAGCCTCAACTTTCTTGGTGTCGACGGAAGACAGAACATTCATGGCGTGACCCCTTACGCCAGGCAGCGGAACAAGAGCGCCGGATCGCGGTCGGGATCGATACGCAACCTGACCCCGCCCCACTCGATGCGGGACTGTTCGCCGGTGAGGAGGTTTTCGAGTGCCGTCACATGGTGTCGCCGTCCATCGGCGTCAACGGTGACGTCGCCGAGCGGCAGCCAGAATTCGCGCGCATGGCGCGAGAGCGCAATCACGACGACGACGGTGTTCGCGGGATCGGCCGCCTCCTTGGCAAAGGCGATCGTCTCGCCGTCCTCGACGTTGAGGAACCGCAAGTTTGCGGTCTGCTGAAGTGCCGCGTTTTCGTTGCGGATGCGGTTGAGCGCGGCAATGTAGGGCTTGATGTTGCCGGGCGTGTTCCAGTCGCGCTGCTTGATCCGGTACTTCTCGGAATCGAGATATTCCTCGCGTCCTGGGACCGCCTCGTGCTCCAGCAGCTCGAAGCCGCCGAAGATCCCGTAATTGCCCGACAGCGTCGCGGCCAGCGCGAGCCGCGATTTGAATACCCAGGCTTCGCCGCTCTGGAGATGATAGGGCAAGAGGTCGGCGGTGTTGACGAACAGGTTCGCCCGATAGAAGTCCCGCTCGGGATAACGCGTCAGCTCGCCCAGATACTGTTCCAGCTCCCACCTCAAAGTGCGCCAGGGGAAATAGCTGAAGGACTGCGCGAAGCCGAGCTTGGCGAGGCCCTTCATCAGCTTCGGTCGCGTATAGGTCTTGGAGAACAGGATCACCTCGGGATGCCGGCGGCGGATGTCGCCGATCAGCCATTCCCAGAACGGAAGCGGCGCGGTGTCGTGATTGTCGATGGCGAAGATGGTGACGCCATGGTCGATCCAGAACAGCAAGGCGTCGCGAAAAGCGTTCCACAGCCCGGCGCGATCGACGCAGCCGAAGTCGGGGATGACGATGTCCGAATAGGGGCCATCCGCTGCTCGCACCGAGCGGTCCGGCCGCCATTTGAACCATTCCGGATGCTGGGTCAGCCAGGGATGGTCCGGCGAGCACTGCACCGCGAAGTCCAGCGCAAGCTCGAGCCCGTATTCGAGACAGGTGGCGACCAGCGCACGGAAATCCTCGATCGTGCCAAGCTCGGGATGCAGCGCATCGTGCCCGCCCTCGGTGGAGCCGATCGCATAGGGCGAGCCGGGATCGCCCTCGCTCGCCACCGGCGCGTCGTTGCGGCCCTTGCGGTGTGTGTGGCCGATCGGGTGGATCGGCGTGAAGTAGAGCACGTCAAAGCCCATTGCGGCGATATCAGGCACGCGTGCAATGCAGTCGCGGAGCGTGCCGTGCCGGCCGGGAATGTCGCTCTGGCTGCGCGGCATCATCTGGTACCAGGCGCTGAAGCGCGCCTTGTCGCGGTCGATGATCAGCGGGAACAGCGGCGAGCGCGTCAGGTCGGGCCGCGACTGGCTCTCGGCCATGGCTTTGCCGAGCTCGGCTGCCAGCAGCGAAGCGACGTCGCCGGTCTGGAGATAATCCTCGCATCGCTTGATGATGATCGCTGCGGCGTCCTGCCGCGCGCCATGCGCCTTGGTCAGCAGTCCCGCGCCCTCGATCGCATCGAGGCTGACATCGGCCCCGGTGCGCCGCTTGCGCGCGATCGCGTGCGACCAGGTCGCGAACTCGTCGGTCCAGGCTTCGATTGCGTAGACATATTGGCCGGGCTCAACGGGCGTGAACGCGCCGGACCAGCGGTCATTGCCGTGAGGGGTCATCGGCTCGCTCCGCCATTCGCGGTCCTGCTCGCGGCGCCAGATCAGCGCGGCGGCGATCACGGCGTTGCCATCGCGGTAGATGTCGGCCCAGACCTCGACCCGTTCGCCCGCGATCCGCTTCACGGCGAAACGGCCGCCGTCGATCAAGGGATAGACGTCTTCGATGAGGAAAGCGCTGCCGGCTGCGGCACTTTCGACAGTTTGAATTGTCTTGTTCACGGTGATGCCATTGACAAGAAAGCAGGAGCCCGTTTCCCTTGTCGGGAACCTACGCTTGGTACCATTATAGAAAGCCGCTTGTGTGTCATTGGTTCCCTGGGGAACGGCAAGCGCAGTTTGCGAGTTACCCCTGACTAACCTCTTCCGCGACCTCGTTAAAATCCCTGCCCTTGGCCAAACGATGGCCTGCAAGCTGCGTGCCGAATGGATCTTTTAGCTCAAGCCCGGATCAAGGGCGTTCAGTCCGAATTCATCGACGCCCTGGGCAAGCTGCGGGTCACCGCGCCCGAGGCGCTCAAATCCATCCTCGATGCCCTGCCGGAGAAGCGGGTCTACCGCTTCGTCAGCGGGCCTGTCGTGGTGCGCGCCCTGGGGCATCCGCGCACCGAACTGGCGGCAACGGGAACGCCGCCGCTGCAATGGAAGATCTCCGGCAACGGTAATGTGATCGCGCAAGGCGAGACGCGCGAGCCTGTCATTGCCTGGCCCGCCGGCCTGCCGCTCGGCTATCACCGCCTGACACTGACGGATGCCGGTGGCGCGAGCGAAGACGTGCCGATGATCGTGGCGCCCGAGCGCGCCTTCGGCGGCGATTTCGACCGCGGCTGGCTGCTCGCCGTGCAGCTCTACAGCGTCCGCTCCGACCGCAATTGGGGCATCGGCGATTTCACCGATCTCGCAGGTCTCGTCCGGCTCGCCAAGCAACTCGGCGCCGACGGCGTCGGCCTCAATCCGCTCCACGTGCTGTTCGACGACCAGCCGGCCGATTGCAGCCCCTATTCGCCGAACAGCCGGCTGTTTCTCAATCCGCTCTATATCGACGTCGAGGCGATCCCGGAATTTTCCGCCGATCTCGTCCCCGATGCGGCCGTAACCGCCGCGCGGCTGCGCGAAGGCGACCGCGTGCCCTATGCCGACATGGCGGCGCTGAAATGGCTGGCCTTGCGCGCGGCCTTCAACAGCTTCGTGACGAGCGCGAGCGCGGCGCGCCGCAAGGCGTTCGACGCCTTCCGCGCCGCCCGCGCGCCGCTGTTGTCCCGCTTTGCCTGCTTCGAGGTGCTGCGGCATCGCTTCAACCGGCCGTGGTGGGAATGGCCGTCCGAATGGCAACAGCCGGACGCAGCCAAATGCGCCGAGCTGCGCAACGGGCCGGACAGGCGCGAGGTCGAGTTCGTCGAATTCGTGCAATGGACGGCCGACAGCCAGTTGCATGCCGCCAAGGAGCTGGCCGGCCAGCTCGGCATGCGCGTCGGGCTCTATCTCGACGTCGCCGTCGGCGTGCAGTCCAACGGCTTCGATGCCTGGAACGAGCAGACCGCGATTTCCCGCCACCTCGCCGTCGGCGCTCCGCCGGACGTGCTCAACACCGTCGGCCAGGACTGGGGCCTCGCCGGCTTCAACGCCGGCGGTCTCGAGGCGCAGTCCTTCGTGCCGTTCGCCGACATGCTGGCGGCGTCGATGCGCCATGCCGGCGCCATCAGGCTCGATCACGTGCTCGGGCTGAAGCGGCTTTATCTGGTGCCGCGCGGCTTCAGGCCCGACAACGGCGCCTATGTGCAGATGCCGTTCGAAGCGCTGCTCGCCGCGGTGGTGCGCGAGAGCGCAGCCCACAAATGCATCGTGATCGGCGAGGACCTCGGCACCGTGCCGGAAGGTTTTCGCGAGACCATGCAGGATTTCGGCATCTGGTCCTACCTCGTCATGATGTTCGAGCGCGACGATGCCGGCCATTTCCGCAATATCGACCACTACCGGCCCAACGCGCTGGTGACGCTGAACACGCATGATTTGTGCACCTATGCGGGCTGGCGCTCCTTCAGCGATCTCAAGATGAAGCGCTCGCTCGGGCTCGATCCCGGCGAGGACGACCAGGCGCGCTGGGACGCGCTCGGCGCGCTCGACGAGATACTGCGCCAGAACGGCATCGGCGCCAACGACCTCTATTCGGTGCTCGCCTTCCTGTCGCGCACGCCCTCGCGCCTGCTCGCGGTGTCCATGGAGGATCTGCTCGGCGTGATCGACCAGCCCAACATTCCCGGCACGATCGACGAGCATCCGAACTGGCGCCAGCGGCTTCCTGTCGCGCTCGACAAGATCGCGGCCAAGGTCGATCTCGCGGCTTTGAAGGCCGCGACGCGGGAACGATCATTGACCGGCGGGAGTTGAAGGCCGGGGCTTCCCAGGCTCGTACGACATTGACGCAAAAGATCGAGGACTATGCGCTGATCGGCGACTGCGAGACCGCGGCGCTGGTCGGGCGTAACGGCTCGATCGACTGGCTGTGCTGGCCGGCGTTCGATTCCGACGCCTGCTTTGCCGCGATCCTCGGCACGCACAGGAACGGCCGCTGGCTGGTCGCGCCAAGCGGGGAGGTGAGGGGCATCTCGCGCCGCTATCTCGGCAATACGCTCATCCTGGAAACGCAATTCGAGACGAAGAGCGGCACCGTCGCGCTGATCGATTTCATGCCGCCGCGCGGCAAGGCGTCCGACATCGTGCGCCTGGTCCGCGGCGTCAGCGGGAAGGTCGAGATGCGGATGGAGCTCGTCATCCGCTTCGGCTTCGGCGTGGATATTCCCTGGGTGCGACGGATCAATCATTCCCTGCTCGCGATTTGCGGCCAGGACATGACGGTGCTGCGCACGCCGGTCGAGACCCGCGGCGAGGATCTGACCACGGTGTCCGACTTCGAGGTGAGGGCGGGCGAGACCATCCCCTTCGTGCTGACCTACGGCCCCTCGCATCTCGATCCGCCCGCGCCGATCGACCCGGAGCTCGCGCTTCAGGAGACCGAGAATTTCTGGCAGGACTGGTGCCGCCAATGCACCCGCGATGGCGATTATCACGATCTGATCGTGCGCTCGCTGATCACGCTGAAGGCGCTCACCTTCGGCCCCACCGGCGGTATCGTCGCGGCGCCGACCACGTCGCTGCCGGAGAAGCTCGGCGGCAGCAGGAATTGGGACTACCGCTTCTGCTGGCTGCGCGATGCCACATTCACGCTGCTGGCGCTGATGAACTCGGGCTACACCGAGGAAGCCTCGGCCTGGCACAATTGGCTGCTGCGTGCGGCCGCCGGCTCGCCGTCCAACATGCAGATCATGTACGGCATCTGGGGCCAGCGGCGGCTCCTGGAATGGGAGGCGGGCTGGCTCGCCGGTTATGAGGGCGCCAAGCCTGTGCGCGTCGGCAACGCCGCGCATGCGCAGCTCCAGCTCGACGTCTATGGCGAGCTGATCGACGCCTTCCACCAGTCGCGCATGGCCAAGCTGAAGCTCGACGAGGAAAGCTGGGCGCTGGAATGCAACGTGCTCCACCATCTCGCCGAGGTCTGGGACCGGCCCGATCACGGCATCTGGGAGCGGCGCGGGCAACCCCGGCACTACGTGTTCTCGAAGGTCATGACCTGGGTCGCCTTCGATCGCGGCATCAAGAGCGCCGAGGCCTTCGGCTTCAAGGCGCCGCTGCTGCATTGGCGCGCCTTGCGCGAAGCCATTCATCGCGACGTCTGCAACAACGGTTTTGACGCCGAGGAGAACGCTTTCGTCGAGTCCTACGGCTCGAAGCTGCTCGATGCCAGCGTGCTGCTGCTGCCGGCGGTCGGCTTCCTGCCGGCCGAAGACCCGCGCATCCGCGGCACCATCGCCGCGGTCGAGAAATGCTTGATGCGCGACGGCTTCGTGCTGCGGCACGATCCGCGCGAACTGCCCGCGGGCCAGCCGCCGCTCGAAGGCGCGTTCCTCGCCTGCAGCCTGTGGCTCGCCGATGCCTATGTGCTGGCGGGCGATCTCGACAAGGCGCAAGTCTTGTTCGATCGCGTGGTCGGCATCGCTAACGATGTCGGGCTACTCGCCGAGGAATACGACTCCGTCGCCCGCCGCCAAACCGGCAATTTCCCGCAGGCGCTGACCCACATCGCGCTGATCAACACGGCGCATAACCTCTCGGCGGCAAGGCAGAAGAGCGAAAAGCCGGCGATGCAGCGGTCGAAGTAAGGGTGGCAGCGCTCTCTCCGTTCCCTCCCCCCTTGCGGGGGAGGGGCAGGGAGAGGGGTGCCACGCGGGGATTCTATCCGTCGCGCACTGGCTCCTGGTGCATCATCAACACCAACACCTTTGCCTGGGCTACCCCTCTCCCTAACCCTCCCCCGCAAGGGGGGAGGGAACATACCGCCACCGCGGCGCCAGCGGAGTCTCATCTCATCAGACGTCAGCCAACCCCGTTCCGCTTCAAGATCATCTCCATCGCCTCGGCAAAACCGTCCTGCTCGTTGCTCCCTGTGACGTGGGTCGCCTCGTCCTTGACGTTGTCGGTGGCGTTGCCCATGGCGATGGAGGTGCCGCTGACGCGGAACATCGCGAGGTCGTTCTGCATGTCGCCGATGGTGGCGACCGCGTCGGTCGAGATGCCCAGGCGCTTGGCCATAAACTCGACGAACGTGCCCTTGTTGAAGCCGGGCGGGGTGATGTCGAGATAATAGGTCTGCGAGCGCACCGCGGTGGCCTCGCTGCCGAGCGCCTCCTGCATCGCCTTCTCGCACGCGGCAAGCCCGGCGGCGTCGGCGCTGGCGCCGACGATCTTGCAGGCGCTGGCGAGATACGGCGAGAAATCAGTGATGATGGTCGGGTCGGAGCGGATCGTGTGCTGCTCATGCGCGACGTATTTGCCGCTGGGATTGTCGATCAGCCATTTGTCGGCAGTGAACAGCCAGATGTCTGCGCCGAAGTCGCGGAGGATTTGCAAGGACCGCTCGGCGGCGCCCGGCGGAATCAGGTGCTGCTCGACCGGTCGCATCTCGGGATCGACGATCGAGGAGCCGTTGAACGGGCCGACCGGCAGCCACAGCGCCAGCGGCTCGATCAGGAAGCGCATGCCGATCGCGGGACGGCTGGAGGTGATGGTGAAGCCGATGCCGGCCTGGTGCAGCCGCTGCACTGCGCTTCGCGCACGTTCGGTCAGCGTCTTGTCCTTGGTCAGCAGCGTGCCGTCGACGTCGGAGATCACGAGTGAGATGGGAGTCATGGCAGAACCTTGGGTATTGCCCCGCCCAGCTTCAATTGCCGCACGATGCCGTCCACGATCGCCTCGACGGTCTCGTCGATCGAGACGGTGATGACGTGCTCGTCCGTTTCCGGCGGCTCCAACGTGTCGAACTGGCTCGTCAGCAGCCCGGGCGGCATGAAATGGCCCTTGCGCTGCGCGAGCCGCTCGGCGATCAGCTCCTTCGTGCCCTTCAGGAACACGAAGCGGACGTCACTGCGTCCGCGCAGCAGCACGTCGCGATAGGTGTGCTTCAACGCCGAGCAGGCGATGATGACATGCTCGCTGCGTCCGCAAACCCGCTCGATCTCGTCGGCGATGGCATTGAGCCAGGGCCAGCGGTCCCCGTCGGTGAGGGGATGGCCGGCCCGCATCTTCTCGACATTGCTGGCGGGATGAAAGCTGTCGCCGTCCTCGAAGCGCCAGCCGAGCCGCTCGCCGAGCGCCGCCGCAACCGTGCTCTTGCCCGAACCCGACACGCCCATCACGATCAACGCACAAGGTGCTTCAACGCGGCCCACGAATTTCCTCCGGAAGCGCGGCCCTGTCGACCAGCCAGACGGTCTCACCATTCGAGCGCGCGCGTAAGGCCGGCAGATTCTCGCCATTGAGGAGGCGCGTCAAGATCGGCTGCTTGTCGTGCCCGGCAATCTCGAACAGCATTTCGCGGCAGGAGGCCAGAGCGGGCAGGGTGAGCGAGACCCGCGGCACGAACGGCGCGACATTGGCCTTGGGGACGCCGATGACCCAGCGCCCGGTCTCTTCGATCTCGGGAAAGCCGGGAAACAGCGAGGCGGTGTGGCCGTCCGGTCCTGCGCCCATCAGGACGAGGTCGAACAGCGGCCGCGCCGGATCGAGCCGGTCTGCGCCGTAGAAAGCCTGCAGCTCGCGCGCATAGGCTCCCGCACCGGCATCGGGATTTTCAGTCGTGCTCGGGATCGGATGGATATGGCCGGCAGGCGCGCTGCGATCGAGAAATGCCGCCCGCGCCACCGCCATGTTGTTGAGGGGATCGCTGTCAGGCACGAACCGCTCGTCGCCGATGAACCAGTGCACGCGGTCCCACGGGATCTTGCCGCGCCAGGCATCGCTGCCGAGCAATTGATAGAGCTTCTTCGGGCTCGAGCCGCCGGTGAGGCAGATCGCGATGCGCCCGGGATTTGCGCCGATCCGCGCCATCACCCGTTCGGCTGCGGCCTGCGCCAGCGCCTCGGCATCCGCCGCGACGATCAGTTTCGGCTGTTCGGCCGCAATCACGAGTATTTCCGCCAGCTTCGCCCGTCGCGCCGGAGCAGTTCGTCGGCGCATTTCGGGCCGTCGCTGCCCGCTTCATAGGTCTCGATGCCGTTGGTGCCGGCACTTTTCCACGCGTCCAGGAACGGCTGCACAGCCTGCCAGCCGGCCTCGATGCCGTCGGCGCGCTGGAACAGGATGTTGTCGCCGATCATGCAGTCGTAGATCAGCGTCTCGTAGCCGGTCGACGGATCGGCACGGAAATAGTCGCCGTAGCGGAACTTCATCTCGACGCCGTCGATGGTGATGCTCGGCCCCGGGATCTTGGCGTTGAACTGCAGCTCGATGGTCTCGGTCGGCGCGATGCCGATGGTGAGGAAATTCTGCGACAGGCGGTCGACGTCCGTGCCTGAGAACATCGACAGCGGCGCCTGCTTGAACTTGATCGCGACCTCGGTGCGTTTGTGACCCAGCGCCTTACCGGTGCGCAGGTAAAAGGGGACGCCGGCCCAGCGCCAATTGTCGATCATCAGCTTCAGCGCGACGAAGGTCTCGGTGGTGCTGTCGGACTTGACGTCCTCGGTCTTGCGATAGTCCGTGATCGCGTCGTCGCCGCTGCGGCCGGCGAGATATTGCGCGCGCACCGAATTCTTCAGCGCCTCTTCCCGGCTCGGCTGCTGGATCGATGTGAGCACGTCGGCCTTCTCGGAGCGCACGGAATGTGCGTCGAAACGCGCAGGGGGCTCCATCGCCACCAGCGACATCAGCTGGAACAGATGGTTCGGCACCATGTCGCGCAGCGCGCCGGTGGCATCATAGAAGCCGCCGCGATGGCCGACGCCGAGCTTTTCCTCCACCGTGATCTGGATGTGGTCGATATGGTTGCGATTCCAGATCGGTTCGAACATGCCGTTGGCAAAGCGCAGCACCAGGATGTTCTGCACCGTCTCCTTGCCGAGATAATGATCGATCCGGTAGATCTGGTGCTCGTCCATGATCTTCAGCAGCTCGCCATTCAGCGCCTTGGCCGATGCGAGGTCGGTGCCGAACGGCTTTTCGATCACGAGCCGCCGCCAGGCGCCGTTCTCCTTCATCATGCCGGTGCGGCCGAGCTCGCGCGCGGTCGGCGCAAACGCAGCCGGCGGGGTCGCCAGATAGAACAGCCGGTTGCCGCCGGTCTCCTGCGCGCATTCCAGTGAATCCAGATGCTCGCGCAGGCGATCAAAGGAAGGCGGATCCTTCGGATCGGCCTCGACGAAGGTCACGCATTCCAGCAGCTTCTTGGCGATGTCGTCGTCCACGGGCCGGGTCGCGAATTGCCGCAGGCCCTTCAGCAGGCTGTCGCGCAGCTCGTCATCCGACTGGCCCCTGCGGGCCACGCCGACGACGCAGAATTTTTCCGGCAACAGGTGCTCGGCCGCGAGGTTGTAGAGCGACGGCATCACCAGGCGATGGGTAAGGTCGCCGGTGACACCGAAGATGACGAAGGCGCAATTTTCCGGCTTGCGCTTGGCTTGCGGGTCTTTTGTCACGAATTGTCGGCCTTCGCTTGTCTACTTGTTACTCAGGCTTCTATTTGGGTTTCGAAGCGCCCGGCTGCTTCGGCTCCTTGTGGCCGCCGAAACCCGCGCGCATCGCGGAAAGAATTTTTTCGGCGAAGGTGTGTTCCTTGCGGGAACGGAAACGTGTGTAGAGCGCCGCGGTCAGGACTTCGGCCGGCACGGCCTCGTCGATCGCAGCATTCACGGTCCAGCGTCCTTCGCCGGAATCCTCCACGAAGCCCGAATATTCCGCCAGCTGCGGGCTGTCGGCGAGGGCGGTCGAGGTGAGATCGAGCAACCAGGACGGAATCACGCTGCCGCGCCGCCACACTTCGGCGATGTCGGCGAGATCGAAGTCGTAGCGATGATCCGCCGGCAGGGCGTCGATATTGGCGTTCTTGAGGATGTCGAAGCCTTCGGCATAGGCCTGCATCAGGCCGTATTCGATGCCGTTGTGGATCATCTTGACGAAATGCCCGGCGCCGACCGGGCCGGCATGGATATAGCCCTGCTCGATGCGGGGATCGCGCCCCTCGCGTCCTTCGGTGCGGGGAATGTCACCCGCGCCCGGCGCAAGCGCGGCAAAGATCGGATCGAGCCGGTCGACCACGGCCTTCTCGCCGCCGATCATCATGCAATAGCCGCGGTCGAGGCCCCAGACGCCGCCCGACGTGCCGACGTCGACATAGTGGATGCCGCGCGCCTTCAGCGCCTTGCCGCGGCGGACATCGTCCTGCCAGAAGGTGTTGCCGCCGTCGATGATGACGTCGCCTTCCTGCATCACCTTTGCGATCGTATCGATCGTCGTCTCGGTGATGTGGCCCGCCGGCAGCATCACCCAGGCGGTGCGCGGCCGCTCCAGCTTCGAGATGAATTCCTCGAGTGTCGCCGAGCCGACCGCGCCGTCTGCGGCAAGGCCCGCGACGGCCTTGGTGTCCTTGTCGTAGACCACGGTCGAATGTCCCTGGCGCATCAAGCGGCGAACGATGTTGCCGCCCATCCGGCCGAGGCCGATCATGCCGAGTTGCATGTGAGAGATTCCCTTAATTCAGTGCGTCGTTGAGCGCAGCATTGAGCGCGGCGAGACCTTTCTTGAGCCCGCCCTTCAGGTGGACACGCAGCGCGCGCCGCCCGCGTTCGGTGAGCACGTCGAAATCGCCCCGCGCCTGTGCCGCCTTGATCACGCCGAAGCTCGCCTTCTGGCCCGGCACGGACAGGTCCTTGGCGTCGTCAGCGGTGATCTGGAGGAACACGCCGCTGTCGGGCCCGCCCTTGTAGGCCTGGCCCGTGGAGTGCAGGAAGCGCGGGCCGAACTCGGCGCAGGTCGCGACATGCCGCTTCTCGCGCACCTCGAGCCGCATCGCCTGGAGGGCATCGATGGTGGCCTTGTCGCGCGCGATGTAGCCGAGCAGGGCAACGTAATCGCCATCGCCTGAGCGCGAGAGGTGCGCCTTCAGCCAGGAGGTGAGGTCGCCATTGGCGCCGGCAGCGCGTAGCGCCGTGGCGTTGGCCTCGTCGGTGTAGAGATCGGCCTCGACCGTGCTGACCACGGGCTGTTCGTCCGGCAGCGCGCCGGTCTTCTCGAACGAGGCCGTGAGCTCGCGGGTCTTGATCTTGGCCGCTTCGACGTCGGGCTGGTCGAACGGGTTGATGCCGAGGATCGAGCCCGCCACCGCCGTCGCCATCTCGAAGCGGAAGAACTCCTGGCCGAGATGGTCGATCGACTTCATCGCGATGCGCACGACGGGATGGCCGGCCGCTTCGATTGCGGCAAGCTGGGAGTCGTGTGCGGCGTCGGCTTCGCCCTCGATGCGGATGTCGATGAAGAAACGGTCATTGCCGTAGACCGAGGGATCGCCGAGCGGCTCGCCGTCGATCGGGATCAGGCCCTTGCCCTCCTTGCCGGTCGATTCCGCGATCAGCTGCTCGGCCCAGGCACCGAAATCGGCGATCTTCTTCGACGACAGGATCGTCACCTTGTCGCGGCCTTCGAGCGCGGCAAGCCCCATGGCAAGGCCGAGCTGCACGCCCGGGTTTTCGGACGGCGGCACGTCCGGTCCGCAGGAGCGGGCCATGGAGAGCGCGTGCCTGACGAAGGTCTTGACGTCGATGCCGGCGGTCGCCGCCGGCACCAGCCCGAACGGCGAGAGCACCGAGTAGCGCCCGCCGATCGAGGGCTCGCCATGGAAGATGCGGGCATAGTTCAGCGTCTTCGCCGCCTTCTCCAGCGACGATCCGGGATCGGTCACCGCGATGAAGCGATGGCCGGTCTTCACCTTGGAGCCGACCGCCTGCGCGACGCGCTCATGGAAATAATCCTTCATCGCGTTCGGCTCGGTGGTGCCGCCGGACTTGCTGGAGACGATGAACACGGTGTTGGCGATGTCGATCTTCCCCTCCATCGCCCGCACCTGCGCGGGATCGGTGGAGTCAAGCACGTGCAGCTTGGGGAAGCCGGGCTTCTTGCCAAAGGTCTCGGCCAGTACCTCGGGTCCGAGGCTCGATCCGCCCATGCCGAGCACGACGGCGTCGGAGAATTTCTGGCCCTTCACGCGGCCCGCATAATCCTCGTAGTCGGCGACATCGGCCTTGGCCGCGCTGTCGAGCCAGCCGAGCCATTTGTCCTCGTCGGTGCCGGTCCAGACCGACTTGTCGCGCTGCCAGAGCCTGCGGATTTTTGCCGAGGCACGCCATTCCTCGGTGCTCTTGGCCACGGCCTTGCCGAGCCCGTCGCCGAGCGATAGCTGCTGGCGGTCGAGCGCCGGCCCGAGCACGGTGGCGCGCTTGTGCGCGACCGCGCCGTAGAGCTTGTCGGCGGCGTCCGCAAACAGCTTGACGCCGTCCTTGACCAGCTCCTCGGTGATCGCATCGAGCGAGATGCCCGAGCGCTCCAGCTCCTCCAGCACGCGCCTTGCGTCCTCGACATTCTCTTCCAGGCTGTCGCGCGGCTTGCCGTGGTCGCGGAACGCATCCAGCGTCGCCGGCGGCACGGTGTTGATGGTGTCGGGGCCGATCAGCTCCTCGACATAGAGGACGTCGCTGTAGTCCTTGTTCTTGGTGCCGGTCGACGCCCACAGCATGCGCTGCGGCTTGGCGCCCTTGGCGGCGAGCTTCTCCCAGCGGGGACCTGCGAACAGGCGCTTGTAATCCTGATAGGCGACCTTGGCGTTGGCGATTGCGACCTTGCCCTTGAGGGCGGCAAGCCTCTCCTTTTCGGATGGGTCATTGGCGCGCGCGATCTTCTCATCGAGCTGCTTGTCGACGACGCTGTCGATGCGGCTGACGAAGAAGCTCGCAACGCTTGCGACATGCGAGGGGTCGCCGCCGCCTGCGACATATTTTTCCAGGCCCGCGATATAGGCCTCCGCCACCTGGAGGTAGACGGCCTTGGAGAACAGCAGCGTGATGTTGATGCTGATGCCGTCGCCGATCAGCGTCTCGATCGCCGGAAGGCCTTCCGGCGTCGCCGGCACCTTCACCATCAGGTTCTTGCGGCCAACGTCCTTCCACAGACGCCGCGCCTCGGCCACCGTGCCGGCGGTGTCCATCGCCAGATAGGGCGATACCTCGAGGCTGACATAGCCGTCGCCGCCCTTGAGGCGGTCATAGACCGGGCGCAGCACGTCGGCGGCATTCTGGATGTCCTCGACCGCGACGGCTTCGAACAGGTCGGCCACGGTCCGGTCGCCGCGCTTCAGCGCCTTGCCGATCGGGGCGTCATATTCGTCCGAGCTGCCGATCGCCTTCTCGAAGATCGACGGGTTCGAGGTGACGCCCTTGACGCCATCGGTGTCGATCAGCCGCTTCAGGTCGCCCTTGGCGATGAAGCCGCGGGCCAGGAAGTCCAGCCAGACGGCCTGTCCGTGCTTTTCCAGTTCTTTGACGGGATTCATGGTGCTTATTTATCTCCAAGCCTGCGGGCGAGGGGTTTCCGCGCCGGTCCTGACGCGCTATCCTCTAGCTTACATGCTCCCGGGAGGGAACCAATCAAGCGTGTGGGAGTCATACCTCTAGTGTAACTCCGTCGCGATCATGGCGATCCAGGCGGCAGTGGCTGTGTTGCGTAAAAAGTCGTTGGCCGGGAAAGTTTCGGCCGAGGTCTCGTTGCGTAGCGTCTGTCGGCCGCTGCACAGCCGGTCTTCAGTGGATTCCGATCCGCCGGATACTTTGTGGCTCGGTCGCGAATGGCCATGCTGGGGGAAAGCATGCACCTGCATCCTGACGGCTCTCCGTCCGCCGTCTCCGACAGCCCGCAGTCGGTCGCGCCGACCGTGCGCGTCGATGCGCCACACGATCTCGAAATCAACCAATGCGCAACGCGTTCGCGGCTGCTGGTCGCGGCGGGTTTCGCGATGATGCTGTTCAGCGCGAGCCTTGCCTTCGACTGGTGGGACAGCCTCGGCGACTACGACACGACGGTCGGCTATACCGGCGTCGCGGTGTTCGGCCTGATCACCGGCTGGCTGATCTGGCTGCTTCCCGGCGAACGTGGGCCGGTGGTGATCGTCACCCCCTACGGCATCCGCGATCTCCGCATCGGCAATGAATTTCTGCTGTGGGAGTCGATCGCGGAGATTTCGACCGAGGAGCGCCGCGGGCACAGGATGATCGTGCTGACGCCGACGCCGGCATTGCAGCGGCAGCTCTGCTGTATTCGCGGCAGGAGCCGGGCAGCGTCGCGCGGCGCGCAGGACGATCGGATCGTCATTTCCACCGAGGGACTGGCGACCGATTTTGATACATTGCTGCGCGCTTGCCGCGAGTGCCATGCCGCCAGCGATGCACACACCGCATTGCGGCGAGACCGCGATCAAGGCACGCAAGACGCGGGTGCACAAGGCTCAGGTGCACAAGGCTCAGGTGCACAAGGCTTGGCCGTACAAGCGTCATAAAGCTGCCGCCGGCTGGCGACTATGCTGCACCGCCGGATGAGCTGATCCCCGGTAATGCCCGGATGTGGCGGCCGAGTGACATTTTCTGGAAATGAGCGAAGATATACATAGATTCGCATAAATAACAGGCAGGTGCCTGTTCGTAACTCACCCGGTTGCCTACGTTGTGCGTTGCGTCGAGTCGGCCCCCGGGTGTCCAATGACTGTCATGTGCTCACGCTGATTCGAGAAGCGGCCTGAGGAACGGTCCAGTAACTGCTTTCGTTTCAGCTTGTAGCGGAACTCACGCGGAGAGGGATCATGTATAACGATTCTCTATTCAACGCTTTCGCTCGGTCGTTCGAGGCGAGAAGCCAGCACGACATGTCGATGGCGGAATATCTGGAATCGTGTCGAAGCGATCCCATGAAATACGCGAACGCGGCCGAACGACTGCTAGCAGCAATCGGTGATCCGCAGACGATTGACACGGCCAAGGACCCACGCCTTGGCCGTATTTTTTTGAACCGCACCATCCGCACCTATCCGGCCTTCGCCGGCTTCTACGGCATGGAAGAAACCATCGAGCGCATCGTCGGGTTCTTCCGCCACGCGGCGCAGGGCTTGGAGGAGCGCAAGCAGATCCTCTATCTGCTCGGCCCCGTGGGCGGCGGCAAATCCTCGCTCGCCGAGCGGCTGAAGTCGCTGATGGAAGTGCAGCCGATCTACGTGCTCAAGGCCGGCGATGAACTCTCGCCCGTGTTCGAAAGCCCGCTCAGCCTGTTCGATCCCGATCATCTCGGACCGATGCTGGAGGAGAAATACGGCATTCCGCGCCGCCGTCTCACCGGCCTGATGAGCCCGTGGTGCTACAAGCGGCTGGAAGCCTTCGGCGGCGATATCTCGCAATTCCGCGTCGCCAAGATCCAGCCGTCGCGACTGCGTCAGATCGCGGTCTCCAAGACCGAGCCGGGTGACGAGAACAACCAGGACATCTCGTCGCTGGTCGGCAAGGTCGACATCCGCAAGCTCGAGACCTACGCGCAGAACGATCCCGACGCCTACAGCTATTCGGGAGGCCTCAATCGCGCCAACCAGGGCATCCTCGAATTCGTCGAGATGTTCAAGGCGCCGATCAAGATGCTGCACCCGCTGCTCACCGCAACGCAGGAGGGCAATTACATCGGCACCGAGAACATCGGCGCGATCCCGTTCACCGGCGTGATCCTGGCGCACTCCAACGAGGCGGAGTGGGCGAGCTTCAAGGCCAACAAGAACAACGAAGCCTTCATCGACCGCATTTGCGTGATCAAGGTGCCTTACTGCCTGCGGGTCGCCGAAGAGCAGAAGATCTACGAGAAGCTGATCCAGGGCTCCGAGCTCGCGTCCGCGCCGTGCGCGCCGTCGACACTGGAAACGATGGCTCGGTTCTCGGTGATGTCGCGCCTGCGCAAGCACGAGAATTCCACGCTGTTCGGCAAGATGCGGGTCTACGACGGCGAAAGCCTGAAGGAATCCGATCCCAAGGCACGAAGCGTCCAGGAATACCGGGATGCCGCCGGTGTCGACGAAGGCATGGACGGCGTGTCCACGCGCTTTGCCTTCAAGATCCTGGCTGCGACCTTCAACCATGATCCGCAGGAGGTCGCCGCCGATGCCGTGCACCTGATGTACGCGCTGGAGCAGTCGATCCGCCGCGAGCAGCTGCCGGAGGAAACCGAGAAACGTTACCTGGAGTTCATCAAGGCGGAGCTGGCGCCGCGCTATGCCGAGTTCATCGGCAACGAGATCCAGAAGGCTTATCTCGAATCCTACTCGGATTACGGTCAGAACCTGTTCGACCGCTACGTCGACTACGCCGACGCCTGGATCGAGGATCAGGACTTCAAGGATCCCGACACCGGCCAGTTGCTCGATCGCGAGCTTTTGAACCAGGAATTGACCAAGATCGAGAAGCCGGCCGGCATCGCCAATCCGAAGGATTTCCGGAACGAGGTGGTCAAGTTCTCGTTACGGGCCAGGGCTCAGAACAGTGGCAAGAATCCGACCTGGACCTCCTACGAGAAGATTCGCGACGTGATCGAAAAGCGGATATTCTCCCAGGTCGAGGACCTGCTTCCGGTCATCTCCTTCGGGTCGAAGAAGGACGGCGAGACGGAGAAGAAGCACGGCGAGTTCGTCGCACGCATGGTGGAGCGCGGCTACACCGAGCGTCAGGTTCGCCGGCTCGTCGAATGGTACATGCGTGTGAAGCAGGCCGGTTGAGGCGGATGAAAAAGTGCCGATTCACATTATTGACAGGCGCCTGAATCCAGGCGGCAAGAGTCTTGAGAACCGTCAGCGGTTCTTGCGTCGGGCCAAATCCCTGGTGCAGGGCGCCGTCAAGAAGACCTCGCAGGAACGCGACATCAAGGACGTCCTGGAGGGTGGTGAGGTCACGATCCCGCTGGACGGGATGCACGAGCCGCGTTTCCGCCGCGAAGGCGGAACGCGCGACATGGTGCTGCCCGGGAACAAGAAGTTCATCGAGGGCGACTATCTGCAGCGCTCCGGCCAGGGCAGCGCCAAGGATTCCGGTCCGGGCGAAGGCGACAGCGAGGACGCCTTCCGCTTCGTGCTGTCCCGCGACGAGTTCGTCGATCTCTTCCTCGACGACCTCGAACTGCCGGATCTCGCCAAGCGCAAGATCGCGCAGACCGAGAGCGAGGGCATTCAGCGCGCCGGCTACACCACGTCGGGCTCGCCCGCCAACATCTCGGTGAGCCGAACCGTGAAGCTCGCGCTGGCGCGCCGCATCGCGCTCAAGCGTCCCCGCAAGGAGGAGATCGAGGAGCTGGAAGCCGCAATCGCCGCCTGTACGGACGAGGACGAGCGTACCGAGCTCATCGCCCAGCTCGAAGCGCTGAAAGCGAAATCCAAGCGCATTCCCTTCATCGATCCGCTCGACATCCGCTACCGCCGTTTCGAGACGGTGCCGCGGCCGGTCGCGCAGGCCGTGATGTTCTGCCTGATGGACGTCTCCGGCTCGATGTCCGAGCACATGAAGGACCTCGCCAAGCGCTTCTACATGCTGCTCTACGTGTTCCTGAAGCGCCGTTACAAGCATGTCGAGATCGTCTTCATCCGCCACACCGACCGCGCCGAGGAGGTGGACGAGCAGACCTTCTTCTACGGTCCGGCCTCGGGCGGCACGCTGGTCTCCAGCGCGCTGCAGGCGATGCACGAGATCGTGCGCGAGCGCTTCAATCCGTCGGACTGGAACATCTACGCCGCGCAGGCCTCCGACGGTGACAATTCCTATTCCGACGGCGAGCTCACCGGACTGCTGCTGACCGACAAGATCCTGCCGGTCTGCCAGTTCTTCGCCTATCTCGAGGTCGGGGAGTCAGGCGGCAGCGCCTTCGATCTTTCCGACTCCTCGCTCTGGACCCTTTACGAGCGCCTGCGCAACAGCGGCGCACCGCTCTCGATGCGCAAGGTCTCCGAGCGCAGCGAGATCTTCCCGGTGTTCCACGATTTGTTCCAGCGCCGCGAAACTGCTCAGGAGAAAGCCGCTCCATGACGGCACGATTGTTCGAAGGCGCGGATTGGGACTTCCATACCTTGCAGCGCATCACCGACGCCTGCGAGGAGGTGGCGTTGAAGGATCTCGGGCTCGACGTCTATCCGAACCAGATCGAGGTCATCACCGCCGAGCAGATGCTGGACGCCTACTCGTCGGTCGGCATGCCGCTGTTCTACAAGCACTGGTCCTTCGGCAAGCATTTCGCGTTTCACGAGGCCTCCTATCGCAAGGGCCTGATGGGCCTCGCCTATGAGATCGTGATCAACTCCTCGCCCTGCATCTCCTACCTGATGGAGGAGAACACGGCGACGATGCAGACGCTGGTGATCGCGCACGCCGCCTTCGGCCACAACCACTTCTTCAAGAACAATTATCTGTTCAAGCAGTGGACCGACGCCGACGGCATCCTGGACTATCTCGACTTCGCCAAGAACTACGTCATGCAATGCGAGGAGCGCTACGGCCGCACCGAGGTCGAGCGCACGCTCGACGCCGCGCATGCGCTGATGTCGCACGGCATCGACCGCTATCCCGGCAAGAAGAAGCTGGACCTGCGCGCCGAGGAGAAGCGGGCAGGGCGCCGCCGCCAGCACGAGGAAGAGGTCTTCAACGATCTCTGGCGCACCGTGCCGGCCGGCAAGAGCAAGAGCCGTTCGACGCTCAGCATCGAGCGGCGCCGCAAGCTGCTCGGGCTGCCGCAGGAAAACCTGCTCTATTTCCTCGAGAAGAGCGCGCCGCGGCTGGCGCCATGGCAGCGCGAGCTCTTGCGCATCGTCCGCCACATCGCGCAATATTTCTATCCGCAGAGTCAGACCAAGGTGATGAACGAGGGGACGGCCACCTACGTCCACTATCGCATCATGACCAAGTTGCATCAGCAGGGCCGCATCACCGACGGCAACTTCCTCGAATTCCTGGGCTCGCACACCAACGTGGTGTTCCAGCCCGAATTCGACGATCCGCGCTTCTCGGGCTTCAACCCCTATGCGCTCGGCTTCGCCGTGATGCAGGACATCGAGCGCATCGTCACCAATCCGGAAGACGAGGACCGCGAATGGTTCCCCGACATCGCCGGCAGGAACGACGTGATGGGCGTGCTGCGCGACGTCTGGGCCAATTACCGCGACGAGAGCTTCATCGGCCAGTTCCTGAGCCCCAGGCTGATGCGGCACTTCCGCATGTTCCATCTCCATGACGATCCCGAGGAGCGCGCCGGCATCCGCGTCGATGCCATCCACGACGAGCGCGGCTTCCGCCGCGTGCGGCGCGAATTGGCGCGGCAGCACGACGTCGGCTACATCGACGCCAATATCGAGGTGGTCGACGTCGATCTCTCCGGCGACCGCCGGCTGATCCTGCATCACCACGTGATCAAGGGCTCGCAGCTCAACGAGACCGACGCCAAGCGCGTGCTGCAGCACCTGGCCGATCTCTGGACCTACGACGTCGCGCTGATCGAGGTCGACGCCAACGACAAGGTTTTGCGCGAATACGTCGTCAGCCCGCGCCCGATTCCGGCGGCGGTGGCCTGAGGGCGGACGGTAGGTTCTGCATCGACGCGGCGGGACGCTTTCCTGCAGCCATCCTTCGAGACGCCCGCCTTCGGCGGGCCCTCAGGATGAGGGCGGAATGTGCGGCGGCGATTTCAACACGCGGGGATGCTGAGCCTCATCCTGAGGAGACCGCGAAGCGGTCGTCTCGAAGGACGAGGCGCTTGCACCAGCCACCAAGAACGTTCTACGCCGGCCGCTTCTTCGCCGGCTTCTTCTTCGACGCATTCAGCTCCACCGCCGCGCGGATCAGCGCCTTCAACGCCTTCTCGTCGATCTTCTCGCCCTCGCGAATATCGATCGCGCGGCGCACATTGCCGTCGAGGCTGGAATTGAACAGGCCCGCCGGATCGTCCAGCGCCGCGCCCCTGGCGAAGGTCAGTTTCACCACAGCCTTGTAGGTTTCGCCGGTGCAGATGATGCCGTCGTGCTCCCAAACGGGAACGCCGCGCCATTTCCATTCCTCGACGACGTCAGGATCGGCCTGCTTGATCAGGCCGCGGACCCGCGCGAGCATTTCGCCGCGCCAGTCGCCGAGCTCCCTGATCCTGCCGTCGATCAGCCTGGAAGGCGAAGCGCCGTCCGCGTCCTTCGCGCTGCTCTTCTTCGCCGCCACGGCCTTCTTCATGACCTCGCCTCGCTGTGCGCGCCGCCGCGCCGGCCAAGATAAGGCAGCGCGAACAGATACAGCCCGGTCGCGAGCAGCGGGATCAGCGGAACGAGCGCCAGGAAGCCGATCCAGGCGGCATCGAGCTGCATGGTCATGGCGACGATGTTCGCGGTGACGGCGAGCGTGAAGGCGATGGACAGCCAGCGATGGATCTGGCGAACCCACATATTCCCGGTCAAGAAAACCTCCTCTTGAGATGATCGAATGAAGGTCGGTGACGGCGCTACTCGGCCCGCGCCAGCAGCTCGTCCAGCTTGTTGAAAAACTGCTTCCAGCCGGCATGCGCGCCGCCATAGGCCTGCTTCTGCGTCGGACTGAAGCCCGCCTGCTCGACGCGCAGATGCGTGCCCGCGCCCGTCGGCGTCAGCGTGAACGTCACCACGCTCTTGAGATCGAAGGCGGCGTCCTCGTGCGAGAAATTCCAGGTATAGGCGAGCGTCTTCTGCGGCTCGATGGTGAGCACCTCGCAGTCCAGCACGCCGCCCCATTCGCCGCGCAGGTTGAAGCGATGGCCGACCTCCGGCTTGAAGTCGTTCTTCATCAGCCATTCCTCGATCAGATGCGGCTGCGTCAGCGCGCGCCAGAGCCGCTCCGCCGGGAAGGCGAACTCGCGCTCGACGACGACGGATCGTGTTTCGGTCATTGGTCCATCCTCTTCAGGAGATCATCGAGAGCGTCGAGCCGGTTCTGCCAGAAGCCGGCCATCTGGCTGGTCCAGTCGACCAGCGGATTGAGCGCGCCGGGCTGCGCGCTGTAGTGGGTCTGGCGTCCCTCATGGCGGTCGCGCACCAGGCCCGCCTGCTTCAGCGCGCCGAGATGTTTCGAGACCGCCGGCTGGGAAACGCCGGACCGCAGCGTTAGTGCCCCGACCGTCTGCTCGCCCTCGCGGCACAGCCGTTCGAAGATCGCCCGCCGGGTCGGATCGGCGAGGGTCCTGAACAGGAGGTCGTGGGTGGCGGACATGCGAGATCCATAACTCAGAAGTTATGGATTAACTCATAACCGTGGGGTTATGGATGAGTCAAGTGCCAAGAGGAGGATTATGATATGGCGGGCCGCAACCCTACGGCCGCAGATAGAGATACCCCTGCGACTGCAGCTCGGCCAACCGGACCACGCCGCCCTTCTCCGCGCTGACGAAGCCGGGCAACAGATCCGTCAGCGTGACGTTCTGCGCCTTCATCGTGTTGCCGCAGGCGGCGAGCTCGACGCCATCCTTGAAGAATTCGCCGACGCGCCTGCTGACATCGGGGTTGGCTTGCGCCGCGTGAAACGCCTTCAGCGCCGGCCCGTGGATCACCAGTGCGATCGTCACGTGCTCGGGCCCACCGACGCCGTCGATGTGGTTCTGGATGTTGCCGAGCACGAAATTGACCTTCTCGGCGTCGCTGAGGTGATAGACCACCTTGAGCTTGTTCGACGACGGAGCCTCGGTCGCGGCCTTCGCGCTGGAGGCGCCAAGCGCTGCGCCCAAAGCCGAGACGGCGCTCCACAAGATGTTCCGGCGGTTCATGGCGGTCTCCCGAAAGCATGATCCGGAAAAGTGTGAAGCGGTTTTCCGGAAAGATCATGCGCAAATGACGACTAAGCCTGACTTTGCCGGACAGATATCACTTGTGACGGAGCGCTGCGAGTTCCTTGCGGTCGGTCACCAGCGACGCGCATTCGCTGGTGTCGGTGCGATCGAGGCGGAAAATCGCATCGTCGGCGCCGGCGACCAGCGCATGCTCGGCTTCGTCATCCGGCTTGTTGTTCTGCCAGACCCTGACCCGCGCGAGGCGCACGATCGCCGACTTGTCGTCCTTGGAGAGCGCAACGCCGATGCCGCCGCCCTCGCAGTCGACGCCACAGCCGAGGCGGATTTCGGTGCCATCCTTGGTGAACACGGCGTGGTTACAGGAGCCGCTGGAATCGAAATCGCCGCTGCGGTGGCGATACCTGAAGCCGAGGCGGAACGAGTTGTGGAGCTGCTTGTCCTCCTGGTCGACCTCCGCGGAGATCAGCAGCTTCATCGATGCGACCTTCTGCTTCGGGTGCCGTGCCAGGTGCTCGGCGTCGTAACGTCGGACGAAGCAGGCATAGGCCTTGTCGCCCGGCCTGCCCGCATACATGCGCGCGTTGAAGGTGTCGGCCTCGGCCTTGGTGGCCTCACGGATGTCGTCGGCCTCCTCGGCCCGGGCGGCGCCGACGAAGCCGGCAAGGACGAGTGGAAGGATGAGGGCAAGCTTCATGATCGCACCCGGGGCGTGTGAACCGTCGTCCATCCGCAACGCGCAGGTGGGAGCCGACTGGCATTTAGTCGCGGGCGGAAAACGTTGCGTTCAAGTGCTCCTGGCCGCACGCCTTGCGGGCAGCCTCGCGCAAGGTTCCCGCTTTAACGATTTGGAAGGAGGGGTGTTGGTAAACCCCTGGTTGTCGCAGATGACTGGTGGCGGTCAAAATGTCCATAAGTCAGAACTTGCCCAACCTTGCGATCGGCTATTCCCTTCCGCGGCTGTTCAAGTTGCTGGGAGCCGGCCTGTTGGCGACGCTGCTGTGCGGCGCGCTCGCATTCAGCTGGCACTATGGCAGGGACATCGCCACGATCCAGATCGCGCTCAGCTATTTCGGCATCGTGTTTTTCGGCCTCGCCACCTGCAAGACGCTGTGGACGTTGATCTCCGCCAAGGAGCCGGTCCTCTTCATCACCCGTATCGGCATTCGCGACACCAGGATCGCCGATGACACCATCTCGTGGAGATCGGTGCGGGACATCTCGATCTTTCGGTATCGCAGCCAGAAGATCGTCGTTCTTCAGGTCGATCCTCTTCTCGCCGAGCGGTTCGAAGGCGGCCTTCTGAAGCGCGTCTTGTCGCTGCTGAACAAACCCATTGGTGCGGACGGCGTGCTCGTCACGGGCGGCCTGACCATGGACGGCGAAACGCTGTTCGAGACCTGCAAGCAATACTGGACGGCGGGACGGCTGGCCTATACGGGCCGCGCCGCAGCTGAGCCCGAGCCGGTCAGCTAGTCCAGGCCGCAGCCGAGGCGGACCGCATTGCTTTCACCAAACACTGCGTGTTGGCAGTCGCCGCACGCGTGACGCGTTCAACTCGCATACGCGCGCACGGCAGAGCGAGGCGACCTGGTTCCATGTGCGGCCTTAGTCGAACCTCGAGCCAGGAAGGTTCAATCGGCACGGGCCCTCGTTTTTTGGGAACTCGATGCTGACAGCCATTCGACATTGTCCCCATTCGTCAATGTGATAGCCTTCACAGGCGATTGCTTTTGGCAGTCGTAGAGTGGGGCCGCCTCTCGTCGTGTGTGGAGTCCCCCGCAATGGGCGAAATTCGCAACTTCAGATCCGGAAATCAGGACGAGCCGCCTCCACACGGCCCCATGCCTCGTCGTCTCGCGGCGATCATTGTCGGCGACATCGCTTCCTACAGTCGCATCATGCAGGCCGACGAGGAGGGAACGCATGTCCGCGTCAAGCGGATCGAGCGGGACATCATCCAGCCCAGCATCGTCGAGCACCATGGCACGCTGGTGAAGACGACGGGCGATGGCTTCATCGCCATCTTCGACAGCCCGGTCGAGGCCGTTCGATGCAGCATCGTCATCCAGCAGAATCTCATCGGCCGCAACGCCCCGCTTCCCAAGCATTCGCGGCTTGAATACCGGATTGGCGTCAATCTCGGCGACGTCATCGTGGAGCCGGATGACGTCTACGGCGACGGCGTCAACATCGCCACACGCATCGAGGGCATCGCGGAGCCCGGTCAGGTCTATATCTCGGGTGCGATCTACGAGCAGATCAAGCACAAGGTGGTGTGCGGCTACGAGTCGCTCGGCGATCGCAAGGTCAAGAACATCACGGATCCCGTACGCGTCTATCGCGTGCTGCCGGATGCAGACGCAGTCGGCAGGACGCGAAGCCGGCGCGAGAGCGTCCTGCTGATCCTTCTCATCACGGCATTGCTGGTGATTGCCGGCTACGTGCTTTGGTACGTGCTGGTGCAGCACCGCAGCCAGGTGGGGCAACAGGCTGCCGCTCCTCCGATCGCTGCGCCGTCGCCTTCGCCGGCGCCGCAATCCGCTCCGCCGTTACCGAGCCCGGCGGTGCCGGCACCTCAGGCCGCGCCCGCGGCTTCTCCGTTGCCCGCAACGGCGCCATCGCCCGCAGCATCGCCTTCACCATCCCCGGCATCCAGTCCATCGGTGACGCCGGTCCGCGAACCCCAGATGATCGCCGTTCGCGGCGGCAGCTTCGCGATGGGAAGCAATGATGATCCGAGCGAACGACCGGTCCACCAGGTCACGATCAAGCCGTTCTCGATCGGAAAATATCCGGTGACGGTGCAGGAGTGGAACGAATGCGCCGCCGCCAAGGCGTGCGGATTCACGGCGATCGGCAAGGACGATGCTCCCGTCAGCAATGTGAGCTGGACCGACGCGCAGCAATATGCCGCCTGGCTCGCGCAGGCGACGAAGAAGCCGTACCGGCTTCCGAGCGAAGCCGAATGGGAATATGCGGCGCGCGGCGGAACGCAGACCAAATACTGGTGGGGCGACAGGCTCCAGCCGGGCATGGCCGGGTGCAAGGATTGCGGTGACCTTGCGGCCGAGCAGCCGGCCAAGGTCGGCAGCTTCAAGCCCAATCCATTCGGGCTCCACGACATGGGCGGCGGCATCGATCAGTGGGTCGAGGACTGTTGGCACAGGACCTATCAGGGCGCGCCGAGCGACGGCTCGGCGTGGAGCAGCGCGGATTGCAGCTCTCACGTCCTGCGCTCGGGCTCCTGGAAGAACGACTCGCGATATGTGCGGCCATCCAACCGCGACGGTTACGACACCAATGTCCGTTACCCCACACATGGATTCCGCGTCGCGCTCAGTCCGTAAGTGCTGGAGTGGATTTGATGAAGATCATTTTTTGCGTCGCATTGGCGGCGGCGATCGCATTGTCTTCGGGCGCAGTCCACGCGCAGGGCAAGACCGCGCCCAAGGACGCCAAGCTTTATTTCATCACCCCGCGTGACGGGCAGAAGGTTCGCGGCGGGTTCTGGGTCCGGTTCGGTTTGCGCAACATGGGTGTGACGCATGCCGGCGACGACTATCAGAACGCCGGCCATCATCATTTGCTGGTCGACGTCAACGATCCCATCGATCCCAAGGAGCCGATCCCGCAGGACAAGTCGCATCTGCATTTCGGGGCCGGGCAGACCGAAACCATGCTCGAACTTCCGCCGGGGACGCACACGCTGCAGCTGGTGCTCGGCGACGCCAAGCACTACCCGTTCGAGCCGCCCGTCGTGTCCGAGAAGATCACCATACGTGTCAGGCAACCAGTCGCCGGGAAGTGATCAGCGCAGGCTGGCGTTGATCTTGTCCAGCACCGCCGAGCCCGGGCAGAGCGTGTCCGCTTCCAGCGTGTTGAGCGGGGTCTCGACCGTGTTGAGATGCTCGTGCAGATCCTCCGCATCGGGATCGACATAGAGCAGGCCGGTGACGATCTGGCCCTTGGCGGCGTGCTTCGCGAGGAAGGTCTGTGCGCCCAAACGATCATGCGGATCGTAGTCGGCGTCGATCTTGCGCAGCGCGATCTTGCTGCCGTCATGCTGCTCGACCACCTGCACCGTGCCCGGCGCGTAGTCCACCGCGATCGGATCGCGGCCGACCAGCACGTCGAGCCGGTTCACGGCGTCATTGTGCTCGCGGACATAGTCGAAACTCTTGGTCGAGCCGGCGTGGTTGTTGAAGGCGATGCAGGGGCTGATGACGTCGATGAAGGACGCGCCCTTGTGGCCGATCGCGGCCGCGATCAGCGGCACCAGCTGGCTCTTGTCGCCGGAGAACGAGCGCGCCACGAAGGTTGCGCCGAGCTGCAGCGCGATCGCGACGAGGTCGATGGCGTTGTCGGTGTTGGTGACGCCCTTCTTGCTCTTCGAGCCGCGGTCGGCGGTCGCCGAGAACTGGCCCTTGGTCAGGCCGTAGACGCCGTTGTTCTCGACGATATAGGTCATGTTGACGCCGCGCCGGATCGAATGCGCGAACTGGCCGAAGCCGATCGAGGCGGAATCGCCGTCGCCGGAGACGCCGAGATAGATCAAATCGCGGTTGGCGAGATTGGCGCCGGTCAGCACGCTGGGCATGCGGCCGTGCACGGAGTTGAAGCCGTGCGAATTGCCGAGGAAATAGTCCGGCGTCTTCGACGAGCAGCCGATGCCGGAGATCTTGGCCACCCGATGCGGCTCGATCGAGAGCTCGTAGCAGGCCTCGATGATCGAGGCTGTGATCGAATCGTGGCCGCAGCCGGCGCACAGCGTCGAGATCTTGCCCTCGTAGTCGCGATGCGTGTAGCCGAGCTCGTTCTTCTTCAACCCCGGATGATGGAATTTCGGCTTGGCAATATAGGTCATGACACGGCCTTGCGGAGCGGGGTCACCTTGAGGTGATCCTGGTGGTCGCCAATGGCTTTTGCGATGTAGCGGGCGGTAATCGGTGAACCGTCATAGTGCACGATCGGCACGAGCCGGACCGGATCGATCCCGTTCTCGTTGACGATGAGCTGACGGAGCTGGCTGTCGCGGTTCTGCTCGACGACGTAGACGAAGTCGTGCTCGGCGAGGAAGCTCGCCACGCTCGAATGGAACGGGAAGGCGCGGATGCGCATCCGGTCGAGCTGATGCCCGCGCGCCTCCAGCAGGCCGATCGCCTCGTCCATCGCCGGCGAGGTCGATCCGAAATAGATCACGCCGTATTTGGTCGGCCGTTCCGCATTGGCCTGCAGCGGCCGCGGCACCAGATCCTGCGCGGTTTCGAACTTGCGCACCAGCCGCTGCATGTTGTCCGCGTAGACCGTGCCTTCCTCGGAGTAGCGCGCATAGCGGTCGCGCGAGGTGCCGCGGGTGAAATAGGAGCCCTTGGTCGGATGCGTGCCGGGATAGGTGCGATAGGGAATGCCGTCGCCGTCGACGTCGAGATAGCGGCCGAAGTCGCGGCCCTCTTCCAGCATCTCCGCGGTCATGATCTTGCCGCGGTCATATTGCCGGGCGTCGTCCCACTTCAACGGGCGGCAGAGCCGGTGGTTCATGCCGATGTCGAGGTCGAGCATCAGGAAGATCGTGGTCTGCAGCCGCTCGGCGAGATCGAAGGAGGCAGCCGCGAACTCGAACGCTTCGGCCGGATCTTCCGGGAACAGCAGCACATGCTTGGTGTCGCCGTGCGAGGCATAGGCGCAGGCGATGATGTCGCATTGCTGGGTGCGGGTCGGCATGCCCGTGGAGGGGCCGGCGCGCTGGATGTTCATGATCACCGCCGGAATCTCGGCGAAGTAGGAGAGGCCGATGAACTCCGTCATCAGCGAGATGCCGGGGCCCGAGGTCGCGGTGAAGGCACGCGCGCCGTTCCAGGAAGCGCCGATGACGATGCCGATCGAGGCCAGCTCGTCCTCGCCCTGCACGATCGCGTATTTCGCCTTGCCGGTCTCCGGATCGTGCCGGTACTTCTTGCAATGGGCGGTGAAGGCCTCCGCCACCGACGATGACGGCGTGATCGGATACCACGCGCACACGGTGGCGCCGCCATAGACGGCGCCGAGCGCGGCGGCGCTGTTGCCTTCGATGAAGATGCGGTCGCCGACCTTGTCGGACTTCTTCACCCTGAGCCCGATCGGGCATTTCAGGTTCTGCAAGGCCCAGTCGCGGCCGAGATGCAGCGCGTGGACGTTGGAGGAGAGCAGCTTCTCCTTGCCCTTGTACTGCTCGCCGATCAGCTGCTCGATCAGCTTCGGGTCCATGTCGAGCAGCGCCGAGAGGCTGCCGAGATAGATGATGTTCTTGAACAGCTGGCGCTGGCGCGGATCGGTATAGGTCGAGTTGGTGATCGCGGTGAGCGGCACGCCGATCACGGTGATGTCGTCGCGGAATTTCGTCGACGGCATCGGCTTGGTGGAATCGTAGAACAGATAGCCACCGGGCTCGATGCCGGCGACGTCCTTGTCCCAGGTCTGCGGGTTCATCGCCACCATCATGTCGACGCCGCCGCGGGCGCCGAGATGGCCGGCTTCCGTCACCCGCACCTCGTACCAGGTCGGCAGGCCCTGGATGTTGGAGGGGAAGATGTTGCGTGGGGACACCGGCACGCCGTGGCGCAGGATCGCGCGTGCGAACATCTCGTTGGCGCTGGCCGAGCCCGAGCCGTTGACGTTGGCGAAGCGGACGACGAAGTCGTTTACGCTGCTGATCGGCTTTTTGTCGGACATGTCGAACCTGCGTGGGTCATATCGATGAAATATTTCTGCATGTCCCAGGCTCCGGTGGGACAACGCTCGGCGCACAGCCCGCAATGCAGGCAGACATCCTCGTCCTTCACCATCACGCGCCCGGTCTTGAGGTCGCTGGACACGTAGAGGTCCTGGTCGGGGCGCGGCGAGGGCGCCTTCAGGCGCTGGCGCAGATCGTCTTCCTCACCATTGTCCGTGAAGGTGATGCAGTCCATCGGGCAGATGTCGGCGCAGGCGTCGCACTCGATGCAGAGCGAGGTCGAGAACACCGTCTGCACGTCGCAGTTCAGGCAGCGCTCGGCTTCGCCCAGTGCGAGCTTGACGTCGTAGCCCAGCTCGACTTCGGCGCGGATGTCCTTCAGCGCGATGACCTTGTCGCGATGCGGCACCTTGAAGCGCTTGTCGTTGGAGATGTCGTTGTCATAGCTCCATTCGTGGATGCCCATCTTCTGCGAGGAGATTTGCACCTCCGGCAGCGGGCGCTCGGTGATGTCCTCGCCCGACAGCATCTTGTGGATCGACAATGCGGCGTCATGGCCGTGCGCGACCGCCCAGATGATGTTCTTCGGCCCGAATGCGGCATCGCCGCCGAAGAACACTTTCGGATTGGTCGAGGCGAAGGTCTTGGGATCGACCTGGGGCATGTGCCATTTGTCGAACTCGATGCCGCAATCCTGCTCGATCCAGGGGAAGGCGTTCTCCTGGCCGACCGCGACCAGCACGTCGTCGCAGGGAATGGTCTGATCGGGATCGCCCGAAGGCACCAGATTGCGGCGGCCTTTGGCGTCGTATTCGGCTTTGACGTGCTGGAAGCTGACGCCGATCAGCTTGCCGGCGACATGCTTGAAGGCCACCGGCACCATGTAGTTGAGAATCGGGATATCCTCGTGGATCGCGTCTTCCTTCTCCCAGGGCGAGGCCTTCATCTCCTCGAAGCCGGAACGCACGACCACCGTGACTTTCTCGCCGCCGAGCCGGCGCGCGGTGCGGCAGCAATCCATCGCGGTGTTGCCGCCGCCGAGCACGATGACGCGCTTTCCGATCTTGTCGACATGGCCGAACGACACATTGGCCAGCCACTCGATGCCGATATGGATGTTGGCGGCGGCTTCTTTCCGGCCGGGAATGTCGAGCTCGCGGCCGCGCGGCGCGCCGGAGCCGACGAAGATCGCGTCGTATTTCTCCGCGAGCAGCGACTTCATGCTCTCGATGCGATGGCCGCCCTTGAAGTCGACGCCGAGACCCAGGATGTAGCCGGTCTCCTCGTCGATGACGGAATTGGGCAGGCGGAATTTCGGGATCTGCGAGCGCATCATGCCGCCGGCTTCGGGATCGCCGTCGAACACGGTGCAATGATAGCCGAGCGGCGCGAGATCGCGTGCAACGGTCAACGACGCCGGACCGCCGCCCACAAGGGCAACACGCTTGCCGTTCTTCGGCGAAGGCCGCGGCAGACGCTGCTTGATGTCGTCCTTGAAATCAGCGGCAACGCGTTTGAGGCGGCAGATCGCGACCGGATTTTCCTCGACGCGTCCGCGGCGGCACGCCGGCTCGCAGGGACGATCGCAGGTGCGTCCCAGAATTCCGGGAAACACATTCGATTTCCAATTGATCATATAGGCGTCGCTGTAGCGGCCTTGTGCGATCAGTCGGATGTATTCGGGAACCGGGGTGTGCGCTGGACAGGCCCACTGGCAATCGACCACTTTGTGAAAGTAGTCGGGGGCCGCGATATCGGTCGGTTTCATTCCTACCCTGTCCGCGCAGGCTCAAAGACCCCCGCGGCCTTTTCTTGAGCTTGGCGAGCGCTTAGCGCGCTTCGATCCGGTTTCTGAATGACGTCATTGGGTTAGCTTATTAGAACCATTCCGAAGCACAACGGCAAATTTGGGTGATCACCCGCTTTCATGGGAGCTGCGCGTGCACAGCATTAACGCGCCGCGCGCAACATGCGGCGGTGCAATATGTTGCGATGCGGATGGCCGCTTCAGCCGCGCGCGATGTCGCTCTTTGCGAGGTCCCACATCAGGCAGTAGGTGCCCACCGAGACCGGAAGTGGGAAGGGTGATGCGGTGGGACCGGTGAAGCGCTCGGCGATGACCGCCGAGACCGCGCCGACATGCGTGCCGTCGATCAGCACGAACCAGTCGCGTGCACCTTCGTTGCGCACTGCCGGAATCTCGGGCGTTGCGCCCGACAATTCCGGCTCGCTCTCGAGCAGATGCATCGAGATGATGCCGGCGTGCTTTTCCGGTGCCAGGTTTTCTTGCAGTGCATCACGCCAAGGTGCGGCATTGTCAGGCGTCGGCCGCAGCCGCACCACGCCGAGCGCCGTCCCACGTCCGGTGCCGTTGCTGATCGTGATGCGCGCGACCACGCGCAGCATGTCCTTGAAACGCGCCATGGTCTGTCGCGACCAGTCGGTCGGATTGGCGAGCCGCGCCTTGTAGGCGGGGCTGTCGAGCACGTCGAGCGTCGCGGTCGAATAGAGGCAGAGATACTTTGGATTGGCGGCGTGCGCGACATAGCGCCGCGCTTCCAGGAAGCCCTCGATCGCGACGCGCTCTTCCAGATGCTCGCGATCGTACCAGCGATTGAACTCGACCTCATCCGAAACGTCGATGTTCATCGACGTCAGCAGCATGCCTTTCCCGGCGAGCGGCATTGTTCTTGTCCTTCCATGCTCGCCCCTCATGGTGAGGAGCGCGTCTTCGCGCGTCTACCGGACGATGCTGCGCATCGCCGGGAGAACCATGAAGGCCCCCGCTATTGCATCCCGGCCTTTCATCCTTCGCGCGCGAAGGGCGCGCTCCTCAGGATGAGGGGATAGATCCTTATCGCGGAATCTTCGACGCAAGGTCGGCGATCGACTTCATGACCGCGTCCCTCACGCCGCCATCATAGAGCGAATGCCCGGCTTCTTCCACGATGCGAATCTCGGAACCGGGCCAGACTTTCGCAAGGGCATGCGATGTCTCGGGCGGGCACAACAGATCGTAGCGGCCCTGGACGATGATGCCGGGAATGCCTTCGAGCCGGCCGGCATTCTGCAGCAGCTGGTTTGCGGTCATGAAGCTGTCGTTGACGAAATAATGCGCTTCCATGAACGGTGTCGCCGGCAGCGTGCGCCAGACGTTCAGCGCGGCGAGGTCGAGCCGTGTCCTCGCCGGCTTGTGCTCGGACAAGATGCGCTCGGTGTCGTGCCAGGCCTTCGCCGCCGGGCCATGCACGGCCGGGTCGGCGTCGAGGATGCGGCGCCAACAGGCGTCCACCGGCTGGTCGCGCTCTTCTAGCGGCAGCACGCTGAGGAAATCTTCGTAAAGCGCGGGATAGAATTGCGACAGGCGCGAGGTGAAGGCCGTCACGACCTCGGCCCGCGTGCCCAGGAAGGTTGCGCGGAGCGCGATGCCCGAGACGCGCTCGGGATGCGCCTCGGCATACGCCAGCGCCAGCGTCGCGCCCCAGGAGCCGCCGACCACCATCCAGCGCGAGATGCCGAACTTCTCGCGGATCTTCTCCATGTCCGCGATCAGGTGCGCCGTGGTGTTGTGCTCGCGTGATCCCTTGGGACGGCTGCGGCCGCAGCCGCGCTGGTCGAACAGAACTGCGCAGAAGCGGTCGGGATCGAACAGCCGGCGATGATCGGGCTGGCAGCCGCTGCCGGGCCCGCCATGCAGATAGATCGCAGGGATTCCGTCGGCGCGGCCGACGCTCTCGACATAAAGCTCATGGCCGTCGCCGACATCGAGCATGTCGGAGGTCAGCGGCGCAAAGGGGTCGGCACGCCTGACTGAGCTGGCCGCGTCGGCGTCAGGCGCCATTGTCGGATTCCAGGGTGCCGCCCGCGAAGTTGCGGTAGAGGAAGCGGTTGGTCTCGCCCTCGGCCTCGCGCTCGGCCTGCTTGAAAATGGTCTCGTGCAGCGGCGACAGCGCGCAGGCCGGATCGGTGTTGGCGGCATCGCCCGTCAGCGCAAAGGCCTGGCAGCGGCAGCCGCCGAAATCGATCTCGCGGAATTCGCAAGATTTGCACGGCTCCTTCATCCAGCCGGTGCCGCGATAGCGGTTGAAGGCCTCGGAGTTCTGCCAGATCCAGGCGATCGAATGGTTGGAGCGCACGGATTCGAAGTCGAGCCCGGTGATGCTCTCGGCGGCGTGGCACGGCAGCACCTTGCCGGCGGGCGAGATGTTGAAGAACTGCCGGCCCCAGCCGCCCATGCACTTCTTCGGCCGCAGCGCGTAATAATCCGGCACGACATAGTCGATGGTCAGCCGGCCCTTCAGCTGCTCGCGCGCCTCCTCGACGAGGCGGGTGCATTCGTCGAGCTGCGCCACGGTCGGCATGAGGGCGGCGCGGTTCTTCAGCGCCCAGCCGTAATATTGGACATTGGCGACCTCGAGCCGGTCGGCATCGAGATCCATCGCCATCTGGATGATATCGGGGAGCTGGTGCAAATTCTGCCGGTGCATCACCGCATTCACGGTGAGCGGCAGGTCGAGCTCGCGCGTCCATTTCGCCACTTCGAGCTTCTTGCGATGACCGTTCTTGTAGCCGGCGACGCGATCGGCGAGGCCTTCCTCGACGCCCTGGAAGGAGATCTGGACATGGCAGAGCCCGGCGTCGGCGAGATCGCTGAGCTTCTCGCGCGTCAGCAGCACGGCCGAGGTGATGAGGTTGGTGTAGAGGCCGGCGTCGCTGGCATGCTTCACCAGCTCGACGAGATCTTTCCGCGCCGTCGGCTCGCCGCCGGAGAAATGCACCTGCAGCACGCCGATCTCGGCGAGCTCGCTCAGCACTTTCTTCCACTCGTCCGTGGTCAGCTCCTTGCCAGAGCGGTCGAGCTCGACCGGGTTGGAGCAGTACGGGCATTGCAGCGGGCAGCGATGGGTGATCTCCAGCAGCACGGCGAGCGGAATGCCGAAGGTCTCCGCCGTCGACCGTTGTTTCTCCAGCACCGCGAGGCTGTCGCTCATCCCGGGCTGGATGTTGCCGAGCACGTCGCTCATGACGTCTTCTCCCGGGCCTCGGTGAGGAAGCCCTTGTCGGCCAGATCCTGCAGCATGGCGATGACGTCGGCCAGGATCGCCTCGCGCGGCGCGGCGTATTTCGCCGCGAGCTGATCCGCGACGTCGCCGACATTGCGCTCGCCGTTGCAGAGCTGCAAGACCTCGACTGCGATCTCGTCCGGTGCCAGCACGCGCTCCGGCGCGAGGATCACCCAGACCTTGCGGGTCTCGTCATATTTCAGCTTGGCATGCCGCGGCAGCACGGGGCGGCTTGCCTCGCTGACGCTGATGTTCCGCGGCCCGGCCATTGCTTTATCCCTCAGCTCGCTTTGGGCACGAACGCGCCCGGCGGAATGTTGCCCTCGACATAGGCGTGCTGGAGCGCATCTAACTGCACCCACAGCACGTTGGTCTTGAAGATCAGCGCGTTGCACACAAGCGCGCGCTGCTCCGGCGTCGTGGCATGCGCCTTGACATAGTCGAGCGCGAAATTGGCATCGCGCGGCGCCTGCGTCAGGCGCCGCTTGAAGTAGCTCATGATGTCGGGATTGACGAAGTCGTAGTGCTCCAGCATGCCGGAGATGCGCTCTTCGTGCAGGTTCGGCGCGAACAGCTCGGTGAGCGAGGAGGCGATCGCCTCCAGCGGGCTTTTTTCGCGGCAGTAGTGCACGTAGGCTTCCACCGCGAAGCGGGTCGCCGGCAGAATGCCTTCGGTGGATTCCACATAAGCGGTGTCGAGGCCGAGGCCTTCGGTCAGCTTGAGCCAGCGCTCGATGCCGCCCTCGCTGCCGACATCGCCGTCATGGTCCTCGATGCGGTGGCGCCATTCCACGCGCGTGGCGCGGTCGCGGAAGCGCGAGATCACCACCGCGTCCTTGATCGGGATGGTGCTCTGGTAATAGTAGCGGTTGAGCGCCCAGGCCTGCACCTGGCCCTTGTTCAGCTTGCCACCATGCAGCAGCTTATGGAACGGATGCAGGCTGTGATAGCGCGTCGCGCCGATATGGCGCAGCGTCGCCTCCAGCTCTTCGGCGCTCGTGAGCCTGATGTCCTTGCCGATCGAGAGCGCGGTCATTCCAGTCAGTGACGCGGCATTCACAGCACGATCTCCGTTCCATCCCCAGGTATCTGCCAACCCGCCTGTTCGACCCTTTTACGCTCCGGTGAGGCGGGCAGCAGCGCCGGGTTCGAGTTATTGATATGCAGAAATATCTTCCTGTCGATATCGAGGTCGGCGAGGCGCGCAATCGCGCCGTCGGCGCCGGACATCGCGACATGGCCCATGCTCTTGCCGGTCTTGAAGCCGAGCCCGGCCTTGATCATCTCGTCGTCCTGCCAGACCGTGCCGTCGAAGAACACCAGTGCCGCGCCGTCGATCTCGGCCTTGAGGGCATCGGTGACCTCGGCACAGGCGGCGATGAAATAGAAGCACTTGCCGGTGGCCTTGTCGGTGACCTTCAGGCCCAGCGTGTCGCCGTCGCCGGTCTCGCCGCCGGGATGGGCCTTGCCTTCGAGATACCAGGCCGACTTGCCGGGCACGGCAAACGGCAGCACCTCGAGTCCTGAACGCGCGCCGTCGGGCAGCCGCGGCTCGAAGGGCTCGCTGACACCGATCGGCTGGCGCTTGACGTTCTTCTCGTTCAGCACATTGAAGATGCTGTTGCTGGCAAGGATCGCCAGCACCTTCTCATGCGCATAGACCGTGAAGGGCGAGCCTTCGCGCATCGACAGCAGACCCGCCACCGCATCGACTTCGCCGTTGGTCAGGATCACGCCCGCAACCGGCGTATGGCGCAGCGCGCCCGCCTTGGGATGCAGTTGCGGCGTGGCATTCAATTGCTGGCGAAGATCGGGCGAGGCGTTGATCAGGAACCAGTGCTCGCCATCGCCGCTGAAGGCAACCGAGGCCTGGGTTCGATGGAGCTCATGTCCATTCGCACGGGCCGCGCGGCAGCCCTCGCAACCGCAATTCCATTGCGGCACTCCGCCGCCGGCCCCTGCGCCCAGGACGACGACGCGAAGCATGATCCGTCTCCTGGAAGCAACGTCGCGAGGTGAATCTCAGGCCGGCACGGCTTCCGTCATCCGGAAACCAATCGTGACCGAAAGATCCACCTGCGCAGAACGCAAAGCTGACCAACCGCTCACTTGCGGGTGGCGCTCACATACATGTTGATTTCCATGCCGCAGGGCACTTCGACGATCTTCGGGGCTTTCCAGGCCATTTGGCTCTCCATTTTCGCGAATTCGGACGTGTCCGCCCGCAGATAAATTAATGCGGGCGGAAAAGTTCGCCAGTGAAATTTTCCCGACCTAGGTAGTAGGCTGGCGGAATTGTTGCACCGCAAAGAGAGCGCATTGCGGCCGTAAAGATGAGCGAATGACATCCGCAAAATTGTCGATAGGTCGTGATCCCTGTCGGGATAAACCAGTTGTGAGTATGAAACGGCTTCCAATCGACTACAGGCGACCCCATTGGATCAGGCATGCCCAGATATTTCTTCAACACCCGTATCGGCGATGAATTGATCGTGGATCCCGACGGCGAGGACCTGCGCAATCCCGATCGCGCCTGGGAGGTCGCCCGCCAGATGATCCTGGAGGTCCTGAAGTCGGAAGGAACCCAGCCGGCGCTGCTGGAGGCGGTCATCGAGGTCACCGATTCCGACGGCGAGATCGTGCTGGAGTTTCCCTTCACCGAGGCGCTGCTGGACATGCCGGACCAGTCGGCGACACGGCATTAGCCGAGCGCGACGCGGCAAGAGGGGCCCGCGCTCCCTCCACGTCATTGCGAGGAGCCCTTGCGACGAAGCAATCCAGACTGCTTCCTCGGAGGCAGTCTGGATTGCTTCGCTTCGCTCGCAATGACGAAAGATGCGGCAATTCGAGCCCCCGTCGCCCTTCGCCCCTGCGAAATCCGCATGGCTTTGCTGCGTTCCCGGCGCTAAAAGACGCCGGTCATACGGAGCAAGCCATGCAAGATCTCTGGCGCCTGTCGGCCGCCGACCTCGCCACCCTCGTCAGGTCCAAAAAGGTGTCCGCCAGGGAGGCGGCCAAGGCCGGCCTCGCCCGCCTGGATGCGGTCAATCCCGCGCTCAATGCCGTGATCGATCACCGTCCGGAGGACGTGCTCAAGCAGGCCGACGCCGTCGATGCCGCAATTGCCAGGGGCGAGGACCCCGGCGTGCTCGCCGGCGTGCCCGTCACCATCAAGGCCAATGTCGACCAGGAGGGCTTTGCCACCACCAACGGCCTCAAGCTGCAGCGCGACCTGATCGCGCGCGAGGACAATCCGGTGGTCGCCAATTTCCGCAAAGCCGGCGCCGTTCTGCTTGGCCGCACCAATTGCCCGGCCTTCTCCTACCGTTGGTTCACCACCAACTTGGTCCATGGCGACACCAAGAACCCCCGCGATGCCTCGCTGACGCCGGGCGGCTCCTCCGGCGGCGCCGGCTCGGCGGTCGCGGCCGGCATTGGCCACATCGCCCACGGCACCGACATCGCCGGCTCGATCCGCTACCCCGCCTATGCCTGCGGCGTGCACGGCCTGCGCCCGACGCTCGGCCGCATCCCCGCCTTCAACCCGGTGCTGCCGGAGCGCCCGATCGGGCCGCAGATCATGGCAGTGTCCGGACCGCTGGCCCGCACCGTGAATGATCTGCGCATCTCGCTCGAAGCGATGTCGGCCCGCGACATCCGCGATCCCTGGTATGTCCCGGCGCCGCTGGAAGGCCCGGCGAGGCCCAAGCGTGCCGCGCTCTGCCTCAATCCGAACGGCCTTGCCACGACGCCGGAGGTGAAGGCCGCGGTGAGCGATGCCGGCAAGCGTCTCGAGCGCGCCGGTTGGACGGTTGACGTCATCGAGGATACCCCGCCGATGCGCGAGGCGGTCGAGTGGCAGATCAAGCTGTGGCTCGGCGACGGCTACGAGGCCCAGCTGGAAATGGCCGAGCGCGAAGGCGATCCCGGCGCGCTGGCGTGCCTGCGCGGCAACCGCGCAAGGGTGACGCCGATGGACCAAGCCAACTACGCCAAGGCGCTGACCCGAAGAGCCACGCTGACCCGCGACTGGATGCTGTTCTTCGAAAAATACGCCGTGCTGCTGACGCCGGTCTCCGGCGAATTGCCATTCCCCGATCATCTCGACCGCAAGGACGACGAATCCTTCAAGCGCGTCTGGGAAGCGCAGCTGCCGCAGATCGCGATTCCGTTCATGGGCCTGCCCGGCCTCGCGGTCTCCACCGGTCTCGTCGGCAAGGCGCCGGTCGGCGTGCACATCGTCTCCGGCCGTTACCGCGAGGACCTGTGCCTGCTCGCGGGCGAAGCGATCGAGGCCGGCGGCGTGCCGCCGTCGCCGATCGACCCCGTGGGTTAGCGATGCCTGCGATCTACGACTTCAAGGCCAACTCGCTTGCCGGCGACGAAGTGCCGATGCGCCGGTTCGAGGGACAGGTGCTGCTGATCGTCAACACTGCGAGCAAATGCGGTTTCACGCCGCAATATCGCGGCCTCGAGGATCTCTATCGCGATCTGTCGCCGCGCGGCTTCTCGGTGCTCGGCTTTCCCTGCAACCAGTTCGGCGCGCAGGAGCCGGGGCAGGCGAGCGAGATCCAGGAATTCTGCTCGACCCATTACGACGTCACCTTTCCCCTGTTCGAGAAGATCGACGTCAACGGCGCCAATGCGCATCCCTTGTATGAGTACCTGAAACGTCAGCAATCCGGCCTGTTAGGGGCCTCCATCAAATGGAATTTCACCAAATTCCTGGTGGACCGTGCCGGCAAGGTGATCGCGCGCTACGCGCCGACCGCAAGGCCGGAAGGATTGCGGCAGCAAATCGAAACACTGTTGTGAGCGAGACAATCATGAGCGACGAATTTCCCGACCGCCTGTCGGTCGACCCGAACAGCCCATACTACAACGCGGACATCCTGGCGCGCGACGTCGGCATCCGCTTCAAGGGCATCGAGAAGACCAATGTCGAGGAGTACTGCATCAGCGAAGGCTGGGTCCGCGTCACCGCCGGCAACGCCAAGGACCGCTACGGCAATCCGCTGACCATCAAGGTGCATGGTCCGGTCGAGCCGTATTTTCGGGATAAGAAATAACCCACTGTCATTCCGGGGCTCGCGAAGCGAGAACCCGGAATCTCGAGATTCCCCGGTGCGCAATTGCGCACCTGAGGTCTGGTCCTTCGGACCATCCCGGAATGACGACAACAGAGAGATGCCCCATGTCCGTCCGCATCGTCGACGTCCGCGAAATTACAAAACCGATCTCGTCCCCGATCCGCAACGCCTATATCGACTTCACCAAGATGACGACGAGCCTGGTTGCCGTCGTCACCGACGTCGTACGCGACGGCAAGCGCGTGGTCGGCTACGGCTTCAACTCCAACGGCCGCTACGGGCAGGGCGGGTTGATCCGCGAGCGCTTTGCCTCGCGCATTCTGGAGGCCGATCCGAAGTCGCTGCTGGATAGCGCCGGCGACAATCTCGACCCCGACAAGGTCTGGGGTGCGATGATGACCAACGAGAAGCCCGGCGGCCATGGCGAGCGCTCGGTCGCGGTCGGCACCATCGACATGGCGGTGTGGGACGCGGTGGCGAAGATCGCGGGCAAGCCGCTGTTCCGCCTGCTGGCCGAACGCCACGGCGTCAAGGCCAATCCGCGCGTCTTCGTCTACGCCGCCGGCGGTTATTACTATCCCGGCAAGGATCTTTCGATGCTGCGCGGCGAGATGCGCGGCTATCTCGACCGCGGCTACAACGTCGTCAAGATGAAGATCGGCGGCGCTGATATCGACGAGGATCGCACCCGCATCGAGGCGGTGCTGAAGGAGATCGGCAAGGACGCGCAGCTCGCCGTCGACGCCAACGGCCGCTTCAACCTGGAAGCCGGAATCGCCTACGCAAAAATGCTGCGCGATTATCCCTTGTTCTGGTACGAGGAAGTCGGCGATCCCCTCGACTACGCGCTGCAGGCCGCGCTCGCCGAATTCTATCCCGGCCCGATGGCGACCGGCGAGAATCTGTTCAGCCACCAGGACGCCCGCAATTTGATCCGCTATGGCGGCATGCGCCCCGACCGCGACTGGCTGCAATTCGATTGCGCGCTGTCCTATGGCCTCTGCGAATACCAGCGCACGCTCGAAGTGCTGAAGACCTACGGCTGGTCGCCCAGTCGCTGCATCCCGCACGGCGGCCACCAGATGTCGCTCAACATCGCAGCCGGCTTAGGCTTAGGCGGCAACGAAAGCTACCCCGACCTGTTCCAGCCCTATGGCGGCTTCCCGGATGGTGTGCGCGTCGAGAACGGCCACATCACCATGCCGGATCTCCCCGGCATCGGCTTCGAAGGCAAGTCCGATCTCTACAAGGAGATGAAGGCGCTGGCGGAGTAGGCGGGCGCTGGGGCAAGAGCCGCGACGGCAGCGCCACACACTCGGTGTCGTCCCGGCCTAGTGCGCAATTGCGCACGGGGGCCGGGACCCATAACCCCAGGGAGGAGTTATGGCGCGAGCCGGCAACCACGATCTTCGCCAAACCCAATCCTGTGGCCATGGGTCCCGGCCTTCGCCGGGACGACGGCCGAGTTTGTGGCCACGTTCACTGGCTATTCGGCGACGTTTGCGGCCACGACCTCGCCAATTCCTCCGCTGTCATGCCCCGGCTTGACCGGGGCATCCAGTACGCCGCGGCGGATGTGGCGGGAGCGCGCTCTTCAACGCCGGCTTCTGGAATACTGGATCGCCCGGTCAGGCCGGGCGATGACACTGAGTTTGCCCCTCACCCCCGCTGCAGCAAAGGCCGCAGCGTGCGTATATCCGCCACCGCCTCGATCCCGTACACCGACTTGATCAGCTGCTCGCTCTTCTCCGCGCCCACCACCGGCGCGATCAGGTCGCGGGCCTTGTCGATCACCTCCTCGCGCGTCATCGGGTTGCGCGGGGTGCCGCGCACGGCGGTGACGCGCTCGGAGAGGCGGGTGCCGTCGGCGAGCTCGATCTCGACGATTGCGACGCGCACCGGCAGCAGCTTTGCCAACTCCTCGTCGCGCACCAGGGTTACCTTGGCACGCTCCTTCAGCACCGCCGCGTCCTGCATGCGCGGCTTGTCGTGCGCGGCGTGGAAGGAGGCGGTCTTGTCGAGCAGCATCACCGCGACCATGTGCTGCAGGCAGATGTCGGGGATGTCGCGATTGTCCACGACCTCGGCGACCGACGGCGCGAGGCGCACCGTCACGCCCTTGACCTCTCCGGCCTCGAACGCCTGCTTGCGGCGGATCGCATAGATCGCATCGAGCGGTCCCTGGATCGGCGAGCCCACGGTCCATTTCTTGATGTCGGTGCCCGCGATCTCGTAGCGCTCGCCGAGTTTTTCGACGAGCTTTGCGGTTGCAGCCTTCGGCGCATAGGCCAGGAAATAATTATCCGGCCCCGAGAACACGTCGTCGACGCCGTTCCAGTCCGAGCGCACCAGCAGTGCCGCGGTCACGCCGTTGCGGGCCGGCATGCCGGCGAACACAAAACCCTTCTCGATATGGTCGACGTCGCGCCGCCACACGATGAAGCCGGAGGATTGCTGCGCGGCATAGTCGAGCACCCAGCGCATGCGCCGCGCGTCGAAGCCGGCGACACAGGCCGCCGCGGCCGAAGCGCAGAACGTGCCGGCGATGCTGTGCGTGCTCAGCACGCTCTCATAGCTGAAATCGGCGCCGCCCATTGCCATCACCACGCGCGTGCCGACGTCGTAGCCGAGCGTCACCGCGCGCAGGAAATGCGCGCCGTCGATGCCGAGATGCTCGCCGAGCGCAAGCGCCGCCGGCACCACCGAGCTGCCCGGATGCGAGCGCGACGGACTGTGTGAATCGTCAGTCTCGTCCGCGTGCGCCATCACGCCGTTGGCGAGCGCGGCCTCGACCGGCGATGCGTTAAGCGCGGTGCCGGCGACGGTCGATGCGCCCTGCGCCGCATTGGCGCGGATGTAGCGCTGCGCGGCCTGGCCGGGCGGCAGTTCCGACCCCGATATCATCGAGGCCAGCGTGTCGAGGATGTGGTGTTTTGCGTGCTCGACGATTTCAGGCGGCAGCGCGCGGGTTTTGGCGGCACTCATGTAATCGCACAGCGCCGTCATCTCGGGCCCCGTACTCGGGCCTTTGACACCGCGTGCTGGCGAAAGCGAGAGGCTGGCTGCCGTCGCTGCGGTCAGCCCGAGAAAGTCGCGTCGTTTCATGGTGTCCCGTCTTTGGTGCAGGAGCTGATGAAACGGATAGCGCTTATGAGAGCCGCATGTCCAGTAGCCTATAAATCTCCCGACGTCGTCCTGGACAAGCGCAGCGAAGCGGAGCGCTGATCCAGGACCCATTACCACAAGGCGCAGTTTTGCGAAGACTCGTGATTACCGATCTCGCACCGCAACTTCTCCCTGGGGTAATGGGTCCTGGCTTTCGCCAGGACGACGAGGAGGCTACGACAGCCGCATATCCAGCAGCCGTCGCCCTTCGCCCTTCAGCAGCTTCTTCACCGCGCTCGACGCCACGACCTCGCCGTCATTGGCGTAGGCTTCGTGGTTCTTCTCGATGTCGTCGAGGCGGTAGAGGTAGTTGACCATTACACTCGCCGATTCCCGCACGCCCTTGGGCGAGAGGTCCCCCAGCCAGTTGATGCGCTCGAGCCGGGCGCCGTTGCCGAGATGGAAGCGGGCGACGGAGTCGATCAGCCGGCCCTTGGGCGTGCGCGCCTTCAGGAAATAATAGGCAGCGAGCGGCTCCAGCACGCTGCGGAGCAGCGTCGTCGTCTCGGGGCTCTCGAACCATTTGGGATCGTCGAGGCGCCTCAGCACCTCGCGGTCCTCGTCCGACAGCGGCAGGTCCTTGTCCTGCTTCACCCATTGCATGAAGCCGGGGACCGGCGACAGCGTCACGAAGCTGTCGAGCTTGGGCAGCTCGCGCCGCAGTTCCTCCACCACCTGCTTGATCAGGAAGCTGCCGAAGGAGATGCCGCCAAGACCGCGCTGGGTGTTGGAGATCGAATAGAACACGGCGGTGCGCGCCTTCTCGATCGGAAGGTACTGGCGATCGACGGCAAGCAGCGGCGCGATCGCGCCGGGGATGGTCTCGGTCAGCGCCACCTCGACGAAGATCAAGGGCTCGTCCACCATCGCCGGATGGAAGAAGGCGTAGCAGCGGCGGTCCACGGGATCGATGCGGCGGCGCAGGTCGTCCCAGTCGCTGATCTCGTGCACGGCCTCATAGCGGATGATCTTTTCGAGGATGTTGGCCGGGGTCGACCAGTCAATCCGGCGCAGCACGAGAAACCCCCTGTTGAACCACGAAGAGAGAAGATGGGAGACGTCGCGATCGAGCGCGGCGAGATCGGTGTGTCCGTTCATCGTGCCAAGCAGGTCGGCGCGCATGGCGACGAGATCGCCGGTGCCGCCGGGCGCCCGGTTGAGGCGGCGGATCAGCTCCTGCCGCCGCGGCTCCGAGGCGAAATGCAGCGAGCTTGCGTCTTCGTCCGTCGGCTTGGCGCGCCACTTCTCGATCGCCGCGGACAGGCGTTCCCGGTCCGGGCCGAAATCGCGCACCAGCGCCTCGAAGAAGGCGCGGCGTCCCGCCGCATCCAGGTCCCTGTAGAGATCGAGCACCTCGCGTGCCATCGCGGTGCCGGAGGCTTCGCCCCGGCCCGACAGCAGCGCACCGCAGAGCTCGATCAGCCCGTCGGCATCCTGTTTGGTGTCAGAGCCATCGCCGCGCCGAAGCAGCGTGCGGCCGCGCTCGGAGATCGTGGCGAGCAGGTCGGAGAAGAAGGCGTTGGCCATCTGGGCTTTCGAGTCCGGAATTGTGCGATGCGGAAGCTTACACGGGATTTAGGCGGAAGCCGATCACAATCAAGCAGGCGAATTTGGCAACTTTAGTTGGGCCGTGCGTTTGGAGAATGGCGGCATGTCCCGGCTTGCACCGCTGCCGTAGGGTGGGCAAAGGCGCACTTGCGCCGTGCCCACGATCTCTCGACGATAGCGAAAAAGTCGTGGGCACGCTTCCGCCTTCGCTCTTCGAGCTACGGCGGACAAGTCGCTTTGCCCACCCTACGGCTCCTGTGGCTTGGCGGCCGCCTTACACGCCGTCATTGCGAGCGCAGCGAAGCAATCCAGACTGCCGCCGCGGAAAGATTCTGGATTGCTTCGCTGCGCTCGCAATGACGAGGTTGGGCTACCCCTTCCCCGCAAACTCCGTCGGCGTCCGCCCCGTCACCTGGCGGAACGCCGCCGAGAACGCCGGCACGCTGGCGTAACCGAGCTGGGTCGCGAGCTGCTTCACCGACACGCTCGCATCCGTCGACAGCCGTTGGATCGCTGCCGCAATCCGTGCGCGCTGGCACCAGCTCTTGAAGCTCAGCTGCGTCTCGCTCGAGAAGAGCCGCGACAGCGTGCGCGCGGAGGTTCCGACCTCGCGCGCCAGGGTGTCGATGTCGTGCAGGCCGGTGGGATCGTCGAGCACGATCATCGCCGCGCGGCGGCAGCGCGGCTCGCGCGGCAGCGGCACGAAGGTCGCGGAATCCTCGGCCTGGTGCAGTTCCAGCATCACCAGCCGCACCAGCAGCTCGGTGCGCTCTTCCGTATTGCGCGCGTCGAACAGCGCCAGGATCGCCTGGTTCAGCAGTGGCGACACCCGCACCACGAATTCCCTGGTCAATCCCTCATAGCGCTTTTCGCGCTTGAGCCATGACAGGTCGAAATACAGCGTGCGCATCTCGATGTCGGCGAGCAGATCGAGGGCATGCTCCAGCCCGGCCGGCACCCAGACCGCGCGGTCCGGCGGCACCAGCCAGCGTCCCTCGGGCGTCGTCACCTGCATGGTGCCGCGTGCCGCATAGATCAGCTGCGCCTCGCGATGCATGTGCAGATCGATCCGCATGCCCTTTGGATAGTCGCGCGCGACCAGGTGCACGCCCGCGGGCGAGCGATGGTTGCTCCGGACCTCCCGCAGGATTGGCGTTTCCAAGATTGGCGTTTCCAAGACAGTCATTGGCAGCATCCCGTCATGGGTCCGACATATAACTCATTTCGGAGCAGGAGAGGATTCGTAATGAACAGCCCCAGCCGGGTCATCAGTTTCGTCAATGCAGGCCATTTCATCGATCATTATGCGATGCTGATCTTTGCCGCCGCCGTGATCATCATGGGGCCGGCGCTGGGCATGGCCTATTCGGAGCTGCTGCCTTACGCGACGCCCGGCTTCATCGCGTTCGGTGCCGGCTCGTTGCTCACCGGCTGGCTCGGAGACCGCTGGAGCCGCCGCCACATGATGCTGATCTTCTTCGTCGGCATTGGCGCCTCCATGATCTCGGTCGGCTTCGTGCAGACGCCCGTGCAACTGGGCGCCGCGCTGCTCGCGATCGGCATCTTCGCCTCGATCTACCATCCCGTCGGCACCGCCATGATCGTGTCCTACGCCGACCGGCTCGGCCGCGAGATGGGCATCAACGGCGTCTGGGGCAATCTCGGCGTTGCCTCCTCGGCACTGGTGACCGGCGTGATCGGCCAGTATCTCGGCTGGCGCTTTGCGTTCATCGTTCCCGGCGTGGTCACGGTCCTGATCGGCATCGCCTTCGCGATGATGGTCGTGCACGAGGACCGCAAGGGCTCGAAGCAGGCGGCGGCGCAGGCGCGGGTGGCCAAACAGGACATGTGGCGCGTGATCCTGGCGCTGCTGATCGTCGTCATCGCGATCTCCACGACCTTCAACGCCGTCACCGTCGCGCTGCCAAAGCTGTTCGCCGAGCGGCTCGCCGACCTGACCAAGAGCCCGGCGCTGCTAGGTGTGATCGCAGCCTGCGTCTATGTGTTCGGCGCGATGACGCAGTACACGATCGGTCGGCTGCTCGACCGCTATTCGCTGAAGACGGTGGCGCTGCCGCTGTCCTTCATGCTGGCGCCGTTCCTGTATCTCGCCGCCAGCCTGAGCAATCTGCCGCTGATCCTGGTCTCGATCGGCATCGTCATGGGCGCGTTCGGGCAGGTCACGGTGAACGATGCCATGGTCGGCAAGTACACCACGGAAGAGTGGCGCTCGCGCGCCTATGCCGTGCGCTATTTCGTCGGCTTCACCGCGGCCGGCGCCTCCGTCGGCCTCGTCGCCTGGCTCTACGAGCAGGGCGGCTTCGTCACCATGCTGCACGCCTTCGCCGCGCTCTGCCTGCTCGCGATCGTCGCTGCGCTGATCCTGCCGCGCGAGATCCGGACGCCGCAGACGGCGTGAAGTCTCGTGTCCCGACAAGCTGCAACGCGTGAGCGTTGCGGCGCAGAGCCGGGACCCAGAGGCCGCGAATTCCCGTGTTGCATGGGCCCCGGCTCTGCAGCGCACCGCCGAAGGGGCGCTGCGCTGCGTCCGGGGCACGAGCGCGGTGTAAGGCCGCGACTCTCTCCATCCGTGATTGCGAGGAGCCCTTGAGACGAAGCAATCCAGAGTCTTTCCTCGGAGGGATTCTGGATTGCTTCGCGGAGCCTGTCATCGGGCCGCGCTTCGCGCGGACCCGGTGGCTCGCAATGACGGGGGATGAGGAGGCACCCTGCCCATGCCAGCCATGATGCCATTCTGCCAGTGTTTTGCCCGACGGAGCAAGCTGTTTCGGTAACACCGAAATTTTATCGAGCTTTTTCAACGTCGTTTCTACTGTGCATGGGGTTGTTTTCGCACTTTTTGTTTTCGCCGGTGAAACCGCGGCGTAGCAGATGGGGAACCTGCTCCACCTCCCGCGGGTTCTATCCCCGGTGGGACAGATGAAGGGGAAACGACACCTGCATGCAGTGGAGCCCGCTCCGATCGGTCGGCCTCGTCCCCGCGGCGCTTGTCCTCACCACACTTGCTGCCAGTGCCGAAGCCGGCAAGTCGGCCGGCCCGTCCGAGTTCCTGCTGGTGGCGCAGATCGTGCTGTTGATCGCCGTCGGCCGCGGCCTCGGCGAGATCATGCAGCGCATCGGCCAGCCCTCGGTGATCGGCGAACTGCTCGCCGGCATCCTGCTTGGGCCGTCGCTGCTCGGCTGGCTCTGGCCGGAGGCGCAGCACGCCATCTTCCCCAAGACACCCGAGCAGAAGGCGATGATCGACGGCATCGCCCAGTTCGGCATCTTGCTGCTGCTGTTGCTGACGGGCATGGAGACCGACCTCAAGCTGGTCAGGAAGGTCGGCAAGGCCGCGATCGCGATCTCGATCGCGGGCATTCTCGTGCCCTTCGCCTGCGGCTTCGTGCTCGGCGAGTTCCTGCCTGACGCGCTGCTGCCAAATCCGCAGCAGCGTTTGGTCGCCTCGCTGTTCATGGGCACCGCGCTGTCGATCTCCTCCGTGAAGATCGTCGCCGTGGTGGTCCGCGAGATGAATTTCATGCGCCGCGATGTCGGGCAGATCATCGTCGCGACCGCCGTGATCGACGACACCATCGGCTGGATCATCATCGCCGTCATTTTCAGCCTGGCCTCGCACAACACGCTGGATCTCGGCTCGGTGGCGAAAGCCGTGCTGGGCACGGCTGTCTTTCTCGCCGTCAGCTTCACCATCGGCCGGCGCCTGGTGTTCCAGCTCATCCGCTGGGCCAACGACAATCTGGTCAGCTCCGCCCCCGTCATCACGGTCATTCTGCTGCTGATGGGGACGATGGCGCTGATCACGCACCTGATCGGCGTGCACACCGTGTTGGGTGCTTTCGTCGCCGGCATCCTGGTCGGCGAATCCCCGATCCTGACGCGGCAGATCGACGAGCGCCTGCGTGGCCTGATCTCGAGCTTCTTCATGCCGGTGTTCTTCGGTCTCGCCGGCCTTGCCGCCGATCTGTCGGTGCTGCGCGATCCCAATCTCTTGATGCTGACGGGTCTGCTGGTGGTCATCGCCAGCGTCGGCAAGTTCGGCGGTGCGTTCGTCGGGGGCACCGTGGGCGGACTGAACACTCGGGAGTCGCTCGCGCTCGCGAGCGGCATGAACGCGCGCGGTTCGACCGAGGTCATCATCGCAACCATCGGCCTGTCCATCGGCGTGCTCAGCCAGAACCTGTTCACGATGATCGTCACCATGGCGATCGTGACCACGATGGCGATGCCGCCGATGCTGCGCGCGGCGCTGGCCAGGCTGCCGATGAACAAGGCGGAGGAGGAGCGCCTCGAGCGGGAGGAATTCGAGAAGCGCGGCTTCGTCGCCAACCTCGAACGTCCCCTGCTGGCGGTCGACGAGAGCATCAATGCCACCTTCGCCGCCCACGTCGCGGGCCTGATCGCCGGCATGCGCGGCCTGCCGATCACCGTGCTGCATGTCGGCAAGCGCGCTGCGCAGCAGGACAGGGGCCGCGACGAGGAGGAGAGCCATGAAGCCGTGGTAAAGCGGGCGGCCGAAACGGTGGCTTCCGATCCCGAGGCCGGGAACGTCGATGTGACGACGCGGGTTCGCAGGTCGGATCTCGGCGAAGCGGTCGGCGACGAGGCGAAGAAGGGATTCGATCTCCTCGTCGTCGGCATCGACAAGGTCATCGCGACCAAGGATCGTTTCGACAGGAAGATCGAGGACATCGCCGCCGAATTCGAAGGACCGCTCGCGATCGTGGTGGCCAAGGGCCGCCACCTGAAGCAGCCGGTGCCCGACGGGCTCAAGATCCTCGTTCCCGTCTCCGGCAGCGCCGTCTCCAAGCGCGGCGCCGAGGTCGCGGTCGCGCTGGCGCAGGCCGGATCGGGCTCGCTGCGTGTGATCTATGTGGCGACGACGCGGGACAAGGGCGCGCAACGTGGCGTGTCCCGTGGCCTCAGCCAGGAAACCGGCATCCTGAAGGACGCCAGCGATCTCGCCGCCCGCTATGATGTCGATATCACCACGACGCTGCGCGTGAACCGGTCGCCGGAAGCTGCGATCCTGCGCGAGATCGACACCACCGACGTCGATCTCGTGGTCATCGGCGTCGATCGCATCCAGGCCGATCATCTCTCCTTCGGCGGCGTCGCCGACGCCGTGCTCAGGCAGTCGAAGGTCTCGGTGCTGCTGGTCTCGAACGGCGAGGCGCGACCGGCGTCCGCCGCCAAGGCCTAGGGCTTCACCTCCGCCACCGCCTTCGGCGCCTTCTTCGAGGCACGCCAGTTCTCGAAGCGCTGCACCACCACGAAGAAGGCCGGCACGAACAGCACAGCGAGACAGGTCGAGGCCAGCATGCCCGAGAACACGGTGATGCCGATCGACTTGCGGGCGCTGGCGCCGGCGCCGGTCGCGAGCACCAGCGGCACCACGCCGAGGATGAAGGCGAACGACGTCATCAGGATCGGGCGGAAGCGGGCGCGGGCCGCCTCGATCGCCGATTCCAGGATCGGCTTGCCGTCGCGGACGTGCAGCTCGAGCCCGACCTCGACGATCAGGATGGCGTTCTTCGCCGACAGCGCGATCAGGAGGATCAGGCCGATCTGGCAGTAGAGGTTGTTGTCGATCTTGAGGCCGCTCAGGATCAGCATCGGCCCGATCAGCGACAGCGGCACGGCGAGGATCACCGAGATCGGCGCGTACCAGCTCTCGTATTGGCCGGCGAGCACGAGATAGACCAGCAGCATGGCGAGCCCGAACACCCAGTAGATCTGGTTCGAGACCGCCTTCTCCTGGTACGACATCGCGGTCCATTCATAGCCGGTGCCGGGCGGCAGCGTCTTGTCCGCGATCTCCTCCATCAGCGTCAGCGACTGGCCGGAGGAGTAGCCCTGCGCCGGCAGGCCGATGATGGTCGAGGAGGGATAGAGATTGTAGAGGCTGATCAGCGATGGACCGGTGGCCGGCGTGATCGTGGCGACGGTGCCGATCGGGATCATGTCGCCGTTCGAGTTGCGCACCTGCATGTTGGCGATGTCGCGCTCGGTGACGCGGAAGGCGGGATCGGCCTGGGTGTAGACCTGGAACACGCGGCCGAACTTGTTGAACTGGTTGACATAGGACGAGCCGAGATAGGTCGACAGCGCCGAGAACACCTGGTCGGTGGTGACGTGCAGCGTCTGGGTCTTGATGCGGTCGATCTCGACGTTGAACTGCGGCACCGAGGAGCGGAACGAGGACTGCACGCGCTGCAGCGCGCTCTGGCTCTGGCCGTTGGAGACCATCGCGCCGGTGATCGCCTGCAGCTTGGCAAAATCGCTGTTGCCGTCGCGCAGCTCGACCTGCATCGAGAAGCCGGCGGCGTTGCCGATGCCCTGGATCGGCGGCGGCGGCAGCACGATGGTGCGCGCCTCCATGATCACGGCGAGCTTGTCGTTGAGGCCAAAGACCAGCGAGCGCAGATCCTCGCCGGGGCCTTTGCGTGCATCCCAGTCCTTCAGGATGATGTAGGCGACGCCGGCATTGGCAAGACTCGCGCTGCTGTCGAGCGCGGAGATGCCGGCGATGGTGATGACCTGCGCCACGCCCGGCGTATCCTTGATGATATCGCTGGCACGGTCGAGCACGTTCTGGGTCCGCTCCAGCGAGGCGCCGTCGGGCAGCTGGATGGCGGCGATCAGATAGCCCTGGTCCTCGATCGGCAGGAAGCCGGTCGGCACCCGCGACAGACCGTAGCCGCCGATCCCGATCAGCACCAGCGCGACCGCGACCGACACCGTGGCGTGCCTGACCAGGAACGTGATCAGCCGCGTATAGCCGCGCTCGACCCGGTTATAGACGTTGTTGAAGCCGCGATAGAAGAAGTTGCGCTGCTCCGGCGGCACCGCCGGCCGCAGCCACAGCGCGCATTGCGTCGGCTTCAGGGTCGCCGCGTTGATGGCGGACAGCAGCGCGGTCGCCGCGATCACCAGCGCGAATTGCGAATAGATGCGACCGGTCAGGCCTGCGAGGAACGAGGCCGGCAGGAACACCGAGATCAGCACCAGGGTGATGCCGACGATCGGCGCGAACAGCTGGTCCATCGCCCTGATCGCGGCATCGTGGCCGTTCATGCCCTGCTCGATATTGTGGGCGGCGCCTTCCACCACCACGATGGCGTCGTCGACGACGATGCCGATCGCGAGCACGATCGCAAACAGCGTCGACATGTTGATGGTGAAGCCGAGCGCCGCCATCGCGGCGAAGGCGCCGATGATGGTGACCGGCACCGTCGTCGCCGGCACCAGCATCGCGCGCCAGTCCTGCAGGAAAACAAGGATCACGACCAGCACCAGAAGGCCGGCCTCGATCAGCGTCATGTAGACCTCGTGGACCGAGGCCTCGACGAATTTGGTGGTGTCGAACGGCGTGTCGTATTTGATGCCTTCCGGGAAGCGCTTGGCGAGCTCGGCCATCTTCTTCTCGACCGCCTGCTCGACCTGGAGCGCGTTGGCGCCGGGCGACTGGAACACGCCGATGCCGGTGGCGGGCTGCTTGTTGAGCGAGAAGATCTGGCTGTAGGTCTGCGCACCGAGCTCGACCCAGCCGACGTCACGCACCCGCGTGACGTCGCCGCTGGTCCCTGTCTTGACGATGATGTTCTCGAACTGGGTGGTGTCGTCGAGCCGTCCGTTGACGTTGAGCGTGTACTGGAACGCCTGGCCCGGCGGCGTCGGCGGCGCGCCGACCTGGCCGGCGGAGACCTGCTGGCTCTGCTGCTGGATAGCGTTGATGACGTCCTGCGGCACGAGGCCACGGACCTGCAGCTTGTTGGGATCGAGCCACACCCGCATCGAATACTGGCCGGCACCGAACACCGTGACGTTACCGACGCCGGGCAGGCGGGAGAGCTCGTCGCGGATGTTGATGGTGGCGTAATTGCTCAGGTAAAGGCTGTCGTACTTCGACTCGGGCGAGGTCAGCGTCACGAACAGCAGGATCGAGGTTGATTTCTTCTGGACGGTGACGCCCTGGTTCTGCACCGACTGCGGCAGCTGCGCGAGCGCGCTGGAGACGCGGTTCTGCACCAGCACCTGTGCGAAGTTCAGGTCGGTGCCGATCTTGAAGGTCACGGTCAGCGTATAGGTGCCGTCGGAGCCGCTGTAGGACTGCATGTAGAGCATGTCCTCGACGCCGTTGACCTGCTGCTCGATCGGCAAGGCAACCGTGTCGATCACGGTCTTGGCGCTGGCGCCGGGATAACGCGTGGTGACCTGCACCGTCGGCGGCACCACGTCGGGGTATTGCGCGATCGCGAGGTTGAACAGCGCGACGCCGCCGATCAGGATCATCAGGAGCGCGATGACGTTCGAGAGGACCGGCCGCTCGATGAAGAACTTTGAGATCATGGCCGGCGGCTCCTACTTGGTGGACGCCTGGGACTGGTCGATCTTCGTCACCTGCGGGTCGATCTTCTGGCCCGGGATCACGCGCAGCAGCCCCGCGATCACGACGCGGTCCTCCGGCTTGAGGCCGCTTTCGATCACGCGCAGGCCGTTGTCAGTCGGCCCGATCTGCACCTTGCGCTGCTCGACGACATTGTCCTTATTGACGACGAGGAGATAGCGCCCGCCCTGGTCGCTGCCGAGCGCGGTGTCGGGGACGAGCAGGGCACTCTTCTCCTGGTCGAAGGGCACGCGGACGCGGACGAAATAACCTGGCAGCAGCGCCCGCTTGTCGTTGGGTATGATGCCGCGCACCGCGAGCGTGCCGGTCGATGTATTGAGGGTCGGCGAGACATAGTCGAGGTGGCCTTCATGCGGATAGCCAGTCTCGGTCTGGAGGCCCACCTGGACCGGCAACTGTTTGAGGTCGGCGACGGTCAGCCCGCGGCGGGCCGCTTCGGCGCGAATGCGAAGCACGTCCTGCTCGTTGACGGTGAAGTTCACCCAGATCGGGTCCAGCGCGACGATGGTCGCGAGCTGGGTCGGGGAGGAGACGCCGACGAGTTCGCCGACAGAGACCAGGTGCGCGCTGACGATGCCGTCGAACGGCGCGCTCACCTTGGTGTAGCCGTAATTGACCTCGGCGAGCCTGGTATTGACCTGAGCCTGCTGGAGGTTGGACTGAGCGTTGTCGCGGGTCGATGTCGAGGTGTCGAGGGTGGACTGCGACACCGCCTGGCGCTGCACGAGATCGACCTGCCGCTTGTAATCGGCTTCGGCCTGCTTGACCGTTGCTTGCGCGCCGACCTCCGCGGCCTTCGCCTGCTCGACTTTGAGCTTGTACGTTTCCGGCTCGATCGTGAACAGCTGGGTGCCCTGCTTGACGAAGCTGCCGTCCTGATAGTCGATCGATTGCAGAAAGCCCTGCACGCGCGCGACGAGATCAACGCTCTTGATCGGCGCGGTGTTGCCGGTGGCCTCGACATAGCGCGTCACCGGCCGCTGCACGGGCGTGGCCACATCCACCTTGGGCGCGGGCGGGGCCACGTAGGCGTTCTTGTCCTCGCAGCCGGCGAGGGCGATCACGGCGCTTGCGGCGGCGAGCGCCCGTCCGACATGTCTCCACGCTCCATTGCGATGGGCGAGAGATGCGGGATCTGCGCAGGTCATTCGGTGGCCCCCGATTATTGTCTGTCGGTGCGGCAGGCTACCAACAAACGCCCGGCCGTGGAACACCATAGCCATGGCAGTCGCCGGCCTTGCGCTGCACACCGCGCCGTGGCTTTTGACAGATTTGTCATGACAAACCGCTTTTCACCGCGCACACGATCGACCAGAATTGTGTCAGGCCGTGTGCCGGAGACGGAGCAGTTGAAAGAAGAAAAGGTGAGGAGAACATGACATGCCCACGATCTTCCACTCGGCCCTTGCCGGCCTCGTTCTCGCAGCGACCCTCGCCATGCCCGCGCTAGCCGATGGCCTGAAGGACGAGATCGCGCCGACCGGCAAGCTGCGGGTTGCGATCGCGATCAGCCCGGCGGGCGGCGCGTTCTGGTCGACCAGGACGGAAGCCGGCTACGCCGGCGTGCCGGTCGACCTTGGTAAGGAGATGGCCGCGCAGCTTGACGTGCCCGTCGAATATGTCGTGCACCAGAATTCCGGACAGATCACTGATGCGGCCGGCAAGGGCACCTGGGACGTCACCTGGCTGCCCAAGGATCCCGAGCGCGAGACCAAAATGCTGTTCGGCCCGATCTACGAGGTCGCCGACGCCACCTACATCGTCAAGCCGGGTTCGAGCATCACCAATTTCGCCACGCTGGACCAGGCCGGCATCAAGGTCGCGGCCGTCAACGCCACGACCACCATGCGCGGCGCGATCGCGCATCTGAAGCAGGCAAAGGTCACCGGCTATCAGACCTATGACGAGATCTTCGGCCTCCTCAAGAGCGGCGAGATCGACGCCTTCGCGTTGTCGCGCGATCAGCTCAACAAGATGGCGCAGAACATTCCGGGCACGAAGGTGCTCGACGAGACCTTCAAGAAGACAGTGACCGCCGTCGCCGTCCCGCTCGGCCACAGTCAGGCCCTGGCCTTCGTCACCAAATTCATGAACGAAGCCGTGACGAACGGTACCCTGCGCAAGGCCTATGACAACAACGGCCTGAAGGACTCGCCGATCCGCACCGAGTAGGCGGGCGGCGCAGGAGGGCTGCGCCGCGCATCGGTCCTACGGCTCCGCGGTTCTGATCCCCGCGGGGCTCACCTGCAGCTTGAGCGTGGACGTCCTGGTCAGCGCCTTGCCGTCGAACGCGAAGGCGATCAACTCGTTCTCGACCATGCACTGCGCCACGACATGTTTGGAGTCCTTCGACCACACCATGCCCTGGCACCAATGGCCGATCTTGGCCTCCGCCACCGGCGTAAGGTCGGTCCCCGAGATCCGGTAGACCTTGAGCAGGCCGAAATCGTTGAAGAACGGCGAGGCCGACGGCTTGTTCGAGCCGTTCATGACGGTGACGGCGACATGGTTTCCGTCCGGCGACATCTTCACGGCCTCAGGCGTCTGCCCGACGGTCACCGTCGAGACGACACGGATCGGCTTTGCGGTCATGTCGATCAGGCTGATCGTGTCGTTGTCGCCGCTGCCGGCGCCGACATTGCCGACCACGGCGGCGGCGCTGCCGGTGAGATCGATGTCATAGGGACGGATGCCTGCGGAGAGGTCGCGCTTGGCGTACTCGACCTTGGTGCCGTCCACGGTGAGAAGCGAGATCTTGCTGTCGCCGTCACGGGTGACCAGCGCGGTCGCGCCGTCACGCGAGAACACGGCGTGGCTCGGGCCTGACTTGGCATCGCCAAGCTGGATCTTGCCGGACGGCGTCAGCGTGCTCCCGCTGATCGAAAAGACCGAGACCGTGCCCTCGCTCCGGTTCGCAACCAGCGCCAGCGTGCCCGCGCGGTTGATCGAGACGCCGGCCGCGCCCGCGCCGGCCTGGTGGGTCGCGAGCAGCTTTGGCGGTGAGGATTTCAGATCGATGACCGAAAGCTTGTCGTCGGGGATCGCCTTGGTCGGATCCGCCGGATCGACCTTCATGGCGCCCGTCACCAGCGCAAAGGCGCCGTCCGGTGCGATTGCCACGCTCGGCGGCGGGCCGACGACGCTGGCAGGCGCGGGCACCTCGCCGAGCAGCTTCAATGCGCCGTCGGTGAAGTCGATGACGCTGACCGTATCCGGCAGCGGCTGCTTGCGCACGACGGCACTGCCGTTCTCCAGCACCATCTTGCCGTCATTGGCGCTGACGACGATTTCGGCGTGGGCGGCGAAACTGGCAAGGCCGGCCAGGGACGTTGCGACCAGAGCTGACGCGGCATGGCGCACGCGTATGCGAGGAGCGGTTGTCATGTTTCCCCCGAGGATTTGTTCTTGTCCGGCCAAGCTAAATGCAACCGGGCGCTGGATGCAACAACTTCACCGCGATCATTTTTGCCTGGGCCCGGGGAATAAAGAACATGAAGAGCCCCCGGCGGGCATGGGAACGCGCGCCCGTTTGGCGATGGCGACGCTGACCGACGGCTACAAGGTGGAGAACTAGCTCGCCTTGCCCGCATGCCAAGCGGCGAGCACGGCCTTCTCCTCATCCTCTGTAAGTCCGACGACAGGTCCCTTGCTGCTGCGGAGCCAGCTGCGCGTATCGCGGGCCGTCACTGCTGGCGGCCGCGAGGTGAGCCCGGCCGCGCGCGCCGGCGAGGTGTCGCGCGTCATGAAGCCGGCGAAGTCGGGCAGGGGCAGCCACATCGGCAGCGACCGCGGGCCGGCCCAGCGCCGGACGTCGTGCGCCTCAAGAAAGGTGCGATCGACCCAGGTGAATTTGCAGGACGGGTTCAGCGCGGACGCGCACTCGGTCAGAACTTCGCCGCGCGTGCGAACGGGTCCAATGCCGTCATAGATGCCGGTGAGGCCAACCTCTGACGCATGCACGATCCACTGCGCGAGATCGCGCACATCGATGAACTGGACGGCGTCATCGGGCGATCCCGGCGCCAGCACCTCGCCGCCGCGCGCCAGTCGCGCCGGCCAGTACGAGAACCGCCCCGTCGGATCCTCCGGCCCGACGATCAGGCCGGCCCGGCAGATGAAGGCGTCGTCGCCGACCACCTGTTCGCAGGCGACCTTGGCGGCGCCATAGATGGCGTCGGTGCTGTGCTCGATATCCGCCGTCACTGGCTCGCGGAGCGAAGCCGTGTCGGCGCGCTGCCCGGGCGTGCGATTGTCCGCATAGACGCTGACGGTCGAGACGAAGGTCCAGTGCACGCCCGGCCACTTCAGCGCCGCCACCGCGCGGCGGACCTGACCGGGATGACGCGAGACATCGACCACCGCATCGAACGTCCCGCCCGCAAGCGGCGCAAGCCCGTCAACGGTGTTGCGGTCGATCATCACGAAGCGGGCGCCCGGTGCGATCGGTCCCGCGAGGCCGCGGGCCGCACAAGTCACGTCGTGCCCGGCCGCGCAGGCATGGGTGGCGATCGCGCGCCCGAGAAACTGACTGCCGCCGAGGATTAGCAGGCGCATGAGATGGCCGATGACATCGTGGCGCGTCCTTCCCGATGACGAAGGTGTGGGAGAGGGAGCCTACGACGTCCGGTAGCAGTTGCAAGCCGCTTCCCTCAGCGCGGCTTGAGCTCCGCGTACTTCGCCATGGCCCGCTCGAACTTCCGGTTGAACAGCCACATCGCCGCGAGGATCTCGCGGAAGCTGGCCGAGGTCCTCGCGCGGTCGGCCTGTCCGAACGCGAAAATGCTGTTGTTGCGCAGGTGCTTCATGACCGTGGAGCTGGATACCCGGTAATTCAGGAGGTCGCCGGACTTCAGCGCGGACCTTGTCGGGGTCGGCACGATCTGGATCAGCTCGAACAGCTTCATCTGGTCGATCGGGTCGGGCAGGGTCTTCACGATTCCCGGGATCTCGCGGAAGATATCCGCGTGCGCGTTCATCAGGCCGTCGCGCACGTTGGTCCAATGATTGAAACGATGGTCGGTGCCGCGGGCGCGCGCCTCTTCCTTGTCGTCACGCGCGCTCAGCTCGGGATCGAGCGCCGCGATCTCGCCCTTGATGGCCTCCCATTTCCTGCGTCCGTTGCGGTCCTCGGAGGGGCCGGTCTGGAAGCTGCCCATATAGGTGTTCGAGCGCCCATTGCGGACATTCTGCTTGCCGTTGGTCTCCGCAAAGAACAGCCCGAGGCTGATGCGCCCGGCAGCTTGCGCGTGATCGGGCGCAAGCCCCTTGGCGCGCGCAATCGCAACCGCGAGATCGACGACATCCCTAAACGGCGTCGCCGAGTTTTGCGCATTGGCCGGCGGCGCCTCCATGATGTCGAACAGCCGCGCATATTCGTCGATCAGGGGTTCGATGGCGGAATCGAAATAGGCCGGGGGAATCTCGAACTTGTTGGGCTTACCGATCCGCGACGGCATGGCGTCGGTGAGGTCCTTGTAGCTGCTGATGACGGCGACGCGCGCCAGGTACAGCGCTTGGCCCGGCAGGTTCGGCAGCGGCTCCTTGGCCTCGATCTGGCGCCGCCGCTCGGCGAGGATTGACTTGAAGTCTCCTAGCGCGCGCTCGTAGGTGGCGAGCGCCTCGGATTGCTTCGGCGTCGGCGCGCCGCCCTGTGCAACGGCGGGCGTCGCGACGAAGAAGGCGACAGCTGCAAAGGCCGCGGCGGCAAGTCGTCTCGATCCCATGGCTGGTTCCCGTCGATTCGATGGCCAGGGAGATCGTAAGCATCAGACGCCAGCAGCCGCAATTCTCCTCTCACGCCGCCCGGTAGTCCGGCGCGGTCGCCAGGAACTTGGCATAGGCATCCGCGTCCGGTGGCAGGAAGCGGCCTCCTAGTCCGCCGCGCTTCTGGTGCTTCGCGCCGATATCGGCCATCAGCTCGTCGAAATGGCGGTAGTGATAGGGCGCAACGCAGAGACCGCCATAGACGCCCGCCGCCGGCCGTTCGACACGCTTGAAGTGCAGCATCATCTCGATGTTGTCGCGCATCGCCTGCGCCGTCGGTTGGTTGGCGAGCTGGCCGTCTGCGTAGCGCACCAGCCAGTTGGCCGCGAGGTCGGCGCAGAGCACGGTGCAGAACGAGGAGTTGAAGCCGACGAAGCCGAGCTCCGGCAGATCGGGATTGGCGATCAGGCGATAGAGCCGGTATTGCCCGTCGGCATCGACCAGCTTCTGCTGGTATGCCGCAGGCAGGAACGGCACGCCGAGCTTGTAGCCGATCGCGAGCACGGCGACGTCCGCGCCGACGCGCTCGCCGCCGCTCATCACGATGGTGTCGCCTTCATAGTGCTCGAAGCTGCCGAACACCGCCTTGATGCGGCCGTCGGCGACCATCGGATAGAAGCCGGGCGTTGCGATCGGCACCGAGCAGTTGACGCCGTCCTCGATCCGCTCGGTCGGCACCATCTTGCACTGCTTGAGCTTGAGCTGCGCCTTCAACAGGCTCTCCAACCCGCGCCAGTTGGCCCAGACCAGCGGCGCCGCCACGCGGTGCGCAAGCCTTGCCATTGCGCTCGCGCCCCAGCCCGGAAACATCTCCTCCTGCGCGCGGATGTAGAGGATGCGTTTGAAGTTCACGAGGCCGCCGATGAAATAGGGGATGCGCCAGACCGGCTCGCGCATCACGATCGTGACCTCGCGCGCGCCCGACTTCGCCGCGTTCACGGCGATGTCGGTCGCCGATTTCGAGCCGCCGAGCACGACGACGCGGCGACCCTTTGCCAGCGCCGGATCGCCGTATTTCGACGAGTGCAGGATCTGGCCGCCCTGCGCCAGGAAGCCGTCCTCGCCCGGACAATGCAGCTCGCGCGGCTCGTTGAATTGCCCGGTGCAGACAGCGACGAAATCGAAATCTTCGTTCGTCGTGCCGCCGTTGCTCGTCAGGGTGAGCGTCCAGCCCGGTCTGCCGTCGGCGCGCCGCGCCATGCCGGCGACTTCGGTGTCGAGGCGCAGCATGCGGTCGAGGCCGAAGCTCTTCGCATAGTTGGCGAGATAGGCGTGGACCTGCGGCCCGGTCGGCCATTCCGGATAGGCATCCGGCATGGCGCGATCGGTGTAGCGGTAGAGATCCTTCGGGCTCTGAGTCTGCACGTCAGGATAGGAGCGCGCCGGCTCCCAGACGCCGCCGAGATCGCCGCTGCGCTCGACGATGGTGACGCGATGGCCGCGGGCGGCGAACGCCTTCGCGGCGGCGAGGCCGGAGACGCCGGCGCCGATCACGCAGACATGTTTTGGGCTGACCATGGGATTGCTCGATGTGTTTCGCGCGCAAGCGGCCACGTTCGGCCGCAAGGCGCGGCCGGCAGGGTCTGCACGCAGATGAAAGTAGACGAGGGAGCTGCGGCTAGTCGTTGGCCTCGGGCGGCAGGAAATCGACCTCGTGCAGCGCCGAGATGCGCACGACCTCGGCGGGGTCGGTCAGATTGTGCAGCTGGTTGAACAGCGCCTCCAGCTTCTGCATCGGCGAGACCCAGAACAGCGCGCGGCACGGCTTGTCGGACTTGTTGAAATAGCCGTGCGGGATGCCGCGCGGCATGCGCACGAGGTCGCCGGCATGGGCCTTGACCCACTGGCCGTCGAGCTTGAGGTCGAGCGTGCCCTCCTGCACCAGGATGAACTCGTCCTGGGTCGGATGGATGTGCACCGGCACGAACTGGCCGGGATCGCTGTTGGTCTCGAATGCGAAGGTGGAATCGGTGACGGCCTTGGGGAAATAGACCTGGCCCAGGATGTTCCAGCTCTTGCCGCCATAGCCCGTGCCGTTGGCGGTAATGCCCTTTTCGAGTGCAGTCATGGCTTGCTCCTCATGGATTCCGGCGGGGAGGGAGCTTCGGCCAGCCATGGGCCGCCTGTCTATCCGCTAAACGAATCCGGATGCGGCTGTTGCCATGCAGCACGACGATTTTGCGCCTTGCGGCCCTTTTCGCGTTCGGGGAACTATTATAGGCTTAAAGCAATTCCGTGACGCGAAGCGTGGTCGACGATGTCCGCAGCCGTGCAGGAAACGAGCGCAAGAACGTCCGCAGCCGAACGGCTTGCGGATTTCGCCCGCGTCACCACCGACGATGTCGACGAAGCGGCCGAGCAGATCGGCCGCATCTTCTGCCCGCACGATCTCACACCGACGCGGCCACGTGCGGCCGGCTTCTCAGCCCGGCACAATTGCGCGGCCTTCGACGGATTTTCCATCAACTACGTCGCCTATGGCGGATCGGTCAGCATCGATCCCGGCTGCCTCGAGCGCTTCTTCCTGGTGCAGATCCCGCTCACGGGCTCGGCCCGTATACGTGCCGGCGCCGGCGAGCTCGATGCCTGTCCGGGCCGGACGGCATCGCTGCTGTCGCCCACCATCCTGACCCGGATGGTGTGGAGCGACTGCGCGCAGGCGATCCTCTTGCTTGACCGCCGTCTGGTCGAGCAGCGCGCCGCGGCGCTGTCGGGCAGGGCGGCTGGCGCAGTCGAGTTCGATGCTGCGATCGACCTGGACACACCGTCCGGACGCCGCCTGCAAACCAGCCTTGCCGAGCTGATGTTGATTGCCGAGCGCCTCGGGCCGTCCGGCAGGCTGTCCCCGGTCGCAATGGCCGATTGGCGCGAGGCGCTGCTCGATCACCTCCTCAATGGCCAACGGCATGGCCTGTCGGATGCGATCCGGACGTTTTCGGGCCAGGCCGAGCGCCTGCCGCGCGCGCTCCGCGCCGCGCGCGATCATCTTGCGGACAATGCCGGCGAGCCGCTCGACCTCGTGCAGCTTGCCCGGGCCTCCGGCATCGGCATCCGCGCGCTCCAGCTCGGCTTCCGCCGTCACTTCGGCGTCTCGATCTCACAGATGCTGCTCGACATGCGCCTCGCCGGCCTGCATGCCCGTCTCGGGCAGGCCGCGCCCGATGCCTCCGTCACCGAGATCGCCTTCGATCTCGGCTTCACCCATCTCGGCCGCATGGCCGGCGCCTACCGCGAAAAATTCGGCGAGACCCCGTCGGCGACGCTACGGCGGAGGATGAGCTAGGCGGAGCTATTTCCGCGACCGCGTCGTGCCGCCGTCTTCAGTTGCCTGCCTGCGCAAGAAGCCCTCGACGTCGGCCTGCACCGAGTACGGCGTCGGGATTGCATCGCCCGCGGAATCGACGGCGGTGTCGAGAGAGCGGCGCAGCATGCGGGCGAGCTCGGCCTTGCGGTACGGCTTCGTCAGCAGCGGTGCGCCCATCGTGGCGCGGGCCTGCGTGGGCGAGTCATAGGCGTAGCCCGAGGTCAACAGCACTCTCAGCCACGGCCGCGCGGCCACCATCTGCTCGGCGAGCTCGCGCCCGTTGATGCCGCCCGCCATCACGATGTCGGTGAACAGCAGGTCGAACGTCTTGCCCTCCGCGGCGATGGCGAGCGCTTCGGTGGCGTTCGCGGCGGGGATGACCTTGTAGCCGAGGCTCTCGAGCTGCACCGTGACGTATTGGCGGACGTCGCGGTCGTCCTCGACGCACAGGATGGTTTCGTGTCCTCCCACGACCTTGCGCTCGTCATAGCCGGCCGGGCGGAGCGTGCTGGTCTCGGCTTTGGGCAGGTAGATCGTGAAGGTCGTGCCGCGGCCTTCGGTGGAGGCGACCTTGATGCCGCCGCCGGACTGCTTGACGAAGCCGAACACCATGCTGAGCCCGAGCCCGGTGCCCTTGCCGACCTCCTTGGTCGAGAAGAACGGATCGAAGATGCGTTCGAGAATGGCCCGCGGAATGCCCGTGCCGCTGTCGGCGATCTCGATCTCGACATAGTCGCCGGCATAGCCGGCGCCGACCGCGACGGCCTCGCGGACGCCGAACACCACGTTGCGCGTCGTCAGCGTGAGGCTGCCGCCGCCCAGCATCGCGTCGCGGGCGTTGATGGCGAGGTTGAGCAGCGCCGAGCTCAATTGACCGCGATCGGCGAAAGCCAGCCAGGCATTGGCGTCCAGCTTCGTCACGATCTCGATCTTCTTGTCGAAGGTCGCCAGCAGCAGCTTGGCCAGTTCCTCGAGCAGCTCGTTGATGTCGATCTCGGCCGGCTGGAGCGCCTGCTTGCGGGCAAAGGACAGCAGGCTCGACGTCAGCGTGGCGCCGCGATCGGCGGCCTCGCTGATCAGCTTGGTGATGGTCGCAAGCGGCGGATTGTCCTTCACGGCGTCGGCGAGGATCTCGATCGTGCCGGTGATCACGGTGAGCATGTTGTTGAATTCGTGCGCGATGCCGCCGGTGAGCTGCCCGACCGCCTCCATCTTCTGCGCCTGGATCAGCTGCTCCTCGGCGGCCCGCTTCTGCGTGACGTCCTTGACGAAGGTGTTGATGATTTGGCGTTCCCCGAGACGCAGTGCCGTGCTTGACGCCTCGATCAGGATCTCGCCGCCATTTCTGTGCAACAGGCTCGCCTCGAAGCGGATGCCGATCGGCGCATGCGACAGTTCCGGCAACAGCCGCATCATGCGCTGCCTGAAGCCGGCTCGGAGCGGCTCGGCGACGAGGAGGTCGACGACGTCGGCGCCGATGGCCTCGTTGCGCGTCCATCCGGTTAGGGCTTCGGCCTGGAAGCTCCACTCCAGGACGATGCCGCGCTCGTCGGTCTGGACGAAGGCGTCGAGCGCGGTCTTGATGACGGCTTGCGTCATTTGCACGCTCTCGGCGATGGCCTTCGTTTGATCCGCCAGGGCTGCGGCAGCCTGATCGCGCTGCGTCGTCTCGATCGCACGCAGGCACAGGCGCGCGATCAGCGCCGCAATGGCGGCGCTTGCGAGCAGGGCAATGACCTGGGGAGTGCCGAAGCCGCCGGCGGTTCCGGTCACTGCATGGGAGGCGAGGAGGGCTGCGGCAGTCACGACGACCTGCGCGGCCATCGCGAGAGTCAGAAGCCCCCTGAGTTTCATGTCACACCAAGACGTCAGCCGCGGATCGCCCGTCGCGCTGTCGACGGGCCGGCATCATGTGAGCTACAGACTGCCCCGCTCTCCGTCGAGGGTCAATTTACAGCACCGGGGGCGCCGGGAACAGGGTGCGTGGTTCAACCTGGCGGCGAATCGGTCTGGCGCAGCGTCGTCACCCAGATTGCGCGTGCCACCTGCTGGGTCGGGTTATCGAACATGTGCGGCACGGTGCTCGGGAAGCGGAAACTGTCCCCGGCCTCGAGCAGATGGGCCTGGTTGTCGAGCCACAGCCGCAGGCTGCCCGACAGGATGTAGCCCGCCTTCTCACCGGTGTGCTGGAGGAAGTCGGTGCCTGAGGAGGCGCCGGGATTGAGCGTGAGCTCGTAGAGCTCGAGCTGGCCCTTGCCGTCGGGGGTGAGGGCTTCCTTGACGACGCCGCTGGCGGTGAGGCGCAGCAGGCGCCTCGCGTTCTTGCGCACGATGTAGCGCTGCACGTTGTCGGGATCGCTGGTCTCGAAGAAGTAGGAGATCGGCACGTCGAGCGCGATGCTGAGCAGGCGCAGGGTGCGGATCGATGGCATGGCCCGTGCACGTTCGAGCTGGCTGATCATGCCGTTGGAGAGGCCGGTCTTGTTGGCGACATCCTGGATCGAGAGCCCGGCGCGCTGGCGCAGCAGCCGCACGGTCTCGCCGAGGCGCTGGTCGACCGCGTCGTCGGCCTCGACTGCCGGGGCGTCCTTGGTGCCGTTCGTATCGCCGCGACCATCCATGTCGCTCTCCCATGCATCGTCTCACCCCGGGACCCGAGTCGATCCGAGGTTCAGTCACAGTGAAAAGGTCGCGCATCCTAGCAATGTGATTGACAGCTGTATTTAGTCATGATGAACTTTTGATCGAAAAATTTAGAAGCACTAAAGCCCACTCCTTGTCCCTTGCCGGGGTCTCGGGGGCGCGGGAGACGGTGCCGCGTGCGACAAGGAGAGTGGGTCATGGCAGACGACACCGGCAAGTTCGGCGTTGGGGCAGTGCATCTCGGTGTTCCGAATCGCCGTCAATTCTTCCAGCTCGGCGCCGGCGCCGCGGCGGGATGGAGTCTCGCGGGCAGCGCCTTCGCGCAGGCCGAGCGCCCGACCAGCCCGCCGGACAAGCCGCGCGGACAGGTGATCGCGGCGCTGTCGCAGGAGCCGACCGTCTTCCATCCCTTGATGCCCGGCATCGAGGTCGATCAGGGCATCTGGTGGCAGGTGTTCTCGCCGCTCTGGTACATCGATCCCGACGGGAATTTCGTTCCCGACCTCGCCCGTGAGGTCCCGACGCTCGAGAATGGCGGCTTGTCGGCCGACGGCCTGACCTGGAAGATCAAGCTCCGCAAGGACGTGAAGTGGCATGACGGCACGCCGTTCACGGCGGAGGACGTCAAATTCTCCATCGAGCTGATCAACAATCCCGCCTTCCGCGCGCGCAGCCGGGTCGGCCATAGCCTCGTCAAGGACATCACCGTCGTGGCGCCCGACGAGATCCAATGGCGGATGGAAGCGCCGTATTCGCCCTACATGTCGATCCTGGCGTCGTTCACCTTCATCGTGCCCAAGCACATCCTGGAGAAGGTGTCCGATCCGAACGCCTCGCCGTTCCACAATGCGCCGGTCGGGACCGGCCCGTTCCGCTGGGGCGAGCGCGTGCCGGGCGATCATATCCAGTTGAATGCCCACACCGGCTATCACGGCAAGGGGCCGTACGTCGAACGCGTGGTCTTCAAGTACATCCCTGATCTCACCGTGCTCTACACGCAGTTCCGTACCGGACAGGTCGACTACACCGGCCTTGCGGGCATCCTGCCGAACTTCGTGCAGGAGGCGAAGACGCTGAAGGGCCGCAAGATCTTCGTCTCCTCGACCTCCTCGGTGGAGCATATCGCGCCCAATCTCGACTTCGGTCCCTTTACCGACCGCGCCGTGCGCGAGGCGCTCTATCTCGGCATCAACAAGCAGGCGATCATCGATGCGCTCTATTACGGCCTGCCGACGCAGACAGAGAGCTTCGTGCCGCAGCAGGCCTGGTCGTTCCAGCAGGGGCTGCCGCAGCACAAATACGATCCTGCCAAGGCCAATGCGCTGCTCGACGCCGCGGGCTGGGTTCGCGGCTCCAGCGGCATCCGCGAGAAGGGCGGCGTCAAGCTCGAATTCACCAACTCGACGACGGCGGGCAGTGCCGTGCGCGAGCAGTGCCAGCAGCTCCTGATCCAGGACTGGCGCGCCATCGGCGCAACGATGCGCGTCAACAACATGCCGGCGGCCGTGATCTGGGGCGACTTCTGGCAGCAATCCAAGTTCAATTCGGTGATCGTCGGCGTGAACTTCATGCTGGGCAGCGACCCCGACGTGACGCCGCGCTTCGGCTCCGGCGCCATTCCCGCCAAGGGCGGCCGCGGCTACAACACCTATCAATATCAGAGTGCGGAGGCCGACCGGCTGCTTTCCCAAGGCGCCAAGCAGTTCGACCTGGCGCAGCGCAAGGCGACCTATGGCGAGCTGCAGAAGCTCATCCGCAACGACCTCGCGATCCTGCCGCTGTTTCAGAGCTTTATCGCCGAGGGCATCAAGGAGGGGCTGCAAGGCTTCCGTCCGAACATCAACATGTCGATCAACAGCTGGAACATGCGCGAATGGTACTGGGCCTGATGTCTCAGGCCGGCTGGATCGCCTGAGATGGCCCGCTACGTCGCCAATCGCCTGGCGCAGGCGATCATGCTGCTCGTGATCGTTTCGGCGATCGGCTTTGCCATTCTGCATCTGGCGCCGGGCGGCCCGCTCTCGCAGTTTGCCGTCTCCGGGCAGATGACGCAGGAGGATCTCGACCGCGTCACGAGGCAGCTTGGCCTCGACCGGCCGCTGCCGATCCAGTACCTCGACTGGTTCGGCCGCATGCTCAAAGGCGACTGGGGCAAGTCCTATCGCGATGGCGAGGCGGTGCTGTCGGTGATCTCCTCGCATCTCGGCGCCACACTGGAGCTGATGGCGACGGCAACCATCATCGCGGTGCTGCTCGGCTGCTGGATCGGCATCCTTGGTGCGCTGCGCCGCTATTCGGTGTTCGATACGCTCGCCACCGTCGGCGCCATGATCGCGCTGTCGATTCCGACCTTCTGGTTCGGCCTCGTCACCATCTACGTGTTCTCGGTGAAGCTCGGCTGGCTCCCGGCCGGTAACCGGCAGACCATCGGCGACGGCTCCTTTCTCGACCTGCTGCATCACCTGATTGCGCCGGCCATGGTGCTGGCGCTGGTCGAGACCGCGATGTGGGGGCGCTTCATGCGCTCCTCGATGCTGGAGGTCATCAACCAGGACTACATCCGCACCGCGCGCGCCAAGGGCATGCCGGAATGGCGCATCCTCACCGTGCACGCCCTGCGCAACGCGCTGCTGCCGATGATCACGGTGGCCGGCCTGCAGTTTCCGACCTTGCTGGGCGGCGCGCTGGTGGCGGAAACCGTATTCACCTGGCCCGGCATGGGCCGGCTCTTTCTCGATTCCATCGGCTACCGCGACTATCCCGTGGTGATGGGCATCCTGATGTTTTCGGCGACGATGGTGCTGATCGGCTCGCTGCTCGCCGACATCCTCTATGCCGTCGTCGATCCGCGCATCCGGGTGGGCTAGGCGATGGCGACTGCGGCCCTCTCCACTGTCCAGCGCACGCCCGGTCAGGCCGCGTGGCGGCGCTTTTGCCGTCACAGGCTTGCGCTTGCGGGTGCGGTGATCATCCTTGTCCTCGTGCTCGGTTCGGCATTGGGTCCCTATCTCCTGCCGTTCGACGACACCTATATCGACATCATGAAGCGGTTCGCGCCGCCGCTGTCGGGCGCGCACATCCTCGGCACCGACGAGCTCGGCCGCGACGTGCTCGCACGGTTGATGATGGGCGGGCGCGTCTCGCTCTCGATCGGCATCGTCGCGATGGTGATGGCGATGGCGATCGGTATCGTGGTCGGCGCCTTCGCCGGCTTCTATGGCGGGGCCGTCGGTGCGGTCCTGATGCGGCTCGTCGATGCCGTGCTGTGCTTTCCGACCATCTTCCTCCTGCTTGCGCTCGCGGCGCTCACCGAGCCCGGCCTCGTCACCACCACCGTGCTGATCGCCGCAACGGCGTGGATGGCAGTGGCCCGCGTCGTCGAAGCCCAGGTGCGATCGCTGCGTGAGCGCGAGTTTGCCGTGGCGGCACTCGCCTTCGGGTCGTCGAACCTGCGGATCGTGTTCCGCGAGCTCGTGCCCAATGCGATCGCACCGATCGTGGTGGCGGCGACGCTGAACGTCGCCAAGGCGATCCTGCTCGAATCCTATGTCAGCTATCTCGGCTTCGGCATCCAGCCGCCGGCCGCAAGCTGGGGCAACATGCTCAACAACGCGCAGATCTATCTCACCAGCGCGCCCTGGCTCGCGATCGTGCCGGGTGTCGCCATCACGCTCGCGGTAACCAGCTTCAACTTCCTCGGTGACGGCCTGCGCGATGCGCTGGATCCGCGAATGAACATCCCATGACGAGCAAGATCTCGATCGAAGTGAATGCCAGGAGTGCCCCATGTCCCCGCCGCTCAACCGTATAAACAGCGACGAACGCCTGCCGGCGCAGGTGGATGTCGTCGTCATCGGCGGCGGCGTGATCGGCGTGTCCGCGGCCTATCATCTCGCGAAGAAGGGCCATTCCGTCGCCCTCGTCGAGAAAGGTCATGTCGGCGGCGAGCAGTCGAGCCGCAATTGGGGCTGGTGCCGGCAGCAGGGCCGCGCACGCGAGGAGATTCCGCTCGCGCGCGAGGCGCTGCGGCTGTGGGAGGACATGCAGAACGACGCCGGCGTCGATGCCGGCTTCCGCCGCACCGGCGTCCTGTTCCTCACCAAGAGCAAGGACGAGCTCGCCGGCTGGGAGCGCTGGGCCGCGATCGCGCGCGAGCAGCAGGTGCACTCCACCGTGCTGACGCCGGCGGAGGTCGCCGAGCGCATGCCTGATAATGCCGACAAATGGGTCGGCGGCCTGCACACGCCGAGCGATGGCCGTGCCGAGCCGTCGATGGCCGTGCCCGCACTCGCCACCGCCGCGCGCAAGCACGGCGTCACCATTCATCAGGGCTGCGCCGCGCGCGGGCTGGAGACGACCGGCGGGCGGGTTAGCGCCGTCGTCACCGAGAAAGGCACCATTCGCACCCAGTCCGTGCTGCTGTCCGGCGGCGCATGGTCGTCGCTGTTCTGCCGCCGCCACGGTATCGAGCTGCCGATCGGCCTCGTCAATGCGACCGCGTGCCGGACCACGCCGGCGCCGGAGATCACCTCGGGCGCGCTCGGCACCGACTTCTACTGCATCCGCCGCCGCCTCGACGGCGGCTTCACGCTGGCGCTGCGCAACCGCGGGACGGTCGAGCTGTCGCCCGACCTGTTTCGCTACGCGCGCACGTTCTGGCCGACCTATCAGCATCGCAAGAACGGATTGAAGCTGTCGTTCGGCAAGTCATTCTTCGACCAGCTCATGCGCGGCACGGGCTGGAGCTTCGACAAGCCGTCGCCGTTCGAGGCCGAGCGCGTGCGTGATCCCGCGCCTGACATGTCGTTGGTCAATGCGGCGCTGGCTTCGTTGATCAAGTCGAACCCGGAGCTAAAGGACATCGAGATCGCGGAAGCCTGGGGCGGCACGATCGATTGCACGCCCGACACCATTCCCGTGATCTCGCCGGTCGATGCGCTGCCCGGCTTCTTCCTCGCGACCGGCTTCTCCGGCCACGGCTTCGGCATTGGCCCGGCGGCCGGCAAGCTCGCCGCCGATATCGTGACCGGCTCGACGCCGCTGGTCGATCCCGCCGCCTACAGCCACAAGCGCATGATCGACGGCCGCCGGCTGGCGCCGGTCAGCCCGTTCTGAGGATGCCCGTGACATGACGGTTCTCTACAAGGCCAACGTGGCACGCGGGGGGGAATGGGCCCGCTTCTTCGCGGAGCGGGCGCCCGACATGCCGTTCCGGCTCTGGCCCGACATCGGCAATCCCGCGGACGTGCGCTATCTCGTGACCTGGGTGCCGCCTGATAACATCGCGACGACGTTCCCGAACATCGAGCTGGTATTCTCGGTCGGTGCCGGCGTCGATCAGTTCGACGTGGCAAAGCTCCCGCCGCACATTCCGCTGCTGCGCATGCTGGAGCCCGGCATCGCCGAGACCATGGTGGAATACGTCACCATGAGCGTGCTCGCCCTGCATCGCGATCTCCTGCACTTCATCGCCCAGCAGAAGGAGCAGGTCTGGCGCGAGATCCGGATCACGCCGGCCAGGCGCCGACGTGTCGGCGTGATGGGGCTCGGCCAGCTCGGCCAGGCCGTGCTCGAACGGCTCAAGGCGTTCGGCTTTCCGCTTCTCGGCTGGAATCGGTCGCCGCGCGAGATCGAAGGCGTCACCTGTTACGCAGGTGCCGAGGCCCTGCCGGATTTCCTGGCGCAGACCGACATCCTCGTTTGCCTGCTGCCCCTGACCGACGAGACCCGCGGCATCCTGAATGCGGACCTCTTCGCCCGCCTGCCGCGCGGTGCTGGTCTCGTCAATGTCGGACGCGGGCCGCATCTCATTGAGGCCGATTTCCTCGCGGCGCTCGATAGCGGCGCCCTGTCGGGTGCGGTGCTCGACGTCGCCGAACCCGAGCCGCTCCCGGCGGGCCATCCGTTCTGGGGCCATCCGCGCATCCTGCTGACGCCGCACAATGCCAGCATGACCACGCCCGATACGGCCGTCGACTACGTGCTCGACGTCATCGCACGCCACCGCCGCGGTGAAGACCTGCCGGGGCTGGTCGATCGTACGCGCGGCTACTAGGGCAATCGCATGAGCATGGACGCGAGCAGAGCTGACCAGGTGATCGCACAAGCGCGGTCCCCTGTGCTATCGGTCTCAGGCCTCACCACGTCCTTCATGCTCGAGCGGCAATGGGTTCCCGTCGTCCGCAACGTCTCCTTCGACATCGCGCCCCGCGAAACCGTGGCGATCGTGGGCGAGTCCGGCTCGGGCAAGAGCGTCACCGCGCTTTCGATCATGCGGCTGATCCCGAAGGACGGCGGCCGCATCGAGGGCCGCGTCACGCTGGCCGGGCGCGATCTCTTGTCGCTGCCCGAAGCGGGCATGAAAGACATCCGTGGCAACGACGTCGCGATGATCTTCCAGGAGCCGATGACGAGCCTCAATCCGGTGCTCACCATCGGCTTCCAGATCGCGGAAGCGCTGATCCAGCATCGCGGCCTGTCGCGCGCGGCGGCGGAGGCCGAGACCATCCGTCTTCTCGATCGCGTCCGCATCCCCGCGGCGAAGTCGCGCTTCCACGAGCATCCGCACCGCTTCTCCGGCGGCATGCGCCAGCGCGTGATGATCGCGATGGCGCTGGCCTGCAAGCCGAAGCTGCTGATCGCGGACGAGCCGACCACCGCGCTCGATGTCACCATCCAGGCCCAGATCCTGGAGCTCCTGAAGGAGCTTCAGCAGGAGGAGGGGATGTCGATCCTCTTCATCACCCACGATATGGGCGTGGTCGCCGAGATCGCGGACCGCACGGTGGTGATGTATGGCGGGCAGGCGGTCGAGACCGACGCCACTGCGCGCATCTTCGCCGCGCCCGCGCATCCGTATACGCGCGCGCTGCTCGCTGCCGTACCGCGGCTCGGCTCGATGGACGGACGTCAGCGGCCGATGCGTTTTCCCATCGTCGACAAGGTGACGGGCACATCGGATGACCCGATCGAGACGCCCGAGACGGTTTCGACCGCCGAACGCCCGCTGCTCGAAGTCTCGAACCTCACGACGCGCTTTCCGATCCGCTCGGGCCTGTTCGGCAAGGTCTCCGGCCGCGTCCACGCGGTCGAGAACGTCTCCTTCACCTTGCGCGCCGGCGAGACGCTGGCGCTGGTCGGCGAGTCCGGCTGCGGCAAGTCGACGACGGGACGCTCGATCCTGAAGCTGACGGAGCCCGACAGCGGTACGGTCCTGATCGACGGCCAGGATGTTCTCGCCATGAACGGCCGAACCTTGCGCGACTTCCGCAAGCACATGCAGATCGTGTTTCAGGATCCGTTCGCAAGCCTCAATCCGCGCATGTCGGTGGGCACGGCGATCGCGGCCCCGTTGCTCGCAAACGGCCTCGCCACCGCCGCCCAGGCCCGCGACAAGGTCGCCGACCTGCTCGTGCGCGTCGGTCTTTCCGCCGACATGGCCGCGCGCTTCCCGCATGAATTCTCCGGCGGCCAGCGCCAGCGCATCTGCATTGCGCGCGCGCTCGCGCTCGGGCCGAAGCTGATCGTCGCCGACGAGGCGGTGTCCGCGCTCGACGTCTCGGTGAAGGCGCAGGTCGTCAATCTGATGCTCGACCTCCAGGCCAGCATGGGCCTCGCCTATCTCTTCATCTCCCACGACATCGCGGTGGTCGAGCGGATGAGCCACCGCGTCGCGGTGATGTATCTCGGCGAGATCGTCGAGATCGGCCCGCGCGCTGCCGTGTTCGGCAATCCGCAGCATCCCTATACGAAGAAGCTGATGGCCGCCGTGCCGGTGCCGGATCCATCGCGCCGCGGCACGAAGCGTGAAGCCTCCAACGACGAGATCAGAAGCCCGGTGCGCGCACCGGATTACCAGCCGCCGGTGCGGCAATATCGCGAAGTCTCGCCTGGCCACGTGGTGCAGGTGTGGGGTGATGGTGAATGGTCTTGAAAGAAGGCGACAGAGCGAGACGTCTCAGCTCGCGCTCTGTGGATCGGTCAGCAATCTGGTAAGCAACCGGCCGCTCGGCGGCAGGGGGCGATTGATCGCCGAGATCAGCGAGAACTGGGTCGTGTAGCGAAACGCCTCGGCGCCTGTAACCTCCGCCAATTGATGGATCGGTCTCAGCATCTCGACATAATGCGTCGGCAGGAAGCCGACGAAGCCGCCGCCGACCAGCATCGTCGCGACCGCCTCCAGCCCGAAGGCGACGGCGCGCTGCTTGATGTGAAGCCGCCGCGCGAGATTTTGCGTGCGTCGATCGTTTGTCCGCGTCACCAGAACCACGCCGCCGGCGCGCAAGTCGTCGAGCGCAAGCGGCGCGGCCGCCGCTGTGTAGAGCCGGAACTCCTCGGTGAACAGCGAGACGTATTCGAGCTTGCTGTTGATGGCGGGCTGGCCGCTGATCGCAAGATGCAGTCGCCGCTCCAGCACGTCCTCGACCAGCGCGCCCGGCAGGCCGATCGCGACGTTCAAGGTGACATCGGGGGCGGCCGCGCGAAACCGGGCCAGAGTGTCCGCCAATCGGCACTGCTGATTGGAGAGGCAGTTGTCGGCGATGCCGATCTTCAGTTCGCCCGACAGGATGTTCCTGGCCAGGTTGAGCTCGTGATGCACCATTTCGAGTGCGTCGCAGGCCGCAATGCTGGCGAGCAGGGCCCGGTGGCCGAAATCGGTCAGCTCGAACCCGGAAGGGCCGCGAAAGCAGAGCCTGCTGCCGAGGCGCGTTTCCAGCGCGAGCAGATGCCGGCTGATGGTCGATCGCTCCATCCCGAGCTGGGCTTCCGCCGCGGTTAGCCCGCCCGCTTCGGCGACGGCGCGAAAGATGCGCAGCAATCTGAGATCGCTCTCGGTGAGCGGCGGAACGGGCGCCGGCGGGACGTACTTCATGTTGCGGTTCCTGCAAGCATGGTTTCGGGAAACGTCATTCCGGGCGCCGTCCGGTCAGCGTTACCGTCGCTGAACATCCGGGCAATGCGCAGACCGGTCGCCCGGCGGCCAGATGCCGATTTGTTCGGCAAGACCAACCTGCTGTGATCTGGAGGACGTATGGCTTTGCCCCTGACGGTGCCGCCTTCTCTCAAGCACCAGAGCCTGCTCTGGTCGCCCATCTGCACCGATCTCGACGCTCTCGACGCACACATTGCCATCCTCGGCATTCCCTACGGCAGCGCCTACGACGCCGCCGCGATCACCAACGACCAGTCGAAGGCACCCGATGCCGTCCGTTCGGTCACCGATCGGATCTGTCGCAGCCTGGAGCGCTACGATTTCGACGTCGGTGGCCCGATCTACGGCGGACGTGCCTTGAAAGTGGTCGATGTCGGCAACGTGCCTGCCGACATGACCGATCTCCGCAGCCACTCCGTTCGAGCCGAACAAGCGGTAAGCAAGATCCTTGCCGCCGGAGCCATGCCCATCACGATCGGCGGCGACCACGGCATTCCGATCCCGATCCTGCGCGCCTTCAAGGGCCACGGTCCGATCACGCTGATTCAGGTCGATGCCCATATCGACTGGCGCGACGAGGTGAACGGCGTTCGCGACGGCCTCTCGAGTCCGATCCGGCGGGCCTCCGAGATGCCCCATATCGGCGAGATCTTCCAGATCGGCATTCGCTCATCGGGCAGCGCGCGGCCCGAAGAGGTCGAGGCGGCGGCAGCCTATGGCTCCAACATCATCCCGGCCTTCGAGGTGCACGACAAGGGCATGGAGTCGGTGCTCGAGCGGATTCCGGAGGGCGGCCAGTATTACATCACGATCGACGCCGATGGCCTCGATCCCAGCGTGATGCCTGCCGTCGAGGGCCCGGCGCCGGGCGGCCTCACCTTCCATCAGGTCCGCAAGCTCATTCACGGCCTGGTGCGCAAGGGGCGCGTGGTCGGCATGGACGTCGTGGAGATCACGCCGTCCATCGACGTCAACATGATCAGCTGCATCACGGCCGGCCGCCTGATCGTGAATCTGATCGGCGCGGCGGTGAGGGCGAATTATTTCGACGCGCCGCCCGCCTGAGGCGGCGGCAAGGCTTTGCGATCACAGACAATAAAAGGATCAGCCATGCGGAAGACCAATCGCACGATATTCGGCATCCTGGCCGGCGCTGCCTGCCTCGCGCTGGTCGCGAGCCAGCCTGCCTTCGCCGAGACGACGCTGGACAAGATCAAGCGGACCGGCGAATTGACGGTCGGCACTGAAGCTGCCTTTCCCCCCTTCGAGTTCGTCAAGGACGGCAAGATCATCGGCTATGGCTCCGACATCCTGGCCGAAGTGGTCAAGGAGCTCGGCGTCAAGAAGCTGAACCAGCTCGATCTGCCCTGGCAGGGCATCCTGCCCGGTGTGCTGGCCGGCAAGTTCGATTTTGTCGCCACCACGGTCGGCATCAATGCGGAGCGCGCAAAGCGTTACGCCTACACGATGCCGATCGCCGACGGTCTGCCTTACGCCATGAAGCGCAAGGGCGACAAGATCGCCAAGGTGGAAGACCTCAACGGCAAGGTGGTCGCAACCCAGCTTGCCTCGTCGACCGAACCGGTTGCGCGCGCGCTCGATGCCAAGCTGAAGGCTGCGGGGGGCACGGGCTTCAAGGAGCTGAAGCTCTTCACCGCCTACCCCGAGAGCTACGTGGCGCTCGCAAATGGCGAGGTCGACGCCGTGCTCCAGCCGCTGCCGAGCCTTGCGGCCCTGGTCAAGGACAAGTCCGATGTCTTCGAGCTGATGGCGCCGATTCCTCAGGACGGCGTGCACCCCTATCTCGCCTGGGTGACGCGGCCAGATGACAAGGACCTGCGCGACGCCATTTCCGGTGTGATCCTCAAGATGCGCGACGACGGCCGCCTCGCGGCGCTTCAGAAGAAATGGTTCGGCTTCGAGATGACCATCCCGGACAAAGACTATCTGCCGCCCGGGGCCATGTAGCCGCTCGGCGCGACGACCAAGGGGTAACGGCGGGACCAGGCATCTTCCGACAAGAAAGGCCCGTATCATGGGCTTCAAGCTCGACTATCTGTTGTCGATCCTGCCCCGTCTGATCAGCGCTGCGGCCGTGAACCTCCGGCTGGCGATCATCATCATGCTGCTCGCCCTTGTGCTCGGCACCGCTTTGACGATCGTTCGCTCCCGGAAGATCGCCGCCGTCAACGCGTGCATCGCCGTCGTCATCAGCTTCGTGCGCGGCACGCCGCTCCTGATCCAGATCTTCATCGCCTATTACGTGCTTCCGGCGGTCGGTCTCGACCTCTCGCCGGAAGTGGCGGGCGTTTCGGCCATCGCCTTCAACAGCATGGTGTTCGTCAGCGAGAGCATGCGCGGCGGCCTCGCCACCATCGACGCCGGTCAGATCGAAGCCTCGACGGCGCTCGGACTGCCGCCGCATGCCATCTGGCTCAGGGTCGTGCTGCCCCAACTGTTCCGGCGCATCGTGCCGGTGCTGATCAACGAGGCGACGATCGTCGTGAAGGGCACCGCGCTTCTGTCGGTCATCACCGTCGTCGACGTGCTGCGTACGTCGCAGCAGATCGCCAGCTCCAGCTATCGGCCGTTCGAGACCATGATCGGTTCGGCACTCGTGTTCCTCGTCATCAATCTCGCCATCAGCCTGTCCGGCAGGCTGGCGGAGAGACGCTTCGCCGCGGCGCGAGCCTAGCGCGATGCATTTCGATCCAGCCATACTGGTCGATTATTGGCCGCTGCTCCTGCAGGGTGCGTGGCTGACCCTCCAGGTGTCGGTTGCAGCCCTGCTGCTGGGCTATGCCGCGGGAATTGCGGTCGCCTTGATCGCGCTGACGCCGGGCTGGCTGCCGCGGCTCGTCGCCGGCTTCTATGTCGAGATCCTGCGCAACATTCCCTTCATCATCATTCTCTTCGTCGTCTATTACGGTTTGCCGTTTTGGGGCATCCGGCTGCCGGCGACCCTGGTCGGGACCGTGGCACTCGCGCTGTTCGCCAGTGCCTATTATGCCGAGATCGTGCGTGCCGCGATCCTCGCCTTGCCGCGCGGCCAGTTCGAAAGCGCGCGCGCCATCGGCATGTCGCCGGCGAACGCGATGTGGCATGTGGTGGCGCCGCAGATCCTGCGCACCCTGGTGCCGCCGTCCACCAACATGACGCTGACCATGATGAAGGAGTCGGCCGTCCTGTCCTCCATCACGGTGCCGGAGCTCACCTATCAGAGCCTCGTGGTGCAGGGAAACACCTTCGCGCCCTTCGAGGTGTTTGCGGCCGTAGCCTCGATCTACTGGCTGATCGCGGTCGTCATCGCGGAAGCCTCGAGGCGGCTGGAACGCAGGGTCGGGGCCGTGCAGGCCGAGGCCGTCAGCCGCAACCGGATCGCCGACCGCTATCTCTCGCTGGTGGCCAGGAGGACCTGATGAGCGCTGTGCCCGTCCTCCGCGTCTCCAACCTGACCAAGCGCTTTCACGGCGTCACTGCGCTCGACCAGGTGTATCTCGACGTCCATGCGGGTCAGATCGTCGCACTGATCGGCCCGAGCGGATGCGGCAAGAGCACCCTGTTGCGCTGCCTGACCTGGCTCGAGCAGCCCGACGACGGCTTCATCGAGGTGGCGGGCAAGCCGCTGGGGCGCGAATTGATGCCGGGTGGTGTCGTGCGCCGCCACAGCCGCCGGCAGATCGACGCGCTGCGTCCGCAGGTCGGCATCGTCTTCCAGCAATTCCACCTCTGGCCGCATATGACGGCACTGGAAAACGTGGTGCGGCCGCAGATCGTGGTGCTCGGCCGCTCGCGGGACGAAGCGACGCGGCGCGGTGCGGAGCTGCTGACGCGGCTTGGTCTTGCCGACCGGATGGATCGCCATCCGCACGCGCTCTCCGGAGGTCAGAAGCAGCGGGTGGCCATCGCCCGTGCGCTGGCCATGGATCCGGCCCTGATGCTGTTCGACGAGCCGACCTCGGCGCTCGATCCGGAACTGGTCGGCGAGGTGCTCGCCGTGCTGCGCACGCTCGCCGATATCGGCATGACCATGCTGGTCGTCACCCACGAAATCGGCTTTGCGGCGAGCCTCGCCGACCGCATTGCCTTCATGGACCGCGGCCGCATCCTGGAGGAGGGGCCGGCGCGCGACATCATGGCCGCGCCGAAGGAGCCGCGCCTGCAGAGCTTTCTCGATCTGGTGCGGACGGACCACCGCATCGTCAGGACAACAGCCAAACCCACGGAGTAATGCCATGCCTCGCGTCAACCGGCCCTATGTCGGGATCCCATCCTTCCTGCGCGCGCGGATCTGCGAGGATCTGTCCATGCTCGAGGCGGCCATTGCCGTGCTCGGCGTGCCCTTCGATGAGGGCTCGCCGTTCATGCCGGGCAGCCGGCTTGCGCCGCGCGCGCTGCGCGAGCACTCGCTGCGCTTCTACGGCAGCGGCCAGGGTTACTACGATCCGGAGACCCGGCGCGAATATCTGGTCGAGGAGATGTCCAAGGGCCTGATCGCCGACGTCGGCGATGTCGACATCCATCCGGCCAATGCGCCGCGCACCTTCGAGAACATCACCGCCATGGTGCGCGGGATTCTCGATCGCGGCGCGCTTCCCGTGGTGCTCGGCGGCGATCATTCGATCACCTATCCGGTGTTTCGCGCATTCGACGAGAAGCTGCACGTCATCCATTTCGACGCGCATACCGACTACGCGCCGTTCGAGAACGACCTGACCATCACCAACAGCCATGCCTTTCGCCATATCGCCGGCATGGACAACACGCTCAGCCTGACGCAGGTCGGCATCCGCAGCCTGCGTCATTCGCCCGCGCAGGTCGAGGAGGTGATCGCCGGCGGTAACCGCGTCATCCCGATGGGCGAATTCCGGCGGATCGGCGCGGAGGGAATTGCCGCTCTGCTGCCGGCCAATTCACGTGTCTATGTCAGCATCGACGTCGACGCCATGGACATGTCTCTGGTCCCGGGCTGCGTCTCGGCCGAGCCGAACGGGATGAGCTATGTCGAGCTGCGCGACAGCCTGAAGGCGATTGCCGAGCGGCACGACATTGCAGGTTTCGACTTCGTCGAGGTCAACCCGCCGCTCGATGTCGGTACCGGTGTTACCGCCTATCTCGGCGCGCTGACCGTCGTCGAATTCCTCGGCCACATCTGCGCCCAGCCGCGCTGGGCCGCGCGCCGCTTGCGACTACGCGGCGATGCGGACTTGTCCTCCTGAAATCGTGACCGGATGGAGCGACAGGAAACTGCGCTGTGTGAACCATCTCATAGTTCATCACTCTCTTTCTGAACTACCACTCCGGCAAGAAATTGCCGCACCCGGACTCCATTCGACAAATACGGGTGAGATGCAATGCCTGCGCAGCCGCGTGCTCGCAGCTTTGGATTGGCTCCTCGTCTTGTTCACGAGCAAGCCAGCCCCATCACTCAGCACAGATCTTTCAGAAGTGGGAATCAAGGGCATCGAGAAACGCGTCCAGGCAGCTTCTATTTGGGGTCAGCCAGAAGGCTGCCAATTACTCAGAAGGAGCCCCCCCAATGAAGATAAGCAGCGCAATTTCCAGCGCATTTTCCCTCAGAAGGCACGTCGGCAGTCTTCGGATCGCCCGTTCCAGTCTGATCAAGTCGGCCCATATCCTTGAAAGAATTGGGCTGGCGGCCGTTGGGGCCTCTTGCGGCCTCTATGTCGGTGCGACTCTGTTGCGTCAGAAAGGCGGACTGTTTGAAAGCGGTTGGATTGTGCTCCTGACAATGCTCTACGGAGCTATTAGCTGTTACGTCGGAATTGATTTGTCCGGCAATGTCGCACGGAAGCCGAAATCGAGCATCTCGGAAGAATGGACCGGCTCCGAGCCGGCTGAGATCATGAGTGCGGCCGGAACGTTCGGCGCGGCCATTGCCGCAACTCTGTCCGTCAGCATCCTTGTCCTTGATCAAAATCTGCCCAACGGCCTGATAGGCTTTGTCGCCGGCTGTTGGGTGGTTGGTTCTTCGCTTCAGGTTGCGGCGGGCACGATGGCTCGCAGCCACGATGCGTCCGCGAATGAGCCAATGAAGGACTGCGCTCGCGAATAAACGCCCGCTTGGAATCGTACGTGAGCGAAGCCGCAGTGTTGGTTCGGCTTCAGATCTGCAGTGAGCAGCGACGACTCATCGCAACCTCTGCCGCCCAACGCTGCGCGCCAGCGATGTTTGGTAGTGTAGCCGTTCGCATCGAGCGCTGTCCCGGCACGAAATCGTGCCGGTATCGAGTAACCTAAATTCTCGCACAGCAAACAAGACGTGCCATCATGGTGGCGTTGGGATATTGTCCGCGCGCGGCCGTGGTCCAAGAGTCTGCTAACTGCCAGCCACAACATCGGTGGTGCCATGCAGATTGCGGAGTGGCTCGAGAAGCTGGGGCTTGGGCAATACGCAGATCGTTTTGCCCAGAATGGGATCGACGTGGGCGTCCTCCCCGAGCTGATGGACGAGGACTTCGACAAGCTCGGAGTCCTGCTCGGTCATCGCCGCAAGATGCTGCGTGCCATTGCCGACCTCGACCCGGCCGCGTTGATCGCATCGCCGGCTCCTCCTCACGACGCAGAGCGGCGTCATCTCACCGTGATGTTTTGCGATCTGGTCGGCTCGACTGCGCTCTCGGCGCGTCTCGATCCCGAGGACATGTGGGAGGTGATCCGCGCTTATCGCGCCGCCTGCGCGCGCGTCATTGCCGCGTATGACGGCAGGATAGCCAGGTTCGTCGGTGACGGAATACTCGTCTATTTCGGCTATCCCCGCGCCCACGAGGATGATGCGGAGCGGGCCGTGCGAGCGGGTCTCGACACCATCGCTGCGGTTCGGCAACTCAGGACAGGCGCCGGCGAACGGGTCGAATTGCGGATCGCAATTGCGACCGGACTTGTGGTGGTCGGCGATCTCATCAGCGGAGATGCATCGGAGGAGCACGCAACCATCGGCGACACACCAAACCTCGCTGCGCGGCTTCAGAGCCTGGCGGAGCCGGGGGCGGTCGTCGTTGCTTCATCGACGCGCCGGTTGCTTGGCGATCTCTTCACCTTTCGCAATCTCGGCCGCCGCGAGGTCAAGGGGGTCGGCGAACCGATTGCGGTCTGGGCGGTGGAAGGAGCAACCGCATCGGAGAGTCGCTTCGAGGCGGTCCGTGCCGCGCGCTCGATCGGCTTTGTCGGCCGCAAGGACGAGATCGAGTTCATTCTCTCGCGCCAGCGGGAGGCATGGCAGGGCCAGGGCCAGATCGTATTGATTTCCGGCGAAGCGGGCATCGGCAAGTCGCGCATTGTGGCAACGCTGTCCGAGAGCGCCTCGCTGGGGATGCACCGTCGCGTGCGATATCAGTGTTCGCCTTATCACACCAACAGCGCACTTCATCCCTTTGTCGCGCAGCTCGAGCGCGCCGCCGGAATCCGCTCGCACGACACGCCAGAACAAAAGCTCGACAAGCTCGAGGCGATGCTGGCGCTGGGAACCCGGCAGGCCGCCCGAGCAACACCGCTCATTGCGGCTCTGCTTTCGATTCCGACCGGCGACCATTGCCCGCCCCTCGGCTTGAGCCCGGCGCAGCAGCGGCGCCAGACATTCGCTGCCCTTCTCGATCAGCTCGAGGGATTGGCGCGAGACCAGCCTCTGCTGATCATCTGCGAGGATATGCATTGGGCCGATGCCACGACCCTCGAACTGTTCGATCTCGCGGTCGATCGGATCAGGGGACTGCCGATACTCGTGCTCTTGACATCCCGGCCGGAGTTCGAGCCCTCCTGGTCGGGCCTTGCCAATGTCAGCCTGTTGCGGCTCGACCGGCTCGATCGGCAGGACACGCGCGCGCTGGTCGAGCAGCTGGTCGTCGGCCGCCAGCTGCCACGCGAGATGATGAAGCAGATCATCGACAAGACCGATGGCATCCCGCTATTCGTCGAGGAATTGACCAAGATGGTGCTGGAGTCCGGGCTGCTCGTCGAAGATGCCGGGCGCTACCGCCTGAACAGTCCGCTCCCGCCGCTCGCCATTCCCGCGACGCTGCAGGATTCGCTGATGGCGCGGCTCGACCGGCTCGCTCCGGTCAAGGAGGTGGCGCAAATCGGCGCCGCTATCGGCCGCGACTTCTCCTACGCGCTGCTGAAAGCGGTGGCGGGACGGGACGATCTGACGCTGAGCGCTGCGCTGGGACAACTCGAAGAGGCCGAACTATTGTTGCGTCGTGGGACGCCGCCCGATGCAAATTACAGTTTCAAGCACGCCCTCGTTCAGGAAGCGGCCTACGAGAGTCTGCTCAAGAGCAAGCGGCAGGTGCTTCACACACGCATTGGCGAGGTCCTGCGCGAGAAGTTTCCAGTCGTCGCCGGGACCGAGCCGGAAGTTCTGGCGCACCACTTCACCGAGGCGGGGCTGGGCGAGGTCGCCCTCGAATGGTGGCGCAAGGCGGGCCAGCAGGCGTTGAAACGCTCGGCCTATTCCGAGGCAATCGCGCATCTCGGCAAGGCCATTGCGGCCGCCGATCAGTTGCCTGACGATCCCCGCCGGATGATGAGCAGGCTGCATCTTCAAATCGCCTATGGCCGTGCCTTGCGGGGCAGCCTCGGCCACAGCGCGCCCGAAACGGTCGCGGCATGGACGCGTGCGCGCCAGTTCGCAGCCGACATCGATGATCCCGTTGAACTTGCTCCGGTGCATTCGGGACTCTTCAATGCCTGCCTGACGCACGGCGAACTCGCTCCGATGCGGGAGCTGGCGGACGCCATCAGGAGCGCCGCTGACCGACGACCGGATTCGCCAGTGGCCGCCGTCGTCGCCCATTGGACGGGCGGTGTCACCTGCTGGTTCGCCGGCGATTACCTGAATGCGAGAACGCATCTCGAGCAGGCGCTGGCGATCCATGGTGCCGAACCGGATCCCGCGACCTTCAGGGCTTCGGCGCTGGATCTGCCGTTCGTGATCATGAGATTTCTTGCCCTGGTGCTCTGGCCGCTCGGTAGCACCGCTCGTGCGCGCAAGCTCGCCGCGGAAGCGGTGGGTGCTCCGGGAGAGAAACGGGCGCTGTCCCAGGCCAATGCGCTGGTTCATCGCGCCGTGTTCGACGGGGTGTGCGGGGGCATGTTGCAGCAAACAGAGACGATCCTGGCGCTCGGTCTCGCGCGCGACCACACGATGCCGCTGTACGTTGCCGCGGGCACCTACCTGAATGGCCTGGCCAAGTGGCGTGCCGGCGACCGAATGGCCGGACTGGCGGACATGCGTCACGGCTGGACCTCGCTGCACGAGAACGATTGCTACCTCTGCGAACCGTTCTGGGGGATGCATGTTGCCATGGCGATTGCAGAGGTAGGCGAAGTCGAGACCGGGATGGAAATCCTGAACGAATTGATCGCCGGGACGGGACAATCCGGCCAGCATTGGCTCGATGCCGAGTTGCATCGTGTCCGCGGTAGACTTTTATGGCGTCATGACCCTTCGGACGAATCCAGCGCCGAAGACGCCCTCAAGCGAGCGCTGGACATCGCGCGTAACCAGCAGACCAGGACTTTCGAGCTGCGCAGTGCCGTTGAACTTGCACGCCTGTACAAGACAAATGGCCGTGCGGCTGCGCTATCCGAAGTGCTCGCTCCCGTGCTCGCCGAATTCGAGGCGGAGCGAAATCTTCCGGAATTCGTGGAAGCGCAAGAGCTGCTCAGGCAAGAGCATGAGGCACGTGCCGATTTCCCTGGCCGGCGGTCGTTTGGGCAGAGATGACGGTCACGAATTCACGTGCACGAAATCCCGCAGCAACGGGTAGATCTCGTTGTTCCAGCGTTTGCCGGAGAATACGCCGTAATGGCCGACGCCGGCCTGCATGTGGTGGACGCGGCGATAGGCGCGCACGCCGGTGCAGAGGTCTTGCGCGGCGAGCGTCTGGCCGATCGAGCAGATGTCGTCCTTCTCGCCCTCGACCGTCATCAGCCCCATGCGGCCGACGGCCCTGGTGTTCACGGGACGGCCGCGGTGCATCAGCTTGCCTTGCGGCAACAGGTGCTCCTGGAACACGTCGCGCACGGTCTCGATGTAGAACTCCGCAGGCAGGTCCATCACGGCGAAATATTCGTCGTAGAAGGTCTTGATCGTCGCGGCCTTCTCCTTCTCGCCCTTGGCGATGTGATTGGCGAGGTCGAGATGCTGCTTGATGTGGCGCTCGAGGTTCATCGAGACGAACGCGGTGAGCTGCACGAAACCGGGATAGACCTTGCGCAGCGCGCCGCGGCACTGCATCGGCACGTAATTGATCAAATTGCGCTCGAACCACTCGATCGGCTTGCTCTTGGCGAAGTCGTTGACCTTGGTGGGCTGGATGCGCGTGTCGATCGGCCCTGCCATCAGCGTCAGCGTCGCCGGCCGCGACGGATGATTGTCCTCGCACATGATCGCGGCGGCCGCGAGCGCCGAGACCGAGGGTTGGCAGATCGCCACCATGTGCGGGCGCGGGCCGAGCTGTCCGAGGAAATCGATCAGATGCTCGGTGTAATCGTCGAGCCCGAAGCGGCCTTCGCTGCGCGGAATGTCGCGCGGGTTGTGCCAGTCGGTGATGTAGACGTCGTGGTCCTGCAGCAGCGTCTTCACGGTGCCGCGCAGGAGCGTCGCGAAATGACCGGACATCGGCGCTACCAGCAGCATGCGCGGCTGCTCGCCCACGTCATCCTTCTTGAAATGCAGCAGCGAGCCGAACGGCGTCGCGTAGGCAATCTCCTCGCGGACGGCGACCTCGCGGTTTCCGACCATCACGCTGTCGATGCCGTAGGCCGGACGGTCATAGGTGAGGGTGGAGCGCGAGATCAGCTCCAGCGCGGCCGAGAGCCGGCCGACCACTTGGTGCGACATGCCCTGAGGCGCCAGATTCAGGAATTTGAGCGCGGACGAGGCTCCCGCCCGCCAAGGCGCCGTCAGATCCATATGGTTCTGAAAGGCCTGATAATACATCGACATCATACTGAATTGCCCACCCTGTTCCCTGCCGTCATGCAATATCGAAGCCAGACGGGAGCAGGACCGCCCGCAAAATTGGCACATCGCTTGCTCCGGAAGCGGGGTGAGGACACAGGGAAGCTCAGCGAATGAGCACGTCCGCGGGCCGGGCGGGATGCGGGTCACAGGCGTGAGGGAAGGGGCCATATGGCGAAAGCGACACTGACCATCAGCAGCAAGAACTACTCGTCCTGGTCGCTGCGTGGCTGGCTGCTGACGAAATTTTCCGGGCTCGATTTCGAGGAAGTTGTGACCGCGCCGGATGACGCATCGGCGCGTGCGGAGATCCTCCTGCTGTCGTCGTCGATCCTGGTGCCATGCCTGCGGCACGAGGGCGCCGTGGTCTGGGATACGCTGGCGATCGCCGAATATCTCAACGAGGTGATGCCATCAGCCGGGCTGTTGCCGGACGACCGCCTTCAGCGCGCCCATTGCCGCTCCATTTGCGGCGAAATCCATTCCGGCTTCACCACGCTGCGCGCTTCGCTGCCGGTCAACCTCAAGGGACATTTCCCCGGCTTCAAGATCTGGTCGCGCGCGCAGGCCGACATCGACCGCGTCTGGTTCATCTGGCGCGACTGCCTGGAGAAGTCCGGCGGTCCGTTCCTGTTCGGCGAACGGCGCACCATGGCGGATGCGATGTACGCACCCGTGGTGACGCGCTTCGTCACCTATGACGTCAAGCTCGAGCCGCGGCTGAAGGCCTATGCCGATACCATCATGGCCATGCCCGAGATGAAGGAATGGATCGCGGCGGCGAAGGAAGAGCCGGCCGAGATCGAGGAGCTCGAGGTCGAATATTAGGCAGGGGCGGCGTCGCCCTGCCTGTTTTGGGAGCGAGACCTCACGCCGCCGCTCCCGGCAGCCATGTCATTGAAGCTGTTAACTTTTGGGGTTCGTCCCGGGACCCGGCGGCCCCTCATGGTACGCAGATATTGTATGGCCGCGTGGGCCGGTTGCGACATCTAGCCGTGAACAGCCGCGTACGAGGTCGCTCCGCTGATTCGGACGTGATTCGTTCGGGCCGCGTTCCGTTCGTTAAGGCGGAGCGCGGCTCCGTCGCATTTTGGAACACAAGCCGCCGTCAGGCGACGCCCGAGTGCTTCACCCGCGGCAGGCGCCAGCCGATGACGGTCGCTTCGACCGCAATGCCGGCCTCGTGGTTTTGCCAGCGTCCTCCGACATAGCGGCAGGCGAACGGCAGTTGATACGTTCCGCTGTGATCCTCGCACAGCACTTCGACCGGCAGGCCGGGGGGCGGTTCTCCCGCGCCATCGAACTCCGCCAGACGTCTATCGCGCGTAGCCATTGTAAAAATCTCCCCTAAACAAAGCCGCAGAAGAGCGCCCACTTCCTCCGCGTGCGGTTCATTGCTCCCCGTCCCAGGGAACAAGCCAAGCTCAACGCGAGAATGCGGTACGAGTGTGGTAGCGTCCGGGCGCTGCGCGCAATCGGCGCACATTGCTGTGATCATCAGACGAGGAACCCCGCATGCTGCTTCGAAGCGCCAGCGTCTATGTCCCGATGTTGCTGCTCGCCACGCTGGCGGCTGTGCCGCTCCGCGCGCAGGACGTGCCCGGCATCGAGATCTGCACGGTCGAGAAGACCATGGAGCGCCGCACCAGCTGTCTCCAGAGCAATGTCGACTTCCTCCAGAAGACGATCACCAAGCTCAACCTCGACCACCAGCAGAAGCTGGATGCGGCGGGTCGCCAGATCGACGCGCTGAAGACGAGCCTTGCCGGCCTGCAGAAGACGCTTCTCGATCTCCAGGCCGCGCAGGCGAAGGCGGCCGAGGATCTGAAGAAGAAGCAGGACGCGCCGCCGCCAAAGGACGCGGCGAAATAGCGATCACCGCACGCGATAGCGCTCCATCACGCCGCGGTCGGGCTCATAGCCGAGCCCGGGTCCTGAGGGCACCGCGACATGGCCGGTGGCATCGACATCGGCGCGGCCGCCCCACAGGCAGGCTTCGCGCTTGAGGTAGAACATCTCGACCAGCCCGTCGTCGCGTGTCGCGAGCAGGTGCAGCGTCGCCAGCAGGCCCGGACCGAAATACGGGGAGTGCGGGACGATCTTGATGCCGCGTTGATCGGCGAGCTTCGCGACCTTCAGGAATTCCGTGATGCCGCCGACCTTGATCACCGACGGCTGGACGTGGCTGACCGCGCCGGCATCCATCATCTGGCGGAATTGATATTCGGTGCAGGCATTCTCGCCGGCGGCGATGCCGAGCCCGCCCTTGCTGCGAACGCCGGCGAGCGTGGCAAAATCCTCGGGCGGCCAGACCGGCTCCTCCAGGAACATCGGCTGCGCGTCGCGGCATGCTTTCGCGAATGCGATCGCCTGCTCGCCTGACAGCGGGCAGTTCATGTCGACCATGAGCGGAATGCCGGGGCCGATCGCCTCGCGCGCGGCGAACACCGCAGGCGTCGTGGTCTCGTGCAGCTTGATTGCGCCATAGCCGAGCGCGAGCGCCTTCCGGCATTCGCCGGCGATGTTGTCGGGCGAACCGATCCGCAGCAGGCTCGCGTAGGCGGGAATGTTCGTGCGCCTGATCTCGCCGAGCAGGCGATGCAACGGCACGCCCTTGACCTTCGCCGCGAGGTCCCACAGGGCGATGTCGAGGCCGGAGATCGCGAACATGGTGATGCCGTAGCGGCCGAACAGATGCAGATTGCGCTGGATCTGCTCCATCGCCGCGGCAATGCCGGCGGCATCGGGAACCTCGAGGCCGATGGCCTGCGGCGCGATCATCTCCTCGACGGCGCTGCGCGTGGTGCGCGGGGAGACATAGGCGAAGGCATCGCCCCAGCCGGTCAGCCCAGCATCGGTCGTGACCTCGACGATCACCATGTCGAGGGCGGTGATGGCAGAGGCGCCCTGGCGGAAGCTCGCAACACCGGCGTCGTAGGGGATGCGGATATGGTGCGCCCGCACATCGGTGATCCTCATGCTGCGGTTCCTCCTGCTTTCTCGTGAGCGGATTTGCGAATGTAGCCACGAACGCCCGGACGTTGCCAGTGGCTGTTCCGGCGTTATCCTCCCAGGGGACCGCAACGCCGATCAAGCGAAGCCGATGGCCTTCGGCGCATCATGGCCTTGCTTCGAACGAGGGCCCAACCGCCATGAACCCAGCCCAGCGTGCGCTCTGGTACATCGAGAGCCATCTGGCCGAGCCGATGACGCTCGACGAGATCGCCGCGGTCGCAGGCGTGTCGCGGTTCCACATCGTGCGTGCGTTTGCCGCAGCCACCGGCCTGCCGGCGATGCGGTACGTGCGCGCGCGGCGGCTGAGCGAGGCGGCGCGCAGTCTTGCGAACGGCGCGCCGGACATTCTGTCGCTGGCGCTGGAGGCGGATTACGGCTCGCACGAGGCATTCACCCGCGCGTTCCGCGACCACTTCGGCACTACGCCCGAAGCGGTGCGGACCGCGAGCTGCTTCAGCCATCTCAAGCTACAGGAGCCGATCCTCATGGACTCCACCATGCTCGACAAACTTGCTGCACCGCGTTTCGAAACCGCAAAGGCCTTCCTCGTCGCCGGCCCTGCCGAGCGCATCTCCTGCGACAACGGCGCCATGATCCCGGGCCTGTGGCACCGCTTTCATCAGGAGGTCGCCGACATCCCCGCGCGCGTCGGCAATGTCGCCTACGGCGTCTGCTGCAACGGCGATGATGCCGGCAATTTCGACTACATCGCCGGCGTCGAGGTTGCCGATTTCTCCGACCTGCCGCGCCGCTTCGGTCGCGTCCGCATCCCCGAGCAGCGCTATGCGGTGTTCACCCACACCGACCACGTCGCCTCGATCCGCCGCACGGTCAATACGATCTGGAATCAGTGGCTGCCGGCCTCAGGCCTGAAAGCCGCGGACGCGCCGAATTTCGAGCGCTACGACGCGAAATTCGATCCCGCGACCGGCAATGGCGGCTTCGAAATCTGGATACCAGTGAAAGAGTAGCGCAAGGCTGGCATACCGTCCCGCTTGCTTGGCAAGCCCCGGTGACTTTGTCATAACCGCAGGCAAATCTTGCGTGTGGGGCCCGTGCCGGACATCCCGTGCAAGCCATAACAAGCAGCCGGGAGGGTCCCACATGTCCAACGTCCGCGTCCTCGCCACCGACCTCGAATTTCCCGAAGGGCCGGTCGTGATGCCGGACGGCTCGGTGGTGCTGGTGGAGATCCGCGGCCAGCGCCTGACGCGCGTCTATCCTGACGGCCGCAAGGAGATCGTCGCCAAGATTCCGGGCGGCCCGAATGGCGCCGCGCTCGGGCCCGACGGCAAGATCTACATCTGCAACAATGGCGGCTTCTCCTGGATCCCGACCCGCAACATGATCATGCCCGGCCCGCAGCCGGACGATTATCGCGGCGGCTCGATCCAGCGCGTCGACCTGCAATCCGGCAAGGTCGAAACCGTCGTCACGAAATGCGGCGAGCACGATCTGCGCGGGCCGAACGATTTGGTGTTCGACAGGCAGGGCGGCCTCTGGTTCTCCGATCTCGGCAAGCGCCGCGCCCGCGAGATGGATGTCGGCGGCATGTATTACCTCAAGCCCGGCATGGCCGAGATCGTCGAAATCGTGCACGGCGTGCTGCCGGCCAACGGCATCGGGCTGTCGCCGGACGAGAACACCGTCTACATCGCGGAGACGCCCACGGGGCGGCTGTGGGCCTACGAGCTCTCCGCGCCCGGCACGCTCAAGCCGCGCGACGCGATCTATCGCGGCGAACGGGGAAAACCGATCTGCGGCCTCGGCGGCTACCAGATGTTCGACTCGCTCGCGGTGGAGGCGAATGGCAATGTCTGCGTCGCCACCCTCGTCTCCGGCTGCATCTCGGTGATCGCGCCCGACGGCACCCTGGTCGAGCAGGTCCCGACCGGCGACCGCGTCACCACCAACATCGCCTTCGGCGGCCCCGGGCTGAAGACCGCCTACATCACGCTGTCGGGCAAGGGCGAGCTGATCGCCATGGACTGGCCGCGCGGCGGTTTGCCGTTGAATTTTTTGAATAAGTGAGCCAAGCCGTCATTGTACGGGAGGCGAGGCAACTCCTAGACCCTCACCCTGAGGAGCGCGCATCTCGCGCGCGTCTCGAAGGGCGAGGCCACCGGCGGGGCCTTCATCCTTCGAGACGCGCGTTCCGCGCTCCTCAGGATGAGGGTCTGGCAGTTTGGATTGCTTCGCTCGCAATGACAACGGAGAGAGACATCAATGCCCTGGCCTGATCCCATCACCCTGCGTGGACAGCACGCCCGTCTCGAGCCGCTGTCGCATGCTCATCGCGAGGGGCTGGTCGAGGCCGTCAAGGACGGCGAGCTGTCAAAACTCTGGTACACCGCGATCCCGCTGCCGGAGAACATGGGCAAGGAAATCGACCGCCGCCTGGGTCTGCAGGCCGCCGGCTCGATGCTGCCCTTCACCGTGTTCGACGCCGGCGGCAACATCGTCGGCATGACCACCTACATGAACATCGATGCCACCAACCGCCGCGTCGAGATTGGCTCGACCTGGTACGGCAAGAGCGCGCAGCGCGGTCCGCTCAACACGCAGTGCAAGCTGCTCCTGCTCCGGCATGCCTTCGAGACGCTGAACTGCATCGCGGTCGAGTTCCGCACGCATTTCTTCAACCACCAGAGCCGCCGCGCCATCGAGCGCCTGGGCGCCAAGCAGGACGGCATTCTGCGCAGCCACCAGATCGCGCCAAACGGCACGCTGCGCGATACTGTTGTTTACAGCATCACCGCCGCCGAATGGCCGACGGTGCAGGCGCATCTGGAATTTCAACTCAACGACAAGCCGCGCTAGGGGCGGCCGAGGGACCATGGATAGATTTGATTATGTGATCGTCGGCGCGGGCTCCGCCGGTTGCGTGCTCGCCAGCCGGCTCAGCGAAGATCCTGATATCAGCGTCTGCGTGCTCGAAGCCGGGCCCAGCGACTGGCACCCCTACATTCATCTGCCGGCGGGGTTCATCAAGACGTTCCACATGAAGAGCATCAACTGGGCCTACCAGCAGGAGCCCGGCCCGTACACCGGTGGGCGCAGCATCTACGCGCCGCGCGGCAAGACGCTCGGCGGCTCGTCCTCGATCAACGGCCACATCTACAACCGCGGCCAGCGCATGGATTTCGACACCTGGGCGCAGATGGGCAATCGCGGCTGGGGTTATGCCGACGTGCTGCCGTACTTCCGGCGCCTGGAGAAGCGGGTCGGCGAGGGCGAGGACACCTATCGCGGCCGCGAGGGCAGCCTTACCGTCACCACCATGGACTGGCGCGATCCGCTCTGCGAGGCCTTCATGGAAGGCGCGGTCTCGCTCGGCATCCCCCGCAACCCCGACTACAATGGCAAGACCCAGGAAGGCGTGTCCTACTGCCAGCGCACCATCGAGAACGGCCTGCGCGTCTCCGGCTCGACCGCGTTCCTCAAGCCGGCGATGAAGCGGTCCAACATGCATGTGCATACGCATGCGCATGCGACCGAGATCATCTTCGAGGGCAAGCGCGCCGTCGGCGTGCGCTACACCAAGGGCGGCCGAGGCGGCACGCCTGTCGAGGTTCGCGCCAACAAGGAAGTGATCCTCTCCGGCGGCACCTATAATTCGCCGCAACTGCTGCAGCTCTCCGGCGTCGGCTCGCCCGATCTGCTGCAGCAGCACGGCATCGCGGTGCGTCACGCGCTGCCCGTCGGCGAAGGCCTTCAGGACCATTACGCGCCGCGCACGGTGGCGCGCGTCAAAGACATCAAGACCATCAACGAGCTCCGCCGCGGCTTCTCGCTGTGGATCGAGGCGATGAAATGGGCGACCGCGCGCCGCGGCCTGCTGTCGCTGTCGCCGACCATGGTCTATTGCTTCTGGCACTCCGGCGAGAGCGCGGAGAGCTCCGACCTCCAGCTCACCTTCACGCCCGCGAGCTACAAGGAAGGCGTGCAGGGCCAGCTCGAGGACGAGCCCGGCATGACGGTGGCCTCCTGGCAGCAGCGCCCGGAGAGCCGCGGCTATGTCCGCATCCGCTCCAATGATCCGTTCGCGCCGCCGATCATCCAGACCAACTATCTCGACGCCGAGCTCGACCGCCGCGTCATCGTCGGCGGCATGAAGCTCGCGCGCCGCCTTCTGAAGTCCTCGCCGCTGTCGCCCTATTACGCCTACGAGGATTTCCCCGGCCCCAACGTCAACACCGACGACGAATTCCTGCACGCCGCCACCGAGCGCGGCACCACCACCTTCCACCCCGGCTGCACCTGCCGCATGGGCCCTGCCGACAGCACGTGGGCGGTGGTCGACGACCAGCTCCGCGTCCACGGCCTCGAAGGTCTCCGCGTCATCGATGCCTCCGTCATGCCGCGCATGATCTCCGCGAACCTGAATGCGTCAACGATGATGATCGCCGACCGCGCCTCCGACCTGATCCGCGGCAAGGCGCCGATGGAAGCCGCGCGCATTCCGGACGCGGCGGTGGCGTGAGCAGCGCAACTGCGTAGGGTGGGTTAGCGAGCGACTGCGCGAAGCGCTGCCGCTGGCGTAACCCACCGCTTCCGTTGATGCGGAGACAAACAGTGGCGGATTACGCCTTCGGCTAATCCGCCCTACGCGCCTACTCATGGACAGACGGCAAATGCCTCAACCTAGCGCCGAGCGACAATCCGTTGGTCAGATCGCCTTCTGCGGCCTCGTCTTTCTCTGCACCGCCATTCCTGTCGGTCTGCTGTTGCGCGTGGGCTGGCGGGATTGGACTCTCTTTGCCGGCCTCTGGGCGATCATGTATTTCATGGGCGGAATAGCATGGTTTCCTCGGCGCACACCGGTTCGAAAGGCCTTTTCATATGGCCTGCTCGTCGGTACGGTGCTGCCGGCTCTGGAGTGGGCGTCGACCTTGCTGCATTAATCTCGCCTTCGTGGGATGATCACCTCGCGCACACGGAGGCTTGTCGAATGAGTGATGTTCTCAAGCTGATCGTGCTGGCCTTCTTGCTGCTCCCGCTCGATCCCGTCGCAGCAGCCGATCCGAACGAAGATGCGCGGGGCGTGGTCTTTGATTGTTGGCAGCCCGAGTTGATCTTCAAGCAATGCGCGGTGGCGGGGCCGGACGGACGGCCGCATCTGACGCCTGCCTACGTGCCGCGGCTCCAATACAGGCCCGATGGTTTGGCCCCTGTCCTGCTGTCCGTCACGGGCAAGAAAGTCCGGGGCCAGTGGTACTATACGCGAGGCGATGGACCTCTCGTGCCGGTTGAAAGATACGACAACGGGCCGGATGATTTTGTCGATGGTCGCGCGCGATCTCGGGTTGGAGGCAAGGTCGGGTACATCGACCGCAATCTCGACCTCGTCATCCCCGCCGTCTACGACGGAGCCTATCCATTCGAGAAGGGCGTAGCTGTCGTCTGTCTGGCCTGTACGCTGGTTTCCGACGGCTCGCACAGTTGGTACGAAGGCGGGGAGTGGGGCCGGATTGATCCTAGAGGACGTGTGGTCGCGCCGTTCCAGCCTTGGGAAGTGTGGAAGACGATCCGGTAGTGTGCAGGAAGGGTAGCGAGAGAGGGAGTACGCTGACGCTACCCACCTTACGAGTTGAAGGGGACATGTTCATTTGAGCAGCGAGCAAAATCGTCCTCTCACGGATGCCGAGCGTGTCCTTGCCCGCTGGATGCTCGAGCACGGCACGGAAGAGGCAAGGCAGTATCTCGATCAACTCGAGTTGGCTGAAGTCACCCCCTGGAAATGCCGGTGCGGGTGCGCCAGCATCAATTTCCAGATCAGGGGACACGCTGAAGCGCCGCCTGGAGCCCAGATTCTGGGTGAATTCCTGGTGAACGATGGTGATCACCCAAGTGGGATCTTCATCTATTCGAGTGATGGCTTGCTGAAGGGCATCGATGTGTATGGCTTGGCAGGCGATGCGCCATCTGTATTGCCGTTGCCGGAGGAATTGTCCGCGTTTGAAGGTGACACTCCGTAGCCCGGATGGAGCGCAGCGCAATCCGGGACGATCATATCGGTCCGTGCATTTCCCTCGGATTTTGCTGCGCTCCATCCGGGCTACGAGGTCGTTGTTTATGGTTACAGGACGTCATGATGGCTGATATCGGCGATGCCGAGCTTTTGGAGAGTCTGCTCTCTTTTGTCCAAACAGAGACGTTGACGCGCAAGCAAATCACTCCCGCCACCGACATCGCCTGGGATTTGGGCGTCGACGGAGACGACGCGCATGAATTCATTTGTCGATTTGCGGATCAGTTCAACGTCGACATGTCGGAGTTCGATTTTGACATGTATTTTGGCGGGGAAGGGTTTGATCTGATCGGCCTGATCAAGTCTCTCGTTGGGCGGAAAACCAAGGCGCCGATGACGGTGGAGCTTCTTTTCGCAGCGGCGAAGGAGAGGCGCTGGCCTCGCAATTCCAGGGCGTGAGACCTTGTTCGTTCATCCGTTTTGCCCGTCGGGCAAAGCACCCCGCATCCCGTCAACCCCTCCGCGCAAAAATATTCCACTTTACCGAAATTCGGAATTGCGGCATAAGTCGAAACAGCCCGGCCCGACGAAGAGGGGCGGTTCGCGAGTCGTTCGAAACGCGGGCCGGGTTGCGGTGGACGCGGCAGCGTCGGCACGACCGGTGGCGGGCAGGGCGGGTAGTCCCTGTGAGTCCGAGGCCACGTGTAGACGGACGGCGCTGAATGCGTACGGCAAAACCGTGTGGTCCTGGCCGTCGTTGCTACGGTCAAGCCTTTGCGGAGATGCGCGCGAGCCCAACCGGGTAGACGGCATCGTCAATTCGCGGGGCGAGGGAGGCCAGAAGGAATTCGGCTCCCGGGAGAGCACGGCATAAGCCGTCCGACCACTGCGCAGGGAAGGCCGTGTGTTGGGCTTCACCTGTATGCTGTTGTGCGGTTTCTCTGCGCTACATTCGCGCAGCAGACCGCGGGTGCCGCCGGCACCCGGCCTTCCCTGCGCCCTCTTTCTTTGGGGGCGGCGGAGAGAGCAAAGCTCGGGCGAAATGAGCCGCGAGGATGTGAAGGTGTGTCTGCGATTTGGGATGCGAGGTGGAAGCTACTTGCGACACACTCGATATCGTAGGGTGGGCAAAGCGAAGCGTGCCCACCGTCTTACACGCCGCTCGCGATTCGAATGGTGGGCACGGCGCTTTGCGCCTTTGCCCACCCTACGGCACCGTGCACATATTCCGCTCTCGTGCCCCGGACGCAGCGCAGCGTCTCCCCGGCGATGCGAAGCATCGTCCGGTGCGGTGCGCTGCAGAGCCGGGGCCCATGTCTCGGAGCAATCCGTGTCGGCTTCTGGGTCCCGGCTCTGCGCAGCAGCGTTGCACGCTGCAGCGCGTCCGGGACACGAGAGCCCTACACTTCCCGTCGGCTCAAGAACGCCAGCCGCTCGAACAAATGCACGTCCTGCTCGTTCTTCAGCAGCGCGCCGTGCAGCGGCGGGATCAGTTTGCGCGGATCCCTTTCGCGCAGTTGCTCGACGCTCATGTCCTCGTTGAGCAGCAGCTTGAGCCAGTCGAGCAGCTCCGAGGTCGACGGCTTCTTCTTCAGGCCGGGGACCTCGCGCACCTCGAAGAAGATGCGCAAGGCTTCCTCGACCAGGCGCTTCTTGATGCCGGGGAAGTGGACGTCGACGATGCGGCCCATCGTGTCGGCGTCGGGGAACTTGATGTAGTGGAAGAAGCAGCGGCGGAGAAAAGCGTCCGGCAGCTCCTTCTCGTTGTTGGAGGTGATCATCATGATCGGGCGCTGCTTGGCCTTGATCGTCTCGCCGGTCTCGTAAACATGGAATTCCATGCGGTCGAGTTCGAGCAGCAAATCGTTCGGGAATTCGATGTCGGCCTTGTCGATCTCGTCGATCAGGAGCACCGGGCGCTGCTCGGCGGTGAAGGCTTCCCACAGCTTGCCGCGCTTGATGTAGTTCCTGATGTCGGAGACGCGGGCATCGCCGAGCTGGCTGTCGCGCAGGCGCGACACCGCGTCGTATTCGTAGAGGCCCTGCTGCGCCTTGGTGGTGGACTTGATGTGCCAGGTCAGAAGCGGCGCGTTCAGCGCCTTCGCCACTTCCTCCGCGAGCACCGTCTTGCCGGTGCCGGGCTCGCCCTTCACCAGGAGCGGGCGCTCCAGCACGATCGAGGCATTGACGGCGACCTTGAGATCATCGGTCGCAACATAGTCCTTGGTACCGGTAAACTTCATTGCGTGTCCTTAGGTATTCGTCGGCGCGAGGCTCTGGCCCCTGTCGCGACAAGGGAACGGCCGCTCGCGGCGGCCGTTCCTGGTTCGGTCAGGCTTTCAGACCCGTTTTATCAGCGAAAGGATGACGAGCACAATCACCGCGCCGATGGTGGCGTCCACGATGGCGCCGACCGTGCCCGTTGCCAGCTGGATGTGCAGCTGGGGCAGAATCCAGCCTGCCACCAGCGCGCCGATGATGCCGACGACGATGTTGCCGACCAGCCCAAATCCCGCCCCGTGGACAATCTTGCCGGCAAGCCAGCCTGCGATCGCGCCGATGATGAGCGCCGCGAGAATTCCCATTGCAAACGTCCCCAAAACAACCCCTTGAGGTGGCCAATTCTAGAGCAAAAAGCCTCCCGGTCCAGCGCAGAGCGCCGGTCTCCGCCCCTTGACGTTCGCCACCCGACGGGCAATCTGTCACCCATGTTTCTGCAATTCTTCACCTCTCTGCGCGACGCGCAGGTCCCCGTGACGCTGCGCGAATACCTCACGCTGATGGAGGCGCTCGACGCCGACCTCGCGGACTACACGGTCGAGAATTTCTACTATCTGTCGCGCGCCTCGCTGGTGAAGGACGAGCGCAACCTCGACAAGTTCGACCGCGTCTTCGGCACGGTGTTCAAGGGGCTGGAAAGCCTGCTCGACGCCATGGAGAAGGCCGAGATCCCCGAGGAGTGGCTGAAGAAGCTCGCGGAAAAGTATCTCACCGAGGAAGAGAAGAAGCAGATCGAGGCCATGGGCTGGGACAAGCTCATGGAGACCCTGAAGAAGCGCCTCGAGGAGCAGAAGGGCCGCCACCAGGGCGGCAGCAAATGGATCGGCACCGCCGGCACCTCGCCGTTCGGCGCCCACGGCTACAATCCCGAAGGCGTGCGCATTGGCCAGGAGAAGAACCGCAACAACCGCGCCGTGAAGGTGTGGGACAAACGCGAGTTCAAGGACCTCGACGGCAATGTCGAGCTTGGCATCCGCAACATCAAGGTGGCGTTGCGGCGCCTGCGCAAGTTCGCGCGCACCGGCGCGCCTGACGAGCTCGATCTCGACACCACCATTCGCGAGACCGCCAATCACGGTTATCTCGACGTGCATATGCGCCCGGAGCGGCGCAATGCGGTGAAGCTGCTGGTGTTCTTCGACATCGGTGGCTCCATGGACGCGCATATCGAGCAGGTCGAGGAGCTGTTCTCGGCGGCGAAGAGCGAGTTCAAGCACATGGAGTACTTCTACTTCCACAACTGCCTCTATGAAGGCGTGTGGAAGCAGAACAAGCGCCGCTTCACCGACCGCACGCCGACCTGGGACGTGCTGCACAAATACCCGCACGACTACAAGGTCGTGTTCGTCGGCGATGCCTCGATGTCTCCTTACGAGATCATGGTGCCCGGCGGCTCGGTCGAGCACGTCAACGAGGAGCCGGGCTCGGTCTGGCTCGACCGCATCATCCGCACCTATCCGCATGCGGTGTGGCTGAACCCGGTGCAGCAGAAGCACTGGGACTATTCGGAATCGACCACCATCATCAAGCGCATCTTCGCCAACCGCATGTACCCGATCACGATCGAGGGGCTGGAGGGTGCGATGAAGGAATTGACGCATTAGCTGTTGTCATTCCGGGGCGCCCGAAGGGCGAGCCCGGAATCCATCGGGCGGCAGCACGCGTAGATCAATGGATTCCGGGCTCGCGCTACGCGCGCCCCGGAATGACAACAAGAGGGAGAACCATATGCCCCAGACCATCACCCGCGGCATCAAGGCGCTGATCGACGAGGCTAATGCCGAGATCGAGACGCTCACTGCCAAGGATGCCATCGAGATCTCCAAGAACGGCGACGTCGTCATCGTCGACATCCGCGATCCCCGCGAGATCGAACGCGACGGCCGCATCCCCGGCGCCTTCGCCTGCACCCGCGGCATGCTCGAATTCTGGATCGATCCGCAGAGCCCCTACGCAAAGCCGATCTTCCAGGAGGACAAGAAGTTCGTCTTCCACTGCGCCGGTGGCCTGCGCTCCGCGCTCGCCGCCAAGACCGCGCAGGACATGGGCCTCAAGCCCGTCGCCCACATCGCCGGCGGCTACGCCGCCTGGCGCGACGCCGGCGGCCCGACCGAGCAGTGGGAGCCGAAGAAGAAGGGGTAACTCTCTCCCTTCGTCATTCCGGGGCGCGACGAAGTCGCGAACCCGGAATCCATTCATCTACCGACACTGCCGCACGATGGATTCCGGGTTCGTGCTGCGCACGCCCCGGAATGACAAGAAAGACCTCGCATGACTGCCACCGACCCTCTCGTCTCCACCGAATGGCTCGCCGCCCACATGGGCGACGCCAACGTCAAGATCCTCGACGCCAGCTTCAAGCTGCCGGGCGTGCTGCCGCTGCCGAAGGACGACTATCTCGCCGCGCACCTTCCGGGCGCCGTGTTCTTCGACGTCGATGCGGTGTCGGATCATTCCAACCCGCTGCCGCACATGTTTCCGAGCGCCGAGCAGTTCGGCCGCGACGTCGGCAATCTCGGTATCTCCAATGCCGACACCGTCGTGCTCTACGATGCCGGCGGCTGGGTCGCCGCTCCCCGCGCGTGGTGGATGTTCCTGTCCTACGGCCACGCCAATGTGCGCATCCTCAATGGCGGCCTGAAGAAGTGGCGCGCGGAGGGGCGCGCCGTCGAGAGCGGCGAGGTGAAGTCGAAGCCGGCGACGTTCAAGGCGAGCTATGATCCGAAGCGCGTGCGCAGCATGCAGCAGCTGATCGCCAACGTCGAAAGCCGGGCCGAGCAGGTGATCGACGCGCGCGCTGCCGATCGTTTCGAGGGCCGCGCGCCCGAGCCGCGGCCCGGCATCCGCTCCGGCCACATCCCCGGCGCCCGCAACGTGCCCTACAATCAGCTGTTCGACGCCGCGACCGGCGAGATGAAGCCGCTCGATCACTTGCGCGCCGCCTTCACCGGCGCCGGCGTCAAGCTCGACGCGCCGATCGTGACGAGCTGCGGCTCCGGTGTGTCCGCGGGCGTACTGACTCTCGCGCTCTATCGCTTGGGCGTCACCGACACCGCGCTCTATGACGGCTCATGGTCGGAATGGGGCCAGGACAAGGGCCCGCCGATCGCGACAGGGCCGGCGTAAGCTACTGGCGCGCCCTCGCGGCCGTCGTCGTCGCGAAAGTCTGCTGCGGCTGCCTGAACGGATCGAGTTGCTGCTGCAACTGCTGAGGCGGCGGACGCAGCACCACGCGGTGCCGCTTCTTCGCCTTCGCCTTGGTCGCCTTGCTCTCCGGCTTGCCGGCGCCGGCCCTCACATCGGTCTTGACGTCGGCCTTGGCCTTCGCCGGCGCATCCTTCGAGGCCGTGGCGGCGGGATCGTTCAGTGCGGCGAGTTTGGCCGGGGCGACATCGACCGCCGAGGAGGCCGGAGCGGCACTCGGATCGACCGGCGCCGGTGCGCTCGCGGCTACGGCAGGCGTCGCCTCGGGAACGGATGCCGTGGTGTCGGCGGGCGTGAGCGTGTCAGTCGCGGCGGGCGCCGCGGCTTCCGCCGTGGTCTCGGCCTTGGCCGGCTCGGTGGCCGGGGTGTCAGCGGCGGGTGCGGCGACCTGCGGCGCCGCCTCGGCCTCGCTTGTCACCGGGGCCGTCTGCTCGGGCTCCTGGACCGGCAGTCCGATGGTCGGCACCTGGTCACGCAGCGTCGGCGCGGGCTCGGCCGGCTCTGGCTCCGCGCGCAACGCAGCGAGCACCGGCTGGGCCGGCTCGGGGGCTTGCGCGAACACCTGCTCCTGCGGGCCGTTCCGCCAGGAGGGGTTGCTGACATACTGCTCATGGGTCGCCCGCAGCAGCGCGGCGGCCCCTAGGCCGAACACCAGGATGGAGGTTGACAGCACGATCGCGGCAAACAGGAAGCGAAAGCCGGGCAGCATCGGACGGGTTACGAATTTCCGCCCCGGCGGGTGGCGGCCGGGACCCAAGAGCCATCTGAACGCGGTGACGGTACTGCTTGCCGCGTTCGCCACGCGGGGATCGGAGCTCAAAGCGGCGGCGAATCAGGCTGATTCGAACATACCGCAACGATTCCGACCCGTTCCGCTAAAATCGGGGCCGAAGCTCCGGCAATTCTCGGCGCAATGCGATTTCCGCCCCGTGATGCAACGGGGCAACGGTCGTCTTACGGATCACAAATCGGCAAATCCGGCGCAAATCGGCCTGATATGTCTTGAATGTGCCGCTATCTTCGGTCATCTGGCCGTTAACGGTCCGGATGGGCCCGGGGACTATAAAAGAGCGATGATGATCAAACATTTTCTGACGATATGCGCTGCCGCGACAGTCGCTGCGGCGGGAACCTCGCTCGCGCAGGCTCAAAGCTACCCGGTCCAGCAGGTGCCGAGCTACGGCGCGCCGGCCGAATATCGCCCCGGCGACCGCACGCCGAATTTCGACTCGTTGGACGAAGACGATGATGCGATGCCGCAGGCGTCGCTGCCGTCGCCCGGCCCGGGCGGTCCGATCACCTCGCCCAACGATCCGCGTTACGGCCGCCCCGCCGGCCCGCCGGTCTATTCTGCGGCCCCGCCGCAGGGGCCGGTGATGTCGCCGGATGATCCCCGTTATGGCCGTCCCGCTGGCGCTCCGCCGGTCTATTCGGCGGCTCCGCAGGGCCCCGTGATGTCGCCCGACGATCCGCGCTATGGCCGCCCCGCCGGCCCGCCGCCGGTGATCTATGCCGATCGTCCGGCTCAGGCGCCCGGCAACGACGGCCTGCGTCCTCCGGAAGCGGTCGGTGGTCCCGCTGCGACCGGAACGGTCCAGGCTGGACAGCCGCCCGTCGGCGCCGATGGCCGGCCGATGACGATCGCCTCGCTGCCGCCCGAGGAGCAGCCTGATGCTGCGCCGGCGCAGTTGCCGCAGAACCTGCGCCGCCAGGAGGTCTCGTTCCAGACCAAGGAGCCGGCCGGCACGCTCGTGGTCGATACGCCGAACACCTACCTCTATTACGTGCTCGGAGGCGGCCGCGCGATCCGCTACGGCGTCCGCGTCGGCCGCGATGGCTTCACCTGGACCGGCGTGCAGAAGATCACCCGCAAGGCGGAGTGGCCGGATTGGCATCCGCCGACCGAGATGATCGAGCGCCAGCCCTATCTGCCGCGCTTCATGGCCGGCGGCCCCGGCAACCCGCTCGGCGCCCGCGCGATGTATCTTGGCTCGACCGTCTACCGCATCCACGGCACCAACCAGCCCTCGACCATCGGCAAGTTCGTCTCGTCCGGCTGTATCGGCATGCTGAACGAGGACGTCTCGGACCTGTTCGATCGCGTCAAGGTCGGCACCCGCGTGGTGGTGATGCCGGGCGGCCCGCCGCCGGGAACGGCGACGGCCTCCGCAGCGCCCGCGCCGGCTCCGATGTCCGCGCAGGCCGGCCCGGTCCCGGGCACGCAGCCGACGGTGGTGCCGCCGCTGCCCGCGCCGGTCACAGTGCGCTAAGCGCTTCAACGAATTCAGATTGCGAAGGGCGTGCCGGCGGCACGCCCTTTTCGTTTCAGGCCAGCTTGCGCGGCAGCTCGCTGCCCTTGGTGAAGGCGTCGATCGCCTCGACCATCTGGCCGTAATGGATGCGCAACCCGTCCTCGGTCGCGTAGCCGAGATGCGGCGTCAGCACGAGATTGTCGAGCTTGCGGAAGGGATGGTCGACCGGCAGCGGCTCGACCGAGAACACGTCGATGCCGGCGCCCGCGATCTTGCGCTGCTGCAAGGCCTCCAGCAGTGCCTGCTCGTCCACGATCGGGCCGCGCGCGGTGTTGACGAGGAAGGCCGTCGGCTTCATCCGCGCAAGATCGGCGCGGCCCACAAGACCGCGAGAGCGCTCGCTCAGCACCACATGAATGGTGATGATGTCGGCCTTGGCGAACAGCTCCTCCTTCGTGGCGTAGCCGACGCCGGCCGCCGCACACTTCTCCGGCGTCAAGTTCGGGCTCCAGGCGATCACGTTCATGCCGAACGCCTTGGCGATGCCCGCCATCTTGCTGCCGAGCTTGCCGAGCCCGACGATGCCGAGCGTCATCCCCTCGATCTCGACGCCGGCAAAGGTCTGCCACGGTTCGCCCGCATGCATACGTGCGTTCTCGCGGCCGATGCCGCGGGTCAGCTCCAGGATCAGGCCCATGGTCAGCGGTGCCGTGGGATCGCGCGAATATTGCGTGCCGCCGATGGCGATGCCGCGTCCGTTCGCCGCCTCCATGTCAATCGCGGCGTTGCGCATGCCCGACGTCAGGAGCAGCTTCAGCTTCGGCAAGCTGTCGAACAGGCTCTTGGGAAACGCCGTGCGCTCGCGCATCGCGCAGATGATCTCGAAGTCGGCCAGCGCGCTCGCCGCGGCCTGCTCCGAGGCGAAGGGATGGCTGAACACGGTGACGTCGACGCGGTCCGACAGTTTCGGCCAATCGGCGACGTCGAGGGCAAGGTTGAAATAGTCGTCGAGAATTGCGCAGCGCAGCCGGCTCATCAGCGTTCATCCATGGCGAGAGGTGAGGGCGCGGGCGGGGCGCCGTCGTCGGAACCGGGCCATGGTTGCGCGCAATCAGCCTCGCGCGCAAGCAGCCTGCGTCTTCAAAAATCCGATAGGAGGTCGTCGCTCAGAGGTCGCGCGGCTTGAGCCGGATCGGCGCATCCAGGCCGTGCTTGGCGCGCCAAGCGGGGCCGGGGCCACGCATGTAGTGCAGTTCGGGCCGGTAGGGGTTGAAGGCGGTGGTGAAGAAGCGCTTCCAGAAGGCCCTGATCTCCGAGACAAACCCGGAGACGCGCCCGGCTTCTGCCGGAACAGGAAGAGAATTGGTCTCGATCAGAGCCATGATGCGGCCTCGCTGTGCTCCCCGTTCGTTCTGAGCGGGCGGCGCTGTTTCCGCGCGAGACCGAGCTTTGGCCTGCTTTATTAAAAAATGGTTTCAATTGTCCGGATCTGCGTCCGGATGGTGTCCGTCCTGTATTCATCCGTGGTGAACGGAGGGAAAACGTTGCCCTTTGGGGGCGGGATCGTTACATCGGCGGCAAGCAAATTTCCTCAAATCGAAGGTTTCACGGGACCGATGGCGCGCCAGTTCATCTATTTCATGCAGGGCCTGACCAAGAGCTACCCGACCCGGAAGGTGCTCGATAACATCCATCTGAGCTTCTACCCGGACGCCAAGATCGGCGTGCTCGGCGTCAACGGCTCGGGTAAGTCGACGCTGCTCAAGATCATGGCCGGTCTCGACAAGGAATATACCGGCGAAGCCTGGGTCGCCGAGGGCGCCCGCGTCGGCTACCTCGAGCAGGAGCCGCACCTGGATCCTGCGCTGTCGGTGCGGGAAAACGTCATGCAGGGCGTCGCCAAGCAGAAGGCGATCCTCGACCGCTACAACGAACTCGCGGTCAATTATTCGGACGAGACCGCCGACGAGATGACCAAGCTGCAGGACGAGATCGAGGCCCAGGGTCTGTGGGATCTCGACAGCAAGGTCGATCAGGCGATGGACGCGCTGCGCTGCCCGCCTGACGACGCCGATGTCACAAAGCTTTCGGGCGGTGAACGCCGCCGCGTCGCGCTGTGCCGGCTGCTGCTCGACCAGCCCGAACTGCTGCTGCTGGACGAGCCGACCAACCATCTCGACGCCGAGTCGGTGTCGTGGCTGGAAGGCCATCTGCGCAACTATCCGGGCGCGATCCTGATCGTCACCCACGACCGCTACTTCCTCGACAACGTCACGGGCTGGATCCTCGAGCTCGATCGCGGCCGCGGCATCCCGTACGAAGGCAATTACTCGTCCTGGCTGGTGCAGAAGCAGAAGCGCCTGGAGCAGGAAGGCCGCGAGGAGGCCGCGCACCAGAAGACGCTGGCTCGCGAGCAGGAATGGGTCGCGTCCTCGCCCAAGGCACGCCAGGCCAAGTCCAAGGCGCGCTACCAGCGCTATGAGGAATTGCTCAAGCAGGCCAGCGAGAAGCAGACCCAGACCGCGCAGATCATCATTCCCGTCGCCGAGCGCCTCGGCGCCAACGTGGTCGATTTCGAAGCGCTCAGCAAAGGCTATGGCGATCGCCTCCTGATCGACGATCTCACCTTCAAGCTGCCGCCCGGCGGCATTGTCGGCGTGATCGGCGCCAACGGCGCCGGCAAGACCACGCTGTTCAAGATGATCACCAAGCAGGAAACGCCGGACAACGGCACGATCACGGTCGGCGAGACCGTGCATCTCGGGTATGTCGACCAGTCGCGCGATGCGCTCGACGGCAAGAAGACCGTGTGGGAGGAAATCTCCGGCGGCAACGAGCTGATCCTGCTCGGCAAGAAGGAAGTCAATTCGCGCGGCTATTGCTCGTCGTTCAACTTCAAGGGCGCCGACCAGCAGAAGAAGGTCGGCGCGCTGTCGGGCGGTGAGCGCAACCGCGTGCACCTCGCCAAGATGCTGAAGTCGGGTGCCAACGTCCTGCTGCTCGACGAGCCGACCAACGACCTCGACGTCGACACGCTGCGCGCGCTGGAAGAGGCGCTGGAGGATTTTGCCGGCTGCGCCGTCATCATCAGCCACGATCGCTGGTTCCTCGACCGCATCGCGACCCACATCCTGGCCTTCGAGGGCGACAGCCACGTCGAATGGTTCGAAGGCAACTTCCAGGACTACGAGAAGGACAAGATGCGCCGGCTCGGCCAGGACAGCATCATTCCGCACCGCGTGAAGTACAAGAAGCTGACGCGGTGATGGCGGCATGATGCGGCGGGCGCTCATCGCTGCGGTGATCGTCGTCACCTGCTGCTGGTCGTCCGCCCGCGCCGCCGACGCGGCCTTCACGCAGTTCATCGCCTCGCTGTGGCCGGAGGCGCAGGCGGCCGGCGTTTCGCGCGCGACGTTCGACGAACAGACGCGCGGGCTCGAGCCCGACTACAAGCTGCCCGATCTGATCCTGCCGGGACGGCCCGCGACCGGCGCGCCGTCGCAGGCCGAGTTCGTGCAGGTGCCTGCCGACTACGTCAAGGACGCTTCCATCGCGCGGCTGGCCGGCGAGGGCCAGCGGCTCTTGCAAAAATATCGTCCGGCGCTGACCGAGATCGAGAAGAGCTCCGGTGTGCCGGCCACCGTGATGCTCGCAATCTGGGGCCGCGAGACCGATTACGGCCGCTACACGCTGCCCTATGATCTCGTGCGTGTGCTGGCGACGCAGGCCTATGTCGGACGGCGCAAGGACACCTATCGCAACGAGTTCATCCTCTCGCTCAAGATCCTCGGCGAGGGCGTGGTGACGCGCAAGGACATGCGCTCGTCCTGGGCCGGCGCCACCGGGCTCACGCAATTCCTGCCATCCGAATATTACAAGCACGGCGTCGACTTTGACCGTGATGGCCGCATCGACATCTGGCATTCGGTGCCGGATGCGCTGGCGTCTGCCGCGCAACAGCTCGTCAACAAGGGCTGGCAGAGCGGCGTGCGCTGGGCCTACGAGGTGCAGGCGCCGGCGAAGGTCGATTGCACAACGGGCGTGCCCGAGGTGACGAAGCCGATCAGCCAATGGCTGCGCGAAGGCTTCGTGCCGGTGCGCGGCGCGAGGCTGAGCGCCGCCGAGCAGGCGCAGCCGGCCTCGCTGCTTCAGCCCGAAGGCATCTATGGTCCGTCGTTCCTCACGACGCAGAACTACTTCGTCATCAAGGAATACAATTTCTCCGACCTCTACGTGCTGTTCGTCGGCCATCTCAGCGACCGCATGACGAGCCCGCTGCCGTTTGCAACGCCCTGGTCGGCCTCGAAGCAAATGCGCACCAAGGATGTCGAGACCATGCAGCGCGGGCTCACCCGCGTCGGGCTCTACAAGGACAAGATCGACGGCAAGGCCGGCATGCAGACGCGTGCCGCGCTGGGCGCCTATCAGAAGTCGGCAGGACTCAAGGTCGATTGCTGGCCGAGTGAAGAGGTGCTGCGTTCGATCCAGGCGGCGCGCTAAAGCATGATCCGGACCCGAAGGGCCGCGTTAGCGCAAAGTGCGAAGCGGTTTTCCGCAAAGATCATGCGTAAACAACAACCTGAAACGCGAAGACGATTCATCCAAATCTCATCGCGCTTTAGCGTGTGAGCAAAGAAAAAGCCCGGCCGATGCTCTCGGCCGGGCTCTTGATCGCGGCGCATATGCGCCAGGGCGATCAGATCAGTAGCAGACGCGAACCGGACGGCTGACCCAGCCGTAGCCGTCCCAATAGCGCTCACGACGCCAGTAGCAGGGCGCGGGCGGCGGGGGCTCGGCGACGTAAACGGGGCCGCCATAGGCGGGCCGGCTCGACGCGATGGCGCCGCCGACGATGGCGCCGCCAATCAGGCCGGCTGCGATGCCGGCGCCGACGTTGTCGCCGGCTTTGGCGGACGGAGCAGCGGTCACCAGCGAACCGGCGACCGTCGCAACCGTGAGGGCGGCAACTAAAGTCTTCTTCATGCTCTTGGCTCTCCTGGGAGATGGGTTCCTCTTGTTAGAGGCGCCCGGGGTTCAAAGGTTCACGCACACTCTGATGGAATTGGCCTTGCGGCTAGGAAGCGCGCAAATGGTCAATCCACGGTAAACGCACACGGAGCTGTGACGAGAAAAAGCGGTCTTTTTCGGGCTCCAAGATGAACGGCATATCCGTAGTCAACCGGTCCAAGCAGCTGTTGCAAACGAGCCGGCCCAAGGGTCTCAGCCGCAAACCCGGACGCGGCGGACGCGCCAGGCGTAGCCATCCCAGAAGCGCTGCTTCTGCCAGACGCAGCCGCCGTAATAGTCGTCGGCGGCATAGCCCGGGCCCGGCGCGTAGTAGCGGGGCGGGTAGTAGCCCGGCTCGTAATAGCCGGGGCCCGGTCCGTAATAATACGGAGACGCCAGCGCGCCGCCGACAATGGCGCCACCGATGATCCCTGCCGCCACGCCGGCAGCGACGCCGCGCTGGGCATGGGCCGGCGTTCCGGCCGTCAGGGCCACAGCGGCGAGGGCAACGGCTGCCAGGAGCGACTTCTTCATCGATTGGACCTTTCGCATAAGTACACGGGAACTCTTTGAGGTCAGAGTTCCATACTTCGTTTGAATGATCAATGAACGGCACCTTTGCCGGGGACGACCAATTGGTATGGACCGCAGGTCTGCCAGGAGACGATGATGGGCAACGCGATGATCAATGCATTGATTGCTGCCGGGATCGTCTTTGCGATCGGCTACGGCTGGATCACCCACCTCCAGAACCGTGGCCAGCGCCGCTCGCGCGCAGGGGCCGGCGGTGATGGTGGGGGTGCGGGCGACAGCTATTCGGGGAGCAGCGACGGCTTCTCGCTGGGCAGCTGGTTTTCCGGCGACAGCTCGGGGAGCTCGACCGACGGCGGCAGCTGCTCCAGCAGCGACAGCGGCAGCGGTGGTGGAGATTGCGGGGGCGGCGGCGATGGTGGAGGAGGCGGTGGCGGCGACTAGGCGCGCAAGCTTGATCCACCGCAATACCTTATTTTAGAGCCGTTCTAGGCTGTTTCCGGGCCAGTTTGGAATAGCTTCAAATACCGGTTTTTCCCTTTGCATCCGGCTGGCCCGTTAAATATCGATGATGGCGCATCACGAAGGGCCTGCCGCTTCCATGATCGTTTGTTCCTGTAACGTGCTGAGCGATGACGATATCCGCGCCGCCGTCGCCGAGTCCGACGACGCCGTGCGCCATGCCAAACAGGTCTATGGATGCCTCGGCTGCAGCGCCGAATGCGGCCGTTGTGCCCGCACGATCAAGACCATCATCGACGAAGCCCTCGGTCCCTGCGCCAAGTCCTGCTGCTCCGGCTGCCCGCACAGCCACACCGTGGCCGCCAATGACGAGATCGCCGAGCCCGCCCAGTTCGCGCTCGCGGCCTGCTGAAATCTTCCGAATTCTCGGCTGAGCTTTTCCCCGGCTGCGTCCCCGTAGCTGGTTGCCCTCATTCGCAAAGTGATTTAGAAGCGTTCTAAATTCGGTTTAGGGCCGAATTGGACTGCAAGAGCTGGAGTGAACCATGCAGGGCGACGCAAAAGTCATCGACTATCTCAACAAGGCACTGCGTCATGAGCTGACTGCGATCAACCAGTATTGGCTGCACTACCGCTTCCTCGACAATTGGGGCCTCCTCGACATGGCCAAGGTCTGGCGCAAGGAGTCCATCGAGGAGATGGAGCACGCCGACAAGCTCACCGCGCGCATCCTGTTCTTCGACGGCTTCCCGAACATGCAGGTGCTCGATCCCCTGCGCATCGGCCAGAACGTCAAGGAGATCATCGAGTGCGACCTCGCCGCCGAGATGAGCGCGCGCGCGCTCTATCAGGAAGCGGCCACCTATTGCCACGGCGTCAAGGACTACGTCACGCGTGACCTGTTCGAGAAGCTGATGAGCGACGAGGAGCATCACATCGATTTCCTCGAGACCCAGCTCGATCTGATCGGCCGCATCGGCCTCGAGCTCTACACCCAGAAGCACGTTGGCGGGCTCGAGGGCGAAGGGCATTAAGCTCCGGCGCTAGCCGCAGACTCGGTGTCGTCCCGGCCTAGTGCGCAATTGCGCACGGGGCCGGGACGACGGCTGTAGTCGCCTACAGCTGCGCCTTGTAGCGCTCTTCCGTGATCGCCTGGCTCTCTGGCTCGCCCAGACCAGTCTGCTCGTGAATGACCTCGGTGATGCTCGGCATCACCGAGCGCTGCACCTTGTCCGCCGACCACAGCTTCGAGCGCATCAGCGCCTTGCCGCAGTGGAAATAGACTTCGCTCACCGCAACGTTCAGCACCGCGCGCGGCGGCTTGCCGAACTCCACCATGGAGGCGAGCAGGTCCGGATCGGCCGACAGCGTGCCGCGTCCGCCGACGCGCAGCGTCTCGTCGATGCCGGGGACGAAGAACAGCAGGTGCACGAAACCCGAGCCTTCGACGACGTTGCGAAAACTGTCGATCCGGTTGTTGCCGGAGCGGTCGGGCATCAGCAACTGGTTGGGAGCGGCGACGCGCACGAAGCCGATGCCACCGCCGCGCGGCGAGGCATCGACGCTGCCGTCCGCTCCCGATGTCGCGAGCACGCAGAACGGCGACATCTCGATGAACTTCTTCGCATGCGCATCGATGGTGGGACGCGCCTTTGCGATCACGCGTGGGGTCGGCTTGGCATAGATGGTGGCGAGGTCTTCGGCGCAAAGATCGGTCACGAAGGTCTCCCTGATTGAGGACTTGAGGACATCAATAGCACGCGCGCCGCGGTGCCGTCACTGCACCGCACGGGCCGGGAGCAGGGTCATCGGGCCGCGCTGGTGGCATATACCGGAAATTTCGCTTATAACGGGTGCCGTACTTTATCGCTTTTCAGGGAAGGAATTCATCATGGCCCTGACGCAGGCAATGCGGGTCGCGGGCGACCGGCCGCGCCGTCGCAAGCATGTCCCGGGACAGCTCATCGTTCGGTTGAAGCCGGCCGTTGCCCGACAGATCGCAGCGGACGCGCCCCGGGCGGCTACGTCGCGCGCGCTGGCGGCTGCGATGCCCGATGAGGTCCGGGGTCCGATCGATTTCCTGCGCGACAATTTCGGGCTTCAGTCGATGAAGCCGCTGTTCGTGGTCGAAGCCGGTGACGCACCAGCGCAGCCGCAGGCCTTGGCCGCGGTTCATCGCGCGATAGCGCGCTCTGCAACGGCGGCACCGCGAGAAGCGCTGGCCGGATTTCAGATCGTGCAGGTGAAGGACAGAAAGATAGATGCCGGAGTCGTGAAGCGCCTGAGTGCATCGAAGGCGATGGATCTGGTCGAGCCGGTCCCCAACCGGTGGCTCAGTGCCGCCGCCGATCCCATGAAGATCCGCCAGTGGGGCCTTCGCGCCATCAGATGGTTCGACAGGCGGCGGCCGGGTGCGGGGCGCGTTCACGTCGCCGTGCTCGATAGCGGTGTCGACGCCGGACATCCCGATCTTGCAGAAGCGATCGAGGAATACCGGCACGACGGCAACGGAGCGCGCGACTTTCTCGGCCACGGCACGCATGTCAGCGGCACGATCGCGGCCGTGGTCAACAATTCGGTCGGTCTCGCAGGCGTGGCCAATTGCCGGTTGCACTGCTGGAAGGTCTTCGACGATCCCAAGCGCGCAGGCGACGACGAGAACTTCAACTTTGAGGTCTACAGCAAGGCGCTCGCGGCCGCGCTCGATTCCAACATCAAGGTCGTCAATCTCAGCATTGGCGGTGAGGACCATTCGAAGGCGGAGGCGGCGATCTTCGCCGAATTGATCGATGCGGGCGTCGTCATCTCGACCGCGATGGGCAACGAGTTCGAGACCGGCAATCCGAAGGAGTATCCGGCGGGCTACGCGGACACGATCGGAGTTGGCGCCGTCGACGAGTCTCATCGGCGCGCCTCGTTCTCCAATACGGGCAAGCACATCAAGCTGGTCGCGCCGGGCGTCAACATCCTGTCGACAGTGCCGCGGGTGAAGGCGAGCTTCGCCGATCATGCGAGCTACGATTCCTGGCCCGGCACGTCAATGGCAACGCCGCATGTGACGGGTGCCGCTGCACTCGTCTACGTCAACAAGCCGAAATCCAGAGCGGCCGGACTTGCGGTTGCCAAGCGCCTGATCGCGACGGCGACCAAATTGCCCGCGATGCGGGGACGAGACTTCACACCGGAATACGGCGCGGGCCTCCTCGACGTCGCCGCTGCGCTCGGTCGCGCGAAACCGGCGAGAAAGCGACGAAAATAGGTTCCTGCGACCTTGATCGGGCGCTGCGAACGGCTAGGTTCTCGGCATGTCCGTGCAGTTCAAATTCCGCGATCGTGTCGATCAGCGTCGGCGGCGCATGATCATCAAGACGCTCGGCGAGGCCGGCTACACCGCCCGGAGCCTGTTTCCGGGACAGAAGCGGCAGACGCTCGCCGCGATCTTCACCGTCGCCGATGCCGACGCCAAGTCCGTCCGCGCCGCGCTGGATGATTTCGGCGATGACATTGAATTTGTCGAGGCCTCGCCCAAGCGAAAGCTGAAGGCCTAGCGGCCTACACCGCGTCCGCGGGCACGAAGCAGCTGATGATGATGGCGCCGCGATGGCGGACGTACCAGACCACGGCCTGGCCGACCGGATTGCCGCGGTCGCGGATGATGGCGCGCTCGGGGACTTCCATCCATTGCCCCTCGATCGGCACCCAATAGGTGCCGCCGCGCACATCGTATTCGGTGCGATGGCCGTCGGAAATGTCGCAGCAGGGCACGCCGTTCGGTGCGATCACGCTCTTGAACCAGGCGCGGATGTCGGGCGGGACGTGATCATATTGCCCGTTGTCGAACGCCAACGCGGCGCTCGTCAGCGCGGTCGTCGCGGCCAGCCAGACGCACAGTGCGAGCCTGTGCATGCGATGCTCCTCCTCGCGCGTCGATTCGTATCGTTGACGCGATTAAGCCCGAGCTGCCGGCGCATTGCATGCTCAAATAATATGCGGCGCCGAAGCGCCGCACATGATGCATTGCGATATGAGGATTTGCGCTTCCTGTCCTACATCGTCCGTTGCGGCGCGGTTTGCAGCAATTGTCGGATTTGCTCGCTGTAGAACTTTGCATTGCTGGTGGTGCCGTGGCCGCGCGTCTCGGTGCTGGCGGAGATCAGGTAGAGGCGGCCGTTCTTGACGCGCTTCATCGCAGCGTCCGTGATGCCGGTCTCGGGCGGGTTGCGCTCGTCGTCGGCGGAATTGATCAGCAGCAGCGAGGCTTCGATCGCCTCCAGCTTTTCGCTCGCATTGTAGTCGTGCGAGGACTCCCACTGATAGACGAAGTCGTTGGCGTCGGCCGTGATCGGCGCCGCGAGCCGTTCGTCGACGATCTTGTCGGCCTTGGCTGCCGTCGGCGCCTGCGATTGATAGGCCAGCGTGCCGCCGATGCTGGCGATGCCGTAGGCGGTGATGGCGTATTTCATCATGCGCGGCTGGCTGGCGTAGTTGCCGCCGTTGTAGTCGGGATCGTTGCGGATGGTATCGAGCATGATCCGCCGCAGCATCCAGTTACGCGATGCCATCTCGGTCGGCTGCGAGGCCATCGGGATCAGCGCGTCCATCGTCTTCGGATATTTCTCGCCCCACAGCCAGGTGTGCATGCCGCCCATCGAATTGCCGATGACGAGGCGCAGGTGCTTGACGCCGAGCCCTTCCGTCACCAGGCGATACTGCGCCTCGACCATGTCCTCGTAATCGTATTTCGGAAAGCTCGTCTTCATGCCGTCGGACGGCTTCGAGGATTTGCCATGGCCGATGCTGTCGGGAATGATGATGTAATATTTGGACGCGTCGAGCGGCTGCCCGGCGCCGAACAGCTCGCCGGCAAAGGACGGCGTCAGCATGCTCACGCCCGAGCCGCCCGTGCCGTGCAGCACCAATACGGGCTGGCCGCTCGGCTCGCCCACGGTGGTGTAGTGCAGCCGCAGCTCCGGCATGGTTTCGCCGGTGTGGAACTTGAAGTCCCTGGCGATCCAGTCGCCCTGTTTGGGGGCCGGATAGTCAGCGGCCATCGCCCACGTCGAAACGGACAGCAGAACGCCTGTCAGCGCCGCGCAAGAAGCTCTCATGTCTCTCTCCTCGAGCGGCTCATGGTCGTCGGCCGCCTTGGTGCGGAACTTAGCAGAAGCGCGGGGAAGGATGTAGGATTTCGCCTCCGCCGATCGTCCTTATGGAAACCCAGGGAGAGAGACGCCGCATGTGCCGCAACATCAAGACGCTGTTCAATTTCGAGCCGCCGGCGACGGAGGACGAGATCCATGCCTCGGCCTTGCAATTCGTGCGCAAGCTGTCCGGCTTCAACAAGCCGTCGCAGGCCAATGAGGCCGCCTTCGACCGCGCCGTCGCAGAGGTCTCGGAGGCCGCGCGAAGACTCCTGACATCGCTGCATACCCATGCCCCGGCGCGCGACCGCGAGGTCGAGGCGGAGAAGGCGAAGGAGCGTTCGCGGTTGCGGTTCGGCTAAAGGCTCCACGGTCTCTTCCGTGATCTGGCTCACGGTACAGGTCGCCTCGACTTGCAATGATGCCGGCCGGGGTTTTGACAGCCCGGAGCACGACCATGAGCCACCTCCTTCTTCCCCTCAAGGCAGGTGCCATCATCTTCACGCTGCTGTGGACCGCGTGGATGATGTGGTGGAGCGGCTCGTTCTCGAGCGCGAGCGTCGTGATCCTGGCCCTGTGTGGTGCTGCGGTCGGCTATCTCTGGTATCGCGCCATGCGCTGGCAGTTCGAGCGCATGGGCATGCTGCCGCGCCGGGATGATGCCTCCCGGTCATCTTGATTGGCACGTATCCCGGGCGCGCTGCTCTGCGTCCGGGCATGAGCACACTAGCTCTTGCCGTGCTTCTTCTTTTTCTTCTTTTTCTTGTGATCGTCGGCTTCGCTGTCGTCGCTCTCGTCATCGGCGATCGGCTCGTCGGTCTCCATGACCGCAGCCTCCAGCGCCTCGCGCTCGGCGGCTTCACGCTCGCGCTGGCGGCGGCGCTCGTCCCAGGCGTCGAAGAGCTGCTCGAGCCACGGCAGCACCTGTTCGATCGACGGCAGCTGGCCGGGCGGACCTTGCTCGCCGCGCGGGCCTTGCGGCCCTGCCGGTCCCTGCGGTCCGACCGGACCCTGCGGGCCGGCAACGCCACGCGCACCGGCCTCGCCCGGCTTGCCCTGCAGGCCGGCCTTGCCCTGGGGGCCTGCCTTTCCGATTGGTCCGGGCTTGCCCTGCGGCCCCGGCTTGCCGCGCGCGCCGTCCGGGCCCCGCTTGCCCGGATGACCCTGCGGTCCCGGCCGTCCCGGTTCGCCCTGCCGCCCACGCGGACCCGGGGGTCCCTGCCGTCCCTGATCGTCTGCCACGCCACTGCTCCCTTGACCGGAAGCAAGCTACTTAGCGGCGTTTGACGACAGCAGCAATTCTAACGGCGCATCGTGCCGCGCTTGATCAACATCAATCGACGGGACGAGGCGCCGTGCCATTGAGTTGTGAGGCCATGATCATCGCGAGGAGCGATCGATGCGCGCAGCATGGAAAATCTTCTGCCTGTCCGCCGCTGTCCTTGCCGCAGCCATCGTCATCGCGCAACTGCTCGTGCCTGACATCGTGCCGATTGCGTTTGCCGAGGAGCCGCAGCCGTCATGGGCTGTCATGACGGCTTTCGTGCTTCGCGCCATCGAGCTGATGACGGCCGCGGTCGCGGTCATCGCACTTGCGATGCTGGTCGGCATGTGTGCGCAGCGCGGGCTGCGCCGCTTGTCTGGCGGCACGGCCACGCAGGCGGATTGATCATCCGCACGCAGTTGCGCACTACTCCTGACAGGTCGGCACCTCGATGCCGGAGGCGGCATAGAGCCTGATCTTGTTGCGCAGCGTGCGCACCGACAGGCCGAGCACGCGCGATGCGCGTGTGCGGTTGCCGTCGCAGCGGGCGAGCGTCTGGAGCACGAGCTCGCGCTCGACCTCGTCGACGGTTGCGCCGATCAGGAGTGGAACGATCTGGTTCGGAGCGAGGAATTGTGCGTCCTGCGGCGCCGCGACATGAACAGTGGTCATCAACACACCCCGATCAACGCCCGCTTCCTTCGCTGGAAGCGGATCGAGAACAAACGACCCCCAGGCCGTAAAACCACGGTGGGCGGGTTTGGTTAATGAAAGGTTAATTGCGCGCGATCGCACCCAGATGACCTCAGGAATGCCGCGAAGCGGCCGCGTTTGGCAGAAGATGCATGGCGATGCGGACCTATCTCGATCCGCAATTTCGTCTCTTTGCCTAGCGCAGCCGGCGATGATGCCGCGTGGCGACGATAGTGCGCCGCTCACACCGTCCGGTAGCCGCCGTCCACCATCACGATCGTGCCCGTGACGTAGGCCGACAGATCCGAGGCGAGGAAGATCGCGGGGCCCACGATGTCCTCGGGCTTGCCGGTGCGCGCCAGCGGCGTGTGATCGACGAAGGTCTGCACCAGCGCCGGATTGGTCGCGCGCACATGGGCGTTGATGTTGGTCTCGATGAAGCCCGGCCCGATCGCGTTGACGCGGACGCCTTCCTTGCCGAGCTCGACCGCGAGCGCCTTGGTGAAGCCGAGCACGCCGTGTTTCGAGGTCGTGTACGCCGCCGAACTCGGCGTGCGCAGATGCACGAAGGACTGGATCGAGCCGATATTGACGATGCGGCCTTTGCTCGCGCGCAGCGGGCTAAGAAAGGCCTGCGTCATGTTGAAGACGCCGTTGAGGTTGAGCGAGATGATGTCGTTCCAGTCCTTCGCCACCGTCTCGGTCTCGGCCGTGAAGGCGTTGCGGCGGGTGATGCCGGCATTGTTGACGAGGATCGAGACCTGTCCGACCTTGCCCGCGACCTGCTTTGCGAGCGCAAAGCAATCGTCACGTCTGGTCACGTCGAGCGCGAAGCTCTCCGCCTTGCCGCCGGCTTTGCGGATCTCCTGCGCGGCCTCCGCGACGGTGTCGGCGTTGACGTCGAGCAACACCACTTGCGCGCCCTCGCGGGCATAGCCGGCCGCGATCGCCCGGCCGATGCCGGAACCGGCGCCCGTGATGACGGCGATGTGGTTTGCGAGCAATGCCATGACATTTTCCTCCCGATTTCGTTTCTAAGTTTCATGAAAGGCTAACCCGAAATTAAGGGGGCGGAAACGGCGGCCTTGGCATACTGATCTTCATTGCTAAACGTTGCGCGCATGATGGAACGGCTTGAATCCTGGAAACTCGCTCTCGAACGACTGCGGACGGCACAGCCGGCCGACTGGGCCGAGACCGGCCGGGTCGTGGCCGAGATCGTGCGGATGAGCACGGATGCCACGCTGCGGCAGGCCGCCGAGCAGGCGCTTCCGGTGCTGCGCCAGGCTCTGGTCAATGACGATCACAGCGTCACGCAGGCGGCGCAGCGCCGCCTCGGTGTGGTGCTCGAGGTCCTCCATGGTCTGACCGCGCCACGCTTCGGTCGTCGCAACGCGATGCCGAAGAAGCTTTCGAGCGAGGATCGCGCCCGCAAGATGCTGGGCCTGCCGCTCGCGGTGCAGCTCACCTGCGACGACATCAACCAGGCCTACCGCCGTGCCGCCAAGGGCATGCATCCCGACCACGGCGGCACCGCGCAAGCCTTCATCGACCTCGCCGCCGCGCGCGATGTCCTGATCCATCCCGGCGCGCACAAGGACGCCTGAGAGATCGAGTGAGATCTCGTAGGGTGGGCAAAGGCGCGAAGCGCCGTGCCCACGGTCTTCTTCATGATGGACGGAGTGGTGGGCACGCTTGCGCTTTGCCCACCCTATGAGGCCTGAGCTTGCGGCGCGCTCAGCTCTTGTTCACGCAGCTCGGATAGGGCGCGGCTTCGCCTGGCACGATCGGGCAGAGGGCGATCGGATTGAGATCGTTCAGGCGGGCTTGCCAGCGTTCGTCCCTGACCGGCGGCTCGTCGCTCTCGGGGCCGCGCTCGGCCCATTGGATGGTGTAATAGTCGGTGGTGCCCTTCAGCGTGATCAGCAGCGCGGTCTCGCTGTGCCGGGTCGGGCCGCTGTCGATGCGGCCGCAGCCGATCACGGCAGCGAAAGCCTCGAAGCGACCGAATGTCATGGCGCCGAGCGGCTGCGCTGCGAAGCTGTCGGGGCAGGCCGATCTGAAGCCGCCGGCAATGGTGCCCGCAAAGCTTTCCGGCGATGCATCCGGCGTCAGCGTCATGCCCTTCTCGCCGGTGACCGTGATCATCTGGGTCCACTGCTCGGGCGTCTCGCCCTTCGGCACGGCTTCGCGGATGTAGTGGCCGCCTTTGGTGTTCTCGAACACCACCGCGAAATTCGACGGCATCGCGAAGCTGACGAGCTGGCCGAAGATCGGCGAGATCACGCGGAAGGATTGCGGCGCCTGCGCCGGCGCCGCGGAGACGAGCGCGAGTGACAAGATGGCTGCCGTCGTGGTGAGCGTGCGCATCGATTGATCCCGCCAGGACTTAACAGAAAGACTGGATAGAAACGCTGGATGGAAACGCGAACGGGCAAGGATGCTAGCATCGCATCCTTGCCCGGCCCTTGTCGTCCGCCGATCGAATCTTACCAGGTGCAGTGACCGGCCTTCAGCGCATTGTCTTTCACCACGAGCGCGTCGAGGAAGGTCGGCACGGTCGCGCTGGCGCGGTGATAGCCGGCCGGCCACGGCGTGGTCGGGAGGCTCTCGTCCCAGATCTGGCAGAAGCCGGTGTCGTGCCAGCGGATCAGATGATAGCTGGCTTCGGCAGGGCTCGCGGCGACGAAGGCGGTGACGGCAAGACCCGCAGCAGCGCACAGCATGGAAAGACGACGCATGATCAGCTCCTCAAATGAAAGATGTGATGCGCCTCCCGACAATGATGGGGAGGAGTGGCGCGGAGCGCTTCTTGGCCTGCGCCCCGGACAAGATGTGAGTAGTTCCGCGCGCCGACGAGGTTCAAACAGCGGGCGCTGGAAATGCGCGCTGTCGGCTGAAAAAAGGGCGGTCCGCAAAAAGAGGAAGGGCGGACCGCTCGCACGATCCGCCCTTTTCAATCTGGTATGTCGCGTAAAGCCTAGAGCGTGCAGCGGCGCTCGGCGCGCATCTTGATCTGCAGGTCGGACGCCTGCTGGAAGGTCGGGGCCGGCTTGCTGACGACCTTGTAGGTCGACACGCCCCACTGGAACGGCTTGTACTTCAGGTCCTCGTTCCAGACCTGACAGATGCCGGTGTTGTCCCACCGGATCACGTAATAGCCCGGCGCTGCGGATGCGGGCACGGCGAACACGGAACTAGCGATGCCGGCAACGGCACAGAGGGCGAGAACGCGACGCATGAAGTATCTCCTTGTGGGGGAAGAATGACGCGAAAATTCGTGCGGGAAAAGCCGGTCCTTTGCAAGCCGGGAGCCGCCGTTTCACGGACATGTCAGGCGATGCAGGGCATTTGGTTCGGCCGCGTGCCCGGCAGGCCACAGGTGTCCAAACCGCGGTTCACTTCGCGAGCGACGCCACCGCCTCGATCTCGATCAGCATCCTCGGATCGGGCAGCGCATGCACCACGCATGTGGTGCGCGCCGGGTAGGGCGGCGGGCCGAAGGCGCCGGCATAGAGCGCGTTCATGGCGGCAACGTCCGAGGCGCGGGTCAAGAGCACGTTGACCTTGGCGAGGTCGCGCAAGGTCGCCCCGGCCTCGTCCAGCACGCGCTTGATGTTGACGACGACATTGGCGAACTGCGCATCGAAGCCGTCGGGCAGCGCGCCATGGGCGTCGAAGCCGGGAATGCCCGAGACGAACAGCAAGTCGCCGACGCGCGTCGCAAAGGACAGCGGCGGCGCCTTGACGTGCGGCGGGGCCGCGAAATGCTGGATCGGCATGGCATCACCTCGTGGGCGTGTCGGGAGCAGGAGCGTAGCGGGATGCGGGGGAGTTGCAATCGGGTTGCCGAGGGGCAAAGACAAAAAATGCGAAAACAACCCCATGCACAGTAGAGACCAAGCCGAAATCATTGATCTTTTTTGATTTCGGGAACGACGAAATATTTCGTTTGCGCCGTCGGGCAAAACAGGGGCAGAATGGCATGATGCGGTTGGCCTGTGCTGCGATCCCAACCTCCGCGGTCATGCCCCGGCTTGACCGGGGCATCCAGTACGCCGCGGCTTCTCGGTTCAATCTCAGGCGCCTCTGGAATAGTGGATCGCCCGGTTGAACCGGGCGATGACAGTTGGGTGCGTGGCCGCAGACCGCGCCCCTTGTCCGCCCCATCATGTTGCCGCCGCGATCGATCGGATAGATTCGGCTCGTCTGATTCGCGTCCCTCCCTTGAAAAATAGCCCCCGGAGACACTCCATGAAGATCGCTAGCCCCCTTCGCGCCGCGCTGGTCGCCATTGCCGCGCTTGCCGGCCTTTCGACCTCGGCGCTGGCCGACGGCGGCACCGTGGTGCTGACGATCTACAAGGCGGGCTGGATCATCGGCGGCTCCGGCGGGAGCGGCGTGCTGAACTTCCGCGGCCGCTCCTACGGGCTCTCGACCGGCGGGCTCGACTACGGCCTCGTGTTCGGGGGATCCAAGACCGTGTTGCGTGGCCGCGTCTCCAACATCAACCGTCCCTCCGACGTTGCCGGCGTCTACGGCGCCGCCGGCGCGGGCCTTGCGGTGGGCCGCGGCGCCCGCGCCATCGTGCTCACCAACCAGAAGGGCGCGGTGCTGGAGCTGACCGGCACGCAGGTCGGCCTGATGGCGAATGCGGATCTCAGCGGTCTCGCGATCACGATGCGGTAGAAAACGGTGCCGTAGGGTGGGTTAGCCGAAGGCGTAACCCACCTCTTTGGTTTCCGCGGAGACAGAAGTGGTGGGTTACGCCCGCGGACGCGCTTCGCGCGGCCGCGAGCTAACCCACCCTACGTTCCCGTCACCATCGCATGCACCCGCTCGCAATGCGCGACGAGGTTCTCGTGCGCATCGACGAAGGCCTTCAGCGGCGTCGGGATCGAAAAATAATAGATGTTGGCGACAAAGCCGTAGATGCCGGCATCGATGCTACCAGGCGCGGCGCCATGGACGAAGCCCGTGGCCGGCACGATCTCCGCCAGCACCTGCAGATCGGCGAGCCCCCGCGCATAGGCCTGATCGGGCGTGTAGCGGCCGATGCCCTGGTAGTGATAGCGCTGCGCGTTGTACGCCTTCGCCTTCTCGAACCCCTCCGCACTCACCTGCGGATGCTGCGCGATAAAACCGTCGCGGAACGCCGGATAGAAGCGCTCGTCCTTCCAGCGCGAATACGACATCACCCAGTAGAGATCGTCCAGCATGCGCGTGACGAGATGATTGGTGCGCCGTGCGGCCTGTGACAGCGCGGCATCGATGGTCAGGCGATATTTCGCGATCGCATGCGCGATGATGGTCTCGCTGTCGCCGATGGTCTCGCCGTCGTCGACGACATAAGGCAGTTGCCCGCGCGGCGCGGCGGAGGCATCGAAGATGTGCTCGTGCACGAACGGCACGCCTGCGAGCTTGAGGAAGGCGTAGACCTTGAGGCCGTAGCCGTTGTTGTCGGCGACGCCGAACAGCTCGGGGTAGGAATAGAGGGTCAGCATGGGCGGCTCCTCCGTGTGGGCGGAGCCAGCATGCAGGGGCGGGGTGGTGGATGCAATGGGCTCGCGGAATTCGCCAAACCACGCTGTCGTCCTGGCGAAAGCCAGGACCCATACCGCGGAATCTATCGTTGTGGACAGTCGCAGTACCGAACCACGAGTCTTCGTCAAACTCTTCCCTGTGGTTATGGGTCCTGGCTTTCGCCAGGACGACGGCTGAGTGTGGGGCACGACCTACGACTTGATCCACGTCGTCAACTCGCGTCAGATGCTGTTCAAGGAATTGTTCGAGGAATGACACCTTGCCGATGACCCGCGAGGAACTGGCCGCTGCCTATGCGGCACCCGGCCGCCACTACCACAATCTGGCGCATATCGAGGATTGCCTGGCCGCGCTCGCGCGTGTCGGCGGGCTTTCGGCCGCCGAGCGTGAGACGCTGTCGGAGGCGATCTGGTGGCATGACGTCGTCTACGATCCGACCCGGCCGGACAACGAGGAGCGCAGCGCAGAGCTCGCCGAGCAGAACGTTCGCGCTGAGCTTCGCCAGGAGGTTGGTCGCCTGATCCGCCTGACGAAAACGCATGACGTTCCCGCCGGCGATCGTCTCGGGGCGATCCTGATCTCGATCGACCTCAGCATTCTCGGCACTGATCCCGCGCGCTACGACGCCTATGCCGCTGCGATCCGCCGGGAGTTCATCCATGTCAGCGAGGACGACTATCGCATCGGCCGCGCCCGGGTGCTCCGCCATTTCGCGGCGCGCGAGATCATCTTTCCCGATCCGGACTTCGCTGCGATCTTCGACCGGCAGGCCCGCGCCAACCTCGCGCGCGAGCTGGCGTCGCTGAGTTGAAGCGATAGTTAGCGTAGGGTGGGTTAGCCCCGGGCTGCGCGAAGCGCAGTCCCGTGGCGTAACCCACCACTTCACCATCCGCGGCGACAGAAGCGGTGGGTTACGCCGCGCGATCTGCGCTTCGCTTGGCCGTACAGCTAACCCACCCTACGACCGCGACGCCGCGTTGAACACCGCAAGCTGCGCATCGAACGCGCGCCGGAAAGCCGGCCGCGCCTCGCCGCGGGCGACATAGGCGGCGATATCGGGATACTCGTCCAGCAGGCCCGAGGTGTTCAGCCGGCGCAGCACCGTCACCATCATGAGATCGCCGGCGCTGAACGCGCCGTCGAGCCAGTCGGCACCGCTGAGGCGGCGGGACAATTCGCCGAGCCTGGTGCGGACGCGATCCTGCAACATGGGCAGCCGCTCCGCGTACCAGCTCCTGTCGCGCTCGAACAGCATGGCCATGCCGAGCTCGACGATCGGCGGCTCCAGCGTGTTCAGCGCGGCGAACATCCATGCGATCGCGCGGCTCCTGGCGTTGCTGTCCGTCGGCAGCAGTCCGCCATGACGCTCGGCAATATGCAGCACGATCGCACCGGTTTCGAACAGCGCGAGATCGCCGTCCTCATAGGTCGGGATCTGCCCGAACGGATGCAGCGCAAGATGCGCCGGCTGCTTCATCGCCGCGAACGACACGAGGCGGACGTCATAGGCTTGGCCGACCTCTTCGAGTGCCCAACGAACGCGCATGTCACGCGCCTGCCCGCGGCCGCGGTCGGGCGAGGTTTCGAAGGCGGTGATGGTGGGCATCCGGGGCTCCGGGGTTGATTGCGCTTTGGTCCAGAGGACGAACGGGCGGGGCGGTTTCCGACAGGTTATCGCGATTTCGCGGAGCCCGTAGCCCGCATGAGCGAAGCGATATGCGGGAATAGTCGCCCCGGATATCGCTTCGCTCATCCGGGCTACAAGAAAAATCCCGTCCCCATTGTCGGAACGCCCCTCCCGCCCGCGTCCTTGGAGCACCAGCGCGCCCCGCCCAAGCCGAAAGGATCCCGCCCATGACCTCGATCACGCCGTTTCTCTGGTTCGACAACAACGTCCCCGAGGCGGTCGCGTTCTACAAATCGGTGTTTCCCAATGCCAAGGTCGACACCGTCAGCGACTTCATGGCGGTGTTCGAGCTGGAGGGCCAGCGCTTCCACGCGCTCAATGGCGGGCCGCAATACCGTTTCAATGAGGCGGTGTCGTTCTTCATCAGCGTCGAGACGCAAGGCGAGGTCGACTATTTCTGGAAAGCGCTCACCGCCGACGGCGGCGAGGAATCGCGGTGCGGCTGGCTCAAGGACAAGTTCGGCCTGTCCTGGCAGGTGATCCCGACGGCGCTCGGCCGCTATCTCGGCGATCCCGACCGCACCAGGGCGAACCGCGTCATGCAGGCGATGATGGGCATGCGGAAGATCGTGATCGCGGAGCTGGATAAGGCGTATGCGGGGTGAGCGGGCCAACGGTCCCGTAGGGTGGGCAAAGGCGCGCTCTACGCGCGCCGTGCCCACGCACTGTCGGGACCCACGGAGAAATCGTGGGCACGGCGCTGACGCGCCTTTGCCCACCCTACGAGGCTTCGAGTTTGAGCAAGATCGCGAGCTACACCCACAGTGTCGTCCTGGCGAAAGCCAGGACCCATACCGCGTGATCTATCGATTGCGATTGGTCGCAGTACCGGACCACGAGTCTTCGCCAAACTTCTCCCTGGGGTAATGGGTCCTGGCTTTCGCCAGGAAGACGGCGGAGTGTGGAGGTCCGTAGGGTGGGTTAGCCGATCCCAATTGCAGTCTATCGTCGCGCAACGGTGCGAGGCGTAACCCACCACGTCTGTGTTCGCGGCGACAGACCTGGTGGGTTACGACGAGCGGACTGCGCTTCGCGCATCCGCACGTCTAACCCACCCTACGCAGCGATCCACGCGGCCAATTCCCGCCACGGCTCCAGCGTCCAACTCCCCGACGCCGCGCCCGACGGCGACGGCAGCACAAAAATCTCCGGCCAGCTTCCATCGTGCGCCTGCCGCCCCAGCGCAATCGCAGCCGACGGCCTGCCATAAAACAAGCTCGCCGCCTTCTTGCTCGTGAACGCAATCGTCCGCGGCCGGTACTTGTCCATCTTCGCCCTGAACCCCGCCACGTCGATCGTCTCCGCCGCGATCTGGTGATCCATCCCGGCGCCCGACTTGGAGAGATCGGTGAAGCCGATCCCGAGCTCGATCAGCGCCGCGAACTCGCCCGGCTGATAGCGCTGCGGCGTGATCCCGGCCTCATGGATCGCGCGCCAGAAGCGGTTGCCGGGATGGGCGTAGTAATGCCCGAGCTCCGCCGAGCGCGTCGAGGCGGCGGTGCCGACGAAGACGAGGCGAAGGTTGGGACGGAGCTGGTCGGGGAGGCGGTGGGGGTTGATCACGAGACTGTCGACACGCGGATCAATTGTTGGTCCCGGATTTCGCCTCATTCGGTCTGCGCTGAACGGTGGACATCGACGCAATCCTCAATTGCAATGCTGACGATCTATCGTAATTTGATGTGGGATCAAAAAAGAAGTTTACTTGGGGGATTCATGGCACACAATTTGGATATTCAAACACTCAAAGTCCGAGACATTATTGAAGACTATCGAAGCGGGCGTCTGGTCATTCCTGAATTTCAACGAGAGTATGTTTGGAAGAAGAGTAGAGCCCCGCATCTGATTGACTCGATCTATCGTTCCTTTCCGATCTCAGCGTTGCTGCTTTGGTCGAGTGACTCCGATGTTCGCTCTCGTCGACGAGACCCCCGCCCTGTTCGAGGCCGGTCAATTTCGTGGCTTATTGATGGGCAACAACGAGTAATCACGTTGTCCAGAATATTGAGTGGCGACGAAGGCATCGAGGTGGTTTTCAATCCTGACGAAGACGCATTTCGCTTGGCAAATGCAGCAACAAAAAAGGACAGTAACTGGTTTCCGGTGAGCGAAATACTAGATGACGAACTGTATCGGCAACTCCGGAAGTCTTTACCCGATGGGTTGAAGGGCGAGCGTCGTGAGGCCAAATTTGAGAATGTGCGTAAATTGATGCAGTACGAAATTCCAGCGGTTCATATGCGGGATTTCTCCTTCGATCAGGCTGTTGAGGCATTTACCCGCATCAATACCTTGGGTGTTAAGCTAAAGACGGAGGACATCGCTAGCGCGCGCGTTGCTGCGAAGCACACAGGTTTTATTGCGGATGAGGTTGCGCCCTTCGTCGCTGAACTTAAAGGTGAGGGTTTTTCCCGCCTGAACGTTATGCACCTATTTCGTGCCTGTGCGTTCGTTGCGCTTCCCGATGGTCGAAGTCGAACTCCTCTCCATGAGCTAAGTCGTTCCGAGGTCGCAAATGCTTGGTCTGCGACAAAACGGGCAACAAAGGAGGCGATGGCGCTCATTCGGAACGAGTTTGGCTTGGTCAATATGGACATCCTATGGAGCGGCGCGCTTCTTGTTCCGGTCATCGCATTGTGCGCATCGCGCGGCGTGCGTGACAGAGACCCAAGAGGCGTGGCAGGATGGCTGGCCATGGCAGCACTGTTGCATCGCTACAGCAAGTCGTCTGAAACAGCACTAGATCAAGACTTGCGTGCGTGCCGATCGGACGATCCGATTGGCAAGTTGCTAACTAACGTTCGTAGAGACGCCGGGGCGTTCGGCGCAATCGCGAATGATTTTAGAGGGGCACTCAACGATAAGGGCGCTCTCTTCGCAGCTTATATCGCCTGTCGGCACCGAGGGCTCCGCGATTTGTTCTCGGGCTCTCAGATTTTACTGCAGGCAAATGTCGATCGGCACCACATTTTGCCTCGTGCGCAATTCGAAGAAGCCAGGAGAGGAAAAGCGGATGCAGTCGCCAACATTGCTTTTATCAGTGGCGAAGCTAACAGAAACGTAGGTGCTGCTTCGCCGGACGTCTACCTAAAGAAACTCAAGCGGGAAACGCTTGAGAGCCAATGCATCCCGCTCGATGCATCGCTTTGGGATGTTGACAAAGCTGACGAATTTTGGGCGGCTCGCCGTGTTCTGCTTGCCGAAGCTTTCAACGGCTTCTTGCGCGAGATGCTGCCCGGCCGTCGAATCCTTCAGTAAATAATCAGCTCGACGCCCGCGCCGAATCTATAGTGGGACAAGAAATACTCAATTGAAACCAGCAGGCCTGCTCGCGCTGGCCTGCTTATTTTCTGGAATTGGAGTGGCTCGGGGATGACGAGCGGAGCGAGCCCTCACAGCACCCGATTGCTCTCCTTCACCTTCTCCGCATCCAGATACACGCTCGAGCCCATCTCCTTGAACTTCGCGCTCATCTGCTTCATCCCGTCCTCGGCGGTGCCGCTGATCGACATCCCCACCGAGTTCGGATCGTTCAGCGTCGCCGCATAATCCCGCACGTCCTGCGTGATCTTCATCGAGCAGAACTTTGGGCCGCACATCGAGCAGAAATGGGCGACCTTGTGGGCTTCCTTCGGCAGGGTCTCGTCGTGGAAGCTCTTTGCGGTGTCCGGATCGAGGCCGAGGTTGAACTGGTCGGTCCAGCGGAATTCGAACCGCGCGCGGGAGAGGGCGTCGTCGCGCAGTTGCGCGGCGGGGTGGCCCTTGGCGAGGTCGGAGGCGTGGGCTGCGATCTTGTAGGTGATGACGCCGGTCTTGACGTCGTTGCGATCGGGTAGCCCGAGATGCTCCTTCGGCGTCACGTAGCAGAGCATGGCGCAGCCGAACCAGCCGATCATGGCCGCGCCGATGCCCGAGGTGATGTGGTCGTAGCCCGGTGCGATGTCGGTGGTCAGCGGTCCAAGGGTGTAGAACGGGGCTTCGCCGCACTCCTTGAGCTGCTTGTCCATGTTGATCTTGATCTTGTGCATCGGCACGTGGCCGGGGCCTTCGATCATGACCTGGCAGCCCTTGTCCCACGCGATCTTCGTGAGCTCACCGAGCGTCTCCAGCTCGGCAAACTGCGCGCGGTCGTTGGCGTCCGCGATCGAGCCGGGACGGAGGCCGTCGCCGAGCGAGAACGAGACGTCATACTTGCGCATGAGGTCGCAGATCTCGTCGAAATGCGTGTAGAGGAAGCTTTCCTTGTGGTGCGCCAGGCACCACTTCGCCATGATCGAGCCGCCGCGGCTGACGATGCCCGTGACGCGGTTGGCGGTGAGGTGGATGTATTGCAGGCGCACGCCGGCGTGGATGGTGAAATAGTCGACGCCCTGCTCGCACTGCTCGATCAGCGTGTCCTTGTAGAGCTCCCAGGTGAGTGCCACCGGGTCGCCGTTGCACTTCTCCAGCGCCTGGTAGATCGGCACGGTGCCGATCGGCACCGGCGAGTTGCGCAAAATCCATTCGCGCGTGGTGTGGATGTTGCGGCCCGTGGAGAGGTCCATCACGGTGTCGGCGCCCCAGCGGATCGCCCACACCATCTTCTCGACCTCTTCCTCGACCGACGAGGTCACCGCCGAGTTGCCGATATTGGCGTTGATCTTGGTCAGGAAGTTGCGGCCGATGATCATCGGCTCGAGCTCGGAGTGGTTGATGTTGGAGGGGATGATGGCGCGGCCGCGTGCGATCTCGTCGCGCACGAACTCCGGGGTGATGAAGGCGGGGACCGAAGCGCCGAAGCTCTCGCCGTCGGCGAGCGCTGCTTCGGCGCGCTCGAGCTGCTGCTTGCGGCCAAGGTTCTCGCGGGCGGCGACGTAGATCATCTCCTTGGTGACGATGCCGGCGCGGGCGAATTCGAGCTGGGTGATCTTCTGCCCGTCGAGGCCGCGCAGCGGCTTGTGATAGGCCGAGAAGGCGCGCGCGGCCTTGTCGGTGGAGACGCTGCCATTGTCCTCCGGCTTGAGCTGCCGGCCCTCATATTCCTCGACGCCGCCGCGCTCCAGCACCCATTGCTTGCGGTTGCGCGCAAGGCCGGCATTGACGTCGATGGTGACGGACGGATCGGTGTAGGGGCCCGAGGTGTCGTAGACCGGCAGGTTCGGCTCGCCGGCGCCTTCGGAGAGAATGATCTCGCGCAAGGGCACGCGCAGGTCGGGCGCGGCGTCGGGAGACGCGAAGATTTTTCGCGAGGAGGGCAGCGGGCCGGTGGTGACGGCGGGGACGGTCTTGTCGGGGTTGGAGCGGATGTTCATGGGATCCTCCGGTTTAATTCGTTGATGTCGCTGTGCGAGAGGCAAATACCGCTGTCATCCCCGCGAAGGCGGGGATCCAGTACTCCGAGGCGGTGCGGCTAGAGCCGAGACGCCGCGGCGTACTGGATCGCCCGGTCAAGCCGGGCGATGACAGTGGCGTGTGGGGTGAGAGCGTGCGCATCATGCCGCCTCCTTCGACTCGCCGAGCCATTGCCGCACGCGGGCATCGGGGTCGGCGTTCTGGGTGACGTCGCTGACGACGGCGATGGAATCCGCGCCCGCCGCAAAAATCTCCGCGGCGTGCTCGAACTTGATGCCGCCGATCGCGACCAGCGGGATGCTGCCGATGCGCTTCTTCCATTCGGTGATCTTCGGAATGCCCTGCGGCTCGAAGCGCATCGATTTGAGCGTGGTGAAGAAGATCGGGCCGAGCGCGACGTAATCGGGCTTGGCGGCGAGCGCGGTTTCAAGCTCGGCGTCGTCATGGGTGGAGATGCCGAAGAGCAGGCCGGCCTCGCGGATGGCCTTGAGGTCGGCATCCGCCAGATCCTCCTGGCCGAGATGCAGATATTTCGCGCCGGCGACGATCGCCGCGCGCCAATAGTCGTTCACGACCAGCTTGGCTTGCGTGTCTTTCGTGATCGCCAGCGCGTCGGTGACGATCTGCAGCGCGTCGGCGTCGTTGAGCTCCTTCGCGCGCAGCTGGATGGTGCCGACGCCGAGCTTGGTCAGTCGCTCGACCCATTTGAGGCTGTCGACGACGGGATAGAAGCGATCAGGATACGGCATGCCAGAACGGGGTCCCAACGACAGGGGTGGAGGGGGAGGCGAAGTCGCGGGCGTTCATCAGCCCGGCTTCGTAGGCGGTGCGGCCGGCATCACAGCCGAGGCGGAAGGCGTTGGCCATCGCGACGGGATCGGCGGCTTTTGCGATGGCGGTGTTGAGCAGCACGGCGTCGTAGCCGAGCTCGAGCGCCTGCGCGGCGTGGGAGGGCGCGCCGATGCCGGCGTCGACCACCAGCGTGATGTCGGGCAGCCGCTCGCGCAGCAGCTTCAGCGCATCGCGGTTGGTGATGCCTTTGGCGCTGCCGATGGGAGCCGCCCACGGCATCACCACCTTGCAGCCGGCGTCGACCAGGCGGTTGGCGACCGAGAGGTCCTCGGTGCAATAGGGGAACACCTCAAAGCCGTCCTTGACCAGGATGGTCGCGGCTTCGACGAGGCCGACGACGTCGGGCTGCAGCGTGTCGTTGTCGGCGATCACTTCGAGCTTGATCCAGGACGTCCCGAACAGCTCGCGCGCGAGTTTTGCCGTGGTCACGGCCTCGCGCACGGTGCGGCAGCCGGCGGTGTTCGGCAGCACGGCGACGTCGAGCTCGCGGATCAGCTTCCAGAACGCGTCCCCGGTCTTGCCGCCGGCGGATTCGCGCCGCAGCGACACCGTGACGATACCTGCCCCTGAGGCGCGGATCGCCTCCTGCATGATCGCCGGCGACGGATAGAGCGCGCTGCCGATGAGGAGGCGGGAGGCGAAGGATTTGCCGTAGAAGGTCACCATGGCTTCAATTTCCTTGCAGGCGACTTGCACAGGCCGTCATCCTGAGGTGCGCGCACTTGCGCGCCTCGAAGGATGACAGCGCCGCTTGCGGCCATCCTTCGAGGCGAGCCGAAGGCGGCTCGCACCTCAGGATGACGGCGGAGTTTGTGGCGGTATTCATCTCCATCACCCTCCCTGCCGCGGCGTGATGATCTCGATCTCGTCGCCGGCCTTCAGGCTCGTCTCGGCCCAGCGGCTTTTCGGCACGACGTCGTAGTTGAGCGCGATGGCGAAATGGGTGCCTTCGTAGTCGAGCTCGCTCAGCAGCGCGTCGACACTGGCCGAATTGATCTCGCGTTGCTCGCCGTTGACGATCACGCGCATTGCATCACCTCATTGTCGATCTGGCCGCGCTGGACATAGGCGAGCGTCAGCTCGGCGAGCGCCGGCGCGATCAGGAAGCCGTGGCGGTAGAGGCCGTTGACGGCGATGGTCTCGCCGCGAATGCCGATGCGCGGCAGATTGTCGGGGTAGGCGGGGCGAAGGCCGGAGCCGAATTCGACGATGCGGGCTTCGCCGAAAGCGGGATGCACGGCGTAGGCCGCGCCGAGCAGCTCCAGCGCCGAGCGGACGCTGACGCCGGTGTCCTCGGCCTCGATCGAGGTCGCGCCCAGCATGAACAGGTTCTGCTCGCGCGGGATCACGTAGAGCGGCCAGCGCGGGTGGATCAGCCGCACGGGGCGCGACAACTGCACCTCGTCCGTCTCGATCAGGATCATCTCGCCCTTGACGCCACGCAGCTCAGGCTGCTCGTCGCGGGCGGAGAGGCCGCGGCAGTCGATCACGATGCCTTTAGGATTGAGGTTTGCGAGATCTTTTGCGGTGACGTCGCTGTCGAACTTGATGGTGCCGCCGGCAGCCTTGATGCGTTCGTGCAGCTTCGGCAGCACGCGGCGCGGCTCGACATGGCCCTCGGTCGGGAAGAACAGCGCATCGCGGAAGCGGCCTTCGAGCGACGGCTCGAGCTCGGCCAAGCTTGCTGCATCGAGGCGGCGATGGCCTTCGGTCATCCGGGCAAAGCGCTCGAAATCGTTGCGCTCGCGCGGATGGGCGACGACGAGCGAGCCGTTGAAGGGGGTGTCGGGCAGTTCGCGCCGCCAGATGTCGAGCGAGCGCAGGCCTAGCCTGGAGATGATGGGTTCGGCGACCTCGGCCTCGCAATAGGGCGCCAGCATGCCGCCGGCCCAGTGGCTGGTGGCGTCGGTCATGGTGGCGTCACCGCGCTCGTGTAACGTCACGGCGTGGCCGGCCTGTGCGAACAAGAGCGCCTGCCAGGCGCCGGCAATGCCTGCGCCGATGATGGATACCGGGGAATCCGGTCGCTTGGTGGTCTGCAACATCCCTGTCCCTTCGCCGGCATGACCCGGATCAGGTTCAAAGGGTCACCGCGGTCCTGGGCGGTATTGCCCATTTAGCGGTATCTCAGCTCCTCCTCGGAGCACCCCTCGGAACGGGTCTAATGTATGCCAGGGAGGCGGGGTGGTCAACGCGTCAGCCACAGGGCAGTCATTCCGGGATGGTGCGAAGCACCAGGCCCGGAATCTCGAGATTCCGGGTCAGTCATGCAGACTGCCTCGGAATAACAGCGGTTAGTGCGGAACCTGCGCCCGCGCGTTGCGGACGCGTTGCGCCAGCTTCCTGTGCGGAACGTTGCCGAACATCGGCTGCGGATTGCCGTTGGGCTCGAGCCAGGTCTCGCCCGCATTGGCGACCTGCATGGCCTCATGGCGCTGCCGCTTTGCAACGTAGTAATAGCCGCCCGCGAAATAACGCACAGCTCGTGCGTGGTCGCCATTGGCGGCGCGATAGGCGCCGGCGAGGTACTTCACCGCATAGGTGAGATTGGTGTTGGGATCGCGCAGCCCGGCGGCATCGCCGGTGTAGCCGACCCCGCGCGCGGTCGCGAGCTTGATCTGCATCAGGCCAATGGTGCCGCCACGGCCGACGAGGCCGGGCTGATAGCGGCTTTCGCGCATGATGACGCGATGCACCAGCGCTTCCGGCACGCCATTGGCGCGGGCATGCATCGCGACCATCTCGGCATACTCGGCTTCGCCCGCGAATGCGGCCGGCGTGATCATCAGTCCCGCCGCGGCAAGCGCGGCAATACGCAAAATTTTCATCGAAATATTCCTCGGCAGAACGGACCTGCACCCTTGCGCGTTAGGCCGCGGGAACACGGCGATGATGTGGCGAAGTGTCACCAACGGCGATTTTCGCCGGCCCGTCGCTTTTACGACTTAAACCTGGGTTAAGTTTAGAACTGGCGGAGCGCCTTACGCGACAGCGGGTCTGTCCATTCGCGCATTCGCTCAAAAACTGCTCGTCAAGAAACGGCAACTCGGGAGGACGTCAATGAGCAGAGCACACATCGACGACATCCCCATGCAGAACCCGTGCGCACAATGTGGCACACCGATCCCGTTCCCGGACTGGATCGAACCGGGCGAAGGCCGCGTATCCTATCTCTGGACGTGCCAGGCCTGCGGCTACCGCTTCGAGGCGGTCGCGATCTTCGATGAGCACGCGATCGAGCATCCGCCGCTCGCAGCCTGAATTGCTGGCTTAAGGGCGCGTGATCTCTTCGGAAAACCGCTACACACTTTTCCGGATCATGCGCTAGGCCGCGAGTCGCGGCTCCTGCCACACCGGCAATTGCATCCGCACGATCAGCCCGTGCGGCTCGCGATCGTGCAGCGACAGCTCGCCGCCATGGGCGATCGCGATCGCGCGTGCGATCGACAGGCCGAGGCCGAAGCCGGTGGACTCGTCCATGGTGCGCGCGTCGTCGCCGCGCACGAACGGCTCCAGCATCTCCTGCTTGCGCGCATCCGAAATGCCGGGGCCGTCATCCTCGACGTCGATGACGAGCTTGGTGCCCGATATGTCGAGGCGGATCGTGACCTCGGCGCCGAAGCGCACCGCGTTCTCGACGAGATTGGTGACGCCGCGATGCAGATCGTCGGGCCGCGCTGCGGCGGTCGCCGATATGGGCCCCTCATAGTGCACGACGTGGCCCATGTCGGCGAACTGGTCGGCAATGAGCTGCAGCGTGCTGGCGATATCGACCAGCGTCACCGCCTCGATCTTGCGGTCGTTGCGCAGCAGCGACAGCACGGATTCCAGCATCGAGCGCATCTGGTCGAGATCCATCAGCATGCGCTTGCGGTTGCCCTCGTCCTCGATGAACTCGGCGCGCAGGCGCAGCCGCGTGATCGGCGTGCGCAGATCATGGCTGATCGCGGCCAGCATGCGCGTGCGATCCGACATCAGCCGCGCGATCCGCTCGTGCATGCGGTTGAGCGCGCGCGCCACCGAGCGGATCTCTTCAGGCCCGCGCTCGGGCAGCGGGTCTGCCTCGCCGTCCAGGCTGAAATTCTCCGCGGCCTTGGCGAAGGAGGACAGCGGCGCAGCCAGCGCGTAGGAGGCCCAGAGACCGAGCGTGGTGACGCTGATCAGCACGAACAGCAGCGTCATCATCCACGGCCCGCCCCAGAACCGCGATCCGTGCGGCAACGGCTCGACGCGGCCGGCAACCATGGTGCCGTCGGGCAGCTCGACCGCGATCCGGTGCGGGCCGCCCTGCGGCGCAAGCGCGAGCACCTTGTACTGATGGCCGAGATGCCGGCGCACATTGTGCAGATGCGGGCCCTCGCCGTCGCCGCCGGCGGCAACCGTGCCGGGCGCGAGCAGCTCGATTCCGGCCTTCGGAAACGCACGGGCGATATCGGCGAGGATCCGCGGCCGCTCGCCCGCCTCCGCGCCGTTGAGCAGCAGGGCTGCGTCCGCGAGCTGATGTGCGCTGTCGGGCGGCGGATCGGCGCGATCCGGCCGGCTCACCAGGAAGCTCACGGTGAGGATCAGATGCAGCGCGACGATCGAGGCCACCACCAGCGCGGCGATCTGTCCGCCGATGCTCTTGAGGTGGAAGAAGCGGAACGGCGTCATGACGGCCGTTCCCTCAGCTGCTCAGGGATGGCGCGACCGCTTCCGTGCTTGCTACTTCAGTTCTGGGCGTGAACAGATAGCCGCCGGAGCGCACCGTCTTGATGATGGTGGGATCGGCCGGATTGGGCTCGATCTTGCGGCGGATGCGGCTGACCAGCACGTCGATGGAGCGCTCGAACGAGCCGGAGTTGCGCCCTTGGGTGAGGTCGAGCAGGCTGTCGCGCGACAGCACGCGGCCGGGCCGCTCGCAGAAGGTGCGGAGCAGATCGAACTCGGCGCTGGTCACCGCGACGCGCGCGCCTTCCGGATTGCGCAGCTCGCGCAGGCGCAAATCGATGCGCCAGCCCTCGAAGGCGAGCGTGCTCGCGCCCTCGATCGAGCTTGCCGCCTGCGCGGCCGCCTGGCGGCGCAGCACCGCGTTGATGCGGGCGAGCAGCTCGCGCGGGTTGAAGGGCTTCGGCAGATAGTCGTCCGCGCCCATCTCGAGGCCGACGATGCGATCGACGTCCTCGCCGCGCGCGGTCAGCATGATGATCGGCGTCTGCGTCTCCGAGCGCACCTTGCGGCACAGGCTGAGGCCGTCCTCGCCCGGCAGCATGACGTCGAGGATGATGAGGTCGACGCGGTGGTCGGCCATGGCGCGCGACATCTCGCGGCCGTCGCTCACGGCGGTGACGTTGCAGGCGTTGTTGCGCAGGTACTTCGCAATCAACGTCCGGGTTTCGCGGTCGTCTTCGACGACCAGGATGTTGGGATTGGGAATGGCCATGCGCTTTGTTTGTCCAAGATTCGGGCCAAATGGCGAAGATTTTTGTTTCAGATTGTTTCCGTAGCCATTTCCGCAACATGGCGACATGCCCGGGCAGGGAAGCGGCAAGGTATCGTTAAGGCCGTTAACCATACCGTGGCGCGGTCACACAAGAAACCCCGCAAAATCCACGGAGCCATCATGACTTCGATTTCGGCGGCATCCGCCGGCAGCTACCAGTCGCCCTTGCAGCGGCTGCAGCAGGAATTGCAATCGGAAGTTTCCGCCGGCACGATCTCGTCGTCGGACCAGTCCGCGCTCTCGACGGCGCTGACCGACATCGACACCGCGCTCCAGCAGAGCCGGTCGAGCGACCAGTCGAGCGGCACGCGTCCCTCCAAGGAGGACATGCAGTCGAAGATCGACGAACTCATTTCCAGCGAAGTGTCGAACGGGACGCTGACCTCGGACCAGGCCGAGGAGTTGAAGAACGTCTTTCAGTCCGCCTTCGCGAACGGTCCCGACGGTGCCGGTGGACCGCCGCCCGGCCCGCCGCCGGACGACAGCTCCTCGGATTCGTCGTCGACGGACTCGACGAGCAGCAGCTCGACCGACCAGACCACGGCCGAGATCCTCCAGCAGTTTCTGCAGGCGCTGCAGCAGTCGCAATCGTCGAGCTCGTCCTACGGCGCCAACGGCAGCTCATCGAGCAGCTCGAATTTCTCCGCGCTCCTGATCGACTTCAAGAGCTGACCCCGAGCGACGCGGGTCGGCACGTTCCCCGCCGCGATCGTGCTTCACCCAGGGCGCATGATCGCCGGCGGGGAACGGTGCGCCGCAAAATGTTCCTGGGTGACGCAGGAACATTCGTCCAGCGAGTCCTTCTCGCGTATCGCGCGACGAAATTGCCGCGCGCTCGGAACTGCTGATGTTCAGCGCTGTTTTCTCCACACGAGCTTTTTGTTGAAGGAGAGGACAACATGCTGACGAAATCGATCGTCGCCGGCCTCGCCGGCACTGCACTGCTTGCGACCGCCGCGTTCGCGCAGAACCCGACGGCCACCACCGACAAGGCAGCGCCTGCAGCCACCGCGACAACGACGGCCACGACCGCTTCGGGCGAGTGGCGGACGTCGAAAATGTCGGGCCTGAAGGTCTACAACGACGCCAACGAGAACATCGGCTCGATCAACGAGCTGCTGATGGACAAGAGCGGCAACATCAAGATCGCCGTGATCGGCGTTGGCGGCTTCCTCGGCATGGGCGAGCATCTGGTTGCGGTGCCCTACGAGAAGCTGAAGTTCGTCAACGAGGCCGTGGCCTATACCGGCGCCGCCACGAACCCGGGCGCCAAGCCCGCCGCGACCACGACGACGGGCGCTGCGACCGGTACCGACAAGCCTGCGGCGACCACGACGTCGTCCACGTCGAAGTGGTATCCGGACCACGCCGTGTTCAATGCGAGCAAGGACGAGCTGAAGAACATGCCCGAGTTCAAGTACGCGGAGTAATGGGCTTCTAGTTGGCTGAACGAAGCGCGCCTGGTTTTTACCGGGCGCGCTGTCGTGTCGTTTTCTCATAGAGGATGTTGATCCTCACCCTGAGGAGCGCGCTCTTCGCGCGCGTCTCGAAGGGCGAGGCCACCAGCCGGGCCTTCATCCTTCGAGACGCTTGCTTCGCAAGCTCCTCAGGATGAGGAATTGGCGGTCCGAGGCGGAGCTTCTTTCCCTCTCCCCGCAAGCGGGGAGAGGGAGAAGACTCTCAATGCGTCACCAGCGGGCAGCCGCCCTTGTCGAGCGGACGGAACGCCTCGTCGCCGGGCACGGTGGCGATCAGCTTGTAGAGGTCCCACTCGCCCTTGGACTCCTCGGGCTTCTTCACCTCGAACAGATACATGTCGTGGACCATGCGGCCGTCGATGCGGATCTTGCCGTTCTTGGCGAAGAAGTCGTTGACCGGCGTCTTGCGCATCTGCTCCATCACCTTCGGCGCCTCGTCGGTCTTGATGGCCTCGATCGCCTTCAGATAGTGCATGGTCGCCGAATAGAGGCCGGCCTGGATCATGGTCGGCATGTGGCCGACCTTCTCGTTGAAGCGCTTGGAGAAGGCGCGCGTTTCCTCGTTCATATCCCAGTAGAAGGCATCGGTGACGATCAGGCCCTGTGTCGCCTTGATGCCGAGCGAGTGCGTGTCGGTGATCTCCTGCAGCAGCGCGATCATCTTCTGGCCGCCTTGGGTCAGGCCGAACTCGGCGGCCTGCTTCAGCGCGTTGGTGGTGTCGCCGCCGGCGTTGGCCAGCGCGACCACCTTGGCCTTGGAGGCCTGGGCCTGCAGCAGGAACGAAGAGAAGTCCGACGAATTGAGGGGATGACGGACCTCGCCGAGCACCTTGCCGCCGCTCTCCTTGACCACGTTGGCGGCGTCGCGCTGCAGCGCCATGCCGAAGGCGTAGTCGGCGGTGACGAAGAACCAGCTATCCTCGCCGCGCTTCACCATCGCCTTGCCGGCGACGTTGGACAGCGCGTAGGTGTCGTAGGTCCAGTGCACGGTATTGGGTGAGCATGCGGGGCCCGTGATGTCGGAGGAGCCGCCGCCCGAATTGATGTTGATCCTGTTCTTCTCGCGCGTCAGCGCCGAGATCGGCAGCGCCACCGACGACGTCGGCACGTCGAAGATCGCATCGACCTTGTCGTTGTCGTACCAGTTGCGGGCGATGTTGACGCCGACGTCGGGCTTGTTCTGGTGATCGGCGGCGACCACCTGAACCGGCTTGCCCGCGACCTTGGCGCCGTAATCGGCCACCGCCATCTCGACGGCGGCGAGCGAGCCCTTGCCGGTCGCGTCCGCATAAAGGCTCGACATGTCCGTGAGCACGCCAATCTTGACGACATCGTCGGAAATCTGCGCCCGCGCGGCGCCGGAGGTTGCGGCGAGCGCGAGACCGGCCGCGACGGCGGCGATGAGTTTTTGCATGTTGTTTTCTCCCTGAGTGTTGTTGTTCGGGCGTTGTTGCGGGGACTGTTCTAGCTTCTATCCGTCGCGGCAGCTAAGCGGCGCGCGCCATAGCGGAATGCAAAATCAGAAGGGGCGGGCGGTGTTCCCTTCGCCTCTCCCCGCTTGCGGGGAGAGGCCGGAATGCATCGAGGATGCATTCCGGGTGAGGGGCACTCTCCGCGAGTCCCACTCTCACCGTCCTCGCGGAGGCTCCCCCTCACCCCGACCCTCTCAGCGCGAGCGAAGCTCGTCGCGCCCCCGCAGGCGGGGAGAAGTTATCAGCCGCCGCTGCCCTTGAGCCGTTCGTTGCGCCGGCGCAGCCCTTCCAGCGTCGCGAGGAGGATGACCGACACCGTCGTCAGGATCACCGCCGCTGCCGTGATGGTCGGGCTGATGTTCTCGCGGATGCCGCTGAACATTTCGCGCGGCAGGGTGCGCTGCTCGGGACCGGCCATGAACAGCACGATCACCACCTCGTCGAAGCTGGTCGCGAAAGCGAACAGCGCACCCGAGGCAAGGCCCGGCAGGATCAGGGGCAGGATCACGCGCCGGAACGCTTGAAGCGGCGAAGCGCCGAGCGAGGCGGCGGCGCGCGTCAGATTGGTGTCGAAGCTCTGCAGCGTCGCGCCGACCGTGATCACCACGAAGGGCGTCGCCAGCGCGGTGTGGGCCAGGATCAGGCCGAGATAGCTGCCGGTAAGGCCAATCGGCGCGAAGAAGAAATACAGGCCCACCGCAGTGATGACGCCGGGCACGACGACCGGCGACAGCACGAAAGCCAGCACCAGCGGCTTGAACCGGCTCTTCCACTGCGCCAGCCCCAGCGCCGCCAGCGTGCCCAAGACCATGGACAGCAGGGTCGAGGCTATGCCGATGATCATGCTGTTCTTCAGCGAATTCATCCAGCGCGGCGAATTGATGAAGTCGTCGTACCAGCGCAGGGAAAGGCCAGGCAGCGGATAGGTCAGGTACGAGCCCGAGCTGAAGGACAGCGGCATGATCGCAAGGATTGGCGCAATCAGGAAGATGAACACCAGCGTCGAGATGACGATGGTCGCGGCCCACGCGATGCGCTGGCTGGGCGTGCGGAGAGGAGAATTGTCGCTCAATTCTTCATCCCTCCCGTGACCTGCTGGCCCTGCACCAGCTTGCCGTAGACGAGGGCGAGCAGAACGGTCGCCAGCAGCAGCACCGCACCCAACGCCGAGGCCAGGCCCCAATTCGCGGTCTCGGTCGTGTAGAGCGCGATGAAGTAGCTGATCATCTGGTCGGCGGCGCCGCCGACGAGTGCGGGTGTGATGTAGTAGCCGAGCGCCAGGATGAAGACGAGCAGGCTTCCCGCGCCGACGCCGGGCAGCGTTTGCGGCAGGTAGATGCGCAGGAAGGCGGTGAGGGGCGGCGCGCCCAGTGAGGCGGCGGCGCGCATGTAGGCGGGCGAGATCGCCTTCATGCTGCTGTACAGCGGCAGGATCATGAACGGCAGGAGCACGTGGGTCATGGCCACGCAGACACCGAAGCGGTTGTAGATCAGGCGGAGCGGCTCGTCGATGATGCCGAGCCAGTGCAGGCTGTCGTTCACGACGCCCTTGCTCTGCAACAGCACGATCCAGGCGCAGGTGCGGACCAGAAGCGACGTCCAGAACGGCAGCAGGACGAAGATCATCAGCAGGTTCGACCGACCGGGCGGCAGCGTCGCCAGCAGATAGGCGACGGGAAAGCCGAGGATCAGGCAGAGCGCGGTGACACCGAGGCTGATGAGGAAGGTGCGGGCGAAAATGTCTCGGTAGATGGCCTGATCCGGCGGAGCAGCGACAACCGCGCCGTCCGCATTCCGCGTCAGGTCGAGCGCCGCCAGCAGGTAGAAACCGGTCACCGGGCCGCTGGCGTCCTTGATGGTCGTCCAGGTGGCGCGTTCACGCCAGGCCGGATTGATCTTGGCCAGCGTCTCCCTGGCCGTGCCGGGCTCAGGCGCCGCCTTCAGATTGCGTGCCGTGCTGGTCAGGATCGTGCGAAAACCGTTCAGCGCGTAGTTGAGCCGCTTGGCCGCGATGGCGACGGTGCCGGAGGCGCGCGCCGCCAGGATGTCGCCTGCCAGCGCCGAATAGGCCTTTTCGTCCGGCAGGTCCTTGCCGTCCCAACTGGCGAGAGCAGCGACCGTCTGCGGCAGGACCTGGCGCACCTCCCGGTCATCGACGGCCCGCCACAGCATGCCGGCGATGGGACCTGCGAAGGTGAAGAGCAGGAAGACGAGAAGCGGCAGGACCAGCGCCAACGCCTTGACCTGGCGTGCCCGCTCGGCGCGCCTCAAGCGGCGCTTGAGCGGTACCTCGGTCGCGGTCAGGGGCGCCATGGAGAGAGCCTCTTCGATCGGCCTGAGCAAGCGCCTCGTCCTTCGAGACGACCGCTTCGCGCTCTCCTCAGGATGAGGCTCTCCGACATCGGTGCCTCTAGAGCCGCTGCCGCACACTCCGTCCTCATCCTGAGGAGCCCGCCGAAGGCGGGCGTCTCGAAGGATGGCCGCAACGTTACTGCTTTCAATGCGCGCCGCACGCCGGTGCTGTGGCGACCTATTTCGCGGCCCATTTGTTGAAGCGCTCGGTCAGGCGGTCGATGTTCTCGAGCCAGAAGGCCACGTTGATCTCGACCGCGTTCTTGATGTTGTCAGGCGCCGTCGGCAGATCCTTCAGGACGGCGGGCGCGAGCCGGCCGGCGGCGTCCTTGTTCGAAGTGCCGTAGGCAATGTTCTCCGACAGTTTTGACTGGTTCTCCGCCTTGCCTGCGAAGTCGAGGAACTTGTAGGCCGCGTCCTTGTTCGGGCTGCCCTTCAGGATGACCCAGCTGTCGAGCGTGAAGAGCGCGCCGTCCCATACCATGCCAAAGTTCTTCTTCTCGTTCTTGTTGGCGGTGTCGATGCGGCCATTGTAGACCGAGGTCATCGCCACCTCGCCGGAGGCGAGCAGTTGCGGCGGCTGGGCGCCGGCCTTCCACCACACGATGTCGCCCTTGATGGTGTCGAGCTTCTTGAAAGCGCGATCGACGCCCTCGTCGGTCGCCAGCACCTTGTAGACGTCCTTCGGCGCGACGCCGTCGGCCATCAGCGCAATCTCCAGCGTGGTCTTCGGGCCCTGACGCAGCGCGCGCTTGCCGGGAATCTTCTTGGTATCGAAGAAGTCGGCCCAGCCTTTGGGGGCCTCCTTCAGCTTGTCCTTGTCGTAGCCGAGAACGAAATCGTAGAGGATGGCGCCGACGCCGCAGGAATTGACCGACGGCGGGATGTAAGCGGCCTCGCCGCCGATCTTGGAATAATCCAGCTTCTCGAACAGGCCTTCCTCGCAGCCGACCGCGAGCTCGTCGCTCTCGACCTGGACGACGTCCCAGGTGGCGGCACCTCCCTGCACCTTGGCGCGCAACACGCCGACGCCGCCGTCCCAGGACTCGTCGTTCATCGGCGCGCCAGACGCCTTCTTGAACGGCTCGAAATAGACCTTCTTCTGGGCATCCTGGTACGCGCCGCCCCACGACACGACAGTGAGGTCGCGCGCCTCTGCGACCGTGGCCAGCGCAGCGCTGGCGCTCAGTGCCGCGGCGAAACCCAGAGCGATCTTGCCAATCTTGCGCTTCAGCATGGTCGTTGTTCCTTCTTCATCTGCGTTCTGTTGATCGTTGCATCATACGGGATCGAGGGCGAGGCAATCCTCGGGCCGGAAGGTGATGGACACGCCTTCGCCAGGTGCAAGACTGTGATGCGCTCCCGGTTGAAGCTTGACCATGAACTCCCCGTTGCCGGCGACCTCGAGCACGGCCAGCGCGTGGTCGCCGAGATAGATGGTGTTCTGCACTTTTGCCGGCAGCCGGTTCGGTCCTTCACCGGCGCTGCCATCCGGAACAATCGCGACACGCTCGGGCCGCACCGACAGCGAGGTCGATGCGCCCGCGCCCGAGACATTGACCGCCCGTGCGGTGACGGCGCCGCCGCCGGCCAGCGCGACGCGGCAATAGTCCTTGTCGATGGTCTCGACGGTGCCGGCCAGCACATTGTTCTCGCCGATGAAATGGGCGACGAAGCTGTTCACCGGATGCTCATACAGCGCGTCGGGCCTGTCGATCTGCTGCACGATGCCGTCGTTGAACACAGCAATGCGGTCCGACATGGTGAGCGCTTCGCTCTGATCGTGGGTGACGTAGACGACCGTGATGCCCATCGTCTCGTGCAGCTGCTTGATCTCCAGCTGCATCTGCTCCCGCAGGCGCTTGTCGAGGGCGCCGAGGGGCTCGTCCATCAGCACGAGTTGCGGGTTGAACACCAGCGCGCGGGCCAGCGCGACGCGCTGCTGCTGACCGCCGGACAGCTGCCCTGGCCGCCGCTGCGCCATGGTTTCCATCTTGATCATGCGCAGCGCCGCGTTGACACGCTCCTGCACGTCCGCCTTGCTCGTGTTGCGAACGGAGAGCGGGAAGGCGATATTCTCCGCGATCGTCAGGTGCGGAAACAGGGCGTAGTTCTGGAACACCATGCCGATGTCGCGCCTGTGCGGCGGCACGTTCTTGATCGGCCGGTCGGCGAGGTAGATCTCGCCATGGGTCGGAACCTCGAAGCCGGCCAGCATCATCAGCGTGGTCGTCTTGCCCGAGCCCGACGGACCGAGCAGGGTGATGAACTCGCCCTTCCTGATGTCGAGATCGAGGTTCTTCACCACGAGGTGCTCGCCATCGTAGGTCTTCTGAATGCCGGAAAAGCGCACCAGCGCCGGCGCAGGCGTGACCATGCCGGCTTCCATGTTGTCCTCGCGTTGTCCCCTACAATGCCGTGTGAGACTAGCACCCTGCGGCGAGAATGCCAGCGTCGCAAGCGGCGAAGAGGCGCGCGGGCCCGGTGAGCGAGGCGCTACATCCCCGACAGCTTCGTCACGGACACATTGAGCGTTCCGCCGGCTTCCGCAACCACGCGCAGCGTCTTGGAGTCGAAGGCGATGTCGGCGAGCGTCAGGCTGTCGATCCTGGCGTCGACCTTGAGGCCGTCCTCGCTCTTCTGGTAGTCGGCGATCGCGGCGGCGATCTTCTCGCGCGCGTTGGCGGCGATCGGCTTCAGGTCGAGCTTCGCGTTCTGAACCAGCGCCTGCTGCATCTGTGGCACGACGGCGCGCGCCGCCGCGCCGAGTAGGCCGAAGGCCGCTTCGGACTCGACCGCGAGCTGGATGTCGGCGAGCCGCAGCGTCTGCTGCGCCTGGTCGAGCATCGGCCGGCCCCAGATGTGAACGGTCGCCTCGGCGCCGAGCCCGAGCCAGCTCTTCTTTTCCTTGGCGCGCACCAGGAGCGAGATCAGCAGCCGGTCGCCCGACGGGATCACGTTGACGCTCTTCACGGTGACATCTACCGGGCCAGAACCGTCCTCGGGATAGGTGTGGCCGACCATCTGCGCGGCGACGAGCTTGTTGATCTCGGTGAAGGGCACGTCGATCGGCACGGCGATGTTCACGCCGGTGCCGGTCGGCGGCACGATCGAGATTTTTTCCGGGAACGGGCAGTCCGGTTTGGACGGGGCCGAGGTGACGCGCGTCTCGAGCTCGAGGCCGAGCAGCAGCGTCACGTTCTGCGCATCGACGCGTGGTTGCGCCGCGATGGCGCGGGTCGGCTTCATTTCCAGCCAGAGCGGCGGCAGCGCCGCCGATGAGCCCGAGCCTTGCAGCGGGATCGAGCGGCAGGCCTTGGCCCATTGCACTTTGGCATTCTCGCGCAGCGAGGGATCGTTGCGGATGCGCTCGGAGACGATGTTGATCTGCTCGCCGACATTCTTGTCGATCAGCGGCTTCACCTGCGCCGGCACGTTGACCTTGGCGCCGGAGACGTTGAGGTTGGTGTCGCCGAGATTGACCTGGGCGCCGAGATTGGGCTCCAGATGCCAGTTCGCCGCGAGCTTCGGCCGCGAGGTGACGATGACGTTGCCCTTGATCTCGGCGCTGGCGTTCAGATTCTTGATGTTGACCGCGCCGATCCGCTTTGCGGCGTCACCGCCGAGCACGCTGCCGAGCGCATCGCCGAGCGCGCCGGTGGCCTTCGCCGACAGCGAGCCGGTCACGTTGAGCTTGCCGGAGAGCGGCGTCGAGATCGTCAGCACGTCCTTGTCGCCGGCAGCCGCCATCGGTCCGCGCACCGCGGTCCAGCCGATATCGGCGTTCTCCAGGATCTGCGAGATCGGATTGTCGGCCTTGCCGGCGAAATTGCGCGGCGCGGCCTTCTCGGCCTGCTCGCGGATCGCCGACAGCGCAATAGCGACCGGCGCGACCACGATCGAGCTCTTTGCGACCGGCGGCAGCGGTGGCAGTTGTGCGACCGGCGGGGCGGAATTCGTCGCGCGCGGCGCGAGCCAGTCCATCGCCTTCAGGCTGATGAAGAACGACGCCGCGAGCACCACGACGGCGATCAGGATAGTCTTCAGATTCAACGTCAGTCGCATCAATCCCCCAAGCCGCCCCGGTGGGGATTTTACAGGGCGGGCGAGAAGGGCGCTAGAGCGCACCAAGGGGGTGGAATTGGGGCGAACAGGTTAACGGTCGCTAACGCGCAATTGCCGCGGATCGCGGGACTAGCCGCGCCGCGGACGGCGGACCGCTCTCACATTGCCGCGATCTCCGCCACCGCAGTAGAAGCGGTCACCGCCGTCGGACTCCAGGCCCGAGACCATGGTGCCTGCGGGCAGGTCGAGCTGCTCCAGCACCTTGCCCGTGTCAGGATCGACCCTCCTGATGTCGCTGTCCTCGCCTTCCCAGGTGCCGTGCCAGAGCTCGCCATCGACCCAGGTGACGCCGGTGACGAAGCGCTTGCTCTCGATGGTGCGGAGAACCTTCCCTGTGGCCGGATCGATCTGATGGATCTTGCGCTCCCGGTATTGACCGACCCAGAGCGAGCCCTCCGCCCAGGCCAAACCTGAATCGCCACCGCCACCGGGCGCGAGGATGGTGGAGATCACCTTGCCGGTCGCGGCGTCAATCTTCTGGATGCGGTCTTCGGCGATCTGGAACAGGTGGCGGCCGTCGAACGCGGTGCCCGCATGCGCGGCGACGTCGATGGAGCGTGCGATCTCGCCGCTGGACGGATCGACCGCATTCAGCTTGTCGCCGGACGCGAACCAGACATGGGTGCCGTCATAGGTGACGCCATGCACGGCTTCGACGCCGTCAAAAGGTCCGTATTCCCTGACGATCTCGGCGGCTGAACGCTTCATGTGGTTGATCCCTGTGAGGCGATGCACCTTACGTCTTTAGGAGCGGTGTGGGGAGTAACAAGCCTGTCGGGAAACCCGGGACCGGCGGCGTCATCCAGCGGCGCGCCCGTCCGTGTCCGAAGCACTGGACCTTGTTCGAGCGCGCCAGCTCCTCGAGGGCCCGCTGCACGGTGCGCGGGCTGATCCCAAGCGCAAGGGCGAGCGCGGAGCTCGACCACGGCTCGCCGTCGGTGAGAAGGGCGAGGACGGCGGCGTGCTTTTCCTCCATGGGCCGCGCCAGCACGAGGACGTCGCGCGTCTTGCGCGGCGCCAGCACGAAGCCTTGCTTCGTCGCGCTGATGTCGGCCAGCGGCCCGAGCTGGGTGCGGAGCCGGCCGATCTCGACGCGCAATCGCGCGCGGTGCGACTCATCGACGTGCCTTGCTTGAAACGCACCAGCAATCAATCTCTCTCGCGCGACATCCGCGGGCCATGCCTGCGCCAGAAGGCGAGCGAGTGCGAACAGCACCGGCCGCGTTCCGAGCGGCACGGCCACGCCTTGCCTGCGCACGACGTGATGGAAGGTGTCCACCACGAGCGCCGTCGAACTCGCCAGCCGTTCGACCTCTCCGAGCAGCAGCGGGTGTTCGCTGCCGCGTGCGATCAGGCGCGCTGCCGGGGTGTCGAGGATCAGGTTCGCGCTGTCGACCTCGGCCATGAGCGCCGGGATTTTTGCTAGCCGCGCTGCACTGCCTGCGCGGTCGAGCGCCGCGCGAGCATCCATCGTTTTCAGCCGCCTGATCGCGATCCCGGCAACCACGAGCTCGCGTACGACCTGGGAGGCGGGCGGAATCGGTGCGGCGCCAAGCCCCGCCAGCGTGTGCTCGGCCTCGTCGAGCCGCCCGAGCAGAAGAAGACGGCGCGCCTCGATGTGGCCCGCATGGGCCGCATTGGCGAGATCGCCGTGCTTCTCGAGCGTCGCGCGCGCCGCCGCGAGCGTTTTCACCGGCCATCCCAGATCGCGTGAGACCAGCGCGATCTCGGCTTCGGCCACCACGCATCTTGCCCGCGCCACCGCCTCGCGCGGACCGAAGGCGCGCGCGGCGCTGCGCAGCAGCGTCTTGGCCTTGGCGAGATCGCCGAGCTGCGCCATCGCGATGCCGCGCAGCGCCAGCGACGGTGCATCGTTGCGCAGCGCCACGCGGTTCAGCGCGCCGAGGGGATCGCCGGCCTCCAGCGCCCGCGCGGCGGCGGTGATCAGCGACTCCATGTCAATCCCGCCACACTTGTTACTCCCACCGCGCAACCGCCTGGTGCCAGAAATCGTTGGCAGGACGTCAAGCAAAGTCTTTGGAGAGTCATGATGACATCAGCAGAAAAAGCCGGAACCAACGGACACACCGCCATGCAGACCCCGCCGGTGGTGTCGGCGCAGGACTGGGAGGCCGCCCGCCAGCAACTGCTCGTGAAGGAAAAGGCGCATACCCGTGCCCGCGACGCCCTGGCCGCCGAGCGCCGGCGCATGCCATGGATGGAAGTTGCGAAAACCTATGCGTTCGAGGGGCCCGGCGGCAAGGTCAGTCTGGCTGATCTGTTCCAGGGCCGGAGGCAGCTGATCGTCTACCGCGCCTTCTTCGAGCCTGGTGTGTTCGGCTGGCCCGATCACGCCTGCCGCGGCTGCTCCATGGTGGCCGACCAGGTCGCCCATGTCTCGCACCTGAACGCCCGCGATACCACGCTGGTGTTCGCCTCGCGCGCGCCGCAGGCCGACATCATCAGGCTGAAGAAGCGGATGGGCTGGGAGATCCCGTGGGTCACCATCACCGACAGCTTCGATGCCGATTTCGGCGTGGACGAGTGGCACGGTACCAACGTGTTCTACCGCGACGGCAACCGCATCTTCCGCACCTATTTCATCAAGAGCCGCGGTGACGAGCAGATGGGCGGCACCTGGAACTATCTCGACATCACCCCGCTCGGCCGCCAGGAGGTGTGGGAGGATTCACCGAAGGGCTATCCGCAGACGCCGACCTACAAATGGTGGAACTGGCACGACAGCTACGCGGAAGGCGCCGCGCCCGACAAGAGATGGGTCGAGATCTCGGATGCCGGCGAGAAAGCGTTTCGCAAGGAGGCCGCGGAAGGTCGTGACTAGTCCCGTCAGCGCAACTGCGTCCGCCAGCCGCGATGGCGTGACGGCCGCGCGCCGCCTCGCCAGATGGCTGGCCTTGGCGGCGACGCCCACCTTCGCGGTCATGGCCATGCTGACCGCCGTGATCAGTGGCGGCCCGGCGGACATGCTGTGCGGTGCCGGGCAGGGGTCTCTGCTCGGCGGCATGGTGCCGATGTATCTCTTGATGAGCGCGTTTCATTCGGCGGCTTGGCTGAGGTTGATCGCGGAGCGGTGAGGCGCCATCCGATGAGAACCGGATGGCTTTTGTCACTTGCCGCTTCGGTCGAAGAACAAGGCCATCAGGATTTCATCGAAGTATCGGCCGTCCAGCTTGAGGGCTTCCACCTCGCGGCCGTACTCAACGAACCCGGCGGCCGTGTAGAGCCGGATAGCGGCCGCGTTCTCGCTGACGACGGCAAGCTGGAGCTGTTCGACCCGCTCTGCGGCATGTGCCGCGACCGCGTCGACGAGGCGTCGCGCCATGCCGGATTTTCGCGCATCGGGGCGTACATACATGCCCCAGAGAACGGCCTTGTGCTCGGTCTTGGCGCCTTCTTGCCGCCAGAAGCCGGCGACGCCGACAAGCTCCTCCGCGATAAAGGCGCCGAAGACATCCGACGTCGTGAGACGCTCCTCGAACCAGGCAAGCGGCTTTTCCTGCTCGCGCGCGAACGCACTGGCAAAGGCTTCGGGATGCGCGGCGAGGGCTTCCAGCCTGATCGGGCGATACAGCGCCGCGTCGGCGGATGTCAGCAGTCTGATCATGACGAAGCCAGGTGCGCCAGCGGCAGAGGTGCGCCGGCCTTGAGCGTCTGGAGCGCGATGCTGCTGCGAACCTCCTGCACGATCGGCAGGTTGAGCAGCTTGTCGACGAGGAAGCGCTGGTAATCCTCGAGCTCGGGCACGACGATCTCGAGGAGGTAGTCGGCTTCGCCGGAGACGAGGTGGCAGGCAACGACCTCGGGCATGGCAACGACGGTCCTTTCGAAGCTCAGCGCCTGGTCGTTGGCATGGCCGTTGATCTTGACCCCGAGGAAGGCCGAGAAGCCGAGCCCGAGGCGGCTGCGCCGCAGGGAGGCGCGGTAACCGTCGATATAGCCGTCCCGTTCCAGTCGACGCACCCGACGCAGGCAGGGCGACGGTGACAGTCCGACCTTGTCCGCCAGCTCGATGTTGCTCAGTCGGGCATTGGTCTGGAGTTCGGTGACGATGCGCCGGTCGATCGCATCCAGCTCGCATTTTGGCATGAACCGCATCCTGTTGGATCGAGAAGGGCGCAATATTGCGCCCGAGCCGTCGAGACTAGCCCAGTTCGCAAGGACATGCCTCGGCTTTCCGTGGGATGGGTTGCTCCGATCTTGTTGCTGATGGAGTGAGCCATGACCGAAAGCCCGAACATCGCCCCTCTGCTGGAGGCCGTCGAACGCTACTTCACGCTGATGTACGACAACGACGTTTCGCAGTTCGACCGCGTCTTTGCGCCGACCGCGCAGCTCCACGGATTTCGCGATGGCGAGTTGCGGATATTGCCGGTCCGCGACTACAGGACGATGCTGGCCTCGACCCCGTCGCCCAAGTCGAAGAACGCACCCCGCCTTCAGGAGGTATTGCTCATCGATCTGGCGTCGCCAGTGCAAGCCTTAGTGAAGGTTCGCGTTCGGATCGATCTGCTCCAGTACGTTGACTATCTCGCATATCACCGCATCCACGATGTCTGGCTGATCACGGCGAAATCGTTCCATGTCGAGCGACGGCATGAGCCGGTGGCCACCTAGCGCCGCCGCAATCCTATTGCGCACCCGCCGCCTGCAGATACGCAACGATCTTGCCCGCTTCCTCTGCCGGGATGCCGCCATAAGGCTGCATCTTGTTGCCGGATACGACCTCGTCCGGCTTGACCATGAAGCGGGTGAGCTTGTCCTGGTCCCAGACGAAGCCGGCTTCTTTCATCGAGGACGAATAATTGTAGTCCGGCAGCGAACCGGCCTTGCGTCCGACGATCTTGTTGAGGTTGGGACCAAGGCGGTTGTCGCCTTCCTTCACGGAGTGGCAGGTGCGGCAGGCATTGTTGAAGGCCTGCTGAGCCGCCGGATCGCTTGCCGGCTGCTGCGCCACGGAGGAGGGGGCGGAAAGGAGCGACGTCAGTGCTCCCGCACCGACAATCGTGCGCAGCCATGTGCTTGGCGATGTTTGCTGGCGTTGTCGCATCTGCGCCTCCATGGCGAAACGCGCCGCAGCGAGCGCGCGCCGGAATGTCGAGGGCAAACGAAAACGGCCCCGGCGGGTTCCGGGGCCGTTTGCGTCACAATGTCCTGTCGCTTCAGCGCGTCGCGGAGCCGAGATCCGCGCGGCGTTCCGTCATCGGCAGCACGATCACCTTGGTGCCGACGTTGACGCGGGAATAGAGGTCGGTGACGTCGTCATTGGTCAGGCGGATGCAGCCGGACGAGACGCGCTTGCCGATGGTCTCGGGGGCGTTGGTGCCGTGGATGCGGTAGATGGTGCCGCCGAGATACATGGCGCGGGCCCCTAACGGGTTGCCGGGGCCGCCGGCCATGTGGCGCGGCAGATAGGGCTGGCGGGCGATCATTTCCGGCGGCGGGGTCCAGGCCGGCCACTCGGCCTTCCTGGTCACCGACTGGATGCCCGACCATGTGAAACCGTCGCGGCCGACGCCGATGCCGTAGCGCAGCGCCTGGCCGTTGCCGAGCACGTAATAGAGATAGGTGTTGGGCGTATCGATGATGATCGTGCCCGGCGCCTCGCGCGTCGCGTAAGCGACGGTCTGGCGGCGGAAGCGGGCCGGCGTCTCGACCACGTCCTGATCATCGGACGGCTCGGTCTGGTAGGTTGGCGCCTGATAGGGCTGATACGGCTGATAGGGTTGCAGCGGCTGCGGCGCGGCCATCGGCGGCAGCGGCTGGAAGAACGGGAAGAGCTGCACCGGCGCGGCCTTGGCCGGACCTGCGAATGCGATCGCGGAGATCGCGACTGCGCCAAAAGCAACGGCGCGCGAATACGTCTTGAACGTGCCCAGATTGAACATTGATCGCCCCTGTTTGCGCGGGTGTTCGTGGTCACCCCGGCACCGTTGCGGTGCTCCGTTGCGTAAATCACTAAGGGAAACAAGTTTCGGGACGTTTGCGCGGAAAACCGAAAACGGTTTCATCGCGGCAAGGATTGTTTCATGACAGTTTCGTGGCTGCAGGGCTCCGTTAACGAACAAAACAGCGGGCCGACACTTCTATGACGTCACACGCCTGAAATATCCTTGGTTGATGGTCGAAAGCCGAGAATCATCAAACTCTCGGGATTTCCCCATGCGGGTATTAATCGCGACGGACGCCTGGCATCCGCAGGTCAACGGTGTGGTCCGCACCCTGACCTCGCTGGCGAACGCGGCCGAGGCGCTCGATGTCGAGATCGACTTCCTCACCCCGGACGGCTTTCCCTCCTGGCCGCTGCCGACCTATCCGGGCCTGCGCATCGCACTGCCGAGCAGCAAAGAAATCGCGCGGCGGATCGAAAAGGCGGCGCCCGAAGCGCTGCACATCGCAACCGAAGGCCCGATCGGCTGGGCCGCGCGGGCCTATTGCCGCCGCAACGGACTCGCCTTCACCACCTCCTATACGACGCGCTTCCCGGAATACGTCTCGGTGCGGACGGGCATCCCCGATGCCGTCGGCTATGCCGTGCTGCGCCATTTCCACGATGCCGCCGCCATGACCATGGTGGCGACGCCCTCGCTGCGGCAGGAGCTGTCGGAGCGCGGCTTCAAGCGGCTCGGCTTCTGGACGCGCGGCGTCAACACAGAGCTGTTCCATCCCGATCATCCCGCCAAGCTCGACCTCCCGGGCCCGATCTTCATGACCATGGGCCGCGTCGCGGTGGAGAAGAATCTCGAAGCGTTTCTCTCGCTCGACCTGCCCGGCACCAAGGTCGTCGTCGGCGATGGTCCGCAGAAGGCGGCGCTGGAGAAGAAGTATCCTGATGCCGTCTTCCTCGGCGAGAAGAAGGGCGCGGATCTCACCGCGCATCTGGCCGCCGCCGACGTGTTCGTGTTCCCGAGCCTGACCGACACCTTTGGCGTGGTGCAGCTCGAGGCGCTCGCCTGCGGCACGCCGGTTGCGGCGTTTCCGGTGACGGGTCCCAAGGACGTCATCGCCGATCATCCGATCGGCGCGATCGACCACGATTTGCGTACCGCGTGCCTGCGCGCACTCACCATGTCGCGCGAGACCTGCCGTAATTTCGCGCTGGAGCGTTCCTGGGAGAACAGCGCGCGCCAGTTCGTCGGAAATCTCACGTCACTTCAGCCCAGCCGCGTCCTGCGCGCCTCGCCTCGCATGGCGCGGCGGCCGGTGCGCGGTTGATCTCAATTTCGAACCACAGCGAGAACCTCATCGATGGCTAAGATCATGAACCTTGACGGCACCCAGCAGCTCGACCTCACCCGCGGCACGGTCGAGCAGGCCTACGATCGCTGGGCGCCCGTCTACGATCTCGTGTTCGGCGGCGTGTTCGCCAAGGGCCGGGCGGCCGCGATCGCAGCCACCAACAAGATCGGGGGCCGTGTGCTCGAGGTCGGTGTCGGCACCGGCATCTCGCTGCCGCTCTATGCGCCGCACCTGCGCATCTTCGGCACCGACATTTCGGAAGCCATGCTCGACAAGGCGCGCCAGCGCGTCGCCGAGGGCAAGCTGAAGAACGTCGAGGGGCTCGCGGTGATGGACGCCGAGAAGCTCGAATTCCCCGACAACTCGTTCGACGTGGTGATGGCGCAGTATGTCGTCACCGCCGTGCCGAATCCGGAGAAGGCGCTCGACGAATTCGCTCGCGTGCTGCGTCCCGGCGGCGAGCTGATCATCCTGACCCGGGTCAGCGCGGATGCCGGCATGCGCCGCTTCATCGAGCAGAAGCTCCAGCCGGTGGTGCGTCCGTTCGGCTTCCGCACTGCCGAGTTCGCCTGGTCGCGCTATGCGAAGTGGCTGGCCGGTGCCAAAGGCGTCGAGCTCGCCGAGCGCCGCCTGATCCCGCCGCTCGGTCATTTCTCGCTGGTGCGCTTCCGCAAGGTCGACGTCGCCAAGGCGGCCTGACTGTCGCTCCTCATGGTGAGGAGGCGCGAAGCGCCGTCTCGAACCATGAAGGCCCCCGCTGCTGCAGCTCGGCCTTCATCCTTCGAGACGCGCGTGCCGCGCTCCTCGGGATGAGGAGAGAGAGTAAGACGTGCGTCATCGCGCCGCTGCACATCGTCACATGACAAAATGATGATGTCACACGGCCTACATCGAATCCCTGTAAATCCTGAACCCGAAAGCATTTGGGGGAGAGCATGATCAAGAACTATCTCGAGCAGCTGCGGATCCAGCGCTGGGACGACCATCGCTACTATCACCACAGCCGCATCAATCAGAGCCTGCACTTCGTCAGCGCGCTGAGCTTCCTCTTCGCCTATGTCTGGCTGTTCATCGATCCCGTGGTCTCCGCGCTGGTCGGCTGGCTGGTGTCGATGACCTCGCGCCAGGCCGGTCATTTCTTCTTCGAGCCGCACACTTACGACCACATCAACCAGGCGACGCACGAGTACAAGGAAGAGATCAAGGTCGGCTACAATCTTCAGCGCAAGGTGGTGCTGATGGCGATCTGGGCGCTGTCGCCGCTGGTGCTGGTCGTCGATCCGACGCTGTTCGGCCTGTTCACGCCCTGGGCCAGCGCGACCGACTTCATGCGTCAGGTGGCGAAGATCTGGCTCGTGGTCGGCGGCGGCGGTCTTCTGTTCCGCACCGTGCACCTGTTCTTCATCCGCGACGTCGAGACCGGCCTCGTCTGGATGACCAAGATCCTGACGGATCCCTTCCACGACCTGATGCTCTATCGCGGCGCTCCGCTCGCTTTGATGCGCGGCGAGCTGATGGACCCCGGCCTGCACCTCAACCCCGAGCACACGCTGGGCCTCATCAACGAGCCCGTGCTCGAAGAGCAGCACGCCTGAGCGCGCGGCGCACACGACACACTCCGATGTCTGATGGTTACGTCATGCCCGGCCTCGTGCCGGGCATCCACGTGTTGGTGGCTGCGAATGCGGTGCTTCCTTCGCCTCGCCCCGCTTGCGGGGAAGTGGCATCGAGCGCTGCCACAGATGCCGTCATTCCGCGATGGTCCGAAGGACCAGACCCGGAATCTCGAGATTCCGGGTTCGGCTCTTCGAGCCGCCCCGGAATGACAGTAGTTACGTGGGCAGAGCCAGCCTCAGCGCCCAAACCGCCTGGCCAGCATCTCTCTCAAAATCTGCCGCTTGATGTTCTTGTTGGTCAGCACGCCGTCGTGCCACCAGAAGCCATCCGCCTTCATATTCCCGGCGGCGCGGACGAAGCGTTCGGCGACCTCGGTGAAATCCGCATCGGTGTAGTTGAGGCTGAAGATCAGCCGTCCGGTGCCGACCCAGCTCAGCGCCAGGCCTTCAGCGCGCAAATAATATTGCAGCATCCAGTTGTAGCGGGACGGCGTGGTGTATTTCACCGTCCAGATCGACGAGAAATTGGCGAACCGCACCGGCAGGTCGGCGCCCTCCATCATCTCGTTGAGCTTCCTGACGCGGCCGTTCCAGGTTTCCTCCAGCCCGTCATAGACAGCGCGAAAATTCGGGCTGGCGAGCCGGCTCAGGAACTCGTCCATCGCGGTCATGACGTAGGGATGCGAGTTGAAGGTGCCGCGGGCAAAGCAGATGTCGGCGGGACGATCGTCGCGGAAGCGGCGCATCAGTTCGCGTTTGCCGCAGACCACGCCGACCGGCAGGCCGCCGGCGAGGCTCTTGCCGTAGGTCACCATGTCGGCCTTGACGCCAAAATATTCCTGGGCGCCGCCGGCGGCGAGACGGAAGCCGACGAAGACCTCGTCGAAGATCAGCACGATGCCGCGCTGGTCGCAGACCTCGCGCAGCTTCTTCAGCCACTCCGTGTAGGCGGCACGATCGAAATTGCCGCCGCGCGAGGAATCGACCAGCGAGGAATCGCCGGGCGCGTTGGCGTTCGGGTGCAGGCCCTGCAACGGATTGACCAGCACGCAGGCGATGTCCTTGCGTGTGCGCAGCACATGCAGCGTCTTCTCGGACATCTCGGAGAGGGTGTAGGTCTCGTGCGCGGGGATCGGATTGCCGACGCCAGGCTGCACGTCGCCCCACCAGCCGTGATAAGCGCCGGCGAAACGAACCAGATGCGTGCGCTTGGTGTGGTAGCGCGCCAGCCGCACCGCCTGCATCACGGCCTCGGTGCCGGACATGTGGAACGAGACCTCGTCGAGGCCCGAGATCTGGCAGAGCCGCTGCACGTTCTCGAGGATGACGGGGTGGTAGGGGCCGAGGACGGGACCCAACGCATGCGCCCGCTTCTCGGAGCCCTCGATGCATTCCTTGTAGAAGTCGTTGCCGAAGATGTTGACGCCGTAGGACCCCGTGAGGTCGTAGGAGGTGTTGCCGTCGACATCAGTGACGGTGACGCCGCTGGACGATTCCATGAAGGTCGAGGTGCCCAGGTGCTCGCGGACGAGGCGCGAGAACTGGAACGGCACGCGGTAGCTCTCGGTGAAGTTGAGGTCGGAGATCGTCTCCGCCGCCTCCTTCGTCATCGCGCGACCCCTGGGGTAGCGCTCGGCGTAGAGCTTGGCGAGGCGGAAGAAGGCATCTCTGCGCTGCTTCACCACGTTGTCAGGCGCACCGTCGCAGCCGAAGTATTTGTCGCCCTCGAACTCGTAGAACGGGAGCAGCTTTGCCACCCGGCGCGACATCTTGGAGTGCCCCGCGAGCGAGCGGTGCTTGGCGCGGGAGAGTTCGACCCGCGCCTTGATCTTCGGGAAGACGGCGGCAGCAGACGCTGCGGCGGCCACGGACATCGAGAGAATCGGGAGTGTCGTTTCCATGACAACAAGCGCTAATACTGTGAGCTGACAGATTCATGACAGTCAAAGCCCTCATCGCCTCTTTCACCCAGCAGGAAGACCTCAACTTCCTGTTGACCAACCGCATCCCCCGCGCGGCGCTGACCCGCTTCATGGGCTGGTTCTCCAAGATCGAGAATCCCCTCGTGCGGGACTTCTCGATCGCGCTGTGGAAGCTGTTCTCCGACCTCGATTTGTCGGAGGCGCGCAAGACCCATTTCAGGAGTCTGCACGATTGCTTCACCCGGGAGCTGAAGCCGGGCCTGCGGCCGTTTGATTCCGACCCATCCATTGTTGCCAGCCCATCCGACGGCATCGTCGGTGCCCATGGGAAGATCGCCGACACCGAGCTGTTCCAGGTCAAGGGCGCGCCCTATTCGCTGCTGGACTTGCTTGGTGACTCAGCGCTGGTCGAGCAGCACCGCAACGGCTCCTTCGTCACGCTGCGGCTGACGTCGAGCATGTATCACCGCTTCCACGCGCCCTATGACGCGCATATCGAGCGCGTCACGCTGATCCATGGCGACGTCTGGAACGTCAACCCGATTGCGCTGAAGCGGGTCGAGCGTCTGTTCTGCAAGAACGAACGCGCGGTGATCCGGACGCATCTTGCGACCGGCGAGGCGGTGACGCTGGTGCCGGTCGCCGCGATCCTGGTTGCGAGCATCCGCCTGCACTTCCTCGACATGGTGCTGAACGCGCAGACCCGCGGGCCAGTCAACTTTCCCTGCGACGTCAAGGTGAGCAAGGGCGAGGAGCTCGGCTGGTTCGAGCATGGCTCGACCATCATCATCCTCGCGCCCGGCGATTTTACCTTCTGCGATGGTATTGGCGAAGGCACGCGCATTCGCGCGGGTCAAGCGCTGCTCAGGAGAAAGTAGCCTTCAATCCGCCGCGCCCGCCACCTATATCGTCTTTCGGGGACGACGATACTGGATGTGAGCGATGGCGCGGGCGCCGGTGATGGCGGCGGGTGGTATTGTGCTGCGGCGGGGAGCGGTGCCGCTGGTTGCAGTCGTGCGTCAGCGCAAGCGCAATGAATGGGTCCTGCCCAAGGGCAAGCTCGACGACGGCGAAACGCCGAAAGAGGCCGCGCATCGCGAGGTGCTGGAGGAGACCGGCCACGCCGTCGCCGTGCACGAGTTTCTGGGCACGCTGGTCTATCAATCGGGCGGCCGCTCAAAAGTCGTGCATTTTTGGCGGATGGAGGCCGACGGCGGCCCGGTCCGCAAGCTGACGAACGACATCAAGGCGGTCGACTGGCTGACGCTGGACGATGCGATCGCGCGCCTGTCGCGCGAATACGAACGCGCCTTCCTGACTCAGATCGGCCCGATCGCGCTCGCGGCGGCAGGACTGGCGCCATCGCCGGCACTGGAGCCGACGCTGGCGGCGGACGATATTGATGCCGCCATGCAGACGTTGACGCCGGCTGAGGCGGCTTCCGTTGATGAGTTGCGACATGGTTTGCTGCAGAAGGTGAAGGCCTGGCTGCGCGGCGAGGCGTGAGCTGTCGCGCGCTGCTCGCGGACGAATCTGCATCCGCCAGTTGGTGCAGTTGAGATCGTACTCGCTCCTTCCAAATCGTCATTGCGAGCGTAGCGAAGCAATCCAGAGTTCCTCCGCGGAAAGATTCTGGATTGCTTCGCTGCGCTCGCAATGACGGAGGAGAGAGCCGCCGCGTTGATGCTGCACCCGCGCCCCTTGTAAGGGGAGAAGGAAGGCTCACCGCCGCTCATTCTTGTCCTTCGGAGCTGGCGCTGGTTTACGCTGCGCTGCAGGGCGCTGGGCTCCCGGGACTCGTTGCTGGAAGCCGCCTTGGCGTTGCACGCCCGGCTGTTGAGCCACGGGCGGCTGGCCGGGCTGCAGGCCGGTGCGCGGCGTTTGCGGCCGCGGACCAGGCTGCTGCGTCCCGCCGGGTTGCGACGGCACGACTCCTCCGGACGGAATCTGTCCGCCGCGCTGAGGCTGGGTTTGCGGCGCGCTATTGGGCGGCGTGCCATGTCCAGGGCGCGGTGCACCGGGACGTCCTGCGCCTTGCTGCTGACCTTGTTGCTGCTGCCCCTGACCCGCGCGCTGGCCACCCGGCTGCACCGTGCCGCCTTGTTGTCCCTGGCCCTGCCGCTGCGGCGGTTGCGCGCCTTGGCGGCCCGGCGTGCCCGGCTGCTGCTGGCCCGGTCGGTTGTTCTGGCCGGGCTGGCCGTTCGGCCGCAATTGTTGTTGTTGCGGCGGTTGCGCCGGCCGCGGAATGCGGCTGATCGCGGCCGGGTTGGCGCGGCGGAAGTCGCGCTGCTCGGTCACGATCTGCCGGCCCGTGGTCTGGGCCAGATGCACCTGGCTGACGAAGCCGCGGTCGCGTGCGATCTGCTGCGCGGGAATCGTGATCGGCACGGCCGCAAAGCGCATGCCGGCGCCAGCCGCGCCAGCACGAATGGCAAAGCCGCTCGCGGCTTGCGTCAGCGCGCCGAGCCGCGCGCCGCTAGAGCGGTCGTTGACCTCGATGTGGCCGACCCGGCCGTCGGCGTCGGGATAGAGTTTTATGTTGACGTTATTCGCAGTGTTCGCAGTCGCGTTTTCGGGCACGTCGACGACGCCCGTGGTGCCGCGGATGCCGAGCGTCGCGGTCGGCGTCGCGATCTTCATGTCGCCGGTCTTCGCCACCGCAGCCGCAACGAAGGCGACCGTGCCCTTGCCGATGTCGAAGATCGCCGAATTCTGCTTGCCGCCGTCCTCATAGACGTAATTGTCGATGGTGATCTTCGCGCTGGCGGAGAGGTTGAACGTCGTCGCATCGTTGAAGGTGATGCCGAGCGAGGAGTTCGACGAGGTCTGCACGATATCGTTGAGATAGATGTCGTCGCGCACCTTGAGCGGATACGAGTTCTTGTCGCGGATCACTGTTGCGATCCCCGTGACGGTGGCGACGTTGCCGATCGGCTCGACGGCGGTGGATTGGGCATCGGCGGCCGGTGTCGGCGAGGCTGACGGTGCCGGGGAGGGCGTCGGCTGGGCCTGCGGCTGTGCTTGCGCAAGCTCGATCGCGTCGGACGCATATGCGGAGTTTGCGCCGGCCAGCGGCAAGGCCAGCAGCGGGAAAGCAAACACGAAGCGGCGCCAAGCCACCATTGAAGTCACGAGGATGTCCCGGTGAGAACGCGAGGCGAGATCGGCCGATATCAGCCACATCAGGCTGAATGGCGGATGAACATTTATCGCACGGGAGGAGCGAACGTTCAAACGCCACGTCCCGGTGTCAGGGACGTGGCGCCATCATAAGAACAAGAAGGCTCGTCAGCCGCAATGCCTTCGGTGTCAGCTCACGCGCTTCCAGGTCTGGCCGCCGCAGAACATGCCGCCGAAGGCGCAGCCCTGCACGCGCATCGCGTTCGGGCCCTTCATCGCGATCGTGGAGTCGTAGTTGCGGCCGGAGTCGGGATCGTGGATGCGGCCGCTCCACTTCGCACCATCGGGCTTCATGTTGATCAGGATGCGCTCGTTGGACTTCACAGCGTAGCCGCAGAGATTGGCGCCGCACTGCTCGACACGGACATTGCCCTTGTTCTCTTCGGTCGCCCACACGCCGATCGGCGAGTTCGGGGCGGCCACAGGCGCGGCAGCGACCGGAGCCGGAGCTGCAACAGGCGCGGGCTGTGCCGTCGTATCGACTGATGGCGCGGCGGCGGTCGGCGCGGGCGCGGCGGGAGCAACAACGGGGGCTGCCGGTGCGGTCGCCTGAACCGGCGCCTGCTGCGCGGGCTGCTGCTGCACCGGAGCCGGCGCGGGCTGCGTTGTCGTGGCCGGAGCCGGCGTGGTGTCGACGTCATCGTCCTTGGAGCCGCCGAGACCCTTGAGGTTGATGTTGTTCAGCTTGATCGGCTTATCCGACAGGCCAGGGGCGACGATGGTCACGCAGTTGAGCGAGGCGCAGTTGCGCGGCGTCTCGATGCGGATGTGCTGGCCCTCGATCTGGAACGAGATCGAATTGCCGGCATGCGCGGCGGCGGTCGAAGCGAGGAAGAGCGCGGTGGCGGCGATGGTGAGCTTGTTCATGACAACCTCCGAAATTGCGCGGTCCCGAGATGGACTGAAGTCGTTGGTGGATGAAGCGTGGTTCGACCCTAAACCGGGCCGGTCCCGCCTTCCGTGACGGACGTCACAACGGTCCGCCGCTGCCGGGGTGAGCCAGCGCACATTCAGCCGCGGTTCGCCCCGCGTAACCTTGCCGCGACACGACAGGAGGCGCCGATGCAGCGGCTTGCGACTTCGCTTGGCCTATTGATCGCACTGACGGCGATTGCGCCGGCGGCCCAGGCCGGCTCCTATTCCTTCTCGATCGGCGGGCACCGGTTCCGGGTCGAGTCGCCCAGGAATTGCCGGTCCACCTCCTGTGTTTCGTTTTCGAGCCGCAGTCTTCGGACGACGGAAGAGGTCAACAGGACACCGCCCGCGCCGCCTGCGCCGATTGTCCAGGCGCCGCAGCCGGTCACTCCGCCCGCTTCGGTCCGGCCGTCGCAGCCGGCTGTGGTCGCGCCACCACCGGCATCGACCGCCCCCGTCCTTGCCGCGACGACCTCGCAGCCCGTTGTGCCGCCGCCGGCGCCAAGACCTGAGCCAGCAAGACTTGAAGCGCCGAGTCCCGCCCCGCCGCGGGTTGACCTGCAACGCGTGGATCCGCCGAAGGCCGTCGCGCTCGATCCGCCGCGCGTGGCGCCGCCGGTGATTGCCACTGGGGCCGAGAGCACGCAGGGCACAACGATCGCACAGCGCAGCGACGACGAGGCGACCTATTTGCCGCTGGGCGAGTGGGAGAGCGATGGCGCCAAGGGCACGGTCCGCATCGAGCGCTGCGGCCCCGCGCTGTGCGGCTATGCGCTGACCGAAACGTCGAACCGCGGCGAGAGCGTGCTCGTCAACATGAAGCCGAAATCGCACGACGTCTGGACCGGCAGCATCTACAGCCGCGCCAGCGGCAACGCCTATTATGCGAGGATGACGCTGAAGAGCTCCGGCAGGCTTTACGTCGAGGCCTGCGCACTCGGCCGCTTCTGGTGCTCCGGCAACGACTGGACGCGCGTCGAGGAGCAGCAGGAGAAGATGGTCACGACGTCGTGGCAGCGGGGTGCGCGGTCGTAGTGTTTGGCTTACCCTCCCCCCTTCCAGGGGAGGGTGGCAGCGTCGTCCTGTCCAATTTGTAATCGTCCTGCACCGAACCTGCGACTGTCTTGCACGCGACCGATGGCTGACGACACGTGCAAGGGAGAGCCGACATGAAACGCATCAGCCTCATAGCGGCGCTGCTGATCGGCAGCGCGATTTCGGCACACGCCGACACCGACATCTGGAATAATGTGCTGAAGCAGAAGCGCGGCGACGATGCGCTGCATGTCGACAGTGCGTTCTGTGATGCGCAAGTTGGCGCGCCGCAGAACGGCACGGCGACATCGGCACAATACAAGCGCTGCATGCGTTCGCGCGGCTGGCGCTTCAGCCACACGCGTCGCGAGAAGGACGATCGCTATCCCGACCCTGACAATCCCGGCATGATGTGTCGCGACTTCAAGATCGGCGGCATCACGGGTTCGGAGTGCTCGAATTTCTGATGGGCCACGTCGACATGCTGCGGCTGCGCGATGCGTCCAGCCGGGCAAGCCCGCGGTACCGTCGATGAAATCCCTAGATCATGCCGAGCACGATGGCGGCGACAAAGGCCATGGCGAGGTACGCGGTGACTACGCTCAGTCTCCCGGCGAACGTCATGAGGTCGCTTCCTCCATGCGCGCCGTTTGGCGCGCAGCCCTTATGGTTAACAGAAAGTCTCTTTTCGAAAAAGTCAGCCTTGCTGTCGCTCGTCTTCGGCAGCAACCGGCGCCGATCGCGCCCGGTATGGTTAAAGAACACTGAAATCAACGTGTTGAAGAGTCTTTAAGTAAATTCACCGAACGTGCGTGCATGACGCGCGGAGTTCGTTTGTATCTCGTCGGCTCCATCGTCCTTGTTTCGCTAGCGGGTTGCGGACGCGGCTTCTTCCAGGCCGAACGTGAACCATGGCGGGCCGAGGCCGAGGCCGCATGCATGAAATCAGGCGCGGTGAAAGAGGGACCGGATCTCGTCCGCATCGACCCGATCTCCGGGCCGGGCAGCTGCGGCGCGGAGTTTCCGCTCAAGGTCGCCGCCATCGGCGAAGCCTCGAGTACCTATGGTTTCGCCGACGAGACGTTGCGCCCGCCCGGCAGCATCGGCAACCAGCCGCGCTGGCCGGTGCAGCCGCAGTCGAACTACCCGCAGAGCCAGAATTATCCGGCATCGTCCTATCCGCAGCGGTCGACCTATCCCGAGAGCGCGGTGCGCCAGCCGTCCGGTTATGGCGCCTCGTCCGGGCCGATGTCGCTGAACGCGCCCGGCGTCGCGCCGCAGGAGGACGAGATCGACCTGCCGCCCGAGGGCACCGATGCCGCGGGTGCGGCGCGCTACATGAATGCGCCGAGCTATCCGGCGCGATCGGCCGCGCCTTATTCGCAGCCGCCGGCCCAGCAGCCGCTGCCGCGCCTTGGTCCCGCGCAGGGCAATCCCGTCACCGCCGTCGGCCCCGTCGCGATCAAGCCGACCGCGACGCTGGCCTGTCCGATCGTGTCCGAGCTCGACCGCTGGCTCGCCGACACCGTGCAGCCGTCGGCGATGCGCTGGTTCGGCGCCCGCGTCGCCGAGATCAAGCAGATCTCCGCCTATTCCTGCCGCGGCATGAACGGCAATCCGCACGCCCACATCTCCGAGCACGCCTTCGGCAACGCGCTCGACATCTCCGCCTTCGTGCTCGCCGACGGCCGCCGCGTCACCGTGAAGGATGGCTGGCGCGGCATGCCGGAAGAGCAGGGTTTTCTGCGCGACGTGCAGTCGGGCGCGTGCGCGCATTTCACCACGGTGCTGGCGCCGGGCTCGAACGTCTATCACTACGATCACATCCACGTCGATCTGATGCGCCGCGCCAGCCGCCGCCTGATCTGCCAGCCGGCCGCGGTGTCGGGCGAAGAGGTCGCCGGCCGCGCTCAGCAGCGCAATCCCTACGCGGGCAGGCGCGATCCCTATGTCACGGGTTCGCTCGGAACGCGCAAGAGCACGCGCAAGCAGGAAGAGGATGACTACGCCGACGATTAGCCGGAGGCAGCTTCTCTTGTAGCCCGGGTGAGCGCAGCGATATCCGGGACAGGCTTCCCGCATATCGCTGCGCTCATGCGGGCTACGGTTGCGTCAATCGAAATGCCCATCGTCCGCTATCTCACTCACCCGCAGGTGCAGATCCGGCCTGATGTGCCCGTGCCGCAATGGGGCCTCAGTCCGATCGGGCGTGCGCGCACCGAAGCTTTGGCGAATGCAAGCTCGCTCGCAAGCATCACGCAGATCGTCGCGAGCGGCGAACGCAAGGCGATCGAGACCGCGGAGATCATCGCCGGCCGGCTCGGCCTCATGATCGAGACCCGAGAAGCCATGCATGAGAACGACCGCTCGGCGACCGGCTTCCTGAAGCCGGCCGAGTTCGAGACGGTCGCCGACCAGTTCTTCGCGGAGCCTCATCTCAGCGTCCGCGGCTGGGAGCGCGCCGTGGATGCGCAGGCGCGCATCGTGCGCGAGGCGGAAACGGTGCTGGCGCGCGACCGTCCCGGCGACGTTCTTTTCGTCGGCCACGGCGCGGTCGGCACGCTGCTGTTCTGCCACTATGCCGGCCATCCCATCGATCGCGCCTACGATCAGCCCGCCGGCGGCGGGCACGTCTTCGCGTTCGCACGCGAGGGGCGGCAGATCTTGCACGGCTGGCGCAGGATGGAAGAGATCGGGGCGTAGCGAGAGTTACGTCGCAGCCGGCTTCGACGGCGCAGGAGCCAGCCCCATGCAGCGCTGCACCTCGGCCGGGACGTTGTAGGTGCGCATGATATGGCGGCTGTCGCGCAGGCCGGTCGCCTCACGTTGCACCACGAACATCCAGAGCGCCTGGCCGGCTTCCATCACCAGCTTGCGCCGCGCCGGCTGCATCGAGGCCGGTGTCCCCGTGGCGGCGTGAGCGGTGTCGAACTCGCGCAAACGCGCCAGTGCCTGTTCGAGCGTGCGGCCCATCCGACCAAGCGCCGAGGCCTGTTCCTGGACGATCTCGTAATGGAGGATATCGACAGGCGGGCGAAGATCACGGGACATGCCGCAAATATAATGCCGCGGAAGCGGCCTGCGCAACGCGTCGGCCGCTCGCTGCTATTTCGCTTGATAGGCCGCCAGGAACATCCGCGTCGCGCTGTCGACCACCTCGGTCATGCGCTCTTCCGACGGCGCGGGCGCGGCCTGGAAGACGAAGGGCAGGAACAGCGAAGCCTTGCACAGTTCCATGAACTGCGAGGCCGCAAGGTCGCAATCGTCGATCCTGAGATCGCCGGAGGCGACATGGGTTTTGAGATAATCGGAGAGGCGGTTGATGGTCTTGTCCAGCACCCGCGCATAGTAGCGGCGGCCGACATCGGGCATGCGCTCGGCGATCGCCATCACGGTGCGGATCGCTGATCCGCCGCCGGGCCGGCACAGCAGGTGGATGTAGGCCCGGCCGAAATCCTTCAGCGTGGTCTCGGCATCGCGCACCGGATCGAAATTGAACACGACCTGGCCGTGCTGGAGCGCCTCCTGCTCGAGGATGGCTTCGAACAGCGCGCATTTGTCGGCGAAGTAGACGTAGAGCGTGCCCTTGGAGACCTGCGCGGCACGCGCGATCTCGCCCATGCTGGCGCCGTCGAACCCGAGATCCATGAACACCTTGCGGGCGCCGTCGAGGATCTGGCGGCGCTTGGAGCTGTCCTCGTCCTGGATGACGTGGAGACGTTCGCTGGCAGCTACAACCATTGGTTCAGGGTCTCGGAAGGTTTCTGGACGAGGTACCGAACTATGAAACGCAAATAAAGATTCGGGCCAGTAGGGTCCCGACCCGAGATAATATGTATATTGACCGAACCGTTCGGTCAATGATATCTGATATGAGCGAAAGGAACCGGCTGCAGGACGGTCGTCCTTGGTCGTGCTTTTTTGGGGAGGCCGTTATGGCCGTATCGAGAGACCAGGCTGCGCGCGTCATTCGCCAGGAAACGGTGGAGACGTCGGCGAACGATGAAGCTGCGGCCGAGACGCCCGCGGCCCTTGCCGACCAGTTGCGCTCCCACGTGGCCGAGGAAACCAAGCGCCGCAGCGAGGCGCCGGAGAAGCCCGTGACCGACAAGCCGGCCGCAGCGCCGGACGCCCCCGCTGCCGGCGCGCCGAAATCCGGCAAGCGCAAATTCGTCCTGATGGGCGTCGGTCTCGTGCTGGCGCTCGCGGCTGCGAGCTATGCCGGCTATTACACGCTGGTCGGCCGCTTCTACATCTCCACCGACGACGCCTATGTCCGCGCCAACAACACCATGCTCGGCGCTCGCGTGTCCGGCCACATCTCCTCGATCCTCGCCGGCGACAACACGACGGTGCGCGCCGGCGACGTCATCCTCCGCATCGACGACGGCGACTACAAGATCGCCGTCGATGCCGCGGCGACGAAGATCGCGACCCAGCAGGCGACCATCGATCGCATCGGCCGCCAGGTCGCAGCCCTCGACAGCCAGGTCGCGCAGGCCAAGGCGCAGCTCGTCTCCGCGGAAGCGGGCCTCAAGCGCGCGGATCTCGACTATGAGCGCCAGCAGGCGCTGAGCAGCAAGGGCTTTGCCTCGCGCGCCACCTTCGAGAGCTCGGAAGCCGGACGCGACCAGGGCGCCGCCGCCGTCAAGGCCGCGCAGGCCGCCTATGACGTCGCGGTCAGCAATGTGGACGTCGCCAAGGCGCAGCAGGCCGAAGCGCAGGCGCAGCTCGCCGAGCTCAAGACCTCGCTCGCCAAGGCCGAGCGCGATCTCGCCTTCACCGCGGTGCGCGCGCCGGTCGATGGCACGTTCTCCAACCGCCTGGTCAACGCCGGCGACTTCGTCGCGGTCGGCCAGAGGCTCGGCAACGTCGTGCCGCTCGATGACGTCTATATCGACGCCAACTTCAAGGAGACGCAGCTCAAGCGCATTCGTCCCGGCCAGCCGGTGACGATCAAGGTCGACGCCTACGGCATGCGCAAGTTCTCCGGCGTGGTCGACAGCATCGCGGCGGGCGCGGGCTCGGTGTTCACGCTGCTGCCGCCCGACAACGCCACCGGCAACTTCACCAAGATCGTGCAGCGCGTGCCGGTCCGCATCCGCGTGCCGAAGTCGGTCGCAAAGCAGAACCTGCTCCGCGCCGGCATGTCGGTCTACGCGACCGTCGACACCAACAAGGGCGCCGCCGACGCCGACAGCGAGGGCGATCTCGACGATCCCACCGCGATCCATCCGCAGTAGCCGCAAGCTGAGCGCTGCGAGGTCAGACCATGGCCACCGCCACCACCGCTTCACCCGCCATGACGGCGAACCCCGCTTCGGAGCGCATCGCGCCGAAGCGGCTGTTCGCCTTCATCATCATGGTGTTCGGGATGTTCATGTCGATCCTGGACATCCAGATCGTCTCGGCATCCCTCAGTGAGATCCAGGCCGGATTGTCGGCAAGCTCCAGCGAAGTCGCCTGGGTCCAGACCGCCTATCTGATTGCCGAGGTGATTGCGATCCCGCTATCAGGCTTCCTGTCGCGCGCTTTCGGCACACGGCTGCTGTTCGCGATCTCGGCGGCGGGCTTCACGGCATCAAGCCTGCTCTGCGGCTTTGCCACCACGATCGAGGAGATGATCCTCTGGCGCGCGCTGCAGGGTTTTCTCGGCGCCGGCATGATCCCGACGGTGTTCGCCTCCGCCTACACCGTGTTCCCGCGCTCGAAATTCCACATCGTCGGCCCGATCATCGGTCTCGTCGCGACGCTGGCGCCGACCATCGGACCGACCGTCGGCGGCTACATCACCGATCTGATGTCGTGGAACTGGCTGTTCTTCATCAACGTCGTGCCGGGCATCGGCATCACCGTCGGCGTGCTGGCGCTGGTCGATTTCGACGAGCCGCATTTCGAACTGCTTGACCGCTTCGACTGGTGGGGCCTGTTGTTCATGGCCGGCTTCCTCGGCACGCTGGAATATGTGCTGGAGGAAGGCCCGCAGCATGAATGGATGCAGGACACCTCCGTGGCGATCTGCGCCTGGATCTGCGCGGTCTCCGCGATCGCCTTCTTCTGGCGCGTGTTCACGGCGGCCGAGCCTATCGTCAATCTGCGCACCTTCTCCAACCGCAATTTCGCGATCGGCTGCCTGCTGCAGTTCTGCATCGGCATCGGCCTCTACGGCCTGACCTACATCTATCCGCGCTATCTCGCCGAGGTGCGTGGCTACAGCGCGCTGATGATCGGCGAGACCATGTTCGTCTCCGGCATCACCATGTTCCTGGTCGCGCCGCTGGTCGGCCGGCTCATGGTGAAGATCGACATGCGCTACATGATCGCGTTCGGCCTCATCGTGTTCGCGATCGGCTCCTACCAGATGACCTGGATCACCCGCGACTACGATTTCTACGAGCTGCTGGTGCCGCAGATCCTGCGCGGCATCGGCATGATGTTCGCGATGGTGCCGACCAACAACATCGCGCTCGGCACGCTGGCGCCCGACCGCGTGAAGAACGCGAGCGGCCTGTTCAATTTGATGCGCAATCTCGGCGGCGCGGTGGGCCTCGCCGTCATCAACACCGTGCTCAACGACCGCACTGATTTGCACATCACGCGTCTGCAGGAGCGCGTGACCTGGGGCAATGCCACCGCGACCGAAACGCTGACCATGCTCCAGCAGAAATTCCAGGGGCTCGGCGATTCCACGCTGATGGCGATGAAGCAGCTCAGCCAGATCGTGCACCGCCAGGCCGTGGTGATGAGCTTTGGCGATGCCTTCTTCGTGCTGACGGTGTTCTATCTCGGCCTCAGCCTGCTGGTCACGCTGCTGAACAAGCCGGCCGCAATGACCGGCGGTGGCGACGCGCATTGACGCTCCACAACAGGTGTCGTCGCCCGGCTTGACCGGGCGACCCAGTATTCCAGAGGCAGGCGTTGGAGACCTCGCTCTCACCACATCCGCTGCGGGGTACTGGATGCCCCGGTCAAGCCGGGGCATGACGGCGGAGGTTGGGACGACGATGCGCGCCAAGACCTCGCGCACCAAATTGCAACACTCGTCCGTGATCTCGCGCGGGGACCGTTGCAAATCACCCGCGACACATCTATAAAGCGCACCTCATTCAATCGAACCGGGGAGATTTGCATGATTTTGTCGCATTCGCAGATCGTACGCCCGCGCTCGATGATGCTCTGGCTCGGTACGTACTCGGCCTGTTAGAGGCCTCTTCCGCCAGCTTCGATTGGGCCAAGGTTTCGACCAGGCGTCCCGATCGCTCCGCTTCCCAAGTCAAGATCAGTCTTACGTGACGCCGTCCCGGCCCTTGCGGCCGGTTTGCGTCCATCGATGGAGCCGGCCCGCGCGCAGCGGCCGGATGATGCCATGACCGCTCTGTCAAAAAAGCCCGCGGCGATATACGTGGTGCTGCCCTTCGTGTTCAGGCACTGGCTGAAGCAGCCGGGGCGGACGCTCGCCATCGTCACCGGCCTGCTGGGGGCAACCGCAGCCGACCTGTTCATGCCGGTGTTCTCGGGCCATCTGGTCGATGCGCTGACGCGCGGGCCGTCGGATGCCGACGCGCGCCACGCCGCATTGGTCGCGTTCGCCGCCATCGTGGCGTTGGGTGCGGCCTCGATGGTGCTGCGGCTTGCAGGGCTGCAGGCGATCGTGCCGTTCACGCTGAAGCTCATGTCCGAGATCGCGCAGGATGCCTTCACGCGTGTGCAGCGCTTCTCGACCGATTGGCACGCCAATTCCTTCGCCGGCTCCACCGTGCGCAAGATCACGCGCGGCATGTGGGCGCTCGATCTGCTCAACGACACCATCCTGCTGGCGCTGCTGCCGTCGCTGGTCGTGCTGATCGGGTCGATGATCCTGCTCGGCGTGCACTGGGCCTCGCTCGGCGCGGTGATCGCGCTCGGCGCGCTTGTCTATGTCGCGATGACGGTGCTGTTCTCGACCCGCTACATCGCGCCGGCCGCGCGCGTCTCCAATGCCTGGGACACCAAGGTCGGCGGCACGCTGGCGGACGCACTGACATGCAACGCCGTGGTGAAATCCTTCGGCGCAGAGCTGCGCGAAGATGCGCGGCTCGCCCGTGTCATCAGCCGCTGGCGCGTGCGGGTGCGGCGGACCTGGTTCCGCTACAACTACACGGCCATGGCGCAGCTGTCGCTGCTGCTGTGCCTGCGCGCGTCCGTGATCGGCGGCTCGGTGCTGCTGTGGATGTCCGGGCACGCTTCGCCGGGCGACGTCACCTATGTGCTGACGAGCTATTACGTCATCCACGCCTATTTGCGCGACGTCGGCATGCACATCAACAACCTCCAGCGCTCGGTCAACGACATGGAGGAACTGGTGGCGATCCATGACGAGCCGATCGGGATTGCGGATGCGGCCAATGCGCGGCAGATCGCGATCGAGAGCGGCGAGATCGTGTTCGACGACGTCACGTTCCACTATGGCGGTCATCGCGCGCCGCTGTACGACGGCTTGTCGGTCAGGATCCGCGCCGGCGAACGCGTCGGTCTCGTCGGCCGCTCCGGCTCCGGCAAGACCACCTTCGTCAAGCTGGTGCAGCGGCTCTACGACGTCACTGATGGACGCGTGCTGATCGACGGCCAGGACATCGCGCTGGCAACGCAGCAATCGCTGCGCAGCCAGATCGCGATCGTGCAGCAGGAGCCGATCCTGTTTCACCGCTCGCTCGCCGAGAACATCGCCTATGGCCGGCCCGGCGCCAGCCTCGAGGCAATCGAGCAGGCGGCGCGGCTGGCCAATGCGCACGACTTCATCCTGCGTCTGCCCAAGGGCTACGGCACCCTCGTCGGCGAGCGCGGCGTGAAATTGTCCGGCGGCGAGCGGCAGCGCGTGGCGCTGGCGCGCGCATTCCTGGCGGATGCGCCCGTGCTGATCCTGGACGAGGCGACGTCGAGCCTCGATTCGGAATCGGAGGCGCTGATCCAGCAGGCGATGGAACGGCTGATGAAAGGCCGCACCTCGATCGTGATCGCGCACCGGCTGTCGACGGTGAAGAGTCTCGATCGGATCCTGGTGTTCGACCGCGGCGAGATCGTCGAGCAGGGCACGCATGCTCTGCTCGCGGGCAAGCCGGGGGGCATCTATCGCGGCCTGTTCGAGCGCCAGGTGGTGGAGCTCGGACAGATCGCAGCAGCGGAATGAGGTGTGTGGCAGCGGGCGAATCCCGCTGTCACGAGGCCTAAGGATGGAATGAGATGAAAGACCTGACGCACGGCTCCATCGTGAGACACATCCTGGCCATGGCACCGCCGATCATGGTCGGCATGATCACGATCATGATCTGCCAGCTGGTCGATCTGTACTTCGTCTCCGGCCTCGGCGATGCCGCGGTTGCGGGCGTCGCTGCGGCCGGCAATGCCGGCTTCCTCATCAACGCCCTGATGCAGGTGCTCGGCGTCGGCACGGTGGCGCTGATCGCGCATGCCGTCGGACGCAAGGATCGGCCGGATGCAAACCTGATCTTCAACCAGGCGATCGCGCTGTCGGTGCTGTTCGGTCTGTTGACCCTCGGCATGGGCGCCGCGTTGTCGCGCCTCTATATGCGTTCGATCGCCGCGGACCAGGCCACGGTCGAGGCCGGGACCACCTACCTGTTGTGGTTCATGCCGGCGCTCGCGTTGCAATTCGCGACGCAAGTGATGGGGGCCGCGCTGCGCGCGACCGGCATCGTGCGGCCCGTCATGCTGGTGCAGACACTTGCGGTCGCGATCAACATCGCGCTGGCGCCGGTGCTGATCTCGGGCTGGGGCACGGGCCGTGCGCTCGGCGTCGCCGGCGCGGGGCTGGCGAGCTCGATCGCGGTCGTCGCGGGCGTGCTGATGCTGCTGGCGTATTTCCGCAAGGTCGAGCGCTATGTCGCCTTCAATCCGGCGCAGTGGCGTCCGCAACCGCACCACTTGAAACGCATCCTCAATGTCGGCCTGCCGGCCGGCGGCGAGTTCGCGATGATGTTCATCTTCATGGCGGTGGTCTATTACGTGCTGCGCGATTTCGGCGCGGCGGCGCAGGCGGGCTTCGGCATCGGGCAGCGCGTGCTCGGACTGATCCAGATGCCGGCGCTCGCGGTCGCGCTGGCGGCAGGACCCATCGCCGGCCAGAACGTCGGTGCCGGCAACGGCGCGCGCGTGCGGGAAACCTTCGTCAAGTCGGCGCTGATCACCACCATCGTGGCGCTCGGCTTCATGGCACTCGCGCAGTTGAAGCCGGAGCTTCTGCTCGCGGGATTCTCCAACGATCGGGAGACGATGGAGATCGCCTTCCTGTTCCTGCGGATCATCTCGCTCAACATGGTGGCGCAGGGGCTGATCTTCACCTGCTCGAGCATGTTCCAGGGCCTCGGCAACACCAAGCCGGTGCTGCTGAGCTCGGCGACGCGCGTGTTCACCTATTCGCTGCCGGCGATCTGGCTGTCGACACGGCCAGGCTTCCGCATCGAGCACGTCTGGTATCTCTCGATCGCGGCGACCACGCTCCAGGCTGCAATGAGCCTGTGGCTCCTGCGCCGCGAGTTCAGGAAGCGCTTCGCGCCGCTGCCGCAGGACGAGGCTGCGGAGCCGGTGAAAGCTGAGCCCGTCGCGCCTCCTGCGCGTGCGCCCGCGTAGCGGTTGACCTGCTCCCCACGGCTCCCGCTCGTTTGCGGCGCCGTGGGGCTAATGCGCGCCAATGCTGTTCCAGACGAGGCCGAGGCCCGACAGGAACAGGAGGCCGAGTACGACATCGCCAAAGTGCTTGTCGCTCAGCGCATGATAGACGCGCGCTCCGGCCCATGCGCCGACCAGCGTGCCGGGAAAGGCGACAGCTGCGAGCCAGACCACCTTGAAGGCGACGAGGCCAGAGGCGGTCTGCAACACCAGCGCGGTGGCGAGCACCGTGAAGTTGAAGAGCTGGAAGATGCCGCGCCGCTCATGCTTGTTCCAGCCGCGGATGTTGGCCCAGAGGATCGGCAGCGGCCCCGACAGTCCGGCAAGTCCGCCCAGAATGCCGCCGGCAAAACCGATCGCGCCATCGGCGATGCGGCCGCCGAACTTGATCGCGAGCGGCCGCTTGTTCAGATACAGCGCCGTCGAAAAGATCAGCAACAGCACGCCGACGCTCAGCTTGAACACTTTCGGATCGGCGGAGGCGACCATCATGGTCCCGAGCGGCACGCCGATCAGTCCGCCGATCAGGAACGGCCAGACCAGCGAGAGATCAAAACTCTTCCACATCGACGGCAGCGTCGAGGTCTGCGCGATCACCGAGCAGATCAGCACCAGCGGCACCGCGAGCGAGGGCGGCAGGACGTAGAGCCAGATCCCGAGCGCCATCAGCGCCGTGCCAAACCCGGCCAGCCCCGAAACGAAGCCGCCGGCCAGCGCGCCGAACAGCAGCAGCGCGTAAGTAGACGCTTCCACCTGTCATTTCCTGTCGTTAGCGGCGATCTCGAACGGTTGATCGTCATCCGGCGCATAGCACAGATGCGGCCGGGAAGGTCAATTTCAAAACCGCACGCAAGCGTGATCCCCAGGGGCGGGCGTTCGCCGAAGCGGCGCCTACATGACCCGCGTAAGGCAATTTGGGGGACCCGTTGCAAGCGACGCAGCACTGTCCCCGATGAGATGATGGAGCATGATCATGATCCGGACGAAGATCGTCGTTGCGGTCGGGCTGCTATCGGCGGCGGCCTTGATGCCGACGATGGCGCAGGCGCAGTTTTCCGAGCCCGCGGCCTTTCAGGCCGCGCATCCGGATCGGGATGTGCTGAACGGCGGCCAGCTGACGCCCGCGGGGCGCGCCGCCCGTGGCGAGGCCGTGGCCCCGAGCGAGGCCTACGCGGCTTATCCTGCAGGCGTTGCACCGGTCGTTCGGCCACGCCACCGTCGTCATCATCAATAAGAGTCTAGACGATCTGCCTGGTGTCGGCGGGCTTGTGCAGCGCGCCGACCAGGATGCGCAGCGCCTCGGTCAACTCCGCCCTGTTACGCGCTGCGCCGAGCGAGACGCGCGCCGCGTGCGGCGGTGTCCCGTCGACTGCAAAGGCATCGCCGGCCACGATCGCGAGTCCATTCCGTAAGAGATGCGCCGCGACGTCGGGGCGTCCCTCCGGCAGCCGCAGCCACAGATGATGCGCCGCAGGCCTGGCGAGGAATTGAAAGCCTTTCAGTGCGCGCTGCGCAAGCTGTTGGCGGCCGACCGCCTCGTTGCGGATGGCGGTGATGATGCGGTCGGCGATGCCGGTCTCGATCCAGTGCGTCACCAACGCGACCATCAGCGGCGCCGGCATCTGCACGGTAGCCTGCAAATGGCCGCGCATCTGAAGCTGCGTGTCGCCGTCAGGCGTCACCAGATAGGCGATGCGCAGCGCCGGCGCGATGCATTTTGACAGCGTGGTTGCGAGATAAGTCCGCTCCGGAACGAGGTTCGCGATCGGCGATGCCGAGCGATCGAGCAGCCCGTAGGCGTCGTCTTCGATCAGGATCGTATCGAGGTCGCGGATAATCTTGGCGATGGCGCTGCGCCGCTCGGGAGGAAGCGTCGCGGTGGTCGGATTGTGCAGCGTCGGGATGAGATAGACGGCCTTGGGCCTGTGCGTGCGGCAGGCCTTTGCCAGCGCATCGGGCAGGATGCCGTCCTCGTCCATCGCGACGCCGACGAGCTTGACGCCGAGCCGCGCGGCGGCGGCCTTGATGCCGGGGAAGGTGAGCGCTTCCGTCAGCACGACGTCGCCAGGACGCGCAAGGTGCGCGAGCAGGTTGAGTAGGATCGTCTGCGTGCCGGGAAAGATCACGAGCCTGTCGGCGTGTGCGTGCGGGACGCGTGACCGCATCCAGCGCGCCGCGACCTCGCGCTCATGCGCGCTGCCGCCGGGCGGCTGATAGTTGAGGAACGCGGTCAGGCCCGATTGCGCGCGCAGCGTCTCCAGTCCCGCGACGATGCGCTCGTCGAGCTGCGCTTCGAGTGGATGCGGCGGTACGTTCATCGAGAGGTCGATCGCGACCGGATGCGGCAGGTCGACCGCGCGCCGCGCGCTGGTCTCCGACACGAACGACCCCTGTCCGACGCGGGCCTCCATGATGCCGCGGCGCCGCGCCTCGGTGTAGGCGCGCGTCACGGTGGTGAGGTCGATGCCAAGCGCCTTGGCCAGCGCGCGCTGCGTCGGCAATTGCTGGCCGCGCACCAGCCGGCCTGCGGCGATGTCGGCCTCCATGGCCTCGACGATGCGCTGGTAGCGCGGCCCGCTCAGCTCCGAGATTGTAGGGGTCCAATCCATGCAATTTAGGCCATATTCTTTGAATGTATGGATGCAGGATATTATTGTATGGATCAGCAAAACGGAAGAGGTGCGGTCATGGCAACCGGTTCAGTCTCTCTCACGAAGGCAATGTGGCGCGGCTTCTTGGGCAAGTGCCCGAACTGCGGCGAAGGACATATGTTCGGCCGCTTCCTGAAAGTAGCCGACACCTGCGATCATTGCGGTGAAGAACTGTTTCACCAGCGCGCCGATGATTTTCCGGCCTATCTGGTGATGGTCGTCGTCGGTCACCTCGTCGTGCCTGCGATCCTCGCAATCGAGACCGCCTACGCGCCGCCGATCTGGCTGCAATTGGCCGTGTGGCTGCCGGTAACACTGTTCGCTTCGCTTGCGTTGCTGCAACCGACCAAGGGCGCCATCGTCGGCCTGCAATGGCAGATCGGCATGCATGGCTTTGAGGCGAGCAAGCTCCGGCGCGAGGCCGGTGCGCTCGTCCTCGCAAAAGTGAATACGCGCACCGCCTGAAGCGGCGCGTTTACATCGCGCGTGTGGTCGTTACACTCCGTCGTAGCAAACAAGAACGATGGAAACGCCGATGGCCGCACGCGCAAAGACTTTTCTGCTCTGTCATGGCGCGTGGTCGGGCGGATGGGCCTGGAAGAAGATGCACCCGCTGATGGCGCAGGCGGGCCACCACCTGGTGGCGCCGACTTACACCGGTCTCGGTGAGCGCGCGCATCTCGCCAATGCCGCGATCGATCTCGAGACGCATATCCAGGACATCCTCAACGTCATCGCCTTCGAGGATCTCCGCGACATCGTGCTGCTCGGCCACAGCTATGGCGGCATGGTCGCGACCGGCATCGCAGACCGCGCGCGCGAACGCGTGACGCAGCTGATCTATCTCGATGCCTTCGTGCCGCGCGATGGCCAGTCTCTGTTCGACCTCAACGAGGCCGGCCGCGTGCCGATGCGAAAGGCGGCCGCGTCCGGCGACGGCTATCGCATCCCGCCGAACCCGCCGCCGCCGGATACGCCGCAGGCCGATCTCGACTGGCTCAATGCGCGCCGCATCAACATGCCGCTCAAATGCTTCGAGACGAAGTTGAGGTTGGACCGCGGCGAGCCGGCGATGCCGCGCAGCTACATCTATTGCACGCGCATTCCGCCGGGCGATGTGTTCGGGCAGTTTGCCAAGCGCACGAAGAACGAGGACGGCTGGCGCTATTTCGAGCTCGACGCCAGCCACGCGCCGAACGTCACGGCGCCGGAGGCGTTGATGGGCGTGTTGAACGAGATCGTGGCGTAGCCCACGCTCGTCATTCCGGGGCGTGCGCAGCACGAACCCGGAATCCATTTCTCCTCCGTCTCTGCCGCCCGATGGATTCCGGGTTCTCGCTTCGCGAGCCCCGGAATGACAGCGTGCCCAAAAATGGTGAGGGGTCCGATGCGGTCAGCATCGAACCCCTCGTTGCAAGATATCAGCCGGCCTGTAAGCCGGGTTCTGTAGGGCACCGCCCGCTTGCGCGAACGATACGTGACGGCCATTCCTCTGGGACCATGTTTGCACATGGCCTCGAGCAACCTACCCGGACGGCGGGCCTGACATCGCCCCGCGGCGTTATCGCTTTCGCGAACAGCCCGCTACGCCGTCCCTATTCGGTTTTGCTCCCGGTGGGGTTTACCATGCCGGCCCCGTTGCCGGCGCCGCGGTGCGCTCTTACCGCACCTTTTCACCCTTACCCGTCTACGCAGCTTGCGCTGCTACGACGTGGCAAGCCCGGCGGGCCTGCCTCGCCGAAGCCCAAAGGGCGAAGGCGGGCGGTTCGTTCTCTGTGGCACTTTCCCTGGGGTTGCCCCCGCCGGATGTTATCCGGCACCGCATGTCAAGGGAGCCCGGACTTTCCTCCCCGGCGGCCTTTCGGCACCTGCCGGAGCGGCCGTCCGGCCGACTGACTGATAACGCATGGAGCATTTGTGACGGTTCCGTCAAGCCGAGATCGCCGCGCACGCGTTCTCGAAAATAATTTATCCTGAAGATGTCGTTTGGAGCGCGCCCCGTTCGACTGGATGTCGGCGACACAGCCGAACAACAGGAGTGAAGCGATGCAGTATCTGCTGATGATCTACCAGAACGAGGTCGAGTACGCGAAGATCGACACGGGAACCACCCAGAAGATGTCGGCGGAGTATGAGGCCTTTACGCAATCCATCATCCGGAACGGCAATTTCAAGGCCGGCGATCGGCTTCGGCCGACAACGACCGCCACGACCGTCCGCGTGCGCGACGGCAAGACGCTGACGACGGACGGCCCGTTCGCGGAAACGCGTGAGCAACTCGGTGGCTACTATCTGATCGAGGCCAAGGATCTCAACGCTGCGATCGAGATCGCGGCGCGAATTCCGAGCGCGCGCATCGGCTCGATCGAGGTGCGGCCGATCTGGGTGTACGACAAGTGACGGCGAAGCTGCGCGTCGGCGCATGACCCCGAGCGAAATCGAAACCATCTTCCGCGACGAGGCGGGGCGGGCGCTAGCCACGTTGATCCGCCTCGTCGGCGATTTCGATCTCGCCGAGGACGCGCTGCAGGATGCGTTTGCGGTCGCGCTGGAGCGTTGGGCGGCGTGCGAAGTTCCCGACAATCCGCGCGCCTGGCTCGTCAACGTCGCCAAGCACAGGGCGATCGACCGCATCCGCCGCCAGGCCGTCTTTCGTGGCAAGCAGCAGGCGCTGATGCATGAGCTCGAGCTGAACGCGCTGGGCCCCGACGAGCCGCCGGCAACGCTCGACGACGACATGCTGCGGCTGATCTTCACCTGCTGCCATCCCGCGTTCGCGCCCGAAGTCCAGGTCGCGCTGACGCTGCGCACCGTGTGCGGGCTGTCGACGGCGCAGGTGGCGCGCGCCTTCCTCGTCAGCGAGGAGGCGATGGCGCAGCGGCTGGTCCGCGCCAAGCAGAAGATCAGGCTTGCCGGCATTCCCTATGAGGTGCCCGAGCGCGAGGCGCTGGCGCCGCGGCTCGCTGGCGTGCTCGCGGTGATCTACCTCGTCTTCACCGAAGGCTATGTCGCAACCTCGGGCGCGGATCTGATGCGGCCGGATCTTGCTGTCGAGGCCATCCGGCTCGGTGGCTTGCTCGACCGGCTGATGCCGGGGCGCGGCGGCATCAAAGGCTTGCTCGCCCTGATGCTGCTGCACGATGCGCGCCGCGCCGGGCGCGAGACGTCGGCCGGCGACATCGTGCTGCTGGAAGAGCAGGATCGCACGCTCTGGGATCGCGCGCAGATCGAGGAGGGCCTGCGTCTGGTGGACGAGGCGCTGCGCATACCCGGCCGGCCGCAACCCTATGCGGTGCAGGCCGCGATCGCTGCGCTGCATGCGCGCGCGCCAAGCTTCGAGGCGACCGACTGGCCGCAGATTGCGGGGCTGTACGAGGTGCTGCTGCGCATCAACCCGTCGCCGGTGATCGAGCTCAATCACGCCGCGGCGGTGTCGATGGTCGACGGCCCGGCGCGTGCGCTCGATCTCGTCGATGCGACCGCCGCGCGCGGCGGGCTCGACGGCTATGAGCTGCTGCCCGCGGTGCGCGCGGATCTGTTGCGACGGCTCGGGCGGAAGGAGGAGGCGCGCCAGGCCTATCGTGTGGCAACGGAGGCGACGCAGCTCGAGCCGTTGCGGCGGCTCTATGCGCGAAGGGTGAGGGAGATGGAGTAGGCCTCTCGTGCCCCGGACGCAGCGCAGCGCCCCTTCGGCGGTGCGCTGCAGAGCCGGGGCCCACCTCTCCGCAGCGAACTCGTGTCGCCAACTGGGTCCCGGCTCTGCGATGCAACGCGAAGGGCGTTGCATCGCGTCGGGGACACGAGACTGGGCAATGACGCGCTCATAGTTGCCGCCGTCACTTCGACGCGACCGCTGTCCCTTCGACCGGCAGGCTCGCCAGCAGCGCCTGCAAGGTCGACAGCGTCGAGTGATCCGCGACACCATCGAGCCGCGCCGGGCGGAAATGGCGTTGGAAGGCGGTGACCACTTCCATGGTCGCGGCGTCGTATTTGCCGGTGAGGGGAACGCCGTAGCCGTACTTTGCAAGCGCCTGCTGCATGCTCAGCACCGCGTCGCTGATGGTGCCGAGCATCAGGGTCTCGCCGCGCACGACCGGTGCCGGCGTGACCCAATGACCGACGCCGGAATTGGCCAGCGAATGCCACGGAAACTTTTCGCCGGGGTCCTTCTTGCGCGCGGGCGCGACGTCGGAATGACCGAGCACCCGGTGCGCGGGTACCTTGCGGCGGAGCATGATGCCGCGGCATAGCGCGATCACGGCCGCGATCTGGCGCAGCGGAAACTCCGGATAGCCCCAGTCGTGACCGCGATTGACGATCTCGATGCCGATCGAGCAGGAATTGACGTCGTCCTCGCCGGCCCAGGACGAGACGCCGGCGTGCCAGGCGCGCTTGGCCTCGGGCACGCATTGCACGATGCGGCCGTCCTCCAGCACGACATAGTGCGCCGACACTTCCGTCCCCGCCGTGCACAGCCGCGCCAGCGCACCCTCGACGTCGGGCATGCCGGTGTAGTGCAGCACGATCATGTCCGCCTGCCGACCCTTGTTGCGCTCGCCAAAGTTCGGCGAGGGGATGATGTCGGAGACGATCGAGGAATCCGGCTCGAACGAGCGCATGTTCGCCGCGGCTTTGGGAACCGGGAGGACGCGCTGACGCTTCGAATCAGATCCAGACGGCGAACCGGGCGACATAAGCAGCTCAAGTCGGACAGGAGAGTGGGGCAAGCCCTTCTCTTTACTATTCCTTTACCCTCCGCCGTGCGCAATCGCGCGACGAGGTTAACGGATGCATTTTGCGCGGGTGTGTGGATGAGGCATCACCATCGCCTCACCTTTTCCACTTGTAACGAGCCGATCAACGCTTTCTTAACGCTAAGGGCCGTTACTGAGAGATGAAGAGCCGACCCGCGTCCGGAGGCGGCCAAAGCGTATTTTGGCTCGGAATCCCATGGCTGCCCGACAAATTCCACTGGGAACTCTGGGTTTGCCGCCCGGGACGGCCGGGCTCGGTAACCATGTTGGACTGGGGCTTTGTCGTGGAACCGCCGCGACGCGGAATCATTCGAGGCGTTATGGGCTGGTTCGCCCTCGATCTGGCATGGTCGTTCGGCAGGCGTGGCGCATGAGCACCGCTCCTCACATTCCCGTGCTTGGCCGCGAGGCGATCGAACATCTCGCGCCGCACGCGGGCGGCATCTATGTCGACGCCACCTTCGGCGCCGGCGGCTACAGCCGCGCCATCCTCGACGTGCCGGGAACCCGGCTGATCGCGATCGACCGTGATCGCACTGCGATCGCAGGCGGGGCCGATCTCGTCGCGCGCGCCGCGGGCCGGCTGACGCTGGTCGAGGACCGCTTCTCCAATCTCGCCGAGATCTGTGCCGCGCAAGGCGTCGCTGGCGTGGACGGCGTCGTGATGGATGTCGGCGTGTCCTCGATGCAGCTCGATCAGGCCGGTCGCGGCTTCTCCTTCCGTCTCGACGGTCCGCTCGACATGCGCATGGCGCAGACGGGGCCGACCGCGGCCGACGTGGTCGCGCGTGCCTCGGAGAGCGATCTCGCCGACATCATCTATCTCTTCGGTGAGGAGCGGCAGTCGCGCCGCATCGCCCGCGCCATCGTCGCGGACCGGCAGGAGACCCCGTTCACGACCACGCGCGCGCTCGCAGATCTCATCGGCAGGATCGTGCGCTCCAAGCCCGGCGACATCCATCCCGCGACGCGGACGTTCCAGGCCCTGCGCATCTTCGTCAACGAAGAGCTCGACGAGCTCCAGGCCGCGCTCGCGGCTGCCGAGCGCGTGCTCAAGCCCGGCGGCCGTCTCGTCGTCGTCTCGTTCCATTCGCTGGAAGACCGTATCGTCAAGAATTTCCTTGGCGAGCGTTCGAAGACCGGCGGCGGCTCGCGCCACCTGCCGGAGGTGTCGCAAGTCCCGCCGAGCTTTCAGCTGCTGACGCGACGGCCCGTGATTGCCGGCGAAGCAGAAGTCGCGAACAATCCGCGCGCGCGTTCCGCCAAGCTGCGCGCCGCGGAGCGCACCAATGCGCCTGCGCATCATGACGATGAGCCATCGTCCTGGCCAGGACTCTCCGACGTGATGAGGGGAGGCTAGCGCATGCGCATCATCCACCTCCTCGTCATCGGCGCGCTGATCTTCGCGGCGGCCTATGTCTACCGGATCAAGATGGACTCCACCGCGCGCACCGAGAAGGTGCTGCGGCTGCATGCGGAGATCCGCGAGCAGCGCGACGCGATCGCCTCGCTGCGCTCCGAATGGGCCAAGCTCGATGCGCCCCTGCGCCTGCAGGGCTTGTCCGAGCGGCATCTGCCGCTCAAGCCGGTCAACGGCACGCAATATGACTCGCTGAAGAATCTGCCCGAGCGTCCGCCGCGGATGTTCAGGCCCGGCGAGCCCGACCCGATCGGCGCCATGCTCAACACCATCGAAGCCGCAAGCGATCCTGACACCGTGACGGGCTCCGTGCCTCAGCCCGAGGACAAGCAATGAGCCCGGCAACGCCTGCAAAGCCCACTGAAAAGCCGACCGAGCCCTGGCGGCAGCGGCTGATCCGCAGCCTGCTCTACGGGCGCAATGTCGATCGTGCCGCCAAGGCGCGGGCGCGCGTCGGCCTCGCCATGCTCGCCTTCGCCTCGGTCTATGCGCTGATCGGCGGCCGGCTCGTGATGTTCGCGATCGGCGCCGACGCGCACAGTGCGCGCCGTGCGGCATCGCAGGAGGTGGTCGCGACTGCGCGGCCCGACATCGTCGACCGCAACGGCGCCATCCTCGCGACCGACGTCAAGGCCGCGAGCCTGTTCGGCGAGCCGCGCCGCATCATCGACAAGGACGAGGCGATCGAGCTTCTGACCGCCACCGTGCCCGACCTCGACGAGGCCGAGGTGCGCGAGCGCCTGAAGACGCGCAAGGGCTTCGTCTGGCTCAAGCGCGAGGTCACGGCGAAGCAGCAGCAGGACATCCACAAGCTCGGCATTCCCGGCATCGGCTTCCTGCGCGAGAACAAGCGCGTCTATCCGACCGGCAACGAGGTCGCCCACCTCATCGGTCTCGTCAACATCGACAACCAGGGCATCGCCGGCATGGAGAAGTGGCTCGACAATCAAGGGCTCGCCGATCTCCACCGCGCGGGCTTTGCCACCGACCGGCTGCAAAAGCCGATCGAGCTGTCGATCGATCTGCGCGTCGAGCACGCGCTGCGCGACGAGCTCTTGAAGGCCAAGGAGAAGTACCACACCAAGGCCGCGTCCGGCATCGTCTCCAACGTCAAGACCGGCGAGATCGTGGCGATGGTCTCGCTTCCGGACTTCGATCCCAACATTCCGAAGGAAGCGCACGACCCCGACCGTATCAACCGCCTGACCACCGGCGTCTACGAGATGGGCTCGACCTTCAAGGCGTTCACGCTGGCGATGGCGCTCGATTCCGGAAAGATCAACTTGAACTCGTCGTGGGATGCGCGCGGAAACCTGCACTACGGCAAGTTCACCATCCACGACAGCCACGCGCTCGGGCGCTTCATCAACACCAAGGAAGTGTTCACCTACTCGTCCAACATCGGCGCCGCGCGGATCGCGCTCGGCCAGGGCGTCGAGGCGCACAAGGCGTTCCTCGCCAAGATGGGGCAGTTGACGCGGCTGCGTACTGAGCTGCCGGAGAGCGCCGCACCGCTGGTGCCGCGCCGCTGGGGCGAGCTGAACACGGTGACCATCGCGTTCGGCCAGGGCATGTCGGTGGCGCCGCTGCAGGCGGTGATGGGTATCAACGCGCTGGTGAACGGCGGCTATCTGATTCCGCCGACCTTCATGAAACGCAGCGAATCCGAAGCGGCGGCGATCGCCAAGCGTGTGATCAAGCCGGAGACCAGCGACAAGATGCGGTTCCTGATGCGGCTCAATGCCGAGATCGGTACCGCCAAGAGCGCCGACGTCAAGGGCTACTATGTCGGCGGCAAGACCGGCACGTCCGAGAAGGTCATCAACGGGCGCTACGCCAAGAAGCGCGTGCTCAACTCCTTCACCGCGATCATGCCCTGCGATGATCCGAAATATCAGATACTGATCATGCTGGACGAGCCGCAGGCCATTCCTGAAACCAAGGGGTTCATCACCTCGGGCTGGAACACGGTGCCGACCGGGGGCAAGGTGATCGAGCGGATCGCGCCACTCCTGGGCGTCGAGCCGCGGTTCGACCTGCCGCCGTCCGAGCGCCTTATTCTTGCAGCATCCAGGACAACCCAGTAATCAACGGGGTAGGCCATCGCCGGTGCTGATTCGGCTTTTCCTGACGATTCGGCTTTCCGGCGCGGCATGTCGACTGGAAGACCATGAAGCTGCGCGACCTCCTAGGTCAGGATGTTTTGGGCAATGATGCCGCAATCGAGCCCGCCGTCGCGGCGCTCGAGGTGACGGGCGTTGCGCTCGACAGCCGCGTGGTCAGGCCGGGCGATCTCTTCTTTGCGCTGGCGGGCAGCAAGACCGACGGCGCTCGCTTCATCGATGCCGCAATTGCCGCAGGCGCAGTCGCCGTGGTCGGCGATCACGCGCCGGCCGCCTGCAAGGTTCCGTTCATCGCGGAGGCCAATCCGCGCCGGGCGCTGGCGCTGGCGGCGGCAAGATTCTTCCCGTCGCAGCCCGCGACGATCGCCGCGGTGACCGGCACCAGCGGCAAGACCTCGGTCGCCGCGTTCACGCGCCAGATCTGGGAGCGGCTCGGGCATGCCTCCGCCAGCATCGGCACCATCGGCCTCGTCTCGCCGAAACGCACCGTCTACGGCTCGCTGACCACGCCGGATCCGATCGCGCTGCATCGGCAGCTCAATGAGATCGCGCGTGAAGGCGTCACGCATCTCGCCTTCGAGGCGTCCTCGCACGGGCTCGACCAATATCGCCTTGACGGCGTGCGCGTCTCCGCCGGCGGCTTCACCAACCTCTCGCGCGACCACATGGATTATCATCCGACTGTCGCGCATTATCTAGCGGCAAAGCTCCGGCTGTTCCGCGAACTGATCCCACCGGGCGGTGCGGCCGTGATCTCGGCCGATCACGACTGCTCGGCGGAGGCGATGGAAGTGGCGAAGGCGCGCGGGCTGCGCGTGATGGCAGTCGGGCGCAACGGCAATGGGATAGGCGAGGGCATTCGTCTCACCGAGGCCGTGGTCGAAGGCTTTGCGCAAAAGCTGACGGTGCAACATCGCGGCAAGAGCTACGCGATCCGGCTGCCGCTGGTCGGTGAGTTCCAGATCGAGAATGCGCTGGTCTCGGCCGGCCTTGCCATAGGCACCGGCAGCGATGCCGCAAGCGTGTTTGCCAGCCTCGAGCATCTCGAAGGCGCCAAGGGCCGGCTCGAACGCGTCGGCGAGCGCAACGGCGCGCCGATCTTCGTCGACTACGCGCACAAGCCCGATGCGCTGGCGAAGGCGCTGCAGGCGCTGCGGCCCTATGCGAAGCGCAGGCTGATCGTCGTGTTCGGCGCCGGCGGCGACCGCGATGCCGGCAAGCGTCCGATCATGGGCGGGATCGCCGCCGAGAATGCCGACGGCGTCATCATCACCGACGACAATCCGCGTAGCGAGAAGCCGGAAGCGATCCGCGCTGCGATCCTCGCCACCGCCAAGGGCGCGCGTGAGATCGGCGACCGCGCCGAGGCCATTCGCGTGGCGATCGAGGAACTGGAAGACGGCGATGCGCTGCTGATCGCCGGCAAGGGACATGAGACCGGGCAGATCGTCGGCAGCGAAGTGCTGCCCTTCAGTGATCACGAGGCGGTCGCCGCCGCACTAGCGTCGAGGGTTGCATGAGCGCGCCAATATGGACGGTTGCCGAGGTCGCGCGTGCGCTTGGCGTGGCCGGATCATTCCCTGATACGCCGATCGACTTCGTCACCCAGGACAGCCGCCTGGTGAAGCCGGGCAGCCTGTTCGTCGCGCTCAGCGGCACGCCGAGCGGCGGCTTCATCTCGGCCTTCGCCAGCGTGCGCGACGGCTGGGAGTTCGCGGACAAGGCGGAAGCCGCGGGCGCGGTCGCGATGATCGTGCCGCACGAGATCGCAGGCGTCCGTGTTCCCCAGATCGTCGTGAAGGACACGCTGATTGACGGTCTCTGGGGCCTCGCGCGCGCCGCGCGCGCGCGCTTCAAGGGGCCGGTGATCGGCCTCACCGGCAGCGCCGGCAAGACCAGCACCAAGGAGTTTCTGGCGGCCTATCCCGACGCCTATGCGAGCCCCTCGAGCTTCAACAATTTCTGGGGCGTGCCGCTGACGCTGTGCAATGCGAAGGCGGATGCCAGCCTCTGGGTCGTCGAGATGGGCATGAACCAGACCGGCGAAATCGCGCGGCTCAGCGAACTCACGCGGCCGACGGTCGCGCTGGTCGTCAACGTCCAGCCCGTGCATCTGGAAAAGCTCGGCTCGCTCGAAGCCATCAGGCGCGAGAAGGTGTCGATCGCCGTCGGCCTGCCCGAGGACGGCGTGCTGGTGCTGCCCGCCGGGATCAAGGCGTCGGAGTGGAAGGGCAAGGTGGTGCGCTTCGGCGAGCATGCCGAGGTGCACGAAGTCGCGCACGCGCCGCACGGCGAGAGCTGGCAGGTCGTGGCCATGATCGGCAAGAAGGAGATCGCCTTCAGCCTGACCCCGGGCGCGCCGCACCGCGTCCAGAATGCGCTTGCCGCGCTTGCCTCGATCCGTGCCGCGAACCTCGATGCGGCGACGCTCGCGATCAAGCTCGACCGGGTCGGCATCATGACCGGCCGCGGCGTCGAGCAGGCGGTCGGCGGCATCACCGTGATCGACGACAGCTTCAACGGTAATCCGGCCAGCGTCGCTGCGGCGCTGCAGAGCCTGCAGGCACGCCATATGACTGGCGGCCGACGCATCGCGGTGCTCGGCGACATGCTGGAACTGGGCGATGACGCACCGAGCTACCACACCGGCCTCGCCAAGCATCTCGACGGTATCGACGGCGTCTATTGTGTCGGCCCCCTCATGCGTCATCTCTATGACGTGCTGCCATCAGGCAAGGGCCTCGGCTGGCATGACGATCCCGCCACGCTGAAGCCGGGCGAGGTCGCGAACCTGCTGCAGGCAGGCGATGTCGTGGTTGTCAAGGGCAGCAAGAAGATGTTCTGGGTCAACAAGTTTGTGCCGGGCCTAGTGGCCGCCTTGCAGGCAAAGGCGTAAACTGCTTGGAAGGCGCAGTTCCCAATCCCACCGTGTGCGGCACCAAGCCGTCCGTTGTCCCAGAGGTCGCCCGACCCATGATGAAGCGAATGCGCGTGAGGCAGGTCGGGGCCAGCAACAGGGCCGCGTGCGAAAGGCGTCATAGGACCGTCTGAATGTTTTACTGGCTGATCGAGCTCTCCAATACATTTCCGAGCCTGGGTGCGTTTCGCACCCTCCTGAACGTATTCCGCTACATCACCTTCCGCACCGGCGGCGCGATCGTCACCGGCGCGCTGTTCGTGTTCCTGTTCGGGCCCTGGATCATCGACCATTTGCGCATCCGTCAGGGCAAGGGCCAGCCGATCCGCGCTGACGGCCCGCAATCGCATCTGAGCAAGAAGGGCACGCCCACCATGGGCGGCCTGATGATCCTGTCGGGCCTCACGGTCGGCACGGTGCTGTGGGCCAATCCGCTCAACCCTTACGTCTGGATCGTGCTCGCCGTGACGCTCGGCTTCGGCTTCGTCGGCTTCTACGACGACTACCTCAAGGTGACCAAGCAGACCACGACCGGTTTCGGTGGCAAGCTCCGCCTGCTGATCGAGGCGGCGATCGCGCTGGTCGCCTGCTACGCGCTGGTGCGGCTGAACCGCGATCCCGCATCGACCGCGCTGACGGTTCCCTTCCTGAAGGACACCGTGCTGCATTTCGGCTGGTTCTTCGTCGTCTTCGGCGCCTTCGTCATCGTCGGTGCCGGCAACGCGGTGAACCTCACCGATGGTCTCGACGGCCTCGCCATCGTGCCCGTGATGATTGCGACCGCGAGCTTTGCGATGATCGCCTATCTCGCCGGCAACGCCGTGTTCGCCGATTATCTCCAGATCAAATATGTCGCTGGTACCGGCGAGCTCGCGGTGCTCTGCGGCGCGCTGTTGGGCGCCGGTCTCGGCTTCCTCTGGTTCAACGCGCCGCCGGCCTCGATCTTCATGGGCGACACCGGCTCGCTCGCGCTCGGCGGCATGCTGGGCGCGATCGCGGTCGCGGTGAAGCACGAGATCGTGCTCGCGGTGATCGGCGGCCTGTTCGTGCTGGAGGCGGTCTCCGTCATCGTGCAGGTGGTGTCGTTCAAGCTGACGGGTAAGCGCATCTTCCGCATGGCGCCGATCCATCACCATTTCGAGCAGCTCGGCTGGACCGAGCCGCAGATCGTGATCCGGTTCTGGATCATCTCGGTGATGCTGGCGCTCGCCGGCCTCTCCACGCTGAAGCTGCGCTGACGGTACCACGATGATCCCCGTCACATCCTTCGCCGGCAAGACGGTCGCCGTGTTCGGCCTCGGCGGCTCGGGGCTCGCCTCCTGCCATGCATTGAAGGCGGGTGGTGCCGAGGTGGTCGCCGCCGACGACAATGCCGAGAACGTCGCCAAGGCCGCGCAGGCCGGTTTCATCACCGCCGATTTGCGCAACGTCTCCTGGGCGAATTTCGTAGCCCTCGTGCTCGCGCCCGGCGTGCCGCTGACCCATCCGGTGCCGCACTGGAGCGTGCTGAAGGCGCGCGAGGCCGGCGTCGAGGTGATCGGCGACATCGAGCTGTTCTGCCGCGAGCGCCGGCGCCATGCGCCGAACGCGCCGTTCGTCGCCATCACCGGCACCAACGGCAAGTCGACCACGACGGCGCTGATCGCGCATCTCACGAAAGTCGCCGGCTACGACACCCAGATGGGCGGCAATATCGGCACCGCGATCCTGTCGCTGGAGCCGCCGCGCATGGGCCGCGTCCACGTCATCGAGATGTCGTCCTACCAGATCGATCTCACGCCCTCGCTCGATCCCTCCGTCGGCATCCTGCTCAATGTCAGCGAGGACCATATCGACCGCCACGGCACCGTCGAGCACTATGCCGCGGTGAAGGAGCGCCTCGTCGCGAACGTGCAGGCAGGCGGCACCTCGATCGTCGGCGTCGACGACGGCTATTGCCGCGATGTCGCCGACCGGCTCGATCGCGCCGGCAAGAACGTCGTGCGTATCTCGGTGAAGAACCCGCTCGCCACCGGCATTTATTTCGAGCACGGCAACATCTTGCGCGCCTCGGGCGGTGCCCGCAGCGAGGTCGCCGCGCTCGGCGGCATCGGGTCGCTGCGCGGTCTGCACAACGCGCAGAATGCGGCCTGTGCGGCCGCCGCCGCACTCGCGATGGGTATCAGCCTGGATGTGCTGCAGAACGGCCTGCGCAGCTTTCCCGGCCTTGCGCATCGCATGGAGCAGGTCGGGCGCCGCGGCAACGTGCTGTTCGTCAACGATTCCAAGGGCACCAATGCGGACGCCACCGCGCATGCGCTGTCGTCCTTTTCGGAGATCTTCTGGATCGCGGGCGGCAAGCCGAAGGCCGGCGGCATCACCAGCCTGACCTCTTTCTTCCCGCGCATCCGAAAAGCCTACCTGATCGGCGAGGCCGCGCAGGAGTTTGCCGGCACGCTCGGCACGGTCGCGCACGAGATCAGCCAGACGCTTGACGTCGCCGTCGAGCACGCCGCGCGCGATGCGGAAGCCTCAGGGCTTGCCGACGCCGTCGTGCTGCTCTCGCCGGCCTGCGCCTCGTTCGACCAGTACCGCAATTTCGAGATCCGCGGCGCGAAGTTCCGCGAACTGGTGCAGGCGCTGCCGGGTGTGAAGCCGGTGGTGTGAGGTGCGTAGGATGGGTAGAGCGAAGCGAAACCCATCGTCACTCCCACGGATTTGATGGGTTTCGCTTCGCTCTACCCATCCTACAATTCCAAACATCTGCAGTTCCTTAACCTCCCGGTAACCAACCTCGGCGACCAATGAACGGACCTCTGTCCGAAAGCGGCCGCCCATGCTCTCCCGTGAAGAACGCACCCCCTTTTCCGAGTGGTGGTGGACCGTCGACAAGCCGCTGATGGGCGCCATCCTGGCGCTGATGCTGACCGGCGTGATCCTGTCGCTGGCGGCGAGCCCGCCGGTTGCGACCCGCATCGGGCTTGATCCCTTCCACTTCTTCAGCCGCCACGTGATGTTCCTTCTCCCGTCCTGCCTGGTGCTGCTCGGGGTGTCCTTCCTGTCACCGCGGGCGATCCGTCGCTCGGCGTTGCTCATCTTCGCGGCCAGCATCATCCTGATCGTGCTGACGCTCGCGATCGGCCCTGAGGTGAAGGGCTCGCGGCGCTGGATCACGCTGCTCGGCGTCAACATCCAAGCCTCCGAAATCGCAAAGCCGTCCTTCGTCGTCATCGCGGCCTGGCTGTTTGCGGAATCGACCAAGCGGCCGGAGATGCCGGCAACCTCGATGGCGCTGGTGCTGCTGTTGATGCTGGTCTCGCTGCTGGTGATGGAGCCCGACTTCGGCCAGACCATGCTGATCCTGATGGTGTGGGGCTCGCTCTTCTTCATCGCGGGCATGCGCATGATCTGGGTGTTCGGTCTTGCCGGCGCCGCCGCAGCCGGCCTGTTCAGCGCCTATCTGTTCGTCCCGCACGTTGCGGGGCGCATCAAGCGCTTCATGAACCCGGCCTCGGGCGACACCTTCCAGGTCGATACCGCGATGGAGGCCTTCTACAACGGCGGCTGGCTCGGCCTCGGGCCGGGTGAGGGCATTGCAAAACGCAGCCTGCCGGACAGCCACACCGACTTCGTGTTCGCGGTCGCCGCCGAGGAGTTCGGCATCGTCCTGTGCCTCGCCATGCTGGCGCTGTTCGCCTTCGTCGTCATCCGCACGCTGTCGCGCGCCTATGCCAATGAGGACATGTTCTCGCGCTTCGCCGCTTCCGGCCTTGCGATCCTGTTCGGCGTGCAGGCGGCGATCAACATGTCGGTGAACCTGCAGCTCATCCCGGCCAAGGGCATGACGCTACCGTTCATCTCCTATGGCGGCTCCTCGATCGTCTCGCTCGCCTATGGCGTCGGCATGATGCTGGCGCTGACGCGGCTGCGTCCGCGCACCGAGGTCGAGGCCAGCGGCCACGCCGAGGCGATGCGAAGTTATGCGTAGCTCTTCGTAGTTGCGAGCGCAGCGAAGCAATCCAGAGGCCCCTCTGCGTAGCCCGGATGGAGCGAAGCGCAATCCGGGAAGGTCTATCCGCGAGGTGAGAACCCCGGATTACGCTTCGCTCCATCCGGGCTACGAATGCGTCTCGCCGGCTCGCATTGGCCGCTTTTTCCCTGTAAGTACGGCCTCCATGGACACTTCCCCCCTGATTCTTCTCGCCGCGGGCGGCACCGGCGGCCATCTGTTTCCGGCCGAGGCGCTCGGCGTCGAGTTGATCCGGCGCGGCTTTCGCGTCCGCCTCGTCACCGACGAGCGCGCGCTGCGCTACAGCGGGCTGTTCAGCAAGGACATGATCGACGTCGTCAGCAGCGAGACCGCGCGCGGCCGCAATCCGCTCCAGCTCGCCTATGCCGGCCTCACGCTCGCCGTCGGCACGCTCTCCGCCTACCGCCTGATCAAGCGATTGAAGCCGGCCGCCGTCGTCGGCTTCGGCGGCTATCCGACGCTGCCGCCGCTGGTCGCGGCGAAATTCGCCGGCGTGCCCGGCATCATCCACGACGCCAATGCGGTGCTCGGTCGCGCCAACCGGTTCCTGTCGAGCCGCGTGCGTGCCATCGCGACATCCTTGCCCGGCGTGCTCGATCGCGATCCGGCGCTGTCGGGCAAGACCACGACGGTCGGCACGCCGATGCGGCCCGCGATCCTCGCAGCAGCCGCCGTACAATACACGGCGCCCGAAACCAACGGTCCGCTGCGTCTGCTCGTCGTCGGCGGCAGCCAGGGCGCGCGCATCATGGCCGACATCGTCCCGGGCGCGATCGAGCGGCTCGAGCCTGCGCTGTGGAGCCGTCTCATCCTCACCCAGCAGGTGCGCGACGAGGACATGGCGCGTGTCCGCGCGGTCTACGACAAGCTCAAGATCAAGTTCGAGCTCGCGCCGTTCTTCACCGATCTGCCGGCGCGGCTCGCCTCCAACCATCTGATCGTGTCGCGCTCCGGCGCCGGCACCGTCGCCGAGCTCGCCGCAATCGGACGGCCCTCGATCCTGGTGCCGCTGCCGGGCTCGATCGACCAGGACCAGTTCGCCAATGCCGGCGTGCTGGCCAAGGTCGACGGCGCAATCCGCATCCCGCAGACCGAGTTCACCTCCGACCGCCTCGCCGCCGAAATCTCCGGCTTCGCCGCCGAACCGGCACGCCTTGCCGCGATGGCCACGGCGGCGAAGGGGGCAGGGCGGCTCGATGCCGCCGAGCGGCTGGCCGATCTGGTGGTCAAGGTCGCTGGAATCTGACGCGAAAAAGCCCTTGTCTTCGTCCTCCAAAGCGGGGCATCCAGTAGGAAGGGCGCGCGGCTGATTTGGCCGTGACCTTCGCCAGATGCCGCCTTTCCGGCGGCAAGGTCAGGGAACAGAGCATGAGACTGCCGCGCGAGATCGGACCCATCCACTTCGTCGGGATCGGCGGGATCGGCATGAGCGGCATCGCCGAGGTGCTGGTCAATCTCGGCTATGCCGTGCAGGGCTCGGACGCCTCCGACAATTACAATCTCGACCGTTTGCGCAAGAAGGGTGCGAAGGTTTCGGTCGGCCACAAGGCCGAGAATGTCGACGGCGCCGAAGTCGTCGTCGTCTCGACCGCGATCAAGCGCGACAATCCGGAACTGATGGCGGCGCGCGAGCGGCGCATTCCCGTGGTGCGCCGTGCCGAGATGCTGGCCGAGCTGATGCGGCTGAAGAGCTGCGTCGCGATTGCCGGCACTCACGGCAAGACGACCACGACCACGATGGTCGCGACGCTGCTCGATGCCGGCGGGCTCGATCCCACCGTCATCAACGGCGGCATCATCAACGCCTACGGCTCCAACGCGCGGCTCGGGGCCGGCGACTGGATGGTGGTCGAGGCCGACGAGAGCGACGGCACGTTCCTGAAGCTGCCGACGGACGTGGCGATCGTCACCAATGTCGACCCCGAGCATCTCGATCACTTCAAGACCTTCGACGCCGTGCAGGACGCGTTCCGGCATTTCGTCGAGAACCTGCCGTTCTACGGCTTTGCCGTGATGTGCATCGATCATCCCGTCGTGCAGAGCCTCGTCGGCAAGATCGAGGATCGCCGCATCATCACCTATGGCGAGAACCCGCAAGCGGACGCGCGGCTGGTCGATCTCACCGCGGGCGGTGGCGGCTCGAAGTTCAAGGTCGTGATCCGCGACCGCAAGACCGGCGCCACGCATGAGATCGCCGATCTCGCGCTGCCGATGCCGGGCCGGCACAACGCCTCGAATGCGACAGCCGCGATTGCGGTCGCTCACGCGCTCGGCGTTTCCGACGACAAGATCCGCAGCGCCATCGCAGGCTTCGGCGGTGTCAAACGCCGCTTCACCAAGACCGGCGAGTGGAACGGCGTCACCGTGATCGATGATTACGGCCATCACCCCGTGGAGATCGCGGCGGTGCTGAAAGCGGCGCGCGATTCCTACACCGGCAAGGTGATCGCCGTGGTGCAGCCGCACCGCTACACCCGCCTGCAATCGCTGTTCGAGGAATTCTGCACCTGCTTCAACGATGCCGACGCGGTCGTCGTCGCCGACGTCTATGCCGCGGGCGAAGCGCCGATCGAAGGCATCGACCGCGATCATTTCGTCGCGGGCCTGCGCGCGCATGGTCACCGCGAGGTGATCCCGCTGCCGGGCGCGACGGAGCTCGCCGGCATCGTCAAGGGATTGGCGAAGTCCGGCGATCTCGTCGTGTGCCTGGGCGCCGGCAACATCACGCAATGGGCGTATGCACTGCCCGGCGAATTGAAGGCGTTGGGGTAGGGCCGTGAGCTTCCCCGACATCACCCCCGCTCTCAAAGCCGCCATGCCCGACCTCCGCGGCCGGCTGCTGGCGAACCAGTCGCTGGCCGAGCTCACCTGGTTTCGCGTCGGCGGTCCCGCGCAGGTGCTGTTCACGCCGGCAGACGAGGACGATCTCGCTTATTTCCTCGCCCATCTTGCCGCCGACATTCCGGTCTATGTCATCGGCGTCGGCTCCAATTTGATCGTGCGCGACGGCGGCATTGCCGGCGTGGTGATCCGTCTTGCGCCGCGCGCCTTCGGCGAGGCGACCGCGAGTGGCGACATCGTCAGCGCAGGCACTGCCGCGCTCGACAAGCGCGTGGCGGAAGTGGCGGCGTCCGCCAATATCGGCGGACTCGAATTCTTTTTCGGCATCCCCGGCACCATCGGCGGCGCGCTGCGTATGAATGCCGGCGCCAATGGTGGCGAGACCAAGGACGTGCTGATCGAGGCGAGGGGCGTTGATCGCGACGGCACCAAGCACACCTTCTCCAACGCCGACATGAAGTTCGTCTATCGCAATAGCGGCGTCGATCCTTCCATCATCTTCACCTCCGCGCGTTTTCGCGGCGAGATCAGGGATGCTGAGGCGATCCGCGCGCGCATGGCGGAGGTGCAGAGCCACCGCGAGACCGCGCAGCCGATCCGCGAAAAGACCGGCGGCTCGACCTTCAAGAATCCGCCCGGCCATTCCGCCTGGAAGCTGGTCGATGCCGCCGGCTGCCGGGGCTTGCGCGTCGGTGGCGCGCAGGTGTCGGAGATGCACTGCAATTTCCTGATCAACACCGGCGATGCCACCGCCCACGACATCGAGACGCTGGGCGAGACCGTGCGTGAGCGCGTGAAGGCGAATTCCGGAATTGAGCTGCACTGGGAAATCAAGCGGATCGGGATTTCCGCGTGAGTGTCATTCCGGGGGCGCGAAGCGCAACCCGGAATCTCGTCATTCCGGGTTCGATGCTGCGCATCGCCCCGGAATGACTGATACAGACAGGTGACGGACTAGAGAACATGCGCATCACCATCCTCTTCGGCGGCTCCAATCGCGAGCGTCTGGTTTCGGTCGCCTCGGCGCAGGCGCTGCATCAGGCGCTGCCCGAGGCCGATCTCTGGTGGTGGGACATCGAGGACAAGGTGCATGTGGTGCAGTCCAGGCAGCTGCTCGAGCATGCCCGCCCGTTCGAGGACGAGTTCAAGCCCGGCACATCAGGCATTCCGCTCGCGCAGGCGCTCGACCGGGCCAAGGCGGAAGATCGCGTGCTGGTGCTCGGCCTGCATGGCGGGCGCGCGGAGAACGGCGAATTGCAGTTGATGTGCGAGGCGCGCGGCGTGCCGTTCACCGGCTCGGGCTCGGCCTCCTCGCATCTCGCCTTCGACAAGATCGCCGCCAAGCATTTCGCCGCGCTCGGCGGCCTCACGCCGCCGGCCAACGTCGCGCTCGACAACATTGACGAGGCCTTCGCCGAATATGGCCGGCTGATCGCAAAGCCTGCGCGCGACGGATCGAGCTACGGCCTGATCTTCGTCAACGCCAAGCAGGATCTCGTCGCCGTCCGCAATGCGGCCAAGCACGAAGAGTACGTGATCGAGCCCTACATCGCCGGCGTGGAGGCGACCTGCGGCGTGCTGGAGCGCACCGATGGCTCGATCATCGCGCTGCCGCCGATCGAGATCATTCCGGGCGAGGGCAATTTCGACTACGCCGCGAAATATCTGTTGAAGTCGACCCAGGAGATCTGCCCCGGTCGTTTCGCCCCCGAGATCACCGCTGCGCTGAGGGAGCAGGCGATGCTGGCGCACCGGGCGATGTCCTGCACCGGCTATTCCCGGTCGGACTTCATCGTCTCGGAGAGGGGCCTGGTCTATCTCGAAACCAACACGCTGCCCGGGCTGACCAAGTCCTCGCTCTACCCCAAGGCGCTGAAAGCCGAGGGCATCGACTTCGTCGACTTCCTGCGCGGCCTGGTCGAGCTCGCCGATCGGGGCGTGCGGAAATAATTAGGACTGGTTAACGGCTGGACGGGCGAAACGGCCCGGTTTGGGGCCCAAATCCGGTAAAATGCCGGACATCGCGGCATAAATGCCTCACATGGCTGGGCAAAAAGCGTCTGGCGTTAACGAAGTTTACCTTTTGTTTACCAGGACATCCGAAGGTTAACGCTGGCGGCGCATATGGCGCTTTGGCTGCCGGCGCGTGAGCTGTGGCGGGTGATGTCACCTCCAGCGAACGCTTTGAAGGGGAGAGGCTTCTTCTGCTGAAGACCAGCACCCGGCCCGGCACCGAGACGTCATGTTCGCCAGGATCCGCGCGATGTCGCGGGCAAACTGTTGACGAGCTCGTGCAATGGATGGAGCAGGAAGCCTCACCCGGTCGCTTTTCAGATCGCTGAGGCCCCAAGCTGACCTGAAGGCGGCCGCTATCGGAGCGGTCGTGCTTCTGCGCGAGTGGGTGCAGGACAAGCGCGAGGAGAAGCGCGCTGCCGCCAGGATCAAGACCAAAGCCAGGGCCAAGGCCGTCGTCGAGCGCGAGCCGCCGCCGCGCGTGGTCGCGCTGGTCGAGCGCTATGCGCCGCGCCGGGTCGGGATCGCCATGACTGCGCTGCTCCTGATCGGAAGCTGCGGCTTCGGCATCGTCAGGGGCGGCCATCTCCAGGATTTCATCACGGCGGTCAGCGACGCCCGCAACGCCATGGCGAATTCCGCCGGCTTCCGCATCACCTCCGTGGTGATCAACGGCCGCAAGCAGCTCACCCAGGACGAGATCCTCGCGATCGGCGGCGTCAGCGGCCGCTCCTCGCTGCTGTTCCTCGACGCCGACGTCGTGCGCGAGAAGCTCAAGGCCAATCCCTGGATCGCGGATGCGACTGTGCTGAAGCTCTATCCGGGCCGGCTCATGATCGACATCACCGAGCGCCAGGCCTTCGCGCTGTGGCAGGAGGGCGGCCGCCTCTCCGTCATCGCCGACGACGGCGCCGTGCTCGAACCCTATGTCTCGCGCCGCTTCCTGTCGCTGCCGCTCGTGGTCGGCAAGGGCGCCGATACCCAGGCCCGCGATTTCCTGGCGCTGCTGGCGCGCTATCCGCAGGTCAATGCGGTGACCAAGGCCGCGGTCTATGTCGGCGAGCGGCGCTGGAACCTGAGGCTGAAGGACGGCCTCGACATCCGCCTGCCCGAGCAGGACGTCGGCAACGCGCTTGCGATGCTGTCGAGGCTCGACAAGGAGGACCGGCTGTTCTCCCGCGACATCGTCGCCGTCGACATGCGCCTGCCCGATCGGCTGGTGGTGCAGCTGTCCGACGACGCCGCCAAGGCGCGCGAGGAGCAGTTCAAGGACAAGAAGAAAAAGAAGGCCGGGGACGCTGCATGACCGGTCTTGATCGCACCCAGACGCCGAAGACGCGCCAGATGCCGCACAAGCGTGGCGGCCTCGTCGCCTGCCTCGACATCGGCACCAGCAAGATCGCCTGCATGATCGCGCGGCTGAAGCCGTCGGCGCCGAGCGACGCCTTGCGCGGCCGCACCCACGCGGTGGAATTGATCGGCTACAGCCAGATCCAGGCGCGCGGCATGAAGGCCGGCGCGGTGATCGATCTCGGTGAATGCGAGCAGGCGGTGCGCCAGGCCGTCGCGTTGGCTGAGAAGATGGCCAAGGTGCGGGTCGAGTCCGTGCTGCTGTCGGTCTCGGGCGGCCGTCTCTCCGGCCAGCTGGTCGAAGCCGCCGCTGACATCCGCGGCGGCGCCGTGACTCCGGCCGATGTCAGCCGCGTCACCTCCACCGGCATGCGCCATGCCACCGGCGAGGGCCGCACCGTTCTGCACGCGCTGCCGGTCGGCTACACGCTCGACGGCGTCAAGGGTATCCGCGATCCCCGCGGCATGGTCGCACATCAGTTCGGCGTCGACATGAACGTCGTCACTTGCGATGCCACCGTGGCTCGGAACCTGATGCTCGCGGTCGAGCGCTGCCACATCAATGTCGAAGCCATGGCGGCGAGCCCTTATGTCGCCGGCTTGTCGGTGTTGACTGACGATGAGGCCGATCTCGGCGCGGCCGTCGTCGAGATGGGCGCCGGCACCACGACGATTGCGGTCTATTCCGGCGGCCGTTTCGTGCATGCGGCGGGTTTTGCGGTCGGCGGGCAACACATCACGATGGATCTTGCGCGCGGACTCTCCGCGACCATTGCCGATGCCGAGCGAATCAAGACTTTATACGGGACGGTCATCACCGGTGGATCGGACTCGCGTGAGCTGATGTCTGTACCGACAGCCGGTGACGAGCAGGATCTGCCGCAGATCGTTTCCCGCGCTACCATCGCCAATATCGTCAAGCACCGTGCCGAGGAAATCTTCGAAATGGTCCGGGACCGGCTGAAGGATTCGCCCTTCGCGTCAGAGCCCAACGGCCGTGTCGTGCTCTCGGGTGGTGCCTCGCAACTGACCGGTCTCGTCGAACTCGGAACACAAATTCTCGGCCGGCCCGTGCGGGTCGGACGTCCCCTTGGCTTTGGCCGGCTGCCCAACGAGGCGAAGAACGCCGCGTTCGCGGTGCCGGCCGGACTCCTCGTCTACCCGCAATATGTTCACCAGGAACATGTCGAACCGCGGCATACGCGGCAGCAGGTCAAGACAGGGACCGGCGGTTATTTTGGAAAGGTTGGACGATGGCTACGCGAGGGCTTCTGATGACTCCTTTCCGCAATTTCCCATTTTCACCAACTCCCGCGGCCGCCGGCCGGGGCGAACCCACGCGCGCGTGATCGAGAGGCAACCATGACCATCAGCATCAATGTTCCTGATATTCACGAACTGAAGCCCCGGATCACCGTGTTCGGCGTCGGCGGCGCCGGCGGCAACGCCGTCAACAACATGATCACGGCGGGCCTGCAGGGCGTCGACTTCGTGGTCGCCAATACCGACGCGCAGGCGCTGACGATGTCGAAGGCGCAGCGCATCGTGCAGATGGGGACCGCGGTCACGCAGGGCCTCGGCGCGGGTTCGCAGCCGAACGTCGGCGCCGCGGCGGCGGAAGAGGTGATCGACGAGCTGCGCGACCATCTCTCGGGCGCCAACATGGTGTTCGTCACCGCCGGCATGGGCGGCGGCACCGGCACCGGTGCTGCTCCCGTGATTGCCAAGACCGCGCGCGACATGGGCATCCTCACCGTGGGCGTCGTCACCAAGCCGTTCCACTTCGAGGGCGGCCGCCGCATGCGCACCGCCGAAGCCGGCATCAACGAGCTGCACAAGGTCGTGGACACGCTCCTGATCATCCCGAACCAGAACCTGTTCCGGGTCGCCAACGAGAAGACGACCTTCGCCGACGCCTTCGCGATGGCCGATCAGGTGCTCTATTCGGGCGTTGCCTGCATCACCGACCTGATGGTCAAGGAAGGCCTGATCAACCTCGACTTCGCCGACGTCCGCGCCGTGATGCGGGAGATGGGCAAGGCGATGATGGGCACCGGCGAAGCCTCCGGCGACAAGCGCGCGCTGACGGCCGCCGAGGCCGCGATCGCCAATCCGCTGATCGACGATAGCTCGATGAAGGGCGCCAAGGGCCTCCTCATCTCCATCACCGGCGGCAAGGACCTCACGCTGTTCGAGGTTGACGAAGCTGCGACCCGCATCCGCGAGGAAGTTGACCAGGACGCCAACATCATCGTCGGCGCCACCTTCGACGAAGCCCTCGACGGCCTGATCCGCGTCTCGGTCGTCGCCACCGGCATCGAGCAGGCCGCAATCGCCCGCAACAGCCAGGCGACCTCCGCTCCGGTCGCGAACGCGGCGCCGCAGGTGCACCAGGCTCCCGCAGCTCCGGCCGCTGTCGCCGAGAGCCGTCTCGCCGACCTTACCGCGCGTCTGCGCGCCGACAACCAGCGCCTGGCCGAGCGCGCCCAGAAGCTGGAAGCCCAGATCCCGGCGGCCGCGCCGGCTCCGGCTGCTCCGGTCGCGCCGCGGGCGAACGTCGAGCGCGCGGCGCTCGCCGCCATCGCGGCTGCCGTTGCCGAGGTCCCGCAGGCGCCCGCGCCGCAGACCTATGGCGACGTCACCGTGCGGCCGATCGCACAGAAGCCGACCCTGTTCCCGGAGCCTGACATGGCCCCGGTCGCGATGCAGGAGCCGATGACGCCGGAAAACTTCATCCCGCCGCAGGCCGAGCGTCCGCCGGTCCGTGCACCGCGGATGCCGCGGATCGAGGAACTGCCGATGCCGGCCCAGGCCGAGATTCGTCAGGCCCGCGGCGAGGTGGAGGAAGAGGCCCCGCAGAAGACCCGCCTGTCGCTGCTGCAGCGCCTCGCCAATGTCGGCCTTGGCCGCCGCGAGGAGGAGAGCGAGCCGCCGGTGGCCGCTCGCACCACCGGCCCCGCCATGCCGCCGCTGCCCGAGCGCCGGCCGCAGAAGACGGTGGCGCAGCAGATTGCGGCCAGCGAGCCGGTATCGGAGTATGCCCGGCGTCCCGCGCCGCAGGGCCTCGATATGCATGGCCGCCCCGCGCCTGTTGCGCCGGCGCCACAGGGTGACGACCATCTTGATATCCCGGCCTTCCTGCGGCGGCAGGCGACCTGAGGATTGTTACAATAAGGCAGACGAAAAAAGGTCCCGGCGACAGGCTTGCCGGGACCTTTCCTTTTCTCCCGGGAAGACCCGGATTGCACAGTCAAGCAACTGATTTTAAATCATTAATTACATATTTGGTGGTTCACTAAAACCGCCGGCATCGGCCCAAAACCTCGGCGCAATTTGGTTAAGCCTTGGCGCGAATACGGCAGGTTTGGGGTAACAATCGGTAAAAAACCGTGAGTTGGCGCTGTTTGAGGCAGCAACTATGGTTTGCCGTGACTTGGGGATACGGATTCGCACGACGGTCTAGGCCGATCGGTCGGGTCGAGTATAAGTCGCAATGGGTCGTAGTGGGGCGGGTTCCTGATGAAATTTAGCCGGCAAACAACGCTTCGTGCGCAAGCCACCGTGGCAGGCGTCGGCGTTCACTCCGGTCTTCCCGTCACTCTCACGCTTGGGCCTGCGCCTATCGACGCGGGTTTTATTTTTGTCCGGACCGGCCTCGAGGGAAGTGACCGCGAAGTTCAGGCGACCGCCGACCAGGTAATCGCGACCGACCTTGCCACCGTCCTCGGCGACCGTAACGGTCCGCTGGTCTCCACCGCCGAGCATGTGCTTGCTGCGCTGCGGGGCATGGGCGTGGACAATGCCACGATCGAGCTCGACGGGCCGGAAGTGCCGATCATGGACGGCAGCGCCGCGGCGTTCATTGCTGCCATCGACCAGGCCGGCATCGTCACCCAGTCTGCGCAGCGCCGCTTCATCCAGGTTTTGAAGCCGATCTCGGTCAAGATCGGCGACTCCTTCGGCGAGATCCGGCCCTATGCCAACGGGTTCCGCGCCGAGGTCGAGATCGACTTCACCAATCCCGTCATCGGTCAGCAGAGCTACGCGCTCGAGCTCAACCCGGAACGTTTCCGTCGCGAAGTCGGCCGCGCCCGGACCTTCGGTCTGATGTGCGACGTCGCCCGGCTCTGGAGCGCGGGTTATGCCCTCGGCGCCTCTTTCGACAACACCGTCGTGTTCGACGAGGAGCGGCTGCTCAACACCGAGGGCCTGCGCTACGCCGACGAATGTGCCCGCCACAAGGTGCTGGACGTGATCGGCGACCTCGCGCTGGCTGGCCTGCCGCTGCTTGGCGCCTACCGTTCGGTCCGCGGCGGCCACAAGCTCAACCACGCCGTCCTGACCGCTCTGCTTGCCGACCGTACCGCCTGGCGCGTGGTCGAGGGCGAGGCGGTGCGTCGCACCACCCGTCCGGTGGGCGAAGTCGGTCGCGGCATTGTCGGCGGCCGGATCGCCGCGGCCTACGGGCCCGACGTCTCCTGAAGGGATCTGCCGCCGCGGGCAGGGCAACCTGCCCCGGGAAACTCCTGGTAACCATGATCGGCTAGCATTGCGGCAGGTTCGCCTTAATCCGGGCGAAATGCCTGCCTATCCGGTTGTTAACGATCGTTTTTGGATACATCGGCGTGGGCGCATGGCAGGCACCACGGCACCATTTCGCGCCCATGACGGGATTCATGGGCTGGCGGGTACTGCATCACAGGGCGTCAGGGCAAAACTCATGTCGGCACAGCGTATGACGCGCGGATCTCTTTCGATTTCGCCAAAGGCCTCGATTGCGGCCCGTGGGCTGCTCCAGGCTGCCACTCTCTTCTTGCTCGCGCTGCCGCTGGCCGGCTGCGGCACCGGCGATCTCTGGGACAAGTTCACCGCCAAGGACGACACCTTCGTCGAGGAGCCCGCCGACAAGATCTACAATGAGGGCCTGTACCTCATGAACGAGAAGAAGGACATGAAGGCGGCGAACAAGAAGTTCGAGGAGGTCGACCGCCAGCATCCTTATTCTGACTGGGCCCGCAAATCGCTGCTGATGTCGGCCTATGCCTCCTACCAGGGCGGCGACTATGACGGCTGCATCGGCGCTGCCACGCGCTACGTCACGCTGCACCCCGGCAGCCCGGATGCGGCCTATGCGCAGTACCTGATCGCCGCCTCGCATTACGACCAGATCCCGGACATCAGCCGCGACCAGAGCCGCACCGAGAAGGCGATCGCCTCGCTGGAAGAGGTGGTGCGCAAATATCCGACGTCCGAATATGCGACCTCCGCCAAGGCCAAGATCGAGGGCGCCCGCGACCAGCTCGCCGGCAAGGAAATGAACGTCGGCCGCTACTACGCGCAGAAGCGCGACTACACCGCCGCGATCAACCGCTACAAGGCCGTCGTCACCCAGTACCAGACCACGCGCCATGTCGAGGAGGCGCTCTACCGGCTGACCGAAGCCTATATGGCGATCGGCATCGTCGGGGAGGCACAGACCGCAGCCGCCGTGCTCGGGCACAATTTTCCTGACAGCCGCTGGTACAAGGACGCCTATAATCTTGTAAAATCGGGTGGTCTCGAACCGAGCGAGAATCAGGGGTCCTGGATCAGCAAGACCTTCAAGAAGATGGGCCTCGGCTAGGAAATTTTGGGGTTCCATGCTGGCGCGTCTGTCGATCCGTGACATCGTCCTGATCGAACGGCTCGATATCGAATTCGCCACCGGCCTTGCGGTTTTGACCGGCGAGACCGGGGCGGGCAAATCCATCCTGCTCGATGCCTTTGCGCTGGCGCTCGGCGGCCGCGGCGATGCCGGCCTCGTGCGCCACGGTGCGGAGCAGGGGCAGGTCACCGCCGTCTTCGATGTCCCGAAGAATCACCCCGCGACGAGGATCCTCGCCGAGAACGGGCTGGACGACGCGAGCGTTGCAGATTCTTGCGAGATGATTCTGCGCCGGGTGCAGCTCGCCGATGGCCGCACCCGCGCATTCATCAACGACCAGTCGATCAGCGTGCAGACGCTGAAGGCGGTCGGCGCCGCGCTGGTCGAGATCCATGGCCAGCATGACGAGCGCGCGCTGGTCGATGCCGCCACGCACCGCCGTCTGCTCGACGCCTTCGCCGGTCTGGAGAGGGACGTCGCGGCCGTCGAAGAGCTGTGGGATGCCCGCCGCACCGCCAATACCGCTCTGGAAGAGCATCGCGCCGGCATGGAGCGCGCCGCGCGCGAGGCCGACTATTTGCGCCACGCCTCCGACGAGCTGAAGCGGCTCGCGCCGAAGGAGGGCGAGGAGACGTCGCTGGCCCACCGCCGGACCACGATGATGCAGGGCGAGAAGATCGCCTCCGATTTGCGCGAGGCGCAGGAGGCTGTCGGCGGCAATCATTCGCCGGTTGCGGCACTGTCGGCGGCGGTGCGCCGGCTGGAGCGCCGCGGCGTCAACTCGCCGGCGCTGGTCGAGCCCGCGGTGAAGGCGATCGACGCCGCGATCAATGCGCTGGAGGAAGCCGACCAGCATCTGCAGGCTGCGCTGGCCGCAACCGATTTCGATCCGGCCGAGCTCGAACGCATCGAGGAACGGCTGTTCGCCCTGCGCGCCGCCTCGCGCAAATATTCGACCCCGGTCGACCTGCTGGCGGCGCTGGCCGCCCAATACGCCGCCGACGTCGTGCTGATCGATGCCGGCGCCTCGCGCTTGAAGAAGCTGGAGCAGGCCGCGATCGAGGCCGACGCGCTCTATGCCGCTGCCGCCAAGAAGCTGTCGCTGGCGCGACAAAAGTCGGCGGAAAAGCTCAACAAGGCCGTCAATGCCGAACTCGCGCCGCTCAAGCTCGAACGCGCCAAGTTCATGACCCAGGTTGCGACCGACGAGGCCGCGCCGGGTCCGCAAGGGTTCGACCGCGTCGAGTTCTGGGTGCAGACCAATCCGGGCACCAAGCCGGGGCCGATGATGAAGGTTGCCTCCGGCGGCGAGCTGTCGCGCTTCCTGCTGGCGCTCAAGGTCGTGTTGTCCGACCGCGGCTCGGCGCCGACGCTGGTGTTCGACGAGATCGACACCGGCGTGGGCGGCGCGGTTGCGGATGCCATCGGCGGGCGCCTGGCGCGGCTTGCCGGCAAGGTGCAGGTGATGGCCGTGACCCACGCCCCGCAGGTCGCCGCGCGGGCCGATCAGCATCTGCTCATCTCCAAGGACGCCCTCGACAAGGGCAAACGCGTCGCCACCCGCGTCAATGCGCTCGCCGCCGACCACCGCCGCGAGGAGATCGCCCGCATGCTCGCCGGCGCCGAGATCACCGCCGAGGCGAGGGCGGCGGCGGAGCGGCTGCTCAAGGCGGCGACGGCCTAGACTTCCGTGTCCCGGACGCGCGCAGCGCGAGCCGGGACCCAGAATGCCTCGTCACATGGGCCCCGGCTCTGCAGAGCACCACTTCGCGCTGCGCTGCGTCCGGGGCACGAGATTTCCACACGCCTTTACCGTGCTACCCGCTCCGTCGTATCCAAGCACCATGGCAAGAGCAGCAAAATCGAAACCGCTTCGCGACGTCGCCGATCTCACCAAGGCACAGGCCAAGGTCGAGCACATGCGGCTGTCACTCGAGATCGAGGGGCACAACGAGCGCTACTATCAGGAGGACGCGCCCACCGTCACCGACGCCGAGTATGACGCTCTGCGTCAGCGCCTCAACGCGATCGAAAAGCGCTTTCCGGAATTCGTCAGCGCAGAGTCGCCCTCGCAGAAGGTCGGCGCGGCACCGTCCGGGCGCTTCAGGAAGGTGCGCCACTCCGTGCCCATGCTGTCGCTCGACAACGCCTTCGCCGAAGAAGATGTGCGCGACTTCGTCGGCCGCATCGTGCGTTTCCTGAAGCTCGACGACGACAAGGTCAATTTCTCGGCCGAGCCCAAGATCGACGGCCTCTCGATGTCGCTGCGCTACGAGGGCGGCGAGCTCGTCACCGCGGCGACGCGCGGCGACGGTGCGGAAGGCGAGGACGTCACCGCCAATATCCGCACCCTCGAAGATGTGCCGCAGAAGTTGAAGGGCCGCAACGTCCCCGACATCTGCGAGGTGCGCGGCGAGGTCTATATGACCAAGAAGGCCTTCCTCGCGCTCAACGAGCGGCAGAAGGCTGCCGGCGACACCATCTTCGCAAATCCGCGCAATTCGGCCGCGGGCTCTCTGCGGCAGAAAGATCCGACCATCACCGCCTCGCGCCCGCTCGGCTTCTTCGCCTATGCCTGGGGCCAGATGAGCGCGATGCCGGAAGCAACGCAGAGCGGCATGATCGGCTGGTTCGAGCGCTGCGGCTTCAAGACCAATCCGCTGACCAAGCTGTGCCATTCGGTCGAGGAGCTGATCGCATTCCATCAGCGGATCGAGGAAGAACGCGCCGAACTCGACTACGACATCGACGGCGTCGTCTACAAGGTCGACCGCATCGACTGGCAGGAGCGGCTCGGCTTCGTCTCGCGTACGCCGCGCTGGGGCATCGCGCACAAATTCCCCGCCGAGCGCGCCATGACGGTGCTGCGCGACATCGAGATCCAGGTCGGCCGCACCGGCTCGTTCACGCCGGTCGGCAAGCTCGAGCCGGTCGGTGTCGGCGGCGTGATCGTGCAGAACGTCACGCTGCACAACGAGGACTACATCAAGGGCATCGGCAACAAGGGCGAGGTGCTGCGCGAGGGCCGCGATATCAGAATCGGCGACACCGTCGTGATCCAGCGCGCCGGCGACGTCATCCCGCAGGTGGTCGACGTGGTCCTCGACAAGCGGCCGAAAGGCGCGAAGGAATTCCAGTTCCCGAAGAAGTGTCCGTGCCCGCTGCACACCGACGTCACGCGCGAGGAGACCGCGGCGGGCGAAGAGGGCTCGCGCGCACGCTGCACCGGCGAGTTCGCCTGCCCCTATCAGAAGATCGAGCACCTCAAATTGTTCGTGTCGCGCCGCGCCTTCGACATCGACGGTCTTGGCGAGAAGCAGCTCCAGTATTTCTTCGACGAAGAATGGGTCAGGGAGCCCGCCGACATCTTCACGCTGGAGAAGCGCAATTCGAAGCTCAAGCTCGAGGAGATCGAGGGCTACGGCGCGACCTCGGTGCGCAATCTGTTTGGCGCGATCGAGAGCCGGCGCAAGATCGCGCTGGAGCGTTTCGTCTATGCGCTCGGCATGCGCCATGTCGGCGAGACCACGGCGCTGGCGCTGGCACGCGGCTATGGCTCCTGGGACGCCTTCCATGACGCCTGCCTCAAGGTCGCCAAGGGCGATGAGGAGGCGATGGCGGATATGGACGCGCTCGACCAGATCGGCGACACCGTGATCAAGAGCATCGCCGATTATTTCGGCGAGAGCCACAACCGCGGCATTGTCGAGCGCCTGACCAGGGAGGTCGAGATCGTCGACGCCGAGAAGCCGAAGAGCAACTCGCCCGTCGCCGGCAAGACCGTGGTCTTCACGGGCTCGCTGGAGAAGATGACGCGGGATGAAGCCAAGGCGACCGCGGAGCGGCTGGGTGCGAAAGTGTCAGGCTCGGTGTCGAAGAAGACCGATCTCGTCGTCGCCGGCCCCGGCGCGGGCTCGAAGCTCGCGGAAGCCAACAAGCATGGCGTCAAGGTGCTGACCGAGGACGAGTGGCTGAAGCTGATCGGGGAGTGAGAGGGCGCGCTCTGCGCCATTTACTCCGCTGTCATCGCCCGGCTTGACCGGGCGATCCAGTATTCCAGAGGCCCGCGTTGGAGATCTCGCTGTTACGACTGACGCCGCGGCGTACTGGATGCCCCGGTCAAGCCGGGGCATGACAGCGAGGTTGGGGACGCGCTGTGCCGCGCCCCTCACATCATCCCCGTCTCTTCCTCTTCCGCCTGCTCGATCAGCGCCTCGCTCACCACGATCTCGCGGCGGGGGACGACGAAGATCATCATGCAGGCGCAGAGCAGGGAGATCGCCAGCACCGCGGAGGTCAGCGGCAGCGTCGTTGTGGAATGGCCGCCGAGATAGGCGCCGAATTGCGACATCAACGCACCGATGCCCTGCTGGAGGAAGCCCATCGCTCCCGACGCGGTGCCGGCCGCTTCAGGGCGGATGCTGATGGCGCCGGCGGCGGAGTTCGCCATCACGAAGGCATTGCCGACCATCACGATCATCTGCGTGCCGAACAGCCAGCTTGGGGCCTCGTTCCAGCTGGTGAAACTCCACAGCAGGTTCAAGAGGCTGCCGCCGAGCTGGAGAGCCAGCCCGAACCAGATCAGCTTCTCCAGCGAGTGCCGCGGGGCGAAGCGTACACAGAGCAGATTGCCGACGAGATAGGCGAAGCCCGACGTCGCGAACCAGGCGCCGTATTCGGCGCTGGTCCGGCCCATCTGCGTCACCACGATATAGGGGCCGCCGCCGGCGAAGGTGAAGATGATCTGCGATGCCAGCACCTGGCACATCACATAGCCGATGAAAGCGCGGCTCTTGATCAGGGTGCCGACGTCGCTGCGAAAGCCGCCGCTGCCGACTGCGCGGTCGCGGCGCGTCTCCGGCAATGCGATCGCGATGCCGACCGCGACCGCGATCGCGCCGATCGTGACGGCGTAGAAGATGGCGCGCCAGCCGAACGCGGTCTCGATCAGACCGCCAGTGAGCGGCGAGACCATCTGGCCGATCATCAGGGCAGCAACCACGAGGCTGATCATGGAGGCGACGCGGTCGCGCTCGTAGATGTCGCGGATGATGGCGCGGCTGATCACCATGCCGGAGGCGCCGCCCAGTGCCTGGAAGAAGCGCGCTGCAATCAGTTGCGGCAGAGTCTCGGCGAAGATGCAGGCGATGCTCGCTGCGACCATCAGCGCGAGGCCTCCAAGCAGCACCGGACGCCGGCCGAACTTGTCCGACAGCGGGCCCATGATGAGCTGGGACATCGCGATGCCGACCATGTAGAGCGACACCGTCATCTGCGCGATCGAGATGTCGCGGCCGAACGTCGTCGCCAGCACGGGCAGTGCCGGGACCAGGATGTAGAGCGAGATCGGCGCGATCCCGGTCATGACGACCAGCAGCAGCAACACCACGCGCGAGGTCGCGATGTTCTTCGTCGCCGCGTGCGGCGGCCTGCTGATCATGCCGTGCATAGATGTCCGTCTTTCGAAATCCGAATCGACTGTAGCGTGCTCACGCAAGACGGATATCGGCGTTTCGGAATGCGGCTATTCGGATTTCGGGACTGTTATAATAACAGTGCGCGGGAAGCCGTCGTTTTACGGAGAAGCTGCACAAGGAGTGTGCCAAGGCCGCCGGGATTGCGGACGAAGCGGCCAAGCGTTGCGCTGGTCGCGTAGCGCCATGCGCGCTACGCCTTCAGCTCCGCCGTCGCCTGATCGAGCCAGGCCCCGGTCGCCTCGTCCAGCGCCGGCCGCACCTCGGCCCTCACGCGCGCATGGTAGGCATTGAGCCAGTCGAGCTCGTCCTTGTTCAGCATTGCCACGTCGATCAGCCGGCGGTCGATCGGCGCGAGCGTCAGCGTCTCGAAGGCGTTCATCGGCTTCTCGGCGCCCTTGATGCTGGCTTCGACCACCAGCTCGAGATTCTCGATGCGGATGCCGAAACCGTCGGTCTTGTAGTAGCCGGGCTCGTTGGAGAGGATCATGCCCCGCTTCAGCGGCGTGGTGCCGAGCTTCGAGATCCGGGCCGGCCCTTCATGCACCGAGAGATAGCTGCCGACGCCGTGGCCGGTGCCGTGCTCGAAATCGACGCCGGCGGCCCAGAGATATTGCCGCGCCAACGTGTCGAGCTGTGCGCCATTGGTGCCGTCGGGGAAGACCGCGCGCGCGATCGCGATGTGGCCGCGCAGCACGCGGGTAAAGCGGTCGCGCATTTCAGCGGTCGGCTCGCCGACCGCCATGGTGCGCGTGACGTCGGTGGTGCCGTCCTCATATTGCGCGCCGGAATCGATCAGCAGGAGATCGCCGGGCGCGATCCGCCGGTTGCTCTTGCGGGTGACGCGGTAGTGCACGATGGCGCCGTTCGGCCCCGTTCCCGAGATGGTCGGGAACGAGACATCCTTCAGCGCGCCGGTGTCGCGCCGGAACGTCTCCAGCGCCTCCACCGCGTCGATCTCGGTGAGCTTGCCGCTTGGCGCCTCGCGATCGATCCACGCCAGGAAGCGCGCCAGCGCCACGGCGTCGCGCACGTGGGCCGTCTTGGTGCCCTTGATCTCGGTCGCGTTCTTGACCGCCTTCAGCAATGCAATCGGATCGCTGCCGCGCACCGGCTTGCCGCCGGCGCCCGCGATCAGCCGGCTCAGCGCCTCGGCCGCGGTCGCATTGTCGAGCGCGATCGCCGCGCCGCTTTTGGCGAGCGCCATCAGGGTCGGCGCCATCGCATCGGGCTCGCGCACGTCGGCGGACTGTTCGAGGTGGTCGCGCGAGAGGTTGGAGAGCTTGCGGTGGTCGATGAAGATGGTGGGACGGCCGTCCTTCGGCACCAGCGCGTAGGACAGCGGCAGCGGCGTGTGCGCGACGTCGGCGCCGCGGATGTTGAAGGTCCAGGCCACGGCGTGGCTGTCCGACAGCACCAGCGCATCCGCACCGAGCTTGGCGATCTCGGCCCTGATCTGCGTCAGCTTCTCGGCTTCGGTAACGCCGGCATGCTGGAGGCTGTGCACGGCCACGGGGGCAAGCGGCGGCTGCGGCCGGTCCTGCCAGATCGCATCGACCGGATTGCCGTCGACCGCGACGAGCTCGGCGCCGGCCTTGGCGCAGGCGGCGGACAGGCGCTCGGCTGCCGAAAAAGTGTGCAGCCATGGATCAAATCCGAGGCGATCGCCTGCCTTCAGATGTGCCGTCACCCAGCTTTCCGGCGGCGGATCGATCAGCGATTCCACCGCCCAGGCCTTGGCATCGACCTGCTTGGCCGCCTGCAGCGTATAGCGTCCATCGACGAACAAGGCGGCCTCGCGGGTCAGCACCACCGCGAAGCCCGCCGATCCGGTGAAGCCGGTCAGCCAGGCCAGCCGCTCTTCCGACGGGGGCACATATTCGTTCTGCTGCTGGTCGGCGCGCGGAATGACAAAGCCGGTCAGCTTGCGGCGGGCGAGTTCTTCGCGGAGTGCGGCAAGGCGCGCCGTCAAGGCGACGCCGGCCTCGGGCTCCTCGAATGTCTGGAAGTGCGCTTCGAACATGTGGATCACTCTAGGATCATGGGCATCGGTCCGCAATCTAGACGCATTTGCATCGCATCTGGCATGGACTGTGCTTGAAAATGTTCCATTCGAATTGAGTGGAGTAAAGGATGCAGCAGGTGCGCTTCGTCCGGATAACAGGGAAATTCGAGCAGGTGGTTCATCTCAACGGCGAGGGGACACACGATGCCAGCGTTCACGTTTGAGAAGATCTCGCCGCCGGTGCGCCGCGCCCCGGCCGCCGCAACGGGACCGAAGAAGCCGCGCGGCCTCATCAGCCAGATGATCGACCGTTTCGCCGAGCGCCGTGCGAGGCGTGCCCTGCAGGGCAAGCGCGTCGTGCGCCGGGACGACAAGCCGGCGGAGTAGCGCGGCATCGATCATGCCGTAGGGTGGGCAAAGGCGCTCTTGCGCCGTGCCCACCATCGTCCACGATTATCGATCGTTATGGTGGGCACGCTTGCGCTTTGCCCACCCTACGGCACCTCGTTTACCCCACCTTCCTCAACAACAAACTGCTCCACCCCTCGATCCGCAGATGCCGCAACGGCACGAGGCCGCGCGCACGATAGGCGGCGATCACGGCGGGCGCCTGATGCGTCAACAGGCCGGAGAGGATGACGCGGGCGCCGGGTGCGAGGTGCCGCACCATCGGGCCCGCCAGCTGCCGCAGCGGGTTGGCGAGGATGTTGGCCAGCACCAGGTCGAACGGGCCGGCCTTGGCAAAATCCGGCGCGGCGAAGCCGGTGGCGCGGATCACCCGCACATGGTGACCGACTTCGTTGAGCCGGCCGTTCTCAGCCGCCACCCGCACCGAGGGCGGATCGATGTCGGATGCCAGCACCGCGCGGTGCAGCGCCTTGGCCGCCGCGATGGCCAGCACGCCGGTTCCGGTGCCGAGGTCGAGCACGTTGCGCGGAAGGGAACTCTTCAGGACATGGTCAAGCAGGAGTAAACAGCCGCGCGTGGTGCCGTGATGGCCGGTGCCGAAGGCGAGCGCCGCCTCGATCTCGATTTTGAGCTTGTTCGGCGCCACGCGGTCGCGGTCATGGCTGCCGTGCACGACGAAGCGCCCGGCCGGCACCGGGACCAGATCCTCCAGGCTCGCCTTGACCCAGTCCTTGGCCTCGACGGTGTCGAAGACAAGCGTGTTGGCAATGTCATTTCCTGCTGAAGTTACAATGAATTCGCGCAGCCACGCCTGGTCCGGTGCCTCGGCAAAATGCAGCGTGACGTCCCATTGGCCGTCCGGCCGCTCGAAGGCGGCGACTGCTGCGTCGCCCTCGAAAAACACCTCGGTGAGCACATCGACGACGCGCCTTGCGGCGGTCTCGGTGCCGATCGAGAAGCTGGCGCGGTGGGTGGGGGAAGGCTGCATCTTCAGGGTTCCATCCGGTCAATTTTGGGAACTTTTGCGCGCAATTTTCCGCATAAGTTGAATCTCGAGATTAACTGGACCGAAGGTCGCACCCCGTAGATTTGCGGCTGTTGGGGCTGACCAACACAGCTTGTGATTGAAACGGAGGCACGTCTTGAAGCGCATGGTTTTGAAGTTCTGGTCCGACGAATCCGGTGCGACCGCAATCGAATACGGCCTGATCGCGGCCGGTATCGCTCTGGCGATCATCACCGTGGTGAACAGCCTGGGTACCACGATGAACGAGAAGTTCGGTTCGATTAGCAGCTCCTTGAAGTAATTTCCGCCTCCGATTTCCAGCGGGGGCCACTTTCTTCATAGAAGTCCAGACGAGCGCCCGCGCGAGGAATTGCCCTCGGCGGGCGAGGTCTTTTGGGGGGCTCGGCGATGTCCACGGGCCGTCAGCCCTTTATCAGGGCGCCATCCACCGGCTCATCCCCCGGCTGTCCCGCGGTTATCCACCGCCTTTCCCCCATGATGTCCGGATCAGGTTCTCCTCCTGACCACAGACATCCCGACAGCCTGTCCATAGCCCATCCACAGACCTATCCACGGCTTCCGAACAGCGCGCGATGGTCCCGCAAGATCACGCGGGCGGCGTTGTGGCCGGGGGCGCCGGTGACGCCGCCGCCGGGGTGGGCGCCGGAGCCGCAGTGATAGAGGCCCCTCAGGGGTCCGCGATAATCGGCATGGCCCAGCATCGGCCGCGCCGAGAACAGCTGGTTCAGCGTCAGCGCGCCGTGGAAGATGTCGCCCCCTAACAGGCCGAACTGCCGTTCGAGATCGAGCGGGGAGAGGATCTGGCGGCCGAGCACGCTCGACGCAAAACCCGGCGCGTAAGCATTCACCGTCGCGATCATGAGATCGGCGACCTCGTCGCGGTGGTCGTCCCAGGATTTTCCATCGGGCAGCTCGGGCGCGACGTGCTGGCAGAACAGGCTCGCCACGTGTCTTCCCGCGGGGGCCAGCGTGTCGTCGAGCGTCGAGGGGATCAGCATCTCGACGACAGGCTGTCGGCTCCAGCCCTGCGCCCGCGCATCGAGATAAGCGCGGTCCATATAGGGAAGGCTGGGCGCGAGGATGATGCCGGAGGTGAGGTGATCTCCCTCGCCCGATAGCGCCGTGAAGGAGGGCAGGCGGTCCAGCGCCACGTTCATGCGGAAGGTGCCCGAGCCGTTCTTCCAGTGCCTGATGCGGGCGAGGAACTCCTGCGGCAGCGCGTCCGCCGCGATCAGCCGCGTATACAGCAGCTTTGGATTGACGTTGGCCGCGACATATTTCGCGCGGATCGTCTCGCCGTTCTCCAGCACCACGCCGACCGTGCGGTCGCGCTCGACGATCACCTCGCGGACGCCGGCATCGGTGTCGATCGCAACGCCGCGATCCCTGGCGGCGCGCGCCATCGCCTGCGTGATCGCGCCCATGCCGCCGATGGCATGGCCCCAGACGCCCTTCTTGCCGTTCACCTCGCCGAAGGCGTGATGCAGCATCACGTAGGCCGAGCCGGCGGCGTAGGGACTGGCGTAATTGCCGACGATAGCATCGAAGCCGAACAGCGCCTTGACCAGATCATGCTCGAACCGCTCGTCCAGCATCTCGCCGGCCGAGCGGGTGAAGAGATCGAGCAGGCTGCGGCTTTGCTCCAGCGTCAGGCCGCGCAGGATGTTGGCGCTCTGCAATGCGTTCACGGCCTCGCGGATCGCATTCGTGCCGAAACCGTCGAGCAGATTCGGCGGCGCGCGCAGCACGAATTGCCTGAGCACGTCGGCGATGTCTTCCAGTTCGCGCGAGAAGCCGTCGAGCGCCTCCGCATCGCGCGCGCTGAGCCGTGCGACTGACGCTTTGGTCCGCCCCTCGCCGGTGAGGAGATAGCTACCGTCGGGCGCGGGCAGAAAATTCTGGGCGCGCCGTTCGACCACCCGCAGGCCGTGCTCGGCGAGCTTGAGGTCAGCGATCACCTGCGGATTGAGCAGGCTCACGGTGTAGGCCGCGACCGAATTGCGAAAGCCCGGGTGAAACTCCTCCGTCACGGCGGCCCCGCCGACCACCTTGCGCCGTTCGACCACGCGCACACGCAGGCCCGCCCCCGCGAGATAAGCCGCGCTGGTGAGGCCGTTATGGCCAGCGCCGATGATGACGACGTCGGTTTCGGTCATGATGTCCCTGGCGTCATTCCGGGGCGATGCGCAGCATCGAACCCGGAATCTCGAGGTTCCGGGTTCGCCTTTTCGAGGCGCCCCGGAATGACATCTCTATATCAAGCATTCGTCGCTGCAACATCACGAGCCCCTTTATTGCTCGTTCAGGCGCTGTGTGCTCCATTGCACCCCGTCCGGCGCCCGCCGGGGTTTTGCCGGAGCTTTCATGGATTCGATCGTGCAACCCGCCGCCACGGAGCAGCCTTCGTCGTCGCGCAACCGGCTGCTGCTGACGGTCTACACCGCTGCGATCTTCGTCAGCGCGCTGCTGCTGTTCTCGGTGCAGCCGCTGTTCACGAAGATGGTGCTGCCGCGGCTCGGCGGCTCGCCGGCGGTGTGGTCGGTGGCCATGGTGTTCTTCCAGTCGTTGCTGTTGGCGGGCTATGCCTATGCGCACTTGTTGATGCAGGCGAGGAACCGGATCGTTCCGGTGGCGGTGCATCTGGTGCTGCTGGTCGCGGCCTTCGCCACGCTGCCGCTCGGCATCGCGTCGGCCTATGGCGAGCCGCCGGCCTCGGGCTATGCGTTCTGGCTGCTCGGCCTGTTCGTGGTCTCGATCGGGCTGCCGTTCTTCGCACTGGCCGCCAACAATCCGCTGCTGCAGGCCTGGTTCGTCCGCACCGGCCATCCTGCCGGCCATGATCCTTATTTCCTCTATGCCTCCTCCAACATCGGCAGCTTCCTGGCGCTGCTGTCCTATCCGTTCCTGCTGGAGCCGATGTTCACGCTGCACACGCAGAACCGGTTCTGGACCGCGGGCTATGGCCTGCTGATCCTCCTGATCGCCGCTTGCGGCGTGCTGTTGTTGCGCTCGCCGAAGCTGGTGGTCGCCGATGCGCGAAGCGAGGACGTCAATGCGCCGGCACCAAGCCTGCTGACGCGGCTGCGCTGGATCTTCCTCGCCGCGGTGCCGTCCGGCCTGCTTATCGCGGTGACCGCGCACATCTCGACCGACGTCGCGGCGGCGCCGCTGCTCTGGGTGCTGCCGCTGTCGCTGTATCTGCTCACCTGGGTGGTGGTGTTCCAGTCGCGGCCGCTGCTGCCGCACAAATGGATGCTGATGCTCCAGCCGGTCGCGATCGCCGGCGTCGTTGTCCTCTTGGCTTTCGGCGGCGAGCAGAATCTGCTGCTGACGCTCGGCGGTCATCAATTGTGCTTCTTCGTCATCGCCATGGCCTGTCACGGTGAATTGGCGCGGACGAGGCCGGCCGCCAAATATCTCACCGGCTTCTATGTCGCGCTGTCGTTCGGCGGCATGGTTGGCGGCCTCTTTGCGGGCCTGGTCGCGCCTTTCACCTTCTCGTGGATCGCCGAATACCCGATCCTGATCGCGCTCGCCGCGCTGTGCCGCCCGTCCGCGAACGAGCGTCTCGCCGGCATCGTGAGATGGTACTGGCTGGCGCTCGCCGCGCTCGCGGTGGCGCTGATCGCGCCGTCCACGACCACGGGCAATCTCTCGACCTGGTTCGAGGATCACCGCGTCTGGGTCGCCGGCTCCGTCGGCGTGCTCGCCGCGCTGCTGACACTGGCGCTCAATGCGGGACGCTGGAAGATCTTCGCCACCATCGCGCTGGCGCTGGCCTTGATCCGGATCTATCCGGTGGACGAGGGCCGCGTCACCACGGTGCGCAGCTTCTTCGGCGTGCACAAGATCGTGGAGACGCCCGGCGGCTATTTCCACGTGCTGATGCACGGCACCACCATCCACGGCGCCGAGCGCTTCCGCAACAATGACGGCACGCCGGTCAGCGGCCGGCCCGAGCCGATCACCTACTATCACAAGGACGGCGGCATCGGTCAGGCCGTCACCGCGATCCGCGAACGCAAGGGCTCGCCGCTCAAGGTCGCCGCGATCGGCGTCGGCTCCGGCACGCTCGCCTGCGCCGCCGAACCGGGGGAGGACTGGAAATTCTTCGAGATCGACCAGTCGATGGTGGATGCCGCGCGCGACCCCAAGAATTTCCGCTACATCTCGAGCTGCCTGCCGGACATGAAGCCTGTGATCGGGGACGCGCGCCTCACCTTCGCCAAGGAGCCGGACGGCGCCTACGATCTCATCATCGTCGATGCCTATTCATCCGATGCGATCCCGATCCATCTCGCGACCGAAGAGGCGATGAAGATCTACAAGGATAAGCTCGCGCCCCACGGCGCCGTGGTGATGCACGTCTCCAACCGCCACCTCGATCTCGAGACTGTCGTGGTCGGCATCGCCGACGCCAACGATCTCAAGAGCTGGGTCTTCAACGAGGATTCGGGTCGCGATTCCGATTACATCTTCTCGACCGACGTCGTCATCTCCGCGCGCGAGGAGGAAGATGTCGGCAAGCTCGCCGCCTCCAAATCGTGGGAGCAGACCGAAGCCGATGACAGGGTGCGGGTCTGGACCGACGACTATTCGAACATCCTGGGCGCGCTGTACCGGCGTGTGAGGGACGGGGAGTAGGCCGCTTCGTAGCCCGGATGGAGCGAAGCGCAATCCGGGGCCGTTCTTGCGCGGCGACACTGATCCCGGATTGCGCTGCGCTCCATCCGGGCTACGAGGACAGGCCGAGGCTTACGGCTCCACCGGCGTCCCCGCCGGCAGCGCAATTCCCTTCTCGCCGGCGACCTGCCGCAACAGGACCGGATTGTCCGAGATGATCCCGTCGACGCCGGTCTCGATCATCCGCGCCATATCTTCGCGCTTGTTGACCGTCCAGACCACCACGCGCAATCCGAGCGCGTGGGCTTCGGTGACCAGCGCCGGGGTCACGTCGCCGAAATAGGGTGACCAGATCGCGCCGCCCGCAGCCTTGATGGTTCGCGGCAGCGAGCCGCCGTGATCGGCCGGGCTGAAACCCGCGGTCCAGCCGGTGGCCTTGTCGAGCGCCACCGTCGGAGCCGAGCCGCGCTGGAGCGTCAGGTACACGGTTGGAATCGTCGGCGCCTGCCGCTGCACGAGCTGCAGGGTCCTCCAGTCGAACGACTGGATCATGACGCGATCGGAGAATTTTTCGGCCTCGATCAGTCCGAGCAGCCTGGTGACGAAACCTTGCGGATCGAGGGATTCATCCGGATGGTTCGGATCGATCTTGGTCTCGATGTTGAAGCGCACATTGGCGTTGCCGGACTTGCGCACCAGCGCGAACAGCTGCCCCAGCGTGGGGATGCGCGTCCCCGGCAACGCGCGCTGCTCGGGGAATTGCCTGGCATAGGCACTGTCGGGGCGGATCTGGCCGACGTCATAGGCCCTGAGGTCTTCGAGCCGTAGCTTGACAAAGGGCGTGCCGGGCGCGGCCACATAGGCGCCGCTCGCATCCCGTGCGAGATCGGGATTGAGCCCGCGTTCATGCGAGATGATGACCTCGCCATCGGCGGTCACGCCGACGTCGAGCTCCAGCGTGTCCACGCCCATCGACAGCGCGTTGGCAAAGGCGGGCAGGGTGTTCTCCGGCAGCACCGCCCGCCCGCCGCGATGCGCCTCGATATCGAAGGCCATGGCTTTTCCAGCAATGGCTTGTCCCGCGGCGAGAACCGAGAGCACGGTCAGGATGGTCGTGGCACGTGACGGCATGGTGCCTCGACTGTTAAGGGCGCTCGGTGGCGGCCGCGTCAGTTCTGATAGTAATAGCCGCGCGGCTGATAATACTGGCGAGGCTGCTGCTGCTGATAATAGTAGCCCTGCTGGCCATAGCCCTGGTCGTAGGTTGGCTGCGGCAGTTGCTGATAGGCCTGCGTGCCATAGGGGCGCGTGATCGGACGCGGTGCCGGATAGCGTGCGCCGGTGTCGCTGCCATCGGCCGGATAGATGTAATTGTCGTCCTGCGGCATGTAGCGACGGGCAGGTTGCTGCGGCGGCGTCAGGTTCACTGGATCGCCCGTGGTCGCATACTGCTCCTCTGCCGGCTGCTGGGCGCGGGCCACCGCAGTGTTGGTGCGGCCGCGCGGATTGCGGGCCAGCGCCACCTGCGCCGAGCCGGTCAGCGTCACCGTGGTGTTGAGCACGCCCTGCTGCTGCACCAGCGCATAGAGGGTCGATGCGTTCTGCCGCGACAGGCGCACGCAGCCATGCGACGCCGGCGAGCCGAGCCGGCCGACCGAGTCCGTGCCGTGGATGGCGTGCCCGACCTTGGTGAAGAAGATCGCGTGCGGCATCGGCGCATCGTCGAATTCCTTGGAGTAGTGATCCTCTTCCATGCGGAAGGCGCGGAAGGCGCCGCCCGGCGTCTCGCGCGAAGGGATGCCTGTCGACACCGGCCAGCGGTAGCGCGCGACGCCATCGACGGCGACGGTCATCTGCTGATTGTCCTTGTCGACGGTGATCTCGACCTTGGCCTGCGCGGTGCCCGCGCTCAAAAGCATCAGGGAGGTGAAAGCGATAAAAAATGAACGCATCTGGAAACGCATTTGAGTTCTGGCCTCCGGCCTGTTCACGCTAGAGCATGATCCGGAAAAGTGTGTAGCGGTTTTCCGAAAAGATCATGCCCAAACAATAACACCGCGGCTCTCCGTCCCCCGGCGTGCAATATGCCCGCAATCCGGCTTCCGTTCCAGCGGCCCGCCCGTCCATCGTTAACGTGATGTCTGATGTAAGCAAGGCCGCTTTGTGCCGCGCGGCCAGCGGCGATGCTGACATTTTCGCGAGCGGACATGCGTTCACATCGCCGACAATTCGTCACAAAGGCGCAACCATTTGGCCGCGCGGTGCGTTGATGATGGCCTGCCCAACGGCGGCATTCGCCGCCGTTTACTCTGTACTTCCCTGGGACTGAAGATGAACAAAGCCCGCGTTACCGCCGCCGCCCTGCCGGCCGGCTTCCCCGTCCGCCTGCTGTTCGCGACCGCCGCCATCCTGCTTGCACTGCTCGCATTGCCTCGAGCTGGTCATGCCCAAGGCATCGTGCGCGGCGCCCAGGAAGGGTCCTATGAAGGTCACCGGATCGCCGGTCCCGTGGGAGGCGTGGTCGGTGGTGCGGTCGGCGCCGGTGTCGGCGGCGCCGTGGGTGCGGTGGAGGGCGTGTTCGGCATTCCCCATCGCCACTATCGCCACCGCTGCCACGGGTATTACGATGGCTATCACCGCTTTCATTGCTACCGGTGACGGCTAGTTCTTCAGCCGGTAACCCGTGCGGAAAATCCACCAGATGATGCCGAGGCAGATCACCAGGAACGCCAGCGTCATGCCGATGCTGACGGATACGCTGACGTCGGCGATCTCGTAGAAGCTCCAGCGGAAGCCGGAGATCAGATAGACGACCGGATTGAGCAGCGCGACCGTGCGCCATCCCGCCGGCAGCATGTCGATGGAGTAGAAGCTGCCGCCGAGGAAGGTCAGCGGCGTCACCACCAGCATCGGGATCATCTGCAGCTTCTCGAAGCCGTCGGCCCAGATGCCGATGATGAAGCCGAACAGGCTGAACGTCACCGCCGTCAGCACCAGGAAGGCCAGCATCCAGACCGGGTGGTGGATGTGCAGCGGCACGAACAGGCCGGCGGTGGCAAGGATGATGAGCCCGAGGATGATCGACTTGGTCGCGGCGGCGCCGACATAGCCGAGCACGATCTCGAAGTATGAAATCGGCGCCGACAGGATCTCGTAGATCGTGCCGGTGAATTTCGGGAAGTAGATGCCGAAGGAGGCGTTGGCGATGCTCTGCGTCAGCACCGAGAGCATGATCAGGCCCGGCACGATGAAGGTGCCGTAGCTGACGCCCTCGACCTGGCTGATGCGCGAGCCGATGGCGGCGCCGAACACCACGAAATAGAGCGAGGTCGAAACCACCGGCGAGACGATGCTTTGCAGCAGCGTGCGCCAGGTGCGCGCCATTTCGAACAGATAGATGGCGCGGATGGCGCGGTGGTTCATGACGTCCTCACGAGGTCGACGAAGATATCCTCGAGCGACGACTGCGTCGTATCGAGATCGTTGAAGCGGATGCCGGCGTTGCGCAGGTCGCTGAGCAGGCTGGTGATGCCGGTGCGCTCGCCCTTGGTGTCGTAATCGTAGACCAGCGTCGCGCCGCCGTCGCAGAGGTCGAGCTCGTAATGCGCGAGGCTCTCCGGCAACGATGTGACCTTGCCCTGCAAGTGCACCGTCAGTCGCTTCTTGCCGAGCTTCTGCATCAAGGTCGCCTTGTCCTCGACCAGCACGATCTCGCCCTTGTTGATGACGCCGATGCGGTCGGCCATCTCCTCGGCTTCCTCGATGTAATGCGTGGTGAGGATGATAGTGACGCCGGATTGCTGCAGCGTGCGCACGACTTCCCACATGCCCTTGCGCAGCTCGACGTCGACGCCGGCGGTGGGCTCGTCCAGGAACAGGACCTGCGGCTCGTGCGAGAGCGCCTTGGCGATCATCACGCGGCGCTTCATGCCGCCGGAGAGCGTGATGATCTTGTTGTCCTTCTTGTCCCAGAGCGAGAGGTCCTTCAGCACCTTCTCGATGTGATCAGGATTCTTCGGCTTGCCGAACAGCCCGCGGGAGAAGCTCACGGTGGCCCACACGCTCTCGAAGGCGTCGGTGTGCAATTCCTGCGGCACGAGACCGATCAGCGAGCGCGCCTTGCGGTAGGAGGTCTGGATGTTCTCGCCGCCGACCAGAACCTTGCCTTCGCTCGGGTTGGCGATGCCGCAGATGATCGAGATCAGCGTGGTCTTGCCGGCGCCGTTCGGGCCGAGCAGCGCAAAAATCTCGCCGCGCTTGATATCGAGATTGACGTTCTTGAGCGCCTTGAAGCCGGACCCATAGGTCTTCGACAGGTTGGCGACGGAGATGATGGAGGACATGATGGCCGTAAGGCTGAAGGGCAAAGGCTGGGGAGGGGGCTGGAACCGGCCCGGAAGGGCGGTCAGCGGAGCCCTGAGATAGGAATGCCCTTGCCCGGCCGCAATCGGCTGGAGAAAAATGGTCTCAAAACAGGCCCTTTGGTGGCAGGTTCCGGGTAAGTGTTGCGCAACCGCCACGGGCTGCGGCTAAGATTGTCGCTCACGCGGCTCTTTGTTGCGTCTGCGAGCGGGCCGTGGCTACGATTCCGGCCAATCGCGAAGCGTATTGTCCCCAGGGAAAACATCGATGAGACCGAACGGCCGTCACACCGCCGGCGCCAGCCAATTGCCCGCCCTCCGTGTGTGGGCGATTTGCCTGCTTCTGCTGTCAGTTGTTGCCATCAGCCCGACCACCGCGAGGGCGGCGCCGAGCCAGGCCCAGGTCGCGACCACGCATGTCTACCTGCTCCGCGGCGTGCTCAACATCTTCTCGCTCGGGCTCGACACGATCGGCTCCCGCCTCCAGGCGCAGGGCATCCCGGTGACCGTCGCGAACTTCGTCTCCTGGTCCTCGCTCGCCGATGAAGCCGCGACCGCCTACAGGGCCGGCCGCATCAAGACCATCATCCTGGTCGGCCATTCCTCCGGCGCGACCGCGCTGCCGGACATGATCGCCAAGCTCAACCAGCTCGGCGTGCCCGTGAAGCTCGCGATCGGCCTCGATTCCGTGTTCAAGACCAAGCTCTCGACTGGCGCCGAGCGCTACATCAACATCTATATCGGCGACGGCCCCGGCGAGCCGGTGCGGGCTGCGGCGGGCCTGCGCGGCAAGCTCGACAATGTCGACGTGCGCGGCACCGGCGTCGGCCATATCTCGATCGACAAGAACGAGGCGATCCAGCGCCGCGTCATCGCCGAGATCGACGCCGCGATCATGCGCTCGCGCGCCCCGGCTCCCGTCGCCGAACCCGGCGCGCCGCGGTCCGCGCGCGCCGCGGCGGCAACGGCTCCGGCCAGGAACTGAGCGCGACGCTCATGCCCGGATCGTGTGACGCAGCCTAGGCGGCGGTCACACGCACCGGCATGCTCTCGAGCCCGCGCAGCGAATTGTTGAGCCTGCGCTTCGGCTCGCCCGCGAGCTCGATCGTCTTCACGCGCCGTGCGAGCTCGCCGAAGATCAATTCGCCTTCCAGACGCGCGATCATCTGGCCGACGCAGGCGTGGATGCCGGCGCCGAAGCCGACATGCCCGGTCGCAACCCGCTCGACGTCGAAGCGATCGGGCCCATCCCACCGCGCAGGATCGCGGTTGGCCGAGGCCATGAACAGCAGCACCTTGCGGTGGGCGGGAATCACGCCGCCTGCGATCTCGACCTCGCGTGAGGTGGTGCGAAAGAACGTCTGCACCGGTGAATCGTAGCGCAGGCCTTCCTCGAACGCGTTGCGCGCCAGCTCCGGCTTGTGATGCAGCTTGCGGTATTCGTCCGGATGCGTGGCGAGCGCGAGCAGGGTGTTGCCGATGCCGTTGACGGTGGTGTCGATCCCGGCTGTGAGGAACGGCCGCACCAGATGCGTTGCTTCGTGCTCGGTGATCTCGCCTTCGTCGGCCGCCTGGTAGATCATCATGCCGAGGCTGTCGGGCCGCAGCGCATCCCGGGCGCAGCATTCCATGATCCAGCTCTGCGCCGCGAGTCCTTCCGTCCGTGAAGCCGCGGCTATCTCGTTCTCGGGACCGAAGCTGTTGAACACGAACGTGCTCCAGGCCAGGAGCTTCTCGCGGCCGTCGGGCCGGATGCCGATCGCGTCCGGAAACACCTTCATCGGAAAGGCCTCCGCAAGATCCGTCACGGCATCGAACGTGCCCTTGTCGATCAGCTCCGTGACCTTCTTCTCGGCCTCCCGCTGGAACGTCTCGCGCAGCTTCCTTGCGACGCCCGGCGACAGCGTGCGGCCGAGGACGCGTCGGCCCTTGTCGTGGTCGGGCGGATCGATCTGGAGCGTCAGCGGTTTTGGCAGCGCCGGATTCATGCCGTGGAGTCCGACGCCTTCGCCGCTGATGAAGGTCTTCCAGTCCTTCAGCGCCGGCTCGACCTCGGCATAACCGGCCATCGCCCACACGCCGTAACGCTCCAATTCGAACGCAGGCCCGAGCGCGCGCAGCGCCTGATAGGCGGGATAGGGGTCCATCAGGAAGTCGGGTGCAAACGGGTCGACCGGACTGGAGGCAATGCCGCTCATGGTCAGCTTCCCGCTGCTATTGCTTGCTAAGCGGGCACTGGCCTTCGTTCTCGGCGCGGAATGCGTCCTCGCCCTTGATGGTGGCGACGACCTTCAGCAGATCCCAGGCTGACTTCGATTCCTCCGGTGCCTTGACCTGGAGCAGGTAGAGCGGGTGGATCTTGCGCCCGTCCTTGCGGATATAGCCCTTGCCGAACAGCGGATCGTCGGTCGGCATCTCCTTCATCGCGGCGACGACGGCCTTGCCGTCCTTGGCGCTGCCGATCTTGTCGACCGCCTTGAGGTAGTGGATGACCGAGGCATAGACGCCGGCCTGCATGTCGTTCGGATAGGCCTTCGAGGGAATGCGCTCGGCGAAGCGTTTGGCGAACGCCCGCGTGCCGTCGTTGAGATCCCAGTAGAACGGATTCATGATCTGCGCGCCTTGCGCAAATTTCAGGCCCAGCGCGGGAAGGCCGTTCATGCCAAGGATCAATCCGACCAGCTTGTGGTCCCGGGTCAGGCCGAACTCGGCGGCCTGCTTCATCGAGGTGATGGTGTCGTCACCGGCATTGGCGAAGCCGACGACATTCGCGCCCGATGCCTGGGCCTGGAGAAGGAAGGAGGCGTAGTCGGCCGTTCCCAGCGGATGCCGCACGCTGCCGAGCACCTCGCCGCCGGACGCTTTCACGGCTTCCGCGGCCTGCTTCTCCAGATCATGACCGAAGGCGTAGTCGGCGGTGATGAAGAACCACTTCTTGCCGCCCTGCTGCACGATCGCCTTGCCGAGACCGCGGCCATAGGCATAGGTGTCGTAGGTCCAGTGCACCGTGTTCGGCGTGCACTTCTCGCCGGTCAACAGCACCGTGCCGGCGCCCGATCCGACGAACACCTTGTTCTTCTCGGCGCTCATGCCGGCCACTGCGAGCGCGATCGACGAGTTCGGGATGTCGAAGATCGCATCGACGCTCTCGTTCTCGTACCAGCGCCGGGCGATGCCGATCCCGATATCGGTCTTGTTCTGATGGTCGGCCGCGACGACCTCGACCGGCTTGCCGGCGGCCTTCCCGCCGTAATCCTCGACCGCCATCTTGGCGGCGACGACCGAGCCGATGCCCTGATAGCTCGCGAACGGACCGGATTGGTCGTTGAGGATGCCGATCTTCACCGCGTCCTGGGCGAACGCCGGCGCCGCGGTCAGCATTGCGGCCAACATGCACAATTTGTGCAGGAATTTGCTGTTCATTGTGTCCCTCTCCCATGGGCGGTCTTGGTGCCGCTGAATAATAGTTATATTTTATAGCTATTTTTGAGAGTGTCAATTCGGCCCGCCCAGGGATTGCAAATCATGAGCCCGAAGACCCCGAAATCCGGAGCTAAATCTGCCGAGCAGCAGGAGAAATCGCTGGATCTGAATGCGCTTCAGCGCACGCCCGGCTTCATGCTGCGCCTCGCGCAGCTGAAATTCTTCGAGGGCTTCTACGAGGAGTTCGCCGCCCTGGGTCTGACGCCCGCGACCTACGCGATCTTCGCCGTGATCCGCGACAATCCCGGTGTGCCGCCGAGCAGTCTCGCCAGCCTGCTGCGGCTGCGCCTGCCGAACCTGATCAAGATCCTGAACGAGCTCGAATCGTCCGGCTTCATCAAGCGCAACCGCTCCAAGGCCGACCGCCGTGCGGTCGAGCTCATACTCACGCCAAAGGGCGCAAAGCTGATTGCCGAGGGGGCAAGGCTGACGGAGCCCTATAATCGCAAGATGCTGGCTCCGCTGAGCGAGGCCGAGCAGCGCACGCTGCTCGACCTCTTGAACCGGATGCTGCCGCTTTAGGCCGGCGCGCGCTGTGGCAATCGACGATCGCCACAGCTCACGTCACTTCAGGAACGCGCGAATGCTCTCTGCGATTTGGCGCGCATGCGTCTCGAGCGCGAAATGACCGGTGTCGAAGAACTGCACCACCGCATTGGGATTGTCGCGCTTGAACGCTTCGGCGCCGGGCGGAATGAAGAACGGATCGTTCTTGCCCCAGACCGCGAGGAACGGCGGCTTGCGGTTACGGAAATACTCCTGGAATGACGGATAGAGCGCGACGTTGCTCTTGTAGTCGCCGAACAGGTCGAGCTGCACGTCGTCCGAGCCCGGACGCGCCAGATAGAAATTGTCGAGGTTCTGTCCGTCCGGCGACACGGTCGTCGGATCGGGAACGCCATGGGTATACTGCCAGCGCGTCGCCTCCGGTGTGAGGAAGGCCCGCAGCGCCTCGCGGTTGGCGGGCGAGGGATCCTGCCAATAGGCCTTGATCGGAGACCATCCGTCGCTGAGCCCGTCCTCATAGGCGTTGCCGTTCTGCGAGATGATCGCGGTGATCCGCTCGGGGTGACGCAGCGCGAGCCGGAAGCCGGTCGGCGCGCCGTAGTCGAAGACGTAGATCGCGAAGCGATCGAAGCCGATCACTTCGGTGAAGCGCTCGATCACCTGTGCGAAATTGTCGAAGGTGTAGCGGAAGCTTTCGCGCGAAGGCATGTCGGACTGGCCGAAGCCGGGAAGGTCCGGCGCGACGATGTGGAATTTGTCGGCAAGCAGCGGGATCAGGTCACGGAACATGTGGCCGGCGCTGGGGAAGCCATGGAGCAGCAGCAGCTTCGGCGCTCCTCTGGGGCCGGCCTCGCGATAGAACACCTTGAAGCCATCGACGTCGGCGGTGCGGTACGTGGTCGGGGTCATGCCCGTCTCCATTGCTGATAGTAACCTGTCTAGAGCCTATAATTAGGTTACGTATCCCCTGAGTAACTTGTCAATAGGCTTTTTAGTGGTTACTAAGGTAACGTTGCTTCGACGGCCAAGGACCGTTCATGGACAGACCGCTCGCCATGTTCATCGCCGACTCGCTCGGCCTCGATTTCCTCAACTCGGTCGCAACGCCAGTCGATATGCCTGTCGACTGGATCGACGATGGCGATGGCCTGATCGACTGGCTGTCGCAGGCGAAATTGGTGCCCGCGGAGGAGCTGAACGCGTTGAGGGCGCAGGCAAAGCCCGGCGAGCTCGACAAGGTCGCCGGTAAGGCCCGCGCGTTGCGCGAGTGGTTCAGGGGCTTTGTTCTGGAGCATGCGGGCCGACCGCTTGGCCCGAGCGCTCTGGAGGAGCTCGGTCCGCTGAACAGCATTTTGCAACAAGACGAAATGTTCAGCCATATCGAAGCGCGGCAGGACGACAGCGATCGTGGCCTCGCGCTGCGGATGAAACGGCGCTGGCGATCACCGGAGTCCCTGCTGCTGCCCGTCGGCGAAGCCATGGCGAAGTTCGTCTGCGAGGAAGACTTCACCGATGTGAAGGCGTGCGAAGGCCATAACTGCACGATGCTGTTCGCCGACCATACCCGCAGGCGCGCACGGCGGTGGTGCATCATGGCGGTCTGCGGCAATCGCGCCAAGCAGGCCGCACATCGCAGCCGGCTCAAGGACAGGCAGTGACGGGCCGATCCGGTCACGGAGCCTTGATGCGCGCGGCGGTGCGTCGCGCCCCGGTTCCCGTGCCCCAAAAACCACCCAATCGGTCGTCACTAAGCCGGTTTGGGAGAGGCTCTTGCCTCCCGTGGTGGGACTGCTGGACTGATGATTGATTTGAGGCGGCTAGTCGTGCTGGCAGCGGTGGCGCTGCTCGCCTTGGGCAACGGCATGGCTGTGGCCTCACCGGCCAAGTCGAAGCGCCCGGCCGTGACGGCCACAGCGCCGCCTCCCGCGCCGCCCGCCGAGCCGCTGCCGCCGCCGAAAATCTACCTGTTCCGCGGTGCCATGGGGCCGATCTTCTCGACCGGCATGGACCGGCTCAGCGAGAAACTGACGCAGGCAGGCTTCGCGGCCGACGTTTATGAATTCACGATCTGCCGGCTGATCGGTAACCGCGCCATCGCCAGCTACAAGGAGAGCCCGGCGCCCATCGTGCTGATCGGCCATTCGATGGGCGGGCTGTGCTCGGTCGTCATCTCCGAGATGGCGGCCAAGGAGAACATCCCGATCAGCCTGGTGATCGCCATCGATCCCGCGCACGCGACCGGCGACGTGCCGCTCAATGTCGAGCGCTTCATCAACATCTTCCTGTCCGACAGCGTGCTCGGTGGCGGCGACGTCGTGGCGGTGCCCGGCTATCGCGGCCATTACGCGAGCTACGACCTGAAGGAAAACAGCCGTGTCTCGCACATCAACATCGAGAAGTCCGACGACATCCATCGTCAGATCGTCGAGATGGTGACGCAGCTGCCGCGCATTCCGCCGCAGACCCAGGCCGATGCCGTGCCGCTGCGCTATCTCGTGCCTGCGGATACGCTGGTCGAACTGTGGGACAGCGGCGTGCGGGTGCCGGTGCGCCGCGGCGACACCATGGAAAGCATCGCCGCAGCCAATCGCGTGCCGCTGTGGACGCTCGCGCAGAGCAATTCGCTTGCAGAGAACGCGCAGCTCACCCCGGGCCAGACCATCATCGTCCCGCGCCATCTGGCGCCGCCGGAGCCTGCCGCCGCGATGGCGACACCGCCGCACTCCGGGCGGAAGTAGAGCAAGAGCGGTCTCAGCAGATCGAGCTCACACCAGGAGATCGTGCTGCCCATGAGACCCGCCTGAGCCGCCCATGCCGTGAGCGACATCATCCAGCTGCGGGACCTCGCCCGCTGCCGTGGCGCCACCATGTCCGTAGGCATGTGCCACGCCTTCATGATGATCGGGCGGCGTCGGGAGATCGTCCACAAATGCGATGCTCGACTTCTCGATCGCCGGATTCACGAAGTTGAAGGAATCGCCCGGTCCTGACGAATGGCCCTGCGCGTTTCCGTGTGGACCGTGCGTGTCGTCTGCCGCAGAATGAGGTTGGCCATTGGGCTTGTCGGGCGTCTCCATCGAAGCATGACTGTGTTTGCTGTCTTGAGATTGATTCGAATGAGGGTTGCCGCCGTTCCCGAGGCCTTTCTGTGAGGCGATATCAAGAAGCGCACTGGCGGTATCGGCGAGGCTTGCATGGCCATGAGCCTCGGCAGCCTTGCCGTTGTCTGGATGCTGGTCGATGGCAACGAGCGCATCCGTCATGCTGAAAGCGACGGCATGATTTTGCTCCGTCGTACCGGTTGTGCCGATTCCGTTTGCATGGATGCTGTCGTCGGTCCGGGGCGGTTCGAAGACAAATTTGACGGGCTCCATCGATAGCGAATGGATTTTCGGTTCCGAGAGGCCGGAGAGTGTTGCAGTCTCGTCCGTGGCGGAAGCAATGATCTCGTGGCTCCACACGCTGTGATCCCGCTCGATATCGAAGGGATAGCTCACATCGATTGCGGTCGAGCTTCCGTCCAACGAAACAGAGCCGCTATTATCCGTCGCCTCAGTGGAGGCGTCGGAGGTGCTTGATGTCATGATCGTCGCGTCGCCTTGCGTGGCGGCGGCCGGATCGATTGTGTCGCTCACCGCCTGGACCGGTGCCGCGGCTTGATCCACGATGAAGTCCGAGGAATCGATGGTCGCGACGCCCTGGAGATGAACTTCCAGCAGGCTGGAATCGCCGATCTGGAGGATTTGATCGGTCGGATTGACATACACGATGGTTTCGTTGGCTGAGCTGTCGTAGATCCAGGCGATGGTGTGCGGCGGCACGGACGAGTTTGTCGAGCTCAATGCCAGGATCACGAATCCGAGCGCGCCGATCGCCGTCAAATCGATCTTGTCGCTTCCCGATCTGAAATCGGTGATCGTATCGAACTGGCCGGCCCTGGAATCGACCGCCGACAGATAGACGAAGACGTCATCGCCGTTGCTGCCCGTGAGCTTGTCCGCTCCGAAGCCGCCGATGATGGTGTCGTTCTCGTTGCTGCCGTCGATGGTGTCTTGCCCGGAGCCGCCGTAGATGACGTCGGCCCCGTTGTTGCCCTTGATCGTATCGTTGCCGGATCCGCCGAAGATGGTGTCGTTCACGCCGGTTCCGTTCAGGGTGTCGTCGCCGGCGCCGCCATAGACGATCTGGGGAACGCTGCCGCCACCGGCGACGCTGTCGTGTCCAGGCGTGCCGTAGACGAACGGGGGATCGGAGACGACGGTTGATCCCGTCGCCAGATTATCGAAGTCGTTGGGGTCGGCGTCGCTGGCGCCATGGATGGCGATCGTCACCTCTTGCGTGGTGCCGTCGATCGACGTCACCGTGAAATGATCGGTGAGCGTGTCGCCGACATCCAGCGCGTCGACCACGGCGTTGTTGTTGTCGAGCCTATAAGTCCAAAGCCCGGACGCGGTCATCGTGAAAGTGCCGTAGCCGCCGTCGCTGACCGTGGGCGAGGTCACCGCCGTGAACGTGTTGGCCGGATTGTCGAGGTCGGTATCGGTGAGCGTGCCGGTCGCGATTGGCGTTCCGGAGGCGATGCCGCCGGCTTCGAGCACCGAACCCGTCGTCGTTCCGGAAATCAGAGCGGCGTCGTTCGTGCCGTTGATCGTGATCGACACCAGCTGCGGCGTGCCGTCGACCGTGGTCACGGTGAACTGATCGTGCAGCGTATCGCCGACATTGAGCGCCTGTACCGTGCTGTTGCCGTTGTCGAGCGTGTAGGTCCACGCGCCCAGCGCCGCCATCGTGAAGGTGCCGAAGCCGCCCTCGCTTGTCCTAGGCGCGGTGACCGGGGTGAAGGTGTTGGACGCATTGTCAGGATCGAGATCGGTCAGCGTGCCGGTCGCGGTCGGCGTACCGGGCGTACCATTGGCGACACCTCCGGCCTCGATCACCGAGCCGCTCGTCGTTCCGGAAATGACCGCCCCATCGTTGCTGCCGTTGATGGTGATCGTCACTGTCTGTGCGGTGCCGTCGGCCGAGGTCACCGTGAAGCTGTCTGTCAGCGTGGTGCCATTGTTGAGCGCCTGCACAGCGGTACTGTTATTGTCCAGCGTGTAGGTCCACACGCCCGCCGTGGTGATGGTGAAGCTGCCATAGCTGTGCGCGCTTGCCGTCGGCGTATTGACCGCCGCGAACGTGTTGGCGGGGTTGTCGACATCCGCTGCGAGAAGCGTGCCCGTCGCGACCGGCGTGCCGGGCGAAGTGCCGCCCGCCTCGACGACGGAACCGGTCGCAGTCCCCGAGATGATTGCGGCGTCGTTCGTGCCGTTGATCGTGATCGTCACCAGCTGCGGGGTGCCGTCGATCGTGGTCACGGTGAACCGATCGATCAGCGTATCGCCGGCATTCAGCGACTGCACTGTACCGCTGCTGTCGTCGAGCGTGTAGGTCCACACGCCGCCGGTTGTCATCGTGAACGTGCCGTAGCCGCCCGCGCTCCTGGTCGGCGAGCTGACCGTCGTGAAGGTGTTGGGCGGATTGTCGACGTCGGCGTCTGTCAGCGTTCCGGTTGCACTCGGCGTGCCCGGCGCCGAATTGGCGACGCCGCCGGCCTCCACCACTGCGCCGGCGGCGTTGCCGGAGATGATGGCGGTGTCGTTGACGCCGTGGATGTTGACGACGAAGGTTCGGCTCGTCGAGAACTCGCCGTCCGAGACCGTGATGATGAAGCCCATGGTCGTCGGCGACGACAGGGCATTGATTGCATCCGCGTTCGGAACAAAAGTGTAGGCGCCGGATGCGCTGTTGAGATAGAGGGTGCCATACGCACCGGTCTGCGAGAGATCGTAGGTCTGTCCGTCCAGGACCGTGGTGCCCGCCGTCCCGCCGCTGAGACCGTAGGTGAGGGGGGAATTGAGCGGGCTGCTGGCGGTGAAAGTGCCGGTTGTCGCGGTGAACGTGTCGTCGAATGCGATCGTGTCGATTTCGGTGGGCCCGCCCGGCACGTTCAGTGACGGCGGCGGACGTACGATCAAGGGTATGTCGGCCGGCGACAGTGCCGGAAGCAGGTTCAGCGGCGCCGGCGCGTTATCCGAGTTGAAGTTGATGTGCTGCAGCGAGGGGGCGATGACGCCAGGTGGCGTACTGGATCCCGTCGGGCCGCGCGTGAGATTGGCGAGCACGTCCTGTTGGGCTGCGTGCAGCTCCTCCATGCGAGCAGCGCTGTTGGTAACCTGATTCACGCTGACCGAGGAGCCGATCCTGTTCAGGATGACGGTTTCGCCTGGATCATCGACGATGATGTGCCGCGGTACGCGCTCCTTGGTGATGAGCTCGAAGGCGCCGTGTTGAAGGTCCTTGTAAGTGAGCGTATCGCTGTCGAGAAACGTGGCGTCGGGGTCCGAGCCTTGTGCTTCTTTCACCATCGAGAAAGTCAGCGCCGCCATCGTCAGGATGCCGAAGCCGGTCGCATGCGAGCGGCCGCGAACGCTGCCGAGGGGCGTGTCGACCGTCAGGGTGCCGCTGTTTGCCAGCCGACCGGCCGCGAACGCAAAGCTTCCGCTGGTGACCGCGACGATCGTCGAACGCGAGGTGCAGTCGGAGTCGCAAGCGAACTCGCGCAGTTCGACGCGAGCTCCGCTGGCGACATTGAAGATGGTGTCGTCGAGCAGCCGGATCCCGATCTGCGCATCCGCAGCCGTTTCGATTACGTCATGGCGGCAGACAAGGTCGCCAATGCTGACCTGCGTGGGCGGGCCGTCATCGCGCGTGAGGGTTATGTATCCCAACGTGCTTTGAACGATGCCGATGATCTGGAGGGGAAAAGTCTTGGTGACCCCGTTCTGGGATCCAACGCCAAACGCAACTGACATAGCCGTGGCCTCGCGCGCCGAACAATTCCGGCTCGGCGCGGTGCCGCGGTCTTCTTGTCGGTATTGCTACGCCGCGGGCGCAATTTTTGGCGTTAGCAACCCCAGGCCTGCACGCCGAAAACGTCTGGTATGAAATGCGAACTTTATAGGTATAGCCAAGGTGGTGGCAGGTTCAGCGGAGATGCCTCTCCGCGCTTACAATTTGCGCTCTCAAGAAGTTGACGGTCGAGCTATGCAACATCTAGCTCACTTTCGCTGGCCAGGCAAACGGCTTGGGCCTAAGATTAAGCACGGCAGAATTGCTTTTTCTGGATGACGGGTCCGTCAGGACCGATCCAGGTTGTAGATATTAACAATGCACGCGAGCTTGGTCGAAGCTCACATAGCTCCCATCAAGCGCCACGCAGATCTTCTCGGAAAGGGCGGGTCATGTGCAGGCATACGATTGCGGTTTTGGTGACTGGCTTCTTTTGGGCATCGGCGAGCGTTCTCGCTGCGCCGGCGCAGGCTCAAGTCAATCCCGCGACACGCGGCCCTGAGGACGTTGTGCCGAAACCCATCGGCAAGGTCGTCGCCGTTACAGGTTCGGTCTCGATCGAGCATGCAGGTGCGGTCGTCGTCCAGGCGAAGCTCGGCGATCCGGCCGCGCAAACCAAGGTCGGCGATACCGTCTATCTGCGCGACGTGGTGCGAACCGGGGCGGACAGCCGGGTCAGCATCAATTTCAGCGATGGCTCGTCGTTCAATCTGTCGAGCAACGCGCGCATGGCCCTGGACGAGTACGTGTACGAGCCGGACGGCAAGTCCAACGCAACGTTCTTCAATCTGGCCAAGGGAACGGCGACTTTTGTCGCCGGCCAGATCGCGAAGAGCGGCGATATGAAAGTCGATACGCCCGTTGCAACGATGGGAATCCGGGGCACCACGCCGCATATCGAAATTGCGGATGACGGCGCGGTCAGGTTCTCGACCCTCATCGAAGAGGGCAAGAGCAAATTGATGAAGAAACGCATCACTGCTGCGGCGCCCGAGCAGGGGAGTGGTCCCAGGCCGAACATCTGCAGAGGATGCTGAAGCGACACGGACATGACGATCAGGGCCGCCATCATCGACAGTGTCGCGCCCGTTCTCGTACTGTTGTCGCTCGGTTCGCCGGCGGTCGCGCAGCAGCCGCAGAAGAAAAGTCACCTCCAGAGCATCGAGCAGTGCAACGGGCCGGACAGCATTCCGGCCCAGGTCCGGATCGCCGGCTGTACGGCGCTGATCAATTCCGGTGATGCCAAGCCGGAGTCGCTGGCTGTGGCTTACAACAATCGCGGCAAGGCCTATGCCGCCGCGGCGGAGTACGACCGCGCGATCAGCGACTTCAATCGGGCGAGCGAGCTCGCCACAGGCTATGCCAAGCCGGTCAACAATCGCGGCGTCGCTTATTTGAGGAAGGGGGCGTATGAGGACGCGGTCAAGGCCTTCGACGAGGCAATCAGGCTCAATCCGGACTATGCCAGCGCCTTCGCCAACCGCGCCGAAGCCCACCTGAAGCTGAATCAATATGAGCGGGCCGCGCGGGATTTCGACGAGGCCATCCGCCTCGATCCGAATTTGACGTGGGCATGGAGCGGACGCTGCTGGACCCGGGCGATCATCGGCGACCTGCAGGCCGGGCTCGACGACTGCGACAAGGTGATTCAGTCGGGATCGAACGATGCCGCGACATACGATTCACGCGCACTGATCCACCTGAAGATGGGCCAATTCGCCGCGGCCATCGACGACTACAACTCGGCGCTGCGCCTGGCGCCGAACCTGGCAAGCGCGCTCTACGGACGCGGACTTGCCAGGCTCAGGCAGGGCGACAACGCCGGTGGCGGTCGTGACGTCTCGGCAGCAAAGCTCATCGACCTCAAGATCGCCGACGCGTTCGCCCGCTACGGCGTGCAGTGACGTCGGGATTGAACCGACTGAAACTAGACGTTCGAGCCGTGGATCGCGTCGATCACGGCGTCGGTCACGTCCTTCGTCGTCGCCTTGCCGCCGACGTCGGGGGTCAGCACGCCGGCCGCGCAGACGCGCTCCACCGCCGCCATCAATCTTGCAGCCGCATCCTTCTCGCCGAGATGCTCGAGCATCTGCGCGCCGGTCCAGAACGTCGCGACCGGGTTGGCGATGCCCTTGCCGGTGATGTCGAAGGCCGAGCCGTGGATCGGCTCGAACATCGAGGGAAAGCGGCGCTGCGGGTCGATGTTGCCGGTCGGTGCCACGCCGAGGCTTCCCGCCAGCGCACCGGCGAGGTCGGAGAGGATGTCGGCGTGGAGGTTGGTCGCGACGATGGTGTCGAGGCTCTTCGGATGCAGCGTCATGCGCACCGTCATGGCGTCGACCAGCATCTTGTCCCAGGTCACGTCGGGGAATTCGGTCGCAACTTCAGCTGCGATCTCGTCCCACATCACCATGCCGTGGCGCTGCGCGTTCGACTTGGTCACGACGGTCAGGAATTTGCGCGGACGCGACTGCGCGAGCTGGAAGGCATAGCGCATGATGCGGGTGACGCCGACGCGGGTGAACACCGCGACTTCCGTGCCGACCTCTTCCGGCAAGCCCTTGTGGGCGCGGCCGCCCATGCCGGCATATTCGCCTTCCGAATTCTCGCGCACGATCACCCAGTCGAGATCGCCGACGCCGACATTGCGCAGCGGCGAGGCGACGCCCGGCAAAATTTTTGTCGGCCGTACATTGGCGTATTGGTCAAAGCCCTGACAGATCGGCAGGCGCAGGCCCCACAGCGTGATGTGGTCGGGCACATCGGGGGCGCCGACCGCGCCGAAATAGATCGCGTCGAACTTCTTCAATTCGCTGAGGCCGTCCGCCGGCATCATCACGCCGTGCTTCTTGTAATAATCCGAGCCCCAGTCGAACGTCCTCACGTTGAAGGCGAGGTCGCCGCTGCGTTTTGCGAGAGCCTCCAGCACGCGGACGCCGGCCGAGATGACCTCGGGGCCGATGCCGTCGGCGGGAATGGCTGCGATCGAATGGGTGCGCATGGGAAGGCTCCGTTTGAGAGATCAGTGGGATTGCGGGACGGGTTCGACGGACGCGGTTTTCGCGCGCGACAATAGCAGGGTGAGGGCGGCCGAGAGAACGAGCAGGCCGCTGACGAAATAGAGTCCGCCGACGAAGCTGCCGGTCTGGTCCTTGATCCAGCCGATCATGGCGGGTCCGACGAAGCCGCCGAGATTGCCGATCGAGTTGATCGTGGCGATGCCGGCCGCGGCCGCAGGGCCGGACAGGAACAGCGTCGGCATGCTCCACAGCGGCGGCTTTGCTGAGGAGATGCCGATATTGACCAGCGTCAGCGCGACCAGCACGGCGACGACACTGGCCGCGAGCCCGGCATAGGCGAGCCCGGCTGCGGCGATCAGGCAGGCCCAGACGACATGCCAGGTGCGCTCGCCGGTGCGGTCCGAATGCCGCGCCCACAGGATCATGGCGACGACGGCCGCGGTTGCCGGCAATGCATTGAGGAAGCCGACCTGGAGCGAGGACAGGCCGAACTGCTTGATGATCTGCGGCGCCCAGACGCCGAGCGTGTAGAGGCCGGCCGAGGTGCCGAAATAGATCAGCGACAGCGCCAGCACGCGCGGATCGGCGAGGCCGCGCCAGATGCTGTGGCTCGCGGTCGCGGCCTTGCTGGTGGTCTCGACGTTCATGGTCTCGACCAGCCAGCGCCGCTCGTCATCGGCGAGCCACTTTGCTTTTTCCGGGCGATCGGTGAGGAAGCCTAGCACGACGAAGCCGAGCAGCACGGCCGGCAGCGCCTCCAGCACGAACAGCCATTGCCAACCCCTAAAGCCGAGCAGGCCGTCCATCTCCAGCAGCGCGCCCGAGATCGGCGAGCCCAGCACGGTCGAGAGCGGCGCGGCGGCCATGAACAGCGCGGTCACGGCAGCCCGCTGGCGTGCCGGGAACCAGTAGGAGAGATAGAGGATGATGCCGGGAAAGAAGCCGGCCTCGGCAACGCCGAGCAGGAAGCGCAGGATGTAGAAGCTGGTCGGCCCTTGCACGAAGGCCATCGCGGCCGAGACGAGACCCCAGGTGATCATCACCCGCGCGATCCAGATCCGCGCGCCGATCTTGTGCAGGATAATGTTGGAGGGCACCTCGAACAGGAAATAGCCCCAGAAGAAGATGCCGGCGCCGAAGCCGTAGACCGCGGGCGACAGGCCGATGTCCTTGTTCATCGTCAGCGAGGCGAAGCCGATATTGACGCGGTCGATGAAGGCGACGAAGTACAGCAACATGATGAAGGGAACGATGCGCCAGGTGATCTTGCGCAGCACGCGCGTCTGAATCTCGCTCGTCATCCTCGCCTCCCTCAAGTTCCCGCTTGTTGTTGTGTCGGCGGACCGTGAGAGGTCGACGCCGGCCATGAGCCTAGGCGGGGGCGGGAGGCATACTCAATTGGCGCTGGTTTATACAAAAAAATGATATAATCCTCACGAGCAGAGACGAGAAGGATCCGAATGGAATTGCATCAGCTTCGATGCTTCGTGGCGGCGGCCGAGCAGCTGCATTTCGGCCATGCGGCGCAGCAGCTCCAGATGCTGCCCTCCGCACTCGGCCGGCAGATCAGGCTGCTGGAGGAGGATCTGGGAACGCGGCTGTTCGCGCGAACCACGCGCGCGGTGTCGCTCACCGAGGACGGCACGACGCTGCTGCGTGATGCCCGCGCCATCCTCGCCAAGGTCGAGGCGGTCGAGAGCAACCTTCGCAATCGCTCGCGCGCGGGGGCCGCACGGCGGCTGCGGGTCGGCGCCATCGACAGTGCCGCGGCGGGATTGCTGCCGCCGCTCTTGCGCGACTTTCGCGACAAGCATCCCGACGTCGCCGTGCAGCTGCTCGAGGACAAGACCGTCCGGCTGCTGCCGAAGATTTTGACCGGCGCGCTCGATCTCGCCTTCGTCCGTCCGCCTGATAGCGCGGACAAGCGCCTGGAATTCCGCGACCTGCTCCAGGAGAGCGCCATCGTGGCGTTCCCGCAGCGGCACGCGCTCGCTGCACGCAAATCGGTCACGCTGGCGCAGATCGCCGACGAGGCGATGCTGGTGCCGGACCGCCGCTCGCGGCCGCACAGCCACGACCTCACCATAAAACTGTTCGAGCAGGCCGGCCTCGCGCCGCGCATCGTGCAGGTGGCCGACGAGAAGCAGACCATCATCAATCTGGTGGCGACGAAGCTCGGGGTCGCGATCGTGCCGCGCTGGACCATGCGGATGGCGGTCCCGGGGGTGCGCTTCGTGCCGCTCCGGCCGAAGCAGAGCGGGCCGGTCGGCCGGCTGCCGCTCGCCGCCGCCTGGCTGCGCGGTTCGCGCGATCCGGCACGCGATGCGATGCTGGCGGTGCTGGAGGCACGCCTGCGCAGCTATGCGCGGGAGGCGTGAGCGGCTATGACATTGGCTTGGACAAACGGTGGGAACGATGACTGAACAGAAAGCTTCGGGCGAGTTGAAGGTTGCCATCGCGGGCCTGGGCTCGATCGGCACCAAGGTCGCCAGCGCGCTCGATCAGGGCATCGAGGGATTGGCGCTGTCGGCTGTGGCCGTGCGCGATCCTGCGAAGCATCAGGCCTTCATCAGCGGCTTGCGCCGTCCGCCGAAAATCCTGCCGATCGACCAGCTCGGCGATGCCGCCGACATCGTGGTCGAATGCGTGCCGAGCAGCCAGCTGCGTGCGATCGTCGAGCCCGCGGTGAAGCGCGGCAAGGCCGCGGTCGTCGTCAGCGTCGGCGGATTGCTCGACAATTTCGATCTGGTCGATCTCGCCCGCGCCAATGGCGGCCGCATCATCGTGCCGACCGGCGCGCTGATCGGCCTCGATGCCGTCAACGCCGCCGCGGTCGGCACCATCCATTCGGTGAAGATGGTCACGCGCAAGCCGATCGATGGGCTCAGGGGCGCGCCCTTCATCGTCCAGAACAACATCGACATCGACAATCTGCGCGAGCCGCTCAAACTGTTCGAGGGCAGCGCGCGCGAAGCGGCGAAGGGCTTTCCGGCGAACGTCAATGTCGCCGTTGCGCTGTCGCTGGCCGGCATCGGGCCCGATCGCACCCAGATGCAGGTTTGGGCGGACCCCAGTGTGACGCGCAACGTTCATCGCGTCGAGGTCGAGGCGGATTCGGCGCGCTTCTCGATGTCGATCGAGAACATCCCGTCCGAGAATCCCAAGACCGGCCTGATCACCGCGCTGTCCGTGATCGCGCTGCTGCGCAAGCAGCGCGCCACGCTCTGCGTGGGGACCTAGAGCATGATCCGGAAAAGTGTGAAGCGGTTTTCCGGAAGGATCATGCTCAAACAATAGAGCCTTTACGCGCCCGTCACGCGCCAGATCACGTTGCCGACGTCGTCGGCCATCAGCAGCGACTTCTTGTCGGGGCCGATCACGACGCCGACCGGGCGGCCGTAGGATTCCTTCTCGTCCGGGGACAGGAAGCCCGACAGGATGTCGCGACCGGGGCCGGAGGGCTTTCCGTTCTCGAACGGGATGAACACCAGCTTGTAGCCGGACAGCTTGCTGCGATTCCACGAGCCGTGCTGGCCGATCACCATGCCGTCTCCGAAGCCGGGCAGGGTGCCCGCGGGCATCCAGCACAGGCCGAGCGAGGCGGTATGGCCGCCCAGTGCGTAGTCCGGTTGAAGCGCCTTGGCGACCATCGCCGGATCCTGCGGCACGCGGTCGTCCACCGTCTTGCCCCAATAGCAATAGGGCCAGCCGTAGAAGCCGCCGTCGCGCACCGAGGTGAGATAGTCGGGCGGCGTCTCGTCGCCGAGCCCGTCGCGCTCGTTGACGACGGTCCAGAGCACGCCGGTCGTCGGCTCCCAGGCGAGGCCGACCGGATTGCGCAGGCCGGCACCGAAGATGCGATGCGTGCCCGCGACTAGATCGAGCTCGTAGACTGCAGCGCGGCCTTGCTCGACCTCCATGCCCATCTCGGCGATGTTGCTGAGCGAGCCGACGCCGGCATAGAGCTTCTTGCCGTCGGGGCTTGCGAGCAGGCTGCGCGTCCAGTGCCCGGCCGGCTTGAAGGTGGTCAGCCGCTTGCCCGGCGCGGTGATGCGGTCGGCATTGGCGACGTAAGGGAACGCCATCACGCCGTCGGTGTTGCCGACGTAGAAGGTGTCGCCGACCAGCGCCATGCCGAACGGCTGGTTGAGATTCTCCATGAAGGCGCCGCGCACTTCGGCGACGCCGTCGCCGTCCTTGTCGCGCAAGAGCGTGATGCGGTTGGCGGACACGCCGAGCGCGGCGGCGCGCCGCATCGTCGCCTGCATCGCGTAGTGAAACACGCTGCGCGGGGCGCCTGCGACCTGCGTCGCCTCCGCGATCAGCACGTCGCCATTGGGCAGCACCTCGATCCAGCGCGGATGATCGAGGCCGGTGGCGAACGCATTGACCTTGAGCCCGGGCGCGACGGTCGGCTTATGGCCCTCGCGCCAGCCGCGCGCGGTCGGCATCTTCAGCGTCGGGATCGCGCCCTGCGGCTTGGCTTCGGGAATGGCGGGCGTCTGGCCCCAGGCTGGCGGCGGCTCGGTGCCCGTCATCTTGCGCCATTGCAGCGCGATGCCGCCGATGAACGCGACGAACTGCGCGAAGATACTGGAAAAGGTCATGAGAAGCCCCTGTCGAACCCTGAAGGCACCGTCCAACGCCGGATCGCCAAAAACCCCGCGCGGGCTCAGGCCTGATCGTCGACCTCTCCAGATCCACGATAGAATGTCGTCGTGCCTCGTTGCGCGCGCATCCAACTGGCTGGCGGTAAAAAGGTCAACCGTCGCGGAACTGGACGGACGTCTATTCCCGCGGAATGGCAGATGACCAAATTTGCATGGAGAGAAGATCAGCGGCCGATCTGCCGCTCCAGCCGCCGGGCCGCGCGAAAATCATCGAGATGATGGACGTTCGGCGTCAGCGCAGCTTCTTTGGATAGCAGGTGATAGACCCGCGCCACGGTGCGCTGCTTCTGCTTCGGCCGCCCCGGCGGCATCGCCCGCGCCTTGCGGGCGGCGGCGATCGCGTGCGCGCGAAAATAATCGTAGGCGTCCGACATGGCTCGATGCTCTGCGGGTGGTGCAGATGTCGAGGGGTAACGGGTGTGGGGAGGGGCGGTTCCCCTCGCTGTCGTCCCGGCGGAGGCCGGGACCCATACCGCGGAATCTATCTATTGCGATCGGTCGCAGTACCGAACGACGAGTCTTCGCCAAACTCCTCCCTGGGGTTATGGGTCCCGGCCTTCGCCGGGACGACACCGAGGGTGTGGCCGCTTTCTATGCTAGCGACGACAGAGCCGGAGGACCTGCTACCTCACCGCGGCGAGGTGAACGGGATGATCATCGGCACGCGGCGGCAGTATGCGCCGTAGGCGTCCTCGCCGAGCTCCTTGGACAGAAACACCTCTTCCATCCGGCCCTTCTGCCACATGCCGAGCGAGATCAGGATCGCGCCGAGGATCGTCGTTACGAGGCCGATTGCGATGCCGGTGACGAGCATGCCGAAGATCAAACCGGTGTAGATCGGGTGACGCACGATGCCGTAGGGGCCGGTGTCGATGACCCGGTGGTCTTCCTTGTGGGTGATGGTGTTGGACCAGAATTTTCCGAGATGCAGCCGACCCCACCAGGCAAAGGCGATGCCGGCGGCCGAGAGGACCGCGGCGATGGTGATGCCGGTGTTGCCGAGCACCCAGAGCGGCTTCCAGCCCAGGATCTGTGCAACCCACGGCGTGTACAGGATGCCGCCGACCAAGATCGGAAGGCGATAGCGCTGCGACTCCAGCGTCATGACCTGCTTCTTGGTCCGCCCCTGCCAGAACGAGGCGCCGACCCAGCTGGCGAGAAAGGCGAGCCAGATCAGGGCCAGGAGTTCGGTCGGCCAGGCCGTGGTCCAGCCACCCCAGGCGACAGAGAGAAGCTTGCTGAAATCGAAGGACATGAAGGTTCTTTGCGTTAGGCGGCGGCTTCAGCTCGCGCGCGAGGACAGCGCGTGATGCTCGATGGCGCCGGAGGGCTGCTGGCCGTTGCGGGCGAGCAGATGGGTGATGGTTTCGCGCAGGACCGGCTCGATCGGGCGCGGCGAATAGCCGAGCTCGGTGCGGGCCTTGCCGATCGAGAGGTCGCTCGCGGCAAGCGCGATGCGCACGCCCTCGGCGGTGCCGTTGGGCGGCCGGCGCGTGAAGTTGTCGGCCAGATATTCGAGCATGATGCCGGAGAGCTCGGCGATCTTGCCGGGCACGACGATCGGGAACTGGCGGCGGCCGCTCATCGCCGACATCATCCGCAGGATCCGCCCGAGCGGGACGCAGTCGCCGCCGAGGATGTAGCGCTGGCCGATGCGGCCGCGCTCCATGGTCAGCACGAGGCCCATGGCGACGTCGCGGACGTCGACGAGATTGACCAGGAAGTTGAGATGCGGCTGCACCTTCTTCTGCAGGAAGTACCAGAGCATTGCGGTCGGCGGCGTCAGATTGTGGTCGGCGGCGCCGATCGGCATGGTCGGCGTGCCGATCACCAGCGGAAAGCCCTCGGCCGCGGCCTTGGCGGCGTGATGCTCGGCGAGCGACTTCGACCGCGTATAGGCGCCCGGCATCGCGTCGGCCGGCTGCAACGCCTCTTCGGCGGGAACGCCGTTGAGGTCGGAATAGGGGAACAGGATCGATTCCGTCGAGCAGTGCAGGAAGCGCGACACGCCGCGCTTCATCGCAGCCGCCAGCACCACCTCGGTGCCGCGGCAATTCACGTCGTGAAAGTCCTGCTTGTTGGCGACCCACATGCCGGGCAGGCCTGCGAGGTGATAGACCTGGTCGACGCCGGACAGCGCGGTATCGACCGCGGCGCTATCCAGCACGGAGCCATGAACGTAGTCGACGTCGGCGTTGGCGGCGGCCGCCGGCTGGACATCGAGAACACGCACCCGCTGCCCACGGGCGCGGAGCGCTTCTACGAGATGATGTCCGATGAAACCGCTGCCACCGGTAACCAGTACGAGAGCCATGAAGAAGGTTTGCTGTTTCGCTTCTGGAGCTATCGGGTTGAAAGGGAATTGGTCGGAAGAGGCGCCAGAATCGCGGCAAGGTCGCGACGGAAGCCCAGTGCAATGAATAATTTTGCCATGACAAACATCGGTCCCAGCAAAAGATGCGAGGGAAACGTGAACAACGAGGCCTCGCGGCCCTCAAAAACCTTGTGGCCGATGGTCTGCGCGGCGAAGCCGAGCGCGACCAGGACGGCAAAAATCGCCCACATCGTCACGGTGCTGACCTGCGCCGCAATGGTCGACGCGATCGAGAACAGCACGATGGAGACGGCCAGAATGCCGGCCCCGAGCGCCAGATCGAGCAGCAGCCAGTAGATCAGCACCGGCAAGGCCAGGATCACCGCCAGGCTGACCTCGGACCCGAACAGCGCGACCTTCACCAGCGTCAGCGGCATCACCGCGCCGGTGAACAGCAGAAGGATGCCCACCACATGCATCGCCGTGTTCCGGGGATCACGATGGTACTCGACATAAACGGCAAGTTGGCGTTGAAAAAAGCCACCCATCTTGGTCTCATGCAGAACGGGGTCGGGGAAGGACGAACAGAGGCTATAGCACCGGATAGAGCAGTGCACAAACCGGCACTATTGTCGCGCAAGACCATACCGTCGCGCTGTGGGACAGGTCACAAAACGATCAGGACTTCAAAGGGTTCCGTCGGGCGCTTGGGAGCGTCTGCTTACCGCTTCTTGGCGGGCTTTTTCGCCGCAGGCGCAGTTGCCGCAGCCGGATGCGCGGGCGCGTCCTCGGGCAGCTTGGCGTAGGTCAGGATCTGCAATTGGCCGTTGACGGCCGAGGTCGGTTTGGCCCGGTCGAGAAACTGCTCCTCACCGAGGCCGATCGGATGCAGCCGCTTGGTCGAGATCTTGAACGTGTTCACCAGCACGTCGCGGATCGCATCTGCCCGGCGCTGGCTCAGGATCGCATTGGCCTCGCGCGTCTTCGAATTGGATTCGACATGGCCGACGATCAGGAAGGTGTAGGGCAGCAGCGAGGAATGAACCAGCGCGTCGGCGATGCGGCCGACGGCCTGGTAGGACGCCGGCTGGATGATCGGCGTGTCGGCGTCGAACTGGATTTGCGCGTTGAAGGCGGGCAGCTTGGCGAGGTCGGGCGCGATCAGCAGCCGGTTCACCGGACCCGGATCGTTCTTGATCCTGGCCTTGGCGCGCTCCATCACCTGCTGCTTGAGCGCGGGGAGGTCGACCTCGCCGGCTTCTTCGAAGTGGTTCAGCTTGCCGACGATGTCGTCGCGGGTCGGCGCCGCCGTCTGTGCGCGTGCGGCGCCCGCAAGCACGGCGAGACCGAGCGCGACGCATAGTCCTGCGGCGGAGAGCCTGTTCGCGCGCATCAGCGATACCCCGCGTCGTCGACGGCCTTCAGGCAGTTGTTGCTGATGCCCTTGGGCGTCGAGACCAGGCAGGGGATCGACTTGCTGGTCTCCTTGGTCGAGCCGCCGCAGACCTTGACGATCTCGCGCTGGCAGGCGTTCGCCACCGTGACGCGCGCGGCGACACGCTTCTGGATGGCGTCGAAGACGCCGAGATAATCGCTCTGGCACTGCGGCGAGAGCACGTCGCGGTTGCGCGACAGGCACTCCTTCAGCCGGGTCGAGTCCGGATTGACGCCGCGGCAATTGGCGACGATTTCCGCGCCGCAGCTCGCCGCCAGCTTCCCGATCGAATCGCCAAAGCTCATGGTCTCGGCCGCCGCAAGCGACGGCATAACCAATGCAAGCACGATCAATGTGATGGAGCCCCGGACCATGGGTTTATCTGATACGGGGAAGTTCGCGGTGGTCAAGGGCTGTTCGGGGGAGAACTGTCGAGAGTCCGGCGAGTGCGGCGAACAGTCCTCACTCCGTGGCCTCAGTGAGGGGAGGCCATTCGATCAGGACGGCCGTGTGGTTCCTGAGGTCCTCGGCAAATTCCGGGTCGGCCTCAAGCTCGGCCAGCGTCCTCGGCGGGGGAAGCCGGCCGCCATCCTCTGTCAACTCCTGAGCATAGAACGCGAGCGCTTCGGGCGCGTTCTCCAGGGCCTCGTCAACGTCGTCGCCGCCTGAAATGCAGCCCGGCAGGTCGGGAAACCACAGGCTAACGGCGTCCGGATCTGCGTCCTCGATGATGGCAACGTACTGAGCCACGTCAGGCCTCACGCCCGCTGCACAAAACTGTCCACGACCTTCTTCTCGCCGGCCTTGTCGAAGGCGATGGTGAGCTTGTTGCCGTCGATCTTGGTGACGCGGCCGTAGCCGAATTTCTGGTGGAAGACGCGGTCGTCGAGCGCGAATTCGGAAGTCGTGCCGGTGGATTTGGCGACCAGCTCGCCCTCGATCGTCAGGGGACCGCGGCGGCGCGAGGAGAAGCTGCCGAAATCCGGGCCCGACGACGAGGAGGACGAGAACGTCGCGGCTTCTTCCTCGAACCCGCCGCTTCGGCCACCGCTATTGCGGCCGCCGCCACGATTGCGGTTGGCCTGGGCGCGCTGCCAGCCCGGCGTCGTGTAGCTGGAGCCGAACGCCTCCATGTCGTCGAAGCGCGAGGCGCCGTAGCCGCCGGTGCCGCCCCAGGCCGAGCCGCCCTTGGATTCCGTGATCTCGACATTGGCTGCGGGCAATTCGTCGAGGAAGCGCGAGGGGATCGTGGTCGACCAGGTGCCATGGATGCGGCGGTTGGTCGCGAAATAGATCATGGCGCGGCGGCGGGCGCGGGTCAGGCCGACATGACCGAGCCGGCGCTCTTCCTCCAGGCCGGCGCGGCCCTGTTCGTCCAGCGTGCGCTGGCTCGGGAACAGGCCTTCCTCCCAGCCCGGCAGGAACACGTTGTCGAATTCGAGACCCTTGGCCGAATGCAGCGTCATCAGCGACACCGCGTCCTCCTCGGCGCCGCCGTCACGGTCCATCACCAGCGAGATGTGCTCCAAAAACCCTTGGAGGTTCTCGAACTCCTCCATCGAGCGCACGAGCTCTTTCAGGTTCTCCAGCCGGCCCGCAGCGTCCGCCGAGCGGTCCTTCTGCCACATCTCGGTGTAGCCGCTCTCGTCGAGCACGATCTGGGCCAAGTCAGTATGTGCGGTGACCTCGCGCTGGGCGCGCCAGCGGTCGAACTGCGCGACGAGGTCGCGAAGTGACCCACGCGCCTTCGGCTTCAGCTCGTCGGTCTCGACCACCGCGCGCGCCGCCTCGAACAGCGGAATGCGGCGCTTGCGGGCGTGGTCGTGCAGCATCTGCACGGTGGCATCGCCGAGGCCGCGCTTCGGTGTATTGACGATGCGCTCGAAGGCGAGATCGTCGGCCGGCGAATTGATCACGCGCAGATAAGCCAGTGCGTCGCGGATTTCGGCGCGCTCGTAGAAGCGCGGGCCGCCGATGACGCGATAGGGCAGGCCGAGCGTGACGAAACGGTCTTCGAATTCGCGCATCTGGTAGGAGGCGCGCACGAGAATCGCGATCTCGTTGAGCTTCTCGCCCTGGCGCTGGATCTGCTCGATCTCCTCGCCGATGCCGCGCGCTTCCTCTTCCGAATCCCAGGAGCCCGTGACCGTGACCTTCTCGCCGTCCTGGTCCTCGGTGCGCAGCGTCTTGCCGAGCCGGCCCTCATTGTGCGCGATCAGATGCGAGGCGGCGGCGAGGATGTGGCCGGTGGAGCGGTAGTTGCGCTCGAGGCGGATCACCTTGGCGCCCGGGAAATCGTGCTCGAAACGCAGGATGTTGTCGACCTCGGCGCCGCGCCAGCCATAGATCGACTGGTCGTCGTCGCCGACGCAGCAGATGTTTTTGGTCTTCTCCTTCTCCCCGCTTGCGGGGAGAAGGTCGGGATGAGGGGGAGTCTCCACGAGCTCGGTGCTCGGAGAGTCCCCCTCACCCGCCGCACTGCGTGCGTCGGCCTCTCCCCGCAAGCGGGGAGAGGCGAAGGAAGCAGACGACGGCGCCTGCGACAGCAGCCGCAGCCACAGATATTGCGCGACGTTCGTATCCTGGTACTCGTCGACCAGGATGAACTTGAAGCGCTGCTGGTACTGCCTGAGGATATCCGGGTGCTCGCGGAAGATGCGGATGTTCTCCAGCAGGAGATCGCCGAAATCGGCCGCGTTCAGGATCTTCAGCCGCTCCTGATAGCTCGTATAGAGCTTGCCGCCCTTGCCGTTGGCGAACATCGCGGCCTCGCCCGAGGGCACCTGCGATGGCATCAGGCCGCGGTTCTTCCAGCCGTCGATCAGGCCGGCCAGCATGCGTGCGGGCCAGCGCTTGTCGTCGATGTTCTCGGCCTGCAATAGTTGCTTGAGCAGCCGCACCTGGTCATCGACGTCGAGCACGGTGAAATTCGATTTGAGCTGCGCCAGCTCGGCATGGAAACGCAGGATGCGGCCGCCGATGGAATGGAAGGTGCCGAGCCACGGCATGCCCTCCACGGCGTGGCCGAGCATCTGGCCGAGCCGGTGCTTCATCTCGCGCGCGGCCTTGTTGGTGAAGGTCACCGACAGGATCTCGGCGGGGCGGGCGCGGCCCTGGCTCAGGATATGGGCGATGCGCGTCGTCAGCACACGCGTCTTGCCGGTGCCGGCGCCGGCCAGCACCAGGACCGGACCGTCCAGCGTCTCCACCGCGTCGCGCTGCTCCGGATTGAGCCCGGACAAATATTTCGGGCCCACCGAGGCGCGCGCACGCGCGGCGATGCCGCCGGCTGCGGGCTGGTGGTCGGGGACGCTGTTGATCTTGCTCGGCTCGGTCATGCGAATCATTTGGCCCCACGATGGCACCGCGGGGTGACGGGAGGGAGCCTTCTTAACAGGGATTGGTCCCTATATGGGGCGGCGATGCCAGGTTTTCCACGTACGTGGCGGGCCGATTTGTTCCTGCGGCAGGGGTGAATTTCGCCGTTATACGTCTCGGAACCATCGTTCCCGCGTCGAGATTGTCTGGGCAGGTGGCGCGGCCAGCCGTGCCGAGAGACATCAAGACGAGGGTTTGACCATGCTAGGCTGGGTTGTGACGTTTCTGGTTATCGCACTGATCGCCGGCATCCTGGGCTTCGGCGGCATCGCCGGCGCCTCGATCGAGATCGCCAAGATCATCTTCTTCATCGCGGTCGTGCTGTTCCTGGTCTCGGCCGTGATCGGCTTGGCACGCGGCCGAACCAGGATATAGCGGTGTTATCCTCATGGTGAGGAGCGCGGAACGCGCGTCTCGAACCATGCAGGCCCGACTGTGGCCTTGCATCCTTCGAGACGCCCGCTTCGCGGGCTCCTCAGGATGAGGGGCTAGAGAGGTCGGCTTAGCTACCGCTTCGAGGGCATCGCCACGCTGCGGCCGATGCCCTCGGGGCGCGACAGGGCGCTATGGGCCCTGGCAATGCCTGCGATGCGCTGCTGGATGTCGGGCGGAAACGACGCAACGCGCCGCGCCTTCATGTCCATGTGCAGCGACATGTTTTCCGATGTGGCTGACAGCCAGCCCTCGGTGCCGTGCCTCATCTCCTCGAATGTGTGCAGCCGCTTGTCGTCGGCTGCCAGCAGCCACACCAGGATCTGCACGGGATCGCCGAGATGGATCTCGCGCAAATAGCGCACATGGCATTCGGCAGTGAAGGTCGAGCCGTGGCGCTCTTTCTTGTAGACCGGGCCAATCCCGAGCTCGAGCCAGAACTCGTCGATCGCCCGGTCGAACATCACGTTGTAATAGGCCATGTTGAGATGGCCGTTGTAGTCGATCCATTGCGGCTCGATCTGCATGATCGAGGAGCGGAACGGCTCCGCGTTGGGCGAAGCGGCGGTCTCCGGCATGTGTCCTTCCCAAGCTATGCGTCCGGTCCCTTGACTTGACCGGTTATATGTCCTTTGCCACGGTTGTTCTGTCGGAGGAATTTCCGTGGGTACGACCATCACCAATAATCCGCCGCGGCCTGAGCCGAAAGCCCTCGCGAGCGCGCTGGAACAGCTTGCCGCACGCTTCGGCAACCGCCTCATCACCTCGCAGGCCGTCCGCGAGCAGCACGGCCATACCACCACGTGGATCGTCAACCAGCCGCCGGACGGCGTGGTGATGGCGCAGGAGACCGCCGACATCCAGGACGTGGTGCGGATCTGTGCGAAGAACTGCGTGCCCGTGATCGCCTTCGGCACTGGTACCTCGCTGGAAGGGCAGGTCAACGCGCCCGCCGGCGGCATCTCGATCGATCTGCGCGACATGAACAAGGTGCTCGCGGTGCATGCCGAGGACCTCGATTGCGTGATCCAGCCCGGCGTCACCCGCAAGGCGCTGAACGAGCACCTGCGCGACCAGGGCCTGTTCTTCCCCATCGACCCCGGCGCGGATGCTTCCCTCGGCGGCATGGCCTCGACGCGCGCCTCCGGCACCAATGCGGTGCGCTACGGCACCATGCGCGACAGCGTGCTGGCGCTGAAGGTGGTGCGCGGCGACGGCGAGATCATCACCACGGGTACGCGCGCGAAGAAATCGTCCGCAGGCTACGACCTGACGCATCTGTTCGTCGGCGCCGAAGGCACGCTCGGCATCATCTCGGAACTGACGATCCGCCTGCGCGGCATCCCCGAGACGATCGCAGCCGGCGCGGTGTCATTTGAGTCCGTGCACGGGGCGTGTCAGGCGGTGATCCTGGCGATCCAGACCGGCATTCCCGTGGCGCGCATCGAGCTGCTCAACGCCGCGCAGGTGAAGGCCTGCAACGCCTATTCGAAGCTGACGCTGCCGGAGACGCCGCTGCTCTTGATGGAATTCCACGGCAGCGAGATCGAGGTCGCCGAGCAGTCCAAGGCGTTCGGCGAGATCGCAAAGGACTGCGGCGGCGGCGAATTCTCCTGGACCACCAAGCCCGAGGATCGCACCAAGCTGTGGCAGGCCCGGCACGACGCCTATTGGTCGGTGAAGGCGCTGCGCCCCGGCGACAGCATCGGCGTGGTCGCAACCGACGTCTGCGTGCCGATCTCGCGGCTTGCCGACTGCGTCAGCGAGACCGAGGAAGATCTCAGGCGCCTCAATTTGTTGTCGCCGATCGTCGGCCATGTCGGCGACGGCAATTTCCACTGCTCGCTGGTCTGCGACACCAACGACGCCGCCGAGATGGCGCGCGGCGAGGAATTCATGCACCGCCTGGTCGAGCGCGCGCAGGCGATGGACGGCACCTGCACCGGCGAGCACGGCATCGGCCAGGGCAAGCAGAAATATCTCAAGGCCGAGCTCGGCCCCGAGGCGCTGGACGCGATGCGGGCGCTGAAAAAGGCGCTCGATCCGCTCAATATCTTCAATCCCGGCAAGATCGTGCCGGAGGTGTAACGCAGTCCGGGAACTTTCGGCAGCCGGAGCGGTTCCAATTCCCGACAATTTCCGATGCCTCAATGGCGCGGCTTTGCGGGAGGATGCGATGTTGCGACCGGTCATTGGAATTGCCGTGATGGCGCTTGCCTGCGTGCTGGCGGGGACGGCTCTGGGCAAGGGCGGTGGCGGTCACGGTGGCGGACATGGTGGCGGACATGGCGGTGGTCACGGCGGCGGGCATGGCCATCACGGCGGCGGCCATTTCCGTGGCCACGGCTTCGGGCATGCGCATGGGGGCGGTCATCATCGCGCGATGCGGTTTGCAACGGGCGGCCGACACGGTTCGAATTTCGGTCAGATCCGCAATGCGTCCGTGCGCCCTGCGAATTTCCGCAACGCTCTCAACCTGCATTCCAGCGCCTTCCGCAACGGTCGTCTGATCAGCAACCCGGCGGCGCGCGCCCAGATCACGGCGGCGGCCGCGCTCGCCGGCTGGCATGGCGCAAGCAGCGGATGGTGGCAGCATCCGGGCGGCGGTTATGGCTGGGTCGGACCGCTGTTCTGGCCGTTCGCCTATAACGATCTTTACGACTACACGATCTGGGGCGACGGTCTCGGCTTCTGGGGCTACGGCTATCCGGACATCTATGCCGGCCTCTTCGGACCCTACGGCTATGATGGCCTGTCGGCCTATCTGCCGCAGCGCCCGCAGGGACGGCGGCAAGCGCGAGGCGTTGCGCTGGATCAGCTGTGCGGCAGCGACCGGCGCGCGATCGTCGGTCTTCCGGTCGACCAGATCGCCGCGGCGGTGCAGCCGACCGAGGCGCAAGGCGCCAGTCTCGATGCGCTCGGCAATGCCTCGATCGACGCTGCAGCGCTGATCCGCACGTCCTGTCCGACGCAGGTCGCAGCGACGGCACCCGGCCGGCTGGCGGCGATGCAGCAGCGTATCGAGGCAATGGTGAAAGCCGTCGATCTCGTTCAGCCCGCGCTCGACAGATTCTATGGCTCGCTCACCGACGAGCAGAAGGCACGGTTCAACGCGCTGGCGGAAGATCAGCGTCGCACGACGGCGTCCAACGGCAGCGGGGGATCGCTGGTTCAGACCTGCGGTGCGCCTGCTGGGCTCGATTGGCCCGGCACCGATATCGAGGCCCGGCTTCATCCCAACGACACTCAGCGCGCCGCGCTGCAGGTGCTCCAGGACACCAGTGCCAAGGTCAGCGCATCGCTCAAGGCGGCCTGCCAGCCGAGCGAGGTGATGACGCCGCCGGCGCGGATGGCCGCGGTCCGCAAGCGGCTCGACATGATGCTCGACGGCGTCAAGTCGGTGCGCGCGGCGCTGGAGGATTTCTACGCCACGCTGAATGACGAGCAGAAGGCGCAGTTCGAGGCCATCGGACCACGTCGGACGTCCTGAATGCGCATCGAGATGGAGTGTGACGGAAAAATCGCCTCGCCGATCTCGGTGGGCCTCCCTATGCTCGAGGGAGGCTGAAGCGGCAAGATGACGGCTCGGAGATCGCGGATGGTGGTGCGATGACGTGGTTCGCGCGCGAGACGCGACAGGACATCTGGGACGAAGCCATCGAGGGGCCGCTCGGCGACATCGAGGCCGCCGCGCGCATTCGTGCGATCTGCGAGGCGGCGGCCGCGAGCGCGGCGGGGTCGGCGCGCAACGACAAGCGCGAAAGCGCGCGCTACGAGCGCGCGGCCAAGGTCGCGATGGAGATCGCGATGAAGATCTCGGATGGGTTGATGCGCGATGATGCGGTCCATCGCATCGTCGATCTCTGCATGGCGGCGGGCGATCTCAAGACCGCGCAGATCCTGTTTCGCGCGATCCATGCCAGCTGGATCCGCGAGACGGTGCAGCGGGATCACCCGACGCTGGCGCAGTAAGGGCGACTATTTCGCCAGCTTGCGCACCGCTTCCTCCACGCTGTGGAAGACGCGCTCGCGGGGCAGGGCGTCGTACAATCTGAAGCGCTCGAACGCGTCCTGCGCGCGCACCGATTCCAGCCGTGCCAGCGCGACGGTGACGCCCTGCTCGTTGCACGCCTTGAAGATGTCGAGCAGGATCTGCGCGGCGGTAAAGTCGATCTCGACCATGCCGCTCGCTTCCAGCACCAGGAGTTGCGGCGTCGCGGTGCCGAGCACCTTCGCCACGTCGCTGCGGAAACCCGGTGCGTTGAGGAACGAGAGCGGCGCCTGCAGCCCGATCACGGCAACGCCCTCGATGCGCTCGCCGCTGATGTGCGGATGGGTTGGCCACCAGATCGTGGTGCCCGGGACGCGCTCGAACTCGACCAGCCGTGCCCGCGTCGTGCTCCAGATGCCGTGCAGCAGCGACAGCACGATGCCGAGGAATGCGCCCTGCTGGATCGGCAGCACGATGATCAGCGCCGCGGTCGCGACGATGAGCAGGAATTCGCTTCGAGATTGGCGGTAGATCGTGGCGATCTGCTTCGTGCGGATGATGCGCAGCGCGACGAACAGCAGGATGCCGCCGAGCGCTGCGTCCGGAACGTGCTGCAGCAGTCCCGTGCCGAATACGAGCAGCGCCAGCACGATTGCCGCGGCCGCAAGCCCCGCGAGCTGCGATTGTCCGCCGGTCTCGGCGACGATCCCCGTGCGCGGCGGGCTGGCATTGACCGGAAACGCACCGAACAGGCCGGCCAGCACGCTGCCGGCGCCGGCGCCGAGGAAGTCGCGGTCGACGTCGGCAGGCTTGTCGGGATCGGACGGAAACGAGCGCGTGGTCGCGGCGGTCTGCACCATCACCACGACCGTGATGACGAAGGCGAGCGACACAAGATGCACCCAATGCTCCGGCGCAAGCTCGGGCAGGGTGAGCCGCGGCAGCGTGCCCGGCACGCTGCCGACCACGCTGACACCCTTGCTTTCGAGTCCGAGCGCGATCACGGCCAGCGTCGCGGCGACGAGCCCGATCAGCGCGCCCGGAATTTTCGCGCTGATCTTCTCGGAGATGAAGACCGTTGCGAGCACACCGAGGCCGATGCACAGGGTGAAGGGATTGCTGCGGTTAAGCTCGCCGGCAAGCACGCCGATGCGATCGAGCGTCGGCCCGCTCGGCGACTTCAGTCCCAGCACGCCGGGCAATTGCGACACGATGATGTGGACGGAGATGCCGGCGAGAAAGCCGACCATGACCGGCACCGACAGCAGGTTGGCGATGCCGCCAAGGCGGAAGGCGCCGCCGGCGAGCATCATCGCGCCGACCATCAGCGCCAGCGCGACCGCGTACCCCTGATAGTCCGGCGAGCCGACTGCGGCGAGCGCGGCAAGCCCGCCGGCGAAGATCGGCGTGATCGTGGAATCCGCGCCGCAGGAGAGGAAGCGGTTGCCGCCGAGCAGCGCGAAGCCGAGCGAGCCGGCCATGAACGCGAAGAAGCCGATCTGCGGCGCAAAGCCGCCGAGCCGAGCCGTGGCCATCTGCTCGGGGATCGCAATCGCCGCCAGCGTCAGCCCCGCCATCAGGTCGCCCGGCAGGGAATAGGAGGCGAGCGAGCGGAACAGCGGCCATGCGTGCTCTTTTGAGCTCTTGGCGTCGGCGTCGTGCGGCATTGATCTGGAATCCCGGAAGGGCTGGCGTTGGCCGATCAGACTACAGCATTTTCGGAAGGGGCAGATGGCGGATGTCCGCTGCGCCCGTGTCCCGGACGCGGCGCAGCGCGTAGCGGTGCGACGCAGAGCCGGGACCCAGGAGGCAGTATCACGCGATGTTAGATGGGCCCCGGCTCTGCAGCGCACCGCTGAAGAGCGCTGCGCTGCGTCCGGGGCACTAGAGTCGCATAGGCAGCCTCAGTACCGGCCGCGGTCGTTGTGATAATCGCCGCCGCGGCCGCCGCCACCCGTGCCCATGCCGAGGCCAATTCCGATGCCGATGCCTTGCATCACGGCGGCGGGCGGCGGGCCGCGATCCGGCGGCGGTGCGCGCTCGTAGACCACTACTTCAGGCGGCGGCCGGCGCGGCTTCGGCGGCGTCTCGACCACCTTGCGCTTCGGCGGGGTGTCGTCGACGCGCTTCTTGATCACAGGCGCCACGGCCGGGTTGACCGGGCTCGCCGGAGGCGTCGGCGTCGCGCACGGGCAGGTCGGCGCCATCGCGACCGCGACCGGAGCAGGGCTCGCCGCGACGGCAACCGGCAAGGCATAGTTGCGGTTCTGCACGCGGAGCAGCAGCCTGCGCGCGGTCGCCGCGAGATCGCTATTGTCCCAGTTCGTCAGATACGCCTCGAACGAGGCGCGGGTGTTGATCGCGACCGCGCGCTCCCAGGCCAGCATCTGGCGCCGGCGCTCCACCACCGTGCGCAGGCGCGGCGTGCGGGCGTCCTGCGTGTAGAGCTCGATATACGCCTGATACGCCTCCACGGTGTCGTCAGCGATCACGAGCTCATAGGCGGCCTTCGGCTCCTTGCCCTGTAAATCCCGGCGCCAGTCCGCGACGCTGCGCGAGCCGCTGGCGAGTGCCATGGCGGACGCACCCGGGAGAGCCGGCTGACCGCTGCTCTCGCCGCCGAAGAACTTGAAGTCGGTTGTCAGCGACGAGCTTTCCCAGGGGATCTGCCGTCCGTCGGTCGATTGCGCCACCGCGACGCGGATGCGCTTGAACACTTCCTCGATCGGCAGATTGGGCTGCTTGGCGATGGTCAGCGCGGCCGTGGTGTAGGGGCTGTCGACGCCGTTGCCGTCCTCGGCTTCGGCGCCGGGCGAGGTCGAATAGGAAATGAACGAGCCGGGCGCGCCGGCCTTGGTGTCGACGATCGCAAGCCCGTGGCCGGCGCCGCTGAGCGCGGGGAACGGGTTGTTGCGGCAGGCATCGAGCATGAAGATGCGCGCCCGTGTTGGCAGCGCGCCGAGCGTGTTGAGCATGTCGTTCAGCCGCACGCCCTGGAGCGGAATGTCGGCCTCGCGCTTGGGGTCGAGATCGACGGGCACCAGATAGTTCTCGCCGTCGATCTGCAGGCCGTGGCCGGCATAGAAGACCAGCGCGACGGTGTCGGCGCCGCTGGCGCTGACCTTGCCGGCGAAGTCGGAGATCGCCGCGCGCATCTCGCTCTGGCCGAGATTGGCTGCCGACGTGACGGTGAAGCCGGCGTTGCCGAGCAGCTCGGTCATCCCCTTGGCATCGTTGGCGGCATTGGGCAGTTCCGGCACGGTGCGATAGGCGGACTGGCCGATCACCAGCGCAAGCCGCGCTTCGGCCGCGGCATCTGTCGGCATCGTCAATTGTGTGAGTGCGAGAAGGCCGGACGCAAGCAGCAAATTGGAAAGGAGTGGACGGCGCATGATGTCACCTCCATCGGCAATGCGCGCGATGATGTCACCTTTTCTACGTCCCGGCCATGACACTGTCTGTGCGCTGGCTCACGTTGCGTGTGCGACAAATCGGGCAGGATGTCTGCCCGGCCGGCGCGTCCGGCCGTGCGCCGTCACGGCAGTCCGCGGTCCCAGGGCGCGACAGGCGCAAAACGCGCGGCGAGAAAGTCGATGAAAGCGCGCACCTTGGCCGGCGGACGGCGATCGGGCAGGTAGACCGCATGGACCGCCGACGTCTGGATCTCCGGCTGGTCGAGCGGGAGCGCGACGAGCGCGCCTGAGCGAAGATCGTCGGCGATGATGAAGGTGGGTTGCCGCGAGAGGCCAAGGCCGGCCAGCGTCGCCGCGCGCAGCGCATCGCCGTTGTTGGCACGCAAGGTGCCGCTGACCTGGACGCGGATCTCGCCCTCTGCGCCGAACAGCCATTCCGCCGCGCTCGCCTGCTGCGAGAGCGTGTAGCCGAGGCAATTGTGCCGGGCGAGGTCGGCGACGGTGCGCGGCGTGCCGTGCCTGGCCAGATATGAAGGTGTGGCACAAACCACGAGGCGGTTCGGCGCGAGCTTTCGCGCCACCATGCTGGAGTCGCGCAAGCTGCCGATGCGGATCGCGAGGTCCCAGCCTTCCTCGGCGAGGTCGACGAGGCGATCGTTGAGACCGAGCTCGACGGTGACCTCGGGATGGGCGGCCGAGAACTCCGCGATCGCAGGCGCAATCTGCCTCGTGCCGAACACGACGGGGACGTTGACGCGCAGCAGCCCGCGCGGCTCGACGCGTTCCCGCGCGATCGCGGCGTCGGCGGTCTCCATGTCGGCGAGGATGCGCTCGGCGGATTCCAGATAGCTCCGTCCGGCCTCGGTGATGGAGAGCCGCCGCGTGGTACGGTGGAACAGTTTTGTGCCGAGCCGCGCCTCCAGCGAGGCGACATGCTTGGTCACCATGGTCTGCGACAGGCCCATGGTCCGGGCCGCACCGGAGAGACTGCCGGCCGCGGCGACCTTCGCGAAGACTTCCAGGCTGGTCAGACGGTCGAGCAAAACCTATCTCACTCTATTGGTGTGAAGTATATTTCAAAAATAGCAGATTATCATCGAATCGAGAATAGATCATGTTGCGCCGCAAAGGAGACCGCCATGATCGATTCCCGTACCGCCCCTTACGCCGCACTGGTGCTGCGCGTGACCCTGGGCGCGCTGTTCCTGGCCCATGCCAGCCTGAAGCTGTTCGTGTTCACCCCGGCCGGCACCGCAAAGTTCTTTGGCAGCCTCGGCTTCCCGCCCGAGCTCGCTTATCTCATCATGACCGTGGAAGTGCTCAGCGGCGTCGCGCTGATCCTCGGCGTCTGGACCCGCTATGCGGCGCTGGCCGGCATTCCGATCCTGCTCGGCGCAATCTTCACGGTGCACGGCGCGGCCGGCTTCTTCTTCACCAATCCGAAGGGCGGCTGGGAATTCCCCGCCTTCTGGGCGATCGCGCTCGTGGCGCAGGCCCTGCTCGGCGACGGCGCCTACGCGCTGCGTCCCTCGCGTGATGTCCAGGCTGCGGGCGGCCAGCTCAGCGGCGCGCATTCGCGCTGACGTCACCGCATTCGCTCCAATGTTGCGAGCCGCGGGATCACGATCCCGCGGCTTTCGTTTGTCTGCTTCGTACAATCCAATCGATATGCGTTCGGCATTGATCCATACCTGAATTGGATCGATCCCTCTCAATCCTGCATGGCAGGCCCTGTCGCTGCCATGCGGCATGCGCGAAAACACCAATAAACAAAGGCGTTCCGTCGCGGTTTCTGCAGCGCGCCTGTCGCTCGCGCCGTCGCGGCGCCGCCGGCCGCATCCCTTGCCTGTGTCGTCGCTTTGGCCATACAGTCGAGCCAACACGCCGCGACAACGATTGCGGCTGCAAAAAGAATAATTGGGGAGAGACCGCACCATGACCATCGTGCCCGTGAACCGTCGCGCGTTCATCAAGTCATCGGCGGCGGTCACCGCCGGCCTCGTGCTCTCTCCAGGGATCATCGGCCGTGCCGAAGCTGCGACGCTGAAGCTGAAATGCTCCTCCTCGCTGCCGAACGATCCCAAATACGCCAATGGCCGCGTCTACTACGACAACCTCGTCAAGAATTTGAAGGGCAACGGGCTCGGTGAGCAGGTCGAGGTCGCGTTCTTTCCCGACAACCAGCTCGGCCAGGAAATCGACGTCATCAACTCGGTGAAGCTCGGTGTCATCGACCTCATGGTGTCGGGCTCGTCGATCTCGGCCAACCTGGTGCCGCTGGTCGGCACCTTCGATCTCGGCTTTCTGTTCTCGAGCTTCCCGCAGCAGACCAAGGCGTTCGATTCCGGCGCCGCCAAGCCGATCGAGGACGCACTGCTCAAGGGCGGCAACATCCGCATCATCGCCTGGGCCTATAATTTCGGCTCTCGCAGCGTGCTGGCGAAGAAGCCGGTGAAGACGCCGGAGGATCTCGCCGGCCTCAAGATCCGCACCCTGCCCAATCCCGTCATCACCGAATGCCTGCGCCTGATGGGCGCGGCCGCGACGCCGCTGGCCTTCGGCGAGATCTATACTGCCTTGCAGGCCGGTGTGCTGGATGGCCTCGAGCATGATCCACCGACGATCCTGGCCAGCAAGTTCTTCGAGACGTCAAAGTCCTACGCGCTGACGCAGCACAATTTCTCGCCGCTCGCGATCTATTTCAGCGACATGACCTACAACCGCATGGATCCGAAGCTGCGCGAGGGTTTTCTCGATGCCGCGAAGAAGGCCGCGGTCGACACCCGTGCTCATGGGCTCGCGGTCGAGAAGGAGGCGCTGGCGGCTTTGACCGAGAAGGGCGTGACGGTGGCCGAATGCGACCGTGAAGCGTTCAAGAAGCGCGTCGCGCCGCAGTACGAGAACTTCATCAAGGCGCGGCCGGAATCCAAGCCGGTCATCGACATGATCCGCGCGACGCAAGCCTGATGGCCAAGTCCCAATGGCCAAGTCCGAAATGGCGATGACAGCCGCGGTGCCCTTCTCGGGCGGCCGCCATGGCAGCATGACGCTTCTGCTTCGCCTCAGCGACGCGATCGCGGCCGTGCTGCTGGCCGCCGATCTCGTGGTCGTCTGCGCGTCCGTGCTGCTGCGCTTCTTCTTCAATGCGCCGGTCGAATGGTCCGATGACGTCGCCCGCGGATTGATGGTCGGCTCGGCCTTCTTCGGTGCCGCGAGCGCGCTCGCGCGCGGCGAGAATGTCGGCGTCTCCTTCTTCCGCGATCTCCTGCCGGTGCGGCGGCGCTCGCTGGTCGATGCCGCCAGCGCGCTGCTGATCGTGCTGATCTCCGGCTATGTCGCCTATCACGCCATCAAGCTGGGCTCGCTCACCGCCGGCCAGACCACCGGCTCCGGACTGCCGCTGGAATTGACCTTCTATCCGATGGGCGTCGGCGCGCTATTCATGACGGTGTTCGCGATCGACCATCTCTGCGCAAGGCCGCTTCCGGATATCGTCAGGGGCCTCATTGCGATCATCGTAGTGACCGCGCTTTATCTCGCCTGGGACTATCTGTCGCCGTCCTCGGTGCCGTCGGCAGGCACCTTGATGCTGATCGGCTTCTTCGCAACGCTGTTCGGCGGCTTGCCGATCGGCTTTGCGCTGGCGCTGGCCGCGCTGATCTTCATCTGGGTCGAGGGCGCGCTGCCCGGCGTCATCTTCGCTCAGCAGATGGCGCGCGGCATCGACAATTTCGTGCTGCTCGCGATCCCGTTCTTCATCCTCGTCGGCTACCTCATGGAAGCCAACGGCATGTCGGTGCGTCTGATCGAGCTGTTGCAGCGCGCGGTGGGGCGCATGCGCGGCGGCCTCAACGTCGTGATGGTGGCCTCGATGGTGCTGTTCTCGGGCATATCAGGGTCGAAGATGGCCGATGTCGCCGCGGTCGGCTCGGTGCTGATCCCGGCGGCGCGCCGCTCCAAGCAGAATCCGGGCGGCGCCGTGGCGCTGCTCGCCGCCTCCGCAGTGATGGCGGAAACCATTCCGCCTTGCATCAACCTGATCATCCTCGGCTTCGTCGCCAACCTGTCGATCGGCGGCCTGTTCATGGCCGGCCTGCTGCCGGCAGCGCTGATGGCGCTGGTCCTGATCGCGGTGTCCATCATCTTCGGCAAGCCGCCGGCGGAGGCCGAGGACGTCGCACCACAAGCGCCGGTATCCGGGCTCTGGAGCGGCGCGATCGCCGCGTTCGGCCTGATCTTCATGATCTTCTTCGGCTTCAAGAGCGGCTTTGCCACGGCCACCGAGATCTCGGCGTTCGCAGTCGCCTATGCGCTGGTCGTCGGCAGTGTCGTGTTCCGCGAGCTCAGCTTCAAGACGGCCGCGCACAGCTTTGTGCAGGCCGCGACCAGGGCAGGGCTCGTGCTGTTCATCGTCGCCGCCGCGCAGTCGCTCGCGTTCACGCTGACCCTGCAGCAGGTGCCGCATGCGGTCGGCGATTTCATGCTGGGACTGTCAAAGACCTCGGGCGTCTGGCTGTTCATCCTGCTCGCGATTGTCGTGCTGATCGTGATGGGCTCGGTGCTGGAGGGCGCTGCGGCGCTGATCATCTTCGGGCCGCTGCTGTTGCCGGTGGCGGTGCAACTCGGCGTCGATCCTCTGCATTTCGGCGTCGTGCTCGTCATCGCCATGGGCATCGGCCTGTTCGCGCCGCCGCTCGGGCTCGGGCTCTACGGCGCCTGCCTGATCGGCAACGTGCCGATCGAGCAGACGGTCAAGCCGATCATGGGCTATCTTGGCTTGCTATTCCTCTGCCTGCTCGTTATCGCCTTCGTGCCATGGCTCTCGACCGCGCTGCCGCGGGCATTCGGCTACTGAAGGAGTGAAGTCGTGAAGGTCCTGCTCGCGCACACGCCCGAGATGCGGCGCAACTACTACGGCGATCGCAGCTTGAACGGCCTGCGCGCGGCCGCCGAGGTGATCCTGCACGAGAGCGACGAAACGCTGGACGCCGCCGGCCTCGTGCGTGCCGCCAAGGATGCCGACATCATCGTCGCCGATCGCATGACCGAAGGGCGCGGCGAGATCTTCGCGCAATTGCCGCGCCTGCGGGCCTTCGTTCGCTGCGCCGTCGATATCCGCAACGTCAACGTGGATGCGGCTTCACAAGCCGGCGTGCTCGTGACCCGGGCCGGGCCCGGCTTCGTGCAGGCCGTCGCCGAGCTCGCGCTCGGCTTCATGGTCGATCTCTCTCGCGGCGTGTCGCGGACGACGGCGGACTACCAGGCCGGCCGCACGCCCGAGGCGCGGATGGGCCGCCAGCTCGCCGGCAGTCGCATCGGCATCATCGGCTATGGCAGCATCGGGCGCTATCTCGCCGAGATCGCAAAAGTGCTGCGCATGGAGGTGCTGGTCTCCGATCCCTTCGCGACCATCACCGATGCTGCGATCCGGCAGGTCGGCCTCGACGAGCTCCTCGCCGCATCGGACTATGTCGTGTGCCTCGCCATCGCCAACGAGCAGACCGAGAACCTGATCGGGGAGGCCGCGCTGGCGCGGATGCAGAGGCATGCCGTCTTCATCAATCTCTCCCGCGGCAATCTCGTCGACGAAGCTGCGCTCGCACGCGCGCTGCGCGAGAACCGCATCGCCGGCGCGGCGATGGATGTCGGCCGCGCGCCCGACCAGATGCCGGCGCCGGAGCTCGCAAAGCTGCCGAACGTCATCGCGACCCCGCATGTCGGCGGATTGACGCCGCAGGCGATCGAATACCAGTCGCTGGAAACCGTGCGGCAGGTGGAAGCGATCGTGAAGGGCGAGGTGCCGCCGGGCGCCGTCAACGCCGAGCGCTGGACGCGGCGGCCGTGAACTCCCTGCCTTGAACCTCGTCCGGGCCCGCGACGTCAAAGTTCCGTGCCTGTCGTGAGATGGTTCATTGAGCAGGGTTGAGCAGATGAAGTTTCTGATCACTGCGGTATGCGCGGTCCTGATCGGCGTGTTCCTGAGCGCCTGCCTCACATCTGATCCCGACAACAAGCTGCCTTACGGCCAGGCCAACGGCAGGAAATCTGATCGTTAGGTCCTACAGCCGGTCCACCGCGCTGAACGTTCCGTCCTTCTGGATCACCGTCAAAAACACCTTCGGCGGCGTTTCGATCGCGCGCATGCCGACGGTGACGATGCTGCCGCTGATGTCGAAGCGGCCGACCTCGTTGATGGCGCGTAGCAGGCTCGCGCGCGTCGGTTGCGGGCCGGCCTTCTCCAGCGCCGCGGCGGTGAGGCGGCCGGAGAGATAGCCTTCCAGTGATACGAAGTCCGGCGTCAGCGCCGGGTCGAACGCCTTCAGCGCCGCCTGGTAGTCGGCGACGAGCCTGAGCGAACGATCCCAGGGAAACGGCACCACCTGCGAGACGATGACGCCTTCGCCGTCGGGGCCGAGCTCCTTGGCGAGCGCATTGGCGCCGACGAAGGAGATGTTGACGAAGGTCGGATAGGCGCCGCTGCGGTGCGCCAGCTTGATGAACTCGGCGCAGGGACCATAGGTCCCGACCATGACGATGGCTTCGGGCTCGGCGCGCTTGATCATGCGCCAGGCCGCGCCGACCGCGCGGGTGTTGCGCTCGAAGGTGCCTTCGGCGGCGAGCTCGAGGCCGCGCTTGGCGAGCGCGCGCTTCACGCCGAGGAGACCGTCACGGCCGAATGAATCGTCCTGGTAAAAGATGCCAATGCGGGTGAACTTACGATCCTCGGTGAGATGCGCGACCCAGGCCTCGGCCTCCGCGCTGTAGCTCGCGCGGATGTTGACGACATTGGGAAGCTCGAGGTCGCGCAGGAACTCGGCGCCGCTGAATGGGCCGATGAAGGGGATGTTCCGGGCGCTGGTGATCGGGATCGTCGCCATCGCGGTCGGCGTGCCCACAGCGCCGATCAGCGCGAACACCTTGTCGTCCTCGATCAGCCGCAGCGTCTGCGCGACCGAGCGATCGGGATCGTAGCCGTCGTCACGGCTGATGAGCTGGAGCCTGCGGCCGTAGACGCCGCCCCTCTCGTTGATCTCGGTGAATGCCGCGACGATGCCTTGCCGCATGCGCTGTCCGAGCGCGGAGGAGGGACCCTCGAGCGCGGCCGCCTGGCCGAACAGGATCGCATCGTCGCTGACGCCGACCTCGCCGCCTTTCGCCGGCAGCAGGCTTGCTGCCAGCAAGACGATGGTCAAGGCGAGGCGTGTCGCGGAGCGCGATCGGGTCATGGGGAGGGGTGCCGGATGCAGGATGAGCGTATTGGAATGATAGTTCTGCAGGCTGAACAGCTCGCTAACCGGCGTCGCAACGCCGAACCGTAAGACTCCGGGTAAAAGCGGCAAGTTATTTCCAGTCTGCAGCGGCTTGCAGGGCAGTCGTTAACTAAAGCGCGCAATGCGGGACGCCCTGGTTCCGAAATTGTGCAGTTCTTAACCCCGATCCTTGTCCGATAGAAGTTCCGGTGGCTCAACCACAAGTTCGTGCCGCCGCGCCGAAGGGGGACGTGCGGATCAGGATGGGCGGTCGCGATCAGAACGATCAGGATCGGAAGCGGAAGACCGGATGGTGGCGTGCCGCGCCGCTGCTCGGGCTCTATCGCCCTGCGCTGGTCGCTGTCGCCGTCGGGCTTCTGTTCTCGGTCGTGGGCGCCGCCGCCGTTGCGCGATGGGAGAACCGCGTCAACAAAATCGAGTTCGAGAACGCAGCCGAAACCGAAGCGATCGTCATGCAGAACGGCATGGGCGAGTACATCTCCAGGCTGGTCGCGCTGCGCACGCTGTTCGAATCGACCAACGAGGAAATCAGCCGCAGCGAATTCGAGACCTTCAGCGCGCGCCTGTTCGAGCGCCATCCCGGCATGTTGCGCATCGCCTGGCTGCCGCGCGTGAACCGCAAGGAGCGCGCCGAATACGAGGCCGCCGCGATCACCGACGGCGTGTCCGGCTACCGCATCAAGGTGCCTCAGGGCGATGCCTTCGCGGCCGCGCCGCAGAGCGACGAATATTTCCCGGTGTTCTACTCGACGCAGCCGAAGACGTCGCAGGTCTACGGCATGGATTACGCGAGCATCCCGGAACGCCTCGCGGTGCTGGAGCGTGCCCGCGACAACGATCGGGTGGCGGCCGTCCGTACCCGTCTCTACGAGCCCAAGGAAGGCGGCCGGCTGCCCGACGTCCTCGTCGCCATTCCCGTCTACGCCAAGGGAACGTCGCGCGAGACGGTCGCGGACCGGCGCCGCAATCTGGCCGGCTTCGTGGTCGGCGTCTTCGATCTGCCGCTGCTGATCCAGTCCATTCGCGTGACCACCGGCGCAAGCCCCGCGGTCAGCGTGAACGTCTATCCGCCCTTCACCGGCCAGATCGTCAGCCTCGAGGACATGCTGCCGGACTTTTCGTCCGCCGCCACCGTGCCGCAGTCGATGCGGGACGTCGCGCGGGTTCTGCACTGGTCGGGCGGTCTCAAGATCGGCGATACCGACTGGCAGGTGCGCGCCATGCCGACGGCCGGCGGCGCGCTGGAGACGGCATATGATCGCGCGGTCGCGGTCCTCATCGTCGGCATGCTGCTCACGCTGTCGCTGTCGACCTATCTCATGCTCGCCAGCCGCAATTCGCGGCGGCTGTCGCTGGCGAACCGGCGGGTGCTCGAGCTCGCACAGACCGACATTCTGACCGGCCTGCCGAACCGCGCCTTCTTCCTCGCCCGGCTCGACGAGCTCAACCGCCGGCTTGACGATAGCGGTGCGACCTTCTCGATCCTGATGCTCGATCTCGACCGCTTCAAGAACGTCAACGACTCCCTCGGTCACGGCGCCGGCGACGTGCTCCTGCGTCAGGTCGCGCAGCGGCTGAAATCCGCGCTGCGCGCCACCGACGTGCTGGCGCGGCTCGGCGGCGACGAGTTCGCCATCATCCAGGAGTCTTGCGAGGATCAGCGCGCCTGCTCCACGGAGCTCGCGGCACGGATCGCCAAGCTCGTGGCGCAGCCGTTCCTGCTGCCCGGCCATCGCGTCGAGATCGGCACCAGCATCGGCATTGCGATCGCGCCGGATCACGGCAGCGACCAGGAGCAGCTGCTGAAGAAGGCCGACCTTGCGCTCTACCGCTCGAAATCGGCCGGCCGCAACTGCTTCACCGTCTACGACGAGGCGATGTCGGCCGAGCTCGAGGCACGCAACACGCTGGAAGGGGATTTGCGCGACGCGATCGCGCGCTGCCAGCTCGAGGTGCACTACCAGCCGTTTGTCGATGCCACGAGCGGCGCGCGGCGCGGCTTCGAGGCGCTGGTGCGCTGGCGGCATCCGAGCCGCGGATTGATTCCGCCGGATCAGTTCATTCCACTTGCCGAGGAGACCGGGTTGATCGTTCCGCTCGGCGAATTCGTGCTGCGGCGCGCCTGCGCGGATGCGGCCGGCTGGCCCTCCGACCTCATGGTCGCCGTGAATCTCTCGCCGATCCAGTTCAAGGAAGCCGAGCTGTTCGAGATGATCTGCGCGGCGCTCGCGGATTCCGGCCTGTCGCCCGATCGGCTGGAGATCGAGATCACCGAATCCGTGCTGCTGGAGCGCGGCGTCGAGAACCACGCCTTCATGGAGCGGCTGAAGAGCATCGGCATCGAGCTCGCGCTCGACGATTTCGGCACCGGCTATTCCTCGCTCAGCTATCTCACCGCGTTCCCGTTCGACAAGATCAAGATCGACAAGTCGTTCATCCGCAACCTCACGCACCAGCCGCGCTCTTCCGCCATCATCTCCTCGATCGTGACGCTGGCGCGCGGGCTGGACATGTCGGTCACCGCCGAGGGCGTCGAGACGGGAGAGGAGTTCGAGCGGCTGAGGGCGCTCGGCGTCAACTTTGCCCAGGGCTATCTGTTCGGGCGTCCGCAGCCGGTCAATGAGATTGAGCTGGGTGCGACCGTTGAATCTTCCCAGCTCGACGCCGCCTGAGCTCACCGCCCGACGGGCATGCGCCGAAATCGCTTGACCCGGGCCGCCTCGGATGGTCGGTAGCACCATCCAGGGATGAAATAGAAAAATGCGGCTTCCGTTCTTCTACGGCTGGGTCGTGGTCGCCGTGACCTTCGTCACCATGGCCATCGGCGTCAACGCGCGCACCGCCTTCTCATTGTTCTTTCCGCCGATCATTTCCGAATTCGGCTGGGAGCGCGGCATCACCGCGGGCGCCTTCTCCTTCGGCTTCGTGGCCTCGGGTGTCGCGAGCCCGCTGATCGGCCGTCTGATGGATCGTGCCGGTCCACGTGCGGTGATGGAGCTCGGCGTGGTGCTGATGGGCGGCGGGCTGCTGCTGGCGCCGCTCACCAGCCAGCCCTGGCATCTCTATCTCACCATCGGCGTCATGGTCGGCGCCGGCAGCGTCTGTCTCGGCTATTCCGGCCAGTCATTGTTCCTGCCGAACTGGTTCATCCGCAAGCGTGGCTTTGCCATCGGCATCGCCTTTGCCGGCGTCGGCATCGGCTCGGTGACGCTGCTGCCATGGGTGCAGCACATGATCGAGCAGACCGGCTGGCGCACCGCCTGCACCGCGATGGGCCTGCTCGTCCTGATCGCGCTGGCGCCGATCAATCTGCTGCTGCACAAGCGCCCCGAGGATATCGGCCTTCAGCCGGATGGCGACGCGGCGCATGCCGCAGGCGCGGCGAAGCCGGTCTCCAACATCGTCGATCCGGTCTGGGTCAACACCGACTGGACGCTGAAGCGTGCCGTCCGGACCGCGCGGTTCTGGTGGATCGCAATCGGCTATTTCTCCGGCCTGTATATCTGGTACGCGGTGCAGGTGCACCAGACCAAATTCCTGCTCGATATCGGCTTCAGCCCCGGTGTTGCGGTGTGGGCGCTCGGCATCGTCAGCCTGCTCGGCATTCCCGGCCAGATCGCGCTCGGCTATATCTCGGATCGCATCGGGCGTGAGTGGGTCTGGGCGATCAGCTGCGCAGGCTTTGCGATCTGTTTCGCGGCGCTGATCGCGCTCAAGTTCCAGCCGTCGCTCTGGCTGGTTTACGTCATGGTGTTCACGCAAGGCGCGCTCGGCTACGGCCTCACCTCGATCATGGGCGCGGTGGTGTTCGAGATTTTCCAGGGCCGGCACCAGGGCAGCATCTTCGGCACCATCATGCTCGCCGCACTGGCGGGCGGTGCGGCAGGTCCCTGGCTCACGGGCCTGCTCTATGATCGCACCGGCGACTACACGCTCGCCTTCGCCATTGCGATGGTCGTGAGCGGCTTGTCGGCGCTGTCGGTGTGGCGGGCCTCGCCGGGCAAGGTGCGCGCCGTAGCCGGGCGGCTGCACAAGCTCAAACCGGCATCCGAATAGGTTCCGGACGCATCAATATACCTCTGCCGTTTTCGCCGAACGTTAAGCATGCCGCGTCTTGGCGCGGTGCGGCGGAATTGCAAAAACGTCTTGGACACCGTCGGAGCGTTAACCTCTCGCCGATTGCCGCATTTCCCGATGCCGCCGGTTCAGACGATGTCCGCCTCCGATCGCCTTGTCACAGAAACTCCGGACGTGCTGCGCGCCGCGCTCGAACGCGCCGACGACGGCATCGTCATCGTCGACGAAGCGCGTCGCATCACCCATTTCAACCCCGCCGCGGAGCGGATCTGGAAGCTTGCCGCCACCGAGGTGCTCGGCCGCGATGCCGCCGTTCTCAGCCTCAGATGTCTCGAAGCCGGTACGACCGCCGACGTCCGCGAGGAGATCAGCCTGGTGCGGCGCGACGGCAGCCGTATCAAGGCGCAGGTCGCGATCTCGTCGGCGACGGTCGACGGCGCGCCCCATCGCATCGTGTTCGCGCGCGACGTCACCCTCGATGCCGAACGCCGCGTCAGGATCGGGCTGCTCCACGCGGTCTCCGACCAGACCAACCGCGCGGTGATCATCACCGACGTCGAGCAGAACATCGTCTACGTCAATTCCGCGTTCACGGCGCTGTTCGGCTATACCAGCGAGGAGGCCGAGGGGCGCCGCGCGGGCGAGCTGATCGCCGGTCGCCACACCGATCGCAAGTCCGTCGTGAATCTCGTCAGGCGCCTGATGACTGGCGGCCACCGCGGCGAGGTCGAGGTGCTCGTCTACGACAAGGACGGCGAGGAGATCTGGGTCTGCGCCCGCATCGATGTGTTCCGCGACAGGAAGGGCCGGGTCAAGCATATCTTCGCGCTGATCGAGGACATCACCGAGACCAAGCAGCTGCGCTCGCTCCAGCAACTGATCATGGGCGCGCTCGCCGACGAGGTTCCGATCACCGACATCGCCGACAGGCTGTGTCGCCGGGTCGAGGAAATCGCGCCCGACGTGGTCTGCTCGCTGCTTCACGTCGACGCCGCCGGATTGGTCCATCCGCTCGGCGGCCCGAGCCTGCCGGAGGATTATTCCCGCGCGCTGGACGGCGTCGCGATCGGCCCCAATGTCGGCTCCTGCGGGACCGCGGCCTTCTACGGCGTGCCGGTCCTGGCCGAGGACATCGACACCGACCCGCACTGGCAGCCTTACAAGGCCATGCCGCTCGCGGTCGGCCTGCGCGCCTGCTGGTCGACACCGATCAAGGCCAAGGACGGCCGCGTCATCGCGACCTTCGCCTTTTACTATTGCGAGCCGCGTGCGCCGAGCAACTGGCATCGCCGCATCGTCGAGGCCTGCGTCGACCTCGGCGCCTTCGCGATCGAGCGCAAGGAAGCGCGCGCCGAGATCGCGCGCCTCGCCTATCACGACATCCTCACCGGCCTGCCCAACCGCGCGCAGCTGCGGCACCTGATCACGACGGCGATCGATGCCTGCCCGACCGGCAGCCATGTCGCGCTGGCCTTCCTCGACGTCGATCATTTCAAGGACGTCAACGACACGCTCGGCCACGCCGCCGGCGACGAGCTCTTGATCCAGCTTGCGCAGCGCCTGCGCGAGCATATCGGTCCTGAGGACATGCTGGGACGGCTCGGCGGCGACGAGTTCGTCATCCTGCTGCCGCAGCGCAACGCCGAGGCCGCCGAGCGCATCGCGGCCGGGATCACCGAAGCGCTGGCCGCGCCCTTGCGGCTCGGATCGAAGCTGATGCCGATGTCGGCCAGCATCGGCATCAGCCTCTATCCCGATCACGCGACGGACATCGACACGCTGATGCAGCAGGCCGACGCCGCCATGTACATGGCCAAGCAGGCCGGCCGCTCCACCCATCGCCTGTTCAGCGCCGAGATGAACGGGCTCACCGAGCAGCGTCTGGCACTGATCGCCGCACTGCGCCGCGCCATCGCGGACGGCGCGCTCAGCCTCAGCTACCAGCCGCAGATCCGCAGCTGCGACGGCGCCGTCCACGGCGTGGAGGCACTGGCACGCTGGCACGATGCCGAGCTCGGCGACATCTCGCCGGCAAAATTCATCCCGCTCGCCGAGGAATGCGGCCTGATCGAGCAGATCGGCCTGTGGTCGGTGCGCGAGGCCTGCCGGCAGATGGCGAGCTGGCGCCGCGCCGGGCTCAATATCCCCAGCGTCTCCGTGAACCTGTCGCCGATCAACTTCCGCAACGTCACGCTGGCCGCGCGGCTCAAGGACATCCTCGCCGAATACGACCTGCCGCCGGATGCCCTGATGCTCGAGATCACCGAGGGCGTGTTCATGCAGGACGGCGTCGCCGCGCTCGAGACCATGAACGCAATCCGCGAGCTCGGTGTCGGGCTCTCGGTGGACGATTTCGGCACCGGCTATTCCAGCCTCAGCCGTCTCGCCCATCTGCCGATCCGCGAGCTCAAGATCGATCGCAGTTTCATGCGCGATATCGAGCGTGACGCTGGCGCGCTGGCGATCGCCACCGCCGTGGTGCGCGTCGGCCAGGGCCTCGGCATGACCGTCGTCGCCGAGGGCGTCGAGACCGAGGGCCAGCGCAGGACGCTGGCCGAGCTCGGCTGCGACGTCGTGCAAGGATTCCTCTACGCCCCCGCACTCGCCCCCGTCGCCTTCGAGCGCTGGCTGATCGAGCACTGCGCCGAGCAGGCGAGGGCGATGCTGGGGCGGCTGGATGTTGCGACGGTGGAACGCGAGCCCGTGAAGCGGTCGGCGTAGGCCGTGTACCTATCAACCCGGCGGATGACGACGTCAGCTTGGGATCTGCGCCCTTTGTTGGCCCCATCTATCGTTTGCGTGATGACTGTTCGCCATTGAAGTAGAAGACTTTGGTTGTGATATAGAGCATCGAAACCAAAGTGCACTCTAGAAGAAGCAATGTCGTAACGAACAGCGCAGGCTCTTCAGAGGGAATGATCGTTCTGGTCCATCCGAGCTTGCTCGACCCAATCGTCAATTGTCCTGACAGGTAGAGTTGCAAGGGTCCGGCAATCGCGGCGGCCACAAGCCCCGCTGTCGCGAGCAACCTGCTCCATGTCGGAAAATCTTCCAACAATCGTCTGGTCTGCTCGGCCTTGATTTTTTGCCTTTCGGCATCGCTCATAAGTAAGAATTGGCCGTCAATGATGCCGAGGTAGACGAGCCATCGCTTCCATCTCGGTAATGCCGCAAAGCATTGAGCCTTGGTTTCTTCGGGTTCGGGATCAGTCATAGCAATCGTCGAATGGGAATCGAGATCAAGCCAATCTCGGAAGATATTCCCTAAGATCTAAGAGCACCTGAGCGCGAAGCAGCAAAAGTCCGGTTATCGAGTAGCGATAGCTTAACCCCTTACTTCCGCTTTGGGTTATTTTCGAGGGCTTCAGCAGATATTGTCGGCCGGCTGATGTCCGCTTCTACCTCGTAAGCGTCGAACCGGGGTCTCCGCGGAATGGTGGCCTGTTCTGCTCCCGCAAGCGGAAGAGGAGAACATGTCCGCGGCAATCGAACCTAAAGCCACGCCGCGCTGGCAGCGGCCGCGCGTCACCTCATACGGTCGCGCCCGGCTCGTCCTTTGCGCCGAGCACGCCGAGCCGCTCGGCGATCCTGACCAGTTCGACCACCGATTGGACCTGAAGCTTGTCCATGATCGCGCTCCGATGCGCCTTGATGGTCCGCTCGGTGCTGCCGAGCTCGCGCGCGGCATGCTTGCTCGTCTTGCCCTGGACGATGATCTCGAAGACCTGCCGCTGGCGCGGAGTGAGCGTCGAAAGCCGGCGCCGAAGTGCTTCCAGCTCGCCGTCGAGTTCGCGCGCGTCGCGATGCCGCGCGATCGCGCGTGCGATGGCTCTCAAGAGATCATCCGCGCCGACAGGCTTGATGAAGAAGTCATCCGCCCCCGCCTTGATCGCCTTCACGGTGATGCTGACGTCGGGATAAGCGCTCAGGAAGATGATGGGCAGTGTCGAGCCGCGCTCGGTCAAGCGGTTCTGCAACTCGAGCCCGCTCATGCCCGGCATCCTGACGTCCAGCAGAATGCAGCCCTTGATCTGGTCGAGCCGCTGTTCCAGCAATTGCTGCGCCGATGCATAGGTGGCGACGCGGTATCCGCTTGCCTCTAGAACTTGTTGGATGGCCGATAGGTACGATGCGTCGTCATCCACGACATGGACGATGCCGGGCAATGAATTCTCCTGAACGAAAAGTAGCTGCTTTGCTTGCTTTTCTTGCTGTTGGTGCAGCGCCTTCTCGTCCGGTCATTGCCGGATCACGTCGCTCTTGAGTGGCAGTTACGTCCTGCAATCGCGAGGTGCAAATTAAATTTGCTACAGCATACGGCACCGGACGTTGGGTGTGTCCTTTTGATCGCAAATGCGCGCGGACGCGAGATAGGGCCGAATGAGGGCGCGTCGTCATTTCAACATGGCACCGTCCCGCTTGCTGCAGGTCATCGCCTTGAATGCTGCTGGCCGTAGCGAAAGAGCCCCGCCGGGGAGGCGGGGCTCGGAAGCGTGTGGTCAGCCGCTCTACTTCTGGCTCGGCTGACTGGACGTCGAAGGCGGCGGCGCACTGTTCTGGTTGGTCTGTTCAGTCTGCGTGTTCTGGTTAGTACTGGGCTGACTGGTGGACGGAGTGCTGCTTTGTGCCGGAGCCTGGCCGGTGGTCTGGCCCGACGGCGGTTGCGTGGTGGCCTGACCCGAGGCGGCTGGTTGGTTCTGCTGAGTCTGGCCGGTTGTGGACGGCTGGTTCTGCGGAGCCTGACCGGTGGTCTGGTTCTGCTGCGCCGGCGCGTTGCTCTGGCCGGTGTTTTGGCCGGTCGTGTTTTGCGGCATCGACTGGTTGTTGCCGCCCTGGCCGACTGTGGTCGACTGGCCCTGCGTGGCGCTGATCTGGTTGGACACGCCGAGCGCAGCGACAGTGCGGGTGTCGATCGAGCCGGTGGCCTGGAAGCCTTCCTGTCTCTGGAAGGTCATCAATGCCCTGCGTGTACCCGGCCCGAGGACGCCGTCGGCTTCGCCGGACAGCATGCGGCGTTCGATCAGGACCCGCTGAACAACGCGGATCTCGTCGGGGCTGAGATTCAGCGCAGCGATGCTGCCGCCACCACCGCTCGGGCCACCGCTCCGGGCATAGCGCGTCCGCGGCCCAGCGGGAATGACGTCGACGATCCTGCGGCTGCGGTCGGTGACGATGATCTCGTCGTCGACGACGAAGAAGCTGTCGTCGCGGTAGTCAGGATAGACATCGATCAGCGCGGGATAAGCCGCGACCGAGACCACGGAGATGTTCCGCGGCACGACCACGCCGGCATTGACCCGGAAGTTGATGGCATTGGTGTTGACGCGCACGCGGTCCACATTGCGTGAGTTCAGCACCGACTGCTGCAGCTGCGTCTGCTGCTGCGCATTCACCTGCACGCGGCCGGACATGCTCTGGGTGGCCGCGCCCTGGGTCTGAGCCTGAGCGTTGGCCTGACCTTGCGCGTTGGTCCCTGTCGCAGTGCCCTGACTCTGCTGGGTACTCTGGTTTTGGACGTTACCCTGGGCACTGCCGCCAGTGTTCGCGCCGGTCGTCGTCGTGCGCGGATCCTGTGCGTTCTTGTCTTGTGCGTTCCTGTCTTGGGCGTTCCGGTCTTGGGCGGTGCTCTTGGTGTTCGCGCCGGTGGTCGTCGTGCTCTGACCCTGCGCGTTCTTGCCCTGGGCATTCTTGCCCTGTGCATTCCTATCCTGGGCATTGTCCCTGGTATTGGCGCCCGTCGTGGTACTCTTGTTCTGTTCGGTGCCCTGCGACTGATATGTACGGTCGCGGTCGTTGCGGCTCTGTCCGACCGTCTGCTTGCCGCTCTTGTCGCTCTCGGACTTGGATTGACGCGCCTGGTCCCTGTCGCCACGGCTCTGGCCGACCGTCTGGTCCTTGCCTTGCTTGCTTTGCTCCGATTGCGATTGGCGCGCGCCGTCGCGGCCCTGACCGATGGTCTGCTTGTCGTCCTTGTCCGCGGCCCGGCTGCTGTCGTGCGCTGCAGAGGAACCTTCGGCCCGACCGCCCGCGCGGCCCTGCGTCATCCCTTCGCTGCGTGAGGCACCGGCGGCGCCCTGCGACGTCGCACCGGATCGTCCGCGTTCCGCAGCACCTCCGCTGGCTCCGCCACCGGTGCTCATGCCGCTTCCGCCGGCACCTTCACGTTCACGCATGCCTTGCGCCGATGCCAGACTGACGCCGGCGAGAAGGACTGCCGTGGTCAGCAAAAGCTTGTTCTTTCTCGTGTTCATCTGAGACTCCTTGATTTGATTTGCTCGCTGCAATTGCTCCGGTTCCGTCGTGACGCGACCGCGCGCGTTGAACGTCGCGGTCGAAGCCGGACGGCATTGACCTGAGCGTCATTCTTGAGGGCTCAGCGTTCCGTGCTGAGCCTGTCTTGGCGCTTCACATCACCAGTGATGGTGCCAACGATGGTGATAGAAGTGCCGACGCGGGAACGGTCCGCCGTAATAGGCGTAGGCCGGACGCACGACGCGGCGATAGCCGTACCCGTAATAGGCCGGGGCATAACCAGTGCTGTAGTAGGTCGTGGTGTAGCCGCCCCAGGGATATGGTTCGTAGCCGTCGTAATACGCCGGCGTGTAGCCGCCGCCATAGTAGCCGTAACCCGGCCCATACGCGTAAGCGGAAGAGGCCAGGCCGCCGATCACTGCGCCTGCGATCAATCCACCTGCCAGCGCCGGACCGAAGCCGCCACGCCAGCGGGCTTCCGCGGGCGTTGGCGCTGCCACCGCGCTCACGCCGAGCGTACCGACGGTTGCCAGAACTAGCGCGGTCTTCATGTGCGGTCCTCCTCGATGCCGTTGTGATGCGGTGCCAACATCAACGACGGGCAAAAGTTGCAAGCGCGCAATCAGGAGAGGCAAAGAGTCATGAAGATAAATGCGCGTTCATCTCGACGGTCTCGCGTCTCCTGATGGCGGTCGCCTCAGGACTGATCGCGACGGTTGAAGGGATCTGCCGGCTGTTCCGCGGACGTTTGTTGATCGCGTCGCGCTGTTTGTTCCCGGCTGCGGCGGTTTGGCACATGCGTAGCCGCCCTAGTCCGACGCCAGTCCCGTCCTTCGCCGCAGATCCGTGATGGCGCGTAAGAAGCTGTCGGCTGGCGTCGTTTCCGGATCGATCAGCCGGTGCAGGCGAAAGCCGTCTTCGAGCGCCAGCACGACCGAGGCCATCCAGGGCGGATTCACCGTGTCGTTCTTGCCGTTGCCCTTCAATGTCGCCTCGACGATGTCGGCGACGAGCTTGCGCCGCGCCCGCAGGCGTTTGGCAAGTTCGGGCCGACGCTTCTCGGCGCGCGCGACGTAGAGGATCATCTCCATGTGGAGGAGGGGCGCGCGGCCGAGCGGATCCTGCTTGCTGCGGTCCATCGACTTCAGTGCCGCGATGAAATCGTCGAGATTGTCGTGCTGGGCGAGGATGTCCATGTTGCGGCGGATCGATTGCTCGACATGGTCCTCGAGCATGGCGATGATCAGCTCGTCCTTGCTCTTGAAGTTGGAATAGAACGCGCCGCGGGTGAAGCCCGCGGCGGCCGCGATCGCCTCGATGCTGGCGCCGCCGATGCCGTCCTCCTCGAACACGCGCGCGGCCGCCTCGAACAGTCTGTCGCGCGTATCGTCCCTGGTCGGCCTGGTTCTCACCCTTGACATCGGCGCAGCTTAGGGCAGAATGCAACTCGATACAACAATGTATCGAGTTGATAAAAAAGAGGGATGGTTACGCCGGGCAGGGGCTGCCTTGCGTATGCGTGTCATCGGCAACCGATTGAGGTCACCATGAACGAGCAAGTGCAACCCGCAGGCGGAGATCCGCTGTTCAATCCGCTGTCGCCGGACTTCATCCGCGATCCCTATCCGCATTACGCCCGGCTGCGCGCGATCGACCCGATCCATGTGACGCCGTTCGGTCAGTTCGTCGCCAGCCGCCACGCCGACGTCAGCCTCGTGATGCGCGACAAGCGCTTCGGCAAGGATTTCGTCGAGCGATCCAAGCGCCGTTACAGCGAAAAGATCATGGACGAGCCGGTGTTCCGCAGCATGAGCCACTGGATGCTGCAGTCTGATCCCCCGGATCACACCCGCCTGCGCGGCCTCGTCGTAAAAGCCTTCACCGCGCGCCGGGTCGAGGACATGCGGCCGCGCATCCAGGAGATCGTCGACCAGGCGATCGATGCCGTGATCGCGCGCGGTCACATGGATCTGATCGAGGATTTCGCCTTCCGCCTGCCCGTCACCATCATCTGCGACATGCTCGGCATTCCCGAGGACCATCGCGAGGTCTTCTACAAGAGCTCGCGCGACGGCGGCCGGCTGCTCGACCCCGTGCCGCTCTCGAAGGAGGAGATCGCCAAGGGCAACGCCGGCAACATGATGGCGCAGATGTACTTCCAGCAGCTGTTCGAGCTGCGCCGCAAGAATCCCGGCGACGACCTCATTACGCAACTGGTGCAGGCCGAGGAGGACGGCAACAAGCTCACCAATGAGGAGCTGACCGCCAACATCATCCTCTTGTTCGGCGCCGGTCACGAGACCACCGTCAATCTGATCGGCAATGGCCTGCTGGCGCTGCACCGCAATCCGGACCAGCTCGCGCTGCTCAAGGCGCGGCCGGAGCTGATGGTGGGCGCGATCGAGGAATTTTTGCGCTACGATTCCTCGGTGCAGATGACCGGGCGTGTCGCGCTGGAGGACATCGAGGATCTCGGCGGCAGGCAGATCCCCAAGGGCGAGACCGTGCTCTGCCTGCTCGGCTCGGCCAACCGCGATCCCGCCGTTTACCCCGATCGCCCCGATCGGCTCGACGTCACCAGGCAGAACGTGAAGCCGCTGTCCTTCGGCGGCGGCATCCATTTCTGCCTCGGGGCCCAATTGGCGCGCATCGAGGCTGAGATCGCCATCGCGACGCTGCTCCGGCGGCTGCCCGATTTGCGCATCGACGACGTCGAGAACCCGAAATGGCGGCCGACCTTCGTGCTGCGCGGCCTGACGCAGCTTCCGGCCAGCTGGTGAGGCCGCAGCGTTAACCTCCGCGCGCAACAGTCGCTGTGACTTCGCCACACTTCCCTCTATATAAGGGGCTGTTCCGGCGCGCCTGAAGCCTCAAGGCCAAGGTTTGCAGGGGTCAAGGTTTGGCCCGGGTGCCGGTTTGGCCGAGGGGAGACCCGTGCAGACGACGCTGCTCGGATTGGCGATTGCCTTCATCTTAGCGCTTCTGGCGGCGCTGATCGGGCCTTACTTCATCGACTGGAACCAGTTCAGGCCCCAGTTCGAGGCGGAGGCCGGCCGGATCATCGGCGTGCCGGTGCGGGTGGCGGGCGAGCTGGACGCGCGGCTCCTGCCGGCGCCGACCTTGCGGCTGCGCTCGGTGACATTCGGCGGCAACAACGATCTCGGCCGGCTGCGCGCCGACAAGCTCGACGTCGAGTTCAGCCTGGGCTCCCTGATGCGCGGCGAATGGCGCGCCACCGAGCTGACCGTGGGCGGCATGGCGGTCGATCTCGGCCTCGATGCGCGCGGGCGGGTCGATTTGCCGTCCACCGCGAACGGCAGCTTCAACCTCGCCTCGCTCGCCATCGAGCGGGTGAACCTCACCGGGCGCATCGCCTTGCACGATGCCGCCAGCCGTTCGACGCTGGAGCTGACCGACATCGCGTTCTCCGGCGACGTCCGCTCGCTCGCCGGCTCGGTGCGCGGCGACGGCAGTTTCAAGGTGTCGGGCACGCGCTATCCGTTCCGCATCTCCTCCGGCCCGAGCGCCGACGGCAGCGCCACCCGTCTGCACCTCAACGTCGATCCTGGCGAGCGCGCGATCCTGGCCGATCTCGAAGGCGTGCTCGCTTTCGAAAACCGCCAGCCGAAATTCGACGGCGCGCTGACGCTCGCCGTGCCCGCGGCGAAGAAGCCGGGCGAGGCGGGGCCGACGCCGTGGAAGCTCACGGCAAAGCTCAAGGCCGACCCGGCCGGCGCCAAGCTCGACCAGATCGATGCCAACATTGGCAGTGATGACAACGCGTTGAAAGTTGGCGGCGTCGGCGACCTCAGGTTCGGTACATCGCCGCTGCTGCGCGCGGTGCTGTCGGCCCGCCAGATCGATGCCGACAGGCTGGCGGCCAGGAACGATTCCGAGCCGCTGCGCATCCTGCCGGCGTTGCGCGCGGGCCTTGCCGCGATCCCGCAGGCGCCGATCCCGGCGCAGATCGAGTTCAACTCCGACCAGATCATGCTCGGTGGCCGCCCGCTCCAGAACATCGCGGCGGAGCTTGCGACCGACGGTCGGTCCTGGACCTTCCGGCGGCTCGAGCTGCGCGCGCCCGGCACGACGCAGCTCTCGCTCAACGGCGCAACGCCAGGCGCGGACAGTTTCAGCGGCCGCCTCAACGTCGAATCGTCCGATCCGGATACGCTGGTGGCCTGGCTGCTGGGCCGCAGCGAGATCAACCGCCGCAGCGCGCGGCCGCTGCGCCTTGCCGGCGATGTGACCATCGCCGCCAACCATCTCGCCGTCGACAGGCTGAAGGCCGACATCGAAGGCGGCGCCGTCGAGGGACGGATTGCCTTCGTCCAGAACGGCGCGAGCAAGGGCTCGCGGATCGATGCCGAGCTGAAGGCCGACCGGCTCGATCTCGACGCCGCGGCGAGCTTTGTCCGCGCGCTCGCGGGGCCGCAAGGTGAATGGCCGGAGGAAGCAAAGCTGTCGCTCGATATCGGCCGCGCCATCTCCGCCGGCCAGGAGCTGCGGCCGTTCGCGGCCAAGCTCGGCTACTCGCCGGCGTCGCTGTCGTTGGAGCAGTTGCGGTTCGGCCAGACCAGCGGCGTGACCACGGAAGCGAGCGGCAGTTTCGACCGCACCAGGGCCACCGGCAAGCTCGCGCTGAAATCCTCCGCCGGTTCGCTGCACGAGCTCACCGCGCTGATCGAGCCGTTTGCGCCGTCGGTGCGCGCGCGCTTCGATGCCCTGCCGTCGCTGCCGGGTGCGACGCGCCTGAAGCTCGACCTCAGCCTCGACAAGAATGCCGAGCATGCCGATCGCAGCGACGCCCGCGCCGTGCTCGATCTCGACGCGCCGCAGCTCAAGGCCAATGCGACACTGGCCGCGCAGACACCGGTGGCGGCCGTCAACGGCATCGATATCGACAAATTGCGGAGCAGCGACTTCACGCTGGACTCGAAGGTGTCGACTCCGCAGGCCGGCGCATTGCTGGGCCTGCTCGGGCTCGACCGCATGGTGGCCGCAGGCGAGGGCGCCTCGCAGTTCGAAGGCCGCTTGAGCGGCGCCTGGCGGCGACCACTGCAATTGAGCGCAAAGCTCAGCGGCGGCGGATTGGATGCGGATGCGCAAGGGACCGTCGAACTGTCGGAGCCCAAGGCCAGCGTCAATCTGCGCGTGCGCAACGTCAACCTCGCGCCGCTGTTCGGGACCGGCACGGCCGACAAGTCGGTGCAGGGTGTCAACCTGTCCTCGCGCCTCACGCTGTCAGGCAACCGCCTGACTTTCGACGATCTCGACAGCAGCGCGGCCGGCTCGCATCTGCGCGGGCGTCTCGCGGTCACGCTCGACCCGGAGAAGAGCGTCGACGGCGAGATCGGCCTCGATACGCTCGACCTCGCACCTGCGCTTGCAAAGGCGATCGGCGCGGCCGGACGCGATGCGGGCGAGCCGCTGAGTGCGGGGCTGCTCGGCGGCTGGCGCGGCCGCATCGCCTTCCAGGCGCTGCGCGGCACGATGCCCGGCGGCATCGAGCTGCGCCCGTTCGGCGGCATGATCCGCAGCGACGGCCAGTCGCTCGCGCTCGATGGCCTCAAGGGTGGTCTCGGCGGCGGCGAGGTGTCGGCGAGCTTCGACGCGCGCAATGGCGCGAACGGCCTCGCGCTGAACGCGCGCATCGAGCTCAGCAATGTCGATGCGACCGTGCTGCGCTATCGCGATCTCGCGCTGCCCAAGGGGCGTGCCTCGGTGCAGATGGCGCTGACCAGCCAGGGCCGCAGCGTCGCGGCGCTCACCGGCGCGCTCGCCGGCAACGGCACCGTGACATTGGACTCCGCCGAGATCAGCGGCCTCAATCCGCGCGCCTTCGAGATCGCCATCCGCGCCAGTGACGGCGGCCAGGTCAGTGACGACAACCGGCTGCGGCAGCTGGTCGAGCCCGCGCTGTCGGCAGGCCCGATTGCGGTCGCCTCGGCGCAGATCCCGTTCACCATCCGCGACGGACGGCTGCGCGTCGGTGCGACGCCGCTGGAGGCCAAGAATGCCCGCGCCATCGTCTCCGGCGGCTACGACATTCCTGCCGACCAGGCCGACATCCGCGCCAGCCTGACGCCGATCATGACCGGGCTCTCCGGCGCGCCGCCGGAGATCCAGCTGTTCGCGGCAGGTCCTCCCGATCGCCTCAGCCGCACCGTCGATCTCGCGCCGCTGTCGTCATGGCTTGCGGTGCGCACGATCGACCGCGAGACACGCCGGCTCGACGCGATCGAGCGCGGCGAGCCGCCGCCGGCCACCGCCGCGCTGCCGACGCTGGTCGCTCCGGATGCAGCGCCCGAGCCGGCGCCGGTCAATGTGCCGCTGCCCGGTCAGGATCCGCGCCGGGTGCCGCCGTCCAAGCCGAAGGCCGCGCCGATGCCGAAGGCGCCGCAGGCCGCGCCCGCCGCGCCAAGCCCGCCACTTGCGAGCCCGCCGCTCGCAAGCCAGCAGGTCGCGCCCTTGCCGCCGCCGATCGAGGTGCGGCCGGCGCCGGGCCCCGCGCCCGCAAAGCCCAGGCCGAAACCGCCGCTGGTGCTGGTGCCGCAGAATCCGTAGTCAACGGTGCTCCCGCAGCGCTCGGTGTTCACCGGGCGAGGCGTCGCAGCTTGCCCGGCGGTTAACCCATCCCCTCGCATTTGAATGAATTTTCGTCGGCAAAACTGATTTGCCGATTTTACCGAATTCTCGCGTTTCATCTCTAGCGTCGTTCCCAGAGGAATTCGGCGTCGCGTCCGCACGGGCGGGACGGCTCGCCAAAGACGACCAAGAACTGGGGTATCGAGATGAACGGGGCGAAATCGCTTCTGCAGGATCTGGACGACGCGATCGCGCGCGGCACCGACGAAAGCCGGGCACGCGCGTTGTGGCATGCGACCGACATTCTGATCACCGGCCGCTACAGCGACGACGAGATCAGCATGTTCGGCGAGGTCATCGGCCGCCTCGCCGAAGAGATCGAGGTCGCCGCGCGGGCGCAGCTCTCGGAGCTGATGTCGGCGTGCGATCATGCTCCGCTCAACGTCATCGAGAAGCTCGCCCTGGACGACGAGATCGAGGTTGCCGGTCCCGTGCTGCGCGACTCCAATCGTATCGACGAGAAGATGCTGGTCGAGAGCGCCCTGACCAAGGGCCAGGCGCATCTGCTGGCGATCTCGCAGCGCCAGTCGATCGGCGAGGCCGTGACCGACGTGCTGGTCAAGCGCGGCAACCAGGAGGTCGTGACGTCGGTCGCCAGGAACGAGGGCGCGCGCTTCTCCGGCTCGGGCCTGCTGCACATGGTCCGCCGCGCCGAGGGCGATTCGATCCTCGCCGAGCAGCTTGGCCTCCGCAAGGACGTGCCGCGCCACATCTTCCAGCAGCTGATCGCGAAGGCGTCGGAAGACGTCCGCCGCCGTCTCGGGACCGAACGCCCCGAGATGATGGCGCAGATCCAGAGCTCGGTGACCGAGGTCACCGGCGATCTGCAATCCAAGTTCGGCCCGTCCTCGCGCAGCTATTTCGTCGCCAAGCGCGTGGTCACGACGCAGTACCGCCAGGGCAACCTCAACCAGGACTCGATCGCGAGCTATGCGCGCCAGCACCGCTTCGACGAGGTGCAGATCGGCCTGTCGCTGCTGTCGGCGCTGCCGGTCGACGTGATCGAACGCGCGCTGATGGACCGCAACCGCGAGATGCTGCTGGTGCTGTGCAAGGCGCTCGACTTCTCCTGGGACACGACGATGTCGCTGCTGTTCCTCGGCGCCAAGGATCATCTGATCACCGCGCGCGACCTCCAGGACAATGAGCGCGAATACGGCCGGCTCAAGATCGAGACGTCGCGCAGCATCCTGAAATTCTACCAGTCGCGCAAGAACAGCGCGGGTGCCGATTCCGCCTCGGGCCGTCAGCCCGAGCTCCAGGTCCATTGAACAGGTCAACTGAGCGGGAATTCGAGAGGGGAGTATTTGAGATGTTGCCTCAATTCGGCACCGCAGTTCGCAAGAAGAGCCTCAACAAGGTCGCCGCAGACATCGGCGGCGGAGCACCGGACAAGGCCTCGGTGGACGCCGCCTGGCTCGTGCTCGAAGCCGCCAACGACCTCGGCGACCACGCCGCGATCGAGGCCTGCCGCCGCGTCATCGACGCCGAGCTGAACGGCATGGCAGCCCGCAGCTCGGACGTCGATCTCGTGCTGGGGTATTTCAGGTAAGCTGCTTCCACACCGTCATTGCGAGCGCAGCGAAATCCTCACACGGTAATCAACGTCTTGATCGCGCGCCGCTCGTCCATGGCGCGGTATCCCTCGGCCACCTCCGACAGCGGCAGCTTGAGATCGAACACCTTGCCCGGCTTGATCCTGCCGGCGAGGACGCGCTCGATCAGGTCCGGCAGGAAGCGCCGGACCGGCGCCGGTCCGCCGAGCATGCGCCGCTGCGCGAAGAACATCGCCTCGCCTTCGAAGGTCACCCCGTGAGGCACGCCGACATAGCCGATCGACCCGCCGGGCCGTGAGCAGGCGATCGCCTGCGTCATCGATTGCTGCGTGCCGACGCACTCCGGAATCGGCACCGACGCCGCCGGTGAGGTCCTTGATGCGGGCAATACCCTCTTCGCCGCGCTCGGCCACGATATCGGTCGCCCCGAGCTCGGTGGCGAGCTTCTGCCGCGCAGCGTGACGGCTCATGGCGATGATCCGCCCGGCGCCCATCTCCCTCGCCGCCAGCACGCCCATCAACCCGACCGCGCCGTCACCGACCACGACGACGGTCGAGCCCTCGCGGACATTGGCGGCGTCGGCGGCATACCAGCCGGTGCCGAGCACGTCGGAGGTCGCGAGCAGATGGGGAATGAGATCGGCCGATGGGAGCTCCGCGGTCGCCACCAGCGTGCCGTCGGCCAGCGGCACGCGCGCGTAGGGGGCTTGCGCGCCGGACATGAACTCGCGCTGCACGCAGGAGGAATGGAAGCCGAAGCGGCAATGCGGGCAGGTGTTGTCGGAGATGCAGAACGAGCCGACGACGAACTGGCCGGGTCGCACCGTCTTCACCTCGCTCCCGATCTCGACCACGACGCCGCAATATTCGTGGCCCATATGTGCGGGGCCGTCGGTCGGCTGCAGGCCGCGATAGGGCCACAGGTCCGAGCCGCAGATGCAGGTCGCCGACAGCTTGATGATGGCGTCGGTCGGCTTGAGGATTTTGGGGTCGTCGACCGCTTCGCAGCGAACGTCGCCGGGACCGTACATGAGCGTTGCCAGCATGGTCGTATCCTTTCGGGGTTTGATCGTCAGGAGAGAAGCTCGATCCGCAGCGGATACTTTCCGCGCGTGAGCAGGGGCTGAGCGCCACCGTCGAGACGGCCGAGACGGATCAGCCCGTTGGAGTAGCGGTAGTTGCCGTGGAAGAAGGCGAGATTGCCCCAGGGCGCGAAGTAGCAGAGATCGCCCGGCGCCTCGTCCGTGAACGGCCCGCTGCCGTTCTCGGTCAACTTGCGCGGCAGATAGGCGATCTTCTCGTTGGTCGAATAATCTTCGATGGCAAGGTCGAGCGGCAGCAAAGCGACGAGGTCCCGCGCGGGCGGGATGTCGAGGAGAGTCGCCGTAAAGCTATGGCGGTCGAAGGCGCATCGTATCTGCATGTTTGCTGCTCCCGTCTGACCGGAGGCGTTCGTCGCGGTCAGGCCGGCGACGGAGCCGGGCACTGCGGCGATGGCCACGAGGCCGCCGACAATTGTGCGGCGCGTGGGGCAGTGTCTGGACATGATGCGTGCGCCTGTGGTCGGGACGGCGGCCAGGCTGCGGCCATCCGTGGCAGCTGAAATAGCGCTCCGCTCGCACCCCGATTAGATGGAATAGTCCGCTTGCATTAATCGACCTGCGGCATAAATGGATGGTTTCAGCGGCGGACAGCGATGGCCAGGCACGATTTCAACGACCTCTTGTGGTTTCTCACCGTCGCCAGGGAACGCAGTTTCACCAAGGCGGCCGCCAAGCTCGGCATCGCCCAGTCGACCCTGAGCCACACCATCAAGCGTCTGGAAGACCAGATGGGCATCCGGCTCCTGACGCGCACGACCCGCAGCGTCGGTCTCACCGAAGCCGGTGAGCGCTTGCGGCTGTCGATGGCGCCCCGCATCGCCGAGATCGAGGCCGACATCGCCGACCTCATGGCATTCCGCGACAAGCCCTCGGGGCGGATCCGGATGACGATTTCGGACCATGCGTTTCACAGCGTGGTGTGGCCGAAGCTCCAGCCGATCCTGAAGGACTACCCGGACATCAAGCTCGAGGTCAGCCTCGACAGTGGATTTCGCAACATCGTCGAGGAGGGATTCGACGCCGGCGTCCGCCTCGGCGAGAGCGTCGAGAAGGACATGGTCGCCGTGCGGATCGGGCCGGACTGGCGGCTGGTGGCCGTGGGCTCACCCAGCTACTTCGCCGAGCACGGCGCGCCGACCCACCCTCATGAGCTCGTGCGGCACAATTGCATCAACCTCCGCATGGAACGGGCGGGCGGGCTGTATGCGTGGGAGTTCGCGAAAGGCAGCCAGGAGCTTCGCGTCCGCGTCGACGGACAATTGACGTTCAACAATTCCTACGCCCAGGCCGACGCGGCGTTGAAGGGATACGGCATCGCCTATGTGCCGGAGAACATCGCGCGGCAGCACATCGCCTCGGGTGACCTCATGCTGGTGCTGGACGATTGGTCGCCGACGTTCGACGGTTACCACATCTACTATCCGAGCCGCCGCCAGAACGCGCCCGCCTTCAAGGTCATCGTCGATGCGCTGCGCCATCGCGGCGACTGATCGGGATGCTGCCGGCGGAGGACGAGACGTCGTGGATCGCGCTCGCATTCCGCTGGCTTGCCGGAGGAGTGAGAGCCGGCATTTCCGCAAGGCACCTCTTCGATCCCGAATGGGCACGCGTCCATCTCGCGCAGTCGAAAGCATGCTATCGTACCACTTGGGATAGCGCTCGCTAATCCCTGGATTTGGGAGAGATAGTCATGAAGACCTTCGCGTTTGTCGTCGTCGGGCTCGCTGTCACAACCCTGTCGATGCCGGCAGCCAATGCTCAATACAAGTGCTCCTGGAGCGGCGGCACGATTTCCTCCGTCCCGTGTGCCAAGCGCTACGCCGTCAATTACGAAGCGTGCCGCAAATACGTCATAGAGCATGGCTCGACGTCGGCCGACGCCATGTGGTGGTGCACGAGCCAGGGCTACACGAAGTAGCGGCACAAGTGATTTGATAGGCCACGCAGGGCGATCTGATGCCAGCTAGGAGGCTGCCGTGCCTGGCGGCGTCTTCCGTGCGTCCAATGCAAAAAGCAAAAAGGCCCCGTCCGAGCGGGGCCTCCTTGTTCGATCGTGCTGGCGCGCACTAATCGTCCCAATGATGATAACGACGGATCACGACGCCGCGGTCGTAGTCGCGGTCGTGATGGTACCAGCCACGGTGCCAGCCGCGGTCATGCTGGTAGACCCGCGCGCGGGGGCCGTCATAATAGTCCCTGTCGCCGCCGACATAGACGCCGAATCCGGCCGCATTGGCGATGGTGGGGGTACCGATTGCAAGCGTCGCTAGCGCTGCGAGAGCGTAAGTCAGCTTCTTCATCTGTTCCTCCTTGGTTTGCGTCCGTCGCGAGACAACGACCGCCACCATCGCCTGTTGCAGGAACGGGCAAGAAACTTTCTTGAACGGCTGTTCAGGTCCAGCGTCATCGCAGCCGCATGGACTGCCGTTCGTTGGGTTTCTTTTGTTCCGCTTGTGGCGCTGAATGCCGGTGTCGAAGGGCCGAGCCGGTTCCAGCCCCACAGGCCAACAGAGCCGCAAATCAGCACGTCGGCGGTTTACGGCGGCAAGCTCTCTGAGAGCTCGAAAATGACCGCACGGCGCCTGACGGGATCGCTAACCTGTTCGGCAATCGGGATGGCCGCTGTGACGTCACCGGACCTTGCCGTTGCTACGGCAAGGGCGCGAAGAAGCGATTGGTGAATGTTCGGATCGGTCTCGTCCTTCAGAAAGGTCTGGACCTCACGGGTCTCTTCGAGCCGGCCATGCTCGGCATCCCAAAATGCGATATTCAAGAGGCTGAACGGCCTGTAGCGTTGCGGCGTGGAGTTGGCGATGTCGGCCGCCATCCTGGGATTATCGAGCCGCAACAGCATCACGATGAGTCTTTGATAGCCCGCATTGCGGTTGATCTCGACCCAATTGGACGGCTTGTCCGACACCGCGGGCAATTCCTTCAGCGCGGCCTTGACACCGTCGGTATCGCCGCGCGCCGCTCGCAATATAATCCGATCGAAACGAAGCTCCATGTCGGTGTGGTCCTGAACCACACCGGGCGCTCGCTGCTCCACGACGGATTGCGCTTTGTCGTAGAAGCGCGCGGCCATCTTCTGGTCGCCGCGCTTGGCGTAGGCCACTCCCAGCGCTTCCAGCGTGTCCGCGTCGGGCGCGCCGGCCGGATAAAGGGCGCTGAAGGCCAGGGCCTGCTCGATCTTGCCTTGCTCGGCCAGCATCGTCACGGCCGTTTTGAAGACGTGTCGCGGATCGGCCACCATTGGCCTGCCGAAGACGGGGATGTCGTCCAGCTTGTCGGCTTTGATGAGCGCTCTGATCACCTCACTCAGAGCGTTATTGCGCCACCCTGCATCCAGATCCGATATCAGATCTAGCGCTTCCTGGACCTGGTCGGCTGCGATCAGCCCCGTCGCCGCCACTGCGAAATACTGCCATCGCGACGCCGGCTGCGAGGCGGGCTGGCTCATGAGCTGCCGCTTCGCCTCGTCAATATCCGCGGCCGTCAAATATTGGGGATGGCTCCGGTAGTTGGTCAGAGCAAGGACATCAAGACGTTCCTTGCCGACGAGCGGCCCTTGATCGCCGCGCAGGGCCTCTTCGAGCAGGCAGGTTCGTGTCGGCTTGCTTTGGCAGCTTGCCCAGTCCGCTCTTGCCGTCGATCCCCAGGTAATCCAGCCGACAATGGCTGCGGCCGCCGCGAAGTAAATGCAATCCACTCTCACAGTCGATTTCCCCAACCCTGGTCTCACGAACGTGCGCAACCGGAAGAGCGTACTGGGTGCATGATCGCGAGATAGCACGTAAGGCGAGAAAAGCGCAACATGGCGCTGAACCGGAAATCGGCCACTTTGTTGTCCTGCGCTAGTCGCCAGACGAAGAAAACTCAATCCTCGAAAGAGTCAGGTGCTCCATGGATGAACATAGCGACGGTCGCGCAGGCGCCCGGCAGGCCGGGTTTGCCGGTGTCACACGCAAGGTGCTCGAACGTCTCCCATTGCCCGGCAAGCAGCAGGAGCTCATGGTCGTCGAGGTCACCTATCCGCCCGGCGGCACAGCGCCGCTTCACCGGCATCCCGTGGCGGGTGCGATCTACATCGTCGAAGGTGTCGCCGAATCCGCCTATGGCAGCGACGAGCCGCGACAATACCGGGCGGGCGAGACCTTGCAGGATCGGGCCGATATTCCGCACACCCTGTTTCGCAATTGCGACCCGGACCGTCCGCTCCGCTTCCTGACCATCTACGCGCTCGAACCCGGGCGCTCCTACACGATGGAGCCGTGAGGTTGCTGCGCTCTCACCGCTGGATACGATAGATCACGGCGTCGTTGCCGTAGCGGTTCGTGCTCCGCTCGAACAGGTAATTCGATTTCTCCAGCACGCGGCGGGATGCGCCATTGTCGACATGGACGATGCCGATGAGCGAGGGCAGCGCGAGCTGTGACAGCCCGATGCGCGTCATCGCGCTCGCGATCTCGCTGGCAAATCCCACTCCCCAGGCACTGCGCGTGAACGCGTAGGCGATCTCGATCTCGTCCACGTCATCCACGAGGATGTGCCTGATGCCCGCCCGCCCGGCGAACGCACCGTCCTTCGTTCGCAGCGCCCAGAGGCCGAAACCGTGGTGGTCCCAATGGGCCATGTTGACGTCGAGATAGGTCTTCGTCACCTCCGCCGAGCGAACGCCGCCGAGATAACGCGACACCTCGGCATCGAGATGCAGCGCAACGAGGTCTTCGAGATGACTTTCGTTCAGCCTTTCGGCGGTCAATCTGTTTGAGCTGAAGTGGTCCATGAACTGGATCGTTGCCCTGCTTTGATCGCGTTGTCGCCGGTTATCTCTTCCGGTTTGTGTTCAAGGCCGCGTTCCTGCTGCCGGTGACGCGGCGCACGTGCACTGACACCTCCTTCGGCGGCTTCAGGAAGCGCGACAGCATGGTTCGCAGATGGGCCAGGCTTTGCTCGACGTCCAATGACGGTGTGCGGATCGGCATCGCACGCGCGCCGTCGATGATGGCGAGCAGAATGTTGGCGGTAGCAGCCGGGTCCAGCTCCGGATCGATCTGCCCCTGGCGCTGCGCCATACCGATAAAATCGACCAGAAGATTCCGCGATACGCTGGCGTGTTTCTTGACGATCCCGGCGAATTGCGGATTTCGGGCGGCCTCCGCCAGTGCATCGAGACTGAGGACCTGAGCCGTGCGATGCCGCAGGCTGCCGCGTTCGAGATAGTCGATCAGGGCCTCGATGAAGTCAGGCGCGGCCGATATCTTGCCGAACTCTTCCGTCGCACGCGCGAGGCCGATATCGACCATCGCCTCGACGATCGCCTCCTTGCTCGGAAAGTAGTGATACAGATGCCCGGGACTGATCTTCGCCGCGGCACAGATGTCCGTCGTGCTCGCCCCGTGAAAACCGTCCTTGATGAAGCAACGAAACGCCGCGTCGAGGATGTCCTGGCGCTTTTGTTCGTGTTTGACGGGGTCCACTTTTCGCACGATCGGCGTCTCCAATTCTGACAAGCGCTTACCACAATTTGACCGCGGCTACGCCAAAAATAGAGAGGTAACTCTATTATTCTTGACAAGAGGCCCGGACCGATTATTAGAGAGATAAGTCTAATAATCGTCGCGAGTTCCTGTGGTGCGTATCTCTTCGCGTTTGTGCTGGGCGGACGTGGCCACGATGGCGACGCTGACGCTCGCGGGCTGCGCGACAGCTCCGCTGGATCGCGCGGGTTCACTTCGAAGCTATGACCGCCTGTCGGAGGCCGATGGCCTGATCACCAAGGCGCAGATCCGGGCGAGCAAGAAGGACCTGCTCGCTGCAAAGACCGTTCGGATCGCGCCCGCCACGTTTCCGGCGCGGGCCGGGGTGCCTCTCAACGAGAAGGAGCGAGCCTTGGTCGCGAATGCGATCAGCCGCGAGCTCTGTCTCAGGTTGAGCGAGAAGTTTCGCATCGTCTCGACCGACGACGATGCGGACCTGACGACTCAAGCCACGGTGACCCATGCGACGCCGACCAGCGAGACGGCAGCAGGGGCCTCGAAAGCTGCCGCGGTCGCGAAGACCGTGGCGTTGCCCGGCGTGCCCGTGCCGGTGCCGCGATTGCCGGTCGGCCTCGGCAGCCTGTCCGTCGAGGCCGAGGCACGAGACTTCGCCGGCTTCCAGAAGGCGGCGATGGTCTGGGCGCGTGGCGCCAATTCGATCACCAATTCGCCGCGCATCGCCAACGAGAGCGACGCCTATGACCTTGCATCGGATTTCGGCGCGGATTTCTCCAAGCTCATGCTGACGGGTGAGTCTCCTTTCGGAGGACTGCCTGCATTGCCTCCGGTCGAGAGCGTGGGGCCACGTTTCGGCGGCGCGCCCAAATACGTCGCCTGTGAGCAATTCGGCAGATTTCCCGGTGTGACCGGTTTCGTCGGCCAGCAGCTCGGCATGCCGCCCTCGTGGACGGACTCCGGCGCGAAGCCCTCGCCGACGCCAATTAACGAAGGACAAACGGCCTCACGATGAAGCGCTTTCTTCTGACCATCCTGCTCGCGACGCTCGGGCGCATCCTCACCACGCTCATCGTCTTGTCGATGGCGTCACTTTTTTCCCGCTGACGGGCGCTGGACATGAGCATGGGAAACGATCCCCGACGTCCTCTCTTCGTGGCCGATGCCGCCTGGCATCGCGCGCAACTGCCTGCGAGTCACGAGAGCGGCAAGGCAGAGGCGGTATTCGATACCGATTTCTGGATTTGGATTGCGCTGGCGTTCCTGCCGACAATCCTGGGCTGCCTGTATCTGCTTTTCTTTGCCGAGGTTTGACGTCACCGCACATCAGGTAGCGTAATCGTGCGTATCGAGTTCTGCGCCTTGTTGGCGCGTCATGCCGTCCTGCTCATGCTGTTCGTGCTCGGCGGATGTGCAACGCTTGCCCGGGACGATGTCGCCGACAGCCATGCCGCGCAACGGCAGCCCGCCTCAAGCACCGTGCATGACTATCTTCCAGTCCATGATCTGCCGCCTCAACGTGATGAACCTTTGATCCCCGCGGGGGAGCAGGACAGGATCAAGACGGAATTGACCGCAGCCCAACGTCAGGCGCAGCGCGTCAGCGCCAAACCGAAATAGAAATCCGGAAATAGGAATCCGGATGGCTAGAGCTCTTGCGAAACCCATCATTGCTTCTGAGTGTCTCGAAGCGTGATGGGTTTCGCTTCGCTCCTACGAAGATGCGCAGCACCCAGAGGCCGAAACCGTGCTGGTCCCAATGGGCCATGTTTCGAGACAGGTCTTCGTCGCCTTCGCCGAGCGCACGCCACCAAGATAGCGTGACACTTCGGTATCGAGATGCAGCGCGACGAGGTCGGCGAGGTGGTTTTGGCGCAGTCGCTCGGCGGTCGGTCTGTCGGCGCTGGAATGATCCATGGAAACAGTTCGTCGCCTGGGAGCCGGTCGCGATCTTGATGATGCCATCGTGCCGGTCTGCCCGGCGGGTCAACCGACGCCCGGCTCGCATCCCGGCGCGTCTGGCGCTCGCATGAAAGTGGCCCAGTGGCAGCTTGATCTGAATCAAGCACGCGGAATCATGGCCACACCACAACGCGACCTCAGGGGTTGCTGGCATGTTGGTGTGTGCGCAATGATTCCGACCTGGTACGTCACCTTCGAAGTGCGACAGCGAGGCATTCTGCCGAGACAACGCAGTCCGCGTGAGACGAAGACCTTCGCGACTGAGCATGAGGCGAAGCTGTTTGCGCGCGCCAAGCGCGATGAGGGACTTTCCGTCTTTGCAGGCACGATCAACCCCCACCTCCCGAAGCGGCTGATCCCGTCCTCCGGCATCAACGCCTGGCTTGCCGACGAACAGGACAGCGCCGCTGCACCCGGCGCTTCAGATGACGACTAAGCACCTTTCCGTGCATAGCGATGGGGCCGGAGTGTTGCCATTTTGGTACGGGCCAGGAATCCCCTCGCGCGTAAACTTCAGATGGTTCGCAGCACTTATGCACGCCAGCCTACATAAGGGCTTGTTTCTAACGAACGAGATTTGAGCAAAGGGGATGAGACGATGAATAAGCTTTCGATCGCGGCGATCGGCTTCGCGGCGCTGAGTATGGCGGCTCCGGCCATGGCGGCCGACATGGCCGTCAAGGCGGCACCACCGCCGGTGCCGGTGGTGGCGGTCTACAACTGGACCGGGTTTTACATCGGCGCCAATGGAGGCTGGGGGCAGAGCCATGGCTGCGTGGATTTTCTGACGCCCACAGGGACATTCGCAAGTGGTTGCGCCGATCGCTCCGGAGGCCTCGTTGGCGGACAGATCGGGTACCGCTGGCAGACCAATCAGTTTGTGCTCGGCCTGGAAGCACAGGGCGATTGGGCCGATATCAAGCACACGCGCGTCACCCTGATCGATCCGTTGATCTCGACCACGGGCAAGACAGATGCCATTGGACTCTTCACGGCCCAGGTCGGTTGGGCCTGGAACGCCTCGCTGTTCTACCTGAAGGGCGGCGCCGCCGTGACGCGCAATCGCTTCGACGTCTTCAACAACGTCACCGGCGTCGGCCTCGCCTCGGCAGGTCACACGCGCTGGGGCGGTGCCCTGGGTGTCGGTTGGGAATATGGATTCACGCCGAACTGGTCGTTCGGTATCGAGTACGACCATCTCTGGATGGGGCGTGACAACAGGACCTTCGCAGCCGGCGTGGTCACCCCCAATGGATCTATCCTCACGGGCAGCGGAGTCAGCCAGGACATCGACATGGTCACGCTTCGGGTGAACTACCGCTTCGGTGGCTACGGTGCGCCGGTCACGGCGCGCTATTGAACCAAAGCCTCTCCAGTGAACTCAGGCCCCGGCATCGACCGGGGCCTTTTTCATGGGGAGCCAAGAAAAACGCGAGGATGCGATCGCGTGCCCTCAATAGCAGGGCGGATAGGGGTAATATCCACAAGCCCGGCGATAGCCATAGGCCCCATAGGCGCCATAGGCTGCGGCTCCCGCCGCTGCCGCACCGTAATAGGCCCGCCGATGGACCCTGCGATTGACACCGGCAACGCTTCCGGGCGTAAGGGGACGCCCGACGCGGGCTTCGGCCGTGTCAGCGGACACGGTCAGCGCATCCACCGGCGAGTAGCGGAACGACAGGGGCGTTGCCGTGAACAGCACGGCGGTTACGAACAGTCCAAGCAGCTTGGCATGTCCAGTCATGTGCTCTCTCCCTTTGCAGGACGACGAGAAAACGTGACATGCCGATCAGCCCTGCCATTGACCGAAATCAATGGAGCGCAATTCCGAATGGATCGCAGGGATCCGTTGGTTCCTCCGGGCGACAAGATCACAACATCATTGTTTGCGCGTAAGGCGAGGGGATCTCCCGCGCGGCGTTCTGGGTGACGAACGAGGCGGCTAGCAGCACGAGGCCCACGATTGCGGGCACTGCACCGCCGGACCTCCTGACGCCGAGATAGGCAAGGCCCGCCAGCAGCAGGTGAAACAAGATGCCGGCATAGGCGAGATCGCTGAGCGCGACGCTGGCGCGCAGCAGGATCGCCGCCGGGCCCAGCACTTTCACCACGATCATGCCCGGCACGAGATAGGCGGGATAGCCGAGTTCGGCCAGCGCCTGCCGGACCCAGTCTCCCCTCGTGAGGTACATGTAGGCAGAGGTCAGATACAGCAGGCACAGCAGCGCCGTGCTGATCCAGTAGGTGTAGATGGCAGCCATGAGGTCTCGTTGATCGCCGCTGAACGCGGCAACCTCTCCTTCGTCGCGTTGGTTTCGTGTGGATGCGCAACCTGCATCGGTGCGTCTGCATCACGCATCGAAAATGCTAAGCAAGACCGGATTGCGCAAGTAGGATGAATAATCCGCGCTAAGTATGGAAAACCAGACCATGGCCGATAAGGCGCTCAACATGCACGAGGAGATGCGGCGTGCCTTCGCATTGCTCTCGGGCAAGTGGAAGCTCGAGATCATGTGGCTGCTCAACCAGCGGGTCTACCGCTTCGGCGAGCTGCGCAAGGCGATCCCCGGCATCACGCAGCACATGCTGACCGCGCAGCTGCGCGAGCTCGAGGCGGACGGCCTGGTGCTGCGCACCGTGTTCGCGGAAGTACCGCTCAGGGTCGAATACGAGATCACCGAAAAGGCGCGGGGGCTCGGCCCGACCATGGAGGCCCTGACGGCGTGGTGGACGAAGTATGGAAAGAGCGTGCCGGCGAAAGCGAGTGGGCGGGGCCGCAAGGCCAGGCGCAATTGACTGGTGCGCGCGGATGCGAACGCAGGTCGATGTTGCCATCATGCCAGTGTTTTGCCCGACGGCACAACCGGGGCGGTCCGTAGCCCGGATGGAGCGTAAGCGTAATCCGGGTCCGGTGGCGCTTTGGGCAAGATTCCCGGATTTCGCTGCGCTCCATCCGGGCTACGGACTGGCACATCCGTAAGCCGTTGATTTCACAACCCCCCGCCTACTGTGCATGGGGTTGTTTTCGCAGTTTGAGTTTTGAGAGGGGCTAGCCCGCGCCCAGCGCCACCGCGACGTTGTACGTCACGAGGCTCGCCGCATAGGCCAGCACCAGCATGTAGAAGAAGGTTGCCGCCATCCATCCCCAGCTTCCGGTCTCGCGCCGGATCACGGCGAGCGTCGAGGCGCATTGGGGAGCGAAGATGTACCAGGCCAGCATCGACAGGGCGGTTGCGAGCGACCATTTCGTCGCCAGCACCTGGCCGATCTGCTCGGCCGCTTCCTTGCCGCCTTCGATCGCGTAGACGGTGCCGAGCGCGGCGACCGCGACCTCGCGGGCGGCCATGCCCGGGATCAGCGCGACCGCGATCTGCCACTTGAATCCGACAGGGGCGAGCAGCGGCTCGAGCGCCTTGCCGATGATGGCGGCGAGGCTGAAGTCGATCGCAGGCTCGGTGCTGCCCGCCGGCGGCTGCGGGAACGAGGCCAGGAACCAGATCAGCACCATCATCGAGAAGATGGTGGTGCCGGCGCGCTGCAAAAACATCTTGGCGCGGGTGTAGATGCCGATCGCGATCGATTTCAGCCTGGGCATCTTGTAGTCCGGCAGCTCCAGCATGAACGGCGCCGGCGCGTAGTCGCGGATCATGAAGAACTTGATCACGAACGAGACGGCAAGCGCGCTGACGATGCCGGCCGCGTAGAGGCCGAACATCACGAGGCCTTGCAGGTTGATGAAGCCCCAGACGTCCTTCGCAGGGATGAAGGCCGAGATGATCAGCGTGTAGACCGGGATGCGCGCCGAGCAGGTCATCAGCGGCGCGATCAGGATCGTGGTCAGCCGGTCGCGCTTGTTGTCGATCACGCGCGTCGCCATGATGCCGGGAATGGCGCAGGCAAAGCTCGACAGCAGCGGAATGAAGGCGCGGCCGTGCAGGCCGGCGCCGCCCATGATGCGGTCCATCAGGAACGCGGCGCGCGCCATGTACCCGAAATCTTCCAGCAGCAGGATGAACAGGAAGATGAGGATGATCTGCGGCAGGAACACGATGACGCTGCCGACGCCGGAGATCACGCCGTCCTGAAGGAAGCTCTGGAGCAGGCCGTCGGGCAGGCTGGCTTTCACGAGCTCGCCGAGCGCGTCGAAGCCTGACTTGAGCAGGTCCATCGCCGGCTGCGCCCAGGCGAACACCGCCTGGAACATCACGAACAGGATCAGCGCCAGCACGATCAGGCCGCCGACGGGATGCAGCACGACGGCGTCGATCCGCGCGGTCCAGGTGTCGGGCCTGGCAGGCAGGCTGACGCAATCGGCGATGATGCGGTCGGCCTCGCGCTGGGTGGCGCGCAGCTCGGAGACGCCGAGCGCGCGCCAGCTGTTCTCCTGCGGCTCGGCAGCGAGCTTTGCGGAAATCTCGTCGGTCAGCGCCAGCAGGTCGGCCGTGCCGCCCTTGCGCACCGCGATCGAGGTCACCACGGGCACGCCGAGCTCCTTGGCGAGCCGCTCGACATCGACAGTGATGCCACGGCGGGTGGCGATGTCGAACATGTTCAGAACGAGGATCATCGGCCGCCCGGTGCGCTTCAGCTCCAGCAGCAGGCGGATGGTCAGGCGCAGATTGGTGGAATCGGCGACGCACAGCACGAGATCGGGCACGGTCTCGCCGGAGGCCTTGCCGAGCACGAAGTCGCGGGTGATCTCCTCGTCCGGGCTGCGGCCGCGCAGCGAATAGGTGCCGGGCAGGTCGACCACGGAGACCTGGCGGCCGAGCGGGGTGACGAAGAAGCCTTCCTTGCGCTCGACGGTGACGCCCGGATAGTTCGCGACCTTCTGCCGGCTGCCGGTCAGGGCATTGAACAGCGAGGTCTTGCCGCTGTTGGGCGTGCCGACCAGGGCGAGATGCAGCAGGGGTGCTTCCATGGGATCAAAGGCCTGGGGGCAGTTATCCGGTCGCTGTTCAGGCGACGATGATGGCCATGGCTTCGCGCCGGCGGACCGCGATCGTGATGCTGTCGACCCTGACCGCGATCGGGTCGCGCCCCACCAGCCCCTCGTGCAGGACCTCGACCCGGGCCCCCTCGACGAAGCCGAGCTCGATCAGGCGGCTCTCGAGCTCGATGTCCGAAAGCGCCGAGCCCGTATCCTTGGTGGAAAGGTGCTGAATGACGCCGGTATAGCCGCGCAGGGCCAGACCCAGCGGCATAAGCGGGCGCGTATCATCATGGTCGGTCATGCCCTGTATTTTCAACGCAGGGCATTGAGGTCAAGCGCGCGCAGCGGCCGAAACTGCACCTTAGAGTGATTTTAAAGTGCAGGCGCCCGGGTCGCGTCGGAAAACAGGCCCCCGCGGCTATTGCGCCGGGACCTTGTCCGGCTGGACGGCCATGGCCCGGCTCTTGAAGTAGTCGAGCACGAACAGGCGGATCGCCGAGGACAGATTGCCCTGCTGGCGGTTGCCGTCGATCTCGCCGACGAGCTCGGACAGCGTCATGTTACGCAGACCCGAGATCTCCTTCATGCCGTTCCAGAACGCCTCTTCCAGGCTGACGCTGGTCTTGTGGCCGGCGACGACGATCGACCGTTTCACGACGGGCGACTTCATGGCTGCTCCTCGCGATCGATCCGATGCTGGTCCAGATGCGTCGTCGCCTTGTCCGCGCGCGTCTCCTCCGCCGACCGCTCCGCCTTGGTGCGGCCGAACTTCGCCCGGTTGGCGTCCGCCTGTTTCGCCGACGCTTCCCGTTCGGCGCGTTTCCTGAAACGATTCAGGTTGATGACGTTCCCCATGCCGCGTCTCCATCATTCGATCCTCGGCAGGCAGGATGAAATGTTCAGGGGGCGGCATTGCGCCCCAAAAGACTTGATGTTCATTCGCTTGTCCTCGTCAATCGGCCCTTCGGGCCATCAAACGATGAATTTCGCCCCATCACGGGCGGTGGGGCTGCGTAACACGCCGCCCCGCCGGAACATTGACGGTAATCAAATCCCGCCCCCAAAACTGCATATTTCTGAGCGCCCAGCGTCCGTATCATTACGGATGACTATCGGAATTTGGAAATCTAGCCCGGGCTGGTCATCTTCTCCGGGCGCACCAGGCGGTCGAATTCATCGGCCGAGACGAAACCGAGCCGCAGCGCCTCCTCCTTCAGCGTGGTGCCGTTGGCATGGGCGGTCTTGGCCACCTTGGCGGCGTTGTCGTAGCCGATCTTCGGGGCCAGCGCCGTCACCAGCATCAGCGAGCGCTCCATCAGCTCCCTGATGCGCTTTTCGTCGGCTTGGATGCCGTTGACGCAATGCCCGGTGAAGGAGCGCGCGGCATCCGCCATCAGGCGGATCGAGTGCAGCATGTTGTAGGCCAGCACCGGCTTGTAGACGTTGAGCTCGAAATGGCCCTGGCTGCCGGCGACCGTGATCGCGGTGTGATTGCCGAACACCTGGCAGCACACCATGGTCATCGCCTCGCACTGCGTCGGATTGACCTTGCCGGGCATGATCGAGGAGCCGGGCTCGTTCTCCGGCAGGATCAGCTCGCCCAGTCCCGAGCGCGGGCCCGATCCGAGCAGGCGGATGTCGTTGGCGATCTTGAACAGGCCGGTCGCGACCGAATTGATGGCGCCGTGCGCCAGCACATAGGCATCGTTCGAGGCCAGCGCCTCGAATTTGTTGGCGGCGCTGGTGAAGGGAAGTTTCGTAATCGCCGCGACATGCTTTGCGAACAGCTTCGCAAAGCGCGGCTTCGAGTTGAGGCCGGTGCCGACCGCGGTGCCGCCCTGCGCCAGCGGATAGAGATCCTTCACCGCGACCTTGAGCCGCGCGATGCCGCTTTCGACCTGCGCGGCATAGCCGGAGAATTCCTGGCCGAGCGTCAGCGGCGTCGCATCCTGGGTATGGGTGCGGCCGATCTTCACGATCTTCGAAAACTCCTTTTCTTTCTTGCGCAGCGCTCGGAGCAGCTCGCCGAGGGCCGGGACGAGATCGGCGTTGATGCGGCTCGCGGCCGCGATGTGCATCGCGGTCGGGAAGGAGTCGTTCGACGACTGGCTCATGTTGACGTGATCGTTGGGATGCACCGGCTTCTTGGCGCCGAGCTCGCCGCCGAGCAGCTCATTGGCGCGGTTGGCGATCACCTCGTTGAGGTTCATGTTGCTCTGCGTGCCCGAGCCGGTCTGCCACACAACGAGGGGGAAATGGTCGTCCAGCTTGCCCTCGATCACCTCGCGTGCGGCGCGGATGATGGCATTGGCGCGGCGCTGGTCGAGCAGGCCGAGTTCGAGATTGGACTGTGCGGCCGCGAGCTTGACCATGCCGAGCGCATGCACGAGCGAGATCGGCATGCGGTCGGTGCCGATGCGAAAATTCTGGCGCGACCGCTCGGTCTGCGCCCCCCAATAGCGATCGGCGGGCACTTCGATGGGACCGAAGCTGTCGGTCTCGGTGCGGGTTGCGGGGCGAGCGGTCTTCGAGCGGGAAGCTTTGGCCATGAGCACATCCATTTTGCCGCGCGAAACGCCGCACGGCCTCTTCATGTGCTCTTCTATATAGGCAGTTGAGCGGGCGCGATGGCTCCGCGCCCAACCTAGATCATTTCTTGCGGAAACGATCGAGCCGCACGACCTCGGCACCGCCCTGGCTCGGCGGGGTCGGCTCTTCCGCTGTCTCCGCCTTCTCGGCGGCGGCGGCAGGCACCGCGACGGCCGAAGGGGCAGGGGCCGCCGGCAAATTCTCCGGCGCGACCTCGGCGACATCGGACGTGTCGAACTGGAGGCCGAATTTCACGGAGGGATCGAGGAAGCTCTTGATGGCGCTGAACGGCACCACCAGCCGTTCCGGAATGCCGCCGAAGGACAGGCCGACCTCGAAGCGGTCTTCGAGCACGGTCAGATCCCAGAACTGGTGCTGGAGGATGATGGTCATCTCCTCCGGATATTGCGCCAGCAGCCGCGGCGACAGCTTCACGCCCTCGGCCTTCGATACGAAGGTGATGAAGAAATGGTGCTCGCCCGGCAGGCCATGGACCGCGGCATCGGTCAGCACCTTCCGCAGCACGCCGCGCAGCGCGTCGCGGGCCAGCACATCGTATCGGATATGATCGGTCGCCATGGTGGTCCTGTTGCATTCCAGGAGTTGGGCCCTGCCGGCCCGACTCGCCAAGCCGCAATAGTACCGCGCCTGACGGGTCAGCAGGAGTCCCCGCCGGGGAGGAAATAGAAGGCAAGTGGAGGCTTCTGTTGCCAGGTGCCTCCGAACCCCGCCTAGCGGAGCTTAACCCGCTAGGACTTTAGAGTGGTCTTTCAAACTGCGTTACGCAGCCTGAGCAACCGGAGCAAAGTTGTCGTTGGCAACTATTGCAGTAGCCCGATAACGGCGGAACAATACCGGGAAAAAGCACGCCCTTTACGCCCTCGTCGATCCTATTTCGCCCCCGCCAAAGCCCGCTTTCCAGGCTAGCCCGATGGTGGGCTTTGGTGGAGGCGCCGGGTACCGCCCCCGGGTCCGAATGGTTTATTACGACGACCGTTTATTTCCATAGCCGGCGAACCGGCACCTCCAATATAGGGGGCAAAGGTTTCAAAAAACAGAGGTTTCGAGCAGCGATGTGCTGTTCCTTTTGGATAGCTTCCGGATCGCTGCAGGTCCGATCTTGGCCGCGCCGTGGCCCCCGTTCTAAGCTCCTGAGATGTCCACCGATTCAGTACCGGCCGCCCAAGAGCCGGACCAGCCAGCCTCGCTTGCCGCCCCGCCCAGCCTGACCGGACTGTTTGTGGCCTTCGCCCGGATGTCGCTGGCGGGTTTCGGCGGGGTCCTGGTGTTTGCGCGGCGGGCGATCGTCGAGCAGCACCGCTGGATGACGGCCGACGAGTTCAACGAGACTTTTGCGCTCTGCCATTTCCTGCCCGGCCCCAACATAGTCAATCTGTCGATGGTCTTTGGCGCGCGCCTACGCGGGATCGCCGGAGGTGTCGCCGCTTTTGCCGGGCTGCTGCTGCCGCCGACGCTGATCATGACCGTGCTCGCGATCGCCTACGCCCGGTTCGGCGACCTCGAGGTGCTGCGTCGCATTCTCGCGGGCATCTCCTGCGCCGCAGTCGGCCTCCTGATCGCGGTGGTCTTTCGCATGATGATGCCGCTCCTGAAGCGGATGGAGGCGGTCGCGCTGATCCTGATGCTCGGTGTCTTCCTCGCCATCGGCGTGCTTCGCCTGCCGCTTCAGGCCGTGCTCCTGGTCGCGATCCCCGTGAGCATCGGCGCCACCTTCCTCCTGCGGCGGAAAGTAGCAGCGTGAACACCGAGAACCCGGTCTGGGCGCTGATCTCGACCTTCGGCCTGATGTCGCTGTTCGCGGTCGGCGGCGCCGCCGCGGCGGTGCCCGAGATGCACCGCATCGCGGTCGACGTGCATCACTGGATGACCGACAAGCAGTTCGCCGATGCCTATGCGATCGCGCAGCTCTCGCCAGGTCCGAACGTGCTTATCGTGACGTTAATCGGCTACGCCGTCGCCGGCATCCTCGGTGCGCTCGCGGCCACGCTGGCGATGTGCCTGCCGACCGCGCTGGTTGCCTATTATGTCAGCCGTCTCCTCAACCGGCCCAGCCAGTCGCGCTGGCCGGCCCTGATCCAGGCTGCACTGGTTCCGCTCTCGATCGGATTGATGGCGGCGAGTGCCCTGATCCTGGCCCAGTCGACCGACCGGACGATTGCTGCAGTGCTTCTGACCGCGATGGTTGCGGTGATCGCATCGGTCTCGCGCATCAATCCCCTCTGGCTTCTGCTCGCCGGGGGCCTGTTGGGTTTTGCTGGCATTGTGTGATGAAAATCGCTAGGCAGTGCTGCGGCCCAGGGGATCCCTTTCAAGCCGATTTAGAACAACAGTGCTCGTGACTTACGGGTCGCGGAGGAGACATGCATGGCCGAGACGATGGGCCACTCAGCGACGGCCACCCGAAACACCAAGGTGGTGATCGGTTTCTGCCTGCTGGCGATAGCGCCGCAGATCTTCGAATTCATCTGGTCGATCGGGACCATCTTCGGCTGGGGCGCGGGACGTGGCCCGGCCACCGTCCTGATCAGCCACGCCACCGCGCTGGTCGCCGGCGCTCCCGCGGTCCTGATCGGAGCGGCCGGCGGTGAGACCAAGAAGGCGTCCTCCGATGTGTTGCTGGCGCTGATCTATTCCTATCCGATCCTTGCGGTGGCGATCGTCACGCTGTTCATGACCATCCGGTCGGCGCAGGACTATGTCGGCGGCGTCATTCTGATGGCGGTCGCCTTGTTCGCGCTGTGGGCGTCGAGCGATTTGCAGGGCATGCGCGGCTTCTCCTTCGGCGCGGGCACCGCGCCGCGGATGTTCGGCGGGCTTCTGGTCGCGCTGTCCGCCGGCATCGCCCTGACCGGCCTTCTGGCCGACGGGCCGTCGATGGCGCATTATTCGTGGCGCGGGCCGTTGTTCGTGATGGTCGCGATCCTGTTCTTCGCGTTGGCGATCCGGCCGCTCGGCCTCGTGGTCACGGCCTTCGCGAGCTTCATGATCGCGGCGACAGGGTCGCATGAGACGCGCTGGCTGGAGGCTGCCATCGTCGGCGCCTGCCTGACGCTCGGCTGCGCGATCCTGTTCCCCTACGTGCTCGGGCTGCCGATGCCGATGTTTCCGCGTTTCCTGATCCAGTGAGGGCGTGATGGATATTTTTGCCAACCTCGCTCACGGCTTCGCCGTCGCGCTCTCTCCCATCAATCTGCTGATGTGCCTGATCGGTGCCCTCGTTGGCACGCTGGTCGGTGTTCTCCCTGGTATCGGCACCATCGCGACGGTCGCGATGCTGCTGCCGATCACCTTTGGTCTGCCGCCGGTTGGCGCGCTGATCATGCTCGCCGGCATCTATTACGGCGCGCAATATGGCGGCTCGACCACGTCGATCCTGGTCAATATTCCCGGTGAGGCGACATCGGTCGTCACCGCCATCGACGGTCACCAGATGGCCAAGCAGGGCCGCGCCGGTCCGGCGCTGGCCATCGCGGCGATCGGCTCCTTCTTCGCCGGCTGCGTCGCAACTATCTTGATCGCCGTCCTCGGCGCGCCGCTCACAAAGCTCGCGCTGGCGTTCGGCCCGGCCGAATATTTCTCGCTGATGGTGCTCGGCCTGATCTTCGCGGTGGTGCTGGCCAAGGGCTCGGTGCTGAAGGCGATCGCGATGATCGTGTTCGGCCTGCTGCTGTCGATGGTCGGCTCCGACATCGAGACCGGCGCCTCGCGCATGGCCTTCAATATTCCGGAGCTCGCCGACGGTCTCGGCTTTGCGACGGTGGCGATGGGTGTGTTCGGCTTCGCCGAGATCATCCGCAATCTCGACGCCGGCGCCGAGATGAACCGCGACCTCGTGCAGCAGAAGATCACCGGCCTGATGCCGACCAGGAAGGATCTGGCCGACTCGACGCCGCCGATCCTGCGCGGCACGGTGCTCGGCTCGATCCTCGGCATTCTGCCGGGCGGCGGCGCGGTGATCGCCTCGTTTGCGGCCTATACGCTCGAGAAGAAGCTCGCGAAGGATCCGAAGCGGTTCGGCCGTGGCGCGATCGAAGGCGTGGCGGCGCCGGAAAGCGCCAACAACGCTGCGGCGCAGACCTCCTTCATCCCGCTGCTCACCCTCGGCATCCCGCCGAACGCGGTGATGGCGCTGATGGTGGGCGCGATGACCATCCATGGCATCGTGCCGGGTCCGCAGGTGATGCAGAAGCAGCCGGATCTCGTCTGGGGCATGATCGCCTCGATGTGGATCGGCAACCTGATGCTGATCATCATCAACCTGCCGCTGGTCGGAATCTGGGTCCGCCTGCTGCGCGTGCCTTACCGGCTGATGTTCCCCTCGATCGTGATCTTTTGCGCGATCGGCATCTACTCGGTGAACAACGCGCCGGTCGACGTCATCCTCGCCGGCGTGTTCGGGCTCGTCGGCTATTGGCTGATCAAGCACGATTTCGAGCCGGCGCCGCTGCTGCTCGGTATGGTGCTCGGACCGCTGATGGAGGAGAACCTGCGCCGTGCGCTGCTGATCTCGCGCGGCGACTGGAGCGTGTTCCTGACGCGGCCGTTGTCGGCGGTGCTGCTGGCGATCTCGTTCGGTCTTCTGCTGCTCACGGTGCTGCCTGCGCTGCGTGCCAAGCGCGACGAGGTGTTCACCGAGTCTGAGAACTGACGACGCCGTTCCCTGCGTCGGCACGCCGCATTCGGAAGTCGAATCGACGTGTGTGATGCCTTCGTGACATGAAAATGCCGGCCCTTGTGGCCGGCATTTTTGTTTGTGCCCCGGGGAAACGACATGACTTCCATTCGCGCGCTTGCTACGGGCGCCTGTGCCGCCGCGCTCGCTTCACTGTGCGCCTTTGTTGCACCTGCGAAGGCGCAGACCTATCCGACGCGCAGCATCACCATGATCGTGCCGTTCGCAGCGGGCGGCCCGACCGATGTCATCTCGCGCATCGTCACCGCGCACATGGCGCAGACGCTCGGCCAGAGCATCATCATCGAAAACGTGGTCGGGGCCGGCGGCACCACCGCGACCACGCGTGCGGCGCGGGCTGCCAATGACGGCTATACGCTCATCACCGGGCATATGGGCACGCATGCGGCGTCCGTGCCGCTCTATCCGAAGCTCGCCTATCATCCCGAGAAGGATTTCGAGCCGATCGCGCTGCTCGCGGGCACGCCGATCCTGATCCTCGCGCGCAAGGACTTTCCGCCGAAGGACCTCAAGGAGTTCGTCGCTTACGTGAAGGCCAATGCCGAGAAGGTGAACGCGGCGCATGCCGGCGTCGGCTCGGTCTCGCACGTCTCTTGCGAGCTCTTGCACTCCATCCTCGACGTCAAGCCGGTCGGCGTGCCCTTCAACGGCACCGGCCCCGCGATGAATGCGTTGGTAGGGGGGCAGGTCGACTACATGTGCGATCAGATCGTCAACGCCGTGCCGCAGATCAACGCCGGCACCATCAAGGCCTATGCGATCGCAACGCCGGAGCGCAATCCGTCGCTGCCGAACGTGCCGACCACCACGGAAGCGGGCCTGCCTGCGTTCCAGGCCCAGGCCTGGAACGCGATGTTCGCGCCCAAGGGAACTTCGCTCGCGATCATTGCAAGCCTGAACGCGGCCGCCCTCAAGGCACTCGACGACGAGACCGTGAAGAAGCGCCTGCTCGAGCTCGGCAGCGTCATCCCGGCGCCCAAGGACCGGACGCCGGAGGCCTTGGCCGCTCTGGTCAAGAACGAGATCGCGAAGTGGACCCCGGTGCTCAAGCCGGCAACTTAAGCAGTATTTTCAAGCCGATAGGCGAGGGGCGGGACGCGAGTTCCGCCCCTTGTCGTTTGCCGCGGGAACGCTCACCTTTTCCGGGTATAATCTGTGGGAGCAGCGAATCGCTGCTGTCGCAGCGCGGGGGCGGCCGTTAAGTTCGCCGCCTTCCCAAAGGCTCAGTCGTACATGCACCAATATCAGGACCTGCTCGAGCGGATTCTTTCAGACGGCGCCGAGAAGACCGATCGGACCGGCACCGGCACGCTGTCGGTGTTCGGCCATCAGATGCGCTTCAACCTGTCGGCCGGCTTCCCGATGCTGACCACCAAGCGACTGCCGCTGAAGGCCATCGTGCACGAGCTGCTGTGGTTCCTGAAGGGCGACACCAACATCAAATATCTGCGCGACAACGGCGTCACCATCTGGGACGAGTGGGCCGACGCCAATGGTGATCTCGGCCCGGTGTACGGCCATCAGTGGCGGTCCTGGCCCACGGCTGACGGGCGCAGCATCGACCAGATCGCCAATGTCATCGACATGATCAAGCGCACCCCGGACTCCCGCCGGCTGATCGTCACTGCCTGGAATCCGGCCGACGTCGAGAAGATGGCGCTGCCGCCCTGCCACCTGCTGTTCCAGTTCTATGTCGCGAACGGCAAGCTGTCGTGCCAGCTCTATCAGCGCTCGGCCGACGTCTTCCTCGGTGTGCCCTTCAACATCGCATCCTATGCGCTGCTCACCATGATGGTCGCGCAGGTCACCGGCCTGAAGCCCGGCGACTTCGTGCACTCGCTCGGCGACACCCATCTCTACTCCAACCATCTGGAGCAGGCGCGGCTGCAGCTCACGCGCGCGCCGCGCGCGCTGCCGGTGATGCGGATCAATCCCGATGTGAAGGACATCTTCTCCTTCCGTTACGAGGATTTCGAACTCGTCGGCTACGATCCGCATCCGCACATCAAGGCGGAAGTCGCGGTCTAGATGTCACTGAATATTCGCCGCGCGCGCCCGGGGGAGGCCGGTCTCGTTCTCGCCTTCATCCGCGAGCTCGCCGAATACGAAAAGCTCTCGCACGAGGTCGAGGCGACCGAGGCTGACATCGCGCAGGCGCTGTTCGGCGCGAGGCCGCAGCTCTATTGCGCGATCGCCGAGTGGAACGGCGAGCCGGTCGGCTTTGCGGTCTGGTTCGCCAATTTCTCCACATTCAGCGGCCGCCACGGCATCTATCTCGAGGACCTCTATGTGCGGCCGTCGCATCGGGGCAGGGGCCTCGGCAAAGCGCTGCTGGTTTATCTCGCCAGGGAGTGCGTCGAGAACGGCTGGTCGCGCCTGCAATGGGCGGTGCTCGACTGGAACTCGCCGTCGATCGCATTCTACAAATCGCTCGGCGCCGTGATGATGGACGACTGGACGCTGTGCCGCGTCACCGGTCCCGCGCTGAGGCAGCTCGCCGGGAGCACGTCCTGATGGAGATCGTCTTTGTCGTCGCGATCGCGGAGAACGGCGTCATCGGCGCCGGCAACGCGATCCCGTGGCGATTGAAATCGGACATGGCGCGCTTCAAGGCGCTGACGATCGGCAAGCCCGTGATCATGGGGCGCAGGACCTTCGAATCCCTGCCCCGCCGTCCCCTGCCGGGCCGCACCAATATCGTCATCACGCGCGATGCGGACTATCGCGCCGCGGGCGCCATCGTCACGACATCGGCGGCGGACGCGGACGCGGTTGCGCGTGGCGATGCCCTGCGGCGTTCGGTCACTGAGGTCGCGGTGATCGGCGGCGCCGAGATCTTTCGGCAATGGCTCGATCGCGCCGATCGCCTCGAAATCACCGAAGTGCATGCGCGACCCGAGGGCGATACGCATTTCGACATCGACAAGGCAGAGTGGGATGAGGTGGCGCGCATCCGTCATCCTGCCGGGCCGGACGACAGCGCCGACTTCTCCTATGTGACATATCGTCGGCGGCCGCCCCATTAACCGCATTCCCCAATGTTTACATTGACTTTTTCGTGCCCGAGCATAGCTCGAAAGGCAGCCAAGGCTGCGTTGTAAGGGACCTGCCTGTCCCCTATAAAGCCGGACCGGACAAAGCGGGCGGGGGCAATTCCACCCTGCCGAGGAGAGCGTCGAATGCCGTGGAAGAATCAGGGCGGTGGCCCATGGGGCTCGGGTCCGAAGGGACCGTGGGGCTCAGGCCCGCAACCGGTCGGGCCGAGACCGCCGGATCTGGAAGACCTTCTGCGGCGCGGCCAGGACCGCCTTCAGCAGATCATGCCGGGCGGCTATTTCTCCGGCGTCGGCATCACGCTGATCATCCTGCTCATCATCGCATTCTGGCTGCTGTCGGGCTTCTTCCGCGTGCAGTCCGAAGAGCGCGGTGTCGTGCTGCGGTTCGGCAAGCATGTCCGCACCGTGGATCCCGGCCTGAATTATCATCTGCCCTATCCGATCGAGACCGTGCTGCTGCCGAAGGCGCTGCGCGTCAACACCACCTCCATCGGCATGACCCTGATCGACGATCCGGCGCGGCGCGGCCGCTCCATCCGTGACGTGCCGGAAGAGAGCCTGATGCTCACCGGTGACGAGAACATCGTCGATGTCGACTTCACCGTGCTGTGGCGCATCAAGCCCGATGCCGGCGGCGTCGGCGACTTCCTGTTCAACATTCAGAACCCCGAAGGCACCGTGAAGGCAGTCGCCGAGAGCGCGATGCGCGAGGTGATCGGCCGCTCGCAGATCCAGCCGATCCTGACCGGCGCCCGCAACACGATTGAGCAGGGCGTGCAGGAGCTGATCCAGAGGACCCTCGACAGCTATGGCGCCGGCATTCTCGTCACCCAGGTGCAGATGCAGAAGGTCGACCCGCCCGCGCAGGTGATCGACGCGTTCCGCGACGTGCAGGCGGCGCGCGCCAATCTCGAGCAGTTGCAGAACGAAGCGCAGACCTACGCCAACCAGGTGGTGCCGCAGGCCCGCGGTCGTGCGGCGCAGATCCAGCAGGCCGCCGAAGGCTACAGGGAGCAGGCGATCGCCGAGGCCAAGGGCCAGAGCGCGCGCTTCCTGAAAGTTTACGAGGAATACAAGAAGGCGCCCGACGTGACGCGTGAACGGATCTATCTCGAGACGATGGAGCGCGTGCTCGGCGGTGCCGACAAGCTCGTCTATGACGGCGGTCCCTCGGGCCAGGGTGTCGTGCCCTTCCTGCCGCTCAACGAATTGACGACCAAGCGGCCGCCTACCACCGGTCAGACCTCGAGCGGAGGCAGCCGATGAGGTCTCCGGTCACAGGTATCGTCACGCTGCTCGGCCTCCTGCTCGTCGTGATCGTCGGCTACATGTCGCTGTTCACGGTGCAACAGACCGAACAGACCATCGTGCTGCAGTTCGGCAAGCCCGTCGACGTCGTCACCGCTCCCGGCCTGCATTTCAAGGCGCCGTGGAATTCGGTGATCAACATCGACAAGCGGATCCTCGATCTGGAGAACCCGTCGCAGGAAGCGATCGCGTCCGACCAGAAGCGGCTCGTGGTCGACGCCTTCGCGCGTTACCGCATCAAGGACGCGCTGCGCTTCTATCAGAGCGTCGGCTCGATCCAGGCCGCCAACATCCAGCTCACCACGCTCCTGAACGCGGCGCTGCGCCGCGTGCTCGGCGAGGTCACCTTCATCAACGTGGTGCGCGACGACCGCGAGAAGCTGATGCTGCGCATCCGCGACCAGCTCGATCGCGAGGCCGACGGTTACGGCATCCAGGTGGTCGACGTCCGTATCCGGCGCGCAGACCTGCCGGAGCAGAACAGCCAGGCGGTCTATCTGCGCATGAAGACCGAGCGCGAGCGCGAGGCGGCTGAGTTCCGCGCGCAGGGCGGCCAGAAGGCGCAGGAGATCCGCTCCAAGGCCGACCGCGAGGCGACCGTGATCATCGCGGAAGCCAATTCGCAGGCCGAGCAGACCCGCGGCGCGGGCGATGCCGAGCGCAACCGCCTGTTCGCCGAGGCCTACAGCAAGGATGCCGACTTCTTCTACTTCTACCGGTCGATGACGGCATACGAGAACGGGCTGCGTGCGAACGACACCCGCTTCCTGCTGCGGCCGGAGTCGGATTTCTTCCGGTATTTCGGTAACCCGACCGGCAAGAGGGCGGCCGAGACGCCGGCGAAGCCTTAAGCTAGACAGGGGCGGCGGTTCTGCCGCCCTTCGTCCAGACAAGAACAGCACCACGGGAGGTTCCAATCCGATGAGGTCCATTGCGTTCGCCGACTTCCTCATCGGCTTGGGCATCCTGTTCGTGCTGGAAGGCTTGATGTTTGCGGCAAGTCCAAACTGGATGCGCAAGGCCATGAAGAGTGCGATGGCCACTCCCGACCACATCCTGCGAGCGGTCGGGATCGGTTCGGCCGTCGTCGGCCTGATCCTGATCTGGGTGATGCGGCGTCCGGTTTAACCGCAGAGCCAACGCCAAAGTGAAGGCGCAAGGCCGGTTTTCGCCATATTATCCGGGTCTTGAGGCCCGTTAAGGTCCGTGCTTGCGCCGCGCCCCCGTTCGAGCGCAGTCTGGCGCCGAATCCTATTTTCTCTGGAGATCACCATGACCGCTGCCACCATTGCCCCGACCCGCTTGCGCCATGCTGTGCGCATTGGGCTGGCGGCGCTCGCCATCAGTGCTTTCGGTGCGCTCGGCAACCCGGCTCAGGCGCGCGGACCGGAGGGCATCGCCGACGTCGCCGAGAAGGTGATCGACGCGGTCGTCAACATCTCGACCTCGCAGACGGTCGAGGCCAAGGGCGGCGCCAACACCATGCCGCAACTGCCACCCGGCTCACCCTTCGAGGAGTTCTTCGACGACTTCTTCAAGAACCGCAGGGGCCCCGGTGGCGGCAGCAAGGGCGGCGACAGCGGCAGCGGCCCGCCGCGCAAGACCAACTCGCTCGGAAGCGGCTTCATCATCGACACGGCGGGTGTCGTCGTCACCAACAACCACGTCATCGCGGACGCCGACGAGATCAACGTCATCCTCAACGACGGCACCAAGATCAAGGCGGAGCTGGTCGGCGTCGACAAGAAGACCGACCTCGCGGTGCTGAAGTTCAAGCCGACCAAGCCGCTGGTCGCGGTGAAGTTCGGCGACAGCGACAAGCTGCGCCTCGGCGACTGGGTGGTCGCGATCGGCAACCCGTTCAGCCTGGGGGGAACGGTGACCGCCGGCATCGTCTCGGCCAAGAACCGCGACATCTCTTCCGGTCCCTATGACAGCTACATCCAGACCGACGCCGCCATCAACCGCGGCAATTCCGGCGGCCCGCTGTTCAACCTCGAAGGCGATGTCATCGGCGTCAACACCCTGATCATCTCGCCCTCCGGCGGCTCGATCGGCATCGGCTTCGCCGTGCCGTCGAAGACGGTCGCGGGCGTCGTTGACCAGCTCCGCCAGTTCGGCGAGCTGCGTCGCGGCTGGCTGGGCGTGCGCATCCAGAGCGTCACCGACGAGATTGCCGAGAGCCTCAACATCAAGCCGCCGCGCGGCGCGCTGGTTGCCGGCGTCGATGACAAGGGCCCGGCCAAGCCGGCCGGCATCGAGCCCGGCGACGTCGTCGTCAAGTTCGACGGCAAGGACGTCAAGGACCCGAAGGACCTGTCCCGCGTCGTCGCCGACACCGCGGTCGGCAAGGAGGTCGATGTCGTCATCATCCGCAAGGGCCAGGAAGAGACCAAGAAGGTCACGCTCGGCCGCCTGCAGGATCCGGAGAAGGTGCAGGCCGCGGTGAAGACCGACGAGCCGGCGCCCGAGAAGCCGGTGACGCAGAAGGCGCTCGGTCTCGATCTCGCTGCGCTGAACAAGGATCTGCGCGCGCGCTACAAGATCAAGGACAGCGTCAAGGGCGTGGTCGTCACCAATGTCGACGCCAATTCGGATGCCGCCGAAAAGCGCCTCTCGGCCGGCGACGTCATCGTCGAGGTCGCGCAGGAAGCCGTCTCCAGCGGAGCCGACATCCAGAAGCGCGTCGACCAGCTCAAGAAGGACGGCAAGAAGTCGGTGCTGCTGCTGGTCTCGAATGCCGACGGCGAGCTGCGGTTTGTTGCGCTGAGCGTGCAGTAGTCGCGGCAGAGTCTCGCACCGCGGCACGGTCTCGTAGGGTGGGCAAGGCGAAGCGTGCTCACCATCTTTCTGCCGTCTCAACGAGTGGTGGGCACGGCGCAAGCGCGCCTTTGCCCACCCTACGGCTGCGGAGCGCGCAGCAAGTGCTGACGACGAAAGAGGCTACCCCTCCACGAACTCGTCGCGCCGATACCCCTGCGCATAGAGCAGCGCGGTAAGATCGCCGTGGTCGATCCGCGCAGCTGCCGCGGCGGCCACAGCCGGCTTGGCGTGATAGGCCACGCCTAGCCCCGCGGCCTGGATCATCGCGAGATCATTGGCGCCGTCGCCGACCACGACCGAGTCGACGTCGTCGAGATCGAACGATTCCATCAGATCCACCAGCGTGGCCAGCTTGGCGGCGCGGCCCAAGATCGGCTCCTTCACCTCGCCGGTGAACTTGCCGTCGCGCACGATCAATTCGTTGGCGCGGTTCTCCTGGAAGCCGATCCTGGCGGCGACGGCGCTCGTGAACAGCGTGAAACCGCCGGAGACGAGGCAGGTATAGGCGCCGTGCGCGCGCATGGTCGCGACCAGCGCGCGGCCGCCCGGCGTCAGCGTGATGCGCTTGTCCAGCACCTCGTCGACGACGCTGGCGGGGAGGCCCTTCAGCAGCGCGACGCGCTCGCGCAGCGCCGGCTCGAACTCGATCTCGCCGCGCATCGCGCGTTCGGTGATCGCGGCGACATGGGCCTTCATCCCGACCAGATCGGCGAGCTCGTCGATGCATTCCTGGCCGATCATGGTGGAATCCATGTCGGCGAGAAAAAGCTTCTTGCGCCGGAAGCCGGCAGGCTGCACGACGATGTCGATCGGCAGGTCGCCGCGAAGCTCGCGGAGCCGCTGCTCGATGGCGTGACGGTCGCCTTCGAGGTTACTGTCGGCACCGAAGGGGATGTCGACCGCAACCCCGTCGAACAGCCAGTGCGCGGGAGCTGCCTTCGGCAGCACGGCGCGGGCGCCGTCGACGATGGTAGAGTCGAGCGCGGGGTTGTCAGGGTTGCAGATCAGCGTGGCGACGAGGGACATTTGAGGTTTTCGTGAGCGAGAGGCATTCGAGCAAGGCCGTGCTTATCGCAGGCCCGACCGCCAGCGGCAAGTCGGCGCTGGCGCTCGAGCTTGCGCTCAGCGCCGGCGGCACGGTCATTAACGCCGATTCCATGCAGGTCTATCGCGACCTCCGCATCATCACGGCGCGCCCCACACATGGCGAGGAGGCGCGAGCGCCGCACCGTCTCTACGGCCATGTCGATGCCGCCGTGAATTTCTCCGCCGGCGCCTGGGTCGTGGATGCTGCAAAGGCGCTCGAGGAGGCGCGCGCCGAAGGCCGGCTGCCGATCTTCATCGGCGGCACGGGGCTCTATTTCAAGGCGCTGACGGCGGGCCTTTCCGTGGTGCCGCCTGTCCCCGCCGAGCTGCGCGAGGACGTGCGGGCGCGGCTGGAGCGGAACGGCGTCGAGGCGCTGCATGCGGAACTCGCTGCCCGCGATCCGCGCGCGGCCGGGCGATTGAACCTGCACGACCGCACCCGCATCGCGCGCGCGCTCGAAGTGGTCGAAGCGACCGGTCGTTCGCTGCTGGATTGGCACCACGAGGGCCAGCCGCCGTTGCTGCCCAGGGACAGTTTTCGCGCGGTATTCCTCGCCCCCGCGCGCGACGATCTCTATGCCCGCATCGACGCCCGCTTCGATGCCATGCTGGGTGCCGGCGCCTTGAGAGAGATCGAGCGGCTCGCTGCCCGCGGTCTTGATCCGCTGCTGCCGGCAATGAAGGCCCACGGCGTGCCGGCCCTGATCCGGCATCTGCGCGGGGAGCTCAGCCTGGACGAGGCCGCTACGATCGGCCGCGCCGACACCCGCCACTACGCCAAGCGCCAGTTCACCTGGTTCCGGCATCAATTGCCGGAATTCGAGTGGGTGAAGCCGGAGGAGGCGAGGGGATGGCTCGCGGCGGCCGTGAGCGCGGAGCGGGACCCGGGCTGACGCGCATTTGTGCCGGGTTCCCGAATTTTACCTCTCGCCGAACCCGGGGAACACCGCTACACTGCCAAAATCGCGCGGGAACGGCCGCATTGCCTTGACATCCGGGCTTTGGCCGCTATGTTTCGCGCAACCTTTGGGAAGCCGGGCGCCTGCCATGCGTAACATTATTACCAAACTCCTTATCGCCGTCGTACCCAGGCACACCGCCGGGGATGGCTAGCTGCCATCCACAAGACAGGCGGTGTGCATGGGCCCTCTTCGGGGCCTTTTTTATTTCCCGAACCCGACACGAACGAAGCCGCTGACAACAGCGCATCCGGAGCAAGCCAATGAGCGACAAGAGCCACGATCCGAACCAGATGACCGGCGCCGCGATGATCGTCCGCGCGCTCATCGATCATGGCGTGACCGACATTTTCGGCTATCCCGGCGGCGCGGTGCTTCCGATCTACGACGAGATCTTCCAGCAGAGCGAGGTCCAGCACATTCTGGTCCGCCACGAGCAAGGCGCGGGCCACGCCGCCGAGGGCTATGCGCGCTCGACCGGCAAGCCGGGTGTTGCGCTGGTGACCTCCGGTCCCGGTGCCACCAACATGGTGACGCCGCTGACCGACGCTCTGATGGACTCGATCCCGCTGGTCTGCATCTCCGGCCAGGTGCCGACGCATCTGATCGGCAACGACGCCTTCCAGGAATGCGACACCGTCGGCATCACGCGGCCCTGCACCAAGCACAACTGGCTGGTGCGCGACGTCAACGATCTCGCCAAGGTGCTGCACGAGGCCTTCTATGTCGCGACCTCGGGCCGTCCGGGCCCGGTGCTGGTCGACGTGCCCAAGGACGTGCAGTTCGCGACCGGCACCTATCATCCGCCGCGCAAGTCCGACGTGCACCGCTCCTACGCGCCGCGCGTGAAGGGCGATGCGACGCAGATCCGCAAAGCCGTGGCGCTGCTCGCGAACGCCAAGCGTCCCGTGATCTACAGCGGCGGCGGCGTGATCAATTCCGGCCCCGAGGCAACCAAGCTGCTGCGCGAGCTGGTCGAGGTCACTGGCTTTCCGATCACCTCGACGCTGATGGGCCTCGGCGCCTATCCGGCCTCGGGCAAAAACTGGCTCGGCATGCTCGGCATGCACGGCACCTACGAGGCCAACATGACGATGCATGATTGCGACGTCATGCTGTGCGTCGGCGCGCGCTTCGACGACCGCATCACCGGCCGCGTCGATGCGTTCTCGCCGGGCTCGAAGAAGATCCACATCGACATCGATCCGTCCTCGATCAACAAGAACATCCGCGTCGACGTGCCGATCATCGGCGACTGCGGCAACATCCTCGGCGACATCCTCCAGGTGTTCAAGGCGGAGGCGAAGAAGCCCGACGTCAAGTCGTGGTGGCAGCAGATCGCGCAGTGGCGCGCGCGCAACTCGCTGTTCTACAAGAAGAGCAACGACGTGATCCTGCCGCAGCACGCGATCCAGAGCCTGTTCGAGGCGACGCGCGGCAAGGACACCTACATCACGACCGAGGTCGGCCAACATCAGATGTGGGCGGCGCAGTTCTACGGCTTCGAGGAGCCGCATCGCTGGATGACGTCGGGTGGTCTCGGCACCATGGGCTACGGCCTGCCGGCCGCGGTCGGCGTGCAGGTGGCGCACCCGGACAGCCTCGTCATCGACATCGCGGGCGATGCCTCGGTGCAGATGACGATGCAGGAGATGTCGACGGCGGTTCAGTACGAGCTGCCGATCAAGATCTTCATCCTCAACAACCAGTACATGGGCATGGTGCGCCAGTGGCAGCAGCTGCTGCATGGCAACCGGCTGTCGCATTCCTACTCCGAGGCGCTGCCGGATTTCGTGAAGCTGGCGGAAGCCTATGGCGCCGTCGGCCTCCAGGTGCACAAGCCGGGCGATCTCGATGGCGCGATCCAGGAGATGATCTCGGTCAAGCGCCCGGTGCTGTTCGACTGCCGCGTCGCCGCGCTCGAGAACTGCTTCCCGATGATCCCATCCGGCAAGGCGCATAACGAGATGCTGCTGCCGGAGCAGGCCAACGACGAAGCAACCGCCAAGGCGTTCGCCGCCGGCAAGGCGCTGGTGTGAGGCCATGTTCGACCTGAGGGAGCTCGAGCGCGCACATGCGATCGTGGGGCAGGCGGTGCCGGCAACGCCGGCGCATGCCTGGCCGCTGCTCGCCGCTCGCCTCGGCACCGAGGTCGTGGTCAAGCACGAGAACCACACACCGATCGGCGCCTTCAAGGTGCGCGGCGGCCTCGTCTATCTCGAACGGCTGAAGCGCGAGCGGCCGACCACGCCCGGCATCATCTCGGCGACGCGCGGCAACCACGGTCAGAGCCTGGCCTTTGCCGCGGCGCGCCACGGCGTGCCGGCCGTGATCTATGTGCCGCGCGGCAACTCGGTCGAGAAGAACCGCGCGATGAAGGCCTTTGGTGCCGACCTGGTCGAACATGGCGAGGACTTCCAGGCTGCGCGTGAGGAAGCCGAGCGCCGCGCGCAGTTCGCCGGGCTCCATATGGTGCCGTCATTCCATCCGGACCTCGTGCTGGGTGTCGCGACCTACGCACTGGAGCTGTTCAGATCCGCGCCCGACCTCGACGTCCTCTATGTGCCGATCGGGCAGGGCTCCGGCATCTGCGGCTGCATCATGGCGCGTGACCTTCTGGGCCTGAAGACCGAGATCGTCGGCGTGCAGTCGACGGAGGCGCCGTCCTATGCGCTGTCGTTCGCGGCCGGCAAGATCGTGACGACCGAGACCAGCAACACGCGCGCCGACGGCATGGCGACGCGCATTCCGGACGCGGATGCGTTCGCGCTGATCCGCAAGGGCGCCTCGCGCATCGTAGAGGTCACCGACGACGAGGTCGCCGCCGCGATCCGCGCCTACTGGACCGATACGCACAATCTGGCCGAAGGCGCGGGCGCAGCTGCGCTCGCCGCGGCATTGCAAGAGAAGAGCAAGCTGAAGGGCAAGCGCGTCGGTCTCGTGCTGTCCGGAGGCAACATCGATTTCGATCTGTTCCACCGTTGGGTCGGAACGGACGCGCCAGCAATGGCGTGATGGAGAGACAAGAGGGGACGACAATGAACCAGCCCGCATCCGCCTACTTCATCGAGGACCGCCACGATCCCAACGAGACGCACACGCTCGCGGTGCTCGTGCAGAACGAGCCGGGTGTGCTGGCGCGCGTCATCGGCCTGTTCTCGGGGCGCGGCTACAACATCGAGAGCCTCACGGTCTCGGAGACCGAGGCCCAGAAGCATCTGTCGCGCATCACCATTGTCACCACGGGCACGCCAATGGTGATCGCGCAGATCAAGAACCAGCTCGACCGCATGATCCCGGTCTACCAGGTCGTCGACATGACCCAGACCAAGCGTTCGATCGAGCGCGAGCTGGCGATGGTGAAGGTGCGCGGGCAAGGCGAGCATCGGGTCGAGGCGCTCAGGCTGGCGGACGCGTTCCGCGCCCGCGTGATCGACGCCACCACCGAGAGCTTTGTGTTCGAGATCACAGGCAATACGGACAAGATCAATCAATATATCGATCTGATGCGCCCGCTCGGCCTTGTCGAGGTGTCGCGCACGGGTGTTGCCGCGATCGGTCGCGGGCCTGAAGGGATGTGAGCCATGCTGGCGCGCGACTGGTACTACAACGAGCGGAACCGGATGGGGATCGAGCCCGCGGTGGCGTCGATCTACGACAACCATGACGATGCCGATCTGCGGGCGCGCGCCGCGCTGAAAATGCTCGGGGTCCAGCGCGGCTGGCGCATCGCCGACATCGGCTGCGGCAACGGCGTGCTCGCCACCGAAGCGGCGCTGATGGGCGCCGAGGTCGACGCCATCGACATCTCGCCGGCGATGCTGGCGCTCGCCGAGATCTACGCACGCGACCGCAAGGCGCCGGTGCGTACCCAGTCCGCTGGCCTGCTCAGCTTCGCCTATCGGCCGGAATCCTATGATCTCATCGTCAGCGAATTCACGCTGCACCATTTGCCGGATTTCTGGAAGGTGGTGGCGATGTCGCGGATCTATCGCGCGCTGAAGCCGGGTGCGAGCTTCTACTTGCGCGACATTGTCTATGCGTCGATGCCAGACGCGGTCGAGCGCGACGTCGAGCAATGGGCCGACTTCCAGATCAAGAACCACGATTTCTCGCGCGAGGGAGTGGTGACGCATATGCGCGACGAATACTCCACCTTCGGCTGGGTGATGGAGCGGATGCTGACCGATGTCGGCTTCACGCTGGTCTCGGCCGACTACCACGCACCGATGCACGGCACCTATCTGCTGCGGAAACCGAAAGCCGGCGAGCAAGGCTAGACAAGAACAACAAACAGGGCTGCACGACAAAGCAGAACCGGAAACAACAATGAAGCCGGCCGACATCCTCATCGCCGTCATGGTGGCGATCATCTGGGGGCTTGCCTTCGTGGCGAGCCGGATCGCGCTCGACGAGCTTTCGCCGGAGCTGATGACGGCGTTGCGCTTTACGATCGCCGCGGTGCCGTGCCTGTTCATTCCCAAGCCGAAGGTCGCCTGGTCGCTGCTCATCGCGATGAGCTTCACGCTGTTCCTCGGCCAGTTCCTGTCTCAGGCCTATGGCATCGCCCACGGCGTGCCGGTGGGCCTGACCAGTGTCGTCGTGCAGAGCCAGGCGCTGTTCACGATCGGCTTTGCCGCGCTCGCATTCGGCGAGCGGCCGACGCCGATGCAGACGCTGGGCATCGGCGTTGCCGCGGCCGGCCTTTTGATGATCTGCGGCACCGTCGGCTATGATTTCAGCGTCAGTGCCTTTGCGGTGCTGATGATTTCGCCGGTCAGCTTTGCCGTCGGCAATCTGCTGCTGCGCGGCGCCCGCGGCGTGCCGATGTTCGACCTGTTCGCCTGGCTGTGCCTCGTCTCGGCCGTGCCGCTGTTCGTGCTGGCGCTGATCGCCAACGGACCGGCGTCGACCTGGACGTCGCTGACACACATGTCGCTCACATCGGCGCTCTGTATGCTGATGCTCGGCGGCATTTCCACCAGCATCGCCTATTGGCTGTGGGGCCGCCTCTTGCGCGACTATCCCGCGGCGCAGGTGGTGCCCTTCGCGCTGCTGGTGCCGTTCGTCGGCTCCGCCGCCTCCAGCATCGTGTTCGGCGAACGGTTCGGCCCGCTGCGCCTCGCCGGCATGCTGACCGTGATCGGCGGCATCGCGGTGATGGTGCTGGCGAAGCGCCCGCAAGTCCTGCCGAAGACCGCGTGAGGTGAGCATGACCTACTCGCTGTTCTACGCTTTCCTCGCCTTCATGGTGGTGATGTACTTCACGCCCGGTCCGAACAACATCATGCTGCTGTCCTCGGGCCTGACCTACGGTTTCCGCCGCACCATCCCGCACATCGTCGGCATCGTCATCGGTTTCGCCTTCATGGTCGCCACCGTCGGTCTCGGGCTCGGCACCGTGTTCCTGGCCTATCCGATCCTCCAGACCATTCTGAAATATGCCGGTGCGGTCTACCTGATCTATCTTGCCGCGGTGATCGGCATGTCCGGTCCGACCACGCCGGGTGGCGACAGCAGCCGCGGCCCGATGACCTTCTGGGGCGCGGCCATGTTCCAGTGGATCAACGCCAAGGGCTGGGTGATCGTGATCGGCACCATCACCGCCTACGCGGCGATTGCCCAGTTTCCCATCAACATCGTGATCCAGACCCTGATCAGCCTGCTCGTCGGCACGGTCTCGACCGTGGTCTGGGCGCTGTTCGGCACCGCGTTGCGGCCGATCCTGACCTCCGAGCGGCTGGTCCGCGCCTTCAATATCCTGATGGCGATCCTGCTGCTGGCCTCCCTCTACCCCGTTTTCATGGATGCATGATGTCGCGGATTTCCATGCAGAAACGGGTTTCCCTCAGGGCTGAAAATGCTCTAGACAGCCCCCGAAATCCGCAAATTTCACCCTTCGGACACTGACCATCGGCCGATTTCGGCCCTGAACGAGGAAACGACCTATGCGTGTTTATTACGATCGCGACGCCGACCTGAACCTGATCAAGGGCAAGAAGGTCGCCATCGTCGGCTACGGCAGCCAGGGCCACGCCCATGCGCTCAACCTGAAGGATTCCGGCGTCAAGGAAGTCGCCATTGCGCTGCGCAAGGACTCGAGCTCGGTCAAGAAGGCGGAAGCCGCCGGCTTCAAGGTGATGGAAGTCGCCGAAGCCGCCAAATGGGCCGACCTCGTCATGATGCTGACCCCGGACGAGCTCCAGGGCGACATCTATCGCGAGCACCTGCACGACAACATGAAGAAGGGCGCCGCCCTCGTGTTCGCGCACGGCCTCAACGTCCACTTCAACCTGCTCGATCCGCGCGCCGACCTCGACGTGCTGATGATCGCGCCGAAGGGCCCCGGCCACACTGTCCGCTCGGAGTATCAGCGCGGCGGCGGCGTGCCCTGCCTGATCGCGATCGCCAAGGACGTCTCGGGCAACGCCCATGACCTCGGCCTGTCCTACGCGTCGGCAGTCGGCGGTGGCCGCGCCGGCATCATCGAGACCACCTTCAAGGAAGAGTGCGAGACCGACCTGTTCGGCGAGCAGGTGGTGCTCTGCGGCGGCCTGGTCGAACTGATCAAGGGCGGTTACGAGACCCTGGTCGAAGCCGGCTACGCGCCCGAGATGGCCTATTTCGAGTGCCTGCACGAAGTGAAGCTGATCGTCGACCTGATCTATGAAGGCGGCATCGCCAACATGAACTACTCGATCTCCAACACCGCCGAGTACGGAGAGTATGTCACCGGTCCGCGCATCATCACGGACGAGACCAAGAAGGAGATGCGCAAGGTTCTGGCCGACATCCAGGGCGGCAAGTTCGCCCGCGACTGGATGCTCGAGAACAAGGTCAACCAGACCTCGTTCAAGGCGACCCGCGCCAAGCTCGCCGCCCACCCGATCGAGGAAGTCGGTGCCAAGCTGCGCGACATGATGCCCTGGATCAAGAAGGGCGCGCTGGTCGACAAGTCGAAGAACTGACGGCTACGCCGTCATTCCGGGTTCGCGCGAACGACACCCGGAATGACGAGCGAAGCGCAAGCTTCGCTCGCCAAACCAAATCTTAAAACCTTCGCGGGTATGGTGGAGCGAGATCGTAGACAGCGGTCTCGCTCTTTCCTTCTCGCGCGAAGCATTGTTGCTTCATTCAAATTCTTCGCGAGTTGACGCGCTCCTTGAGCACCAAGAACTGACGCTTAAACCACATTCTTGGCAGCGCGTCGTTTTCAGAATTTTTTCAGAAGTCCGAGTTCGTCAAAAGCCGTGCGTCTTCAGGGCCAAGGATTCGGCTCTTGATCCGCTTGTTTAAGGCGCCTTCGACCTCCTGTCGCAACGTTCGCACACCGCCTCATCTTAAGAACCGACACTGGCCGCACCTTCTTGAGAGTTGGACGGCATTGCGCGACCGCGCCTTCCTCCGACATGATCGCGGGAACTCGAGGGGAGAGGACCATGCGATCCGTCGTCATCACCGGCGCGTCCACCGGCATCGGCTGGGCCATTGCGAAATATCTGGTCGCGCGCGGCTATCGCGTTTTCGGCAGTGTCCGGAAGCAGGCCGATGCCGACCGGCTCAAGGGTGAGTTTGGTCCGAACTTCACGCCGTTGCTGTTCGACGTCACGGATGAGGCCGCCGTGCTTGCGGCTGCGCGAAGCGTTCGCGAGGCGCTGGGCGGGGAGACGCTGGCCGGCCTCGTCAACAATGCCGGCATTGCGGTCGCCGGCCCGGTGCTCGAATTGTCGGCCGATGATTTCCGCCGCCAGATGGACATCAACGTCATCGGCCCTGTGATCGCGACGCAGGCGTTCGGGCCGCTGCTCGGCGCCGACCCGTCGCTGAAGGGGCCGAAGGGCCGGATCGTGATGATCAGCTCGGTCGCGGGCAAGAACGGCAATCCGCTGTCGGCGCCTTACTGCACCTCCAAGCACGCCGTCGAGGGCTTGTCGGAAAGCCTGCGCCGCGAGCTGATGCTGTTCGGCATCGACGTCATCATCGTCGCCCCCGGCGCGGTCAAGACGCCGATCTGGAGCAAGGCCGAAGAGATCGATCTCACTGTTTACAAGAACTCGCCCTATCTGCCCGCGCTGAACAAGGTCATGGCGTTCATGATGGAGCTCGGCGCCAAGGGCCTGCCGGCCGAGCGCATCGCCGAAATCGTGTTCGAGGCGCTGACTGCGGCGAGCCCCAAGGTGCGCTACCAGATCACGCCCGATCCGCTGCGCCATTTGATTACGGCGCTGCTGCCGAAACGGACACTCGACCGCATCATTGCCAAACGGCTCGGGTTGCTGCCGCAAGGGTAACCGTCATTCAGCTCGCCTCGGCCGTCTGCCCACGTGGATGGGCGGCCATCGCGATCAGCCGCAGCGCCATCACGACGAGCAGCGGAAGCAGGAAGGCGGCATAGAGCGGCATCGCCGGTACGCGCTTGCCGAACGACACCATGAACTGGAGCCAGAGGTAATAGCCGCCGACAAGATGCAACGCGCGCCAGGCGCGCGGTCCAAGCAACGCGGCGGTGCGGTCGAACGAGGTCGCGCTCATGACTATGATAACGGCATAGCCGATGCCGCCGAAGATGTAGGAGGCCGCCGAGGTGGCCTCCGCAAAGCCGGCTGGATCCATCCTGGCGAAGGCAACGATGGCCACTGCGTGGATGGCGTGCGAGGCGGCGAAGCTGAGGCCGAGATAGCGGCGATTGCGCCGCTGCCAGCGCGTCCAGGCATTCGGCCACAGCCGCGCCAGCGCCGCGGCACTGAAGGCGAGGCAGAACAGCGTGAGCGAGCTTCGCGCGGTGAAGCGGATTACCATCCGCGCGCCCTCGACCTCGAACTGCCGCATCGCGGCGATCCACAGGCTAAGTGCGATCAGGCTGAGGGTGAGCCCGGCAAGCAGCCGCCAGCCTTCGAACCAGCCTTGACGTTGCGACATGGCAATCTCCTCCGTTATGTAATCATCGATTACATTTAGGGATCGTGCATCCGTCAATGGTGTAATCGCTGCTTACATTCACGATGGAGTGATGCTAGAAGGCGCCATGCCCGCCCGTCCGACCTCCAAGCCGCGCGCCCGCCGCCAGAAGCCTGAAGCTCGGCCGTACCATCACGGCGACCTTCGCCGCGTGCTGATCGATGCTGCGTTGCAGCTCGCCGCGGAAGGCGCCGAGGTCTCGGTACGGGAGGCCGCGCGCCGGGCTGCGGTGTCCCCGGGGGCGCCGTTCCGACACTTCCCCAACCGCGACGCGCTGATGGCGGCGGCGGCCGAGGAGGCGCAGCGGCGCTTCCGAGCCGAGATCGAGGCGGCGCTGGGCGAGGCCAAAGGCGCGGAAGCGGCCGCCGACCCGCTTCTCCGCTTCCGCGCCTTTGGCCTGGCCTATCTGCGCTGGGCCATGCGCAACCCCGCGCATTTCGAGATCATCTCGACGGGGCGATACTTCGCCCATGGCAGCTCGCCGGAGCTGACGCGCGACAACGCCGAACTGATCGCGCTGACGGAGCAGATGCTGGCTGATGCGGCAGAGCAAGGCCTGCTGCGGTCGGCCGACCTCAAGCGCATCCAGATCGCCGGCCGGGCCCTGGTCTACGGCTTTGCCCGGATGAATCTCGACGGCCATTTTCCGCGCTGGGGCGTCGGGAAGGGCGAGGTCGAGCGGATGGCTGAAGGGGTGATCGATCTTTTCATCTCCGGGATCGCCACGACCGATTAGCCACGAGCCGACATTAAGCGAAGGTCGGATCGCGGCGCGCGTTGCCTGTCCTTGACTGTTCCGTTACAGTTTTATGACACGGTGCAGGTTTCCGGCTGCGCCGGACGCCCTAGCCGTCTTGGGACCGGCCAGACGGCTTTGCATACCCGCGCCGGACCAGAGTTGCGTGCCGTCGATGGCGTCCGCGCCCAATCCAGGTCCTTCTGCCACCACCGCCGTGCTGGCGAGCGTCGCCGCGCTCGGCATCTGGCGGCTGCTCGCGGTCGCCGCGCCGCATCTGGCGGCGCTCGCGCTGATGTACGAGACCGAGACCGATTTCGGCTCGCGCCTGTCCTTCGCCCTGGCCTGGGGCATCCTCAACTTCTTCTGGATCACGCTGTTGCGCCGGCCGGCGCTGTCGGGCGCGCTGTCGCTGACCATGGTCGTCGTGCTGGTGCTGCTGTCGCGTCTCAAGCACGACGTCGTGCAGATGACGGTCAACTTCATCGACCTGATGATGATCGACCGCGACACCGTCGCGTTCCTGTTCACGATCTTCCCGAATTTGCGCTGGTCGGTGATCCTGGCCGGCCTCGTCACGCTGCCGCTGATGTATGCGCTGTGGTGGCTCGATCCGTTCCGCATCCGCCGCCTGCCGGCACTCGCCTGCAAGCTCGCCTGCCTCGCCGCCCTGGTCAGCTATTCGCTCTATCATCCTGACGAGGCCTGGCGCGGCTATTACGACGACGGCTATCTCTCAAAATTCTTCCGCTCGGGCGTCAGCGCCGTCTCCGACTTTGCGCAGTACGGCTTCATGGAGTCGGCGGCTTCGACCAACGAGCGGCTCAGCATGCCGCTGGTCGATGCCTGCCACCCTGCGGGCCGCCGGCCGAACATCATCATGATCCATGATGAATCCAGCTTCGACATCCGCGCCGCGCAGGGCATCAAGGTGCCGCCGCGCTATGGCGATCACTTCAAATCGTGGGACGGCAAGCAGCGTACCTTCCTCGCCGAGAGCAATGGCGGGCCGAGCTGGTTCACCGAATACAACGTGCTCGCAGGGCTCTCCTCGCGCTCGTTCGGTCGCTTCGCCTATTTCGTGACACGCATTGCCTCGAGCCGCGTCGAGCGCGGCCTGCCGCTGGCGCTGCGCCGCTGCGGCTACGACACGCTGTCGCTCTATCCCGCTAATGGCGGCTTCATGGGCGCACGCAGCTTCCAGATGACGACCGGCATCGAGCGCTTCCTCGACTCGAAGGACCTCGGCGCCAAGGACGTTGAGCCCGACAGCTTCTTCTACGACAAGGCGCTCCAGCTGATGGGCCAGCAGCCGCCGAACAAGCCGCTGTTCACCTTCATCTATCTCGGTGCCAATCATTTCCCCTGGGAGACGCGCTTCCGACCGGACCTGCTGCCGAACTGGCGCGCGCCGGGCAATGTGGCGTCCATCGACGAATATCTGCGCCGGCAGGCGATGAGCGCCGAGCAGTACAAGGCGTTCGTCGCCGGCCTGAAGAAGACCTTTCCCGGCGAGCCCTTCCTGATCGTGCGCTATGGCGATCATCAGCCGGAATTCGCGCCGAACCTGCTCGAGCCCGGACTCGACGAGGGCGCCATCGGCAAGAAGTTAGATGCCTACGATCCGCGCCTCTACGCGACCTATTATGCCATCGACGCCGTCAATTTCGAGCCGGTCAAGAGCGATGCCGTGATGGACACGATCGACGGCCCCTATCTGCCGCTGGTGATCCAGGAAGCCGCCGGCATCCCGCTCGACCCGTCCTTCGCCGAGCAGAAGGCGATCATGCTCCGCTGCAAGGGCCTCTTCTACGGCTGCAAGGACGGCGCGGAGGCGCGGCGGCTGAACCGGCTGCTGATCAACGCGGGGATGATCCGGGGATTGTAGTCGCTCGCTTGGGTCGCGGACCGGTGCTCACCAAGCGGCGTGAGATCGTAGGGTGGGCAGAAGCGAAGCGTGCCCACCAATCCTGTCGCGCGTGTCCAGAGACGGTGGGCACGGCGCTTATGCGCCTTTGCCCACCCTACGAGATCCCGGCCTACTGCGTGCCCACCTTCCCCCACAGCCATTTGGCCACCGCATCCGGCGACGAGTTCGCATCGTTGCCGCTGGCGCGCAAATTCGCTTCGCGCATGGTGGCGATGTCGATCTTGCCGAGCAGGGGTTTGAGCGCCGCCTGCAATCGCTCGTCGCCGGCGCGTTTCGGCGCCAGCAGCAGGATGGCGTCGTAGGGCGGGATCGCGCGTTTGGGATCGTCGAGCGTGACAAGGTCGTATTTGGCGATCAGGCCGTCGCTGGTGTAGCCGGCGATGACGTCGACCTCGCCGCTGGCAACCGCCGCATACATGAAGTCCGGCTGCATCTGGCGCTGAGTGCGGAACTGCAACCCATAGGCCTTTTGCAGCGCGGCCCATTCGGGACGCGAGAAGAATTCGTAGTCGCCGGCAATCGATAGCGTCGAGGCATGTGCGGTGAGGTCGGCGATGGTGCGGATGCCAAGCGCTTCGGCGCGCTTCTTCGGCATCACCAGCGCATAGGCATTCTCGAAGCCGAGTTCGCCGAGCAGGGTGATGTTCTCCTTTGCGAGCTCCGTCTTCAATTCTGCGACCAGCTCCGCGCGCGGCTTGATGTCGGTGCGATGCAGCTGGTTGGCCCAGAGCGTGCCGGAATAATCGACATAGAGATCGATGTCGCCCGCCTTCAGTGCCTCGAAGATCACGCTGGAGCCGAGCCCCGACCGCGCCGTGGCCGAGAGGCCCGCCGCCTGGAGGCGGTCCCTCATCAACGCCGACAGCACATATTGCTCGGCGAAGGTTTTGGCGCCGACCACATAGCCTGACGACGAGCGTCCCATGGTCGGCACCAGCGTTGCTGCGACCAGCGCCGCGATCCCGATCGCGCCGAGGCCGGTGCGCAGACGGCCGCGACGGCGCAAGCCGCTTTCGATCAGCCCAAGCAGCTGATCGACCGCGAGCGCGAGCAGGGCCGAGGCGAGGCAGCCGAACAGCACGAACACCCAGTTCTGGGTCTGGAGGCCCGCAAAAATGTAATTGCCGAGGCTGGTCTGCCCGATCGGCGTCGAGAGCGTCGCGGTGCCGATCACCCACACCGCGGCGGTGCGGATGCCCGCCATCATCACCGGCAGCGCCAGCGGGAGCTCAACCATGACAAGCGACTGCCGTGCGGTCATGCCGACGCCCTTGGCCGCCTCGATCAGCGCGGGATCGATGCCGTTGAGGCCGGTGATGCCGTTGCGCAGCACCGGCAGCATCGAATAGAGCGCCAGCGCCAGCATCGCCGGCAGGAAGCCGAAGGCGGAGAAGGACACGCCGAACCAGGCGAGCGTGACCGAGGCCGCCAGCAGCAGCAGCGGGTAGAAGAGCGCGAGCAGCGCCAGTCCCGGCACGGTCTGCACGATGCTGGCGAGCGCGAGCAGGATGCCGCGCGGTGCCGGACGGTTGCGCGTCAGGATCGCCAGCGGCAAGCTGACGGCGAGGCCAAGTGCGAGCGCGGCGAGGCTCACCCGCACATGGTTGCCGAGATAATCGGGCAGATGCGACAGCGCCTCGCCCCAGCGCGGATCGGAGAGGAGGCTCATGCCGCACCGCTCTGCGGCAGCAGTGCATTCAGCCGCTCGACCTGGCGCCGCGGTGTGCGCAACAGCTCGAGCACGTAAGCGTCGCTGCTGCTGGAGAGCTCCGCGGGCGTGCCTTGCGCCAGCACCTTTCCGCCGCGCATCACCGCGATACGATCGGCGAGCAGGATCGCCTCGGTCATGTCGTGCGTGATCATCACGGTGGTCAGGCCGAGCTTGCGGTGCAGGTCGCGAAAATCCTCGCCGAGTGCATCGCGGGTGAGGGGATCGAGCGCGCCGAACGGCTCGTCCATCAGCACGATGCGTGGCTTTGCGGCGAGCGCCCGCGCCACGCCGACGCGCTGGCGCTGGCCGCCGGAGAGTGCCTCGGGCAGACGGTCGCGATGCGATGCGCGGTCGAGCTGCACGAGCTCCAGCAGCTCGTCGACACGCCCAGCGATGGCCGCTGCCGGCTCGCCCAGCAGCTTTGGCGTGATCCCGATATTGTCAGCGACGCTTAAGTGCGGAAACAGCCCGCCGCTCTGGAAGACGTAGCCGATCCGGCGCCGCAGGGCGACCGGATCGACATTCCGCACGTCCTCGCCCTCGACCATGATCGTGCCGGCATCGGCCTCGATCAGCCGGTTGGCGAGTCGCAGCAGCGTGGTCTTGCCCGAGCCGGAGCCGCCGACGATGGCCAGAAACTCGCCCTCGGCAATGTCGAGCAACACGTCGTCCACAGCCCTGAGGGAGCCGAAGCTCTTGCTGACCGTTTGGTAGCTGATCGCTGCTTTGGAAGTCATCCGACGTGGCTCATTCTTCCTTACCCTCCCCTGGAGGGGGAGGGTCGCTCGCGCGAAAGCGCGGGCGGGGTGGGGTGATCTTTCAACACGGGTAGTGTTGGACGTGGAAAGACCGTCACCCCACCCCGCTGTGCATTTCGCTTCGCTGCATGCCCAGCGACCCTCCCCCTCCAGGGGAGGGTAAGAGCCTCGACACTGCATGCGTAGCACGCTTGGCGGCTTGATTGAACTTGGCCGCGCGAGAGGCTAAGGCATCGGCCTGAGTTCGGAGGAAACATATGACAACGCCAACGGCAGTGGCGCTGGAAGATGCCAAGGTTGCGTTCCGGCTGGGGGATGGTCGGGTCTATACGGCGGTGGAGAAGGCGCATCTGACAGTCGCGCAGGGCGAGTTCGTCGCCATCGTCGGTCCGACCGGCTGCGGGAAATCGACGCTGCTCAATGTTGCCGCGGGCCTGCTCAAGCCGGCCGCCGGCAGCGTCAAGATCTTCGACCGGCCGCTGGCGGGGCTCAACCGGGAGGCCGGCTACCTGTTCCAGGCCGACGCGCTGTTCCCCTGGAAGACCGCGCTCGACAATGTCGCGATCGGGCTCGAGATCAAGGGCACGTCGCGCGCTGAAGCCCTGCCTCAGGCGCAGAAATGGCTGACCTCCGTGGGCCTCGGCGCCTTCGCCAATCGCTATCCGCACATGCTCTCCGGCGGCCAGCGCAAGCGCGTGGCGCTGGCGCAGGTGCTGATCCGCGATCCCAAGATCCTGCTGATGGACGAGCCGTTCGGGCCGCTCGATGCGCAGACGCGACAGGTGATGGGCAACCTGCTGCTCGACTTGTGGAACGCCGACCGCAAGGCCGTGCTGTTCGTCACCCACGATCTGGAAGAGGCGATCGCGCTCGCCGACCGCGTGGTGATCATGTCGGCGGGACCGTCCTCGCGCATCATCGGCGACTGGCGCGTCAGCTTGCCGCGCCCGCGCGACATCTTCGAGGTGCGCCTCGACAAGGAGTTCCATGCGCTCCATCGCGAGATCTGGAGCGTGCTGAAGGACGAGGTGATGAAGGGCTACGCACAATCCACTCACGCAGCGGAGGCGGTCTGATGTCGCGCCCGACGCTGTTTGCGCTGCAGGTTCTGGTCGCGGTCGTCTGCATCGTGATGTGGCAGGTGCTGTCGACCGTCCCCGTGTTCGGCAAGATCCTGCTGCCGCCGTTCTTCTTCTCCAATCCGTTCGACGTGTTCAGCCAGATCGTGAAATGGTTCTCCTCCGGCGTGATCTGGAAGCACCTCGGCATCACGCTGGCGGAATCGATCCTCGCCTTCGTGATCGGATCGGCCGGCGGTGTGCTGGTCGGCTTCTGGTTCGCGCGCCAGCCGCTGGTGGCGGCGGTGTTCGACCCCTACGTCAAGATGGTCAACGCACTGCCGCGCGTGGTGCTGGCGCCGATCTTCGCGCTGTGGCTCGGGCTCGGCATCTGGTCGAAGGTCGCGCTCGGCGTGACCCTGGTGTTCTTCATCGTGTTCTTCAACGTCTATCAGGGCGTCAAGGAAGTCAGCCGCACCGTGCTCGACAACGGCCGCATGCTCGGCATGAGCGAGCGGCAGCTGATGCAGCACGTCTATTGGCCGTCGGCATTGTCGTGGATGTTCTCCTCGCTGCACACCTCCGTCGGCTTCGCCGTGGTCGGCGCGGTCGTCGGCGAATATCTGGGATCGGCGGCGGGGCTCGGCTATCTGATCCAGCAGGCTGAAGGCGTGTTCGACGTCGCCGGCGTGTTCGCCGGCATGTTCGTGCTGTCGGCCTTCGTCATCCTGATCGACTACGGCGTGACGCTGGTCGAGCGGCGCCTTCTGGTGTGGCGGCCGACCGCGTCGGATGGGCGCGGCTAGGCGCGAGGTGGGGCCCGCATCGGCGCGAGCCCCATTTCCGTAGGCTCAGTCCAGCAGCTTGGTATCATCGGGTGCCTGCGGTGGCGTCTTGATGGCGATCGCCTTGACCTGACCGCTGATCGGCTTGGTGCCGCCATGCGGCGTGCCCTTGGGGATGATGACGAGGTCGCCCGGCTTGACCGTGACCTCCTTGTCGCCGAGCCAGATCGTCCCGGTCCCGTCCAGGATGTACTGAATCTCGTTGGTGTTGGGGTGCATGTGCTTGGGCACGTTGCCGACCTGGATCGAGACGGTGGCGCCGTCGGCGCTTGCAAACATTTTTGAGCGGTAGCCGACATTGTTGGCGGGGCCGAGCGCATCGCCCTCCATCTCGCCGGTATGGATGAGCTGCGCGGTGATGTTCTCGGCAGCCAGCGCCGGCCGGAGCAGCTGGTTGGCGCCGCATCCGGCGGCAAAGGCGGCGGCGAGCGACAGCCCGGCAATAAGGCGATTCATGGATCATTCTCCCCATCTGGAATTGTTCTTGTTCAGGCATGCTATTGCGCCGAAAGGCAGATGGCCAGCCCACTTAGGCAGTGCTTCTCAAGCCAGTCCCGCTGCTCTATGGTGCCGCCGGCCGAACGGAGGAAACCAATGAAGAACACGATTGCCAGGCTCGCCGGCGCGCTGCTCGCGCTGACGCTCACCACCTCGCTTGCCGCAGCCCAGAGCAAGGTGACCGTCGCGGTCGGCGGCGGGGCCTGCCTGTGCTACCTGCCGACGGTGCTGGCCAAGCAGCTCGGCGAGTACGAGAAGGCCGGCCTCAACGTCGAACTGGTCGACCTCAAGGGCGGCTCGGACGCGCTCAAGGCCGTGCTCGGCGGCAGCGCCGACGTCGTCTCCGGCTATTTCGACCATTGCGTCAACCTCGCGGCCAAGAAGCAGGAGCTGCAGTCCTTCGTGGTCTATGACCGCTATCCCGGCCTCGTGCTGGTGGTCGCGCCGTCGCGCACCAATGACATCAAGTCGGTCAAGGACCTCGCCGGCAAGAAGGTCGGCGTCAGCGCGCCCGGCTCCTCCACCGACTTCTTCCTGAAATACATGCTGAAGAAGAACGGGCTCGACCCCACCAGCGCTGCCGTGATCGGCGTCGGCCTCGGCGCTACGGCCGTGGCCGCGATGGAGCAGGGGCAGATCGACGCGGCCGTGATGCTCGATCCGTCCGTCACCGTGCTGCAGGGTAGCCACAAGGATTTGCGCATCCTCAGCGACACCCGTACGCAGAAGGATACGCTCGAGACCTTTGGCGGCGAATATCCCGGTGGTGCGCTGTACTCGACGGCGGCCTGGGTCAATAGCCACGAGAAGGAAACGCAGGCGCTGACCAATGCGATCCTGGCCACGCTCGCCTGGATCCATTCGCACTCGCCCGAGGAGATCATGGCGAAGATGCCGGAAGAGACCGTCGGCAAGAACAAGGACCTCTATCTCGCCGCGCTGAAGAACACGATTCCCATGTTCTCCGAGACCGGCAAGATGGACCCGAAGGGGGCCGACGCTGTGCTTGCGGTGTTCAGTGTCGGTTCGCCCGAGGTGGCGAACGCCAAGATCGACGTCAGCAAGACCTTCACCAACAAATTCGTCGACCAGGCCAAGAAGACCACGGGGAGCGCCAAATAGCTGACGCGAAGGCGTGGTAACCAGGCGTCATGACGTCACCGGTCATTCATCGCGTCACGACGCTTGACCTTGCGGTGCGGCCGATCGTGTGGCCGTTCGCGGAGGAACGGCGCGCCGAGATCGCGGCGCATTTCGCCGAGAAGCAGCGTGAGCGGCCGAAGATCTGGAACGGCCGCGTCCTGCTCGGGCGCGATGCCGTGTTCAGCGACGGTCATCTTGCCGCGACCTATTTCGAGACAGATTTCGCAAGCTTCCTCGCCTGGCGCGACTGGGGCTTTCCCGACAAGGCCGTGTTCAACGGCTTTGGCATGGGCGCGCTGCGCGCCTCCGACGGCGCCTTCATCATGGGTGAGATGGCACCCCACACCGCCAATGCGGGTCGCGTCTATTTCCCCTCGGGCACGCCGGACCTCGACGACGTCAGGGACGGCACGCTCGACATTCCCGGCAGTGTCGTCCGCGAGCTCGGCGAGGAGACCGGTCTGACCGCGGCCGACTACCGGGTCGAGCCGGGCTGGCATTGCGTGGTCACCGGCCCCTCGATTGCAATGCTGCAGGTCATCAACCTGGATGTGCCGGGCGATGTGGCCCGCGCCCGGATCGAAGCCAATCTTGCACGCGAGACCGAGCCGGAACTGTCGGCCATTCATATCGTGCGCGGGATGAGTGATCTCACGCCGGCCATGCCGCGATTTGTCACGGCCTTCGTCGAGCAGCAGTTCGCCTCGCGCTGAGCGCGAGGCTTGACATCGCCGCGCGCAGCCCATGTGATGGGCAAAAAAGCAAAAGCAAGAAGAATGCAATGCACAATCGTCCAGGGAGGTTTAGATGCGCCTGCGCATGGCTGCCCGGTTGGTACGTGGGCTGTTGGTCGCGATGTCAGCGACGGGCTTGATGGCTTCGGCCGAGGCCCAGGAGAAGAAGATCAAGATTGGCGTCGTTTTCGACCTGACCGGGCCTCTCGCGGGCGGCGGTTCTGAACTGAACTATGTCGGCACCAAGATCATCCTCGACCATTTCGCCAAGACCGGCGTCGAGGGCTACAAGATCGAGGCGGTCTACGCCGACGCACAGAGCAAGCCCGACATCGCCATCAATGAATCCGTCCGCCTGCTCGAGCAGGAGAAGGTCGACATGGTGCTCGGCTTCTTCTCCTCGGCGCAATGCGTGCCGGTGGCCTCGCGCGTCGAGCAGCTCAAGAAGTTCATGTGGATGACGACCTGCATCTCGTCGGCCGTGTTCAACGACAAGGGCTACAAATACGTCTTCCGCCCGCAGGCGAGCGGCGACCAGTTCGGCATGATGACGATGGATTTCATCGCCCAGAATGCCAAGGAGAAGCTCGGCAAGGAGCCGAAGGATCTGCGGGTCGCCATCATCCACGAGGACGGCGCCTATGGCGTCGATGTCTCCAAGGGCAACGAGGCCGGCGCGAAGAAGGCGGGCTTCAACGTCGTGCTGAAGGAAGGCTATTCGGCCACCGCGCCGGATCTGTCGGCGCTGGTGACCAAGCTGAAGCGTGCCAAGCCCGATGTGATCTTCCACACCGGCTACAATCCAGACATCACCTTGCTGCTGCGCCAGGCCCGCGAGCAGGGCCTGAAATTTGCCGCGCTGATGGGGCATGGCGCCGGCTACGGCGTGTATGAGAAGCTGAAGGAGGGCATGGGCGCGGACGCGACCTACATCTTCAACGCCGATCCGATCTCGATCTGGCTCTCCAACCAGAAGACCATGGATCCGAAACTCCCGGCCGTCATCAAGATGGTCGGCGAGGAGTTCGACAGGATCAAGCCTGGTGTCGCCATCCGCTCGGCGCATGTCGGCATCGGCGCCTCCAACACCTATGTGTTCATGAGCGAGGTGCTGCCGCGCGCAATCAAGAAGTATGGCGGGGTCGATCCTGATGCGCTGCGCAAGGCCGCGCTCGACACCGACATCCCCGAAGGCGGCACCATGCTCGGCTTCGGCGTCAAGTTTTACGGCGAGGGCACGCCGATGGCGGGCCAGAACGAGCGCTCCTTCCCGGTCGTGATCCAGTATCTCGACGACAAGTCCCATGTGGTGTGGCCCAAGAGCCAGGCGCAGCGCGAAGCCGTGCTGCCGCTGCCCAAGGGCACCACCTACAGCAACCAGTAGCGGAGTGATCCGGTGTTGGAAGTCAGCGGGCTGGTGAAGCGGTTTGGCGGCTTCACCGCCGTGAACAACGTGTCGTTTCGGGTCGAGCAGGGCGAGATCCTCGGCCTGATCGGCCCCAACGGCTCTGGCAAGAGCACGATCTTCAACATGCTCTCAGGCACGCTGGCCCCGACCTCGGGCTCGATCCTGTTTGCCGGCCACGAGATCGCGGGCCTTGCGCCGCACCGGATCATCAATGGCGGCATCGGGCGGACTTTCCAGATTCCGCGGCCGTTCCGTCGCCTCTCCATTTTCGAGAACGTCGCGCTCGCCGGCTTCTACGGCCAGGGCCGCCACAGCCGCGCCAAGGCCGAGGAGGCGGCCGAGCGCGCGCTGGCGATGGTCGGCCTGCCGACCGATCGGCACGCCAGCGTCGATGGCCTCGGCGCAGCGGGGCTGAAGAAGCTCGAGCTTGCCAAGGCCCTCGCCACCGCGCCAAAGCTGCTGCTCGCCGACGAGAGCCTCGGCGGTCTCGATGAGGCCGAGATGGACCAGGCCGCGGACATGCTGCGCAACATCCGCGACGAGCTTGGCATCACCATCATCTGGGTCGAGCACATCATGGGCGTTCTGATGCGCGTCGTCGACCGCGTCATGGTGCTCGATCACGGCGAGAAGATCTCGGAAGGCCTGCCGAGCGCGGTCGCCGGCGATCCGCGCGTCATCGAGGTCTATCTCGGCACCGATGCCGAGACCACGCAAGCCGCGGCCGCCGAAGCGCGCCGCCGCGCGGGAGGCTAGCCGATGCTGGAGCTCCGCGGCGTCAATGCCGGCTATGGCACCTTCCAGGCGCTGTTCGACGTCAATCTCGACGTGAAGGCTGGCGAAGCCGTCGGCGTCATCGGCCCGAACGGTGCCGGCAAGACCACGTTGATGCGCGTCATCTCCGGCCTGATCCGGCCCTCGCGCGGCTCGATCAAAATGGAAGGCGTCGACGTCGTCGCGACGCCGCCGCACAAGATCGTCAGCCTCGGCATTGCGCATGTGCCGGAGAACCGGCGGTTGTTTCCGCAGCTCACGGTCGACGACAATCTCAAGATGGGCGCCTTCATGAAGGAGGCGCGGGGACAATATGCCGAGCGGCTGGAGGTCGTGTTCGACCTGTTCCCGCGCCTGAAGGAGCGGCGCCACCAGATGGCCGGGACGATGTCCGGCGGCGAGCAGCAGATGTGCGCGATCGGCCGCGCAATGATGTCCAATCCAAAGCTGCTGCTGCTCGACGAGCCGTCGGCCGGACTTGCGCCGGTCGTGGTGCAGCAGGTGTTCGAGCTGGTGAAGCGGATCCGCGCCAGCGGGCTGACCGTGCTGATCGTCGAGCAGAACGTGCAGCAGGTGCTCAAGGTGGTCGACCGCGCATATCTGATCGAGGCGGGCACGATCCGCGCGTCCGGCACTTCGGCCGAGATGCTGGCGAGCGACACGGTCAAGGAAGCTTATCTCGGGGTGTGATGGGCATGCAGGCGTTCCTGGACATTTTCGATATCTACCTGCTGGAGGCCGTGATCAACGGCATCCTGCTCGGCGGCGTGCTGGCGCTGCTCGCGCTCGGGCTCAATTTGATCTTCGGCGTCATCGACGTGACCTGGATCTGCTATGCCGAACTGGTGATGATCGGCATGTATGCCATGTATTTCACGGTGCAGTATTACGGCGTCAGCTATTTCGTCGCGGCCCCGCTCACCATCCTGCTGGTCGCCATGCTTGGCGCGGCGCTGCATTACCTCGTGATCGCGCCGCTATTGACCGCACCGCCGATCAACCAGCTGCTCGCGACCGGCGGCGTGCTGTTCGTGCTGCAGAGCTTTGCCACGGTCGCCTTCGGCATCGACTTTCGCAATCTTGGCATCCGCCTGCCGGTGCTCGCCTTCGGCGACATGAACTTCAGCTACGCGCGGCTGCTGTCCTTCGTGGCCGCGCTGGTCGGCATGGTCGCCGTCTATCTGTTCATGACGCGCACCTTCACTGGCACCGCGATCCGCGCCATCTCGCAGGATCGGCAGATCATGGCGCTGATGGGCGTCGACACCAAGCGCATCTATCTCATCACCTCCGCGCTCGGCGGCGCGCTCGCCGGCCTCGCCGCCTGCCTGCTGGTGCTGCAATATGACGTGCATCCCTTCGTCGGCCTCTCATTCGGGCCGATCACCTTCCTGATCTGCGTGCTGGGGGGCCTCGGCAATTTCATCGGCGGCTTCATCGCGGCCTTCCTGTTCGCCGAGATCATCTCGCTCGGCGGCCTGTTCTCCGATCTCGAATGGGGCTATGTGCTCGCCTTCGCCTTCTTCATCGTCATGATGTTCATCCGGCCCGCGGGCCTGCTTGCGAGGCGCCGATGATGGGGCAGGGACGTCTTGCGGCATGGGCGATAGGGCTGGCGGCGCTGGTGGCGCTGCCCTTCGTCTATCGCGATCCCTATCATCTGCACATCCTGGTGCTGATCCTGATCTGGTCGTTCGCCTATACGTCGTGGTCGATGATGGGGCGGTTTGGCCTCGTCTCGCTCGGACATGGCGGCTTCATGGGCATTGGTGCTTACGTCACCGCGCTGTTGTGGAATCACCTCGGACTGTCGCCCTGGATCGGCATTCCCATCAGCATGGCGGCGGCCGGCGCGCTGGCGATGATCGTCGGCTATCCCTGCTTCCGCTTCCGCATCACCGGGCATTATTTCGTGCTGGTGACGTTGGCGCTCTCAGGCATCGTGCTCCAGGTCATCACCGCGACGCGCGACTATACCGGCGGCTCGCTCGGCTATACGCCGAACCGCGCGTCCGGCAACAAGCTGCTGGCGCTGCAATTCGACGACAAGACCACCTGGTACCTGATCGCGCTCGCGGTCTGGCTGTTCGGCATCGTGGTCTGGCACTGGGTCGACCGCAGCATGGCCCGCTATGCGCTGGAGGCGATCTCGGAAGACGAGGACGCCGCCGCTGCCGCCGGCGTCGACGTCACCGCCGAGAAGCTGAAGATCACGCTGCTCAGCGCGCTGATGACGGCGCTCGCCGGCGCGATCTACTGCCAGTACCAGATGTTCATCACCCCCGACACGGTCAGCGGCATCGCGGTGTCGCTGCAGATGGTGTTCGCGGCGATCGTCGGCGGCCTGTTCGTCTCGCTCGGGCCGACCGTTGGCGCCATCATCACCATCCTCCTGGCCGAGACCCTGCGCATCGGCTTCGGTACCAAGGCGGTCGGTTGGGACAATCTCGTCTACGGCGTGCTGCTCGTGCTCTTCATCATATTCCTTCCCAAGGGCATCCTTGGTAGCTTGCTCGACCGACTGAAGCCGCAACGCAAGGTATCCCGCGCTCATGAGCAAGAAGCCGTCCAAATCGCTCGCCCAGGAGCTTGACCGCTACATCACGCCATTCCGCTACGATGGCTCGGGCAAGTTTCACCTCAAGGCGCACAAGACCAACGAGAAGGGCGATCTCGACAAGGAGAAGGCGCAGGCGATTCTCGACGCCAACAAGAAGCGGCTGATCGAGTTTCAGGAGAAGCTCTACGCCCAGGACCGCTGGTCGCTGCTGATCGTGTTCCAGGCCATGGACGCGGGCGGCAAGGACTCTGCGATCAAGGCGATCTTCGAGGGCATCAATCCGCAGGGCTGCGAGGTCACGGCCTTCAAGGCGCCGAGCAGCAAGGAGCTCGACCACGACTTCCTCTGGCGCCACGTCGTCGCGCTGCCCGAGCGCGGTCATATCGGCATCTTCAACCGTTCCCATTACGAAGAGTGCCTGGTCACGCGCGTGCATCCGGATATCCTCGCCAAGGAGAAGCTGCCGCAAAAGCTGGTCACCAAGAACATCTGGAAGGAGCGGTTCGAGGACATCTCCGCCTTCGAGCGCTATCTCTGCCGCAACGGCACCGTGGTGCTGAAGTTCTTCCTCAACGTCTCCAAGGACGAGCAGCGCGTGCGCTTCCTCGACCGGCTGGAGGATCCGGCCAAGCAGTGGAAGTTCTCCATGGGCGACATCACGGAGCGCGCGCTGTGGCCGCGCTACCAGGCGGTCTACCAGGACATCGTCCGCCATACGTCCACGCCGCACGCGCCCTGGTACGTCGTGCCCGCCGATCACAAATGGTTCGCCCGCGTCGTGATCGGCTCGGTGATCAATGCCGCGCTCGAAAAGCTCGACTTGCGCTTTCCCCGTGCCGACAAGGCCTCGCTGGAGGAGTTCGAGCAGGTGCGCAAGGCGCTGGAGAAAGAGGGGACGGGAGGCAAGAAGAAAGCAAAGTGACAGCCAACGGGACCGCCGACCGCAAGACCGTCAACTTCGCGCTCCAGGGCGGCGGCGCGCACGGCGCCTTCGTCTGGGGCGTGCTCGACCAGGTGCTCGAAGACGGCAGGCTCGCGATCGAGGCGGTCAGCGCGACCAGTGCCGGCGCCATGAATGCGGTCGTGATGGCCTCCGGCATGGCGCACGGGGGTGCGGAGGCCGCGCGGGAGAGCCTGCACGCATTCTGGTACGAAGTGTCGCGCATGGACATGGCGTACGATTTGATGTCGCCGCTGAACCAGTGGATCCAGGCCCTGAGACTGCCGCCGGAATATCATCCGGTTCACGCCGTCATCCACACGCTGACGCACACGCTGCCGCCGGGCCTGCTCAATCCCTTTCATTTCAATCCGCTTCGCTCGCTGCTGCTGCGCGTGGTCGATTTCGACCGGCTCAATTCCTCGCCCGAGGCGCCGCAGCTGTTTCTCAACGCCACCAACGTCCGCACCGGCAAGATCAAGGTGTTCCAGAGCCCGCTTCTCACGGCCGAAACCGTGCTCGCCTCGGCCTGCCTGCCGCCCTATTTCCAGGCCGTCGAGATCGACGGCGAGCATTATTGGGACGGCGGCTATCTCGGCAATCCCGCGATCTATCCGTTGATCTACCGCAAGGGCAGTCATGACGTCATCATCGTGCAGGTCACCGCGATCCGGCGCGACGAGCTGCCGACCAGCGCAGCCGATGTCCTCCACCGCATCAACGAGATCAGCTTCAATTCGTCCCTGATGCGCGAGATGCGCGCGATCGCCTTCGCCACGCGGCTGATCGACGACGGCGAGCTCGACAGCGACAGGCATAGCCGCATGTACATGCACTGGATCGGCAACGACCAGCTGATGTCGCAGCTCGGCACGGCCACGCAGTTCCATCCCGAATGGAGCCTGTTGTGTCGCCTGCGCGACGAGGGCCGCGAGGCGGCGCGAGGCTGGCTGGCGCAGAACTTCGACCAGATCGGAAAATCCTCGACGGTCGACCTCGCAGGCATGTTTCTCTAGGCCGCTGCCGGGACATCGACAAAAAAGTGCGAAAACAACCCCATGCACAGTAGCCGGTGCCAGAGGAATCAATGGCTTGGCGGGTAGGTCGATGTTGTTCGGATTTAAAGAAGTCCGTTTGACCCGTCGGGCAAAACAGGGGTATGATGTCAACATCGCCGCGGACCGGGCAGGGTGGGCCGAGCGACGTGTCCGCCGTCGCTCATAGCCGCGATCACTGACCTCGTAGGGTGGGCAAAGCGAAGCGTGCCCACCGATCTTCGACCGGATAGAGGTGGTGGGCACGGCGCAAGGGCGCCTTTGCCCACCCTACGAGTTCTGTGCACGCGGCTGTCAATACCCGCGTCCTCAGCGCGAGCGAAGCTCGTCGCGTCTGAGCGAGCCGACTCTCAATATCCGCGTCCCCACCAGTAGCAGAAGCGCTCGATATTGGCGGGAAGGCTCGCCTCGTAATTCGCCCACTTCTCGTATTTCGGCAGCTTCACCTCCTTCATCGCGGTGTCGAAGCATTTGCCGGCGTCCGCCGCCTTCTTCACTTCAGTGGAGAGGTCCTCCATGTAGGCGATGTCGTCCTCGACGTCCTTCTTGGTGCCGAAGCGTCCGCCGGCATAGGGATGGCCGGGGATCATCCGCTCCCAGTCGAGCGAAGCCAGCTTCTTCAGCGAGGCGATGTACTCCAGCGGCGAGGCATTGTCGGGAATGTTGCGGAACTGGACGCTCTCGATCGGTGCGAAGTCGACCACGAAGACGATCTTCTCCTTCGGCAGCCGCATCACCAGCGAATTGTCGGAATGATTGCGGCCGACATAGTTCAGCTCCAGCGTGGTGCCGCCGAGCGTGATGTTCTTCTTGTCGTCCACCACCTGGTCCGGCATCACGACGTCGGCGAGCAGGGATTTCTGCTTCTTCAGCTCGAGCAGGCGCTCCTTGGTTCGCCGGTGCGCGATGAAGGTGGCGCCGAGATCCTTGAACGGCTGGCCGCCGGCGATGTGGTCGTAGTGATGGTGGCTGTAGATGACGTATTTGATCGGCTTGTCGGTGACCGCCTTGATCGCGTCGATATAGGGCTTTGCGGGTCGCAGATACGAGATCGGATCGGTCGCGATCACGCCCTGCGGCGTCACCACGAACATCGACTGATGGCCGCCATAGCGGAAGACGTAGACATTGTCGGTGCCGTCGACCTTCCTGGTCGAGGTCTGCGGCGGGGTCTGCGCGAAGGCCGATCCGGTCGCGAGGGCCACGAGAATGGGGATGCAAAATAATGCTTTCATCTCTGGGCTTTCTGGAAACGAAGAAGATGTGGGAGAGGGAATATCCCTTCGACACAAACGCTGCGTCGAGGGATTTATTCCGCTGTTTTACACGGCCAGTCTGTCGCGGAACAATGTGGAACGCAGTGCCAAATGTGATCTGAAAGCCATCGATCCTGCTTGACAGTTTTGTGTCTCGGGAGGAGCATCGCTGTGGTCGCAAACAAGCGACGCGTAACGTCCACCTCATGAGCAAGGGGAGGTCTATGACGCCACCTCCGCAAATCCAGCCGCGTTAAATGCGATGGAGCTCGTTCGGACTATCGCATAGCGGCGAAAACCGCGAACGGCACGCCGGGTCAAGGTTTAGCGGGCTGCATCAGTGAGGCATAGCCCCTACCTTCCCGGCGCTGTATTTTGCATCACATCGATCATCGGATGGCCGCGCTGAGGCCACCTCGACGAATGCATTTCCATACACTGCTCACTCTCCTCCTCCTCGCCGTCATTCCGGGCCGAATCCCGGAATGACGGGCGAAGTTTTGGCGTGAGCATCGTGTTCCATCGATGCATGCCGGCATTTCGCCGGGCGTAGGCGGAGATTCTGCCTCCTGCATTGCGGCAAATGCCAAGAGAATGTCGCCTCAATGGCCAACTTCCGACACAGGGTCGGGGCGAATTGCGGTCATCCGACATGACGCATGTGCTTCGGCGGTGACGCTCCCGTCGCCGCCGGCGCATTCATTTTATCCAGGGAATCCGCGTGTCGCACAAGCTTGTCCCGGCGCTTCTCGCAGCGCTCTTCCTTGCCATCTCGTCTTTCGCCCCGGCTCGCGCCGAGACGCCCGCGCCGGCCGCCAATCAGGCGACCGCGCTGTCGCCCGACGAGGCGAAGCGCGCACTCGACACACTGCAGGACGACAAGAAGCGCGCGCAGATGATCGACACGCTGCGCGCAATCGCCAATACGTCCGGTCCGCCGCAGCCTGCACCCGAACCGAAATCGCCGATCCCGCTTGCGGCCGACGGCCTGGGCGCGCAGCTCATGCTCACGGTGTCCGAGCAGATCGGCGAGATCTCGAGCGAGATCGCCAGCATGGCGCGGACGATCACGCATTTCCCGGCCTTCTACTACTGGATCATGCGAACCGCGAACGATCCGGCGGCCTACAATCTCCTGATCGAGATCGCCTGGAAGCTCGCGCTGGTGCTCGGCTGTGCGCTCGCGGCAGAATGGGTGATCTTCCGCCTGATCCGCCGCCCGGTCGCATTCCTGGAAGGACGCGTGCCGGAGACCGCCCGCCTGCCGGTGCAGGCGCTGCCGATCGCCGATCCGCCATCGTCAGTGGCTGACGTCACGCCGGCCCCTGAATTGCAGAAGCGCCGCCACAGTCTGGCGCGGATCTGGCAGGTCATGCTGCGGCTGCCCTTCGTGCTTGGACGCTTCGCGCTCGAGCTGCTGCCCGTGCTCGTCTTGGTCGGCGTCGCCACCGCGCTGCTGGGGACGGAGATCGGAGAACCGACCACCGTCCGCCTCGTGATCCTCGCGGTCGTCAACGCCTATGCGTTCTCGCGCGGGCTGATCTGCCTGGTCCGGGCGCTGGCGGGGCCGTTCGGCCTGTTTCCGGTGCGGGCCGAGACGGCGGCCTATATCGAGATTTGGGCGCGCCGCATCGTCGGCGTCGGCGTCACCGGTATCGCCTTCGCCAATGTGGCGCTGCTGCTCGGCCTGCATCGCGCCGGCTATGCCGCGCTGCTGCGTATGGTGATGCTGGTCGTGCACCTCTTCATCGTCGTCATCATCCTGCAATGCCGCCGTCAGGTCGCCGAAGCCATTCGCGCGCCGGCCGATAGGCAGGGCATCGCGGCCGGCATGCGCAACCGCATCGCCGGTGGCTGGCATTACCTCGCCATTGCGCTTGACCTGGCGCTGTGGGCGGTGTGGGCGCTCAACATCCGCAACGGCTATTCGCTGCTGCTGCAATATTTCGTCGGCACCGTCGTGGTGGCGCTGATCACGCGCGTTGCCATCATGCTGACGCTGGGCCTGATCGACCGCGGCTTCCGCATCAAGCCGGAGATCCTGCAGCGCTTTCCGGGGCTGGAGGTCAGGGCCAACCGCTATCTGCCGATGCTGCGCAAGATCGTCTCCGGCGTGATCGCCTTCATCGGCTTCGTGGCCGTGCTCGAGGTCTGGGGCGTGGACGCTATCGTCTGGTTCTATGGCGGCCAGATCGGCGGCCGGCTGATCTCGGCGGTGGTGACGATCGGCATTGCCGTGTCTATCGCTGCGGCCATCTGGGAAATCAGCAATGCGCTGCTGGACCGCCAGATCAATGCGCTGTCCCGGGACGGGCACTACGCCCGCGCGGCGCGCCTGCGCACCTTCCAGCCGATGCTGCGAACCGCGCTGCTCTGCCTGATTGCCACCGTCGTCGGCCTCACGGCGCTGAGCGAGATCGGCGTCAATGTCGCCCCGCTGCTGGCGGGCGCCGGCATCGTCGGCATCGCGATCGGCTTCGGTTCGCAGAAGCTGGTGCAGGATCTCATCACCGGCCTGTTCCTGCTGCTGGAGAATACGGTGCAGGTCGGCGACAATGTCAGTGTCTCCGGGCTCTCGGGCGTCGTCGAGAACGTCTCGATCCGGACCATCCGCCTGCGCGCTGGCGACGGCGCCGTGCACATCGTGCCGTTCAGCGCGGTCACCACCATCACCAATGCCAGCCGCGGCGCCGGCAACGCCTCCGTCAGCGTCAACGTCGCCTACAGGGAAGACACCGATCGCGCCGGCCAGATCCTCAAGGACATCGTCGACGAGATGCGACGCGAAACGGACTTCCGCGCGCTGATCCGCGGCGATCTCGAGCTCTGGGGCGTCGACAAGGTCGATGGCGCGATGGTCTCGATCGTCGGCCAGATCCGCTGCACCGAGGCCGGCCGCTGGCCGGTGCAGCGCGAATTCAACCGCCGCATGAAGCAGCGCTTCCAGCAGCATGGCATCGAGGTTGCCTCCGCGACCCAGACCATTCTGATGCATGTCGCGCCGCCGGCGGAGGGGACCACCAATCTGACGCCGCGGCGGGCGGCCGGATAGCGGCTCCGCAAAATTCCAGCTTGCCTGCGCTCGCCCGGCAGCGTTCACTCCAGCCTCAGCCCGCTGACAACAAGCGGGCGGCAAAAAGGGGGAGACGATGATGCGGGGGCTGTGGGCCGGATGTCGTGGTCATGTGTTCGTCATTTGCGCGCTGATCGGAGGCGCGGTGTGGGTTGCTCCCGGCAACGCGCAGCCGTTTCCGTCGCGTCCCATCACCCTCGTCGTGCCGTTTGCCGCGGGCGGCCCGACCGACACGCTGGCGCGGATCCTGTCCGAGCGGATCGCGGCCGAGCTGCACACGACGGTCGTGGTCGAGAACGTGGCGGGTGCGTCCGGCAGCATCGCCGGCGCCCGCGTCGCACGCGCGGCGCCTGACGGCACCACCATCACCATCGGCCATTGGGGCACGCATGTGCTGAACGGCGCGATCTTCAAGCTGCCTTATGACGTGATTGCCGATTTCGAGCCGGTGGCGACCATCGCGATGGGCACGCAGCTCATCGTCGGCCGGAAGTCGCTCGAGGCCAACACCCTGAAGGAGATGATCGCGTGGCTGAAGGCCCACCCCGGCAAGGCGACTGCCGGGACGGCCGGCGCGGGCACCGGCGCCCATGTCGCTGGCGTGTTCTTCAAGGAGAAGACCGGGACCGATTTCCAGTTCGTGCCCTATCGCGGTGCGGGCCCGGCGATGATCGATCTGGTCGCCGGCCAGATCGACATCATGTTCGACCAGGCCTCGAACTCGCTGCCGCAATACAAGAACGGCGCCATCAAGGCGTTCGCCGTGACCTCGCCGACACGGCTCGCCTCCGCGCCCGATATTCCGACGGTCGACGAGGCGGGCCTGCCCGGGCTCTATATTTCCTACTGGCACGGCATCTGGGCGCCGAAGAACACGCCGAAGGACATCGTCTCCAAACTCAACGCCGCCATCGTCGCCGTGCTTGCGGATGCTTCCGTCAAGCAGCGTTTTGCCGAACTCGGGCAGGAGATACCGCCTGTAGCCCAGCAAACGCCCGCAGCGCTCGCCGCCTTCCAGAAGGCCGAAACCGAGAAATGGTGGCCGATCGTGAAGGCCGCCGACATCAAGCCTGAGTAGTTTCGGGGCACCACAAGCACTGCTCCTCATCCTGAGGAGCCCGCGCGAGCGGGCGTCTCGAAGGATGGCCGCGGGCGAGATCGGGGCCTGCATGGTTCGAGACGGCGCTGGCGCGCCTCCTCACCATGAGGAGTGCGAGATTGCCGCGTTAACCTTTTCGCGTGCGCAATTGCCGGTTTACGCGCCATTCTCGCTGCGGTGCGAGATCACAATCGATACTGCAATGGCAACGTCCTTGATCTCAGGGGAACGCTGGCCGACAATGGTTGCCCTTCAATAAGAAACTCCCTGGGGGAATTCGTGAATAGACCTGCTCGGGTCAGCGCCCATTCGACATCATCCGACGCCGCGCACGGCATGACGCTGCTGCGCGATCCCTTGCTCAACAAGGGTACCGCCTTCACGGAAGAGGAGCGCGCGGCGCTCGGCCTGCGCGGCTTGCTGCCGCCTTGTGTGCTGACGATGGAGACCCAGGCGGAGCGCGTGCTCACCAATCTGCGTACGCTGCCGACCGACCTTGAAAAATACGTCGCGCTGAACGCGCTGCACGACCGCAACGAGGCGCTGTTCTTCCGTGTCGTCGTCGACAATATCGACGAGATCCAGCCGATCATCTACACGCCGACCGTCGGGCTCGCCTGCCAGAAATACGGGCTGATCTTCCAGCGACCGCGCGGCATGTTCATCTCCTCGCGCGATCGCGGCCAGATCGCCGAGATCCTGAAGAACTGGCCTTATCCCGCCAAGCTGATCGTCGTCACCGACGGCGAGCGCATTTTGGGACTTGGCGATCTCGGCGCCAACGGCATGGGCATTCCGGTCGGAAAACTCTCGCTCTATTCGGCCTGCGCCGGCGTGCATCCCGTGCATTGCCTGCCTGTTGTGCTCGACGTCGGCACCAACAACGAAGAGCTCCTGAACGATCCCTATTATCTGGGCTTACGCGAGCGCCGGCTGACGGGCGAAGCTTATGACAGCTTGGTCGACGAGTTCATGCAGGCGGCGCGGAAGACCTTCCCGGGCGTGCTGATCCAGTTCGAGGATTTCGCCAATCATTCGGCGTTCAAGCTGCTGCACAAATACCGCGACGAGGCCTGCGTCTTCAACGACGACATCCAGGGCACCGCGGCGGTGGCGCTCGCCGGTCTGTTCTCGGCCCTGCGCGTCTCCGGCGGCAAGCTGAAGGATCAGAAGATCTTGTTCCTCGGCGCGGGCGAGGCGGCGACCGGCATCGCCGATCTCGTCGTCTCCGCCATGATGGCGGAGGGCGCCACGGAGGCCGAAGCGCTCCGGCGCAACTGGCTGGTGGATTCCCGCGGCCTCGTCGTCGGCGGCCGTGAGGGGCTCTCCGGCCACAAGCTGCGCTATGCCCATACCGGCCAGGCCCCGATTGCCGATTTCCTCACCGCGATCAAAACGCTGAAGCCGACGGCGATCATCGGGGTCGCCGCGGTCGGCGGCGCCTTCACGCCCGAGGTGCTGAAGACGATGGCCGAGCTCAACCAGCAGCCGATCGTGTTCGCGCTGTCCAATCCGACCTCGAAGGCGGAATGCTCGGCGGAGGATGCCTATCGCTACACCGACGGCCGCGCGCTGTTCGCCTGCGGCAGCCCGTACGATCCGGTCACGCTCAGCGGCCGCACCTTCGTGCCGCGCCAGGGCAACAACTCCTACATCTTCCCCGGCGTTGGCCTCGGCGTCATCGCCAGCGGCTCCAAGCTGGTGACGGACGAGATGTTCATGGCGGCCGCGCATACGCTCGCCAATAGCGTCGGGAAGGAAGATCTCGCGCAAGGCAGCCTCTATCCGGCGCTGCCCCGCATCCGTGAGGTCTCGGCCAGCATCGCCGCCGCGGTGGCCGATGTCGCCTATCAGCGCGGGCTGGCGGACGGACCTGCGCCGAATGACGTGAAGGCCCTGGTCCAGTCGCAGATGTACGAGCCGAAGTACTAAGCGCCACAATTCGGTCCGAACTTGTTGAGGCAGCCCCTCACCCCAACTCTCTCCCCGTAAGAACGGGGCGAGGGGGCGAGAGAGTGGCGCGTCCCTAACCTCTCCCCGCTCTTCTGCGGGGAGAGGTCGGATCGGTCCGGCGATGCGAAGCATCGTCGGGCGATCCGGGTGAGGGGCGGGGCACCCCGCCAATCGCGTCGGAGGTCACATCCGACTCCTGAGACGTTTCTAGATCGGCGTTAGGTCAGCCCCACGCCACCATTTCAGGTGGAATGGCCGTTGCCCGGCGCGGCGGTATATGCGACAGTCTGTAGCGTTACAAGAATACTCAATCCGCAAGGTCAGATGCCATGGACGATCGTTTGCCTGAACTGGGCGACCTCGAGCGTGAGGTCATGCAATTGGTTTGGGCCCATGGTCCCGTCACGGCCGAAATCGTGCGTGAGCGGTTGTCGCGGCGCCTGAAGGAATCCACGGTGCGCACGGTGCTGCGCCGGCTGGAAGAAAAGGGCTATGTCAATCACACGGTGGACGGCCGCACCTACGTGTACCACGCTGCCGAGCCACGCGCGCGGGTTGCGGCGAAGGCGGTGCAGCGCATCGTCGACTGGTTCTGCAACGGCTCGATCGAGGAGGTCCTCGTCGGCATGGTGGACAACAAGATGCTCGACCAGCAGCAATTGCGCTCGCTGGCCGACCAGGTGGCCAAGGCGAAGAAAGCGAGGGGAGTGAAGAAAGAATGATCGCAACTCTGGCGGAGGCGGCGCTGCGCTCCTTTGTGCTGGGAGGCGTCGTCTGGTTCGGTCTCACCCTGTTTCGCGTGCGCAATCCGCACGTCCACATGACGGCCTGGGTCGTCGTGCTCGTGGCTTCGCTCGCGATGCCGTTCGTGATGCATTGGCCGACGCTCACCATCGACCGGTTGCCCGCGTCCGTGCCGGTGCCGGGCGAATTGTGGCCGGCCGATATCGCGATGCTGGAGACGCCGCAGCCGGCGCTGCCGATTGCGCCGGGCGTCGTCGCTGCGCCGCCGGCGCGAAGCGGCGTCTCGATCGACTGGTGGCTGGTGGCGACGATCGTTTATGCCGGCGTCGCCGGCCTGTTGCTGCTGCGGCTCGCCATCGGCCTCGGCCTGACCTGGCGCCTGGCGCGCGCGGCGAAGCCGGTGAAGGGTGCGCAGCTGATCGATGCCGACATCCGCGTCAGCCGCGACGTCGGCGGTCCCGTCACCTTCGGCTCGACCATTCTGGTGCCGCCGCAATTTGCGGGATGGGATGCGAAGAAGCGCCTCGCGGTGCTTGCGCATGAAAGCGCGCATGTCGCCAACCGCGATTTCTACATCCTCCTGCTTGCCTCGCTCAATCGCGCGGTGTTCTGGTTCAGCCCGTTCTCCTGGTGGCAGCTCGCGCGCCTCGCCGAGCTCGCCGAGATCATCAGCGACGCGCAGGCGATCGAGGTGATCGACGACCGGCTGTCCTATGCGGAGATCCTGCTCGATTTTGCCAGCAGCGTGAAACCGCGCCCCGTCGAGCTCGCGATGGCGCGGGCATCGACCGTGCGCGCCCGCGTCGAGCGCATCATCGCGGCCGCCGCGCGGCCGGTCGCGGTCGGCTGGCGCAAGCGGCTGTGGATCGCGGCCGCGATCGTGCCGGCGCTGATCGTGTCGACCGGCATGATCGCCTATCGCACGCCCGACCCTGCGCCCGCTGTTGCGGATAGCGGCGAGGTGCCGGCCGAGCATTACCGCCCCTTCGTCAATTTCTACGCCATGGGGCCGGCCTCGGTGTTCGCCATCTTCCGCGAGGACGACGAGCTCTATGGACAGCTGACCGGGCAGCGCAAATTGCGCCTGACGGTCGGCAGTGACGGCACCGCATCCTACGCGGCCTCGTCCGGCGAGATCACGTTTCCGCTCGATGCGGAGCGCCGCTCGGCCGAGCTGGTGCTGCGCATGAACGGCCGCGACATCCGCGCGGTCCGCATCGCCGAGGTGCCGGCGGCGGCAACCGGACCCGCGCCACTCGATCAATATGTCGGCTGGTACAAGGTTGCGCCGAACCGCGTGCTCACCGTGCGCCGCGACGGCGATCGGCTTCAGGTGCAGGAGACCGTGCAGGGCCGGGCGGCACTTCTCACTGAGGGCGCCGACGTCTTCTCGATCCATGGCGACAATCTCCTGGTCTTCCTGCGCGACGAGCAGGCCAGGGTCTCGCGCGTGCTGGTCCAGAATGCGGTGTTCGGCGCCCGTCTGGCGCCGCGGATCGATGCGGCCGCTGCGCAGGCGATCGAGGTCGACTTCGCGCGCCGTGTCGCGGAGGTGCCGGATCGTTTCCGCGAGCAGGTCCCCGTCGCCGGCGGCAAGGAGATGATCCTGCGCGGGATCGAGGACCTGCGCCGGGGCACGCCGAACTACGATCGCATGAGCGCGCCGCTGGCTGCGAAGATTCATCGTCAGCTCAACGAGACGCAGGCGACGTTCGTGGCGCTCGGCGCGCTCGAGTCGATCTTCTTCCGCGGCGTCGGGCCCGGCGGCTACGACATCTATGGCGCCAAGTTCGAGAACGGCACGGCGGAATTCCGCCTGCTGCTCGAGCCCGACGGCAAAGCCGGCGACGTGATCTTCCGGGCCGACGGCAATGACGAGCTCGGTGGTATCCTGCCTTGCTCGGAAGAAGCAAATGTGCGCGGCCGCGCCGGCACCTCGCCGATCCGGATCATGGTCTACAACGAGCTGGGCGACGACATCCGCGTCTTCAATCTCGATGCCGACGGCAATCGCAGGAGCCAGAGCGTGGTCAGATCCAACATGAGCTGGGCTGCCACGACCACCGTGAACAATGCCTGGGTGATCGCCGACAAGTCGGGACGGTGTCTCGAGGTCCTGATGCCGGGCCGGCAAACGCGCTTCCACAATGTCGAAGCGTCAAGCCTCGGCGCAAAGCCGGGGCGTGCCGCGCGCCGCGCCGTTCCGATCGCCAATGGCGAGGAGATGCTGCGCCGTTACATCGAGGGCGTCGGGAAGGGACAGCCCGATTACGAGCACATGACGCCCGAGGTCGCCGACATCACGCGCCAGCAGCTTCCGTTCGACCAGGCCATCCTGGCGCGGCTCGGCGCACTGCGCGCGGTGTCGTTCCGCGGCGTCACCGCGCTCGACAGCGACATCTACATCGCCCAGTTCGCCAACGGCTCGGCGGAATGGCGGATCGGTGTCAGGAACGGCACGATCACCAAGATCGCGCTTGGGCCGAATTTTTAGGGAGCGTTGCGGGGGCCCGTCCGTCGCATCGGATGGGCGTCTCCCGATTTCTTGATGCCAACGGCTCAATCTCCGCTTGCTGGCGCATGCCACGAATGCTACGGTTTGTAGCATTACGGTTCGTAGCCTCGTACGGCGCGATGTCGGCAGGCTCGAGAGAATTGGGCGTTCGCCATGAGCAATTCTGCAAAGGCCGAGGCCGAGGCCGTGCTGGCGCTGCATCGCTTCGGCATGGGGCCGCGGCCGGGATCGATCGCCGCAATGGGTACGGACCCGCGCGGCGCGCTGATCGCCGAGCTCGACCGGCCGCTTACGCTGACCGCCGCGGCTGTGCTTCCCACCAGCGCCAAGGCCTTCCGCACCGTTGCCGATGCCAATGCGCGGCGGACGGCGCGGGTCAAGCAGGCGCAGCAGCAGGCCAAGAAGCAGCAGATGGCGGCCGCGCAGGCGATGTCGGAAGACCAGGCGCAAGCGCAAGGCCAAGGTCAAGCCCAGGACAAGGACGCCGCCGAGATGGCGGCCAAGCAGGCCGCCGAAGCCGTTCCCGATCCCGGACGTCCGATGTATCTGCAGGAAGCCAAGCTGCGCACGGAAGCTGCGCTTGCCGCCGAGATCGGCTTTGCCGAGCGGCTGGTGTGGTTCTGGTCCAACCATTTCTGCGTTTCGGCCAACAAGATCCAGAGCATGTCCGGGGCCTATGAGCGCGAGGCGGTTCGCGCCAATGCGCTCGGCCGCTTCGTCGATCTCCTGCTGGCCGTCGAAGGCCATCCGGCGATGCTGTTCTATCTCGACAATCTGGAATCGATGGGCGCGAACTCGATCGCGGGCATCAATCGCAGCCGCGGCCTCAACGAGAACATCGCGCGCGAGATCATGGAGCTGCATACGCTCGGTGTGCGCACCGGCTACACCCAGGACGACGTGATCAGCTTCGCCAACGTCATGACCGGCTGGACGCTGGTGCCGCCGGGCGCCGATCCCCAGCACGGCGGCGAGTTCACCTTCAATCCGCGGCTGCACGAGCCCGGCGGGCAGACCGTGCTCGGCAAGCGCTACGAGCAGGAGGACGCCGAGCAGGGCCGCGCCGTGCTGCGCGACCTCGCCGCGCATCCGGCTACCTCGGCCCATGTCGCGACCAAGCTGGCGCGGCACTTCGTGGCCGACGAGCCGCCGCCGGCGCTGATCGAGCAGATGGCGAAGACCTTTCGCGACACCGAGGGCGACCTCAAGCAGGTCGCGATCGCGATGGTGTCGTCGGACGAGGCGTGGCGTGGGCCGCCCTCAAAGCTCAAGCGTCCCGGCGAATGGGTCGCCGGCATGGTGCGCGCGACCGGCATCACGACTGTCGATCCCGTCCGTTACACCGGCGGCCAGGAGCTGCTCGGCGAGGCGCTGTGGCGTCCGTCCGCGCCGAAGGGCTATCCGGACGATGAGGCGAGCTGGATCGACGGGGTCGGGCGGCGGCTCGACATCGCCAACAACTTTGCCGAACGCATCACCGGCATGGCCGATCCGCAAGTCATCATCGAGGACGTGTTCGCGTCCGAGATCGCACAAGAGGTGAAGCAGGCGGTCGGCCGCGCCGAGAGCCGGCAGCAGGCGCTCGCGCTCCTGTTCATGTCGGCGGATTTTCAGAGGAGGTGAGCATGGGCTTCGATCGTCATCTGCCCACGCGGCGCGAGCTTCTGGCCGGCTCCGGCGCGCTGTTCGCATGGAGCCAGATGCCGCGGATCGCGCGCGCCGAAGGGCGCGATCCGCGCCTGCTCGTCGTCATCCTGCGCGGCGCGCTCGACGGCCTCGGCGCAGTCGCGCCGGTCGGCGATCCCGACTGGATCTCCTTGCGCGGCGATCGCGCGCTGCTGCTCGACGGCAAGCCGCCGGCGCTGCCGCTCGATGCCTTCTTCGCGCTCAATCCCGCGATGCCGAACCTGCATCGGCTCTACAAGAGCGGCAAGGCCGCGATCGTCCATGCCACGGCCACGCCCTATCGCGAGCGCTCGCATTTCGACGGCCAGGACGTGCTGGAGAGCGGGTTCACCAGGCCCGGCGCGACCGCTTCGGGATGGCTCAACCGCGCGCTGCTCGCGATGGAGTCCGGTGGCCGCGTCGATCCGCGCGGCAGCCGCGCGCTCGGCATCGGCTCGGTGACGCCGCTGGTGGTGCGCGGCTCGGCGCCGGTCATGACATGGGTGCCGCAGAAACTCCTGCCGGCGAGCCAGGATACGCAGAACCGCCTGCTCGATCTCTACCAGCACACCGATCCGAAGCTTGCGACCGTGCTCCAGGCGCGCATGAAGCTCGCCTCGCTCGACGGCGCGATGGGCACGGGCGATCCGATGTCGGACGATCCGACGCTGGCACCGCCCGGCATCGCGCGCGTGCGCGCCTATTTCGCCGAAGCGGCCGGTACCGCCGCGCGCTATCTCGCCAAGCCGGACGGCCCGCGCGTCGGCGCGATGGGTTTTGTCGGCTGGGACACGCACATCGCCGAAGGCGCTGCTTCGGGCCAGCTCTACAATCTGCTCGGCGCGCTCGACGGCGCGTTCGCAGCGATCGAAAGCAACATGGGCGAGGTGTGGCACGAGACCGTGGTCGCCGTCGTCACCGAGTTCGGCCGCACCGCGCGCATCAACGGCACCCAAGGCACCGATCACGGTACCGGCACGGTCGCCTTCCTCATCGGCGGCGGGCTGGCCGGCGGCCGCGTGATCGCGGACTGGCCGGGCCTCAAGTCTGCACAACTGCTCGAGGACCGCGATCTCAAGCCGACCACTGACTTACGCGCCGTGCTGAAGGGCCTACTGAGGGATCATCTGCGCGTCGAGGAGCAGATCCTCGCCGAGACGGTCTTCCCAGGCAGCGTCGACATCAAACCGATGGGAGGCCTCGTCGGCTGACGGCGCGGCTCTCGCAACCGGATCGGGTTCATGTGCACACTGACGCAATTGGAGCTCGACTTTCTCGCCAGCCTCAAAACCGGCTGGCGTCGGCTCTATCGGCGCGAGCTGATGCGGCTGTTGCGTCGGGACGCCGGTACCGATGAGGCCCGACCGGATGCGCGCCCGATCATCTTGCGCACTGTATCGGGCTGATAGTTCCGCCGATCTGTCCCGATTCAGGACATTAACTGTGATGGAATCATCACAGCCGCCGCGAAACGATGGCGGCCTCAGGTCCGCTTTTGTTCCGACAAGGTTCTGCCCTCATTGCCCACCGAAACTTGGGGTTGTTCGGAGGGCGCATCATGTCTCGCATTGCACGTGCCGAAACTGCCCGAATGTCGCTGGCAACCTCGAGCCGGCTGCTGCTCGCCATCATCGGTGCCGCATCGCTCGCTGCCTGCGCGCAGTCGCCGGTCGGCCGCCAGAAGGCCGATCTGGCCGGCACGAGCCGGCAGGCCGCGGTCGAGCGGCCGCACAGGGTGGCGGCGCTGCACCCGCGGCCGATCAGCCGGGCGCGTGTCCAGGACGCAAAGCGAACGGCCTCGCATGGCCTCGCCAGCTTCTACTCGGACACCGAGACCGCGAGCGGCGAGAAGTTCGACAAGAACGAACTGACCGCGGCGCATCGCACCTTGCCGTTCGGCACCAAGCTGCGCGTCACCGACGTGTCCTCCGGCCGCTTCGTCACCGTCAGGGTCAACGATCGCGGCCCCTTCGTTCGCGGGCGCGTGGTCGACATCTCGCCGTCCGCGGCCGAGGCGCTCGGCATGGTCGACAAGGGCCTCGCCAATGTCCGGCTCGACGTCGTGCGATAAAGCGCGTTTCGTCGAGGTGAAGCTCAGCGCTTAACGAGCTGTTAGGCGGTTCTCACGCACCATGGCTGCCCAAACAAATTGGGGCTTTTGGGGAGGCGGACGCTTGACCACGATCCAGTATCTCGAAGATCAGGCCGCGCGCGCCGAGCGGCTCGCCAAGAGGATCACGGATACGCTGACGATCGAAAAGCTCCTGACCTTCGCCGGCGAACGCCGCCGCGAGATCGAGGTCATCGCCGGCAAGTATCGGCGCGTATAACTCCCGCAACCCATGCCGCGAGCGCATTCGTGCTTCCTGCGAAGCGCGGAACTTCCGCTCGCCTCCTGCGTCAATTGGGCGTGAGAGAGGAGGAGGACATCATGGGTTTTGGACGAGGTGCTTTGCTTTGGTTGCTTGGCGTGCCGCTGCCGATCATTCTGCTGCTGGCATTGTTCTGGCACCATTGATGTTGCCACACGAAAAGCGCCGCGGACGCGGCGCTTTTTTGTTGAGCGCGATTTGCAACGTCTGAGATGCGATGCGCCCTCAGCTATGGCTCTCGACGAAGTCGCTGAGATAATCGGGCAGCTCTATGCCATAGATGTCGCAGCGTGCCTTTATCGCACCGGCGACGTCGGTCGAGATGTCCTTCATCCAGTGTTCGAGCGTGTTGAACGAGATCACCTTGACGGGATCGTTGAAGCAGCCGGCGACGAACTCGCCGATCGTGGCTTCGAGATCGCTGCGCTCGATGCGGATTTCAGTCGCTATGTCGAGACGGTCGACGACGACGAAGAGGGTTTGGTCCGCGCCATAGGGCACGACGGGAGATGCAACGCCAGCTTCAAGCATGTGAGGCGCTCACGGTTTGACTTCCGATCTCCAATAACGGGAAAAACCGGAAGAAGGTTCCTACGCACGTGCTTGTGAAAGGCCGTCAGAGAAATTCCCGCCAGCGTGATAGCTCGATGACGTGTTCGGGTGAGAGAACGGCGGTAACCAGCGGTGGCTGCGGCGCGGTGCGGATCTCATAGAGATGTCGAGTCGCCGCCGGCTTCTGCATGAAGGCCGAGATACATTCGTCGAGCGTGCCTTCGCTCACCTGGTAGGGCTCGCGGTCCGGGCGGCGCTGGTTGGCTAGCGACGGCCATTTATGCAGCGCCGCAAGCGCGCCGAAATCGACTTTTGACTCCGCAACAACGTCCCCCATCGTCCCGCCTCACGCAAGAAGAACCCCAGCGCGCGGACTTGCGCGCCGGGGCCTACACCTATCGCTGCATCTCAATGCCACGGCCAGACAACGCGGCAGCCGGGAATTGGTTCCCGGCTGCTCCGTCGCAAGGCCTCTGTCGCAGGGATTGGCGCTCAATCGCCGGGAGTTTTTGGAAGCTGCAATATCCAATTGACGAACGCCTTCACCCGGGCGTCATTCGCCATGGCCGGGGCCCAGTGGACAATTTGGGTCTTGCTTGATGGCAAATCCCACGACGGCGGAAGCACGCGCAGCAGCCTGCCATCCCTGATCGCATCCCGAACCAGCAGCGAGCGCGCGAGCACGATCCCGTTACCCGCCAGGGCGGCGGCTATGGCGGTGGCTATTGTCGCAAACCGTATCTCCGCAGGCGGGGGACGGCCGAGGCCCAATCGTTCGAACCAGGTCGTCCATGACCACTCGGCTCCGCTGTCTTCGCCGGCTCGGCCCTTGTGCAGGAGCGGCAATGATCTCAGTCGCGTCACGTCGGTCAGTGGCCTCCGACCCGGCAGCAGGCGCGGGTGGCAGACAGGGTACACTTGTTCGCGGAATAGCAGGCGCTGTGTAGACGTTGGCCTCAGGCCGGCCGCCGGCTGCCACAGCACCTTCACATCGAGATCGGCCGACCTCACGTGTCCATCGCCTTGGATAATGACCAATTCGACCGGTATGCCGGGACAGGCTTCCGCAAACTCGGGCAAGCGACGCACGAGCCAGTAATCGGCGAGCGCTGCGCCGACGCCCACTCTCAAGGCCGGAGGCGGCGCGGCGGCGCGGCACAGCGCACGAAAATCGGCCATCCTGTCGAGCAGGCCCGCCAACTCGTTCGACAGGGCTATGCCGGCGGGTGTGGCGCTCAAGCCGCTCGGCTGCCGAACGAGCAGGGGCATGCCGACAAAATCCTCGAGCTTGCGGAGGCGATGGCTGACCGCGCTCTGCGTGAGCCCGAGCTCCGCCGAGGCACGAGTGACACTCGCATGTCGCAGCGCAGCCTCGAAAGCAATCAGGCCGTCGAATGGAGGAAATGAGCGCATTGCATCATTATGAATTATTTTCATGGTGATGTGAACACGTCGCATTGGCGCGGAGCACCCGCGCGCGCGCATATCGGGCAGACGCCTTCACGATGGGACAACGATGGCCGAATCCGACCTCCATAAGCAGCAGCGCCGCTGGCGCGACCTGTTGCCTGCCTCGGCGCTCGGCATGGCGGCTTTCTTGACGCAATTCGACGTAACGGGGGTTGTCGTTGCGATGCCGGCCATGGCGGCTGAACTCGGTTTTGGCGCTGCCGCCTATGCATGGATCATGGACGCCTATAGCCTGGCTTTCACCGGCGGATTGCTCGCTGCAGGCGCGCTGGCCGACAAGTATGGACGACGACGAGCCCTGCTTGGCGGCAACATCTTGTTCCTGGCCGGCTCGATCGCTTGCGGTGTTGCAGCGGGAGGTCCGGAGCTATGGGCGGCCCGCGCAGTCCAGGGCCTTGGTGCAGCGTTCGTCATTACCGGAGGCATCGCGCTGCTCGCGAGCACCTATGCCAGGCCTGACGAGCGCGCCCGTGCATTTGCGATCATGGGCGTGATCTCGGGTATCGCCATGGCGCTGGGGCCGACGCTCGGCGGGCTGGTGTCGAGCTGGATCGGGTGGCGCTGGATCTTCCTGGCCAACATCCCGCTTTGCTTGCTCGTCATTCTCGCCGTTCCAAGGTTGGTCGCAGAGTCGCGCGATCCCGCCGGCCGTCCGTTGGATTGGAGCGGCGTCGTTCTTCTCACGCTCGCTCTTGGTATTGCGATCGAGAGCCTGCTGATGGGGCGTGCAGCACCGGCCTGGATTGCGGTTGGTCTCGGGGGAAGTGTGTGCCTGTTCGTCATCTTCGGGATCCAGCAGCGGCGCCGGCCAGCGCCGATTTTCGACCCGGCTGTATTTGGTCGGCCGGTCATGGCCGGCATTTCGTTGGTGCTGGTTGCCTTATCCATCGGATACTGGGCTGTCCTCGTCTACCTGCCGCCGTTCCTGCGTGCGGCGTTCGGCTGGACGGGTCCGTCGGTTGGCGTCGCATTGCTGTCCGCGACATTGCCGATGCTCGTGCTGCCGCCCTATGGCGCCCGCCTGGCGAAGCGCTGGGGCTGGCGCGGGCTGTTCGCAACAGCGATGCTGGTGCTGCTGGCAGGCGATCTCGTTCTGGTGCTGGCGGCGAGCGGTTGGCTCCCGAACATGGGCGTCATTCTCGCCGCGGCAGCCATCGGCATGCTGCTGATCGGCCTTGGCGCAGTACTCGCGCATCCGCAACTGTCGGGCGCCATCGTCGCGTTGGTGCCTCCGGCGCAGACGGGCATGGCCTCGGCGGTCACCGTGGTCATGCGCCAGGGCGGATTTGCACTGGGTATCGCGGCGCTTGGCGCAACGCTGCCGGACGAAGGAACGGCTGCCGGCTACATGTGGCCTTGGCTCCTTGCGGCATTTGGATCGGCGGGCGGCCTCATCGCGGCTTCGCTGTTGTTGCCGGAGCACCAGCCCTAAAGCGCGATGATCGCGCTTTAGGTTGTTGTTGGAGCATGATCTTTTCGGAAAACCGCTGCGCACTTTTCCGGATCATGCTTTAGCCCGCCGATCCGTTGCAGCTCAGCTCGCAGCCGCCGCGATCTTGTGCCCCGGGCTCGTGTGACCGTGGCTGCGCTCGTCGGTGCTGCTGACCTCCGGCGGAAGTCCGGCGAACCGCCGCAAGGCTTCGGCCATCTGCCCGCGGCCCGGCGCGCCCGTGATCACCACGTCGACCATCGTGAAGGACGAGTGGAAATGGCCGCGCGCCTTGAGTTGCTCGACTGGGACGCCGGCAGCCTGCATCGCCTCGGCATAGGCGATGCCCTCGTCGCGCAGCGGATCGAACTCGCAGGTGACGACGAAGGCCGGTGGCAAGCCTTCGACCTTGCCGCGCAGCGGCGAGACGCGCGGATCGGTGCGGTCCGCCGGCGAGCAATAGAGGTCCCAGAACCAGTTCATCAGCGAGCGCGTCAGGAAATAGGCGGTCGCATTGTCGTTGTAGGAGGGGCGATCGAAGCTGCAGTCGGTGACCGGGCAGATCAGCAACTGGCCCGCAATCTCGGGCCCGCCGCGGTCGCGCGCGAGCTGGCAGGTGACGGCGGCGATGTTGCCACCGGCGCTCCAGCCGGCGACCAGCACCGGCCCCGGCCTGCCGCCGAGCTCGGCGGCGTGCTCGGCGATCCAGCGCGTGGCCGCATAGCCGTCTTCCGCCGCAGCCGGGAAGCGATGCTCCGGCGCGTGACGATAGCCGACGCTGACGAACATCATGCCCGTCCTGCGCGCCATGTCGCGGCAGAACGGCTCGTCCGACTGCTCGTCGCCGAGCACCCAGCCGCCGCCGTGGAAATAGACCACGACCGGATGCGGTCCTGCTGTTGCGGGCTTGTAGACACGATAGGGCAGCGGACCATCGGCACCGGGCAGGGTGCCGTCGACGATCTCGCCGATCGGCCGTCCGGCGGGACGGCTCTTGTTGAACTCGTTGACGAAGGCGCGCGCCCCTCCCGCGCCCATCGACTCGATCGGCGGCAGGTTGAGCGTTGCCAGCAGGTTCAGTACCAGCCGTACGTCCGGCTGCAGGCGCACCACCTCGCCGTCATTGCATTGCGCGGTGCCATCGGGGCCGGTGAGCCTGAAGCCGAGCATGCCGCGGCTGACCACCTCGTCGCAGATGCTGCGATAGGGGCCGACGCCGCCTGTATATGGCATCAGGCCCTGCACCTTGCCGGGCACGTTGGCGCCCGTGTACCAGGTGTTGGCGAGCCGGTGCAGCGTCAGCATCGAGCAGTCGGCCATGTGCCGGCCCCAGGCGGCCTGCGCCGTCTCTGTCGGCTCCATCGTCGAGAAGCCGGCGTCGCGCAATGCGGCCAGCCTGTCGACGACCCAGTCGACATGCTGCTCGATCGACACCGCCATGTTCGACAGCACCGACGGGCTGCCGGGCCCGGTGATCATGAAGAAGTTCGGGAAGCCTTCCACCGTGAGCCCGAGATAGGTCTGCGGCCCCTGCGCCCAGACGTCGGTGAGCGACTTGCCGCCGCGCCCGCTGATCGGATGCACGGCGCGGATCGCGCCGGTCATGGCGTCGAAGCCGGTCGCGAACACGATGACGTCGACGTCGAAACTGCGGCCGTTCGTGAAGATGCCGCTCGCGGTGATCGCCTTGATCGGCTCCTGCCGCAGATTGACCAGCGTGACGTTCGGCCGGTTGTAGGTGGCGTAGTAATTGGTGTCGAGACAGGGACGCTTGGCGCCGAAGGGATGATCGTGCGGCGTGAGCGCCGCGGCGGTCTCGGGATCCTTGACGGCGGCGCGGATCTTCTCGCGGATCAGGTCCTGGACGATCTTGTTGCCGTCGACATCGACGGCCTGGTCGGCCCAGAGCTGCGTCAGGATGTGGACGAGGTCGCCGGCGGCCCAGGCCCGTTCGAACCGCTCACGACGCTCGGCATCGCTCAACTGCCAGCTCACGACCGTCTGCTGCGGATAGGGCACGCCGGCCATCGATTGGCGCGCCTGCTCGCGATAGGCCGCGCGGTCGCCTTGCAGCAGGCCCATGCGGTCTGCCGGCGCCGGACCGTTGTGCGCCGGCAGCGCAAAATTCGGCGTGCGCTGGAACACGGTGAGATGCGCGGCCTGCTCGGCGATCAGCGGGATCGACTGGATCGCCGACGAGCCCGTGCCGATCACGGCGACGCGTTTGCCCGCGAGATTGACGCCGTCATGCGGCCAGCGCCCGGTAAAATAGACCTCGCCCTTGAAATCCTTGACGCCGTCGATCTCCGGCGGCTTGGGCGCGGAGAGACAGCCGGTGGCCATGATGTAATGGCGGCAGGAGACGGGCGCGCCGTTGTCGGTGGTGAGCTGCCAGCGTTCGGCCGCCTCGTCCCATCTGGCTTCGGTGACTTTTGTCTTGAAGCGGATGTCGCGGCGCAGATCGTAGCGGTCGGCGACGAAGCCGAGATAGCGCAGGATCTCGGGCTGGGTCGCGTATTTCTCCGACCAGGTCCAGGCCGCCTCGAGGTCGGGATCGAAGGTGTAGCTGTAGTCGATGGTCTGGATATCGCAGCGCGCGCCGGGATACCGGTTCCAGTACCAGGTTCCCCCGACATCGCCGGCTTCTTCGAGGGCGACGGCCGAGAGGCCTGCCTTGCGCAGGCGATGGAGAAGATAAAGACCGGCAAACCCGGCGCCGACCACGGCGACGTCGACCTGCTCTGCTGTTCCACTTGCCGCTTTGGACTCACGCGCAGCAACCATAGCTTCAGGCATGGCATTTCCTCCCGTGCGTTTTGTTTTGCCGGCAGGCTAGTCCTGCAGGCTCGGCTTGTCATCAGACCAAGTGCAATCCTCGGTAGTCGTTTGCGGCTTCACCGTGGCGGCGCGAACGTTGCTCCACTGCACGCATCGCGATGCACAATGGCCGTGATTGTCCGGGCTAATCATGCCTGATCCCTCTGTGTATGCTTGCGGTTACAAGCCACGCGTGCCGGCCGGGCGTCATGACAGAGTTGAGTGAGCGGACCAAAGCCAACATGGACGTCGTCCTGGAAGAGACGTGCCGTCAATTGCCGCATGGCGGCGATCATGACAGCCGCAGGTTCATCGCCGAGCGCCTGATCGAGGCGGCGCAGTCGGGACACTCCACCCTCGGTGAACTCGGCATCATCGCGCGGCGGGCACTGGCGGAGATCATTGCGAAGGGCGGTTAGCTGCGATCCGTGAGGCTTGCCTCGGCGGTGTGCGCGGACATAACTTTGCAGGAAATCTCCCGCGCATCGAGATCCCAAGATGCGGTCCCTGCTTGCGCTCGTTACGGCTTCCGGATTCCTTTGCCTCGCTGACCCGGCCGCAGCCCAGCCGGTCGGGCAGTTTCCGTTCGCGCTGACGCGCGAGGGCCAGATGCTCGGCGGCGTCGAAGGCGAGGTGGCCTTCTTCAAGGGACTGGCTTATGCGGCCCCGCCGGTCGGTCCGCTGCGCTGGCGTCCGCCGGCGGCGACCGTGGAAAGTTCGGAGATGCGCACGGCCTATGAGTACGGTGCACCGTGCCTTCAACCGTCGCTCTCCGGGGCGCGCGAGGATTGCCTCACGCTCAACGTGTTTCGTCCGTTCGGCGTCGACGGCCCGCTGCCGGTGATGGTGTTCATCCATGACGGCGCCTTTGTCGGCGGCACCGCCAACGATCCGCTGTTCGATGGCGCGAGGCTCGCGCAGGCCGGCCTCATCGTGGTCACCGTGAACTATCGTCTCGGCGTGTTCGGCTGGCTCACCCATTCCGCGCTGTCGGAAGGCGGCTCCGGAAATTACGGACTGATGGACCAGATCGCGGCGCTGCGCTGGGTGCACGACAACATCGCGGCGTTCGGTGGCGATGCCGGCAACGTCACGCTGTTCGGAAGTGGCGCGGGTGCGACATCGATCGCGTTGTTGATGCTGTGCGGCGAGGCGCGTGACCTGTTTCAGAAAGCCATCCTGCAATCGCTGCCCGGCCGCGTGCGCTTGCGCTCCCGGCAGGAGGCAGAGGCCTGGGGCCTGCAGTTGGTCGCGACGCTCGGGCAGGATGGCACCGACCCGCGCGGAAGCGCGCCGGCGCGGCTGCTTGCGGCCGAAAGCAAGCTGCTCGCAAAATCTCCGCACGGCTTCGCGCCCGCGATCGATGGAAGCCTCGTGACGGAGGACATTGCCGCAGGCTTTGCGGCGGGACATGAAGGGCGGATTCCCCTGATCATCGGCTCCAACGATGACGAGACGGGTTTCGACAGTGAGCCGGAGGTCGCGGAGGCGCTTACATCGTCAGGCGCGACACCCGAGCAGCTGCGCAAGCTCTATCCCGACCTCGACAAGCCGTCGGACCTTGCAGCCCAAGTCTACACCGACAAGGTCTTCTCCGAGCCGGTGAGGCTGCTGGCGCGCCTGCATGCCGCGACCGGCGCGCCGACCTATCGCTATCGCTTCGCCTATGTGCCGGAGGCGCGGCGAACCAATCCCGAGGGCGGTCACGGACGCGAGCTGCAATTCATCTTCGGCGCGGAAGGCGTGCCCGGTGCGGGTATCCTGTCGCGGCGCGATCGCGAGGTCGTAAGCCGCGTGCGCGCCTACTGGATCAATTTCGCAAAGAGCGGCGATCCCAACGGCCCGGACCTGCCGCATTGGGACGCGGCCGCAGACCGCGACCGCCTGCTGCTGATCGCGAACGATCGCACCGCGAGCGGAGACGACCCCTTCGCGGAGCGCCTCGACCGGTTCGCCGATGAGAGTAAGAAATGAGTTGGAGTTAAGCCGCGAGTTCGACGCGCGGCGCCGGGCTTAGCCGGTTTTCCTCGAGATAGTCCATCGCGCCGTCCTTCTCGACGGCATAGAACTGCTGGCCTTCGCGCGACTTGAAGGCGGCGCGAACGACGCCGCGGCGGCCCTTGTCACTGTTGACGACGTCCCCCAGCGCAAACTTCCTCATCTCACGTCCTCGTCTTCTGGCCGACTCCTTCGGCCACGGCGGGGATTTTGGAAGGCAAATCGTTAACGACTTGCTAACCATACGGGTTTGCCTATGCTCGCCGCCGGTCGCGTGGGACCGCCACGCGCATATGTTGCCTTTGAGCCGAGCCTTTGCCCAGGACGTGATTCTCATGACGCGATTTCCGACCCTCTTCCTGTCGCATGGCGGCGGCCCCTGGCCGTTCATGGAGGACCGGCGGGTGCAATATGCCAGGACCGCCGAGGAGTTCGGCCGCCTGCCGCAGCTTCTGGCGGAACGGCCGAAGGCCGTGCTCGTCATCACCGGGCATTGGGAGGCCGACGCCTTCACCGTGTCGACCTCGGCGCATCCGCCGATGGTCTATGACTATTACGGTTTCCCCGAGCATACCTATCACATCAAATATCCGGCGCCGGGCAAGCCGGAGCTTGCCGCGGAAGTGAGGGCGCTGCTCAAGCACGTGGGCCTCGATTGCCGGGAAGATCCCAATCAGGGTTTTGACCACGGCACGTTCGTGCCGCTCGGCCTGATGTATCCGAACGCCGACATGCCGATCGTGCTCTTGTCGCTGAAGTCGAGCTACGATGCGGCCGAGCACATCAAGGCCGGGGAGGCGATCGCATCGCTGCGCGACGAGGGCATTTTGATCGTCGGCAGCGGGCTCACCTATCACAACATGCGCGGCTTCAACCGGCCGGAGTCCAAGCCCGCCTCGTACGATTTCGAGGCCTATCTGAACGAGGCGATCAGCAATCCCGATGCGGCGCGCCGCAACGCGATGCTGGTCGATTGGGAGAACGCACCGAGCGCACGCCTTGCGCATCCGCGCGAGGACCATCTGCTGCCGCTGATGGTGGCCGCCGGCGCCGCCGGCAAGGATATCGGCAAGCGCGTCTTCGTCGACGAGGTCGCGAACGTCGCGATGGCGTCGTATGTGTTTGGATGAATAGTAGGGTGGATTAGCGCAGCGTAATCCACCATCGGGCGGCAATGAAGGTGGTGGATTACGCCCACGCACTGCGCTTTGCGCAGCCCGTGGGCTAATCCACCCTACGCATCCTAACCGTATCGCAGCTTCATCACCAGAATGCCGCCGGCGAGCAGCATGGTGACGGCGTTCGAGGCGATCAGCGGGCCATCGCCCGAGAGCAGGCCGTAGATGAGCCAGAGCGCCAGGCCCAGCACCATGACCAGGAACATGCCGAGCGAGATGTCGCCGGTGGAGCGGGTCTTCCACACCTTGATGGCTTGCGGCGCGTAGGCCACGGTGGTGCAGGTGGCGGCGGCAAAGCCGATCAGCTTGATCAATAGCGGGTCCATGCGCGCTCTATAGCATGGATTCGACGTCATGCCTCAAGCGCGGGCCGCCACGAGATCGCGATAGAGCGCGGCATAGTCGCCGGCGCGGTTGCGCCAGGAGACGTCGGTCGCAAGCCCGCTTCGCTGCAGCCGCCGCCAGGTCGTCTTGTCGTGGAAGGTGGTGTTGGCCTTGCGCAGCGTGCCGGCGAAGGCATCCGCCGTCACCGGGCCGAACTTGAAGCCGGTCGCATCGCGTCCCGATCTGTCGGCTTCGCCGATATCGACGATGGTATCCTCGAGGCCGCCGACGCGTGACACGATCGGCACCGCGCCATAGCGCAGCGCGCAGAGCTGGGTCAGGCCGCACGGCTCGAACCGCGACGGCACCAGAAGCGCGTCCGAGCCGGCCTGGATCAGATGCGCCAAAATCTCGTCATAGCCGATCACGACGCCGATCCGGCCGGGATTGGCGCGGGCCGCGGCCTGATAGCGGTCCTGGAGATCGCGGTCGCCGCTGCCGAGCAGCGCGAGCTGCATGCCTTCACGCAAGATGGTCGGAATGGCCTCGAGCAGGAGATCGAGCCCCTTCTGCCAGGACAGGCGGCTGATGACGCCGAGCAGCGGCGCTTCGTCCGAGGAATCGAGATTGAACTGCTGCTGCAGCACCGCCTTGTTCGCCGCGCGGAACGTCAGGTCCTCCGCGCCGAAGCGATAGGCGATGTGCGGATCGGTTTGCGGATTCCACACCTCGGTGTCGATGCCGTTGAGGATGCCGCTCAATGCGCCCGCGCGTGCGCGCAACAGGCCGCCGAGCCCCATGCCGCCTTCGTCGCTCTGGATTTCATGGGCGTAGGTCGGCGACACCGTGGTGATGCGATCGGCGAATTGCAGGCCGGCCTTGAGGAAGCTGATGCCGCCGAAATATTCGAGGCCGTTGACGTCGAAGGAGCTCCACGGCAGGCCGATCGCGCCGATCAGCTCGCGCGCGAACTTGCCTTGATAGGCCATGTTGTGGATGGTCATCACGGTGCCCGGACGCGGGCGGTTGTCATAGTGGAGGTAGGCCGGCGCGAGCCCGGCCTGCCAGTCATGGGCATGCACGACATCAGGCAGGAACGCCGGCACGAGGCCATAGCCGATATCGGCCGCGACGCGCGACAGCGCCGCAAAGCGCACGCCGTTGTCCGGCCAGTCGACGCCCTCGGCGGTGACGTAAGGGTTGCCCGGCCGCGCGTAGAGATGCGGCACGTCGAGCACGAACAGGTCGAGCCCGTCATGGGAGCCGGCGAGCAGCCGGCCCGGTCCGCCGAAATAGTCCGGCCAGCGCCGGACTTCCTCTGCGCTCGCAAGCAGCCGCATCACGCCGGGATAGCCCGGCATCAAGGTGCGCATCTCGACGCCATGCGCCTTCAGCGCAAGCGGCAGCGCACCGGCGACATCCGCGAGGCCGCCGGTCTTGACGATGGGGTAGACTTCAGAGGCGACCGCGAGGACGCGAACAGGCGTCATGTATTGAGCCTGTCGATCATCGGCTGGGTGATCAGCGAGATGCCCTGCTCGGTGGTGCGGAAACGCTTGGCATCGATCTCGGGATCCTCGCCGACGACGAGGCCCTCGGGAATCTCGACGCCGCGGTCGATCACGACATTCTTCAGTCGTGCGCCGCGCCCGACATTGACATAAGGCATGATCACGGCGTTCTCGACATTGGCGTAGGAGTTGATGCGCACGCCGGTGAACAGCAGCGAGCGGCGCAGCGAGGCGCCGGAGATGATGCAGCCGCCGGAGACCAGCGAGCTCACGGCCTGGCCGCGCCGGCTCTCCTCGTCATGGACGAATTTCGCCGGCGGGGTGATCTCCGCATAGGACCAGATCGGCCAGGCGCGGTCGAACAGGTCGAGCTCCGGTACCACGTCGGTGAGGTCGATATTGGCGGCCCAATAGGCGTCGACCGTGCCGACGTCGCGCCAGTAGGCGCGCTCGTCGCTGCCGGAGCGGACGCATGACGTCGAGAACTGGTGCGCGATCGCGCGGCCGTTCTTGACGATGTAGGGAATGATGTCCTTGCCGAAATCGTGGTTCGAGTTCGGGTCTTCGGCGTCGCGCTTGAGCTGGTCGAACAGGAATTTCGAGTCGAACACGTAGATGCCCATGCTGGCGAGCGAGACGTCCGGCTTGCCCGGCATCGGGGGCGGATCTTTCGGCTTCTCGAGGAATTGCTGGATCCAGCCGTTCTCGTCGATGTGCATGATGCCGAAGCCCGAGGATTCCGCGCGCGGCATTTCCAGGCAGCCGACGGTGACGTCGGCGCCGCTGTCGACGTGCTGGCGCAGCATCACCTCGTAATCCATCTTGTAGATGTGGTCGCCGGCCAGCACGACGATGAAGCGGGCATTGTGCGACTCGATGATGTCGATGTTCTGGTAGATCGCGTCCGCCGTGCCGACATACCACATGTTCTCGGAGACGCGCTGGCTCGCGGGCAGGATGTCAAAACTCTCGTTGCGCTCGGGGCGGAAGAAATTCCAGCCCATCTGGAGGTGCCGGATCAGGCTGTGCGCCTTGTACTGGGTGGCGACCGCGATGCGGCGGATGCCGGAATTCACGGCGTTCGACAGCGCGAAATCGATGATGCGGGACTTGCCGCCGAAATAGACCGCGGGCTTGGCGCGCCGATCGGTCAGCTCCAGCAGCCGGCTGCCGCGTCCACCAGCCAGGACGAACGCCAGCGCCTGACGCGCGAGCGGCTCATTACCCACGGCACTCATGTCATCCTCCCCACACGTCTCTGCCGCGTCGCGAGATGCCTCCCGGCCGCGCACCATTGGAACCGATAGTAACGGTACGAATAGTAAATCAGGAAGATGGTTGTTGGTTGCGAACGCGCGGGAAGCTTAATGCTTTGCCGTGGTCGCCGGGACCCGGCGCCGTCGCATCGGTGTCATATCGTCGCGATCCCGCTGACCACAATTGAGGCATGCACCCGCTCTCTTGTGCGCCGCACGCAAAATCGAGGCTTTGACTTGGCGCAACGTTGCCCGATCATGGGCCTGCGATCCTTTTCCAAGCGAAACGTCAGACAGGGAGCAAGACGATGAGGATCTGGACAACGGCAATTGTCTGTTCACTGGCGGGCGCGGTCATGGCCGGCCAAATCGGCCAAGCCGCAGCAGCCCCGCTGCCGACCAATGTCGCGGCCATGAAAGCGGCCGTCGGCGATGATGTCACGCAGGTCTATTGGCGCGGCCGCGGCTGGGGTGGCGGCTGGGGCTTTGGTATCGGCGCCCTCGCGGCCGGCGCGATCATCGGCGGCGCCATCGCCAGCAGCGCGCCCTACGGCTACGGCTATTATGGCGGCGGACCGTATTATGGCGGCTATGGATATCCGGGCTACGGCTATGGTTACGCGCCGGCCTATTACGGCGGCTACGGCTATGGACCGAGCTACGGCTATGGCGGCTACTACGCGCGTCCCCGCTATTATGGCTATCGGGTCTATCGTCCGTATTATGGCCCTCGCTATGGCTACTACCGGCCCTATTACCGCGGATATTGGTGAGCGCCTCGCGGAGCTAAAGCGAGAGCCACACGATCAAGCTCATGCAGGTGAAATGCGCGAGCACGATCGCGGCGAGATGCAGTGGGCCGGCCTTGAGGCGAGGCCTGCGCATCCCGCCGCTCCGCGCTAGTTCGATCCGGCCGCCGCAGCGGTGAAGCTGCGGTCGACGGCTTTGCTCACGTCGAGCGTCTTCGGCAGGATGCCGTAGCGCGTCGAGCGGTCCGAGGCGGCCTGGATTTCCTTCACCACGTTCTCATCGATCACGATCGGGCTGGTGCGCTGGGCGGTGTAGGCCGCCAGCAGCACGTCCTCCGGCAGTTTTGTCAGGTCGGCCGTGCTCTTAGCGTATTCGGCAACATGATCGAGCGACCAGAGTCGCGCCTTGTTCAGCCGCTGCACCAGGTCCTGCACCGCCGCGCGCTTGGTGGCGATGGCGTTGTCGGAGGCGACGATGAAGGTGATGGTCGGCGTCAGGCCTTCGCCGTCGGCGATCACGCGCGCCTTGTCCTTCAAGGTTGCGAACGAGACATAGGGCTCCCACACCGCCCAGGCGTCGATCGAGCCGGCGACCAGCGCGATCTTGGCATCGACCGGGCCGAGCGGCGCGAAGGTCGCATCCTCGAGCTTGATCTGCGCCTTCTCCAGCGTTGCGTCGATCAGGAACTGGCCCCAGCCGCCGCGCGTGCCGGCGAGACGCTTGCCCTTGAGGTCGGCGGCCGATTTGATCGGCGAATCCTGGCGCACGAGGATCGCCTGCGTCTTCGCATCGGAGCGCGTGCCGCCGATCGCCTTGATCGGCGCGCCCGCCGCATAGACCGAGAGGAAGGAGAGATCGCCGGTATAGCCGACATCGAGGGCGCCGGCGTTGAGCGCTTCGAGGATCGGCGCGGCCGCAGGGAATTCCGACCATTCGATCTTGTAGGGCAGGTCCTTCGCATAGCCGGAGATCTCCAGCAGCGAGCGGTTGCCGCCTTTCTGGTCGCCGACGCGCAGCACGACGGTGTCGGCGGCGAGCGATGCTGCCGCTGTCGACAGGGTGATGGCGGCGGCCAGCAACGAAGTGGCGAGCCGGCGCGTGATGGAATTGTCGTTCGAGTTGATGCTCATTGGATCCGTCTTGTTGCGTCGCTCACGATGCGGGAGCGGACGATGCAGCGAGACGATCAAGTCTATGAGTGCGCGATCCGCAGTCAATGAAATGGCCAACCGTATTGCGTGTGCGATCGGCAAGGACGTTTCAACGAAGTGCTGCTTTCGAGAACGCGCGGCGTTCACGGCGGAAGATGCGCACGGATGAAGCAGGCGCCGGAGCCGCGGTGCGCTTTGCAAGGCGATGCGGCAGCGAAAATCCTTTCATCGTTCCCGCACGTGCCGATGGAGAGAATGACTTCGCTTCGCGTCACATTCGAAATTCCATTTCATTGACGATGCCGCGAACGCGCCGCATGATTTGCGCATCGCATCAAAGCCGCGTGTGAAGCGACGGCGAAGAATATTCTCCCAACGCATCTCCGTGCGGAACATGCGCAACGCAATGTGCTGCGCGAACGGCGGAGCTGTGCCAACTCAGGAGCGGGGCTGATGGACAACGACAACAAGCGCGGATCGAGCCTCGACCGGCGTCATCTACTCCAGGCAGGGTTGGCCGCGGCGTTCGCCGCGCCGCTGGGTGCCTTCGGTGCAGCGCAGGCGTTTGCGCCACAGGCGATCGCGCCCGGTGTCGATCTCTCGCAATTCCCGCTGTGCCGCACGGCCTCCGACGCGCCCGCGCTCACGGGCGCGCCGCGCAAACTGAAACTGTCGTGGAATGCCGGCGCGGTCTGCCTCGCGCCGGTGCCTGTTGCCATCGAGCACGGCTTCTTCCACAAGCACAATCTCGACATCGAGCTCATCAACTATTCCGGCTCGACCGACCAGCTGCTCGAGGCGATCGCGACGGGTAAGAGCGATGCCGGGCTCGGCATGGCGCTGCGCTGGCTGAAGCCGTTGGAGCAGGGCTTTGACGTCAAGATCGCCGCCGGTACCCATGGCGGCTGCATGCGCGTCCTCACTCGGACGGATTCCGGCGTGAACAAGCTCGCCGATCTCAAGGGCAAGATCGTCGCGGTCGGCGATCTCGGCGGCCCCGACAAGAACTTCTTCTCCGTCCAGCTCGCCAAGCTCGGGATCGACCCGAACAAGGATGTCGACTGGCGCGCCTATCCCGGCAACCTGCTCAACGTCGCCGTGGAGAAGGGTGAGGTGCAGGCCTTCCTGTCGTCCGATCCGCTCGGCTATCTCTGGCTCAAGGACAGCCAGTACAAGGAAGTCGCCTCCAACCTCGACGGCGAATATCGCGACAAGAGCTGCTGCATCCTCGGCCTGCGCGGCAGCCTGGTGCGCGAGGAGCCGCAGGTCGCGCGCGCCCTCACGCAGGCGCTGCTCGATGCTGCGATGTTCACCGCGCAGAACCCGGCCGTGACGGCAAAGTCGTTCCAGCCTTACGCGCCGAAGACGGCATCGCTCGCCGATATCGAGGGCATGGTGCGCTACCACAGCCATCATCACCATCCCGTGGGTGAAGTGCTCAAGCGCGAGCTCAAGGCTTACGCCGACGACCTGAAGACCGTGCAGGTCTTCAAGCAGAGCACCGATACCGCCAAATTCGCGGAGCGTATCTATGTCGACGTATTCGCTGTCTGACGGCCTCGCCTCCGGCGCGCCGCGCTCCTCGCGCGCGCCGCTGCTGGCGAGCTGGCTCCGGGACTCCGGCGTCGGCGTGCTCGCCAGCATCGCCTGGATCGCCTTCGGCCTGTCCTGCCTGTGGTGGGAGGATGTCGGCGACTGGTCGCGCACGCACTCGCTCGGCATCGCCGCCTTCGTCATCGCGGCCGTCGCGCTGTTCGGAACCGTCGGGGCCGACTATCTCGGCTCGGCAGGGAAGGCCTTGCACAAGCGTGCGCCCTGGCTGGTCGCGCTCGGTGCCTTCCTGACGGTGTGGGAAGTTGCGACCGCGAAATTCGCCTGGCTGCCGTTGCCGTTCTTTCCGCCGCCGCAATCGATCATCGAGGTCTATACCGACGATCTGCCAAAACTGCTCGACAGCGTGTTCGCCTCGGTCAAGCTGCAGCTCGGCGGCTATCTGATCGGCGCGACGGTCGGCTTTTTGACTGGTGTCTCGATCGGCTGGTCGCGCGCGGTCGGCTATTGGGTGCATCCGGTGCTGCGCTTCATCGGCCCGCTGCCGGCGACGGCCTGGCTGCCGATCGCCTTCTTCACATTCCCGTCGAGCTGGAGCGCCTCGACCTTCCTGATCGCGCTGGCGACGGGCTTTCCGGTGACCGTGCTGACCTGGTCGGGTGTCGCGAGCGTCAGCAACGCCTATTACGATGTCGCGCGCACGCTGGGTGCAAAGCCGTCTTTCCTTGTGCTGAAGGTCGCGATCCCAGCCGCGCTGCCGCACGTCTTTGTCGGCCTGTTCATGGGGCTCGGCTCGTCCTTTGCCGTGCTCGTCGTGGCCGAGATGATCGGGGTCAAGGCCGGGCTCGGCTGGTACCTGCAATGGGCGCAGGGCTGGGCCGCCTACGCCAACATGTACGCGGCGCTGATCGTGATGTCGTTGCTCTGCTCCGGCGCGATCACGCTGCTGTTTTCGATCCGGGATCGATTGCTGGTCTGGCAGAAGGGGACCGTCAAATGGTAGCCGCAGCTCTTGCCGAAGCCGCGACGCACCCCGCCGCCGGCGCCGCGCTCGACATCGAGCAGGTCAGCCACGCCTTCGATATCGACGGCACCGAACTGCCTGTTCTCAGCGACGTCAGCTTCTCCGTCGAGCCTGGCGAATTCGTCGCGCTGCTTGGCCCCTCCGGCTGCGGCAAGTCGACCTTGCTGCGGCTCGTTGCCGGGCTCGACAAGCCCAAGGCGGGAAGCTTGCGGGAAGACGAGAGCCGCATCACCCGGCCGCATCCCTCGCGCGTCGTCGTGTTCCAGGATCCGACCCTGTTTCCCTGGCGGTCGGTCTGGGACAACGTCGCCCTGGGCCTCGAGGCCCAGGGCATTTTGAAGAGCCAGCGGCAGCGTGTCGACGATGCGCTCGATCTCGTTGGGCTTGCCTCGTTCCGCAATGCCTATCCGCACCAGCTCTCCGGCGGCATGGCGCAGCGCGTCGCGCTGGCGCGGGCGCTGGTCAACGATCCCAAGATCCTGATCCTCGACGAGCCGTTGGGAAAACTGGATTCGCTGACCCGCATCACCATGCAGGCCGAGCTCGTCTCGCTCTGGCAGCGCAAGGGGTTTACGACGCTTCTGGTCACGCATGATGCCGAGGAAGCGCTCGTGCTCGCCAACCGCGTCATCGTCTTCAGCGATCGTCCGGCGCGGGTGAAGGCCGATATCCGCGTCGACCGTTCCTATCCGCGCCATCGCGGCGATCCGTATCTCGCCGATCTGCGCCGCCAGATCCTCGGCCTCCTGGGATTAGATGCCACATGGTGACTTCTGTAGCCAAAGGGCGCACGGCCCATAGCGAACCCGACTACATCGCTCGCGCCGAGGCGCTGGCCGAAACCTTCGCCACGCGCGCGGCCGAGCACGACCGCACCGGCAGCTTTCCTTTCGAGAATTTTCGCGAACTCTCGGAAGCTGGCCTGCTGTCGTTGACGGTACCGGCCGCCTTCGGCGGGGCCGGCGCTGGTGCGAGATACGCCGCACGCGTGCTCGGCATCGTCGGCAAGGCCTGCTCGTCGACCGCACTGGTGCTGTCGATGCACTACATCAACCATCTGGTGATGGCGCGAAGTCCGACCTGGCCGGTGCGATTGTCGCGCAAGCTCGCCCATGAGACTGTCGAAGGTCTTGCGCTGATCAATGCGCTCCGCGTTGAGCCGGAGCTCGGCTCGCCCGCGCGTGGCGGCCTGCCGGCGACGATCGCGCGGCGCACGGAGACCGGCTGGCGCCTCTCAGGCCACAAGGTCTATTCGACGGGCTCGCCGATCCTGAAATGGTATCTGGTCTGGGCGCGCACCGACGAGGCCGAGCCGCGCGTCGGCCAGTTCCTGGTGCCGGCGGGGCTGCCGGGCACGCGCATCGTCGAGACCTGGGATCATCACGGCCTGCGCGCCAGCGGCAGTCACGATGTCATCTTCGACGACGTGGTGATCCCGCTCGATGCCGAGGTCGATATTCGCAAGCCCGCGGATTGGCGGGCGCCAGATCCGACCCAGTCGACCGTCCACACCGTCTTCGTCGCCGCGATCTATGACGGCATCGCGCGCGCGGCACGCGACTGGCTGGTGACCTTCCTGAAGACGCGGGTGCCGGGCAGTCTCGGCGCGCCGCTGGCGACCTTGCCGCGCGCCCAGGAAATCCTCGGCGGCATCGAGGCGCGGCTGGCGGTCAACGCACGTTTGATCGACAGTTTCGCCTCTGATTTTGACAACGGCTTGCAGCTGAGCGCGATCGAGTCCAACATCGTCAAGCTCACGGTGACCAATAACGCCGTGGCCGCAGTGGAGGACGCCTTGTCGCTGACCAGCAATCACGGTCTGTCGCGCAAAAATCCGCTGGAGCGGCATTACCGCGACGTGCTCTGCGGTCGCGTCCACACCCCCCAGGACGACACCACCAAGATCACTGCCGGGCGCGCAGCGCTGGGCGTCTGACCCTATCATCCCAAGGAGTTCCCCGATGTCGGTCGAGTTCATCGGCTTTATCGCCAACAGCAATGCTTCCGAGACCATCGTGCGGCAGGGACCGGTGCTCGATCCCGCCTATATCGAGACGGTCGCGAAGGCGCATGAGCTCGCCGGCTTCGACCGCGCGCTGCTGGCGTTCCATTCAACCACGCCGGATGCGCTCCAGATCGCCCAGCATGTGCTGACCATTACAAAGAAGCTCAAGGTGATGATCGCGCAGCGCCCGGGTTTCACTGCGCCGACGCTTTTGGCGCGCCAGCTCGCCACGCTCGACCAGCTCTATGGCGGCCGCGTCTCGCTGCACGTCATCACCGGCGGCAACGCCATCGAGCTCCGGCAGGACGGCAACACGGTCGACGACAAGGACGAGCGCTACGCACGCACCAGCGAGTTCCTCGACGTCGTGCGGCTGGAATGGACCAGCGAGAAGCCGTTCAACTACAGCGGCAAGCACTACACCGTCGAGAACGGCTTTTCGCAAGTGAAGCCGCTCCAGCAGGGCGGCATCTACACCTTCGTCGGCGGCGGCTCCGATGCCGCGATCGAGGTTTCGGGCAAGCATGCCGACACTTTTGCGCTGTGGGGCGAATCCTACGCGCAGGTGCGCGACGTCACCGCGCGGGTGCGTGCGGCGGCGGCCAAGCATGGGCGGCCGAGCCCGCGTTTCAGCCTGTCGGTGCGACCGATCCTCGCCGATACCGAGGAGAAGGCCTGGCAGAAGGCGGAGCACATCCTCGAACGCGCCACCGCGCTTCAGGACCAGACCGGCTATCGCCGGCCCAATCATGCCACCGAGGGCGCCAAGCGGCTGCTGGCGGCGGCCGACCAGGGCGCGCGCATCGACAAGCGGCTGTGGACCGAGATCGCAAAGCTCACCGGCGCCAACAGCAACACCACCGCGCTGGTCGGCACGCCGGAGCAGGTCGCCGAGGTCTTCGGCGACTACTACGACCTCGGGGTCAGCCACTTCCTGATCCGCGGCTTCGATCCGCTCCCTGACGCCATCGACTATGGCCGCGAGCTGATCCCGCTGACGCGCGAGCTGATCGCCAAGCGTCAGGCCGTGCGCGGTGAGGCCGCGGAATGATCCGCCTCATGCTGGCCGGCGCGCTGCTGTTCGGTTCATTCGAGCTGGCGGCGGCGCAAACCACTTTGCGCGTCGGCGACCAGAAGGGCAATTCGCAGGCCGTGATGGAAGCGGCCGGCGTGCTCAAGGACGTCCCCTACAAGATCGAATGGAAGGAGTTTCCGGCGGCAGCCCCACTGCTGGAAGCGCTCAGCGCCGGCGCGATCGAGACCGGCCTCGTTGGCGACGCGCCCTTCACCTTCGCTGCCGCCTCCGGCGCGCCGGTGAAGGCGATTGCCGCGATCCGGCAGACGCGCGAGGGGCTTGCGATCCTCGTGCCCGAGAATTCGCCGATCAAGAGCTTTGCCGATCTGCGCGGCAAGAAGATCGCAACCGGCCGCGGCTCGATCGGCCATCAGCTGATCCTCGCCGCGCTGGAGAAGAACGGCTGGAGTGCCAGCGACATGCAGATCGCGTTCCTGGCGCCCTCCGATGCCAAGATCGCCTACACGCAAGGCTCGGTCGATGCGTGGTCCACCTGGGAGCCCTATGTCAGCCAGGAGGAGGTTCTGTTCAAATCGCGCCGCATCATCACCTCCGAAGGGCTCACGCCAGGCCTGAGCTTCCAGGTGGCGCGGCCCGAGGCCATCCGCGACAAGCGCGCGGAGCTGACCGACTTCGTGCGGCGTCTCACCGCGGCGCGGGCGTGGTCGCTGAACAATGTCGACAGCTACGCCGCGACCTGGGGCAGGCTGATGAACATCCCGACCGCCGTGCCGCAAAACTGGCTGTCGCGCGCCAAGATCCGCATCGCGCCGATCGATGACGGCGTGATCGCGGACGAGCAGAGCACGATCGACCTGTATTTCCGCTGGGGGCTGATCAAGCAGAAGCTGGATGCAGCCGAGATCGTGGATCGCTCGTTTGCCGATGCGATCGCGAAGGCGGGGTTGTAGCGCAGCTCTGCTTGCGACGGCCGGCTTACCCTCCCCTGGAGGGGGAGGGTCGGCTCACGTTGAGCGCAGCGAAACGCGAGACGGGGTGGGGTGACAGTCTCTCCACGCCCACGCTGCCCGAGAGGAGAGATCACCCCACCCCGCTCGCGCTGCGCGCGATCGACCCTCCCCCTCCAGGGGAGGGTAAGAGTTCGCGCCACCTTCTCCCACAAGGGAGGAGGAAGAAGCGCTCTCACGGACGCTTCAAGGACTCGTGAGGAAGGAGGAGGTTTCCAGCGCAATCGGCTTGCTCGACACATTCCTTCTGCGCTTTGCACTGACGACAACACCTCCATTGCTATTTGCTTCCCCTCCCTTGCGCCACGTCGCGCCCCGTCAAAAATCAATTCGACGACCACATCGGGAGACCGGCCATGGGCCTGCAAGAAACAAAAATCGAATCGCTTCCCTTCGTCACCGCCGAACTCAACTATCTCGCGCCGACATCAGGCAAGCCGCGTACCTACGCCTTCGATCCGCCGCCGGGTGAGCCCAAAAGCACGTCGCTGCCGGAGCCGCATCAGGTGCCGATCTTCGATGCGCGGCTGATCGCGCAAAACTTCTCGCTCGATCGCGAGGGCTTTGCACTGGTGCGTCACCCGACGCAGGTGAAGGATTTTTACAACGACGAGGAAATCCGCAGCGTCTACTATCCCGCGGTCGAGGCGTTCCTGCGCGCCACGCTGAAGGCCGATCGCGTCGTCATCTTCGACCACACCGTGCGCAAGCGTGTCGAAGGCGCGCCGGATATCCGCGACGGCGGCCCGCGTCAGCCGGCAACGCGCGTGCATGTCGACCAGACCGCCGTCTCCGGCGCCAACCGCGTGCGAGAGCATCTGCCTGACGAGGCCGAGGAGCTGCTGAAGGGACGCGTGCAGGTGATCAATCTCTGGCGGCCGATCCGCGGGCCCTTGCGCGATTCACCGCTCGCCATGGCCGACGGCACCACGGTGGCGCCCGACGATCTCGTGGCCTCCGACCTGATCTATCCCAATCGTCGCGGCGAGACCTATTCGGTGAAATACAATCCGAACCACCGCTGGTTCTATGTCCCCGAGATGACGCCGGACGAGGCGCTGCTGCTGAAGTGCTACGATTCCGCAACCGACGGCCGCACCCGCTTCGGACCGCATACCGCGTTCATCGATCCGACCACGCCGGCCGACGCGGCGCCGCGCGAAAGCATCGAGGTCCGCACGCTGGTATTTCACCGGCAGTAACAAACTGTGATAGCCCTGCCGGCATTTGCCGGCAGGGTTCCCGGAACCCAGGGGAACAAAGGACGTTTGCAGCGCCGGGCAGGGCCAACCGGGAGCGGTGCCGTGCGCGCGCAGACGACCCTTTTGCTTTGTTTGATGACTTCATTCCTCGCCTTCGTGTCCGTCGCTAAAGCCGAAAGCGGTCTTGCTTCGTACTACGGATATGGAAGGGCGGGCAAAGGCGGCGAGTTGACTTGCGCCCACCGCACGCGCCCGTTCGGCAGCGTGCTCAGGGTGTCCTATAGCGGACGCTCGATCCAGTGCCGGGTCAATGATCGCGGTCCCTTCATCCGCGGCCGTATCGTCGATCTCTCGGTGCCCGCCGCCCGTGCGCTCGGCATGATGAGCGCGGGCGTGGTGCGCGTCTCGGTGGATTAGGTCTCCGAGCGCGCTATAGTGCCGCCCGAAGCAAGGGGGGGCGCTATGACTGGGATCAGGGTGGGACTCGTCGGCTGCGGCTTCGTGTCGGAGCTGCACATGTACGCGTTCCGGCGCGTCTATGGCGTGGACGTCGAGGTCGCGGCGGTCGCCGCGCGCGGCGACAAGGTTGTCGCGTTCGCCCAGCATCACAATATCCCGCGTGTTTACCGGAGCTTCGCCGAGCTGATCGCGGACGGCGAGCTCGATGTCATCGATATCTGCACGCCGCCCAACCTCCATGCGGAGATGATCGTCGCCAGCATGCAGGCCGGCAAGCACGTGATCTGCGAAAAGCCGTTCGCCGGCTATTTCGGCCGGGAAGGCGACCAGAAGCCGATCGGCAAGCACGTGCCGAAGGCGCTGATGTATGAGCGCGTGATCGAAGAGATGGACAGGACGCGCACCGCGATCGAGCGCACCGGAAAACTCTTCATGTATGCCGAGGACTGGATCTACGCGCCTGCGGTGACCAAGACTGCGGAGATCATCAGGGCGACGAAAGACAAGATCCTGTTCATGAAGGGAGAGGAGAGCCATTCCGGCTCGCACGCCGCGCATGCCGCGCAATGGGCGATGACCGGCGGCGGCTCGCTGATCCGGATGGGCTGCCATCCGCTCTCGGCCGTGCTGTATCTCAAGCAGGTCGAGGCCAAGGCGCGCGGCGAGAGCATCCACGTCGCCAGCGTCACGGGCGATGTCGGCAACGTCACCGCCGTGCTCAAGCCGGAGGAGCGCGCCTACATCAAGGCCAATCCCGTCGACGTCGAGGATTGGGGCACGCTGACGGCGACATTCTCCGACGGCACCAAGGCGACCGTGTTCTCCGGCGACATGATCATGGGCGGCGTGCGCAATCTGATCGAGACCTACACGTCCGGCGGTTCGCTGTTCGCCAACATCACGCCGAACAATCATCTGATGAGCTATCAGACCAGCGAGGAGAAGCTCGCGAGCGTCTACATCACCGAAAAGGTCGACCGCAAGACCGGCTGGCAATATGTCTGCCTCGAGGAGGAATGGACGCGCGGCTATCTCCAGGAGATCCAGGATTTCATGGAATGCGCCGCGACCGGACGCCAGCCGCTATCGGACCTCGCGCTGGCCTACGAGACGATCAAGGTGAACTACGCCGGGTATTGGGCGGCGGAGGAGGGGCGGCGGGTGGTGTTGTAGGCGAGATGCTCACCGCGACGGGACTGTGCTCTCTCGCCCCGCTTGCGGGGAGAGGGTTGGGGTGAGGGGGACTCTCCGCGGGGACGGTGAGAGTCGGACTCGCGGAGAGTCCCCCTCACCCGGATTGCTTCGCAATCCGGCCTCTCCCCGCAAGCGGGGAGAGGCGAAGAACCTCACGTCCCGTAGGTCGAGCCCTTCGGCAGCGGGAATACCGGGTCCTGCGTCTTGATGTTGGTCGGCCACACCACCGAGATGTGCTCGCCTGCGTTCTGCATCACCACCGGCGTCGAGCGTTCGTTCTGGCCGGAGAGCGGCGTGCCCGGCGGGAAGAATTTCACGCCATAGCCCTGGATGGTGCCGCCGGCGGGGATGTCGACGTCGAGCGCGGCCTTGCGGATCGCCTCGGGCTCGAAGCTGCCGTACTTCTCCTTGGCGACCGGCAGCACGTTGTTGAGCAGCACCCAGGTCTGGTTGAAGCCCATCGAGCAGTGCGGCGGCACGTCGGTGGCGCCGGTCTTGGTTTGATAGCGGCTGACCATGGTCTTGATCAGATCGCCCATGCCGGGCGCGAGCTTGGCGGGATCGAGCAGCTGCGCCGGCACCGGATCGATGTTGCAGAAATTGTCGATGTCGGCGCCGAAGGTCGCGCGCAGCTTGTCGAGCTGGCTGTAGCCGGCACCTGCCCCGAACAGCATCTTGAAGCGTAATCCGCTCTCGCGGGCCTGCCGCAGGAACAGGGTGATGTCGGGGTTGTAGCCGGCATGCGAGATCACGTCGGCCTTGGCGCGCTTGATTTTCGTGACCAGCACCGAGAGGTCGGGCGCGGCGGCCGAATAGCCCTCGCGCAACACCACCTGGATGCCGGCCTGCTTGGCATAGGCCTCGTCGGCGGCGGCGACGCCGACGCCGTAGGGGCCGTCCTCGTGGATCAGCGCAACCTTCACCTCGCCCGGCTCCATGCCGAGCTTGGCCTTGGCGTGCTCGGTGAGGAAGGCAGCGAAGGCCTGCCCGTATTGATCGGAATGAATCTGCGCGCGAAACACGTATTGCAGGTTCTTGTCCTTGAACACGGCGGTCGAGACCGCGGTCGTGATCCAGAGGATCTTCTTCTGCTGCTCGACCTTGGCCGCGAGCGGCACCGCATGCGAGCTCGCATAGACGCCGTTGAGGATGTCGATCTTCTCCTGGCTGATCAGGCGTTCGGCCTCGTTGATCGCGACGTCGGGCTTGCTCTGGGAATCCGCGGCGACCGGCACGATCTTGGTCTTGCCGCCGATACCGCCTTTCTCGTTGACGAGATCGATCGCGATCTGCGCGCCGATCGACGAGGCGACCGAGCCGCCGGCGGCGAACGGGCCGGTGAGGTCGTAGATCAGGCCGATGCGCAATGTCTCGGCTTGCGCCTGGGCCCTGGTCCAATCGAGGCTGAGTGCGGCGGCGGCAGCCGCCGAGGTCTTCAGCAGCTGCCTGCGTGAAGTCGGCATCCTATCCTCCCTCAAAACCCGTCTTATGTTTGGTTGTATTTTTTTGCGAAGTATGGGGAGGGGGGCGGCGGAAAGTCAACATCGCGAAAGTCGGAGTCTATCCTCGCCGCGTAGAACGCAATTGCGAGATGAGTGACGACGAGACCGCGAGATCGCGTCCGTCACTGCCTCAGGCGGCGGGCCAAATAGTGTGCGGTCTTCCCTCCCGCCTTGGCGACCTGATGCGGTGTCCCCGCTGCGACGACAAGGCCACCCTCGTCGCCGGCCCCGGGGCCGAGATCGATGATCCAGTCGCTGTGCGAGACGACATCCATGTCATGCTCGACCACGACCACGCTGTTGCCGGCATCCACGATCCGATCGAGCTGGGCGATCAGCCGCTCGACGTCCCGGGGATGAAGACCTGTGGTCGGCTCGTCCAGGACATAGAGCGTGTGCCCGCGCTGCGGACGCATCAGTTCGGTCGCGAGCTTGATGCGCTGGGCTTCGCCGCCAGACAGCTCGGTCGCGGACTGGCCGAGGCGGATATAGCCGAGGCCGACTTCGCGCACGACGGATAGCGACCGGTTCAGGGTGGCATCGCCCTCGAAGAAGTCGAAGGCTTCGTCAACCCGCATCGCCAGCACGTCCGCGATGGATTTGCCGTCGATCTTCACCTCGAGCGTCTTGTCGTTGTAACGCGCGCCCTTGCAGGTCGGGCAGGGCGCGTAGACGCTGGGCAGGAACAACAGCTCGACGCAGACGAAGCCTTCACCCTCGCAGGTCGCGCAACGGCCCTTGGAGACATTGAACGAAAAGCGCCCGGCATCGTAGCGGCGGGCCTTGGCCTGCGGCGTTGCTGCGAACAGCTTGCGCACATGGTCGAACAGGCCGGTATAGGTCGCAAGGTTGGATCGCGGCGTGCGGCCGATCGGCTTCTGGTCGACGACGACGAGGCGATCGATCCGGTCGAGGCCGGCGACGATCCTGCCGCCCAGCGTCTCGACGGTGGGAGCAAGGCTGTCGTCATCCGCATCGGTGGCCAACGTATGGCCGAGATGTCCGGCCACGGCCTCGACCAGGAACTGGCTGATCAGGCTCGATTTGCCGGAGCCCGACACGCCGGTGATGCCAGCGATCACGCCGAGCGGAATATCGACGTCGAGGCCGCGGAGATTGTTGCGCACCACGCCCCTGATCTTCAGGTGCCCCTTCGGCTCGCGACGGGCCGTCGGCAGCGGTTTTCTCGGTTGCGACAGATAATCGGCGGTTCGCGATTGCTCGATGTCGCCGAGCCCTGCCGGTGGCCCGCTATAGAGGATGCGTCCGCCGCCGTCGCCGGCATCGGGCCCGACATCCACCAGCCAGTCGGCTTGCCTGATCACCTCGATCTCGTGCTCGACCACGAAGATCGAGTTGCCCGCGTGCTTCAGCCGGTCGAGCGCACGCAGCAGCGCCTCGGTGTCGGCGGGGTGCAGGCCTGCCGACGGCTCGTCGAGCACGTAGACGACGCCGAACAGGTTGGAGCGGACCTGGGTCGCCAGCCGCAGCCGCTGCAGCTCGCCCGGCGACAACGTCGGCGTGCTGCGCTCGCAGGCGAGATAGCCGAGGCCGAGGTCGAGCAGGACGGCGAGGCGCGCCGACAGATCCTCGCAGATGCGCCGGGCGACGACAGCCTTCTCCGACCTGTCCGTTGAAGCTTTTGCGAATGGCTTGATCAACTCCTGCAACTGCTTGAGCGGCAGGTGCGAGATCTCGGCGATATTGCGGCCGGCGAACTTGACCTTGAGCGCCTCGGGCTTCAGCCGCGTGCCATGGCAGGTCGGGCAGTCCTGCGTGATCATGAACTGCGCGACGCGGCGCTTCATCATCGCGCTCTCGGACTTGGCGTAGGTCTGCATCACGTAGCGCTTGGCGCCGGTGAACGTGCCCTGATAGCTCGGCTCCTCCTTGCGGCGCAGCGCGCGCTTGACTTCGGCTGCGTCGTAGCCGGCATAGACCGGAACAGTCGGCTGTTCCTCCGTGAACAGGATCCAGTCGCGGTCCTTCTTCGGCAGCTCGCGCCAGGGCTTGTCGACGTCGTAGCCCAGCGTCGTCAGGATGTCCCGGAGGTTCTGTCCCTGCCAGGCGCTCGGCCAGGCCGCGATGGCGCGCTCGCGGATCGTCTTGGTGTCGTCAGGCACCATGGATTTTTCGGTGACGTCGAGCATCCTGCCGATGCCGTGACAGGTCGGGCAGGCGCCCTCCGGCGTGTTCGGCGAAAACGCTTCCGCATAGAGCATCGGCTGCCCCCGCGGATAGTCGCCGGCGCGGGAATAGAGCATCCTGAGCAGGTTCGAGATGGTCGTCACGCTGCCGACGGACGATCTTGTCGTCGGCGCGCCGCGCTGCTGCTGGAGCGCGACGGCGGGCGGCAGGCCCTCGATGTCGTCGACTTCAGGGATCTGCATCTGGTGGAAGAGGCGTCGCGCATAGGGTGACACCGATTCCAGATAGCGCCGCTGCGCCTCGGCGTAGATCGTCCCGAAGGCGAGCGAGGATTTGCCGGAGCCCGAGACGCCCGTGAACACGACCAGGGCGTTGCGCGGAATTTTGACGTCGATGTTCTTGAGGTTGTGCTCGCGCGCGCCCCGGACCCGGACGAAGCCATCGTCCTGCATCAGGCTCTCGGGTGGTCTCGGTCGGTCGTCCATCTGGCTCCTCCAGTCCCCATCCGGGCACTAACGGCAAGATCGCAGGATGGGTCCTTTGATGCCAGCGGGCCAGTTACGTTCTGCACAAAGCGAAGGCCCGCCGCGGTCATGCGACGGGCCTTGCAGGGGTGTTTGGCTGCCGGCAGCGCGCCGGTGCCGGACCGATTACTGCGACAGCTTCACGAAGTTCGGAAACTTCATCTTGCCTTCGGCGATCTTCTCGGGCCAGACCACGACCTGCTTACCGTCCTGCCACTGGAAGACGAGGCCGGTGATCGTGCCCGGGCCGGACTTGATCCCATGGGTGAACTCGTCGTTCTTGCCGTAGAACTGGATCTGGCCGATCGTGCCCTCGTAGTCGGTCTTCTCGAGTTCAGTGACCATCTTGTCGGGATCGGTCGAGCCGGCGCGCTTGATGGCGTCGGTGATGATGTAGACCTCATCATAGGCGGTGTAGCCGGTATAGGCCGGCGGCGTGCCGAACTTGGCCTTGAAGGCGGCCGCGAACGGTTTTGTCTTGGAGGTCACGGCGACATCCGGAGTGGCCACCGCCAGCGACGGCACGCCGTCGGCAGCGCCATTGGTGTCCTTCCAGAAGGTCGGGCTCAATGCCTGCGCACTGATGCCGAACATCGGGATCGGCACCTGCTGGTTCTTCCACTGCACGGTCGGTTGCACGCCGACATGCGAGATGCCTGTCACGATCACGTCGGGCTTCTTGCCCTCGATGTTGTTGAAGATCGGCGTGAAGTCGGTGGTATCGGGCGAGAAGCGGACATGCTCGACCACCTTGAGGCCGGCCTTGGGCAGGCACGCCTCGTAGCCGACGTCGAGCGGCTTGGTCCAGGCGGCGTCCTCGCTCATGATCGCGACCGTCTTGAACTTGAGCTTGTCGACCAGGAGATCCTTGGCGGCGTCGCAGACGAGCTGGGCCTGCGCGGCCGAGGTCAAATAGCCGTGGAAGGTGTACTTGTTCTTCTCGTAGTCGTTGTGGATCGCCTTGGTGATCTCGTTCGAGGCCGCACCCGGCGTGATCAGCGGCATCTTCAGCCGGGCCGCCCAAGGCTCCAGCGCCAGCACGACTTCGGAGATGTAGCTGGCGATCACCGCGGAGACCTTGTCCTCGCTCACCGCGCGCTGGAAGGCGCGCACGGAATCGGCCGACGAGCTCTTGTTGTCATAGGTGACGATCTCGATCTTGCGGCCGAGGATGCCGCCCTTGGCGTTGATCTCGTCGGCGGCGATCTGCGCGCCGCCCGGCGTCGCCGCGCCCGCGATCGACTGGACCTCGGCGATGACGCCGATCTTGATCGGATCGTTCGACTGCGCGTAGGCGGGGGTGGCGAGGCACAATGCCAGCGCGGAGGCGAGGAAGCTGCCGCCGAGAACTGAAGGTCGCATGGTCGTTTCCTTTCTATGTTTTTTGTTGATGTCGAGGACTTACAGAAAATCGGCGCCGGCTTCGCTGGCGAAGCGGCCGGGATCGCCCTCCCAGACGATCCTGGCATGCTCCAGCACATAGACGCGGTCGGCGTGCGGTAGCGCGAAGGTGACGTTCTGCTCGCCGAGCAGCACCGTGATCGCCGTGGTCTGCCGCAGCTTGGTCAGCGCCTTGGACAATTGCTCGAGGATGACGGGCGCAAGGCCGAGCGTCGGCTCGTCCAGGATCAGGATCTGCGGCTGCATCATCAGCGCGCGGCCGATCGCGAGCATCTGCTGCTCGCCGCCGGAGAGCGTCTGCGCCATCTGGCCCTGACGTTCTTTCAGGATCGGGAACAGCTCGAACAGCCATGCGAGCTGCGCGGCGCGCTTGTCGTCGGCGAGGTGCTGGCCGCCGAGATCGAGGTTCTCCCGGACCGTCATCTCGCCGAACAGCTCGCGCGATTCCGGGCACTGCACGAGGCCGCTGCGGGCGATCTTCGCCGGGCTGGTGCCGCGCAGCTTCTCGCCACCGCGTATGATCTCGCCGCTATAGGGCAGGAAGCCGGAGATGGTGTTGAACAGCGTGGTCTTGCCGGCGCCATTGAGGCCGACCACGGAAACGAACTCGCCCTCGTGGACGTGGATCGAGACGTTCTCCAGCGCCTGCGCCTTGCCGTAGAACACGCTGACATTCTCGACCTGGAGCAGCGGCACCTTGTCCTTGAAGCTGGTCTCGGGACGCGCATGGGTCTCGATGGCGCCGCCGAGATAGACCCGGCGCACGGTCTCGTTTCGCATGACGTCCTCGGCCTTGCCGGTGACGATCTCCTCGCCGAGATACATCGCGAGGACGCGGTCGACGAGCGCGGCGACGCTCTTGACGTTGTGGTCCACCAGCATCACGGCGCGGCCGTCATCGCGGAAGCTGCGGATCAGGTCGGAGAAGATGTCGACCTCGGCCCGTGTCAGGCCGGCAAAGGGCTCGTCCACCAGCACGACCTTGGGATCGCGCGCAATGGCTTTGGCGAGTTCGAGCCGGCGGAGGTCGGCGAAGGGCAGCGTCGGCGGGCGGCGGTTCATGACATTGCCCAAGCCCACGCGTTCGGCGATCCATTTGGCGCGCTCGACCAGCGCCTTGTCCGGAAACAGCATGAACAGGCTGTCCGGCAGCAGCGCCACCATGATGTTCTCCAGCACAGTCTGCCGGTTCAGCGGCCGCGAATGCTGGAACACCATGCCAAAGCCCCTGCGCGCGATCTTGTGCGCGGGCAGGCCGGCGACGTCCTCGCCCTCGAAGATCACTTCGCCCGAGGTCGGGCGCTCGATGCCCATCACGCTCTTCATCGCGGTCGACTTGCCCGAGCCGTTCGGCCCGATCAGGCCAAAAATCTCGCCGCTGTTGACCTCGAAGCCGAGGTTCTTCACCGCGGTCAGGCCGCCGAAACGCTTGGTCAGGCCGCGGACTTCGAGCACGGCCCGGTTTGAAAGCCTCATATCCATCACGAGCGAGCCTCGCGCGAGAGGGCCGCCCCTAAGAAGCCGCCGGGGAAGAACAGCACGACGAGCAGGGCGACCGCCGAGACGATGAAGGTCGCGAGCTCGCCGGTCGGGCGCAGGAACTCGCCGGCGACGATCAGGAAGATCGCGCCCAGCGCCGCGCCGAGCACGGTGCGCCGGCCGCCGAGCACGGCCGAGACGATCACGTTGACGCCGACCGCGACGTCGACGACGGTGCCGACCGAGGCGGTGCCGAAATAGAACACCAGCAGCGCCCCTGATAACCCAGAGAAGAACGCGCTGACGATGAAGGCGGCGAGCTTGTGCTTGACGATGTTGAAGCCGAGCGCGCCGGCCTGTACCGGGTCCTGGCCGCTGGCCTGCAGCACGAGTCCAACCGGCGATTGCGAGAGGCCGTAGAGGATCGTGGCCGAGATGGTCATGAAGCCGAGCGCGATCCAGTAATTGGTGCCGGCATTGATGCTGATGACGTCGGGGATGGTGAGCCCGATCTCGCCGCCGGTGAGATCGGCGAACACGACGATGAAGTTCTGCAGCATCAACACCGCGACCAGCGTGGTCAGGCCGAAATAGGGCCCGCGCACCCTGAGCGCCGGCAGCGCCAGCACCAGGCCGGCGACGACCGAGGCGAGGGCGCCGAGGACGATGCAAGGGTAAACCGACCAGCCGAACTGGGCGTTGAGGATGCCGGCGGTGTAGGCGCCGACGCCGATCAGAAAGGTCGGGCCGAAATTGACCTCGCCGGCGAAGCCGAACAGCAGGTCCCAGGCCATCGCGAACACGCCGAAATAGAAGGCGACGGTGAGCAGGCCGAGCACGTAGCCGGAGACATAGAGCGGCAGCGTGGCCGCGATGATGACGAGCGCCAGCGAGATGAAGAACAGGCGCGAGGTGAAGAAGTTGGACATCTCAGCGCCTCCCCAGAAGGCCCTGGGGCCGGATGTACATCACGAAGACGAGCAGCAGCAGCGCCGGGATGGTGCGGTAGGCCGGCGAGACCAGATAGGCCGTCAGCGTTTCGAGATAACCGACCACGAAGGCCGCGATCAGCGAGCCGGAGACACTGCCGAGGCCGCCGAGCACGACGATCGAGAACGCGCTCGCGGTCAGCGGTCCGACGCTGTAGGAGCTGACGCCCAGGAACATGCCGAGCAGCACGCCGGCGATGCCGGCAAGGATGCCGTAGATCGCCCAGACCACGATGTAGATGTTGGTGAGCTCGAGGCCGAGCAGCGTCACGCCACGCGGGTTCATCGAGGCCGCCAGCACCGCCTTGCCGGTGCGGGTGCGGTTCACCAGAAGCCACAGCAGCGCGATCACGAGGCAGCAGACGATTGCCGTAAATATCTCATTGCGCGGCGTGCGGACGCCGAGGATCTCGACCACGCCCTCGACGATCGGCAGCACGGTCTTGGCGTTGTTGGTGAAGAAATAGGCGATCAGCTCCTGGATCATGATGCCCCAGAGCAGTGTTCCCGTGAGGACGAAGATCTCCTTCTCCTCGTTCGGGATGCGCCGGGAATCCTGGATCGGTTTCACCACGGCGAAATAGGTGGCAAACGCCGTGAGGAGGGCGACCGCGACGCCGATCAGCGCGCCGGCATAGGTGCCGACCCCGAGGATGCTCGCAGCGGCCCAGGCGGCGACGGCTGCCGCCACCATAATGGCACCGTGAGAAAGGTTGAGGACGCCCGAGACGCCGAAGATCAGCGTGAAGCCGGTGGCACCGAGAGCGTAGAGTGCGCTGATGGCAAAGCCATCGATCAAGATCTGGAAAGCTCGCATAGATGATTGGCCAGGCAGACGAGCTGCCTCCTTGAGGGAAGGTGCTGTGTGGAGCGCATGTGAACGCTTCCGAGCTTCATGCCCGGAGAGCAGTCCCGATCAGCCTGTGATGGGTTCGATGAGGCTCGGAGGCCAGACGTTGGCCTTTGCGCCGGCCTTCGCGACGTGCTTCGGCACGCCGGTCGCGGTCATGCCGCACGCTATACGCAACGCAACAGAGAGTCGTTTCTTCATGTTGTTCTCTCCCTTTGAACAGGCCTCTTGTGAGCCATTGTGTCGCGACTATACCGGCGGAGAGTTTCTCGGCAAGTGAAACTGCATTCAGGATTGTGAGAGGCGGACTAAAGTCTAGCGCTTGCGCGTTTTGTGGGCGGGAAAAGATGCGCGACGCTCATTGCGCGCACAGGCATGCAGATTCCGTCGATGGGCATGCGTGAGCATCAACGGCTGCGAGCGATCGCCGATTGGCGAGCCGCGACGTCGTCGAGAGCTTCAGCGTGCTTGCAGCTTCCGTAGCCCGGATGGAGCGAAGCGCAATCCGGGGTTCTCACCAACGGGCACTGAGGTCCCGGATTTCGCTTCGCTCCATCCGGGCTACAAGAAAGCGAAATGTGGGCGTTTCAGCGTGCTTGCAGCAGGGATGGATCGAGCGGCGCAAGCCGGGCCGGATCGAATGGCGACAAATCAACCTCGCGCGTTGCGCCTTCAGTGATCAACTCCGCCAGCGCTTCTCCGGTGGCGGGTGCGTTGAGAATGCCCCAGACATTGTGTCCGGTCGCAACATAGAGACCTTCGCTGTGCGGCACCTTGCCGATCAGCGGCAAGCCGTCCTCCGTCACGGGGCGGAAACAGGCCTGCTGCGCGATGATCCTTTCGGGACGGAACAGCGGCGACAGCCGCTCCGACATGCTCTGCAGCCGCCCGATCGCATCAACGTCCGGTGTCACGGCGGCGGGATCGAGCGGCAGCGGCGCGATGTCGGACAGGGCGGTGATGTGCGTGCTGCCGTCGGCGCGCGGGAAGACCTCGATCGAGACCGTGCTGCCGTCTTCCTCATACTCCAGGAATAACGCATCGGCCGGCACCTCGGAGACGGTGTCGTACACGATGCTCGGGCTGCGCTGGCCGTAGACGGCCGGCAGGCTCATCCACTGCGCCGCGAGCAGCGACCATGGCCCCATCGCGATCACGACGGCATCCGCCGCGACGACGCGACCTTCGACCTCGACACCCCTCGCACGATCGCCGTCGCGCACGATGCCGGTGATGCGTCCAGCGCGAAGCGTGGCTCCTTGCGCGAGCGCAGCGTCCATCACGGCCGACGTGAACTTGCGGGGATGGACGATCGCGGTCGTCTTCGCCGTGCCGATGCGTTGTGTGATGACGACACCGTCGCGGAGCCAGCCGAGTGCGGATGGTGCACGCCGCCGCGCGTCGCCGTCGGAAGCAACGAAACCGCTATAGGCGGTCATCGGTCGATAGCCCCAATTGCCCGCGATCTCCTCCGGCAATTGCGCGTGAAGCGCAAAGCTGCGCCGCGCGAGCGCGTCGAGCGGCGTGCCGGCGCACCAGTCCCGGGCCAGGAAGCCGCCGGCCTTGCCGGAGGCGGCGGCCGCGACCTCGGTTCGCTCCACGACGGTCACGTCGATGCCGCGGCGGCGCAGGAAATAAGCGGTACAGGCCCCGATCACGCCGCCGCCGCAGATCACAACGCGCATGGTGTCTTCCCTGGCTCGCGTCAATTCCTGGAGCGCTTAGCTCCCGAGCGGAAACAACCTAGCTCGCGTAACCCCGTTCCAGCGATTGACGCTGCCGGTGCCGGTCCAGCGCCAGCTCGACGAGGCGGGTCAGCAGCTCGCCATACGGCACGCCCGAGGCTTCCATCATCTTCGGGTACATGCTGATGGAGGTGAAGCCGGGCAGGGTGTTGATCTCGTTGAAGCAGAACTCGCCGCCCTGCCGGTCGAGGAAAAAGTCGACGCGCGCGAAGCCGCTGCATTCGAGCGCCGCGAACACCTGCGTTGCCAGCGACCGGACGCGCTCCATCTGTGCTGCGTCGAGGTTGGCGGGAAGGTCGACCCGGGCGCCGTCGGGATCGAGATACTTGGCCTCGTAGGAATAGAACTCGTGATGGGCATTGGGATTCAGCTCGCTGGCGAGGCTCGCGAACAGCGTCTCGCCCTCGAGCACGGCGACCTCGATCTCGCGTGCGTCGATGCCCTGCTCGACCAGCACCTTGACGTCATAGCGAAACGCATCGTCGAGCGCCGCTCCGAGCGCCTCCCAAGTCTTCACCTTGTGAATGCCGACGCTGGAGCCCATGTTGCACGGCTTGACGAACACCGGGAGGCTCAGTCCTTCGGCCGCCTTCGCAAGAGACGTGGACCGGTCCTGGACGAAGGCCTTGCGGGTGAGCACGCGATAGGGCGCGACCGGAATGCCCGCGAATTCGGCGAGCCGCTTGGCGACGTCCTTGTCCATGCTGACGGCGGAGGCGAGAACGCCGGATCCGACATAGGCGACGTCGGCCAACTCCAGCAGGCCCTGCACGGTGCCGTCCTCGCAAAGCGGTCCGTGGATGACCGGAAAGACGACATCGATATCGAGCGGGTCCATTGTTCCGGCGTAAATCGGCACGAGAGCGACGCGTCCATCAGGTTCTCTGGCGAGCCGTACCTCCGGCGCCTCATGCAGGATCGGCAAAGACACCGTATGCGCCTGATCGAGCGTGTGAAGGTCGTTCCATTGCCACCGACCCTCCTTGTCGATGGAGACCGGGATCACCTCGAAGCGGGTGCGGTCGAGATGCCTGAATACGGAGGCCGCCGATTTCAGCGAGACCTCATGCTCACCGGACCTGCCGCCATAGAGAACCACAACGCGAATTTTTTCTGCCATGGCTCAATTATCACGCGCCCGGTCTGGAAGTCACCTCTGTTGCCCCGGTTGGTGCGTCGATCATAACAGTTCGGCGCCGGCGAGGCCCGCCGGCGCCGTGTCGTGAAGCCCGCTGCGCTTCAGCCCGGCCCCGCGCCCTGCGTCGCCGTATACACCGCATAGAGCGACTGGCTCGCGGCCATGAACAGGCGGTTGCGCTTGGGCCCGCCGAAGCAGACGTTGCCGCAGACTTCCGGCAGGCGGATGCGTCCGAGCAGCTTGCCTTCCGGCGACCACACCGTCACGCCGCTGTAGCCGACGGCGCGGCCGGCATTGCTGGAAGCCCAGAGATTGCCGTTGACGTCGCAGCGCAGGCCATCGGGCCCGCACTTCACGCCGTCGATCACGCAATCGCTGAACTTCTTCAGGTTCGAGAGCTTGTTGTCCGTGCCGACGTCGAACACGAAGATCTCGCCTTTGCCGCCGGGGCCGGCGTCGCCGGGTCCCTTGCCCGTCGAGGCGATGTAGAGCTTCTTGTAGTCGGGCGAGAAGCACAGCCCGTTCGGATCGGGCACCTGGTCCTCGGTGACGACGAGATCGATGCGGCCGGAGGGATCGATGCGATAGCAATTGGTCGGCAGCTCGCGCTTGCCCGGTGTGAAGCCGGCCGGCTGTCCGATGCGCGGATTGAGCTTGCCGCCCGCATTGCTCGGGCCGCCCGCGACGTCAGGCTCGCCTTCGTAGAGCTGTCCGCCATAGGGCGGATCGGTGAACCAGTAACTGCCGTCGGGATGCGCCGCGATGTCGTTCGGCGAGTTCAGCCGCTTGCCTTGATAGGAATCCGCCAGCACCGTGGCGGTGCCGTCATGCTCATAGCGCGTCACCCGGCGCGTCAGGTGCTCGCAGGAGAGCTGGCGGCCCTGGAAGTCGAAGGAGTTGCCGTTGGAGTTGTTGGAGGGCGAGCGGAATACGCTGACGCGGCCGTCGTCCTCGGTCCAGCGCATTTGCCGGTTGTTGGGAATGTCGCTCCACAGCAGATACCGGCCCTGTGCGCTCCAGGCCGGGCCCTCGGCCCAGAGCAGGCCGGTATAGAGGCGCTTGATCGCGGTGTTGGGCTGCGCGAGATCTTCGAAGGACGGATCGACCGCGATGATGTCGGGGTCCCAGAAATAGGTGGTCGGCGCGCCATTGGGGCCGAAATCGCGCGGCGGCGTGGTGATCGTCGTCGGCGGTGCGGCAGGGCCGGTCTGGGCCAGCGCGGGGCCGGCTATCGTGGCCGCGGCGCCGAGCGCCAGTCCCCGGACAAGTGTTCGTCGTGAAAGCGCAGCATCCTGCTCCTGCTCAGGAGCCTCCTGGCGTGTCATCGCGTCCTCCCGGTCATGTTTGGCTGGCCGGTTGATCCGGCCGAGCGAGGCGAAGGTTAGTCCGGTCCGCGTCCGGTTGCGAGGGGCAGGTTCGCAGCCTCCGCGCGATGCCGCGAGATCGCCGCAACATCGCCGCATTGCGGGCTGTTCGAGCTGCAAGGCGACAATTCGCCTCGCCCGCGAGCTGTTAACCGGGGCCGGTTTTGGGACCTGTCAAGCCTTGACCTCGCGCGCGATGCTGGCAGAACGTCCCCGGGGTCAACGCCGGAGTTCATTGTGTTAGCCGTTGTTGCACTGGTCATTGCGCTCGCCGTCGCGTTCGCCGCGGGCTATTTCACCCGCGATCGTGTCTCCCGCCAACGTCGGGCGGAGGCGCAGCGCTGGCGCGAATATAGCGAGCCGGGCTGGTTGCGCGCCGCCGCGCCCGCGAACACCAATGAGGCTGCGAATTCCAACGCAGTCGCGAAGGTGGCCACCGGCGAACTCGGCCAGATGCTGGATCGCTGGGAGAGCAGGGCCCGCGCCCGCCGCGCGGGATAGTTTGACATTGCTCCCAGTTCGGATCGGGCGAAGCATGATCCGGGGGCGTTGCATCAGGACGCGGACGCTACCGCGAACTCTCCTACATCACCGTCACCCCGAGGTGCGCGGCCCCTGCGGCGCGACAGAGCGCAGGGCAAGCCTCGAAGGATAACGGGGCTAATAAGGACGCTTGCTGAAGGGACGCGATCTGAGGCGGCGCGATCGACCTCCAACCAGGTCAGCCTTCCTGACCATCTTTTGGCGTTGCAGTTGCGGCCATTTCTCGTCTAGAAACAGGCCGATCGAGCCTCCCGGCAACCAACCGTCAACGGTTTTGACCGAGGATTTGAGGGCTCAAAAGGGTCTGGCAATGCTGATTCGCGGCCAAATCGATGGGATTTCGAAGGAGGTGGCTCCGGCCGCCGCCACGATCCCGGCCGCGCTGCCCACCCTCCTTCTTGGCGGGCTTCTTCTTAGCTGCCCCTGAGGGCCGGCTGGGCGCAACGCGCCTGGGCGCTCAGGGGCTGGTCGAGATCACCGGACACCTCAGGCGCCCTGCAGATTGAACGGCGCTAAAGCTCAAAAGGAATTTGAAATGGCCACCGTGAACAAGTCCGAGAAGGACCGCGTCATTATTTTCGACACCACGCTGCGCGACGGCGAGCAGTGCCCCGGCGCCACCATGACCTTCGAGGAGAAGCTCGAGGTCGCCGAGCTGCTGGACGATATGGGCGTCGACGTCATCGAAGCCGGCTTCCCGATCACCTCGGAGGGCGACTTCCAGGCGGTCAGCGAGATCGCCCGCCGCTCCAAGAACGCCGTGATCGCCGGGCTGTCCCGTGCGCACCCGGCCGATATCGATCGCTGCGCCGAAGCCGTGAAATTCGCCAAGCGCGGCCGCGTCCACACCGTGATCGCGACCTCGCCGCTGCATATGCGGGTGAAGCTGAACAAGACCCCGGAGCAGGTGATCGAGACTTCGGTCGCGATGGTCGCGCGCGCCCGCAACCAGATCGACGACGTCGAATGGTCGGCCGAGGACGGCACCCGCAGCGAGATGGATTTTCTCTGCCGCATCGTCGAAGCCGTGATCAAGGCCGGCGCCACCACGGTGAACATTCCCGACACCGTCGGCTACACGGTGCCGGAGGAATACACCCACTTCATGAAGACGCTGATCGAGCGCGTGCCGAACTCCGACAAGGCGGTGTTCTCGGTCCATTGCCATAACGACCTCGGCATGGCCGTGGCGAACTCGCTGGCCGGCATCACCGGCGGCGCGCGCCAGGTCGAGTGCACCATCAACGGCATCGGCGAGCGCGCCGGCAACGCTGCGCTCGAAGAGATCGTGATGGCGATCAACGTCCGCAACGACAAATTCCCGTACTGGAACAAGATCGACACCACGCAGCTGACCCGCGCCTCGAAGGTGGTGTCGGCGGCGACCTCGTTCCCGGTCCAGTACAACAAGGCGATCGTCGGACGGAACGCGTTCGCGCATGAGAGCGGCATCCACCAGGATGGCGTGCTGAAGGACGCGTCCACCTACGAGATCATGCGGCCCGAGATGGTCGGCCTGAAGCAGTCCTCGCTGGTGCTCGGCAAGCACTCCGGCCGCCACGCTTTCGTGCACAAGCTGGAGGAGATGGGCTACAAGCTCGGCCCGAACCAGCTGGAAGATGCGTTCACGCGGATGAAGGCGCTCGCCGACCGCAAGAAGGACATCTACGACGAGGACATCGAGGCGCTGGTCGACGAGGAGATGGCGGCTTCGCACGACCGCATCAAGCTGACCTCGCTGACCGTGATCGCCGGCACCCATGGCCCGCAGCGCGCGACCATGAAGCTGGACGTCGACGGCCAGATCAAGATCGAGGAAGCCGAGGGCAATGGTCCGGTCGATGCGGTGTTCAACTGCATCAAGCGCCTGGTGCCGCACGAGGCCAAGCTCGAGCTGTACCAGGTCCACGCGGTGACCGAAGGCACCGACGCGCAAGCGGAGGTCTCGGTGCGGCTGTCGCATGACGGCCGTTCGATGACGGCGCGCGCGGCGGACCCGGATACGCTGGTGGCCTCGGCCAAGGCCTATCTCGGTGCGCTCAACAAGATCGTCATGAAGCGCCAGCGCGACACGGTGACGACGGCGGCGGCGAGCTGAAGGTCACGTTCCGGATGAAACGGTGGAAACGCGGTGCCCTCGGCACCGCGTTTTTCGTTGAGCGCCGCGGCTTCTTCCCGGATACCGCATTTTTGCAGGGAGACCCCTGCTAAGGGGCAATGGCGCCCCAGCCTGCTTCCCTATAATGCTGCCTCCAAAGAATTTAAGGCTTGGGGCCGGCGGTCCGCGCCCCACAAAAGCGTAGTGGAGGAAGCATGCGGAAACTCATTTGGGCTGCAGCATCGATTGCGGCTTTGGCGCTGACCGGGCCGGCAACGGCGCAATCGCCGATCATCATCAAGTTCAGCCACGTCGTCGCCACCGACACGCCGAAGGGCAAGGGCGCGGAGAAATTCAAGGAACTCGCCGAGAAGTACACCGGCGGCAAGGTCAAGGTCGAGGTCTACCCGAACTCGACGCTCTACAAGGACAAGGAAGAGCTCGAGGCGCTCCAGCTCGGCAGCGTGCAGATGCTGGCGCCGTCCAACTCCAAGTTCGGCCCGCTCGGCATCCGCGAGTTCGAGGTGTTCGATCTGCCCTACATCCTGCCCGACCTGAAGACGCTGCGGAAGGTGACGGAAGGCCCGCTCGGCGCGCGCCTGCTCAAGCAGCTCGAGCCCAAGGGCATCACCGGACTTGCCTATTGGGACAACGGCTTCAAGCAGATGAGCGCCAACAAGAAGCTGGTGACGCCCGCCGACTATCAGGGCGTCAAGTTCCGCATCCAGTCCTCGCGCGTGCTGCAGGCCCAGTTCAAGACGCTCGGCTCGCTGCCGCAGGTGATGGCTTTCGGCGAGGTCTACCAGGCACTGCAGACCGGCGTGGTCGACGGCCAGGAGAACACCTGGTCGAACATCTATACCCAGAAGATGCACGAGGTGCAGAAGTACATCACCGAGACCAATCACGGTTACATCGGCTACGTCGTGATCGTGAACAAGAAGTTCTGGGACGATTTGCCGGCCGATATCCGCGACCAGTTGTCGAAGGCGATGAAGGAAGCCACCGACTTCAACAACGCGCAGTCGCAGAAAGAGAACGACGACGCGCTCGCGGAGATCAAGAAGAGCGGCAAGAGCGAGATCATCAAGCTCACGGGCGAGCAGGACGAGGCGATGCGCAAGGCGATGGAGCCGGTCTACAAGGACGCCGCGAGCCGCGTCGGCCAGCCGCTGATCGACGAATTCCTGAAGGAAGCGAAGAGCACGACGAACTGACTGGCGTGACGCGTGGATATATAATGCATGAACAAAGGGCTTCCGTGCCGGCACGGAAGCCCTTTCTGTTGCAAATCGTTTCAGTATGCATCTGAACAGGCGTTCACGGCAGTTACATCTCTGTTAGAACGGCTTCCCTGTCCAAGTTGTAAGTTGCGCGTCAGCCTCCTCGCGCTCATCCTCACGGCATCCTTCCAGAGGAGGTACGTCATGAGGAAGTTCACCATCGCCGCCATCGCCGTGCTCAGCATCGCCGGCTCGGGCGCGGTCTATGCCCAATATCATCGTCCGTGGATGGAGCACTTCCGCCACATCCGCATGAACCCGGAGGATCGCGCCGCTTTCGTCGATGCGCGGATCGCCGCCGTCCATGCCGGGCTGAAGCTCAACGCCGATCAGGAGAAGCTGTGGCCGCCGGTCGAGGCCGCCGTGCGCGACTTCGCCAAGCTGCGCATCGATCGCGCCAATGCGCGCATGAATGCCGGCCCGGGTGACGCAAGCAGGGATGCCGACAAACCGGACGATCCGATCGCCCGCCTGCGCCAGCGCGCCGAGGACATGGGCGCCAGTTCCGCGGCCCTGAAGAAGATCGCCGATGCCGCCGATCCGCTCTACAAGACCCTCGACGAGGGCCAGAAGCGGCGCCTCGCCGTGCTGACCCGCCACCGCGGCCCGTTCGGCGGCGGCGAGGACGGCCCGCCCCGTCACTTCATGGAACGGGGCATGGACCGGATGATGGAGAGGGGCATGGAGCACTTCCGCCGCGACCGTTTCGACCGCGATGGCGGCCCGGACCGGGACCGCGAGGGCCGGCTCTGAGCGAGTACGGGATTTCCCGGGGATTAATCTTGGCGAAGCCGCTGGAATCCAGCGGCTTTTCGCTTCTTGTGGACTGTGGAAGAACCTTGGAAAACATGCGCCACATCGCTTGCCATCCCCGGATCGCTTTGCTAAACGACCGGCCTCGCAAGGCTTTGACTGGCCTTTCGGGCGCATAGCTCAGTTGGTAGAGCAGCTGACTCTTAATCAGCGGGTCCCAGGTTCGAGCCCTGGTGCGCCCACCAAGTCTTTCAATGACTTACCCTCGCGAACCGTTTGAGACGACCGAACTAAAACGGTTTTTCAAACGGTGTTTTTAGCGGCCGACCTGCGAGTCCACTCGCGGCATTGTGAACTACTCTACTAGTCACGGCGGAGGCGAGGGCGACGTGAAGAGCGGCCGACAGAACCGCTTCCTTGTTGTTTCTGGGTCAGAGCCGCCCGACATAGCCGGCATTTTCCCACTTCTGTTCGATGTCATCGGCGACGCATTGGGGCGGTTGCGTAGAGCTTCCGTCGAAGTAATGCTTGAAGTCGACGTGTATCCGCATGTTGTCCGGCCTATAGGCGGCCTTGCGGTCGTAGAGCAGAACCGATCCTGCTTCAAAGCGCCGATAGACCGATTTATGCATCGGTGATCTCGACTCCTCAGTCTCGGGATCGACGGGAAGATCGCGAAATCCCGCCTTGAGGAAGCCACCCGCCTGCTCATTGTGCTGGGGGCCGGCGGGATCGGGTGACAGCCGTAGGACACTGCCGTCGTGTTTCAGGCCGGCCGGGATGAGCGAAGCTCCGGCGAGCAGCCAGTTCAGCGCCACATCCGACAAGCGGGCCTCGTTTTCCAGATAGCCGCCGCCGACATCAGCATGCACGCCCGGAAACCAGACCTGCTCGAAATAGAGGTTGCCGTGCGCGTCGCGTACGTCCTGCTTCTCGGCCGTGGGCGACCAACCGACGCGCTTGAAGTCCGCGCGGTTCTCGTCGATCGAGATCGCATGCTTGGCATAGCCGACATTTGGATTCAACGTCGTGTCGTAGAACTTGTGCTTAGGCGGGGCGAAATGCGCGGTCCGGAGGCGCTTCAAGAACCCGTAGCCAGGCAAGGATGGCGCGATCTTGAGATAGTTCATGAGAAAAACGATCAGGGCTGTGGCGACGCCGAGGTAACTCAGAATCCAAGCTCCCCATCCCGCCCATGGAAAGATCGGCTCAAGGAAGCCACCGAGCCAGTGCAGCCCGATCAGCAGCGCAATGCCGGAGGTCACGAGCGCCGTGCCGAGATATTTGTGGCCGAGGGCAGCGACCGTATCGAACACGCCGATGAAGTATGGAAGGACGTTCGCCCGCTCGGTGCCGTTGATGGTGGTTGCGCTACCGTACTGCCGTCTGAATTGTGCGGCGATCGCGTCTCGAGTCTCCAACAGAAACTGCCGGTACCCAAGGATCTTGCGCGAGTAGGATGGGCAGAATTGATAGACATCCTTGACGGCATGCTCGGCCAGCTTGTGGATGCTCTTTGGATCGCTGCGCAGGGGCGAGCCATCGGGCATATGGCGCGGGATGCCGCAATAGGTCATGACGCCGGAAACCGATCGCACAGTGTAGGCCCCGCGGCTGAAACCGATCAGAAAGACGCGGTCGCCTTCCTCATACAGAGCGATGATCGCGGCGTAGCAATCGACAATGTTCCGGGTGATCCCGAGGCCTGTCGCCATGCTGGCGAGGTTGTAGAGCCAGCGCATCCAGCCAATCTTGAAATGACCGCCGTCCGACGCCGAACCGAGACCGGCATCGTAGAAGGCGACCTGTTCGGATGGTTCGACCTTCGTGTCCGGGCCGACGCGGCAGGCGCGGTAGAGCTTGTAAACGTTCGTCCGCACTTCGTCGAAATTGATGCCGCCGGCCTGGCCTGTACCGTCGGAAAAGATCACAATATTCTTCGGCATTGCACACCGTCCCCCAAAGTGCGCCAAAGGCTAGTTAATATCATAGATTGCAGGTGCCGAAATGTGAGCTGGCCCACTTGCGCACAGTCCACAGGTAGTAATTGCCGCCGCATTTTGAGTCATCTAAGGCTCAACTCGCCGCGGTCGCGTAAACGGCTCGGTCGGTTTTGTGGCCTATCTTGAGGCTTGAGTGGCCCTGACCGATCCGTGGCGAGGTGCTGTCGTGTCCTACGAGATACCGATTGCATCCGGTCGTTCTATGCTGCCAACGCGGGCGGCGCAGTATGTCCGCATGTCCCGGGACAGTCAGCGCTATTCGACGGCAAACCAGGCCGAGGTGATCGCGACCTACGCCCGAGATCGCAACATTACCATCGTTTGTACCTATGCCGATGAAGGCCTCAGCGGCCTTGCCATTCACTGGCGCGATGGCCTCAAAGCATTGATTGCCGATGTCGAGTCTGGGCATGCGGAATTTGACTGCGTGCTCGTCTACGACGTCACCCGCTGGGGCCGTTTTCAGAATCTCGACGAAAGCGCCTATTACGAGTTCATGTGCCAGCGGGCCGGCATTACCGTGCACTACTGTGCCGATGAATTCGAGAATGATGGCAGCCTCGCTTCGTTCATGCTCAAGAACAATAAGCGGTTCAATGCCGCCGACTTCAGCCGGCAACTTTCCAAGAAGGTCTTCCTCGGCCAATCGCGCGTCACCCGCATGGGCTTCTGGCGCGGCGGCATGCCCGGTTACGGTCTCAGACGCCAGTTGCTTGATGAGACCGGGGTCGTAAGAACGACGCTCGAATACGGTCAGAAGAAATATCTCCAGACTGACCGCATCAAGATCATTCATGGCCCGGACCGGGAGGTCGAAACCGTTAGGCGCATCTTCACGTCCTTCGTGTCGGAAGGAAAATACCTTGGAGAGATCGCCTCGGAGCTGAATGCCGAGCAGATCAGGACGACGCGTGGTCTGCGCTGGAACGGTGAGACCGTCGGCAAGATCCTGGGGAACGAAGCCTACATCGGCAGCCTCATCTACAACCGGTCATCCTACAAGCTGAAACAGCGCCGCGTCGTCAACCCGCGCGATATGTGGATTAGGCACGACAAGGCCTTTCCGCCCGTGATCGCGCCCGAGCTCTTCACCAAGGCACAGGAGATGATGCGCACGCGCCGTCAGCAACGGACCGATCAGGAGGCCATTGATCGCCTTGCCGCCCTTGGGCGCGAGAAAGGACACCTGACGACCGCCATCATCGCCGCCGCCGACGATATCCTCTCGGCGGAAAGCTACCGGCGGCGCTTTGGCTCCCTAGTGGCTGCCTACGAACTAGCCGGCTATCAGCCCGAGCCACGCCAGCGCCTAGCCGAAACGGCAGATAAGTATCGGACACTTCTTGCCCGGCTTGCCGAAAAAATTGTCGAGCAGGTCAACAGGCTGGGTGGCCGAGCGATGATCGGCCCGGACCGGCTTCTATGCGTAAACGATGAATGCCGTATCTCGCTTGGCTCAGCGCGGGCGGTGAATTACTTCTCGGACCGGGTTCGCTGGCGGATCCACGCCGACCGCAAGGCGAATTCCGACCTGTCGCTCATCGTCCGAATGGATGCGTCCAACACAGAGATCGTTGCCTATTACCTGCTTCCGAGTAGCGACCTTGCCGAGACGAAGGTGAGGGTGCTCCGGCTGTCGAATCCGGTGTTTGCGCAGGCCTGCCGTTATGATGGCCTCGAGGCGCTGTGCCGCGTTTGTGCCGGATGGGACGAGAGGAGCTCGGCGTGAAACGCAGCCGCAAGGTCGTTTCGGTCCCGATCTCCACCATCAAGGTGTTGAATTCGCGCGACCGCAATCGTGCGCGATTCAAAGAGCTTGTGCGAAGCATTGGCGCGCTGGGCCTCAAGCGCCCCATCACGGTGAGCAAGCGGGGAGGTGCCTACGACCTCGCATGCGGCGAGGGTCGGTTGGAGGCCTTCACGGTCCTGAAGCAAACCAACATTCCGACTATCCTGACCGAGGCCTCGGTTGAGGACTGTATCCTGATGAGCTTGATTGAGAATATCGCCCGGCGCCGACATTCACCCGTTGAGCTCGTCAATGAAATCGGCCGGCTGGCAAAGCAGTATACGGCGGCGGACATCGCGGCAAAACTCGACGTCAGCCCGGACTACGTCCGGGGCATCACCTATCTGCTCAAGCATGGCGAAGAACGTCTCGTAAGTGCTGTCGAACGTGGCATCATCCCGCCCACGCTCGCCGTCCAGATCGCCAAGGCCAAGACTACGAAGCTGCAAGGCGCACTTCTCGAGGCTTACGTCAGCGAACACCATACCAGCCATCAGATTGCAAAAATGCGTAAGCTGGTTGAGCAGCGTCACCGAGGCGCAATGAAGGAGCAATATGCCGACGAGCAGATCAATTCGGCAGCCCTCGTTCGGGCCTACAGGCAGGAAGTCGGCCGCCAGCAGCTCGTTTCTCGGAAGGCCGACCTTGCCCACGGACGGCTTACTTTCATCGTCAATGCACTGAAGAAGCTTCTGAGTGAGCGCATGTTCGCGTCGCTTCTGCGTCAGGAGTCATTGGACAAGCTTCCGTTGCCTGTCTTGCGGCGGATTTCTTCGGTGGAGAAGTCATGACCGAGAATAGGGTCCGTTCAGCCTTCGAGGACGACCTGCTGATCCTTCCGCTTGCATCCCTGCTGCCGACCAGACAAGTAACGGATGTCATCCGCAATTCGCCGAAATACAAAGCGATCGCTTGTTCCATCGAAGAAGTCGGTGTCATTGAACCGCTCGTCGTCTATCGCAATCCTGATGAGTGCCGCCGATATCTGCTGCTAGACGGCAGCCTGAAGCGGGACATTCTGCTCGCTAGGGGAGTGAGGGAAGCCGAGTGCCTGCTCGCGACTGACGATGAGGGGTTTACCTATAACAAGCGCGTCTCCAGGCTTGCGATTGTACAGGAGCATTTCATGATCCTGCGGGCCATCCAGCGCGGCGTTTCGGAGCAGAGGATTGCTAAGGCATTAAACGTCGATATCGCACATATCAAACGCCGCCGACTTATGCTGAGGGGCATCTGCCCGCTAGCCGTCGATCTGTTGCGCGACAAGTCGGTCAACCCGGTCACGTTCGATACGTTGCGCAAGATGAAGCCCGTCCGCCAAGCCGAGGCCTGCCAGTTGATGGTTTCCGCATCGAACTATTCGTCCGCCTATGCTAAGGCCCTGCTCGCTGCCACGAAGGATGCCGAACGCGTCAGACCCGCGCGACCCGTACAACCAGCCGTGATCACTTCGGCGGATCTCGCCCTGATGGAGCGCGAATTGAAGAGTGTGCAGAACTCAATGAAGGCCGTCGAAGCATCTTATGGCCGGGACATGCTCGATCTGGTGGTTGCGGCGCGATACGTGGCGCGCCTGCTCGCGAACCGAAAGATTGCCAAGTATCTCGACGATAACCATCCCGAAATCACGAAGGAGTTTGAGGCCGTCGCGTCGGCGGTCCTCTCGGATTCCGTTCATCATCCGGCCTCACGAATGAAGAGTTCCTCCCATGAGGAAACGATCGCGGGCTAGAGTGGAAGCGTAAGCCGTCTGTGCATTGTCAAGCAGGTGTCGTTTACAGTGCAAGCGATCTTTGAGGCAATTATTGAAGGCAATCTTCGTTTGCCTTGCTCCTGATAGGGAAGATCGATCGTTCATCTAACTCGCTCCACAGCGGTGGAAGGGTGTTTTATGTGGTTTTCGCTAGGCGGCTTTGCCTTCTAACATCGGCGGCTCATCAATGGCGGCAATCTCGGGCATTGCCTGACCCATAATGCCTTGTAGATCGCCAACCATGCCGACCGTTGACTCGATCATTGCGCTGACCTGGGCCTCGCGCTTGGCCCAGTTCTTCATCATAAACTTTCGCTCTTTGTCGATATCCTCGCGCATATCCTTGAAACGCTCAACAACGGCTTCAATTCGCTGTTTGAACCGCGGGCCTGTCAAATATTGATAGACCTGTTCAGCTTTGGATTGTTGACCAGCTTGTGACGTACGCGCGTTTGTGACTTCCAAAAGCCCATGGCGAAGAGTCAACGCTACTGGTATAGCACAGCGGGGATGGGCGACGTAGACACCATCGATCAAGTCGAAAGTCTCGACTCCTTTGGGCAGAGCCGTAGAGATTATCAGCGCGACATCGGCATTAGCTGCGCGCTTGTTGTCGCGCAGTTTCGGAAGCCAGCCGTCAGACCAGTTCTTCGTGTTCTTGAGCTCCCAAAGAATAATGCCGGCGGGTGAGCCGATCTGCCCGTTGATTGTGTGAACGATGTCTCCGCCTGTCTCACCCTTCGCGACAGGTTCAATTAGGTCGAGCGGAAACCTACCTCGGAGAAGGCCCTCAAGCTCAAGCTCAAAGGCTTCGCCCTGCGTCTGTTGCGAGCCTTGTTCAAGCTTGCGTTTCAGTTCCTCAACGGTACGCCCTAGCGAGTCGATCTGCGCGTCCTTTTGCGAGACCTGCGACTTTAGCTCATCGGTCACGTCTTGGCGCGCTTTCGCGACAAGGTCGGCCTGGCTCGCTTGCACGCGCTTCTCGATGGTGACCTCCAGCTCGCGTGCCTTTTCGTCCAATTCCCGCTGTTTACGGAGAGCCCCTGCCTGGGCCTGTTGAGCCTCGGCCAACTTGGCGTTCCGTGCTTCAAGCAGCTGCTCGCTTTCAGCTAGCCGCTGCTTCATCGCGTTCAGATCTTCTGCGACTTGCTCTCGTGCCTTCTTGGCCTCGGCGGCGACAACCTGCTTCCGCTCGACCTCAAGACGCCGATTGATCTGCTCATCGATGCTCTCTCGTTCCTTCGCAAGCTCATCCTGTTGCTGCCTCAACTGGTCGGCCTTACGGGCAAACTCGGCTTCCAGCGCAACGAGCTTCTCGTGAAATCCGCGTCGTTGAGCCTCAAGCAGGGGAGCCGCAATAGACTCCGTCAGCGCAATCTGATGGCTGCACTTGGGGCAAACGATGTGAGGCTCCTGGACGTGGCCGCTCATGCCGAATATTATCCTGTTCGCTGTTTGTTCCATTGTGGATCAAGGCAATCCGATGGTCAACGGTCTCGCGAGGTGATCCCCAGAAATGAAGCGTCAAGCAGGGCGGCCGAGCGCTGAAGTCCTTCAAAAATAAGCGTTTCTCGAACCGCTGGCCTGTGGACGGTGGAACGCTGCGGTGGAGGACCCCGCGAGTGAACTTGCCATCGCTCGAGTTGTGGATCGCAACCGGCGGTAGGGATTCTCCCTCTTGAACGCGACACGCGAAAAGCCCGATAAAGCAGGATCTCTGCGGCTTTCCGGATCCAACAAATGGCAGCAAGAAGAAGTAGCTCGAAGTCGTTCTTGGGCGCGTACCGCATCGAGCGCGATCCGCTGCTCGGTTCGAAACCGACTCTCGGTAGGCCAGGTCTTCAGCCTGCGCTAGATCCCGACGGCCGAAGCGTACTTGTCAAGTTCTGGGACCGCGCCGGCAAAGGACGCGATGCTGACTTGGAACAAATCTGGCGGAGCGAGATCCGCCAGTTGCAGCGCCTGGCTGCTGTCCCTCGCGCAGAAGAACTCTTCGTACCGATGGTGGCCAGTGGAGAGGACGACGAAGGCTTTTATCTGGTTCTCGATCCGGGCCAGACCGGTCCTCTCGAAATCTACCGAAGAGCGGCTTCGCAGCCCTCGGTGATGACGCAGTATCGTCTCCCTCGCAATCGACGACGTCTATGGGCCAATGCGAAACGTGCCGCGGAGGGGTTAGAGCTCCTCCACTCTCAAGGAGTGATTCACCGCAACGTCGACCCATGGGCGATCATGACGGCATTCGGGGACCAGCCTGATTTCCGACTGACCGGTTTCGAGTGGTCGATGAGACTCGCCGCTGCCGATCTACCGCTCTCGGGCCGCGAAACCACCGACGGCAGGGAGAACGTGGCCTCGTTCGGCAGAGATTGGACCAACTTGGGCATCTTGGTTGCCGAATTGGTTGGAGCGCCACTGGATCGGGTATCTGACCTCAGGCTCGTGCCGTCCGACATAGCCGAGCATCTTTCGGCCGCCGAAGGCAAACTTCTTCGCAGCATGATGAGGCTCGAGACCGCCGAGCGGCTCGACGGCGAAGAGATATGTCGACGCATGGACGACGTCGTTCTCGCGATCACCGCAGAGGCTGCGGGCAGGGAGGCAAAATCCGCAATCGCGCTGAGGCTGGGGCGGGGCTCGAAAATCGCTGAGATCATTCGTGGCGTTTCCGACAACGAAATCGAAATGGCCGACGAGCAATCGCAAATGGAATTCATCCAAGCGGACCTCTCGGCGGAGCCGTACTTCGTTCGAGTTCGACAGAAGCCAGGCGACGAACCTTCCTATGCCCTACTTGGCCAGGCGATGACCTATTGGCTAACGCCGTTCCGCGTAGCCGAATCCTCCGACGCCGCGGACTGGGAATTCGCGACCTGCGAGCGCGCTCAACGGGGTCGTTTGCCCTCCGACTGGATCGAAGGAAGCGTTGCCTTGGAGTGGAGTAGCTTGGATCTCGTCGATTCTCGTGCCGCTCGGGAAAGCTTTCCCCGCCGCAGGGGGAAGGTGGCCAGATGGAGTGATTACATCGGCCAGGCGGAGCCGAAGCAGTCCAAGAAGACCGATCTCGATCGGATGCACGGGGCCTTCTCGCTGCTGCTCGCCCTCGAGATGGCCTATGCGGCCGCGGATGTGTTTCCCGTCGAAGTGCCGGCGAGATCGGCGCGCGCACCGAGCGGCGAATCTTACACCCTCACAGTGTCGTCCAGATACGACCGTGCTCGCGCCGAGCTTTCGGATGCTCTGGCTCTTGAAGCGCCAGCGGTTCGGTTGACGAAGATGCTCGAGTCCGACGATCTGGTCCAACAGGAGGGCAGCTGGATCCTTACCGAGACCGGCGAACTTGGAGATCATACCGACGAGACGGAATGGCGCTTCTTGGATCGCAGCGAGGCGGAAGCGAGAGAGCGCTTGCGCTTCGACGGAGCGTCCCCCGCGGAGGCCACATCGGTTGCCTATCTTTCTCCGCCGGGTATGGCCGGACAGCTCGCCCAGTTCCGACGCCGGAGAAAGGCTCTAAAGGTCTTACGCGAGCACACTGAATTGCTTCGGATGCTGACCGACCCAAGATCGCGTATCGACGATAGCCACGATCCGCTGAACGAAAAAGAGGCTCGATTCAAGGAGCTCGACGAGTCCAAGAAAGGCGCGTTGCGCGAGATACTCTCGACGGTCCCGCTGTTCTTTCTTCAGGGACCGCCCGGCGTTGGCAAGACCTTTCTCGTCGGCGACATCGTCAAGCGACGGTTCGAGGATGACCCCTCGACGAGGATGCTCCTTTCCGCCCAAAGCAATGCGGCGATCGACCATCTGATGAAGGAGATCCAGTCCATCTTCGGGGATGGATCAGGCGTAGCGCCAGTGATGGTGCGAGCCCGCCCGGCGGACGATGATCCGTCCGACACCGATTTGGAAATCGATAGGCAAGCCGACCGGCACCTCCAGGCGCTTGCAAAGAGCCAGCTGGTCGCCGAAGCGAGCAGCGGCCTGCAGGAAAAGGTAATAGCACTTGCTCGCGCGAGAGAGGAACAGCAGGGCGGCCGCTCAAAGCGCCGCAATCGCATGAACGCGGAAGGGCGGGCTTTCGAGGGCATGATCCTACGATCCGCCAACCTGGTGTTCGCGACTACGAACTCAGCAGCCGTCGAACGTCTGATCGAGGAGCGGAGTCTATTCGATTGGACCATCGTAGAGGAGGCCGGCAAAGCGACGGGCGGCGAATTGCTGTCGCCGCTTCTGCTCTCTTACCGCCGCTTGATGATCGGAGACCACAAGCAGCTGCCTCCGTATAATGTCGAGCGGATGACACGCTTGCTCTCCGCGCCCGACAAGGTGAAGGCGGCTGTCGGAGCCGCACAGGAGTTGATTTCGCGCCATCTCAGGGACGCAGGGCTAGACGAACTCTTCGACGAGATCGAGGACGATAGCGACGATTTCGGTCGTCTCTGTTCTCAGACCCTCTCGATCCTCACGATGTTCGAATCGATGGTGGAAGAAGAATTCGCACGAAAGGCCAAAGCGCGTCGCGAATTCCGTCCTATCGCCAGGCGACTCGAAGAGCAGTACCGGATGCATCCGGCGATCGCGAAGATAGTCTCGGACTGCTTCTACGGCGGGGATCTTTCGACGAATACGAAGAAGGCCGAAGAATATCGGACCAAGAAGCCTCCGCTATCACTGAGCACGGGTGGATCGATACCGGACGCGCCGATTGTGTTCGTCGATATGCCCTTCGTGAGGGCCGCAAAAGGATACAGGGGCGGAGAGAAGGCGCCGCCTTGGTCAAATCCGGACGAAGTGAAGGCTGCTTTGGCGGTGCTGACCAACCTGCGAGCTCAGGAGGGATCGAAGCCGTCTCTAGCAGTACTTTCTCCTTATCGCGAACAAGTCCGTTCGCTGCGTGATGCGATCAACGCAAAGACGGCAGGGCTGGCGCATTTATCGTCGTTCAAGCCGGCCGTCGGCGACGGCGAGTTCTGCGGAACAGTCGATTCCTTCCAAGGCGATCAAGCCGACATCGTCCTTATCTCGCTGGTACGAAACAATGGCCATGGCGCGCCCGCGAAGGCCTTAGGCTTTCTCCGCGACGATCGGCGGATGAACGTGCTGCTGAGCCGCGCGAAGTGGAGGCTCGTTATGATTGGGAGCTTGGAGTTCTACCGAAATGTGGTGGACGTCGCTGAAGGCCTGCCGGAGTCGGATATTGGATTCATGAAGAAATTCCTCGCGGCGTTGGATGCAGCCAAGGACGACGGCGACGCGCAGATCGTGTCGTGGTCCGAATTACGCGGGGCTTCAGCATGAGCGTCGTGCAGGTTGCGATCCCGGTGCTTCGCGGCAGGCGCCGCTTCCATGTCGAAAAGGGAAAGCGTTGGAGCCTCATCGAGCATCTGATGCTCGAATCCGTCGCGCGGACGCCTGCGACAGCCGCCGATCTAGCTCAACGCTCGAGTCTTCCGCGACGGGTCGTCGTCGAGGCTTTCATCCGGCTCATGCGGGTGGGTTGGGTAGAATTGGCGGCGGGCAGCGATGGCCTTTCGTTCGTTGCGACCGAGAGTGGCCAAGCGCAGATCAAAAGTGGATCGCTGCAGGCGCCTACGGTAACCACGCCCCGCTGGATGGGTTTCCTCATCGATCAGGTCTCCGGCAGCGTCTTCAGGCGGTCCGAAATCGCCGCGCGCCATAAAAATGAACTCGCGAAGCTTGGCGAGAACTTGGTCTATCTTCAAAAGTCTCCCGATCACGACAAGGAGGACTTGGCCGAGCTATTCGCAGCCTTGGAGGGGGAGGACGAAGTCATCGTCCGCGTCGAAGCGAGCCCCGATCGTTTTCTCGAACGATTTGCCGTCGTGACGGTTGTGAACGACACGATCGAGGGCTTACCTGCGCGAGCAAACCCTGCTCTGCGAGAGGTGATTAGGTCGGCGGCTGCTCAGTCCCTGAAGAAGAGCGAGGCGAAGACGACAGTTTCCGTCGCTCCCGAACCCTTGCGCCCGTCTCCGGCCGCGGCGACTACGACCGCCCTGTTCGACCAGAATGATCTTTTGATCGACGCGCAGGATCACGCGTCCGCGCTCGACAGGGCCCTCGCGCAAGCTCGCGAGGAGGTCATAATTCACTCGACCTTCATCTCCGAAAAGTCCATCCCCGCGATATTGCCGAAGCTGGTCAGCGCTGCGTCGAAGGGAACACTTGTACGCGTCATGTGGGGACAGGATGACGACGGAACGAGCGTTTCCAGCTCGAGACGCGCCGTCTCGGCCCTCCAGCGCGCTATCGACGAGGCGGGGTGGGGCGGTCAAATCAGAATTCATTCGTTCACGACGAGATCGCATGCCAAGTTGCTCATCGCAGATGACGGAAGAGGGCAATGGTCGGCGATCGTCGGATCGTGCAACTGGTTGTCTTCCGACTTCGACAGCTTCGAATCATCCATCCGGGTCCGCGAACCTGCGCTGGTCGGTCAGTTGGTGCGACATCTCGCTTCAATGTCGCTCGGATCACCTGGCGTGTGGCATGAGTTTGCAACCGATCTAACGATCCTCGGCCGACGAATAGAGCTAATTCGGCGTCCGCCAGGTCGCACTGCGCGCATGAAGATACTGCTGGCTCCGGACCATGGCGCGCTCGTGCTCGAAGCGCGTGATTCCGCTGCGAGGAGAATCTTCGTCACTAGCCATCGCATTGGCATTGCAGGTCGGCCGATGATCATAATACCTGCTCTGGCCGCTGTCAGAGAGAGTCGTATCGAGGTTGGCCTATTCTACGGCCGGCCAACCGGGCCACTTTCTGGAATTGATGCCGCCGGCCTTACGCGTGAGCTCGCGAAACAAGGCATCGGTTTTCGACCGATTCACCAGCCGCGACTGCACGCAAAGATACTGGCTTGGGATGACGATAATCTGGCCGTTACAAGTCAAAACTGGTTGTCGGCGGATCCCTCGGATGTCGCTCGCCTGAGCGAGATCGGTGTATTCGTGGAGTCGAATCAGATCGCCGACTACCTCATCCGGCGATTTGAGCATGCGAGGAATGGTTGAAGTCGGTTCACTTTTCAATCAAATGGGGCATGTGCGCGCGAGCCAAGCACATGGTCAGTTGCTCGCCTCGTAGACTCAGCCGGTCGATCCACTCCTTCGACATCGCGTTGAAATCGGTCGGATAAGCGTGAGCCTCCTCGCGACGCACGAGGGTGCGAGGCGGATCCGGCAAGGATTTATCGAGTTGGCCGAGATAGGGAAAAATGAAGTGCTTGATCTGCCCGGAGCGTTGCGCCTCGTGCAGTCGGTGGATCGAGGCATTCTGTGCGCGGTCGAACAGCGCGCCGAAGACACTCGACATCCGCGCGAGCATGAACTGGCTCGGAGGCTCCTGCCGCAGGCCGTATCCCGCCGAGCAACAGATAATCGTATCGACCGGCGTCACGTTGAGGCTGACGTCCGGCGAGCGGTCTGGCCAGAGACAGCCGAGACCGAGATTATCGTAGATCCCGCCGTCCGTCAGGGCCACGCGCGCGGCTCGTAGTGCGCCCTTGTTGTCGAACGTGAATGTTTCGTCGAAGGCCGGAAGAAACAGCGGGTAGGCGGCCGATGCGGCGACGGCGTGCGCGACCGACACGTCGTTTCGATGCAACTTCCCCCAACGCCACGAGCCCGATTCCTTGGTTCCGAACCGGAAGGCCGAACCGGTTCTAAGCTCGGTGGCATTGATGACAAGATGAGGCTTGGGCCGCAGGTCGCTCATCGAAGCACCGCCGAAAAGAAGTTCGTCTAACACCGCTTCGAGCAGGCTGGTTCGGCTCGCGAAGCGATGAACAGGTGACCTGACGTCGAAAGATTCGAAATGCCGCGCGAGCGATGAAGGCGTTATCAGTTCGAGTACGCCTACCATCGTCCTGATCAGCGCTACAACGACGGCCACGGCGCCGATCAGTACGAAGGCTGCGGCCACCTTCAGGCCGAGCGGGCTGAGCAGTTTCCGGCACATGCGCCTGGCAAGGCCTTGAGACAGAATCTCGCGCATCTTCGTTTCGAACGACGCAAAGTCGCCGTCGTGCGCGTGGAAGAATGCGCCAATGACGCTGCCGCCCGATACGGTCGAGAGGACGTCGATCCGACGCAGCAGCCCGAGCTGGTCGAGCGCTCTCAGGCAACCAAGATGGAATGCCATTGCCCTGGAGCCGCCCCCTGAGAGAGCCAATCCGATTTTAGGCGAGATCGCTTCCTCCATCCGAAAACTCAATCGTGCCCACGGTGAATGGCAACCCTGAGGATGCGCCCTTCCTCCCGGCAGAGCGACGGGTCGAAGCTGAGAAGCGAGAAGTCGCCGTGGTGGGCCGCGATGGCCATCAGGCCGGGCAACCCGTCCGCCGCGAGCTCGCCGCCCAGATAAGCGAGTTGGGCGATGTCGGTGTCGCTCGGACGTGCATTCGCATAGCGCGGATGGGAGTGCCATTCGCCGAGGTACCGCACCTGGTGCATCGACCGGCGGGCGACGTCGTCGATGGATTGGGCCAGGCCGACCACGCCACGTTCGAACCGTGTCGGACTGCCGAGACTGTCCTCCGGCTGGGGAAACGCATGGGCAAGGTGGAGAGCCTGACGGCTGAAATCGGCGATGCCGACGATGGCTCCGCCGGTCTCATTGGGCAAACGCTCATCGCGTAGCGCGGAAAGCTGATCCAAGAACCCGCGATCGTAGCTTACTTGCCAGGCGCCGATCTCGGCGCGCGTAACGGGTTCGCCGTTTCGCTGCACGACGGAGACCGAGCCGTCCGCGCCGAGCGTCCAGATCGTCACCTTAGCATCATCGCTCGAAAGCGAGTCGGCGATGCCCCTTGCGGCCAGCGCGCTCAGGAGCGCGGCTCGGGTCGCAGGGATCCTGTTGGTCAGCGAGCGGCACGAGCCGCTGTAGCGCACGCCGCCTTGCGAAGCGTCGAGATGATCTGCCAGCGACGGCTCGGTCAGGATCAGGCGGTGATATTGCGCCTCGAGATCGCGCAGCGTGATATCGCGCCGTGCATCTTCCGTGAGAAGTACGACGGCGGTGCCCGAAGGATTGAAGAAGGCACAGGCGCGTCTTGCGGCAAAGGGCAGATCGCTCAAATGGCGGGCGACGCCGACCGACGCCGATGCGTCGATGATGACGGAGGCGGCTGCATAGGCGGCATCCAGCGCCTTTTGCTGATCCGCGTTCGGCGCGAGCACGCCGGTGACGATCGCTGATTGGGCCTCGTTGAGCAGTGCCGAAATCTGCCTGGCCAACGCGTTGGCCTTTGGCGCACCGATCTCGTCGGCCAACAGCGCATGGCGAGCCATGTTGTGCGGCAACAGCGCGTCACTGTCCACAATGGTCCACTCAAAAGTGCCCTCGCGCGCGAGATCCATGCCGAGTTGGGAGCCAAGCGAACCGGCGCCGATCATGACGGCCTTCCTTCGGTCCGCGACCGTGTTGCCGGCGATCGAAGCCGCGAGGTCTCGATCGAAAGCGAAATGAACCTGCGCCGGCACGACAGGTAACGAAGCTCCCGCGATCGGCACTTCGGGGAACGCCCGGACGTAACCCTTGCCGACGTTGCTGTTGTTGGCGTGCAATACGCCCAGAAGGACCCCGATCTCGCCGGCGGTGTTAGTGGTGATGAAGGCGCGGAAGTCGTCGGCGCCGCGACCTCCTTCGGTGGTAATAGGGAGACCGACGACGATGGCGATCCGGCCGGCCATCCGCCTGGCGCCGTCGCCGGCGATACCGGTCCACGCCTTCAATCTCTCCTTGATCTCGTCGAGCAGCCTAAGGCCGGTCGGCGCGAGTTCTGCGGCCAGACTTTCCAGCGTCCGAGGTAGGCGCCGGATCGAGGTGATGATTTGCGGCGGGAGCGCGAAAGCCATCACCGTCAGCGCGATACCGCCTGGCGGGGCCTGCTTGGATGGAATGGCGAACACCAGGCCCTGGTTATCGGCACGCACGAAGCCAGCGAATTCGGAGGTCGCAGAGCCGGCATCGAAGACGCTGCGCGGCAAGACCATAGCCATGTCCGCGCCGTAAAATAGCGGATCCGGCGGTTGCGCCGGATCGTGGAGCTCGCCGCGCGCCGCCTTGGCGAGCCAAAGCTGGATGAGCCGCGAGAATTCGGTTGGCGTGTAGGTCAGGCGGGCTTCCGGCCACGGCCGATCGTCGACGCACAGTGAGAACGGCATTTCTTCGGGCACGCCATTCTGATGCATGGTGTGCGGGAAGTCGCTCCGCAGCGCCAGCACCGCGGGACGCACGTGCGGCGACGAGAAGAGAATGCCGATCGGCTCCCGAGCGCGGATCGGGTAGGCGAGGTCCTGAGGGCGTTCTACGTCGATCTCGACATGGACGCCGACATACCCGGTCGTCATGTCATCCTTGATCTCGACCAGCGTGGTCGCCGGCAGCCCGGCGAGCGCGGCTTCCACGAACGAACGCGCCGGACCGGAAGCGACGCCGTCGATCGTCGCCGCCTCGCCGAAGGCGGTCCACCACGTGTGGATCGTCATGCCTAGCCTGCCCGCACCGGGGTCGCCGCGACGCTCACCGCGCCAGCGGCGGTTGCGGAAACGAGCAACAACTGGGCCCCCCGGTCGGTGATCTCGATGGTGCTCGGCTTGGGCTTGCTCTTCGAAGGCAGGTCCATGGTGACCTTGAACTGGCCGTCCTTGAGATCGGCGACCGACCGGTAGTAGGCGGCGGCCTGGCGGTGCGGCGGCTGCGGATCGAGGTCCTCGTCGCTGCCCTTGGACGGGATCGACCAGCTGGTGGATATCATGATGGACCGCTCGCGCCCCTGAGTCTCGCACAGCCACTTGACCTCGTCTGTCGGCTTGGTGACGTCGACGCCCTTTTCCGGCCCGATCGAAAGGTAGGAGCAGTGGTGCGGGATCTTGAAGATATCCCACAGCAGCCGGTCCTGGTTGCCGTGGCGCTTGGACGTGATCACGATCTGGTTGATCGAGTCGTAGTTGATGTCCGACATGAACAGCGCGCAGGTCTCGCGGCGTCCCTCCAGGAACGTCGCCTGAAAGACCACGCTGTGCTGGTTGCGGTCAATGATCTCGCTCTCGTTCTGATGCCAGCCGAAGGGGCTATGGATGAAGAACTGGACGCGCTCGGGACCGAACATCGAGAAGCCGGGCACATACTGGCCCGCGTCGGTGATGAGGTGCGCGCGCGATTCCAGCGTCAGACCCTGCTTCTCCAGCCATTCCTTGAGCTTGGTCGGGCGCGAAAAGACGCGGATGCCCTTGCCGACGCGCAACCGGTGCCGCGCCTCCTGACGGATGATGCGAGCGCTATCCTCACAACCGTCCTCCAGGATCGCTGCGGCCGGCACCCACAACTCGTCGATCTTGATCCGGCCGTCGCCCTGGTACTTCGCGGCATGTTCGAGCCAGAAGAAGTCGCCGGAACCACAGCAGTGGTCGTCGTCGAGATGAGTGAAGCAGACCACGTCATAATAGTCGCGCTTGGCGGCGCGCAGGTCGGCCTTGAGCACCTCGGGCAGGTCGATGCGGGCGTCCCACATGTCGGCGGGATTGCGCATGTCGGCGTAATCGACCAGCATCTTGCGGCCGTTGGCCATGTCGATGCGGGTGCAGTCGGCATTGCCGAGGGGATGAAAGGTCAGTTTGGCTGTCATATCCGTCTTTCTGAATGGTATTTCGGCTCGAAGTGAGCCCCTACCTTCTAAAGCTCGCCACCGGCGCGAAGTCGGACGCGAAAATTCGCTAAATGTTATTTCCGACTTCGCTCGATTCGCGAGCTATGGCTTTCGGAGGAAGCCGATTGACCGATCAATCTCCCAAAGCGGCGGCATTGCTGACGCTCACTGCGGACCAGCGGAAGAAGCTGGCCGCCTTGGCGCGGGTGAAAGCGCGTGGCACTGCCTTGGAAGCGGATGACCTGCTGCAGGGCGCCAAGGCGCGCTGGCTGAATCCGGATTCGACGGCCGGAAGCGATGCATTCGAAGTTCTGTCGGGCGCGGTGAACAGCATCGCATCCAATGATCGGCGCCGAAGCGCCACGGTCCGTCGTGTTGAAGGGAAAAGGCTCGTCGCCGTGTCCGTCGATGCGTCCGACCCGATCGAGCTCGCGCGGGATCTGGGCCCTACCCAGGATGACGCGTACCTCCGCGAGCAGATCTACCGGATCTGCGACGACGAGGAGGTCAAAACGCTGCTGCTCCTCCTGGACGACAATGCGACGCGGGCCGAAATCCTCGCCGAAACAGGGTGGGACGTAACGAACTATGAAACCGTCAGGAAGAGAATGAAGAAGTGGGGTGCCTCCCTCTACAAGGAAGGGAAACTGTGATGGAGACCGATCGTGAACTCACGTTTCGCGAAGAGCTCCTGGAAGAAATACAGCAGGAGATTCTTTCGCTCGAGGGATCCGCGTTGGACGAGTACCTGCTCAGTTTGGGCATGGATCCGAACGATCTGTTGGAAAGCTTCGACGCGGTTTTCCAAGATCCGGAAATCGCCGCGAAACGTCGGAAATTCGCGGCCGCCCGGCAGCGTTCGCGCGAATCTCAAGCCCCCCTCAGCGCTTCGGTCCTATCGTTCGATCCGGCGAAGAAGCGCGAGATCCACTCTGCCGTCAAGAAGAAGGTCGATGCTACCGGCGACATGACTATAGCGGCGCGAAATCGACGCATCGAATCCGACGACGATCTCGACAGCTTCCTCGAAGCTTGTCTGCGGCTCGGACTTATCGACGAGTCCGGCAAGCTAAAGGAATGACCTCTTGCGCCCGGCCGAACAACTCCTCGTCGAACTCGGCATTTCCGAGGCCAAGGAAATCGACCTCCTCGCCATCGCCGATTGCGTCGGCGCGCAAGTCCTGTACAGGCGGCTCGTCGGCTGCGAAGCTCAAATCATCGGCTTCAAGGACCGAGCGATCATCTATGTGAGCGACGGAGCGAAACCGAACAGGAAAAGGTTCAGCACCGGTCACGAGCTCGGGCATTGGCATCACCACCGAGGCCAGTCGTTCGTCTGCCGTTCCGACGACATCGGTCGCCCCTTGGACGAGCGCTCGCGAAATGCAGAGCGAATGGCCGACGTATATTCTGCCGACCTCATCCTTCCGCCATACCTCATCAAACCAAAGCTTCAAGCGATCGGAGAGATTTCGCTCGACGCGATAATCGGACTTTCTCAAGATTTCAAGGCCAGCCTAGCTGCGACTGGCATCCGGATCATGCGGATGACACGCGAGCCCTTAATCCTGATCGCACAGGATCTGGCCGGCAAGAAATGGCAGTGGCCAGGTATCACGGCCGGAGGACTGAAGGTTCGGGACGATATCGATCTGCGATCGAGCGCGAGCGTGTCGCTCGCCGGCGTGAATCGGGTAGGACCCGTCAAGAAAGAGCCAGCGAGCTATTGGTTCGATCGCCGACATATCGAGCAATTCGACGTCCGGGTCCAAAGCGTCCGGACGATAGAGGGCGAAGCGCTGACGCTTTTGCGGATCGTGGATCCCAAGATGATCGATATTTACGGGTGATGCGAACGCTTTCGCGAGTTGCTCCGGTTCTCTTCAACAACCCCGATCGGGACCCGCCGGTAATGCCAGCATCTGGCGTCGAAGAACGCTCACTCCGTATTGAGCATCCATCTGTCGTTGAAATAGATCGAACAGGGCCTGGACGTTTTCGGTCAAGGCGGCGCCATCGATCGATGATGGAGTGGTCTGGTGCTCCCGAGGCGTGCCCCAGAGCCATCTTTGAAAACGATCGAGGTTTGCGTCGCCCACGAAGATCGTGGCGGCCACCCGCAAACCCATCGTCCAGTCATAGAATGCACGCGCCACTTTCGGGTCGAGAAGACGGAAAAGGAGTTTCATCGCGATCCTCCGTCGGCCTCCGGCAAACCGCTACAATGTAGCCGATTCGGCGAAGCGTGATCCTGTGAATATCGGGGATCGCCGAGGTAGAAGAGCGGGAATGTGTTGGTGAGAGATGGGTTATTGTCCGATCTGCAAGAAGCCGTCGAACCTCGAGCAGCCCACCGGCGGTGACTACAGGCGCGTGGAATGCCGAAAGTGCGGCAAGTACCAGATCACAGGTTCGGCATTGGCGATGCTGGACGCGCGATTGAAAGACGCCAAGAGCGTCGCGCGTTTAAGCCATGCGACGCGTTCGATGTCGTTGAAGTCGGAGATCGAATGGCCCGAGATTAATTCGTTCAACCTGGACGACATGATCAAGCAGCCGCTCCCTACGGTCGATCGCCAAATGACGAATCTGCTCGCGTGGGCCGCGGCGAATCTGGACGATGACCAGCTCGGCGCGGTCGAGTTGCCCGACGAGGAGGATCTCACCGCGGTCATCGGCACCCTCGACGGGCAGCGGGTCGACGATCTTATCTCCGAGACGGCCAAGGTTAAATTGATCCGACTCGTGCCTGATCGTGCGATCTCGATCACGCCGGCCGGGTGGGAGCGACTTCGACCGGCGGCGAAGTCGGTAGTGCGATCGGAAGCTTTGGCGTCGACACCGGTCTCTACGAAAGCGGATGTGACCGTAAAGGCGTACTGCGGCGTTTGCTACGGCGAGAAGAATTCCTGGCTCCGCGCCGAGTACACCGAGAAGGGCGGCGATGGCGCCGACGCTTGGAGCGAGGCCTATCAGACGGTGCAATGCTGCGGATGCGACAAGCTTTCCGTTCGACACGAGATCTGGCGATCGGAGTGGGACGAGGCCGACTTCGACGAGCAAGGTCGCCCGGTGACGCGCCGGGTCGCCAAGGTGACGTATTATCCGGCGCAGACCGTCCGGGCAAAACCACCCTGGGCCGAAGCCCTCGGTGACGAAGTCCTTCGGGATGTTATCGACGAATCCTATCTTGCCCTTAATAGTGGGCTGCGGACGCTCGCATCGGTTGGGGCTCGCACTCTGCTCGACAGGGCCGGAAACATTCTCGTTGGCGACGTGAAGGGTGGATTCGAAGGCAAGCTTTCAGCGCTGGCAACCGCGGGGCGCATCAGCCAGTCGGATAAGGAGGCGCTTGACGCGGTCGCAGACGCGGGCAATGCGTCGGCGCATCGTGGCTACGCCCCCGAAGCCGAACGTCTGAACCACATCTTCAACATCATAGAGAACTTCCTGGAGCGCGCGTTCATCCTTACGCCGGCAGCCGTCGAAATCCGCAAGACCACCCCGCCACGTCCGAAGAGGCTGTGACGACAATCGCGCGCCGGATGCCGTCCCGCGTTGGAGTGAGGATCGGAACCTCGCCGACGGCAACGTCCTGTTCGGAGGACACCGTCCTGTTCCAGGTTGACCGTCGATGATGTATGTTCGTATTTTGTTCTCATGGAGTCAAGCCGCCGTTTCAAGCCGCCCTGGACCTTGGTCCGGGAAAATTCCGAGTGCTACGTGGTCAGGGACGCCAATGGCGTGACCCTTGCGTGGCTGTATTGTCGCGACGACGCGCAGCGCTACAGCTTTGGCGTCGGCAAGCTTTCGTCGGACGAGGCGCGCCGGATCGGCAAGGCGATCGCGCGCATTCCCGAATTCCTGATGCCGCGCCAGGGTTTCTATCCGCGTGGCGGCGGCCCGCGCTGGCGTGCCGACCGGCCATATCACGTGGCCCTGGAAGACCGCTATATCCGCGAGCACTGGGATGAGATCTGTGCGCTCTGCAAGCTCAACAGCCTGCCCTTCAACGCGACTGGTGAAGTCATAAAGAGCGACGGCGTTTGGAAGGTCTATGAGTTTACCTGGCAGATGGATGCGATCCTGTTCTGGAACCGTTTCGAGGGCAGATGGCTGCGTGGCACGGAGTTTCATTATCCCGAGCGGCCAGAGAACCTGCCAGTGCTGAAGCCGCTCGAGAACTGGCCGAAATCCAATCCCCGCAATCTGCGGTAATCCCTGGTACCCAACGCCATGAGCAAACGCCGAGTCCTTGTATCGATGCTCCTGCTGCTTTCGAGCGCGGCTCTGGCCGACAATTTTGTCGGTCAGGCCAGCGTGATTGACGGCGACACGTTGGAAATTCATGGAACGCGGATCCGGCTTTGGGGGGTGGATGCTCCAGAAAGCACTCAGCTATGTCGCGGTGAGGACAGTTTGCAGTACCGCTGTGGTTCGCAGGCGGCGAATGATCTCGACGCTTACATTGCCCGGCGTCCCGTCAACTGTGTCCCCCTCAGCCTCGACCGGTATGGCCGCACGGTCGCGACCTGTTCGGTTGCGGGCAAGGATCTTGGGGAATGGCTTGTGCGCAACGGTCTCGCGCTGGATTGGCCCCAATACTCGAAGGGCAGATATCACGAAGCGCAGCGTGAAGCGGAGCGCGCCGGCCAAGGGATGTGGAAGGGCAGCTACGTCGAGCCGTGGCTCTATCGTGCATGCATCCGCGCAAGCGGCAACCCGACTGCCTGTTCGGACGATGCAAATGCCCATCCTTGATGGGATCCAATGCGAGACGGCAATCCACCGCGTGCGATGACCGGTCACCGCGTTTTTGCGGGTGGCTCCGGTCTAGCGTGGCTCAGGCGACTCACGCTACCCATCATTCCGAGCCACCTCACTGCAAAATGGGAATGAAATGGTTGCAGCCATCGGTGAACTTCCGACCTCTGGTTATGCGCTTGAAGTAGACGGCCGACTCAAAGCCGAATTTGCAACCAGAGACGGCGCCAGGGCAGGTGGAGTAGAACTAAAGAAACGTTTTCCCATGCTTCAAATCAGGATCTATGACGCGCAGACGCATGCGCGCGAGGAAATCTAGATCCTGGGACCAGCGAATTTTTCCGCTTCGCGCGTGCGGCTTTCGCCGCACCGGGCTCTCGTGAACCGAGCCGCTTCGCGTCTCGGCCATCCGGCTTCGATCCCTCGCGCAAGGGCTGCGGAGCTCCTCGCCGGGGGCACTCGGGAAAGGGGCCCGCCGTCATGAAGTATGCCGGCGTCGCTATCACTGCCCCGTTCCCGGGTGCCCTTTTAACCGGTCTCGTCGCTGCACTCGGTCCCGCGTGCCGCCTTCGGCGTCGCTATGCTCACGCTCCTGCGGGTGCCATTTTCCGTTGAGGCGATGCGCCTTTGGCGCACGCCTGTCGGGCCTGCGGCCCTAGGCACCTCGATGCCAATTGCCAAAGAATGCAAGGCGCGCCGTGTCGCAGATTTTGCATTCTCGCACTGTGTATGTGCGGCAAGGGCCAAACCCGGGCTCTCGCAAGCCGACCTACGCGGCCCCTTAGTCACACGGTGTCGATTCTTTGCGAAAGAGGTTGAGAGTAAGAGTGTCGGCCGGGTTTGCCGTGACGGGTTACAGGCTGCGAGAGAGGCTCGCGGTGCCCGTCGCGGAGACCCGCGATGTCCAGACACAATCTTCGGGCGCGCGCCGGCGAGGACCGGACAAGCCTTTACGACGAAATCACCAAGAAGATCATCGGTGAACTTGAGGCCGGCCGGGTGCCGTGGGTACAGCCCTGGGGTACCGCGGCGGGGACGGCGTCGTTGGCCATGCCGAAGAGCGCCGCGACTGGCCGTCAATACAGCGGCATCAACGTTCTAATCCTCTGGGGCGCTGCTACCGAACGCGCATTCACAGGTCAGAGCTGGCTTACCTTCCGCCAGGCATTGTCGCTCGGCGGTCACGTCCGCAAGGGCGAGCGCGGTACCACCGTCGTCTATGCCGATCGCTTTGTGCCCGTCGAAGAAAAGCGGCGTGCTAGCGAAACAGGCGACGAAGCACAGGCCATCCCGTTCCTCAAGCGCTTTACGGTCTTCAACACCGATCAGTGCGACGACTTGCCCTCGGAGATCGCAACGACGGCGCCGCCTCCGCCGCCAGGCCTGATCGAGCCAAAGGTAGAATACCTGATCAAGGCGACCGGGATCGACTTCCGCATTCGCGGCAATCGCGCCTTCTACGTGCCAGCCGCAGACTATGTGCAGGTGCCTCCACCGCAAGCCTATTTCGAGCCCATCAATTGGCATCGGACGGCCCTGCATGAACTGGCACATGCCAGCGGCCATGCATCGCGTCTGAACCGCGATTTGTCAGGCGCCTACGGCACCAAGAAGTACGCCTTCGAGGAACTCATCGCCGAAATATCGTCTGCGTTCGGTTGCGCATCGCTTGGCATTGCGCCGACAGTGCGGCACGCTGACTATATCGGCTCCTGGCTTGAAGTGCTGCGAGAGGACAATCGCGCGATAGTGCGGGCGGCTTCGCAGGCCAGCAAATCTGCGGATGCATCAACTGGGTGACCGCCGTGGCTGTGTCGAGGCGAGGGCAGTGAAAGCCTGCCTTCGGAGTATGCGAGCCAATCGTTGAGCGTATGGGTGTCACGTATCAGCCAGAAGGGCATCGCCCAGCCAGCTCGTGCGCGCGCAGTTGCAAACCATCCGAGCTTTTGGGAAACGGTGTTGGTGGATGTTCCCCGGCACCAATAGCCGCATTTGGTACCGGTCATGTCGGCCCATTGCGCGTCGGCTTCGACGACGGCCCCACAGTGCTGGGTGACGTAGTCGTCCTCGCGGGCGCGATTACGGTCAGCATAGGCTATGTCGCGGGCGCGCGGCTGTTGGCCCGAATCGGCTTGTTCGCCGCCACCACGTGGTCGCTTCTTATCGCCGCGGCCCGCGCTGGCAAACAGTCTTGCTCAGATTACTTGGGTCGGTTGGACGGCTCTCGCCTTTCTGGCCCTACTCTGCGCGCTCATCGGACTCGCGGTATGGTTTTGGGCGTTGGACCAAGGCGGGGTCGCTTCAATCGCACCGCTTCAATTCGGGCAACCGATTGTCAGCCTCATTATCGCGGTTACGCTCCTTTCCGTGGGCCTTTGCGCGACGATCGTTCTGGCGCTGTGCCTGATCTCCTGTGGAGTCTACCTTTCGCGCCGCGCGCCGTGAAGCCAGTTGTTGCGGAAATCCGGAAATCGACGACTTTAGCGACGTAAGGTCAGGATGGCAGGCAATGGGGGCGTCAAAAGGGACAGAGGTTGGGAAGCGCCCGGTTATTTAACCTAAAAGAGAAGTTTTGCGCAGCGCCATTGAAGAATTCGAGAGCATCCTCGGCGGAACGGAAAAAGCGCCTCGGCAGGCTCAATGGGCAGAATTTTTAGCAGATCTGGAACGGTGCGGACGCTCAGCCGATGCGAGCCAGCACCACCTGGGAGGATCCTCGGGGGTTTACAAGAGCTCCAAATCCACCAGCATGCAGCGCAGCGATGCGGAAGCGGCAAAGACAGCGGCCGGGCAAACTCCCGCGGTCTCTATTCAGGTCTCAATCGCGCGAGGATCAGTATCCGTATGGCTGATTTGCGCCATGTCGTTGAAGAAGGGGACTCTTTCGGTCGTCCGCCCATCGAATGACCACGCCAAATCGCTCTACGCTGATCACAACGCCAATCTCTGTGGCGCGCGCTCGAATCCAACAAACATAATCGCCGGTTTCAACTTGCGCGCCTGCTCACCCATCATAAGACGTAACCTCGATAGTGGCCGGGCTGACGAGTGCGCTTGCAACTTGAAATCAGCATTGGGCGTGCAACTGGTTTCGCGATCAAAATCCTGGTGCCCAACGCTCGCGGCAACTGGGAAAGAGAAGACTTCGATGTCGCGCAGAATGTCTATCCTAAGACTCTCTCCAGCGACGGTACATTTTGGTAAGAGAAAAGGACCGCCGCCAGGCGTTTTGGTAACGTCCGGGGCTGGGGCGGCGGTCCATTGTGGCGCTAGGACCTGCGTAAGAGTCCTGAGCCACGCAACCGAGGCTAGCGCGGTTGATGTGAATCCACAAAGCAGAGAAAAATTTCATTATATTTTCATTCTAGCCAACGCGACCGGCAAGGGCGAGGCATCGATGTGCGTCCCTACCGCGGACAAGCGGTTATCAGATGTGCGATCGGACCGGGCCGTCCTGTTCATGAGCGGACACCCCCAATTGGACGGAGGTTCTCGCCTGGCTCGTAAACGTTGTCGGTGCGGGTCAATTCCGCTTACGAAGGATCGGTGATCAATCGAATGTTTCAGCCGTTGCAACATGCAATCAAATCGAACTTGGCGGTCGACCGATCGCGCGATACCCTCCGCTTATGCCAACGAGCAAGACGTTCCGACTTGTTCTCATCAAGCCCTCGCACTACGACAGCGATGGGTACGTGATCCGCTGGTGGCGCGGCGGCCTTCCTTCCAATTCCCTGGCGTGCCTTCACGGCATCGCGCTCGATTGCCGCGAGCGCCAGGTGCTTGGCGCGGAATTCGACATCGACATTGAAGCGATCGACGAGACCAACCGGAAAGTGCGAGTCGGCGCCCTGGCGCGCGCGATCAAGACGGCCAATGCCGGGATGGTGATGCTGGTCGGCGTACAGTCCAACCAATTTCCACGAGCGATTGATATCGCGCGAGAATTTCGAAGCCGGGGCATCCAGGTCGCGGTCGGCGGCTTCCATGTTTCAGGAACGCTGGCGATGCTGCCGAATTGCGACCCGGATGTTCGCAAGATATTGGATCTCGGCGTGTCGGTATTTGCCGGAGAGGCTGAGGGGCGTCTCGAGCATGTCCTGAAGGATGCCGTCGCCGCGCAGCTTCAGCCGCAATACAATTTCCTCAGAGACCTCCCGCACCTCGAAGGCCAGCCACTGCCGATCATACCGCGCGAGCAGCTCGAGCGGGTGATGGGTCGGACCACCAGCTTCGACGCAGGCCGTGGCTGTCCCTTTCAGTGCTCGTTCTGCACGATCATCAATGTGCAAGGCCGCAAGTCACGACGCCGAACCCCTGATGACATCGAGGCCCTTATCCGCGTGAACGTCGCGCAAGGCATTCATGCCTTCTTCATCACCGACGACAACTTCGCCCGCAACAAAGACTGGGAGGTGCTGCTAGACCGCATCATCGAGCTTCGCGAGAAGGAAGGATGGAAGCTGAGTTTCACGATCCAGGTCGATACCCTCTGCCACAAGCTGCCGAACTTCGTCGAAAAATGCGCAAGGGCCGGCGTACGAAGGTGCTTCATCGGCCTGGAAAACATCAATCCGGACAGTTTGTTCGGCGCCAAGAAGCGCCAGAACAAGATCACCGATTACCGCGAGATGATGCTGGCCTGGAAGCAGGCCAAGATCGTGACCGTCGGCGGCTATATCCTGGGTTTCCCGGGCGACACGCTGGCGTCGATCGTCCGTGACATCAAGATCATCCAGGACGAGCTGCCGATCGACATGTTGGAGTTCTTCTTCCTAACGCCGCTGCCCGGGTCAGAGGACCACAAGACTCTGTACTCCAAGGGCGTCGCGATGGATCCGGATCTCAACAAGTACGATCTGGACCATGTCACGGTCGGGCACGCGACGATGTCCCAGGACGAATGGGAAAATGCCTATGCGATGGCCTGGACCACCTACTATAGCTGGACGCATATCGAAACCATCATGCGTCGGGCCGCGGCAACCGGCAACAGTGTCAACAGGATCAAGACCTTTGTTCTCTATTTCAAGGGTTACCATCCGATCGAGCACGTCCACCCGCTTGAGGGCGGCGTGCTACGCCTAAAGAGCCGGTGTGAGCGCCGACCACATCTGCCGACGGAGCCGGTCTGGCTGTTTTATCCGCGCCTCGTTATCGAAACGATGACCAAGGCGGCTCGCTGGGCGACGCTCGCGATCCGTCTTGAGTGGCTTGCGCGCAGGGTCAAGGGCGATCCGCATCGGCTCGAACATGCTGACAAGGCGCTGACGTGTTCGCCCTCTCAAACCGAGGGCCTCGAATTGTTCAAGACGAGGTCAAGCCAAGCCTTTCTCGATCACCGGCGACACATCGAGGAAGCGCAGAGGCGGAAAAGTCCCGTTTCGTGAGATGCTCCGGCTTCCAAGCGAAGCGACGGCTGCTTGATAGGGGGCAACGAGTGCGCCGCGGCCATTGTACCAAGACGAGAATGACGTTGTCTCCGACTTCTGTTTCCTGGCGTTCCGAGTGTATCGCCGCCTACAGATTTGTTTCAGTTGTTTCCGGGGGCGCCCGACGTCACGTCTCGGATCGTTCTAGCAGGCGTCGCTGGGGAGCGGAGCTAATGCTGGAGCTGTCGGAATGCGTCAAGGACATCACAGGAGCCGTATCGAAAGGCGGTCGTCATGGATTTGGCACTGCTGGCTGTCGATCATCCTTGTATTTGCGGCCCTCTTGGGTGAGAGACCGTTCGGGGCTATCGCTGCCGACGGACGCAATCTTCAATCGGCAGACGCAACGTCCCAGCTGCACTTTCAATTCCTATCGCTTGGCGTGGGCAAATCGGTTGTGGTCGACCTTCCACGGGATGCCAAGGATATCCTGGTCGCCGATCCCAAGATCGCTAACGCCGTTGTTCGCTCCGCACAGCGGGCCTATATCATCGGTGGAGCAATTGGCCAGACCAGTGTCGTTTTCTTCGATTCCGCCGGCCAGCAAATCATGGCCTACGACATTGCGGTCACGCGAGACCTCAACGGTGCTCGCGCAACCTTGCAACAGATTTTTCCCCGCTCTAAGATTCAGATCGAGGGGCTCGGCGACGGGGTGATCCTTACGGGCACGGCCGCGAGCCCGGTCGAAGCTCAGCAGGCAAATGACATAGCCGCTCGCTTAGTGGGCTCTGCGGACAAGGTTGTAAACTCGATCGTTGTGCAAGCGCGTGATCAAGTCATGTTGAAAGTGACGGTTGCGGAGGTGTCGCGCTCGATCGTCAAGCAACTCGGTATCGATCTCAGCACCAGCGTCAGTTCCGGCAGCACTGCCGTGAGCCTGACCAACTCGAATCCATTCACCGCTTACGGCCAAAATCTGGTGTCGGGAAACAACGCGACGCTGTCGGCCGGCGGGACGACGGCGACGCTGCGGGCGATGGAAACGGCCGGCATCATGCGCACCTTGGCTGAACCAACATTGACGGCGATCTCAGGAGAGTCGGCGACTTTCGTGTCTGGCGGCGAGTTTCCCGTTCCTGCGGGTTATTCCTGCGATCCGTCCACGCACGTATGCAACACACAGATAAGTTTCAAGAAGTTTGGGCTCTCACTCAATTTCAGTCCCGTTGTTCTCTCTGAAGGACGCATCAGTCTGCATCTGATGACCGAGGTCTCCGAGCTGTCCAACGAACATTCGATTACCCTGTCTCAAGCAGTGAGCGATACGACTACAAACTCGTTGACTGTTCCGTCTATAAAAACACGGCGGGCGGAAAGTACTCTCGAGATTCCCTCCGGGGGATCCATGGCTATCGCGGGGCTTATTCAGGATCAAACCAAGCGAGCCGTGAATGGATTACCCGGCTTGATGCAACTGCCCGTTCTCGGCGCTCTGTTCCGGAGTCAGGACTTCGTGAACAACCAGACTGAGTTGATGGTCCTTGTGACCCCCTATATCGTCCGCGCGACAAGCCCGAAGAACTTGTCCAGACCGGATGACGGCTTCGTTAGCGTGAGCGATCCGCAGGCCAGTCTCTTGGGTTCCATCAATCGCCTCTACGGCACCAACGCAAATCAACGGAAACTGCGTCGCCGATCCGACGATATCGGCTTTATCAACGACTGATGCGTTGGCGTGATAAACTTCCGACATGACTGCGTCTGCAGTTCCGCCGCCAGTCTTCTTCACGACATCTCAAGAGTCGCGCGTTGAGCAACGCGGGAAAATCTGTCCCCCGCTTGACCGGACGAGAGTGCACCTTTACCGCGTGAATTCACGACTCCTAAAGAGAGAGCTAAGCGTCATCGCCACCTTTGTTTGCCCGCGATGAAAATCGAGCGCAGCAGGCGATCCGCGAGCGGCAGATGCTCCTCGATCACGAAATCCTGGAAGCTGCGGCCGTTTTCTTGCAACAAGGTCTGGACCGTGCGCGGCGGAGTCAGTTCGCCGACTGATAAGCTTTTCGCAGAAAGCTTATCAGTCTCCACTATTGGTTGTTGGTTTGCATGTTGCGACATCATTTAGGTGTTTTCGCAAGTGACCTGAGGCGCCGAAGCGGTCCCTCGCATCAGGCAGCCGCGCCGATGGGGTGATCTGATGCAGATCTGCGCTTGCCAGAAGCGTGAAGCGTTCGCGCCAGCGTACGCCGACGAGGATAGCGTCCTCATCCTCCAGGAGATTTTGCGCTACGGCAGTTCGCTGCACATCAGTGCAACCGTCACATCTCAGACCGCAATCCGGCGAGCCGCAATCACGGTCATCTCGAGTTTAACGCCCGAGCCGAGATCGGCGACGCCGATCACAGCCCGAGCCGGCAGGTGGGCCTTTGAAAAATGCACCTTCCAGGCCGAATCGAATTCGGCTTTCTCGCCAAGATTCGTAACGTAGATGGTCGCCTGCAAGACATTGGAGAAGTCGGATCCGAGGGATCCCAGCAAACGCGACAATTGGCCGAGCACATCATTTGCCTGGCCAGTCATGTCAAGGCTCGTGTCCTCAGCGACGATCCCGCCTATGTAAAGCAACCCATCATGCTCGACGACTTCGTGAAGTAGTCCCTCATAGGGTAGGGCGCGCTTGATCATGATGTCACCGTTGCGGGAACTGGCGCGCCGTAGGGCACATTCTTTCCTCCATAACGCCGGACCCGAATGTTTGCTTGCTCAGCGTGGCCGACAAATCCCTCGAGGGTGCACAGACGCGAGCAGTACGCGCCCACCTCTGCCGCGGCTTTGTCGGTGACGACACGCTGGTACGTTACGGTCTTCAGAAACTTTCCGACCCAGAGGCCGCCAGTATACCGTGCTGCGGTCCGTGTCGGAAGCGTGTGGTTCGTCCCGATGACCTTGTCCCCGAACGCCACGTTGGTGCGCGGCCCGAGGAAGAGCGAGCCATAATTGGTGAGGTTCTCGAGGAAGTAATCGGGATCGTGCGTCATGACCTGGACGTGCTCGGACGCGATGCGATTGGCCTCCCGCACCATCTCGGCGTCGTCCGCGCAAACGATGACCTCGCCGTGCGCTTCCCAGGCTTTCCGGGCAATCGCCGCCGTCGGCAGAATGCCGAGCAGTCTTTCGATTTCGGCAAGCGTGTCCTTTGCGAGCTTCTCGGATGTCGTCAGCAGGATCGCCGGAGAGTCGGGCCCATGCTCGGCCTGGCCAAGCAGGTCGGTGGCGCACATCTCGCCGTCGGTCGAATCGTCGGCGACCACCAGGGTCTCGGTCGGACCGGCAAAAAGGTCGATGCCGACCTGACCGAACAACTGCCGTTTGGCTTCGGCGACGTAGGCATTGCCCGGGCCGACCAGCATGTCGACCGCCGGGATGGTCTTGGTGCCGAGCGCCATCGCGCCGACTGCCTGAACGCCACCGAGACAGAAGATCTCGTCAGCGCCTGCCAGCTTCTGAGCCGCGACGATCGCCGGAGCCGGGCGGCCTTGATAGGGGGGGGCGCAAGTCAAGACTCGCTTCACGCCCGCGACCTTCGCCGTGATGACCGACATGTGCGCCGATGCGAGTAGGGGATATTTTCCGCCCGGAACGTAGCAACCGACAGAATCGACCGGGATGTTCTTGTGGCCAAGGATGACGCCAGGAAGCGTCTCGGCTTCGACGTCCTTGAGCGCGGAGCGCTGAATTTCGGCGAAGTTGCGGACCTGGTCCTGCGCGAACCGAATATCGTCGAGATCCTGACGCGACAGCTGGCTGATGCAGTCCGCAACTTCCTTGTCCGTGAGCCTGAAATCGACACGGTCCCAGCCGTCGAACTTGCGCGATGCGTCGCGTACGGCAGCATCGCCCCGCGAGGCAATATCGGCCAACAGGGATTCCACTGTCGCCCGGATGCCTGCATCCTCAGCGGCCTGCGCGCCAGCGTCTCGTCCTGACTTCACAATTTTCGGCATATCGGCTATCCTTTCTCCGAAGTATCTGACATGTCACATCTGACATGTCAATAGAACGAGAGGACTCGCCTTGGACGAAGCGATCGAAGGTCAGATCAAGGATCAGTTTTACGAGACGCTGAAGCTTGCGATCATTTCCTGCGAGCTGCCGCCGGGCGAGGAGCTGTCCGAGGGCTATCTCGCAGCCCACTATGGTGTCGGCAAGGCTTCGGTGCGCCACGCCCTGTCGCGGCTTGGCCAGGATGGTTGGGTCACGAGCAGGCCGCGTAGCGGACATGTCGTGGCACCGATGACAATGGAAGATGTGGTGGATATCTTCGCCATGCGCGAGATCGTCGAACCTGAGTCCGCTGCGCGTGCGGCCGGCAACATTTCCGAGGCGAAGCTTAAGCGCCTGAACAAGGCCTGCGCGAATCCCTATCGGGTCAGCGACATCACGGCGAAGAGGCGGTTTCTGCTCGCCAACCGCGACTTTCATGTCGCGATCGCGGACGCAAGTGGAAGCCCCAGGCTCGCGAAATCGGTGGCAAAGCTGCACGACGAGTCGCTCCGCATCCTGTATCTGACGGCCAGTGAATCTGAGCTGTCAGACGACTGGTCGCGCGGTCACGGCCCGATGATCGAGGCCATTGTTGCAGGCGATCGAGCTACGGCGCACAAAACGACGCTCGATGGGATCAGGCGCAGTCAGGATCGGGTCATGGCCGTCTTTGCGGCTGCGCCTGAACTCATTACCGGTCGACGGACCTTAAGGATCCCGGCGCGCCTGGCCGCAGCGAGATCCTGACAGGTCATCAGTCGATGGCGGCGGTGACCTTGATCTCGACGAGGTGCCGTTCCGAGGCGAGTGGCGCGCCGACCGTGGCGCGCGCCGGCGCCTGATCTTTCGGCATCCATTCTTCCCAAGCCGCATTCATCTTCGGCGCGTCGCCCATCGATGCGAGCCAGATCTGCGCCGACAGGATCTTTGTCTTGTCGGTGCCGGCCTCCTTGAGCAGTGCATCAATTTTCGCGAGTGTTTCCTTGGTTTGCACCTCGACTGGGGCGTTCAGATTGTCGGCAACCTGTCCCGCCAGGTACGCAATTCCGCGGTGAATGACGAGCTTGCTAAGACGCTTGTTGGTGCCGCTGCGGTGGATCGTCATGGCGCATTCTCCCTCGATTTTGCCAAGCTGGAAAAGTGAAAGCCCATTGACATGTCAGAACTGACATGTCAACGATGTGGAGGTTAGGGTTCGACGGGAAGGAAAGGGAGGTCATGAGCAAGAAGCAAACGATCGCGCTATCGCGCCGCGCATTCCTGGGGACTGCCGCAATCGCCGGTGGATCAGTGTTCGCGCCCGCGATCTGGGGACTGAGGGCTCAGGAGAGTCGTCGCATCGTTCTGCGCGATCCTGGTGGTCCCTACACTCCCGGCTTCACTGTCGCGTTCTACGAACCCTTCAAGAAGGCCACAGGCATCGAAGTGGCCGGCGTCGTCGGCCAGCATGATCCGATCGCCTACATCAAGAGCATGGTTGAGACAAAGAGCTACGTCTGGGACGGCGCTCTGCTGAACAACATGTCCCATGATGTGCTGATGGACCCGAAATCCGGCATGTTCCTCGATGAGCACAGGGCCTCGGCCGGCGGCATCCCGGAGCGCTACGTCACGCCGAGCTTCATGCCCGTTCTCGCTCTTCAGACGGTGTTCGCCTATCGCGACGACGCCTTCACCGGCAAAAAAACTCCGGGTTCGTGGACGGATTTCTGGAACGTGAAGGATTTCCCGGGCCGGCGTGCATTACGCAAGGCGCCGCAAGACACGCTCGAGCAGGCGCTCCTTGCTGATGGTGTTCCTGCTGATCAGCTGTACCCATTGGACCTAGATCGCGCCTTCAAGAGCTTGGATCGTCTGAAGAAGGACGTACAGATTTGGTGGACGGGCGGTGCCCAGACTTCGCAAATGCTCAAAACGCGGGAAGTGGATCTTTGCCCGACGTGGAACGCGCGCGCCCAGGCGGCCATCGACGAGGGGGCGCCGGCAAAGGTGGTCTTCAACCAGGGTCTTCTTGGTACCGAGGGCTTCTGCGTCATCAAGGGCGGACCGAAGGCCGATCTCGTGCGGGAGTTCATCGCGTTCACGCGGGATCCGCAGCGTCAGGCGGCGTTCACCAAGAACCTGTCCTACGGCCCCGTTCACCCCGACGCCTACAAATATATCGACGCCGAGCGTGCGAAGGTGCTTCCGACCTCGCCGGACAACTTGAAGACTGCTGTCCAGATCAACACCAAATACTGGGCCGGATCGCAGAGCGCCGTTCAGGAGCGCTTCAACGCGTGGCTGCTGGGATGACGGGAGCTAATTTGGCAAAGCCGATCAAGCTCGCGACGCGCAACGTCGGAAAGACCTATGGTCCGGTCGTTGCGCTCCAGGGGGCATCCTTCGATCTCGCGGAAGGCGAGTTCCTGACGCTGCTGGGGCCGTCCGGTTCGGGAAAGACGACCCTGCTCATGATCGTTGCAGGCTTGGTCATGCCGACGTCGGGACAGGTGATGATCGACGGTCGCCCGGCGACGAATGCGCCGAGTTACGATCGGGACATCGGCATGGTGTTCCAGAGCTACGCGCTTTTTCCGCATCTGACCGTCGCAGAGAACGTGGCATTTCCGCTTGAGATGCGGCGCCTGCCGAAGGCGGAAATCGAACTGCGGGTGCGTGCGACGCTTGATCTGGTCCGCCTTGGCCATCTCGCGGACCGTTTGCCTGCGCGACTGTCGGGGGGGCAGCAACAGCGCGTGGCGCTCGCTCGCGCCATGGTCTATCGGCCGTCGATCATCCTGATGGATGAACCGCTCGGCGCACTCGACAAGAAGCTGCGCGAGCAAATGCAGGAGGAAATTCGTCGCCTCCACAGGGAGCTCGGCATCACGGTGCTTTATGTGACGCACGATCAGGATGAGGCGATGGGTCTTTCTGACCGAATTTGTCTCATGAACAACGCGCAGATCGAGCAGATCGGTACGCCCGATGAACTGTATTTCCGGCCCCAGACGGCTTTTGCAGCAAACTTCATCGGCGAGTCCAACCTGCTGCCGGTCTCGATCACCGGCTCCGTGGGCGACAAGCGAGAGCTCAAAACCACGGTTGGGACGATGTTTCATGGATGCGCGCTGGACGGTAGCCCTGCCGAAGGCGAAGCCCTTCTCGGGATTCGTCCGGAGCGCCTGAGGTTGCTTGCGGGCGGCGATGTCGCCGACAACCAGCTGACCGGCAAGATTCGCGAGTGCGTGATGCTTGGCGCGCTGACACGCGTCACGATCGATACCGAGGAGGGCAGTCGGCTGACGGCTCTTCTGCTGACTGCGGGGAATGATCGGCTTATGCCTGGTGAACCTGTTCGCATCGGCTGGGAGACCGGTGCAGGAATTGTGCTTCCAAGAGCAGCGTGAGGTCGACGAAGCTAGTGACCATCGTATCTGAAACGAGGCCATCCGGGCCCCTCATGATGTCGCCGAATCGCCAGAACGTCGGTGGGTGGGCGCTTCTGATTCCAATCGCGGTTCTGCTTGGCGGCTTTTTCCTCTATCCGGTCGCCAGGCTCCTGGGCCTCAGCCTGTTTGATGGTTCAGGCCATTTCACGCTGCTCCAGTATAGCCGGTTGTTCGGATCGCCGGTGTATGTCTCGGTGCTGTGGACGACACTGCAGATTGCGTTCTGGACCACGATCGTTTCACTGATTGCTGGCTATCCGGTCGCCTATGCCATCTCGCGCGCAGACGGACAAAGTCGCGCGCGTTTGATGCTTTGGGTCCTTCTGCCGTTCTGGACGAGCTTCCTCGTTCGCACCTTTGCCTGGATCGTGCTGTTGGGGCGAACCGGCGTCGTCAACGACACGCTCCTGAAGCTCGGGCTCACGAAAGCGCCCTTGGACCTGATCTTCAATATGGCGGGCGTCCTGGTCGGCATGGTTCACGCGTTGATGCCGCTAGCGATTCTGACGCTCGTGCCCGTGATGGAGAAGATCAACCGCGATCTGGAACGGGCGGCGTCCATCATGGGGGCGCGCGGAGGGGCAACGTTCTGGCGTGTCTATTTTCCGTTGTCTTTCCCCGGCGTCGCCGCCGCTGGACTGCTCGTTTTCATCTCCGCCCTGGGCTTTTTCATCACACCGGCCCTTCTCGGCTCGCCAAAGCAGACGATGATCGGGCAGCTCATCATCCAGCAGATCCAGGAGATGATGAACTGGCCGTTCGCTGGCGCCATCTCCGCCCTGCTGATCACCGCGACCGTGATCATCTTCCTGGCCTATGACCGGCTTGTCGGCATGTCGACGCTGGCCGGCGAGGCGAGCGACAGGTCCGGATCCTCGAGCGGCTCGACCAAGATCGGCAAGGCGTGTCTGGCGCTGGCCGGCCGCTTGTCGGATAGCGTGTCTTCTTCGTTCGGTGCGATCGGCATCAGCGGAGGACCCTTTGCGGTTGGGTGGGCGTCGCGGGTCTTCGTTCTGTTGTTTCTTTCGGTTCCGGCCCTGTTCCTGATCCCGGTCTCGTTTTCGAAGGGGGCATTCATCGAATGGCCGCCCACTCTCATCTCCTCCCAATGGTACCTTGCTATCGCCGAGTCTCCGCAATGGCTGCAGGCGGGTACACGATCCTTCGTGGTTGCGGGACTGTCTGCATTGCTGGCGCTCCTGATAGGGACACCTGCGGCGTTCGCGCTGAACCGGTTCGATCTGCCCGGCAAGTCGGGTGTGCTCGCGTTGATCCTGGCGCCCTTGATCGTGCCTCGCATTGTCACGGCGGTTGGGCTCTTCTACCTGTTCGCGCAGCTTGGTCTGATCGGAACGACTCTGGGGCTAGTCATTGGGCATGCGGTTCTTTCTGTACCCTACGTGACCATCACCGTGATGGCCGTGCTCCGGCATCATGACTGGCGCCTCGAGCAGGCTGCATCGACGATGGGAGCCCGGCGCATCGCCACGCTCCGCCGCATCACGCTCCCCCTCATCCGGAACGGTCTGATAGCCGCCTATCTGTTCGCATTCGTGACCTCGTTTGACGAGTTGACGGTAGCTCTCTTCGTCACCGGCGGCCTGTTCGGAACGCTTCCAAAGCAAATGTGGGATGACGCCCTGTTGAAGGTGAGTCCGACGCTGGCCGCCGTTTCGGTCGTCTTGCTGATCTTGATCACGGCATTCGTCGTGATTGCCGAGCGTCTCTCGCGCGCCCGTAAAGTTTAAGGCAATACCGGTGCCAGAAAATAAGTACGTAGAACAGGTGGCCTTCGTCATCGGGGCTGGGGCTGTCGGGCTAAGTGCTGCGATCCAGCTCAAGCGCCGTGGTTTGGCCGTCACCGTCGTGGAGGAGGGGCAACCCGCGGCGGGCGCGTCCTACGGCAATTCGGGCATGCTGGTGGCCGACACCGCGATTCCGACTTCGCAGCCGGGCATGATCTGGAAGGTGCCGGGCTGGCTTGCTGATCCGCTGGGGCCATTGACGGTGAAGGGGCGTTATTTGCCGAGGGCTTTACCTTGGCTATGGCGCTATCTGCGCTCGGGCACGCGCAGCCACGTTTTCCATGCCTCGACGGCCTTGCGGGCCCTTCATCAGTCAACCTTCGAAGGGTGGCGAGAAAACGTTGGGGCAAATGCGATGGATCGCCTTACGCGCCGCGATGGTCAGGTCTATCTGTGGGAAGGCTTGACCGAGCCGCCGCCCCAAAGCCTCGAAGACGAGGTGCGATCTTATCTGGGCATCGAAGCCGAAACGCTGGGAAACGACCAGATCCGACAGTACTTCCCGGGGATCTCGTCGGGTGTGTCGTACGGTCTGCTCATTCGTGGCAACGGTCACACAGTCGATCCGGGAGCCTTGGTCCGTGCGCTCGCAAGTCAGTTCCTGAATGAGGGCGGTGAACTGATTCAGGAACGTGTCGTCAAGCTCTGGCGTAACGAGACCCGCCGCTGGACGGTCATGACGAACCTCAACAATTACCAGGCGGATGTGGTCGTCGTCGCCGCTGGCGCCTGGTCCGCGCGATTGCTCGATCCCCTTGGCGTGAAAATTCCGCTGGAAAGCGAACGCGGCTATCATGTGATGCTGCGCAATCCGTCGGTTCGTCTCAGTATGCCGATCTTGAACAAGACGAGCTATTTTGGGATCAGTTCAATGTCGGAAGGATTGCGCGTATCGGGAACCGTCGAGATCGGCGGATTGGATGCGCCGCCAACGCTCCCGCGCGCGGAAAATCTCATCAAGCTGGCAAAGCGCTTGTTCCCGCAACTGACGTATGACGAGACGAGCTTCTGGATGGGCCACCGTCCTTCAACCCCGGACGGCCTTCCGGTGATCGGCCCAATCAACGAACACCGAGGCCTACACGTATGTTTCGGACATGGACACTCCGGATTAACCGGAGCGCCCATGAGCGGCCAACTGCTTGCCCAACTCGCGACAGGCGAAAAGCCAGCGATCGACCCCACACCATACGCGCCAGCGCGGTTCACCTGACCGAAGCGCAAAAGTCGCGACGACAGGACTTACCAATTCGAGGGAGAAAACGAATGGCCGTCCAAGAAGCGGATGAAAGGAAACTGGTTTGGCCAGAGCATTCGCATTCCAATCGCCAGCCGATCGAAAGCCGCTTTGAGAGGGGATCGGCCTATGTTGACGGAGAGTTCTGCCCCATCGAGGAGGCGAGGCTGCCGCTGCTAGACTGGGGCTTTTTGCGATCAGACGCCTGTCAGGAAACGATCTCGACTTGGAATGGACAGTTCTTTCGCCTGCAAGATCATCTCGATCGGTTTGAGCGCTCTCTCAAGCGGTTGCGGATGCAATCGCCGGAGACCATCGGTCGCATCCGCGAAATCACGCACGAGCTCGTGGCCATTTGTGGTTACTCGGATGCCTACGTTCAGATCATCATGACGCGAGGGCGGCCGCCGATCGGTAGCCGTGATATTCGGCTCTGTAAGAACCGCTTTCAGGCCTTCTGCATGCCGTACATGTGGCTCGCGAAGCCCAAGGATCAACAAAAGGGACTGTCGCTGTTTATCAGCAAGCGTGTTCGCGTTCCCTCAGCCTCGGTCGATCCATTCGTCAAGCACTATCACTGGCTCGACTTCGAAATGAGCTTACTCGACGGCTTTGACGCCGGATCAGACACCGTTGTTCTCGTCGATCTCAATGGCAATATTACGGAGGGGCCTGGGTTCAACCTTTTCACTGACGTCGACGGCCGGCTTGTGACGCCATCAACCGGTGTGCTGGATGGCATGACCCGTCGGACGACGCTGGAAGTCTGTGAGGATTTGGGGATCGACGCGGCCGCAGGCATCGTGACCGAGAGGCAGCTGAGGCAAGCGAATGAAATCTTCCTCACCAGTACGGCAGGCGGAATCATTCCGATCACCTCGATCGGTAAGCAGCCGGTCGGGAACGGCAGGCTTGGTCCCAAGACGCTTCAGATTCACACGGCGTATTGGTCGCGACGGGCTGAAGGTTGGCTTGGCGAACCAGTGAAGTACGAACTCGCGCGGCGGCCGTAGCCCGAACAACCCAGGGCCGACCGGCCGACTTGGAAAGTGGCCGCAACGCAGTAAGGATATTGTGAGTCCTAAGCCGCGGGGCCTGGTATTCTGGAACGCAGGACCCTTGAGCGCGCTCCATCGTGACGCGGCAGGAATGAACTTGTCTAGGGATATCGCAGGCTCATTACCGAGAAACCCTTTTTGCCTTCTGTTCAACAAGGCATGGCCTCTTAGTGCTCGGTTGTTACCTCGATACTGTCGCTGACGTTTGGTCAATGGCCGCGCCGGCACTCAGACTGATGTCCCGTCCTGCTCCTACATCCATGATGGAGTCCCAATTTCCACCGCTATGGGAGAATGCATTGTGAGCTTCAGTCATTCCTATGATAAGGAATGCGCGAGCGCTAGGAACAGACAAGTGCAGTCTGCTGATAAGAACCAGTCAAAACGGGCCTCCGGCTGGGTATGCCGTGGTCCGATCCTTAAATTCCCTGTCGGCGGTGCTGCAGAGAAAAGAGTCGCCCCTCGCTGGTCTCGACTGGCTGGATGCGTTTCATGGCGCGAGATGCCTTGTCGAGGGAGAGATGCGTGGAGAATTTGGCAGAGCGATGATGGACACCATCCAGGAAGGGCGTGCGCTGTACTGGGCGACGTTCGATGCTCTGGATGACGGCGGTCACATTGCATCATGGAAGTCGAGCCCCGTGAGGTTGCCATGGCAAAATGCCCTGGTAGAGGAAAGTGTCATAGAAACTAACTGTCGATCTCCGTACTCATCGTTGACGGCCAGCGCCGCTTTTCCTCGCCACGTTTCAACAGTGCTGCGCTTCGTCGGCCAGCGTGGTCAGGCCAAAAACCAACTCAGCGCACCGGTCGCAAATGCACCTCGCCCGCATTACGATATCTTTCGGAGAAAACCGCGGTCCTCAGTTGACACCACCGCGCCGGCATGCGGCAAGAAAGAGGACGACGCTCCGCACTACGTGCGACTCGATCTCGGCGGGCAGGGATTTGAGCTTCTCTCCAAATAGCGCGCGCGTCATCAGGGGCAGGAAGACTAGATCAAGGAAAAATTGAGCCGTTGCTGTGAGGCACTCCGGGGTAAACGCCGGTGCCTTGCCCAGCGCGTCGGATTGCGTGGCCTCTTTTAGCAGACGGGCCACGCCTTCCGTACCTCTCTCCCGCGCCATGCGATGAACGCTGCCCGCCAAATCCGGAAACCGGCGCGCCTCGGCAATGGCCAGCCGCATTAAGTCGACGTTATCATCAATCAGAGCCCAGTGCAGGAGCGCGATGCCGACGTCCGCAAGGCGCTCCTCTATTGTCGCCCCGGTCGGCACGTGATCTTCGAAGCGCGCGATGTTTGCAGCAACGTTGCGTATCACAGCCGTGGTGAAGAGCGCTTCCTTGCTGGGAAAGCGGGCATAGATGCTCGTCTTTGCCGTGCGGGCGATGCCAGCGATCTCCTCTATGCTGGCGCCGGCGAGCCCACGTTCGAGAAAGACGCGCTGTGCCGCATCAAGGATGCGCATCTCAATCTCTCCGGCAAGCCCCTGCGGGGGCCGGCCGATGCGGGCCGCGCTGCGGCGTTTGCCGAGACGTTTCTTGGTCTCCGAACTCCTTCGCATTGCGCGACTCCCACCTTCGCAATTCGTTGCTTGTGCTGCGGCGGTCGATACCGCGAATGGCGTTAGTGTCAGGTATGACGTGTGTCATGCGAGAGTGTCGCGTGCCTCGACACAAATTGTCCCAACTCAGTGTGAGGCTTCGGTACGAGCGAGTGCGGTGCGGCAGGCGCCGCGTGCGTGCGCCGGGTTAGCAAGACGAAGCTAACGATCGCCAAGCCTGCAGCTACAACCATCGCGGCGGTCATTGGTAATGCGCTATCCTCGCCGCCGAGCCCCACCAGCGGCGACGCAATTGCTCCCAGGAAGAACTGGAGCGCGCCCAATGCCGCCGAAGCCGTGCCGGCGTTGTCGCGCACCTCGGAGAGAGCTAGTGCGCTTGCATTACCTAGGATCGGCCCGACGGAAGCGACTGTGACAAAGACCAAAGGCAGCACCACTGCCGCACCGCTACCTACAAGGACAACACCGAAAAGCGAAACAGCGGTGATCAGTTGGACTCCAAGGCCAATCGCCGTTAGGCGCCGCGGAGGGATGCGGCCCACAAGCTTCGCCGACATGCCAGCGAATGTCAGGAGACCGACAGCGTTAGTTCCGAAGGCGATTGAGTAAGCCGCGGGCGAAAGGCCTAGAACTTTCTGGAACACGAAGGGAGAAGCGGCGATGTAGGCGAACATTACCGTGAAAGCGAAGCCTGTGGTGAGCGTGTAGCCGACATATGCCCGGCTGCTGAGGACGGAGCGTATCGCGCTGAGAAGCGCCCTGAGTCCGGCCGGAGTACGACGCTCGGGTGGAAGCGTCTCCTCTACGAAACGGACTACACCGAAAAAGGACAGCATCGAAAGCAGAGCGATGACCGCGAGCACCGTTCGCCACCCCGCGAAAGCGACAATTGCCGTACCGACGATCGGCGCCAAGACTGGGGCCAGACCGCCGATTATCATCATCAGCTGGAACAGCCGCGCCGTGACCGTGGCATCGCTTGTGCGATCGGCAATAACCGCTCGGGCAAGAACGATGCCGGCTGCTCCGCCAAACCCTTGCACCAGACGCAGCACGATGAGCGATTCGACGTTTGGTGCAACCGCGCATAGCAAGCCGGAGAGGACGCAGACCGCGGTGCCGATCAATAGTGGTTGGCGTCGCCCGAACCGATCAGACAGTGGACCAATCACGAGCTGTCCCGCTGCCAATCCTAGCAAGAAGCTGGTCAGCGTCACCTGGATCGCAGCAGCGCCGGTGCCAAGATCGCGGGCCATTTCCGGGAAGGCGGGAAGGTACATGTCTGTCGCCAGTGGTGCCACTGCCGAGAGCAGCGCCAGAACCAGAATAGCGAGGAGAGAAAGGGGAAAAGATGCGAAGTCGGTGGCCATCTGTTTCTCAGAACGAAAATCCCGGGTGCCTATAGTCGGGCGGGTAAGCAGCTTTCTTTGTATTGCGAGCCACGGGCTAGTGTGCCGCAACAGCGGGCAGATGCAGCATGTGAAGAGATTCACGAACTCGTTGGGGACTCGAATCGCCTGTTGGGTATCTTTCTTGGTGGTTTCGGTAGAGACAGCCCATTCATCAATAGATCGAAATGGGCATCGATGAAGGCTTCGAGGTCGATCTTCCGTCGATCGCCGGACAGCAGGGTCCAGAGATTCAACATAAGGATAGGACTCATAAAGATATCGGAGAATTCGAGCGCGGCGGTCGTGCGGAATTCTCCGGCTGCGACGCCGCTCGTGACCACCTCCCGCAACCGATCGATGAAGGGCCGTACGAATTCCTCGTAGTGGCGGTCGACAAGCTCGGGAAATCGGCCACCTTCGGCGATCAGGAAGCGGAAGACCTCCCGCGACGATCGGTCCTTAGCAATCCGATTATAGAGAAAGCCGATCAATGCTCGTAGGCGGCCAAGATACGGGCCGTTGAGCGTCGTTGCGAAATCGTTGAGTTCGGAGAATACAGGCCGCGCGACGTGTCGGATCATTTCCTCAAATACTCGTTCCTTCGTTTCGAAGTAAAAATAGATCGTGCCTTTGGTAACGCCGACACGTTTGGCCACATCCTCAAGCCGCGTCGCCGCATAGCCCTCCTTGGCGAACTCAATGAAGGCAGCGTCAAGAATTTCAGCGGGCCGCTCGGCCTTGCGACGAGCCCTAACCTTGGGTTTGAGACCTGTGTTTGACGGCATTTGATGTGGCTTATCATATTGATAATTCGTGCAACTTATATTATTGACTGACTAGTAAGTCAATAATATAAGCGGCGCCGCCGACCTTAGGGTCTGGCATGGCCCGTTTATGCCTCCCTGAGGATGTAATGAAATCTGGATCGCGTATCGGTGTTCGCGCTGCGAACCTGTTCTTGTTGTCGATGGCGCTTGCTGGCTGCAAGGACCAAGGCGCTGTAACGGTCAAGCTGCCGACACTCGTCCGGACTGAAATCGCGCGACTTGAGGATCGTCAGATTTCTGTGACGTTGACGGGTGACGTGCAGGCGCGCGTGCAGACCGACTTGGCCTTCCGGGTTAGCGGGCGGGTCACCGAACGCCTAGTGGACGTTGGGTCTCATATTAACGCCGGCGATGTGTTGGCGCGGATCGATCCGGCCGAGCAGCAAGCCGACGTGGATGCCGCAACGGCGGCCGTAGTTGCTGCGGAATCGCAGGTTAAGGTGACCGCTGCAACATTCGAGCGGCAGAAGGCCTTGATTGCGAGCGGGTTCACCACGCGTGCCTCGTACGATCAAGCGCAAGAAGCGGCGCGTACAGCCGAGGCCTCGCTCGAGACTGCCCAGGCCCTGCTGGGCAAGGCGAAGGATGCGCTCGGTTACACCGAGTTGCGCTCTGCGGTCCCGGGCGTCGTTACCGTTCGAAATCTCGAAGTTGGTCAGGTTGCACAAGCCGGCCAATCGGCGTTTACGCTGGCGCAGGACGGCGACCGCGATGCAGTGTTCGATGTCTACGAGACGACACTCCTTCGCGAGCCGGAAGGCGGCAAGGTATCGCTGGTCCTGCTGTCCGACTCCAAGGTCGTCGCGCAGGGCAGCTTGCGCGAAGTATCGCCGACCATCGATCCGAAGACCGGGACTGTACGGATCAAGATTGCCATCGATGAGCCGCCGGCGGCAATGATGTTGGGCAGTGCTGTGGCGGGTACTGCGCGTTGGAGGTCAGGTCGGCGCATCGTGCTGCCCTGGGGGGCTCTAACCAGAATGGCGGCGACGTCAGCGGTCTGGGTGGTGAATCCGGCGACTAGCACAGTTTTTCTAAAGCCGGTGATGGTCGATCAATATGAAACGCGAATGGTGGTGCTCAAGGGTGGGCTCGATCCGGGTGAACGGATAGTCACCGAAGGAGGCAAGCTGCTCAGTCCAGGTCAGGCCGTTAGATTTGCCCAGGGTGCTTCATGAGCAGCAATCGCATATGGGTCTTGCTCGTGCTTGGCGGTTGCCTCCCGATGTCCGGGTGCATGGACAAGCTTGCAGAGCCTGTACGGCCGGTCCTGTCAACTGTTGTGACTCCGATGCAATCGGATGGCGCGGTCATCGTGGGTACCGTGCAACCGCAGTTCAAGACCGATCTTGGTTTTCGCGTGCTGGGACATCTGATTGCTCGCCCAGTCAATGTCGGCGATCGCGTTGACAAAGGGCAGATTGTTGCAGCTATCGATCCTATCGCGCTTGAATTGGCGGTTCGATCGGCGGCTGCGGATCTTGTGAGCAGCCGAGCACAGTTGAGCAACGCTACGGGGGTCGAAGGCCGTCAGCGAACGCTGATCGAGACCGACGCCACGAGCAAAGCGACTCTCGAGGCTGCCGAACAGGCGCGCGCTGCGGCCCAGTCTTCGGTCGTTCGTGCCCAAGCGAATCTGACCAAAGCACAGGAGCAACTCGGCTATACCCAGCTCAAGGCGGACTTCACCGGAGTCGTTACGGCGGTGAGTGCCCAGGTCGGTCAGGTAGTCACGCCGGGACAGTCCGTCGTCACCATCGCGCGTCCCGATATCCGAGAGGCGGTGATCGATGTTTCCGAGGAGATCGCTAGCGATTTGCGGATCGGTCTGCAGTTCACGGTTAGCCTACAGATAGATCCTGAGGTTCATTCCGACGGAAGAGTCCGTGAGATCGCGCCGCAGGCCGATGCCACAACGAGATTGCGTCGGATACGCATCACCCTCGATGATCCGCCGGCGACCTTCCGCCTTGGCACAACCGTAGTCGTCAACATGTCGGGTAGCAGAAAAGCTCTGTGGCTGCCGCGATCGGCAATCCTAAGCAAGGATGGCCAGACAATGGTCTGGCTCCTGGATTCATCGACCAGCACGGTGACGCTACGCACGGTCGAGATTGCTTCGGACGACCGAAACAGCGTGCGACTCGAATCCGGCCTCGAACCCGGTGTTCGCGTAGTGACCGCTGGAGTGCACAGTCTCAAGGAGGGCCAGAAGGTCCGCCTCGATCAGGAGCCAGTACAGTGAAATCCTTTAATCTCTCTGATTGGGCGCTTGAGCACCGCTCGCTGATCTGGTTCTTCATGATCATCTTTATGGTCGCCGGGTTGTTCTCCTATCTGCGGCTCGGCCGCGAAGAGGATCCGGCTTTCACCATCAAGACCATGCTGATCCACGCGCAGTGGCCAGGCGCCTCGGCCGCGGAAACGGCGCGTCAGGTGACCGATCGGATCGAGAAGAAACTCGAGGAGCTTGAGTCGCTCGACTATACCAGAAGCATTACGACGGCCGGCCAGACCACGGTATTTGTCAATTTGCGCGATACCACCAAGGCCCGCGATGTGGCGCCGACCTGGGCGCGCGTGCGCAACATGATTGCCGACATCAAGAATGAATTTCCGAAAGGCGTGGTCGGCCCTGCCTTTGACGATCGGTTCGGCGACGTCTTTGGTAACATCTATGCATTCACCAGCGATGGGCTCAGTCAGCGCCAACTCCGCGATAGGGTGGAGGAGGTCCGCGCCAAAGTGTTGACGGTGCCGAATGTTGGTCGCGTCGACATCGTCGGTGCGCAGGACGAGGTCATCTATTTCGAGTTCTCCACCAGAAAAGTCGCAGCGCTCGGGATCGACAGCCGCTCAATCATAAACGCGTTGCAGGCGCAGAACGCTGTCACTCCCTCCGGAGTACTACAGGCGGGGCCAGAACGGATAGTCGTACGGGTCAACGGCCAATTTACCTCTGAAGAAAGCCTGAAGGCGATCAATCTACGAGTAAACGACCGATTTTTTCCCCTGAGCGACGTTGCCGTCATCACAAGAGGCTATTCCGATCCGCCGAGCTCGCTGGTTCGGTTCAACGGAGAGCCGGTCATCGCCCTCACGATCGGAATGAAAGCAGGCGCTAATCTGCTTGAGTTCGGTGAAGCGCTTAAGCAGGAGATGAAGAAGATCGTCGCCGACCTTCCGATCGGGGTCGGGGTGCATCTCGTCTCAGATCAGCCTCAGATCGTCGAAGAAGCTGTCGGCGGTTTTACCAGAGCCTTGTTCGAAGCCATTGTAATCGTACTCGCTATCAGTTTCATCAGCCTTGGCCTGCGCGCGGGCCTCGTCGTAGCGGTTTCCATTCCATTGGTCCTGGCCATCACCTTTGTGGTGATGGCCTATTCCGATATCTCTTTGCAGCGAATTTCGCTCGGTGCGTTGATCATCGCGCTTGGTCTGCTGGTCGACGATGCCATGATCGCCGTGGAGATGATGGTCGCTCGGCTCGAGATGGGAGATAGTCTGCGGAAGGCGGCGACCTACGTCTATACCTCGACTGCATTTCCGATGTTGACCGGTACGCTTGTCACGGTCGCGAGCTTCATTCCGGTTGGACTGAACAATAGCGCTGCGGGCGAGTTTACCTTTACATTGTTCGTGGTAATCGCTGTATCGTTATTGGTTTCTTGGGTCGTTGCAGTGCTGTTTACGCCATTGCTTGGGGTCACGATCTTACCGAAGACGATGAAAAAGCATCATGAGAAGAAAGGGCGTTTCGCCCGCGTATTCTCGCACATGCTCATCGTTTGCATGCGCCGGCGGTGGACCACTATCGCAGTCACGGCTTTTGTGTTTTTGCTGGCGATCGGCGCTATGCAGTTCGTGCAGCAGCAGTTCTTTCCCTCGTCAGACCGCAACGAGTTGATCGTCGACTGGAACCTACCGCAGAATGCATCGATCGAAGAAACCAGCGCCCAAATGGCTCGCTTTGAAGGGGAAGCGCTGAAGGGCAACGAAAACATTGATCATTGGTCAACCTATGTCGGCAGCAGCTCGCCACGGTTCGTGCTATCGTTCGACGTTCAGCCGCAAGCCGCAACGTTCGGCCAGATCGTCGTTGTGGCCAAGAGCTTGGCGGCTCGCGACCGTATTAGGGCTGAGCTTTCAGCTTACTTGAAGAAGACGTTCCCGGGTACCGACGGCTACGTGAAGCTGCTTGACATCGGTCCGCCCGTCGGTCGGCCGGTGCAGTATCGTATCAGCGGTCCGGAGATCGAGAAGGTGCGCGTATTGTCCTGGCAGCTCGCCGGCATTCTACGAGAAAACGATCATCTCGACGACGTCGTATTTGATTGGATGGAGCCTTCCCGTGTGGTGAAGGTCGACGTGCTGCAGGATAAGGCGCGTCAGCTCGGGGTCACCTCCGAGGACATCGCCAATACCCTTAGCGGGGTACTCGACGGCTCTACGGCGACCCAGCTACGCGATGATATTTATCTGATCAATGCGCTTGGTCGAGCGACCGCCACGGAGCGTCGGTCGATCGAGACGTTGCGGGATCTGCAGCTCGTCGCTTCAAACGGTCAGTCGGTACCGCTCGCCGCCGTGGCTAAGTTTCGTTATGAGCTCGAACAGCCCGTGATCTGGCGACGCTCGCGGTTGCCGACGATCACGCTAAAGGCAGGCATTCTGGATTCGACGCAACCGAACACCGTGGTGGATCAGCTCAAACCGCAAGTGGCAACATTTGCACAGCAATTGCCGCCGGGTTATTCCGTCGCGGTTGGAGGCAGTGTCGAGGACAGTGGCAAGAGCCAAGCTCCGATTGCGGCGGTGGTGCCGCTGATGTTGCTAAGCATGGCGACGATCCTGATGCTTCAGCTACAGAGCTTTCAGCGCCTGTTCCTCGTGTTTGCCGTGGCGCCGCTCGCCCTGATCGGCGTCGTTGCAGCGCTGCTGCCAAGCGGGGCGCCACTCGGCTTCGTTGCGATCCTCGGTGTGTTGGCCCTGATCGGCATCCTGATCCGCAACTCGGTGATTCTCATCGTGCAGATCGAACATCTCCGTGCGGAGGGCCGTCCGCCCTGGGAAGCTGTGGTGGAAGCGACTGAGCATCGGATGCGCCCGATCATGCTGACAGCGGCTGCGGCGAGCCTTGCCCTGATCCCGATCGCCCGGGAGGTGTTTTGGGGGCCGATGGCTTACGCCATGATGGGCGGGATCATCGCGGGCACCGTGCTCACGTTGCTGTTCTTGCCGGCGCTCTACGTTGCGTGGTTCCGGATCAAGCAGCCGGACGCTTCAGTAAGTCAGCCGCAAGTGCCTTAGCAGCGGCGTGTCGGCCGACCAGGTGCAGATCTTCGACGCGCGATGTCACATTTATTGGAGCACGATCGAGTGTCCGTTTCCGTCGCTAGCGCGGCCATAGGCATAATTTTGACGACAACGCACCCTGTTGACCGTGCCCCTCGGGGATGGTTATCGCAAGATCGGCCAGAGCAACCGATCCGTTCGCATCCTCGTGGCCCGATGGCGCTGCTGGATACAATTCGTCAGGTCACTTGACGATATCGTTGAGGTTCCTTACCGTGCGAGCAATGCTTGGAAAGAGAAGCATCATCGGAATCAGTTCTAACGGGCTCGGCGCTAATTGCGGGAAGGGCGGCTTGCGGACTCACGCCTGCCAGTGCGCTGTTTCTTTCGTCGCCATCGGCGCGAAGCTTGGCAGGGAATTCAATCCACGGGCTCGCCGACACGAGGCCAGTCGGTGGTGGCTGTTTGGCCGTCTGACTTCGTCTTCTCTTTGCTGAAGCTCGGCCCAGCGCTCCAGGCCCGTACTCATAAAGTCCTGCTCATCAATTGAGGAACATCGCGCTATGATGCTCAAGAAACCACTCGTTTTCCTGGCGGGCATTGTAGGCCTGTGCCTTGCCACGGTCGTCGCTGCCCAGCAACCGCGTGATCTCACAGCCGAAGAACGCAACAAGAAAATCGCATTGTCTTTTCTTCAAGAATTTTTCGGCGATCACGACCTTACCGCGGCGGAGCGGTATTTGGTTCCAGACTACATTCAGCACAATCCGCGAGTTGCTGATGGTCGCGATGCTCTGGTCAATGCTGTGAGAGACTTGCTCGCGAACGCTCCAAAGGCGAAGCTCGACCTGCAGCGAGCTTCCGCGGAGGGGGATTTAGTGTGGATTCATCACCGTGTGAAATTTGAAGCCGTCAGTGCGGTCGTTGATATCTTTCGCTTCAACAAGGAAGGAAAGATCGTAGAGCATTGGGACGTTATCCAGGCCGTGCCCGAGAAATCCGCTAATCCCCACCCGATGTTCTGAACGCTAGACATTCAGTTGCGTACTCAATTGTCGCTGTGACGCGACAGCGTATGCGGTTGGGAAGCGTTGAATCTTCTCCACGTTCCTGAAGAACGATGGGGCTTCCAGTCTCACTGACTGATAGAAGCTCAAGCGGCATAAGGGGCCTGATCTTCCCAAATGTAGAATGAAGCGACGTCGCTCTTGGCTGGTGACGACCGCGTTTGCAATCTCGGACATTGTGATCGGCAAGTGAAGATTGGACCGCATGCAGTCGATCGTCTGGTTGGCGCGGAGCGGAGCACCGCTACGGCTGTTGGCGAGCGCGCTGGTGGTCGACTGCGCGGTCTATCTCGGCTGTCGAAAGGTCGATTACGAATGTGAGATCGAGGCTCGTCAAGGCACCCTGCCTCGCAGGGAAGCGTCGCGCCAGCCAGCAATCCCGTGTGCTGTGCGCAATATCCTGCGTTCGCTCCGATTCGTGGGAATCAAGAAGCCTGATGCAACAGGCCGATCAACGCGGTCGTTTCGCGTGCGTTCGAACTACCCTTGCACTCTCTTCTTGGCGCGATAGATCGTCAAGTAATTTACGGTATGCATCGGCTGCAGTGATCTTGAGATCACGTGAGAGCCGGATAGCCGAAATCAAACAAAATTGCCGGTGGTCGCTGGGTGGCGGTTCAGGGATATCCAATCTGCGGGCAAAATCGACCAGATGCAGATTGATGGCTGCTATCTCTCCCTCTACCAGCTCAATCTGTCGAGTTAGCACGGCCACTGCTTCACCTGGGGAGAGCATGCGTAGCGCAGCCATTTTGACGCTGAACTCGTCTCTGACGGGTACATGTGTCGGGCCCTTCTTCGCCCAGTTCCTAAGCGCTTCGATACCGGGGCCTGTAATCTCATAGACCTTCTTGTCGGGTCTACTGTCCTGCTGAACATCCTCGAACGCGACGTAGCCATAGCGCGTCAGTAGCTGAAGCGTTGGATAAACTTGGCTGTGTCGTGCCTCCCACATGTAATTCCTTGGAGGGCCCATCAATTGGGTCAACTCGTAGCCAGTATGGGGGTGATGAGCCAGGCTTGTCAGGATCGCGTACCCGATAGTCGGGACCTTTGGATGTGTCGCCGATGCGGCTCTCTTCTTGGACGCCTTCTTTTGAGGTGTCTTCGACATGGACTGGTCCTATTCGCCGACTTGCTTGCCGGGGGGGCTCGGTCTCCGACAGCGGCGACCACAGGCAGCCCTGCATAGCTTCAACCGCTAGGCTTGGCCATGCGTAAGATTTGACATATGGGCAGTGGCCTGTTAGATCTATATGTAAGAAGTGACATATAGGGCACGGATGGCTTGGGGGGGGCGAAAAATCAGTTATCGCCGCTGCGACAGCTGCTTCCTTCTGCGCCAGAGCGGGAGAGCCCTGTTGCTCTCTGCAGCAACAGCTTTGACTGCGTGGCGCGTCCGATGATCTTCGTTCATTTCGGGAACGTTGGGGCGGGCCTTGCTGGGTCTTGCGTGCTGCTCTGTCCAAAAGGTCGACTGATTTAGGAGTGGAGCTCGTGGAGACGATTGATACGTCAGTTTTGATAGTCGGGGGTGGCCCGGTTGGACTGTCGCTCGCGATAGACCTAGGTTGGCGTGGAATCGCGACGGTGCTCATTGAGCAAGAGCAGCCGGACGCGCGCCGGATTCATCCTCGCATGGACAATGTCGGCATTCGCTCAATGGAATTCTGTCGACGTTGGGGAATCGTCGAGGCGGTCGAGAATGCAGGGTTTCCGCGCGATGTCCCGCTTAGTATCGTATACGCCACGGCAGTCCTCGGCCACGAGTTGGCACGCGATGTTTATCCTGACAAGGCGAATGCGGTAGCACCCCCGTTTAGCGCCCAAAAACATGAGCTCTGCCCGCAGAATTTCTTCGATCCGGTGCTTCAGAGGGCAGCGTCGAGCTATTCGACGAATCGTTTGCTGTATGGGTACCGGTTCGAGGACTTCGAGGAGAAGGGTGATCGGATAATCGCGTCTGCGCGGCCGGTGTCGGGCGGCGAGCCGTTGCAGGTGCGTGCCCAGTATCTCGCCGCCTGCGATGGAGCGAACAGCGCTATCGCGCAGCGCCTGAGCCTCGCGCCTGCGAAGACCAAGGTCTTGAGTTGCAGCACTAATGTCTTCATCCGATGTTCGGTCCTGGCGCAGAGGACGGCTGCATGTCGCGCCTATCGTTACCTGCTGATCGGGCCCGAGGGGATTTGGGGAAGTTTCGTCAATATAGATGGGCGTGACACGTGGCGACTTCAGTTGCTCGGTGACGATCGCTGGCCCGATTGGAGCGAAGCCCAGATCCACGACTTTGTGCGCCGCGGCATCGGAGCGGACATCGACTACGAACTGCTTTCCTGGCTGCCGTGGTCACGGCGTGAAACAACGGCCGCGCGATTTGGTTCCGGACGCTGCTTCCTTGTGGGTGATTCCGCCCACCAGCTTTCTCCGACAGGTGGATACGGCATGAATACCGGTATCGCCGAGGCGGTTGATCTTTCATGGAAGATCGCTGCAAGGCTCGAAGGATGGGGTGGAGAGGCACTGCTGGAAAGCTATGATGCTGAGCGGCGCCCAGTTGCGATGCGCAACGTTCTCCAGGCGTCCGAGAATCTCCGCGCGATGCGCTCGCTACCGTTAGAACCTGCATTGCTCGATCAGACCGCAATAGGCGAGGCTGCGCGCCGCGCGATCGGCGCCTATGCGCAGCAAGCCTTGCAACGGGAGTGGAGATCGTTTGGCATCCATCTGGGAGCTGTCTATCGCGGCTCTCCGATCATCGTCGAGGAAACGTCTGATCGACCAGAGCCCGACGTCGCGAACTTCGTTCAGTTGGCGGTGCCCGGTGGCCGCGCGCCTCATGTCTGGCTGGCACCAGGTCATTCTACGTTAGATCTATTTGGCCGCGGGTTCGTGCTCCTGGAGTTCTCGTCCGACTCGGACGTTGCAGTGGCGGCATTGATCTCCGCCGCGCGCGCGGCACGTATGCCAATCTCTCATCATCTGATCACGCACCCAGACGCGACCGCAGCTTATGGTCGCCGCTATGTCTTGGTGCGTCCGGATGGTCATATCAGTTGGTGTGGTGACGTCATCCCGCGAGAGCCTGCGCAGCTCATAGACCGAGTTCGAGGCGTCGATGCCGTGCGCGAGGATTATGCTTCCAAACCTGCTGCCTTGGCTTCGAGCGCGGACGGTGTGGCCCTATGAGTCTGGCAGGCAAAACGATCTTCATTACCGGCGCAAGCCGGGGCATCGGTCTGGCCATTGCGCTGCGAGCTGCGCGGGACGGCGCCAATATCGCAATCGCGGCGAAGACCTCGGAACCGCATCGGCATCTTCCCGGCACGATCTATTCGGCTGCCGAAGCGATCGAGAAGGCGGGCGGGAAGGCGCTGCCTCTCGTCGTCGATGTTCGCGACGAACTCGCCGTGGAGGCTGCCGTCGGGGAAACGGTGAGGCAGTTTGGCGGCATCGATATCTGCGTCAATAACGCGTCAGCGATCCATCTGACCGGTACCCTTCAGACGGATATGAAGCGCTTCGATTTGATGCACGGAGTGAATTCGCGCGGGACGTTTGTCGCTACCCGAGCCTGCCTGCCGCATCTCATGAAGGCGACTAACCCACATGTTTTGATGATATCCCCGCCGCTGGACATGAGCCCGCGGTGGTTTGGGCCACATACCGCCTATGCGATGGCAAAGTTCGGCATGAGCATGTGCGTGCTTGGCATGAGCGATGAATTTGCGAAGGGCGGCATCGCATTCAACGCGCTGTGGCCCCGCACCGCCATAGCGACCGCCGCGATCCAGTTCGTATTGTCGGGCGAGGAGAGCATGCGTAACTGCCGGAAACCAGAGATCATGGCTGACGCGGCCCACGCGATTTTCATGAAGCCAGCTCGCGATTTCACGGGGAAGTTTCTGATCGACGATACGGTGCTCTACGAAGAAGGGGTGAGGGATTTCTCGGGTTACAGCGTGGATCCAGCGTCACTGCTCATGCGCGACATGTTCGTCCCGGACGAAATGGTCGCGCCGCCCGGGGTCAAGATCAGCTCGGCTATCGATGTCTCCCACGATCGATATTGATAGACGGGCTCTCGTCTGCGCCAGTGCACCATAGGGGAGTGCGGATGACAAAGTTTTCAGTGTCGCTCGATGACCGCTATCGAAAACGGGACGGGGCGATCCTGGTCGGAGGGGTTCAGGCGCTCGTACGTCTGATGTTGCTCCAAGCTGAACGTGATCGTAAATCCGGCCTGTCGACCGCCGGATTTGTCAGCGGTTATCGCGGCTCGCCGCTCGGCACACTCGACGGTGCGTTCGCTTCGGCGAGCCGGCTGACCGGCGAGAGCAAGATCGTCGTGCAGCCAGCCGTTAACGAAGAACTGGCGGCGACGGCAGTGGCCGGCACCCAGCAGATTCATCAATCACCGGGCGCGCGTGTCAACGGCGTGTTTGCGCTCTGGTACGGCAAGGGACCGGGATTGGATCGCGCGGCGGATGCGATCCGGCACGGGAACTCGCAAGGCTCCTCGCCGAACGGCGGGGTCGTGGTGGCGGTAGGCGATGATCATCTGGCGAAGTCGTCGACGGTCGCCTGCTACAGCGATGAAACCGTTGCCAGTCTCCTGCTTCCGCTGCTCTATCCGGCAGACCCTGGTGAGATCGTCAGCTATGGACTGCACGGTTTCGCGATGTCGCGGCTGACCGGCTCCTGGGTTGCGCTCAAGATTCTCACAGAGGTGGCCGACAGCACGCGCACGGTTCCGGCAACAGAGCTCGATGAACCGCCGATCCTGCCTGACGTCGCAGTGCCAGCCATCGGCCTGCATAACCGATGGCCTGATCTGCCGCTGGAGCAGGAAAGCCGTCAGCATGACTACCGGTTGCCGGCCGTTCTCGACTATGTCCGCGCAAACGGCCTTGATCGGGTTGTGATGAAACCCCCGGCAGCGCGAGTCGGCCTGATTGCAGCGGGAAAGTCCTGGATGGACCTCCAGGAAGCTCTGGACTTACTGAACCTTGACGAGTCCCGTCTGACAGAACTCGGAGTTGCGCTTTACAAGCCCGCAATGATCTGGCCGCTGGAGCCGCAGGGGCTCACGGCCTTCGCTGCGGGCCTGAGTGAGGTCGTAGTCGTTGAGGAGAAGGCGCCGCTGATTGAGCGCCAGGTCAAGGAAATCCTCTTCGGGCGGTCCCAGGCTCCGGCGGTTTGGGGGAAAAGCGGACCAGAACAACGTCCGATGTTCCCTGCAACCAGCGATTTGACACCGGAGCAGATTGCTATTCAGATCGCCTCGGTCATCGCACGGATGACCGGCGATCAAGCGATCGCGCGAGGCGGCGAACGTTGGCGTGGCGAATTGAGTAAGCCCGTGCCGACGGATGTCCCAGCGGCGCGGCGTCCATTCTTCTGCTCCGGCTGCCCGCACAACCGCTCGACGACAGTGCCCGCGGGCAGTCGTGCTCTCGCGGGGATCGGTTGTCATGGCATGGCCGCGCGCAATCGCCCCGATACCTTCTCGTATTCCCAGATGGGCGGCGAAGGGGTGCATTGGGTCGGCCTCGCGCCGTTCACTGACGAACAGCATGTATTCTCGAACATGGGGGATGGCACCTATTTCCATTCCGGCCTGCTCGCGATCCGTCAGGCCGTCGCCGTCAAGCTGAACATCACCTACAAGCTGCTCTACAATAGCGCGGTCGCGATGACAGGAGGGCAAGCGATCGATGGCGAGCTCACGTTAGAGCGGCTGCTGCAGCAGCTCCGCGCCGAGGGCGTGGGGACGATAGTCTTGGTCAGCGATGATCCGGCGTCTCACCGTCGGCGTCGCGAGATCGCCTCGTTATCAAATGAGATAACACACCGCGATGAGTTCGACGCCGTGCAGCGCAAACTCCGCGCTACGCAGGGCGTCAGCGTTGTCGTGTATGACCAAATGTGTGCGACCGAGCGACGGCGTAAGCGAAAGCGCGGCCAGATCCAGGAAGCTACACCTCGCGTCTTCATCAATGAATTGGTTTGCGAAGGTTGCGGCGACTGCTCCGTCAAGTCGAACTGTCTCTCGGTGGAGCCGGTCGAAACGCCTTTTGGGACCAAGCGAAGGATCAACCAATCGAGCTGCAACAGCGACCTCAGCTGCATCTCTGGCTTCTGCCCTAGCTTTGTCACAGTGGAGGGGGCCCGTGTGAAGCGTGTGCAGAAAGTCGATCTTACGCGGGTCGACGCGCCGCCGCCTGTGGCAACTGATCGCTTGTCCAAGCGCAACCGGGTATTGCTGGCTGGTATCGGCGGAACAGGTATCGTTACGACAAGTGCCGTGCTCGCGATGGCCGGACATCTCGATGGTCGGGAGACGGCGGTACTGGACCAGATCGGAATGGCGCAGAAAGGGGGAGCGGTAGCAAGTCACGTTCATCTCGGTGGGCCAATTCACGCGCTGCGGATTCCGGCGAAGCACTGCGATCTTCTGTTGGTCTGCGATCAGGTTGTGGGTAACGGGCCTGAGGTCATGGCGTCTCTCGATACGGCCCGCAGCCGTGTGATCGCGAATGCCGACGTGGCGGTTACAGGCGATTTCGTGACCAATCGTAACGCCATTGTGGACCCTGACCTTCTCACCAGGCGCATTCGTAGCCGAGTCGCTCCCGAGAATTTCATCGCGTTTCCTTTCACGAGCCTAGCTCAATCGCTGTTCGGCGATTCGATCTCCGCTAACTTCATGATGGTCGGTCTCGCCTACCAGATGGGCTGGCTTGACCTTCGTCTTGAGGATCTGCAGCACGCTATCGAACTCAACGGTGCCGCCAAGGAGGCAAACCTCGCTGCCCTGGAATGGGGGCGTCGGTTGGCGGTCGATCCTCGATCGGTCTTTGTTGCGGCTGGAAAGATCGAGGAACGAGAGCGCCTGTCTCCCGAGGCCGAGGTCGAGAGATTTGCCGCATTCCTTCGCGACTATCAGAATGGCGACTACGCTCGGCGTTACCTGGACGTCATCACCAGGATTCGTGCGTCAGAAGCGGCGGTTCATGCTGGGACATCGTTTACTCTCGCGGCAGCCCGGTCCTTGTTCAAGCTGATGGCTTACAAGGACGAATACGAAATTGCGAGGCTCTACACGAGTGGAGAGTTCGCACGTGCGATGCGTTCTCAGTTTGATGGCTATGACAAACTGTCCGTCTATCTTGCGCCACCGTTTCTCGCGCGCCACGACAAGGCGACGGGAGCGCCGCGGAAGATTCGTTTCGGGTCCTGGATTTTGCCAGTCTTACGACTTCTGGCATCGTTGAAGGTGCTGCGCGGAACTCGCTTCGACATTTTCGGAATGACCTCTGAACGCCGTACGGAGCGCGCTCTGATCGTCGAATTCACCGATGTCCTGGATCGATTGAGCGCGCAATTGACAACGCGGTCACTTGCAGATGCGGTTGCGATTGCGCAGATGCCCTCGGAGATCCGCGGCTACGGTCACGTGAAGCAAAAAGCGGTGGAGCTCTTTCGACGGCGCATCGGTGAGGCGCTCGAGAGATATCAGAGTCCGCAGTCGTCACCCAATAAGCCGGAGAACTTTGCCCGCTCCGCGGCGGCGACGTAGGTCGTTGTCCCAGCGACGTAAACCGCTTCGAGCGCGGCTGATGAGAACGCTGTAGCGGCCCGCGATTCCTAGTCTTCTTGCGCGTGCCGGCACTTTGCGAGTGTCGAGGCGCTGCTGCACGGGGAGGTTTGTCGCGCCTCGGCTCCCAATCAAATCACGCAAACAATACGTATGTAATAGTTGACATATGGGGTGTGACTGCTAGTCTTGATATAGGTCAAAAATGACATATGGGAGATCGCTCGATGAGTTCAGCAAATTCGCTGTCGCCCGATTTGCATAAGGCTACGGCTCAGCTGCCGTCGCCCCGGATTTCGGAGATCGTTCTGCAGACGGCACAATATGAGTCGATGCGGGACTGGTACTCGGCCGTACTGGGCTTGAGTTGGAGCATCGAGAATCCTGGTGGTGCTCCGGAGAACCGTCGTCGTTTCGCTGGCTCGCCTAAGCAGACCAGAGCGAGCGACGTTCGATCCTGCTTCATGTTTTTGGATCGCTCCCCTGTTCATGGGCAGGTTCTGGCCTTGTTCGAACTGCCGGAATTGTCGGGCGCGCCAGCTATTGATCCCGGCCTGAACCATTTTCAGTTTCGTCACGCCAATCTTGCAGCGCTGTTCGATCGAGTGGAGCTATTGCTTGGTTCTGGCCTGGAAGCTCACCGCGCGTCCAACCACGGCCCGGTAACGAGCTATTACTTCTCGGATCCGGACCAGAACGTCGTGGAACTTTGCTGCAACAACTTCGACGATCCCGCGAAGCTCAAGGCCTTCATCGACTCCGACGCCTTCAGGAAGAACCCTTCCGGAGTCGATGTCGATCCAAAGGGATTCATATCGCGATTCCGTGCTGGTGAACCCTTGCATCAGCTCCTTCAGATCTGAGGGGCTGATGCAATTCGACACGCTCGACCACGTGGCCGATGTTCTCGGGGCGCAAGAGGCGGCTGTGAGCTTTATGGCCCATTTTGATTACGGCGAGGCGGATGCTGCTGCATGGCTGTTCGCCGATGATGCCGTCTGGCAGCGCAATGACGGCGCGGTGCGCGGGAAAGACATGCTGATTGACTTGATCAATCGTCGTGATCGCGCCATCGTCGTGAGGCACCTGATCTCCAACCTGCGATCGGACTGGCGCGGTGCGGACTGCGTTATCGTGCATTCCTACGTCACGTTGCTGAGGCAGCGTAGCGATGCTGTACCGCAACAGTTTCCGCTTCCCTTGGAAGGTGTAGCGGGATTTGGCCGTTACGAAGATGAACTACGCAAGACAAACGGACGGTGGTTGATCGCGAAAAAGACGACCGTGACCGAATTCAAAAAAAAATAACTTACGCCGAAATGGGGAGGAAGATCATGACAAGCGCGAATACGCCTGTGCTGCCAACTGTTGCCGACTTCTCTTCAAACGTTCCGTTGCATGGCGTTGAAGCAACAAAGGTGGTGCTCGGCTCGGGCATCGGCATGCTGACGAACTTCGGTCCGATCGTGATCTACACGTTCGGCACATTCTTGCTGCCCATTGTAAACGATACTGGGTGGTCGCGCGCCAGCGTGGCTGCGGCTCTCGCGCCGGCTGCGCTTTGCTCCGGCTTCTCGCAGCCGGTAGTTGGCTGGCTGGTCGACCGATACGGACCGCGAGTGTTTGCCGGCTTTTCGTTTGCCTTTTTTGCGCTCGGCTTGGTTGCGCTGGGCCAGATCCCTCGTGATCCCCTGACCTTTGCCCTCTTCATGGGGCTGCTCGGCTTTCTTGGTGCAGGGCAAGGAATTACGGCATTCACCTATATCGTCACCAGGACCTTTTCAGGTCATCGAGGGCTAGCACTCGGAATTATTAATGCGGCGTCTGCCGCCGGAATCATGTTGATGCCAGGTCTCGCTACCTTTGCGATCTCCGAGTACGGCTGGCGCAACAGCTACACCGCGATAGGTGCGGGTGTGGCTGTTCTTGGAGCGGTGGCGGTGATCTGGCTCATCCCTGGCAGAGAGAGCTTTCAGAAGACCGCCACGCCGGCGCGATCCTCGAGGCTCGTCTTTGCAGAACTAATCGCTGCTCCGATGTTTTGGGCTCTTGCGCTTGCGTTCTTGCTGATGACGCTTGCCATCCAGGGCATGATTGTTCACATGACGCCCTTGTTGATTGATCGCGGTTTCCGGCCAGCCGAAGCCGCGGCTGTCATGGCCACGTATGGCATCACGATGCTGATAGCCCGCTTCGTTCTTGGTTCCCTGCTTGACCGGTGGTCTCCTCGATTGGTCGCGATAGTCGGCTGTCTCGGTCCGCTAACCGCGGGTCTTCTGCTGGTCTCGACCCAACAAACGCCCATTGTTTACTTGGCCGTGGCTCTTCTTGCGGTGGGAGCAGGGGCGGAATCGGACCTCATTCCGTACACTGTCGCCCGACAGTTTGGCGTCGCCCAACTTGGTCAAAAGATAGGAATATTCATCCTCGTATTTGCCATTGGCGTCGCTCTTGGGCCCCTGATGTTCTCCACGGTTCAAGCTTCACTCGGTAATTACGACGTTGCTCTCATGACCAGTAGCGCTCTGATGGTCGCGGCTTCCGTGATCTTCGGCTTGATCCGATCCGCCGCGTTGAGCCAAAGGGGCGAAAAGGGAGGATCTTCAGTGAGCAGGCCGAGCAATGACGCTGCGTGATTCGATCCTGGGCGCCCTGACGACGAACTGGCTGTCGGGCGGAGATATCGAGCGAAGGCTGGATTGGCCCGCGGACGTCGTGCGCATTGAACTGCAAAGGCTCGTCCGCGCCGGCGCGGTATGGCGCTTCACCGACATCGCATCCGGACTCGAGATGACCAACAAGTACTGCCTGCCGCATGATGTTTCCGCGCTGACGATTCCACGTCATGAGCGACGATCGCGGTGCGTGGACTGTCAGTTGAAGCAAGCGGCCGAAGCCGTCAATCTCTCAACCGCATTTGGTGCCCGAGCCGAAGGGGGACGTCATCAAGGGCTCGGTCTGCGAGCGCTGGATCAGGCGTGCCGGCGAGATGCTGCTCGAGCAGGGTCGGTTGCGGATAGCTGAGTTATCGTCATGGAGCCGCGTTAGCGCCTTCGATATTGGAGTAGGGACGTCAATGAAACTCGCTCGGTTTGGCTACAGAGAGTCGCTCGGCATTGGGCTCGTGAAAGAGAACGGCATCATCTCACTGTCGGGGCAAGATCCAGGCCTATCGGAGATCAGTAAGGTCGTGACGCCGGAAGGCTGGAGCAGGGCTGCGCAACTAGAAGCGAGGGCGCCCGACCTGGATGTTGGTGATGTCGTGCTTCTTCCGCCTCTGTCTTCTGGCTGCAGAGTGTTCTGCGTCGGCTTCAACTACAAGGCTCATGTAAATGAGACCGGAAACGAGGCGCCTGCTTATCCGACCTATTTTCTCCGGACCCACGAGAGTTTCGTCGGACACGGCCATCCACTAATACGTCCGCAAGTGTCTGAATTTCTCGATTACGAGGGAGAGCTCGCTGTCATCATTGGCCGTGCCTGCCACCGTGTTCAGGAAAACGAAGCGCTTGACTATGTAGGCGGATACACCTGCCTTAACGAGGGCAGTATTCGAGACTACCAGAAACACTCTGCTACCGGCATGACAGGCAAAAATTTCGACTCGAGCGGATCGCTGGGCCCGTGGATCGTGCCGGCGGCCGAAATCCCGCATCCGGAGAGTCTGATGCTATCAACTCGCCTAAACGGCGAAGTGGTTCAACAGGCATCGACGAGCCAGCTGATCTATGAACTGCCAAGACTCATAAGCTATCTGTCGACCTGCCTCAAATTGCTGCCGGGCGATGTCATCGCGACGGGCACTCCAGCAGGCGTTGGGTCTCGTCGTGTTCCCCCACGCTGGCTGAAGGCAGGCGACCGTGTCGAGGTGGAAATCTCGAGCATCGGCACTCTGGAAAACGTGGTCGTAGACGAATCGGTTTGAAATGAAGTGCCGTTGATCATCATTGCTCGCGGGACTTGTCGCGGAGCGCCAAGAAGCTGCTCCTCGACCAGGCTCTCTCGAGACAGGCGTCGAGATGACGACGCCCGTATCGGACGACGCACTGCAGCTTAAGGAGAAATTCGTGCCAACACCCATGATGAAAGCCGTTCAAGTCGATAAGCCGGGAGGGCCCGAGGTTCTCAAGTACATCGATATGCCGATCCCCGTGCCCGCTGCCGGGCAAGTGCTCATCCGAACGCACACGATCGGCGTGGGTAAATACGATGCTTTGGTAAGGACTGGACGCTATCCTTGGCCCGTCGAGTATCCTGAGGTGCCGGGAATCAGCATGACCGGATATGTCGAGGCTGTCGGCCCAGGCGTCGAAGGGTTCGTTGCCGGTGAACCCGTGCTCGCGTGGAAATTCTCCCGCCGGTGTTACGCCGAATATGTTGCCTGCGACACGCACGAAATCACGAAACTGCCGAACGACATAGACATGGAGGGCGCCGTCGCCATCCCCGACTATCAGGTCGCGTGGGGAATGCTAAATGATGCCGCAGATCCGCGCCGAGTACGGGTCGCGTCGATAAATGGAGCCACTGGCGGCATCGGCTGTGCGATGATCGATCTTTGCCGGGCGGCCGGTATCCAGCTGATAGCGATCTGCCGGGCTCCCAACAAGGCGGCGTTTGCATTGGAGAGGGGAGCATGTCTCGCCATAGATAGCAGTACCGAGGATGTTGGCGCGCGGATCCTGGACTTTACTAAAGGCCGCGGTGTCGATCTGATGTTCGACCAGTTGGTCGGCCCGGACTTCCGGGACAACATCAAGCTGGTGGCTCCCCTCGGTCAAATCGTGACGTTCAATGCGCTATCGGGGCTTCCATCGTCTGATCTATTCGCGGATTTGCGCAAGAACATGGACCGTAGCGTCTCCGTACGGGCTTACAGCGTGCACGTCTATGACCCCTTTCCAGAAGAGCGCGTACGTATCGCCGCGGAGGTATTCAAACTAATCGAAGCAAAGGCCATCACTCCCTCCGTAACCTTGCGATTGCCGCTCGGGAAGGCCGCGGAAGCACACCGAATGCTGGATGCTAGGGAAATCGTGGGTAAGATGGTCCTAAAGCCATAGTGCGTGCGAAGGTTGCTTCGAGCAATGATCTCTCTCTCTCTCTCTCTCGAGCCCAACTAGGCTCGAGAGTATTGTCAGCGACGTCGCCTGTACTCGGTGGCTCGAAGAGGGGGACGGTCACAAATATAGGATCGCGCGAGTGTTGTGCAAAAGCCGAGCCCACCCAAATCGAGGTCCGGCCCCCCGCTCGGCCATGTAAAGAGCATTCATCCACGAGACAAAGAACCTTCGACAGTTCTTCGTTTCCCTCGGCAATTGCGAGGCCAGTCACCCCTCTCAATGCACCGTTGCGCATAACGTCCCTCTCCGCGCACGCTTGCCACGACTGTTCAGCAACAAGCAGCGCGTTGTCGGGAAATATACCAACCAAAAGAGCTGCGAACTCTTCGCCCCCATGCCTTCCGATTAAGAGGCCGCGCTCCTTTGCCAACGAATTAAGTGCCTCGCTGATTTCGATGGGCACTGCATCGCCCAATTCGTGACGATATTAATCGTTGATTCGTTTGAGCCGATCGATGTCGAGCATCAATGCGACAGCGGGTATTTGATTGCCGTAAGCTTTCGTCAGCGCATTGGCTACCGCTTCGCCAAATCCCCTGCGCTTCAGAAGACCGGTAAGCTGATCGATCCTGGAGACTTGGAATAGCTCGGTGCTGCACAAGGTTAGCTCGGAGGCTCATGCTGCCGCGAGCGACAGCGCAAGCTGGCGTTCCAAGAATCCGACGCGATTGCCGCCGGCACTAGAATGGCAGCGACTTTCTGGGCAGATGTTCGACCAGCCTTTCGAGTAGAGAAGCAGTCTCTTAGTGAGCTGGCTTCGCGACGATAGGTTCTGGGGGGTCTCGACCGCTGACAAGATTCTCGTTGGCCAGCATGCAAACATGCACTTCCACAACATCGATGCCTCACAACGTACGCAGGGATCGGTGTAGAGTGCGTCAGACAGACCGTCGAACTCTATTTCCCGCTTCTAAAGCTGAATCAATTCTTCCGTAAGCCCAATGCGTTCAATGCGGCTCCGAATCGCACTTTCCCAAAGGCAGGTCTGAAGTATGTTAAGACGCATTTTGACCGTTCGAGGCTCTCTCAATTTTCACCGTCGATCGCGGTGCACGGCGGGACCTGGATTTCGGAAAAGTGATTCTTCACGCGCTCGTTGGCCGCGGCTGGATCATCAGCTTTCCTCATCGGGCCTTCCAAGTAGTTCTAAACCGGTTTGAAGATCGAAAGCGACCGTTGTGCCGGAGTAGCGGCGTTCGATCCTGCAATCGGTGATTGCTCGTCAAGTACTCCCAAACTGGCATTCGACCTAGCCGGCGCCCGAAAGAGCGCCGGCTTTCTTGCTCAGGTCAGATGCCATCATCGTTTGGCTTTTCGAAGGCTTCCTGGAGTTGCTTCGAGATAGGGAAGGCAAGATTGATGTTCCGCGGTGGAATCGGTTGCAGGAACCATTTACCATACAGCTTCTCAAGTTCGCCGCTCTTGATCATGCCGAGTATCGTGGCGTCAACGAGATCCTTAAAGGGTGCATCGTCCTTGCGCATCATTAGCGCATTTGGCTCGGATCTTAGAGTATCGTCCAGCATCCTGTAGCCGTTAGGATTGGAGCTATTCGCGGCCATGGATGCGATGAGCACGTCGTCAAATACGAAAGCGTCCGCGCGGCCGGTCTCAAACAGCAGGAACGCTTCAGCGACGTCTTTGCCGGCAATGTGATTAAAGTTGACTTTGTTGTCTGTGGCGTATTTCAGAAGCATTGGCAGGGCAGTCATTCCTGGAATCACCGCAATCGATTTTCCACTCAGGTCACTGAGTTTCTTGTAGGGCGCATCCTTTCGCACGAGCGCCCGGATATTCGACACGAAATGCGTGATCGAAAATGCGACGACCTTCTTGCGTTCGTTGAGATTGCTCGTCGAGGCACACTCTAGATCCATCGTACCGTTGTTTATCAAAGGTATGCGATTGTTCGCGTTAGCTGGCACATATTCGACCTTGAGGTCAGCCAGTCCTATTCGGGTTTTAACGGCTTCGACCACTTTCCGGCAAATATCGACGGCATAGCCGACGGGTTTTTGATCCCCATCATAATAAGAGAACGGAATCGACGACTCCCTCACTCCGAGGGCGATCTTCCCGTCGTCCTTGATCTTTTTGAGCGTGCCGGTCAAGTCTTGTCCGGAAGCTGCACCTGAGAGGGTACAAGACAGAACAAGCAGGCAAGACGTCAGATACTTACGCATAAGGTACTCCGTGCTGAAGGGCCGCCCCTAGGATTTGCGATGGCACTAGGCGGTCTTTGCCAAAGCTGTCGAGACACCGTCCAATATCTGAGCCACGTCGTCGTCGGTCATTGGCGTCGACAAGGCCATCAGTCCGTAGCCGGCCATGAGAACGCCCTCGTTGAGCAATGCCTTGAAGAAGGCCGCCGCTCGTGCGGCTTCGGCTGCATTTGGTTGGGCAGATCGATAGTCGCGCACGGGCTTCTCCGTGAAGTGAATTTTCAGAAGCGATCCCAAACCGACGGCGCCGCCCGGGACGCCTTGCCGAGCGAAGATTTCGCTGATGCCCCGACGTACTCGTTCGCCGATTTCGTCGAGCCGCCCGAAAGCAGTGGCATCGAGAAGCTTCAGAGCCGTGATGCCGCCTACCATGGTCAGCGGGTTTGCGGAGAAAGTCCCGCCGGCCGGAAGCGCTGGCTTGCCCTCGGTTGGATCGAAGACCGCCATGACTTCTGACCGCCCGCCTGTGGCCCCGACGGGCAGCCCGCCGCCAATCACTTTGCCAAATGTCGTCAGATCCGCTTCCACCCCCCAAATTGGCTGTGCGCCGCCGTGGCTCAGTCGGAACGAGATCACTTCGTCGAAGACGAGGAGCGCGCCGACCTCGCGCGTTACCTCGCGAAGCGCCTGGATATAGGCCCTGTCGGCCGGAACCAAGCCCGCCCTGTTCGGCATCGGGTCAACCAGAACACAGGCGAGGTCGGCGCCGTGGGCCCGGATAATACTCACGGCGCCATCGACATCATTGAACGGAATGGTGACGACATCGTCGAGTACGCCCGGCGGCGTTCCTTTGGCGTAGGCTACCGACAGCGGGGGCCCTTGATGCCAATGCTCCGGCTTCGTCTCGAGACTGACCTCGGCGTAGTCATAGGAGCCGTGATAGGCACCTTCGACCTTGGCGATCTTCGCCCGGTTCGTAAAGGCACGTGCTGCTTTGAGTGCCATCATTACGGCTTCGGTGCCAGAATTGCTGAAGCGGGTCTGATCAACTGAGGAGACACGTCCCGCTAGGATTTCGGCGAGCACAACCTCCGATTCGGTCGGCAAGCCCGGCGCTGAGCCGAGCCTCATCTGACGGCAAGTTGCTTCTACGATGACCGGATGCGCGTGGCCGTGTATGAGCGAAGTGAAGTTATTGATGCAGTCGATCCGGGCCATGCCATCAATGTCGAAGACGCGGCAACCTTCCCCATGTGAGGCATAGATTTGGTACGGCTTCATGTAAACTGTGGTGCGTGTATTACCGCCCGGAAGGCTGGCTTTGGCTCGATCAAACATCGCCCGAGAACGGGAAGCCGGATCTGGATAAGGCATGCTGATCACCTGGAGTTTCTATCGATAGAAGACGCGGCGGTGCGGCGAATGCTCATGGCGCAACTCTCGTCCGAGGGTGACGCCAATGGACACCGAACGCCTCCATTTGGGCCTCTCTGCGCCGGATCGCCGCGAGGGATTTCTCGCCTCCGCGACCAGCCATGAGCGCGGCCAACACCTCGCCGACGACGAAGGCTGGAGCAATGGTGTGGTAGAACGAAGGGCTTTCCGTCGGAACGAGGATCGTTTCGCGTGCCAACGCGGCAAGTGGCGAGACAAAGCTATCGGTAATCGCGACAATAGGTACGTTTTTGTCGGCCGCGTACTGGACCGCTTCAACCGTGGCGCGTGCGTAAGGCGCAACGCTGACGGCGATCAGAACATCTCGACTTGTGACGGATTGAAGCGGGTCGAGACCGATCCCGGCCGCAGCGTCGAGCAGAACAGTGCGCTCACCAAGAAACCCCATAACGTAGGCGAACTGCGCGACGACAGCATGGCAGGTTCGAAGACCCAAGCAGAGAATCCGCTCGGCCGATTCTAAGAGATCTGCAATGGCCACAAAGCGATCCAGCATCTCAGGCTCGGCGAGTCTTGCGATTTGGTGGCCAATCGTTACCGCAATTTCCGCGGCGAGCGCTCGCTCGCCCTTGAAGCGTTGACTCTGCATCTGCGCCCCCGCCTTTTCGGAAAAGCCGAGGGCACCCACGCGAACGGACTCTTGATAAAGAGCCTTGATTTCGTCGAACCCGGATAAGCCGAGCCGTTGAGCCAAGCGCGTCATGGTGTGCGGCTGCACGCCCGCTTGCCTCGCCTGCTCTCGCATAGACAGCAGGGCGACCTCGTTGGGGCGGTCGAGCACAAATCGCGCGGCCGCCCGCAATTGCGGCGACATCGACGGAAGCGCCACGATGATCTGGTCGGTCAGTGGACCACGTTGCATTTCCTGTGAATATCACGAATTTTCGACAGATGCAACGGATGTTGCAGTAGGAGCAACACTGCAACAATTGTGCAATTGACTAGCGGTGGGGTTCTATTTCGCATCTAGCGAAATTTATTCCGCGCGGGTGCGCGTGAACCTATCGTCGTTGCAGCGGATCGAGAGGAGAGCGGGGTATGGGGAGATCACGTGGTAGATATTGGCCGAGCCTTCCTATGGCCCTCGGTTCCATCCGCCATCATTGGAAGGGCAAAATTTCGTCGTGACGCGCTGGTGTGGATCAGCGCTAGGTGATCACTCCCGCGAGCGAAGCCGTCGTGATGGCGCGAATCGGGGCGGTTCGAATCCGGACCTAAGGACTGCCCAAGGGCAAGGCGTTCATCGCCTCAAATTGGGGGGATCTGCACGCAGGTTGAGCGCACCGCATTGTGAACCTCTCTACGGTCCTGCTTCGATCCCACGGCCTCGTCTTGTGCTCTTGAAGTCCATCACTCGCTGATACATCAGACGCAGCGTTTTGCGTGTGGTGTCGACGTCTTTCTCCGGCAAGCCTGCGAGAATCATTTCCTCATAGCCTAGGGCTTTAGGTGTGAGAGCCGCAACGAGTTCTCGCCCGCGATCGGCCAAGGAGACGGTGATCTCCCGTTTGCTTTGCTTGGACCGCTTTTTCCCGATGAGCCGACGCCGCTGCATGCCCTCTGTCAGACGCGAAAGTGTCGATGCATCGATACTGGTGTGAATCGATAGATCGATCAGTTTTTGATCGCCGGCGTCGTGCAGCACCGACAGAACCCGCCAATGCGCAATTGACAGGTTGTGTTCAGCCAAATCCAGCGAGAACAGCTCGTTGATGGCCGAGGCTACTCGATTTGTGAGATAGGGTATGCGCTCTTCCAGCGAGTAGCTGAGTTTCTTCATGTGTGACATTTGAAAAGCCGCACAATATTCCTGGGGCGGAGGCGACGCAAGTCGCGTTCGCCTCTTGGAAGGAGCGGAACGGCTTCTTGTTATTCATTGCTTCTCCTCTCGGAACAGTCCGAGCTTCTCGTGAACAGGGCGGTCCGAGAATGAGAACAGGACGCAATCGCCTTTCAATGCTTGAATTCGATACGAGCTCCATCCAGGCATCGCAAAGACGTCGTTGGCGTGCATTGTGATCGGCGGCTGGTCCTGGATCTCTATGCTGGCCTCTCCTTCGAGCAAGACGAACACTGCGCTGTCCGTAGAGCGGTATCCTGAGGTTGAGAAGCCTTCCGGGAGCAGCCTCATGCTGGGTCCAAGAGTGGGCATCACCCAATCGCCATTCACCGGATTTACATATCGCAGGCAGATGCCGAAATGAGGGTCGATTTCTTGCGTCTGCGCGAGCCGATGCAACGCCTCTCTCGTTCTTGAGTAGGGATAGTTGAATACTGGCGACGTCAGGGATCCGAACTGTTGCCCCACCGGAAGCAGGCCGCTTCCGTACCGAGCTGCGGAGTAGCCCTCGGGGCGAGACATGGTCTGCGCAGTGGCGGCATGTTCCTCCCGGAAGCCGGTCTTCAGAAAGCCTACCAGGGGTACGTCAAGACAATCCATCCAGATAACGGGACCTTCTCCATCATGTCCATGATCATGCCAGGTCCAGAACGGAGTGAGGATCAAGTCGCCGCGCTGCATGGTCGTTCGCTCGCCGTCGACGGCAGTGTAGCCACCTGCGCCTTCCAGAACAAAACGAAGCGCGGATTGCGTATGCCGATGGGCCGGCGCCACCTCTCCGGGCAGAATGAGCTGCAGGCCGGCGTAGAGCGTGTCTGTGATTTGGGACTTGCCCTTCAACTTCGGGTTCTCAAGAACAAGGACCCGACGCTCTGCCTCTTCCGCGCTAATCGATGCGCCCGCGGCCAACAGCTGCCGGCGTACCGTCGTCCAGTGCCAGGCGTAAGGCGCAGCAACGGGGCGCGGGTCGGCGGGAACGAGACCTTTCAGCACCTCCCATAGCGGAGCCAGGTTGAGGGAATCGAGCTCCTTGTAAAACTCGCTTCGGTCGACGCTATTCCGCCGGGGTTGTTGGTCATGCATGTCTCGTTCCTCTCACGACGATCTTGATTGTTGGCCCGTCTCTTGACGGATTTTCTCAGCGATAAGAGCTCGCAATGCCGCGCGGTCCAATTTTCCAACTCGTGTGGTTGGAAATGCCTCGGTGGGCTCGATCCGCTCAGGCAGTTTGAATTTGGCGAGCCCCTTTGCAAGCAGGAAGGTTCCGAGCTCGATGACCGAGGGAAGCGGTTGGCCCGGCCTGGGTATTAGGAATGCGCATGCCTTCTCGCCGTAAAGCGGATCTGGCATCGAGACCACTTTGCCATCGGCGATGTCCGGATGCAGCGCAAGCAGCCGCTCAATATCCTCGGTGCCGAATTTCTCGCCTCCACGGTTGATATTGTCGCGTGCACGGCCTTCGAACATGTACGCCGTGCGGTCGTCGATGCGGACGCGCCGCATCAGATCAGCGGATCTGAAGAAGCCGTCGCTGGTCAGGCATTCGGCAGACAAGGCGGGTGCCGCGAAGTAACCTCTTAGCGAAGAAGGGCCCTTGAAGCAAAGTTCGCCGAGCTCGCCGTCAGCCACATCTTCTTCAGAATCCGGGTGGAGCAATCGGACCTCGTCGAGCTCCGAACACGGACTGCCGACCGTCTCATGTCGCAAGGAGCGAGGATCATCGGGCTCGCCTGTAAGCACGAGTCCCTCTGTGATGCCGAACATGTTGGTTGCGGGAACTTTCGTGGCATGCTCGATCGCTGCGGCTCCCTGCAGGGTGAAGAAGAAGCTCAGCGAAGAAAGGTCGAATTTGTCGATCTCCTTGAAGGCAGCTATTGCCGGTGCGTGCGGACCAATCGTGAACGCATGGCTTACCCGCCATCGCTCGATCAAGGTAAAGAAGCGTATGGGGTCCCAACGCGACATCAATACGGTCGTGGACCCGTAAATCACCGTTCGCAGCAGCGCAAACATCATTCCGGCATTGTGCATCAGGGGCAGCGCCCATATTCCGATGGCGTCGGGCGTCATTGCGTATCTGTCGCACCACAGGCGTACATGGCCCATGTATTCCGCATGGAAGCGCGGAATGATCTTGGGCACTCCCGTCGAGCCGCCGGAAAGCTGCAGAACCGCAACGTCTTCACTGGAAGAGGATAATTGCGGCGCCTGCCCTACGTTGGTCGCGATCAGGTCACTGAGTTCGAATACGCCAACTGCGGTCTTGTCTCCGGAAACGAAGACGTGCTTGATCGATTTTTCGTTTGCGACCTTCTTCGCAAACTCGACCAGATCGAACGAGCCGCCATCCTTCTGCACAAAATATGCGGACGGACAAGTTAAGTCCGCGAGCTTGTGCATCTCCAGTTCGCGATATTGCGGGATCGCGCAAACGGGGATCACGCCGGCTTTCAGGCAACCGAGGAAAGCGACTGCCGTATCGATGGTCGTGCCCATCTGGAACAGGGCGCGGTCGTTCACCCTAAGACCTTGATGCCGCAAGCCGCGAGCCAGAGCGTCCGTGCGCCGATCAAGCTCTCCAAACGTCAGTACGGCGTCATCGCAGATGAACGCCGGCTTGTCGCCGTATCGGTCACGACTGATCTTAAGCTGCTGATCGATTCTTTGATTGATCCAGGCGCCGCCTTCAAAATATCGAGCTGCGGTTCCGGCGTCGGTGTAATCGACGCCGTCCAGCGGAGTTTGTGGTCCGGTCACTTTGCTTCCCCTTTGACAAGCGGGCAATTGCCCTCCGCAAGCGGCCTGAATGCCTGCTCGGCCGGAATCGTGTCGACCAGCTTGTAGTAGTCATAGGGATATTTGCTTTCTTCCGGGCCCTTGACCTGAAACAGGTAGATTGGGTGCACAGCGCGACCATCGGCCCGTACTGCGAGGTCGCCGAACAACGGATCCTTGATCGGCGCCTTTTTCATCTCGGGGACCGCTACCAGCGCATTGTCCGAACCGGCGGCGGCCACGGCCCTCAGATAGGCTAGGGTGGAGGAATAGACGCCGGCCTGGTTGGCGCTGGGCACCTTTCCGCCCATCCGTGCGGCGAAACGCTTTGCGAAGCCACGGGTTTCTTCGTTCATGTCCCAATAGTAGGACTCTGTGAGCAGCAGTCCCTTGGCCGTCTTGAGACCGACGGAATGAACGTCGTTTATGAAGATGAGAAATGCGACCAAGGACTGCCCGCCCTCGCGCAGTCCGAACTCATCGGCCTGTTTAAGGGCGTTGATCGTGTCGGTCCCGGAATTGGCAAGACCGATGACGTCCGCCTTTGACGCCTGTGCGCTGAGAAGAAACGAAGAGAAATCCGTTGTCGAAAACGGGTGACGAACAGAACCCTTTACCGATCCACCTTGCGAAACAATGAATGAAGTTGCTTCGGACTCAATTGCCTGCCCCAAGGCGAAGTTCGCTGTCAGAAAGTACCAGCTCTTGCTGCCCCGCTTCATCATTGCTGATGCGGTCGCATGTGCCGTGGCCCACGTGTCGTTGACCCACTGAACGGTGTTCGGTGAACAGTACTGACCTGTTAGGTCGGAGCTTGCGGTGCTGGATGCGAGCAAGGTCATCGGGGTGCCCCGGAGCAGTGCGTTCAACGCGAGCCCGACCGCTGAGTTCGGGACGTCGACGATTGCATCAACCCTCTCAATGTCCAGCCAACGGCGAGCGATCGCGCTCGCGACGTCGGCCTTGTTCTGATGATCGGCCTGAACGATTTCGACCTTGATCGCCCTGCCGCCACCAGCAAAGTCCTCAGCCGCCATTCGCGCGGCTTCGATCGATCCCGGACCATTTGTGTCTTGAAAGATTCCGGACGTGTCGTTGAGCACGCCCACGCGCACGACTCCATCTGAGATCTCGGCGCTCGCTGTTCCGCACAGTCCGATTGCTGCTCCGAACGCCGCGAGAATTGCCTGTCTAAACATCAATTTCCTCCATTCGCTGCGCCTCATTCTCAAGATGGGCTCTAGACGCTTGACGTTTCAGTGCGAATGATAATAAGCTGCAAATGCATCAATTGCAAATGCAGTAATATGTTTACTACAAAGAAGAGCGATTTCGGGAGGGTCTGAGAGTTATGAAAATCTGTCGATTCAACACGGATCGCGTTGGCGTAATCGATGGAGAGTCGATTATCGATGTCACGGACGCGCTCGACATGTCTCCGAAATGGCCTCTGCCACACGGCGACTGGATCGTGCCTCAGCTGGCCTCGCTTACGGAGCGAGGGGCAGACTCGAGCCGTCCAAAGTATTTGCTTTCTGAAGTAAGGTTGGAAAGTCCTGTCGCGAATCCGGGCAAGATCATCGGAGCTCCGATCAACTACAAAGCCCACATCGAGGAAGCGAACGCCGACCGCGAGATCAATCAGGGAAAGACCCACTACACTTCGCTCGATGAGTTTGGCTTGTTTCTGAAGGCGGGGAGTTCTCTTATTGGTCCGTCTCAGACTATCTATCCGAGGTTCCGTGATCGGCGAACAGATCACGAGGTCGAGCTGGCCGTAGTTGTCGGCAAATCTGCCAACCGCATCTCCCGACATGAGGCCTTGCAGTACGTCCTGGGCTATACGATCGCGTTGGACGTGACGGTCCGCGGCAAGGAGTTTCCCAGCTTCCGCAAGTCAGCCGACACCTACAGCGTTCTGGGGCCGTGGCTGGTTACGGCCGACGAAGTGCCGGATCCTAATGCTCTGGATCTGTCGCTCAGCGTGAACGGGCAAACGAAGCAAAAGTCAAACACGCGGATGATGATCTTCGACGTCGCCCGTCTCATTGAGTACGCCTCGTCGTTCTACACTCTCCATCCCGGTGACGTCATCATGACCGGGACGCCAGAAGGCGTTTCCCCGATTTCCCCCGGTGACAGGTTAGTCGCTGAGATCGACCGTATCGGCAGGCTTGAAATGCGGGTAGGGGAGACTCTCGATTGAGCGCATACTCGTATTCGCGGCGCTTGAACTGGAGCGAGTGCGATCCAGGTGGGATTGTCTTCTTTCCCAACTACGCAAAGTGGGCGGTTGACGGATTAAATGAGCTACTCCAAGCCGGAGGCTACATCCCGAACCGGAAACTGCCCGATGGCAGCACGGAAGGCATTCCGTGCGTGGAGTTCAATATGCGGTTCATGGACGCCCCGCATTTGCACTCCATCGTGGTTCACCAAATTTCCGTTCGGCGAATCGGCAAGTCGTCTTTCACGGTTTGCCACGTGTTTTCCGGTGACAGTCGATCCTATGCCGAGATAGTCGATACGCGCGTCTGGGCGGTGCACCGCGACCACGGGCTAAGTAAGAGCCCTCTGCCGGCCAAGGTGCTCGATATCCTAAGTGCTCGAAAAGACCCAGCAAGCGCAGAGTAGATATTCGATGCTGAAATCTCGTTCACCTAAGGTCCGAATTCTCGGGGCGGGTCCGGCTGGCCTTTATGCGGCCTACAGACTTAAGTGTCTGTTCCCAGACGCCGATATCGTCGTGGTGGAGCAGAACCCGCCCGATGTCACATTCGGGTTCGGAGTGGTCTTGTCTGCGCAGGGACTTCAATTCCTGGCCGACGACGATCCGGAATTGGTCAAGGCGATCTCGACCGGCCTAGAGTCGTGGCAAGATATCGAAATCAGGCTCGGCGGAGAGCGTATCCGGATCGATGGCGTAGGCTTCACTGCCATCGGCCGAATCGATCTGTTGCGTATCTTGAATGAGAAGGTGAGGGCGGCTGGTGTCGTTCCTGCTTTTGGAAGGGCTGTTGCTGACCTATCTGAGTTCGCCGATGCCGATCTCGTTGTGGCTGCCGACGGCGTAAACTCCATCGTGCGTGGTAAATATGCGGGAGAGTTCGGAACCAAGGTGGAAATGCTCTCGAATTGGTTCGCTTGGTTCGGCGCTTCACGGCCCTTCGACGCGCTAACTCAGACCTTCAAGATGACTGAGGCGGGGCCCTTCAATGCCCACCACTATCGATATTCGCCGACACACAGCACGTTCCTCGTGGAGACGACCACCGAGAACTTCGAGCGTCAAGGCATGTCGAAGTTGTCCGAGGATCAGTCCCGCTCGTTCTGTGAAAGTCTCTTTCGAGATGTCCTCGAAGGTGCCCAACTGATCTCGAATCGCTCGATCTGGAGGCAGTTTCCGAAGATCACCAACGAGCGATGGTCGTATAACAACATGGTCCTCGTAGGAGATGCTCTAAGAACAGCGCATTATTCGATAGGGTCTGGCACCCGCTTGGCCCTGGAAGATGTTCAGGCTCTCGCGGAGGCTATCGCCTCGACCAACGGCGACATTCCGGAAGCGCTGCGGCTGTACGAGGAACGGCGTAAGCCGATCGTTCAGAAGTTGCTTGCTGCCGCAGCCCGAAGTGCGGACTGGTACGAGCATTTCGAGCAGAATATGAAGCTTCCGCCGTGGGAGTTTGCAAACGAGTATATGAGCCGGTCTGGACGGGTTGATCCAGCCCGGCTCGCTTCAGCCTGCCCGAACTTCATCAAGCAGTATGCCGAGTGGAAGGATAGCCAAAGGGCTTCGGCATAGGTGCATTTGCCCGGGTGCCTCGACATGTCGCGCTTTCGGAAGGTTCGATCTGTTCTGCGCGAAAAAGCGCCTCGCTCCCTGTGGTGCGCTCAGGCGTCATGATGCCGTCGCCGGAAAACGGAGCCTGTGGGGGGCCACGATTCCTTAACTGTCCCCAGAGCCGCTCGTGATGGCCACGCGCTTCAGCAACGAGATCAATTGCAGACGTTCCGCCTTGGTCAAGTCTGATGCGATCTTCTCTTCAAATCGTTCGACGGCTTCGTTGTAACGGCGCAGCTCGGCCACGCCCTTTTCCGTCAGCCTTACGGCATAGACCCGACGATCTTTGCTCGGACCGCGCTCCAGCAATTCGCGCTTTTCCAGATCGTCGACGACTTTCACGACGCTGGGGCTGGCTATGTTCAACAGCGTTCCCAATGCGCTTTGGCTGATTCCAGGGTTCGCACCGATGGTCGCCAGCGCGGCAAGACGGGCGGGCGAAATCCCGGGTTCCAGATAGCGCATCAGTTCGGTATCGCAACGAACCTGCGCCCGCCTGATGAAGTAAGCAAGCGAGTCCTCCAGCAGGTTCTGCTCGGGAAGAGAACGGACACGAGTGCGTCCTTCGCGGTCTCGTCGATTTTGATACTTGGCGGCGGCTTTCTGCATCGTGATGTCTGCTAACTCTCTCTGGCTTCGAGAAAAACGCAATTTCGCTTGTCTCTGCGAGTCTAGCTTGACGAGCCGCCATCCGTCTAGTATTTAGTTAGCTAGGCTAATGAATATCTAGACTAATGACTATCTAGGCGATCTAATCTTATGTCGCGCGCGCAGGGTGGCGCCGCTTGAGTGAGCAGGCCTGGCGTCAAAGGTTCTGGGTGACAGGGGTAGCAAGACCCCGTCCGTTCGGGAGGAAGACATGTCGAACAACAAGATCATCGTGACCATTGCTCCGACAGGCGGCATGGCAAAGAAGTCGCAGAATCCGAACCTGCCGACCCAGCCCGAGGAAATCGCCGATTCGGTATATCGTTGTTACAATGCCGGAGCCTCAGTCGCGGCCCTGCATGTCCGGCGACCGGACGATCAGGCGACCTGCAACGCCGGGATCTATCGTCGCGTCAATGAGCTCGTCCGGGCGAAGTGCAACATCGTCATCAATAATTCGACTGGCGGCGGTGTCGACGGCGACATGCTGATTGAGCGGCTGGACGGTCTCTTTGACGTGAATTTTGAGGAGCGCCTCAAGGGGCTTGATGCCGGTGCCGAGATGGCGACCTTCGACTGCTTCACGGTCGCGGCAATTCATGGCAAGCGCGAAATGTTGGTCAGCACGACGCCCAGCCAGTGCGATAAGCTTGCCGAGCGTTTCAAGGAGCGGGGCATCAAGCCGGAGTGGGAAGTGTTCAATCCCGCCCACATCCTGCAAGACGTTACGCGACTGATCGCGGCTGGCTATGACAAGCCGCCGTACTTCGTCAACATCGTGCTGAATGCCGATCGTGGGTTCCAGGGCGCTATGCCCTATACGCCGGACGTCCTGCAGATGATGGTGAAGCTCCTGCCAAAGGACTCGATCTTCAACGTCTCCGCGATCGGCACGGCACAGTTGCCCGCCACCACTCACGCCATCCTGCTCGGCGGACACGTTCGGGTCGGCCTCGAGGACAATTTGTATTACGGCAAGGGCGTTCACGCGACCAATGAGATGTTCGTGGAGCGACAGGTTCGGATCATCCGGGAGCTCGGCTTCGAACCTGCCACCCCGGATGAGGCGCGGCAAATGATGGGCCTGGCCTGAGGCATCGTCGTGGCGCGCGAGTTCCTTCCTCTGGAAGCTGTTCGGGGCGTCGGTCTCGCCGGCGTGGGGGCGGTGGGGGCCGCCTGGGCCGCGCTCCTGCTTGCCTCCGGCTACGAGGTCGTTGCGTACGATCAGGATCCTGCGGCGGTGGATCGCCTCGATGCCACAGTCCGTGCCGCATGGCCGGTGCTGTCATCATTGCGCAGCGGCGTGCCCGACAGCCCGCCGATGGAAAAGGTGCGGTTCGTAAGCTCGCTGGAAGCGCTCGCGGATGCGAGTGATCTGATTCAGGAGAATGTTGCAGAGGCGCTGGAGACGAAGCGCGCGGTGATGTCACGGATCGACGCCGTGTTGCCGCCCGATCGGCTTATCCTTTCGAGCAGCGGGGGCGTTCCGCCGAGCCAGTTGCAGGAATTCTGTCGGCACCCCAAACGCGTTGTGTTGGGACATCCGTTTCATCCTGCCTACGTCATTCCCCTTGTCGAGGTTGTCGGTGGACGGCGAACGAGCCCGGAAGCGGTCGATCTGGCAATGTCGTTCTATGCGCGCCTTGGAAAGCGGCCGATCCGACTGCAGAAGGAGATGGTCGGGCACCTGACAAATCGATTGCAGTTCGCAATCCTGCGCGAGGCGATCCACTGTCTCAGCGAAGGTGTTGCCTCAGCGGATGATATCGATGTTGCCGTGAGATGGGGGCTGGGGTTGCGCTGGGCCCTGCTCGGGCCGCTCATGACCTTCAATCTGGCGGGCGGGTCCGGCGGTGTCGAGCAGGTGATCGCCCGTTTCCACGATGACGTCGAGAAATGGTGGGATGCGCTCGGCGTGCCGCGGCTGACGCCTGAGGTGTGTGCCAAGCTGTACGACGGCGTTCGCCAGTTGCGGCACGGAATATCGAACGAGAAGTGGGGGCAGTGGCGCGACGCGGAACTCATCGAGCTTCTCAAATACCGCGCCTTGCATCCCTACCTGGCCGAACCCCCTGATCCGGCGCGGGAAACCTGAATGGATCGCGGTTACCGCTATCACGCCGACCTGATACAGCGCCACATCGAGCTGGTGCCGGGCTATGCGGCGATCCGGGACAGCTTGCTGCCCGGATTGGATATCGGCGAGGAGACACTTCGCGCGATACTGGGCGCCGCTGCGGAGTTTGCCGAACGACGGCTGGTCCCTGTCAACCGAGCCGGAGATCTCCAGGGCTGCAGGTTTCAAGCCGGCCGCGTGCTCACGCCCGATTGTTACAAGCAAGCCTGGCAGGAGCTCACCTCCGCTGGATGGAACAGTGTCGATCAACCCACGGAATTCGGGGGGCAGGGGCTTCCCTCATTCGTCAATACCGCCTGTCGCGAGCTCTTCGATCGAGCCTGCATGGCGATCGGAATGCTGACGGGCCCGACGCGGGCGGGCACGCAATTGCTGCTGGAGTTTGCTGATCCTGCCCTCCAGCAGGAGTGGATTCCCCAGCTCGTAGCGGGGAAGTGGTCGCTGACGATCTGCATCTCGGAAGCTGATGCCGGTTCGGACGTGGGACGGGTCCGTTCACAGGCGGTCCCCGATGCTGATGGACGCTGGGGCGTCACCGGCGAGAAGATGTGGACTTCTTTCGGCGACAACGATCTGGTCGAGCGGATTGGCCATCTTCTCCTTGCGAGAACGCCCGGCGCTCCTGCCGGTACGGCCGGTCTCAGTCTCTTCCTGGTGCCAAACAAGGTCAGGGGCCAATCCGGTGAGTGGGTTGGCAACGGAGTCAGCCCGCGGCGCATCGAGGAGAAACTAGGCCTCCATGGTTCGCCTACATGCGCCATGGGCTTCGAAGGTGCCAAGGGGCACTTGCTCGGCCGGCTGCACCGTGGCCTGCCCCAGATGTTTGTGATGATCCAGAGCATGCGCCTGATGGTCGCAACCGAAGGCGTTGGCATTTCCTTTGGCGCGGAGCAGGCGGCCCTCGGTTATGCGGCGGAGCGAAGGCAGGGCGGCAACCCATCGCAGCCGCCGGTCGCGATCAATACCCATGTCGACATTCAACGCCAGCTCCTCTCGATGGCCGCACGCGTCGAGGTCCTTCGCGGCATGCTCTACGAGCTTGCCGTGCGAATCGATGTGGAACGGCAAAATGTCGTTGTGGATGAACGACATGCGCGGATCACTCAATGGCTGCTCCCCATCGCCAAGGCAAGCTGCCCCGAAGCCGCTTTCGAGGTCCCCAGCGCCGCCATCCAGGTTCTCGGAGGTGCCGGTTACACACGCGAATGGCCGTGCGGGCAATGGCTGCGTGACGCGCGCATGATGTCGATCGCGGAGGGGTCGACCGGGATACAGGCGCTTGATCTGCTGCATCGGCGCCTGTGGCGCGATGGAGGAGAAACGCTGTTTGCCTTCGTCGAGACGGCAACGAACGAGATCGGCAGCGCCAGCAGCGAGGTCGCAGGTCCTGCCCGGCGCGTGATCGAGCGTCTCCATCGCGTCGGCCGCCGGATGCTTGGTTGGCGCGAGAGCCCTCGCGAGGCGGAAACAGGTGCTGTCGCTTTCCTGCAACTCGCTCTGCTCGCGGCTACCGCCTGGATCGCCGTTCGACTTGCGACCCAGGTCGACGGCGACCGCATAGGCCGGCGTCTCGCCGCCGCCGGACGATATTGGCTGTCTGACATCGATGCACGGTCGGCCTTCCATGAACAAGAGGCGCTCGCCGGTGCAGCGAGACTCGCAGAATTCCAACAGGTCTAGATGGTCAAGAACATGTCCGAACGTGACAACCACATTTCGTACGAACTTGACGGCGATATCGCCCTCATCGGAATCGATCGCGCAGCCAAGCGGAACGCGATGAACCAGGGCATGTTCGAAGCCCTCGGCCGCGCCGCCACGAGAGCCCAGCAGGAAGCACGGGCTGGCGTGATCTTCAGTCACGGCGAGAATTTCTCGGCCGGCCTCGATCTGGCCGAGCATCTGGATCGCGACCCCGTATCGTCGATGCATGACTCGCGCGCGCAACACGCGATACTCAATCTCCTGGAGCAAGGTCGGATTCCGTTCATTGCGGCTTTGCAAGGCGCCACCATCGGTGCCGGCCTGGAGATAGCTGCATCGACGCATATACGCGTAGGCGACGAAACGACCTTTTTCGCGTTGCCGGAGGGAAAGCGCGGAATCTTCGTCGGCGGGGGCGGCTCCGTTCGGGTCGCGCGGCTCGTTGGCGTGGCTCGCATGATGGAGATGATGCTGACGGCGCGCGCGCTGACCGCTGCCGAGGGCTTCAACTGCAACCTGCTTCAGTTCGTCACTCCCCGCGGTGAGGTGCTGGCCAAGGCCATGGATCTGGCGCGCGGGATTGCCAAGAACTCGCCCCTGTCGAACTACGCGATCATCAACGGCCTGCCTAGAATTCGGGACGCGTCGCACGACGACGGGCTGTTCTTCGAATCCGTGCTCGCTGCCATCACGTTGGCGAGTCCGGACGCGCATGCCGGACTGCGCGAATTCCTCGAGAAGCGCGCAGATCGCCTTAAACCAATTCCTTCGGACACGGCAGACACTGCCGGCGGCTGAAAAAGGAAGCTTCTGCGATGGGAAATTTCAGACTGTCGGTCCAGGACGAGAGCGGTCAAGGCGAGACGGTGAGCGTCTCGAGCCTTGGCTCAATTATCAGACGTCAGGCGAGCCTTGGCGCGAAGGTCGCTTTTGCCGACGCGGACCGCTCCGTCACGTTCTCCGAATTTCGGCAACGTGTCGACAGATTGGTCGACTCATTCTATCGGCTGGGACTGCGGCCAAGTAACCGCATAGCATTGCTGAGCCGAAATTGTGTCGGTGCAGTAGAATGCATCGCGGCCGCCAAGGCAGGTTTCATCGCGGTGCCGCTGAATTGGAGGTTGGCGCCATCCGAACTGGTCGCGTTGCTGCGGGATTGTGCACCCTCCGCGCTTGTTTGCGATGCACATTGGGCTGACATTGCAAATGCGGAACTGTTCAATCATGTTGCCGTTCCAACCCGTATTGCGCTGGGCCGCGCTCCTGAGGGCTGGCTAGACTTCGAAGATGTTGTCGCCGCAGGGCATGCTGATGCGGCGCATGCCGAGGCCGAGGGAAGCGACACAGCACTACTTATTTATACCAGTGGGACCACGGGCACGCCCAAGGCCGCGATGATCAGCCATCGCGGTGTGGCAACGAACAGCTGGGCTTCGGCAGGCGAAGCGATCGGGGTAACAGCCGCGGACAAGGTTCTCTGTGTCATGCCGCTCTTTCATGTCGGCGGCCTCTGTTACTATCTGCTGCCCAGCTATATGGCGGGCGCGACGTCGATCCTGCGGCCAGCGTTCGAAGTGAATGATCTCGTCGAAGGCCTCGCGACCCTGGCGATTACCAACGTTCACCTGGTGCCGACGATGATCTCGGATCTGGTCGCGCATCCGCGCGCAGCAAGCGCAGCGGCCAGTCTCAAACGCATCGTCTATGCAGGATCCACAATGCCCGTGGCGCTGCTTGAGCGGGCAATGAAGGCGTTTCCCTCCTGCGCGTTTTCGCAATCATACGGTCTCACCGAAGGAGGAATCGTCACGACGCTCGGGCCGGAGGATCACCGGATAGCCGCAACTTCGGAAACCCACGCACGCCTTCTCGAATCCTGTGGCCGCGCATTGTCGAACACCGACTTGCGTCTTGTCGATGACAATGGCGCGGATTGCAAGGTCGGTGTGCCCGGCGAGGTTCTGGTGCGGAGCGAGCGGGCAATGAAGGGCTATTGGAATTCGCCCGACAAGACCGCGAAGGCATTCGCCGGTGATTACTTGCGCACCGGTGACATCGGCTACCTGGATCAAGGTGGACACCTTTACCTCATCGATCGCAAGAACGACATGATCGTCACCGGAGGCGAAAACGTGTTCCCCTCCGAGGTGGAGCAGGTTCTTTACCGATCTCCGGACGTCTCCGAAGCCGCAGTTTTCGGGATCGCCGACGCTCGTTGGATTGAGAAGGTGGTTGCGGCGGTAGTGCTGCGGCCGGGCTCGGCGGCCACGCCGGAAAGCATCATTAGTTTCGCAAGACAACATCTTGCCTCCTACAAATGTCCGAAAACGGTTTTCCTCGTCCGCGATCTGCCGCGCACCGGTGTCGGCAAGATTTCCAGGAAGAACCTTCGTCAAACCTTCGATACCAGCCCTTCGAACGGAAGCGGGTAGCGACTGGCTGCCCGCCTCCGAATACACCTCAAATTGTCGGAGATATCATGAAGCACTTCCGAACCGCTGCTTTGACAACCTTCCTCGCAATTGCTCCCATGCCCGCCCTGGCGCAGGTCACGGTTGGCGTGATCACCGCCGCCACCGGACCGGGGGCTTCGCTGGGTATCCCGTACAAGAATACGTTTGCTGCCCTGCCTGCCACGCTCGGAGGGCAGCCCGTAAACTACATCGTGCTCGACGACGCCACCGACCCGGCAACGGCGACTCGCCTCGCCCGCAAGCTCGTGACTGAGGACAAAGTCGATCTCATCATCGGATCGGGAAACGTGCCGACCGCATCTGCGATCAGCTATGTCGCGTCCGAAACCAAGACGCCGCAAATCGCGCTTTCGCCGCTGAGTGGTGAGCCTGCAAAGAATCCATGGGTCTATTCGGTGTCTCTGCCGACTACCCTGCAACTCGGAGCGATTGCTGACGACATTGTCGCGCGCGGAGCAAAGAAGGTGGGGTATATTGGCTTCAGCGACGGCTGGGGCGACCAAGTCTACGGTGCGCTGATGGAGCACGCACCGAAGAGCGGTTATGAAGTTATCACCAATGAGCGGTATGCGCGTCTCGATACCAGCGTGACCAGCCAGGCGCTAAAGGTGATCGCCGCCAAGCCTGATGTTGTCGTGCTCGGCGGCTCCGGAACGCCGGGTGCTCTTCCCCATACAACTCTCGTGGAGCGCGGTTACAAGGGGCAGATCTATCACACGGCGGCCGTCGTAAATCCCGACTTTCTGCGCATCGGCGGGAAGGCGGTCGAAGGGGCGCTGGTTTCGGCCGGGCCCGTCGTCGTCGTGGAACAGTTGCCGGATGGCAATCCGGTCAAGAAAGCCGGTCTGGACTTCACTAAAGCCTATGAAGCCAAGTACGGCCAGGGCTCCCGCAACTCCTTCTCTGCGTATTCATGGGATGCGTACCTGATTGCCGATCGGGCTATAGCGGCTGCTAGCCAGAAGGCAAAGCCCGGTACTCCCGAGTTCCGGCAAGAGCTTCGGGATGCGCTCGAGGATACGAAGGAGTTCGCTGGTGCTCAAGGCGTGTACACGATGAACCCATCGAATCATGCCGGTTCCGACAAGCGGGCGGTTGTGGTCCTGCGTATCAAGGAAGGCGCGTGGATCCTGAATAAGTGAGGAGTCGCCACAGGTTAGGTGCGGACGATTCGCCTGCACCGCCCAAACAGTTAGTTCAAATCAGGGGCCACGCGACCGGCGACCGCCTTGCTCGTTCATGGGGTCCAAGCGCGTGCGTTGCAGAAAGAACAGGACCATGGACTTCACCATTGCATCGATGCTTGCGCTCGACGGAGTGACGAACGGCGCCCTGTATGCCCTGCTGGCGATGACGATTATCCTGGTGTTTGCCGTGACCCGCATCCTGTTTATCGCGCAAGGCGAGTTTGTGGTTTTTGGCGCGATGAGCTTGGCGCAGCTCTCCGCAGGCAAGCTTCCGAGTACAGTGTGGCTGCTTGGCGTCATGCTCGTGGCTGCCATGATGCAGGAACTCTTCGTCGGGATTCGCGAGCGACAACCGAATTCTCGTCTCGCGTCGTCGATTCTGCGCCTGGCGATATTTCCCGTTGTGGCGATTGCGATCACCTGGATTTTGGCTCCCCTTAACCCACCTCTCGTCGTGAAAGCGATGCTTTCGCTCGCTTTGGTCGCGCCGATGGGAACCTTATTGTATCGCCTCGTCTATCGCTCCCTGACCAGGGCGAGCGTATTGACGCTGCTCATCGTATCCGTTGGGGTTCACTTCGCCTTGGTCGGGCTAGGCCTCGTGTTCTTCGGTCCAGAAGGCTATCGAACGCCGGCTTTCCTGCAGACCTCGTGGGAGGTCGCGGGCGTGCCGGTCCCGGGGCAGGCCGTTCTGGTCGTTGGCATGACGGTCGCGCTCATTGGCGCTCTCTTCTGGCTGTTCGCCTTTACGTTCCGCGGAATGGCCTTGCGAGCGACCGCGGTAAACGAACTCGGTGCGCGCATCGTCGGACTTTCCACCGAGCGCGCAGGAGAAACCAGCTTGATGCTCGCCGCCGCAATCGGTGCGTTGACCGGTCTGCTCATCGGATCCAGTACCACAATCTATTATGATACCGGGTTCTTGATCGGATTGAAGGGTTTCGTTGCGGCGGTATTTGCAGGCCTCGCAAGTTTTCCCGGGGCGCTGGCCGGAGCGATCGCCGTCGGGCTGATCGAATCGTTCGGTTCATTCTGGTCCAGCGCCTTCAAGGACTCCATCGTGTTTGCTGCCGTCATTCCGATCCTTCTCTGGAGATCGGTTTTCTTCAGCGTCGCGGAAGAACATTGAAATGCTTCAGGTCGGTCAAACGTCCACACTAGTTCCGGCGCGGTTGTCGCAACGAACCAAAATCGGCCAGATGGGGAATTTTGGATATGGGCTTGCAGCACTATTTGTGCTGCTGCTCCCGCTCGTGCCCGTCCCCGAGTTCGTCATCACCCAGATGAACTACATCGGGATCGATGCACTCGTGGTGGTCGGGCTGGTTCTCCTGACCGGTGTCTGCGGGCTCACCTCGTTCGGGCAAGCCGCCTTTGTCGGAGTTGGGGCCTACGCCACCGCTTACGTTACGACGGCTCTGGGCTGGTCTCCGTGGATAGGCCTGGGTGTCGGTCTACTGCTGACCGCGGCGATCGCTTTGGTCTTGGGTTTCGTCACGCTGCGTATGTCAGGGCACAACTTGCCGCTCGCGACCATCGCCTGGTGTATTGCGCTCTATTACGTGCTGGGAAACTTGGATGCTCTTGGCCGGTATGATGGGCTCGTCAACGTCCCGTCGGTGAGCATCGCCGGTTTCAGTCTGCAGAGCGGTCGGCACTACTACTACCTGATCTGGATTACTGCGGGCTTGGCTGCGTTCGGAAGTCTTCGTCTCCTCGACTCACGAACTGGACGCGTTCTGCGCGCCATGAACCCTGACCATGGCGGAGGTAGCACTATGCCCGAAGCAATGGGCGCGTCGGTGTTCAGGCATAAGCTGCTGGCGTTCCTGATAGCGGCGTTGCTGGCCTCGATTGCGGGTTGGCTGTTTGCTCATCTTCAGCGCACCGTAAATCCTTCCCCGTTCGGCATCGGTCGCAGCCTGGACTATCTGTTCATGGCAGTGCTTGGGGGCGTCGGCTACGTTTGGGGAGCATTCGTCGGCGCAGCTTTCACCACCATTCTGAAGGATGTTCTTCAGGACTGGCTTCCCAAGCTCTTTGGCGGCAGCGGGAACTACGAAACGGTCGTGTTCGGGATCCTTCTGATCGCAGTACTCAAGCTCTCGCCTGGAGGCCTCTGGTCGCTGGTAGGAAGTCGCTTTGCGACAAAACGCACAGAGCTCGGTCCATCCGGGAACGCCACTCTGCAGCTCCGGATCAAGCCTCAAGCCGGCGATAGATTGCTGGACGTGGTAGGCATTCACAAGCAGTTCGGCGGGCTTGCCGCGGTACAGGACATCAGCTTCTCGGTGAGCGCCGGCGAGATCGTTGGCCTCATTGGACCGAACGGCGCGGGGAAGTCGACAACATTCAACCTGATCTCGGGTGTTCTCGCCCTCTCGAAGGGCGAGGTAAGATTTTCGGGCAGAAAGATTGATGGCGTTCCTTCCAGGCACATTGCGCGACTGGGGCTTTCGCGCACCTTCCAGCACGTCAAGCTTATCCCAGAGATGAGCGTGATCGAGAATGTGGCATTGGGTTGTTATCTACGCACGAGGTCGGGGGCGCTCGCCGCCGTTATGCGAACCGACAGACGTGAAGAGCGCATGGCGCTCGCGGAAGCCGAAAAGCAATTGGCGCGCATCGGATTGGGCGACGTTCCATTCGAACAAGCAGGCAATCTCTCCCTCGGAGCTCAGCGGCTGGTCGAGATTGCGCGTGCATTGGCGACGGATCCAACATTGCTTTTGCTCGATGAGCCAGCGGCGGGCCTGAGGCACGCGGAAAAAGTGGCACTCTCCAACGTCTTGGCTCGGCTCAAGCAAGAGGGCTTAAGTCTGCTACTTGTGGAGCACGACATGAATTTCGTCATGGGACTGGCGGATCGAATTGTAGTAATGGAGTTCGGTAGGAAGTTGATCGAAGGCACGCCAGCCGTGGTGCAGGCGAGCCCCATAGTCCGAGCCGCGTACCTGGGCGTGGAGCATTGACCGATGTCTGTGCTGATCGAGGTCGAGGGGCTCATCGCAGGATACGGCAAGGTGGTGGTGCTCGAAGAGTTGTGGCTTCGCGCTACAGCCGGGACCATCGTTTCGGTGCTTGGCCCGAACGGGGCCGGCAAGTCGACCCTCCTGAATTCGCTCGGCGGAGTGCTGCCGTCAACTGGTAGAGTTTGGTTCGACGGTGAGGATATCTCGCGCATTCCCGTCGAAGAGCGATTGATGCGCGGTATCGCTCTTGTCCCGGAGAAACGAGAGCTGTTCGGCTCGATGACGATTGGGGAAAACTTGCTGCTTGGCGGGTACCGGCCGCGCCAACTCGGAGATCGCGCCTGGCGCGCGGGGCTCGATCGGATCTTCGAGCTGTTTCCACGCTTGGGAGAGCGTAGGAGCCAGCGCGCTAGCACATTGTCCGGAGGAGAGCGCCAGATGCTGGCCATCGGTCGCGCGCTGATGAGTCGGCCTAAGCTGCTCCTGCTCGACGAGCCGAGCCTTGGCCTTGCTCCCCTGATCGTGTGGGACATCATGCGTGCCGTCGCCGAGCTAGCAGCATGCGGCCTGACGGTGCTTCTGGTTGAGCAGAACGCGCGGGCAGCCTTGAGGATATCGTCCTACGGCTATGTGCTTGAAATGGGGCGCTTCGTTGCCGAAGGAAATGCCAAGCAGCTGATGGATGATGAGAGACTTGTCGCCACATACCTGGGGGCGAGCGCCGATTCGCCAGCTCAATGAGCACAGAATCTCAACTGCAGATATTTCGTTCCGCTCTCTCGGGGCCTTCGCGGCCTGCAATATTGCAAGCGGAGGGGTGGTCTCGATCTCGGGAGTCTCCCCTCGCACAATGAGCCGCCAGCAGTCCGCCACGAGAGCCCGCGGCTATTCTACGTCGGGATATTTGTTCGTATATCCGAACCCCGCTACAGTGGCCTAGAACGTCTGACGACAAGCCGAGATCGGCGGGACGTGCATTCGCTTGTGCGGATCAACGCGTCGGAACGCAGCGAGCCGTGCCGGAGTGGCGATGGCAATCTGCGCTGATGTGATACAAAGGCAGCGAACGATCTTGATGCCTTTATGGCGCGGCGCCCAGTGAGTTGCAGGACGGCTTCCCCGGAACGGTGCTGTCGCGCGGTGGCGACGTGTTGGGGTGGCGGCATCAATCTTGGCGAGTGGTTAGCACGGAGTGGTCTCGTGCTGGATTGGCGCCATACTCCAGCAGCGATACGAAGCTGCGCGGCGCGATGCTGATCTAGGCCAGGGCATCGAATACGCAAGAGCGGTGTGACACATTCGGCGGGCTCGCCTTTGCTGATGTCCTGCTTCGGAGTATGCGATCATTTACGGAGCAAGTTCCTCGATCGAGAATAGTCTCAGTGTTGTGCGAACTTCGCGCAGCGTGTCTTCCGTTTGTTTGCGTGTTCGGCCCGTACCCTTCGAATCGGCGCGGGGGACTTACTAAAGTGCTTCGTTCAGCCACTTCTTGACCTATGCTTCTCCGAGGTCGGCACGCTGCAGCGGTCCTTCAGAGCTTCAACTTCGCCGTATAGTCGTCGAACGTACCGAGATATATGAAGACCACGTTGCCGTCACGCGACCGTGTTGATGTGTGCAAGATCTCATCGCCAGCCGTTGTCGATCTGTCGCGGCCTGACACTCGCGATTTGCGGCCGGCCCATCGTATTCGGTGGCATTGATACCTGTAGTATCGCGCGAACTTCGTACCTCCTGGAATCTCAGTCGCCGATCCGCGCCTCCATCAGGTCGATCTCACGAACTAGCTTGTGCATGGCTTCGGATTCAAGTTGGCTAGCGCGGGCTAGTCGCACGACTTCCTCACGTTCGGCTTTGAGGCCAACCTTGAACAAGCGACGTTCGATTTCGTGCAATTGCTGACTGCTTGCTGAGTCCTCGAGACGTTTCGTGCCGAGATCCGCGCGATAGCGGTAATAGTCGATCACCCGCAGGCTCGCCTCCGCCGTGAGAGCGGTATCGGTTGTTCCGTCGGCCAGCGTGCGCTCAACAGCTTTGATGGCAGTTTCTGCTGCCCTGATGCGCGCGGCGTTTTCCAACCCTTCCGAGGGTTCCTCAGGTGGGAGATTGAGATTTCTGAATAGAATTGGAAGACAGATGCTGGCCGCCAGCAGGGAGAGGATAATGACGCAAGCGGCCAGGAAGATCGACAGATCACGTGCGGGAAAAGGAGAGCCGTCGGATAGCGTCAACGGCAAGGTGAGAATACCGGCGAGCGTCATGGCGCCCTTGGCACCGGCTAATGAAGTCGCAGCAACAAAGCGCCAGCCCGGGCGCCAGCCGTGAGGCGCGATCGTCTCACCACGTTGCCGAGCACGAAGCAGGGTGAAGCGTAGCGACACCCAAACCCAGACGAAGCGGGTTGCGGCGAGAACGAGCATGATGGAAGCCGCGTAGAGCATCAGCCATCCGGGGTCATGATGCCCAGTCTCGTGCACCGTCTTCACCGCACCGGCAAAGATGCCTGGAAGTTGTTCGCCGAGCAGAATGAAGATCGTACCATTGGCCGCGAATTGGACCATGTCCCAGACTACATCCCGTCGCATCCGGCTTTCCGCAGGCGACCATACTGGGTTCTCGACAATGCTCATCGTGAAGCCGGCCGCGACGGCAGAGAGGATACCAGAGCAATGGGCATGCTCTGCGACCAGATAGGAGGCGAACGGGATCAGCAGGCTCACCAGAATAAAGGAACCGGGACCGTTGTCGTATCGCATCGAGATCAGGCTCCAGGTGCGGCTTGCACACCATGCCACCGCAACGCCGATGGCAAGGCCGCCGGCGGCTAGCCACAGGAACGTTACTGCAGCAGTGGTGATGGAAAATGAGCCGGTGAGGGCGGCAGCGATCGCGAAACGCAGACATACCAGGCCCGAAGCATCATTGAGCAGCGCCTCACTTTCGAGGACATGCATCATGCGCTTCGGAACAGCGACGCGTGTGGAGATCGCGGACACCGCGATTGGATCAGTGGGGGCCAACACGCTGGCGAGCGCGAAGGCACCTGCCAGCGGCATCGCCGGGATCATCCAGTGAATGAAAAAGCCCATGCCAACGACGGTGAATACCACAAGACCGAGCGCCAATTCCAGGATGACACTGGCGTCGCGAAACAACCCATCTTTTGGAATGCGCCAGCCGTCAAGAAACAGCAGGGGTGGTAAGAATAAAAGAAAGAAGATCTCGGGCCTCAACTTGACCCCCACGTCCAGCGTGGCTGTGATCAGGGCGCCGATCGCGATCTGGATTAGCGGAAGTGGGATAGCGACGGGAATTATGCGCCCAAACACCCGCTGATCACAACCGCAAGCAAAAGAATGAGGACGAGTGTGATCGTGTCCATCGACAGTCCGTTCGTGGGGCCGAGAGATACGGCAGACCGGGTTTTTCCGAAACTGATGATAGGGTGGGGAGCGGGCGCCCTGCAAGGTGGCATCCAGGACACCGATCTTCGGACAGTTCGTACCGTTGCTGTAAACCACAACGAGATTGACTGTGATGGTGGTCTCATCGATCCTGTCGTTGTGATCGAAAGAGCTATATATCTTCGATGCTACCGCCCTGAACGTGGCCTCCACTTGCGATGCCTGCCGAGAGACGTGCAGCTGCGTTGTTTTAACAGGATCGATAATCAACAGCCGGGGTCGATGCCGTCCGGTTAGGGGTAAATGCAACTTGGTGATAGTGGAGGTCGTGACATTAAGTAATCGACCGGCGCGCGTTAGTTGTGGCCGGAGCCAGAGGTCACCAGGCGTAATGCACGACGCTCTTATTATGATAGCTTCGTGTCAAACTAGAAAGCATACCCTTCGGAAGTCACCACGGCGGACCGGCCTTTGAGCCACTAACGAATGTCGCCAAGGTCAACGCTACAAGCGTAGGACCGCCGCCGGGCGTCTCGTCAACGTCCGGGGCTTGGGCGGCGGCCCATCGCGGCCCGAGAATTTGAAGGTCTTGGACCACGAGAGCGACTCTAGAGCGTTTGCTGCAGGCCCATCAAGCTGGGAAAAATTTCATTGTATTGGCGTTCATTGACGCCTGTTGCAGAAGGAGCGAATCGACGTCAAGTCAAGCAGAGTCACCATAAGGCCGGCAAGAGGGCCTCGACGCTCCGGCAGGGGGCCTGACAAACCTGGACGATCTTGCTGTCCCCTAGAACATGGCGCTCCGCCACAGGCCAATCGTCGTGCGGCGTGGTCGATCTGCGCATTGCCTTGAGCGACGATGGAGAGCGGCTGCAAAGGAGCTGCGGGCCCCGTCACGGCAGTTACCGCGGCCGCCGGACTAAAAAGCTCCTCGCCCGAACGCCCTGCCTGGCTGCCGTCGGGAAGAGAGATGAATACCTTGAGGCCATGCGGTCGCCTGTCCTGCAACAAGAGCGATCCGCCGTGCGCCTCAATGATGTTCTGGGCGATCGAAAGCCCGAGCCCAGAGCCGCTGGTCTTGTTCCTCGTGCGAGGATCGTCGCTCCGAGCGAAAAGGCAAGCATGGCCGCTTTTCTGTGATCCGGAATTCCGGGGCCATTATCCGAGATCTCGATGGTCGCGGCCGCGCAGCCGAGGCGTAGGGTGACGTCTGCTTTGGTGCCAGAGCCAAGTGGCATTATCGATCAGATTGCTGATGGCGCGTTAGATCTCATCCGGTTTGGCGGTCAGTGCGAGGCGCGTCGGGCCGTGATAATCTACGGAACGTCATAGATCCGAAAACTCATCGCACACCATTTGCACCAGCGCGGCGAGGTCTACGAGAGTCGGCTTGACGGCGCTCGTGCCACGCAGGAGCGTCCGAATAGAGTCGAGCATCGATTGCATCTCGTCGAAATCGCGCAAGATCTGCATACGCTGCGTAGGATCTTCAAATATATTCCGAACGCAGCCGGAGTCGGGTGATCGGGGTCCGCAAATCATGGCTGATCGCGGCGAGCATGTGGCTTCTATTGTTGATCAGAGACGTGATTCGATCCTGCATCCAGTTCAACGCTCTCGTCGCAGTCCTGATCTCCTCCGGTCCAATCTCGGGTAACGGCGCCGATGGTCGATTAAGACCGAAACTATCCGCTGCCGTGGCGAATACCGACAAGGGTGCGCTCAGGGCGCGGCTAGCCCACATGCTGAGCATCGAAGTGCCGACAATCAGGAACAACAGGTTGCTCGGCCAGAGACCCGTCACGAATCTTGGCGGGTTCGGTGTTTCCACTGTGGCGTCAAGAATGTCACCATCTCCAAGATGAAGCAGGACGCTGGTCGTTTCGGATCGATGCTGCAGGAGCAGTTCGGCACCGCCATTGAGCAGTGGCGGAATAGTTATGCGGGCCCGCGTGGCTGCTGCGAGAAGTTTGCCATCAAACAGTCGAAGATCAAGATCAGAAAGAGTGCGATCAATATTCTGAAGGACAATGCGACGCTCGTCGCGGGGTGTTTCTTCAATGATCCTTGCAACAAGCTCGAACTGCCTGAACGGATCGTCCTTAAGCCGTGCGGTCGAGCATGATGTCGCCGGCTATCAGCGCATAAACCAGCACAAGTAAAGCCATTACCAGCGCGGTGATTTGACCACTGAAGCGCACTAAGAGTGCAAAGCTCTAAGAGTTTGCCGGACCAGATCGCGCTTTCCCACAGGGGGCGTAGGGATATGGCAGCCTGCTCTTGCTAGATTGTGATGCGTTTATGAGTGTTTCATCGGCGAGCGGATGAGGCGAGGGATCGGTAGAGAAACGCCAAGCTGCCTCTATGAGTTCGAGGTGAGCGTTCGGACCCTTGGCGACCTCGAATTGCGGCGGGGTGACACTGCAACGACGGCGGTTCGGTAGGCGGAATGTTGCTGAAATGTAAATGTAGGGTCTGATGGATGCGGTCCTTTGCGAGTTTCGCGATAAGCTCGCGGCTCCCTCCTTGAGAGCTCTTGTTCCAGTTGATGGGCTCGCGTCGATCGTGTCCTGCGCCTGCGAGCCAGTATTTCGTTATGTATGGGGGGCTCGTTTTACGCGCATTCCCTCGAATATGATTTCGACATCGATAGCGGTGGCGGGCGATGCAAGTTCAATTTGCGCTGAGCCCTCAACTTCCAGAAATATAGTGAAATAATTTAGTACGGCGAGATCTGTGTGCATGACTGTAAGCCGAGCAGCGTCGCTCTCGTCAAGCCGAGCGCGGGGAGCGCTCACGGTCGCGATCGAGGTCGAGCCTCAATTAAGCGGTTGAGATCTTCGCGCCGTAGCTGGGTACTGTACTCGGCGATGCGAGTGCCAAAGCGATCGTAACGTTCTCGGAATTCATGGGGTGGACGGTGATGCATGGGGTCGATCGATAGGTATATCTTCCGCACGACGCTGGCGTCGTTTGCGCTGGTCCTGGTCAGCCTCACCGGCGTGATCTGGATTACGCAGGCGTTGCGCGGCATCGACCTGATGACGAGCCAGGGTCAGACCATCCTCACCTTCCTCGGCATCACCAGCCTCGTCATCCCGGCCCTCGTCCTGATCATCTCGCCGATCGCGCTGATGATCGCGATCTCGCACACGCTGAACAAGCTCGCGACCGATTCCGAGATCATCGTGATGAATGCGGCCGGCTTCTCGCCGTTCCGGCTGTTCTATCCGTTCTTCTACGCTACCTGCGTGGTGGCGCTGCTGGTCGCCTTCATCGCGGCCTATCTCGCCCCCGACGGCATGCGGCGGATCAAGCAGTGGGACGCCGAGATCACCGCGGACGTGCTCACCAACATCCTCCAGCCCGGCCGCTTCGCCCAGCTCGACAAGAACCTGACGATCCGGATCCGGGAACGCCAGCCCGGCGGCATCCTCGCCGGCATCTTCATCGACGACCGCCGCGATCCCAATGAACGTGTCTCGATCGTCGCCGAACACGGCGAGGTCGTGAAGAACGATACCGGATCGTTCCTGGTGCTGGAGACGGGCAATCTCCAGCGCTTCGAGGCGGGCAAACGCGATCCCGCGCTGGTGGCCTTCGGTCGTTACGGTTTCGACATGTCGAAGTTCTCGGGCCAGGGCCGCGACGTCACACTCGGCATCCGCGAGCGCTATCTCTGGGAGCTGTTCGCACCGTCCGAGGATGATCCCGTCTACAAGCAGATTCCCGGTCAGTTCCGCTCGGCCTTGCACGACAGCCTGTTGGCGCCGATCTATCCGTTTGCCTTTGCCGTGCTGACCTTCGCCTTCCTCGGTGCGCCTCGCACCACCCGCCAGAGCCGTAACTTCTCGATTGGCGGCTCGGTGCTCGCTATCCTTGGCCTACGCATGGCGGGCTACGCCTGTTCGGTGATGGTCGTCAAATCGCCGGAGGTCGCGTACGTGCAGTACATGATGTTGTTCGCCGCGATTGGCTCCGGCGTTTGGATGATCATCGCTGGCGTCGTGGTTGAGCCACCGCCAGCGCTGACGGAAGTGATCCGGAGATCGAATGCGCGCATCGCGCGGCTGTTGCAACGGGGAGCCGCCACGTAAGGACAATCCCTGCAACTCGCTTGTGAGCGAACGCTAAACCGTTGGTGCGCGCCCGCATGGCATGCTTGACTGAGCCAAGACACGGAAGGAATGCCGCCGAGGGCGTCAACATCCAGGTTCTGAGGCGGTGGCTGATTGGGCCTTAAGCGCCTGAGGACCATCTTGGGCCACACGGACGACCCTAACCCGGCCCGTCCAAGCCCAGATAGAACTTCATGGATCAGTCCGTTACGCCGACGATGTTTGCGGCACTGACGGAGACGCCGTTCACGGTGAGTGATGGCGTGCTGGTCGAGGTATCGATGCCGGTCACTTTACCTGTCGTCGTTGCATAATTGAAGACCGAGTTGCCGACGGAATTGGTCGCTGTCACCGATATCGTGTATTGGCCGCCGTCTGTGAGCTGATTGCCGTCCGAATCCTTGCCGTCCCACGTGAATGTGTTGGATCCGGCGTTGCCGGTGCCAGTTCCAGTCCACACGGTCTTTCCAGAGGAATCGTTGATGCTGATCGATACGTTCGATGCCGTGCTGGATAACGAGTAACCGTACGTCGCTGAGCCGTTAGTGAGCGTTGCCGTATCGGTTTTTGCTTCCACGGTATGGCCGATATAGTTGACGGAGTTTAGCGTCACGAGGCTAGAAAAGGAACTCGATAGCGAGCTCAGACTGCTATTGATGGACTGCTGCTGATCGTAGTTCGAGTATGACATCAATTGATTGGTGAGTTCAGTGGTTGATGTCGTGTCGAGCGGATTCTGATTTTGTAGCTCGCTGACCAGGATCTTCAAGAAGTCGCTTGAGGAGAGGTTGCTCGACGACGAGGAAGAGCTCGAGGACGACGTCGTGGCTGTTGTTGCGGTCGAAGCGGATGTGGTCGCGGAGACAGTCATCGGGGGCCTCGGTTCACTGGCTATGGGCGCGATGAGTGCATCGGCCAACCACAAGGAAGTTCTCTGCAGATGAAACGTATGGGGCGGCATATCCAGGCGCGAAAAGTAGGCCGAACCGCTGATGCAGGCGGTTTTTACTGCGCGTGCGCGCATCTGTCGCGGTTCGGCGACGCAAGGCTTTGAGCGCTGGCAATACCGGCAGAGACGTCCGAGCGGCGGCTTGCGCTCCCAGCGATGGAGGTCGAGCCGATCGATGCCCAGGTCGGTCGTGAGGACCATCGAAAGAGACGGCGACGCGGAAGAACGGGCGAGCGTCGTCATGATCGCTGCTCAGTGGTGAGTGTGAGATTGCGCGCTCGTTCGGTCGCGATGATGTGCGTGACGCCAGACAGACCGTGCGTCGCGATTGGAGGTCCCGTTGTTTCAAAGAATGTCAGACCATTTCATGGTGTCGCTCGCGTCATCACCGGGTAGATCGCAGGGTGCCGGAGCTGTCTCAATGGGGACGATCCTCCGGGACCGGCACATCGGTCGCGGAGGCGCAACGGCGTTGAGAGGCGGGCGAGCCCCCCGAGCACGAGCCCGCGTCCGAGCTGTTGGTCAAAAAACTGGAAAAAAGTGCGCCTGATCGTGCGGCATTGACCGTTGAAATCGAAGGGCTGAGCGGAATCCGGGGCCGGCGGGCTGACGCAGGGCAAATCTCGTTAGTTGTCGGCAGTTGTTTGGATGAGTGCGGTCGTGACGCTTTGGCTCGGCTGTCGCCAGATCCTGTTAGGTCTGGCGATCACTACAGGCGCGGAGGGCGAGTTCGCCAACCCGTCCTTGTGGCGTCGGTTAGGCCGACAGTTGATATTTCTACTCCGGCGGAAGGTAATCTATGATGAAGACCATTATCTTGCTCACGAGCACCGTCCAGCATCAGGCCCCCATTGCAAGGCTCTTGCTCGAGCACAATCCAGAGTTGCGCGTCTGTTGTGCGCGGAACGAACGAGATCTCACTAGCATCGAGCCAGATGTGTTGCGTGAGGCGAGGCTGGTCTCATTTGCCACCGATATCGCCGTTCCGGAGAAGATATTGCTACAGCTCGGCTATGACGCGTACAAGTTCCATGCAGTCCCGCTCCGATATCTCGGCCTGCTGCCGCCCCCGGCCGACGAAGATGATGCGGATTGCATATCCGCAATCGCGCAGTCGATGGCAATCTGGCCCGATGCGAGAAAGATCGTCGGGCTCGAGACGCTGACCATTTCCAATACGACCGCCGAGGTCGAGCGCGAGCGTTTGATTTTTGCCCGTATCGCTCATCTTTTCTGGCGCATGGCCTCGCTGATCGCCTGTAATGTGGTCGATCTTCCAGGCGTCATCGACCACCGCGCGAGCCAGAGGCCCGCGTTCGCGCTGCCGAATTGAGTTGGATTTCAGACGTTCGGAGTCCAGCGGAAGAGGGGTTCGATAACCTCGCATAGGCGAATCCAGCTGCTCCTCTCATTTGGGTGACGCCCTGGCGGGCTTGATGATAGCGGAACCCAGCCGACGTTCGATGTCTTCGTCAGCACGAGACAAGAGATTCTCGTGTGGGGCTTTGGCAAGCGTTGACGCCCCGAGTTGAGGCATAGATGGGGGTGAGCGCCGGCTTGAGGTTGGAGGGCGCGACTCCACATCGTTCAGCGTTTGGGGCATGCAACGATCCAAATCGTACCGGGAGCGATTGCCAACGAGTGGCCAATCCATCTGTCGGTCATGACGTGGTGTAAGCGGCCGGGCGACGTTCGGCGCATCGCGCCCATAGCACAGGCAGCTGGGAGGTTGCTCAAGACATCAGGAGTCGCTTGGTGCGCTCGATACTGAGGCGCTCCCGGATGCGCCGTATTGATCGGCATGCAGGCCGCACGCGGAATCCTACACGATCGCGGGCAATAAGGTACAGTTACACTTGGTAACAGGTAAAGCCGGATTTTAGCCTCTAGTCTCCGCAATGAGTGAATAGCGGGTCCCGCTTCGTCCGACGGCGAGCGCGGTGCACACCGATCTTACTCCGGGACTTTGGGACTTTGGGACATGAAGCAGACGACGCTGCGCTACCGGGCCTTGCGACGAATCCGCAGCCTTCCGGCGGAGACCGCCTTGAGAGTTCTGGGAATTCCGGCGATCAGTCGAAGATTGAGCGGGGCCTATGAGGCGGCACGAGCATCTCACCAGCCGCGCCTCCCCCAACTCTCGCAGCTTGAGATGGACATCGTCGCCGGCTTGAATACGAACGGCGTCCATATCACTTCGCTGGAAAAGCTGGGGCTGCCTGATACGGACGCGCTTTGGAGATCGGCGACCGAGATAGCGGCCGCTTACGCGCTCCGTGCCGCGAACGGCGAGTTTGACGGCGAATATACGGTGCAGGTCGGGGCCGACGATATGATGCGCCATCCGCACATTGTGCGTTGGCCTCTGAACGATCGCATTCTAAACATTGTCGAGACATATCTCGGCTTGCCCGTTGCATATGACACACTGAATTTCTTCTATACTGTCGCCGACGGCAGGCAGATTGCGGCGCGCAGGTGGCATCGCGACGTCGAAGATTGGCGGATGGTCAAGGTGGTCGTTTATTTGCACGATGTCGACATGGACACCGGCCCCCTCGAGATCCTGCATCGCTCCTTTTCCGGCAGCGACGCGCTCGACGGCGCCAATTATCCAATCCTGACGCAGGAAATGCTCGAGCAGAGGCTCGGAAGAACGCTGGAAGACGGTGACGTGACAACCTGCACCGGTCGGGCCGGCACGGTAATCTTCACTGACGTCGCAACTCACTACCATCGTGGGCGCCCAGCAAGCGCGCGCGACCGCTGCGCGCTCTTCTACAACTTCTTCTCGCGCAATCCGCTTCGGCCGTTCTTCTGCGAGAGGCATGTGTTCTCACGGGAGCAGCTTTCCGAACTTGCTGCCGGCCAGGCCGCCCGGGCGCGCCACTGCATGTTATGGCGCTCAAATCTACCTTTACTCGCTCGCATCGTACCGACTGCGCCGCTTTGAATGCTGATGGTAAGCTGTGTCGGTGGCTGTAGTTCGCGTGGCTCCAGCTCGGGCCTCATCTGGAAGTCGACAGTGAACGTGGAGTAAGATTGCAACAACCTGAGGCTTGCCGAGTTCGGGAGCGTTCTCAAGGCCGTGGAAATCGCGCGGGGTGTGCCAGACGAGCGGCTCGTGGTCTAGCCGATTGGACATCTGACCCAAGGGCAATGGTTTGATTGAGAGGGCAGGAGCTCTCACTGCCATGGAGTAGCGTACTCGCTGGGGCCGACGGTGCTTCAGAAATCAGGTGCCGCCGTCAAAATGGCAGGTGGCGGCGTCACGAGTTTGCCCTCCTTAGACAAGGTGCCGATGATCCCGGCGGTTCGTAAAGGCGACCCAAAACGCAGCGTTTGCATCCATGCTGGGAAACGGGCTCTCGATCTTGTCAAGGCGGCCATCGCCGTCGCGGCTGTACCTGGCAGCGCGCGCCGGCCTCCAGTGTGAGCTGCATCGAACAGAGGCACCTGGCCACTCGCGCCCGCGCTGTCCCGCCGCCTTGGATCATCTGGGCCAATATCCAGCGAGCTTATCCGGGTGTCGATGGCCCGGGAGCCGCCTCTGCTCACGAAAACATCGCCCGACTGCGTCCGGCCGCTGGCCAAGATCAGGGTATTCACCAATGCTGCATTCAGCGTCGCGGGACAGCCTTTGTCATCTTTATGGTGGTGATCGGAGGGATTGGCACCATTGAAGGACCTATCATTGGTACTCTCCTCTACTTGCGGTCATTTCTTGCGGAATTTGGGTCCCCTTACTTGATCCTCCTCGGCGGGCTGGCAACCGCCACCATGATGGTTGCTCCGAAGGGTATCTGGGGGATGTCATGGGACGTTCAGACCTATCGCTGTTTTCGGTTCGCTATCGCGTGAAGCTTCAAGATCGAGGTGCGCACGACCATCAGGAGGAAAGTGCCCGTCAAACCCGACTAGGACTCTCATAAGTCCACACTGGATCATCTGCGTTTCGATGCCGCTATACGCGGACCCGCGTGGCCCGCGGCGCATTGATGAGTTGGTTCGGCGATCGGGCTAACGCGAAAAAAGATGCCATAGGCCTAAGCACCATCAAGTAGAAAACGGATGATCAAGTCTTGGATATTCGAGTTTCTGTATGCGTCCGACGCAGGCGGCGAAGTCACGGAGCAGGCTGCCACAATTGTATTCGACAACGCGATCGCGCTCTGGCCAGGGATAGAGGCGCTTGGGTTAGAAGGTATCTTCTTCAGCGAGCACCTTGTGGTCTTTCGTACAGACCATCGGCCAATCTGCTGATCGCTGCGGCTGCTCGCTCGACCGCGCGGCTGCGGCTCTGCGTCATGGGCGTGGTGCCGGTACGCCCGCTCAGATCGCCGAGCAAATTATCATGCAATGTCGGGGCTGCGGTGCCGGGCATGTCCTGGCACTGATCCGGCGCGCCCCGAACGAGCAGCGGATTCAAGCGCTCGAGCGGTTTGGAACGCAGGTGATTCCCAGTCCTCGCCGGGCTCAGATCGGGTGAAAGATCCTTCGGAGGCCCGATCGTCGCGGGGCGCGACGTACGCACTGTAGCAGACAGTTGCGCGCGAGGATCCTGATCAGATGATGGTCGACGGAAAGCGAGCACTGAGCGATCCTCTGGTGCATCGCCACAGCAGTTCACTGCCGTATCACTGCAACGGTCGTATCGCGACAAGCAGGTTGGCAATTGGAACGCAAACGCAAAAAATCCAAGCTGAGGGCCTGGATGGCCAGCGCGCCGTTGCCCCAATAGGTGAGGGCACCCCGCGAGCGTCACGAATCCAGGTGGAGCGCTCCGGGGCAGCCCTCTTGGTGTTGCTTTGAGCGTTCGACATCGCTCTGCCTGCGGACGATCAACGTCATGGCACCGGCTCGAACACTGCTCGTCAACGTTGCGTGACACTCCCGGACTCGTTGTTCTAGCCACAGGGCTATCGGTAGAGCCCTGGTGCGCTCTTCGAAGTGCTCCTGACCACCACTGTCGGAAGCCCATCATCGGATGCCCAGCGGCGCCAAAACCATCCTTTCACGAAGCAGGCCGAACGTCAGTCGCAGACGCGCACTCTTCGATAGCGCCACGCATTGCCGGTCCAGACGCGATGCCGTTCGTACCAGCAATCTGCACCATATGCCGCGTCAGGCCCGACATAGGCGGGCCCAGGCGGCGGTGGCGGCGGAGGAGGTGGAAGGAGTGGCGGTCCGAAGCCAGGTCCGGGGCTGGGACCGGCCATCGGAAACGGTTGTGCACTGGCTGCTGATGCCAGAAACACGCATCCGGCAATGGCGAGCAGGAGGAGGGGTAGTCTCATCTTGAACAACTCCAAAAAACGGCCAGGAACACTGCAGCCATCCTGATCAATCATCCGTCCCATCTGAGCGTCACCGACACCGGTGTCACAGACACCATGGGCCTCAATGGCGCAATCCGGAATGGTGCTTGCAAAAAGCTCCCGACCGAGCGATGTCAGGGAGCCCGCGTCCACTTCTTCACTTCGCTAGCATGATCGTCGAGGGATTTTCACGAGGCGAATTGTTTTCAAATGTAAACGGGTGTCATGATCGAGGAGGCTGGCCAAATCCAAGAAGGGCCAGGGTCTGGCAAATCATTGGACCTCAATCTGGGCGGAACGGATGATGCCGCCCCACCTCGCCCGCTCGCTACTGATGAACGCCTCTGTGTCCCTGGAATTCATCGGAGCAGGCTGAACGCCGAGCGCCTCGAACTTGGCCTTCACATCTGATTCGCGGAGTATCTCAGTGACTGCAGAGTTGAGGGTGTCGATCGCCGCTTGTGGCGTGTTTTTCGGTGCCATCAGAGCGAACCATGTTACCGACGAGAAATCCGATACACCGGCCTCGCGCACGGTGGGGACATCCGCGAGTGACGGCGTGCGCTCAGGGCTGCATACGGCGATTATTCGTATTGCGCCGCCTTGCTGAAGGCTGAGCGAGGAGCCGAGATTATCAAAGAATAGATCCACCGTGCCTGCCATCAGGTCCTGCAGAGCAGGTGCCGTCCCGCGATAGGGAACATGGGCGAGCCTCGTATCCGTGAGCCGCTGGAACAACATCGCCGTCAGATGGGATGTCGACCCGTTGCCCTGCGAGGCGAAGGTAACCCTATCGGGGTTGGCCCTGGCGTAGTCGATCAATTCGTGGACCGTCTTTGCTGGGAAATCATTACGTACGTCGATGACATTCGGTGCAGTCCCCAGCAGTGTAATCGTTCGGAGGTCGCTGGGACGGAATCCAAGCGTCCTGTAGAGCCCTTCATTGATCGCAATCGGCCCCGGCGGGCTGGCTAGTAACGTATAGCCGTCGGCTGCACTGTTTGCGACGAACTCCGCACCGATATTGCCGCCGGCACCGGTTTTATTCTCGATGATGACGGGCAGTCCCCATCTCTGTCTCAGCTTCTCCGCAACGATACGAGGCAAGCTATCGGCCGTTCCGCCAGCGGGAAACGGCACGATGATTTTGATGATCTTGGATGGATATCTCGAATCGTCGGCGGCGCAACTGGAGAAGGGATGGAGTGCCGCAACCATCGCAGCGAACAGGGCCAGTCGTATCGGAGACTTGCACGTCATACTCGATCTCTCCTCCCGAAAACTGTAGCTATTGTTGTTTCGGACGAGCCGGGCCTCTGGTTCCGCCAAACCGTCGTGCTTCGCACCAACAGGCCGTCACGGCTTCAGTTGGGCGCCGGTGGACTCGCCGCCGGCGTCTGCCACTCGATCTCCGATGAGTCGCAATGTACGAAGCACGGCGGTCGATTCCGCCTTTCCCTGGCCGGCGATATCGAAGGCACTGCCATGGCCGACGCTTGAGAAAATGATGTCGGATCCGACGGAAAGCGCGGACACGTCACGGCCGGCCAATAGCTTCACCGGGATATGCCCCTGATCGTGATAGATCGCGACGAATCCGTCGATATCCCTTCGTGTCAGGAGGATATCTGCGCCAATCGGACCTTCGACGAGGAGTCCGGCCTCACGCATGCGTTTGACAGCGGGAACCGTGATGTGCTCGTCGTCGTCGCCAAACAGCCCGTTCTCGCCGGCGTGGGGATTGATGCCGAAGATACCGATGCGCGGGTGAGAGAGACCGAGACGTTGCAGCGCACTTGCACAAGCCATACCGGCCTTCTCAATGAGCTCCGGGCTTAGCCTAGCAAGCGCATCGCGCAGTCGCTCGTGCAACGTGGCGTGCAAAATCTTCAAGCCGCCGCCGATCAGCATCAGGAAAACGCTGTTCTCGTCCGTGTGCGTCAATCGCGCGATCAATCCAGGATAGCCGGAAAATGGAATGCCGGCAGCGTTGACCGCGGTCTCGTTGTGCGGGCATCCGACGATCGCTCCCGCCGCGCCTGACCGAACCAGGTCGATCGCAGCTGCGACGTAGTCGACCGTTGCCCGTCCGGCGGCGGGGTCGACCCGACCGGGATCGAAGTGCATCAGTGAAAGCGAATCGACCGAATGCCAATAGATTGCCGGATGATCATCCGAGCGCCTGTTCTCATGAGAAATGAGCTTGATGCCGTTCGCATGACGCTCTGCGTAGTGGCGAATGACATGGCCGTCGCCGACAAGGATGACATTCAAGCTCGACTGGCCGGCGAGCGCGCCGGCAGCCTTCACTGCAATTTCGGGTCCAATCCCATTCGGATCGCCGATGGTGAGGGCAATCGTATCAATTGCTTTACTCATGAGAACGCTTCGCTGCGTGAGGAAAGATTAGGTTGAAAGCGCCGCATAGCCTTTCGCTGTCGCCGCGGCAGCTGCCAGCCGATCTGCGCCGCGGTCGCCGGAAGGCACGAATGCATCGCTAAAAAACGCATCGTTTGTCAGCCCCGACTCCGAGCAGAGATCGTGTCGCGCCGCTTCAATCATGACTGGAGCACCGCAGGCGTAGACCTCCAATTCCGACATGTCGGGATAATCGGCTTGCACCGCGCGATGAACGAGGCCGGTTCGCCCGCGCCATTTCGAAGACGGGGCGGAAACAACCGGCGTGAAGGTGAACCACGCATGCGCCTCTGCCCAACTCCGCGCGAGGTCAAGCATGTAAAGGTCAGATTCGATATTTGCGCCCCAATACAGATGAAGGGGCCTCGTCAGACCCGACTTGATGCCATTCTCGATGATTGACTTCATCGGCGCGAAGCCGGTTCCTGTAGCGATCAAGATCGCCTTCCGGTCAACAGCATCAGACAACGAGAATTCGCCGTACGGAAGCTCGACGTCCAGCGTGCTTGACGGCGCGAGACGGGTAAGGATGCCCTCCGAGAACGTGCCGCCCGATACCCGACGAATATGCAACTCGACCTCGTCATTCTTCTGCGGCGGATTCGCCATCGAATAATTCCGGGAGTCGCCCCCGGACATCAACACGCGCAGGTATTGGCCGGCACGGAAAATCCCGCGCCGTCCAATCGGCAGACGAAGTTGGATGATCGATACGGTTGGTGTTGGTCGGTCGATCTTGCGAACTTTGGCTGTAAAGATCTTGCGTTGTATCGTCTCCGACGGTCGGATCCGGCTCGGAGAGATTTCAATGTCGCTTTGCGGGCGGGCCTGGCACAGCAGTACGCTCTGCATGGGGCCCGTGCACATACCTTGTCCGCGGACGAAAGCTGTTCCCGCAACGAGATCGCCCAGGCACGATGCGCAAACGCCCTTCCGGCAAGAGTAGGGAATTGAATAGCCCGCTCGCTCCGTTGCATCGAGGACGCTTTCATTAGGCGCGCAGTCGTAGGAAATATCCTGATCCGCAACGCGTATGGTAAAAGTCAACGAAGCCTCCAGTCGTCTTGTTCTTCTGGCAAGCCACACTTCGGGCTGATCAGGCAGCGCAGTTAGAGAGGAAAGCCCAACAACGTATCGATATAGCCACTGTCGAGGACGACGATGCGTCTGACTAGCTTCGCGTCGTCATCGGTCATGCGGTAACGGTCGACGTAGCGGCCGGTGGCAAAGAGATCGGTCGGGCCCTCCCGCGTGATCCTGGCCACCATGAACGGCGTCTCGGAATCCAGCTCGTTTCCGTCAATATCGGAGATGTAGGGGTGTCCAAGGAGGTGACGATAAGAGTGGCGCTCGTACACATTGGCCTCAAGTAGCGAGAGAATGCGGTCGCGCAACATATTCTTGCTGTCCATCCACATAAGGCCGGCTTCAAGATTATGGGCGTAGTTGTCGGCGGTCGTAATCTTGTAGAAGCAGTCGTCCACGAAGAAGTCCGGCCATGCGGTACTGTCGCCGTCGTCGATCTCACGCACGTAACGTGCCTGTACCATTGAGATCAGCATCATCAGCTGCTGACGTCGAATGAGGTCTCTCATACGCTCATCCTCAATCGGTATTCCTTCCAGAAGCCGCGAACGGCCGCCTCGGTGATGCGATCGTCACTGCTGCTAGTGGAATAGCCGCCCATAGCCAACACGGCCTGCTCATTCGGTGAGCCAGCGGTGCCGCGCTGTACAAAGCCGCCGATGCATCCGTCCTCCATCGACACGTAACCGCCGGGACCCACGAGATTGGATTGCTTCATCCTGATTTTGCGCTGCTCGGGAGTATCCTCCTCAAAGCCGAAATAGGTCCATTTGAGATGCATCGAGTTGATTCCGCGTGGGAGGATCGTCCGCACGGCGAGCGCATTCTGGATCTGTTGCAGAACGAAGTTGGGAAAGACCGTCAGAATCTGCAGCGTTACGTCGTCGCCGAACTCCTTGAAGTTGGCGAGCAGCGACATGTCCGAGAGCGTCAGATCGGATTGGGAACGGATGTTTTGCCCCGAATAGACTTGCTTTGCTTTCGCGGCCTCTGCTTCGCCGTCGACCGCGGAGTAGCTGACGTGCGATCCACCATTCTGGTTGACGATGATGCCGCCACGCTGGGACAGCCGGTTCAACTCGAACGTGGTGAAGAACGTGTGCAGGATGCTCGCGTGATAGCTGTCCTTGGTGTTTTCGACATACAGCTTCCAATTGTTCGGCAAGATCTGCGTGAAGCGACCCAACACCACGGGCTTGCGGCCGTTCAGGACACGCGCGATCCGGCGAACGATCTCTGGGCCAAGGTAGTCTTCGATCTCGTCCACGTTCTCGTCAAAGCTGCCGAAGACCAGGCCGGACAGGACGGCGATCCGCAGTTTGCGCGGACCGTGATCCGACTTGCAAAAGTCCCTGGCGATCCCGCCTTTGCCTGCAATCCCGTTCTGAAACGCGATCCCGATGAGATCGCCTTGAAGGCTGTGCGTCCAGGCGTGATAGACGCATGTGAAATCCTTGACGTTCCCGCGGTCTTCGAGCGCAAGCAGGGAGCCGCGATGCGCGCAGCGGTTCTCGAAGCCATAGATTTCGCCGTCGCGATCTCGCGTCACGATGACAGGCGTTTCGCCGACATGCACCGCAACGAAATCTCCGGCGATCTGCAGCTCGACCTCAAGGCAGAGGAAGCTCCAGGTTGGCCCATTGAAGAGCTTTTGCTGTTCGCGCTTGTAGAGGTTCGCATCGTTGAAAGTCCAATAAGGGATCTGCCGGATCTCTTCCTCTTGTTGCCACTCAGGTGGCTTCGCTTCGAGACGCGAAAACTCGTTCATCAGAGAAGCTCCGGCAATTATGTTCGATATACGAACATCGGTCGATATGCGGTTTTTGTTTACAGGCCGTCTCCTTTGGTGTCAAGATTTGGGCGGTGCCGAGGGGTGACGCGGCCTCCCGCGGGCGCGCCGTCGGCGATGATGCGGATGGTCGCGCTCGAGCCCAATGGTCATCAGCGAACGGAAAGGATCGCGCTTGATGAGGCTGCTTTTTCTCTCAGGTAGTAGTCGTATCGGTTCGGTCAATTGGAGACTGGCGAGCGCTGCTGCCGATCTCGCGCTACAGTCGTTCGCAGATCGCATCGACGTTGTCGGTCTCGATCTCTCCGAACTCGATCTGCCGAATTGCGAGAAGGCGACCGGCCATGATTGGCCCAACGATCTCGCGCGTCTCAAGGAAGCGTTTGACGGGGTTGCGGGCGTGTTCATGAGCGCCGATGAGTACACGGGGAGCTATTCAGCTATTTTGAAGAACGCGATCGGCTGGATGCGTCGCAGCGATCCGGAAATGCGCACGCCATTCGCCGGCATGCAAGTGGCGCTTTGTGGAAGTGCGACGCGCGGTGTCGGTGGTTTGCGAGGCCTGCCGGCGCTTCGACAGTTGCTTCGCGAGCTTGGTGCGTTGGTCATCCCTCAGCATCTTGAGCTCGGCACTTCGGAAAGCGCCTTCGATGGGGAAGGGCGGCTTTTGCCGAAGCTGCAGAGGCAACTGCTTGACGGGTGTCTTGGCAAGCTGTGCGCGCTCACACCTAGGCCGCTCGTATAGGTTGGAAGGCAGTGTGCGAATAGCGAACGAAAGTTGGTGCGGCGAGCTCTCATCGGCCTGATCTGTCAGGTACGCTTCGGCGCTCATTTGTTGTGCAAGGGCTGACTGCGCCGCTTCGGTGCGATGATGCCGGTCCGTGAGACGAGCGTGCTGCGGGCGGACGCGTCGTTTGTGCGCGCTGGCTGCTAGGCAGGCGACCGCTGCGTCAAAAGCGAAACGTTGACACCCAAAATAGAGCTGGGTAAATCATAAGTCGAATAACGGACAGGGTTCGAATAACGAACAATAGCTCTGCAAGGCCAGGCCATCGTCAGGCTGGCTAGGGATGGAGGAATGGATGCTGCAGGTTGGCCGTGACGAGGTCGGCGTGACGCCGTCGCCGGGGGCGCCGGTCATCACCCTCGATCCGTACTCTGACGAGGTGATGTCCAATCCCTATCCCTATTATCAGGAGATCCGCGAGGCCGGACCGCTTGTGTGGATGCAGAAGTACGGGACCTACGCCGTCGGTCGTTACGCTTCGGTCATGCGGGTCTTGACCGACCACGAGACGTTCTGCTCGAGCGCCGGCGTCGGCCTCACCAACTTCCATACTGAGACGCCCTGGCGGAAGCCAAGCATCATTCTAGAAGTGGATCGCCCGGAACACACTCGCACCCGCAAGGTGTTCTCGCGGATCCTCTCACCGCGGTCGCTCGGTAGGCTTCGTGAGCGGTTCGAGCAAGAAGCGCAGGCGATGGTAACGCGCTTGGTCGCGCAGAGTGTCTGCGACGGTGTCAGAGATATCGCTGAGGCGTATCCGCTGAAGGTTTTCGCGGACGCCGTCGGACTGCCCGCGGAGGGGCGGGAACACCTGCTCCCTTACGGTGACATGGTATTCAATGCCTTCGGGCCGCAAAATGATCGCTTCCGGGACTGCCTGGCGCGGCTCGGCCCATCGATCCGTTGGATCAACGAGGTCTGCCAACGCAAGAATCTGAGCGAAGGCAGTTTCGGTGCAGAACTCTACGCCGCAGCCGATGCCGGTGAAATTACCCATGAAGAAGCTGGGATGCTGGTGCGCACGATGCTGTCGGCGGGTCTCGACACCACGATCTTCACCATCGGAAATGCGCTTGCGTGCTTTGCACGGTATCCGGATCAGTGGGCGGCTGTCAGACATGATCCGGCGATCGCGCGGCAGGCGATCGAAGAGGTCTTGCGCTATGATAGTACCTTCCACTCATTCTATCGTACGACGACACAACCCGTTACGCTGGAAGGTGTCGATCTCGACAAAAACCAGAAGATCCTTGTCTTGATCGCCTCGGCGAACCGCGACGCGAGCCATTGGACAGCCGCCGATACGTTCGACGTACATCGCAAACCGGCGTCCAACCTGGCCTTCGGCACGGGTATCCACGGCTGTGCGGGGCAAATGATCGCGCGACTGGAGGCCGAGATCGTCCTGAAGGCACTGGCAGCGCAAGTCGAAGTGTTTGAGGCGCTCGGCGAGCCGGAATTACACTTCAACAACACCGTTCGTGGATATTCGTCGTTGCGGCTGCGATTGATCGCGAAAGAAAAAAGGGCGTAGCGATGCCGGTGATCGTCTACGTCGAGGCGGGTGGCCAACGCACTCGGGTCGAGGTCGAGGCAGGGGCCAATGTGATGCGAACCGCAGTACATAACGGAATAGGCGGAATCGTGGGAGAGTGCGGCGGTGCCGCGATGTGCGCCACCTGCCACGTATATATCGAGGACGAAGGGGCCGAAACTCTTCCGCCGGTCGGCGAGGTCGAGAACGAGATGCTGGAAAGCGCCGCAGCCGAACGATTGCAGAGCAGTCGTCTGAGCTGTCAGCTCAACGTTACCGGCAATATCGAGACCCTGGTGGTGCGGATCCCTGATCGGCAGCTCTAATAAGATCGTCATCCAGTCTTCCGTCGAACGATCTCCGCATCCGTCGGAGAGCTGCTGAGGAGAGTTTCATGTCTGAAAGTCCAAAGAGCCAACGCGTGGCTATTGTTACGGGAGGAGCGAGCGGTATCGGTCTCGTGCTGGCCCGCGCGCTCGCCGCCGACAGCTATTCGGTGGTTATCGCAGACACGCAAAACGCGGAAGCGGCTGCAAAGACACTTTGTGATGAAGGCCTTCGTGTCGTGGGGGTCTATGCCGACGTGACGAAAGTCAGCGATACGGAAAACATGGTGGCCCATGCAGTCGCGGCGTACGGTGGATTGGACGTACTGGTAAATAATGCCGGTCTGTTCACGTCTCTGACCTTGAAGCCGTTCGACCAGATCTCGCCAGCCGAGTGGATGAAGGTCATGGAGGTCAATACGCTCGGACCGTTCCTGTGCGCGAGGGCTGCATTGCCCGCCTTGCGTTCGCGGGGCGGCGGCCGGATCGTGAATATCGCGTCCACCTCGCAACTGAAGGGGGCACCCTTCATGCTTCACTATACCTCAAGCAAGGGGGCGGTCGTTGCCTTCACGCGTAGCCTGGCGCGCGAGCTCGGTGGCGAGGGCATCACCGTCAACGCAATCGCGCCGGGTTTCACCTTGAGTGATGGCGTGCTTGCGGCGGGAATGGAGGAGAGGATGGGGGAAGTCGTCAGGCGCTTAAGCCGGTCGATCCAGCGCGACCAGATGCCGGCCGACCTCGTCGGTGCCTTGCTGTTCTTCGCGGGCGACGGCTCAGCCTTTGTTACGGGACAGACCTTGGCTGTCGATGGTGGGAGCGTCTTTCTCTGATATCCGTCGATAGCTTCTATGCGGCGCGGTCAGGTCTTTTCGCAGACTATTTGCCCTCGTCTACTGACGGACGGCGTCTGCCGAAGCATTGTTCCTCGAGTTGGGCAGCGCAGTCACGAATAACGTCGAGGAACTGCGTCAAAAATACCTTACGATTGATGCGCGCCGTATAGGCGCTGACGCTGAGCGCGGCGACGATCTTGCCGTCGATGTCACGAACCGGCACCGCCATTGCGCGCATGCCAAGTTCGAGCTCTTCGTCGCAGAGCGCGAAGCCGGACGCTCGGCTCTGGTTGATTTCCTGCAGAAGAAGCGTGGGTTTAACAATCGTCTTCGGGGTCCGCTGAGCTAATGTTTTGCTGCCGATGATGCCACGTATATCTTGGTCGGCGAGGGCGCCGAGAAGAACGCGGCCCGTCGCCGAACAGTAGGCTGGAAGCCGCGCGCCGATGCGCACGCCGGTGGACACAATGTGTTCGGCTTCGGCTCGCGCCACGAACAGAACACTCTCACCTTCGAGTACGGCCAGCGACACGGACTCATTCAGCTTGTCGCGACCGGAGGCAAGAATGCTCGCGCTCGTCTCGATCAGTCTGTCGCGCAAGCTTCCGGGCTGGCCGAGGTTGCGCAGCCTTGGCAGCGGCTTGAACTCGCGTCCGACGCGCTCCACGTAGCCCAATTCGACCAGCGTAAGCAGGCACCGGCGTGCGGCCGCGCGTGTCGATTGTGCGGCGCGCGCCGCGTCGGCCGCGCTTTGGACGCCGAACGAGGAGAGAGCCTCGATGATGGCGAGGCCTTTCGCCAAGCCACCCATGCCTTCGGCAGGACGGCGTGGTTCGGAAGACGGTGTTCGCTTAACGCGCTTGACAGTCATCGGCATTACAGCCCAATGTTCAACAAAACAGTCAGATGTTCGATATACGAACACTTTTCGCTGGGTGTCAAGGGAGGGTGACGTGACGTTCGTTTTTGGGCGCGATCTGTCGGCGATCTTCACCAAGAGTGCCAGGGCCGAGTGTCGTCCCCCTTTGAATTGACCCGCGCGGCGCGCGAGCCCTTCGGTCCGTTCATCATCAAGAGATATCCGGTGACAATACAGCTTGTGATCAACATCGTTGTGCTGGCCGCGATCTACGCACTGATCGCAAGCGGCTATGTCCTGGTCTATCGGACGAGCCGTGTTTTGAACCTCGCGCATGGCGAGCTGATGATGCTCGGCAGCTATCTGGTGATTGCCGTCGCGTCCGGCATTTCGTCGTCCCCCATCGTGTCGCTGGCGGGTGCTGCGCTGCTGAGCGCCTTTGTTGGCATTCTCGTCTATGTCCTGTTGATCCAGCGGATAACCGGGCAAGCTGTGCTGGCGGCGGTACTTGCCACGATCGCGCTGGGTGTCACGCTCCGTGGCCTGGTGCTAATGATTTGGTCAGCGCAACAACAGTATCCGGCCCGAATCATCGGTTTGACGAATCGATCGATAGAGCTGTTCGCCGGCGCGCGCATATCGACATTCTCATTGTCGCTGATCGCTGCGACCGTTTTGATCTACCTGACACTGTTCGTAGCGCTCTATCTGACGAAGTGGGGTATTCGCACGCGCGCGGTCGGTGAAAATCCGCTGCTTGCCGCTCAGCGTGGGATCAATCTCGGCGCCATCTACGCGCTGACATGGGGACTGTCGACGTTCGCGGGAGCGACGGCAGGTATTCTGATCTCGCTTGATTCCGGCCTCGATAGCACCATGACGATGATCGGACTGAAGGCGTTTCCGGCCGCGCTGGTTGGCGGCCTGGACAGCCTCGTTGGCGCGTTATTCGGGGCGCTGCTCGTTGCCGCAGTCGAGGTCTTGCTCATTCAAGTTGTGGACCCGCTGTTATCTGACGTTGTGCCATTCTTGGTCTTGATCGTTGTGCTCGCGATCCGTCCCTGGGGCCTGTTCGGGACGCGGGAGGCGCTTGACCGTGTCTAGTTCGTCAATAGGTGAGATCGTGGGGCTGGCTTGGCTGAGGCGAGGGGTGATCTTTATTGTCGCGTCGACCATTCCCCTCGTCGCCACGCCCTTCCAGATCGATTTGCTCTGCCAGGTGTTCCTGGCCTGCATTGGCTCACTGTCGCTCATGGTCCTGACCGGCTTCGCCGGGCAAGTCTCGCTTGGCCATGCGGGGCTGATCGCAGCCGGCGCTTTCACGACTGGAATTCTGGTGAAGGAATTTAACGTGCCGGTTTTTTCGACAATTCCTGTCGCGGGCGCGATTGGCATGATACTCGGTCTGGTATTTGGTTTGCCAAGCCTGCGATTGCGCGGACTTTATCTCGCCGTGAGCACGCTCGCACTGTATTTTGCCGTGATTTATCTTGGCGGCGAGTATGAGACCAAACGTGGTTTTTCGACAGGAATCCTGATCGCGCCGCCGTCGGTCCTTGGCTATCGCTTCACCGACGCCCGCGGATGGTATTTCATCCTGCTCGCCGCCGTGATCCTGGTCTTCTGGGGCGCGCGCAATCTCTTGGCCAGTCGCACCGGGCGAGCTTGGGGCGCGCTTCACGTCAACGAGGTCGTGGCGGCTGCACTCGGCGTGAACGTAGCACGGGCCAAGTTGATGGCCTTTGTGGTCACCTCGGCGGCAACCGCGGTTGGTGGCGCTCTCTTCGCATCCTATCGTGGCTTCGTGTCTGTCGATGCATTCCCGCTGATGCTCTCGGTTCAGTATGTCGCTATGATCATCGTCGGCGGGATGGGGTCGTTGGTGGGCGCCGTTCTCGGCGCGGTGTTTCTCACCATCCTGCCCTATGCCATCGAAGCGTCAGTCGCTCTGCTGCCGGGCGCCAGTGGTTATGCCAGCCAGATCTTCGCCGTCAACTACGCCGTCTTTGGCCTGGTGATGATTGCCTTTCTGGTCCTGGAGCCGGGCGGTCTCGTAGCGATTGGGCGTCGTATTCGCGTCCAGCTGGAAACCAGACGTGTTCGCGTGCGGACGCTGGAGAAGGTCTCGTGAGCACCCGCGGCGCAGTTGTTCTTGCTGTCGAACATCTCGAGGTGATTTATCAACGAGCCATCGTGGCGTTGCGAGACGTCTCGTTGGATATCAGAGATGGCGAGATTACCGCGCTCTTGGGCGCCAACGGCGCAGGCAAGTCGACCACTTTGCGCGCGATCTCGGGGTTCATCGGCCTGGACAATGCCCGCGTGTCGCGTGGTCGAATCCACTACCTCGGCCAGCCGATCGAGAATTGGCGTCCGGACGGCGTCGCTCGGCTTGGGGTCCGTCTCATTCCGGAGCGCGATAAGGTGTTTCCAGGTCTTACCGTGCAGGAGAATTTGGAGGCGGTTGCATCGCCCAACCTCACCAAGATACAGCGTTCGCAGCTCGTTGAGCTGGTCTTCGAGACCTTTCCACGGCTGGTGACCCACGTCAGAAAATCGGCGGGTCTGTTGTCGGGTGGGGAGCGGCAGATGCTTGCGATTGGTGCGGCGGTTGTCAGCAGGCCAGACCTGTTGCTGATCGATGAGTTGTCGCTTGGGCTTGCACCCGTCATCGTCGAGGAAATCGCGAACCGTCTGCTCTCGTTACGCCGCGAAATGCGTTTGACCATCTTGCTGGTTGAACAGAGCGCGAGCGTCGCACTCAAGATCGCGGACTATGGCTATGTGCTCGAGAACGGGCGTGTCGCTATCGCCGGCACCGCGGCCGACTTGCGCCGGAACCCGTCCGTGCAGAGTGCCTATCTCGGTCACGGCGCGTCCAATGTTGAGCGGCGGAGCTATCGCGACATAGCTCTGGCCCGCGGCGCACTCAACGGCGGGAGATCACCTGCGTGACTGTTGATAGCTCTGTCATCGGCCTCAAACCGGCAGATAGCGCCGCGTCCAATGGCGTCGCACTCTCGGTGGAGAGCGTCAGTCTCGCGTTCGGAGGCCTCACGGTACTGAACGGAATATCCCTCAACGTGCGCGTCGGCGAGCTTCTTGCGCTGATAGGGCCCAACGGGGCCGGCAAGACCAGCCTACTGAACTGTATCAGTGGTCTCTACCGGCCGTCCGCGGGCCGAGTTCGTCTGGGCGATGCCGACATAACCGGCCTTAGGCCGGATCGCGTCGCGCAGCTAGGCATCTCCAGGACCTTTCAGCACGGGGAATTGTTCCCGCAGATGAGCGTGATCGACAATTTGCTCGCGGCGCGGCACGCCCGCATCAGGACATCGGTATTGGCGGAGATGTGCCGGATGCGAACTATTCGCGGCGAGGAGGAGAGGCATCGCTGTCGCGCCGAAGATGTTCTGAAGTTCGTGGGACTGGAACGCAGCCGTGATGTGGCCGCGGGCGATCTCTCGTTCGGACAGCAGAAGATCGTGGGCTTCGCGCGCGCGCTTGCGGCCGAGCCGTCAGTGCTGCTGCTGGATGAGCCGTCGGCAGGTCTGTCGCGAGACGACCGCGAGAATCTCGCCTATCTGATCCTTATGAGCAAGTCGGAGCTGGCATTGCCGATCATATGGATCGAACACGATATGGAGATGGTCTCGGACATCGCAGATCGGATTCACGTGCTCGACTATGGTCGTTCGCTGGCTGACGGTGCGCCACGCGAGGTGCTGGACAGCCCAGAGGTCATCAAGGCCTATCTCGGCGAGGCATAACGAGAACTTATGGGCGAGCTCAAGACAGTCGCTCGCCAGCGCCGGCTCGGCTTCGAGGGCGGTGCAAGGGCAAGGACGATAGATCGGTGTAGCGGGAGGCGTAAAATGCGATTTGTTAGATTAGGTGTTATTTCTGCGATGTTTGCCTTGGCAGGAGCGGCGCAGGCGCAGGAAAGCTATGTGATCGGCATGAGCGCGGCGCTTACGGGGCCGGGCGCGAGCACGGTCGCTGGCGCGGCGGAGGGGCTGAGGCTTTATGTCGACCGGCTCAACAAGGCAGGCGGTGTCAACGGCCGGCCGATTACGCTGATCTTGCAAGACGATCAGAGTGAGCCGTCGAAGGCCGCAGCCAATGCCAAGAAGCTGCTGACCCAGGACAACGTCTCGCTGCTTATCAATACAAGCCTGTCATCGACCTTCGCCCCAATGATTGCAGAAGCACAGCGCGTGGGCGTTCCGCTGCTGTTCGCCGGGTCGGTTTGTCCATCCGAGGTCTATCCGCCGGCAAACGAATTCCTGTTCTGCACGACTTCATTTTCGGCAACCCATGATGCCCGGGCGACAATCGATTTCATCAAGCAGAAATCGAATGGCGCGATCAATATCGGCCTCGCGGCCATGGCGATTCCCGTGTCACGGCTCGGGATCGATGCCGCTGAAAAATTCGCGGCGGAAGCGGGTATGAAGGTGATCGGCAAGGAGGTCATCCCGCCAGCCACGGCCGACTATACGCCGTTCGCGACCAAGATCATGCAGGGAGCGCCGGATTGGGTCTATTGCTGGGCACCGTGGATCACCGAGATCAAGACATTCGGTGCCTTGCGCAAGCTTGGTTGGAACGGCAGCTACGCGCTCAACGTGCTTCCTGAGACCGAAGGTGAGTTGGCTCAAATCAAGGACGGGGAGCTCTACGCGTTGGGATCGAACGCGATGTTTTTTGAAGGACTCGCCGTTCAGAAGGAAATCTCAAGGGCCGCAAGAGAGGCTGGTTCGACCTACAAGCCGGAGCAGATGACTGACGGCTGGATCGGTGGCATGGCCATAGAAGCGACCTTAAGGTCGGCTGGTTGGCCGACGGCTCCGACGAGGCTGAAGGATGCCATGTCCGTGCTGAAGGTTGATACAAAGGGCCTGCGTGGAGGGCCGATCGAATGGACCAAGGACAATCACTTCCGAACCAGGCAGTACTACAGAGTGTATCGCTGGAACCCTGCCGAGAACTCGGTTCAGATCGCGTCGGATTGGAAAGGGTATGACATTCGATAGAGAGACCAGGGCTTACGGGCGGGCCGTATGAGGGCCCGCCGAGCCACCAATCTCCACGGGCAGTTTGTGCGTTCAAGGAGCTGAACAGATCGTCCCTGAACCGTGCCAACCAGCGAGAAGGCGAATGGGGTGTCGTAGCCCACTGAGTTACAACGTCTATGAGGCCGGCAGGAGTTCTCCTCCGGTACCATGTACCGACACCCGATCTCGTCCTCCGTGCTTGGCGCGATAAAGCGCCTCGTCCGCAAGGCTAAGGACCTTTGACAAGCTCTCGCTGCCCTTGGCGGCAGCAAGCCCGATACTGACCGTTACCTTCGTCAGCGTGCCATTGCGTACAACTTCTTTCTGCGCGCATGCGCGCCTGAGTTGTTCGGCAATAGCGAACGCATTATCTGGAGACTCGCCGACCAGAAGCGCAGCGAACTCCTCGCCTCCGTGTCTGCTTACCACAAGGCCGCGCTTCTTGGCAAAGTTGTTGAGTACTTCGCCGATCTCAATCAAAACGGCGTCCCCGAAATCGTGTCCAAATAGATCGTTGATCCTCTTGAAGCGATCGATATCCAACATCAGAGCAACTGCAGGAGTTTGGGTGTTGTAAGCCTCGGCCAGCGCTTGAGCGCCGATCTCGCTGAAACCCCTACGGTTGAGGAGCCCGGTGAGCTGGTCGATTCTAGAGATGCGCAGCAACTCGGCTTGCGCCATGCGTAGCTCTTTCTGCAGCAAATGGTTATGCAGGCTCATGCTGCCTCCGATGACAAGGGAGGCCAGCGTACCAAGGAGCGCGACGCAAGTTGTTGCGTATGCGCTGCTTACGGTCGCAGCCGGGTCATTGCCGAAAAGGAAGACATAAGCCAGCCATGTTAGGGGAACGGTGGCGATCATTCCGATCGCAACGTCGCGAAGTGCTCGACGATATACGTCACCGTGCTTCATCACGAAGATGTTCATCAATCTGGTCCTTCGGCATTTTCTTCAGCCTAGGCAGATCAGCTCCCAGTGATCTTAAAGTCTGTTGAGATTTGCAAGTATCGTTAATGATCTCCTAAACGCGCTCGCTCGCCCGTCGCTCCGGTGGAAAGGGAACTCCGCGGCGCCGGCAGTTGCGTACGGCGCGTCAAAAGGCGGTAATTGTAGTCGATTGAAATCAAGGCGACCAGTTAAGGGAGATCGTGATCACCTGCAGCGCGGCGGATGATTACGCTCGGCCCGAAGAGAAAGGCCGCTGCGCCGGCTCATGAAGCATCAGTGGATTTCGGCGGCGCCTCGCGGCAGCTTGAGCAGGAGTCGGGTAGATTCGTCGTCACCTTTGCTTTCGCCGAAATCATCATCTTCCTGGCGCTTGCGGCGCTGTTCAACAGCTTTCTCGATCCTGTCATCATCCTGGTTTCAGTTCCGATGTCGCTCGCCGGCGCGCTGATCTTCATTAGCATCGGCATCGGTGGCGCGAGCCTCAACATCTACACCCAGGTCGGGTTACTCACACTGATGGGGCTGGTCAGCAAACACGGAATTCTGATGGTCGAGGTCGCCAACGAACTGCGGGCGGCGGGGAAGGACCTCGTCGAGGCGATCATTGAGGCGGCAACGATCCGGCTGAGGTCGATCCTAATGACCACGGCGGCGATGGTGCTCGGCGTCATTCCCTTGATCACGGCAAGCGGCGCGGGTGCTGTGTCACCCTACAATATGGGGCTTGTCATCGCCACGGGGTTGTCGATCGGTACGTTGTTCACGCTGTTTGTGGTCCCTGTGGCCTATTGCCTGATCGCTCGTCGCGAAGCCCAGACAGCGGCCTAAGTCGATACGCATCTGCGGTGGTCGCTGGCACGGTCGCCAATCGCGCGTCCGTTGCCCGTTCTCGCAGTGAAGGAGAGGCAGCTGCCGGCGAGGACCTCCGTCAGGTCTGGCAACACAATTAAACATTTGCGTCAAACGCGGATGGTCGACGGTGGGTAGGATCGATCCAAATGTGCGAATCGGGAGATCGGCGTAATGGCTTTGAAATTTTTGATGACGCGGACGTGCGTGGGCGCGGCTTGCTTGGCCTTGGCAGCCTTAAGTCCTTCATATGCGGAGGCAACCTTGGAGACATTGGCAGGCTCATGGTCCGGAATAGGGTCGATGAAGCCCTCCGATGGCCCCCGAGAGAGGGTCCGTTGCAAGGTCGCGTACAGTGTTACGAGGCCAGGCCGATCGCTGACATTGGATCTGCGTTGCGCAAGCGAAGCCTATAAAATGGTCTTGTCTGCCAATATCGAGCAGAACGGAAATGATCTGTCCGGAAATTGGTTTGAAAGCGAATATCGGCAGGGCGGTAAGATCTATGGAACCAGTGTGGATGGGTTGATTGAGGCGAGAATTGAAGGCAACACAGTTGCCGCTCTGGTGACAATCCAAACCAAGGGCAACCGTCAGTCGTTTGTGATGGATGCTCCAGGGGCCTGGGTTTCGCAGGTCTCAATCGACTTGAACAAAGATGCCAAGTGAATGAGGCTTCTGAAGCCTCATTCGTAGGCACGGGTGCCTAGTCACGCGTGCGATTGACAACGTCCCTGATGCTACGAAGATACGGCGCCTGAAATCATCTGTTACAAAACTGAACACGACGCTTATCAAGTGTAGCCTGCGAAACGATATGTTGTTGTCCGAAAGATCTTGCAATTCGGACTATGTCGAAACAGCAGCCCCACATTCTGTTTGTATCCGCCATCGCAGAGGATCGGCGGTCAGTCAGTTCGTATCTTTCGATTCAACAATTCAGGACAACGGCGGTTGGTTGTAGCCGGACTGCGCGCCACGAATTTGAAGCCAATACGATCGATGCGGTGGTTCTCGATGTCGCCAATGACGACGGAACCGGAGCTCAAACGTGCCGCAGGCTGCGCGAGTGCGGCGTCGTGGTTCCCATCATCCTCTTTACAAGCGGAGGAGATCCCATCGACCGGATCGTTGGGCTCGAGCTCGGTGCCGATGACTGCATCGACAAGCCGGTCAACGAGAAGGAGCTGGTAGCCCGCATCAGAGCGAGGCTGCGCATCATTGATCGCAGCGATAACAGGGTCATCGATTGCTATTCTTTCGCAGGATTGCTGTTGGATGTGAGCGAAAGAAGAGTGACCCGGCCGAACGGTTCGGCGCTCCCACTGACCTCTGGTGAATTCGATCTGCTGGTCGCCTTCGTCAAGAAGGCCGGACGAAAACTATCGCGGCCTCAATTGCTCGATCTGACCGAACGGCGTGTGACAGACGATTCGACCAGGTCCATTGATGTGCTGGTCAGCCGATTACGTCGGAAGTTGTTTGCCGTGACGAACAACGAGCACATCAGCACGATCCGCAACGGCGGCTATCAATTCACCTCCGAGGTCAATGCGGTCCATCGGGATCAGGCGAACTCGCCCGCGTCCAGATGATCTGGATGCTGCACATCATATCGGTACGCGTCCGGTGACGGCCCCTGGTTAGGTCATCTTGAGCGGGATGGCTGACCGCGCTTATGCGGCGTGAGCGACGTTCTGAGGTCGCCAATTGCAGGGCATGAGTTCGTGGATGCGCTTGGCGGGATGATCCGGCAGGCGGGCCAGCACGTCGGCGAGCCAAGCCTGTGGATCGATGTCGTTGAGCTTGGCGGTTGCGATGAGGGTGTAGATCGCAGCCGCACGCCGGCCGCCCTCATCGGAGCCGGCGAAGGTCCAATTTCTTCTGCCCACGGCGACAGCCCGAAGCTCGCGCTCGGCGGCATTGTTCGACATGCACAGCCGTCCGTCATTAAGGAAGCGGGTAAATGCGTCCCAGCGGCTGAGGCAGTAATTGATTGCCTTGGTCGTATCGTTGTTCCTGGAGAGCTTGGCGCGCTGTTCGCGCAACCACGCCTGCAGTTCGACGATCAGAGGGCGGCTACGCTCCTGGCGCACGCGCAGGCGCACCTCGGGAGCAAGACCGTTGATCTCACGTTCGATGGCGAACAGGACATCGATGCGCTTGACCGCCTCGGCCGCGATCGGCGCCTTGCTGAGCCGCGCGAGATCGAAGAACTTGCGCCTGCCGTGTGCCCAGCACGCGGCCTCGATGATCGGGCCTGCTTTGCGATTGGCCTCGTAGAGCTTGCTGAACCCAGCATAGGCGTCGGCCTGCATCAGTCCGGCATATCCGGTCAAATGCTGCTCCGGATGCTCACCGCCACGATCCGGCGAGTAGAAGAACACGGCCGCCGGCGGATCTGGCCCGGCAAACGGGCGGTCGTCGCGCACATAGGTCCAGAGCCGGCCGGTTCGGGTCTTGCCCTTGGCCAGCACCGGCACTGTGGTGTCGTCGGCGTGGATGCGCTCGGCCGCAAAGACATGGCTCCGGATCGTATCGACCAACGGCATCAGGGTTGCGGCGGAGCCTCCCACCCAGTCTGCCAGCGTCGAGACATCGAGGTCGATGCCTTCACGCTGGTAGACGTCGCTCTGACGATGAAGCGGCAGGTGCAGGCCGTACTTGGCGAACAGGACATGGGCCAGCAGCTTGGGCCCTGCACGCCCGCGCGCAATCGGGTGCGAGGGAGCCGGCGGCTGGGTGATCGCTTCGCAGGCCCGGCAGACGAGCTTCTCGCGCACGTGCTGGATCACTTTCCACTGGCGCGGAACGAGCTCCAGCGTCTCGGTCACGTCCTCGCCGATCTTGCGCAACCGGCTATCGCCGCAGCATGGGCAGGTCGCAGGCACCGGATAGACAAGGCGTTCCCGCGGCAAATGCTCCGGCAGCGGCCGGCGGGCTGGCTTGCGGCGCTCGAACGATGGCACCGCAATCTTCTCGGCTGCCATCTGCGTCGCGGTCTCGGCTTGCGCCGCGTTCTCCTCCAGGTCGGCGAGCTGTAGCTCGAGCTGGTCCAGCAATGCGCCTCGCTCGGAGGACTGTCCGAACTGCTCGTGCCGCAGCTTCTTGATCGTGAGTTTGAGCTTCTCGATCAACAATGTCCGCGCCTGGGCCTCCGCTTCCGCGGCCAAGCGGGCCGCTCGCTCGGCGCGCAGCATCGCCTTCAGGGTGGTCACATCGTCAGGGAGAGAATCATCGGCGCTCATCGCCGACCAGAGAATCACAAGACGCCGGCTCTGTCCGGACTGCCGATCGTGCCGTCGATTCAAATCACAGCGATCAGCCGGCCGCCTGCGGCCGCCACGTGTGTTGCGGCATCCGCCAATCGATGCCCTCCAGCAAGTAGCCAAGCTGGGCTGGGGTGATGGTCACCACGCCATCAGCCGACGACGGCCAGAGAAAGCGGCCGCGCTCCAGCCGCTTGGCATAGAGCGACATGCCCAGCCCATCATGCCAAAGGATCTTGATAAGCTTGCCGCTCTTGCCACGGAACACGTAGAGGTCGCCGCCGTGCGGGTCGCGCCTAATGGCTTCCTGCACCAGCAAGGCCAGCGAGTTCATGCCGCGACGCATATCGGTGTGGCCGGTCGCAATCCACACCCGTACGCCCGACGGAATGGGGATCACCGCGGCCGTCCATCTGCCAGTGCCGCGACCGCGGCCTTCAGCGTCGCCGCGTCGACCGTGCCCGTGATCCGCATCCGAGCCCCGGCCGCAAACTCGATCTCGATCGCGCCGCCGCCGGCCGGCCCGACCGCACCAGGCGTAGGCCCCGATTCCGCGACCACCATCGCCGGTACGAAGCCCGTTTGATGGGCAGCATCCTTCGGCTCGGGGCGAAACGACCGTCGCCATCGGAGCAGCAATGAGCGCGAAACGCCATATCTCCGCGCCGTCGCCGCGACCTGGCGCGGCGCCTGTAAGCTCTCCAGGACGATCTTGAGCTTCTCATCCTCGGACCAGCGCCGCCGTCGGCCTGTGTCCACTACTTCGAGCCGTTCGACTTGGGCACTGCGCCTATCACTGTCCATAAGGACAGTTCTCAACAACACGCCTCACTCGGCAAGGCGGCCTTCACCGGACGGATACCTCGCCGGCCGAGCTGAGTCGTTTTATCGCATGGCCAATTGCCAAACGTTCGTTAGCCTAATGGGCGCACAGCGAGGACGGAATGGCAAAACGCAATCAAACTGATCAGAAATCCCAGCGCTACATTTCATATCTGCGAGTGAGCCGAGAGTCTCAGGGCCTACACGGGCTCGGCATTGAGGCCCAGCGTAGAACTGTCCGGGAGTATCTCGCCCGCTTGGGTGCCGCCGACGCGCTGCTCGCAGAGTATGTCGAAGTCGAAAGCGGAAAGCGGGACATGCGTCCGGAATTGCTACGGAGCTTCGATCACGCTCGCAACGCGAGAGCGACGTTGATCATCGCCAAGCTGGATCGCCTCTCGCGGGACGTTCACTTCCTGACCGGCCTGGAGCGGGCGGGCATCGAATTCGTTGCTTGCGACCTTCCAAACGCAAACAGACTTACTATCACCATTCTGGCCGCCGTCGCTGAACACGAGCGCGATATAACGGCCGAACGTACGAAAGCCGCGTTGGCGGTGGCCCGTGATCGCGTGGCCAGCGTAGGCCAAAAGGGGCATCCCGAGATTCGGCGCTTAGGCAACCCGAAGGGTGCGGCCCACCTAAGGCAGTACGGCAACCTTGCTGCAGTCTCAGCATTGAAGGCGAACGCCGACGATACAGCAAGGCGCCTCCGGCCGAGCTTGCAGGCCGTTTTGGATGCCGGTGCGAAGTCGGCTCGCAGCGTCGCCGCTGGTCTCAATGCTCGTGGGGTATTAACGCCGCGCGGCGCTCAATGGGATTCTAAGGCAGTGATCAAACTACAACGCCGCTTGGCCGCCCTCGGGCCAGAGGGCTCATTCTCAGGCTAAGAGCCCCTAGCTGAATCCTGTATCTGCACTGGGTAGCGGCCCTACTGGCGTGGGGGTGGTCTGTCATCCCGGGGGCTGTTGATCGTCATGCCCCCTACCCGTGACAGCCTAGTGGAGGTGTGTGCCCCGGCCACCGCATGCTGGGCTACTCGTGCTCATAGCGAGCATCTCCCTGCCTCGACCACATGGTCATCCGCCCGGCCCAGCGCATTGGATCAGTATCGACCCTGGTCAACGCCTTCCATCGCCTCGCTGAGTTGTCTTCGTCACCCGTGACCTCGGTGCTCACAGGCATGCCGTGCGTTGTGAACGTCACATGGTGTCTAGCAGCTGCATTAGAGAGCACCCTCTTCTCCTACCCGTGGGTGGGGGACCATGTCTCCTAGACCCTTGTTTCATAGGGTATTTATGCATTTTTTGAATAGCGACATGCTGTCAGTTTTCATGCCGAGTTCATTGCACAACACTCAGTCGTGGATATCTAACGCAAAGCATCAGCATGATGCTGCCAACAACAGAAAGGAGATCAACATGTTCACGATGACTGAGCATGGCGCGGTATGGCTTGCGGGACACCTCGATGGTTTCGGAGAAATCACCTGGGATTCCGGGGCTCCCGCAGTGAAATTCAAGACACCATACACGGACCGGCTGGACGCGATTGAATCGGTTACGCCCGGAGGTCCACTAAGCCGCCCTTTTAAAAAATCAGGCCATTCGAAGAAGCCGCAGCGCATCTTAATTTTCAGAGGGATAAACTTCATCTTTTTGGAAAATGCCGTGTCTAAGCACATGCTTACAGAGAAGCGCGAGCTATTCGCGAGACTAAGGACTCGATGGTTCAACGATATGAAGGAACGCGCGTCGAAGAGCCGAAGAGCGGGTTGTGCTGCGCCTTCTGGCCAGTATGGAAAGAAAGAAGATGGCTCTTAGTCGGCGATCGCAGAACACAAGTCAGCTGAAGGAGCGCATCCGTCTGGGCGCTCTGACTGCGGCCACCACCTGCGTCAACCTTGGCTGCGGGCGGCCGACGATGAAAGCTGCCATGGAGGGTTTGGCCCCACATCATTGCCGTCGTTGCACCGAGCGCAGGCAGCGCCACGGCAGCTATTTTCTCAGCACATACACGGCTGCTGAGTTGAAGCCCTATCTTACAGCGGCGACCTCCTACGTGCGCCTCTGGGCTGCGAACGACAAGTTCATCAGCGCAGCAATAGCCGCCACGCAGTCCGCTTTGGAACAGGCGGGGCCCGTCGAGATTGCGACGAGATTAAAAGGCCTCGCAACTGCCAAGCGGGCTAAGATAGGACTGGCTCGCCTACGGGTCGCCAAGGTCAAGCCCGAGCGCATCGTCTCAATCGTTGTCGCCGTGCATGCGCTTGCCGAGGAGCGAGGTCACCGGGCAAAGGAATTCCGGACGGTACAGACGTGCAAAGCCGTGCATAGGCTCGCCAGTGGCACAGGATGGGTCGCCTACGACGCTCAGGGCCGCGAGCATCGGTCGAGGACGCGGGCCTATCCAAGATCGTCCGGCCGCGTGCTGCGCTTGATGGGGCGTATGCTGGAGGAACCCTGCGAGTGGGTCATCGAGAAGCACCTGAAGGGCGTGCTAGCTCATAAGCAGCGCTACGGGCGCGGCCCGCGCAAGGCGTCCGGCTGAGCGCTCCGGCCGGTGATTGGCGTGCCAATGTCCTTAGCGTGAGATCAGGTCAGACTAGTCGGGTGCGTCAATAATCGATGTTAGAGCCGGTCACTTTAAGCACCGAAATCCTATGCCCTCCCAACCGCAGCCTATGATGTTCGACCCCCAGCTTCGCGCGAAAGGCGCCGAGCTTCGGGCCGCTGTTAGAGGGCTGGCCGACACATTGCTGGCCCACGAGGCCGCGAGCGGCACCCGCAAGCGAGCGCGAAAGGAGGCGGACGCGGCGAAATTCTACGTGGCCGTGGAGGCGTTGGCCTGCAATCTCATTCTGCTAAAGGCCACCGGGAGCAATGCCAAGCTTGCGGTGCCTCGGTCACATGCCGTTATCTGGCAAGGGAACGCTGTTCTCGGCCAACATTTCCTAACTGCCATCGCCCTCCTATCCGCCATGGGCCTCATCGCGGAAGGGCGACGCGGCTACAGGATCTCCGATAGGTCGAAAATGCCTTCGCTCATTGAGTCACGAGAGCATCTCGCGGACTATCTCCCATTCACTCCGCCCGAATGGCGCGCTATCCATCGAATTGATGATCCCGTGTTGGTCATCCTGAAGGGAGGAAAAGACGAGAACGGGAACGCGGCCACCATCGCCCACCGCGAGACCGCGCGGTCTAAGAAGTTCACGAACCAAGTTCGGAGCATAAACGGATTTTTGCGCGACGCTGACATTGAGGTCGCGGGCCAGGACGACTCCGGCCTCTCTTTAGGAAGGGATGGGCAAATCATTGCGCCCCATCGCCGCTCGCTGAGGCGCATCTTCAATAACGGCACGTGGCTTCACGGCGGCCGTCTTGCGGGCGGCTTCTGGATGTCAATGGAGCGAACGGAACGCCCGCGCATTCGTATCGACGGCCAACGCGCGGCGGAAGTCGATTATGGGCAGCTTTTCCCACGCCTCGCTTACGTGCGGGCCGGAGCGCCGCAGCCTGAGGGCGACCTCTATGATGTGTTCGGGAGTGGCACCGGCCGCGATGGCTGCAAGAAGCTCATGAACGCACTCCTGTTCTCGAAGGGGCCGCTGAAGAATTGGCCCGAGGACACGCACCGGCATTTTCCGGATGGCATCAATCTCCGGACGGCAGTCGAGATGCTAGTCGCGAAGCATGCGCCGATCGCTCACCTGTTTGCGAAGGGGCTTGGCTTCCAGCTGATGCGCATCGAAAGCGACATGCTCATCGAGGTTCTTACTGAACTAGCGTCCGCTGGAGTCACCGCCCTGCCTCTCCACGATGCGGTGCTCGTTGCGAAATCCAACGCGGGTGTGGCGCAGGAAACCATGGGGGCCGTTTTTCGACGCTGGAGCCGCTCGCCGTGCGCGATTGTCTCAGTAAAATTTCATCAATAATTAGAATGACATAATTCTTACACCTCCGCTAATGGAGGAGCAACATAGGGGGGGGCAGCTTAGAGTGATTAGAGCTTGGAGCCGTAACCTTTTGGCTCTCCTCTGTGGGTTGCCTTCAAGCGAGGGTGAGTGATCACCACCCCTTCCTAGAGGCTCTCCTTTATGGCTCTGCCGAGCACAGCAGTCGCCGAGTCTCCGCCCCCAAGGGGATATGTCGACGACACTTCGAGGTCCGTGCTCAAATTGACCGACCAGACACCGGACGAGATTGAGTTATCCCCCCACAAAGGCCTTCACGAAGCCAAGCCTCAGGTCAAACCATAGAGGCTCAGGAAGGCCCACCTCGCGGCCACTATCGGTGCCCCTATCTCGAAGAGGTTGACCAACAGGCTCGCGAGACCCGTAAGAACCTCCAGCAGGGGCTTGCCGCGTGCACGATTGAGATAGAAGTCTTGGTGCGCAGCGAAGAGATAGTGACTTGCGGCTCCGAATACGAGCGCAGCACCAAACATGCCGCCGATGAAGAACAGTGCCGCTTGCCAAGACAGGAAGGCCGCAGCTTCGGTGCTCGCGAAATAGTAGATGCCCGTCGCGATCCAGAGCAGCGAGGCGGTACGTCCGGCAGCCTCCTTCTTCTTGCTCTCCGTGAGTGCAGTCGCCGTTGCGTCCATCGCTCCAACCTCCGGAGGCTGGCCCACGGTGCGCCCCCGTAAGCAATTGCCTCTTGAGCCCTGGTGATCGGGGAGTTGGAAACCGTGCTAGACGGCCCTACGACCTTTAGTTCGGGAGAACCTGGACATACGTCGCAGGCTCCCCGACCATAATGGTCAAGGAGACCGTACCCATTCCGGCGGGCACCGACCGCTAGCACGAGGTTTCCACGCCCCGGAGCGACGCGTATCGCTCGAACATGAATCTATTGGAATTCTGAGCCGAAAAGCAACCCGTCTAAGCGAGAAGAAAGCACTAACTGCGTTCCCTTGGTCTGTATCTCGACCGCCAGCTCTGGCCGGCGCTTAGCCAGATGCCGTCCGGCTGGTAACCCTCAGCGACGAGCGCCGCACGTTGCTTCGTAGCCAGCTCTTTCGCACTCAACCACCGACCCGCAACAAGCAGATGCTGAATTTCGGGATGGATGATCACCTGGACGTCAGCTAGCTCTCGATCAGGAGATTTTGCCAACGCAGCAGCGTCCAACGCTAAACTCAGTGCTGGTTCGTAATAGTAGCGCCATTCTTCATCCGGGCTCGGCACCCTAATGGCTTCCACATCGTCAGGTTCTGGGTCTCGCCAATAGAATTCAAGAACGTCCGAACGAAAGAAAGCGAACGAACCAATATGCAAAGAGCAACCTTGCCCATTTACCGAAACAAGCCTTTGAGCCTGAAGTTTAGCCTTCGCTCGATCAGCTGCTGAAGGGACTGATGACCGTCCCTTGCTTTCAAAAGCGTGCCACTGGCCATTCAGGTCCTCTCCGACTAGATCAGGCCGCGATCGCCCAAGAACCGTTGCTCCCAATGCATTGCGGAATACGTCTAAGTGAAGCAGCCAAGGCGCCGTGAGAAGGCGGGACGCAAAAAGCTTACAAACTGTCATGCCGAGAAAATAGCTCACCATCCCCTTTTCAGTGGGATCGAGGGCGGCAAAGGCATCTGTGCGTCGAAGATATCCGCCCGGGTCCTGCTCGACCGCCATTCGGATCAATGCCAACCGAAAGATCGCTTCGTGAAACGAGGCCTCTCCATGCCGGAACACATGGTACGTACTTGGTCGGCCAATCGTAACCGCAGCCCAAAGCAATTCATCCCATGTTGTGGAGAGCGTGCCAGAGGGAAGTGCATATGCGGCCGGAAAGAAGTGGCTACTAAACTCGATCAGCAACGTCATTCATCCCCCAGCGGTCCAAGCTCCGTACGACGCAAGGGTGAGAGAATGTACCGATTCGCCGATTAGTTGCTCACCCAGAAGGGGCGAACGTGGGCCGATTTACGCGTTGGGGGCATGCGTTGGGGGCGCCGTTAGGGTACACCGGCTACCCAGTCACCTAGAATGCAGCAATTACAGCCAGTTAGCGGACGCCCGTGGAGATGGCTGGGGAACCTGGATTCGAACCAAGACAAACAGAGTCAGAGTCTGTTGTGCTACCGTTACACCATTCCCCAACGGAATAGTCGAACAAATTCAATATCTTACTGATTTGTCCGACTGTGGCCGGAAGCGCGTTTGGCGCAAATCACGGCTCAGGCGTGGCAGCGTTCTACCCGCTCGCATCTGGGCTGGCAAGCGCTGCGATCCACTGATCAAAGCGCGACAGCCAGAGCTTGGGGTGAACGCCCTCGCCACTACTCCAGCTTGATGTTCGCGGCCTCGATCACCTTCTTCCAGCGTGCGGTTTCCGAGGCGATGTAGGCCGCGAACGGCTCCGAATCCACCGCCACCGCGGAGGCGCCGAGCTCGGCCATCTTCTGCACCGTCTCCGGCTGCTGCATGAAGGCGCGAATCTCGGCCGAGAGCTTTTCGACGATCGGCTTCGGCGTACCCGCAGGGACGAAGAAGCCGTGCCAGGCCACGGCCTCGAAGCCCGGCAGGAATTCGGCCACGGCCGGGACTTGCGGATCGAAGTCGGCGCGCTTGGGCGTCGCGGTCGCAAGCATCGCGAGCTGGCCGGTCTTCACCTGCGGCAGCAGCAGCGGCACGTTGTCGAAGGCGAGATCGATCTGGCCGCTGAGCAGGTCCGTCAGCATCTGGCTCGAGCCCTTGTAGGGCACGTGCACCATCTTGGTGCCGGTCATCTGCTGAAACAGCTCGCCGGCCAGATGCTGCGAGGTGCCGACGCCGGCGGAGCCGAACGAGACCTTGTCCGGGTTGGCCTTCAGATAGGCGATCAGCTCCGGCACGGTGCGGGCCTTGATCTTGTTGGGGTTCACCACGAGCACGTTGGGCACAACGCTGATCTGGGCGACCGGCACCAGATCCTTGTCCGGCTGGTAGCTCAGCTTCGGCCCATAGAGCGACGGGTTGATCGCAAGCGCGGAGGTGCTGGCAAGGCCGAGCGTGATGCCGTCAGGCGCCGACTTCGCCAGCCGCGTCACGCCGAGGATCGAGCCGGCGCCGCCGACATTCTCGACCACGAACGGCTTGCCGAGCTTGACCTGCAGATGGTTCGAGACCATGCGCGCGAAGATGTCGGCGGTGCCGCCGGCGGCGAAGGGAACGATCACCGTCACCTGCTTGGATGGATAGGCGTCCTGCGCCTGCACCGGTGACGTCGCCAGCAGCACTGCCGACACAAGACCAAGCCACATCGATCTCATCGAGGTTTCCTCTACTTTCACTGTTGTTGATTGGGTGTTGCGAGCCGTTAGAACGCGACCTCGTACATGTTCAGGATCGCATCCCGGCTGAGGTCACGCGGGTTGTTGTCGAGCAGGCGGCGGATGGCGTGCGCCTCGTCAGCCATCACGCCGAGATCGCTTTTGGGCACGCCGAGAGCTGACAGCCGCATCTCGATGCCGAGATCCTTGCAGAACGCGTAGGTCGCCTCGAACACGAACTTCGGATCGCGTTGCTGGGGCAGCCCCAACGCACCCAGCACGGCGACCGTCTTCTCTTCCACCGCCGGCATGTTGAAGGCGAGCGTGTGCGGGAAGATCACCGCGCAGGCGAGGCCGTGCGCGACGTGATGGCGCGTGCCGAGCGGATAGGCCACGGCGTGACCCGCGGTCGTATTCACCGGCCCGAGGCAATAGCCGCCGTAGAGCGAGGCCAGGGACAGGCCGGCACGCGCCTCGCGGTCGCCGCCATCGGCCACCGCGCGCTTGAGATAGCGCCCCACCAGCCGCGCGCCTTCGAGCGCATAGAGATCGATCGTCGGATGCGCCTTGCGGCTGGTGTAGGCCTCGACGCAATGTGCCAGCGCATCGACGCCGGTCGCCGCCGTCACCTCCTTCGGCACGGTCATCGTCAGGTCCGGATCGACGATGGCGATGTCGGCGAGCATGAAGCGGCTCTGCACCGCCTGCTTGTTCTGGCTGACGGGATCGGTGACGAGCGCACGGGTGCCGGCCTCGCTGCCGGTGCCCGAGGTGGTCGGGATCTGCATCAGCGCGACGCTGCGGCCGGCGACCTTCTCCGGCCCGACGATGTCGGCAAAGGGCACGTCACTGGTGCACATCACCGCGATCAGCTTGGCGAGATCCATGGCGCTGCCGCCGCCGAAACCGACGACGAGATCGGGCCTGGCGTCCTTCGCCATGGCCACCGCCTTCTCGAGATTCGGCAGGTCCGGCTCGGGCTTGACGTCGCCGAACACCTTCACCGCGCCCGGCAGCGCCAGCGTGTCGACGCGGCGCGCATTGAACGGATCGGAGATCACCAGCGGTCGCTTGGCGCCGATCCGCTCGGCGAAGCGCGCCGCAGCGGTGATCGTGCCGTTGCCGAACTCCAGGATCGTGGGGCGTTGGATTTCGATGGGCGTGAAGGCGTTGGTCATCGTGCGTTCGATCTCATGATTTGGCTGCGGAGGCGCCGGCGGCCAGCCGCTCGGCATAGTCGATGGCCTCGATCAGGCTGTGCTCGTTGGCGATGCCCTTGCCGGCGATATCGAAGGCGGTGCCGTGATCCACGGAGGTGCGGATGATCGGCAGGCCCAGCGTGATGTTGACGCCGGAAAGCTCCTGCCAGCGGCCGGTCGCGGGATCGACCTGGAAGCCGAGCAGCTTGACGGGAATGTGCCCCTGATCGTGATACATCGCGACCGCGGCATCGAACTGGCCGGCACGCAGCTTGACGAAAATGGTGTCGCCCGGCACCGGGCCGACGACGTCGAGGCCGTCGGCGACCGCTTTCGCGATCGTCGGCGCCGACACGTCGATATCCTGCCGGCCGAACAGGCCGCCCTCGCCCGCATGCGGATTGAGCGCGGCGATTGCGATCTTCGGTTTGGCGATGCCAAGCCGGCGCAGCGCGTCGTTGGTGAGGTCGATCACCATGCGCAGCCGCTCCGGCGTCAGGCGCTTCGGCACGTCCTCCAGCGCAACATGGGTCGAGACATGGCTGACGCGCATGTTGCCATGGGCGAGCAGCATCACCGAGCCGCGCACCCCGGTGAGATGCGCCAGCATCTCGGTATGACCGGGGAAATGATAGCCGGCCTTGTTGAGCGCTTCCTTGTTGAGCGGCGCGGTGACGATCGCCGCGGTGCGGCCGGCCTGCGTCAGGCGCACGCCCTGCTCGATCGCCTTGTAGGCGAAGCGGCCGCCATCGGCGCTGAGCACGCCGGGCTTGATCGGATCGCCCTCGGCGTCGGCCTGCAGGTAGCAGAGATTGGGCCATTCGCGATCGTCGGCCGTCACCTCCGGGATCGCGACGTCGGCACCGAGCGCGGCCTTCGCGCCTTCCAGCGCCGCGCCGCTGCCGATGACGAGCAGGCGCAGATCGCCCTTCGCGATCCGCTCCTTCAGCCCGACGCAGGCCTTGACGATGATCTCCGGCCCGATCCCGGCCGGATCGCCCATGGTGATGGCAAGATGACGAGAGGTCATATCGGACTCTCCATTCTGAGCAGATGATTGTCCCGGAGCAGGTCACGCCACAGCTCGCTGGGACCGAATGCACCGGATTTCGAGATGACGTCGACGCCGGACCAGCGCCCGCCTTGCAGGATCGAGCGCGGCAATCCCGGAACAACACGCCCTGTCACCTCAAGCGCGTGCGCGCCAAGGGCAACACAGGCGGCCTTCAAGGTCTCGCCGCCGGCGACGATCAGCGTGCCGGGCGGATCGAGCGCCCCAATCAATGCCGCCATTTCGTGCGCGATCCGCTGCGCCGCTTCAGCGCGCGTCAGGCCGCAGGCGAGCGAGAATTTGACCACGGCCACGCGGTCATCGGCGAGCTTGCGCTGGACGCGCGTCGCGCCCTCGCCTTCCGCAAGCTCAATCGTCGCTTCGCCGCATGCAGCGAGCTGAGATGCAGTGGCGGGCTGGTCGGAGCCGAACAGCCCCAGCACCGGCAACTTCAATTGGCTCGGCGCATCGGCACGGTGACTGCGCGCAAGCGCGCCGGCCAGTCCACCGCTTCCGCACCACAGCACGGGCCCCGGCATCCGCCGTCCCATCTCGACGACGCGGTCGAGGTCGATGTCGCTCTCGGCATCGAACACCTGAACGCCGCCCTGCGACAGCGTATCGGAGCTGCCCCGCAGCGCCTCGATGCCGTCTTGCCTCAACTGATCCAGCAAATTGTCGCCGACCCGGTGCCACTCGCCTTGCACCGTGCGTGCGAATTGCTGGCCGCCTGCGGTGCGGCGCCCCTGATAGTCGAAGGCGGGCGCGACCACGCAGGATGCCCAATGACCGCTGCGCAGGCAGGCGCCGAGCTCGGCAGCCCACGCCCCGCGCAGGAGACTGTCGACCTTCTTGTAGGCGATCGTCGCTCCCTGAAGCCGCGGCGCCAGCTGCCCGACGATCTCGACGCTCTCGGCCTTCGACCGCTCGCGGGTACCGCTGTCGATCGCGAGGCTCCCGGAGCCGGACGCCGCAGGTGCTTCCGGCCAGGTGACGTCGAACGGTCCGCACAGGCCGACGAACTCCGCAGCGGTGTCGAGCGCACCGGTCAGATCGTCAGCAAGCAGCCGGACGCTCGTCATCGTCATCTCGCTCCCGCGCCAAAAATCTTGCCGGGATTCATCAGGCCATTCGGATCGAGCAATTGCTTGATGTCGCGCATCAGCTCGATATCGAGCGGATCGGCAACCCGCGCAAGCCTGCCGCGATTGGTGATTCCGATGCCGTGCTCGGCACTGATCGCACCGCCCTGCGCCGCGGTCTCGTCGTCGACGATCTCGTTGATCACAGCCACCAGCCTCGCCGTCGCATCCGGGTCCTGGCAATGTACCCGATCGATCAGGGCCACAACGTGGATGTTGCCGTCGCCGATGTGGCCGTGCATGACGACGTTCGCATGCGGAACCGCCGCCTTGATCCGCGCCTCGACATTGTTGACGAAGGCCGCCTGGCGCTCCAGCGGCACCACACTGTCATGCGACACCACATAGCCGCTGCGCTTGTTGCCTTCGGACACGCTGTGCCTGACAGCCCAGATCGCCTTCGCCTGCGCCAGATTGGAGGCCAAGATGGCGTCCTCGGCTAGCCCCGCTTCCATCGCGTCCGCAAGCACAGTGGCCAGCGGCTCGTTGAGGTCGACGCCTGCGAGCGTGTCGGTCAGCTCGACGATCAGATACCATGGCGTCGTCAGCTCGAAGGGAATCGTGACATGCGGCACCGTCGCGGCGATCGCCTCGATCTGCGAGCGCGACATGATCTCGAGGCTGCCGAGCCGGTCGCCGACCGCGCCGCGCAGGCGCTGCATGATTTCGAGCGCCTGCTCCACGCCCTGCAGCTTCAACAGCGCCAGGGCCGAGCTGCGCGGCGGCGCGAACAGCTTCAGCACCGCCGCGGTGACGATGCCGAGCGTGCCCTCGGCGCCGATGAAAAGCTGCTTCAGCGCATAACCCGTATTGTCCTTGCGCAACGCGCGCAGGCCGTTGAAGACGCGGCCATCGGGCAGCACGACCTCCAGGCCGAGCACGAGATCACGCGTCGGACCGTAACGCAGCACGGCGGTGCCGCCGGCATTGGTCGAGATGTTGCCGCCGATCTGGCAGGAGCCCTCCGCGCCGAGGCTCAAGGGAAAATAGCGGTCGACGTCGCGCGCCGCGTTCTGCACCTCGGCGAGGATGCAGCCGGCCTCCACTGTGACGGTGTTGGCGAGCGGGCTGACGTCACGAATGGCGCGCATGCGGTCGAGCCGGATCACGACATTGCCGGCGTGATCGTCGGGCGTCGCGGCGCCGCACATGCCGGTATTGCCGCCCTGCGGCACGATCGCGAGCCGCCTTTCCGCGCAGAACTTCACGACAGTGGCGACCTCGGCGGTCGAACCCGGCTTCACCACCGCGACCGCACGTCCGTGATAGCGCCCGCGCCAGTCCACCACATAGGGTTCCTGGTCGGGTCCGGACGCGATGACGTGCTTGCCGCCGACGATAGCGGCGAGCCCGGCCAACGCATCCTGGAAAGAATCGGACATCGGTTCGCCTCGTCGCCCGGGCTGATTCTAGACGGTGGCGGCAGCGAACGCCGCGGCATCCGCAAGCAGCTCTTTCGCTTGAGCCGGCGGCAGCGACTCCAGCGGCGGCCGCAGGCGTTGCCATCCGGCATGGCCGGTGCGCTCGGCGACGATCGCCTTCAGCGAGGCCATCTGCGGGAAGCGCGAGACCAGCTCGCGCGCTTTCACGATGCGCGCCTGCGCCGCCTTGAGCGCCGCATCATCGTCGCTGTCGCGAAAATGCTTGTAGACATAGGCAAGGTCGCGCGCGATGAGGTTCGAGGTCGCGGTGATGCAACCCGCCCCGCCCTTGCGCAGCAGCGGCAGGAGCAGCGGATCGGCCCCGACGAGAACCGAAAAGCCCGGGAAGCGCTCGACCATCGCGGTCATGTTGGCGAAGTCGCCGGAGGAATCCTTGATGCCGGTGAAGACGGCCGGATAAGCCTTGCGCAGCCGCTCGATCAGCGCGTGCGAGATCGGCTGCGCCGACATCTGCGGGATGTGATAGAGCACGACCTTGAGCCGGGCATCGCCGATGCGCTGCACGACTTCGCTGTAAGACGCGTAGATGCCGTCGTCGCTGACGCCCTTGTAGTAGAACGGCGGCAGCATCACCACGGTGTCGACGCCGACCGAGAGCGCGTGACGCGTCAGCGCAATGGTCTCGGTGAGCGCGGCGACGCCCGTTCCAGGGAGAAGCCGCTGCGGCGCGATGCCCGCGGCCACCACCGCCTCGAGCAGGGCCATACGTTCGGCCGCGGAAAATGAGTTCGCCTCGCCGGTGGTGCCGAGCAGCGCGATGCCGTCGCAGCCTTTGTCCAGCAAGTAGCGGCAATGCGCGACGAAGCGCGCATGATCGGGGGCGAGCTCGGCGTCGAGGGGCGTCAACGCGGCGGAGAACACGCCATGAGGGTGCAGCGATGATGTCGACAAACTTCCTCCGATCGTCAAATCGATATTGTTCGGAATGCGAACATTTGTTATGATCTGCCTCGTTGGTAAGATCAGGCTGCCGCCGCGTCAAGGGCAGCTGTCGTGGCGGGGCATTCGAATGGCCAAGACCGAGAGCAAGCCTGAGAACAAGGCCACACGGCGCAAACCTGAAGCGGCAGCGAAAAATCCAAAGAATTACGTCGCTTCGGTCGGCAAGGCGTTTGCCGTACTCAAGAGTTTCACCAGCGAGGCCTTCGAGCTCACCCTGAGTGAGATTGCCGCACGGGCCGATCTCGACCGCGGAACCGCGTTCCGGCTGATCCAGACCCTGATCGAGCTCGGCTACCTTCAGGCGGTTCCGCAGAGCCGCCGGTTCCGCCTCGGCGTCGCCTGCCTCGATCTCGGATACACCGTGCTGTCGCACGGGTCCTTGCGGACCATCGTCGAGCCGCTGCTGCGCGAGCTCGTGCCTGCGGTCGGCGATGCGGCCTCGCTCGGCATCCTCGACGGCGGTGATGTGGTCTATCTCGCCCGCGTCGGCGCCGGCCTCGATCGCCACAAGATGGATCGCCGGCCGGGCACGCGCATCCCCGCCTACAGCGCCGCGCTCGGCCACGTGATGCTGGCGCATCTGGCGCGCGACGAGCAGATCTCGCGGCTTGAGTTGCGCCCTCGTGTCAAACTGTCGGAGCGAACGCTCACCGACCTCGATGCCCTGCTCGCCCGGCTCGATCAGGTGAAGAAGAAGGGCCATGCCGTCTCCGACGGCGAGAACGCCTATGGCCTGCGCACGCTGGCAACGCCGATCTTCGACGCCCAGGGTCTGGTGGTCGCCGGACTGAGCGTCACCGTCGATGCGATGCGGATGGACATGCCGTCCTTTCGCGACCGGGCGCTGCCGCGACTGGTGCAGCTGACGAGCCAGGCGCAGGATCTCGCGATCAAGTCGGGATTGTCGAGCTGAACGGGGGTCGCGGCGACTAGATGACCACATGGTCGAAGTCGGCGGCGATCCGGCTGTTTGGAAAGATCCTTGTGGCCTCCGCCCGGATCTCTTCGTCCTCATAGCGTCCCGACATGTGAGTCAGCACCAGCTGGCCAACGTTGTTCGCGGCCGCAAAGGACGCCGCCTCTGCCGCGGTGAGATGGCCGTAATTCCGCGCCGTCGGCGCGTCGCGATCGAGGAACGTTGCCTCGATCACCAGCATATCGGCGTCGGCGACATGCTTGGAGAGTCCATCCGTCGTCTCGGTGTCGCCGATCACGACGAGCTTTTTGCCGCCGCTCGGCGGCCCCAGGACATCTTCCGGATCGATCGTTCGGCCATCGACGACGATTGGCCGTCCCTGCGCCAGCTCGCCGCGCAAGGGACCGTCGGGGACACCGAGCGCCGCGAGGCGATCGGACCGAAGGTGGCGGCGAGCGGGACTCTTGAAGACGAAACCAAAACTGTCGGTGTCGCGGTGGCGGACCGGAAAGCAGTCGACGGTGAAGTCGCCGGCGTCGATGACCTGCCCTTCGCTCAAGGCTGAGAACTCCACCGCAATCGGCGCTCTGCCCGCACCCCATAGCCCTGCGAGAATACGGATGACGATGTCGAGCGTGCCTTCCCCGCCGTGAATGGTCATCACGTCGGAGGTCTGCCGCAAGCCCAGTGTCGAGAACAGGCCGGGGATGCCGAGCACGTGATCGAGATGCGCGTGCGTCAGCAGGATGCGGTCGAGGCGCCGAAAGCCGGCGCCGCTGCGCAGCAGCTGGCGCTGCGTGCCCTCACCGCAATCGACCAGGATGCGCTGGCCCGCCGCCTCCACAAGGAGTGCCGGATGATTACGCTCCGCCGAGGGAACGCTTGCCGAGGTGCCGAGAAATGTCAGGGCGAACATGGTCGTCGATGTCCAGCGACCGTCCCTCTCCGCGACAATACGGTGGACGGCCTCACCGTCCCCAATGCCACGCGAGCAGCAGCGCGTACAGGCCCATCGATGCAGCATAGAGCGCGGCAAGCAGCACATAGCCCGCGATCTGGCGACTGATCGCCGCCTTCGGCGCCACCCACCAGTCGAGCGCCCTGAAGGCGGCGGGCACGAGCCACCAGCCGAGCAGCTGGGTGCTGACGAGGTTGCCGACGAACAGCGACAGCCAGACCGGCACGCCATGGCTGTCGATCAGCGGATGGCTGATGAAATAGCCCCAGAGATAGACCACGGGATAAAGCACCAGCAGAACGATGAGGTTGCTCTTCCAGATGAAGCCAGGTCCTTGCTCGGGGGCCTGCGTCTTGCCGGCGGGGAACCAGAAATTGAAGCCGTAGCTCGCCCGCTTCACATTCATGCCGGCGTTGAAGCGCGCGCCCTCCTTCAGCAGCGTCTGCCGCAACGGCGAGTCGAGCCAGGCATTGAGATTGGCATCGCTGTCGAACGACAGGATGATGATCCACTCGTCATGCAGGCCCGGAATCGGCCGCTCGATCTTGTGGCGCAAAAACCCCTTGAACTCGGCCTCGGCGGCCTGGATGCGCTGCTGCCATTTGAGGAAGGCGTCGTCGAGCCCATCAGGGACCTTGAACGAGATCACGGCGGAGACTGCATTGTCGCGCTGAACACCGGTGTCGGGCAGGATATGAACATCCTCCGAGCCGACGAAGAAGCGTTGCACGTCCGCGATCAGCTTCGCCCGCACCTCGCTCTGGAGCCAGGCGCGCGCGGCGGCCGGGCTCGCAAAGCGCAGGATCGTCACCCAGTCCACATGCGCCGGCGGCTGCGGCGGAACCACCTCCTGGCCGAGGAAACCTGGCCAGGTCTTGAGCACCTCGCCGACCTCGCCGTTCCAGCGTGCGAACGCGGCAAAGCCGTCGTCCGTGATGCGGCGCTGGATGACGAGGGCGACCGGCTGGCCGGCTGTGTCGGGAGATGTGCTCATCGGCGGCCGTCCGCTTCAGCTCTTCTTGTAGAGACGCTTGCCCATCACCCAGGTCTCGTCGACGCAGCGGTCGTCGCCGACCATCATGACGGCGAACAGCATGCTCGCGGCCTCGTCCATCGTGCGCGGGCCGGCGCCGTCGGCGATCAGCGACTGATGCCAGGGTTGTGCGAGCTGGCCACCGTTCGGATCGAGTGCGACGAAATCAGCCTCCTTGCCGGGCTCGAAATTGCCGAGCTTGTCGTCGATGTAGAGGCCTTCGGCACCGCCGAGCGTGATCGACCAGAAGCCGCGATAGGGCGAGAGCTTGTTGCGCTCGGCCTCGGCAAGGTCCTTGCGCGCGGGATCGATGCTGCCGTCGAGCAGCGTGTTGTTGCACATGCCGACCTTGTAGGCGTCGTCGAGCACGGAGATCATCGAGAAGCGGTTGCCGCCGCCGACGTCGGTGCCGAACGACATCTTCACGCGATGCTCGGGATCGGTGGCGCGGCCGAGGCGGAACAGGCCGCTGCCGAGGAACAGGTTCGAGCACGGGCAGAACACCACCGCCGCACCCTTCTTCGACATGCGGCGGAACTCGTTGTTGGAGAGATAGACACCGTGGCCGCCGGAGAATTTCGGCCCGACCAGGTCGAACTTCTCATAGACGCCGAGATAGTCCTGGCAGTCCGGATGCTCGACCAGCACGCCGGTGCATTCGGCCGGGTTCTCGGAGATGTGGGTGTTGACCCAGCAATCCGGATGCTCGTGCTTGAGGCGCTGACACGCCTTGAGCAGCTCCGGCGAGGCGCCGAAGGCGAAGCGCGGCGTGATGGCGTAGAGGTTGCGGCCCTTGTTGTGATACTGCGCGATCAGCCGCTTGCTGTCGCGATAGAAATTCTCGGGGGTATCGATGAAATCGGCCGGCGCGTTGCGATCGATGCCGGTGAGGCCCGCGATGACGCGCATGTTGCGCCGGCTCGCTTCCTCGAACAGCTCTTCGGTCGAGACCGGCGAGGAGCTTGTGAAGGCCTGGCAGGTGGTGGTGCCGCCGGCGAGCAACGCGTCGAGGAAACGCTTCACGCCCTCGCGCGCGTAGTTGCGATCCCGGTATTTGAGCTCTTCCGGATAGACCCACTTCTGCAGCCACGGCAGGAGCTGCTCGCCATAGGCGCCCAGCACCCGGGTCTGCGGCAGATGAATGTGGCCGTCGATGAAGCCGGGGACGATGATGCGGTCCTTGATATGGGTGACCTCGACGCTCGGATGCGCGGCGGCGATCTTGTCATAAGGACCGAACGCCTTGATCACGCCGTCCGAGACGACCATGAGGCCGTCCTGGTGAAAGCGCGCGGCCGCCTGCTCGTTGCCGACGTGCTTCCAGGGGTCGTCGACGAAGTCGAAGAACGTGCCGCGAATACCAACAGTGGCCATGATCTGGTTCCTTCCTTAAGGTTGTGTGGCCTGCCGCGCCGAGGGCAGCGAGATCGCAAGCAGCGCGCCCGCGACGGCGCACAGGCCGAGATAGAGCCATCCGATCGGCGCCTGCGTCGCCTCGGGCAGCACCGCCGCGATCGCCATGGCGCCGCTGACGGCGAGATAGCAGAGCGCGCTGATGAGGCCGCCGATCAGGCCGTGGTCGCGCTCGAACAGGCCGAGCGCCATGCCGTACATCATCGGGCACAGCACGCCGCAGCCGCCGAGCACCAGCGCGCCGCCGATCGTGATCGACATGAAATCGAGACCGAGGGTCATGCCTGTTACGGTCAGGACCGCGGCACCGGCGAGGAATAGCGCGAAGGCGCCGAAGCCCATCACGCGGGCCGGCATGAAGCGCGCGAAATGCGCGCAGCCGAGCTCGCCGGCGAGATTGACGCCGCCGAGGCCGAGCGCGACGAGGCCGTAGATGGCAGCGGAATAGCCGAGGCCGGTCTGGTAGAAGAACGGCGCGACGACGCCGAATGCCAGCTGCGCGCTGGCTGCCGCTGCAAACACCAGCACGAAGGCGAGGAAGCCCGGACGCACGAGTGCATCACGCAGGATGCCGGCGGTGCGGCGCGGATCGAACGGCGCGCGGCGCTCGGCCGACAACGTTTCGGGCAGGAGAAATACGACGATCGCGGCGGCGATGGCCGCTGCGATGGCAATGACGACGAAGACGCCGCGCCACGAGGTCAGCTCGACGATGAAGCCGCCGGCGGCCGGCGCCAGCACCGGCGCAAGCCCCCACGCCGCGCCAAGCAGACCGGAGATCGCGGTGAGCTCGCGGCCGCGGAAACAATCGGCGGCGACCGCATAAGCGACGACGAGACAGGTGCAGCCGCCGATGCCTTGCAGGAAGCGCAAGCCCAGCAGCAGCGAGGCGCTGGTGGCGAGCGCGCAGGCGATGCTCATCGCGATCAGCACCGAGAGCCCTGCGAGCAGGACGTTGCGGCGGCCGAGCGTGTCCGAGGCGATGCCGACCGGCACCAGCGCCAAGCTCATGCCGAGCATGTAGGCGGTGACGGTGTTCTGCATCGACGCCGCGTCGGCGGCGAGATCCACCACCATTTGCGGCAGGCCGGGCGTATAGGCATCGAGCGGAATCTGGCTGAATGGAACGACGCACAACAGGATCGGCACGATCCCAGCCCTCGCGCGACCGGCGTCCGAAGCAAGTGCAGTCATGGCTTACGCCCCCTCGATGCCCGCGGGTCCTGTCTTTTCGTGCGCACAATGAGAGGCGACGATGCAGGTTGCGGATATTGACGCGCGGAGCGTGCCAGAACTGTGTGTAAAAACTCTTAGGGGTGGCCGTGTCGATACGGACGTTGACGGCTGACGTTCCGCCCCGGGGAACCTTCAAACAAAAAATGCGAAAACGACCCCATGCACAGTACAAATCATTGAGGAATTTCGCGCGGCATGGCGCGAGCCCGACGTGCACGGGCGTTTGACACGTCGGGCAAAACAGACGCCGGATCGCACGAGGGCCGGTCGAGTGTTCGCCGCCGAGCCGCTCCCGTTAACTCTTCGGAAGGCATCGCTGCTTCGAACGCAAGGCGCTTTCGTTCCGGTGCCGGGTGCAAAGCGCCGATCAGAGCAGGAAGCCCTCGAGCGCTTCGAGAAACTGCCACGGCGCCTGAAGCTGCGGCACGTGTGCGCAACCCGGAATGATCTTCAGTTCGGCGCGCGGCAATCCGGCGGCCAGCTCATGCGACATCGGCGGAGGCGTCGCCTCATCGTGCTCACCGACCAGAACGAGCACTGAAACCTTCACCGCGGCAAGCTCAGTGCGGAGATCCAGGCTCGCCAACGCGGCGCACGCGGCGCGAAATACATCGGGATCCGTCCGTAGGAACGCTGCACGGCGATCCTGCATCAGTTCCGGATGCTGCGCCTGAAACTCGGGCGCGAACAGCCGACGCATCGCGACCTCGGTGATGGCCTCGAGCCCCTTCTCACGCGACACCTTCGCCATGTTGCGAAACGCCTCGCGGCCGGGCTCCGAGAACGCCGCACCGCTGTCGGCGAGAACGAGCTTGCTCGCGATCTCAGGATGCCGGATCGCCATCTGCAAGGCGACGAAGCCACCGTAGCCATTGCCGAGCACGATCGCCGGCGCACCGCCCGCGGCGTCTTTGACAGCCTCTGCCATCCGGTCCGCGACCGCAGCAAGGCCGCCTTCGACCGCGCGTGAGCGGCCGAACCCCGGCAGCTCCGGCACGATGGTGCGAAACGATGTCTCGAGCTCCGGCACGATCGCATCAAAGCTCGCGCGATCCGACAACAGCGAGTGGAACAGGAACAGCGGCGGCCCCTCGCCCGATTGCGCGGCGTTGACGGTCCCGTTGGCTAGAAGCCTGTCCATGTGCGGTCTTTCCCTAACTTCATTGCCCGTTCGCGTGCCCCGAAGGCCCCGACTGATAAATCAACTGTCAGGGAATTCAAGCATTTGGCACTTGACCTGAAATATCACGATTGAGATATTGAGGCCAAGGAGCCAAGAGAAATGATGCTTTTGCGTGAAAATATCTACGATCGTCTCAGATCTGATATTTTAGCATGTCGGTTTGCGCCAGGCGATGAAATGCGCGAGCAGGACCTCGCCGAGCGCTATGACGTGAGCCGGCAACCGGTCCGGGATGCACTACTGAGGCTGCAGCGCGAGCACCTCGTCACGGTGCAGCCGCGCCAGGGCTACCGGGTCACGCCGATCTCACTCTCGGATGCCCACGACCTTCTGCGCTTCCGTCTTGCTCTGGAGCCGGCCTGCGTCGCCGAAGCCATCGAGAGCGCGCCCGACAGCGTCTTGAAGTCGCTCGACGAATTCCGCCGCTTCTCCGGCAACCACGAGGATTTCATCGCCTACAACCGCGGCTTCCACACCGCGCTCGCCCATGCGTCCGGAAATCGCCGCATGGCGACGGCGCTGTGCGACCTGATCGGTCAGGCCGACCGGCTGGTCCGCGTCAGCATCTCCAATCTGAAGGGCCACGACCCGGCGAAGCTCGTTGCCGAGCACGTCGCCCTGATCGACGCCATGCAGCAGCGCCAGACGCGAACCGCCGCGCGCATCATCAAGGCCCATATCGGAGCTACCGAAAAACGCGTTCTGCCGGCGCTCAAGCGCAATGCCGTCATCGTGGAAGAGAGGTCGTCATGAACATCCCGTCAAAACCCGCGTCGATCGACGTCGAAATCCACGGCAATTTCATCGATGGGCGTGAAGTCGAAGCCGGCAACGGCGCGATGCTTGATGTCCGCAATCCCGCCACCGGCGACGTGATCGCCCGCATTCCCAATTCCACCGCCGAAGACATCGACCGCGCCATGAAAAGCGCGCGCGCCGCGTTCGAAGGCGAGGCCTGGGGCGGCATGGACACGCGCGCGCGGGCGAGGCTGGTCAACAGGCTCGCCGATGCGTTCGAGGCCAATCTCGACAGCCTGTACCGGCTGGAGACCCTCAACAACGGCCGCCCGGTCAACGAGACCCGCGCCCAGCTCTCCCGCCTGCCCGATTTCTTCCGCTACTTTGCCGGCGTCGCGCTGTCGCGCCGCGACTCCGTGATCCCCGTCGAAGGCGCTTATCTGAACTACACGCTCCGCACTCCGATCGGCATCGTCGCCAACTGCACGCCGTTCAATCACCCACTGATGATCCTGTGCAAGTCGCTCGCCGTGGTGCTGGCGACCGGCTGCGTCACCGTGGTCAAGCCGTCCGAATACACGCCGCTGACCACGCTGAAGCTGGCCCAGATCTTCACCGAAGCGGGCCTTCCGCCCGGCGTCTTCAATATCGTCCTCGGCCTCGGCCAGAGCGCGGGCAAGATGCTGGCCGAACACTGCGACATCAACAAGCTGGTCCTGACCGGTGGCACCGAGGCCGGCCGCATCGCCGGCAGCGCAGCCGCAAAGGTGTTTGCGCACCAGACCATGGAGCTCGGCGGCAAGACGCCGGTGATGGTGTTCGACGATTTCGACGTCGACCGCGCCGTCAACTATGCCGCGTTCGGTGCTTTCATCGGCGCCGGTCAGACCTGCGTCTGCGCCTCGCGCCATCTGGTCCAGGCCTCGATCTATGACGAATTCGTCGAGAAGCTGCAGGCCAAGACCCGCACGATCCGCGTCGGCGATCCCTTCGATCCCAGCACCCAGATGGGTCCGGTGATCTCGGCCAGGCAGCGCGACCGCGTTCTCGCCTACGCAGGCTATGGTCACGCCGATGGCGCGCGTCTTGTCACCGGCGGCGTTGCCGCAAAGGTGCCGGGCCATGACAACGGCTATTTCGTCGAGCCGACGGTGTTCGCCGACGTCAAATCCGACATGCGGATTTTTCAGGAAGAAGTGTTTGGTCCGTTCACCTCGGTGACACCGTTCAAGGATGAGGCCGAGGCGCTGCGGCTTGCCAACGACTCGCCGTTTGGCCTGGCCGCCGCCATCCGCACCCGCGACGTCGCCCGCGCGCACCGCGTCGCCGCAAACGTCAAGGCCGGCATCGTCTGGATCAACGATCATCACCGGCTCGACCCCGCTTCGCCCTGGGGCGGCGTCGACGATTCCGGCATTGGCCGCGAATGCGGCACCGAGAGCTTCAACGACCATTTCAACACCAAGAGCGTGATGGTCGCGACCCACGAGCAGCCGTTCGACTGGTATCGCGACACGGCCAATCAGAAGCGACTGAACTAGCAGAGACCAGAAGCAGCTCACCGCCCACAGAAGGCGGGCCGCATCAACCAGAACAACAGTCAAGGGAGAGAGCGTCAATGTCGACATCGGTGAACGCAGGCGGCCGTCTCGATCGGCTGCCGATCGGACCATTCCATCGCCGCATCATGCTGCTGATCGGCATCGGCATGTTTTTCGATGGTTTCGACATCTACATCGCCGGGACCGTGCTCAGCGTGACGCTGAAGACCGGCTTTTCGACGCTCGCCCAGAACGCAGCGTTCATCTCGGCGACCTTCGTCGGCATGATGCTGGGATCGTTCGGCACCGGCTTCCTCGGCGACCGCTATGGACGCCGCTTCACCTATCAGTTCAATTTGCTACTCTTCGGCCTTGCCTCCCTCGCCGCGGCGTTCTCGCCGAACATGGCGTTCCTGATCGCCTGCCGCTTCGTGATGGGCGTTGGCTTAGGGGCGGAGAACGTCGTCGGCTATTCGACGATGACGGAATTCGTGCCCGCCCGCACCCGCGGCAAATGGCTCGGCTTCACCACCGTGTGCGTCGTCACCGGCCTGCCCGTGGCGCTGCTCGTCGCATCCGTGCTGGTGCCGCAATTCGGCTGGCGCTCGATGTTCGTGCTCGGCGGCGTCGGCGCCCTCGTCGTCTGGTATATGCGCAAGTCGCTGCCGGAATCGCCGCGCTGGCTGGAAGCGGTGGGACGCACCGCAGAAGCGGAAGCGCTGATGCTGGCCATCGAGAAGGAGGCGGCGCAGGGCCAGCCCCTGCCCGCTCCCGCGCCTGTCACGTCAGCCCCGGTCGCGGCCGATCTCGGCACGCTGTTCACCACGCCCTTGCTGTCGCGGATGATCGTCGGCTCGGTCTGCCTGATCACGATCAACACGCTGCTCTACGGCTTCGTGACGTGGCTGCCCGTCTTCTTCGTCAAGCAGGGCCTCTCGATTGCGACTTCGTTCGGCTATTCACTGCTGATGGCGCTCGGCGCGCCGATCGGCTCGGCCATTGGCGCATTGACCGCCGACCGCTGGGGCCGCAAGCCGACCATCATCGGCGCGTCGCTGATCACGGTGGCCTTGGGCATCCTCTACCCCATGATCTCGGATCCGATCCTGCTGCCGGCCGTTGGCTTTGCGCTGACGGTGCCGATTTACGTCCTGGTCGCCCTGCTGTTCGGCATCTACATCCCCGAACTGTTTCCGACCGAGGTCCGCCTGCGCGCCTCCGGCATCGTCAACACGCTGGGGCGCGGCGCCACGATCATCACGCCGTTCCTCGTCGTGTCGCTGTTCGAGTCGCGCGGCGTCGCCGGCGTGATGGCACTGATGATCGGCCTTTTGGTGGTGCAGATCATCACGGTCTGGGCGCTGGGCATCGAGCCGCGGCATCGCAGTCTCGAGGAGCTCAAGGCGGAGGAATCGGCGGCGCCGGTCCTCAAGGAAGCCTCCTGAGAGGCTGCCGGACGAGCACGGCCTGCATGGTTCGAGACGCCCGCTTCGGCGGGCTCCTCACCATGAGGGTCTGATATCTTGCCACAAAACGCGACCTCATCCTGAGGGCCCGCCGAAGGCGGGCGTCTCGAAGGATGCGCCACAGCCCCGTAGCCCGGATGGAGCGATAGCGTAATCCGGGTCCTGCATCCGTGTCGGGACATGTCCCGGATTGCGCTGCGCTCCATCCGGGCTACAAGGTCTCGGCCGGGATACAATGGAGCGCGCGATGACTGCAGACGCCACTGACCTGAACTACGGCTCGATCGGCGAACTTCTGAGCGCTCTGCGCGCGCGCAAAATATCTGCGTCAGAGCTACTCGCGCACACCGTCGCGCGCATCGAGGCACTGGACGGGCGGATCAACGCGATCATCGTTCGCGATTTCGATCGCGCCAGAGACGCCGCCCGCGCCGCCGATGCCGCGCTTGGCCGCGGTGAGCGGTTGCCGTTGCTCGGCATTCCCGTGACGTTGAAGGAACCGTTCAACGTCGTCGGCCTGCCGACGACATGGGGCTTTCCGCATTTCAGGGATTTTCAACCAAAGGAAGATGCTCTCGTCGTCGCTCGGTTGAAGGCGGCGGGCGCCGTCATCATCGGCAAGACCAACATCCCGATCGGGCTGCGGGATTTCCAGAGCTACAACGAGATCCATGGGACCACGAACAACCCGTGGGACCTTGACCGCTCGCCCGGCGGCTCCTCGGGCGGATCGGGCGCGGCGCTGGCCGCAGGATTCGGTCCGCTCTCGATCGGCTCGGATATCGGCGGCTCGATCCGGGTGCCCTCGCATTTCTGCGGCGTGTTCGGACACAAGCCGAGCCTCGGCCTGGTCCCGCTGCGCGGATATAGTTTGCCTCCGGCACCGCCCGTCCCCGGCCAGGGCGATCTCGCTGTCGTCGGGCCGATGGCGCGCACCGCCTCGGACCTTGCATTGTCGCTCGACGTGATTGCCGGCCCGGACGAGACGCGCGACGGCATCGGCTATCGCCTTGCGCTGCCCGCGCCGCGACATGACCAGCTCAAGGATTTCAGAATCCTCGTGATCGACACCCACCCGCTGATGCCGACGGGTGGCGCCGTGCGTTCGGCCATTGGACGATTAGCCGAACGGCTCGAACGATCAGGGGCGCTGGTGGCGCGCTCAAGCGCAGCGCTGCCGGATCTTGCCGAATCTGCGCGGCTTTACATGAAGCTGCTCAACGCCGCGCGCAGTCCGCGCCTGACACCGGCCGCACTCGCAGAGGTGCAAGGACTTGCCGCAGCCCTCGCGCCCGATGACCGGAGCCTGCAGGCCGAGCGCGCCCGCGGCTGGGGCATGATCCATCGTGAATGGCTGGCGACCGATGCGGCCCGCCTGCAGCTGCAGCAGCGGTGGCAGCACTTCTTCCGCGAATTCGACGCCGTGATCTACCCGGCCGCCGCCGTGCCGGCATTTCCGCACGATCATTCCGAACCGTTCGATGCGCGGCAGCTCGACATCGATGGCAAGCTCTATAACTACTCCGACGCCTGCTTCATCTGGGCGGACCCCGCTTCGACCTGCGGATTGCCGGCGACCGCCGTCACGATCGAGCGCACGCAGTCAGGCTTGCCGGTCGGCGTCCAGATCATCGGGCCGTATCTCGAGGATCGGACGACGATTGCGTTGGCCGGACTGATCGAACGCGAGTTCGGCGGATTCGTCCCGCCGCCTTCGCTGTCTTTCGCCCAATCCTGACCGTCATGATCCGGCGCCATCGGCGAATGCGCGGAATGTCGATGGAAAGCAGCGAGAGCGCGGCCGGCAACAGCACGAATCCGGCCGGTGGAAGCATTCCGCGCACAAGCAGAGCGACACCAAGGGCAATACGGATTCCGCGCCGCCTCGGAATGCGCAGACGCCGCTTGCCGATGCGCAGATATGACGGGGCCGCGTCAATCGCCTTCGACATCGTCGGGCACGGACAGTCCGGCGAGCGCGAGAGCCGCAAGACGTTCCGCCTCCTCGCGCGTCGCTGCGATACGAAAACGTATTCCCAATGCCGCAGCGAGCCCCTTGCCCTGCGCACGTTTGGCGCGGCGGGTCGCCATGTCCCGCTCCACGCTGAAGATGCCCACGCATCTCTCGGCCAATCGCGCCTTGTTCGCCTTCAGGAACAGGGCTCGCAGCTTCTGGTCCTCGTGATCCTCGTCCTCGGCGGAGTTTGGAAACACCAGGGCGAATGCTTGCCCCTGGCTCAACAAGGCATCGAACTCCTTGACCCAGGTCGGACCGTAACCGCGCGGCAGCGCGCGCCCGAACAAGACGACCAGCGGAAAGCGGGACACGTCATGCAGCGTGAATTCATCGGGCTTCATCTCAATCCTCCGGGAAGCAGCGCTAGAACCGCGACGTCGCGCCCAGGCCGACGATCCGCCCCTGCCCGACGCGGACCGACTGAACCGTCCCAAAGCTCTGGCCGAACGTCTCGTAGCGCTCATCGAGCAAATTGTTGGCGAACAGATAGGCTTCGAAATTGCTCACCTTCCAACCCATCCGGCCGTTGACGACGCCGTAGGACGCAAGATCGAAACTGTTGGCGACATCGGCGGCGCGCGCTCCGACGAACTGATAATTTCCGCGGACGTAGACATCGCCGTTCAAGCGAAACGCTGCGGCCGACACCTGGTATTGAAAGCCGACATTGGCAGTGACCGGCGCAACGTTCGGGACGCGCCCGCCGTTCTTCGCCCCGGTGGCGCTGCCTGCGGGAACGTTGACGAGTTCGGCATGGGTGAGGCCGATGCCGCCGGACAGATCGAGGTTCGGGGTCACGCGCAAGCTGGCTTCGAGCTCGCCACCCCAGGATTGATAGTCGAGCGCGGCGATCGTGAACGATGCCGAAGGCACGTCGAAGACCACCAGGTGCCCGTTCTTGACGTCGTTGAAGAAGGCGGCGCCGGTGAATTTCAGGCGGCGATCGAGGAGCTCGGATTTGAAGCCGGTCTCGTATGTCCAGCTCGTCGAGGCGGCGAACGGGACTTCCGGCTTGCCCAGGGGATTGTTGACTGAGTTTGCAGGAAAGCCGCCGGTGACGTAACCGCGGGCGACTGTGGCGTAAGTCATGACCTCCGGCGCCCAGTCGTAGCTCAGGCCGGTGCGCCCCGTGAGAAAATCATCGCTCAGCTTGAGGTCCTGGGCATAGCCCGGAACCGTGCCGGGCGTGCCGACACCGAGATAACGATAGGCCGCCGCCTTGTCTTCGTGCGTTGCGCGCAGCCCGAGGACGCCTTTCAACGCGCCCACCAGCGGCACCGTCACTTCTCCGAATCCGGCGTAGCTGTTGGTGACGAAGCTGTTGTCACGAATTCCGGTTGCGGTCGCATAGGCAGGCGTGACCGATCGCGTGTCGCTGTTGAGCTCGACTTCGGTTCGATAGAGGTTGAGGCCTGTGGTCCAGCTGACAGCGCTTCCCTGCGGCGCAGACAGGCGCAGCTCCTGCAGCCATGTGCTCTCGCCAATTCCGACCTTGGCCAGATCCGCCCCGGGCGTGGAGAAGAAGGCGGCGGGCAAGCCAGTGAGTTTGGCGAAGACAAGCGAGTCGGTCAGATCGGATCGCTGGAACGAATTGGTCCGCTGAAAATTCGACACGGAATCGAAAATGACCGGCCCGAAATCGTGTCTGACCTTCAGATTGTAATTCTGGCCCTCGCGGTCGACTTCATTGCGCGGGTTCACCGCGCTGACGGGGAAGTTCGGCGCCCCGCGCAGCAGCCAGCGCGGCATCGTGTCGTCGTCCTTGCTGTAGGATGCGCTGAAGGTGACGGTGGTTCGGTCCGTCGGCTTGTAGAGCAGGCTGCCGCGAAATGCCCCGATCTGCGTCGCGGCATCGTTGCCACCGAGCAGGATGTTGGGCACGTCGCCGTTGAAATTTGCGTAGCGCATGGCGATCCGGCCTGCGAGCACGTCCGAGATCAGGGGCGCATTCGCAATCAGCTCGCCAAGCGCATATCCCTTGGTGCCGACTTCGCCCGTGAGCGAAAACGCGCGGTCGAAAGTCGGCAGCCGCGAGACGATGTTGACGGCGCCCCCTTGGGAATTGCGGCCGAACAACGTGCCCTGCGGCCCTCGCAACACCTCCACGCGCTCGGTGTCGAGAAGATTTGGCGCGATGCCGTAGACCGACTGCGGGGCATCGTCGACATAGAAGACGACGGAGGTGTCGTCCGGCGAGACCGGCGAGAACGATCCGACGCCACGGATGTTGGCGAGGTTCGAAGCCTGACCGCCGAGATCGACGAAATTGAAGTTCGGCACGCTCCGGGCAAGATCGGCGTTGGAGCGGGTCTTCGAGATGTCCTCCAGTTTCGCGCCGGTCACCGCCGTCACGCTGACCGGCACTTCGGTTTCGATTTCCGGCCGTTTGCGGGCTGTCACCGTGGCTGCGACCGGGGCCGGCGGACGCGGCGCAACCCGGGCACTGCTGCTCCTCTTCTTCTTGGCCGGCGCGTCAACAGACACCGCCGGAAGTTCGACCGACTGCTGCGCCAGGGCGCCGTCCAGCGGCAATCCGAATGCCGTCACCATAATCGCAGCTCGCGAAACGCATCCGAGCTGACCACCGCTTCCCAACCCCAACCACATATTTCCCACGCAATTCCAAATACTGACTGGTTGACCAGTCAACACTGGCTGCTTGACCAGTCAATATAAAATTCGTAAGCGATTTAGAATAGTTAGAAGGTAGCAGATGAGCCCACGCCGGTCCCCCAACTCCCCTGTCGCCGGCCGTGAGGCGATCCTCGCCGCAGCGCGCACGGAGTTTGCGAAGTCGGGGTTTCACGGCACGCGGATGCGCGACATCGCGGAGCGCGCGAAGGTGTCCCAGGGGCTGCTGCACCACCATTTTCAAAGCAAGGAAGAGCTCTGGAATATCGTCGGCGAACAGGCCTCCGGCGAGTTTCTCGCCTATGTGGGCGACGCGATCTCCCCTGAGCCGCTCGATGCACAGTCAATTCCAACCGCGCTCAGAACTTACCTGCGGTATTGGCGCGAGCATCCGGAAGCGTTCCGGATCAACCTTTGGCGCCAGCTCGACGGTCCGAGCGACGAGCGCAAATCGCGCTCTCGCCGGCTGAGCGAAAAAGCGGTCCCGCTATTCATGAGAGCGCAGCAGGCCGATCTCTTGCGCCGCGATTTGCCTACCGGCCTCGTGTTTTGTGCCGCCGGCGCCCTCGTGCAATTCTGGCTGCACAGCCGCGTCGAGCTTCAGGACGCGATCGAGATCGGTGGAGCCGAGATGCTTGACGACGATCAGTTCGTCGAAAGCATCATGAAGCTCATAGGCGGCGCGAAGTGATCGCGCCACGACGCTGATATCGCTTTTCAATTCAGCCCGACTGCGCCTCGACCGCCTGCACGGCGACATCAGCCACCTGTCGCAGCGCTTCGCGGTCCGCGCCTGACGACGCCATCACGCCCATGCCGACGGACACCGCAGAGACATAGCGCGCGAGCGCGGCGGGATCCGACGTCGGCTTGAGATCGCCTTCGGCCTTGGCCCGAATGAAACGATCGCGGAGCTGGTCCTCGTTCTGGGCTCTCCGGGCGGCGAGCTCGAAGGGGACGTTCTCGGAGCCGGTGCCGCAGGCGATGCCGCCCTGCACGAGCAGGCAGCCGGGCGGATTGGCGGGATCGGTCTGCTTGTCGGCGATGCCCATCAGCATCCGCTCGGCGACCTCGCGGGCGGTTGGGGCAGCAACCACCTCGTCCATCCAGGCGCCGCGCAGCTTGGTGTAACGATCGAGCGCGGCCTTCAGCAGGCCTTCCTTGTTGCCGAAGCAGGCATAGAGGCTCGGCGGGTTGATGCCCATGGCCTCGGTGAGCTGAGCAATCGTGGCGCCCTCATAGCCATGGCGCCAAAACACTTCCATCGCCTGGTCCAACGCCACATCGGCATCGAATTCGCGGGGGCGTCCCATGCCCATGTCTTCAGTCTCCTCACAATCGGCGCTTCGCCCCAATCAACGCTCGATGCTATCTAATTGTTCTCGCTTTATTTTCTCTTTCGCCTTCCCATTCTTGCGGTAAGCGGCTACAATTTTCTTAGCGAACGGTACATAAGTATCTTGCGCTGCGATATCCAGCTCCACATCTGTAGTGAACACTACATATCTGGAGCGCGCAAATGCCCCCCTCCCAAAATACCTTCCGCGCCGGCCGTATCCGCCGCCTTCTCGGCGGCGTCGCCATCGTGGGCGCCCTCGCCGTAGCCGGCTCGATCGCGACCGGCCACTACTTCCGTGCCGCGCAGGCAACCGCAACGGCGGCCGCTGCTGAACAAGCCGTCCCCGTCACGGTCGCACTGATCGAACCCAAGCAGACCGTGCTGTGGGATGATTTCTCCGGCCGGCTCGAGGCGATCCAACGCGTCGAGCTGCGCCCGCGCGTTGCCGGTGCGATCCTCTCCACCAACTTCACCGAAGGCGCGCTGGTGAAGGCCGGCGATGTGCTGTTCAAGATCGACCCGGCGCCTTATGCAGCCGAGGTCGACAAGGCCGCCGCCCAGCTCGAGGCTGCGAAAGCGCGCGTCGTGTTCACCCAGAGCGAGCTCGAGCGCGGTGCGCAGCTCGTCGGCAACGCCGTGGTCACCCGGCGTGACTATGACCAGCGCGACAACGCCAATCGCGAAGCGATCGCCAACGTCAAGGCGGCCGAAGCGACGCTCCAGACCGCAAAGCTCAATCTCGACTACACCGAGGTGCGCGCACCGGTGGACGGACGCGTTGGCAAGATCGAGGTCACCGTCGGCAATCTCGTCGCCGCCGGCACCGCCTCCCCCGTGCTGACCTCGCTGGTCTCGGTCAACCCGATCTACGCGTCCTTCGATGCGGATGAAGAGGTCGTGCTGCGCGCACTGAACTCGATCGCAGATAGCACCGGCCAGCGCGGCAAGCTCGACCAGATCCCGGTGGAGATGGCGACTTCAGGCGGTCTCTCGGCGAAAGGCCACATCCAGCTCATCGACAACCAGGTCAACGGCCAGAGCGGCACGATCCGCGTCCGCGCGGTGTTCAAGAACGAGGACGGGCGTCTCATCCCCGGCCAGTTCGCCCGCGTGCGCATGGGCCAGCCGAAGCAGCAGACCTTGGTGATGATCGACGAGCGTGCGATCGGCACCGACCAGGACAAGAAGTTCGTGATGGCGGTCGGCGACGACAGCCGCGCGGTGTACCGGCCGATCACGCTCGGCGGCGCGGTCGATGGTCTTCGCATCGTCACCACGGGCTTGAAGCCCGGCGACCGCATCGTCGTCAACGGCTTGCAGCGCGTGCGTCCCGGCGCCCTCCTCAAGACGGAGATCGCACAGATGGGCGCGCGCGGGCCGCAGCAGGCGTCGAACCACAGCAATCAGGACGTAGTGCAACGTTAGTTACGTCCTTCCGGGCCGCGCATCATGCGAGCCCGGAAGGACGACGTCATAGACCGACCAAGACAACACTTCTCGATTCCGGGCGCGGGCTCAGCCGCCTTCCGGACTAACGGGAGAGCTGTCTCTCGCGCAGGGGCAAAGCCATGAATCTCTCAAAGTTCTTTATCGATCGTCCGATTTTCGCCGGTGTGCTGTCGGTCCTGATCTTCCTCGCCGGCCTGATCTCGCTGTTCGCGATGCCGATCTCGGAATATCCCGACGTCGTGCCCCCTTCGGTGCTCGTGCGCGCAACCTATCCCGGCGCCAATCCGAAGGTGATCGCGGAGACGGTGGCTACTCCCATCGAGGAGCAGATCAACGGCGTCGAGGGCATGCTGTACATGTCGAGCCAGGCGACCACCGACGGCGCGATGACGCTGACGGTGACGTTCCGCCTCGGCACCGACCCCGACAAGGCGACGCAGCTGGTGCAGAACCGCGTGCAGCAGGCCGAGCCGCGCCTGCCGGCCGTGGTGCGCCAGCTCGGTATCATCACCAAGAAGTCCTCGCCCGACCTCACCATGGTCGTGCATCTCTTGTCGCCGAACGGCCGCTACGACATGACGTATTTGCGCAACTACGCGGTGCTCAACGTCAAGGATCGCCTGGCGCGGATCGACGGCGTTGGCGACGTCCAGCTCTATGGCGCCGGTGACTATTCGATGCGGGTCTGGGTCGATCCGCAGAAGGCGGCCGAGCACGGCCTCACCGCCAGCGACATCGTCAAGGCGATCCAGTCGCAGAACGTCGAGGCCGCCGCCGGCGTGGTCGGCTCCTCCCCGAACGTCAAAGGCATCGATCTCCAGCTCTCCGTCAACGCCGAAGGCCGTCTCGCCAACGAGGAGCAATTCGGCGACATCGTGGTCAAGACCGGTACGCGCGGCGAGGTCGTTCGCCTGCGCGACGTCGCGCGCATCGAGCTGGGGGCGTCCGAATACGGCCTGCGCTCGCTGCTCGACAACAAGCAGGCGGTGGCGATCCCGATCTTCCAGGCGCCCGGTTCCAACGCGCTGCAGATTTCCGACCATGTCCGCGCCACCATGGCCGAGATCAAGAAGAACATGCCGGAGGGCGTGTCCTACCAGATCGTCTACGACCCCACACAGTTCGTGCGCTCCTCGATCGAGGCGGTCATCCACACCCTGCTGGAAGCGATCGCGCTGGTGGTGCTGGTGGTGATCCTGTTCCTGCAGACCTGGCGGGCCTCGATCATTCCGCTGCTGGCCGTGCCGGTCTCGATCGTCGGCACGTTTGCGGTGATGCACGTGTTCGGCTTCTCCATCAACGCGCTCAGCCTGTTCGGCCTGGTGCTCGCCATCGGCATCGTCGTCGACGACGCCATCGTCGTGGTCGAGAACGTCGAGCGCAACATCGAGGCCGGGCTGTCACCGCGCGATGCCACCTACCAGGCGATGCGCGAGGTGTCCGGCCCGATCATCGCGATCGCGATGGTGCTGATCGCGGTGTTCGTGCCGCTCGCCTTCATCTCCGGCCTGACCGGGCAGTTCTATAAGCAGTTCGCGCTGACGATCGCGATCTCGACCGTGATCTCCGCGGTCAACTCGCTGACGCTGTCGCCGGCCCTGTCGGCCCTCCTGCTGAAGGGCCACAACGAGCCGAAGGACAAGCTGACGATCGTCATGGAGAAGAGCCTTGGCTGGTTCTTCCGCCGCTTCAATCGGGCGTTCACCTACTCCTCGAACAGCTACAGCGGCACCGTCACCAAGGTGATCTCCGGCAAGGCCGCAGTGATGGGCCTCTATATCGTGCTGGTCGGCCTCACCGCCTTCCTGTTCCAGCAGGTGCCTGGTGGATTCGTGCCGGGCCAGGACAAGCAATATCTGGTCGGCTTCTCCCGCCTGCCCGATGGCGCGACGCTCGACCGCACCGAAGAGGTGATCCGCAAGATGAGCGACATCGCGCTGACCCAGCCCGGCGTCGAGAGTTCTGTCGCCTTCCCGGGCCTGTCGATCTCCGGCTTCACCAACTCGTCCAACGCCGGCATCGTGTTCTCGACGCTGAAACCGTTCGACGAGCGCAAGGATCCCTCGCTCAGCGGTCCCGCCATCGCGGCCGAGCTGAACAAGAAGTATGCGGGCATCCAGGAAGCCTTCATCGCCATGTTCCCGCCGCCGCCCGTCAACGGCCTCGGCACCATCGGCGGCTTCAAGCTGCAGATCGAGGATCGCGCCGGCCTAGGCTATGAAGCGCTGAACGAGGCGACCAAGGCATTCATGGCGGCGATGCAGAAGGCACCGGAGATCGCCGGCGTGTTCTCGAGCTTCCAGGTCAACGTGCCGCAGCTGTTCGCCGACATCGACCGCACCAAGGCGCTGCAGCTTGGCGTGCCCGTGACGGAAGTGTTCAACACGCTGCAGATCTACCTCGGGTCCTACTACGTCAACGACTTCAACAAGTTTGGCCGCACCTACTCCGTCTATGTCCAGGCCGACGCGCCGTTCCGCGCCCGTGCCGACGACATCAGGCAGTTGAAGGTGCGCTCGTCGTCCGGCGACATGGTGCCGCTGTCGGCGCTGCTCAAGATCCGCCAGAGCGCGGGGCCGGAGCGTGCGATCCGCTACAACGGATTCCTGTCGTCCGACATCAACGCGGCCGCCGCGCCCGGCTTCTCGTCAGGCCAAGCCCAGGAGGCGGCAACGCGGATCGCGGCGGAGACATTGCCGCCCGGCTTTGCCTTCGAATGGACCGACCTGACCTATCAGGAGTTCATCGCCGGCAATTCCGGCATCTGGGTGTTCCCGCTGGCGATCCTCTTGGTGTTCCTGGTGCTGGCCGCGCTCTATGAGAGCCTGACCCTGCCGCTGTCGATCATCATGATCGTGCCGATGGGCCTGCTCGCCGCGATGTTCGGCGTCTGGATCTCCAAGGGCGACAACAACGTTTTCACCCAGATCGGCTTGATCGTGCTCGTGGGACTCTCCGCCAAGAACGCGATCCTGATCGTCGAATTCGCGCGCGAGCTCGAATTCGCGGGCCGCACGCCGATCCGCGCCGCGATCGAGGCGAGCCGGCTGCGGTTGCGCCCAATCCTGATGACGTCGATGGCGTTCATCATGGGCGTGCTGCCGCTGGTGCTCTCCACCGGCGCCGGCTCGGAGATGCGACGTGCGATGGGCGTTGCCGTGTTCTCCGGCATGATCGGCGTCACCGTATTCGGCCTGTTCCTGACGCCGGTGTTCTATGTGCTGCTCAGAACCATCACCGGCAACAAGCCGCTGGTGCATCACAGCAGTGACACCAGCGCGGCCCCGGTCCAGGGGCTTCACGAAGTCCAAGGGCACTAGATCAGGGAGATTCCCGAGATCAGCAACAGAACGAGCACGGTCTTGCGAAAGACCGTCTCGTTGACGCGGTGAAAGGCGATCACGCCGAATACCGAACCGGCTTCGCGGCCGGCGCCGACAATCTACTTTCGGTTCTCCTCGCAGAACTTCAGCGCGGCGAGCGCCTCGCCGGCGTGCGGGATCTGCATCTCGATGCTGTCCTCGTCATCATCCTCGAAATCGAGCGTGAGGCGCTTGGCCTTGGAGAGCCGGTCCATGATCGACTGGTCGTATTCGAAGATGCCGCGCACGGTGGTCTTGTCCATGACCTCCCACTTCGCTTTCTTCATGATGTCGGCGTCATCGGTGCCGACATCGGCCCGGAGGATCTCGCCGACCTTGTCCCATTCCCAGCCGTCATAGATCATCACGATCACGATCGCCTTGTCGGAATAGGTGATGACGATGACGTAGTCGCGGTTCTCGTCGTCCTTGTCCTTGTAGCCGCGGCTCGCATTGCAATGCGTATCCTGGGAACGCTTCTCGATGGTCCAGTCGCCGACCTTGGATTGCTGCGCGAACACGGGCCTCGAGCTCGAGGCAGCTGCGCTCAAGATGCCCGCGAGAATTCCGGCGGCGAGAACAGATCGATGCATGTCAGCCTCCAGCGCGTTCCCCACGCCGAGATGACCATCTCTGCCGGCGACCCGCAAGGGCTTCGGGTAGCGGGCGAGGCAAACGGCCAGCAGCCGCCCTAACCCCGTCGCGGCACGATTGCGATCGGCGTGAAGGTGTAAACCTCCTCGCCGTTCTGGTTGAACATCGTCCATTTCACCAGCGCGACGCCCTGCGGCTTCGACTTCGAAGGCGTGAGGCTCATCACCTCACCGACCAGGTGCAGGCGGTCGTTGGGCCGCACCGGCATGGTCCAGCGCAGCCCGTCGACACCGGCACCGATCAGCGGATGCGGTCCGAACGGGCGGGCCTGGATCGCGAGGTTCATGGCGATCGCGGCGGTGTGCCATCCCGAGGCAGCCAGCCCCTTGAACAGGGTCTCCTTCGCCGCCTCATGGTCGAGGTGCATCGGCTGCGGATCGTACTCGGCGGCGAAGCGCTTGATATCGGCTTCGGTGACCACCACCTCGGGCGACTTGAACCGCATTCCAATGGTGAGATCGTCGAACCACTCGACCTGCGCCATGATTTTGCCTCGCAATTTGGTCCGCCGCTGCCGGGAATGCGCGGCCAGAAGGATTTAGCGAAATTGCGATGTAACGGGTCCGCCGTGCTCAAGCCAGCCCCGGGTTCCCCCGCGAAACCTCTTTCCCGATGCGACGAAACACGCCTGAAACGGATCGCCGGTTAAGTCGTTGTCAAAATAAATACAGGGACGGCTACCATGCAATTCCTCCTCGACCTGATCTACGACTATGCCTGCTGCCAGAACCTCGTCGCGCAGTCGCCACGGGAGGACGAGCTATGATTGAACTGATCTCCGGCCTCCTCGCCCTCTGCAGCATCGGCATCTTTGCGGCGCATGCGCTGGATGCCTATCGCACCACGCATTACTGAGCGCTTGCTCTTCGCTTGAGCATGATCTTTTCGGAAAACCGCTGCACACTTTGCGCTAACGCGGCCCTTCGGGTCCGGATCATGCTCTAGAACGGCCGCCGGTAAAAGTGCTCCGAATGCGTTGCCGGCGGAAACCGGTTGGCGAGCGCGAGCGCGGCCTTTTCATCCGTCTCGAGCGCGATCTTCTGCGCCAGCATCACGTCGCCCGGCACGAGGAAGCCCGAGGGGACGAAGCACCACCCCATTGTCGCGTGACCGGCATCGTCGACTTCGTGGACATTGGCGGCCGTACCGTAGTGAATGCGATACTTCTTGCCGCTATCGCAGCCGATGACGTCGAAATACCGGTGCTGCTCGAACTGCGCCCGCTGCTCCGGCGTCAGCCATTCGGCCAGAAGCCGGCGGCCCCGCGCATCCGGCGTGTTCTCGCCGAAGAAGCGCCGGTAGAGTTCGCGCAGCGCGTGCAAGCGGGCACGCGCGGGCGCGCGGAACCACAATGCCGCGAACATGAGCAGCTCAGATCAGCCGCCGACCAAGCGGGGATAGAACAGCGTTTCCTGCGCGGTCGGATCGAACGACTTGATACGGGTGACTTCGCCGGGTCCGGTTCGGTAGGCGGCGGTGAAGCCGGCTCCGGTCAACTCCCGAAAGCGCTGTTCGGCTCGCGCCAGCGCTTCGGCATTGCCAGGATCAAACTCGTGGCGGGTGTCGCCAGTCTGGTCCATCACGATCTGGGTTGCCATAGTTGAGTCTCCTCATGCCCAGCCCTGAAACGGATCAAAGCAAACCTCGTGCCGTCGGTTCCCGATAGCAACAACTTTCTCGCACCAGTGTATCACGCCTTGCTGAGCAAGAGCGTTTTCGAGCGAAGTGGACGCCGGTTCGCGTGACTTCTCAGCGCGAGGCCGCCGCCCCTCCTCCCTCGTCGATCTGCCGGCCCATCAGTGCGATCGCCTTCTGATAGACGCCGGCAGCATTCCATGCCTCGATGGCGGCGAAATTCGGTTCTCCCGGCTGGTAACCGGCTCCCGCACGCCAGCCATGGGCCTTCAGGAAATTCGCAGTCGAGTTCAACGCATTGGCGGCGACCTCGAGATTGCCGGTGCCATAGGCCAGGATGTTCTTGGGCATGAACTGGGTCTGGCCGACCTCGCCGTGCATGGAGCCGCGGGTCGATCCCGACAGGGTACCGCGGTCGATCAGCTTCAGCGCGGCATAGAGCTGGTCGGTGAAGAATTCGGGACGGCGGCAGTCATAGGCGAGCGTCGCGATCGAGGAGAGCATGTTCTGGTTACCGCGCTGGCTGCCGAAGCCGGTCTCCATGCCCCAGATCGCGATCAGCGGCCCGGGCGGGACACCGTAACGCTGCTGGATCGAGGCGAACAAGGCGGCCTGCGACTGCTTGAGCTGCCGGCCCTTGGCGACGATCGTCGTCGCGCCGCGCTTGGCGAGGAACTGGTCGAGCGACAGCGAGAAGCTGCGCTGGCCACGGTCTGCCGCGATGGTGGCACTGGCGTAATTGGTTTGCATCAGCGCCGAGAGCGCGGTGGGACCGATGCCCTTTCCTTGCGCCTCAGCGCTGAACTCGCGCTTCCAGGCCTCGAAGCCGGCGGGCCCGTTGCCGCAAGTGGCAGCCTCGGCCATGGGCAGGGAGAGCAGCAGCGCGGTCGCGCCAAGCACCGCCGTTGCGACTGTCCTGCCCCTGATCATTGCGCGTTCCTCTTGCTGGTGCGCGACCGGCTCGCGCGAGCGCATGATCCTACGTCCGTTGCAATCGCTCAAGTCCCGCCGGATACAATCAATCCAAGCAAAGCCCTTGACACGCGCCTTACGTTCCCTCCGCTCCCAGCAGAAAATCCACCATGATGCTCTGATGCTGCCGGTACATGTCCGTGCCGGTCCCGGTCACGCAACCGATCCTGCGGGCGGCTGCGATGAACGGTGAAACGTCGGGCTTGGTGATGACGCAGCCGCAATAGGTCGATGGCGCCAGCCGCGCGACGTCGACCGGCAGCGGGTCGCCATCCTTCATTCCGGCGGGGGTGGCATTGGCGACGAAGTCGAAGCCGGCCGGATCCGCCGAGCCGATCCGCACCGACGCTTTGCCCAGCCTGTTGAGCTGGCCGACCAGTGTGTCGCGGCGCCCGATTGCACTGTCATGGATCGCAAGCTCGCGGACACCGGCCTCCACCAGCTCAAGTGCAATCGCCGATCCCGCACCGCCCGCTCCGACAAGCAGGGCCCGCATGCCCTTCGGATCGATCCCCTTCGCCCGTGCCGCGCCGACGAAGCCGAGGCCGTCCACCATGTCGCCATGCCATGCGCCGTCGGGACGCCGGCGCATCAGGTTGACGGTCCGCAGGAAATGCGCGCGCGACGTCGCGCTCGTGCAAGCCTGGTAGCAGGCGAATTTGTGCGGGATGGTCACGACGATCCCGTCGAGGTTCTTCAGCCGCGTTGCCACCGAAAGGAAATCCGGCAAGTCCTCCGGCGCGACCTGGACAGGCACGAGGATGCCGTCGTGCCCGCGCGCGGCAAAGGCGGCCGACACGCCCGCCGGCGAGCGCACCTGCGCGATGGGATCGCCGACGATGACGTGGAGCCGCGTGGCGCCTGATGGAGCCGGGATCATGCCGCTCAAGCCCGGGCCTCCGCGGCGGTCCCGTAAGCCAACTCCAATCCGCCCAGATTGCCCTCCTTGCGCCATTTCTCGAGCATCCGCAGGAACGCCACCGGCCCGCGCCAGTACTGGCTGTTTCTGGCCGCGATGGGATCGAACACGCCTTCATTGTTGTAATAGCCGGGCGTGCATTCGGCGAGATAGGTCTGGCGGCCGAGCGCGGCCTTGACCACCTCATCGACCCAGGCGTTCTCGGCAGCTGACGTCGGCTCCAGCGTCCTGGCGCCGCGCTTGCGCGCCTGATCGATGACATAGGCGATGTGCTGAGACTGCTCGTCGATGATGTGCGGAAAGTTGGCGCTCTGGCCGGCCTGCACCGTGACGATCAGGAAGCAGTTCGGAAAGCCGCGGCTGTAGAAGCCGTGCATCGTCTTGACGCCGTCGCGCCAGCGCTCGGACAGGCTGATGCCGTCGCGGCCGTAGACCTCAAAGCCCATGCGCCGCGCATAATCGGTGCCGACCTCGAAACCGCTGGCATAGATCAGGCAGTCGAGCTCGTAGGCCTTGCCGTCGACCACAACCGCATTCTCCGTGATGCGCTCGACACCCTGCCCCTTGGTGTCGACGAGATGGACGTTGGGTTGATTAAAAGTGTCGAGATATTCGTCGTGGAAGCACGGCCGCTTGCAGAACGCCTTGTACCAGGGCTTGAGCGCCGCCGCGGCTGCTTCATCTTTTACGACGGCGTCGACGCGGGCGCGGATCTCCTCCATCTTGCGATAGTCGGCCTGCTCAATGACTTTCAGCGCCTCCTCCATCGAGCTCACCGGCTGCGGTTGCCGGCGCGGCGCCAGCAGGATCTCGCCGAGGAGGCCAGTCCAGCCGTCCTGCACCAGATCCCGCTCGAACGGCTCACCGGAGATCACGGCGGTGAAATTGTCCATGCGCTCGCGCTGCCAGCCGGGCTTGAGCTCCTGCACCCAGGCTTGATCCGTCGGCCGGTCGTCGCGCACGCCGATCGCCGAGGGCGTGCGCTGGAAGACATAGAGCTCTTTCGCGGAGCGGCCGAGATGCGGCACGCATTGCACGGCGGTGGCGCCGGTGCCGATGATGCCGACGCGCTTGTCGGCAAGACCGGTGAGATCACCCTCCGCACTGCCGCCGGTGTACGCATAATCCCAGCGGCTGGTGTGGAAGCTGTGGCCCTTGAAAGTTTCAATGCCGGGAATGCCCGGCAGCTTCGGACGGCTCAGCGGACCGCCGGCGAGGATGACGAAGCGCGCGCGGATCTGGTCGCCGCGATCGGTCTCGACCAGCCAGCGTGCCTCCTGCTCCTGCCAGGTCATCCGCGAGATGACGGTCTGAAACAGCGCGCGCTCATAGAGCGAGAAGTGACGGCCGATGCGGCGCGAGTGCTCGTAGATCTCCGGCGCCCGCGCATATTTGCGCACCGGCATGTAGCCGGTCTCTTCCAGCAGCGGCAGATAGATGTAGCTCTCGGTATCGCAGGCCGCTCCAGGGTAACGATTCCAGTACCAGGTACCGCCGAAATCCGCGGCCTTTTCCACGATACGAAAATCCGCGATGCCCGCTTCGCGCAGGCGCGCGCCGCAGAGCAGCCCGCCAAAGCCGCCGCCGACAATCAACACTTCGGCCTGCTCGCTGACGGGCTCGCGCGCAAGGCCGGGATCGGCCCAGGGATCGTCGAGATAGCGGCCGAATTCGCCGGTGACCTCGACATACTGCGCCTTGCCTTCGGCGCGCAGACGGCGGTCGCGCTCGTCGCGATAGCGCGCGCGGAGTGCGGAAATATCGACCGTAGCTGCGCCGGCTGTGCCGGTCTTGTGTCTTTCCGCTGACATTCATTTCCTCCACGGCGGACGCTGCTTCGCCGGCAGCTCAACCTCAAATTAGCCCCGAAAAAGTGACGCATGCAATCACGTCCGCTGTTTTTTGCGTGAACGCCGCGTGACGTTCCGCTACCCTCCGCACAAATCACAAGCCTACGCCATGCAACGACGTGGCAATCCGGAGGAAGACCATGCAGGGATTAATGATGGACATGCCGCTGCTGATCAGCGGCCTGATCCAGTATGCCGCCGACTATCACGGCGAGGCCGAGATCGTCGCGCGCGAAATCGAGGGCGACATCCATCGCTATACCTACGCGGACGCTCATCCGCGCATCAAGCGCATGGCGCTGGCCTTGAAACGGCTCGGCATGAAGCAAGGCGACCGCGTCGGCACGCTGGCCTGGAATACGCACCGGCATTTCGAAATGTTCTATGCGGCGCCCGGCATGGGCTACGTGCTGCACACCGTCAATCCCAGACTATTTCCCGAGCAGCTCGTCTACATCATCAACCACGCCGAAGACCGCCTGCTGTTCATCGACCGCGCCACGCTGCCGATCGTCGAAGCGATCGCGCCGCAACTGAAGACGATCGAAGCCTATGTCGTGATGTCATCGCGCGAGCGGATGCCGGAGACGAAGCTTGCCAACGTGCATTGCTACGAGGAATTGCTGGAGAAGGAAGACGACGCCGGCTTCACCTGGCCGGAGTTCGACGAAAAATCGGCGTCCACCATCTGCTACACTTCGGGCACGACGGGCAATCCCAAGGGCGTGATCTATTCGCACCGTGCCGCGATCCTGCAGACCATGACCTGCTGCAATTTCGACTTCCTGCCGGGACATGTCGAAGGCGTGCGCGAGGTGATGATGCCGATGGCGCCGCTATTCCACGGCAATGGCTGGAACATGCCGTTCACCGCGCCCTACACCGGCTCCAAGCTGGTGCTGCCCGGCCGCAACTACGAACCCGACAAGCTGTACGAGTTGCTCGAAGGCGAGAAGGTGACGCTGTCGGCGGGCGTACCGAGCTTCTGGCTGATCCTGCTCGACTGGCTCGGGCGCACCGGCAACAGATTCTCGACGCTGCGCGCGACATTATCGTCCGGCTCGGCCCCGCCGCGCGCCATGGTCGAGAAGCTCAAGCGCGAATACAATGTCGACTATATCCAGGCCTGGGGCATGACCGAGGCGCTGGGCTGCTCGATGCCGGGCCTGCGGCCGGGCTCGGAGCATCTCGGCGACAAGGAGAAGTTCGACCGGCGCCAGGTCTCCGGCCGCGCCTGCTTCGGCACCGCCTTGCGCATCGTCGACGATGCCGGCGATGAGCTGCCGCGCGACGGCAAGACGGTCGGCCATTTGCGGGCCCGCGGGCCGTGGGTCGCCTCCGGCTACATGAAGCTTGACGAGGGCCTCGACCGCGACGGCTGGCTGATCACCGGCGACATGGCCGTGATCGATCCGCAGGGCCACGTCACGCTGACGGACCGCTCCAAGGACGTGATCAAGTCCGGCGGCGAGTGGATCTCCTCGATCCAGCTCGAGGATATCGCCCTGTCTCACCCCGACGTGCTGCAAGCCGCGGTCGTCGCCATCGCGCACGAGAAATGGCAGGAGCGCCCCCTCCTCCTTGTCGTCCGCAAGAAAGGCGCGACCGTCGACGGCAAGACGCTGCTCGACCACATGCGGCCGAAGATCGCGAGCTGGTGGCTGCCGGACGCCGTCGAATTCCTCGACGAATTCCCGATGACCGGCACCGGCAAGGTGCTCAAATCGGCGCTGCGCGAACGATTTAAGGAGTATCGCGTGGCATGAGCCGCGCGCAAAGGCGTCGACCTCGTAGCCCGGATGGAGCGCGGCGTAATCCGGGAATCTTGCCATGACGCACGACCCCGGATTGCGCTGCGCTCCATCCGGGCTACGAAGCAGATCTTCGCGAACGCGATCATCTTCATGTTTTGGTCAATTCGGGGGCGATATACGGGGTCATCGCTAACCCCGCATCGAGGACATCATGACGTTTTCCGGATTGGGCATGCATCTCGGCAACCTGTCGCGCCTGTCGAATGCGCTGACGCGCTCGATCAGCCCGGAGAACTTCACCGGCGAGAAGGGCAAGGGCGGCATGTCCGTCGACGGCCCCGCCGCGCGTCAGGCCCGCGATCTCGGCCAGGGCTGGAAGGTCTCTCCTTACGTCGTCATCGAGCCCGGCACGACGTTCACGCTCGCCGACATCGAGGGCCAGGGCGCGATCCAGCAAATCTGGATGACGCTGGCGCGCGGACGCCTGCGCCACTCGATCCTGCGCGTCTACTGGGACGATCAGACACAGCCGAGCGTGGAATGTCCGGCCGGTGATTTCTTCGCCTGCGGCTGGGAGGAGTTCGCGCAGGTCTCCTCGCTCGCGGTCTGCGTCAATCCCGGCCGCGCCTTCAACTGCTATTGGGAAATGCCGTTCCGCAAACGCGCGCGCTTCACGCTGGAGAACCGCAGCGAGGAGCAGGTCACGATCTACTACCAGATCAACTACACGCTGACCGATGTCCCTGAGGAGTGCGCCTATTTCCATGTCCAGTTCCGCCGCACCAACCCGCTTCCTTTCAAGGAGGTCTACACCATCCTCGATGGCGTTGAGGGTGCGGGCCACTATGTCGGCACCTACATGGCCTGGGGCGTCCACAACAATGGCTGGTGGGGCGAAGGCGAGATCAAATTTTTCATCGACGGCGACGGCGCATTCCCGACCATCTGCGGCACCGGCACCGAGGATTATTTCTGCGGCGCCTATAATTTCGATCCCCATGTCGCCCATGGCGGCCAGGCCCCGTTCCAGCAATCGCGCTATCAGGAATTCACCACGCCCTATGCCGGCCTGCCGCAGGTGATCCGTCCCGACGGCGTTTACCGGTCGCAGCAGCGCTTTGGCCTCTATCGCTGGCACATCCCCGATCCCGTCCGCTTCCGAAGCGATCTGCGCGTGACCATCCAGGCGCTGGGCTGGCTGCCCGGCGCCAGCGACGGAAAATATCTTCCGCTGCAGGACGACATCGCCTCGGTCGCGTTCTGGTACCAGACGCTGCCGACGGCACCCTTCCCGACGCTGCCGGGGCCGGACTACCTCGAAGTCGCATAGGCCCTGCTGCCGCCCGATCAAGGAGACGAAACATGCTCTACCCGATGTCGCCCAAAGTCGTCGAGCTCAAGCGCAAGCTCGAGAGTTTCATGGACCGGCACATCTATCCTAACGAGGAGCGATTCTATCGCGAGGCGGAAGAGCTCGGACCGTGGAAGGTCTATCCGGTCGTCGAGGAGCTGAAGCCGCTGGCGCGCGCTGAAGGTCTCTGGAATCTGTTCCTGCCGGAGTCCCGCCATGGCGCCGGGCTCACCAATCTCGAATATGCCCCGCTCTGCGAGGTGATGGGCCGCTCGCACCTGGCGCCCGAAGTGTTCAACTGCTCCGCGCCCGACACCGGCAACATGGAGGTGCTGGAGCGCTACGGGTCGGAGCAGGACAAGGAGCGCTGGCTGAAGCCGCTGCTCGCGGGCGAAATCCGCTCCTGCTTCGCCATGACAGAGCCTGCGGTCGCATCATCGGATGCGACCAATATCGAGAGCTCGATCGTGCGCGACGGCGACCACTACGTCATCAACGGCCGCAAATGGTACACGACCAACGCGACCGATCCGCGCTGCAAGATCTGCATCTTCATGGGCAAGACCGATCCTGGCAATCCCGACCGCCACAATCAGCAATCCATGATCCTGGTACCGATGGACACGCCGGGCATCGAGGTCAAGCGGCCCCTGCCCGTGTTCGGTTTCTACGGCGTGCCTGATCGGGCCTCCGAGGTCGTCTTCACCAATGTGCGAGTCCCGAAGGCGAACATGCTGCTCGGCGAAGGCCGCGGCTTCGAGATCGCGCAGGGCCGCCTCGGCCCCGGCCGCATCCACCATTGCATGCGGCTGATTGGGCTCGCCGAACGCACTCTGGAAAAGATGTGCCGCCGCGTCCGCAGCCGCATCGCCTTCGGCAAGCCGGTCTCGGAGCAGACGGTGACGCAGGAGCGCATCGCGGAAGCCCGCATCATGATCGAGCAGGCCCGGCTGCTGACGCTGAACGCGGCTTACGCGATGGATACGGTCGGCAACAAGGTCGCGAAAGCCGAGATCGCCATGATCAAGGTCGCCGTGCCCAACATGGCCTGCCAGATCATCGACTGGGCGATCCAGGCCCATGGCGGCGGCGGCACCTCGAATGATTTCGGCTTGACGCAAGCCTACGCCACCGCGCGCCTGCTGCGTCTTGCCGACGGACCGGACGAGGTTCACAGGAACCAGATCGCGCGATTCGAGCTGAAGAAATACTCGAATATCTAAGCCGACGCTGGTGCGTCGGTACTAGAGACTGCGCCAAGGGATCGGCGTCTAGTCGAAGCTTGGCGGCTCCTGGATGGGCGCAGATACATTCTGATTCGAAATCGCTTCGAGCATCGCTCCGAAAATGATGAACGGCAGATAGAACGCAAGCATGATCGTATTCCTCCTGCTGTGACAACCCTGGCTCGCAGGGCCAGGTTCCTCAAATTGACGCTCGCCCGCCTCGGAACATTTTCGGCTCTTACCTAGCTACCGACGAAACCGAGTCACAGGCCGTATCAAGAACGCATCGCGTCAATCGCATGGGCGATCAGAACGACTGCGCTTGCGGCAATGAGAAACACTAACAACCAGCTCACGTCCGCCTCCGATCCCGGAAGTGAACGCGTTCATCCATGCACAGTCAAAAACCATCGGTCTGGAACCGCTATTCCGCGGCTCGCTGATGCTTCGCGGCAACAATTGCATCTGCAATCGGCGCTATCGGCAGAACGCCAACAGGAGCAACGTGCCGACGATGCAGGCTGCTAGGACTAAAAACCAAACGCCCATACAGTCCCCCGACTCAACACACGCGAGTCAGGATTAGCCTTACGATTTGGCATTGAAACGCTCGTCGCCGGTTTTCCCCAGGCCAAGCGCGATCATCTGCTCGCAGCGTTAGTCCAATACCTCCACCGTCGCGGAGCGGCCGGCGACCAGCGACACGTTGCCCGGAACATTGTCCAGCGCAATCCGCACCGGCACGCGCTGCGCGAGCCGCACCCAGCTGAAGGTCGGGTTGACGTTGGCGAGCAGGCTCGCGCCTTCCGCGCGGTCGCGGTCCTCGATGCCGGCGGCGATGCTCTCGACATGACCGGTGAGCGTGGTCTTCTCGCCCATGAGGCGCACCTGCACCCTGTCGCCGACGCGGATGCGCGCGAGCTTCGTCTCCTCGAAATAGCCTTCGACATGCAGCGTGTCGGTGTCGACCAGCGCCATCACGCCCTTCCCGGCCGTGACATAGGCGCCGGGGCGCAGGTCCATGTTGGTGATCACGCCGTTCACGGAGGCACGGACCTCGCTGCGGTCGAGATTGAGCTGGGCCACGGCGCGGTCGGCGACGGCCGCATCGAAGGCCGCCTTGGCCTGCAGCTGGGTGGCCAGCACCTGCTCCTGCTTCTGCTGCGACACCGCATCGGTCGTCAGCGTGCTGTAGCGCTTCAGATCGGCATTGGCCTGGTCAAGCGTGGCCTGATGACCGGCAACCGACGCATCGGCCTGCCGCAGCGCCAGGGCGAAACGCTCGCGGTCGATCCGGAACAGAACGTCGCCGCGGCGGACCTTCTGGTTGTCCTTGACCAGCACCTCCGTGACGAACCCGGAGACATCGGGCGCGACCTGGACCACGTCGGCGCGCACGCGGCCGTCACGGGTCCAGGGCGATTCCATGTAATAGACCCAGAGCTCGCGTCCGACGACGAGTGCAAGCACGACGGCTATGACGGTCAGCGCGATACGGCCGAGCCAGGCAAGATTGCCCTTCATGTGAGGTACTCCGAGAGATAGACGACGCCGCCGAGCAGGCAGACGAAAATGGCGAAATCGAACAGCGCGCGGTGCCAGACCAGGCGATAGAGGTCGAAGCGCTGCATCAAGCGGCGCAACAGCGCGCTGAGGACGTAGGCGATGATGATCCACAGCAGCAGCGCCGGCACCAGCACGCCATAGATGTCGATCACATGTCTCATGCTGCAACACTCTCCGCGCGCGGCCGATAGGCCGGCGCGTCCGGGAACAGGCCGCGGCGGATGCCGACGAGCCCGATCAGGGCGTCCTCGCGCGCGCTGTCATTGGGATCCTTCACCGCCTGGGCCAGCGCCCGGTCGACGCTCGTCAGCAGCTCGCCCGGCATTCCATTCCCCGCATAGCTGCGGCAGGCCTTGGCGAGCTGATCGAGCATGTCGTCGATGACGGCAATGGTGGATGCCGCAAGCCCGTAGCGGGCGCGGCGCAGGTCGATGATGTTGATGCCGATGCGGAGCTGGACCAGGCTGTCGGCGTCGCGCCGGTCACTCTCCGAGAGGAAGGCGATACGCTGCACCAGCAGCCCGAGCCGGTGCAGCATGAGGCCGGCGAACTCGGCGCGGTCGCGCTTGCCGCGGCGTTCGGCAGCGACCGCGAGCGTCTTCCAGCTCGACAGCACCAGGCGGTTGGCGATCCATTCGGCGCCCACCCCGCGCGCGATCCGCGTCACCAGCTCGGCGATGACGACGCCGACGAAGAAGGCGACGGCGGAATTGGCGTAGGAGGCGAAATCCGCACTGTAGGTCGATTGCAGCGCCAGCAGCGTCGCAGTGTTCGCCGCGAGCGCCATGCCGGTGCCCGCCGTCGCCGGCCGGCTGATCAGGAAGCCATAGACCAGGAAGGTCGGCGCCAGCGCGACGATCAGGACCTCGAGATGGGAGATCGCGGGCACCAGTGCGAACAGGTAGATCGCGACCACGACGATGGCGACGAGCGACCACAGGCCAAAGCTGCGGATGAAGCGCGCCGGCTCGTCCTGCGCGGCAAAGAACGAGCAGGCGACCGCCGCCATCATCGGCGCCGACGCACCGTCCGGCCAGCCGGTCCCGATCCAGAATGCGCAGCAGATCAGGATGGCAATGGCGGCACCAGCCGCCGACCACAGCGCAAGACCGCGATCCCTGTGACGCACGGGCGCGGCGCCGGCCTCGGAATGGAAGGCAAGATTGAGAGCCGAGACGTTGCGGTTCGCAGCGATCGCCTCGGTCAGCTCGCGGCAGTCGCGCGAGAGGTCGACGAGTTCGCGCAGCCGCAACAGCAGGCTTGTGGTGATGATCCGCTCCCAGGAGGCGCTGTCGTCGAGCACCGCCTGCTGCTCCGCGATCGCGGCGCGGATCCGGTCGGCCGGCTGCCGCGCGCAGACGTCGCTGACGATCCATTGCGCAAGATCATCGACCAGCTGTTTCAGCTCGGGCTGCCGGCGCAGCGCGTCCTCCCCGAGCGCAGCCAGCCGGTCCTCGATCGAGGCGATCACCGGCAGCAGCGTCAACATCCGGAGCCGGATCTCGCCGAGGCCCGTCACCGCATTGCGGTCGGTCAACCGGTCATAGGCAAGATGGGTGGAGAGCGTATCGATCTCGACGATGTCGATCGCAAGCTTGAGGCGCTTGCCGCGGCGGGTCTCATTGGTGCCCTCGCGCAGCAGCACGACCTGGCTGAGACGGCGCGCGTCCGCCAACCAACTATCGACGCGGTGGGCCACGGCAGGCGCGACGCTGCGAGGGAACACGATGGTCGAGACCAGGCTGGCGCAGATGATGCCGAGCGAAATCTCCTCGAGCCTTGCCACCGCGGTATCGAAGATGGCGCCGGGCTCGGACACCGCGGGGAAACCGATCAGCGCCACCGTGTATCCGGCCAGCATGAAGACGTAGCTGCGCGGCGTGCCGTCGAGCAGCGACAGATAGAGACAAAGCCCGACCCATAGCGCGATGGCAAGGCTGAGCAGTTCCGGCGCATCGATCAGGTTCGGCACCATCGCCACCGTCATGACGGCACCGACGAGCGTGCCCATCACGCGGAAGAACGCTTTCGAGCTGGTGGCCCCCGCCAGCGGCTGCGAGGTGATGTAGACGGTCGCCATCGCCCAATAGGGCCGCGGCAGGTCCATCGCGAGCGCGATGACGAGCGCCAGCATCGACGCGGCGAACGTCTTCAAAGCAAAAATGAGGTCCGCATGGCGGACCAGGAACGTCTCGTCTGCGCGCATGGCTATTTCGCTTCGGGACCAGTCTTGACGTCTTGCAGGCGACTGGCCCGCTGTTCGATGCGCTGAAGAGTCTCGAATGTTATCGCAAGTTCCTCGGGCCCGATATCCTTCAGGAGGCTGGCCCGCACCCGGCGCAGCACCCGGTTGGTCTCCTCGACCTTGGCCGCGCCCGCTTTCGTCAAATGTAACGTTTTGGCACGACGATCGGTCGGATCTTCCCGGCGTTCGACCAGACCCTCGGCCTGGAGCAGATCGATCAGGCGCACCAGCGACGGCCCTTCGATGCCGAGCTCATCCGCGAGCACGCCTTGCCGGACATTCTCGCCCTGGCGCGACAGCACCAGCAGCGGAATCGCGGTCGCATAGGACAGGCCGTGCTCGGACAGAGCAGAATCCGACTCGCGCCGCCACATCCGCCCCAGGCGCGCGATGAGCCGGCCGATTTCGGCGTGGATATGAGCCTGCGAGGGAGCCATGCAAATTAGATAGGACACGAACTATTAGTTTACAACTATATACCCCGGCATCGCAGCGGCGATCACGCAAAAGCGAACGAGGACAGGCGCCATGGGACCGGGTTCCCCGGCACATGCAGCGGAGACGATGGCCGGACACAGCGCGCTGACGCTGGTCCCGACCTTCGTGGTCGTGGCCGTGGATGCCACCGGGATGGGCATCATCCTGCCCTTGCTGCCGTTCTATTCGCAGCGGCTCGGCGCCACGCCGTTCCTGCTCGGCGCGCTGATCTCGGTCTACGCCGTCTGCCAGCTCATCGCCGGGCCCGTGGTCGGGATTCTCTCGGACCGCTACGGACGGCGAAAGGTGCTGGTCGTCAGCCAGATCGGAACGCTCACCGGATTCGTCCTGCTCGCGCTCGCCGGCAATCTGACACTCGTGTTCGTGGCCCGGATCATCGATGGCCTGACCTCCGGCAATATCTCGGTCGCGCATGCCTATGCCGCCGAGCACAGCGCGCCCGCAACCCGCAAGCAGGCGCTCGGCATGACCAGCGGGGCGATCGGGACCGGGCTCCTGCTCGGGCCGGCGCTGTCGAGCTTCCTCGTCCATTACGGCCAGACCGCACCGGTGTGGGCCGCGGCCGCACTCTCCGTGATCAGCATCGCCGCGACAATCGCCCTGCTCCCGCCGGATCATCCGGCGTCCGAGCCGCTCTACCAGCATCGCGTGCCCGAGCCGACGCTGACCCGCAGCCTGTTCGGCATGCGCTACGCCTGGCGCCTGCTCGGCCTGCTCATCGTGTTCTTCTTCGTCAATTCGATGTTTCTGTCGCAGATCGGCTTGTTCCTGTCGGCGCGGTTCTCCTGGGACGGCCATGCCTTCGGCGCGCGCGAACTCGGCTGGATCTTTGCTTACGCCGGCTTCATCAACATGGTCGTGCAGGGCCTCCTGATTACACGCGTGAACCTCATCGCATCCGACCGCAGCATCGTGATGGCGGCATTCGCCTGCATGGCCCTCGGCTTTGCAGGCCTTGGAGCCGAGAACAATGTCGGCCTGCTCGCAGTCAACCTGACACTGATCATCGTCGGCACCATGTTTGCGCGGAGCACGCTGACGGCGGAATTGTCGCGCTCGACCGCGATCAACCGCCAGGGCATGATCATGGGCCTCAACCAGTCGCTGATGTCAGGCGCGAATATCAGCGCGCCGCTCTTGAGCGGTGCGCTGATCGGTCATCGGTTGTTCGTCGCCTGGGCGCTTGTCATGGCCGCGATCGCGACAATCGGCGCGGCGCTGGCAGGCCAGCTCCTCGACACGCCGCGGATGCGCTGACGCCCCGCCTTAGTTCACGACGTAGACGTCAGGATCGGCGCTCGAGCTCGGCTTCTTGAAGGCATTGCGCAAGGCTGCCGACATCGGGACGTTGTAGTTGAGACCGTTCGGCGGCGTCGGGGATTCCAGCCACTTCCGGTAGAGCACCTCGATCTCCGGGCTCGCATAGAGCTCCGCGGTGGCGCGATCGGCCAGCGTCTTGAACGGTGCATCCTCCCGCCGCAGCATGATGCCGTAAGGCTCGGGCTTGGAGAACGTCTCCTCGCTGATCATGAAGGCTTGCGGGTCCTTCGAGCGCGCGATCGCGACCGCGAGCTGGACATCGTCGAGCGCGTAGGCCTGAGCGCGGTCGGTCTCCAGCAGCAGGAAGGCCTCGGCCTGGTCCTTGGCCGGCATGATGTTGATGCCGAGATTGCGCTCGGTGTTGACCTTGGCGAGCTGGGTCAGGTTCACCGATCCCGCAACCGCCGTGACCGCTTTGCCCTTGAGATCGTCGATGGTCTTGATGTTCGCCGCCTTCCTGGCCGCGAACCGCGTCGCGCTGAGGAAATGCGTGTTGGTGAAGGCGACCTGCTTCTGGCGGTCGGCATTGTTGGTGGTCGCCGAGCAATGCAGATCGAGCGTGCCGTTGACCATCAGCGGGATGCGGTTCGACGACGTCACCGCGAGGGTCTCGACGGAAATATCGGGCATGCCGAGCTGCTTCTTCACGGCATCGACGATCCTGAGGCAGATGTCCATGGCGAAGCCCACCGGCTTCTGGTTGCCGTCGAGATAGCTGAACGGGACCGAGGCCTCCTGATAGCCCAGCGTGATCTTCTTGGTCTCCTTCACCTTCTGGAGCGTGCCCGTGAGGTCTTCGGCTGAGGCTGCGCCGGCAAGACATGTCACGGCCAGAACAATGGTAGAAAGACGCATCGGAGGGCTCCTCAAGGGGGTCATCGACTGGTGTCGAGACGCAATCGCGGAGCTGATAGCGCATAGATGCAGCCGGCGCCAGACGAGGCAGGTTTTAGCAGTTATCGCCTTTTTATATACATCGCGGCCAAGGACAGGCGCCTCATTGACAGGTCAGCTGCTGCTCGAACCAGCCGCTCAGCCGTTCCGACAGAGGCGGCCATATCCGCTGGAAGCTTTCGAGCTTGCCGACATTGGCGCGGTACATCGCCCGCAACTCCTGCTCGACGGCCGGCAGGTCGACACCTGCCACGACCCCGTCCCTGACGATCGTCTTGCCGGCGACGACGACCTCCTTCACGAGCGACGCATTGCCGCGTGCGAACAGCAGCGCCATGGGATCGACGGGCATGATCCGGTCGCGGTCGAGCCGGTCGAGATCGATCACGACGTAGTCGGCCGGATTGCCGGCCGCGAGCTCCCCGCTTCCCGGCGCGCCGGTGGCTTGGCGTCCGTTGCGGATGGCGAGCGAGAACATCTCGGCCGGCGTCCATGTCGCCTTGAAGCCGAGACCGCCATGGACCATCTGCACCAGCCGCATCTCGCGCAGGACGTCGTCGTCCTCGTCCAGCGCCAGCCCGTCGACGCCGACAGCGATGGCGCAGCCGCATTTGTATGCGGCGGCGATCGGGGCAAGGCCCGAGCGCAGATGCATGTTCGAGCTGAAATTGGTGACGATGCGCGCGCCGGAGGCGGCGATCATCTCGAGCTCCTCGGGACGGGCGTGGATGCAATGCGCCAGCGTCAGCCGCTCGGAGAGGAAGCCGATGTCGCGGAGCCAGCGCACCAAGTCCGGAAAGTTCTGGTCGGCCCAGGCGCGCTGGTACACGGTTTCCAACAGATGCATGTGAATGCGGCGGCCGGTCCGCGCGGAATTCTCCGCCACCGCCTCCAGCAGCGGCTTCGAGCACCACTGCACGCCGGCAGGACCAAGCTGCACGTCCACCATCGGGCCTGCGATCCCTGAGGCAATGGCGTCGGTCAGCTCGATATACGCTCTTGGCGACATCGGTGCGCGAACGAAGAGATCCTCGATGGTCTTGCGATCCTCCCTGGGAAGCCCTGCGAGCACCGGCTCGGCATCACCGTAGACGATCGGATTCTGGTCGCGCACGGCCAGCGCAAACGCGATGCGGATACCGACGTCGGACGCGGCCTTCGCAATGGCCTTGGCCTCGTCGACCAAGGGCATCGTCCCGCTCGGCCGCGTGTAATGCACCATCATGGCGGCGCAGCCGGCCTTGGCCGAACGGGCCAAGGCAGAGGCAGCAGCGAGGTAGGGATCGACCGGCGTGCCGAGCGCAGTCCGCAGGATCCAGCTTTCCAGGGGCATGCCGACCGCGCCGAAGGACGATGCGGTGGCGCGGGCGTGGTCGTGGGCGTTGACGAAGGCCGGGATGACGAAAGAGCGCGGTCCCGGCCCCGCTCCTTCCGCGATATCGGTGATGACGCCCCCATCGTGCCGCAGCACGACGTTGTCGCTGACGCCGCGGTCAGGGCCACGGAACAGGCTGGTTGCCGAAATCTCCGTGGCCATGACCGTCTCTCCAAGACCCGTTGAAGATCAGTTGGCAGTATACACCAGCTCCCGCTCCGCGCGCGGCGGCAGGAATTCGCGCGAGAACACCTCGGCCGGCGTCGGCGCGCGGGCGAGCTGATAGCCCTCGACCACGATGCCGATGGCGCGGGTCATGCGGTCGTCCTTGATGTCGCCGATGCCGATCTCCTTCATCTCGGGCGAGACGATCAGCTTCTCGAAGGAATATTGCAGCCGGCGCTTCTCGACATCGGCATTGATGAGGTTGTCGTAGTTCAGCGCCGCCTTCATACCGGCATTCTGGTCCTTGGCGACCGCGATCGCGCCCTTGTTGATGGCGCGGACGAGGCCGGCCACCGCCTTCGGGTTCGACGCGATCAGCTTCTTCGAGACCATCACGCCGTTGGAGTAGAGATCGAGGCCGTACTCACCGAAGGAGAACCATTTAAAATCCTTGTCCGGGTCCTGGCGGTTGAGCACCAGGTTGAAATAGCTGGTGATGTTGAAGACGAGCGCAGCATCGATGTCGCCCTTGATCAGCATCGGCTCCTGCAGGTTCGGCGCCATGTTGGAGATCTTGATCTTCTCGCCGTCGAGCCCGTTCTTGCGCGTGAACACCGGCAACAGGCGCGTCGTCGGCGTACCCTGCGCGCCGCCGAGGGTGTGGCCCTCGAAGTCCTTGATGGTGTTGATGCCACTGGTCTTCTTGGCGACGATCGCGAACGGCGGCTGGTTCCACATCATGTAGACCATGACGGGTGCCTCCTGCGGCTTGGTCGAGGCGTTCTGGATGATGGCGTTGACGTCGCCGAAGCCGGCGTCATAGGCGCCGGACATCACGCGCGTGACGGTGGCGCCGGAGCCCTCGCCCTGGTCGATGACGACGTTGAGGCCCTCATCCTTGAAGTAGCCGTTGTCCTTGGCATAGAAGAACGCGGCATCGCTGCCCTGGGTTTTCCAGCCCAGCGTGAACTTGATCGTGATGTCCTCGGCGCTAGCCGCGCCCGCGGACAGGGCCAATCCCAGCAGCGCGGCAGTTACTTTTCTCAACATCGAGACCTCCTCAGCTTCGTTGCGTGACGGTTCAAGACTTCAGGTGGCGATCACGTCGTTCTTGCGCGTGGCCCAGCCGGTGACCTGTCCCTCGATCAGCGAGAACACGACGTAAAGCGCGACGCCGAGGCCGGCGAGCACGAACAGGCCGGCGAACACCAGTGGCACGTTGAAATTGGAGGACGCGGTCATCATGACATTTCCGATGCCGCGGTTGGAGGCGACCGTCTCCGACAGCACCGCGCCGACAAAGGCGTAGGAGATCGCGACCTTCAGCGAGGCGAAGAAGAAGGGCATGGTCCTGGGCAGGCCGACATTCCAGAGGATGTCGAGCTTGCTGGCGCCCAGCGCCTTCAGGACGTCCTCGAGCTCGGGCTCGGTGGTCGCCAAGCCCGTCGCGATGTTGACGACGATCGGGAAGAAGCAGATCGACAGCGCCGTCAGCACCGCCGGCACGGTGCCGGAGCCGAACCACAGCACGAAGATCGGCACCACCGCGACCTTGGGGATCGAGGAGAAGCCGATCAGCAGCGGATAGCAGGTGTCATAGGCCGTCTTCGACACGCCGATGATCGCGCCAAGGGCGACGCCGAGCGCAACGCCAAGGACGAAGCCGAACATGGTGGTGGCGAGCGTCTGCACGATGTGCGGCCACAGCACCGGAAAGCGCTGGACCAGCGTCACGAACACCTGCGAGGGCCGCGGCAGCACCAGGTCCGACATGCCCGTCATCAGGCAGAACAGCTCCCAGGCGACGAAGAACAGCACGATCAGTCCCGCCGACCACGCCTTCTGCCTGATATCGATCCCGAACATCAGCCTGCTCCCTGCTGGGCCGCGCTGCGCGCATCCTCGATGAAGGCGCGCAGCTTCTGGTTCAGCGCGACGAAATCCGGCTCGAAGGTCATGGCGACGGTGCGCGGGCGCGCGAACTCGACGCGGCTGTCGTCGAGGATGCGGCCGGGACGTGCGCTCATCACGCAGATGCGGCTCGCAAGGAAGCCGGCCTCGCGCAGATCATGCGTGACCAGCAGCACGGTCGGCTTGTGCGTCATCCAGAGGTTCTGGAGGATCGCCCACAGCTCCTCGCGGGTGAACTGGTCGAGCGCGCCGAACGGCTCATCGAGCAGCAGCATGCGCGGCTCGTGGATCAGCGCGCGGCAGAGATTGGCGCGCTGGAGCATGCCGCCGGAGAGCTGCCAGGGATAACGATTGCCAAAGCCCTTGAGGCCGACCTGCTCCAGCAGCGCGTTGGCCTTGTCGCGAAACTCGGTCTTGCGCAGCCTGCGGAAGTTCGAGCGGAACGGCTCGACGATCTTCAGCGGCAGCATGATGTTCCGCTCGATCGTCATCCACGGCAGCATGGTCGGGTTCTGGAAGGCCATGCCGACCCGCATCGCCCGCGCCGCAACCTCGCGCCCGCCGACGATGACGACGCCGCTGGTCGGCTGCACCAGGCCGCTGACGAGACGCAAAATGGTCGATTTGCCGCATCCGGACGGGCCGACCAGTGCGACAAACTCGCCGTCGGCGATCCTCAAGCTGGTCTTCGCCAGCGCGGGCACGGCGCGGTCGCCGCGTCCGAAGGTCACGGAGGCCTCGGACAGCTCGATGGCGGTCGCGGCAGCCCCTTCGGGAACGGGCTGGCCGTCAAACTGGATATTGGGTTGCATGCGCATCACAGCAAAAGTGCATGCAAGCTGAATGCCAGCGGTCGCCTCCCGCAAAATCAATGGATTGGCCAAATGAGCCGCCGATTGAGCGGATTCCATTTAGGCAATCCGGACACCAAACTGCATGCAATTGGAGCGCGGAATTGGCGAAGGGCCGTGCTAAAGAGTGGTTTCGACCCTCCCCTCAAGGATTCGCCGATGGCGGCGCGCGCAAGCAGCAAGACTTCTGAATCGTCGGACAAGGTCAGCGTGATCTGCCGCGCGCTCCGGCGCGCCATCATCGAGCAGGCGCTAGAGCCCGGCGCCAAGCTGCCGGAGGATGCGCTCGGCGAACGCTTCGGCGTCAGCCGCACCATTGCCCGTCACGCGCTGGGGCAGCTCGCCGCGGAAGGCCTCGTCGAGCTCCGCCGCAACCGGATCGCGGTGGTGGCGACGCCGAGCTGGCAGGAGGCGCGCGATGCCTTCGACATCCGCATCGAGCTCGAGCGCCTCGTCGTCCGTCAGCTCGCGGGCAAGCTGACCAAGGCGCAGATCGCCGAGCTGAATGCCCATGTCGATGCCGAGGATCGCGCCCGCGGCGGCACGGATGCGGTCTCGATCCGCCTCGCGACCGAATTCCACATCCTGCTCGCGCACATGACGAACAGCCCGATCCTGGTGCGCTATGTCAGCGAGGTCGCCTATCGCTGCTGCCTGACCCTGTCGCTCTACAGCCGGCCGCATTCCACCGAATGCGCCATCAACGAGCACCGCGCCATCATCTCAGCGCTTGCCAAGGGCGACGAGGCCAAGGTGATGGACTTGATGCATCATCACCTGGATTCCGTGGCCAATCGCGCGCTGGTCGCCCCCACTCCGCAGCGCGGCCGTGATCTCCTCGATATTCTCGCGCCCTACGCCGACGAGGTGACGGGCGACCGCGTCGTCAAGCTGCCGAAAGTCGCGCGAAGAGGCTAGGTTTCAATGCCGCGCTGAACGAGGATGCGCTCGGCGCTGTCGTTCCAGACATCCATCTTGACGATCTGCCCGCCCCTCACGACGAACCGATCGACATAGCGATTGCCCTCGAACGGGGTGCCGTCCATCCACTCGCCATAGAGCGTGCCGACGCTGTAGACGACGGTCTCGTCGGCGCCGGGGCAGACGTCGAACCGGTCCATCTTCTTCTTGACCCAGCGGTAGCGTTTGGCGTTGAAGCCGGTCGGCCCGCGCGGATGGTCGAACTCGCGCCCGCCGGTGAACGTGATCACCGTGCCCGGCTTCATGTAGGCCGCGGCGGCGTCGGGATCGGGTATCATCGAGGCCGTCAGGTAGGCCTCCACGATCTCGGCGTCGGTCATCGGGCGTTCGGCTTTGGCGGGAGCGGACATGGCGAATTCTCCGAAAGTGCCGGCATTCTACAATTCGGCCCCCAAAGTGCATGCATATTTTTTGGACAATCTGATGCCTCGACTGCACACAATCTGGAGCTGCCCGCCCCCTCAGCTTTCGCTAGACTACCACAGCTGAATCCGCGCCATGACCACCCAAGCCGCCCTCGACCTGATCTTCCGCAACGCGCTGTTGCGCTCATCCGCCGCACCCGTCGATATCGGCGTGAAGGACGGACGTATCGCCGCGATCGCGCCAAAGCTCGCCTGCGAGACCGTCGAGGTCGATGTCGGCGGCCACCTTGCCCTGCCCGGCTTCGTCGACACCCACATCCATCTCGACAAGGCCTGCCTGCTCGGCCGCTGCGGGCACGATCACGGCAGTGTCTCGGAGGCGATCCGCGCCGTCGCCGGCATGAAGAAGGATTTCACGGTCGAGGACGTCTACGCACGCGGCGCTCGCGTGCTGGAGCGGGCAATCGTGCACGGCACGACGCGCATGCGCACACATGTTGAAATTGACCCGCGCATTGGCCTGCGCGGCTTCGAGGCGGTGCAGGCGCTCAAGCGTGACTACGCCTGGGCGATCGATCTCGAACTCTGCGTCTTCCCGCAGGAAGGCCTCACCAACGATCCCGGTGCCGAGGACCTGCTGATCCAGGCGCTGCGCAACGGCGGCGAGGTCATCGGCGGCTGTCCCTACATGGACACCGACCCGAACGCCCATCTCGCGCGCATCTTCGATCTCGCTGAGGAATTCGACATGGACGTCGATCTCCATCTCGACTTCGATCTCGATCCCTCCTGGTGGCACCTCGACGAGGTCTGCCGCCTCACCGAGCGGCGCAACTACGGCGGACGCGTGGCGATCGGCCATGCCACAAAACTCTCGGCATTGCCGCCGGAGCGGATGAAAGCCGCCACCGCGCAACTGGCCAAAGCAGGCGTTGCCGTCACGGTGCTGCCCGCGACCGATCTCTACCTGATGGGGCGCGAGGCCACCCACAATGCGCCGCGCGGGCTGACGCTCGCCCACAAGCTCGCCGGCGATGGCGTGCTGTGCTCGGTCGCGACCAACAACGTGCTCAATCCCTTCACGCCGTTCGGCGATGCCTCGCTGCTGCGGATGGCGAACTTCTACGCCAATGTCGCGCACGCCTCGGTCAGCGACTTCGACACCTGCCTCGACCTCGTCACTGACCTGCCGGCGCGGCTGATGAACCTCGGTGATTACGGCATCAAGGTCGGCAATCCCGCCGACCTCATCGTGCTCGATACCAGGGACAGCCGCTTTGCCATCGCCGAGCTGCCTGACGTCATGATGGGCTTTAGGGGTGGCCGGCAGACCTTTGCGCGGCAAAGGGCCATGCTGTTCCGCCCCCAGAACTGATCGACCCACGTCTTGCGCCATCGTCGCCGCCTGCGCGAGGATCACCGCGATCAATCGACGGAGGAACCCAAATGGCCTTCGACACAATCTTCCTGAACGCGCGCTTCGATGGCGGCACCCGCCAGCACATCGCGGTCACGAACGGCCGCATCGCTGCGATTGCACCTGCTGACCAGCCGCCGGCCGGCGCCGAGACGGTCGACCTCAAGGATGCGCTCGTCGTTCCCGGCTTCGTCGAGGGCCACATCCATCTCGACACCAGCTTCTATGGCGACGCCTGGCGGCCACACAAGCCGTGCACTGACGGCTTCAACGTGCATGAGCGCGTCGCCTTCCAGGCCGAGAACATGGCCGTGTCAGCGCCGATGGACGTGCGCGCGCGCAACCAACTCGATCTCTGCATCGGCCATGGTACCACGCAGATGCGCAGCCACGTCATGGTCGACGGTTCGGTCGGCCTGAAATCGCTCGAAACGATCCTGCGCGTGCGCGAGGAATACAAAGGCCTGATCGACATCCAGCTCGTCGCCTTTCCCCAGAGCGGAATCCTGTCGAGCCCGGGCACCCCGCAACTGCTCGACGAAGCCATTGGTCTCGGCGCCAACCTCGTCGGCGGGCTTGACCCTGCGAGTTTCGATCGCGACGTCGAGAAGCATCTCGACGTCGTGTTTGGCGTCGCCGGCAGGCGCGGCGTCGATGTCGACATCCACCTGCACGACATGGGTACACTCGGCGCCTTCGAGATCGAGCAGATCGCGGCGCGCACGCGCGCGCTCGGCATGGAGGGCCACGTGGCGGTCAGCCATGCCTACGGGCTCGGCGATATCACGGCAGACTACCTCAAGAAGATCGCGGATGTTCTCGCCCGCTCCGGCGTCGCGATCATGACCAACGCGCCGGGCGCGCGGCCGTTTCCGCCGATCCTTGCCCTGCGCAAGGCCGGGGTCACCGTCTTCAGCGGCAACGACAACATCCGCGATTCCTGGTGGCCCTATGGCGATGGCGACATGCTGCGGCGGGCGACGACGCTCGGCTATCGCTCCGGCTTCAATATCGACGAGGAACTGCGCGCCGCATTCGACGTCGTCACCGCATCGGGTGCCAAGGCACTGCGGCTGGAAGGCTACGGCCTGCAGGTCGGGGCGAAGGCCGACTTCGTGACGCTCAATGCGGAGCACGTGCCCGAGGCCATCGTCGCCGTACCGCAGGGGCGCTCCGTCTATAAGGAAGGCAGGCTTGTCGCCGCGCATGGCAGGATTGCGCGAAAGTCGGGCTAACCCGCAGCAACCTTCACTCCATTACCGTTCGCCGTTCCAAAATTCCGAATCCGGTACTCTCCCGGATAGTAGATTCTCTCCGATTCCCCGATAGCTGCACGCAATGCAAGTCCCGCGGTGCCGGTCTTAGTGAGACCGCACTGATGTCTGCATTCAACCGGGAAGCATGGACGTGTTCAGCGCATTCAGCAGCATCAATTCTCGCTCCGTTCGGGCCGGGACGCCCGCCGAGACCGCCATCAAGCGACTGAATGGTATCGGCGAAGTCCTGTCTGGCCTCGATATCGCGGCGGTCCGCTCCGAGGACGAGATGGCCCGCATGCTGTGGACGCTCGAGACCGCCGACAAGTGCATTCGCATGATCCTTGCCGAATTCCGCACTGAGCGCACGACCGAAGTCGTCCGGCAGGCCAAAAACCTGATCGATTTGATCGACCGCGCCCGCGACGAGCTCACGGGCTGTTGCGCGGCGAAATCCTGAGCCGGAGCCGCCCTATTTCGCGCGGTTGATCTTCGCGAGGATCCGATCCGCTTCGGTACGCCAGTCCGCGCTGCGGGCAAACTCCCTGGTCCCCTTGGGTCCGAACAGCCCCTCATCGGCGAGATCGGCCACCCAGGCCTGCCGCTCGGCCGTGCCCTGCGCCGACCACGGCGTCAGTCCCGCCTCGCGCACGGTCTCGGCGACCTCCCGCACCTCCTCGGCCCGGCGGCGCCCGTGCTCGATCACGCGCTGGAAGAAGTAGGCGCCCTGCTTCTCCCAGTTGATGGCGGGGAATGTCTCGGTGAGTGACGCCAGCACGGCATCTTCGACACCATAGGCGCGCGCGGTGGTGAAACTCTCGATGACCATGGCCTCGAGGCCCTTGATCATGATGCTGCGGCACATCTTCACCGCCGAGGACACACCCAGCTTGTCGCTGGCAACCTTCGCCGCAAAGCCGATCGCGTTCAGCAGCGGCTCCAGCTCCCTCGCGCCGGGCCCACCGAGCAGCAGCGGCACCTTGATGCGATATGGCGGCACCGAGGTCATCACCGCGCCCTCGACATAGCGGCCATCAGCGCCATCGATAAGTGCCGCGGCGCGCTGCTTGCCACCTGGAGAGGCCGAGTTGAAATCGAGGAACCAGGTGCCCTGGTTGATCGCGCTCGCGCAGGCCGTGGCGACGGGGACGGCCTGGCTTGCGGTGACGGCAGAGATGATGAAATCGGATTTCGCGGTCAGCTCGGCATGAGAGGCGGCGAGCGTCACTCCGAACTTGGCCGCATGCTCCTTCAGCGGCGCGCCCTGCTCGCCGCCGAGCTTGATGTCATAGGCCGAGACCTTGATGTCCTGCTGGCGCAAATCCTCGGCCAGGATACGGCCGACCTCGCCATAGCCGACCAGTCCGATCTGCCAGCGCCTGGGATCACCTGCCATCAGTTCAATCCTCGCGTCGTCGCGTCGAACAGTTCTTCGACCGCATAGCGGCGCGGGATCAGCGCCTGCTGGAATGCATAGTCGACGATGAGCTCGAGCGGTTTCCTGTTGGCTTCGATCCCGAACGGAACGAGGTCGGGCGTCGCCGCGGGCCCCGCCTGCTCCTTGTTCCGCTTGAGCAGATCATAGACGCCCGCAACCACGTCAGGACGCGATTTCGCGAGCTGCTCGGTCACGACCACGAGATGATTGACCGGGACGACGCCGCGGCGTTCGTACCACTTCGCCGCCTCCGCGGCCGGATCGGGGAACAGCGGCTTCAGCTTGGGATCGTTGGAGGTCTCGCCGAGCACGGCGTCGAGTTCGCCGTCGAGCAGCATCTGCAATACCTTCTTATCTTTCGGCGCACGCTCGGTGGTGTCGACATATTCGGCAACATGCGGATCCTCGAACGTGATCCAGCGGATCTTGTCGAGATTGACGCCGTAGTCGTTGGCGAGGATGCCTCTGATCCAGGCGCCCGTCGTGGTCGTGAACGAGCGGATGCCGACCCGCTTGCCTTCGAGATCGGACGGCCCCAGCGTTCCCCGGGCGGGATTGTACAGCGCATAGGAATGCTGGAAGCGGCCCATCATGGTCGCCGGCAGCAGCACCAGCGGCTTGCCGTGGGCTTTCGCCATCAGGTAAGTGACGATCGCCATCTCGCAGACGTCGAAGGCCTGCTCGCGCACCATCGGCTTGAACGCGGTGTTGGTCGGCGTGTACTCGATGAAGTCGAGATCGAAGAGGTCGGAGCGGAGCACGCCGCTCTTCACCGCCTGGACATGGGGGTGACTGCCGAGCACGGCCTTCAGCTTGAGACGATCCATCCGCCCGCTCCGCTTGTCTTCGCTTTAGACATCCTCGGGATTTTCGACATAGACGAGGCCGGCCTTCGCCAACGCCTCGCGCATGCTGTACATGTCGAGGCCGAGTTCGCCCGAAGCCAGCCGCTTGCGCTTGCCGCCCTCGTCCGCGTTGCGCTTCTTCGCCTTCTCGGCGACTTCGGTCGCATAGCGCTTCGGCACCACCACGACGCCGTCGTCATCGGCGACGATGATGTCGCCGGGATCGACGTTGACGCCGGCGCAAACCACGGGGATGTTGACCGAGCCGAGCGTGGCCTTGACCGTGCCCTTGGCCGAGACCGCGCGCGACCACACCGGAAAGTTCATCTCGTGCAGCGCTTTGACGTCGCGGCAGCCGGCATCGATGATCAGCCCCTGCACGCCGCGCGCCTGCAGTGAGGTCGCGAGCAGCTCGCCGAACATGCCGTCGGTATTGTCGGTGGTGCAGCCGACGACGAGGATGTCGCCTTTTTTGCACTGCTCGACCGCGACATGGATCATCCAGTTGTCGCCGGGCTGCGCCAGCACGGTGACGGCGGGACCGGCGATCGACGCACCCGCCCAGACGGGACGCAGATAAGGCTTCATCAGGCCGAGGCGGCCATAGGCCTCGTGCACGGTCGAGACGCCGTACTCCGCCATGCCGGCGGGATCGGCACGCTTGATGTTGCGAACGACGACGGGCTTCATGCCAATTCCTCCGCAACGGTCGGGAACAGGCGCTGATAGGCCTCGCCATAGGTCATGGGCACGCCGGTGTTGCGGCTGCCCTGGATGCCGCGGTTGAGTGCGACACGCTCGTAATAGCCCCAGAGGTGCTTCTGCGCGGCGAGGATCTGGAACGCCTCGTACTTCTCCTTCCAGACCTCGTCGATCTTGAGGATCGTGTCCGGCTTGTAATTGCACTGCTCGGGCTGGTGCGGCTCGAACAGGAACACCGGCGGCGCCGAATATTTGTACTGCGCGCCGGGCTTGTGGCCCATCGCCTGCGCGACCACGCGCGTTTCCTGGGCGAAATGCGCCGCGTTCGGATGGTCGAAATTATAGGGGTCTTCCAGCGCATGCGTCAGCACGAAGCTCGGATTGAGCTCGCGGTAGATATCGACCATGCGGTCGAAATGCGCTTCGGTCAGCTTCAGCGGATAATCGCCGCAGTCGAAGAACTCGATCTCGGCACCGAGCAGCTTGGCCGCCCGCTCCGCCTCGTCCTTGCGGCCGGCCTTGACCGATTCCAGCGTCGCGCCCTTTTCCTTCCAGGCGAACTGGCTCTCGCCACGCTCGCCGAAGGACATGCACACGATCTTCATGCGATAGCCCTTCTTCGCATGCAGCGCGATGGCGCCGCCGGCGCGCCAGACGAAATCGCCGGGATGGGCGGTGACGACAAGACCTGTTTTCATGGGACAAACTCCCCTCTTTCGTTCGTAAGCATCATAGGCCGACTGCTTCATGCCGGCAGCAGGTTCATTTCACGCCGCAGCGGCCACCGGTTCCTCGCCATCGAGCACGCGCTGCAACCGCTCGCCGTCGAGCGCGCCCTCCCATTTGGCAATCGCGATGGTCGCAACCGCGTTCCCGATCAGATTGGTCGGCGTCAACCCCTGCGACATCAGGCGGTGGATGCCGAGCACCAGCGCCACGCTGGTCACCGGAATGGTGCCGGTCGCCGACAGCGTCGCCGCCAGCACGACGAAGGCCGCGCCTGCGATTCCCGCCGCGCCCTTGGAGGTCACGAGCAGGATCAGCAAGAGCTCGATCTGCTCGGCGAGCCCGAACGGCGTGTTGGTCGCCTGCGCCAGGAATACCGAGGCCGCCGCGAGGTAGAGGCAGGTGCCGTCGAGGTTGAAGGAATAGCCGGTCGGGATCACCAGCCCGACCACGCTCTTTTCGCAGCCGGCCTTCTCCAGCTTGGTTAGCATCCGCGGCAGCACCGTCTCCGACGAGGTCGTGGCGATGCAGATCAGCAGCTCCTCCCAGATGTAACGGATCAGCTTGAGCAGCGAGAAGCCGCAGAGCCGGGCCACCGGTCCGAGCGCCACGACGATGAAGACCAGGCAAGTCAGATAGAAGCCGCCGAGAAGCTTGCCGAGCGAGGCCAGCGAGCCCACGCCGAACTTTCCCACCGTGAACGCAATGGCACCGAACGCGCCGATCGGCGCCGCCCACATCACGAAGCCGACCACCGCGAACACCATCTTGGCGGCGATGTCGATCAGATGGACCAGCGGCGCGGCCCTCTCGCCGAGCTGCACCAGCGCGAACCCGCACAGCACGGAAATGAACAGCACCTGGAGGATGTTTCCTTCCGCAAAGGCGCCGATGAACGTGGCCGGCACGATGTTCAACAGGAACGGCACGAAGCCGATGACGCCGGTCTGCTTGACGTAAGGTTCGATCGCGCTGGCATTGATGCTGGCGGGGTCGATGTTCATGCCGACGCCGGGCCGCATCAGGTTCACGGCCACGAGCCCGATGATCAGCGCGATCGTGGTCATGATCTCGAAATAGACGATCGCCTTCACCGCAACGCGCCCGACCCGCGCCATGTCGGCCATGTGCGCGATGCCGTGCACGACGGTGCAGAAGATGATCGGCGCGATCAGCATCCGGATCGCCTTGATGAAGGCATCGCCGAGCGGCTGCATCTTGGCGCCCGCCTCGGGGCTCACGATCCCAAGCGCGATGCCGGCCGCCATGGCGATGAGCACCTGGATCCAGAGCTCCTTCCACCAGGCGCGGCCGCGCGGCTTGTCGATCGTGATCGCCGTCATCGGTCGAACTCGAACAGGCGCGCGGGGTTGTCGACCAGGATTTTTTGCTGGAACTCCGGCTCCGGCGCGAACAGCGGGATCAGGTCGACGAGGTCGCCGTCGTTCGGCATCACCTTGACGTTGGGATGCGGCCAGTCGGTGCCCCAGATGACGCGGTCGGGCGCGGTCTCGACGATTTTGCGCGCGAACGGCACCGCATCCGTGAAGGGCGGACCGGCTGAGGAGACCCGCTCGGACCCGCAGATCTTCACCCAGCACTTCTCGTCGCGCTGCATCAGCTCGATCAGGATCTTGAACGGAAGCTGGTCGAGCCCCTCCGAGGCCTTCACCCGGCCCATATGGTCGATGGTGTAGCTCAGCGGCAGCCTGGTCAGCATGTCGGCATATTCAGGCAGGTCGATCGCATCGAAATGCAGATCGATGTGCCAGCCGAGCGGCGTGACCATCGCGACGATGCGGTCGAACACGCGCTTGTCGGGAACGCCGCCGAGATGGCGGACGAAATTGAAGCGGCAGCCGCGGAAACCGCCCTCATGCAGCACGCGAAGTTCGCGCTCGGTGATGGTGTCGTCGATATTGGCGACCGCACGATAGGCGCCATTGCTCTCGGCGATGGCATCGAGCGCCACCGTGTTGTCGGTGCCGTGCACGCTGGCATTGACGATCACCGCACGCTCCACGCCGAGCTTGGCGTGCAGCGCCCTGAAATCCTCCAGCGGCGCGTCAGGCGGCGTGTAGGAACGGTCAGGCGCGTAAGGATATTTCGAGCCGGGCCCGAAGATGTGGCAATGCGCGTCGCATGACAGTTTTGGCAGCTTGAACTTCGGCGTGCGCGTGTTCGGATCGGGCGGCGGGATGGTCGGCGTGTACATCATTGTCATCAGGTGAACTTGAACAGGCGCGCCGGATTGTCGACCAGCAGCTTTTGTTGGACCTTGGGATCGGGCGCGAAGAGAGGAATGAGGTCGACGATCTCGCCGTCGTCAGGCATGACCTTGACATTGGGATGCGGCCAGTCGGTGCCCCAGAGCACGCGATCGGGCGCGTTGTCGATCAGCGCCTTCGCGAACGGCACGGCGTCATGGAACGGCTTGCCGGTGCTGGAAGCGCGCTCCAGGCCCGTGATCTTGACCCAGCACTTCTCGTCCTTCTTCTGCAGATCGAGCAGCGCAGTGAAGCCGGGATCATCTAACCCCTTCCCCGCCTGCACCGTGCCCATGTGATCGATCACGTAAGGCGTCGGCAGCGCCGTCAGGATGGGCGCGAATTCGGCAATCGTGCCCGGCTCGAAATAGACGTCGATGTGCCAGCCGAGCTCGGCGACGCGATGCACGATGCGCTGGAACTTGGTCATGTCGCCAACGCCGCCGAGGCGCTTGAGGAAGGCGAAGCGGCAGCCGCAGATGCCGCCCTTGTCGAGCGCCGCAAGCTCCTTCTCGGTCGTCTCGTCGCTGACGTTGGCGATGCCCTTGTAGGCGCCTTCGCTCTGGGCGATGGCATCGGTGACGACCCGATTGTCGGTGCCGTGCACGGTGGCGTTGACGATCACGCAGCGCTCGACGCCGATCTTCTCGTGCACGCTGCGGAACGTCTCCAGCGGCGCATCGGCGGTGTTGTAGGGCCGCTTCTCGGCGAAGGGATAGCGGGCCGCCGGCCCGAAGATATGCGTATGGGTATCGCAGGATTTCGCCGGCAGCTTGAAGGACGGCGTCTTGGGATTGGGGTCCGGCGGCGTGATCGTCGGGATCGCCTTCTCAGCGCTTTGCGCGCGCGCCTCGCCCGCAAGCGCGGCACCGGCCAATCCGGTCAAGAGATGCAAGCACTCCCGCCTGTTCATTTCCTAAAGCACCCTGTTACATGGCCCGCTTGCGAGCAAAAGCGCTGTTACGCGCCTCCCCTCGGTCGGTTTCTTTCAAGTCTTGCTGCTGACGACCGGCCGCCGGCGTGCCGGTGCGGCCTGGTCCAGCGCCGGCGCCTGGAATGCGGCGACGGTCGCCTGCACCAATTGCTCGATGGCGCCCGCGGCGTCGCTGCCGTCGGCCTCGCCGCGCGACAGGCGCGAGACGCGGTCCGGCGTCACCAGCGAGTAATAGAGTGCGCCGAGCAGGAAATGACTGCGCCAGACGATGTCGGTGCGCGGAATGTGCGGCAGGCTCTCGTGGATCGCGTCGATGAAGGCGTGGCTGGTGTCATCGAAGGTCTGCGCGATGATTTTTCGCGCGACTTCATTGCCCTCAGCCGACATCACCGCGCGCAACCGCGTGAAGCGTGCCCCGCCGCCGGCGAGATCGCTGCCCGAGGTGAAGGCCGGCACCACATAGGCGCGCACGATCGCCTCCAGCCGGTCCTGCAGATCACGCACGCGTTTTGCGGCGGCGAGCAGCTCGGAACGGCGCAGGTTCATCGGCCCGCAATGCCGCCGGTAGATCTCCAGCAGCAGGCCGTCCTTGGTCTTGAAATGATAGGTGACGCTGCCGGGATTGGCCCCGGCAGCCTGCGCGATGTCGCGCACCGAGACGGCATTGAAGCCGTTGGTGGCAAACAGCTCCTCGGCCGCGGCGAGGATCGCCTCGCGCATGTTCGGCTTGCGGGCCGATTCCTTGCTGGTGGGCTTGCGTACCATGTGATTTGTACTATCGTACAAAAGATCAGGTCTCGTCAACAAAAACCATGGGTATCGTCCGGAGCGGCTCAGAGACCGCCGTCAGGGACGGAATGCCCGCAAGGAGTGCTGGGAATGCTGGGTTTGAACAAGAAGATCGCCGGCTTGATGCTGGGCGCCGGTCTGCTGCTGGCGGGCAGCGCCGCGCAGGCCGACAATTATCCGAGCAAGCCGGTCCACATCCTCGTGCCCTACGCCGCGGGCGGTGCGGTCGACGTCCTCGCCCGCACGCTGGGACAGGCACTCGCAAAAACCTGGGGCCAGCAGCCGGTGATCGACAACCGTCCCGGCGCCGGCGGCATCGTGGCGTCGCAGACGCTGGCGCAGGCCGCACCCGACGGCTACACGCTGATCCTGGTCGCCAGCGGCCATCCGCTCAACCAGTTCATCTATCCGAGCGTGCCCTACGACACGTTCAAGGATTTCACCGCGATCACCGAAGTCGCTTCCTCGCCGCTCGCGATCGTGGTGGCGAAGGACAGCCCCTACAAGACGCTCGGCGATCTGCTCGCCGCGGCCAAGAAGGAGCCGGACAAGCTCTCCTACGGCATGTCGGGCAACGGCACCTCGGCGCATCTTGCCGGCGAGCTGCTCAAACACATGTCAGGCACCAAGATCGTCGCGATCCCCTACAAGGGCGGCGCACCGGCGCTGACGGCCGTGATCGCCGGCGAGATCCCGCTCAGCATCAATCCGCTTGCGGAAGCCATCGGCCAGCTCGAGGGCGGCCCGGTGCGCGCGCTCGCGGTGACCTCGGCCGAGCGCTCCAAGGCCCTGCCGAACGTGCCAACCGTCGCGGAGTCCGGCGTGCCCGGCTACGACGTCTCGGTCTGGTGGGGCGTGCTTGGTCCGGCCAAGATGCCGCCGGAGATCGTCGCGAAGCTCGAGACCGACCTCAAGGCCGCGCTGCAGGACGCAAACGTGCTGTCGACGCTCGGCAAGATCGGCGCAGCTCCCGTCGGCTCCTCCGCCAAGGATTTCGACGCCTATATGCGTGCCGAGGCGACCAAATGGGAGCCGGTGCTGAAGGCCGCCAACATCCGCGCGCAGTAGGGCTCTTCCCATGAGGACCTCTGGGCACTTTGCGCGCACCGCCCTGCTCGCGGTTGCAATCATCAACCTGATCGGCGCGCCGCCCGCGCGCGCCGATGGCGAGGCAAAGCTCCTCGCGCCAAGTGGGACCTTGCGCGTCGGCATCTATCCGGGCAGCCCGACCTCGATGGTGACGGACGCCGCCGGCAAGCCGCACGGCCTCGCCTATGATCTCGGCGGCGAGCTGGCAAAGCGGCTCGGAATCGGCGTCGACTATGTCAGATTTCAGCGCGTCGCCGACATCGTCACCGCGATCCACGACGGCCAGATCGATTTCACCGTGACCAACGCCACGCCCGCTCGCGCGAACGAGGTCACGTTCACCCAGCCAGTGCTGGCGATCGAACTCGGCTTCCTCGTCCCGGCGAATTCGCCGATCGCAAAAGTCGAGGACATCGACAAGCCCGGCGTGAAGATCGGCGTCACCAAGGGCTCGACCTCGGAACGGACGCTGCCGGCAAAATTCAAGAATGCGACCATCGTTCCGGCCGAAAGCGTCAAGGTCACCATCGCCATGTTCGGCCGCGGTGAGATCGATCTCTACGCCACCAACAAGCCGACGCTGTTCGAGATGTCCGACCAGATGCCGGGCGCCAAAATCCTCGACGGCAATTGGGGGCTGGAGCACATGGCGATCGCGATCCCGAAGGGGCGCGAGGACGCGCTTCCCCTGCTCAATCGCTTCGTCACGGAGGAACAGTCCAGCGGCGCGCTGGACACGATCCAGCAGCAGGCGGGCCTGCGTGGCGCGATCAAGGCCAAACGCGAGTAGGCCCTAACTCGCCGCCTGCTCCGCGGACCGCCAGACGATCTCCGGCGGATCGCGGAAGGCGAAGCGGACGAGATGCCGCTCGACAATGCCCTCGACCTGCTTGAGGAGGTCCGCATTCTCGGCGTCCGCCCTGAGCACGAGCTTGCCGGCCGCGGCTTCGAGCCGGCACGTCCCGACTGAAAACGGGATCGTGCCCTGCTCCGGCGTGAACTCCACCGGCAGCTTGTGCGCAAAGTGCTTGCAGAGCTGCTGGAGGTAGATACTGGCCCGGTCGGTGGCGATCTCGGCCACGGAATGATTCATGGGATGCCCTTTCAGGCTGATGATGTCGGGACGTCCGCCTTGCACGGCGATGTAGGCCGCAGGTATCTTCCCAGCAAGCTATTAGCCGCTAACGATGCCGTGAGGGTTTTCGGATGATGTCGCCGGACATGCAGAATGCTGCCGACAGGCTGGAAGGCCGGCCCGCCACTCGGCACCCCCTGTTTCCGGGATTACCAGGCGCCGGGCTGAGCCGGCGGACGAGCGATGGCAACCGCTTCAGCGGAATTTGTGCCGGCCGGCGCGGCCCCGAAAGCTTGCCGTGCGGTGGCCTGCTTGGTCGCCTTGGCCGCGGCAGTCGTCCTGGTCTGACCGTTTTCAGCGAAAGCCGCCGGCGCGGCCAGGATCACCACCGCGGTCAAGGTCAGCGTCAGATATTGCTTGATCATGTCATGCTCCGTTTTGGCAAAGGCTCTCCCGTTCGCGCGCCGGCTTCTCGCGCGCGTCGGGCTCATGTCCGGATTCTCGCCGACCGACAACGGCCGATCAGTTATCTTTCTAGGAAGATATCTCCCGGATATCTTTCTGGCAAGACATCCACCGATGAACTCTTCGTTAGATGAACTCAGGAGGCAACGTGACCGAACCGCGCTATCCCGCGGACAAGCTTCTCGGCATCAGGAAGAAGCATTGGCCCGAATCCGTCACCGCCGTCGGCGAGTTCATGGTGCGCGTCTATCGCCTGAACAGCCTGATGCGCGACGGCGTCGCGCAGCAGATCGCCGCGCACGACCTGTCATTCATGGAATTCGAGGTGCTGATCACGCTCCGCGGCGTCGCTCCCCCGTACGAGATGATCCCGACCGAGCTTTACCCGGCGATCCTGATCTCGTCGGGCGGACTGACCAAGGTGCTCAATTCCCTGCAGGAGCGAGGCTTCATCACGCGGGCGGAAGGCGCGGAAGACAAGCGCAGCAAGCCGGTCCGGCTGACGGCCAAGGGCCGCACGCTCGCCGAGCGCGTCATGGCCGACGTTCTCGAGCACGGCGACACAATGGTGCGCGGCGGCCTCTCGGACGCCGACATCGAGCGCGCGACGCGGTTGCTGCACAAGCTGCTGACGACGCTCGAACCTGCGAACGATTAGCATTCGCCTGCGACGCTACGCAGACTCCGTTTGCTGCAAATCAACGCAACAACATGGACAAAGCGTCATTTGTCTTCGGCGCCGCGTTGGGCAACCAAAGCGGCGGATCGTCGGAGACCGGACATGAGCAAGCCCCTGCTGTTGACACTGCATCGCTGGATCACGCTGGTCTTTGCCCTACCCCTGCTCGCGATCATCGCCACCGGACTGATCCTGTCCTTCGAACCGCTGATGCAAGTCAATGGCACCAGCGGTCCTGGCATTGATGCTGCGCGCGTCGTCGAGCTGGTGAAGCGATACGATCCGGACGGCAAGGCGCGCGGGCTGTCGATCAATGCCGCCAGCCAGCGCATGACGCTGCAAGGCGCCGGCGCCCCGGCGATCGATCTCGCAACCGGCGAATCCGCCGCCGCAGCTTCCGGCCTCTCCGATCTCCTGCTGTGGGCCCGCTTCACCCATGAACGGTTGCTCGGCCAGGCGTGGCTGGTGACGAGCTCGACCATCGCCATGGTCACGCTGATGGTTCTCGGTATCTTCATGGGACTGCCGCGGCTGCGCAACACGCTGTCCGGATGGCACAAGGGCACCGCGTGGTTCGCGCTGCCGCTGGTCCTGCTCAGCCCGCTGACCGGCCTGTGCATGGCGTTCGGCCTGACGTTTCAGAACGGAGCCGCTCCAGCCGGCGGCGGACGTCCAGTTGCCCTGCCTGAGGCCGTTCGCATGGTCGCAGACCAGCACGACCTCACCCACGTGATCTCGATCGGCACCCGCGGCGGCCGCGTGATGGCGCGAATCTACGAAGGCGGCGAGCTGCGTGCCTACGCGGTCAATGCGAGCGGCGTCACGCCGCTGCCACGCAACTGGCCGCGGTTGATCCACGAGGGAAACTGGTCGGCCCTGATCGCTTCGCCACTCAATGTCGTCACCTCGATCGCGCTCCTGACGCTGCTCTCGACAGGACTGCTGATCTGGGCCCGGCGGAAACTGCGCAAGCGGCGCCCGCGCGCCGGAGGACAGGCCGCCATGGCTGGAGCTGCCTAACAACCCCGCCCCGTTCAATTGCGCGTGCTCGCCCGCATCTTGTCCGGTGGCGGCCGCAGGAAGGCGGCATCGTCGCCGGCGGACGGGATCAGGATTGCGCGCTCGCGCGGCAGCGCCTCCGGCATCTCGTCGCGGATGAAGGCCACGAGCTTCTCCCTGATCTCGCAGCGCAGGTCCCAGGATTGCGGCGCATTCCTGGCGCTGACCAGCGCACGCAGCTCGATGGTGCGCGAATCCGCATCGATCACCTGGAGATTGACGACCTCGCCGTCCCACAGCTTCGACTGCTTCACCGCCTCCTCCAGCCAGCGCCGGATGCGCGGTACATCGGCGCGGTAATCGACATGGAGCGCGATGACGCCGATCAGGGAGGCGGTATCGCGGGTCCAGTTCTGGAACGGTTTTTCGATGAAGTACGACAGCGGCACCACCATGCGGCGCCAGTCCCAGAGCCGGATCACGACATAGGTCGAGGCGATGTCCTCGACCCAGCCCCACTCGTTCTCGATGATGACGGCATCCTCGATCCGGATCGGCTGGGTGATCGCGATCTGCAAGCCCGCGATCAGGTTGCTGAGCAGCGGACGGGCGGCAAGACCGACGATGATACCGGCAGCGCCCGCGGAGGCGAACAGGCTGACGCCGTACTGCCGCACCGAATCGAACGTCATCAGCGCGGTCGAGACCGTGATGATGACGATGATGATGTCGGTGACGCGTTTGAACACGCGCACCTGCGTGACGTGCTTGCGCGCGATGAAATTTTCGGTGACGTCGCGGAAACTCTGCAAATAGCGCGCCGCGCTCATGTCGACGACCCGGATCGAGATCCAGCCGATCAGCGCGATGAAGGCGACGACGAACAGGCGCGTGAGCGGCGCGCGGATGGTGTCGTCGAGCGAGGCGAGCGGCAGGACGAGCGCGACGGCGGCAAGACACAGCGCAAGCTGGGCCGGCCCCGCCGTCCGCTCGATGAACACGCTGATGAGGGGAAGCCGGGTCCCGAAGGCGCGATTGAGCAGCCGGACCGCGATTCGATAAACGAACAGGGCAAGCAGGATCGCCCCGGCAACGAGGCAGAGCCCGATGAACCATGGCGGTATCCAGCCGAACATCCTGTCGATGTCGGTCATCAGGGCCTGCCAATTCATTGCTGTCCCCATCTTGCATTCGCGTCAGCGCTCAACGCCTCCCGGCCGGCTTCGCTCCCCCCGCCCCCTGCAACGCGGCATTCCGCTGGTGCAACCGTCGCCGACCTGCGCTAGTTTGTGGTTCGCATGACCAGACGAACCGGCAGCGCCGATCTTCCTCTCCACACCGGACGGGTTCCGCCGTGGCTCGCAAGCCGCATGGCGACGCTCGGCGCGATCGTCACCCAGGCAGTCGTTCATCATTACGGACGCGATGCATTCCTGCAGCGTCTGTCGCACCCGTTCTGGTTCCAGTCGTTCGGCGCCGTGATGGGGATGGACTGGCACTCCTCAGGGATAACCACCTCGGTGATCGGCGCGCTGAAGCGCGGACTCGGCCCGCTCCAGGACGAGCTCGGCATCTATGTCTGCGGCGGCCGCGGCCAGCATTCGCGCAAGACGCCGGACGAGCTGTTGCTGCTCGGCGATCGCGTCGGCTTCGACGGCGCAAAGCTCACGCGCGCCAGCCGCCTGGTGGCGAAGGTCGACAGCGCCGCGGTGCAGGACGGTTTCGATCTTTATCTCCACGGCTTCTTCGTCACCGCCGACGGCAAGTGGACGGTGGTGCAGCAGGGCATGAACGGCGACAAGCGCCAGGCCCGCCGCTATCACTGGCATTCCGAGGTGCTGAAGAGCTTCGTCGATGCGCCCCACAGCGCGATCGACGGTCCGCAGCAGGGCGAGATCGTCAATCTCACCGATCACCGCGCCGACGTCTCGCGCACCGCGCAACTGGAGCTCTTGAGCGATCTCGGTCCCGACCGCATTCTCGCGGAATTCGAGCGGCTCACCGGGACGGCGCCCGAGCCGGCGCAAGCCCTGCTGCCGCACCTGATCATGCCTGATCATCACGACGTCAGACCCAAGGACGTGTTCGCGCGCCGCCTGCACGGCACGCTGGCTGCGGCGGCCGAGCGCGGCCCGGTCGATTTCCCGGAGCTGCTGCTGACGCCCGGCGTCGGCGCGCGCACGGTGCGTTCGCTGGCGATGGTCGCCGAAGTCGTGCACGGCGCGCCCTATCGCTTCACGGACCCCGCGCGCTTCTCGCTCGCCCATGGCGGCAAGGACCGGCATCCCTATCCCGTCCCGATCAAGGTCTATGACGAGACCATCCGCGTGCTGAAGGGTGCGATCCAGAACGCAAAGCTCGGGCGTGAGGAAGAGATGCAGGCGATCAAGCGCCTCGACGACCAGGCGAGGCGGCTGGAGCGGACCGCACGTGGACCGTCGGTGGAGTCGTTCATCGCAGGTGAACGTGCAGCCTCGCCCGATCTCGACGGTCGCTCCGTGTTCGGCTGGGAGCGCGAGCTTGCGCAGACAAAAAAGCGGACCGGCTGAACACCGGTCCGCTTCGTTTGTCGGGAGGACCCTTTCTCAGGTCTCGTCGGTCCCCGGCTCCTCATCGAGCCGGTTCGCAGCATGATCCTGGTACTGTTCGGTCTGGATGGACTTGCCGTCCATGCCACGAATGTCCGAATGCAGCTTCTTGTCGCGGTTCGATAGCACCATGTTGTCGCCGATCATGTCCTTGGGTACGTCGGTCAATCCGCCGGTGCCGTCGCCCTTGCCATGCATGCCGGACCTGAAATGCGTCTTGCTGCCATGCCCACCTGGCATCGCTCTCTCCTCTTGCAGTGATCTTGCGAAGGCTCAGTGCTTCTGTTGCGCCGGCGTCGGTTTCGGCGGCTTGTGGCCGCTCTGGCCGGGATTGTTGTGCTTGTTGTGGTCGCTCTCCTGATTGAGACCACCCCGGCTCACTGGAGATTCGTTCTGTCGCGTCTCCCCGGGTTTGGTCACCAACGCCTGATCCAGCTCTCGTGCGTCGGGGAGATCAGGCTTGCGCTCGAGAATGCGGACCTGCTGCTCATGGGTCTTCTTGCCTTGCATGCTGGCTCTCCGGTCTTCACCTGCCTCCGCCCTTGCCGGCCTCATCGTGCGTGTGATGGGAATCGTGCTCGCCTCCGCCACCCGAGACGCGGCTGCGGCTTCGCTGTGCATCGTCGGCGGGCGGCTTCTTGATCTCCAGCGGCGCCTTCGCGTTCTCGTGCGATGCGCCGGGTCCGCCCTGACGAATGCTGTTCGGTGTCTTGGTGGATGTCGACATGTAGCGTCGTCCTCCTCAACGGTCCTGCTGATAACCCTGATTGGTCGTGTTCTGCTTGATGTTGCCCTGGTCTCCCTGCTGGTCCGGATTTTCCGTGCGCTGTTGTCCGCGCGGCGTCTGCTTGGCTGACGTTTGTTTGCTGTCGCCAGTTCCCTTCGGGCTCTGATTGTCGGGCGGAACAGGTGGCATTCGGGTGCTCATGATCCAGACTCCTCGAGAGATGTGGAATCCTTGCGGCACGGAACCTGTTCGTCGCGTGCCGAGGTCCTGATGACAACAGCGACCGCCGAACACCGTTCCTGACTGATCACAGCCGCGACGATTTTCCGAAGGCAGGAAACGTCAGTCTGCCTGTGCGAGGAACGATCAACCACCATTCGCGCAGACGCCGCGACATCTGTTCCCCTGGCCTCTGCCGTAACAGGAAGCTTCGCGATCGCGCGCAGGCCCGGGCGCCTGCGCCAGCGAACCTGCGAGGGATCAATGGCCAGACCAAGTTTCGGCCATCGTTCCAACAGCGCCGCAAGCGCGCAGGCCGCTTCGATCCGCGCGAGTTGATGGCCAAGGCAGAAATGAATTCCCGTCCCGAACGAGATGTGGCGGTTCGGCTTGCGCGCGAGGTCGAGGCGCTCGGGCTGATCGTGCACCGCCGGATCCGTGTTCGCGGCGGCGAGCATGACCATGACGCGATCGCCCTTCTTCAGCCGCACGCCCGCTAGCTCGATGTCCCGCCGCACATAGCGCGGTTTTGAGAACTGCACCGGCGAGACGAACCGCAAAAACTCCTCGACGGCGAGCGCGATGCGGCTGCGGTCTTGCTCCAGCCAGTCGCGCAAGGCCGGATCCTTGAGAAGTTCATAGGCCGAACCGCTGATGAGATGCGTCGTGGTCTCCGAGCCCGCAGCCAGCAGCAGGAACACCATCGAGACCATTTCATCCGGCGTGATCTGGCCGCCCTCGCGCTCGACCTGGACCAGCTCGGCGATCAGGCCCTCGCCGCCCCGTACCCGCGCGATCTGCAACTGCCCTTCGAGATAGCGTCGCATCTTGCGGAACGCGAACAGCAACCGGAAGAAGCTGAGGACATTGGTGAGAGACGACATTGAATTCGCCCAGGCGATGAACCTCGGACGATCGGCGGCCGGCAGGCCCAGCAGCTCGCAGATGACCGCCAGCGGCAGCAGGCGGGCATAGCGCTGGACGAGATCGGCGGGGCCGCCGCCGGCAAACAGCTCGTCGGCAAGACCGTCCGCTATCGCGCGAATGCGCGGCTCCATCGCCACGATGGCACGGCGGCGAAACGCTTCATCGACGATGCTGCGCAGCCGCGTGTGATCCGGCTCGTCCATCGTCAGCATGTTATTGGCGATGGTCTTGACGTATTTCGGCATCCACCAGCGTAGCCCCGCGACCTCGCCATCCTCCTTGCGCAGCGTGAAGGTCGCGCCGTCCTTCAGGACCTCTGCCGTGGCGTCGTGCGTGGTGGTGATCCAGACCTCGCCGACCAGGGGAAAGCGCGTCGCGACCACCGGGCCGGAGGCGCGCAGCATCGCGATCGCCTTGGGCGGATCGCGGAAGAAGGCCTCGCTGGTGAAATCGAGGCGCTGTGCCATGGGATCACCGGAATGGTTGGCGCCTCAACCAGATGGTGTGCGCGCGGCGGCGCGCAAGAGCCGGAACGGGCGGAAGAGAGCCTATCCGCGTCCGGGCGAACGCTGGCCGGTCTTGCGTTGCTGCTGGTTGGTATAGGAGTCCCAATGGCTCCAGCTGCCATTGCTGAGGCTTTGCAGGTCGGTGCCAAGCGGACGCCGCGTGCGCTTGTCGTGATCGGCGATGACGCGCTCGGACTGCGCGATCTTGCGCTTGAGTTCCGCGATCGTCTTCTGGGTCTGGCCGTTCCGCTTCGACGAGGCGATCTCGCCCATCGTGAAGCGCGCGGTCTCCAGCGCCTTCAACTCCGCGCGGTTCTTCTTCAACTGAACCCGGTGCCAGGCGATGTTGCTGTCGCTGTCCGCAACCATGTGGGAACTCCGCTGATTCGGTCCCACATAGTATCGTGCGCCGAATCGGCGCCGCAACGCCCCGGCGGTGGCGAAAATGCGATCTTCTCGCGCAGAAATTCTGGATCTAGAGCCCCCGGAACGGGGCTCTAGATTCTTATTTGGACGCGTTTTCTTTACGCGAACCGGCATCCACTTCGCTCGAAAACGCTTTAGCGCTCGGCAAAAGCCTTTTCGACCACGAACTGGGCCGGCTCGCCGTGGTTGCCTTCGATGAAGCCGCGCTCGCCGAGCAGCACACGGGTATCCGCCACCAGCGCCGGGCTGCCGCAGATCATGACGCGATCATGGGCGGCGTCCAGCACCGGCAGGCCGATATCGGCGAACAGCTTGCCTGAGGTGATAAGGTCGGTGATGCGGCCGCGGTTGCGGAAGGGATCGCGGGTCACGGTCGGGTAGTAGATCAGCTGGCTCTGGATGTACTCGCCGAGAAGCTCATCCTTCGGCAGATGCTCGGTGATCATCTCGCCATAGGCGAGCTCCTTCACATGCCGGCAGCCGTGCAGCAGCACCACCTTCTCGAACCGCTCGTAGGTCTCGGGGTCCTTGATCACGCTCAGGAACGGCGCGAGACCGGTGCCGGTGCCGATGAGGTAGAGGTTGCGGCCCTCTTCCAGGTTGTCGATCACCAGCGTGCCGGTGGCCTTGCGGCTGACGATGATCTCGTCGCCTTCCTTCAAATGCTGGAGGCGCGAGGTCAGCGGTCCATCCGGCACCTTGATCGAGAAGAACTCCAGCGTGTCCTCGTAATTGGCGCTGGCGACGCTGTAGGCCCGCAGCAGCGGCTTCTCGCCGACCTTGAGCCCGATCATGGTGAATTCGCCGTTGCGGAAGCGGAAGGTCGGGCTGCGGGTGGTCTTGAAGGAGAACAGCGTGTCGGTCCAGTGGTGGACGCTCAAAACGCTTTCCTGATTGAAATTGCTCATCTCACCCTTCCGTTTCGCTTCCAATGCGGTTCCGAGGCGGTCAGCTATGCGTCGTTTGTACACGATCATTCGTATACTAATGAATAATCCGGCTTGATCCCGCGGTCAAGGCTGCCCAAGATCGGAAGCGTTGCAGTTAGGAATAAGGAGCCCCTTCCATGGCGCATGACGCACCCCAGGCCACCGGACCCTCGAAGCTGGTGATCCGGAATATCGGCCTGATCCTGTCCGGCGCCCTGGAAAAGCCGATCCTGGACGGCGACACCATCGTCGCCGAGAACGGCAAGATCACCGCGATCGGCCGCTCCAAGGACCTCAATACCGAAGGCGCGACCACCATCGTCGAGGCCAACGGCACCACGGTGGCGCCCGGCCTGATCGACAGCCATGTCCACCCCGTCGCCGGCGACTGGACGCCGCGGCAGAACCAGATCGGCTGGATCGACAGCAATCTGCATGGCGGCGTCACCACCATGATCTCCGCCGGCGAGGTCCATATGCCCGGCCGTCCGCGCGACGTCGTCGGGCTCAAGGCGATGGCGATCTTTGCCCAGCGCGCCTTCTGGAATCTGCGACCGGGCGGCGTAAAGGTTCACGCCGGCGCGCCGGTCATCGAATGCGAGATGGTCGAGGAGGACTTCAAGGAGCTGGCCGCCGCCGGCGTCAAACTGCTCGGCGAGGTCGGCCTCGGCGGCGTCAAGGACGGCCCGACCGCGCGCAAGATGGTCGGCTGGGCCCGCAAATACGGCATCCAGAGCACCATTCACACCGGCGGCCCCTCGATCCCCGGCTCAGGCCTGATCGACAAGGACGTGGTGCTGGAGGCCGACACCGACGTGGTCGGCCACATCAATGGCGGCCACACCGCGCTCCCCGACGACCAGATCCGCTGTATCTGCGAGGGCTGCAAGCGCGGCCTCGAGATCGTTCACAACGGCAACGAGCGCTCGGCCCTGTTCACGCTGCGCATCGCGCGCGAGATGGGCGATCTGCATCGCGTCATCCTCGGCACCGATGCGCCCGCCGGCTCCGGCGTGCAGCCGCTCGGCATCTTGCGCATGGTGTCGATGCTGTCCTCGCTTGGCGAACTGCCGGCCGAGCTCGCGTTCTGCCTTGCCACCGGCAACACCGCGCGGATGCGCCAGCTCGACTGCGGCCTGATCGAGGTCGGCCGTTCCGCCGACTTCGTCATCATGGACAAGGCCCAGCACTCGCCCGGCAAGAACATCCTGGAGAGCGTCCAGCTCGGCGACCTCCCCGGCATCGGCATGACCATCATCGACGGCATCGTGCGCACCCAGCGCAGCCGCAACACCCCGCCCGCCGGCCGGGTGCCGGAGGTGGTGGCGAAGTGACGCAGCCGGAGCGGCGCGCCGCTCCGCATCGTCCCTCGACGGCATTGAACAAGACTGCTGCCTGCTGCGTCTAATGCAGGCAGCCCTCGGCGGCGGCAGTTCCTTGCTGGACCATCGAGGGCAACATGAAGAACTCATCGCGAATAGGCGTCGGCATTGCTGGCGCGGTAGCGGGCTATATCGCGGTCTTTGTGCTGTTCTCCATCCTCGATTTCGGCAACCGCGCGGACCCGATCACATCGGGCCTGTTGGGACTGTTCTTCTACTCTCCCATCGGCGCGATCGCCGGCGCGGTGCTTGCCAGCTGGCTGGTGACGCGTTCGGGCAAGGATAAGGATGCAGGCAATGGCAGCGTCGCGCGCAACAGCCTGAAGTCGCTCGGCGTCGTCGTCCTGCTCTGCGTCGCCGGTATCGGCATCTACATCGCCTACGCCTATGCAACCGCGACGCCCTGGCTCAACCGGAACGGCAACAATCCCCTGCTCGTGTTCGAGGTCCGTTTTCCGGCCGGAGTAAAAGTGCCGGCGACCGCGCAGGGCATCACCATCGAGCTGCAGACCGACCTCAACACCATGCCGGGCGAAGTGACGCCCGCCGCCTTCTATCGCGACGGCGACCAGCCCGTCATCGCAGGCGAGGTCGAGCTGGCGTTTCGCACCTCGCACCGGCAGCTCGCGGTCAACATCCAGGGCCAACCGAGCCGGGTCTATCCGATCGATCTGACGGCCCGGGCGCCGCATACACCGGAATTCGGGACGTGGCGGCGACTCGCTGACGGCAGCGAAATCCGCTACCGCGCCAAATGGCCGGGAAAGACGTAAGCGATCAGCGCTTCTTCGCGATCTCACAACGCACATAGGTCTGGCGTTTGGCCTGTCCGACCGGGCCGTTGTCCATCACCAGCCTGCCGTCCGCCGCGATGGACACCCGGGGATTGGAGCGAAACTTCTCGCCTTCGCCTTCGCAGGCGAGCTTCATTGTCCAGCCAAGCTTGCCGTCGGCGGTGATCTCGCTGGCGCGGCATCGTGTCTCGTACCAATAGAGACGGTTGCCGCCCTCGATGCTCATGCGGTTGGGGCTGTCGTCGTCGCGGCAGTCCTTTTTGGTCGAGGCCCAGAAGCCTTCGTAGGGCTGGGCGGCAAAGGCGGGCACGCATTGGCCCGCGAGTGCCGCGCCAACAGCCAGAACTATCGCAAATTGCGCCGCCGCTCTCATGACGAAGAACCTCGACAAACCCTTCATCGAGGTTAGTCGCTCGTTCCAGCAGCTTGTTCAACTGCCGTAGGGTGGGCAAAGCGAAGCGTGCCCACCAATCTTCGTTAAATGCTGAGATCGTGGGCACGGCGCTTCGCGCCTTTGCCCACCCTACGGCACCGATTTTTACCGCACCTTCCTCACCGCAGCTTGTTCAACAACGCCATCAGCGTCTCGCGTTCCTTGGCGTCGAGCGGCGCCAGTGTCTCGCGGGTGATCGCCAGCGCATTGGGCGCGAGCTTCTCCGCAAGCTGCTGGCCGGCGCGCGTCAGGCTGACCAGCAGGCGGCGGCCGTCCTCGGGATCCTGGCTGGTCTCGGTCAGGCCGCGCGCGGTCAGGCGATCGATCACGCCCTTGATGGTCGCGACGTCCATCGCCGTGAGACGCCCGAGCTGATTCTGCGAGCACGGACCGGTCTCGGCGAGCTTCGACAGCGCCGCCCATTGCGTCGGTGTCAGATTGGTGCCGATGTCGCGGGAGAAGATCGAGCTGTGACGCTGCCAGACCTGACGCAGGATGAAACCGACCTGCTCGTCGAGCACGTAGGGCGGCTTGCTAAGCGCTCTGGCCGGTTTGCCGTTCTTCTTCGCCGCAACGCTTCTCGCCATCCGTCCGCCACCCCTCACAACGACAGATGCGCGTCGCGGATGTCCGGACGCGCGTCGAGCTCGGCCATGGTGCCGCCGAAGCAGATCCGGCCGCGCTCGATGATGTAGGCGCGGTCGGAGATCAGCCGCGCGAAATGCAAATTCTGCTCGGAGACGACGATGCTGACGCCCTCCTTCTTCATGGTCAGGATGGCATCGACCATCTGCTCCACGATCTTCGGCGACAGGCCTTCCGACGGCTCGTCGAGCAGCACCAGCGACGGATTGCCCATCAGCGTGCGCGCGATGGTCAGCATCTGCTGCTCGCCGCCGCTCATGCGGCCGCCGGGTCGGTTCTTCATCTCGCCGAGATTGGGAAACAGCGTGAACAGCTTTTCGCGCGTCCAGTGCGGCGCATTGGGACGCTTCGGCTGCCGGCCAACTTCGAGATTCTCCTCCACCGTCAGGTCGGTGAAGATGCGCCGCTCCTCCGGCACGTAGCCAAGGCCATCGCGCACGATCTCGTGGGTCGGCTTCGCCGAGACGTCCTTGCCCTCGAACATGATGCGGCCGGAGCGCTGCGCCACGAGGCCGACGATCGAGCGGAACGTCGTCGACTTGCCGGCGCCGTTGCGGCCGAGCAGCGCCACCACCTCGCCCTCGCCGACCTCGAAGCCGATGTCGAACAGGATATGCGCCGGACCATAATGGCTGTTGAGGTCTTGCACCGTGAGCTTCATGCCGAGGTCCCCTCGCGATGGCGGGCATCGTAGACGAGGCCCTCGCCGAGATAGACCGCCTGCACCTGCGGATTGCCGCGCACCTCGGCCGGCGAGCCCTCGGCGATCAGCGTGCCGCGGTTGAGCACGATGATGCGGTCGGCATGCTCGAACACCACGTCCATGTCGTGCTCGGTGAAGAGCACGCCGATCGACTTTTCCCGCGCGATCTGCGCCGTCAGCCGCATCAGGTCGACGCGTTCGCGCGGCGCCATGCCTGCGGTCGGCTCGTCCATCAGCAGCAATTTCGGCTGGTTGGCGAGCGCAACCGCGAGCTCGAGCCGCTTGAGGTCGCCATAGGCAAGCTCGCCGCAGGGACGATCGGCGTAGCCGCCCATGCCGACCAGCTCGAGCAGCCGTCCCGCCTCGTTGCGATCGAAATTCGGCGCCGAGCCGAAGAGATTATAGAGCTGCTTGCCGTGCGAGATCAGCGCGACCTGCACGTTCTCCCGCACGGTCATGGTGGCGAAGGTCGCGGTGATCTGGAAGGTGCGCCCCACCCCCATCCGCCAGATCTCGCGCGGCTTCTTGCCGGTGGTCTCCTCGCCGAGCAGGCGGACATGACCACTGTCAGGCTTGTTCTGGCCGTTGAGCATGTCGAAGCAGGTGCTCTTGCCCGCGCCGTTCGGCCCGATCAGCGCCAAAATTTCGCCGGCGCGCAGCGAGAACGAGACGCCGCGCACGGCATGGATGCCGCCATAGGATTTGGTCAGGCCTTCGACCGCGAGAAGTGGGGGTGCAACACTCATTCGGCGGACTCGATCGTCTTGGCAAGCAAGGGGGATCCCGGCGGCGACGACTTCCTGCGGCGCTGCGCCAGCATCTCCAGCATGCCGACGATGCCCTTGGGGAAGACGACGACGATCAGCACGATGAAGCCGCCGAGCACGAGTTTTGAGAGATCGGTCTGGCTGACCAGCCAGATGTTCAGGGCTTTGTAGACGATGGCGCCGATCACCGCGCCCGACACGGTCTCAACGCCGCCGAGCAGCACCATGACCAGCGCGTCGACCGAGAGCGAGATGCCGAGATTGTCGGGGAAGACACTGCCCTTCAGATAGGCGAACAGCGCGCCGCCGATGCCGGCGGTCGTGCCGGCGATCACAAAGGCGGTCCACTGGATGCGCTTGGCGTCGATGCCGATCGCCTCGCTGCGCAGAAGCGAGTCACGCGTGGCCCGCAGCGCGTAGCCGAACGGCGAGAACACCATGACCCGCAGCACGATCGTGACGAGCGCGGCAACGCCGAGTGCCAGCCAATAGAAATTTGACGGGCTCGCGGCCCATTTCTCCGGCCAGACGCCCAGGATGCCGTTGTCGCCGCCCGTCACGCTCACCCATTGGAACGCGATCGACCACACGATCTGCGCAAAGGCGAGCGTCAGCATGGCGAAATAGACGCCGGAGAGCTGCACGGCGAAGAAGCCGAACACGGCCGCGCCCATGCAGCCGAGCAGCGGCCCGAGCAGCAGACAGACGATCATCGGCAGCCCCGCCATCTTGGCGAGGAAGGCGATGCCGTAGGCGCCGAGGCCGAAATAGGCGGCGTGGCCGAAGGATGCGAGCCCGCCGACCGACATCAGGAAATGCAAGGAGACGGCGAAGATCACGAAGATCGCGATCTCCGAGCCGACGGTCAGCGCGTAATTGCCGGCGAACAGCGGCAGCGTCGCCGCGATGACGAGCGCTGCCAGCGAGGCCAGCCGCTCGTTCGACGTCAGCGGCCGCCAGGGATTGACCGTGAGACCCGGCGTCTTGCGCGCGGCGGCCTCCGGCTTGCCGAACAGGCCCCAAGGCCGGACGATCAGCACCACCGCCATCACCAGGAAGACCAGGATGATGGAGATCTTCGGGAAGATCAGGATGCCAAAGGCATTCAATTCCGACACCAGCACCGCCGCAACGAACGCGCCGACGATGCTGCCGAGGCCGCCGATCACGACGACGACGAACACCTCGACGATGATGCGCAGATCCATGGCGTGATGCACGGCATCGCGCGGAATCTGGAGTGCGCCGCCGAGGGCGGCGAGGAAGACGCCGACCGCGAACACCGACGTGAACAGCCATTTCTGGTTGACGCCGAGCGCTGCGACCATGTCGCGGTCCTGCGTCGCCGCGCGTACCAGCACGCCCCAGCGCGTGCGCTGGAACAATAGCCAGAGAATGCCGAGCACGACCGGGCCGAGCACGATCAGGAACAGGTCATAGCTCGGGATGTTCTGGCCGAAGAAATCGATCGCGCCCTTGAAGCCCGGCGCGCGGCGGCCGACGAGATCGTCGGGCCCCCAGATCAGCACGACGAGGTCCTCGACCATCAGGGTCAGGCCGAAGGTCGCGAGCAGCTGGAACAGTTCGGGCGCATGATAGATGCGGCGCAGCAGCACCATCTCGACGATGACGCCGATCAGCGCCACGGCGAGCGCCGCCAGCACGATGCTGCCCCAGAAGCCGAACGCGCCGGAGAGGCGCTCGGTCAGCGTGAAGGCGATATAGGCGCCGATCATGTAGAAGGCGCCGTGCGCGAAATTCACGATCCGGGTCACGCCGAAGATGATCGACAGGCCCGACGCCACCAGGAACAGCGACGCTGCGCTGGCGAGACCGGTCAGAAACTGTACGACGTAAAAGGCCATCTTCGGTCCGGGTTAGGTGAAGTCGTAGGGTGGGTTAGCGAAGCGTAACCCACCACCTCTTCTCGTGTGGCACCGAAAGTGGTGGGTTACGCCTTCGGCTAACCCACCCTACGGCAGCGGAGACTAATCCTTCGGCCGCAGCTTCTCGACTTCCGCGTCGCTGGGCAGATAGTCAGCGCCCTTCTTATAGGTGGAATCCACCATCACGCCCTTGCCGTCCTTCAGCGCGGTCTTGCCGACGTAAGCACCAAGCGTCGACTGGTGGTCGATCTTGCGGAAGGTGATCTCACCGAACGGCGACGGCATGGAGAGGCCCTCCGCCGCGACGATCAGCTTTTCCGGATCAGTCGAGCCGGCCTTCGCCAGGATCGCTGCCGCCGACTTGATGGTCTGGTAACCGACGATCGAGCCGAGGCGCGGATAGTCGTTGTACTTGGCCTGGTAGGCCTTCAGGAACGCATCGTGCTCGGGCGTCTTGATCGAGTACCAGGGATAGCCGGTGACGATCCAGCCCTCCGGCGTCTCGTCCTTGAGCGGATCGAGATATTCGGGCTCGCCGGTCAGGAACGACACCACCTCGCGTCCCTTGAACAGCCCGCGGGTGTTGCCTTCGCGCACGAGCTTGACGAGGTCGGCGCCGAAGGTGACGTTGAGGATCGCCTCGGGATTGGCCGCGGCAACCGCCTGCACCACCGGGCCCGCATCGATCTTGCCCTGCGGCGGCCACTGCTCGTCGACCCACTGGATGTCAGGGCGCTTCTCCGACATCAGCTTCTTGAACACGGCAACCGCCGACTGGCCGTATTCATAGTTCGGCGCGATCGTCGCCCAGCGTTTTGCGGGCAGCTTGCTGGCGGCCTCCACCAGCATCGCGGCCTGCATGTAGTTGGAGGGGCGCAGGCGGAACGTATACTTGTTGCCCTTGGACCAGGTCACCGCGTCCGTCAGCGGCTCGGCCGCGAGGAAGAACACCTTCTTCTGGTTGGCGAAGTCCGAGACCGCAAGACCGATGTTCGACAGGAACGTGCCCGCGAGCATCGCGACGCCCTCGCTCGAGACCAGCTCGTTGGCGGCGGTCTGCGCGTCGGCCGGCTTGCCGCCATCATCCTTGGAGATGACGACGAGCTTCTTGCCGTTGATGCCGCCGGCCGCGTTGATCTCTTCCACCGCGAGCTGCCAGCCCTTGCGATAGGGCTCGGTGAATGCCGGCAGCAGCGAATAGCTGTTGATTTCGCCGATCTTGATGTCCTGCGCCATGGCCGACTGGGCCATGCCGCCCGCCAGAAGCGCGAAGGCCGCGCCCACAAAATAGTTTCTCGCTCGCATCCCAACCTCCAGTTTTGAACTCTCTACGTCTTCAGCGCGATCTTGTCGGGAAAGCTGTGCCCGCCTCCCCGGTTCAAACCCTATCTCAGGCCGTCTTCGCCCTTGACTTCAGCAACCGTCAGCCCGCCCACGCGCGGCAGCGGACGGCCGCTGTCGGTGACGGCGACCGCGACCATGATCTCGTTGGCGCGCGGCGCGTCGTTGATCTGCACCTCCATGCCGTCGAAATGGCTGCGCACGAAGGCGGCGTCCTTGTGCCCCAGCGGAATGTCGAGCGTCGTGCCCGGCCCGCTGCGCTTCTTCGACGACGGGATCAGCGCCGCGCCCTTGCCCAACACCTTGCGGACCGGCGCGCCCATCTTGGGGTGAAGGATGGCGGCGGCATGCTCGAGCTCACCGTTCTCGCCGACGGCTGCGGCCTTGCCATAACTCTGCGCCTTCGCGCCTTCGATGCCGAGCGCCGCCACCGCGCGCTTCGACAGGAGCTCGCCGAGCTCCTCGCCGATCGCGATCAGCGGCGAGAGATCCTCGACATACTTCCCGGCAAACGGGTTTTCGATCACGGCGATCGCCGCGGCACGCCGGGTCGGCGGCGAGACCTGGCGGCCCATCTCCATCTGCGTCTCTTCGACGACGGTGACGATCTTGCGGATGATCGCGCTCATGTTTCGCTTCCCTGTTCAGGCATCGACCGCGTTCTCCAGCACGAGCGGGCGCGTTCGTTGCTCTTCTATATCCTTAGGTCCGATGACAAGCATATCACCACAAAGCCGCAGCACGGCACCCTCGATCAGTCCGCGATCGAACAATTGCCGTGCACATTCCGCGCCAGATTCCAGCGCGGCCGCGATCTCGTCTTGCGACAATTCACCGACGCCGCGGGTGACGAGACGCCCGCCGAGGTCGCTGTCGGGCTGAAGCTCGTTCGCGGGCGTCCGGATGATGGCGGGATGCCCGGGCAGATCGACGGCATTGGCGATGACAGTCGCGGCCGCATCGGCCTGCGATGCCGTCGCCGCGAGCACCGTCACCGCGTCGGCAATGCCGAGCGAAAAGCTGCGGCCGTGACGGCCGCTGGTCGCGATGCCGCACACGGGTTCATCTGAATCGACCCTCAGGGTCCGCATCACGCCGTCGCGGTCCGGCCGATCCATCAGGCCGACGGCAAAATGCTCGCCCTTGCCGAGATGCAGCGCGATGTCGCCGCCATTGTTGACGTAAGCCCGGTCAAGGGACGCGACAGCCAGCATCGCGCCAAGAATCTCTTCCGCCACACTGCCGGCTACTGCCGCCATTGGGGTGATGAAGCAGTCGGCGGCATAAGGTGCAACAGCGGCGTGCATGCGCCGCGCAACGACGCCCTTCAAGGACGTTCGCGTCCCAGCGGCCGCCCGCAGTTCCGGCAGTTCCGCGCAAAGCTCGTCGAGAAGTCCGGTGAACCGCTGCGCTGCCGCCTCATAGGCCGCACGCACTGCGTCCGCGCGCCCCCTCGCCTCCACGATCAGATCAATCGGTCCATCCTGCAAATGCAGCCGCCGGCCATCAGACAGCAATGCGATTTGCGGGAGCCGTGTCATGCCCGCGGTCCCGGAATCGGGTTCTGCCAGGGCAACTGGCGGACATCGTCGCCGTTCTGCACCTCGGAGAGCGGCTTCACATAATCCATGTGCCCGCCGAGCGCGGCATAATCCGTCAGCTTCATCGTGAACTCGATCGGCGCGACCAGCGCCGGCGTCGGCACGTAGCCGAACGCGCCCGAAGGCATCTGCGTCACGTCGACCATGTAGGTGATGCCGCCGCCCGGCCAGACATAGACCGGCGCGCCGCCGCTGGTGACGCGCGTCAGCGCATCCTTCACCGAACGGGTGAGCCGCACCGGATTGTCGGTGACGCCGGCGCGCAGCGAGCCGCCCGCGCCCGCCATGAACAGCACCGTGCACAATGCCGGCTCGCAATTCTCCTGGATACGCTCGACGGAGAACTTGAGGTCGGCAGGCATCTCGGTCTCGACCGGGTTCAAGGACTCGTCGAGCACGTAATAGGACGAATGCTCGCCGGTCGTGGACACCATCAGCATGGTCAACCCGGCCTTCGCCTCCTTCTTGTCGAACGGCCCGAGGATCGAGAGCGGATCGGAAATGTTGGTGCCGCCCCACCCCGTGCCGGGATCGGCGACCTGGAAGTAGCGGCCGGGCGTCGAGCGACGGCCCTTCATCTTGATTCCGGTGTCGGCGATGTCGAGCAGCTTGCCAGCCTGGTGCTCCGAGAGCACGCCGGTGATGTGGTCGTCGACCACGACGACCTCGTCGACCTTGCCGTGCCATTGCTTGGCGAACATGCCGATCGTCGCCGAGCCGCAGCCGACCCGCATGCGCTCTTCCTTCACGCCGTTGACGATCGGCGGCTGGCCGGCCTGCACCACAACGCTCGCGCCGCCATCGATGGTCAGTTCCACCGCCTTGCAATTGGCGAGGTCCATCAGCGTATCGCAGGTGACGCGGCCCTCCTTCTTGGAGCCGCCGGTGAGATGATGCACGCCGCCGAGCGACAGCATCTGCGAGCCGTATTCGCTGGTGGTGACGTGGCCGACCGCCTCGCCCTGCGCGCGCACGGTCGCGGTTTCGGGCCCGAGATAGCGGTCGGTGTCGATCTTCACCTTGATGCCGCAATAGGAGAAGATGCCCTCGGTGACCACGGTCACCATGTCGACGCCGTCCACTTCCGCGGAGACGATGAACGGCGCCGGCTTGTAGTCGGGATAGGTCGTGCCCGCGCCGATCGCGGTGACGAAGGTCGAAGGCTCGTGGACGATCTTGCCGTCCCAGTCTTCCGTGCGGCTGAACGGAACGAGCTTGCCGCCATGCGAGACGGTGCGCTCCAGGATCACATGCGGATCGACGCGGACGAGCTTGCCGTCGTGATTGGCATAGCGGTCGCAGGCGCCCGCCGCGCCCGGCTTGATGTAGCACATCACCGGACAGGCATCGCAGCGGATCTTGTCGGTGGCAGCGCTCGTTGTTTCCATCACCATGTCAGGCCAGCGGAGACGTCGTTATCATTCGTATACGAACGATGTTGCGCGCGGTCCCCCGGCGCTGTCAAGCGGCGGTGCAGCGCAAAAGATGTGGCTGCTGCATAAAACCTCATTTGCCTATCGGCTCTGTCCACAAAGAAGGCAATCGCGCTGCAGTGCGACATGCACGGCTTGCACGTTTGTGTACAAACGGTATCGTCGCGGCGTAGAATTTTTGCGACTGCATGGTCTTGGGCTTGGGAACAGGGATGACGCAGACACCGATCCGCCTCACCGTGAACGGCAGGATCCACGAGGTCGCTGCAGAGCGCCAGACGCCGCTGCTCTATGTGCTGCGCAACGATCTCGCGCTCAACGGTCCGAAATATGGCTGCGGTCTCGGCGAATGCGGCACCTGTACTGTCCTGATCGACGGTACCGCGGCGCGCTCCTGCGTAATTCCGATCGGCGGCTGCGCCGGACGCGACATCGTGACGCTCGAAGGCCTCGGCACGCGTGACAAGCCCGATGTCGTGCAGCAGGCCTTCATCGACGAGCAGGCCGCGCAATGCGGCTACTGCCTCAACGGCATGATCGTGACCACCAAGGCGCTGCTCGCGCAGAACCCGCGTCCGACCGAGCAGGAGGCGCTGGCGGCGCTGCGCTACAATCTCTGCCGCTGCGGCACGCATGTCGAAATCCTGCGCGCGGTGATGCGCGCATCCGGCCAGCTCACCGAGGCCGCGGATTGATGGCCTCCCCTGTTTCGAACGGAGCTGAGCGGCCATCCGGCTCGCTTGTCGTCGCCCGCAGTGTGGACGAGGTCACATCCGAGACCTTCGTCCGCATCACCGCGGACGGTTCGGTCACGGCCTATAACGGCCATGTCGATCTCGGCACCGGCATCCGCACTGCGCTAGGCCAGATTGTCGCCGAGGAGCTCGACGTCTCCTTTGCGCGCGTCGTCGTCGTGCTCGGCGACACCTCGGTGGTGCCGAACCAGGGCGCAACGATCGCGAGCGAGACCATCCAGATCACCGCCGTTCCCCTGCGCAAGGCCGCGGCGCAGGCGCGTCATTTCCTGATCGCACGCGCGGCCGAACGGCTGGAGCTGCCGGCCGCCGACCTCAAGATCGAAGACGGCCTCGTGCGCGGACACAATCGCAGCGTCAGCTATGGCGAGCTGATCGGCGGCGAAGAGATCCGGCTCGAGCTCGAAGACGACGTCACCGTGAAGCCCGTGGGCGACTACGCCATCGTCGGCCACTCCGTCCCGCGTGTCGACCTGCCGGCCAAGGCCACGGGCGAATTGACCTTCGTGCACGACATTCGGGTGCCAGGCATGCTGCACGGCCGCGTGGTGCGGCCGCCCTATTCCGGCGTCGATGCCGGGCCGTTCGTCGGCACCAGCCTGCTCGCGGTCGATGAATCCTCGGTGCGCGACATTCCCGGCCTCGTCGCCGTCGTCCACATCGGCGATTTCGTCGGCGTCGTTGCCGAGCGCGAAGAGAATGCGATTCGCGCCGCCGAGCAGCTCAAGCTGAGCTGGAAGCCGACGCCCGCCCTCACCGACCTCGCCGATATCGAGACCGCGCTGCGCGCCAATCCGTCGACGCCGCGCACGCTGATCGACAAGGGCGAGGTCGACAAGGCAATTGCCGGCGCGGCCAGGCCGATGCAGCGCACCTACGTCTGGCCGTACCAGATGCACGCCTCGATCGGCCCGTCCTGCGCGGTCGCCGACTTCCAGGACGGCAATATCCGCGTCTGGTCGGGCACGCAGAACCCGCACGTGCTGCGCAGCGATCTCGCACTGCTGATCGAGCGTCCCGAGAGCGAGATCGAGGTCGTCAGGCTGGAGGCCGCCGGCTGCTACGGCCGCAACTGCGCCGATGACGTCACCGCGGATGCCCTGCTGCTGTCGCGCGCCGTCGGCCGCCCCGTCCGCGTGCAGCTGACGCGCGAGCAGGAGCATGCCTGGGAGCCCAAGGGCACCGCGCAGCTCATCGACGTCAACGGTGGCCTCGATGCCAACGGCGGCATTGCGGCTTACGATCTCGCCACGCGTTATCCCTCGAACGCCGCCCCGACGCTGGCGCTGCTGCTGACCGGCCGCATCGCGCCCGATCCCGCCGTGCTGCAGATGGGCGACCGCACCGCGATCCCGCCTTACGACTACGACCACATGCGCGTCGTCGCCCACGACATGGCGCCGATCGTGCGCGCGTCCTGGTTCCGCGGCGTCTCGGCGCTGCCGAACACCTTTGCGCATGAATCCTACATCGACGAGGCCGCGACCGAGGCCGGCGTCGATCCGATCGAATATCGCCTGCGCTATCTGAAAGACCCGCGCGCCGTCGATCTCGTCAATGCGGTCGCCGAGCGCGCGGGCTGGGCGCCGCGCCCGGTTCGCGAAGAGAAAGATGGCGAGATCGTGCACGGGCGCGGCTTTGCCTATGCGCTCTATGTCCACAGCAAGTTTCCCGGCTATGGCGCGGCGTGGTCGGCATGGGTGACGGACGTCGCGGTGAACAAGACCACCGGCGACGTCAGCGTGACGCGCGTCATCGCCGGGCAGGACTCCGGGTTGATGATCAATCCGGACGGTGTGCGCCACCAGATCCACGGCAACGTCATCCAGTCCACCAGCCGCGCGCTGATGGAGGAGGTCTCGTTCGAGCGCGGCGCGGTGGCGGCGCGCGAATGGGGCGCCTATCCGATCATCCCCTTCCCCGACGTCCCCAAGATCGACGTGCTGATGCTGCCGCGGCAGGACCAGCCGCCGCTCGGCGTCGGCGAGTCCGCTTCCGTGCCGAGCGCAGCGGCGATTGCCAATGCGATCTTCGATGCCACCGGCGTGCGCTTTCGCGAGCCGCCGTTCACGCCCGAGCGCATCCTCAAGGGCCTACACGGTGAGGCAGCGGCGACACCGCAGGCCCTGCCCGCGCCCGCAGCCCCGCCTCCGCCTCGCATCTGGGAAAATCCGTTCGCCAAGCGCGCCGGCATCTACGCGACGATTGCGGCGGTCTGCACCGCTGCAATTGGAATTGGCGCCGCGTTTCTGCCGGGGCGCGCCATTGCGCCCATCGCACGCCCCGATGCGTCGGTCTATTCCGCGGCGACGATCGCGCGCGGAGAGCAGCTTGCCGCGCTCGGCAATTGCGCGGAGTGCCACACCAGCCTTGGCGGCGTGCCCAACGCGGGCGGCCGCGCGCTTGAGACGCCGTTCGGCACGATCTATTCGACCAACATCACGCCCGACGTCGAGACCGGCATCGGCGCCTGGTCCTATCCCGCCTTCGAACGCGCGATGCGCGATGGCCTGCATCGCGACGGCCGCCAACTCTATCCCGCCTTCCCCTACACGCATTTCGCGAGGACTGGCGATGCCGACATGCAGGCGCTCTACGCCTACCTGATGGCACAGCCCTCGGTGCGCGCGACGGCGCCCGCCAACACGCTCGCCTTCCCGTTCAATCTCCGTCCGCTGCTTGCGGGCTGGAACGCGCTGTTCCACGGGACGAGCGAATTCAAGCCCGATCCCACAAAATCCGAGGCGTGGAATCGCGGCGCCTATCTCGTCGAGAGCCTCGGCCATTGCAGCGCCTGCCATTCGCCGCGCAATGCGCTCGGCGCCGAGCAGCGCAATGCCTATCTTGCCGGCGGCTTTGCCGAGGGCTGGGAAGCCCCGCCGCTGACTTCGCTCTCGCACGCGCCGATCCCGTGGAGCGAGGACGAGCTCTACGCTTACTTGCGCACCGGCCATTCGCGCTATCACGGCGTCGCCGCCGGCCCGATGGCGCCGATCGTCAGGGATCTGAAAGCCCTGCCCGACCAGGACATCCGCGCGATGGCGGTCTATCTCAACTCGTTCAACGACGGCGCAGCCGAGACGCCGGACGCGGTTGCGGCACGGCTAGAAAGCGCGACACAGGTCACCGTCGCCTCCTCCACTGGCGCGCGTCTCTATCACGGCGCCTGCGCCGTGTGCCACGAGGTCGGCGGCCTGCCGCTGTTCGGCAGCAGGCCCTCGCTCGCGCTCAACAGCAATCTGCACAGCGCGACATCGGACAATCTCGTGCAGGTGATCCTGCACGGCATCACTGATCCCGTGTCGAGCGATCTCGGCTACATGCCGGCGTTCAGGAACAGCATGAGCGACGCACAGGTCGAGGAGCTCGTCACCTTCCTGCGCAAGCAGTTCGCGCCGGACAAGCCGGCGTGGAGCGGCGTGCGGGAGACGATCGCAAGGCTACGATCGTCCACGCATTGAGAGAAGCGCGCAATCAGCCGTGCTTCTTCACCTCCACCGGCGGTGTGCCGTGGGTGTGGAAGGACTCGATCGTCTTCAATCCCCAGGCCTGGCCCTTCTTGCGCTCCTCCTCGGTCCACACGATCGGCTTCCAATCGGGCGCGAGGATCAGGCGCGCGCCGGCATTGGCGACCTCGACGCGGTTGCCGCCGGGCTCGTAGACGTAGAGGAAGAAGGTCTGCTGGATCGCGTGCTTGTGCGGGCCGGTCTCGATATGCACGCCATTCTCAAGGAAAATATCTGCGGCGCGAAGAATCTCCTCGCGGCTGTCGAGCGCGTAGGTGACGTGATGGAAGCGGCCGGGCGTGCCGGAATGATCGAGCGAATAGGCGAAGTCGTAGCTCTTGTTCGACATGGTCAGCCACATCGCCGCTTCCCGGCCGTCGTTGAGCACGATCTGCTCGGTGAGCCGGCAGCCGAGATAGTTTTCGAAGAACTCGCGGTTCGCCTTGATGTCGACGGCGAGGCAGTTGAGGTGATCGAGGCGGCGGACATTGACGCCGCGCGCGGGAAAGCGCTGCGCCTGGTTCTTCAGCGCGGGCTTCAGCTCCGGCGGCGCCTGATACCATTCGGTCTCGTAATAGAGCTCGACGATGTGCCCATCAGGGTCGCGGCAGCGGAACGTCGGCCCCTGCCCCATGTCGCCGTCGATCCAGCCGATGTCGAAGCCGGATCCTTTCAACGCCGCAACACGGCGCTCCAGCGCCTGCTGGCTGCGCGCGCGCAGCGCCATGTGCTCCATGCCCGACGTCTTCGATGCCGTCAGCTTGAGCGAATAGCGCTCGTAATCGTCCCAGCCGCGCAGGTAGACCGACTCCCCTTTCTGCCCGCTGACGGTCATCCCCATCACGTCGACGAAGAATTTCAGGCTCTCGTCGGGCTTCGGCGTCAGCAGTTCCATATGGCCGAGATGGGCGAGATCGAGGATCGGTTCGGGCTGCATGATTTCCTCCAGGGCTTGTCCAGTAAGGCGTGGCTGCTTTTCCGCCTGACCGACGGTGCCATTCATTGGGGCACAAAGAGGGGCGCCCCTGCGCGGCAGCGATGGTTACGATTTCATTTGTACTAATGTACAAATGATTAGGTCCCGTCAACAAATGAACCGCGGCGCCCCTTGCGAATGGCCCCGGCTGCTCGCGTGGGTCCTCCCGACGGACGTCAGCCTGCCCGGATGGTAAAATCTTCCTTAAGACCGCCTCGCCCATCCCCGGCCTCGAAATGCAGTATTTTCCTGGCGTTTCGACCCCAAAATTTGCATTTGCGACAAAGCTTGCGACCGAATTACCGCGGATTTAACGGAGCGGGCGCGCCCGGCGTTTAACCGTTTGTCCAGCGACGGCCACGCATAGTCTGGAACAAATTCCTCGCTCTTGCCGGGTTCATTCATCGTGACATCCTTTGGACGCGTGATTTCGGTACGTGGATCGCTCGCCCGGGTCGGGCTTTTGGCGACCAGCCAGATGCCGATCTCGGAGGTTCGGGCCACCGTCGGCCGCTTCGTCAGCATTCGCTGCGCCAGTTCGGTCATCGTCGCGATGATCACCGAAGTCTCCTGCGAGAATTTGTCGAGCACGGACAATTACATCGCCATCGCCTCGGTCGACCTGCTCGGCGAGATCCTGAACGCCGCCGACAAGGCCAAATTCCAGCGCGGCGTCACCAATTATCCGACCATCGGCGATGCGGTCGAACTGATCACGAGCCAGGAGCTGCGCACGATCTACGCGCCGACCGGATCGGACCAGATCAACGTCGGCTTCCTGCAGCAGGACCGCTCCGTCGTCGCCTATGTCGACGTCGAGGAAATGCTGTCCAAGCATTTTGCCGTGCTGGGTTCGACCGGCGTCGGCAAATCGACCGGCGTTTCGCTGCTGCTCAACGAGATCCTGAAGGCGCGGCCGAACCTGCGCATCTTCCTGCTCGACGTCCACAACGAATACGGCCGCTGCTTCGGCGACCGCGCGCTCGTGCTGAACCCGCGGAACCTGAAGCTGCCGTTCTGGCTGTTCAACTTCGAGGAAATCGTCGACGTGCTGTTCGCGGGCCGCCCCGGCGTGCCGGAGGAGCTCGATATCCTCGCCGAGGTGATCCCGCTCGCCAAGGGCGTCTATACCCAGTACCAGAACGCCGACCGCATCGGTCTGAAGCGCATCGATCCCAAGCAGGTCGGCTACACCGTCGACACGCCGGTGCCGTATCGCCTCGTCGACCTGTTGTCGCTGATCGACGAGCGCATGGGCAAGCTGGAGAACCGCTCTTCGCGCATCATCTATCACAAGCTGATCTCGCGCATCGAAGCGGTGCGCAACGACCCGCGCTACGCCTTCATGTTCGACAACGCCAATGTCGGCGGCGACACCATGGCCGAGGTGATCAGCCATCTGTTCCGCCTGCCGGCGAACGGCAAGCCGATGACGGTGATGCAGCTCGCCGGCTTCCCGGCCGAAGTCATCGATTCCGTCGTCTCGGTGCTGTGCCGCATGGCCTTCGATTTCGGCCTGTGGAGCGACGGCGTCTCGCCGCTGCTGTTCGTCTGCGAGGAAGCGCACCGCTACGCCTCAGCCGACCGCAATATCGGCTTCGGCCCGACCCGCAAGGCGGTGTCGCGCATCGCCAAGGAAGGCCGCAAATACGGCGTCTATCTCGGGCTGATCACCCAGCGTCCGGCCGAGCTCGACGCCACCATCATCTCCCAGTGCAACACGCTGTTCACGATGCGTCTTGCCAACGACCGCGACCAGGCGCTGCTGCGCGCCGCGGTATCGGACGCGGCCGCGAACCTCTTGTCCTTCGTGCCCTCGCTCGGCACCCGCGAGGTGCTGGCGTTCGGTGAAGGCGTCGCGTTGCCGACCCGGTTGCGCTTCAAGGAGGTGCCGCCGCACCAATTGCCGCGCGGCGAAGCCACCATCAGCAGCGTACCGTCGGTCACCGCCGGTCACGACATGCATTTCGTCAGCGCCGTGCTCGAACGCTGGCGCGGCGCCACCTCGCAGCGCGATTCCTCTCCGAACGATCCGGTGTTCTCGGCTCCGCCCACGAAGACGATGTCCAGCCTCGAAGCCCCGATGCTGCAGCCGTCGATGGGGCTCGATCCCGACCGCTTCTCGCTGCTGAAGAAGCCGCTGCGGTAAGGCAACGCTCGCGCTCCAAGCACACTGTCATGCCCCGGCTTGACCGGGGCATCCAGTACGCCGCAGCCTCTCTGCTCGATCACTAACGCCTCTGGAATACTGGATCGCCCGATTAAATCGGGCGATGACGCGAGTGTGTGGCGCCCGCCCCTGGCATACCGCGGCACGTTGAGGCCGCCGCCCGCATCGACTATGGTGGCCGGCCCCCAGCCGGAATCCATGCACATGACAAAAACCGCAGCGCAACGCTTCCCCGCTCCCGCTCTCGACACGCTTCCCGAGGACATCCGCACCCGTCTCCTCGCCGTGCAGGAGAAGAGCGGCTTCGTGCCGAACGTGTTCCTCACTTTGGCCTATCGCCCTGACGAGTTCCGCGCGTTCTTCGCCTATCACGACGCGCTGATGGAGAAGGACGGCGGCCTGACCAAAGCCGAGCGCGAGATGATCGTGGTGGCGACCTCGGCCGCCAACCAGTGCCAGTATTGCGTGATCGCGCATGGCGCGATCCTGCGCATCCGCGCCAAGAATCCGCTGATCGCCGACCAGGTCGCGGTGAACTACCGCAAGGCCGACATCACGCCGCGCCAGAAGGCGATGCTCGATTTCGCGATGAAGGTCTCGGCCGATGCGCAGCGCGTCTCGGAGGAGGATTTCGCCGCGCTCCAGCCGCACGGCTTCAGCGACGACGACATCTGGGACATCGCCGCGATCTCCGCGTTCTTCGCGCTGTCGAACCGGCTGGCGAATTTCACGGGCATGCGGCCGAACGAGGAATTCTATCTGATGGGACGCCTGCCGAAAAAATGACCGAGCTTGATTGGCCCGATGTGCTGCTGCGCCTCGGCGTTGCGACGCTCGCCGGCGGCGCGATCGGGCTCAACCGCGACCTGCAGGGCAAGCCGATCGGGCTGAAGACGCTCGGCATCGTCGGACTCTCGACCGCGACCGTCGTATTGCTGGCCGTGCAGTTCGCCGAGGCCGGCAAGATCACCGATGCGGCGAGCCGCGTCATCCAGGGCATCCTCACCGGCATCGGCTTCCTCGGTGCCGGCGTCATCGTCCACGAAAGCGAGAGGTTCCGCGTCCGCGGCCTGACCAGCGCCGCCTGCACCTTCCTGGCCGCCTGTCTCGGCATCGCCTGCGGCGTCGGCCAATGGAAGATCGTCGCCGTCGCGCTGACACTGGCCTTCGTGCTGCTCACCATCGGCCGCCGCATCGAGCGTTGGCTGCACCGCATGCTCGGCGGCAGGGACGAGACGCATGACGTCGGCAGCGGCCCGGAAGAGCGGCACCCGTAGCAACCCGTTCGACGGTTCAGTCAGTGCGAGCGACCTGCGCGGCGCCAGTAGAAGACCGCAAGCGCGACCGGCAACGAAAGTGCCAGCCACGACAGGCCATCCCAGATCCCATCTCCAACGAGCGCCAGACCGAGTCCCGCGGCGCAGACCAAGCCGACGAGGAGCGGCACCCGGAACACATCCCAGGCACTTCTATGGTGCCGGACCCGGTTAGGAACGTCCGCCTTGGAAACGGAAGGGAGCATGGGACTAGGCACCGACTGCTTCGGTCCGGCCTGCGTCGATCGGCTTGCGGCGGGCCGACGACCTTCTCCTCGCCGCCCAGAGATAGATTCCACTGGCGAGGACGATGATCGTCATCACGTCCAGGACCGCCCAGACGATCTTCAGCGGAAGCCCGCCATAGTCGCCGAAATGCAGCGGACGCGAGACCTGAAGCGTCTTCAGATACCATGGCACTTCGGGCGCGACGATCGTCTTGCCGTCATTGGCGTCGACCAGCATCGGCTGGAGCATGCGCGCCGTGAAGGGCGTCGCGCCCTTGGTCCAGACGACGAGGTGCTGCGGGCTGCCGAAGCGCGCCGACGTCGGCATCGTCACCGAGGTGACGAGGCGATCCGGAAATCTCGCACGGACGAGTTCGACCGCGGCTTGAACCGACGGGATCGGAGCCACGGGCTTGCCCAGATGAGGCGCCAGCAACACGGGAATGAGCTGCGCCCGCCACAGGTCGAACAGCGGCGTCGCCAGCGTGTTGATCATGCCGGTGAGGCCCACCACCATCGTCCAGGTCACGGTGACGATGCCGAGGAGATTATGAGTGTCGAGCCATTTGACGCGGGGCGACGTCCGCCGGCGGATCGTGCCGAAATCCAGCCGCCGCATGAACGGCCAATAGACCACCACACCGGATATGATCGACATCACGAACACAAGACCCATCGCCCCGAGAAAGAGCTCGCCGGGGAGCCCTGCGAACATGTCCTTGTGAATCCGCAACACGATGTCCATGACGTCCTGATGCGGAGCCTCCTCTCCGAGCACCTCGGCCGTACGCGCATCGAGAGTCAGGCGATGGAAATTCCCGGGCGCCGGGACAGCGGTCGGAGACACCGCGACAGTCACCAGCGGCTCGGTCTGCTTGAGGTTGAGAAGCAGGACAAACTGGCCGGGAAAGCGCGCCTGCGCCGCCGCGATCATCCGGTCGAGCGAGAGACGCGGCGTTCCTTGCGGCATCGCGGGCGCCGCGATCTCGTCCTCGAGCAGATCGTCGATCTCGTCGTGAAAGACCAGCGGAAGCCCCGTCACGCACAGCATCAGCAGGAACAGCATGCACACCAGCGACGTCCAGGTGTGAATGCGGGACCAGAGCCGGATCGTGCGTGCCTGAACCATGCGTCTACCAGCGATAGCTGAGCGTACCGGTGACGGTGCGCGGGCTGGTGTACTGGCAACCACCATTCGTCGTGCAAGCGAGGGTGACGCGGTCGGCGATGTTCTTCACGTCCAGAGCCAGGTTCACCCCCTTCGGCTGGCGATAATGCAGGCCGGCATCGAACACGACATAATCCGCGTTGACGATGGTGTTGGTGGTGTCGGCAAAGGTCGGCCCGTTGTAGCGAACGCCGCCGCCAAGACCCCAGCCATCCCATGTGCCGCCCTGGACCGTATAGTCGACATAGGCCGATGCGAGCTGGCGAGCCACCAGCGTCGGGACCTTGCCGAGGTCAGCGGCGACGGTGGTTTGCGTCACCTTCACGTCCATATTGGTATAGGTCGCCACCAGGTTCAGCCCCGGCACGATCTGCGCCAGCACCTCGAACTCGACGCCGCGCGAATTGACCTCGCCGAGCTGGGTGTTGAAGTTGAGATGTGCCGGGTCGGTCGTGAGCGAGTTCTGGCGCGTCAAATCAAACAGCGCCACGGTCATCAGCAGGGTCCGCGACGGCTGGTACTTCACGCCGACTTCGTGCTGCTGTGCCGTCGTCGGCTTGAACGGACTGCCCGCGAAATCCGTGCCTGGCGTCGGCAGGAACGCTTCCGAATAGCTGTAATAGGGAGCCACTCCGGAATCGAACACGTAGGAGACGGAGCATCGCTTGCTGAAGGCGGTGTCCCTGGTGTCGGTGGTCTTGTTCGTCAGCAGGGCAAACGTCTTCTGCTCGGAGGCGTCGTACCGGCCGCCCAGCGTGAAGATCCAGTTCTGGAGCTTCATCTGGTCCTGAACGTAGACGCCGACCTGATCGATCGCCTGGTTCGACGAGTTACCGAACAGCGTCGTCGGAACGACAATGGTCTGGTCGTAGACCGGATTGATCCGGCTGAGCGAGGGCGCGACACCGGAATAGGTCCGGTTGGTCATGTCGAGCGTCAGATAGTCGATGCCGGAGACCACCGTATGCTGAAGCGGCCCCATGCTGAACTTGCTGATCAGGTGGTTGTCGGTCGACAGAGAGTCGGACTGCTCCACCGTGCGAACCGCGCGCCGCCCGAACACCGTGAGAGTGTCGAGCGGCGTTCCGGTGAACATCAGGTAACGATAGTCGAGCTCGCTGTGGCCGTAGCGGGTCTTCGACTCGAAGATCAGATTGTTGCTGAAGCGATGCTCGAACAGGTAGCCGACGCGCTCCTGCTCCTGATCGAACTTGTTGTAGCTGGGATCGCCGAGGAACAGCGGTGCCGCGGTGACGCCTGTGATCTTCCCACCCGCCACATGCAACATCGACAGCGGAAAGGCGTTTCCGGTCAGGTCGTGGGTATAGTCGGCGAGAATCGTCAGCGTCGTGTCGTTGGTCGGCTTCCAGGTCACGGCCGGCGCGATATAGGTCCGGTTGTCCTTAACGAAGTTGGAGAAGTTGGCGATCTGCGCGTCGGAATCGCGGAACACGCCGGTCAGGCGGTAGAGCAGCGTCCCGTCCTTGGTCGCGGGCCCGCCGAAATCGAAAGCGCCTTGATAGCGGTCGTAATTGCCGAACTGCCCGACGATCTCGCCGAAGGCCTTGTCGGTCGGCCGCTTGCTGATGACATCGACGAGGCCGCCAGGCGCGCCCTGCCCGTACATGACCGAGCTCGGTCCCTTGATGACGTCGATCCGCTCGAAACCGTAGGGCTCGTTGCGGAAAAGCGAGAAGAAGTTGGGATCGCCGACCTCGCGAAGTCCGTCGCGATAGGCGCCGTAGCCGTTGTTGTCGAAGCCGCGGATGAAGACGTTGTCGTAGCGCGGGTCCTTGCCGCCCGGCTGGATGGCAAGACCCGCGACATACTGCAAGCCTTCGACCAGCGTCGTCACCGAGCGGGCATCGAGCTGATCGCGGCTGACGACGGAAACGGATTGCGGTGTCTCGAGGATCGGCGTGTCGGACTTCATCGCAGCCGAGCTGACGACAGGTACAAAACCCCTCACCGGATCCGTACCGCGTTCCGTTGCAGCGGCGGCCGACTGTGAAGCCGCCTGAGGCGTCTGTCCTGCCGCACGAGATCGGGTGCGCTGGGCGCTCGCCGATCGCGAGCTGCGCGACGCCGTGACCTGGCGTTTGCTTGGGCGGCTTTGCTCGACCACGACGGGCGGAAGATCCGATGCTCCGCTCGCGCTTTGGGCTTGCGCGCTGCCGCCGAAGGCGATGGCGGGAGGAAGCGCGAGAAGACCGCACAAGACCGACACGCGCCCGCGCTTCGTTGCGCGTGCGTCAAACACAAATTCCAGCATTCCCAGTCCCCAAATTTACGGGGACGACCATGCGAACACTCCGAATGCACAATCAAAGATTTTTGGGCGTTCGCGCTGTGGAATCGATATAGATTGGATCTGTTCTAATGAAACAGCGTCGCCGTCTTGCTCGCGTCTTCCGTTAGCTGCATGAATTACGGACCGACAACGGCGATGATGTATCGCCATTCTTCGCGATCATACGGCAGCGCCGCGACCTAGAATCGCAACCGCCGCGCCCACAGCGGCTTCAGCAATTCGAGCAGCGTCAGCAGCAGCAGTCCCGCGCCGAGCGTGATCAACAGATCATCGGCATGCAGCGGACCGAAGCGGAACAGGCTGGAGGCCGGCGGCCAGAGCAGCGCTGCAGCGAGAACGGCGGCGACCGCCGCGAAGATCCAGGCCAGAGCGGGATTTGGCCGGAAGAATGCCGACGCGAACGACGCACTGAAGGAGCGGTTGACGAGGACCAGCGCGACGAAGCAGACCACGAGCGTCACGAAGGCCAGCGCCCTCGCCTCGTCGGAGGCAAGGCCGGAGCGAAGCGCGCCGACGAATATGGTGGCGGTGAGGGCGAAGGCGAGCGCGCCCTGGAGAACGCTCCAGCCGACCAGGGCCCACGAGAACAGCTCGGCATCGGCCCGTCTCGGCGGCCGCGTCATCGCATCGCGCTCGTCGCGCTCCGCCTCGAACACCAGCGAGCACACGGGGTCGATGATCAGCTCCAGAAACGCGATGTGCACCGGACTGAAGATCAGCGGCAGCCCGAACACCAGCGGCAGCAGCGCAAGTCCGGCGATCGGGACGTGAACCGCGAAGATGAAGGCCATCGCCTTGCGCAGATTGTCATAGATGCGGCGCCCCAGGCGAATGGCCGACACGATCGAGCCGAAATCGTCGTCAAGCAGGACGATCGACGACGCCTCGCGGGCGACGTCGGTCCCGCGCCCGCCCATCGCGATGCCGATGTGGGCGGCCTTGAGCGATGGCGCGTCATTGACGCCATCGCCGGTCATCGCCACGATCTCGCCATTGGCCTTCATCGCCTGGACGATGCGCAGCTTCTGTTCCGGCAGGACCCGCGCGAACACGCTGACATGCCTGACGCGCCGTGCAAGCTCCGGATCATCCGCCAGCCTGACCTGATCGCCGGTCATGACGTCCTGGACGTCAAGGCCGGCCTGGTTCGCAATGGCAACGGCCGTTGCTGGATAATCGCCCGTGATCATGACGACGCGAATTCCGGCCGCACGGCATTCGCGAACCGCCTCCGGGACATGGGGCCGCAGCGGATCTGCAAGCCCGACCAGGCCGACAAAGCGGAACGCGAACGCCTGCTGTGACTGCGGGAGCGAAGCGTCGTCGCAGACGGCGACGGCGACGCCCAACACCCGAAGCCCGTCCTTCGCCATCGCGCTGGCGGCCTCTCGCACCGACTCCTGGCTGGCATCGTTCAGCCTGCACAGCCGCGCAACCGCCTCGGGCGCACCCTTGGCGCATGCGACGAGGTCCGCCCGGCCGGCTGTCCACCAGACCTGGGTCATCGCCAGCAGTTCGGGGCGCAGACCGTAGGTGCGCACGAGCGTCCGCTCGCCATCCATGGCATCGCCCTCCTGCAAGGCGTCGTGCGCGAACTGGTGCAGCGCCTTCTCCATCGGATCGAACGGTTCCGGAGAGCTCGCCAGGGCGCCGCAGCGCACCAGCTCGGCGAATTCCGGTCCGGCGCGATCTTCCCCGGCCGCTGGGCGCATCCGCGCCCCATCGGGCAGCCGCAGCTCGGCGACGGACATGCGATTCTGCGTCAGTGTTCCGGTCTTGTCGGTGCACAGGACGGTCGCAGACCCCAAAACCTCGATGGCGGCGGCGCGCCGCGTCAGCACGCGCGCTTGGGAGATCCGCCACGCTCCCATCGCCATGAAGACCGTGAGCACGACGCCGAATTCTTCCGGAAGCATCGACATACCGATGGCGATGCCTGCGAGCAGCGCCTGCAGCCAGTCCCCGCGCAGGACGCCATAGAGTGCGACGGCGGCCATGCTGACCACGGCGCCGCCGAGGAAGCAGAGCCGCACCAGCCTTGCGGTCTGTTGCTGGAGCCGGGGCGGCTCGGCCTGCAAGCCGCGCAACGACAGTCCGATCTTTCCGATCTCGCTGCGCGGGCCGGTCGCCTCGACCAGCGCCAGCCCCTCGCCGCGCACGACGAGCGAGCCGGAATACACGAAGGGCTGATCCTCGCCGCCGGGCCGGTGATCGACTGCCGCGATCATGTCCGCAGCCTGCTTGCGGACAGGCACGGACTCGCCGGTGAGCAGGGATTCGTCGAGTTGCAGATCGTGCGCCTCCACGAGCGCGGCATCGGCGGGAACCCGATCGCCTTCGCCGAGGACGAGAAGATCGCCGCGCACGACCTCTCGGCCCGGAATTCGCCGGCGCGCACCGTCCCGCACCACGAGCGCACGCGGGCTGGTCAGGTCGCGCAGGGCGTCCAGCACGCGCTCGGTCCGGGTCTCCTGCACCACCGTGATCACGATGGACATCGCACCGAAGGCCAGCAGGATCAGCGCTTCCTTGAGATCGCCGAGCACGAGGTAGATCAGCCCACCACCAAGCAGCAGCAGGAGCATCGGCTCGCGCAGCACCTCCACGACGATGCGCAAGGGGCTGCGCCGCTCGGGCCGCGGCAGCTCGTTGGCGCCGTCCTTTTCCAGTCGCGCCTTTGCCTCTGCCTCGCTCAGTCCGGACGGTCGCGCGCGCGTCTTGCCGCTCACGTCTTCCGCCGCAGGCTCCAGAGGCTCCCGGCGAGCAGGACGGCGGTCACGAGCAGAATGGCGACGAAGGTCTGGATGATGGTGAAGTTCAGCGCATCCCGCGCGACGAACAGCGCGGTGATGGCTCCGGCGAGGACGAACAGAATGCGAAGGATCAGGCTCATCGTGGCGTCTCCAGGTCGGCATGATCCGGAGTCCATTTGCCTCCGCGGGAGCGCAACGCTGGTTCGGCAGTCATGCAAGCACACCTTACCCACCGCCGACGGCGTCTCTTTGCGATACGTCAAGATCGCATGCGCCGCTCTGCCGCAGGTTCGCACCGGCCGCGCTCCGACAGCGCACGCCTAAATTTCCTCGACATCGAGCGTGATCGACACCTTCAGGAACGGTGCGCCCTCCTCGCGAACGTCGACGACGACGTGCCGCGCACTGCCCAAGACGAAGGCGTCGCGAGCGACGGAAGCGCCGGTCATGAGCGCCTCCTTGCGCGCGTCGTTCTCGCTCGCAAGATCCTGGCCGTCTTCGTCGGGAAACACCCGGCCGTTCTCGTGGATGTCGAAATGGAAGCGCGGCATCGGCGGCTCAGCGTTGGCGACTGCTGCAGCTAACGGCCGTCGAAATCCGACAGTTCCTAAAGTTTTCCGCTCATCGAGCACGATGAGCCCGAGGGAACGCCCGCGGTCGGTTGGCAGCACCAACAAAAGTTAAGGACAGTGCTCGCGCGGCCATGGTTGTCTTTGCACCGGAAAGGGCAATTCATGACCAGGAAACGCAACCGAACGCGACCACCCCTCTCGCTCCAGGAGCGCTTGAACAAATTCACACGGGACGCCCGCGCCGCCGCGAGCAAGCTGCCGGCCGGCGCCGAGCGCTATACGCTGCTGCAAAAAGCGCGCGACGGCGAGGCCGCCGCGGCGATCGAGCGGCTGCTCTCCTCACCCGGCCCGCAGGATCCTGAGTGATCACACCCCTGCACGGCCCGCGGCTGGGAAGCGCGAGGCCGCTACTGCTTCGCCATCAACTCGAGCGCCGGGGCAAAGCGCTCGGCAAATGTCAGTGTCTTGGCATGGTGAACTGCGGCGAACGAGGCCGAGATTCCTGCTGAGGCGACGGCGAGCAAGGCAATTGCGAAAAACACACGGCGCATTTCTGCCTCCTGAGTGAGCTCGATACCGCAAATAAATGGGCCGGCTCTGTTTCAGGACGGTTTCGTCGATGCGGAAAATGATGTCGCTCAAGCGGCTGTGATGAGAGCCGGCTTATCGGGCCGCATGCCGTAACCAACTAACAATAGTCGCCGTCGTTTTGCAGCGGGCGTGAGCGAAACCGGGAGCTTTGCCCCGTCATCACGATCGTCAATCGCAGGGCCCGCCGCGACAGGCAGCGCTTGCTCAATGCAGCGCTTGCTCAATGCAGCGCTTGCTCAATATGGAGTCGTCGAGGACTACGCAAATGAACGTCGTCATTCAGAAGCTCAATGGTCTGTGGCACCTCATCATCGGATCGTGCCGGATCCGAACGCCCTTCCTGGCCACCCAGGACCGGGCGCTGGTCGTCACCTATGCGCGGCGCGCTTATCCCGGCGCCAAGATCTTCCAGCGCGACTGATATGAGCGGTTGCGCTCAATCGTCGTCCGCCGGCCCGCACCAGCCGGGCAGGTAGACCGCATCCTTGCTCTTGGCCGCGGCCAGGGCCTTCTCCAGCGCCCTGTCGAAATTGGCATCCACCGCCTTGCGCGACAGCTTTCGGCGCAGAAAGTCCGCCCACAGAAATTCGGAGAACGGCGTGGTGTCCTTGGCGAAGCCGCCCATGCGGCGGAGCTCGCCGGCAAGGCTGCGGAAGGGATCATCCTTGAGATCGGCGACCGATTTCGGCAGGTCGCGGAACGGCCGCCGCTCGCCCTTGGAGTCGTATGGGTAGACCCAGCGCTTGTTGTCCATCACGCCCCAGAACGCCTCGCGCTCGACCATGCGGAGGTCGCCGACCACGGTCACCAGCACCTCCTTGATACCCTCGTCGTGCAGCGCGCGGCCGAGATGATGATGGTCGATCACGTAATAGCGCTCGTCAGGACCGTGGACGACGGGGATCATGTGGGTGCCTAGCAGATCGGCTTGCTTCTTCCTGCCGTGCTCGCGCCAGCGCTTGCGCTTCTCCTTGACCTCGCGCATGCCGACCGTCATCTGCGTCGGCCGAAGCGACAGGATCGGCACCGGATGCACTCTCGGCTCGCGCGCGTTGGTCGTGGTCATGGTCGAGGGGCCCCTCACATCGTTGCAACCGGTCGCCCGGGTTCCCTGGATTATGCCATGGGCCCCATGCCGGTAAATGCGTTCGACCTGCACCGGGAGATCACAAGCCGATGTTCACGAGGCTGCACGCGGCGCCATCTTTCGTTGCTGCAACGCAACCCGCACGTCCTGACCAGGGCATGACGCCCCGGCACCGCGATCTCCAGGGTTTCGCGAGGAGGCGTGCAAGAGGCACAATGCACGTACGCGTTGAGAAGATTTTCTGCAACGCTTTCACCACGTGTGCTATCTAAAAATCGCTGCTTCGGAGTGATCCTCGCCCCATGAAAACCCAGCGGCCCATAAGCTCGGATGACGAGCACCGGGTGCTCCAGTTCAGGCCGCGCACGTCGCCCACCCCGGGGGGCAACCGGGGCAACGGCACCGTGCAGCCGCTGCGCGTTGCGCCCGAACCGCTCGACCTGTCGCGCTACGAGCGGCCCCGCGCCGAGCCGGACGAATTCCGCCACCGCATGCTCGCCAACATCGCCGCGCTCGCCTTCACCATCGCGCTGACCGCGATCGGGATCTGGCTCGCGGTCAGCATCGCCGACCTGCGCCGGACCCAGGATTGCGTGCTGATGGGCCGCCGCGACTGCGCCAAGATCACGACGCCCCACATCTAGGCCCCGCCTGCGGCCGGCAGCCCTGCCGGCGGCATCCCCAGCCCTGTCCCTTGCTGTCCCCTTGGGCCCGCCCGGCTCCATTGAACTCAGGGCGGCGCTCCGATATACGGGCTTTCGACCCGGCCAGAGGGGGGTTTGAGGGCGTCATCAGGGGCGCGATGCCCTCCCTTCGCGCCACTCTGGAAAATCTGACAAATATCCGCAATATATCAAAGGCTTAGTGATGTCTTCCACATTCGATCAGGTCGCCACGATCATCGCTGAAACCTGCGACATCCCGCGCGACACGATCACGCCGGATAGCCATGCCATCGATGACCTCGGCATCGACAGCCTCGATTTCCTCGATATCGCCTTCGCGATCGACAAGCAGTTCGGCATCAAGCTGCCGCTGGAGAAGTGGACCCAGGAGGTCAACGACGGCAAGGCGACCACCGAACAATATTTCGTGCTGAAGAACCTGTGCGCGCGCATCGACGAGCTGGTTGCCGCCAAGGGCGCGAGCGCCTAATCGGGCGGCCATGCAACTCGAATACTTCCACATGATCGATCGCATCGTCGACCTCAACGTCGACGAGAAGAAGATCGTCGTCGAGGCCCAGGTTCCCCAGGAGAGCACCGTCTTCGAGGGGCACTTTCCGGGCTATCCCTTGATGCCCGGCGTGCTGCTGATCGAATCGATGGCGCAGGCCTCGGGCTTCCTGCTGCTGGGCGTGCTGAAGTTCGAGCGCATGCCGATTCTCGCCGCCGTGAAGGAGGCCAAGGTGCGCGGCTCGGTGTTTCCGGGCGACCTGATGACCCTCGAGGCGAGCGTGGCTCATGAGGGCTCGGGCTATGCGATGACCGAGGCCAAGATTCGGGTCGGCGGCAAGCTGCGCGCGAATTCGACGCTCACCTTCACGCTGATCCCCTTCCCCAATTCGGATATGCGCGGATACATGGACGCGGTCGCGCAACGCGTCGGCTTTCCGCAACAGGCCGTATCGCCATGACCGACACCGCTTCGAAGCCCGGCCAGACGGAAGTCTGGATCACCGGCATTGGCCTTGCCACCTCGCTCGGCGAGGGCCTGGACGCCAACTGGGCCGCGCTGCAGGAAAAGCGCATCAATGTCGACGAGAAGGGCTTTGCGCCCTACATCGTGCATCCCCTGATGCCCGTCTCCTTCGACAGCCAGATTCCGAAGAAGGGCGACCAGCGCCAGATGGAGGCGTGGCAGCGCATCGGCACCTATGCTGCCGGCCTCGCGCTCGACTCCGCCGGCATCAAGGGCAACAAGGATATCCTGTCGAAGATCGACATGGTGATCGCCGCCGGCGGCGGCGAGCGCGACCTTAATGTCGACACCGGCGTGCTCACGGCCGAGGCCAAGGGGGCCAACGCGCCCGGCTTCCTCAACGAGCGGCTGATGAGCGATCTCAGGCCGACGCTGTTTCTGGCGCAGCTCTCCAACCTGCTCGCCGGCAACATCGCCATCGTGCACGGTCTTGGCGGCACCTCGCGCACCTTCATGGGCGAAGAGGTCGCCGGCGCCGATGCCGCCCGCATCGCGCTTGCGCGCATCGCCTCGGGCGAGAGCGATATCGCCCTCGTCGGCGGCTCGCATAATGGCGAGCGGAAGGACTTGCTCGTTCTCTACGAATTCGGCGACTTCAATCTGAGGGACAAGTTTGCCCCTGTGTGGGCGCGCAAGGACCATGCCGGCTTCGCGCTCGGCTCGGCCGGCGCGTTCCTGGTGCTGGAATCGAAGGCCCACGCCGAAGCGCGGGGCGCAAAGCCGTTCGCGAAGCTGTCGAGCGTCGTCGCCGACCTCGCCCGCCGCAAGCAGCCCGGCGACATGGCCGCAACGCTGGAGAAGCTCTGGGCCAAGCTGCCGAAGCGCGAGGGCAAGGGCGCGATCATCACGGGGGCGACCGGCGCCGAGCCTGCGACCTCGGAAGAGCGCGGCTTCCTGAAGAGTCACGCCGATTTCCCGGTGCGCTCGACCGGCACGATGTTCGGTCACACCATGGAGACGCAATTCCCGCTCGGCATCGCGCTCGCCGCGCTGTCGATCTCGCGCGGTGCGCTGTTCCCGCCGAACGATTCGACCGGAACCGAGATTGAAATGCAGGGGGCGCCCACCCAGATTGTCGTGGTGGGGGCCGGACACTGGCGCGGCGAAGGCATGGCGCTGGTCGAGGCGGTGAGCTAAAGCGCGTTGCGCCTTAGCGGATGCTCTAGCTCTTCTATCGGGGGATCGACATGACTGCACCACGCGACAAATTCGGGCGTCCCGTCGTCGTCGTCACCGGCATGGGCATCATGACCTCGCTCGGCGCCGGCAAGGCCGACAATTGGGCGAAGCTCGTGGCCGGCGAATCCGGCATCCGCACCATCACGCGCTTTCCGGTCGAGGGCCTGAAGACCACGATGGCCGGCACCGTCGATTTCGTCAGCGTCGATCCGTTCTCCTCCACCGCCCTCTCCGAGCGGATGGCCGAGCTCGTGACGCAGGAAGCGCTCGAGCAGGCCGGCATCGGCGCCAAGGCCGATTTCCCGGGCCCACTCTTCCTGGCGGTCGCGCCGGTCGAGGTCGAGTGGCCGCAGCGCCGCGAGCTTGGCCGCGCGGTCGGCGCGCAGGACTTCAACTATGACGATCTGCTGCGCATCTCCGGCGGCGGCAAGTACAGCGCCTATCACCACCGCTTCATGTTCGGCTCGGTCGCAGCCCATCTCGCCGAGACGTTTGGCACCAAGGGCTCGCCGATCTCGTTGTCCACGGCCTGCGCGTCCGGAGCCACCTCGATCCAGCTCGGTGTCGAGGCGATCCGCCGCGGCGAGACCGATGCGGCGCTGTGCGTCGCGACCGACGGCACCGTGAATCCGGAAGCGCTGGTGCGCTTCTCGCTGCTCTCGGCGCTGTCGACCCAGAACGATCCGCCGCAGGCGGCCTCCCGTCCCTTCTCCAAGAACCGCGACGGCTTCGTCATGGCCGAGGGCGCCGGCGCCCTCGTGCTGGAGAGCTACGAGGCAGCCACCGCGCGCGGCGCAAAGATTCTCGGCGTGATCGCCGGCTGCGGCGAGCTCACCGATTCCTTCCATCGCACCCGCTCTTCTCCCGATGGGAAGCCGATCATCGGCTGCATGAACAAGACGCTGGCCGATGCAGGCATGACGCCGGACCAGATCGACCACATCAACGCGCACGGCACCGCGACGCCCGAGAACGACAAGATGGAGTTCAACACGACATCGGCCGTGTTCGGCGATCTCGCGCAGAAGATTCCGGTCACCTCGAACAAGTCGATGGTCGGCCACACCATCTCGGCCGCCGGCGCGGTCGAGGCGATCTTCTCGCTGCTCACGCTCGAGCACCAGCGCATCCCGCCGACGATCAACTACGAGACCCCGGATCCCACGATCCTGTTCGACGTCGTCGGCAACAAGGCGCGCGATGCCCGCGTCACCGCGGTGATGTCGAACTCGTTCGGCTTCGGCGGCCAGAACGCCTCGCTGATCCTGACCCGCGAACCGGCCTGACCGGACGCATGGCGCTGATTTCTCTCGGCGCGAAGATCCGCGCGCGCAATGCTGCCAAATCGATCGGCGGCAGCCTGATCGGCGCCGCCACGGTCGGCATGCTGCGCACCACGCGCTATTTCGATCCGGTCAAGACCTCGGACTTCTTCGCACGCGTCGTGAAGATGATCGGCCCGCGCCTGCGCGAGCACCGCATCGGCCGCGCCAATCTCACCGCGGCGTTTCCGGAGAAGTCGCCCGAAGAGATCGAAAACATCCTGATGGGCGTGTGGGACAATCTCGGCCGCGTCGGCGCCGAGTTCGCCCACATGGACCACGTCTGGGACTACGACCGCGACCATCCCGAAAAGAGCCGGATCGAACTCTCGGCGCGCTGCGTCGAGCTGTTCGACCAGATCCGCGACGACGGCAAGCCGGCGCTGATCTTTGCCGCGCATCTCGCCAACTGGGAATTGCCGGCGCTCGCCGCCGTCTCGCATGGGCTGGACGCCGCGATCCTCTATCGCCGCCCGAACATCGCCTCCGCCGACCGCATCATCCAGGAGATGCGCCAGGTCAACATGGGCACGCTGATCCCGGCCGGCCGCGATGCGCCGCTGCGCCTCGCGCAGGCGCTAAAGGACGGCAAGCACGTCGCGATGCTGATCGACCAGTATCTGACCGGCGGCGTCGAGGTCACCTTCTTCGGCCGCAAGACCCGCGCCAACCCGATGCTGGCCCGTCTGCTGCGCCAGGTCGAATGCCCGATCCACGGCGTCCGCATCATCCGCCTGCCCGGCGGCCGCTTCCGCGGCGAGCTGACGGAAGAGGTCCAGCCGGTGCGCGACGCCGAGGGCAAGATCGACATCCAGGGCACGACGCAGGCGATCACCAGCGTGGTGGAGGGCTGGGTGCGCGAGCATCCCGAGCAGTGGCTCTGGCTGCACCGCAGGTGGCGGTAGTTACTCCGTCATTGCGTGGAGGCCGAGAGCGCGCCTCATTCTCGGTGTCATCGCCCGGCCTTGACCGGGCGATCCAGTATTCCAAAGGCCTGGGTTGGAGAGCTCGCTCTCACAATTCACGCCGCGGCGTACTGGATGCCCCGCCTTCGCGGGGCATGACAGCGAGGGTTCCGAAGCTCTCGCGCCTTCACTGCTCCGGCAATCCCGCGTCGACCTCGGCCTGCACGACGCGATCCCAGGCTGCGACACAAACCGGACTTGCGTTCTTCATCGGCGGCGAGACGTTGAGCTTCGTCGTGCCGGGCCGCAGCCTCAGCCCTTCCTGCATCGTCGCCCTCGCCTCCTCAAGGCGGCCCGTTCTCTGGTAGGCAGCAGCGAGCAGAAAGTGCGAGCGGCCGGTCCCCGGCGTGATGGCGATCGAACGTTGGAGCCACGGCAAGGCCTCCTCGTAGCGTCCCATCAAGGCATAGGTCATGCCCGCGCCGAGCAGCCAGGTCCAGCGCGAGGCCGGCGGCGTGTCGTAACGGTCGGCTTGCTGGAATGTCGCGAGCGCATCGTCGAAGCGGCCGAGATAGATCTGCCCGAGGCCGATCAGATAGAGCGCCGACCCGTTCCACTGATCGAAGCTCAACGCCTTGGCGCAGGTGACGAGACTCTCGACGAAATGATTGGTCGCGCTGAGGAAGCGGCAAGTGGCCTCGAGCACCGGAATCGAATTCGGCTTCGACCGCAGCGCCTGCTCCAGCGTCGCATTGGCCCTGGCCTCGACCGCGACCGCCTCCTCCGGGCTGAACCAGACCATCTGGATGCCGCGCAGCTGGAGCGAAGCGAGTGCAACCGCGATGTCGAGATTGTCAGGGTCGTCGCTGAGCGCCTTTTGCAGCATCGCCTGTGCCGCGCCAAAACGCTCGCGCGTGGTCTGGTTGATCGAGGCGAGCGCCTGCTCGACGGCGACCTTGTCGCCGCCGGCCGACGCCCCCGCGGCCTGCGGGCGCGGCGCACGCGACTCCAGGACCTCGTTGAGACGGCGCGCAAGCCCGTGACCGACGCCGGCGACGAGCCGGGACTGCGCAAGCTGCGCGTCCGCCTCGTCAGCAGTGACCGACGCTGCGACGACCGACTGAACCTCGCCGGTGGCGGCCTTGATGATCCGCGCGCGCAGCGTCCAGGACTTGTCGCTGCGCTCCAGTTCGCCGCGCAGCTCGTAATCGGATGATGCGGCGGACGCAGCGCTGCTGTCGCCGCCATTGGCTGCCAGTCGTGGCGCAACCACGCTGATGTTCTGGATCTTGGCAAAACCATCGGTGAGGCGGGCGGTGACCTCGGCGGCCATCGCCGCGCCGCGCGGGTCGTTGCGGTCGTCAGCGATCGGCATCACGGCGAGCCGCGGCGGCGTTCGCCTGAACAGCAGGTCCGGCTTCAGCACGGGCGCGGCAACCGCAAGCCCCATGACGATCACGCAGAGCCCGGCCACGGCGGCAACCGTGGCCTGCCGGCTCAAGCCGAACCAGGCGCGCCGTGGCCTCACGGGCGCCGCGGCGACCTCGTCCGGCGGCAGGGGCGCGACCTCACCGGGCGGGTCCGGCCGGGCCGCCTCGGCCTGCGCCGGGTCGGATTCGGGCGCAGCCTCAACCTCCGTCGCCAGCAGATAGCCGCCGCCGGAGGCGAGCTTGATCAGCTGCCGCCGCTCGTCGCCGAGTGCGGCGCGGAGCTCGCGGATGCACTGGAACAGGCTGTCCTCGCCGACATGGACGTTCGGCCAGACCGCCTCCATCAGCTCCTGCTTGCTCAGCACCCGGCCGCCGCTGGTGGCGAACAGCCGGAGCATCTCGAACGTCTTGGGCCGGAGCTTGATCGGCGTGCCATCGGCCCCGCGCAGCTCCGCGCGCGGCAGGTCCAGCTCGAAGCCGGCGAAACGAAGCAAGTGATCCCCCAACACGTCTCTCAAGGCGGCTCATATAGCGGAAGTCTGCCGAAATTGCCCGAAAATCGGGTCTGAAACGCAAATATCAGAAACTTTCAGAAACTAGCCAACCCCTTATCAGGACACCACTCCCTGCCGATGAGATGAATCCAGCCGAGGACTCGGGACGTGTTGGGGGACGTAGTGAAGACGGGGAAAGATTGTTTCAAGGCGACCCGCCACCTGCGGGCCGCGCTGCTGACGTCGTCGGCGCTGGCCTTGGCCTGGATGCTGCCGGCCGCGCCCTCGCACGGCTCGTCGAATGGCACCTGGCTCGCCTCCCCCGGCAGCAACGACTATGGCACCGCCTCCAACTGGGACGGCGGCTTCGTGCCGGTGGGCACGGCCTCCTTCGGCACCTCGGACACCACCAGCCTTGCGGTTTCAAGCGTCAGCGTCGGCGGCTGGACCTTCAATGCGGGCGCCTCGAACTACACGTTTGACGTCAACGGTCCGTTGACCTTCACGGGTGCCGGCATCACCGTCAACGGCGGCAGCGCCACCATCACCAACCACCATACCCTGTCTTTCTTCGGTAGCAGCACGGCTGGCAGCGCCACTATCATCAACAACGATACCCTGGGATTCTTCAGCACCAGCACGGCGGGCAACGCCACCATCACCAACAACAACGAGCTGGACTTCAGCGACGCCAACACGGCAGGCAACGCCACCATCACCAACAACGGAACTCTGTATTTCCTTGGCACCAGCACGGCCGGCAGCGCCACCATCACCAACAATTCCGTCCTCCAGTTCCGGTACAGCAGCACGGCCGGAAGCGCCACCCTTATCAACAACGCCGGAGGCACCGTCGATTTCTCGAACAGCACCGGTCCGAACGGCGACGGCAGGCTGAGCGCGGGATCGATCGCCGGGGCCGGCAGCTACGTCCTCGGCGCCAACGAGCTGACGGTCGGCTCCAACAATTCCTCGACCGAGGTCAGCGGCGTCATCTCAGGCACGGGTGGCTCGCTGGTCAAGATCGGCACCGGCACGCTGACCCTGTCGGGCGCCAATACCTATACCGGCGGCACCACCATCAACGGCGGCACGTTACAGCTCGGCAGTGCCGGCGGCGTCGGCTCCATTCTGGGAACCGTCAACGTTGGCGCCAGCGGCACGTTCGACGTCGTCAACGCCGACACCAGCGGCATCACCAGCATCTCCAACGACGGAACCACGAACTTCCAAAACGCGAGCAGCGCCGGCTCCGCGACCATCTCAAACAACGGCTCGATATACTTCTACGACACCAGCACCGCCGGGACCGCCACCATCACCAACAGCAGCAGCGGCACGGTCCTTCTCTCCGGAAACGCCACGGCCGGCAGCGCAATCATCACCACCAACAACCTCATGTATTTCTACGGCGGCAGCACGGCCGGCAACGCAACGATCACCAACAACAATTGGCTGTCTTTCAACGAAACCAGCACGGCAGACCACGCCACGCTCACCAACAATCGCTGGCTGTATTTCTACAACGACAGCACGGCTGGCAGCGCGACCATCACCAACTCCAATTTGCTGGTTTTCCGCGACAACTCCACGGCCGGCAACGCCTCCATCACCAACACCAATACCATCAATTTTGTCGTCAGCAGCACGGCCGGCAGCGCCGTGATCACCAACAATGCCGGCGGCACGACCACTTTCCAGGACAATTCGACCGCCGGCAATGCGCAGCTGATCAACAACGCGGCCAATGCCGTCTTCGATTTCTCCGGCAGCTCCGGCGCGAGCGGCGACCACAAGCTCAGCGCCGGCTCGATCGCCGGCAACGGCACCTTCTATCTCGGCGCCAACGAACTGACGGTCGGCGGCAACAATCTGTCGACCACCGTCAGCGGCGTGATCGCCGACGGCGGCTACTTCGGCGGGACCGGCGGTTCGCTGGTCAAGACCGGCACCGGCACGCTGACGCTGTCGGGCGCCAACACCTATACCGGCGGCACCACCTTCGCCGGCGGAACGGTCAGCGTCTCCTCGGACGCCAATCTCGGCGACCTCGCGGGCGGCCTGACCTTCAACGGCGGCACCCTGCAGATATCAGGCACGGCATTCAACGCCACCGCACGCACCGTCACCCTGGGTGCCGGCGGCGGCACATTCGACATTGCGGACGCCGCCAACGATTTCGTCATCAGCCAGAGCATCAGCGGCGGCACGCTGACCAAGTCCGGCGCCGGCACGCTGACCTTGACCGGCGCGGCAGGTTTTTCCGGCGCGACGGTGTCCGCCGGGACGCTGGCATTCCTCAATACCACGGCAGGTAGCGCGGATATCGCCAACAACGCGCAGCTGGCGTTCTACGGCCACTCAACGGCCGGCGATGCGACCATCGTCAACAGCGGCAACGTCCTGTTCGACGGCAATACGACGGCCGGCAACGCGCAACTCGTCAACGCCATCTCCAGCGCCGTCATCGACTTCAACACCCCCGGCCCGGGCAGCGACGGCAAAATCAGCGCCGGCTCGATCGCCGGCAGCGGCACCTTCAACCTCAACGGCGCGGAGCTAACGGTTGGCGGCAACAATCTGTCGACCACCGTCACCGGCGTCCTCACCGGCGACGCACATAGCACCGGAACATCGCTGGTCAAGGCCGGCACCGGCACGCTGACACTGGCGGGCATCAACACCTACACCGGCGCCACGATCGTGGACGGCGGTACGCTGGCGGTGAACGGCTCGATTGCGTCCTCCGGCAGCCTCACCGTGAACAGCGGCAGCACGCTCGGCGGCACCGGCATCGTCGGCAACACGACGATCGCGAGCGGCGGCACGCTGGCGCCAGGCAATTCCGTGGGCACCCTCACCGTCAGCGGCAACCTCGCCTTCAATGCCGGTAGCTTCTACCGGGTCGAGGTCTCCACGGCCGCCGCCGACCGGACCAACGTCTCGGGCATCGCGACGCTGACCGGCGCCACCGTGCAGGCGGTGGCGATTCCCGGCAGCTTCCGCAGCCAGACCTACACCATTCTCAACGCGACCGGCGGCTTTGGCGGAACGCAGTTCGCCGGGCTGAGCGTGAGCGGCAGCTTCAGCCCGACACGCAATCCGCACCTCACCTACGATCTGAACAACGTCTATCTCGTGCTCGATCCCGGCACGATCGTGCTGCCGGCGGGCAGCGGCGCCAACCAGAGCAACGTGGCCGGTGCCATCAACAAGGCGGTCGAAGGCGGCGCGACGCCGCCGGCCGGCTTCGACGCGCTGCTCAACATGGGCCAGCCGCAGCTCAACCACGGGCTCAGCCAGGTCTCCGGCCAGCCGGGCGCCGCGGGCACGCAGGCCTCATTCAACGCCATGCAGCAGTTCGTCGGCATGCTCGATCCCTTCGGCGGTGGCACGGACGGCGAGCGCGGCACAACTGCCGGCGATGGCGGCGCGCTCGGCTATGCCTCCACCGCACCAAACGACGCCAGGGTGCGCGAGGCCTACGCCGCAGTGACGCCGCGCGAGGCGAGCGGGGATGTCATCGACCGGCGCTGGGGCGTGTGGGCCTCTGCTTACGGCGGCGCCAGCACGTTGAACGGCAACACTGCGGCCGGTTCGAGCACCACCACCAGCCGCATCTACGGCACCGTGGTCGGCGCCGACTATCGCGTCTCCCCGAACACGCTGCTCGGCTTCGCCCTCGGCGGCGCTGGCTACAATTTTACGCTGTCGGACAGTCTCGGCGGCGGCCGCGCCGATCTGTTCCAGGCCGGCTTCTACGGGCGCCACACATTCGGGCCGGCCTATATCTCCGCGGCACTCGCCTATGGCTGGCAGGACGTCACCACCGACCGCACCGTGACGGTGTCTGGCACCGACAAGCTGACCGCCAACTTCAAGGCCAGCACCTTCTCGGGCCGCCTGGAAGCCGGCTGGCGCTTCGCACCGATCCCCGCATCGAGCTTCGGCGTGACGCCTTACGCGGCCGCACAAGTCACGACCTTCCACCTCCCCGGCTATGGCGAGACCGCGATCGTCGGCAGCAACCAGTTCGCGCTCTCCTACACGGCGCAGGACACCACCAATGTCCGCACCGAGCTCGGCGCCCGCACCGACCAGCGCTTTCTCGTCAACGACGGCGTGCTCACTTTGCGCGGCCGCCTCGCCTGGGCCCACGACACCAATACGAACCGCCTCGTGAACGCCGCCTTCCAGACGCTCCCCGGCGCGGCCTTCACCGTCAACGGCGCGCAACCGGCAGCAGACTCCGCGCTGGTCGGCGGCCGCGCCGAGATGAAATGGAAAAACGGTTTCTCGCTCGCGGGCACGGTCGAGGGTGAGTTCTCCCGCAGCACGCAGACCTACACCGGCAAGGGCACGGTGCGGTATGAGTGGTGAGGTTCGCGCCTTCGTCACAGTTAGCTGTCATCGCCCGGCTTGACCGGGCGATCCAGTACGCCGAGACAGTTGTCGTTGAACCGAGAGGCCGCGGCGTACTGGATGCCCCGCCTTCGCGGGGCATGACGGAGGAATTTAGGGCCACAGCACAGGCCAACCGCATCATGCCATTCTGCCGCTGTTTTGCCCGACGCCGCAACCGAATATTTCGTATTTCCAGAAATCAAAAAAGCCCAATGATTTCCGTCCGGTCTCTACTGTGCATGGGGTTGTTTTCAGGTTTTGGATTCGAGGCTGGTCGCGGGAACGCCTACCGCCCGGTCTTCACCTTGGTCCACAGCCGGTTGATGATCCGCTGCGTCGCCGGCTCACGCGCCGTGATGACGAAGAGCTTTGCGAGCGTCGCCTCGTCCGGATAGATGTTCTTGTCGTTCAGGATTTTTGGGTCGACCAGCTTCTGGCTGGCGAGGTTGCCATTGGCGTAGGACAGGAAGTCCGAGTTCTTGGCGGCGACGTCGGGGCGGTAGAGATAGTTGATCAGCTCGTAGGCTTCCCTGACGTTCTTGGCGTCCGCAGGGATCGCGAGATTGTCGAAGAACATCTGCGCGCCCTCCTTCGGGATGGTGTAGCCGATCTCGACGCCGCTCTTGGCTTCGGCCGCGCGAGCGCGGGCCTGCATGATGTCGCCGGACCAGCCGACCACGAAGCAGATCTCGCCGGTGGCGAGCGCGCTTAAATATTCGGAGGAGTGAAACTTGCGCACGGACGGCCGGACCTTGGCGACGACGTCGGCGGCCTTCTCCAGGTCCGCCTGCTTGGTCGAGTTCGGATCGAGCCCGAGCCAGCTCAGCGCTGCCGGAAAGATGTCGTCGGCGGAGTCGAGCATGTGCACGCCGCAGTCCTTGAACCTGGCGAGGTTCTCCGGCTTGAAGACGATGTCCCAGCTGTCGATCTTCGCGTCCGCCCCAAGGATCTGCTTCACCTTGGCGACGTTGTAGCCGATGCCCGTCGTGCCCCACATGTAGTTGGCGGCGTAGACATTGCCGGGATCGTAGATGCCGAGGCGCTGCGTCACCACGGGCCAGGCATTGGCGAGATTTGGCAGCTTCGCCTTGTCTAGCTTCTGGAAGATGTTCGCCTTGATCTGGCGCTGCAGGAAGTAGGCCGTGGGCACCACGACGTCGTAGCCGGACTTGCCGGCCATCAGGCGCGTCTCCAGCGTCTCGTTGGCGTCGAAGGTGTCGTAGACCACCTTGATGCCGGTCTCCTTGGTGAAGGCCTCAAGGACGTCAGGCGCCATATAGTTGGACCAGTTGTAGAAGTTGACGACCCGCTCCTCGGCCCCGGCGGGGGCGGAGAGCAACGTCAGCGCTGCGGCGATTGCAAGACCGAGGCGAAACCCCGAGCGGCTGACATTGGTCATCTCTGTCTACCTCTTGCGTCCACGCACCGCGTCCGACAGCCGCTCCAGCGCGGTGTCGAGCGTCTCGTCCTTCTTGGCGAAGCAGAAGCGCACCACCGAGGTCACCGGGTCCTGCTCGTAGAACGCCGAGACCGGGATCGCCGCGACCTTGTAGTCCTTCACGATCCGCCAGCAGAACTCGGTGTCGCTCTCGTTGAGCCCGAGCGGCGACAGGTCGACGGTGAGGAAGTAGGTGCCTTGCGACTTCAGCACGGGAAAGCCGAGGCTCTCGAGGCCCTTGGTCAGGCGGTCCCTGCTCCGCGTCAGATCCTTGCGCATCGACAGGAAGTAGTCGTCGGACTTGCCGAGGCCGTAGGCGACGGCGGCCTGCAGGTTCGGCGCGGTGGTGAAGGTCAGGAACTGGTGCACCTTGGCGGCGACGCGGAGCAGCGGCGGGGCGGCGCAGACGAAGCCGATCTTCCACCCCGTCAGCGAGAAGATCTTGCCGGCCGAGCCGACCTTGATGGTGCGCTCGCGCATGCCGGGGATGGTGATCAGCGGGATGTGCTTGTGCTCGTCGAAGGTGACGTGCTCCCAGACCTCGTCGCAGATCGCGATGACGTCGAACTCCTGGCAGTAGCGCGCCAGCAGCTCGAGGTCCTCGCGCGGATAGACCACCGCGGAGGGATTCAAGGGGTTGTTGAACAGCACCGCCTTGGTCTTTGAATTGAACACGCTTTTGAGCATGTCCTCATTCAGCCGCCAGTGCGGCGGCTCCAGGCGAACCAGGCGCGGAATGCCGCCGGCCTGGCGGATGATCGGCAGATAGGAATCATAGACCGGCTGGAAGCAGACCACCTCGTCGCCGGGCTGGACCACCGCGAGGATGGCCGAGGTCAGCGCCTCGGTGCCGCCGGAGGTGACCATCACCTCGCTCATCGGGTCGAGCTTGAGGCCATGCCAGTGGCCGTAATGGGTCGCGATCGCCTGGCGCAGCTCCGGCAGGCCCATCATCGAGGGGTATTGGTTGTAGCCGTTCAGCGAGGCCTCGGCCGCGGCGCGGCGGATGTCCTCGGGGCCGGGATCGTCAGGGAAGCCCTGGCCGAGATTGATGGCGGCATTGTCGCGCGCGGCCTGCGACATCGCCTCGAAGATGGTGACGGGAAGGTCGGCGAAGACCTTGTTCAGGGACGAGCTCTTGTTCAAGGAAGAATTCTTGGACATCGGGCCGATCAGCCACCGACCTTGCTGGGAAGACCCGCCGCTTTCCAGCCCAGCATGCCGCCGGCCAGATGCTTGTCGTAAGGCAGGCCCGCCGCCTGCGCCGCCAGCGAGGCCGTCACCGAGCGCTTGCCCGAGCGGCAGGCGAACACGACCTGCTTTCCTTGCGGATCGGGGATCGCCTTGGGATCGAAGGTCGAGAGCGGAACCACGACGCCGTAAGGGTAAGCCTCGGCCTCGACCTCGTTCGGCTCACGGACGTCGACGAGCAGATAGCGCCCTTCCGCGACACCCTTGGAGACCTCGTCCGGGGTCAGATCCTGTACCTGGTTTGCCACTTCATCCTCCAACGTCGCGGGCTGCATGCCGGGGCGATCCCGGCGCGCGGCAACCTCGCCTCTCGGGAAACGAAAATCAAGCGCCACAAAGGCTTGAGCCGCGCGGCGCAAGTTAAAGCTAAATCGCAGCGACTTGAAGTCCGGCGTTGGTTTCCCGCCCTAGATCGTCACCTGGGTGCCGACCTCGACGACGCGCCCCGAGGGGATCTGGAAATAGTCGGTGGCGTCGTTGGCGGAGCGGCTGAGCGAGATGAACAGCCGGTCCTGCCAGCGCGGCATGCCGGAATGGGCGGCGGGCTTCAGCGCCCGGCGCGACAGGAAGAACGAGGTCGACATGATGTCGAACTGCCAGCCGAGCTTGCGGGCGATGGCGAGCGCCTTCGGCACGTTGGGCGATTCCATGAAGCCGAACTTCAGCGTCACCTTGGAGAAGGTCGGTGAGATCTGCTCCAGCCTGACGCGCTCGGCCAGGTCGATCCGCGGGGTCTGCGCGGTCTCGATGGTGAGAATGACATTCTTCTCGTGCAGCACCTTGTAGTGTTTCAGACTATGCATCAGCGCGGTCGGGGCGCTGAGCGGGTCCGAGGTCAGGAACACGGCGGTGCCGGGCACCCGCTGCGGCGGCCGCTTCTCCAGCATGGCGACGAGATCGGCGAGCGGGAACTCGAGCTTGCGCGACTTCTCGAACAGCAGCCGGCTGCCGCGCCGCCACGTGTACATCAGGATGATCATGACCGCACCGAGCGCCAGCGGCACCCAGCCGCCCTCGAACACCTTGAGCAGATTGGCGGCGAGGAAGGTCAGGTCGAGGAACAGGAACGGCGCGATCAGCGCACCAGCGGCGATCGGCGACCAGCGCCACACCTTCCACACCACCACAAAGCCCATCATCGCCGTGACCACCATGGTGCCGGTGACGGAGATGCCATAAGCCGAGGCCAGCGCGCTGGAGGAGCGGAACAGCAGCACCAGAAGCACCACCGCGACCAGCAGCAGCTGGTTGATGCGCGGGATGAAGATCTGGCCGGAATGGGCTTCAGACGTATGGCGAATTTCGAAGCGCGGCAGCAGGCCGAGCTGGATCGCCTGGCGCGTCAGCGAATAGGCGCCGGTGATGACGGCCTGGCTCGCGATCACGGTCGCCATGGTGGCCAGCACGACCATGGTGCCGCGGAAAAAGCCTTGCGGAAAGAGCTGGAAGAACGGGCTGACGATCGCGCCGGGATCGCCGAGCACCAGCGCCCCCTGCCCCAGATAGTTCAGCGCCAGCGACGGCAGCACGATGAACAGCCAGGCGGTCTGGATCGGCCGCTTGCCGAAATGGCCGAGGTCGGCATAAAGCGCCTCGGCGCCGGTCACGGCCAGGAACACCGCGCCCAGCGTCACGAAGCCGATGATGCCGTGGTGGAGCATGAAGGACACCGCGTAGAGCGGATTCAGCGCAAACAGGATCTGCGGCTGCTCGATGATGGGGTGGATCGCCGCCACCGCGAGGACTGCGAACCAGACGCACATGATCGGGCCGAAAAAAGCCGCAACGCGCGCCGTGCCGCGGGACTGCACCGCGAACAGGCAGACCAGGATCACCACGGTCAGCGGGACGATGTATGGCTCGAAGGTCAGGGTGACGTCCTTCATGCCTTCGATCGCCGACAGCACCGAGAGCGCCGGCGTGATCACGGCATCGCCGTAGAACAGCGCCCCGGAAATGATACCGAGCAGGACAATGGTCGCCCCGCCGGTTCCAACCGCGCGCTGGGCCAGCGCCATCAGCGCCAGCGTGCCGCCCTCGCCGTTATTGTCGGCGCGGAGAAGGATCACGACGTATTTGAGCGTCACCACCACGATGAGCGCCCACAGGATCAGGGAGACCACGCCCAGAATGGCCGCCGGCGTCGGGGCACCTTCCGCCCCCGAGGCCGCCATCACCGCCTCGCGGAACGCGTAAAGCGGGCTGGTGCCGATATCGCCATAGACGACGCCGATGCTGCCGAGCGTCAGCGCGCCGAAACGGGCGGTGGTGTGGGCCTCGCCATGCCCATTGGCCGCCGTCGTTTCCGGGGCGGAAATCGCTACGTCACTTGTCATGGGAGAGCCTGGAGGCCTCTAAAATGCTTCACTGCACAATGGCAGAAAGGGCGCGCGGCTTATAGTCCTGCGCTACCGGCATAGCCTAGCCCGATTCTGGGCCCTAGGCATGCAAATCTGCATGGTTCCACCGGTTGCGTTTTAGATGGTGACCTGAGTCCCGACTTCAACCACCCGCCCCGTGGGAATCTGGAAGTAATCGGTGGCGTCGTTCGCCGACCGGCTCAGCGCGATGAAGATATGGTCCTGCCACAGCGGCATGCCCGACTGCGCCGAGGCTTTCAGCGACCTTCGTGACACGAAGAACGACGTCGACATGATGTCGAACTGCCAGCCCTGCTTGCGTGCGATCGCCAGCGCCTTGGGCACGTTTGGCTGCTCCATGTAGCCGAAGCGCAGGCGGACTTTCGAGAACTTGTCGCTGATCTTCTCCATGCGGAACCGCTCGGACAGATCGACCCGCGGCGTATGCGCGGTCTCGATGGTCAGGATCACGTTGTGCTCGTGCAGCACCTTGTTGTGCTTGAGATTGTGCAGCAGTGCGGTCGGCACGAAGGAAGGATCGCTGGTCAGGAACACCGCGGTGCCCTTGACGATGTGCGGCGGCCGTTTCTCCAGGCTCCGGATCAGATCGTCCAGCGGCACCTCGATCCGGCGCGTCTTCTGAAGCAGGATGCCGGTCCCCTTGCGCCAGGTCCAGATCGTCCCGGCCATGGCCGCGCCGAACAGCAGCGGGACCCACGCGCCTTCGAGCAGCTTGAGCAGATTGGCGCTGAAGAAGCTCATGTCGACGACGACGAAGGGCACGATCACCGCCGCCGCCGTCGCGGCGCGCCAGTTCCACAGCTTCCAGATCACGACGAAGCCCATGATGCCGTCGACGACCATGGTGGTGGAGACGGCGATGCCGTAGGCCGAAGCCAGATTGCTGGGGGTGTGAAACAGCAGCACCAGCAGCATCACGCCAATCAGCAGCAGCCGGTTCACGCGCGGCAGATAGATCTGGCCGGCGTGGGTTTCGGAGGTGTAGCGCACCTCGAAACGCGGCAAGAGGCCAAGTTGCACCGCCTGATAGACCAGCGAATAGGCGCCGGTGATCACCGCTTGACTCGCGATGACGGTCGCCGCGGTCGCAAGTCCGACCAGCGGCAGCACCAGACTCTCGGGCACCATGCGGTAGAACGAATGCTCGATCGCGCTGGGATCGGACAGCACCAGCGCGCCCTGCCCGAAATAGTTGATCAGCAGCGCGGGCAGCACGAAGAACATCCAGGCCGACTGGATCGGCTTGCGGCCGAAATGGCCGAGATCGGCGTAAAGCGCCTCGCCGCCGGTCACCGCGAGGAACACGGCGCCCAGCGTCACGAGGCCGATCGTGCCGTGCGACAGCAGGAATTGCAGGGCGTAATAGGGATTGATCGCGGTGAGCACCGACGGATCGTCGGCGATGTGGACGGCGCCCATCACCGCAAGAACGGTGAACCAGACCACCATCACCGGCCCGAAGGCCGAGGCCACCAGCGCGGTCCCCTTGCTCTGGACCGCGAACAGCAACACCAGGATGATGACGGTGAGCGGTACGACATAGTGCTCGAAGGCGGGGGTCACGAGCTTCAGACCCTCGACCGCCGACAGCACCGAAATTGCCGGCGTGATCATGGAATCGCCGATGAACATGGAGGCGCCGACCACACCGAGGGCGAGCAGGAACCAGCTTCGCCGCCCGAGCGCGCGCTGGCCGAGTGCCATCAGCGAGAGCGTGCCGCCCTCCCCGTTATTGTCGGCGCGCAGCAGGAGCAGGACGTATTTGGCGGTGACGACGATAAAGAGTGCCCAGAGGATCAGCGAGAGCACGCCGAGCACCATGACCCGCGAGACCGGCTCGCCATGGGCCGCGCCCCTCATCGCCTCGTGGAATGCGTAGAGCGGCGAGGTCCCGATATCGCCGAAGACAACGCCGATGCTCCCGAGCGTAAGGGCCCAAAAACCCGAGGTGACCGGCCCTTCCTGGGTCTCGGTCTGTGTGATGCTCGCCGCCATGAGGATGGAAAACGCTTCGTCCCTGAATTTGATCCGGCGCCTTTTGACGCTTCCTGCGCGCCTGTCAATCCGCGCAGCATAGCAGGCATGGAGCCGGATGCTGTGACGGCGCGGCCACGCCGTCGCCTGCGCGACGAGATGCCTCAGGTAAGATGGTAGCGCAAGGGGATTACGGCTTCAGATTCGGCGGCAGCGGCGGGTCTTCGCGCATCAGCGTGATGGTGACGCGCCGGTTGGCGGCGAGCGATGGATCGTCCGGAAACAGCGGCTGGGTGTCCGCCTTGCCGGAGACGGCGAAGATGTGCGAGGCCGGCAGGCCCTCGCGCTCGAGAATCTGGCGCACGGCATTGGCGCGGTCCGCCGACAGATCGAAGGCGCCATAGTCGCTGCGCGTCGGCACGAATCCGGCTGCGGTGTGACCGGCGATGGAGACGCGAAGCGGCGTCGCCTTGAGCGGGATCGCGAGCTTCTCGATCAGGCGGCGGGTGCGGTCATAGGGCACCTTGGAGCCGTCGGCGAACATCGAGCGGCCGTCCTGGTCGACGATCTCGAGGTTAAGACCCTGCTTGGTCTCCTCGAACATGATGTGCTTGGACATCTCGGTCAGTTCCGGCATGTCCTGCAGCGCCTGCCGCAGCGAGGCCGCGGCCAGCGCGAAGTTGCGGTCGACCTTGATCTTCGCGCCCGACGTGCGGTCGCGGTCCTCCTGGTCCGGCGTCGGCGTGTTGGAGGCATCCTCGGGCTGGATGTGATCGACGTTCTTCAGCCGCGGACGGGTCGGCAGGCCGTCGGACTCGACGATGCCGGCGTAGCGCGCCTCGCTCTGCACGCCGAACGCGTCGCGCATCGAGCCGGCGACGATCTTCAGCTTGTTGGCGTCCTGGGTCGAGAACGCGACGAGCATCACGAAGAAGCTCATCATCAGGCCCATCAGATCGGCGAAGGTCACGAACCAGCCGTGACCGCCGCCGTGAGCATCGCCGCGTTTCTTCTTGGCCATCTCTGTTGATCCCGGGGAGCGGCCTTACGCCGGCACCGGCTCGCCCTCGGCGTGGCGATGCTTCTCCGGCAGATAGGCCAGCAGCATTTCGCGCACCAAGGTCGGGCTCTTGGAGTCGCGGATCATCAGGATGCCGTCGATGATGAGGGTGCGGTTGGTCTCTTCGTCGAGCAGCTTGCCGTGCAGCTTGTCGGCGATCGGCAGACAGAACAGGTTCGCGACGAGCGCACCGTACAGGGTGGCCAGCAGCGCGGTCGCCATGAACGGGCCGAGCTTGGAAGGATCGGTCATGTTGGCGAACATCTGCACCATGCCGATCAGCGTGCCGATCATGCCGAAGGCCGGGGCGCAGTCGCCGATGGCGCGGTAGATCTTGCTGCCCTCGTCGAGGTGCATCAGGAAGTTGTCGCGGTCGCGCTCGAGATTGTCGCGGATGAAGTCGAGGTCGTAGCCGTCGGCGACGTAGCGGATGCCCTTGGCGAGAAAGGGCTCGTCGGTCTCGACCTTTTCGAGACCCACCGGGCCCTGCTTGCGGGCGATCTCGGCGATGCGGGCGAGCTCGTCGACGAGGTCGTGGGCCGACAGCCGGCTCATGGTGAAAGCGAACTTGGCGCCGAGCGGAAGGCCGTGCAGCAGCGCCGAGAGCGGAAAGCGGATCATGGTCGCGGAGATCGAGCCGCCAAAGATGATAATCATCGCATGTTCGGAGATGAACATGTGCAGGTCGCCGCCCATGAAGATCATCGCCGTGATGACGATGATGCCCGCCGTGAGCCCAACGCCCGTCATGATATCCATGGAAGACTCCAACGCGTCCGCAACAACGGCCATCCTGGCCGCTGGCGCGGTCCAACCCCGAACCGCATCGGAAACCCTAGAGCGCCGCCCTTAAAGCCGCGTAAAGGTTAAGCCGGGGCAGTGTGCGGCCCGCTGCTGCGCGCAGCGATTGCCGTCCAGCAACGGGAATCTCAACACTTCGCTAACCATAAGCAGGCGCGCTGGAACGACGCTGCGGCCCTACGCCACGTCGAGACGATCGATCATTTGGTATTTGCTAACCGTCCGGCATGCTCGATCGCGGGAGACATCGCGATGTTGACGCTGTTCAGCCTTCTCACTGCGTTACCGGCGGTGCTGGCGCTCCATCTGCTCGAGCCGGAACTCGTGCTGCCGGCGTTCAGCGTGCTGCTGTTTGTCGAGGCTGCCTTCGCCGTGATCGCAGCGCGCTTGATTCACAGCCCCGACAGCGCAGACGACATCACCCTGTGGGATCTCGCCGGCGGCTTCACCCTAATCGGATGCGCCGCCGCCGTGCTCGGCGAGCCGGATCAGGCCGCCCTGTTTCTGACGGAACAAGGCGATCCACGGCCGGCGTCGCGGCCGTAGATCGCCCAATTACCCGTCAGTGGATCTCCGCCGAACGCTTCAGCGCGGCCTTCAGCTTCTCCAGCGAGAAGTCGGGGCTGCGGGCAATCTCCAGGATCGGCGTCTCGCGGCGGCCGCAGAGCTCGGCGGCCTCGGGCAGCTTTGCGGCGACGTCGAGCGGGATCACGATCGCGCCGTGCTGGTCGGCGTGGATCAGATCATCGGACTTCACGGTCATGCCGGCGACGCGCACCTCGCCGCCAAAGCTCTCAGCGTGCACCCAGGCATGCGACGGGCCGATCGAGCCGGCCAGCGCCTGGAAGCCCGGCGCCCATTGCGGAATGTCGCGGATCGAGCCGTCGGTAATGACACCGAGACAGCCGAGCGCCTTGTGGACGTTGCTCTGCACCTCGCCCCAGAACGCGCCGTAGCCGACATCAGGACCGTCGATGTCCTGGATCACCGAGATGCGCGGACCGTGACCGGTGCCGACATATTCGTAGTACTCGATGCGGCGCTTCGACTGCTCTTCAGGTGCAAGCGAGGATTTCAGCACCGATCGGATTGCGACCGTGCGGGCATAGCCGACGATCGGCGGCAGGTCGGGAAACGGGCAGACCAGTTGCTTGGTGGTGTAGCCGATCAGCCGGCGCTCGGGCGCCACGATCTCCATGGCGTTGCAGATCGTCGGCGTGTCGTAGCGGCCCAGCGCTTCGAGGACGGAAGCGGGCAGCGGCCCGGTCGCTTTATCAGTCACGGCGTTCTCTCCCAGATTGGCGGCTGATTGACGCGATGCCGCCGGCACAGGGCGATATAGCCGAGATCAGGCCTCAACCCAACTCAGGGGGCCTCATGGCAGATATCCGCGTGTGGCCGCTCAGTGCAGCCGTCCGGGTCGGTCCTCGTCGTGCGGCGGCTCCGACAAATTCGCCAGCGTGGGTGCCGACGGCGGCGACGGGACCTCGCCTCCCGACGGCGTGGTGGCTTCCATCGCGCGCGCCTGGTCGCGATAGGATTTGTAGCCGAGCGGCAGAGCGAGAAGATACAGCACCGTGCCGATCGACAGCACGTGCCAGGGATAGGCGATCAGCAGTGCAATGAAGACGATCACCGCGACGAAGGCCGGCAGCACCAGCTCGGGCGGCACGCGCATGCGCTTGGTCTTGCCGGAGAACACCGGCAGGCGCGACACCATCAGGAAGGCGATCAGCAGCGTATAGGCCGCCGTCACCGCCGCGGGCAGCCGGCCGAGATCGAGGAAGGCGACATAGATCGGCAGCAGCACCGTGATCGCGCCGGCGGGTGCCGGCACACCGGTGAAGAAATTGGCGGCGAAGGCCGGCTTGTTCGGATCGTCCATGGTGGCGTTGAAGCGCGCCAGACGCAGGCCGCCGGAGATCGCGAACACCATGGCGGCGATCCAGCCGGCATTGCCGAGCTCGTGCAGCTGCCAGAAATACAGCATCAGGCCGGGCGCCACGCCGAAATTGACGAAGTCGGCGAGGCTGTCGAGCTCGGCGCCGAACTTGGACTGGCCCTTGATCATGCGCGCGATGCGACCGTCGATACCGTCCAGCGCGGCCGCGAACACGATGGCGTAGACGGCCAGCGACATCCGCCCCTCGATCGACAGGCGGATCGAGGTCAGGCCGGCGCAGATCGCCAGCAGGGTGATGACGTTGGGCACCAGCATCCGCACCGGAATGGGGCGGAACCGCCGGCGGCGGACATCGGGATCTCTCACGTCATAGGGCGTCATGGCTCGTCCTTATCCTGAGGCGAGATATAGCAAGCCCCGTCCCCCTCCGCCATTGCGGCGGAAGGCCCGCAAGGACCGACTTTGGTTAATTGGCGCGGAAGGCGCGGCTCGGGTCCTCGCCGGCAAGGTCGGCCAGAATGGTCTCGCCGGCGATCGCGGTCTGCCCTTCCGAGACCAGCGCCTTGGTGCCGACAGGCAGGTAGACGTCGAGCCGCGAGCCGAAGCGGATCAGGCCGAAGCGCTCGCCGGCGCCGATTGCCTGCCCTTCCCTGACGAAACAGACGATGCGCTTGGCGACGAGGCCTGCGATCTGCACCACGCCGATTCGCGCCGTCGGCGTCGAGATCACCAGCGAGTTGCGCTCATTGTCCTCGCTCGCCTTGTCGAGCTCGGCATTGATGAACAGGCCGGGCCGGTAGGCGATGCGGTCCACCCTGCCCGCGATCGGGCTGCGGTTCACGTGGCAGTTGAACACGCTCATGAACACCGAGATGCGCGGCAACGGCCGGTCGCCGAGGCCGAGTTCGGCCGGCGGCAGCGCCATGGTGATCATCGAGACGCGGCCGTCGGCCGGCGACACCACGAGACCCTCGCGCACCGGCGTCACCCGCACGGGGTCGCGGAAGAACAGCGCGCACCAGACGGTCAGGATCGTGCCGATCCATCCCAAAGGCGACCACAGCCAGAACAGGATCAGGCTCGCCAGCGCAAAGGCTCCGATGAAGGGATAGCCCTCCTTGTGGATCGGCGGGATCTGACGCTGGATCGAATCGAGAATGGACATCGTTATCTGCCGCCTGGGGTTGATGGCGCGGGTCGTCGCGCGGGCTTGTTTAGGCCAGAGTTGGGATCGGAGACAAGATCACTCCGCAGCCGCGGGCGTCGTCAGGACGTCGGCGACCGGCGGCGGCTCCCGGTTGGGGGCCTCGCTGGAATCGGCCATCTTGGCCAGCTTCTCGCGCGCTGCCTCGGCCTCGCGCTGCCTGTTCCACATGCTGGCGTAAAGGCCCCCCAGCGCGAGCAGCCTGGCGTGGGTGCCGCGCTCGGCAATGCGGCCCTGGTCCAGCACGATGATCTCGTCGGCACCGACGATGGTCGAGAGCCGGTGTGCGATCACCAGCGAGGTGCGGTTCTTGGCGACGCGGTCGAGCGCGCCCTGGATCTCGTGCTCGGTGTGGGTGTCGAGCGCCGAGGTCGCTTCATCAAGCACCAGGATCGGCGGCGCCTTCAGCACCGTACGCGCGATCGCGACGCGCTGCTTCTCGCCGCCCGACAGTTTCAGGCCGCGCTCGCCGACCTGGGTCTCGTAGCCCTTCGGCGCCAGGCGGATGAAATGGTCGATCTGCGCGAGGCGCGCGGCCTCCTCGACCTCGGCATCGCTGGCGTCCCAACGGCCATAGCGGATGTTGTAGCGGATGGTGTCGTTGAACAGCACGGTATCCTGCGGGACCATGCCGATGGAAGCGCGCAAGCTGGCCTGCGTGACCTCGCGGATGTCCTGGCCGTCGATCAGGATCTTGCCACCGGAAACGTCATAGAGGCGGAACAGGAGGCGCGAGATCGTCGACTTGCCTGCACCGGAGGGACCGACGATCGCGACGGTCTTGCCGGCTGGCACCTCGAAGCTGATGCCTTTCAGGATCGGCCGCGTCGGCTCATAGGCAAAGCGCACGTCCTCGAACCGCACCGTGCCGGCGGAAACGGCCAGCGGCTGCGCGTCGGGCGCGTCCTTGATCTCGGCCTCACGGCCGATCACGTTGAACATCTTCTCGATGTCGATGATCGCCTGCTTGATCTCGCGATAGACCATGCCCATGAAATTCAGCGGCTGGTAGAGCTGGATCATCATGGCATTGACCAGCACGAAATCGCCGACCGTGTTGGTGCCGTTGCGCACGCCGATCGCGCACATCAGCATGGTCGCCGTCAGTCCCATCGTGAAGATCACGGCCTGGCCGGTGTTGAGCACGGCGAGCGAGGTATAGGTGCGGATGCTCGCCTCCTCGTAACGCTCCACCGACCTGTCGTAGCGCTGCGCCTCGCGCGCCTCGGCGCTGAAATACTTGACGGTCTCGTAATTGAGCAGCGAGTCGATCGCCTTGGTGTTCGCCTCGGTGTCGGAATCGTTCATCTTGCGGCGGATGCCGATCCGCCACTCGGTCGCGATGTAGGTGTAGTACATGTAGACCGTGACGGTGATCAGCGTCGCGACCACGTAGCGCCAGTCGAACTGCCAGAGCAGCACCGCCATCAAGAGCGAGACCTCGACGATGGTCGGGATCAGTTGCAGGATCACCATGCGCACGATGACCTCGATGCCCTCGCGGCCGCGCTCGAGCACGCGCGTCAGGCCGCCGGTCTTGCGCTCGAGGTGGAAGCGCAGCGACAGCTCGTGCATGTGAACGAAGGTGATGGTGGCGAGCTTGCGCACCGCGTGCATGGCGACGCGGGCGAAGATGCCGTCGCGCCATTGCGTCAGCACTGCCATCACGATGCGCATCGCGCCGTAGCTCGCGGTCAGCAGCAGTGGCGAAGCGATCACCCAGAGGTGCCAATTGTCGGCCGCGACAGGGGCGGTGTTGGCGCCGGTCAGCGCATCGGTGGCCCATTTGAAGCTGAACGGTACGGCCAGCGTGATCAGCTTGGCGGCGAGCAGCAGCACCAGCGACCAGACCACCCGCATCTTCAGGTCGAAACGGTCACCCGGCCAGATATAGGGCCACAGATGCGCCAGCGTGCCCATCAGCGTGGCCCGTTCCAGTGGTCCCCCGGCGGGAGGATCAGGAACGTCGGCGCCGTCGAACGATTGGGGTTGGTCCATCAACAAACCTGAAAGCCCACCGGATGCGGGCGTCGCTGCGATTAACGAATTTCGCTTGTCATATAGAGCCTTCCCGATGCCCGCGCACCCCGCCAGATGGCGAATCTTCGATTGTTTCTCGCCATTTACCGGTAGATTTCCGGGCAGTCCGAATCACCGATTGGGCTTGACGCCTCTTCGCTGCAATGCATCATGGCACCAATGAGCACTATCAAAACCGTCTGTGTCTATTGCGGCTCCGGCCCCGGAACCAATCCCCGCTTCACCGAAGGCGCCAAGGCGTTCGGCAAGGCCCTCGCCGAGAACAACATCCGCCTGGTCTATGGCGGCGGCTCGCTCGGACTGATGGGCTCGGTCGCAACCTCCGTGCTGGATCACGGCGGCACCGTCACCGGCATCATCCCCGAATTCCTGCGGATGCGCGAGAACGCGCTGACCCGCGTGCAGGAGATGATCGTCACCCCCGACATGCACGAGCGCAAGCGGCTGATGTTCGAGCGCTCCGACGCCTTCGTGGCCCTGCCGGGCGGCGTCGGCACGCTGGAAGAGCTGGTGGAGCAGCTGACCTGGAAGCAGCTCGGCCGTCACGCCAAGCCGGTGCTGCTCGCCAATATCGACAATTTCTGGGAGCCGCTGTTCTCGCTCCTGTCGCACATGCGCCAGACCGAGTTCATCCGCGCCGGCCTGACGGTCGACATCCTCAAGGCCGATCGCGTCGAGGAGATCCTGCCAAAGCTGAAAGCAGCCGCGGCACAGATCGCCGAAGAGGAAAAGCAGCTCGCCCCGGAAGTCGCGCGCAAGCTGTAAGAACTTTTTTGCTGGCGCATGATCTTTTCGGAAAACCGCTTCACACTTTTCCGGATCATGCGCTACTCGCTCGGAAACGTCACCGCCTCGATCCGGTTACCATCGGGATCGAAGACGAAGGCCGCGTAGTAGCGCACGCGATCGTGCGGACGGATGCCCGGCGCGCCGTCGGACTCGCCGCCGGCGGACAGAGCGGCGGCGTGAAACGCATCGATCTCGACCGTGGTCTTCGCCCGCAGGCAGATGTGCACGCCGCTCGAAGGCCCGACACGCGGCATGCCCTCGCGCAAATTGATCCAGAACTCCGGATAGGCCTTGCCGAAGCCGACTGTGCGCGGCCGCGTGACGAGGCGAGTGAGGCCGAGTGTGGCGAGCGTCGCCTCGTAGAACTTTGCGGCGCGATCGAGATCGCCGACGCCGACGGAGATGTGGTCGATCATGCCTTGCCCTCTCCTCACCCCAACTGTCATCGCCCGGCTCGACCGGGCGATCCAGTATTCCGAGACGCCAGAGAGCGACCGAGAAGCCGCGGCGTACTGGATACCCCGCTTTCGCGGGGTATGACAGCCGTCGTGGGGCTTACGCCGGCGCGCCCGACTTCACGAGCTTGTAGATCACCGAATCCATCAGCGCCTGGAACGAGGCATCGATGATGTTCGGGGACACGCCGACCGTGGTCCAGCGATCGCCGTTCTCGTCCTCGCTCTCGATCAGGACGCGCGTGACCGCGCCGGTGCCGCCGTTGAGGATACGCACGCGGTAGTCGATCAGCGTCAGCCCCTCGATGTATTTCTGGTACTTGCCGAGATCCTTGCGCAGCGCGACGTCGAGCGCGTTGACAGGGCCGTTGCCCTCGGCTGCCGAGATCAGGTGCTCGCCGGCGACGTCGACCTTGACCACGGCCAATGCCACGGTGACGCGCTCGCCGAGCGCGTTGTAGCGCTGCTCGACATTGACGTCGAACTGCTCGACCTCGAAATAATGCGGCACCTTGCCGAGCGTGCGGCGCGCCAGCAGGTCGAACGAGGCGTTGGCGGATTCATAGGCGTAGCCCTGTGCCTCGCGCTCCTTCAGCTCTTCAACGAGACGGGTCAGCTTCGGATCGCTCTTCTCGTAGGCAATGCCGGCCCGGTCGAGCTCGGCGATGACATTGGAGCGGCCGGCCTGGTCGGAGACCAGCACCTTGCGATGATTGCCGACCAGCTCCGGCAGCACATGCTCATAGGTCTGCGGATCCTTGAGCACGGCGGAGGCATGGATGCCGGTCTTGGTGACGAAGGCGCTCTCGCCAACATAGGCCGCGTGCCGGTTTGGCACGCGGTTGAGCATGTCGTCGAGCGTGCGCGAGACTTTGACAAGCGTCGCCAGCTTCTCGGACGTGACGCCGATTTCGAAAACGTCGGCAAAACCCTTCTTCAATTTCAGCGTCGGGATCAGCGAGCAGAGATTGGCGTTGCCGCAGCGCTCGCCAAGGCCGTTGAGCGTACCCTGGATCTGCCGTGCGCCCGCGCGCACCGCGGCGAGCGAATTGGCCACCGCCTGCTCGGTGTCATTGTGGGCGTGGATGCCGACATGATCGCCGGGGATGTGTTTCGTCACCTCGGTGACGATTGCTTCGACCTCGTTCGGCAAGGTGCCGCCATTGGTGTCGCACAGCACCACCCAGCGCGCGCCGGCCTCGTAGGCCGCCTTTGCGCAGGCGAGCGCGAAGCTCGCGTCTTCCTTGTAGCCGTCGAAAAAATGCTCGCAGTCGAGCATGACTTCGCGGCCGGCCGCCTTCGCCGCGGCGACGCTGTCGCGGATCGAGGCGAGGTTTTCCTCCTTGGTCGTCTCCAACGCGACGCGCACCTGATAGGCCGACGACTTCGCCACGAAGCAGATCGCATCCGCTTTCGCTTCCAAAAGGCCCGCGACACCGGGATCGTTGGAAACCGAGCGCCCTGCTCGCCGCGTCATGCCGAAGGCGGTGAAGCGCGCATGATTGAGCTTCGGTTTGCTGCCGAAGAACTCGGTATCGAGCGGGTTGGCGCCGGGATAGCCGCCCTCGACATAGTCGATGCCGAGGTCGTCGAGCATCGCCGCGATGACCTGCTTGTCGGCCAGCGTGAAATCGACGCCGTTGGTCTGCGCCCCGTCGCGCAAAGTGGTGTCGAACAGATAAAGACGCTCCTTGCTCATGGCGCCGCTCCAAGCGTCTTCTTCATGGTGGTGTTGGCGAGCCACTCGTCATTGATGGTGACGCTGTTGCGCTGCTGGGCGGTGTAGCCGCGCTTGGCGAAGAAGCCTTCCGCGGTGTCGCTGGCGTCGACCGAAAGGCTCTTGGCGCCGCGGCCGCCCGCGAGCTTCTCGAGCGCGTCGACCAGCATGGTCGCGATGCCCTGCCCGGCCACTGCCGGGTGCACGTAGAGCATGCGGATATGATCGGCTCCGCGCAGCGAGGCGAAGCCGACCGGCGAGCCCTCGAGCGTCGCGATCAGCGTCAGGTCGGCCGCGAGCTGCTTGCCGAACTCCTCGTCCTCGGCCGCCTCCATCCAGGCCTGCTGCTGCGCCTCGCTGTAGTCATCGCCGGTCAGCTGTTCGATGCTGGCGGTAAAGATGGCGGCGAGCACCGGCACGTCATCGGGCAGGAACGGCCGCAGGCCGGGCTTTGGCAAAGTCTGTCCCATCGTCCTCACCACATCCCATAGAGTTTCAGCACGATCGCCACCGCGGCGCCGAGCAGCAGGATCTTCAGCGCGATGTAATAGAGCCAGTGCCGCGGGAACGGCGTGTCGGGCCGCTTCATCGCGCGATCTCCCAGGTCGTCCCGTCCTTGGAGTCCTTGATCGCAACGCCCATCGCGGCGAGTAGATCGCGGATGCGGTCGGACTCCCTAAAGTCCTTCCGTGCACGCGCGGCCGTCCGCTCCGCAAGCAGGCGTTCGACTTCCCCGGCATCGACCCCGCTCGCCTGCTGCTTGCGGCTTTCCCACTGCGCGGCACTCTCCGACAGGAAGCCGAGCAGCCGCAACGAGCCCGACAATGCAGCGGCTTCGCCGCGCAAGCCGTGCAGCGCCGCGATCGCCAGCGGCGTGTTGAGATCGTCGAGCAACGGCTCGACCACGGACGCGGCCGGCCCGCCCGGCGCGACGTCGGCAGCGACGCGATACCAGTCGTCGAGCGTCTTGGCGCTCTCCTCCAGCGACTTCATGGTCCAGTCGATCGGCGAGCGGTAATGCGTCTTCAGCATGTTGAGGCGCAGCACCTCACCCGGCCAGTCCTGAAGCAGCTCGTGGATCGTGATGAAGTTGCCGAGGCTCTTCGACATCTTCTCACTCTCGACCTGCAGGAAGCCGTTGTGCATCCAGTAGTTCGCCATGCGCTGCTGGTGGAACGCGCAGCAGGTCTGCGCGACCTCGTTCTCGTGATGCGGAAACACGAGATCGATGCCGCCGCCATGGATGTCGAAGTGCTCGCCGAGATGCTTCCAGGCCATGGCCGAGCACTCGATGTGCCAGCCCGGACGCCCCTCGGCCTTGATGCCGGCCGGCGACGGCCATGACGGCTCGCCCGGCTTGGACGGCTTCCACAGCACGAAATCGGTGTTGCCCTTCTTGTAAGGCGCGACATCGACGCGGGCACCGGCGATCATCTCGTCCAGCGAGCGATTGGACAGCGCGCCGTAGCGCGGCAGGCCGGCATTGGCCGCGTTCATCGCCTGCGGCGAGAACAGCACGTGGTCCTCGGCGGCATAGGCAAAACCGCCGGCAATGAGCCTTTCGATGATCTCGCGCATCTCGCCGATATGCTCGGTCGCGCGCGGCTCGACGCTCGGCCGGAGTGCGCCAAGCGCATCCACGTCGGCGTGAAACTGCCTGCCGGTCTGCTCGGTGACCTTGCGGATCGCCTCGTTCAGCGGCAGGCCGGGAAAGTCGCGCGCAGCGCGATCGTTGATCTTGTCGTCGACATCGGTGATGTTGCGGACATATTTGACATGCGCCTCACCGTAAGTGTGGCGGAGCAACCGAAACAGCACGTCGAACACGATCACCGGCCGCGCATTGCCGATATGGGCAAAGTCATAGACCGTCGGTCCGCAGACATACATGCGGACGTTCTTCGCATCGAGCGGCACGAAGGGGCGCTTTTCCTTCGTCAGCGTATCGTAAAGGCGCAATTCCATAGGGACACCCGTCGGCTGTTGGCCGGGCGTCCAGTGCTCTCAATGTGTTTGAGAAAAGACGGCTCCAGCCAGCGAATCGCTAGCTCGTAATCTCGCAAATGATGCAAATGGCGAGGAGACCGTTCATGCGGGAACATATGGGCCACGAGGGCCCCTGACGTCAAGAGAGCCGCGAAAATGCCGTGTTCTCCCCGCAATGCGCGCCGGCCCGCCGCAATGGTTCCATTCCCCTTAACCTTTTGAGTTTATTAAGAGCGGGCGGTCTCCAGCCCCCGGTATTCCCATGCGATTTCTGTTCGCGCTCGTCTCCTGTGCCTCCCTCGTCGCGGCATCCGGCGCATTCGCCGAGACCCGCGTCTTCATCATTGCCAACCAGGCGGACGGCTATGGCATCGACCAGTGCCTGGCCAGGGGCGACAAATGCGGGGCGCAGGTCGCGCGCACCTACTGCCAGTCACGGGATTTTGCCCAGGCATCAAGCTATCGCCGGGTCGATCCCGACGAAATTACCGGCTCTGTCCCCAAAACCGGCGCAAACTGCTCCCATGGCCGTTGCGACGAATATGTCGCAATCACCTGCCAGCGCTGAATTCCCTCGGAGCTGGCAGATCTTAGGACCAGTCTTAGGCCCCCTGAAACGACGTGACGATGCCGCAGGAAGCGGCTATTGGAGGGCGCGCTTCGGCCCCCAAGTCATCTTGGAAAGTCACGCTGGGCCGTGACCTCGCTAGAATGGCGGATATGCCTGAATTTTTGTCTCTCTCCCGTGCCCGCTCCCTCCTTGCCTGCACCGTGCTCCTCGGCACCGTCGTGCTCGCCAATGGCGCTTTCGCGCAGGCCGGCCCGCCGCCTCAGCCCGGCCAGAACGGGCTCGGCCCCAATCCGATGTGCGCCCGCCTGGAAGGCCAGCTCGCCGCGCTCGATCGTGGCGGCGGCGGTGGTGATCCCGCGCGCGAAGAGCAGATCCGCCGTTACCAGGATTCCCAGGCCAAGCAGCAGGCCGAGCTCGACCGCGTCACCATGCAGGCCAAGCGCATGGGCTGCGATTCCTCCGGCTTCTTCTCGCTGTTCAACGGCCAGCAGGCGCAGTGCGGGCCGGTCAACACCCAGATCCAGCAGATGCGCGCCAATCTGGACCAGATCACCGGCAATCTCGAACGCCTGCGCGGCGGCGGCTTCAGCCCGGAGCGCGACAACCAGCGCCGCTCGGTGCTGATGGCGCTGGCGCAGAACAATTGCGGCCCGCAATACGCCAATGCCGCGCAGTCACAAGGCGGCGGCAATTTCCTGAGCAATCTGTTCGGCGGCAACAACCCGAACAATCCGCAAGCCGTGCCGCCCTCCGACCTCGGCCCGCAATCCGGCACCTTCCGCACCGTGTGCGTGCGCACCTGCGACGGCGCCTATTTCCCGATCTCCTTCGCCACCGTGCCGGCGCGCTTCCCCGACGACGAGAAGACCTGCAAGGCGTTGTGCCCCGCCGCCGAAGCCGTGCTCTACACCCATCGCAATCCCGGCGAGGACATGAACTCGGCGGTCTCCATCGGCGGCCAGCCCTACACGGCGCTGCCGACCGCGTTCAAATTCCGCAGCGAGTTCAATCCGTCCTGCTCCTGCAAGGCGGCCGGACAGACCTGGGCGGATGCGCTCAAATCGGCCGACGACAAGGCCGCAGCCGAGCAGCAGGGTGACATCATCGTCACCGAGGAGAGCGCCAGGAAGATGCAGCAGCAGCGCCTCAACAAGGGCGCGCCGCAGCCTGCCAATGCCAAGAAGGGTGCGACGCCCGCGCCGACGACGGCCACCGCACCGGCCGCGACACCGCCGGCGGACACCGGCGCGCCCGCGCCGAGTTCAGAGAACAAGCCGATCCGCTCGGTCGGCCCGACCTTCCTGCCGCAGCAGCAGAAGTAGGTCCTCACCCGTCATGCCAAGCGAAGGCGGCCGCCAGGCGCGGCCGTTTCGCTGTTACTGTTCGCCCTCGCGGCTCCACGGGAAGAGATTGGCCGGGAAGTCCGCCGCGTAGCGCTTTCCCTTCGGGGGCGGCGGCAGCTCGTCCGGTGGATTCGGATTGGGCTCGACCACCCGCCGATAGAGGTGCCAGGTGGCATGACCGAGCACCGGCAGGACAACGGCGAGACCGACGAAGAGCGGCAGCGAGCCGATCACGAGCAGCGCCGCCACGATGAGGCCCCATCCGGCCATCGCAACCGGATTCGCCCCTACCGCTCGGAGCGACGTGCGGATCGCGTCGATCGCAGTCGCATGCCGGTCGAGCATCAACGGAAACGACACGACACTGACGCACAAGGCCACAACCGCAAACAGGAAGCCAACACCGCAACCGACGAGGATGAGCGACCAGCCTTCCGGCGTCGTCAGCACACGCGTTGCGAAGTCGGGAATGCTTGCAGCCGCCGCGTGACCGAAGATTGTGACATAGATTGCGTTCGCGACACCGATCCAGGCCCCGAACAGGACCAGCAGGAGCACGCCGAGCTCGACCATGGCACCGAACGACGGTGCGCGCAGCACCTTGATCGCATCCCACGCATCGACCTCCTCGCCACGCTCGCGGCGCCGGCTGAGTTCGTAGAGACCGATCGCGGCGAAGGGCCCGATCAGGGCGAAGCCGGCGGCCAGCGGAAACAGGAGCGGCAGCACCGAATAGCCGAGGACCATCCTGAACAGGACGAGACCGAGAACGGGATAAATCACGCACACGATGATCGCGTGGCTCGGCATCGCCTGGAAATCCTCCCAACCCAGGCGCAGGGCCTCGGTCAGGTCGGAAAAGCCGATCTTGCGAATGGGATAGGAGGCCGATTCGCCGAATACGTGCCGCCTGACGATGTCGTGGGAGTACAGAGTGGCCATGAACGGACCCTCCCGTGCTGAAAATCGCGGTTTTCGATCACACGCGCTTTTCAGTCACGCGTGTCCGCCTGACGAGCAGGAAACGCGAGGGGTCGGGTACGGCAACCCAGGTTCAGCGAACAGAGCCTGGCCGGACGGAACCCGTCGCGACCTGCTTGGCCAGCTTAGCGCGCGCGGGGCACGGCTGCGCTCACGGTTAGGTGAATTGTCTGATTGTGCGCTGCATCGCCACGCCGCCATCCAACATGCGCGCTTGATGCTTTGTCGACTGGCCGGGCGACGGCAACCACGCCATGTCGGAGCACCTACATTGCTCTATTGACGCCGGATTAGGCCGGTATCATTTTAGACTCAGACGCCCTTAGAGTTTGGTCGCGAGCACTGTCCTGATTTCGCGACCGGTGGAATGGGCGAGGCAAAAGGCCGGCGATGGCATGAATGCCAACCAAGAAAGGCCAGCCATCGCGACAGACATGAGCTCCGCCCTGGATTCGTATCCGTAGCCTTCGATGGCAAGGATGGATCAGGATGGCTGTCGCACTGATACTGCTTCTGGTCGCGATCGGCTCGGTGCTGTTTCACATCTACAGCCCGTGGTGGTGGACGCCGATCGCCACGAACTGGGCCTATATCGACCACACCATCAACATCACGTTCTGGATCACGGGCTTCGTTTTCGTCGCGGTCATCGCCTTCATGGCTTACTGCGTCTTCCGCTTTCACCACAAGGAGGGAAGACGGGCCGACTACAATCCCGAAAACAAGAGGCTCGAGTGGTGGCTGAGCGTCGGCACCGGCATCGGCGTCGCGGCCATGCTGGCCCCCGGCCTCGTGGTCTGGCACCAGTTCGTGACGGTGCCTGCGGATGCCACCGAGGTCGAGGTCATGGGCCAGCAATGGCAGTGGAGCTTCCGCCTTCCGGGCAAGGATGGGAAGTTGGGCACATCCGATGTCCGCAACATCGCGTCCGACAATCCGATGGGACTCAATCGTGACGATTCACACGCGCAGGACGACGTCGTGATCGAGAACGGCGACCTGCACCTTCAAGTGGGAAAGCCGGTCAAGGTTCTCCTCCGCTCGGTCGATGTCCTGCACGATTTCTACGTGCCCGAGTTCCGGGCCAAGATGGACATGGTCCCAGGCATGGTGACCTATTTCTGGATAACGCCGATCCGAACCGGGACGTTCGATGTTCTCTGCGCCGAGCTTTGTGGCGCCGCTCATTATCAGATGCGAGCCAAGGTCATCGTCGACGAAGAGCGCGAATATCACGCTTGGCTGGAGCAACAAAAGACGTTTGCGGAATTGTCGCCGGCAAAAGCCGTCGTGAAGGCGACGTACCGATCCGGCGGCAAGTAAAGCCGCCGCCGCGAAGATAAATCGGGTGCATGAGGCGAACGCTTCACCCCGATGGAAACGACCGAGGAGGTTTCTATGGTCGATATTCCATATGAAGGGATCGCAGGCGTCCCACCTGCCGAAGTACCCGATGTCGAGCTCTATCATCCGAAGAGTTGGTGGACACGGTATGTCTTCTCGCAGGACGCCAAGGTGATCGCCGTTCAGTATTCGCTGACGGCCACGGCCATCGGCCTGGTGGCCCTGGTGCTGTCGTGGCTGATGCGGCTGCAGCTGGGATTCCCCGGCACCTTCTCCTTCATCGATGCCAATCAATACCTCCAGTTCATCACCATGCACGGCATGATCATGGTGATCTATCTGCTCACCGCATTGTTCCTGGGCGGCTTCGGCAACTACCTGATCCCGCTGATGGTCGGCGCCCGGGACATGGTCTTCCCCTATGTGAACATGCTGAGCTACTGGGTCTACCTGCTCGCAGTCCTGGTGCTGGCCTCGACATTCTTCGTGCCCGGCGGCCCCACCGGCGCCGGCTGGACGCTCTATCCGCCGCAAGCAATCCTCTCCGGAACGCCCGGGCAGGATTGGGGCATCGTTCTGATGCTGGCCTCCCTGATCCTCTTCATCATCGGCTTCACCATGGGCGGACTGAACTATGTGGTGACCGTGCTCCAGGCACGCACCCGTGGCATGACCTTGATGCGTCTGCCCCTGACCGTTTGGGGCATCTTCACGGCGACCGTCATGGCGCTGCTGGCATTCCCTGCACTGTTCGTCGGCTCGGTGATGTTGCTGCTCGACCGTCTCCTGGGAACCAGTTTCTTCATGCCCGCCCTCGTCGAGATGGGCACGCTGTCGAAATATGGCGGCGGCAGCCCGCTGCTCTTCCAGCACCTGTTCTGGTTTTTCGGCCATCCCGAAGTCTACATCGTCGCCCTGCCCGCCTTCGGCATCGTCTCCGATCTGATCAGCACGCATGCGCGCAAGAACATCTTCGGTTACCGCATGATGGTCTGGGCGATCGTGGCCATCGGCGCGCTCAGCTTCGTCGTATGGGCGCACCACATGTATGTAAGCGGCATGTTCCCGCAATTCGGGTACTTCTTCGCCACCACGACGCTCATCATCGCAATCCCCACCGCGATCAAGGTCTACAACTGGGTGCTGACCCTGTGGCGCGGCGACATTCATCTCACGGTGCCGATGCTGTTCGCCCTTGGCTTCATCATCACCTTCGTAAACGGCGGGCTCACCGGCCTCTTCCTCGGCAACGTCGTGGTGGACGTGCCTCTCTCGGACACCATGTTCGTGGTCGCGCATTTCCACATGGTGATGGGCGTTGCGCCGATCATGGTCGTGCTCGGCGCGATCTATCATTGGTACCCCAAGGTCACTGGGCGGATGCTGAACGACACGCTGGGCAAGTTTCACTTCTGGGTCACCTTCCTCGGCGCCTACCTGATCTTCTTCCCGATGCACTATCTTGGATTGCTCGGGGTTCCGCGCCGGTATTTCGAGCTCGGGGACACGTCATTCATCCCGTCCTCGGCCCATTCACTGAACGCCTTCATCTCCGTAATCGCCTTGACCGTCGGCTTCGGCCAGATGGTGTTCCTCTTCAATCTGGTCTGGAGCCTGTTCAAGGGTGAAGCCTCAGGCGGCAATCCGTGGCGGGCCACGACGCTGGAGTGGCAGACGCCGGAGACGCCCCCGGGGCACGGCAACTGGGGCAAGGAGCTTCCGGTCGTGTACCGCTGGGCCTATGACTACAGTGTACCCGGCGCCGCGGAGGACTTCATTCCGCAGAACCAGCCGCCGCGCGCGACGCAGCTCGTTCAGGGAGCTGCTTCGTGAGCGCCATCATCCTGTTCCTGGCTGTGCTCGCGGTGATCGCCGGATGGTGGCTGTCGCAGCAGCGGCTGACGGCCAAGCCCTGGCTGGAGGAAGGCGCGGTCGGTGACTTCCCGGGCGGGGATACCATGACCTGGCCGGCGGCGAAGGTCGGCCTTGGCGTGTTTCTCGCTGTCGCGAGCGCATTGTTCGTCCTCTTCATCAGCGCCTACTCGATGCGCATGAGCGTGGTCGACTGGCGGCCGCTGCCGGTACCGCGGCTGCTGTGGGTCAACACGGGCGTGCTGGTCCTGAGCAGCGTCGCGCTGCAATGGGCGTACCTGGCCGCACGCCGAAACGACGCTGAAGGCGTCATGGTCGGTCTGTTCGCCGGCGGAGCATCTGCCGTGGTCTTCCTCGCCGGACAGCTCCTGGCCTGGCAACGGCTCGGAGCCGCCGGTTATTTCATGGCGTCCAATCCGGCGAATTCCTTCTTCTACCTGTTGACTGCGGTGCACGGGCTGCATCTGACGGGCGGCCTGGTGGCTTTGGGCCGGACCTTGGCCAAGATGTGGCGTGGCGCCGAGATCGCGGACATGCGCTTGAGCGTGGAGCTGTGCACCATCTACTGGCACTTCCTGCTCCTGGTCTGGCTTGTGCTGCTCGGTCTTCTCACGGGCTGGGCCGACGATTTCGTCGACATCTGCCGCCAGTTGCTGCGCTAGGGAGGCGAGACCAGATGGCTGAGACCGTGCTGACAAATCCGGGCCAATCGACTGCACAGCTTGAAGGCTGGCGCGGCATCGCCGCAGACTGGGCCTCGGATCAACGCGCCTTCAAGAACGTGTCCTGGGGCAAGGCCATGATGTGGATCTTCCTCCTCAGCGACACCTTCATCTTCAGTTGCTTCCTGCTCTCCTACATGACGGCGCGCATGTCGACGACAGTGCCGTGGCCGAATCCCAGCGAAGTCTTCGCCCTCAATATCGGGGGCAACCACATCCCCCTGATCCTGATCGCCATCATGACGTTCGTCCTGATCAGCAGCAGCGGAACAATGGCGATGGCGGTCAATTTCGGCTACCGCAGGGATCGCGTGAGAACCGCAATCCTGATGCTGATCACGGCGGCCTTCGGCGCAACTTTCGTCGGCATGCAGGCCTTCGAATGGACCAAGCTGATCATGGAGGGCGTCCGTCCCTGGGGCAATCCGTGGGGCGCGGCGCAGTTCGGCTCGAGCTTTTTCATGATCACGGGCTTCCACGGCACCCACGTGACGATCGGCGTGATCTTCCTGATCGCGATCGCGCGAAAGGTCTGGCGGGGAGACTTCGACGTCGAGAGGCGTGGTTTTTTCACAAGCCGCAAGGGCTATTACGAGATCGTCGAGATCACCGGGCTGTACTGGCACTTCGTCGACCTCGTGTGGGTGTTCATCTTTGCGTTCTTCTATCTATGGTGAGGTCGGCGCATGGCAAACGCGACAATACACATGGAAGGACAGCTCCACGCTCCGGCGCATGGTGCAGTCGCAACGGGAGCCGTTCACGCCAAGGGGCAACAGCACCCGATCAAGCTCTACCTCGTGGTCTGGGGCTGGTTGTTCGTCCTCAGCACGTGCTCCTACCTCGTCGACTATTTTGGCCTGCATGGCTATCTGAGGTGGTCGCTGATCCTGCTGTTCATGATGTTGAAGGCCGGCCTGATCGTCGCCGTCTTCATGCACATGGCCTGGGAGCGGCTGGCCCTGGCCTATGCCATCCTGGTGCCCCCGATCGCGGTCTTGGTATTTGTGTCGATCATGGTGCTCGAATCCGAATACACGCACTTCCTGCGGGTGCTGTTTTTCGCAACCCCGTCATAGCGGCAATCTGAGTTCTCGCCGCCATCGCCCTGGGGCGTGGGCATCCAGTTACGGCAGCTCGCCGCGAAGCCTCCGATCGATTGCGCGCAGGAGTTCGCCAACCCGCCCGCCGCCGATCGGCGCGAGCGGGTAACGCCGCAGGACCTCGACAAGCCTTGGCGTCGCACGCCGGATGGCGCGCTCAACATGGTCGGCACCAACACCGGGAGCGTCACCCGCAGCAAGTTCGGCGGCTCGGGCTGCGTGGGCGGACGCGCCAAGAATGTGCCTGACCTGAGTCGATCGAGCCAGCGGATGAAGATAAGCCGCGGATGAGGCACACATCGCAGCGCGCGCAGCCTGGCTGGCTGCTGCATTTTCGGTTTCCTTTGATGCCTTCAGCGCCGCCCAGGCCGCATCGCGCAGGGCCTTCACCCGCTTGCCTCCTCTTGCGAACGTCCGCGCGGTTTCAATCGCGTCCCGCGGACGGGAATCCGCAGGATGCGATTGCTCGAATATCTCCAGCACGTCCGCAGCATTTTCCACCGCGTAGGCAGCGACCTCTCGGAGGTCCTCAATATCCAGGATGAACTCGTCTGCCATGTTTCATCTGCCCGACACGAGCGTTCGGCCATACCTATTGACGTTCTATGGCTGAAGTCGGTCGTCTCAACATCCGCCGCGGAGTACTGGATCATCCGCCATCGCGGATGATGACAGCGAACCTTGGGGCGCTGTCGCCCTCACACGCGAAAGCGTCACCCCTCGAACGCGTCGATCGACGCCCGGCTTCCGCGCGAGACCAGCGTCTCGTCCGGCGCGGGCAGCCTCTCGCCCTTGTCACGGAAGCGGTTGGTGATGGGATAGCGGCGGTCGCGGCCGAAATTCCTGGGTGTCACCTTCACGCCGGGCGCAGCCTGGCGGCGCTTGTATTCGGCGACGTTGAGCAGATGGTCGATGCGGGTGACGGTCTCGCGGTCGAATCCGGCGGCGATGATCGCATCGAGCGGCTCCTCGCGTTCGACCAGCCGCTCGAGGATCGCATCGAGCACGTCGTAAGGCGGCAGAGAGTCCTGATCGGTCTGGTTCTCGCGCAGCTCCGCCGTCGGCGGGCGTGTGATGATATCGGGTGGGATCACCTCGCCCGCGGGGCCGAGCGCACCGTCCGGCTTCCAGACATTGCGCAAGCTTGCCAGCCGAAACACCTGGGTCTTGTAGATGTCCTTGATTGGGTTGAAGCCGCCGTTCATGTCGCCGTAGAGCGTGGCATAGCCGACCGACATCTCCGATTTGTTGCCGGTCGTCACCACCATCAGGCCGGTCTTGTTGGAGATCGCCATCAGCAGCGTGCCGCGGGTGCGGGCCTGGAGGTTTTCCTCGGTGATATCAGGCGGCAGATTCTTGAAGATGCCCGAGAGGATCGTCTCGAACCCGGTCACGGCTTCCGCGATCGGCAACACCTCGTAGCGGATGCCGAGATGGCCGGCGAGCTCGCCGGCGTCGGCGATCGAATGTGCGGCCGTGTAGCGATAAGGCAGCATCACGCCATGCACCTGGTCGGCGCCGAGGGCATCGACCGCGATGGCGGCGCACAGCGCGGAATCGATGCCGCCGGAAATGCCGAGCAGCACGCCGGGAAAACCGTTCTTGCCGACATAGTCCCGCAGGCCCAGCACGCAGGCGGCATAGTCGGCCTTGTCGCCCTCGACCTGCTCCGCGAGCGGCCCCGTACAGCGCCAATCGTCGCCGTTTCGGGTGAAGCGGAGCGTGGTGACGCTTTCCTCGAACGCCGGCAGTTGCGCCGCGAGTGAGAGATCGCCGTTGAGCGCGAAGGACGCGCCGTCGAACACCAATTCGTCCTGGCCGCAAACCTGGTTGAGATAGACCAGCGGCAGCCCGCTCTCGGTGACGCGCGCGACCGCGACCGACAGGCGCACATCGTTCTTGTCGCGGGCGTAAGGCGAACCGTTCGGCACGAGGATGATCTCGGCACCGGTCTCGGCCAGCGTCTCGACCACGTTCTCGTAGTCTTCGGACTCCTCGAGCCAGATGTCCTCGCAGATCGGCACGCCGATGCGAACGCCGCGCACCGTGACGGGGCCGGCGGCCGGGCCGCGCGAAAACAGCCGCTTCTCGTCGAACACGCCGTAGTTCGGCAGATTGCACTTGAAGCGAAGTGCGGCGATACGGCCGCCGTCGAGCAGCGCGCAGGCATTGTAGAGCCTGCCCTCCTCGACCCAGGGCGTGCCGACCAGCATGGCCGGCCCGCCATCGGCGGTCTCGCGGGCGAGCGCTTCGATCGCGACGCGGCAGGCGGCCTGGAAGGCCGGCTTCTGCACCAGATCTTCCGGCGGATAGCCGGCGACGAACAATTCCGGAAACAGCACGAGATCGGCACCGTCGGCGGCGGCTTGCGCGCGCGCGGCGCGCACCTTCGCGGCATTGCCCTCGATATCGCCCACGGTCGGATTGAGCTGGGCGAGCGTGACCGCGAATGCGTTGAGACGTTCGGTCATGACGGCCCTTTTCAATTCTCGTCAGACGAAACCCAGCCGCTCGACGATGGCGAAGATCCAGAACGCGCCCGCCATCAGCAGCGCCACACCGACGGCCGCCGAGCCCATGTCCTTGACGCGGCCGATCTGCTTGTCGTGATCCATGGTCAGGCGGTCGGCGAGCTTCTCGATCGCGGTGTTGAGCAGCTCGACCGTCAGCACGAACGCGACCGCACAAATCAATTCGACCGCGCGCATCGCGGTTGCGCCGATGAACCAGGCCAGCGGCAGCGACGCGAGGAGCGCAAATATCTCCTCCCGGATGGCCTGCTCCGAACGGAACGCAAAAGCCAGACCGTTGCGGGAATTGATCGTGGCCTTCCAGATTCGCAGCAAGGTCCTAGAGCCCCGCTGCGGCCGGCATCGGCTTGGTCTTGCCGGCGCGTTCCTGCTTCAGCAGCTCGGCGACCAGGAAGGCCATATCGATGGATTGCTCGGCGTTGAGGCGGGGATCGCAGACCGTGTGGTAGCGGTCGTTGAGATCCTCGTCCGTGATCGCGCGGGCGCCGCCGAGACATTCGGTGACGTCCTTGCCCGTCATCTCCAGATGCACGCCGCCGGCATGAGTGCCTTCGGCGGCGTGGATCGCGAAAAACGACTTCACCTCGGACAGGATGCGGTCGAACGGGCGCGTCTTGTAGCCCGACGTCGACGTGATGGTGTTGCCGTGCATGGGATCGCACGACCAGACCACCACCCTGCCCTCGCGCTGCACGGCGCGGATCATGTTGGGCAGATGCTCGCCGACCTTGTCGGAGCCGAAGCGGCCGATCAGCGTCAACCGGCCCGGCTCGTTGTCGGGGTTGAGCACATCGATCAGCTTCAGGAGTTCGTCGGGCTTCAGCGACGGGCCGCATTTGAGCCCGATCGGATTCTTGATGCCGCGGAAATATTCGATGTGGCCGTGATCGAGCTGGCGGGTGCGATCGCCGATCCAGATCATGTGGCCCGAGGTCGCATACCAGTCGCCGGTCGTGGAATCGACGCGGGTCATGGCCTGCTCGTAGCCGAGCAGCAGTGCCTCGTGGCTGGTGTAGAAATCGGTCGAGCGGAGCTCGGGATGGGCCTCGAGATCGAGGCCGCAGGCGCGCATGAAATTGAGCGCGTCCGAAATGCGGTCGGCCAATTCCTTGTAGCGGCGGGACTGCGGACTATCCTTGAGGAAGCCGAGCATCCACTGATGCACGCTGCCGAGATTGGCATAGCCGCCGGTGGCGAACGCGCGCAGCAGGTTCAGCGTCGCGGCCGACTGGCGATAGGCCATCAGCTGGCGCTGCGGATCAGGCACCCGCGCCTCTTTCGTAAACGCGATGTCGTTGACGATGTCGCCGCGATAGCTCGGCAGCTCGACGCCATCAACCTTCTCAGTCGGCGATGAGCGCGGTTTTGCAAATTGGCCGGCGATACGGCCGACCTTCACCACCGGCACCGCGCCGGCATAGGTCAATACGACCGCCATCTGCAGCAACACGCGGAAGAAGTCGCGGATGTTGTTGGCGCCGTGCTCGGCAAAGCTCTCGGCACAGTCGCCGCCCTGGAGCAGGAAGGCCTCACCGGCCGCGACACGGGCCAGCGCCTTCTTCAGATTGCGCGCCTCGCCGGCGAAGACCAGCGGCGGAAAGGTCGCAAGCTGCGCCTCGACGTCGGCCAGAGCCTTGGCGTCGGGATAATCGGGCACCTGTAGCACCGGCTTGCTGCGCCAGGACTCGGGCGTCCACCGCTCGGACATCGCAATCTCTCCGTGAAGCAAAAAGCACAACCTGATCTAAGGGTTGCGAGGGCCGCCTTATACACAGGCTGGCACGACATCGCCAGTTGTAAATCCGTTTCGCATTGCAAACCCTTGCGGGTAAAGCTGAATTCGCATTTGCTAGGGGTAGCGAGGAAACCGGCAAGATACCTTCCGCCCATGGACGCGGCACCGGACGACGTTTTCATCGACGAGATCAGCTTCCCGGCGACCGACGGGTATGCGCTGGCCGGCACCCTGTTCCTGCCGCGCGGCGCCAAGCGCCACGCCGTCCTGATCAATTCGGCCACGGCCGTGCCGCGAAAGATCTATCGCGGCTTTGCCTCCTATCTCGCCCATCGCGGCTGTGCGGTGCTCACCTACGACTATCGCGGCATCGGCGACTCCCGGCTGCCGGCGATGGTCGGCTACAACCAGCCGAAATCGCTGGTCGGCTTCAAGGCCTCGATGTCGGACTGGGCCGCGCTCGACGTCGCCGCCGCGGTGCGCTGGATGCGCGAGCGCTATCATGGCTTGCCCCTTGCCTATGTCGGCCATTCCTACGGCGGCCAGGCGCTCGGGCTGATCGAGAACAACAGCGAGATCTCCCGCGCCGCCTTCGTGGCCTCGCAGGCCGCAACCTGGCGGCTGATGACCTCGCCGGAGAAGTACCGCGTCTACGCCTTCATGAATTTGGTCGGCGTGCCGCTGGCCCACGCACTCGGCTACGCGCCGGGCTGGGCCGGCATCGGCGAGGATCTGCCCAAGGGCGTCTTCCTGCAATGGGCCGAGTGGGTCCGGAGCCCGCGCTATTTGTTCGATTCAAAGCTGCCGGCGCTGGACAATTTTGCAAAATTCAAGGGCGAGCTGCGCGCGCTGTGCTTCTCCGACGATCCCTGGGCGACACGCCCGGCGGTCGAGCTGCTCGCGAGCGGCTTCACCGCGATCAAGCCGGAGGTGTTGACGGTGAAGCCGTCCGACGTCGGCACCAAGGGAATCGGCCATTTCGGCTTCTTCCGCCCCGCGACACGCTGTGGCGCGGCGTCGCGGAATGGCTCCAGGGGGAGTGAGCCGTCAGCGAATGATCGTCGTCAGCGACGAGTAACGCCTGTTCGGCTTGGCATCGCTCGGCGCAAACTGCGCGAAGGCGTCGCTGACGCGGACCGCCGGCGGCGTGTCGCTCGCAAACCGAAACTCCTTCGGCCGCGGCGCATAGAAGCTGGCGCTGTAATAGTTGTCGTCGAAGCGCGTCTCGCCGACGCCGAACACTGCATCGCAGGCGAACAGGAGCGCGTACACTCCCGCAACCGCCACGACGACCTCCTTGAAAATTGACATGATAATGCCCTGCCCTGTTGCGGGCAGGATGCAGCTCGGTTCCAAAGCTCTGGTTTAAGGCGCCGTGCTTCTTATAGAGAGGGTTTGCGGCCGCTGAGCCGAATGCAGACAATTTTATCGATCTCGAAAAAGAGCCCGCCTGACCGGACGATCAGGCGGGCTCAGGATTGGCCGATCGGGAGGTTATCAGACGGCCAGATTCATCCAGACAGCCTTGGGCTCGGTGAAATTGTCGAGCGCGGCGGAGCCGTGCTCGCGGCCGAGGCCGGAGTCGCGCTCGCCGCCCCAGGGCAGGCGCACGTCGGTATAGCCATAGGTGTTCATCCAGACCGTGCCGGCGCGGGCCCGTTTGGCGAAGCGCTGCAGCTTGCCGACGTCGCGGCTCCAGACGCCGGCGGCGAGGCTGTAGGCGGTGCCGTTCGCGATCCGCAGGGCGTCGGCTTCGTCCTTGAACTTGATGACGCTGACGACGGGGCCGAAGATTTCCTCCTGCGAGATCCGCATCTCATGCGCGACATCGGCGAACACGGCGGGGCTGATGAAGTAACCGCGCTCGCCGATCCGCGTTCCGCCGGTGACGAGGCTCGCGCCTTCCCTCTGGCCGATATCGACATAGTCGAGGATCGACTTCATCTGCTTCTCGGAGATGACGGGACCGAGCGCCGTCTTGCGGTCGAGCGGATCGCCGATCCTGAGCGATTTCGCACGTGCAGCCAGTCGCTCGACGACCTCGTCATAGGCCTTCTCCTGCACCAGCACCCGGGAGCCTGCCGAGCACACCTGGCCGGCATTGAAGAAGATGCCGGAGGCCGCGGCCTTGGAAGCCGCTTCAAGATCGGCATCGTCGAAGATGACATTGGCCGACTTGCCGCCGAGCTCGAGCGAGACGCGCTTGAAGTTGCCGGCCGCGCCCTTCATGATTCCGCGCCCCACACCGGGCGAGCCGGTGAAGGTGACCTTGTCCACGTCGGGGTGATTGACCAGCGCGTCGCCGACGACGCGTCCCGGACCCGTCACGACGTTGAAGACGCCAGCCGGCAGGCCCGCTTCGAGCGCGAGCTCGGCGATGCGCAGCGCCGATAGCGAGGTCAGCTCGGCCGGCTTCATCACGACGGTGCAGCCGCAGGCCAGCGCCGGCGCGAGCTTCCACATCCCGATCATCAGCGGGAAATTCCACGGCACGATCGCCGCGACCACGCCGACCGGCTCGCGCATGGTGTAGGTCAGCGCATCGTCGCGCACCGGCACGACGTCGCCGCTGATCTTGTCGGCCCAGCCGGCGTAATAGATCAGCGTGTCGACAGCAGCGGGAAAGTCTTGACGCATCGTCGCGGCAATGGGCTTGCCGGCGTCGATGGACTCGAGCTCGATGATTTCCTCGGCGTGTGCCTTCAGCAGGTCCGCCCAGCGCAGCAATATCTGGCCACGCTCGGAGGCGCGCATCGTGCGCCAGGGGCCTTCGAACGCCCGGCGTGCCGCGGCGACCGCATGCTCGACATCAGCCTCGCCACCCTCGGCGACGATGGCAATGACCTGCCCCGTTGCGGGGTTGAGGGATTTGAAGGTGCGGCCGGAGCTGGCGGGGACGCGGCGGCCGTCGATGAGCAGATGCTGCGGCCGGGCCATGAACGCGGTCGCCGGCGAATGCGCAAAGTCATATGCAACTGACATCATATTTCCTCCTGTTCTGGTATACCAGACTAGGCGCCTATTCGCCGGAGTAAATATGATATGATGTGCAAATGGACGCCAAGTATATGAAGCGAAGTTCATAAGGAAAGGTCAAATGCTTCAGATCGAGATCGAGGCCGTCTGGCGGTTTCGCCGCGAGGGCAGCCCGCGCACCGTCGCCGTCATGCTCGGCGTCCTCAACGAAATCCGGAAGACCGGCAAGATCACCAGCGCCGCCAGCGACGCGCACCTCTCCTATCGCCACGTCTGGAATCTGATCGAGCAATGGTCGGAGTTCTTCGGAACCCCTCTGGTCGAGACCCAGCGCGGCAAGGGCTCAAAACTCACGCCGTTCGGCGAGCGGCTGGTGTGGGCCGGCGAGCGGATGCAGGCGCGACTCGGGCCGCAGCTCGAGAACCTCGCGCAGGAGCTGGCAAGCGAGATCAAGCCGTTCCTCGAGCAGCGCCCGTCCGTGATCCGCGTGCATGCCAGCCACGGCTTTGCCGTGGCAAAGCTGCGCGAATTCCTCGACCGCGAGCCCGGCATCGGCGTCGATCTGCGCTATGTCAGCAACCAGCATTCGCTGGTCTCGCTGGCGCAAGGCGCCTGCGATCTCTCCGGTCTGCATCTGCCGCACGGCGCGCTGCGCGCACAAGGCATCAAGGCCGCGCGCGAATGGCTCGACCCGCGCGAAGACCGCATCATCAGCTTCGTCACGCGCGAGATGGGGCTGATGGTCGCGCGCGGCAATCCGCTGCGCATCGCCTCGCTTCACGACCTCACCAAACCGAACGTCCGTTTCGTCAACCGCGACCATGATTCCGGCACGCGCCTGCTGTTCGACCAGTTGCTCGCCGCAAACGGCATCGACGAGAGCAAGATCAACGGCGCGCAGCAGATCGAGTTCACCCACGCCGCGGTCGCGGCCTATGTCGCGAGCGGCATGGCGGACGCGTGCTTCGGCGTCGAGGCGGCCGCGCGACAGTTCGGCCTCGACTTCATCCGCATCCTCACCGAGGATTATTTCTTCGTCTGCAAGCGCGCCTTCCTCGATACCGCCCCGATGCAGCGCATCCTCGAGATCATCCGCAGCGCCGATTTTCGCGCCGCCGTCGCCACCCTGCCCGGCTACGTGCCGTCGGACACGGGCACCGTGACCGGCGTGAAGGCGTTCCTGGAGATGCACGCCGTGCGGTGACGAATGCGCCCTCACCTTGTCCGCGGCAGGCAAGAGTGGCAATCTCAGTTGCGAATTGATCCAAGAGTCCTCGTCATGTCGCGCGCGAGCGCCAAATCGCTTCCCCAATTGAGCCTTCGCATCGACCTCGACGGCGAGGACCGGATCGGGCCCGGCAAGATCGAGCTGCTTGAGCAGATCCGCGAGCACGGCTCAATCTCGGCGGCCGGTCGCGCCATGGACATGTCCTACAAGCGGGCCTGGGATCTCGTCGACGAGATCAAGCGCATCTGCGGACATCCCGTCGTGGAGCCACAGGCCGGCGGCAAGAACGGCGGCGGGGCGATGCTGACCCCGTTCGGCGAAAAGCTTGTCGCACGCTACCGCAAGATCGAGCGCGACGCCGCGCGCGCCGTGCACAAGGAGCTGGAAGCGCTCAGGAGCGACATCGCCCGTTCGCGGAAGTCGTGAGCGGACGGGTGGACATGATGGATCGGCTTGAATTAGCGCCCCTGCATCGGATCGGCGGCACAAATCCTCCGCACCAGGAGCGGCGAACGTTCGACTTCGTCGTCAATGGAGTATCGCTCTTCGAAGCTGCCGGGGGGCTCACATTCGATATGTGCGGTTCTCTCTCGAACCCAGAATTCGAACGTGACTTCGCCCGACGGTTCAATGGACGAACGGCGGCCATGTTGTCTTCTGATGCCCCGGTGGACGGGCACCGGGTGGCTCTTTTTGTCTGTCCGGAGTGTGGCGACTTCGCTTGTGGCGCCATCACCGCTCGCGTCTCTCGAACTGATCGTGGCGTGCGGTGGTCCGATTTCGCACATGAAAATGAAATTGATGCCGCTTCCGAGCTCGGCGTCGGGCCCTTTGAATTCGAGTGGGCCGATTATGTGAACGAAATCGAACGCTCTAGGGCCGAATGAGCCCGGCGCTGGCTGCCGCGGCTTTGAGTGCGCGCGCTAGCTCGGCCGCACATTCACTTCCGGCATCGGCTGCGTCAGAGCCTCACCGAGCAGGCTCTGCTCCGCCTTCGGGATCGAGAAGCGGACCTTGAAGCCGTCCTCGGTCTGCAGCGTGATGATGCGCTGGGTCGTGTCGGTCGATTGCTCCAGCACCCAGGACGCCAGCGGATAGGCGTAGCGCAGGCTCTGGTCGCCGTAACGGGCCTTCAGCGCCGTCTCGAGCAATCCCGGAAGTGTCATGATGAGGGCACCGACCTGGTTGAGCGAGACGCGGACGGCAGCCGAATTGCCCGTCACGTCCTCGAACCCCAGCGAGATCGCACCGCCGTCGGCCGCCACCTCGCAGGTCGTGAGCGATCTGACCTTGATCTCCATCGAGAACTCCGGAGCGCAGTTCCGCTATATCCTTAAAGATATAGCGATAGATGCGATCAGGTCCAGCCGGTTCTTTTGGAATATCTCGAACCGGCCGGGGGAGCGTGGCTTCGACTTCTGAGGGCGACACGGTCCCGGCAGCGCCACCCGGCCCGCTCACATCAGCGGCTCGTCCTTCAGCGCCGACACCACCTGCTCGCCGCGTTCGGTCAGGCGATAGGTCACCAGCGGCCGGCTCGACGGTGGCTTGCGATCGATCTCGACGATATAGCCGCGCACCATCAGCGCTTCGAAGCTGCCGTAGTAGCCGAACATGCTGATCCGGTTCTGCTTGAGCAGCTTGAACTCGCGCAGCAGACGGATCTCGTTGCCGGAGAGCAGCGAGCGGCGCACGCGCTGCACGAACCGCGTGCGCTGCTCGAACCAGGCCTGATCGGGCAATTCATGCGAGGGTGCCGGATCGCGCTCGCAGGGGTGCGCCTCCGGCGCGGCGTCGGCCATCACCTGCGGCAGGCACGGCATGCTGCTGACGACCGCTTCCCTCGCGACGTCGAGCAAGGCGATCGGCCAGCGCCGCTTGTTGTCCACCATGACCGGCGGCGGCACGACGTTGTCGCGCACCAATTGCTCGAAACGCCCGGCGGTCACGCCGACATAGGCGGCCGCGCGGCGGCGATCGACCAGACGGGTGTCCGGCCCGTACTCCAGCTCGCAAGCGATATCTTCGTTCACCCCAAATCCCCTGGCGCGGCGTTGCGCACGGCATGGCGTCGTCCCGGCAGGGCCGGCCAAGCCGGCCGCGAACCTAGGGAGGAGGAGCGCTCTCGAAAAGCAGAGAATTTCGCACATATTGCTGCCGTTTCGGCAACGGTTATAGTCCTGCCAAGGGGCCCCATGCGATTTCATTCACCCGCCATCCAGTACTTCCACGCGGTTCGCCGCACCGGCTCGATCCGGGCGGCGGCGCGCGTCCTGAACGTTGCGTCCTCGGCCGTCAGCCGCCAGATTCTCAAGCTGGAGCAAGAGGTTGGATCACCCCTGTTCGAGCGCAATGCGCGCGGCCTGACGCTGACGACGGTCGGCGAGATGCTGGCCCGGCATGTCATGAACGTGCTCCAGGACCTCGACCGCTTCCGCTCGGACGTCGCGTCCCTGTCCGGCGCCTGGAGCGGCACCGTCAGCATCGCCTGCATCGAATCGCTGACGGAATCCGTGCTGCCGGACCTGATCGCGTCCCACCGCGGCCGGGCCCGCCGCGTCAGCTTCACCATCGAGGTGAAGGGATCGTCGGACGTCCTGGAGGCCTTGAGCCGCGGCGAAGCCGACATCGGCATCGCCATGGCGCTCCGCCATCCGCCCGATTTGCGGCAGGCCGCCTTGAAGCGGTTTCGTCTCGGCGCGGTGGTCGCACGCGAGCATCCGCTGGCACGCCGCAAGACGGTGACGCTGGAGCAATGCCTCGCCTTCCCCGTCATCAACGCGCTGCCCGAGCTGTCGATCTATCATCTGCTGCAGCCGCTGATTGCGCAGCTCTCGGAGACGCCGGAGCCGGCGATCCAGGCCAACTCGATCGACCTGATGCGCGAGCTCGCCGCGCGCGGCGTCGGTGTCGCCTTCCAGACCCAGCTCGGCATCAACAGGCTGTCGCGCGACAGCCGGCTCGTCTTTCTTCCACTCGACAATGCCGGCAGCCCGGTCTGGTCCGATCTCGGCATCTATGTCCGCGCCGAGCGGACGCTACCCGCCTACACCGAATCCTTCCTTCAGGAGCTGGTGCGCGAATTGGGCGAGCGCGAGCGGCGCGAGAACGCCGCCCATCCGCACACGCCCTAGCGCTGGAGACGCAGCACAGCCGGCAAGCGCTCCGCAACCGTTCGCAAGTCGACGCTCAGTGACCAGCCTGCTTGCGGTGGCCGTTCTCGCTGAGGCGGTCGACCCAGGCGATGCCGATCGCGGAGATGATGAAGGTCAGGTGGATCAGGACCTGCCACATCACGCCGCTCTCGGTGAAATTGCTGCGCGTGGTTCCGAGATTGCCGGCCTCGATGAAGGTCCGCAGCAGCGAGATCGAGGAGATGCCGATGATGGCCATCGCCAGCTTGATCTTGAGCACGCTGGCGTTGACATGGCTGAGCCATTCCGGCTCGTCGGGATGGCCGCTCAGGTTGAGCCGGGAAACGAACGTCTCGTAACCGCCGACGATCACCATCACCAAGAGGTTCGAGATCATGACGACGTCGATCAGTCCGAGCACGACCAGCATGATCTGCTGCTCGCTGGCGTCGAAGGAATGCACGACCAGGTGCCAGAGCTCCTTCAGGAACAGCAGCACGTAGACGCCCTGTGCGATGATCAGGCCGACATAGAGCGGCACCTGCAGCCAGCGCGAGCCGAAGATCAGCTGCGCGAACGGGCCGATTTGCGGCCGCGATGACGGCACAGCCAAATGTGCTTTGGGTTCAGACTTCATTGATCACTCCGCAAGTGCAGGCAGGAAGCGTCCGCTTAGAGACTTGCGATCACGGGCGCAAGCTCGAGCGAGCCGCGATAGATCATCTCGAAGGCGACGTAAACGATGATGGCGAGACCGACATAGGCGATCCAGCGCTGCTTCTGCAGCACCCGGCCGAGCAGGTCGGCGGCAACGCCCATCATCGCGACCGACAGCAGCAGGCCGAAAGCCAGGATGTAGGGGTGCTCGCGCGCGGCGCCCGCGACCGCGAGCACGTTGTCCAGCGACATCGAGACGTCGGCGGCGACGATCTGCACCGCCGCCTGGCCGAAAGTCTTCTGCGCCGGCGCAGCACTCGCGCCGCCATGGCTGAACGCGAGCTGGCTCGAATGGGCGGAATGCTCGCGCAGTTCGCGCCACATCTTCCAGCACACCCAGAGCAGCAGCACGCCGCCGGCGAGCAGAAGGCCGATCACCTGCAGGAGCTGGGTCGCGACGCCGGCAAAGACGATGCGCAGCGCGGTTGCGGCGGCAATGCCGACGATGATGGCACGCCGGCGCTGCGCGGCCGGAAGTCCGGCGGCGGCAAGGCCGATCACGACGGCGTTGTCGCCGGCGAGCACGAGGTCGATCAGGATGACCTGAAGCAGCGCGGTCAGCGCGTCGGTTGTGATGAATTCAGTCATGATTGATCATTTTTCGATGCAGACGGATCGAGCCATCCCGGCTTTTTCCGCTCGACCCAATCGAGGACCTTTGAACGGGAGGTGCGCAGCGCCGGCACGTCCTCGGCGAGCAGTGCGAGGCCAAGCGGCAGCATCCAGACGCCGAGTACCGGCAGGAAGGAGAGCACGCCGCCGACGACGAGCAGCGCGCCAGAGGGGATCCGCACCCACCGGCTGGACGGCCTGAGCAGATAGGTGACGGTATCGCCCATGCGCGGCGGCAGGCGATGGACGAGCTTGTCGAGGCGCGGATCGCCGCCGGCCATCTGGCTGGCGGCGCCCGCGTTCCCTGCCGCTTGCTCATCCGAAGTCGTGCTCATGCTCACTCCTTTTGGGCAGTGCTCATCGCACCCGGCCCGACCTGCTTCGCGCGCGGCAGCACCAGCGTCAAAAGCCGCAGCAGCTTGATCGCCTGCACCTCGTGCGGATGCACGTCCTCGTCCGCGGCCGCGACGCGCTCCGACAGCTCGATCAGATGCGATGACAGCGGCATGTTCGAAACCGGCCGCAGCGTGTCGATCACCACATTGGCAAAGTCCGGCTCCTCCAATCGTTCCGCGAGTTCGTCGAAGATCGAAAGCAGCCGTTCGTCATCGATGTGCGGCGCCAATCCGCGATCCCTGATGAAGCGGATCACCTCGTCGCGTTCGACCGGCGAGACGCGCCGGTCGGCCACGGCGACCAGCGCGCCGGCAATGACAAGCGCCACCGCCGCCTGCTCGTTCAGGCTGGACGGTTCGGTGATCTCGATTGAATTTGAGAATTTGGCGTCAGACATCGTTGCTCCTCATTTTGCGCAAATGGCCGCGCGGAGCTGCGATGGGGACGACGGATCGGAAGGAAGTCGAGAGGGCCCGACAGTCGGCCGATCCATCGCATTCGCGCGGGACAGGTCATCCGACATCGCGAGGTTTACCGACATTTGTCGGCGTCCTCGCCAGAGGGGCCCGGATTCTTGTTCGCCACCAGAAATAAAGATGGGTCTGTCGGAATCAAGGCGATCCGACTGCGACCAGCCGCCGCATCGGTTCCGTGTTGCCATGTTTGGTTAAGCAATTGCGGGCGACGCACCTGATCACATTCTCGCTGTCATCGCCCGCGCAGGCGGGCGATCCAGTACTCCGAGACGTGCGTGATTATCGAGTAGCCGCGGCGTACTGGATTCCCCGCCTCCGCGGGGAATGACAGCGGAGCGCGGAGCACGCAGCTCACTCCCGCTCGACGAGATGCGCACGGGACGGTGACGGATCGAACCGGTCGCCGAAATATTGCGTTTCGTGCGCGACCAGTCCGTCACGGAATTCCATGATGCTCACGACGTAGGACGGCACCCCGTCATAGCTCAGGACGAACTCGCTCACCCAGAGATCGCCGCCGCCGATGATTCGCCGGATCGTAAAGCGCTTCCTGTTCGGCTGCACGAAACGGCTCTCCTGGATGTTCCTGCGGCCATGAATGCGCTCGCCCGATTGCGGATAGTCGAGCACGGCATCTTCGCGATAGATGTCGTGCTCGGCCTCGAAATCATTGGCGTCCGAAGCATCCCAATGGCGCTGAAGCGCGGCTCGCGTGGCCTGATCGTCCATCTCGACCTCCGATCTCGACGTCCCGCATCTTAACACCGGGGCCGGGCGAAAACGGCGGCATCGCAGCCGCGTCACCATAGATCGCTATGATCTCGGGCGAGCTCCGATGGGGCGCATCGCTCCGTCATAGCGCCCGCGCAAGCTTCGGCAGCGAAAAGGTCGCCCCTGAAGTTCGATGATCGCGGAGAATCGCATGCACAGCATCACGTCCTGCACCGGCTGCGGCCATGCGCTTGTCCCGATGCTGACGGCCAAGGGCCGCGCGGAGCTGAGCTGTCTCTGGTGCGAAGGCATCGACGCGCGCGCGGTCGACATGGCGAAGTGGGCAGACAGCCCGTCCGGCAAGCCCGAGCGGACCGTCCGTCAGTCGTTCGAATGAGCCGCCCCGGAGCTTGAGCCGCCGGCGATTGCCTGTCCCAGCGACCTGTACGACTGCATGGCCTTTGCAGGACATGCCGACAAATTAGACAAAATGCGTGCCTCGACCGGACTCGCGAGCTCTGCGAACAGGGCCTGGCAGGCTGGTGAACCACGCGATCTAACTTCAGGCGCAACCTCGATTTTTCTCTCGCCGCGAGACGCCGGAGAGCCCGCGCGCTGCGCCGCACGCCGACTGGCCCAAAATTCGCAAGACATCGTCACGCCGGATTCCCTGCCCTCCCACGACAGGAGCAGCAAGATGCGTGCGCCCAGCTCCGGGATGACGGCCTCACATCGGAGAATGCCATGAACGTGCATGCTGCGGGCGATCTCAAATTCACCGGCCTCACCCGCCCGGATGGCTCACCCCTTCGCCTGAATGACCAGGACTTCGTCGCGATCGACCGCGACAAGAATGCGAAATATGAGGCGACCTACCGGCCGCAGGCGCTCTACAACCGCGCCAACGAAGGCTTTCACGCCAACAATGAGACCTTCCTGCTGCACGAGGTCGCGACCAACCTGCCGATCTACCGTCCCGACACCGGCCCCACCGATTTCCATCTGCATCTGCCACCGGGCGGCTTTCAGCTCGTGCTGGTCACTTCGGGCGCGTTCACCTTCGACTATGACGGGCGCTGGTACAATGTTGGCCCCGGCGCGGTGATGCTGCAAAGCGCGATCGTGCATCGGCAGCTGTTCTACACCTGGTCGGGACTGTCGACAGAAGAGAATCTGAAGACGCCGCAAACGGTGGTGCCCGATCCGATCTCGATGGGCTATTCCGGCAAATTCCTCGAAGCCTTCATCACCGATCCCACCACCTTTCCAAACCCGACCATCGTCGGCCCGGATCAGATCAATGAGGACGAAACGCCGCGCGTGGCCTGGAGCCATCCGCTGCATGATCGTCCGGCCGATGCCGGCTTCTGGCTGCAGGATCCCCTGGCGCTGGACGCGCTGTTCAAGCCGCTCACCGATGGTCCTGTCAAATCGGCCATGCCGGTTTACGTGCGCGATATCGGCATCGAGATTCCGAGCGGGCATCTCGTCACCGGCCACATCATCGCGACCGACCCGCGGGGCCACGCACTCTTGCCGAAGAGCACGTCTACCGCGGCGGACGCGACCTGTTTTGCCAAGGGCGAGGTCGTGATCTACCGCGTCATTCGCGGCACGGCCGAATTCAAGAAGAAGTCCGGCGAGAGTTTTGAACTCTCCGCCGGCGACGTGGTGACGGCGGGCAAGGAGTCCATCAGCCTCATCGGCGTCGGCGAGAACACCCAGGTCCTGCGCCTCGGCCTGCTCAAGGGCATGAACGAGCTTCGCAGCTGGACCCCGACGCAGCGCGACGAGATCGACGGCCTCGCCGGCCAGATCATCACCCACAAGGACGTCCGTCCCCTGCGCACCGAAGGCAAGCCGGTCGGATATTTGTACGGCTGAGCGCCGGCCTCATCTGGGCGTAGGCGTGATCAGGTTCAGTCAGCTGACCGGAGTTTATCTTCTCGCGGGAGCCTGACTGGCCAGAAAAATCCAACAAAATTAATATGTTAGGTTTTAAGAGCTTCGGGAATGCCCGGCGGCTTCCTGTGGATAGGCTGGCGGCCTGCCCGGCCCCGTGGTGCTGCCGCTCCCAGGCGCTGGACGGCCTTCCTGCGGCCCGGGATGACCTCCTACATAGCGTTCGTTTAGCGATTGGGCTGCCTCAGTTGGCGGCGTTCTGGTTTTAGCGCTTTTGGCGTTTACGCCATCGCGCGCCAGCCCGTAGGGATCGCCTGGCGGTGTCGCCCGTTGCTCCCGGCCTGCCCCGCTCCCGGTGCGCGCTGCCTGCCGCGTCCGTCGCCTGTCCGCGCCGTGACGGTGACGCGGTGACGGTGCGTGCCGTGCATCTCAACGAAAGAAGCCGTGTCGAGGTGATGCGCACGCGACGGCGCGACCGTCGAAGGATGGCGGATGTGAGTGCAACCGTCCAATGACATAGATCAAGACGAGGACGGGCAGAGCGAGTAAATTTTTAAATCTTGGGGCAGTCCAGCAAGGGAGGTAGTCATGATCTCTCGGCGGAAGCTTCTTTCTTCTTTGGGCTTGGCGACTGCAATAGCCGCGTTCCCGACCGTGCTGATGGTCCCTGACGCGGAGGCGCAGACCGCTGGTATGGAAAGGCGTCAAGATCGACGTGAGGGGCGACACGAGCGCCGCGAGGATCGCCGTGACGCGCGCCAAGTGCGCCGCGAGGGTCGCCGTGAAGCGCGCCAAGTGCGGCGCGGAGTTACGACGGCGCCAGGAGTTGCGACGGCGCCAGGAGTTACGACAGCGCCAGGAGTTACGACGGGGACAGCTAAGTAGCTTGGCTAGAGCGTAGTGGGTCGATAGGCCATCATCTCCGCTCACCGCCCGGTGCAGCGCCTGCAGTAGCTCGCGTGCATGAAGGGAAGAGTCGATCAGCCTCATCGGCGTCGGCGAAAATGCCCAGGTCCTGAGAGGCCTGCTGAAGGGTATGAACGAGCCGGCGCGGCTGGACACCGACGCAGCGCGACGAGATCGACGGCCTCGCCGGTCAGATCATCACGCACAAGGACGTCCGTCCCCTGCGCACCGAAGGCAGGCCGGTCGGGTATCTGTACGCGTACGTCTTCGCTTGCGGCCATCCTTCGAGACGCCCGCCTATGGCGGGCCCTCAGGATGAGGTCACACTTCGCGGCGAGATCTTAGACCCTCATGGTGAGGAGCCCGCCAAAGCGGGCGTCTCGAACCATGCAGGCCAGGCTCTTCCGACAGCCCTACTCCGCCGCCTGCCGCACGTGGCGCGCGGTCGGGGTGCGCATGGTGACGAGCTCTTCTGCCGCGGTCGGATGCAGCGCGATGGTCGCGTCGAAATCCGCCTTGGTCGCCTTCATCTTCACCGCGATCGCCACGGCTTGCGTGATCTCGGCCGCGGCATCGCCGACGATGTGGCAGCCGAGCACGCGGTCGGTCGAGCCGTCGACCACGAGCTTCATCAGAACGCGGGTGTCGCGGCCCGACATCGTTGCCTTGATGGGGCGGAAGGTCGTCTTGTAGATGTCGACATGGCTGAATTGCGCGCGCGCCTCGGTCTCCGTCAAGCCAACGGTGCCGACCTCCGGCTGCGAGAACACGGCCGTCGGGATGTTGGCGTGATCCACCTGCACCTCGCGCTTGCCGAACACGGTGTCGGCGAAGGCATGGCCCTCGCGGATCGCGACCGGCGTCAGGTTGAAGCGATGGGTGACGTCGCCGATCGCGTAGATGCTGTCGACCGAGCTCTTGGAGAAATGATCGACCGCGATACCGCCATTCCTTGGATTGATGGCGACGCCGGCGTTCTCCAGGCCGAGATTGGCGACGTTGGGATGGCGGCCGATCGCGAACATCACCTGGTCGGAGGCGATGCTCGAGCCGTTCGACAGATGGGTGGTGAACTCCTCGCCGTGACGGTCGACCTTGGTCACCGTGCAACCGGTGAGGATGGTGATGCCCTGCTTCTCCATCTCGGCTCGCACATGCGTGCGGACGTCCTCGTCGAAACCGCGCAAGATGTTGTCGCCGCGATAGATCACGGTGACGTCGGAGCCGAAGCCGGCAAAGATGCCGGCGAATTCCAGCGCGATGTAGCCGCCGCCCTGGATCACGATCCGCTTCGGCAGCTTCTTGAGGTGAAACGCCTCGTTGGACGAGATCACGTGCTCGATGCCGGGAATCGCCGCGCCATGGTTGGGCGCACCGCCGGTGGCGATCAGGATGTATTTCGCCGTGAGCTTCTTGTCGTTCTCGAGCAGGCGGATGGTGTGCTTGTCCTCGATCACCGCACGGCTCTTGACGATCTGCGCGCCCGACTTCTCGACATTCGTCGTGTAGGCCGCCTCCAGCCGCGCGATCTCCTTGTCCTTGTTGGCGATCAGCGTCGCCCAGTCGAAGCTCATGGACGGGATGGTCCAGCCGAAGCCGGCGGCATCCTCGATCTCGTGGCGGACATGCGAGCCGATCACGAACAGCTTCTTCGGCACGCAGCCGCGGATCACACAGGTGCCGCCCATGCGATACTCTTCCGCGATCATTACGCGGGCGCCGTGACCGGCCGCGATGCGGGCGGCACGCACGCCGCCCGAGCCGCCACCGATGACGAAGAGGTCGACGTCGAATTCAGCCATTGTCCACTCCGACCTCTTCTAGACCACGATCAGGATTCTGATCAGATAGTGTCTGTCAGATTTCCTTGCCACGCTTGCGCATCTCGGCGCGGAAGGCACCCATCACGGTTTCCGAGAAGTTCTGGGCCCAGGAGTTCATGAAGGCCATGCTGAGGCCGATCGCGCGCGGCTCGGCTTCGATCAGCTTCTTGCCCAGCGGCGACCTGTAGAAGGTGACGAGATCCTTCAGCTCCTGCTCGGTGAACTCGCTGGCATAGATCTGCGCCATGCCTTCACCGATCTCGTTCTGGCGGCCGGCGAGCTGCTGGGCCACGATCGGCGCGACTTCGTTGAGGTCCTTCTGGTAGTTGAGGTTCTGCTGCGTCAGCGCGATCTTGGTCTTCTCGACGAGGCCGGGCACGGCGCCCTGATACATCGCCGTGGCGTTCTTGATCTGCAAAATTTCCCTGGCCGCGGCGATCGCCGCCGGCGAGGCCTTCGGCTGGGCCGGCGCTGCGGCAGCCTTGGGCTGGGCCGGCGCCGCCTGCTGCGCCATCGCCGGGACCGCCGCGACGGCCAGGCCAGCAGCAAGGGTCGCGGCCGGCAATAATTTCAAAAAGCTCTTCATTCCTAGTCTCCTTTCGGCTTTCGCCGTTCAATCACGCGAATTCCCTCGCCACCCGCCAGGACGGCCGAGCTGGCCAAGCCGATGAACAATCCATGCTCGACCACGCCGGGGATCGCGCTCAACGCCTTGGCGAGGCTGGCGGGATCCGCAATACGTCCGAGCTGGGCATCGACGATCCAGTGGCCGCCATCGGTGACGAAAACGTGGCCGTCCTTGGCCTTGCGGACCGCCATTTGCCCGGAAACGCCGCAGTCGGCAAATGCCTTTTCGATCGCGCGGCGCGTCGCGCCAAGCCCGAACGGGATGACCTCGACCGGCAGCGGAAACTTGCCGAGCGTCGGCACCCATTTGCTGTCGTCGGCAATCACGATCATGCGGTCCGAGGCGGCCGCCACGATCTTCTCGCGCAGCAGCGCTCCGCCACCGCCCTTGATCAGATTGAGCTCGGGATCGATCTCGTCCGCGCCGTCGACGGTGATGTCGAGATGGTCGATCTCATCCAGCGTGGTCAGCTTCACACCGCAACGCTCCGCATCGGCGCGCGTGGCCTCGGAGGTCGGCACGCCGATCACCTTGAGCCCGGCCGCCACCCGCTCGCCGAGCAGCTCGACGAAATGCTTTGCGGTCGAGCCGGTGCCGAGCCCGAGCTGCATGCCGTCACGCACCTCCTCCAGCGCCCGCGCCGCCGCCTGCCGCTTCAACTGGTCCATGTTCAATTTTGCGCCCGCCTCTGGCTTGAGAGTGCCGCCGGTATTAGCCGCTTGCGGCGGCCTATGTAGCCTCGTTTTTCCCGCCGGAACAGGCCTCTGGGCCGATCTTATAAGGTGAACTTATGGCTTCGGCCCTTGCGTCGATCCGGCCGGCCCGATAGCGCTTGGCCATGACCTCCCCCTACACCCTCGTCTTCGATCTCGACGGCACGCTTGTGGATACGGCGCCCGACCTGATCACCGCGCTGAACTACGTGCTCGACCGCGAAGGCCTGCCGCCCGTCCCGGTGGCGTCGGCCCGCAACATGATCGGCGCCGGCGCCCGCAAGCTGATCGAGCGGGGGCTGGAGGCCGAGGGCCGGAGCGTCACGCCCGCCGACATGGACCGGATGACGGCGGATTTCATCGCCTATTACGCCGAGCATATCGCGGTCGAATCCCGGCCCTTCGAGGGGCTCGAGGCGGCGCTCGACCAGTTTGCGGCGCAGGGCCATCGCCTCGCCGTCTGCACCAACAAGCTGGAATGGCTGTCGAAGCGGCTGCTGGACCAGCTCGACCTCAGCCGCCGCTTCGCGGCGATCTGCGGCGCCGACACTTTTGGGGTCCAGAAGCCCGATCCGACCATCTTCCGGGAAACGGTGGCCAGGGCCGGCGGGGACGTGAAGGCCAGCATCATGGTCGGCGACGCCGGAACCGACGTCGGGGTCGCCCGGCGGGCCGGGGTTCCCGTGATCGGGGTCAGCTTCGGCTACACGGACGTACCGATTGCCGAGCTGAAGCCGGACCGGCTGATCCACCACATGCGCGACCTCCCGGCAGCCGCCAGCAGCCTGATGATGGCCTAGCATTCGACAAGATCCTGAAATCCCACCAAAAAATCAAAGATACCCCGCGTTAACCAACTATTAACTATGCGCGGCGCGCCAGTTGCCTGCCCTCAGCGACGTCCCTAAGGTCCGCCCGGGATGTGGCGGTTCGTCGCAGCAGATGTGGGTGGTTCATGCGTCGTGTGATCGCGATTGCACTAGCGGGAGCAAGCTTGGGTGGCTGCTCCTCGATGTCCTGGGACATGTTCAAATCGGCGCCCCCGACCGTTCAGGTCCAGCTCGAATCCAATCCCCCCGGGGCTGATGCCACGACCTCGCTTGGTCAGGGCTGCAAGACCCCCTGCTCGGTCTCGGTTCCCGCGCCCGACGCCCCATTCACGGTTGCTTTCGCGCTGCCAAAATACCAGCCCGCGAGCGTGCCGGTGAACGTGATCAAGAATCCCGGCGATTTCACCACGCCTGCCTCGGTCACCACCGACCCGAATCCGGTGCTTGCGGAGCTCCAGCCAGCCGCCCCGCCGAAGCCCGTCCGCAAGCCGCACCGGCCGAAGAAGCCGAAACCGGCCGCGACCGCCGCGGCGCCGGCCGATGCTGCACCTGCGGCCGGCTCGCCGTTCCCCGATCCGAACGCGGGCAAGCGCTGAGTTACGTATACCACCCGATTGTCCTCGACGCGTCCGATGCTTAGATTGCTTCCAGAGCACCGCTGAAGCAAAGGTGCGCCCGTCGCCGTAAGTGACAAGGCATTTGGTATGAACGGACCTTCCGTGAGCCCCCGCGCTGCGCTGTCGAGCGCGATGACCGATCCGTTCGGGCGGACGATCACCTACTTGCGCGTTTCCGTCACCGATCGCTGCGACCTGCGCTGCTTCTATTGCATGTCGGAAGACATGACGTTCCTGCCCAAGGCGGACCTGCTGACGCTGGAGGAACTCGACCGGCTCTGCTCGGCCTTCATCGCCAAGGGCGTGAAGAAGCTGCGCCTCACCGGCGGCGAGCCGCTGGTCCGCCGCAACGTGATGTCGCTGGTGCGCTCGTTGTCGCGGCACCTGACGAGCGGCGCCCTGAACGAGCTGACGCTGACCACCAACGGCACCCAACTCGCAAAGCATGCGAAGGAACTCGCCGATTGCGGCGTCCGCCGCATCAACGTCTCGCTCGACACGCTCGATCCCAAGAAGTTTCGCGAGATCACCCGCTGGGGCGAGATCGACAAGGTCCTGGAAGGCATCGAGGCCGCGCGGGCCGCTGGCCTCGCCGTGAAGATCAACGCTGTCGCGCTGAAGAACCTCAACGAGGACGAGCTGCCCTCGCTGATGCGCTGGGCCCACGGCAAGGGCATGGGCCTGACGCTGATCGAGGTGATGCCGATGGGCGAAATCGGATCGGGCCGCATCGACCAGTATCTGCCGCTGTCGCTGGTGCGCGCACGCCTCGCCCAGCAGTTCACCATGACGGATCTCGCTGAATCCACCGGCGGCCCCGCGCGCTATGTCAGCGTCGCCGAGACCGGCGGCAAGCTCGGCTTCATCACGCCGATGACCCATAATTTCTGTGAATCCTGCAACCGCGTGCGGATCACCTGCACGGGGACGCTACACACCTGCCTCGGCCACGAGGATGCTTCGGACCTGCGCAAGCCGCTGCGTGCATCTGATGACGACATGCTGCTTGCCGATGCGATCGACCGCGCCATCGGACTCAAGCCCAAGGGCCACGATTTCATCATCGACCGTCGCCACAACCGGCCCAGTGTCAGCAGGCACATGAGCGTCACTGGCGGCTGAAGCATGATCCGGCCCCGGAGGGCCGGACTCATGCTGCGAATTTCAAGAAGGTGTGGCGGACCGGCGAGGTATCGACGCGCCTCACAAGGCATAGCGCCGGTAGAGCACGACGATGACAGCGAGCACCGTCCCGGCATAAATGACCTGCGCTGCGTGATCCAGAACAACAGCGGCGCGCTTTCGGCCGGTGGCCCGAAGTTTTTCATGTTTGTAGCCCGCCAATATCGTCATCAGGCATAGTACAAAGAAAATGTAGAACATCTCTTCGACCACCACCGTGTATCCGACATCGCCGATCTGGCTGCTCACCGCCACGAGCAGCACCGCGCTCGCCAGGATCGAGGTCACCGGGATCGTCACGCGTTCACGAAACATTGTTTCGGGAAAGAACAGCGTCGCGAATACGACGAGCACGAGCAGGAACATCGGCAGCAGGTTCTTCAGCATGTAGATGGAGGAGCTGCGGCGCAGCACGATGGTCGCATCGAATCCTGCGAATTCCGTCATTGCCCCGGCATCAAACAAGGACGCCTTGCCGAGCGTCGATCCGCTGGACATGGATTCGACGAAATAGTTCAGTCCGAGAAATCGCCAGAGCGGAAGTCCGGAATAGGCCCCGTCCTCGGCCCGCGAGCTTCCGTCGTCGGCAAGGCGCAAGCCGAACCGATCGATGACATAGGTGACGAGTTCCCGCCGCTGTTCCGTGTTCTGGAAATGCAGACGCAATTTCTGCGTGTCGAACGGATAATCATGGAGATCGAAACGGGCCTTGAAATCGCCGTTGATGCGATAGAGCCGATAGCTCAGGCCGTCTTCCTGTCCAGCCTGAATCGGCCGAGCTGCATCGAACGCCCCGCGATCCAGCAAGGCCGGGAATTCGACGTGCGTCTGCGCCTCATCGTCGCCGGCGAACCGCATCCAGAGATAGAAGTCGACGTTGAACGAATTTTGCTTCACGTCGATCCGACTGACGCGAATGATGTCGATGCCGGTATAAACGACGCGTTGAATCCAGTAGCGCCGACCCTCGAACGCGATGACATGGCCCTTCTCCCGTTCGGCGTCGAGATCGATTCCATCCGGCTGATCGATGCGCACGAGTTGCAGCGGCGCCGTGACGAACCGACCGTAACGGAAGAAACCCATTCGGATCGGGCGCGGAATGTCGCGGTTCGCGTTGAAATAGAGCCGCCCCGTCAGCCCGACGACCGCCGATTTTGGACTGTTGATCGCGGCCAGTGCGAGGCGCACCCGGTCGCGATCCGCAACCTTGCTGTCGGATGGTTTCTGAATCCCCTGCCCCATAAACCGGCGATGTACGGCGGCTCGTCTCAGCGCGTCGATCATCAGGCGCGCGGCGTCATACGAGCCACCGCCAACCCAGCTTGGGGAGGTTCCCGCTCTCGCTTTGTAGTCGGCGGCGAAAGCCTGCGCCGCCACGCCGGCGCTGTCGAAAATCAGCGACGATGCCGCATACAGATTCTCACTGAAGAAACCAGGACGCGTTTGTTCCTCGGGCTCGTTGACGAAATTTCTCAAATAGCTTTCGCGGCCCGCACCCTGGGTTGTGACGATCATCCCCTTGATGCCGCGGCGACGCAGCGCCTTGACAATGTCTGCGATATAGTCGGCTGCCGCGCCGACGACGATGACACCGGGACCGGGCTCCTGCGCGGCAGCGTCCAGCGCCTCATCCAGCGATCGGATCTGACCGGCTGCGACGTCCAGTCCGAAGACACGCAACTGCTCCGCCGGATAGGCCGCCGCAAATCCACGCTCAAAACTGTTGCCGTAGGAATCGCGCGTGTGAACAAGACGGACTCTTGGCTCCTTCATCACGGCGCGCAGATGCTCCGCGATCGAGCGCGCCTGTGCGGAGACCGGCGACAGCGCACGAAAATAGTAATCATTGGTGGATGTCAGATCGTCGGCAGCCGCGGTTCCCGTGAGCGCCGGAATCCGCGCATCCTTGTATGCCGGCGCTGCCGCGAGCGATGCGGAGCTGAGATAATGGCCGAGCACAGCGACGCATGGGCTGTCGGCGATCGCCTGCGCATTCGCGCGCGCCACGGCTGGATCGCTTGCGTCGTCGAACGGAACGAGTTCAATCGGCCGTCCGCTGACGCCACCCTTGGCGTTCACTTCGTCGAATGCAAGCTGCATCGCGATCAGGCTTTCCGTCCCGGCCGGGGCGGATGGGCCAGAGAGCGAATTGGCGAACGCGATGCGAATAGGCTCCGGGCGGGTCCAGAGGATGGCGGCCCAGGCGATGCCGAGCACCAGGGCGACACCCGCAACAACGGCAAGCCACATGATCAGCCGCGGCTTCATCGTCGATCCTCGCATCGGTCGGCATGAGCCGAGATTCTCCAGATCGAGGCCTCAGTCAGGTGGAGATTGCCGCCGCTGAGAGCGTTTTTCAAGCCTGCCCGATTGCCCCGGCAAGATCTACGACCGCTCAAACAATAGCCTAAAGCCTTACTCCCGAATCCCCGGCGCGTAGCCGAAGCCCACAGCCGGCTCGGCCGCGGTCTCGACCCAGACGCTCTTGACCTGGGTGTACTCGAACAGCGTCTCGACCCCGCTCGAACGGCCATAACCGCTCATGCCGAAGCCGCCGAAGGGCGAGGCGACGTTGATCGTTTTGTAGGAGTTGATCCAGAACGTTCCGGCCCTGACCTGCGCGGCAACCCGATGCGCCCGCGCGACGTCGCGCGTCCAGACTGCGCCGGCGAGACCGAAATCGCTGTCATTGGCGAGCGCGATCGCGTCCTCCTCGGAATCGAACGGGATCGCGGCGACGACGGGTCCAAAAATCTCGTCGCGCGCAACCGCCATGCTGTTGCTGACGTCGCGCAGCACGGTCGGCGCGACGAAGAAGCCGCCCTTCCCCGTGCTGCCGTCGCTGCCGGTCGCGAGCTTTGCCCCTTCCGCGAGGCCCTGCTTCACCATGCTGAGCACGCGGGCATATTGCCGGGCATTGTTGATCGGCCCGACCTCGGTGTCCGCGGCGTCGGGCGCGCCGACCTTCAGCTTCGCGGCACCATCGGCGACCATCTTGACGAAGCGCTCATAGACGGAGCGTTCGACCAGCAGCCGCGAACCTGCGACGCAGCTCTGCCCGGCGCCTGCGAAGATGGCCGACTGCGCGCCGATCGCAGCGCGTGCGAGGTCGGCGTCGGCAAACACGATGTTGGCGGACTTGCCACCGAGCTCGAGCACGCAGGACAGCAGCCGCTTGGCCGCGGCTTCCGCGATCAGCCGGCCCGTCGGCACTGAACCTACGAACACCACCTTCTTCACCGCCGGCTGGCCGAGCGCGGCCTGCCCCGTCGTGTGGCCGTAGCCAGCGAGCACATTGACGAGCCCGACCGGCAATCCCGCTTGTTCTGCAAGAAGCGCCACCGCCATGGAGGTGAGCGGCGTCAGCTCCGACGGCTTCAGCAGCACGCCGTTGCCCATGGCGATGGCGGGTGCGACCTGCCAGCCGCAGGTGAAGATCGGCGCATTCCAGGGCGTGATCTGCAGCACGACCCCGACGGCTTCGCGCCGCGTGTAGTTGAGATGGCTCGACGGCACCGGGATCACGTCGCCGTGGAATTTGTCGGCCCAGCCGGAATAGTACTCGAACATCTCGGCGACCTTGGCGACCTCGACGCGCGTGTCGCGGATCGGCTTGCCGGCCGAGAGCGATTCAAGGCGCGCCAGCTCCTCGGCCTTGCCCTGAATGGCCCGCGCAATCGCCTGCATGATGCGGCCGCGGGCCGCTCCGGTGAGCCGTGACCAGCCGGCTTGCGCTGCGCTGGCCACTGCTGCCGCCTCGGCAACGACCGCCTCGCCGGCATCACGATAGGCATAGAGCGGCACGCCGGTTGCGGGATCATCGATCGCGATGAGCTCGCCGGTACCAGGAACGATACGGCCCGCGACGTGAGAGCCGATCGCCGCGCAGTCGGGCCAGAAAGGCGCGAGTGCGTCGCGCAGTCGCGTTTCGATGAAAGGGGTCATGGTGTCACTCACATCTTGCCGAGCTGAGTCTCGACGATCCTGTTGAAGTCTTCGCCGTCGCCGATCGCGGCGGCGCTTTGCGACCAGACCCGTGCGGCTTCCCCGGCGATCGGCAGGTCGAGCGCGAGTTCGCCGATGAGCTGGCTCGCCAGGCGCACGTCCTTGCGCATCAGCTTCATGCTGAAACCGGAATCGAACGCGCCGTTCAGCACCCAGGTCGGCAGATTGACCTGCGTGACGCCGGACCGGCCGGAGCCGGCATTGAGGCCTTCGAGCAGCCGGGCCGGATCGACCTCGGCCGCGCGCGCGATCCGCATCGCCTCGGCAGCGGTCAACAGATGCGCCGCGCACAGCAGGTTGTTGATGATCTTGCAGACATGCCCGGCGCCAACCGATCCGACATGGACGCGCTTCGCGCTGATGTCGGCAAGAACAGGCTCGACCGCGGCCACATCGGCGTCGGCACCGCCGATCACCATGGTCATGGTGGCGGTGATGGCGCCCTTCGGGCCGCCGCTGACCGGCGCGTCGATCATGGACATGCCGTGCGCGGCGAGAGCTGCGGCAAGGCGGCGGGTCGTCTCGGGATGGGATGTCGAGGTGTCGACCACGCGCAGGCCCGGCCGTGCATGGGCGATGATTCCGCCCTCGCCGGCCACGACGGCATCGACGATCTCGGCGGTCGGCAGCGAGAGGATGAGCAGATCGGCGCGGGCGCAAAGCGGTCCGACACTCTCGAAAACCGCAACACCTTCCGATGCGAGCGCACTGCGCACCTTTTCCGAGGCGTCGGTCCCGAGCACCTCGTGCCCGGCCCGCGTCAGCGAGAGCGCCATACCGCGCCCCATATTCCCGAGCCCAACGACGCCGACGACCGCCATGTCCAGTCCCTCACCCTGCGATTTCAGGCAAAACCATAGGGATTCGGGCCCGGGCTGGGGATCAGCGGCGCGGTTGCCTAATGTTGCCTCATAGGCAACATTAGGGCATGAGCAATGCACTCGACGAAAACCGGCTCCGCTACCTTTTCGAGGCCGCGCATTACGGCGCCGTCCGCGCCGCGGCCGATGCGCTTGGGGTGAACCCGTCGGTGGTCAGCCGGCAGATCGCCCTGCTGGAACGGGAGCTCGATGCCGCCCTGCTCGACCGCCATAGCCGCGGCGTGCGGCCGACCGAGGCTGGCGAGCTCCTGATCGCACACTACCGTCGCCATACCGTGGACCGCGACGACACCCTGGCCCGCTTGCGGGAACTCCAGGGGCTGCACCGCGGTCACATCGACCTCGTGCTCGGCGAAGGCTTTGTCGCCGATCTCATGGGCGGCGCGCTCGGCGAGTTCTGGCGGCGGCATCCGCGGCTGACCATTTCGCTGGAACTCGCCGGCACCAGCGAGGTCATTCGCGCCATTGCCGACGATCGCTGCCATATCGGGCTCGTCTATCACCCGCCCCAGGATCCGCGAATCCGCTCCTGCGCTGCCATCCGTCAGCCGATCTGCCTGATCGCGCGCCCCGACCATCCGCTCGCGAAGCTCCGCCGCCCGGTCAAGCTTCGGGAGATCGCCAGGCACACGCTCGGGATCATGCATGCGGGTTACGGCACGCGTCAGTTGCTCGCGATGGCCGAAACGTCCGAGAAAATAGGTCTCTCGCCGAAGCTGACCACGACCTCGATCAGCATCCTGAGAGATTTCGTCCGCTCCGACCTCGGCGTCACCCTGCTCCCGGCGTTTTCGGTGGCAGCGGACCTCGAGGACGGATCGCTGGTCGCCCTCCCCGTCGACAATGTGCTGCTCTCCTCGGCGGAAGCCCACATCGTCACGCGGTTGGGCCGCGAGCTGCCGAACGCGGCCAGCCAGTTGCTCAGGTTCTTGATGAGCCGGATGAAGGCCTTCCAGGCCGCCGGCCGCCGCTAACCTAAGCTTTTGACCACGCGTCAATTTGTCCATTTTCCGATTGACGGCAGGTGAAGCCGCTGGTTTGGTGCGACCGCCTTTGCTTGCCCGGCAGCAATAAGCCGGCCCGCCCGTTGGCGGTCGCGGTCAAGACGGCAAGGCACGAGGGGAGGACTGACGCCGCAACGCTTTCGGAAAACGAGCCGTGCGGTCGCGTGCTTTTTCGCATGCGGACCGAGCGATGCGTGCTGATGCTGCTCCCGTGAAGTTAGACCGCGACGGAGAAAAAATAAGATGCGTCCATTGCTGGCGGTGAGCAACGCCATCGATCTTCTCAATGAGAAGATCGGCTACGTCTGTAACCTCCTGGTGCTTTTGTCCTGCCTGGTCAGCGCGGCCAACGCCATGATCCGCTACGCCTTCAGCTACTCCTCCAACGGCTGGCTGGAGATGCAATGGTACATGTTCGCGATCCTGGTGATGTTCGGCGCGTCCTACACCTTCAAGCGCAACGAGCACGTCCGGGTCGAAATCTTCTATCTGCTGCTGTCCGAGCGCGGCCAGCTCCTGCTCGACCTGATCGGCACGCTGTTCTTCCTGATTCCCGCCTGCCTCCTGCTCGCCTATCTGTCCTGGCCGTTCTTCATGCAGGCCTATGACGTCGGCGAGATGTCCGGCAATGCCGGCGGCCTGATCCGCTGGCCGATCAAGTTCGTAATTCCCGCCGGCTTCGTCCTGCTGGCGCTCCAGGGTGTTTCCGAAGTCATCAAGCGTATCGCGGCTCTCCAGGGCTATGTGACGATCGACGCCAAGTACGAGAGGCCGACCCAATGATTACGCTGGAAATGATGCCGCCGCTGATGTTCGGCGGCCTGGTTCTGGCGATGCTGATCGGCTTCCCGGTTGCGTTCACGCTTGCCGCAGTCGGCCTGTCCTTCGGCTTCCTTGCCATCCATCTCGGCTTCTTCGACCTCAACTTCCTCCAGGCGATTCCCGGCCGCGTGTTCGGCAGCGTGCTCTCCAACGAGCTGCTGCTCGCGATCCCGTTCTTCACCTTCATGGGCGCGATATTGGAGCGATGCGGGCTCGCCGAGGACATGCTGGATTCGATGGGCCAGCTGTTCGGCCCGGTTCGCGGCGGCCTCGGCTATTCCGTGATCATCGTCGGCTTCATCCTCGGCGCCATCACCGGCACGGTGGCGGCGCAGGTGATCGCCATGGCGCTGATCTCGATGCCGGTGATGATCCGCTACGGCTACAACATGCGCTACATCACCGGCGTGCTGGCGGCCTCCGGCACCATCACGCAGCTGGTGCCGCCCTCGCTGGTGCTGATCGTGCTCGCCGACCAGCTCGGCAAGTCGGTCGGCGACATGTATCTCGGCGCCTGGGGCCCCTCGGTGTTCCAGATCATGCTGTTCGCCGGCTACACCTTCATCCTCGGCCTGATCAAGCCGGGCCACGTGCCGCCGGTGCCGAAGGAAGCGCGCACGCTGACCGGCTGGGCGCTGTGGAAGAAGTGCCTGATGGGCATCATTCCCTCGGCCGTGCTGATCTTCGTCGTGCTCGGCACCATGATGATGGGCCTTGCGACGCCGACGGAAGCCGGCGCCATGGGCGCGGTCGGCGCCATCGTGCTCGCCGCGATCCACCACAAGGACTTCACCTCGAACGATCGCAAGGTGCTGGTCATTGGCGTGATCGCCGCCGGCATCGGCACCATCATCGCGATCCTGTACAGCGAGAATTTGATCTTCAAGCTCGCCTTCGCGGTGACTTATCTCGCGGTGGCATGGATCTGCTTCCAGGCCGCGCGCATTCCCGACCTGCGCGACCTCATCAAGCAGGGCTACGAGTCCACCATGCGCCTCACCTGCATGGTCACCTTCATCCTGATCGGCTCGACCTGCTTCTCGGTGGTGTTCCTCGGCGTCTCCGGTGGCGTTTGGCTCGAGCATCTCCTGACCTCGCTGCCCGGCGGCGTCTGGGGCTTCCTGATCTTCATCAACCTCTTCATCTTCTTCCTGGCGTTCTTCCTCGACTTCTTCGAGATCGCCTTCATCATCCTGCCGATGATCGCGCCGATCGCGCAGAAGATTCTCGCCCCCGTGGTGGGACCGGACGCGGCGCTGATCTGGTTCGGCGTGATGCTGTGCGTGAACATGCAGACCTCGTTCCTGCATCCGCCGTTCGGCTTCGCCCTGTTCTACCTGCGCGGCGTCGCGCCGAAGGAAGTGAAGAGCTCCGACATCTATTGGGGCGCGATGCCCTGGATCGGCCTGCAGATGATCATGGTGCTGCTGGTGATCATCTTCCCGTCCGTGGTGACGGGCCTGCTCGACAAGCCGCTCAACGTCGATCTCGACAAGGTCAAGATCGAGGTCCCGCAGATCGAGCTGCCGCCGTTGGATCTCGGACCGCCGCAGAAGTAAGGCGACTCGCACACCTGCCCTCTTACCCTCCCCTGGAGGGGGGGGTCGATCGCGCGTAGCGCGAGCGGGGTGGGGTGATCTCTCCCCGCGGGCAGTGTTCGTGTGGAGAGATCACCCCACCCCGTCGCCCATTTCGCTGCGCTCAATGGTCGCCGACCCTCCCCCTCCAGGGGAGGGTGGAGACCGACACGCGTGACACGCGCGGCGAACACAGGCATACCGGCCCATCCTCCAACCGATGGACCGCCGCGCATGCCCCGATCGCACCCTGTTCCCTCGCTCGTCGCTTCGTTGATCGCCTCGCTGTGGCTGACATGTACTGCCACCATCACGCACGCCGAGCCGGTGGCCGACGTCCACGCGCTGGCGCAGAAGGAGCGGCAGCCGCTGCTCGACACGCTGCGCGATCTCGTCAGCATCGAATCCGGCAGCAAGGACATCGACGGCCTGAACCAGATCGCCGGGCGGGTGGCCGACCAGCTCAGGCAGCTCGGCGGCACAGTGGAGATCCTGCAGCCCACCGACATCTATCGCCTCGACGACACGCCCGAGAAAATCGGTCCGGCCGTGCACGCCGTGTTCAAGGGCACCGGCAGCAGGAAGATCATGCTGATCGCCCATATGGACACGGTGTACCTGAAGGGCATGCTGAAAGACCAGCCGTTCCGCATCGACGGTGACAAGGCCTATGGCCTCGGCATTTCCGACGACAAGCAGGGCGTCGCGCTCATTCTCCACACCGTGGCGATGCTGCAGAAACTGAACTTCAGGGAGTACGGCACGCTCACGGTGCTCACCAATGGCGACGAGGAGATCTCCTCGCCCGGCTGGCGCAGCACCATCACAAGATTCGCCTCGGATCAGGACGTGGTATTCTCGTTCGAGGGCGGCGGCACCGACGGCACGCTGCGGCTCGCCACCAGCGGCATCGGCTCGGCCTATCTTTCGGTGATCGGAAAGTCGTCGCATGCCGGCGCAAGACCCGAGGGCGGCATCAACGCACTCTACGAGCTCTCGCACCAGGTGCTTCAGATGAAGGACCTGTCCAAGCCCGAGCAAGGCCTGAAGCTGAACTGGACCGTCTCCAAGGCCGGCACCAACCGCAACGTGATCCCGGCCGAAGCCACGGCCCAGGCGGATGCGCGCGCGCTCAAGGTCTCGGACTTCGACGAGCTGGAAAAAGCGCTGCAGGAGAAGATCAAGAACCGCCTGCTGCCCGATTCCAAGGTCGAGCTGAAATTCGAGGTGCGCCGTCCGCCGTTGGAGGCCAACGATGCCTCGCGCCGCGTGGCGGCCTACGGCAAGACGATCTATGGGGAGCTCGGAATGCCTCTCAAGGTCGACGAGAAGGCCACCGGCGGCGGCACCGACGCCGCCTTTGCCGCGCTCAAGACCAAGGGCGCCGTGGTCGAAGGCATGGGCCTCTCGGGCTTCGGCGCGCATTCCAACGATGCCGAATATGTGAAGCTCGACACCATTGTGCCGCGTCTCTACCTGACCACGCGCATGATCATGGATCTGTCCACCGGCAAGGTGAAATAGCGCCAGCCTCTTCTTCCCTTCTCCCCTTGTTGTGGGAGAAGGTGGCGCGAAGCGCCGGATGAGGGGTATCTCTCCGCGAATTCAGTATCGTAGGGTGAGCAAAGCGAAGCGTGCCCACCACTTCTCTGTTGCAGTGTTGGATCGATGGTGGGCACGGCGCCAGTGCGCCTTTGCCCACCTACGATTCCGGACTCGCGGACAGATACCCCTCACCCGTCGCGCCGCTATCGCGGCGAGCCACCCTCTCCCACAAGGGGAGAGGGTAAAGCGCCCGCCTCCGCCAATCTAAAGCGCAGCGTGAACTCCGCGCCGCCGCCGGGAAGGTTCGCCACCGCCACCGTCGCGGCGTGATCGTCCGCGACGCCGCGCACGATCGAGAGCCCGAGGCCGGCGCCGTCGCTGCGCTGGCGGTCGGCGCGCCAGAAGCGCTGGAAGATCAAATCGCGCTCGGCTTCCGCGATGCCCGGGCCGCAATCGCGCACGCGCACCGAGCCGTCCTCGCCGACCTCGACGTCGACCGCGGTGTCCGTTGCAGTGAACTTGATGGCGTTTTCGGCGAGGTTGAAGATCGCGCGCTGGAGCATCTCGGCATTGCCGTGGATCAGCACCGGCGCATCGACGCCTTTCAGCGCGATGTCCTTGTGCTGGGCGAGCGCGAACGGCGCGATCGAACCGACCACCTCGGTGCAGACGGCGCGCAAATCGGCGGTCTCGCCGGGATCGAGCACCAGGGTGTCGAGCTCGGCGATCTCCAGCAGCTGGGCGACGATGCGGCTCATGCTCTCGATGTCGGCGTGCAGCGCCTCTCTTGCCGCGCCATCATGCAGCGTCTCGATCCGCGTGCGCAGGATCGTGAGCGGCGTGCGCAGTTGATGCGCGGCATCCGCGGTGAACTGGCGCTGCACCCGGAAGCCGTCCTCGAGGCGGTCCAGCGCCTGGTTCACAGCGGTAACGAGCGGCATGATCTCGCGCGGGATCTGCTCCGTCGGCAGACGGATGTCGGTGCGTGCCGGACCGATATTGCTGGCTTCCTCCGAGGCCTTCCACAGCGGCGCGATCGCGCGGCGGAAGATGATGATGTCGGTGGCGAGCAGGACCAGCAGGATGGGGATGGTGATCCAGCCCACCCGCCGGAAGAAGTTCGAGATGATGTCGTCGATGATGACATCGCGATGCGAAAGGTCCTCGGCGACGCGGATGCGCACCGTCTTGCCCTCGATGACGCGCGTCACGCCGGCGCCGGAAATCGTTTCGGACAGCGGCGGCGCCGGTGTCGCGGCGCCCGCCTTGCGGCGGGATGAGAACAGCACACGGCCGTCCTCGTCGCGGATGTCGTAGAGGTAGCGGCCGTAGGCTTCCGAATAGAGACCTCGCAGGCTGTCCGGCAGAATGAACGTCAAGGTGCCATCCGCCTGCGGGACGATGCGCTCGGCGAGCACCTCGGCCTGGGCGCGCATGGCGTCGCGATGGAGCTGGTCGACCTCCGAGTTGAGCAGCCAGAACAGCACCAGCGGCAGGAAGATCGCAACCACCGCAACGGCCACGATGTGCAGGAACACGATGCGCCAGATCAGCGATTTGAACGTCGGCGATCTGCCATAGGCGCTCGCGGCGGCCACGCTATTTCTCCTCGGCCATCAGGTAGCCGACGCCGCGGATGGTGTGGATCACGACCCTGGCGCCATGCTCGGCGAGCTGCTTGCGCAGCCGCGAGACGTAGACCTCGACCGCGTTGGAGGCGACCTCGCCTTCGAGACCGAAAATGTGGTCCTCGACGTTCTTCTTCGGCACCACCCGCCCCTGCCGGCGCAGCAGGATCTCCAGCACCGAGGTCTCGCGCGCGGAGATGATCCGCGGCTGGTCGTCGACGAAGATCTGGCGGCTCTCGGTGTCGTAGACGAGGTTGGCCAGATGCAGCGAGCGGCCGAGCAGCTGGCCCGGCCGGCGCAGGATCGCCTCCAGCCGCGCCACCAGCTCCTCCATCGCGAACGGCTTTGCGAGATAGTCGTCGGCGCCGCTGCGCAGGCCGCTCACGCGATCCTGCAGGCCGCCGCGCGCCGTCAGCACCAGCACCGGCAGCGGCTCCATCTGCCGGCGCAACTCGCGCAGCACCGACAGGCCGTCGCCATCAGGGAGGCCGAGATCGAGGATCATCGCGGCGTAGCTGACGCTGCTGACCGCCTCGCGCGCCTCGGCCGCGCTGCCGACGATGTCGCTCTCATAGCCGGCCGCCGACAGACCGGCGGCCACGAGCCGCGACAGCTCGGCATTGTCCTCGACGATCAGAAGGCGCATCGCATTTCCTGCCGGATGGTCCGGTGTCACGGCACGGCTCGCGCCGCATCCGTGCTCTCTTCCCCCATTCGTCCGGTTTCGGCCAGCGAAAAAGCACCGGGCAGGCCGACCTCGAAGGTCCCGTCAGGTTCATGTAAGCCGATCCGGCGCGAGCCCGGGATGCGAGGGCGGCGGATGGATCCCGCTAGGGAGCATCCGCGGCGCGCGCGAACGGATTGCCATACACGGAATAGGCGAGCCAGGTCAGTTCCTTCCGGTTCTTGGCGGCCTCGCGCGCGGCGCGGACGGCATCGACCAGCGCATCTCCCTGCTTGAGCGAACGATAGAACGCCTCGGCAAAGCTGTAGGCCAGCTTGTCGTCGACCGACCAGAGCGCGCCGACCAGCGCGCCGGCGCCGCGCTCGGAATACGGCCGCAGGAAGGCGTCGACGAAGCCGGCGACACCTCCGCCGATGCCGCGCCCGGCGCGCCCGGTCTGACAGGCGTTGATGAAGACCATCGGATTCGGCCCGCTCTCGGCGAAGCGGGCATACGCCTTGACCTGATCCGCCGAGAGCGAGTCCTGGGCAAAATTGCCGTCGACCTTGGTGCCCGTCATCAACAGGTCGGCCGTCATCACCGCGCGCTGTGCGGCCTCGCCATGGCAGGCAAAGTGCAGGACGTCGCAGTCCTTCGCATCCTTCTGCAGGAAGCTGGTCACGGCGATGCTCTCGGCCGTCACCTCGCGCGGGCTGCCGAAGAGCTTGGCCAGCATCTGACGTTCGGCATCGGCGCCTTCGAGCTGCAGGCCGGGATCGACATAGGCCGGGATCACGCAGTTGACGCGATCATTGCGCATGGCGAGTTGCGGACCAGGCCACGGCGTGCTGTGCAGCCAGCGCACCAGCCCCCATTCCGCGAGAAAACCCTTCCCGTCCGGTCCGGACTTCCGGTCGTTGATGTAGAGCAGCTCCCAGGGAATGAACGGCTCCTCCGAGATGACCTGGATCGCGCGGATCGCGTCGCGGTGGGTCCACAACGCCTCGCGCACCTTGTCCGGCAGCAACTCGTTTGCCATGACGATTCCGTTGGCCTGCAGGCGCGACAGGAACTGGTCATACAAGCGGTTCGTTGCGAGCCACGCGCTCTCGATGCCCTTGAAGATCTCCGCGACATAGACATCGCGGGAGAAGCCGCCCGGAAGCGTGCGCGATTCCGAAACCGCGATGTTCGGGTCGACGCAGGCCAGATCGAAACGCAGCGTCACCTTGCCGCTCTCGACGATCTCGTAGATCCGCAGCACCGCCGGCTCGTCCGGATGTGCCGCCATGGCCAGTCCAGCCTGGCTCCGGCGCAGGGTCTTGCTGTCGGCATCGACGAACACGGGCGCCAGGGTAAATGACGCGAGAATGCGCGGGCCCTGCCTTGCTTCGACCAGGATGTCGGCGGCGCCTTCCGCGGCGCCCTCCACGACGAAGCGGAGCGACTCCGCCCGCTGATCCCGCGGCAGGTCGATCTCGGCGCTGGTGTCGCCGATGACCCGGCAATTCTTGCGCGCGATGACCTCGACGACGATCGCGCGTGCCGTATCGACGTTGACCGGTGCATCCAGCGCGGCCGAAGCCGGGCTCTGCGCGGCCTGAATCTTCTCGCGGGAGACCGTGACGAACAGCGGGACCGGCTTCTTCGGCGGCGGATGAGACTCGATCTCCGCCGCAAAATAGCAGGCCGCGGTTCGTGAATCGGGCGACGTCGATACCGGGGGTGGCGTGTCACCTGCGGCAGGCGCCTGCTGCGGTCTGGCTGGCCTCGCCGAAGGAGCGGAGCGGGATCGCGTCCGTCGCAATGTGAGCGTGTCCGACATGGGGCCGGATCCCGGGCTTTCCCATTCGCGCGCAGCCACACCGGATTCAAGCGGACTTTCGACAATGGAGCCCACTCCCCGCCTCGATCGTCGCGGCGGCGGCTGCTGCAGCTCGATCTGCACCGGGGCTCTCTCGGGACGAGCTGCGCCAAGACCCAGCCACTCGCTCAATTTCGCGGGCACGATGTCGGTCGCGAAATACGTGGTATGAAACACGTCGTCCGTATCGCCGAAAGCAAACGTCGCGTCCTTCGCAAGGCGTGGGCCACGGGTCCCGAACGACGTCATCGACGCCGTATCCACCACCAGATCGTTGTCGAGCTGGAACAGCCGATTTGTCACGCGATCGGCAACGAACTCGGCGAACTCCTTGGTCACGCCCTTGTCGGGCGCGATCTGCGCGACGAAATTCGACGTGATCGCATGATAGGCTGCGAGCCCGTCGAGAGGACCGGCCGCGCCGTTCAGTTCCTTGACGAGATCGCTTGTCGGGCGCATCGCGGCAAGTCCGGGCACCCGGCCCTCGTCGATGGCGACTTCGGAGAACGCCTGGACGAAACGGCCAACGGTCTTGATCCCCTGCGACACGATGGGACTCAGCGCCGCGCCTCCTGCGAGGAATGACACCGCGCGGACGCCGGCCATGATCCCGTTGGTGTAGAGGTCGATCATCGCCGCCCAGTTCTCGGGCTCGGCCAGATGCGTTCCGGCATTGGTGCAGCCGACAAAGACGGCCTTGCCGAGCCGGATGTCGGGCCGCTTCTCCGCGAGCAGATTTTCGGCCACGCGATAGACCAGTCCGCCGCGACTGTGGATGACAGCGTCGATCGAGGAATTCTTGGGGATTCCGAGCGCCTGCAGCGCGGCAACAAGAGCGGCCGCGTTCTCTGCCGGTGCGACTGTCAGGGTCTTGTGATCGAAGCCGAGGACGGCGTCGTAATGCGCGCCGGCCTTCGACAGGAACGTCTTCCCGCTGTCGGAGCCAGCGAGCTGCGCGAAGCCGCTCGCCGTCGACGAGAACGTGCCGTGCACCATGAGCAGGATCTTCAGCGGGCGATCCTGCGGCAGTCGGGGCCGCGCCGATCGTGCCGGCGTCCATGCTGCCGGATCGGACCCGGCCATCACCACGATGCCCTCTTCCTTGTCCCCCTCGATGTAGTCGGTCGCCACGTCGATCGCCGTTCTGGCGGCGAACTTCAGCACATAGGCACGGACCGGATCGATCAGCTTGTCGGACACCCAGTCGAGGACGGGACCGCGCTTGCCGCTGGCGGGGACGATGCCGCGCGGCGAACCCCTCGCCCCAGCCGTCAGCGGAAATACCAGAACCTGTCCAGCTCCGCGCCGCCTTGACGGTTGGCCCGCCGCTTGCGGATAGGTCCAGGCATAGACGCCGCCTGCGCCCTCGATCAGGACCAGCGCCCGTTCAGACGGGTCGACTTCGACCTCGATCTGCGTCGGCGTCGATGCGTCCCGTCGCAGCGCACGCGTTCCCGGGCGCGTCGGCACCATCTCGACCTCGGCCGCGATGGTGAAGTCGGACGCCAACGCTCCCCTCAGCTGATCGGCGCCATCGATCTGGCTGGCAGTGCCCCGGCGAAATCCGCGGCGAACGGGACCGTCCTGAACGATCCTGATTTCGACATCGTCGGGACTGCGAACCACGATCCCGTTCGCTACTTCGAGTTCAGCCATGACTTCGCCCCTCTCCAGACGATCTGCTTCGTCGCGTCCTCATATGGCGCACGGGCTTGCGAGCCCGGCATGAAATCAAGATCTGAGCTGCGTGCTCGGCTGAGACGCCGGTGCCGCCCATTCGAGCCGATTGCCATCAAGCGCCGACGATTTCCGGATCAGCTTGTTGGCCTCGATGTAGGCTTCCGCGGTCGACGGCACGAGATAACCCATGACGAAGCCGAGCACGCCGAACAGAGCGACGATGAACCCGTATTGCAGCCAGGAGATGTACGGCATGTTCAGGCCAAAATGCCTGCTCACCAATGTGAAGCCGATGAGAAGACAGAGCATGGTAGAGGCCATGACCACCGCATGGGTCGCGCCATCCCTCAGCCTTGCTTCGTGATAGTCCAGTCGATCGGCCCGGAGCCGCACGTCGAGAAGAATGCTCAGGACCATCGTATTGACCAGGAAGACCAGGGACACCAGCGAGCTTGCCGCAAGCGGATGACCGCTGGCCAGCCAGCCGGGCGCGATCGGGATCGTGCTGTAGGTGATCCAGAGCACGGCGTTGCCGATCAGATAGGATAGCCCCCCGAACACCACGTAGGAGCGCCAGGGCAAGGCGTATAGCGAGGGGCGCGCGAAATTCGTCGAGGCCTTCGGATAGATCGCAAAGAAGATCGAGATCGTCAGGGCTACCGCATGTGCGGCGGAGGAGAGCCCTCCGGTCAGCGAGCCGACTTCATAGTTCTTCGACAGGTTCATGAAGAGCAGCGGCAAGACGGAGACCACGAAGTCGAGCACGAAGATGATCACCAGGGGGGCAAACGGCAGCGGCTGGGGGAGAACAGTGTGATATCCGAAGCTGGAAATCAGCTCGATCCGGGAGTCGCGCCTGTCGACGACCGACAGCGTCGCCTCGGCCAATCGACGCTGGTAGGCGACGCGCAGATCCTCGCATTCCTCCGCGATGAAATCGGAAATCTCGAGCACCAGCTCCATCGCGTCCACGTCCGACACCGTGATGTCCTCCGTCAGCAGGAGCGCACGGGCCGAGCGTCGCAGCATGCGCCGATATTGCTTTTCCATCTCGTCGAAGGCGGCTTTCCGGGCCCGGAAAAACCTGTCGAACCGCTTGTTCTCGCGCAGCGCGACAAAACTGGTGTGGAGGGAAGCGACCTGCTTGATCATGGTTGCCGCGCCGACGGCGAGCACGTCGTTGTCGTCATTGAGCGCCTTCTCGATCAGCCCGGCGGGAACGCCGTAGCCTTCGAGCTCGCGCTGCAACTCGGGCCTTGCCCGCTCCGTCACGCTGATCGGCGACCGCGCGATGGCCACGATGACCGTCTCCACGGCCTGCGGGTAGCGGGCCAGCGTCTGCATCATGGTCCGCAGGAAATCGATCACCCAACCGAGCAGCGGCAGGTGGGGCGCCAGCACCATGAAGGCGATCGTCGCAGGTATCGCAACGAGCGGTTCGAGTCCGCGGGACAGCAGGATCGCGACGAAGAAATAGAACACCACCGCGATCATGACGTAGCCAAAGACCGCAAAATAATAGCGATCGCGCATCACGGCATAGCGAATGTCCGAGATTTCGAAGGGCGCGTGAAAGTCGATCGCGCTGACGACGCAGATCGCAATCGCACCGAGGCAGAGAGCTACGATCGACGGGTCAACGCCTTGCATGGATGAAAACTCACTCCGATCCGGCCCGGTCCACGAAAATTTCCCCGTCGAGGCCGCGCATGTACAGAACCGGCGAAATCCATTCGGCGAATTGCCGCGCCTTCAATTCGGCCCGGGTATGCGCAAGCGCCGCCTGAATCGAAACGCTTTCCGCCAGATAGGTGTAGAAGGTGTCGGCGAAGGCCAGACCCATATTGTCGCTGATCTCGAACTGCATGGCGATCACGGCGGGCACGCCTCCCTGAATGAGCTCGGCGGCGGTGCTCGAGAACAGCGAGCCGGGTTCGCCCTGGGCACCGCTGCAGGAGTTCAGGACGACGAGGCTCGGCGTCTGACCGGGCTGAGTCAGAAACGCTTTCAGCATGTCGGCATAGAGCCTGATCCCCTTCGACCCGCCCTCCTCCTGCACCACGATGAAGCCCATCTGCCGCTCGGGATCGTGGCCGCCATGCCCGATGAAGTGAAACAGGTCCCACCGCTTGCCCTCATCCCCCCTCAGGAAGCGGCGGTTGAGATCCCGGGCCTTCGCCGAGGGTATCCACGACAGTTTCAGCCGCTTGCCGTCGTTCAGCTCGCTCAGCGCCTTCTTGATCGCGACCTGCTCGGCATCGACCTCGATCTCGTCCAGCGGGAATCCGTTCAACACCTTGACCCGTGCGGCCATGCCCAGCACCCGTATCGGCCTTGCCGCGGCCACCCTGCGCTCCTCGGCATAGTCGTCGACGGCACGCGTGAATGGCGTGCTCTGGGACGTCGTCACGTAGAAGCGGTTCTTCTTGTCGTACATCGTCTCCCAGGGCACGTAGGCGAGCGTGGGATCGGTGACCCGCAAACGGATCAGGAACGGCTGATCGACCTTTCGCGCCGCCTGGGAACATTCCTGATAGAGCTCGAGGATCTTGCGCTGAAAGATGAACTCGAAGAGTTGCGATCCGACCTCCTGCACGATCCGCTCGTCCGATCCCGAGGTCAGACTTCCCGCGGCATCACGGAAAGCGGGTCTTGCTTCATCACCGCCATTTGCCGCGACCGCATCGTTTCGCGGGCGCAATGCTACGTCGGCGTTGCGCGCGGCAGCGCATTGGAGAATGGCCTCCTGCAACGGCCTCAGATTCTGACGAAAGCTCGGCTTGAGCTTCTCGACTTCAATCTCGCGGCTCGATGAATTGTATTCCGCGACGATGCGGCAATGACTTTCGCCACTATCTTCAATGGTCAGATTGAAAACGACTTTCGCCACGACGCAACCCTCAGCCGCGCAACAGCCGGCGCAAAATCCTCACGCCTACTCAAAGTCTATGCCGGACAGAAAAGCGCGCAACGGGCGAAACGAGCCGGCGCTGTTCTCCGCATCCGCGGTGCCGGCATCCTGCCGGTCTGTTTTCCGTCCAGGACGCTCACCATCGATGGTGGGCGCCCGCTTGAAATCCAATCGAATGATCGTCCAAACGACGCGGAACCGGAGTTCAGGCCTGCCGCTCCGAGCTTCGCGGCTGGCGCACCCATCGCGGCCATCGGCGCAGAGCGGAAGCTTGCCGGCTCCCGAGCTTTTCTAGAGCCAATTCTCCGGGGCGAATGTGAGCCGCTTCACACCTCCCGGTTTATTGATCCCGCCCGTGGTTTGGAGCGTGTTAGTTGCAGGCTACGCCATCGGAAGCTGCACGCCTGTCAGCTCGCCCAGTCTGGCGATAAGCGCGTCCTGGAATGTCGGGTCGGACGCCTCAGCGGCCGGCGGCTCCTGCCGCAGGTGATGCCAGTAGCGGCCGCTGACCATCGCGGCCGGCTCCTCGCTCACGGCGAGCCAGGACTGTGTCCGCTGTCCGGTGTCGAGATCCACGGGGGCGCCCGCACCGCCCATTCTGGTGCGCACCCAACCGGGATCGACCGCATTGCAGAGGACGTTCGGCCAGCGCCGCGCCAGCGCGTAAGCCAGCGCGACCGCGTGCAGCTTGCTTTCGGCATAGGCCTTCCCCGCATCCCAGCTTCGCTGGGTCCAGTCGAGGTCGCGCAATGAGCCCTCGCCGCCGCGATGCAGGCCGCTGCTGAGATAGACGAGCCGCTTCGGCCGCGCGATCAGGGCCGTCAGCATGTACGGCGCCAGCGTGTTGATCGCCAGCGTGCCGGCATGTCCCTCCGCGGTCGGGCCGCGGCTCCGCTCGGTATAGACGCCGGCATTGTGGATGATCGCATCCATGCGTCCGATCGCGTTGACCTGGTCCGCGATGCCTTTCGTCTCGACGGCGCTCCTGAGGTCGCCGACCACGATCCCCGCGGCATGCGAGGCGAAGTCCGCGACCGCCGCGGCGCGCTCGGCCGAGCGCGCGTGCAGCACCACGCGGTGTCCCTGATCGAGCAGCGATTGCGCCGCTGCCCGGCCAAGACCATCCGTGCTGCCGGTGATGAAGACGATCGCCATGCGCTGCTCCCTGGGTCTTCGCAGAACGCAAGCTCGACGTGGCTTCTCCGCGAGCTATGCCCTGCGATATTGTTCGTCGCTGACCTTCTCCATCCAGTCAACGGTTTTGCCGCCGAGGGCTTCCTGGATGGCGATGTGCGTCATCGCTGTCGTCGGCGAGGCTCCGTGCCAGTGCTTCAGTCCCGGCGGAAACCACACGACGTCGCCGGGCCGGATCTCTTCGACCGGGCCGCCCTCCCGCTGCACCCAGCCGAGCCCGGCGGTGACGATCAGGGTCTGGCCGAGCGGATGCGTGTGCCAGGCGGTTCGGGCACCCGGTTCAAATGTCACCTGACCGGCCGCCACGCGCGCGGGATCGGGCGCCTGGAACAGCGGATCGATGCGAACCGTTCCGGTGAACCAGTCGGTAGGACCCTTCTGAGAGGGGCGCGATCCGTTTCTTTTGATGTCGATGTCCATGTGGGCTTCCTTCTGTGCTGTGGCCGCAAGCGCGTGGCGAACTCCGATCGCAGCGACGGCGCCGCCGATCAGCGCCTCCCTGCGTGTGACGTGAGGCATGGTCCGGCTTCCCTCAGTGCGGACGTTTCTCGATGACGTCCTTGACGACCGGCGCCGCGGAGAACGCGTTGGGCCAGCCGGCGTAGAAGGCGAGATGCCCGAGCACCTCGCCGGCCTCCTCACGTGTCAACCCGTTATCCATCGCCCGGTTCAAATGATAGGTGATCTGCGCGACCTGGCCGGTCGCGATCAGCGCGCTCACGGTGACCAGGCTGCGGTCGCGCGGCGCCAGCGCCGGCCGCAGCCACAGATCCCTGAACAGCACGTCGGTCGTGTATTGCACGAGGCTCGGCGTGATCTGCCCGAACTGGTCGCCGACACGGCTCGCGCGCTGGTTCTCCGCGGCTTCGTCGAGCGGAAGCTGCGGTCCCGAGGCCGGCGGCAGTTGATCGGCGCCGACGTTGCGGCTCCTGAACGCATCCCGCGCCGCCGGGATCGCCCCCATCGCATTCGCCCAGCCGGTGTAGAAGGCCAGATGCGTGATGATCTCGGAGATCTCGGACGGCTTCACGCCGCTGTCGAGCGCGAGACCGAGATAGGTCGGCAGCTCCACCGTCTGGTTGCGGGCAATGAGAGCCGCGACGGTGACGATGCTGCGGTCCCGGACCGAGAGGCCCGGCCGCTTCCAGAGATCGTCCTTGAGAACCTTCTGCGCAAAGCTTTCGAGCGCGGGCGCGACGGCGCGGATGTCTTCGGGCTTCGACATAAGATGGGCTCCTTGTACCTCGCTGGCGGCGGCCACGTCGCCGGCGCACAGGCAGAACGAAAACAGGGTGACTGCGAGCAGCTTCATCGCTCGGATCCTTCCAATGTTGAGGGGTGCGCGATCAGCCACCAGGCGACGAGTGCGGCACAGAGCACGGTCATGGCGCTGACGAGAAACACGGTGTTGAGGCGCGCGCCGGTCGCGATCAGTCCGAGCGCAGGGCTTGCGAGCCCTTGCGCGAGGTCCAGGAAGGCGGTGTAGGCGCCCATGGCGAGGCCGCGGCTCTGCGCGGGAACGCGGCGTACGGCTTCGACGCCGAAGCCGGGATACACCAGCGAGAAGCCGAAGCCGGTCAGCGCCGCGCCGGCGAGCGCCATTTCGGGTCGGGCGGCGAGCCAGATCAGCGCCTGCCCGACCGCTTCGATCAGCGCGCAGACCAGCGCGACCTTTGCGCCGCCGACTGCGTCAGCCACGTGACTGAAGAACGCCCGTGCCAGGATGAACGCGACCGCGTAGGCGCTGTAGGCGAGCCAGCCGCTCGCCCATCCACGGTGCGCGAACAGCAAGGCGACGAACGTCGTCACCGCACCGAACCCGACGCTGCCGAGTGCCGAGCCGAAACCCGGCGCCCACACCGATCCGACCACCTGAACGAACGAGAGACGCGCCTGGTGCACCGGCGCAATTGCGGGAAGCGGCGCGACGAGCAGCAGTGTCAGCAGCGGCGCCACCGCCGTCGCGGTCGCGATCGCGGCAAATCCATAGGCAGCGTAGAGCGCGGAGCCTGCGGGCGCGCCGATCGCGAAGGCCGCGAACATCCCTGACCCCACCCAGGCGATCACCTTGCCTGTGCTGCGGCTGTCGGCAAGTGCAAGCCCCCAACTCACCGCAGCGGTGATGATGAAGCTCTCGGCCGCGCCCAACAACGCGCGCCCGAGCAGAAGTATCGCGACCGAGATCAGCGGCGCGTGGGTCAATCCCAGCGAAGCCAGATACAGCAGTCCGGACACCGCGGCCGCAAGCAGACCGGCGACCACGCCGCGCTTGGCTCCGCTTCTGTCCGAAAAGTGGCCCGCCCATGGCCGCGACACCAGCGAGGCCGCAAACTGACTGCCGGCGACGAGGCCGACCACGAAGGTGCCGAAGCCCAGCCCATCATGGACGTGAAGCGGAAGCACGGGCATCGCAACGCCGATGACGAGGAAGGCCACGAAGACCACGCCCATGATCGGCAGCAAGGCTGCAGCCCCGCCAGGGCCCGCGACCGGCTCCTGCATCGTTGTTGCCGACATGCCTCTCTCGGTTCCTGCTTCGTTGGTCTGATGGCTGAGCCGAACCTAGAGCTTCCGCGCTTCCCCGATTAGGTGATAGATTTCGAATGCAGTCATTAGCTGGGCTAATTAATGAACCGGGACGATGCGGGCGATCTCCTCGCCTTCCTTGCAGTGGCGCGCGAACGCAGCTTCACGCGTGCAGCGGCAAAGCTCGGCATGACGCAGTCTGCGCTCAGCCAGATCATCCGGAACCTGGAGGAGCGGCTCGGCATGCGGCTGCTCAACCGGACGACGCGGAGCGTCACACCGACCCAGGCCGGAGAACGCCTGTTTGCAAGCATCGCTCCCAAATTCAGCGAGATGGACGCCGACCTCGCCGCGCTCAGCGAGCTCAGGGAGAAACCGGCCGGGACCGTGCGGTTGACCGCGACCGAATACGCCGCCGCCGAAATCGTGCTGCCCGCACTGGCCAGGCTCCTCCCGAAATACCCCGACATCCATGTCGAGATCGTCATCGACTACGGTCTCACCAACATCGTGGCGCAGCAGGTCGATGCGGGCATTCGACCCGGTGAGCTCGTGGCCAGGGACATGATCGCGGTACGCGTCAGTCCCGACCTTCGCATGGCCGTGGTCGGTTCGCCCTCCTACTTCGCCGCACGCAAGCGCCCGAGGATTCCGCAGGATCTGACGCACCACAACTGCCTCAACCTGCGCCTGCCGACCCATGGCGGCAGCCTGTATGCGTGGGAGTTCGAGAAAGGCGGCCGCGAGCTGAATGTGCGCGTCGACGGACAGCTCGTCTTCAACAGCGCCGGCCTTCTGCTCGACGGAGCGCTCAAGGGCCTGGGCCTCGCCTACCTCACGGAAGGACACGTGCAGCCCTACCTGTCCAGCGGCAAGCTTGTCAGGGTGCTATCGGACTGGTGTCCGCCGTTCTCGGGCTATCATCTGTACTATCCGAGCCGCCGCCAACCCTCGCCGGCCTTTTCGCTCCTGGTCGAGGCACTCAGGTATCGCCGGAAATAGCAGGTGCTCGCATGGCCTTCGCCAAAAGGTCTTGCGGGCCTCCTATAGCGGACCTCTCGCTCCGTCCCTCGAAATAGGCGCAAAGCAGGGTCGTGTCTTTTTGGGCGATGGCTTTCCGGAAGAATTGGCACCTGAAATGTCGGTCCTTCCCCTCGCCCCTCTCGATCAGGAACATGCATCCGGTACAAACGTCGGCATGATGGCGGCGCTTGCCAACGTCGAACCCGACCAGGACGCGGCGAAGCGTGTCGAGCAGCTGAGATCGATCGATGACATCAAGTGCCACAAGCCGGTCTCGCAGAGCGTTCATCGGATCATGATCGAGGAATCTCTCGCCTGCTCCCGTAAGACAGAGCGCGATCGAACGCTTGTCCTCTGCAACTGGCTTGCGGACCATCAATCCCTTGCTCTGCAGCACGGCGGCAATCTGCGATGCGGCGCTGCGGGTCGTGCCCAGAAAGCTGGCAAGAGCGCTCGGCGTCCTCGAAAACCTGTTTGCGCGGGCAAGATAGCGCAAGGCCATCCATTCACGATCGCTCAGACCCGAAACACTGCCCTCAAAAATCCAGCTGTCGGCCGATCGGACCAGGAGCTGTAAAATCTCAATTGCCATTGTCACTGATAAGTCCCCAGGCAACGGCCGTCCTGGCATCTCGATCCGGAATCGAGACGCCGCCGTATTCGATGAAGGTTGAATTCCCGTCGGGACTTGTTGGGTCCGGTATACCGTCCCTTGAAGCCGGAACGGCGGTGGTGGTACCGCCGCAACCTCAGCCCGATCGCAGGATTCCGATAGCCTGATCGTTCCGCAAAAGGAACACCGAAAAAATACGTACCGCACTCACGTTGAGATAGGCATCAAGTATCGAGCACTCGAACAGGTTGGGAGGCCTGTGGCGCCACGTCACCCTCTGCTAGCGTCATCCCCGAACCGCTGTTCTAGGTTGACTCGATGTGGTGCTCCCGAAATGCCGCTCTGAGTTGAGCCAGCTCCTCGTGTGTCGCCCCTCGCGCTGCGTCGCCGCGACTTGTTGGCAAATCCATGTAGACGATCGGCTGATCGAACTGGCTCGCCGTGAAGTCGTGCCGCTTGCCTTCGATCCAATTATAGAAATGGTCGCCTGCCGGCAGCGGCGTCTTCAGCAAGTCACCGCCAAAGAGTTCGTGGATCAGCAGTGACGTGACGTTGCATTGCCCCGCGGCCGGATTGTCCGCCGTCCATTGGCTGGCCGTCGACAGCGACCAAGCCTTGCGCAACGCGCGTTGAATCTCATCGGGATCGAAGAACATGGTCATCGCCGGGATCAGCGCCGAGGCAAATTTCGGATTATTCGATTATCGCTTTCTACCACTGTTTTGCCCGACGAGTCAAAACGGCCCCAGCAATCCAGTATCTTTCCGCGGAGGGACTCTGGATTGCTTCGCTGCGCTCGCAATGACGATGGGAGGCAGAGGCGCGCCAAACGATGACGTCTATCCGGTCACCGTCAGGCAAAAAGCGCCGCGTCGGAGCCGGCTGCTCCAGAATTGCTCAGTCCCGCTGATTTGCCTAACATGTCAGACGACTAGCCGCATCCACTGAGCAACCTGGCCTGAGCCCGCCTCTACTGTGCATGGGGTTGTTTTCGATATTTTTTTTGTTTGGCCCTTCGGACGCGCCGCAAAGAAAAAGCCCGGCCTCTTCTCGAGGCCGGGCTTTCCGGTCTTGCGACCAGCTCGAACGATCAGCCGCGGGTGCGCGAGCGGATCATGAAGCTGTCGTAGGTGTATTCGGCGACCTGCCACCACAGATATTCGTCGGAGCGGTAAGCCTGCATGGCGTCGATCGACTTCTTGAAGTCGGCGTTCTTGGCCGAGGTCTCCGCCCACAATTCATTGGTCGACTTGAGACAGGCTTCCAGCACCTCGTTGGTGAAGGGACGAAGCTGGGTGCCGCCGGCAACCAGACGCTTCAGCGCCGCCGGATTCTGCATGTCGTAGCGCGCGGCCATCCAGCTGTTGGCATTGGCCGCCGCGTTGGTGAGGATCGCCTGGTAGTTCTTCGGGAGCGAGTTCCACTTTTCCAGATTGGTGAAGGCATGGACCATCGGACCGCCTTCCCAGAAACCCGGATAATAGTAGTACTTGGCAACCTTGGCGAAGCCGAGCTTCTCGTCATCGTAGGGGCCGACCCACTCGGCGGCGTCGATGGTGCCCTTTTCAAGGGCCGGATAGATGTCGCCGCCGGCGAGCTGCTGCGGCACCACGCCCACCTTCTGCAGCACCTGGCCGGCGATGCCGCCGATGCGCATCTTCAGGCCCGAGAGGTCGGCGACGGTCTTGATCTCCTTGCGGAACCAGCCGCCCATCTGGGTGCCGGTGTTGCCGCAGGCGAAGCCGATCACGTTCGACTTCTTGAAGAACTCATTGCCGAGCTCCTGGCCACCGCCCTGGTACCACCAGGAGTTCTGCTGGCGGGCGTTGAGGCCGAACGGCACCGAGGCGTAGATCGCCCAGGTCGGGTCCTTGCCGACGTAGTAGTACGAGACGGTGTGGCACATCTCGACCGTGCCGTTCGAGGTCGCGTCGAGCGCCTGGAGGCCGGGGACGACTTCGCCGGCGGCGAACACCTGGATCTGGAACTTGTTGTCGGTCATCTCGGCGACGTACTTCGCCAGCTGCTCGCCGCCGCCATAGATGGTGTCGAGCGACTTCGGGAAGCTCGACGTCAGGCGCCACTTGATCTCGGGCGAGGACTGCGCGATCGCCGGCGAGGCCACCGCGGCGGTCGCCGCCGCGCCTGCTGCCGACACTTTGAGAAAATCACGACGCTTCATCTTCAGGTCTCTCCTTGCTGGGGCGTTTCCCCTTAACTTCTCTTTTGCCGCCGCTCATTCCGGCGACGCGTTCGGGCCGCGTCGAACCGAAGGGGCTTGACTGCCGTGGGCCTTTAACACGGACGGGCCGCTTTCGGAACGCGACAATGGCATGACGGGGCTCTACGAAAGTCGCATGCCCCGACGCCTGCTTCAGGCCGCGGCGATGACGCCCTTGAGCTGGTCGCGGACCTGGCCCGCAATGGCGCGGTAGATCGCCGCATGGGGACCGTCCGGCTCGCTGTCGACGACGGGATTGCCGGCGTCCGACGTGGCGCGAATCGCCATGTGGAGGGGGATCTCGCCGAGGAACGGCACTCCAAGCTTTTCGGCCTCGTGCCGCGCCCCGCCATGGCCGAAGATGTCGGATTTCGTGCCACAATGCGGACACTGGAAATAGCTCATGTTCTCGACGATCCCGAGCACGGGCACGTTGACCTTCCTGAACATCGCAAGCCCGCGCCGGGCGTCGATCAGGGACAGGTCCTGCGGCGTCGAGACGATCACGGCGCCCTTCAGCGGCACGTTCTGCGCCAGCGTGAGCTGGGCATCGCCGGTGCCCGGCGGCATGTCGACCACGAGCACGTCGAGCTGGCCCCATGCAACGTCGCGCAGCATCTGCGTCACCGCCGACATCACCATCGGCCCGCGCCAGATCATCGCGGTCTCCTCTTCCACCAGGAAGCCGATCGACATGATGGCAAGGCCGAAGCGCCGCAGCGGAATCATCTTGCGCTCGCCGTCCAGCTCCGGCTTGTTGCGCAGGCCGGTCAGCCGCGGCACCGAGGGGCCGTAGATGTCGGCATCGAGCAGCCCGACCTTGAGGCCGAGGTCGCGCAGGCCGAGCGCGAGGTTGAGCGCGGTGGTCGACTTGCCGACGCCGCCCTTGCCCGAGGCGACCGCGATCACCGCGGCGACGCCGGGGATTTCCGACTGCCGCGCCATCGGCGATTGGGCGCCGCCCTGCGGCGGCGGCTTGTGGGCATGGATCGGCTGCACGCCCGGCGCGCCGCGGCTCGGCTGTGGTGGCGGCGGAGGCGCCGAGCCCGCCTTGCGTTCGGCGGTCAGCGCCACCATCACGGTGGTGACGCCGGGAAGGCTGCGCACCGCGGCCTCGGCCTCGGCCCTGATAGGCTCCCAGGCCCGCGCCTCGGCGGCATCGACATTGATCGAGAAGAACACCTTGCCGTCGGAGGCGCTGATCGGGCTCAGCACATTGGCATTGGTGAGCGCAACCCCGCGCGGCGACTTGATCCGGGCGAGGCTGTCGAGAACCTGTTGCTGCGTCACGCTCAAAGCGCATCTCCCAAACGGGGCATGATCCCGTCAGATCAGGCCCAAGGCTTCAGGATGCCCCATTAGAGCGGAAACGACCAAAAGGCTACTGCCTGCCGATATCGTCAGCCATCTCGGCGGGCGCGGCGCCCTGCTCCAGGGCCGCCTCGTAGTTCAGCTCGATCATGACCCCGTTGGGGTCGTGGACGAAGATCTGCCAGAGGTCGCCGCCGGGCACCTGGCGGGAGTCGAACTTCATCCCCTTGGACGTCAGCCGCTGCTTCATGCCGTCGAACCCGCGACTGACGAAGGCGACATGGTGGACAACGCCGGAATCCGGCTTTTGTGGCTCCGAGGTCAGCGAAATATCGACGAGGTGCACCACCGCCTTGCCCTCGCTGTACATCCAGGCCCCCGGGAAGGCGAAATTCGGCCGGGGGCCTTTTTCCAGACCCAGCACATCCTCGTAGAAGCGGACCGTCTCGGCCAGATTCCGGGTCCTTATGTTGAAATGATCGAGGACGCCAACGCTCACGCCGCCCAAGCCCGATGCCATGTTTCGCTCCCTTGTTTTGAAGTTCTTGAGGTCCGCCATCCTAGCACAGGAGGGCGCCAAACGAAGCCGTTGCCCTCCGCCCCTAAGGGTTTATGGTGCGCCCGATCCGCTCCAGGGCGGAACCCCGAAGATGCCGCCTGGGCGCCCCCCGCCCGGCTACAACCGTAAAACCCAAACTACGGACAAGGTACCACAATGGCTAAAGTCGCTTTCCTCGGTCTCGGCGTGATGGGCTTCCCCATGGCCGGACACCTCGTGAAAAAAGGGGGCCATGAGGTCACCGTCTACAACCGCACCGCGGCCAAGGCGAAGGAATGGGCGGACAAGTTCGGCGGCAAGACCGCGGCCACCCCGAAGGCCGCCGCCGAGGGCCAGGATTTCGTGATGTGCTGCGTCGGCAACGACAATGACCTGCGCTCGGTCACGATCGGCGCCGATGGCGCGTTCGCCGGCATGAAGAAGGGCGCAACCTTCGTCGACCACACCACCGCCTCCGCCGAGGTCGCGCGCGAGCTCGATGCGGCTGCGACCAAGGCCGGCTTCAAGTTCATCGACGCACCCGTGTCAGGCGGCCAGGCCGGCGCCGAGAACGGCGTGCTGACGGTGATGTGCGGCGGCGCCGAGGATGTCTATGCCGGCGTCGAGCCGATCATCACGGGCGCCTATGCACGGATGTGCAAGCTGCTCGGGCCCGCCGGCTCGGGTCAGCTGACCAAGATGGTCAACCAGATCTGCATCGCAGGCCTCGTCCAGGGTCTCTCCGAAGGCATCCATTTCGCCAAGAAGAGCGGCCTCGACGTCGCCGCCGTGATCGAGACCATCTCCAAGGGCGCCGCGCAGTCCTGGCAGATGGAGAACCGCTACAAGACCATGAACGAGAACAAGTACGATTTCGGCTTCGCGGTCGAATGGATGCGCAAGGACCTCTCGATCGCGCTCGCCGAAGCCCGCCGCAACGGCGCCAATCTGCCGGTGACCGCACTGGTCGATCAGTTCTACGCCGAGGTCGAGAAGATGGGCGGCAAGCGCTGGGATACGTCGAGCCTGCTCGCGCGCCTCAATCGCTGATACCTGACGATCTGAAACGACCTTGCTGATCGCGATCGCCGCCATCTTCGTTCTTGCCTATGCGGCGATCGCGCTCGAGCACCCGCTTCGCGTCAACAAGAGCGCCACAGCGCTGCTCGGCGCGGGGCTATTGTGGACGATCTACGCGGTCGCGACCGGCGACCACGCGCTGGTCAGCCGCCAGCTCGACGAGTCCGTCGGCTCCACCGCGCAGATCGTCTTCTTCCTGATCGGCGCCATGACGATCGTCGAGGTGATCGATGCCCATGACGGCTTCGAGGTCATCACCTCCCTGATCCGCACCACGCGCCAGGTCACGCTGATCTGGCTGATCGGCTTCGTCACGTTCTTCCTCAGCGCGATCCTGGACAATCTGACGACCACCATCGTCATGATCTCGCTGATCCAGAAGCTGATCGCCCGCCGCGACGACCGCCTGCTGTTCGCCTCCCTCATCGTCATTGCCGCCAATGCCGGCGGCGCCTGGACCGTGATCGGCGACGTCACCACGACCATGCTGTGGATCGGCGGGCAGATCTCGCCGCTCAAGATCATGAGCGCGGTGTTCCTGCCCTCGCTGCTCAATCTGCTGGTGCCGCTCGCCTTCATCAGCTTCTCACTTCGAGGCAAGACCATCGCACCGCCGCCAAAGGACAACGGGCTGCTGGCCGTCGACCGGTTCGAGCGCAACCTGATGTTCTATCTCGGACTCGGCACGCTGATCGCGGTGCCGGCCTTCAAGGCGGTCACGCACCTGGCGCCGTTCATGGGCATCCTGTTCGGGCTCGGCGTGCTCTGGCTGGTCGGCGAGATCGTGCATCGCCACAAGGAGGAGCACGTGCGCCAGCCTCTCACGCTGGTGCACGCGCTGGCGCGGATCGACATGAGCTCGATCGTGTTCTTCGTCGGCATCCTGCTCGCGGTCGCCTGCCTCGAGCACGCCGGCCTGCTGTCGATGCTGGCGCGCTGGCTGGAGACCGCGATCGGCCGCCAGGACGTCATCGTGATCGTACTTGGCCTGCTCAGCGCCGTCATCGACAACGTGCCGCTGGTCGCCGCGACCATGGGCATGTACGACCTCGCGCACTATCCGCCGGACAGCTTCATCTGGGAGTTCATCGCCTATTGCGCCGGCACTGGCGGCTCGATCCTGATCATCGGCTCGGCCGCGGGGGTTGCCGCCATGGGCCTCGAGCGGATCGAGTTCCTCTGGTACGCCCGCCGCATCGCCGGCCCCGCGCTGGCGGGCTATCTGGCGGGCGCGGTGGTATACATCGCCCAGCATGCGGCCCTGCATTGACGGTGCCGGCCGGCTCCAAAATTAACGCCGGGTTAACGTAATTCTTTAGCTCCTTAAGTCACCTCTTAAGGATTTCTTGCCAGAGATAGAGAATGCAGAAGGCCCGCGCCCGGCGCGGGCAGGAATCGTTGTTGTTCGATGAGTAACCCCGCTGAAAAGCCTGAGGTAGTGCAGCTTCCGGCCGAGCCGGTGAGCGCTCCATCGGCGAGCAGCCGAAGGGCTGCGGCGCAGCGGGTGCGCGAGGCGCGCGATAAGTTAACGTCGACCAGCGGAACCCGGCCGGCCTTCGACGCCGAGATGCTGCGCCAATATGCCCAGACGCGGTTATCGGCCTCCTATGTCGTGATGCTGCTGGTGGTCGCGACCGGCGTACTCTTCGGCCTGTGGATGCAGCCGATCCCGGCCGCGCTCTGGACCGCCGGCATGCTCTGCATCCACGGTGCGATGATCCGCAGCTGCCGGCGTTTCCTGGTCGAGCCCGCCTCGCCCGCGGCCACGCGCGCCTGGCGCACCCGCTTCGTCGTGCTCGACCTGCTCTATGGCCTGTGCTGGATGGCGATCCTGATCCATCCCGTGCTCGACATGGTGACGGAAACGCTGATGATGTTCCTGATGCTGCTGGTGATCGCGGTATCGAGCATGCTGGCCGCGAACCTGCCGATCGCCGCCCTCGCCGCCACCGCGCCGGTCGCGGTTGCGATGGCGCTGAGCTTCGCGATGACCGGCTCGCTGGACAATTACATCCTGGCCGCGCTCGCGATTGCGGCCGAAGGCTATTTCGTGCTGCTGGCGCACCGCCTGCACTCCTCGACCTTCGCGACGCTCGAAGCGCGGGCCGAGAAGGACGCGCTGATCGGCGAGCTGGAACAAGCCAAGGCGATCTCGGACGAGGCGCGCCACCGCGCCGAATCCGCCAACGTCGCCAAGTCGCGCTTCCTCGCGCAGATGAGCCACGAGCTGCGCACGCCGCTGAACGCCATCCTCGGTTTCTCCGAGGTGATGAAGAGCGAGATCTTCGGCGCGCATGCGGTGCCGGTCTACAAGGAGTACTCGGCCGACATCCATAATTCCGGCGTGCACCTGCTCAACCTCATCAATGAGATCCTCGATCTGTCGCGGATCGAGGCGGGCCGCTACGAGCTCAACGAGGAAGCGGTGTCGCTGGTCGGCATCGTCGCCGACTGCCATCATTTGATGAAGCTGCGCGCCTCCAGCCGCGGCATCACCATCCACGAGGTGTTCGAGCAGGCCATGCCGCGGCTCTGGGCCGACGAGCGCGCGATCCGCCAGGTCGTGCTCAACCTGCTCTCCAACTCGATCAAGTTCACCCCGCAAGGCGGTGAGATCTGGCTCAAGGCCGGCTGGACTGCGTCGGGCGGACAATATCTCTCGGTGAAGGATACCGGCTCGGGCATCCCGGAGGACGAGATCCCGGTCGTGCTCGCCTCCTTCGGCCAGGGCTCCAACTCGATCAAGTCGGCCGAACAGGGCGCCGGCCTCGGCCTGCCGATCGCCAAGAACCTGATCGACCTGCATGGCGGCACATTCACGCTGAAATCGAAGCTGCGCATCGGCACCGAGGTGATCGTCACCTTCCCGCCGGAGCGCGTGATGAGCGCGCTGGCGCCGCTGTCGGACGATTCTCCGCCGCTGCAGCCCGAAGGGTCCGTCGTCCCCGACGAGAAACGCCGGCCGCGCCACAAGCCGATCATGAGCGCAGGCACGGGCTCGTAACCAGATGCTTGCAGACATGCCCGACAATCCTCCACTATGTCCGAATGAGCAAAGAAACGCCGTGCGTCGCCGTCTGCATGATCGATCCCAGGACCAAGCTGTGCTTCGGCTGCGGCCGCACCTTGCCGGAGATCGCGCGCTGGCACGCCATGGAAAGCGCGGAACGGCTCTCGGTCATGGCACTGTTGCCGGCACGCATGGCGGACGCCGGTTTGCAGCCGATCGCGGGATCTCCGAAACGCACCTGACCGGCCTGAGCGGTTGCGGCGGAGGTGCGCGATGATCCGCTTCCTCCTCGTCCTCGTCATGCTCGCCGGCACAGCGGGAGCCGTCGTCGCCTACGGCGACCCCGATCAGATCGCGCGCGCGAGCCACAAGGTCTCGCACATCTTCCGCGGACAGACCGCCACCCCGCCCCCCGCCGTGCAGATCCCGCGCGGCCAGGGCGGCGAATTCGCGCTGCGCGCGAAGATCAACGGCGTCGCCGCACCGATGGTGATCGACACCGGCGCCACCTCCGTGGTGCTGACCTGGGAAACGGCGAAAGCGATCGGGCTGCCGCTCGAAATGCTCGAATACGACGTCGACCTGGAGACCGCAGGCGGCCACACCAAGGCGGCACGGCTCACGCTCGATCGTCTCGCCGTCGGCCATCTCGTCGAGAAATCGGTGCCGGCCCTCGTCGTGCAGCGCGGCCAGATGAAGACCAATCTGCTCGGCATGAGCTTCCTCGACCGCCTGGAGAGCTGGGGCGTGCGCGCCGACAAGCTGATGCTCACCGGCTATCCCGAGCTGCAGAGCGGCCACCGCCGCCCGCGCATGGCGGTGGACTAGGACATCACGATCGCCGCGAACGCTCCTCGAAGATATAGCCGAGAAAGTTCATTAGCACCTGCGCCGCGAGAATGCTCGTCACGCCGGCAGGATCGTAGGCGGGAGCGACCTCAACGAGGTCGATCCCGACGACATCGCCTCGCTTCGTCAGGCCCTGAAGGATCTCCATCACATCGTAATATTGAAAGCCGCCGTGGCTCGGCGTTCCCGTCCCTGGTGCGATCGAGGGATCGAAGCCGTCGATGTCGATCGTCACATAGTAGCGGGCGCCGTGCGGAATCCGGTCCAGGACGCCCTCGGCGCCGAGCTTGCGTGCCTGGCGGACCGAGAGGATGGTCGAGCCGCGCGCGCGCGCATCCTCATAACCTTCTCGGGCGGTCGACGACACGTTGCGGATGCCGATCTGGGTCAGGCCGGTGACATGGTCCTGCTCGGCGGCGCGGCGCATGGGATTGCCATGGCCCTCGCGCACGCCGTGCCTCACGTCGACGAAATCGAGATGCGCATCGATCTGGACGACATGGATCGGGCCATGGCCGCTGAAGGCCCTGACGCAGGGAATGTTGACGGCGTGATCGCCGCCGAGGACCACGGGCAGCGCGCCGCGTTCGAGGATCTTCCGGACGGCTGCTTCGGCGTTGGCATGGCTCCTTGCCGTGTCGGTGTGGACGATGTCGACGTCCCCGACATCGACGATGCGCACCTTGTCGAGCGGCAGATAGGTGATGTCGTCCTCGTGATCATAGGCGCCGCCATGGCCGAAGGAGAAAAGCGTCGAGGCTTCGCGGATCGCGCGCGGCCCGAACCTCGCGCCGGAGCGGTATTGCGTGCCCATGTCGAAGGGCACGCCGAGCACGGCGACATCGGCGTCGAGCTTGTCCCACTCGAGGCAGACGGGCCGCTTGCCGAAGGTACAATGCCCGACAAATGGCAGGTCCAGTCTGCCGCCCTCATACCCGTGTGCCATGTATCCTCCGATCGGCGAATTGTCAGCTCTGGCAGAAGCAGATTCCGTTCCAGTTGACATGACGATTCCGCCGTAGCGATCAGCACCATCGATCAGCGCGCGATTGAGCGATGGCACGCCCGATGCATGGCCCCGAAACCGCTGCCGCCGCGCGCTTGCGCGGGAGGCGGAGTCCGGAGACCACACGAATGATCGCCAATCCCGTCCGCTGGCCCGACGGCGCCAAGTGCGCCTGCTGCCTGACCTTCGACATGGATGCCGACAGCCTGATCCATGTCGAGCATCCCGGTGACGGCAATCAGCGCGTCTCGGGCATCTCCATGCTGCGCTATGGCCCCACCGTCGCGGTGCCGCGCATCGTCGAGACCTATCGGCAGCTCGGCATCAGGCAGACCTTCTTCGTTCCGGCCTGGTGCATCGAGCAATATCCCGCCGCCATCGAGGCGATGCTCGCCGGCGGCCACGAGATCGGGCATCACAGCTACATCCACGAGAACCCGCTCGACCAGACGCCGGACGCGGAATCCCATTGGCTCGACCTCGGCATCGACATCATCCGCAAGGCGACGGGACAGTCGCCGCGTGGCTGGCGGGCGCCACTGTACAATTTCTCGCACCGCTCGCTGGACCTGCTGCTGGCGCGCGGCTTCACCTACGATGCTTCGCTGATGGGCGATGACGTGCCCTATGTCATCAAGAGCAGGGCGAACGGCGGCGAGCTGATCGAGCTGCCGACGCATTGGGGGCTCGATGACTGGCCGCAATATGTCCAATCCTTCGACCTCGACTACTTCATGCCCATACGCAGCCCCAGTAACGGCTTTGCGGCATTCCTCGAGGAGTTCCAGGCGGCCTACACCTATGGCGGGTTGTGGATACCCACGCTGCATCCGTTCGCGACGGGACGGCTCGCGCGCTGGCATGTGTTCGCCGGCTTCCTCGAACGGATGGTCGCGCAAGGCGACGTCTGGTTCGCGCCGATGGAAGAGATCGCCGCGCATGTCCGGCGCGAGGTCGACGAGGGACATTACCTGCCCCGCGTTGAGCTCCTTCCGCAATATGCCGAACCGGTCGGCCGGATCTTTCCACAACGCCAGCGGTAGATCGCGGGTGTGGCATTTCCGCCATTTACAAACCGCCTGGTCGGTTTATAACGATGACATTCCCGGATCGGGGTTGGACAAGCGCTGCTTCCCGCCGGAAGCGGCCAAGTGGGAGATGTGACCAATGACTGCCAGAGCCGCCTTACGTCGCCTGATGCGCGCCCTGCCCTTTGCCGCGACGATCGCCGCGGGCAGTGCCAGCGCTGCCGACCTTTCGCCGCGCTATGCGGCGCCCTCTTCCGCCTACACGGCACCGCAGCCGGTCTATTCGTGGACGGGCCTCTATGCGGGCCTCAACGCCGGCTACGCCGAGAGCGGCGACGATGCCTTCAACAACCTCGTCGGCGTGAGCGGCGGCAAGGTCAAGGGCGCCTTCGGTGGCGTGCAGATCGGCTACAACTATCAGCTCTCGCCGATGTTCGTGGTCGGCATCGAGAACGACTTCGAGGGTGGAGACATCAAGAACCACGACGCCCTCAACAGCGCCGCCGTGAGCATTCCCTGGTTCATGACCGGCCGGGCCCGCGCCGGCATCGCCACGATGGATTCACGGCTGTTGTTCTTCGGGACCGCGGGTCTTGCCGCGGGCGAATTGAAGGACGGCCCCATCAACAAGATGAAAGTGGGCTGGACCGCCGGCGGCGGTGTCGAGTGGGCGTTCCTGCCCAAATGGTCGGCCAAGGCCGAGTACCTCTACACCGAGGTCAAACACGACGATCTGCCGGACTGGAACGCTGCGAAATTCCACACGTTCCGCGTTGGCGTGAACTATCATTTCGACCTGTTCCGCTGATTTGCGGATCGACGACGGGGCCGGATCTTGCGATCCGGCTCCTTATTCATGATGGGCGCTGTTAAGCAGCCGCCTCCGCCGGCACGCGCGCACCAACGCGCGCGATCGCATCGCGCAGCACGCCGAGACCTGCGCCCGGCTTGACACCCTGCTCGGCGAGATGCCGGCGGAACGCACGTGCGCCGGGAACGGCGTGGAAGGCGCCGACGAAATGCCGCGTGATGGCGTGCAGCCGCGTGCCGCGCGCGAGTTGCTCCTCGATGTAGGGCATCATCGCCTCGAATGCGTCCTGCATTGTCGCATGCGGCGCAGCCTCGCCGAAGATCTCGGCATCGACAGAGAGCAGCCGCCACGGCTCCTGATAGGCGGCCCGACCGAGCATCACACCGTCGACATGTTCGAGATGCGTTTTCGCCTCGTCGATGCCCGGGACGCCGCCATTGATAATAATAGGCACGTCCGGCATCGCGCGCTTGAGACGATAGACGCGATCATAATCAAGCGGCGGGATGTCGCGGTTCTGCTTCGGCGACAATCCATTGAGCCAGGCTTTTCGAGCATGCACGATCAGCGCGTCGCAGCCGGATGCAGCCACCGCACGCGCGAGCGTATCGAGCGCCATTTCAGGATCCTGATCATCGATGCCGATGCGGCACTTCACCGTGACAGGAACGGCAACCGCACGCTTCATCGCATCGACGCACCGCGCCACGAGCTCCGGCTCCGCCATCAGGCAGGCGCCGAAGCGGCCGTCCTTCACGCGGTCGGACGGACAACCGACATTGAGATTGATCTCGTCATAGCCAAACTCCTCGCCGATCCGCGCCGCCAGCGCGAGCTCGCGCGGATCCGAGCCGCCGAGCTGAAGCGCCACCGGGTGCTCGATCGCATCGAACCCGAGCAGCCGGTCCCGGTCGCCGTGGATGACGGCGCCGGTCGTCAGCATCTCCGTATAGAGAAGCGCCCGTCGGGTGAGGTGACGGTGGAACACCCGGCAATGCCGGTCGGTCCAATCCATCATGGGCGCTGTGGAAAATCTCCAGCGTAAATCATTCATCTAATTGATATATTACATCTCCAATCGATCCTGCAAGGGACGAACCAAACTGAGAAATCCGGCACGCCGTCCTTGCACTGCCGCGCTATGAGCCGGCACACATTTTCGCAACGCTCTGGCCTATCGCGTTGCGAGCAGGATTCGTGTTCTCTCGTCTTGGAAGTACTGAATCAGAAAACGTCGGTATCCATAGGGGGCAAAGCGCAATCGCAGGTATCGTCGCCACGCGAAACCTGATCCGAGGTATTCGTACCTGCCCTAGATCACCTTCACCTGGTTCGGGTTGCGCGCGGGGTCGCCCCAGAACGCATCGTTCTCGTATTTGCGCCAGAGATCGCCCGGCAGCACGGTTTTGCGACCCGGGGATTCCACGCGTTTACCAACCTTGTGCAGACCCGGCGTACCGATCCTGCGGTCGAACTCTTCGGCGTCGAACTCGATGTTCTGGAAATCATGCGCGAACGGCTTCTCGCCGATGAACTCGTAGACCGCCGCGATCGCCCGTTCCGGCTGGCTGGTCAGCGTCTCATAGGTCAGCGCCAGCAGGCACGCGGTCTGCTCGCCGCAAAAAGCTTCGCGTAGCGCATTCCAGGCAAAGCCGACCATGCCGTTGGGGGCCGCCAACCCTTCGACACGCGAATACACCGTGCCGCCCGGCTCGAAATTGAAGATGCCCGACGGCTGATACTTGTTCTTGCGAATGAGCCGTTCGACCGAATCCAGGATCCAGGGGATGTGGCGCACGCAGCAGATCACCTTGGCGCGCGGAAACAGCTCGGTGATCAGTGGCAGCCGCGCGCACCAATTGCGGTTGGTGTCGAACACCACATGTCCCTTCGGCAGGTCGGCGTAGTAGGTCGAGAAGATCGCCTTGACGAGCTCCCGGCGCTGCTCGTCGGTGATGAAGATCGCGGTCTCGTTGCTCATGCTCATGCTGCGCAGCATGCCGTCGACCAGCGAGCCGACCGGGCCGGTCATTCCGGCGCGAAATCGCGGGTTCTGCCGCAATATGGCCGACAGCAGCGTCGAGCCCGCGCGCGGAAGTCCAGAGATGAAATGGATATCGCCTTGCATGATCCTGCAAACCTGACCGGAGATTCGTGACTAGACTACCAGAAAATCCCGCTGCTGCAGCAGGTTCGGGCTGATACCGTTCAGCGTGACCGAGTGAAGGGCATCGAGCGCGATGACGGTATCGGCCGGGTTGCCGGCGTTGTGGGGATCGGCCGTGATCGCAGCCAGCGCTGCCGCCGCGTCCGCATAGACGGACTGGCTGAGCTGCAGAACGTCATGCGCCACGTCGAAATTGCTTATAGTCGCTGTGGCCGCCACCTGCGAATTGAACTGGAACACGTATGTATCGTTCGTACCCGAGGCCGTGAGCGCGGCGTTGGCCCCCTGCACCGTGACCGTGTGCGATCCGTCATTGTTGGTGACGTCCTGCGCGACCACGGCGCCATTTGCGTCATAGCTGACCAGAGACTTGGCGTAAGGCGGATTGGCGCCGAGATTGAAACTGGCGAACGTCTCATTGGCCGTCGACGGCGTCAGCAGCGTGTTCAGATGCGCATCATCCGTCGGCGTCGTGTTCTGGAATTCGATTTCCAGCGGGCCTGAGCCGACGCCCTGCACCAGGATATGCGCCGTACCGCCAGTGACGGTGACAGCGATGTCGGTGTCGTGGCCGCCGTTGACGGTCGAGACCGTCACCGCATTGGGATCGACGCCTTCGATATGGATGCGGTCGTGCTCGCCGCTGCCGGTTGCCCACGAGAAGTCGGTAATCTTGTCGGTCACGCCAGCGGCAAGATCTGTTCCACGGAAGAAGAACACGTCGTCGCCCGTCCCGCCGGTGAGACTATGCGCGCCGCTACCGTAATGGATCACGTCGCTGCCCGAGCGATCCGGGCCGGCGGTGACGGTCGTGGTGTTTGCCGCAGAATCGTAGACGAAATGGAAATCCGACAGCGTCGCGATATCCTCGCCGGTCACCGCAAGGCTGATCGATCCGGTGGCGCCGCTCAACACCAGCACCCCATTGCTGTAGCTCTCGCTGGTGGCATGGAAGCCATCAACGACGATCTGGTCACGCGTGCCGAAATGCTCGATCGCGTTGACGGGCGCGTTGGCGGCGCTGAATTCCAGTGCGGCATGGCCCGCCGCAGAGAAGTCGATCGCGCCGGACCCTGCCGCACCGTGCGCGGTCAAATCGAGCGTGCCGTTCTCGATCGTGACGCCGCCGGTGAAGGTGTTCGTTGCCCCCAGCACCAGCGTTCCCTCGCCATCGAGCAGCAGACGTCCCGCGCCGGTCTGGCCGCTGGCATCATGCGAGCCGGTCATGTCGGCGATCACGTCGCTGATCGTGATGATGTGCGTCGCATCCGGCGCAAAGGTGATGGTCTGGTTGCCCTGAAGGAAGATGCCGCTGCCGAACGCCGAGCCTGCATGGGCGCCGGTCCAGGTCACGGCGGTGCCGCCAGTCACGCCGCCGTTCTGCTCGCTGCCGGAGCCGGCGAAGATGAGCGTGCCGCCCTGCTGCACGAAGATCGCGCCGCCGGCGCCGAGACCACCGCCGCCATAGGCGCCCGTGCCTCCGGCGCCGCCGCCAAAGCCGCCCGCACTGCCATAGCCGCCACCACCGCCGCCGCCGCCGAAACCACCGGCGCCGCCGCCATGCTGGCCGGCGCCGCCGCCGCCACCGAAGCCGCCGGCGCCGCCATATCCACCGATGAAGGACGGCCAGATAAAACCGCCGCCGCCGCCACCGCCGCCGAAGCCGCCCACACCGCCCGTGGCGATCGTGCTGCTGCCATTGACGGTGCCGACACCGCCCCCGATGCCACCGCCGCTGCCCGGGTTGCCGTATCCAGAAAAGCCGAAATAGCCCGCGCTGGTGTAGAATCCGATACCCAGACCGCCGCCGCCGCCCTGTGCACCGCCAAGATAGGCCGGGTTCGTGCCGACGACCTGTCCGCCACCTGTGGCCGCGCCCACTGCGATGCCGGCACCAGCGCCTGTTCCTGTGTAATAGGGCCGCGGATGGCTGGCGCCGGATGCATGAATGCCAATTCCGCCACCGCCCTGGAAACCGCCGGCACCGCCGAGTCCACCGCCGCCGCCGTAAAGCGCAACACCCATGTAACCGATCGCGCCGCTGCTGTTGCCGCCGATTGCCTTGTCGTTGGCGAAATTGACGTTGGACAGCGTCACCGTGCCTGCCGATGCGATGAACAGGCCGCCGCCGAGGCCGGCGCCGCCGCCGCCACCGAAATTGCTGTCGCCGCCCTTCGCCACGGCATTGATGATGCTGAGATCGTCGATCTCGACGCTGCCGGCGTAGACGAACAGACCCGGGAGGCCGTGAGCGTCGAGCACATGGCCATGGCCGGCGATGGTGAGCGAGGCGCCCGGCGGAAGATTGAAGGCCGGCAACTGATCAGCGAGCTGCAGATCACCGACCACGTCGAACGTGTAGTGCGCGCCGGCTTGCGCGCTCGCACCGGAGACGTCGATCGCCGCGATCGCCTTGGCGAGATCGGCTGCCGAGGTGATGGTCCAGGTGTTTGCCACCGGCGTGACCGTGACGTTCGAGCCCGCCGAAGCCGGTCCCGTGATGCCGTCGATGGTCGTCGCGGTGACCGTGATGCTGTGCGCGCCGCTGCTGACCGACTGGAATTCGCTATAAATGTCGAAATGGCCTGATACATCGACCGTGCCGGTGCCGATCACCGTGGTGCCATTGTCGGCATAGAGCTTGATGATGGTGCCGGCCTCGCCGCTGCCCTTCACCTCGACGCGCCCGACCGCGTCGGGCACCGCGAGCACCGACGCGACGACGGGCGCGGCGGGCGCCACGCTGGCGTCGAACGCAGCCGCGGGGCTGGCGTGACCGAGGCTATCGGTCTGGATGACCGTGACGTGCTGGAGGCCGGGGCCGAGCAGCGCGCCCGCAGCCGGGTCGGTCGTCACATCGAAATGACCGGATGCGTCGACCGCGCCGGTGCCGATCACGGTGTTGCCGAGCATCAGCGTGATCGTGTCGCCCGGCTGGCCCGAGCCCTGCAGCTCGATGACGCCGTGATCCGCGGCGACCCCTACCTGGCTGATGCCGGTGACCGGAGCCGGATCGACATACATCGCAAAGCCGGTCGACGGCGCGCTGACGTCGGCGCCGGCCGCATCGGTGGCGGTCAGCGTATGATTGCCGTTCGCGAGCGCCACCGTGGTCGTGATGGTGAAGGTGCCGTCGGCTGCCACGATACCTGTGCCGATCGCGGTTGTGCCACCATCGGCATAGAGCGTGATGGTCTCGCCGACATGCTGGCCGGTGCCCTTGACGATGAAATCGTGGCTGGCATCGATCTGTGTCGCGACCAGCGGCGCCACCGAGGTGATGACGGGCGCCTTCGGCGTGACGTCGATCGCGACGCCCGCGGAGACGGGGCTCGTCAGATTGCTGCTATTGGTCTCGGTCGTGGTGATGACGTGGTGACCGCCGGGCGCATCGACGCTGAAATCGAAATGCCCGGTCTGATCAACCACGCCCGAGCCCAGCAAGGTCGTGCCGTCGGCATAGACCTTGACGGTCTCTCCCGCCTCGCCGGTGCCTTGAATTTCGATCGTCTGCGGCGCCGTCGCGATGACGGCCGAGATCACCGGCGCAGTCGGCAGGACGGTGACGTTGAACGCGGTGGAGAGCGTGCTGGTCAGGCCGTCGGCGTCCGCTGCCGTCGCCCGCAAGGAATGGACGCCCTCGGCGAACGTGGCGGTGGTGACGATATCGAAAACGCCGGCGCCATTGGCGACGCCTGATCCGACCACCGTGCTACCCTCATAGAGCGTGACGGTGCTGCCCGCCAGCGCATTGCCCTTGATCTCGACGGTGCCCCCGTTGACGCTCTGCCCGACGATCGAGGTGATCACGGGTGCCTGCGGATCGACGTGGAACGTGAAGGGGAGCGCCTGGTCGCTTATCAGGTTTGCGGAATCCTGCGCCAATGCGAGCAGCGTATAGTTGCCGTGGCCGATCGGCTGGGTCGCCGTGAAATCGAAATGGCCCGTGGCATCGGCCCTGCCGGAGCCGATGTACTGATCGCCGGACTGGTTGCGGACCCAGATGTTGATCGTGATGTTGGGATCGGCGCTGCCTGCCACCTCGATCCTGGCACCGTCGAGCGGCTGCCCGACCACCGCGATCACCGGGGCTTTCGGATGGACGTCGAAGGCGAGCACGCCCGACGGCGGGCTGACGAGGCCTTGCGCGTTGGTCTCGGTCACATTGACCGTGTACTGGCCATCAGGCAGGTTCGGCGTCACGAAGTCGTAATTGCCGCTGCCGTCGGTCACCGTGGTGTATATAAGGGAGCTGCCGCCGGGCCCGCTGAGATGCAGCGTGACGGTCTGGTTCGGCTCGCCGCTGCCCTGCAGATGCACGCCGACATTGGTGGCCAGCGCCGTCTGTCCGGGCGCCAGCGCGACCGACGGTGCGCTCGGCAGCACGTCGACGACGAGCGAGGCCGTGATCGGAGTTTGGCCGGCGACCGTCTGCGTTGCCGTGACATGATACTCGCCATCCGCAAGCGCCGAGGTCGAGAACGTGAAACGTCCGGAGCCATCCGGCGTAGCGGTACCAACCTGATTGCCGTCGATGAAGATCTGGACGGTGCTGCCCGGCGCCCCGCTGCCGCTGAGCACGACCTGGTTGCCGTTCAGCGGCTGGCCGACGAGCGTGATGTTCGGCGCGATGATCCCGGTCAGCGCGATGCCGCCGTTGTAGGCCGTCACGTTGAACTGGGTGGTCGAGTAATTGAAGCTCGGGTCGAGATGAAGCTGGGCGCTGTGCGTGCCGTCGCTGATCGTGAGCACATTGCCGGCGCCGAGCGTCGCAGTCGCGCCGGCGGCAAAGCCGGCCAGCTTGATCGTGTCGCCGGGGAGGAAGCCGTCGATCTCGTTGAGCGGCGTGGCGCCCTGATCGATGATCAGGGTCGCCTGCGCACCCGACTGGAAGGTGATCGCGCCGCTCCCGGCCGCACCGGCTGCGGCCAGCTCGACCGTGCCGTGCTCGGCGAGTCGAACACCGCCGGTCACGGTCTCCGTAACGGCGATCGTGAGCACGCCATGGCCGGCCGCGCCGAAGTAGCCGGCGCCGCTGAAGCCACTCGAAGTGACGGTGTAGGTGGCCGAACCCGACACGGTCAGGGAGTCGTTGATGAGCGAAGCAGGCAGCGTCAGCGCGCTGCTGCCGGTGATGTCGATGATCGTTGCTGCGATCGCGTCCAGCACGACCGTGCCGGCGCCGTCGATATGGAGCGTGCCGGTCATGTTGCCGGCGATCGAATCGGAAATATGGATCGTCTGCCCGAGCGAGGGAGCCAGCGTGACGTTGCTCGATGCGGTGAAGAGGCCCGCGCCGATGCCAGCGCCGTTGGCGCCGGCGTTCCCACCCGCGCCGCCGAGGCCGCCCTGCACCGCGTTGCCGGCAACGGATGTGCTGCCGCCAATGGTCAGCGAGCCGCCGGAGGCGACGAAGATGCCGCCGCCAAGCCCGGCGCCGCCGCCACCGCCGCCGCCGTGCTCCCTGTTGTTGCTGTCAGATCCGGCTCTGCCGCCGGCGCCTGCGCCGTAGCCGCCGGAGCCGCCCGGATATTGAAACTGTAACTGCCAGGGACCATATCCGCCGCCGCCGCCGCCACCCAGGCCGCCGCCGCCGCCGAAGCCGCCGCCCGACGTGTTCCAGTTGCCGCCATCGCCGCCCGTCTTGATTCCGGTCAACCCACCATTGGTGGCGCCGCCACCGCCGCCCCGGGATCCGAAATTGGAGTAAAGCCCTTGGCCAGCGCCGCCATTGCCACCGACGGCCTGGTTGCTCAGCACGTTGACGTTGGTCAGCGTGGCCGTGCCGCCACTGCCGATGTAAAATGCGCCGCCCGCGCCGAGACCGCCGCCGCCGCCGCCGCCAGCCGCCGCCGCGTGGCCGAGATTGGTGATGCCGGCATAGCCGTCCTGACCGCGCTCGACCATGTGCTGCATGGTGACGTTATCAAAGGTGACGACGCCGGACTGAACGGTGAAGCCGCCATAGAGGTTGCCGCCGTCGATGGTGTGGCCGTTGCCTTCGAAGGTCAGCGTGTCTCCGGCCGCGATCGTCAGGAATGGCAGCACCGCGCTCAGGTTCAGGTCCGCGGTGAGATTGATCACGTAGTTGACGGGCAGACCCGAGATCGGATTGCCGTCGATGGTCTGGATCGCGGTGACGAGCTCGGCCGCCGTCGAGACGTTGTAGACCGGCTTGATCGTCAGCGTGCCGGTGCCGGTGTGGGTGATGGACTGCTGGCCGTGGAATTCGCCCTGCAACAGCACATTGCCCGCCCCCGACACGTTGATGGCGGTGGCCGTGATGTCGTTGAGCAAGGTGACGTTGCCGGAGCCGGAAATGTTGAGGACGCCGGTTCCGATGCCCTGCGTCAGCACGACGATGCCGGACGCGTAGATGTTGAAGGTGCCTTGCGTGCCGGCGACGAACTGATCGATGGTGAGTGTTTGTCCGGCGTTGGACGTCAGGCCGATGGTGCCGCCGTAGTTGAAGATATCGTTGCCGATGCCCTGGCCCGCCGTCCCGCTGGTACCCCATAGGCTGCCGCCGCCGGCGCCGCCCGTTGCACCATTGTTGGAGAAGGTCCAGTCGGTGATATTCAGTGCACCGCCGGAAGCGACGAAGACCGCGCCACCGAGGCCCGCGCCGCCGCCACCACCGCCGCCACCGCCTCCGCCACCAGAGGTTCCAGTGCCGCCCATGCCGGCGCCGTAGCCGCCGGCGCCGCCACCGCCGGGCGGAAAGGATGTGACCGGACTACGCCCGCCGCCGCCACCGCCACCGCCACCGCCGAAATCCCCGCCGCCTCCGTTGGCGGTGAAATGACCACCCGCCCCGCCATAGCCGAATCCCAGCTGGCCCGGGCTCGATGCGCCTCCCGTCGTAACGCCCTGGTCGCCATTCGGCACGCTCGGTGCGTAGATGCCGCCCTGACCGCCATGTCCGCCGAAGACATGATTGTCGGTGAAAGCGACGTCGGTCAGTGTCGCCGAGCTGCCGGCACCTATGAACAGCGCGCCGCCCGCACCGAGTCCGCCACCGCCGCCGCCATACTTCGACGCAGTTCCCGGTGACGACCCGTCACCGCCGTGCCGGACGAAGTCGGCGACGGTCAGATGATCGATCGTCACGTCGCCGGATCGCAGGACGAAGCCGGAATAGGTGGCGGCGCCGTCGATCTCATGGCCGAGGCCATGGATCGTCAGCGTGTCGCCGCTGGCGAGATTGATGTCGGGCAGCGCGCCGTCCAGCGTGAAGCTGCCGACGATATCGATCTCGTAGTTCTGGTTGGTGGCGGAGAACACGCCGCCGACGCTGATCTCGTTGATCGCACGGACGAGCTGCGCCGCGGTCGACACACGGTAGACCGGCGCCTCGTTGAGGATGACCTCGGTGCCGCCGGCACCATCGGACTCCAGCACGAATCCGTGCGGCGCGATATTCTGCTGGGCTGGATCGAAGTGGATGGTCGCAACCGGCGCGCCACCGGGGCCCGTCAGCGTCAGCACGTTGTTGACGAAGCTGCCGATGCCCGTCGCGTTGATCGTCGCAAGATCGATCGTGTCGCCGACGCCGAAACCGTGCACGACGGCGCTCGGCATCGCGCCTGTGACGGACAGGGTCTGCATCCCCGTGCCGAAATTGATCGATTGAAGGCCAGACAGCCCACCCTGGAAGGCGGCGACATTGTCGCCGTCGCCGAGATCCAGCGAGCCCGCCAGCGAGACCGACGCGGTGAAGGTGACGGTGATGATCTGGGCGCCGAATGCGAGATCACCGCTGCCGCTGAACGCATTGCCGAACGTGCCGGAATGGGCAATGACGAGGTCGCCATTGTCGACGACGGCGCCGCTGCCAAGCGTGCCCTGGCCGCCGAGCGTGAGCTTGGCGCCCGCATCGATCGTGGTGCCGCCGACATAGGAATTGGCGCCGTCGAACTCGACGGTGCCCGGTCCCTTGATCTCGATCGAGACACTGCCGCCGTTGCCGCCCTGGTCGGCAATCCCGTCGGCAATCGTGATCGCATTGCCGGACGTCGGCGCGAGAACGATCGACTGATTGCCCTGGAAGAAGATGCCACTGCCGAGCCCCTGGCCAGCGCCGGGCATATCGTACAACTGATGAGCAGCCTGGATCGCGCCCGCAGCGCCGCCGGCGACGGAGCCGCCGGACAGCGAGCCGCTCTCGAGGATCAGGGTGCCGCCTTCCTGGACGAAGACCCCGCCGCCGGCGCCAAGGCCGCCGCCGCCGACGTCGCCGATCCGCGACTGGAATGTCCCGTCGGCAAGATAAGCGAGCGCGACGCCGCCATTGCCGGCGCCGAATCCGCCGAGGCCATCGTGACCGCGGAGCCCGCCGCCACCACCGCCGCCGCCGAAGCCGCCATTGCCGCCGGCACTGTTGGCGCCGCCGCCATAGGAGTCATTGCTGTTGTAGCCGCCACCGGCACCGCCGCCGCCGCCGAAGCCGCCCTGTGCACCGGGGCTTCCGGCTTTCAGGTTAGCGAGAAAGGCGCCGCCGCCGCCGCCACCACCGCCAAAGGCGCCGGAGGCCGGGGACGATCCGCGATACGACGTCGCTCCTGCGCCGCCTCCGCCCGGAAGATTCGACAGGCCGAGCCCGCCGCCGGCGCCACCCGCATAGCCCCAGCCGGTCAAGCTCTGGTAGTGATTGAGATGGTACACCCCGGTCGTGGAGCCGGCGGCTCCATCGATGCCCATGCCGCCGCCGCCGGCGCCGCCCTGAAATATCCGGCCGGCCGGGTTGACGCCACCACCGTCGCCGCCATGGGCCGCGTTGTCGAGGAAGGTCACGTTGGCGATCGTCGCCGACGCGCCGGCCGCGACGAACAGGCCGCCGCCAAGTCCGGCGCCGCCGCCACCACCGCCGATGCCGCCATCGCCGCCTTGCGCCAGCGTGTGCGCGATCGTGAGATTCTGGATTCTCACATTGCCGGCGTATTCGAAGAAGCCGCGATGGGCGCCGGCGCCGTCGAGCTTGAAACCTGCGCCATCGATCAGCAGCGAGCTGCCGGTGTCGAGATTGATGGCCGCGAGCTGCGTCGAGGCCGCGAGCGAGGCCAGCGAAATGTCGCTGGCAAAGTGGATCGTATAGGCGACGTTCTTCGCGTAGGACGTGCCGCCTTGGCTGATCGCGGTGAGCGCCGCGCTGAGCTCTGCGGCGGAGCTGACGTTGAAGGTGGTCTGGATGGCGACGACCTTGGTGCCGCCCTGACCGTCGCTCGTCACGCCGAACGGGCCCAGCGTCTGCGCCGGATCGAAATGCAACGTCGCGACAACGGCGCCGCCGGCATCCTTCAACGTCACGACATTGCCGGCATCAACGGAAGCCGTGGTCGCCACCACCGACCGGAGGTCGATGACGTCGCCATTGGCAAAGCCCGTGATGGTCTGGGTCGGCACGCCGTGCTCGAACACGGCCGTCCCGCCCGACGTCCCGAAATTGATCGTGCCGCTGCCGGTGATCGATCCGGCGAAATCTGCGTTCGCGGCATTGATGGTGACGGTGCCGTTGTTGACCACCGTGCCCTGGAAGATCGCGGACGCGTTGATGTTCAGCGCGCCGTTGTCGGTGACGGTGTTCGCAAAGGTCGTCGCCGCATTGACGTTCAGCGCGCCGCTGTCGATGACCGTGCTCGCGAATGTCGTGACAGCATTGACGTTGAGCACGCCGCTGTCGGTGACCGCGCCGGCAAAGGTCGTTGCCGCGTTGACGTTGAGGACACCGCCGTCGCTGACCGTGCTGGCAAACGTCGTTGCAGCGTTGACGTTCAGGGTGCCGTTGTCGGTGACCGCGCCCGTTCCCAGCCCGCCGGGCGCCTCGATGTTGAGCGTGGCGCCGGCGTCGACGGTGGTCGTGCCGACATAGCTGTTCGCCGCGGCGAAATGTACGATGCCGCTACCGGAGATCTCGACATTGCCGGTGCCGCCATTGCCATGCTGATCGGCGATGACGTCGGAGATCGTGAGATCATCGCCGGAGGCCGGCGCGAAGGTGACCGTCTGGTTGCCCTGGATGAAGATGCCGGAGCCGAGCGCCTGGCCGCCTTGCGCAGCCGTGCCGATGGTCCCAGCGGCGCCGCCAGCGACGGTTCCTCCCGACAGCGAGCCGCCGCCGACGATGAGATGTCCACCTTCCTGGACGAAGATGTCACCGCCGGCGCCAAGACCGCCGCCGCCAACCCCAAGCAGACCGGAGCTGCCATGGCCGCCACCGGCGCCGCCGCCATAGCCGCCGGCGCCGCCAAAATATCCGCCGCCTCCGCCACCACCGAATCCGCCGGCACCGCCGGTGGTGTGTAGTCCGGCCGAGCCGCTCGCCCCACCGCCGCCGCCGCCGCCGAAGCCGCCATTGCCGCCATTCGTGCCCAGCCGCGAGATTTGGGACGTATCGATGGCGTTCATGTAGCTGTAGAAGCCGCCACCGCCGCCACCGCCGAACCCACCGGTTGCAGCCGGCGTGTAGTTGGTGAAGCTTCCGCCGGTCCACGCGCCGCCGGCGCCGCCATGCGCAAGCCCAGCTTGGCCGGGAATGTTGAGTCCGGCGCCGCCGCCGGCCGTGCCGTCGAACGCCGTTGCGACGTAGGTGGAATGGCCTTGCGGCCCTCGTGTCGCGTCGTGCCGGTATTGTCCGGTGTTGGCGCTGGCGGCCGATCCCATGCCGCCGCCGCCGGCGCCCCTGTTCGCGCCGCCGTCGAGGCTGCCGCCGTTGCCGCCGACCGCCCTGTCGCCGCTGAAGCTGACGTCGCTGATCGACACCGTCGCGCCCGCCGCCACGAACAGGCCGCCGCCCAATCCGGCGCCACCGCCGCCGCCCTGCGTGCCTCCGGCGCCGCCCTGCGCCAGCGTGTGGTTGATGGCGAGATTGTCGATCGCGACATTGCCGCCGTAAACGAACAGGCCGCGATAGACGTTGCCGCCATCCAGCGTATGCCCGCCGCCATGGATGATGAGCGAGCTGCCGCTGGCCAGATTGATCGCCGTCAAGTTGGTGCCCAGCGAGGCAACCGAAATGTCGGCCGCGAGCTCGATCGAATAGCTGCTGTTGACAGCGGCCGCCGAGCCGCCCTGGCTGACCGCGAGCAGCGCCGCATTGAGCTCGGCCGCATTATGGACGGTGTAGACGTTGGCCGGCCTGATCACCGTGCCGGTGCCTGAGGCATCCGTCGCAGACGCGAAGCCGTAGGTCGCGCCGCTGAAATGCAGAGTGGCGGTGTTGGTGCCGTCGGTCACCGTCAGGATGCCGGTCGCCGCATTGAACGATTGCGAGAACTGCGCGGAGTTGTGGTTGATCCCGGCGAGGTCGATCGTATCGGTCGCGCCGCTGAAGCCGGTGATGGTGCCGGCGAAGCTGGCGGGATGATCGATCTTCAGCGTTCCCGACGTACCGCTGAACGTGATCGTCTGCCCGGCGCCGACATTGCCGCCGAACTCGACCGTTCCGTTGTCGTCGAGGATCACGGCACCCGACCCGGTGACGTTGCCGGCCACCAGCAGCGTGCCGCCGCTCTCCGCCTTCAGCGTGCCCGAATTGGTGACGCTGCCGGCGAGATCGAGCGTGCCGGCCTTGGCGTCGATGGTTCCGGTGTTGGTGAGCGCGGTCGAGATCGCCGTGGTGCCGCCGCCGGTTTTTTCATAGCTGCCGGCGACATTGACCGTACCGGTGCCCGCGCTGGAGGAAATATTGAAAGCCGTGCCGCTGGCGGACGCATCGGTGAAGGTGACGCCGGCGTCGATCTTGAGCACCGCGCCGTTGTTGAGTTGCAGCGTATCGCCGGAAAACGCCCCGCTCTGCGCGGAGCCGTGCAGCTCGAGCGTTCGGCCGTCGAGCGTGAAAGTCTGGTTGTTGGCATTGAAGAACGTCGCAAGTCCATTGACGACCGTCGCGCCGCTGCCGCTCTCGGTGCCGCCGGTGAACGTCGCCCCGTTGGCGTCGGTCAACGTTCCCGTGCCGGACAGCGTGCCGCCGGACTGGCTCAGACTGTGGATAGTCTCAGAGACGTCGCCAAGATCGACATTGCTGGTAATGACGAAGTCGCTGTCGACGGCGACATTGACGGTCATTCCCGCCGTGGTCAGGCTGCCGTCGGTCGCGGTGACCGTAAAGCTCGCGGCGGGATTCTGGGTCCCGTCGTTGACGAAGATCACCTGGCCCGCCGCAAGCTGGGCCTGGGTGAAGCTGGTGATCGCCACGCTAGGGGCGCCCGACAGCGCCACGTAGCCGTGAACGGTACTACTGACGTTGAACGTCAGCTGGCTCGCCGTATTGTCGATATCAGCAGCGCTGAGGTCGGCGGTGGTGATCACCGTCGACGTCCCCTGCAGCAGCGAGGCCGCCGCGTCTCCGGAGAGCACCGGCGCATCGTCGGTGCCGGCAATCGTGATGGTGATGACCTGCGTGCTGCCGGCCGTCGTGGTGACGGTGAAGGTGTCGGTAAGAGCGGCGCCGGCATTCAGCGCCTGGACCGTGGCATTGCTGTTGTTGAGCGTGTAGGTCCACACCCCACCTGACGTCAGGACGTACGTCCCATAGCCGCCGGTGCTGGCCGTCGCGGAAGCAACCGCGACAAAAGCCCCCGTGGCGGTCGTCAGCGTGCCGGTGGTGACCGGCGTTCCCGGCGTGCCGTTGTTGACGCCGCCCGCCTCGGTGACCGCGCCGGTGATTGCACCGGTCACCGCGGCCGTATCGTGAGCGCCATTGATGGTGATCGTCACCACCTGCGCGGTGCCATCGATGGTGGTCACCGTGAACGTGTCGGTCAGAACAGCGCCGACATCGAGCGCCTGCACCGTCGGATTGTTGTCGTCGAGCGTGTAGGTCCACACACCGCCCGAGGTCATCGTGTAGGTGCCGTAGCCGCCGGCGCTCGCCGCCGGCGTGCCGACCGCGGTGAACGTATTGGCCGGATTGTCGACGTCGCTGTCGGTCAGCGTGCCCGTTGCGACCGGCGTTCCCGGCGTGCCGTTGTTGATGCCGCCCGCCTCGATCACCGCGCCGCTTGTGGTGCCCGACACCACCGCCGCGTCATTGGCGCCGTTGATGGTGATCGTCACCACCTGCGCGGCGCCGTCGATGGTCGTCACGGTGAACGTGTCGGTCAGCGTTGCGCCGGCGTTGAGCGCCTGCACCGCGGAGTTGCCGTTGTCGAGCGTATACGTCCACACGCCCCCCGACGTCATCGTGTAGGTGCCGTAACCGCCGGCGCTCGCCGTTGCCGTGCTGACCGCGGTAAAGGTGTTGGCCGGATTGTCGGCGTCGCTGTCCGTCAGCGTGCCCGTTGCGATCGCTGTTCCCGGCGTGCCGTTGTTGAGCCCGCCCGCCTCGGTCGCCGCGCCGCTGCCGGTGCCCGACACCACCGCCGCGTCATTGGCGCCGTCGATGGTGATGGTCACCACCTGCGCCGTACCATCGATGGTCGTCACCGTGAACGTGTCGGTCAACGTTGCGCCGGCGTTGAGCGCCTGCACCGCGCTGTTGCCGTCATCGAGATGATAGGTCCATGCCCCGCCCGAGGTCATGGTGTAGGTGCCGTAGCCGCCGGCGCTCGCCGTGGGCGTCGCGACCGCGGTAAAGGTGTTGGCCGGGTTGTCGATGTCGGAGTCCGTCAGCGTGCCAGTCACGCTCGGCGTGCCCACGACCGCGTTGCCGACGCCACCCGCTTCGATCACCAAACCCGCGCTCGTGCCCGACACGACCGCAGAATCATTGGTGCCAAGGATCTTGACGGTGACGGACGAGGTCGTGCCGTCCCAGCTCGTCACGGCGAAAGTGTCGGTATAGGTCTGCCCGGCGACGAACTCGTCATGTGCCGAACTTGCGACATAGCTCCAGGCGCCGTTCGTACCAACCGTGAAGATGCCGTATTGCCCGGGCGTACTCGCCTGCGCAACGAAGGTTTCGGGACTGTCGACGTCGTGGATCGTCAGCGTGCCGTTCGTCGACAGCACTGAATCGGTCTCGCTCAGGTTGACTGAATCGGCCGAGAGCACCGCGGCATCGTTGGCGCCGTTGATGGTGATCGTGACCACCTGCGCGGTGCCGTCGATGGTCGTCACCGTGAACGTGTCGGTCAGCGTGCCGCCGGCATTGAGCGCCTGAACCGCGCTGTTGCTGTTGTCGAGATTGTAGGTCCAGACGCCGCCCGACGTCATGGTGAAGGTGCCGTAACCGTGGTCACTCGCCGCGGCCGTCCCGACCGCTGTGAAGGTGTTGGCGGGATTGTCGACGTCGGTGTCCGTCAGAGTGCCGGTCGCGCTTGGCGTCCCCGCCACAGCGTTGGCGACGCCGCCCGCTTCGGTCACCGAGCCGGCGCTGGTGCCCGAGATCACGGCTGGGTCGTTAACCGGCTGCACGACGATATCGACGGTAGCCACGTTGGAATCGGCGAGGCCGTCATTGACCTTGTAGGTGAAGCTATCGGTGCCGTTGTAGTCGGCGACCGGCGCGTAGGTGAATGAGCCGTCGGCATTCAGCGTCAGCGTGCCGTGGGCCGGACCGTTGACGAGGATCGAGTGAAGCGCATCGCCATCGGGGTCGCTCGCGCCGGCAAGCACACCCGCGCCCGGCACCACCAGCACATGGTCTTCGTCGGTCGTGTAGCTGTGCGCGACGGCCACCGGCGCGTCGTTGGCGCCGTTGATGGTGATCGTGACATATTGCGTGGCGCTGGTCGCGGTGCCGTCGCCGACCACGACCGCGTAGGTCAGCGTGAGCGCCTGGCCCTGCTTCAGGAAATCGAGGTCTGCCGCAGCCGGCTGGTAGGTCCAGCCGAACGTCGTGGCGGCGCCCGTCGATAGGTGACCAGTGGAGTCGATCGCAAAGGCGGCATTGTCGGTGAGCGCCAGCGCGCCGGCCGGCAGATTGAAGGCGTGCCCGTCGAGGCTCACCACCGGCGCGCCGACCACCGAAGCCGTCAGCGTGTCGCCGACGTCGCGGTCGCTGGCCGAGATCGAGCCCGCCAGCGAAATGACCTGCGCATGGGCATCGGCCGCCTCGTTGGCCGCCGCGGTGTCGCCTGTCACCACGGGCTCGTCGTTGGTGCCGGCGATGGTGATGGTCAGGGTCTGCTGGTTGCTGGTGATGAGTCCGTCGCTGACTTCGACCGTGTAGGTCAGGACGAGGCTCTGCCCCTCCCGCAGGAAATCCAGGTTGGCCGCGGACGCATCATAGGTCCAGCCTACGCCGGCAGTGCCGCCGTTGGAGCTGCCCGCATGGAATGACAGTGCGTTGTTGATCAGCGACGCCGCCCCTGCCGGCAGGGCGAAGGCGTGGCCGTCGAGAGTCACGACCGGAGAACCGGCGATCGAAGCGGTCAGCGTATCGCCGACGTCGGGATCGGTCACCGGCAGGGTGCCCGTCAGCGTGATGTGCTGCGCGGCGGCGTCAGCAGCTTCTCGGGTGCCCCCCGATGCAGCGGCCAGCACGGGCGCATCCTCGTCGCCGGTGATCGTGATGGCGACGTTCCGGCTTGCCAGCCCCCCATGACCGTCACTGACGGTCACGGCATAGGTTTCCGTGACGGTCTGCCCGGCCCGCAGGAACTGGACGTCCGCGTTGTCGACGAGATATTGCCACGTCGCCTGCCCGCCGAGGCCATTGACGGTGTCGGCAGACAGATGCGCGCTCATGGTCCCGAGCCCCAGCCCGCCCGCGCGGGTCGAGCTGACGAAGGTGGCCGAGACGACATGCGCGTCCGCCAGATCGACGTCGGTGAACGCGATCGCACCGTCGGCATGCAGCCGCCCCTGGGCATCGAGCGCCGTATCCTCCTGCACCGCACCGGTTGTCTGCGCAGCGCTGATGACCGGAGCATCGTCGACCGCACTGACCGTCAGCTCGCGCGTGGCGACGGCCGTGTCGTGCCCGCCGTGCGCGCTGCCGTCCGGGTCCTGCACCGTCACGGTCAGCGTGCGGGTCAACGGCGAGGGATTGTCGCTGGTGTCGGTGTAGAAGACCGCTCGCAACGCGGCCGCAAAATCCGCAACCGACGGCTGCTGGCCGGCCTTCGCCGTAAGCGTCAGCGTGCCGGTGGCCGCATCGAACCTGCCCTCGATCAGCGTGGTGTTCGTAAACGACAGGATGTCTTCGCCCGGCTGATAGTTGCCGGTGATACGGACCGTCGCCTGCAGCACAGTGCGGCTGTCTGGATCGGACAGCGTCAGCGCCGGCGCAATCGCGACTGGCGTTTGCTCGAGCGCAGCCAGCGGCGCCGATCCGGAATTGAAAGATAGCGACGGCGGATCATTGACCGGCGACGCCGGGGTCGATGCAATTCCGGGACCGGCTCCGCCGTTACCACCTCCGGGCATATGGGGAGCGACGTCCGCACCGGTGCTGACCGGCGGGCCGTGGCCCGAAGCTCCATCAGGCAGAGACGATGGCGCGCCGCCTCCCGGATCGTACGAGACAGGTGGAGGAGACGACGAACCGTGTGTACCGGCACCGTTCCACGAGTCGCTGCTATGGCGGTCCGCAAGGTTCTTGATCTGCAGAATGTTGTTCAACGCATCCAGCTCGTCTGCCCGATCGGCGTCCGTCTTTACCTGCTCGCTGGTTGCTATCTGAGCTGGACCAGTCGGCTTCAGCTCCAGCTTGCCGCCTTCGCTGCTGATGATTGCAATGGCATTGCCGTTCCGATCATAGGCGGTCGCCTGATGCCGCCCGTCGTTCTGATGAAAGATGGTCAGCGTGACCGATCCATCGTCCGGGGAGATCTCGCCGCCACCGGCCGAGCCTGCAATCCTTGCCGAACCGATCGGCGTTCCAATCCGCATCTCGCCCGAATTGGCAATCTTGCCGGACGCGAAACTGAACGATCCCTGGATGAGATCGACGACTTCCAGATTGGCGCTGCCATGCGGGTCGAATCTGAACTCACTCAGTACGAGGCGCGAACCATGCCCGATCTGGAACGCGCTGCCGTCGTTGAAAACCAGGCCAGCCGCGCCCCCGCTGTCGGTCTGGACCACGTCTCCCTTGAGCAGCACATCGCCGTTGTTGAGCGCCACCACGACGCCGTTGCGCAGGACCGTCACCTGGCCTTCGACCCGTACTGCGTGTCCGATCACCTGCATCGCCGGCGGCGGTGCGTCCTTGGCAGCGTCCTGTCCGGGAGCAGCTGGCCCGGCCAACACAGCGACGATTTCGCCGCTCAGCCTGGCACCATCCAGCGACCGCAGCGCGTGCAGGTTTTCCGATTTGAAATAGCCGGCAACTACGTGGCTCTTTCCGTCTGAGCCCGTCAGCATCAAGTCGTCGCCGGCGCGCTTCAGTTCCGCGTTGACGAGATGCGTATGCGTATCCTGAATCGCCGCGGCAGACGCGTCCGACGCGCCCTCGGCCGAAAGCTCTTGCGAAATGGAGAGCGAAAAATATCGATCACTGCCGACATGCAGCATCATTCATTCCATCTGAAAACGGTAGCGCAAACGAGGCGGAAGATGACCGCCGAAACACATCCGACCGACGCTGTTGTCGTGCTCTCCATCTACCGACCGATGAGAGCCATCCTCCTCACCAATGCCATTCTCATTCAGCGCAGCCCGGAAGCGACGATTCCTCAGCGGACCCATTGGTACGGTGTCGAGCTGCCGAAGGCTGCGAACCAGCGTTCACACGCGCCCATTTTCATCAATTGTGCTTACCCGCCCGGCGCGCATAAAATCCGAAAATGCGTTTACCTAGATCGCGACATGCTCTCATTCCGCGCACGAAACTCTGCTGCGAAATCAATGCCCGCAGCGCCATGAACCACTGCGGCACTTTCCGCAGCGGGTCCAACATGTGCGGTAAAGATCGAGACCGGCCGGAAAGGTCGACCACCAAAAATGGTCAGGCGACAGCGGATTGATCAATGCTGCCGATCATCGGTCCAACGATGTCGTTGACTTCATCGATGCGACACGAAACAGGCGTCGAAGGCTGCGTCGATGATCGCGAGCTTGACCGCCTGCGCCTTGTGATATTCGCGGCGGAAGCCTTTCGAGACCCAGAGTCGGGACTTGCCGCGCGCTCCAACCCAGCCAACGCTTCCCATGGACTCTGCCTCGGCGAGCTTGCGGCCCAGTTGTGTCCGCGACAATTTCAGCCGTTGCGCCAGAGCGGAGACCGACGTCACGTCGGTCGTGATACGATCGAGGCTGGCGTCCTCTTCCTCACAGCCGACGATCAGGCGATCCATCAACACGCCCCCCTCGTCGACCCAGGTGAACAGCTTGAACGTCGGTTCGGGTTCGCGAACCATGTGAGACCCGAGCAAGCCGTCGGCAATCAGCGGCTGCATGCGCTGAACGACCTCTGGTCGGGCGGCCAATGTCGCCGAACGGCTTCCGCCATCCAGGCCATCCAGCGTTGCCAGATGCAGCAGATGCCATTGATGCAGCGCATCAAGCGCTGCAGGTCCCGGCTCCACCGGGCGATGACGCTTGCCCTCGCTTCCCGCAACATGGCGCACGATGCCGTATTTCAACATCTCCTTGACGAAGGCAGCCGCGGTGTTCCGGCTTGCGATCTGGTGATGCTCGACAAGATCGAGCACACGTGCGGTCAACACTCCGGAGCCAGGACCGGCCACGGCAACATCCCGGAAGAACTGCGCTACCGCCGCGTGCGCCATCAGCCAGCGTTGCTGCGTTGCAAACAACGATCCCATCCGCGGATCGGCAGCGTTGAGAAGCAAGAGCGCCCAGGCTTGTCCGCGCACGCGGGATTCAAGCGCGGGATTCAGAAAAATGTCGTCCGCATTCAATGCCATCGGGTCTCTTTAATTCAAAGTGTGCCGCTGAACGCCGCGACCGCTCGCTTCACCGGCACCTTGAAGTCGCATCAGCCACTACCGCGTTCAGAATGCAAGGCAACAAGGCCCACGCATTTACTATCGCACCAAGATCAAGAATTCGTCGGCGCCGGCTTCCCAGCGGCCGGACGACATAGCTCCGCGCGCCGTAGACATCAACTATCGCTGCCGGTTTGGCATGAAGTATGTTGGCATTCCCAATGAGATTCCCCTGAAGGCGCCTGCAATGAATTTCGTCGCATCGACCACTGACGGGACGCAGCGCGGGCTTCCGAAGCACCTCAAGAGTCTGGAAGCTCAATCAATCGAGATCATGCGCGAAGTCATCGCCGAATTCAGACGCCCGGTGATGCTCTATTCGATTGGCAAGGACTCCAGCGTCATGCTGCATTTGGCGCTCAAGGCGTTCTACCCCGCAAAGCTCCCGTTTCCGCTATTGCACGTCGATACGACATGGAAGTTTCGCGAGATGATCTCGTTTCGCGACGAGACAGCGCGTCGGCTCGGCATCGAGCTGCTCATCTACATCAATCAGGATGGTCTAGGCCGTGGCATCTCGCCGATTACATCGGGCTCATCGATCCACACTCAGGTGATGAAGACCCACGCGCTCAAACAGGCGCTCGACCTCTATGGCTTCGATGCCGCTTTTGGCGGCGCTCGCAGGGACGAAGAGAAGAGCCGGGCCAAGGAGCGGATCTTCTCCTTTCGCTCGCGCGGACATGTCTGGGACCCCCGCAACCAGCGCCCGGAATTGTGGAACCTGTACAACACCCGTGTCGGACCAGGCGAAACCGTTCGCGTTTTCCCGCTATCGAACTGGACCGAACTGGATGTCTGGCACTACATCCATCTGGAAAACATTCCCGTGGTGCCGCTCTATTTCGCCAAACACCGCCCGGTCGTGGCGCGCGGCGGCTCCTGGATCATGGTCGATGACGAGAGACTGCCCCTCAATGCGGACGAGCAGCCGGAATCGCGGCAAGTTCGATTTCGGACGCTGGGTTGCTATCCCCTGACCGGAGCGATCGATTCCAGTGCCACAACGCTGGAAGATATCATCTCGGAAATGAGATCGACGCGGCTCTCGGAGCGGCAGGGTCGCCTGATAGACAGCGACGAACCCGCATCAATGGAGCGAAAGAAGCGCGAAGGCTACTTTTGATGGACAGCCGCGAACTTCCCGTCGAAGCGCAGAGCAAGGACCTGCTTCGTTTCCTCACCTGTGGATCGGTGGATGACGGAAAGTCCACGCTGATCGGCCGCCTCCTGCATGACTCCAAGCTGATCTTTGAAGATCAACTATCCGTGTTGGCGACGGATTCGAAGCGCCACGGCACCACCGAAAACGACATCGACCTTGCGCTCCTCATGGATGGGCTCGAAGCCGAACGGGAGCAAGGCATCACGATCGACGTTGCACATCGTTTCTTCAGCACACCCCGACGTTCTTTCATTGTCGCCGACACGCCCGGCCACGAGCAGTACACGCGGAATATGGCCACCGGGGCATCGACAGCCGATCTCGCCATTCTCCTGATCGATGCGCGCAAAGGTGTTTTGCCTCAGACCAGACGACACTCCCTGATTTGTTCGCTGCTCGGCATACGTCATGTTGTCCTGGCCGTGAACAAGATCGATCTGATCTCCTATCAAAGCGAGATTTTCTCTCGCATTGTCGATGAATACAGAGGCTTCGCCGCGGAACTCGGCTTTTCGTCGATCGCACCGATTCCAATCTCGGCCCGACATGGCGACAACGTCACGAAGGTGTCGGACAACACGCCCTGGTTTCGCGGGCCAAGCCTGCTCGACTATCTCGAAACCATCGATGTGAGTGGCGACACGATCGAACGTCCGTTCCGCTTTCCGGTGCAATGGGTCAACCGACCCCATCTTGATTTCAGAGGTTACGCCGGCACGGTAGCATCCGGGACAATCAATGCCGGCGATCCCATCGCCGTCGCGAATTCCGGCAGGCTCTCGACGAGGGTGAAGGAACTCCTGACCGCGGAAGGCGCTCAGACCTCCGCCCAGGCCGGTGACGCGATCACGATCACGCTCGCAGACGAGCTGGACATCGCCCGCGGCGATCTCCTGATCAGTCCGGATTCTCCTCCCGAGGTATCGGACCAGTTTGCGGCACATGTCATCTGGATGAGCGACCAGCAACTCATGCCTGGCCGCTCCTATCTGGCCCGCATCGGCACCCGGACGACGCCTGTTACGGTCACCGGGATCAAGTACAAGATCGACGTCAACACCCGCGAGCACCTTGCCGCTCGCACGCTCGGCCTCAACGATATCGCGTTCTGCAATCTGTCGACGGGCACACCCGTCGCGTTCGACCCGTACGGGCAGAACCGCAAGACTGGATCATTTATCGTCATCGACCGCTTGACCAATCATACGCTTGGCGCGGGGATGATCGCGTTTGGCCTGCGGCGTGCCACCAATGTCCCCTGGCAGGCCACGCTGATAGGAAAGTCGGAGCGCGCTGCGCAAAAGCACCAGAAGCCAGCCATCGTATGGCTCACCGGCCTGTCGGGTGCCGGCAAGTCGACGATTGCCAACATCGTTGAACGCCGGCTTCATGCCGGCGGCCATCACACGATGATGCTGGACGGCGACAATCTGCGCCATGGCCTCAGCCGGGACCTCGGTTTCACGGAGGCGGACCGCGTTGAGAATATCCGTCGTGCCGGAGAGACAGCAAAACTACTGGTGGATGCAGGCCTGATCGTGCTGTGCTCGTTCATTTCTCCCTATCGCGCCGAGCGAGACATGGTGCGCCGACTGGTGTCCGATGGAGAGTTCATTGAGGTATTCGTCGATACACCTATCGACGAATGTGCACGGCGGGATCCAAAGGGTCTCTACGCCAAGGCAAAGGCCGGCAAGATCAGGAATTTTACCGGCTTCGATGCCCCGTACGAACCGCCGGAGACTCCCGAAATACACCTGCAAACGATTGGTCAGCAGCCCGAGCAATTGGCGGACCAGATCGTGAAGAAGTTGGCCGCACTCGGAATCGTATGAACGAAGCGTCGATGCGGCATTCGAACGCTAAGTTCAGATCACGGCATCATTCGGATTTACCGGGCCACGAGCCTTTCCAACTGAAAACTCCGAGCTCTCGCTTCGGTCCATCAGATACCCCAGCGTAGCGCCGCGGTATGCACGGGGGCATCCCACAATTCTTTTGCCTGACCCTCGAGCACTGAGACGGTGATCGAAGCACCGGCCATGTCGAGAGACGTCACATAGGAGCCGGTGAGGAAGCGCGTCGCCGTGATCCCCGCCCCGTCCAGGATGCGCTTGGCGCTGTTGGCCATCAGATAGAGCTCGATCAGCGGCGTCGCGCCGAACCCGTTGATGAGAAGCAGGACTTCGCTGCCCTTGCTCGGTGCGAGATCGCCCAGGATCGCGTTGAGCATCTCGGCCGCGATCGCATCGGCAGAGGCCAGCGGCACCCGGCGGCGACCCGGCTCGCCGTGAATGCCGACCCCCATTTCCATCTCGTTGTCGGCCAGGGTGAAGTTCGGCCGGCCCGCCGCCGGAACCGTGCACGGCAGCAGCGCCACCCCCATCGAGCGAGTGCGTCGGTTGACGTCATCGCCAAGCGTCTTGAGCGCGGCGAGCGGCATTCCCCTTTCAGCAGCGGCGCCGACCATCTTTTCCACGATCAGCGTGCCCGCGACGCCGCGACGGCCGGTCGTGTACGTCGATTTCTCAACCGCGACATCGTCGTTGGTCACGACGCTGACGACCTCACGCCCTGCCATCTCGGCGGCCATGGTGAAATTCATCACATCGCCTTCGTAGTTCTTGACGATGAACAGCACGCCTGCCCCGGTGTCGACGGCCTCAGCCGCCTCGATCATCTGATCCGGTGTCGGCGACGTGAAGACCTGGCCCGGACAGGCGGCATCGAGCATGCCGTCGCCGACAAAGCCGGCGTGGAGCGGTTCATGGCCGGAGCCGCCGCCTGAGATGAGCGCAACCTTGCCCGGCTTCAGTGTACGACGGCGCACGAACTTCCGCTCGGCGCCGAGCAGCAGGATATCGGCATGTGCAGCCGCCAATCCGTCGAGACTCTCTTCGAGCACTGTGTCGACGCTGTTGATCAGCTTTTTCATGGCGTCCTCCCGGCTATCTTTCTTGCGTTTCGAATTCGTCAGCCGATGCTTTCGGCGTAGCGCGCGAGCTGGGCAGCAAAATCGACGATGAGCTGCTCGAGCGCGCGATTTTTCTTGTCGTCGCCGAGATCTGGCACGGTCACGGAAACAATGCGCGTGCGCGCCTCGCGGTGAGCGCCACGCAGCCGACCCGGATGTGCGCGCCCATAGGCTTCGAGGAAAGCCGCGCGCTCGGCACCTGCGAGATGGCAGACCTCGAAGATAATGGGGACATGCTTAGCCGGAATCGGCACCAGATAGGCCGGATTGGTGATCTGGCTCACGAAGGAGCGGTTCTTGCCGAGCGCGGCCGCGAGCTTCAACCGCGTCCCGGACGGCCTGTTGTCGAGAGCCCTCCGCAGGATGAGCTTGTAATCCGCGACGTTGCTGTCGCCCGGCCGGCTTGTGTCTTCGCCTGCATCGTCGGTCATGCGGTCACCCCAGCGATGGCGGCCTTGAGCCGCGCTACCGCAATCGGCGAGACCGAGAGGGTCGTCAAGCCTGTCGCCAGCAGCGCCTTCGTCAAGCGCGTATCCGCTGCGGCATCCCCGCAGAGCGAAACCTCGACACCGCGCTTGCGCCCGGCCTCGACGGTTCGCGCGATCAGCGCCAGCACCGCCGGATGGCCGGCATCGTTGAGGTCGGCGACAGCGCCGATATCGCGTGCGGCAGCCATTGTGTATTGGGTCAGGTCGTTCGACCCGATCGAATAGAACGCCGCTCCGAACTCTTCCGCGCACAGGGCTGCCGCCGGGACCTCGACCATGATGCCGAGCGGCGGACGCGCGCAGGCGATCCCCGCTGCCTCGAGTGCCGCAAACTCCGCGTCCATCATGGCCTTGGCACGGTCGAGCTCCGAGGGGACCGCGATCATCGGCAACATCACCTTCAGTGTCCCATGAACCGCTGCACGGCAGAGTGCCCGCAACTGCACACGAAACACCTCCGGCCGCGCAAGCGAGAGCCGGATCCCGCGCAGGCCCAGGAATGGATTGCGCTCACCATCGACCGTCAGGTCGGCGATTGGCTTGTCGCCGCCGGCATCGAGAGTGCGGATCGTCACCGGCCGTCCCGCAGCCCATTCGAGAATGCGCCGATAGACCGAATATTGCGTATCCTCGTTGGGCAGGCCTCTCGATCCCTCGAACAGAAACTCGGTCCGCACGAGTCCGATGCCGTCGCAAATAGCGGGATCGAGCGCCGCGAGGTCTTGGGGCGCGGCAACGTTGAGCAGGACGGCGATGCGCCGGCCATCGGCCGTCAGCGCCGGCTTGAGGCGCCCCGCGTCGGCAGCGATCTGTGCGGCACGCGCCGCCGCCATCCGCTGCTCGAACAGGCGGCGCGTTTCCGGCTTGGGATCAAAGATCACGCTGCCGGTATCGCCGTCGACCAGAGCCAATGACGGCGGCTGTCCGTTCCACGGTAATGGACCCAGTCCAACCACCATGGGGGCACCGCGCGATCGCGCGAGCATCGCGACATGCGACGATGGCGATCCGCTAGCGAGCGCAACGGCACCGCCGCGGGTCCAGTCTACGGCGAGGAACGTCGATGGCGAAATATCGTCGCCCGTGACGACGGACTCTCCGGAGATTTTTGCGATCGTGTTTGCGCCGTTGAGCCCTGCGAGCACGCGATCGCGAATGTCGACGAGATCGGCGGCACGGGCGCGGAAATACTCCTCATCCGCCGCGCGATAGCCGGCGATCTCCGCGTCGAGTGCTGCGCGCCAGGCCTCATCGGCAGCCGTACCGCCCGCAACAGCCTCGTAAGCCCCCTCCGCGAGCGCATCGTCACCGAGCATCGCGACCTGGAATTCCAGGATCTCCGCGGCCTCGCCATGAACCGTCGCGATCAGTTCGGCAAGCTCGGCTGCTGCCCCCTCGATCGCTGCCTTCAGCGCTGCGGCCTCCTGCCCGGGATCGCCCCTCGTCAACCTGCTCGCCACGGCACTCGTCAACATGGCGACCGGGCCGATGGCGAGGCCTGGCGAGGCGGGATGGCCGGTGAGGTGAATCTCGCCCACGATTCTACGCCTCGCCGAAGCCGTCATGCACCAGCGCCAGCATGGCCGCAAGCGCCGCCTCGCCGTCAGGACCAGCGATGCGGAAATGCAGCGTTGCGCCTTGCGGCGCCTTCACACGCATCACCTTCACCGGGCTCTTGGCGTCGGTCCAGGGTCCCTCGGCAGCAAGCGCAATTTCGATCTTGGCGGCAAAGCCTTTGGCGCATTGCGTGAGCTTCACCGACGGCCGCGCGTGCAGGCCGACCGGATTGACGAGGACCGCCGAGGCGGTCAGCGGCGCAGACGTCTGAGCCGCCCGGTTGGCGTTGGCATCATGCATAGAATTCCTCCGCACTGCGCTTGACGGCGGCAAGCGATGAGCCGCCCGAAGATTCGGTCGCAGCGATCACGGCCCCCTCGACCACCGGCGCATTGCAGACAAGGACGCGCGCGCGCCGGTCTTCCGGGAGCATCTCGACCGCCATCTCCGAATTGGTCTCGGCACCGCCGAGATCGACGAGGATCGCAACGCCCGCCGGTGACCAGGCCGTCTCGATCGCCTCGAGGATTCCTGCAACATTCGTACCTAGGCCGCCATCGACATCGCCACCGGTCCAGGCCAGCGGCACCGCGTCTCCGACCATCTGGCGCACCATATCGGCCGCGCCTTCCGCGATCTTCGGCGAATGCGACACGATGACAATTCCGACATTGCTCATGTATTGACCTCGAACTCCAGTGTCTCAACTGCTGCGCCGATCAGAAGTGACGCCGAGCGCGAGCCCGGGTCCATATGACCGATGGAACGTTCGCCAAGAAACGACGCGCGACCGCGGATCGCCAGCATCGGCGTGGTACGATCGGCCGCTTGCACAGCCTCCGCCGCGATCGCCTTGGCGTCGCCGCCTCCCGCAAGTAAGGCGTGAACCGGCACCAGGACATCCAGCAGCGTCTTCTGCCCTGCCTCCGAACGGCCGCGCGCCTTGACGGCCTCGATCGCCTTCTCCGTCGCCGCGACGAGATCGGCCCGGCTCGGCTGCCCCGGAAGTGCCTTGCCCAGTTCCATGAAGAAAGTCCCGACCAGCGGCCCCGAAGCACCGCCGACCTTCATCACCAACGTCATTCCGATCGCCTTCAGCATTTCCGGAAGCGACTTGTCGGCAAGGCCTGGCAGCGCCGCAAGCACCGCCTCGAAACCGCGCTTCATGTTCAGCCCGTGATCCCCATCGCCAATCGCCTGGTCGAGGCTCGTCAACTCGTCCGCGTGTTCGATCACCGACGCTGCCAGCGCACGCACCAATCTTTCCCTGGCTACCCGATCAAGGCTCATGCCGCTACCCTCCAGCCCTTCGCATCGAAAAACAGCGGTTTATTCAAACGGAGCGACACGACGTCTCCTGCGCCAAAGCCCGCTTCGGGATCCGCCAGGGTCACGACCGGCCTCCCGGCGAGGTCGAGATGAAGGTGGCTCTGGTCACCGAGGTGCTCGACCCGCTTGACGGTTGCCGAGACATCGCCGCCGTTACGCGCTATCGTCAGGTGCTCGGTCCGCGCGCCGATGGTCTCGGCGCCGGCTGGCGCGCCGCCGAACAGAGCCGCCGGCAGCAGATTGATCACCGGCTGGCCCAGCCTTGCCGCGACATGCGCGTTGATCGGATTCTCGTAGATCTCCCGCGGCGAGCCGATCTGCATCAGCCGCCCGCTTTCGATCACGCCGATGCGCGAGGCCATGGTCATCGCCTCCGTCTGATCGTGGGTGACATAGAGGATGGTCGCGCCGAGATCGACCTGGATCCGCTTGAGCTCGAGGCGCAGCTCGCCGCGCAGCTTGGCATCCAACGAGGAGAGCGGCTCGTCCATCAGATAGATCGAGGGCGAGCGGACCAGCGCCCGGCCGATCGCGACGCGCTGCATCTGCCCGCCTGACAGCTGCGTCGCCTTGTTGTCCAGCTTGGTCTCGATATGAAGCAGGCGCGCGACCTCCTGCACCTTCGCGCGAATCTCGGCTTCGGGCACGCGGCGGGTCGGCGCACGCAACGCGAAGGCCATGTTCTCGAACACGGTGAGGTGCGGATACAGCGAATATTGCTGGAAGACAAAGGCCACATCGCGGTCCGCCGGCGCATCGCCGGTCACGTCACGCCCGTCGATACGGATCGAGCCGCTGTCCGGCTGCTCCAATCCGGCGATCAACCGCAATGCCGTGGTCTTGCCGGCGCCGGTCGGGCCTAACAATGCCACGAACTCACCGTCGCCGATTGTCAGCGACAGATCGCTCAGGGCTTGCGTCTTGCCGAAGGCCTTGGAGACGGCTTTGATCTCGACTTCAGCCATGCGCGCCTCCTTCATGCAGCGCAGTGCGAATCGCCCGGCCGGATGCCTTGTCGAAGATCGACAGCGTATCGGGCCTGAAGTCGAGGCCGACAGTCTCGCCGGTCCGGAAGGATCTGCTGCTGGGTGAGCGAGCCTTGAGCGCACCGTAATGCGTCGTCACGGTCACGATCTGCGTCGTGCCCAGATATTCCGTGCCATAGACTTCGCCGCGCACCATGCCGCGATCGGTGAAGCGCACATGCTCGGGCCGCACCCCAAGCACGAGCTCGCTTTCCGCCATTGCCTCGCGCGCGGCAGGAATTGCAACGTCACGCTCGCCGAGCCGGACCGCCTCTGCGCCGGTCTGCAAGCCGCCGCGGAACGGCAGGAAGTTCATCGGCGGCGAGCCGATGAAATCTGCGACGAACAGCGATGTCGGCCGGTCATATATATCGCGCGGGCTCGCCACCTGCTCGACCACACCATTGTTCATCACCGCGATCCTGTCTGCCATCGCCATGGCCTCGAGCTGGTCATGCGTAACGTAGACGGTCGTCGCGCCGAGCCGATCATGCAGGGCACGCAACTCATGAATCATCGCCTCCCGCATCTCGGTATCGAGCGCGCCGAGCGGCTCGTCCATCAGAAAACATTTTGGCTTGCGCACGATCGCACGCCCAAGCGCAACGCGCTGCCGGTCGCCGCCGGCAAGGCCCGACACGGAACGGTCGAGGAGATGCGAGATCCGCAGGATGCGCGCTGCCTCGACAACCCGCCGATCGCGCTCGGCGGCACCGATGCCCTCGCATTTCAGGGGAAAGCCGATGTTGCGGCGGACATTCATGTGCGGATAGAGCGCGAAGAGCTGGAACACGAAGGCAATGTCGCGCGCCGACGCGCGGTTCATCGTCACGTCTTCGCCGCCGAGCCGGATGGTACCCGCCGTCGGCAGCTCCAGGCCCGCGATCATGCGGAGCGTCGTGGTCTTGCCGCAGCCGGAAGGTCCGAGCAGGCAAAGGAACTGGCCGTCCTCCACCGTGAAGCTGGCGGACTTGACCGCATGAAATGCACCGAAGGATTTGTCGAGCGCCTCGACCTTGATCTGTGCCATCGCGCCCTACTCCCGAACCTTGGACACGATGGTGTACATCACCGTGCCTAACAGGGTCGTCGCAAACGACCAGGAATAAAGTGTCAGTGAGAATGGCTGCATCAGCATCACGACACCGGCAGCGATGATCGTCGTCGCCACGGCTTCGAGCGGACCGCGGCGCAGAACACGGTCCGCAAGACCGCGACGCGCAATGGAGGGGGTGGCGTCGATACTCATTTGCGGACAGCTCCAAAGGTGATGCCGCGCAGCAGATGCTTACGCAACAAGACCGTGAACACCACGATCGGCACCAAGAACAGCGTCGTGCCGGCGGCCACCGCGGGCCAGTCCTGCCCGCCCTCGCCGATGATGATCGGAATGAATGGCGGCGCCGTCTGTGCGTTGCCCGAGGTGAGAAGCACCGCGAAGGCGTATTCGTTCCAGGCGAAGATCAGGCAGAAGATCGCCGTCGCCGCGATTCCCGTGGTGGCTTGCGGCAGCACCACCTTCACGAAGGCCTGGAAGCGGGTGTATCCGTCGATCATCGCCGCCTCCTCGTATTCGCGCGGGATTTCGTCGATGAAACCCTTGAGCAGCCAGACCGCGAGGGAGACGTTGACCGAGGTGTAGAGCAGGATCATCCCGAGCCTGGTGTCCGACAAGCCGATGGTGCGGTACATCAGATAGATCGGGATCGCGACCGCGATCGGCGGCATCATCCGGGTCGACAGGATGAAGAACAGCAGGTCATCTTTCAGCGGCACGCGGAACCGGGAGAAGCCGTAGGCCGAGAGGGTACCCAAAGCAACGGCGAGCACGGTCGAGCCGAACGCAATGATCAACGAATTGACGAAGCGCGGCACATAGTTCGAGGGACCGGCGACAACCATGTTGCGGCTACGCGCGATGTCATCGCACAGCCCTTGCGGCGGCCCGAGCGAACGGATGAATTCCGGCGTCTGGCGCGAGCGGGTCGTGAACAGGTTGCAGAAGCCTTCGAGCGACGGCTTGAACATCACCTTCGGCGGATAGGAGATCGCATCGTCAGGCGACTTGAATGCGGTGAGCATGATCCAGACCAGCGGGATCATGGTGATGATCGCGTAGAGCACGACGAGCGAGCCGGCAAAGCGCCGTGTCGTGGCCGACGGCTCGACGACTGAATGGGCTGTGGTGGCTGATGTCATCGGCTTTTCACCTTGTTCAGCGCCTTCACATAGATGTTAGCGAGTCCGAAGACCGTCACGAACAGGATGATCGCGAAGGCCGAGGAATAGCCGGTGCGCCAGCTCTCGAACGCCGCCCGCTTGAGCGTGATCGAAGCGACTTCCGTGGTCGATCCCGGCCCGCCGCCGGTGAGCAGATTGACCATGTCGAACATCTTGAAATTCTCGATGCCGCGGAAGAGCACGGCCAGCATGATGAACGGAAGCGCCATCGGCAGCGTGATCGACCAGAACTGCCGCCATTTCGACGCGCGGTCGACCTCGGCCGCCTCGTAGATGTAATCGGGGATCGAACGCAGGCCGGCGAGACAAATCAGCATCACATACGGCGTCCACATCCACGCATCGACGATGACGATGGCCCAGGGGCTCAGCGTGACGTCGCCCAGCATCTGGAAGGACGAGGCTGCGCGGCCCGTGAAGAAGGCGACGACGTAATTGAACAGGCCGATCTGGGGCTGGTACAGGAACGTCCAGAAATTGCCAACGACGGCCGGCGAGAGCATCATCGGCAGCAGGATGATCGTGGTCCACATGCCGTGGCCGCGGAATTTCTTGTCGATGAGGTAGGCCAGGCCGAATCCGAGGATGGTCTCGATCACCACCGTCCAGATCACGAAATGCGCGGTCACCTGCATCGCTGCCCAGATGTCAGGATCGGTCAGGATCGACTGGTACCAGTCAGCGCCCAGCCAGATCATCGGCACGTTGGCCCTGTTCGCGCGGTAGTTCGTGAACGACAGATAGATCGTCCAGAGCAGCGGGAAGATATTGATCGCCAGCAGCAGCACGATCGTCGGCGTGATGAAGAGCCAGGCGAGCGTCCTGTCCGACAGACCTCGGATACGACGCGCCACGCCTGGCCCGACCATGACGGCCCGATAGGTCATCCGCGAAGAGGCACTCAATTCGTTCATTGCGTGAACCGATCCTGACACCCGGCGTCGACACTGCGACGAATTCCGGTCATCTCGAAGGAAACCCGGAGCGCGAGCGTACGCGCTCCGGGCAGATTGCATCAGAACTTCTTGCCTTCTTCCTTGAAGATCGCCTTCCAGTCCTTCACCAGACCGTCGAGCGCTTCCTGAGCGGTGCCCTTGTCGGCAACCACGTAGTCATGTACGCGCTTCTGCTCGGCTTGCAGCAGCTGGGCGTAGGATGGCTCGGCCCAGAAGTCGACGACCATTCCCATCGACTGCAGGAACTCCTTGGCGAAGGGCGCGCTGTTCGGGAAGCTCGGGTCGTTCAGCACGGACTTGGCGCAGGAATAGCCGCCGAGCGCCCACCACTTCTTCTGGACGTCGCCGCCGGAGAACCACTTGATGTATTGCAGCGCCTCGGCCTGGTTCTTGGAGTAGGAGACCACCGAGATACCCTGTCCGCCGAGCTGCGTCGCTTGCGCTGCGGGACCGGCCGGATTGACGAAGAAACCGATCTTGTCGCCGCCGACATTCGGGTCCTTGTAGAGGCCCGGGAAAAACGCGAAAAAATTCATCTGCAGCGCGACCTGGCCGGACTTGAAGGCATCAAGCCCTTCCGACATGTAGGAGTTGGAGGCGCCGGGCGGCGTGCAGCACTTGTAGAGCTCCTTGTAGGCCTCGAGCCCCTTCACCGCGCTGGCCGAGTTCACGAACCCATCCATCGCATAGGGCTTCTTCGGATCGTCGTATTTGAAGCCGTAGTCGTAGAGGTAGTTCGAGACGCCCATGGTGATGCCTTCCGAGCCGCGCTCCGTATAGATCGAGGCGCCGTAGACCTTCTTGCCGTCGATCTCGCGGCCCTGGAAGAATTGCGCGATGTCCTTGAGCTCATCGAGCGTCTTCGGCACGCCGATCTCGCGGCCGTACTTGGCCTTGAAGTCCTTCTGCACGTCCGGCCGCGCGAACCAGTCCTTGCGATAGGTCCAGCCCACCGCATCGCCCATCGCCGGCAGCGCCCAGTAGTTTGGCGTGTTCTTCGGCCACTCGGAATAGCCGACCACCGTGGCCGGCATGTAGTCGTCCATGCTGATTCCTTCCTTCTTGAAGAAATCGTTGAGCTTGACGTACTGGCCGTTCTCCGCAGCGCCGCCGATCCATTGTGAATCGCCGATGATGAGGTCGCACAGCGAGCCGTGCGAATTGAGTTCGTTCAGGAATCGATCGGCGTAATTGGTCCACGGCACGAATTCGAACTTCATACCGATACCCGACTTGGCGGTGAAGTCCTTCGACAATTCGACCAGCGCGTTGGCGGGATCCCATGCGGCCCAGCACAGCGTGATGGTCTTGCCTTGCGCCTGCGCGGGCGTGGTGCCCGCTCCGACGCCGAACGCGGCGGCAACAGCCCCGCAGGCCACTACAAGCGTCTTCATCGTTCGTTTCATTGCACGTTCCCTCCGAGTGCGCCGGCCATCGAGATGGCGCGGCTTTCCTACCCGCTCGAATGCTTCGAGCAGAGCGACACAGTCCATGACGAGCTGAACAACTAAACTTGCGTTTCCTCGCGCCACCCGGATTCTATAGGCCCGGCAGGCTCGATTTGTTTAGTAAGGCACGATTTACTAAACATTGCAAGTGCAGTTTGGCTGGTCGTCCGCTCGGTCGATTGCAATTTTCTCGTCACGAACTGATCGCTGTTGCGGACAAGCCGGAGCGTCGACGGAGCAAGGGCGATCGCCAGGTCCAGGTGATGATAGTGAGCTTCATAGCTTTAGATGAATGGCATCGGCCAGTGAGCAACGTGCTGGAGTCAACGCTCGACTTGAGTGTGGCTGCGCTACGCCCACAGCTGCGTAGCCGTCGGTAAGGTCGGCCGCGTGGACACCGATGTAATGTACTTCGCGAGCAGCGAGAGAGGGCGCCGGAGATTGTAGCGAACGCTCCCGCATCGATGTTGGCGCAAACTTCGCTGAGATCTACAGAGGGCCTCTATGCAACTCGTCGCGGAGCCACTTTTGGGACTCGCTTCGCCCACTCCGGAGAGCTTGTTCACGTCGGTTGCTGCAAGATTTTCTTGATCTCCCGGTGCACACGGCGCGCACACCCGAAATCGGGGCGGAGTGCACACGCAATGCCGACCTTTACGGGGCTCAAGTCGGCTAGCTGGCGCGTTCGCAACCCACCATCAGCGAGTTTGAGCCAGTTACGGCCAAACAAGGACTACTCCATCAAAGCTGATGCCCCGGAGCTGCTGTCGAACGCGCAGAAGTCCCACGATGCATCCTTCAGTCCAACTCCGCTGATGCCCGTTTTCAGCATATGCGCAACCAGCGACGCCACTCCATCCGCCGCATGACCGATTGTGAGCCCGCCATCGCGGATGTTGGACATGCAATTCCTTCTCGAATCGGGTGTTCCTGGCCGCGGCGAGCAAGTCACATAGATCCCGACGCTGTCGGCCGCCGACAGGCCGGGCCGCTCGCCGATGATCACGATGGAGATCCGCGCACCCACGATCTCCGCAATGGGATCACCGAGCGCGACACGCGCCTGCGATGCCAGAACCAGGGGCGCGATGGAAAGCCGCCGTGCCGAAAGCAGCCCAACGACGGCTCGCACCAACGGTACGGCGTTTGTGTCGATTGCGCGGGCAGACAATCCGTCAGCTACGACGATCAAGATGTCATGGTCCGAGCGGGCGCCGGTGAGACGGTCCGCCGCTTGCAACGAGAGTTTCCGGCCGAGGTCCGGCCGACGAACATAGATAGCGCGGTCTCCAGCCTGGCTTTCCACCTCGACAATTCCCAGCTCCAGATCGATCAATCCGTCGCGAACCGAGACCCAATCAACCTCTGACCAAACCGCCTGCCGCGCGCGCGCATGGTCGAGCAGGAACGACTGCGCCGCACGCGTCGGCAGCCCCGCACCGAAACGGCCGAGAAGGACCCGCGCCTGGGTCATTCCCCGGAGATCGAGCGACGCCGTCGGCCCTCGATCGAGTTCGTCCGTCATGTCACCTCCCCAACTGCCGGGCGTCTGCCATATAGTCCGCGAGCCTCGGAGATGCCTCCAGAAGTCGACCGGCGCCATCGGTCAACCCGACGTCAAGGAGCCATCGCTCGAATTCCGGCGCCGGCGGCCGTTTCAGGACCTCCCGGCAATAGACCGCATCATGATGTGCGAGCGACTGATAGTTCAGCATCACGTCGTCGGCGCCCGGCACGGTGATGACGAAATTAACGTTGGCCGCGCATAGCAGCGTCAGCAACGCATCCATGTCTTCCTGATCAGCATCGGCATGGTTGGTGTAGCAGACGTCTACGCCCATCGGCAGGCCGAGCAACTTGCCGCAGAAATGATCTTCGAGGCCCGCGCGGATGATCTGCTTGCCGTTGAAGAGGTATTCCGGCCCGATGAATCCGACCACGGTGTTGACGAGAAGAGGGCTGAACTCGCGCGCAACAGCATAGGCGCGGGCTTCCATGGTTTGCTGATCGACACCGAAATTCGCCTCTGCCGACAGGGCCGCCCCCTGCCCGGTCTCGAAATACATCAGGTTGGCGTCGATCGCGCTGCGAGCGAGACCGCGTACGGCCTCATGAGATTCCCGCAACAGCGACAGGCTGACGCCGAATCCCTCATTGGCCTTCTGCGACCCCGCGATTGACTGGAATACGAGATCCACGGGTGCTTTCGCCGCAATCGCCTTCATCGCCGTCGTCACATGGCCAAGGCAACACGTCTGTGTCGGAATCGAAAGGCGCATGCGCAGCTCATCCAGTAGCGAGACGATGCGGATATAGTCGTCCACCGTATCGGTCGCCGGATTGACGCCGATCACGGCGTCGCCTGAGCCCATCAGGAGGCCATCGATCGCCGACGCAGCAATGCCGTGGGAATCGTCGGTCGGATGATTTGGCTGATTGCGCGTCGACAAACGTCCCTTGAGGCCGATGGTCGAGCGGAACCGCGTGACCACCTCCCGCTTGGACGCGACGGAAATCAGGTCCTGCAGCCGCATGATCTTCGACACCGCCGCCACCATCTCCGGCGTCAAACCGGGGGCCACGGCCTCCAGCTGCCGCTGCGCCGTCTCCGGCTTGAGCAGCCATTCGCGAAATTCACCGACCGTCAGCGACGAGACGATCGCAAAGGCCGCCGGATCATGGCGTTCCATGATGAGGCGCGAGACCTCGTCTGTCTCGGCCGGAATGATCTCCTCGGCGACAAAGGTCTTCAGCGGGAGGTCTGCGAGCGCCATTTGCGCGGCAAGCCGCTCGACCGGACCGTTCGCGGCGATGCCCGCAAGCTGGTCGCCCGACCGCTCTGGCGTCGCCTTGGCCAGCAGCTCCCTCAGGTCGGAGAAGCCGAAAACCGTCCCGTCGATGGTCGTCTTGTACGGCATGAGCGCTACCTGCCGATCAGCGCAAGTGCTTCCGCATGGAGCCTCGGCGTAGCGGCCGCCAAGACATGCCCTTCCGAGCGAATCGTGAGCGGTCGTCCGGTCCAGTCGGTGATACACCCGCCGGCGCCTTGCACGATGGGAATCAGCGCCATGTAGTCATGCGGCTGGAGACCCGTCTCCAGAACGATGTCGCAATGTCCCGATGCAAGCAGGCCATAGATGTAACAGTCTCCGCCGAAGCGGCGCAATCTCGCGGCTCTCGAGATCCGCTCGAACACCTCGGCATCGCCGCCGGCGAACATATCGGGCGAAGTCGTGTAGAATCGCGCGTCTGCGATATTCTTGCACGCGCTGGTTCGCGCCAATCGACCACCGAACAGCGACAGCCCCGGCCGCGCCATCCACCGCTCCCCCGTGAAGGGAATATCGATCAGGCCGCAGAACGGTTGCTCCTCACAGGTCAATGCAATCAGCGTTCCGAACAGGGGAAAGCCGGTGATGAAGCTCTTGGTGCCGTCGATGGGGTCCACGATCCAGGTGAAGGCGCCCCCCGGCTTGCCCCCGATCTCCTCACCGATGATGCCGTGTTCCGGAAAGCGCTCCTCGATCCTCTCCCTGAGACGAAGCTCGACGGTGCGATCGGCAATCGTCACGGGGCTGTCATCCGACTTCGAAACGACGTCCAGCGGCGTACGGAAATAGGACAGCACAGTGGGCCTGACCAAATCCGCCAGTTCGGCGGCGAAGGACAGGTAGACGTCGGCGTCATCAGCCGCGACGGCGGGGTGAGCCATCACAGCGCCTTCAAGAACAGCGGCCATCGCGGGTCGTAGATGATGGAGCGGGCCCGCATATGCTTCCAGACGCCATATTTGTAGAAGTCGAAGTCCAGTGTCGAGATGCGGTTCTGCACCATCGCCCAGGTGCTCCACTTGATGTCGGCGAGTGCCTTGTGAACGATAAAGCGCGCGTGCCACTGCTTGCGGTAAGAGCCGAAATACTCCTCGATAATCTCCTGTTCGATATCCTCTGAGAAGAAGTGTTCCCCGCTCCAGATGGCGAGATCATAGAGCCTCTCGTTGTTGGACGCGTATTCGAAGTCGATCAGCTTGATCGATCTATCTTCCCCGACAAGGAAATTCCCCGGCATCGGATCATTGAAGCAGGGCACGAGATCGAGCCCGGCAGCTTCAAGCGCCGCACGCGCCTGCCTGTACTGACGTTGAAGCCAGACGTGATCTTCCGGAGAGTAGCCACCGAGCTGTCTCACCTGCTCATAGTGCTCGTCGATCATGTCGAACACGGTCTTGGTCAGCGGAAGCGGCTCGCCTTCGTGAAAGCGGCGGTACATCCTGACCACGTTGGCGCGAAACAGCGGATCGACGCAGTCGCGATGGGTCGAAGCCCGGCGATCATCGAGGAACTCGGACACCTCAATGTCGAGGTGGTCGAGATAATCGAAGGTCCGCGGCCCGACCGCCATCATCTCCGCCTGCTTGCTTGCGGCCCGGGCCGCGCGGCGATCGATGAACATCTCGGTGCCGCGACCGGGTATCTTGACGAAATATCCGACCGGGTCGCCTTCGACTGTGACACGAAAATTGGTGTTGCTGATACCGCCCGACACCGGCCTGTAAGTCAGACGAGATCCCTTCCAGACTTCCACCCCAACGATGGCCGCCTCCAGCGTTCGTTCAGCATCGGATCGGCCAGATCCCATCTCCATCATCACCTTGCCCCATCTTCACTAGAGAGACCGCACGCGCTCTTCGAAGCCGGGATGCCCAAGCAGCATCCGGCATCGCAGGAAGCGCCACGATGCATATTTCAGGAATTCGACGCCCTGCAGCGGTGAACGCACATCCTGCAGCAGGCTGCGGAGCGCCCAGTAAAGATCGTCCGCGGCGGCATAGAGCCGGCATCGATTGAATGCCTTCTCGCAGAACCGGCCATCATGCATCTCCAGCAGTGGCTTCATCCAGCTCTCGAACTGATAGAGCTCGTTCATCTGAACGCCCAGTTGATAATAGGGGTCGATGTCGCCGGCCATATCGAAATCGACCAGCATCAGGGCCTTGTCCGGTCCAAGCATCACGTTGGAGGATTGCGGGTCGCCATGTGCCGGCCTCAGCTCGACGCCGGACGCAGAGATCGCCTCCCGGATAGAGATCATCCAGGCCAGCATCCAGTTCACATCGCCCGGGAGCACCGCGCCTGACGTCGAGATCAACGGCCAAAGCCGGTCGATGCCGTCGAAAACAGACCAGGGGCGTCCCAGCGGTTCTCCTGCGGCAATCGTCTTCTGCATCTCAACCAGCCGGACGACCGCGTCTTCTTGCATCAGATCGTCGATCTTGGCCGTACGCCAGCCCTCGTCGAGGCGAGAAAACAGCACGGCCCTTTCAGCCGGCACACGCGCGACCGGCGGCGGCGACAGGCCCAGGCCGTGAAGGCGTTGTGCCGCCACAAAGGCCACGTCGTCGTCGACCAATTCGGCGACCTCGTCGTTCGCAAGTCGAAGGAGGAGATTTGCGCCATTGCCGTCAGGCGCGACGTTGAATGTCGTCGACTCGACCGCATGATACGACGGCGAGGCCACTGGGAACGCGGACACCGCGTACGTTGCCTTGTTCGCGTCGATGACCGACATGTTCCGGATTGCCCGCTCGGCGCGCTCCTCCGCAGCCGTATTGGGATGACCAAGCTTTTTCATGCCGCAGCCTCATTTGCCGGCAGCCCTTCGCTGGCCATCGCATACAGCATGTCGGCGAGGACCTGCGCTCCAAAGGCCTGGTCTGCGGCGCTCGTGAACTCGGTCGGGTGGTGGATGACGCCGTCACGCGAGCGGACCGCCAGAACGATCGAGGGGCAGACGGCGGACAGCGCCACGGCATCATGACCGCCGATCGTATCGAGATGACGCGCCGTTTCACCGAACCCCGCGGCCGTTCGCTCCGCAAGCGAGACCAGCCCTTTGGCAAATCGGCCGGCCTTGCGCCGATCGATCGCCCTCACCTCGAATGTCACCCCAGCCTTCTCCGCGGCGGCTTCAATTCCCAACTCCATCTTTCGTTCGGCCTCGGCGAGAACCTCGGGTGATCCCGAACGCAGTTCGATGAAGAGGACGGCCTCGGACGGAACGGTATTGGGCGAATTTGGAAACACTTCGAGGCGGCCGACCGACGTATGCAGATCAAGGCCGTGTTCGGCGGCGATCCGCTTCAGATCCGCAATGAGGTAAGCGGCGCCCAGCAACGCGTCCTTGCGCTGCGCCATCGGCGTCGGCCCCGTATGGGCCTGCCGGCCCAGGAAGGCGAGACGATATTTGGTGGCGCCCCAGAAGCGGGTGAAGATGCCAAACTTTTCATCGGCTTCGAACAGCGCCTTGTCGCCCTCGATGTGAAGCTCGATCAGCGCGCTCGGCCTCGCCACACTGTCCTTGCCGGCATAGCCGATCTGCGCAAGGGATTCCCGCACGGTCACGCCGTCACCGTCCTTGCGGTCGAGCGCCCATTCGCGCTCCAGAGCACCGGCAAAGACGCTGCTTCCCAACAGGCTCGGCTGGAAACGCGCGCCCTCCTCGTTGGTCCAGTTCACCACCTGAAAGTTGCAGACGGGGAGCTTCTTCTCCGCCTTCAGCCGTTCCGACACGGCAAGCACGGCCTCGCAGGCCGAGACGACGCCGAGAGCTCCGTCGAAACGGCCACCGTTGGGCTGGCTGTCGATGTGAGATCCGACCATCACCACCGGCGCATTGGCGCCGGCGAGCGACAGGCTCCCGAATTGATTACCCATGCCATCGACCGCCTGGTTGAACCCGCTCCGGGCAAACCAGCGCCCGAGCCAATCGCGCGCCGCGCCGTCCTCCTTCGAGAGGGCCAGGCGTGTCATGGACCCGTCGGGGCCGCCGCCGAACGTCGAGAGTTCGTCCATCATCGCCTGCAAGCGCGATGGGTTGATTGGGGCGCGCACGGAGTTGATGTCAGGCATAGATGATTTCCACGTGGGATTTGAGAAATTGCTCGGAGAAGTCCTTGGTCAGGCTGCCTCCCGTGACCACGCCATGCACGTCCTGCAGGCCAAACGTATGGATCGAGCCGAGGCGGCCGAACTTGGAGCTGTCCGCGACGATGACCGAACGTTTCGCCTGAGCGCGCGCGACGCGGCGGATGATCGCCTCGTCCTCGCCATAGTCCATGAATCCGCGCTCGGCATGAACCGCGCTGATCGCGATGATGGCGAGATCGAAGAAGTGCTCCTTCATTGCTGCCACCGTCTCAGGACCAAACGTCGCCTGATAGTCCGGCCGTAGCCGCCCGCCCAGCACGCGAACGCTAGGCGTCGGCGCGTAGTAGAAATGGGCGGCAACCGCCAGCGAGTTGCTCACGATCGTAAGGTCCTTGCGGGTCTCAAGATGCTTCAGGCAGGCAAGCGCCGTGGTGCCTTCGTCGATGAAGATCTTCATGCCGTCACTGACGAGCGCCGCAGCGGCCTCGCCGATCCGTGCCTTTTCCCTCGCGCCGACGCGCAGGCGCTCGGCGAAGGGCTGGTCACTCTCCTGCCGATCGAGCACGGCGCCGCCATAGACGCGCCGGGCAAACCCCTGCGTCTCGAGCTCCCTCAAATCACGCCGGATCGATTCCTGGCTGACCTTGAGCTGGTCGACGAGGTCCTTGACGTGGACCCGCTGCTTCTGCCGCAACAGATCGCGGATCAGCTCGAGCCGATGCTCCGTAAAGCTCATGGACGTTCCCCGCATGTCGCGGCACTGCCGGCCGCTTCCTGGCGCGTATTCCTGCTCACGATCCGTCTCATGGCGCGGTCGTGCCCACCTCACCGAGGCCTCCCGATGCCGATGGCGGCAGGACGAGGTGGCAAGCGGCGAAATCCTGCCGCTCACGCACCGTCAGGCTCGGTTGAAGACGGCCGCATTTGTTCATGGCCTGCGGGCAACGTGATCGGAAGCTGCAGCCGACAGGGATATCCAGCGGGCTCGGCGGCTCGCCCTCGAGCAGGCACTCCTCCGGCCGGTAGCGGCGCGGCTCCAGTGTCGGCATCGCGCTCAGCAGGGCCTTCGTATAGGGATGGCCGGGATCAAAGAAGAGACGCTCATTGTCGGCGAGCTCGAAGACCTCGCCGAGATACATCACGGCGACGCGATTGCAAGCCTTCCTGACCATCGCGAGATCGTGCGAGATGAAGATGTAGGTCAGGTCGTATTCCTTCTGGAGCTTCTCGAACAGGTCGAGCAGCTTGAACTGCTCCGCCTGATCCAGGGCTGACAGCGTTTCGTCCATGATCAGGATTTCCGGCTCGAGGACGAGCGCGCGGGCGACGTTGATGCGCTGCCGTTGTCCCGCGCTGAGGCCCAGCGGAAGCTCGCCGTAGAGTTCGGCCGGCAGGCCCACCTCCCCCATCACCTTCAGAACGCGCTCGCGAATTCTGGCGTCGTCGCGCCAGCCGTGCGTCCGCAGCGGTCCCTCCAGCATCCTTCCAACCGCCGTCCGCGGCGGCAGCGAACCGAAGGGATCCTGTAGCACCATCTGGAGCTTCCCGCGAAATTCGAGCAGCGACCGGCCCCTGAGCGCCGCGATATCCTTGCCTGCACAGAGGATCTGCCCCGAGCTCGGCAGTTCGAGCCTGCACAGAAGCCGCATCAGGGTCGATTTTCCACAGCCGGATTCACCGACGATGGCGAAGCTGTCGCCGCGGCGGATGTCGAAGGTGACGTTGCGGACGGCACGAACAAGATTAACCCCGCCAAACCCGGTCTTCTTCCTGACCTTGTAGCTCTGCGAGGCATCGCGCAGGCTGAGGACCACCTCCCGCTGGTCGTCATGGCGGGGCGCCGGGACGGCCTCGCCCCAGATTTTCGGCGTCTGCCGCACGAGCTCGCGCGTGTAGGGATACACCGGCCTTTCGACCAGATCTTCGGTAGACTGCTCCTCGACAATGCGCCCCTCGTCCATCACCAGGATCCGCGTACAGGCTTCGCGAGCCACTGGCAGCGACGATGAGACGAACAGAACGGCCGTGTCGAAGCTCGTCGTCAATTCCTTCATCAGCCGGATCACCTGGGCGGCGACCGTGACGTCCAGGGGCTGGGTGACGTTGTCGGCCACCAGGAGTGCCGGGTTGGTCACCAGCGCATCCACGATCAGCGCGCGCTGCATCATGCCGCCCGAGAATTGTGCGGGATAGTCGTGAAAGCGGTTGCGTGCCGAGGGAATACGCACGGCGTCCAACAGTTCGATCACACGGCTTTCGGCCGTCCGCCGCGACACCCCGGGCACGACCGCCCGCATCTTCTCCACGATCTGGGCGCCGACCGGCAGAGTGGGATCGAGTGCCCCCATCGGATTGGCGCCGACGTAGGAAATCCGCTGACGCAGAACGCGCATGTCCGCGCCGCTCATGGCATAGATGTCCTGCCCCTCGAACAGCACCTCGCCCGACCGCTTCGTCAGCGGCGGCTCGAGCCAGTTGACCACGGCCTTGGAGAGCACGGTCTTGCCGGAGCCACTGGCACCGACCACACCGACGATCTCGCGCGGCGCAAGGCTCAGCGAGACGCCGTCGAGGAGGACCTTCGCGGTCGCCGAGCGACCGGCGGCGATCGTGACGTTCGTGAGAGCGAGAAGCGGTCGCGTCATCCTTCCACTCCCCCGTGGATCGTGTTGCGCGCGCGCTCGAGGGAGGCGCCGATCAGATTGATGCTGGTCAGCGTCAATCCGAGGAAGAGGCCCGGCATGGTGGCGATCCACCAGGCGTTGAGCAGATATTTGCGTCCGTCGGCAATGATGTTGCCGAATGTCGGCGTCGGCGGCTGCGCACCGAGCCCGAGAAAGCCGAGCGTCGATTCGAAGATCATCATACGCGCCACATCCAGGACCGAGGTGAACAGCACCGGCGGCAGCAGCAGGGGAAGCAGCAGCGTCAGGATGATCCGGACATCGGTCGAACCGCCGATCTTCGCAGCGCGGACATATTCGCGCTGCCGCTCGGTCATCACGATGCTGCGCATGATGCGCGCATAGACCGGCCAGTTGGATACCCCGAGCACCAGGATGATAGCCGGAATGGTCGGCCGGGAGACGCCAAGAACGGAAATCGCGAGAATGATCATCGGGATCGAGAGCTGCGCGTCGGTCAGGCGCATGATGACGGCGTCCGTGCGCCCGCCGAAATACCCAGCAATCGTGCCCAGCGCGCATCCGATCGCCAGCATGACGATGACCGAGGCAACGCCGATGAGGAACGAATAGCGCAGGCCGACGAGCGAGCGTACCAGCATGTCACGACCGATCTGGTCGGTGCCGAGCGGATGAGCCCAGCTCCAATTGCCGCCAAGAAACAGCGGCGGCAGCAGGCGGGCCTTGACATCCATCTTGGTCGGGTCAAGGCCGCTCAGCTCCGGATAGCACGCGGCTGCGAGCGCAAGCACGACGAAGATTCCGAGGCCGACCCGAAACCCTGGCGTAGAGGCCGCCCGATCGAAGATTCGCCGGGCAATGGAGCGTTGGGCTTGCTTACGCAAGATCGGCGCAGCGGTGGCGGTAGCGACGGACATCAATATTCAAGCCCTAATATTCGAGCCTTGGATCCACGGCGGTGGCAACGAGGTCGACGACGATGTTGATCAGCACGAAGATGGCGCTGGTGACGATGGCGATCCCCTGGATCAGCGGAAAGTCGCGCTGGAGCACCGCATTGATGGTCAGCAGGCCGAGCCCCGGATAGTCGAAGATGTATTCGACGATGATCACCCCTCCGAGCAGGCTCGAGAACTGAATCCCGAGCAGATTGAGCAGCGGCACCGAGGCGTTGCGCAGCGCATGGTTGGCGATGATGCGTCCCCGGCTGAGACCGCGCACATGCCCGACAGCGACATAGGGCTCTGTCATCTGCGCCGACACAGAGCTGACCAGCGTCCGGATCAGAACCGGCGACAGCTCGACCGCGAGCACGATCGCCGGCAGGATCGTATAGGCAAACCCCTTGTATCCGATTGCGGGCAACCAGCCGAGCTTGACCGAGAACAGCAGCGCGAGAACAATTCCCAGCCAGAAATTGGGCAGCGATATGAAGATCGAGGAGATGTAGAATGCGAGCTTGTCCGGCCATCGGCCGACCGAAAGGCCACCGGCAATTCCCACCACGGCGGAGAAGAGCAGCGCGATCACGAGCGTCACCGCCGCGAGTTGAAGGGTCATGGGCAAGGCTTCCAGGATCAGGCTCAGGACCTTCGCCCGCTCGCCACGCGTGGTGTCGTTGAAGGTCGCGCCGCCCGTCGCGGCGCCGTTGGCGGGTCGCACGAAGGACTGGCCGAGATCGCCGCGCACGACGCCGCCCATGTACCGCCCGAACTGGACGACGATCGGATCCCGCAGGCCCATGTCGGCCGCAATCTTCTCGATCAGGGCTTCCGGTGCCATTCCGCCCGCCATCAGGCGCACGGGATCGCCCGGCACGATCCGGAGCAACGTGAAGATCAGCAGCGAGACCAGAAATATGATCAAGACGCCCTGAGCCAGACGACGCAGCAGGAAATTCAGGACGAACATCTTCCGAGCTCCGTAAGAAGCGTACCAAACCGCGCACCGCACGAGTGCGGCACGCGGCGGCCATCCATGATCATCAGGCGACGGGCTTGGAGGCGTCCATCGATCCATCCGGATAAATATAAAGACCTTCGAACTCCTTCTGCATCGCGTGAATCATCACTGAGGTGAAGAGCGAAAGCGCCGGCATCTTCGAGGCCAGCAAGGGCATCGTCTCGGTCTGGAGGATCTTCTTCCGCTCTTCGAGCGTGGGAGCGCTGCGCTCCTTGTCGAGACTTGCATCGATCGCCGGATCCTCGATGCCGCAGATGCGATGCGAGGAGGAGTGGAAATGCGTGCGCAGAATCAGATCGGGTTCGGGAGAGCCGGTCGACCATCCGCAATCCACCATGTGGCCGGGACCGCCGCCCGGACGATGATACAACCGCTCGTTCCAGGCAGCAGGCTCGAGCACGGTCAGGCTGACATTGAAACCCTGCTCGTTGAGCATCGCTGTGACGATCTCGCCGTACTCCTTGGTCTTGGGATAGAAGCCTACCGACGTGATGTATTCGAGCGGCGGCAACCCCTTGCCATTCGGGAAGCCGGCTTCGGCGAGCAGCGCCTGGCACTTCTTCGGATCGAACTTCGGGTAGTTTTCGAGGTCGATATAGCCGAACTTCACTGGAGAGACGAAATTCGAGGACGCATGGCCCGCCGAACCCAGCACCTCCAGAATGAGCTCGCGGTTGATCGCATGACACGCTGCAAGGCGGATACGCGGGTCGTTGAAGGGCGGCTTCGAGCAGCGGAACCAGAGATATTTGTTCTCGACGGACACCACGCGGTTGATGCGGATGTTGGCGTTGCCCTTGACCGTATCGACCTGCTCCGGCTCCAGCCGCTCGACGATCGAGGCCTGACCGTTCATCAGCGAGAGCATGCGGGTCGTGGAGTCGCCGGTGAAGGTGAAGTCGATGCCCGCGATCGCCGGCTTTCCCTTGAAATAGCCGTCGAAGGCTTTCATCACGGTATCGTTGCCGCGCTGCTCGACGAACTTGAACGGACCCGTGCCGTTAAGACGCTGCGAGAGCGGGCCGCCGGGCCCGGCTGCGATGTCCTTTGCCGACATAATCGGCAGGAAGGCCGCGAGGAACATGAAGAGGTGCGCGGGGTAGCCGCCCTTCGACGTATCGACGATGACGGTATAGTCATCAGGCGTCTCGATCTTCAGCGTTTCGCTGGGGCCGGGATACCATTGTGCCGGGCGGTCGGGCTTGGATCCGTATTCAAAGGTGGCCTTGACGTCCTCCGCCTTGAACGGCTTGCCATCGTGGAACACCACGCCCTCGCGCAGCTTGATCTGCAGGCGATTGGGATCGAGCAGCTTGATGTCGGTTGCGAGCTCATAGATGACCTCGCCCGGGTTCTCGAGCTTCATCGGCGTGCGGGTAAGAAAGCCCATCACGAAGCCTTCGATATTCTTCTGCGACAGGGTCGTATGGGCCGTCGGGTCCCAATTGCCGGTGATGTTCTCGGCCGACAGGAACGTCATGACCTTGCCGGCCTGCGCGTGCGCCACCGACAGGAAAAAGTCCGGATTGATCTGCATATAGCCCGCGGCGACCGCAGCTCCCGCCACCCCCTTCAAAAGCTGGCGGCGATCAAATTTCGGATACATCGATATTCCCCTTTTCTTGGTGCAACCGACCAATCGGTCAAAACGGTCATGCAGAAGGTGTGCCAAGAGGATTTCAGCGTGATCTTCGTCGCTCTTTTTGTGGTTTTTGACCGATCTTGAGGCAAAGTGCCTCTCTTATGGTCCGGGACTTGGGCAATATCGGTCTGCTGCGGACTCTCCACCCAGACCCGTGCGATCGCACGCACGCCGGGCCGCTATCGGTGTGTCGGAGCCGGCCCCACTCACGATGAGTGATTCAAGCTACACTGAGATCCGTGACGGATTGCAGATGATCGTCGCGCGAGCCCGTTGCAACGACGCTCCACCTAGCGCCCCGGTCAGTCAAACTGGACCGGTTCCGATCCGGGATAGGAATGAGCGACGAACTCGCAGAACGCACGAGCCGCCGGCGACAGCTCTGCGTTACTTTTCCAGGCGAGCCCGACATCCATGGTATGAACATCATCATCGACCGTCTTGAGATCGATGCGATGTCCCTCGAGCGACCAGGGGCGGTAAACCATATCCGAGAGAATGGTGATTCCCATGCCGGTCGCCACCATGCTGCGAACGGCTTCGACCGACAGGGTCCGGAAGATGACGTTCGGAACGCGTGCCGTGTGCTGCCAGTAGCGCATGGCGGAGCGCTCGGCCTCGTCGACGGTCAACATCAGATAGGGTTCGCTCGCCAGATCTTCCAGCCTGATACTATCCCTGCGGAGCAGCGGATGATTGGCGCATGTCCACAGGCGGCGCGGCGAGCGCAGCAACAGTCGCGAACGGATAGAGAGGCGGTCATGCAGGTTGGAGACAAGCATCACCGCCGCATCGACGCTGCCACTGATCAGGCTCTGCTCGATCGCATCGCGCTGAAACTCGTGCAGACGCACCGTGATCCCTGGGAAGGATCGCCAGAAGCGCGACAACAGTGGCGGCAGGAAATATCCGGCGATCGTATAGCTGACCGCCACGTCGACCGTTCCGTCGACCTGTGATCCCCAGCGATGCGGGCCCCGCATCGCGTCCGACACACTGGCCTCGATCGCCCGGGCGCGCTGCAAGAACTCCTGTCCGTCAAAGGTCAGCGTCACGCCGTTTGAGTGACGATCGAATAATTTGCGCCCGAGCTCGGCTTCGAGCGCCTTGATGGACGCCGTGACTGCCGACTGCGTCACGTTCAGAGCTGCCGCCGCAGCCGACACCCGCCCTGTCTCGGCCGTTGCAATAAAGTGCCGAACCTGACGGAACGTCAGAGACATCAAAATTTCCGATATCAGTGAACGATATTTCGAATTTTACAATCCCCCGGTGGAACGGAAAAATCAATCCATCGGTTTTTGGGTGAGAAGGCGCTGATAGATGTCCGATGGCTTGGAGTTGGTCGCTCGCAAAGTCAGCGTCCAATTCGAAGGCTTGAAAGCGCTGTTCGACGTGACCCTTGCCGTGCCGCGCGGGCGCATCACCGGCCTGATTGGTCCCAACGGCGCCGGCAAGACCACCCTTATTAATGTGCTCACGGGTTTCCAACCGGTCGGTGCAGGCACCTTGGAACTGGAGGGCGAGCCGATCAACGGCATTGCGGCGCACAAGCTCAGACAAACGGGTGTTGCACGCACATTCCAATCAGGTCGACTTTTCCGTGATCTCCCGGTCATCGACAACCTTGAGGTGACCGGCGTCGGCCTTGGCCAGACCCGCCGCGACGCGATCGCCGAAGCCGATCGCGTCATGGCCTGGCTCGGCATTTCTCATCTCGCCAACACCGTCGCGGGCGCCCTGCCCTACACGGACGAACGTCGCGTTGCGATCGGCCGCGCCATCATGTGCACGCCGCGCTACCTCCTGCTCGACGAGCCCGCAGCAGGAATGTCGGAGCACGAGAGCCACGATCTGGCCGCCATCATCCGGCGGATCGCCCGAGAGCTGAACGTCGGCGTGCTTCTGATCGAACACAATATCGGCCTCGTTCTCGAACTCTGCGAACGCATCTTCGTCCTCGATTCCGGACAGATCATCGAAGTCGGCCCTCCCGCGCAAATTCGCAGCAGCGACGAGGTGCGGCACGCCTATATGGGCACGCGGCGCGACGACTTGATTCCGCCGATTGCCGCCGAAGAGGCCGTTGCGTCATGACGCTGCTCGCGGTCAACGACATCACGGTCAGCTATGGGCGCCTGACGGCCCTGCGCGGCGTCACGCTCAATATCGATGAGGGCGAGGTCCTGTTCGTGACCGGCCCGAACGGCGCGGGCAAGTCGACCTTGCTCAACGCCATCGCCGGCGTCGTGCCGCCGGCATCGGGCTCCATCACCGTCGACGGCGCGAAGGTAACCGGCGCCTCGCCAGAGGATATCGCGCGACGCGGCTTTTCGCTGGTGCCCGAAGGGCGCAGCGTCTTCGGCGGTCTGACGATCGAGGAAAACCTGAAGGTCGGTACCGGCATGCGGACTGACCGCAGGAAGATTGCCGACGACCTCGACTCTGTCTACGAGGAATTCCCGATGCTGGCCGAGCGCCGCCATACTCCGGCAGGGATGCTCTCCGGCGGCCAGCAACAGATGCTCGTCATCGGTCGCGCCTTGATGGCCGCGCCCCGCATCATGGCGATCGACGAGCCCTCGCTCGGCCTTGCGCCGAAGATCATCGACCAAGTCTACGAGATCCTGGTACGGCTGCGCGCCCAGCGCAAGCTTACCCTGTTGATTGTCGAGCAGAGCTCGACGCGTGCCCTCATGACGGGCGGACGGATGGTTCTCATCCGGGGCGGCCGTATCGTACTCGAGGGTGCGGCCGCCGACATGGTCAAGGACGACCGGCTGAAGCAGGCCTATTTCGGCTTCGGAGACCATTGACAGATGACAGCGGTCCTCCAGGTCGTCTTCGACGCGCTGAGCCTCGGCAGCCTCTATGCTCTCGGCGCGCTCGGCATCGCGCTGATTTTCGGCGTGATGCGGCTCGTCAACTTCGCGCATGGAGACTTCATCGCCTTCTGCGTGTTCGCCATGCTGTGGCCGTCGACCGATGCGGCGGCGATCGTGTTTGCCGGCCAACTGCCGTCCTACCTGCTGATTCCGCTCCTGCTGCTGATCGGCGCTGCGCTGTCGGTTCTGTCCGAGCTCATCGTCTTCCGCCGCTTCCGCAACGCCAATCCGGCGACGATGATGATCGCGTCATTCGCGCTCGGCTTCGTCATCCGCCACCTCCTGCTGATGCTGTATTCGAGCCGGCCGAAATCGGTCACGCTGTGGCCGAGCCTCGGCCTGCCGGTCGAATTCCTGGGCGCCCACATCCCGATACTCCAGGTCGTGACCATCGTCATCACGCTGATCGTTCTTGCCGCGCTGGTGCTGTTCCTGAAGCGCACCCGCTATGGCCTGGAAATGCGTGCAGCAGCCGAAAATTTCACCATGGCGCGCATGCTCGGCGTCCGCGCCAACGGGGTGATACTGTTCGCCTTCGCCATCAGCGGCATGCTGGCAGCCGCGATCGGCCTGATCCTCGCCACCAATTCCGGCACCGCCGACATCGGCATGGGCGCCAACGTGATGCTGATCGCGTTCATCGCAACCGTGATCGGCGGCCTCGGTAGCATTCCCGGCGCCGTTGCCGCCGGCTTTCTGATCGGTGCGGCGAGCGTCGTGTTCCAGGCCACCTTGCCGCACGATGCGCGCGTGTTCCGCGACGCCTTCGTCTACGGCGCGGTCATCGTCGTCCTTCTGGTGCGGCCGCAGGGCCTGTTCGCGCCGAAATCCGCCAAGCAGAGAGTCTGATCGATGTCGCAGCGGCCCTCCGTCATCCGGCAAACGATCGTCACGCCGATCGTGCTGATCGCGGCACTGCTCGTCGCGGCTGCCCTCACCTATTATTTCGGCAGCCGGCCCTTCAACCGCACGATCGTCGAGATGTTCATCAACATCATGATCGTCGTCGGCCTCTACGTGTTCGTCGGCAATTCCGGCCTGCTGTCGTTCGGACACATCAGCTTCATGTGCCTCGGCGCCTACATGACCGCGTGGCTGACCATCCCGCCGGTGATGAAGTCGATCACGCTCAAGGGACTTCCCGGCTGGCTGCTGCATACGCAATTGCCGATGTGGATCGCGACACCGATCTCCGGACTCTTCGCGGCGCTGATCGCATTGATCGTCGGGCGCATCATCATGCGCCTGTCGGGCATTGCCGCCTCGATCGCGACCTTCGGTCTGCTCGGTGTCGTCAACAACATCTATTCGAACTGGGATTCCGTCACCGGTGGCCAAGGCTCGATCGTCGGCATCCCCCCTACTATGAACGTCTGGACCGGATGGATCGGCGCGGCGGTCGCCATCGCAATCGCCTATCTCTATGCGATCTCGCGCTCGGGGCTGGCGCTGCGTGCCACACGTGACGAAGCGATCGCGGCGAGCGCCTCCGGCATTGATATCGTTCGTGAACGCCTGATCGCCTTCGTCGTCAGCGCGTTCATCATCGGCCTTGCCGGTGCGCTCTACGCGCATTTCCTGAGCATCGTCAATCCGGGCGCATTCTATCTCCGAACGACCTTCATCACCCTGTCGATGCTGGTGGTCGGCGGCATGTATAGCCTCAGCGGCGCGGTCGTCGGCGTGGTCGCGATGTCGGTGCTGATCGAGCTGTTCCGCAACCTCGAGAAGGGCGTCGGCTTCGGCGGTCACATGATTGCGCTTCCGAACGGCGTCCAGGAAATAGCGATCGGCATCGTCACGATCGCCATCTTGATGTACCTGCCGACGGGATTGACGCGCAACCTGGAATTCCGCTGGCGCGGATGGCCCTTGCAGCGGCGCCTGGCGCGCCCCGCCCAGACGGCCCTCAAGGAACTGAACTGACGTCCTTTCGCACAAATTAGAGGAGTGGCTCATGCGTTTCAGATCAATACTCGGCGTTCTTGCCGGAGCATCCGCGCTCTGGTTCACCCCCGCCCAGGCGGCCAACGAAATCGTCGTCGGATTCGCGACGGCCGCATCCGGCTTCATGCAGGCCTACGACAAGCCGGCACAGGATGCGGCGCTGATCCGGATCGACGAGATCAACAAGGCCGGCGGCCTGCTTGGCAAGAAGATCAAGCCCGTCTTCGCCGACACCAAGACCGATCAGGCCGAGGGCGCCAAGGCCGGCCTCGCCGTGCTCGACCAGGGCGCCGACCTGGTCATCGTCTCCTGTGACTATGATTTCGGCGCGCCCGCGGCCCTCCAGGCACAGGCCGCCGGAAAGGTCTCCTTCTTCCTGTGCGCTGAGTCCATCAAGGCCGGCATTCCCGGCGTGGGCCCCTTCTCGTTCTCGGCGTCGGTGCTCGCGGCCGTGCAGGGCGCAACCATGGCGGAATGGGCCTACGAAAAGAAGAACGCACGTACCTTTTACCGTCTGCTCGATAGCTGGACCGTCTACAACAAGGGAATCTGCGACGGCTTCGACTGGATGCTGCCACGCCTGAAGGAAGCCAAGCTCGCCGGCAGCGACACCTTCAAGAACGATGACGCCTCGATCGCCTCGCAGATCACGCGCATCAAGAGCCTGCCGAAGGAGCCCGACGCAATCATGCTCTGCACGATGATGCCGGGCGCCGTCTCCGCCATCAAGCAGATCCGCGCCGCCGGCATCAAGTCGATGATCGTCAACGGATCCGGCGTCGACGGCAGCTATTGGCTGAACGCCGTGCCGGACCTGTCAAACTTCTATGTTCCCGTGCAGGGCTCCGTCTACGGCGACGATCCGAACCCGAAGGTCAACGAGTTCAACAAGAAGTATAAGGAAGTCACCGGCGGTGATCCGTCCAGCCAATATGTCTATCCGGGCTATGTCCTGATCGACGTCTGGGCCAAAGCGGTCGAACGCGCCAAGTCGACCGAGGCAGCGCCTGTGGTAGCCGAGCTCGAGAAGATGACCAGCGAACCGACGCTGTTCGGACCGCGCACGTTCACCAAGGACATTCACCACCAGAACCAGGGCCGTTACCTGATCGTCGATACGGAAGCCGGCAAGCCGCGCGTAATCGATCAGTGGACGATCTCGGAAAAGATCCCGCTGGATTATCTGGTGTCCAAGTAAGCCGACAACGCGCCTCCCGAGGGGCGAGCCCCCGGGAGGTTTCACCTCGGATCGACGCAAGCGCTGTTGGGAGGAAATTAGGAGATGGTCGTGATCAACTGCGACATGGGCGAGGCCTACGGCCTCTACAAGATGGGCGACGACAAGGCACTGATGCCTCACATCGACGTCGCGAACGTCGCGTGCGGCTTTCATGCCTCGGACTTCAACCACATGCGCAAGACCGTGCGGCTAGCCAAGGAGTTCGGCGTCAAGGTCGGCGCGCACCCCTCGCTGCCGGACTTGCAGGGGTTCGGTCGCAGGGAAATGAAGATCAGCCGTGAGGAGCTGGCCAATTGCCTGCTCTATCAGATCGGCGCACTCAAGGCGTTTCTGGATGCTGAGAACATGGCGCTGAATCACATCAAGCCGCATGGTGCGCTCTACGGGATGGCCTCACGCAACGAAGAGATCGCCGAGGCGGTGGCGGACGCTGCCGACGTCTATAAGGTGCCATTGCTCGGCATGAAGGGCACACTGCACCAGAAAGTCTACGAACGGCGTGGCCATACCTTCGTGGCCGAGTACTACGCCGATCTCGACTACAATGCCGACGGCAGCCTGATCATCACGCGCGAGCACGAGGCCAAGGATCCGACCGACGCGGCTTCCCGCTGCGCAAGAGCCGTCAATGAAGGCAAGACACGCTCCGTGGCAGGAAACGACATTGTGGTCGGCGCCGATTCAATCTGCATCCACTCCGATACCCCCAACGCCGTCGCCATCGCCGAGGCGGTTCGCGAGGCGGTCCGCCCCTATCTGACCGCGCCCTGAGCCGGCGCACCGAGAGCCCAAGCACGGACATCAGGAGGACACCATGACAACACAGCAAATCTTCTCGCCGCTTCCGGGCATCTTCTACCGCAAACCCGCGCCCGACAAACCCGACTACAAGAGCGACGGTGACGTCGTCGCCGATGGCGACACGATCGGCCTCATCGAGGTGATGAAGTCATTCAACGAGGTGAAGGCCGGCATTACCGGCAAGATCCTGCGGTTCCTGGCTGAGAACGAGGAAGCCGTGATGGCCGGCCAGCCCATCGCCGAAATCGACGTCTGAGACCGCCCGTTCCCTTCATGGCCATCAAGAAGCTGCTCATAGCCAATCGCGGCGAAATCGCCGTGCGTATCAATCGCGCGGCGCGCGAGCTCGGCATTGCGACCGTTCAGGTCTACAGCAAGGCCGACAAAGACTCGCTCGCGGTCAGGCTCGCTGACGAGTCGATCGAAATCGGTCCGCCACAGGCATCCAAGTCCTATCTCAACCAGGCGACCATCCTCGCCGCGGCCAAGACCACCGGGGCCGATGCTGTCCATCCCGGCTATGGCTTTCTGGCGGAAAATGCCGAATTCGCGGCCACCGTCGAGGCGGCGCATCTGACTTTCGTCGGCCCGACCGCACAATCGATCCGGCTCATGGGCGACAAGGTCGCGGCACGTGAGGCCGCTGCTGCAGCCGGGGTGCCAACCGTTCCCGGCAGTCGGGGGCGCCTCGAGTCGGCAGAAGCCGCCTTCGCATTGGTGGAGACCACCGGCTTTCCCGTCATGATCAAGGCGGCCGCCGGTGGCGGCGGGCGCGGTATACGCATTGCGCGGTCGGCGGACGAGTTCAATCATCTGATGCCGCAGGCGCAGGCCGAAGCGCTCGCGGCCTTCGGTGACGGCGGACTCTATGTCGAGAAACTCATCGAAGGCGCGCGGCACATCGAGGTGCAGGTGCTTGGCGACGGATACGACGTCATCCATTGCTTCGAGCGCGAATGTTCGTTGCAGCGCCGCCGCCAGAAGGTCTGGGAAGAGGCTCCCTCACCGTCGCTGGCGCCGGCCATCCGTGAAAAGCTCTGCGCGTCTGCGGTCGCGCTGGCCAGGGCGGTCAATTATCGCGGCGCCGGGACGCTCGAGTATCTCTATGACGACAGGACCCACGAGTTCTATTTTCTGGAGATGAATACCCGCATCCAGGTCGAGCATCCCGTGACCGAAATGGTGACGGGCATCGATCTCGTTCGCGAGATGATCCGGATTGCGGGCGGCGAGCCCCTGCGCATCCGCCAGGACGACCTGCGCGTAACCGGGCATTCGATCGAGGTTCGCATCAATGCCGAGGATCCCGCCAGGAATTTCATGCCCAACCCGGGCACGGTGAGCGCGCTCAGCATCCCTGGCGGCGACGGCGTGCGCTTCGATAGCATGCTCTATCAGGGCTACACCGTGCCTCCATTCTACGACAGCCTGCTGGGCAAACTGATCGTGCACGACAAGGATCGGCCGAGCGCAATACGAAAGCTCTCGCGTGCGCTCGCCGAGCTCAGCGTCGAAGGCCTCGCCACGACGAAACCGCTGCATCAGGCGCTCGCCGGCAACGCCGACGTGCAGGCCGGACGATTCCATACCGCCTGGCTCGAACCGTGGCTGGAGCTCCATGCGTCGACCCTCGCCACGGACCAGGCGTCACCGGCCGCAAGAGCTACCCTATGAACGCGAGAAAATCCGCCCCGCCCACAACAGGAGGCTGCTAGCCATGCAAACTCGATTTTCCTTCGGCGGCGATGAGCATATCTTCGCCGAGGTCGGCGAGGCAATGTCGCTCGAGGCCTTCTTCAAGAGCCTCTTCATCACCAACGCAGTGCGCGACGCCAGGATCAAGGGCGTGACCGAGATCTGCCCGGCGAACGCGTCCTATCAGGTCAAGTTCGATCCCGATCAGATCAAGCCCGATGATCTCCTCGCGGAATTGAAACGGCTGGACACCGCGTCCGAAAAGTCCGAGCCGGTGATCAAGACGCGAATTATCGAAATCCCCGTGCTCTACAACGATCCCTGGACGCATGAGACCCTGATGCGCTTCCGGGAACGCCATCAGAATCCGAACGGCACCGATCTCGAATACGCCGCGCAGATCAATGGCCTCGACGGCGTCGACGCCTTCATCAAGGCGCACTCCAGCGCCCCCTGGTTCGTCTCCATGGTCGGCTTCGTGGCCGGCCTGCCCTTCCTCTACCAGATGGTCGAACGCCAGCGGCAGATCCAGGCGCCGAAATACCTGCGCCCGCGCACCGATACGCCAAAGCTCACCATCGGTCATGGAGGATGCTTCTCCTGCATCTACTCGGTGCGCGGAGCGGGCGGCTACCAGATGTTCGGCATCACGCCGATGCCGATCTACGACCCCAACCAGAAGATCAGCTATTTGCGCGACTTCATGTGTCTGTTCCGGCCAGGCGACATCGTCAAATGGAAGCCGATCGACCGAACGGCCTATGACGCGGCGGTCGCCGATGTCGACGCCGGACGCTTCGCGCCCGTCATCCGCGACGTCTCGTTCTCGCTGACCGAGTTCAACCGCGACATTGATGCCTACAACCGTAAGCTCGATGGAGTTCTCCATGGCCATTAAGGTTTTGAAGCCGGGTCTTGCGACCACCGTCCAGGACCTCGGGCGTCCAGGCTACTATCACATCGGCATCCCCCTCTCTGGCGGCATGGACCGTCACGCGCTCGTCGCCGCCAATCTCCTTGTTGGCAACGAGGAAGGTGCGGCCGTCCTCGAAGCGGTCTTCATGGGACCGGAGCTCGAATTCACCGAAGATGCGACCGTCGCGATCACCGGCGCCCAACTGCCGCCGAAGCTCGATGGCAAACCGCGCGAAACCTGGACGAGTTTCAAGGTCAAACGCGGCCAGGTCCTCTCCTTCGATTTCCTCAAACAGGGCGCGCGCGGCTATATCGCGGTGGCCGGCGGCATCGACGTGCCGGTCGTCCTCGGCTCGCGCTCGACTTACGCGCTCGGCGCGCTCGGTGGATTCAAGGGGCGCAAGCTCGAGGCCGGCGACGAGCTGCCGGTTGGCAAGGCTGCGGCCTCCGTCAAGGACGGACGCGTGGTCGCGAGTGAGCTGCGCGGCCAGCCAACGGCGATGCCGACAGAGCTGCGCGTCATGCCGGGCCTCTACTGGCACCGCATTACGGAGGCGGCCGGCGACGACTTCTTCGCTGACACGTGGAAGGTCGCACCGGAGGCGGATCGCATCGGCTACCGCTTCAAGGGCGGTAAGGCGCTTCAATTCGTGCCGCGCGAGCCGCCATTCGGCGCCGGCTCCGATCCGTCCAACATCACCGACGCCTGCTATCCCTACGGTTCGATCCAGGTTCCCGGCGGCACCGAGCCCATCGTGCTGCATCGCGACGCGGTCTCGGGCGGCGGCTACTTCATGGTCGGTACGGTCATCTCCGCGGACATGGATCTCATCGGCCAGCTCCAGCCCAATACGCCGGTGCGGTTCGTCAAGGTTGGGATGGATCAGGCCCTGGCAGCACGTAAGAGCCGTGCGGAGTTGCTTGGCAGGCTGCGCAACGCGCTGACGTAACCCGCGCAGATTGCACGACATTTGCCGCACCTCGGCCGACTATGGCCGAGGTGCCCGCGGATGGCGCGATCCTCAAACCTGCGGCTGTCCGTGATCAACCCCTAAATCTAACGTGGCGCGACCGTCATCTTTCCGACCTCGGCACGAGAGTTGCAGCGGATGTCACTGGGCTGAGGAGCAACGCTCAACTGCGCACGACTTGTGCAAACATCGGATCAACCGCGATGTCAGTTTCACTGAAACAGATTCGCTATTTCGTCGCCGCGGCCGAAACCGGCCGCATCAGCCAGGCGGCCATGGAGCTCAACGTCTCGCAATCCGCGGTCACGGCGGCGATTCAGCAACTCGAAGCGACCATCTGCACGCGCCTCCTCGAGCGCGCGCCCAACGGCGTCACCGTGACCATGGAAGGCAGCCGCTTCCTGTCCCAGGGCCGGCAGATACTGGCAGCCGTGGCCGAGGCGGTCCGCAGCACGCACATGTCCGCGGGCCCGCTCTTTGGGACCGTCCGTATCGGTGTCACCTACACCGTGTCCGGCTATTTCCTGCCTCGCCACCAGATGCGTTTTCAGGCGAGCTTCCCGGGCATCACGGTCGAGCTGTTCGAGGCCCCGCGCGACGTCCTCGAACGTGCGCTTGTCGATGGCGCTCTCGATCTCGCGGTCATGCTGGTCTCGAACCTGCGCGACAACGCGATGCTCGGTAGCGAAACGTTGTTGCGCTCGCCCCGCCGCCTGTGGCTCGCTCCCGATCATCCGCTCACCCGCGCCGAGCACGTCCGCCTCGCCGAAGTCGCGACCTATCCCTACGTCATGCTCACCGTGGACGAAGCCAAGCACACCTCCATGCGCTATTGGAACAACGCTTTACTCGAGCCAAAGACCATCTTCCGCACGTCTTCGGTCGAGGCCGTGCGCTCCATGGTCGCCGGCGGAATGGGCATCGCAATCCTCTCGGACCTGATCTACCGGCCCTGGTCGCTGGAAGGCCAGCGGATCGAGACCCGGGTGATCGAGGACGAGATACCGACCATGGACATCGGTCTCGCCTGGCGCCGCGACATCAAGCTGTCGGAAGCCGCAAAGGCATTCCGGGATTTCATGCGCTTTGCGGTAGCGGGCGTGGGTCCCGGCCGACCGCCAATCAGCGTCGACCACCGGCATCACGCCGAGGAGAGGATCGAAATCTGAAATATCTGATTCCGCCTTATTCGACTTGACGTCATCCGGCCGCCCTCGCCACACTCACCAAGGGCCTGGCCGCCGGAGAAGCAGCCGGCAGCGGGGAGCGCAGCAATGCAAGTCAGTTACGCGACCAACGACATTCCAGCGCATAGCCGGCAGCAATACTGGCAGGACATCGTCTCCAGGACCTATTTCTCACTGGACTTGCGCTTCCCGAGCGGCCGCGATTTCGATGCGCGCCTCGGCGCCTTGTCGATGGGGCCCGTTGCAGTATCCCGCAACATCGCAAATGGCTTGCTCTACAAACGCCATGAACGGCATCTCCAGAGCGAGCGCGAAGAATCCTTCCTGATCACGGTGCCGGAGCTCGCCGAAATCCGCTTCGAGCAGGACAACAAGGTCGTGCACTGTCGGCCAGGCGCATTCCTGATCGAACGCAGCCATCTGCCATACGAATTCAGCCATCAGGATCGGACGGCGCTGTGGGTTCTGAAGATTCCCAGCGCAGTCCTGCGTGCGCGCATCTCGCGCCCCGAACGTCTCGCGACGCTTCAGTTCGATGCAAGCCGCAGCGTCGGCGCCTTGTTCGTCGACACGCTGCGCCTTGCCGGCGAACGCATCAGCGAAATGGACGAGATGGCGCGCACGTTGATGGGCAAGCACCTCGTCGAGCTCCTCACGATGGCCATCGAATCCGACGACCGCGTCCTGACCGGCCACTCGTCCTCCGTTCGTAACGGCCATCTGCTCCGCTGCGAGCATTTCATCCGAACCCGCCTCGAAGACATGCGACTGACGCCGCAGACCATTGCCGACGGCTGCGGCATCTCGCTTCGATACCTGCACCAGATCTTCGAAGGCGAAGGCCTGACGGTCTGCGCCTATATCCGCAACCAGCGTCTGTCGATGTGCGACACCCTGTTGCGCGATCCCAACTGCCGCAAGAGCATTTCAGAAATCGCCTATCAATGGGGATTCGCCGACCAGGCGCAATTCAGCCGGAATTATCGCGGCCGGTTCGGGTGCACCCCGAGCGAAGCACGCGCGGCCTCACGCATCCCGACGTCCTGACGGCCCCACGCCGCACCGGTCTGGCCGATCCTTAGGCAACCAGCCGTCGATCCAGGCACGGGCGAGGTTCGCTCTCTCGCACAAATCTTCCTGCACTCAGCGTCAAGCGCCCAAGCCGCCGGTCTGCCTATGATCGGCGAAACGCTTGCCGGAAAGGAAGACGCATGATGCAGAACCTTCGTGTGGCCGTCGATGTCGGGGGGACTTTCACCGACATCTGCATCATGGACGAGGCGACCGGCCTCATCCGCATCGAGAAGACTTCGTCCACGCGCGACCCGATCGAAGGGATCATGGGCGGCGTATCCAAGGCCGGCATCGATCTTTCCAAGGTGGCCCTGTTTTCGCACGGCACCACGGTTGCGACCAACGCGCTGATCACACGCAGGCTGCCGCGCACCGCCGTGGTGACGACCCAGGGCTTCCGCGACGTGATCGAAATCCGGCGCGCCAACAAGGAAGATCTCTGGGATACCTACAAGGACGTTGTGCGCCCTTACGTGCCGCGACGCGACCGTTTGACTGTGCCCGAACGGGTTGATGCAGGCGGCGCGGTGATCGAGCCGCTCGACGTCGAAGCCGCGCGCAACGTCGCGCGGATTCTCAAGCGCCGGGGCGTCGCCGCGGTCGCCGTATGCTTCATGAACGCCTATCTCAACGGCGCCAATGAACGCGCCATGCGCGATATCCTGCTCGCTGAGATGCCCGACGTCCCCGTCTCGATCTCCTCGCAAGTCCTGCCCGAGATCTTCGAGCACGAACGCTTTTCGACGACAGTAGCCAATGCCGTCGTGAGCCCGGTCGTCGTCAGCTACACGAGCCGGCTCGGCGACCGCCTCGCCGATGAAGGATACACCCGCGATCTCCTGCTGCTCCACACCGGCGGCGGCGTCATGACGCCGGCCTCCGTGAAGGACTTCGCCGCCCGCCTCGCCGGCTCCGGCATTGCCGCAGGCGCCATCGCCAGCCGCTACATCGCCGGCCTCTGCGGCTATCCCAATTCGATCGGCCTCGACATGGGGGGCACCTCGACCGACGTATCGCTGGCCTATGAGGGCCAGTCGCGCATCACCAAGGATTGGTATATCGAGTTCGGCTATCCGATCCGCTTTGCCTCGATCGAGGTGCTCACCATCGGCGCCGGCGGTGGCTCGCTGGCCTGGACCGATCCGGCGGGCTCCTTGCGCAACGGCCCGCAATCGGCCGGCGCCTATCCGGGCCCCGCCTGCTACGGCAACGGCAACACCCAGCCAACCAACACCGACGCCAACGTCACGCTGGGCCGGCTCGGCACCGATCTCGCCGGCGGCAAGGTCAAGCTCGATCCCGCCCTTGCCCGGCAGGCCGTCGAGGAAGGCGTCGCAAAGCCGTTCGGCCTCGGCCTGCATGAGGCGGCCGACGCGATCGTCAAGGTCGCCAATGCCAACATGTCGGACGCGGTCCGGCTGATCTCGATCAGTCGCGGCTATGATCCGCGCGATTTTGCGCTGGTCGCCTTTGGCGGCGCCGGCGCCCTGCATGGCGTCGACGTGGCGCGCGAGCTTGCGATCCCCGTCGTGATCGTGCCGCCAAATCCCGGCGTCACTTCAGCGCTCGGCTGCCTGCTGGTCGACATGCAGCACGACTTCTCGCAGAGCTGCATGGTCGGCGCTGACGAGGCCGACTCCGCCGATATCGAAGCACAGTTCATCGCGCTGGAGAAGGAAGCGCTCACCCGGCTCACCCACGAGGGCGTTGCAGAGGGCGACATTGTGCTGCAGCGATCGATCGACATGATGTATCGCGGCCAATGGCGGTCGCTCGCGGTCCAGGCACCGCGCCCGATCGGCTCGATCTCCGACCTGGTCCAGAGTTTCCATGCCGAGCACAAGCGCGAATACAATTTCCGCCGCGACGATTCGCCCGTGAGCTTCTTCCGGCTGAACCTGAAAGCAATCGGCGTCGTGCCCAAGGCCGAATTCGCCGTCCACAAGCCGACCGGCGTGATCCCTGAGCCGGTCAGCCGCCGCAGGGTGTGGTTCGAGGGCAACGGGCTCGATACGCCCGTCTATGCCCGCGACGACCTGCCCTGCGGCTTCTCCTTCCAAGGCCCTGCGATCGTCGAGCAGGTCGACGCCACCACCGTCGTGCCGCCCGGCGCCAGCGCCGAGGTCGACAAATATCTGAACATCATCATCCGCGTGAAGGAATGAACCATGGCCGGAGATCTTCCGCTCGACCCCGTGACCTTCGAGGTTCTGAAAAACTCCTTCATCACCAGCGTCGACCAGATGGGCGAGCAGGTGCTGCGCACCTGCTACTCCTTCGTGATCTACAATCGTGACTTCTCCAGCGCCCTGCACGACGCCAAGGGAGAATGCGCAGCGCAGGGCAATCAGGACATCGCCGTCCATGTCGGCACGCTGCACTTCACCTGCCAGGACGTCATGCGCCACTTCGAGGGCGACATGCACGAGGGCGACGTGTTCGCAATCAACGATCCTTATGCGGGCGGCACCCACTTCTCCGATGTGCGGCTGATCCGGCCGATCTTCGCCGACGGCAAGATCATCGCCTTCAGCCAGTCCAACGGTCATTGGTCCGACATGGGCGGCAGTGTACCCGGCTCGTTCGACGTCGCGGCGCGCGACATGTTTCGTGAAGGCCTGCGCATCACGCCAGTCCGGCTGTTCGACAAGGGACGCTTCTGCAAGGACGTCGCGCATTTGATCGCGTCCAACACGCGCGATCCCGCCTCCATCATCGGCGATATCCAGGCGCAGGCCGAGGCCACTGCCGTCTGCGGACGCGAGATCCTCCGCCTCGTCAACAAATACGGCCGCGATACGGTCGAGGCCGGTCTGGCCGCAGTCCAGGACTATGTCGAGCGCTCCGCGCGCCAGCGCATCGCCGCGCTGCCCGACGGTGAATGGGAGACGGTCGACTTCATCGATCGCGATCCGGCGGGCGGCGAAGGCATGATCCCGATCCGCATCAAGATGACGATCAAGGGCGACAAGGCGATCTACGACTTCACGGGCAGCCATCCGACCATCGGCTCGATCTACAACTCAGCCTTTGGCGCAACCTTCTCGGCCGTCGCAGCCGGCATGAAGACCTTCTTCCCCGACCTGCCGCTCAACTCCGGTTTCTATCGCTGCTTCGAGATCATCGCTCCTGAAGGCTCGATCGTCGATGCGAAGTGGCCGATCGCGGTCACCGGCTTCCTGATGCCGTTCGAGAAGATCATGAACTCGATCTACGAGATGTGGTCGAAGCTAATGCCCGAGCGTGCGCTCGCCTGCGCCTTCAATCTCGAATATCTGCTCACCGGCGGGTTCGATGGCCGTAGCGCCGACAAGCCGATCTTCATGTTCTACGACTGGCTGCCGGGCGGTTGGGGCGGTCGCAACGGCAAGGACGGCAGCAACGTCACCACCGCCTGCTTCGGTACTGGACTGATGTCGCAGCCGGTCGAGGGCCAGGAGCGCGCCAATCCGATCCTGACCACTAAATGCGAGATCCTGAAGGACTCACCCGGCCCCGGCAAATGGCGCGGCGGCGCCGGCGTGATGAAGACCTCGCGGATGCTGCAGGCCGAGAAGACCGTGATCTCCTACATCTGCGACCGCGAACGCGCCGTGGTGTGGGGCATCGAAGGCGGCCTGCCTTCCATGCCGCACGGGCTGACATTGAAGCGCAAGGACAGCACGCGCGAAGAACGGCTCGGCTCGATCTTTTCCGACGTGCCGATTGGCGAAGGCGACGTTTTCTCCCGACCGACCGCAGGTGGCGGCGGCTTCGGTGATCCGCTCGACCGCGACCCGCGCCTCGTGATCGAGGACATCAAGGACGACTACGTCTCAGTCGAGCGCGCCGCAAAGGACTACGGCGTCGTCGTGCAGATCATCGACGCCGAACTCTGCGAGTACGAGGTGGACAAGACCGAAACCGACGCACTCCGCGCCAGGATCAGGGTGGAGCGGGTCGCGAAGGCCAGGCTCGATCCGGAACTTGTCGCGCGGCGCTTCCGCAGCGGCGAGATCGATGCCCTCGATGTCATCCGCCAGCACGCCGTGATCCTCGACTGGGGCAGCGGCGCCCTCCTTCCCGAATCCACACGCCAGTTCCGCGAAGTCTTCGAGCGGCGCTCGGTCGCAAAGTGGGCAACGGGCTGATCCCCGTCGACGACTGCGTCGCCCACGGGCGGCGTGGCGGTTGCATGCAACAGAGGAACCGAAGCCGTCGGCCCTCACCTTTCATTCGAACCAGGAGGATAGAGCTATGACTCATGCGACGTGCCTTTCGATCGAGCATTTTCGGCCGATCTGCTCCACCCTCGGCATCGCCGCAGGCCTCGCCTTCGCCGCGATGGCGCCCGCCGCGGCCGAGACGCCATGGTTCCCCATGAAGGTCTACGATGCCTCCTCAGGCACACCGAAGCCGGCCGAGTACACGGCTTTGACCAAGGCCGAGAAGCCCTACAAGCTCTGCGTCCTGTTTCCGCATATGAAGGACAGTTTCTGGGTCGCGGTTGCTTATGGCATCGTCAAGCAGGCCGAGGCATTGAACGTCAACATGACGCTCTATGAAGCCGGCGGCTACGAGAACCTGCCCAAGCAGCTCTCGCAGTTCGATGATTGCATGGCGAGCAGTCCCGACGCGATCATCGTCGGCGCCATCTCGGGTGCAGGTCTCAGCAAGAAGTTCGAGGAGGCCAAGGCCAAGGGTGTGCCCGTGGTCGGCGTCGCCAACCCGCTGCCGCCGAATGCCCTGCCTGCCGCGATCTATGTCGACTTCGTCGCCATGGGCGAAGTTACCGGCGCGGGTCTGCTCGCGCAGGCCAAGCCCGGCGACAAGCTCAACATCGTGACCTTCCCCGGGCCGGCCGGCTCGGGCTGGGCGGAGTCCTTCAACGAAGGCTTCAAGAAAGCGGTGGCGAAGAACCCCAACGCCAAGGTCCTGGCCGAGAAGTTCGGCGACTCCGGCGTTGCGGTCCAGCTACAGCTGATCCAGGACGCGCTCCAGGCCTATCCAAACATGAACGTGATCTGGGGCACCGCCCCGACCGCGGAAGCCGCTATCGGTGCGGTCGCCGAAGCCGGCCGCAGCGACATGAAGATCATGTCCTCTTACGAGAACCAAGCGATGCTCGACGCGCTGAACCGCGGCGACGTCCTTGCCTTTGCGACGCAGTACCCGGTCGGCGAAGGCGCCGTCTCGGTCGACCAGGCCGTGCGCCTGATCGAAAAGAAGCCGGTGATGAGCCTCGCCCAGCCGCTGGCGTCAGCCGTCGACAAGACCACCGTTCCGAAACTGCAAATGGACCTCGTGCTGGCACCGGGCAGCTGGAAGCCGGTCTATTCGGTCAAGGCCAAGTAACCCGCAAATCATCGAGGCGGGAGACCTGCGCTCCCGCCTCATCCAACGCCCGCGGAGACCAGATGGACGTCGATACCGACCTGAAGCCGGCCGAACCCTTGCTCGCCTTGCGCGGCATCTCGAAGCGATTCACCGGTGTTCGTGCGCTCGACCGGGTCGATCTCGATGTCCATGCCGGCGAGTTGCACGTGCTGTTCGGTGAGAACGGTGCCGGCAAATCGACCCTGATCAACGTCGTGTCAGGGACATTCCCGCCCGACGAGGGCACATTCCATTTCGGCGGTGAGGAAATCCGCCATCTTACGCCGCAGCGGGCCCGGGCGATCGGCATCAGTCCGGTGTTTCAGGAGTTCTCGCTCGTTCCAAGCCTCACGGTGGAGGAGAACCTGTTCCTCGGCCGCGAGGTCACGCGCGGCGGCGTATTGCATGCCGGCGAGATGCGCAAGCGTGCAACCGCGTTGATCGATGAGCTCGGCTTCGATCTCGATCCCTCGCAGCGGGTCGACGACCTCTCGCGAGCGCACCAGCAGATGACCGAGATCGCCAAGGCTCTACTCAGCCGCGTTCGCCTACTCATCCTCGACGAGCCGACGGCGTCGCTGACCGAGCGCGAGACCGGCCGGCTGTTTGAGCTGATCGCTCGCCTGAAGAGCCAGAATATCGGGCTGATCTACGTCTCGCATCGCATGCGTGAGATCCGCGCACTCGCCGACCGCGTGACCGTGCTGCGCGATGGCCGCCACATCCGCACCCTCGACGCCGCGACCTCGACCGACAGCGAGCTGGTCGAGCTGATGACGGGCCGCAAAATCGACCTGCTGTTTCCGACCATCACTCACAAGCCGGACAAGGTCATGGTCGACGTCGAGAACCTGACACTGGCAGACGGAAGCGTGCGCGACGTGAACTTCCACGCCCGCGCCGGTGAGATCACCGGCGTCGCCGGCCTCGTTGGCTGCGGCAAGTCCGAGCTGATCCGCGCCATCTACGGAATCGAACCGATCGTCTCCGGCACGATCCGGATCGATGGCCTGCCTTACGAATTCCCCGCGCCACGGCGAAGCCTGAAGAATGGCGTCGCCTACTTCCCTGCCAACCGGGTCGCCGAAGGGCTCGCGCTGTCGCGCCCGATTCGCGAGAACGCATCGATGACCGTGCTCGATCTGCCCGCCTTCGCCCGCTTCGGCGTGCTGCGGCAGGCGGTGGAACGCACCACGATCCAAGGCGTCATGGAGCAGTTGCAGCTCAGGCCGCCGAACATCGAGCGGACCGCCGGCGCCCTGTCCGGCGGCAACCGTCAGAAAGTGATGCTCGGCCGCGCGCTGACGCGCGAGCTGACCGTGTTCCTGTTCGATGAGCCGAGCGTCGGTATCGACGTCGGCGCTAAGCTCGGGGTTTACGAATTCATGAAGCGCCTGGTCGAAGCCGGCGCCGCCGTGATCGTGGTGTCGTCGGAGCTGCCGGAGGTGCTGGCGCTGTCGAACCGACTTTACGTCATGCACCACGGCCGCATCGCCGCAGAGCTGACGGGTGCCGAGAAGACCGAGCAGAGCGTGCTGGCGAGCTTCTTTAGAGAGCATCTTGTCGCGGAGGTCGCATGAGCACGGTTGTGACCGCCGGGATGCCTCGACGGTCGACAAGCCTCGGCCGATCGATCGTCGGCCGCATCGGATTCCTGCCGGCGCTGCTGGTCGCCCTCGTCGCGGGCATGTCGGCCGTCGATTCCCAGTTCTACGGCCTCATCAATATCCTCAACATCCTGCGCAACGCATCGTTGCTGGCGATCGTCGCCTGCGGCCAGGCGCTGGTGATCGTCGCGGGCGGCTTCGACCTTTCGGTCGGCGCGGTCGTCGCGCTGGCAAGCGTGGTGACCGCCAAGACCATGGCGGCGACCGCCGCGGCATTCCCGGGCAACACCGCCCTGATCATCGCAAGCGGGGCCGCCGCAGGGATCGGCTGCGGACTCGTGGTCGGGCTCGTCAACGGCTTCTGCGTCGCGAAGCTGAAGGTCTCCGGCTTCGTGGTCACGCTCGGCACGATGTCGGCGACCGCCGGCGTCGGTCTCATGATCACGAGCGGCATCCCTGTCTACGGCATGCCCGACAGCTTCGTGAAGGGATTTGGGCGCGCACAGCTGTTCGGCCTGCCGACCGCTGTCTATGCTGCGCTTGCCGTCATTGCCGTGATGATGTTCATACAGCGGCGCACGCTGTTCGGCCGCTATGTCTATGCGATCGGCGGCAATGTCGATGCCGCCGTCGTCTCAGGCGTGTCGATCCAGCGCCACATCGTCGGCACCTACGCCGTGTCAAGCGTGCTGGCAGCCCTCACCGGTATCCTGCTCACCGCACAGGTTGGCTCCGGCCAGGCTAGCTTTGGTGGCGACCGCATGATGCTGCAGTCGATCGCTGCGGCCGTGATCGGCGGCGTCTCCTTGCGAGGCGGTGTCGGCCGCGTCGAGATTGTGGCCATCAGCGCGCTGTTCCTGACCATTCTCGGCAATGCGCTCAACCTGCTGCATGTCGACTCCCGCCTGCAACCGGTCTTCCTCGGCGTCATCATGGTGGCAGCTGTGGCGCTGGATGAAATGAGCCGACGGAGCAAGGCCCGTGTCTGACCTGGAATTGTCCATGACAACCGAGCAGACCAACCGCAAGAATTCGTTTTCGAGCGAATGGCTGTGGCGCGCGGTCCTGCCGATCGCGCTGGTTGTGCTGCTGCTCGGCTTTGCCGCCGTCGATCGCAGCGTGCTCTCCCCGGCCAATCTGCTTAATATCGCGCAGCAGACCAGCTATCTGGCGCTGTTTGCCATGGCCCAGACCGTGGTGATCCTCACCCGCGGCTTCGACCTCGCGCTTGGGCCGGCCGTTTCAATGGTCAGTGTCGGCACCGCGTTGGCCATGGCCGGCGCCACGGCAGCCGGCCATGATCCGTCCACCGTCCTGCTCGCGGGGCTCGGCGCCGGCTTCGGCCTCGGCATCGCCTGCGGCCTGTTCAATGGCGTGGTCATCGCGCTGCTTGGCGTTAGCCCCTTCGTCGCGACGCTGGGTAGCTACAACATAGCGATCGGCGTCGCCACCACCCTGTCCGCCGGGCGTCCGGTCCAGGGGGTGCCCAAACTGTTCTCGCAGCTCTTTTACAGCGGCAATATTTTTGGCATCCCGGCAGCCATTGTCATCACGCTGGCCATTGGCCTGGTGCTGCATCTGATGCTCGGCCGCACGGTGTTCGGCCGCTCACTCTACATCATCGGGACCAACCCACGCGCCGCGACGGTCGCCGGTCTGCCGGTCAAGCGGATCCTAATCGGCACTTATGTGCTGTGCTCGACGCTCGCCGCGCTCGGCGCGATCATGATGACCGCGCGCACCGGCTCGGGCGAGCCGAATCTCGGTGGCTCGTTGTCATTGCAGGCCATCGCCGGTGCCGTGGTCGGCGGAACGAGCCTGGCAGGCGGACGCGGCGGGGTCGGCACCGCCGTGCTCGGTGCCCTGTTCGTCACGATCCTGTCCAACGGCATGAATCTCACCCGCATCGACGGTTACATCCAGATGGTCGTGCTCGGCGCCATCGTCATCATCGGTGTGCTGCTCGATCGCCTGCGACTGGAGCGACGCCGATGACAACTTGTACTCCCGCACAAGGCAATGCGACTGGAACATTCCATATCGCATCGTCATTGGCCGCCGCCCTCGACGCGCTGAACGACTACGGCCCGGAAGGCGCGGCCTTTGCCGGGGGCACCTGGATCATGCGCGCGCCGATCCGGCATCAACCGCTCAAGGGCTGCTATGTTGCGATCGGGAAAATTCCCGAGCTGACCGAGATTCGGATCGGCCCCGATGCGATCGAAATCGGTGCAGCAGTCACGCACGCCGCACTGGCCTCGGCTTTGGCCGATCTGCCCGAGTTCGCGGTCCTCACGGCGGCCGCGGGCCGCTCTGCGAACCCGGCGATCCGCGCGATGGCAACGATCGGCGGTAATCTGGCGACATCGGACTTTTCCGCGGCAGATTGCGTGCCCGCCCTGCTCTGCCTCGATGCCCAAATTGAGGTCTCGAGCCGAAGCGGCCACGAACGCATGAGCCTCGAGGCGTTCTTGGCGCAGCGATCGGCATTGGCACCAGGCCGGCTGCTTACCAAGATCGTGGTGCCGCGATCCCGGCACAAGACTGCGCATGCGCGACTGCCATTACGTAAGGCTGGCGACTATCCAGTCGCCATCGTGAGCCTGTCCCTGGATGTCGATGCGACGAACCATGTACGCGCGGCGCGGATCGCGATCGGTTCGGTCGAAACGATCGCACGCCGCTGGGAACGGCTCGAAACGGCTCTGCTTGACCGCCTACTCGACCCCTCGCGGGCCGCGGATATCGCCGCCGATCTGGCTGATGAATTCGCCGGCCGCGACAGCGTCGAGGCTCCCCCATGGTATCGCGTCAGCGTACTGCCTGGCCTCGTCCGGCGAGCGACTGCCACGGCGCTTGGCGCCTGAACGAGATTGCTGGAGGTGAACATGGCCCTGAGCCTGACCGTGAATGGTGACCGCCGCGCATCAGCCGCCGATCCCGTAACTCCACTGGTCGACATCCTGCGCGAGGAATTCTATCTCACCGGCACCAAGCCGGTGTGCCGCGAAGGCTTTTGCGGTGCCTGCATGGTGCTGGTCGACGACAAACCGACCCCATCATGCCTGATTCCGGCAGCGCTTGCCGAAGGTTCTGATATCCGGACCGTCGAAGGTCTTGGCACTGGAGGTGCGCCGACCGCAATCCAGGTCGCGCTCGAAGCCTGCGATGCAGTCCAATGCGGCATGTGCTTCCCGGGCATGGTGGTGACCCTGACACATCTTCTGGCGACCTCCCCGGAAGCAACGCGCGACGACGTCCGCGCTGCGCTGAGCGGCAACATCTGCCGTTGCACCGGGTATGAGCGCATCGTCGACGCTGCGCTGTCCGCACTTGCCGCAAAATGATCGAGGGCTACCCCATGTCCGAAATCGCTGCCACCATGGATTTCCGCCGCCGCGATGCGCGTGACAAGCTGCGCGGCCGGACGCGCTACACCATGGATCGCTACCTGCCCGGGATGCTGCACGCCGCTGTACTGCGCGCCAACGTGGCCTCGGGGCGCATCGTCCACCTCGACACGTCGCGCGCCGCGCGCATGCCCGGCGTGCGCGCGATCGTCACCGCGGCGGATGCCCCCGGCAAGATCGGGATCGGTATCGCCGACCACCCGCTATTTGCCCGCGACGTGATCCGCTATGACGGCGAGCCGCTGGCGGCGATCGCAGCCGACACGCTTGCACAGGCGCAGGCTGCGCTTGCGGCGATCGATGTCGAGATCGCGCGGCTGCCGGCAGTGCTCACCATGGCGGAATCCCTCGCACCGGCCGCGCCGCTGGTTCATCCCGACTGGCGCGACTACGAGGTGCTGTTTGAAGGCGGCGCGCGGGCGGGCAACGTGGCCTGGGAGGCAACGGTGATCCGCGGCGACGTCGACGCCGCCTTCGCAAGGCCCGACGTCGAGATCGTCGAGAGCAGTTTTCGCGTTGGCCGCCAGAACCATGTCGCTTTCGAGCCGCGCGCTGTCATCGCGAGCTATGAGGACGGACGATTCCATATCGAGACCTCGACCCAGGTTCCCTGGACCATCCGCAATGCGACCGCGCGGATCCTCGGCGTTGCTCCCTCGCGAGTGCGGGTCACAGTGCCGCCGGTGGGCGGGGCCTTCGGCCTCAAATTCGATCTCGCCATCGAACCATTCGCGGCCCTGCTCGCTCGCGCCAGCGGACAACCGGTGCGGCTTATCAATTCGCGCGAAGAGGAGATGCTGACCTGCCTGTTCCGCGAGAACGCCGAGATTCGCATTCGCTCGGCGGTGACGGGCGATGGCGAGATCGTCGGACGCGAGGCGGTCGTCCTGATGGATTGCGGCGCCTATGGCGGCGAGCAGATCTTCCTGACCACCATGACCGCCCATACGCTTGGCGGAAACTACCGGCTCGGGTCGACGCGCCTGGTCTCGCGCGCGGTCTACACCAACACCGCACCGAACGGTGCCTTCCGCTGCTGCAATGGCGTCTATTGCACCTTCGCGCTGGAGCGGCACACCGACGAGATCGCAGCGCGGATCGGCATGGATCCCCTCTCCTTCCGCCGCCGCAACGTGCTCGGCGACGGCGACCTCGGCGCCACCGGCCAGGTGTTCGAGGGCAACGTGCTCGGCCCGATGCTCGACCGGATGGATACGCTGCGCGAAGCGGCCGCGCCCTCCCACACGCTGGCCGATGGCCGATTGTTCGGACGCGCCACCACGGTCGGCACCTGGTTCGTGTTCGTCGGCCCCTCAGCCGCGACCGTCAACATGAACGCCGACGGGACAGCCACGCTCGTGACATCGGGTGTCGAGATCGGTTCCGGCTCGATGATGCAGAGCCTTCCCCAGATCGTCGCCGGCACGCTCGGCCTCGAGCCCGACGACGTCGTGGTGCGCGCGGCCGATACCGACGCGGCCGGCTACGACGTCGGTGTCGGCGGCGGTCGCACCACAGTGTCGCTCGGCGCGGCGAGCCTTTCGGCAGCGCACGAGGTGCGAACCAAGCTGCTGAAGGTCGCCTCGGAGATGATCGAAGCGGCGCCCGAGGACCTCATGATGCGCCGGGGGCGGATCGAGATCGCCGGCGCGCCCGGCTCTGGTCGTACGATCGCTGACGTCGCAACCCGCGCACAGGCCCAACTCGGTCCGGTTTCCGGCACTGGCGCCTTCACGGGCGCCGGCGTGCCGGCGATGCCCGGTTGTGTCGCCGGACACTTCATCGACGCGATCGATATCCCGGTGTTCGCGGTCCATGACTGTGATGTCGCCGTCGATCCCGACACGGGACATGTCGAGGTGCTGAACTATCGCGTCGTGCAGGATGTCGGCCGCGCGTTGAATCCGCGCGCGATCCATGGCCAGATTCAGGGCGGCGTCGTGCAAGGCCTGGGTTATGCCCTGCACGAAGAGGTGACGATCGGTACAAATGGACGCGTCTGCCAGAACGGCTTCGAGACGTACCGCCTGCCGCTGGCGCTCGACGTCGTGCCGGTCGAGATCAGCCTGTACGAAGGCGCGCCGTCGGTCGGGCCGCTCGGCACCAAAGGTGCCGGAGAGGTGCCGATCCTGAACGTCGGCGCGACCATCGCCTGCGCGGTGGCGAACGCAACCGGAAAGCGTGTCCAGGAACTGCCGCTGACGCCGCCGCGGGTGCTCGAACTGCTGCTCGACCGCAAGGGTGAGCTCAGCCTCCCCCACATCGCCGAGGCCTGGGTCGACAATCTGGTACGACCCCACGGCACGGCTGCACCGAATCGAAAGTGACGCATTTTGGCCATTGAAACCATCGATTCTGCCGCGTCGTTCGATCCGGTCACGCACGAAATCATCCAGGGCAAGCTGCTCTCCGTCGTCGATGAAATGGCGATCGTGATGACGAAGACCAGCATGAGCCCGGTGATCTACGAGGTGCTGGATTTCGCATGCGGCATCTGCAATGCGCACGGCGAGCTCATCGCCCAGACCAACGGGATTACGCTGTTTACCGGAACGTTCGGCGCGCAGATCCGCAGCGTCATCGACCGGTTCGGCACGTCGATTTTTCCCGGCGATGTGATCGTCACCAACGACCCTTTTCGCGGCGGCACCCATGCCTGTGATTTCGCGATGGTGCGTCCGGTGTTCGCCGAAGGTCGACTGATCGCGTTTGCCATCAATGTCGCGCATTGGCTGGACGTCGGCGGCGCGATTCCGGGAAGCCTGCCGCCCGATGCGACCTCGATCTTTCAGGAAGGGCTGCGACTGCCCTGCGTGAAGATCACCGAAAGAGATCAATTGGTCGAGAGCATCGTCGAAATCATCCGCGAGAACGTCCGGCTTCCCGACATGGCTATTGGCGACCTCCATGCCCAGCTCGCCACCGTCCAGATCGCGGACCAGAGGCTGCAGGAGGTGGTCGGCCGATACGGTGCCGACACACTGCTCGCTTCGTTCGATCAGTTGCTGCGAGATTCTGAGACCAGAGCCAGGGAACTCATCCGATCGCTGCCGAATGGCGAATACATCGCCACCGACGTGATCGACGGCGATGGCGTCAGTCCGCTTCCCATCGAGGTCAGGGTTGCGGTCCGTATCGCAGGTGACTGCATGGAGGTCGACTTCACGGACTGCCCCTCGGCATGCGCCGGTCCGATCAACTGCGCCCGCGGCGCACTGCACTCCGCAGTGAAGACCGTCTTCAAAGCCCTGGTCGCGCCCCACGAACCCTCGAACGAAGGTTGGTTTCGCCCATTGTCGATCTCGGCCCCGCAGGGCACGCTGTTTACCGCCGAGCGACCGTCTCCGACCGGCTGGTATTATGAAGGGTCAGTGCATGCCTCCGAGCTGGTCTGGAAGGCGCTGGCGCCGATCCTGCCCGAACGATTTTCTGCCGGCTCCTATACCAGTCTCTGTGTCACCTACATCGCCGGACATGATGAAGCCGGCGACTTGTTCGTCCATATCGAACCCGAGCACGGAGGCTGGGGCGCTTGTCACGACAGGGACGGCGCCAATGCGCTGATCGCGCTGACCGACGGCGATACTTACAACTATTCCGTCGAACTGATCGAAGCCAAGTTTCCGCTGCTGGTCGAACGCTACGGCTTCAATGTCGAAGGCGGTGTCGGTGCCGGCCGCTTTCGTGGCGGATACGGTCTGGTGAGGGAATATCGGATCCTGGCCGAGCGCGCCGAGGTCTATTGCGGCTTTGGGCGGACGGTCACGCCGCCATGGCCAATGGACGGCGGCAAGTGCGGATCGGTCAACTATCTTGAAATCGTGAAGCCCGACGGAGGCGTCTTGAAGCTCGGACGATCGCCGACCAAACCCGTTGGCCAGGGCGACCGTATCAAGATCGTGACGGGCGGCGGCGGCGGTTGGGGAGCACCATCGGACCGGGCCCCCGCAATGGTGACAGCCGACATCGAGAGCGGACTGATCTCGCGGGAAGATGCACAGCGCATTTACGGAAGACAGCAATGACGCTTGGCCAGGGGTCCACGGCATGATTCGCCTTGCCACGGATGTGGGCGGCACTTTTACCGACCTGATCGCCTATGACGACACCAGTGGTGCAGTCGTCTTCTCGAAGAGCCTGACAACCGTCGATGATCAATCCGTCGGGGTACTAGACACCATCGCCATGGCCGAGCGATCCGGATTGGGCGTCGACGCCATCGGCTTCTTCGTTCACGGCGGCACAACCGTCATCAACGCCATAACCGAGCGCAAAGGCGTCAAGACTGCGCTGATTACGACGGCTGGTTTCCGTGACGTGCTCGAAATCGGCAGGGGCAACCGACCCGATCTGTATAATTTGCGTACCAGGACTCCGGCGCCCTTCGTACCGCGCCATCTGCGGTTCGAAGTGCGAGAGCGCATGAGCGCGTCAGGCGAGGTCCTGCACACCTTGGACCAGGAAGATGTCGCGCGCTGCGCCCGGCAATGCCGCGAGCAGCAGGTTGCTGCTGTCGCGATCATCTTCCTTCATAGCTACGCCAATCCCGCCCACGAGAAGCAATGCGCGGAACTGCTGCGCAAGGAGCTGCCTGGGATTTCAGTTTGTGCCAGCCACGAAATCTCGCGGCAGTGGCGCGAATACGAGCGATCCAACACGGTCGCGCTCAATGCCTATGTTCAGCCCATCATCAGAAATTACTTCGACAACCTCGGTACCGCGCTGGAAAGGAAGGGGATAAATTGCCCCACCTATGCGATGCAATCGAACGGCGGCGTCGCAAGCTTCGAACAGGTGGTAACAGCTCCCCTCACACTGGTCGAATCCGGTCCATCCGGCGGCGTGGCCGGCGCGGCGCGTATCGGATCGGAGATCGGCGAAACCGATATTCTGTACCTGGACGTCGGCGGCACGACCGCGAAATGCTCCCTGATCAAGGCGGGACAGCCCAAGGTCGACGCAGAATATCGCCTCGAGAAGACCCGAAGCTCCCCTGGTTACACCATTCAAGTCCCGGTCGTTGATATCGTAGAGGTCGGCGCCGGCGGGGGCTCGATAGCCTGGCTCGACTCGAGCGGCAGGCTGCGGGTCGGCCCTCAAAGCGCGGGATCGAACCCAGGACCTGCCTGTTACGGCAGAGGTGGCGCCGACCCGACGGTGACGGACGCCAAACTGGCTCTCGGAATTCTGGACCCGCTCACCTTCGCCGACGGCCGCATGCCGCTCGACGTCGATCGTGCGCGTGCGGCGATCGCCCGTGTCTCCCTGCCGATGAAGCTCCCCGTCGAACAGGCCGCGCTCGCGATCGTCAAGGTGACCGAAGAGTCCATGATCAACGCACTGAAGTTGATCACCATACAGCGGGGACACGATCCGCGCGATCTCGTTTTGATCGTATCCGGAGGCGCGGGACCGTTGCTGGCTGCCAGCCTCGGGCGAGAACTGAATGCCAAACGGACCGTGATTCCCACGCATCCCGGTATCTTTTCGGCCTGGGGAATGCTTGCTGCGCGGCCGCGCGCTGACATCAGGCGGACAGTGTTAAAGACGGTCAGCGAGCATGAAATGGATTCGATTGCGCAATTGTTTGCGGAGCTCGAACAGGAGGCCATCGAATATTTCGCCGGAACCAGCACAGCCAGATTGAAATTCCATCATTATGCCGAGATGCGATATAGAGGCCAAGAGCATAGCGTCTCCGTGACCATTTCCGGCGGCAGCGCCGAGGAATTATTGTCCAGTTTCCATGCCACCCATCAGAAGGCATTTTCGTTCGCGTTGATGACCGCAACAGCCGAGATCACGACGCTTCATCTGCAGACCGAGATGCTCAGCGAAGTGATCGCCCTGCCGAAGATCCAGGGCAACCCGCAAGATACGCTCGACAACGCTCTCAAGGGCCAACGCTTCATTTTCCTGGCAAGGGAGAATGATTGGGTCGCCTGCAACGTCTATGACCGAAACCTACTTCCGATCGGATCGCTGACTCCGGGCCCGGCGCTCGTCGAAGAAGCCACGACGACAACGTTCGTGCCGCCTGACCAGATGTTCACTCGCGACGAGACGGGTCAGCTCGTCGTCCGGGGTCATGCGCCGATGACCGGCTCGGAAAGTGGAGCGGCCTGATCCGACATTCTCTGATCGTAGCCGTTACGAATTCGAGAGATTCTTCAGGCAGCGTGCTTGTACGACGCTGCATTTCATCCACTAGGCATCTAAAATGAGATCGGTCAGAGGAATCGCCTGACAGGTTAGACAGTGCCCTTCTTCCAAATCAGGGCTGTCGATCAGATGACGTACGCGGCCCTCCTTGATGGACACACAACAATTTTCGCATTGGCCGACGCGACATCCGCTCGGCAGCGAAAGACCCGCTTGTTCCGCTACAGCCAAAATGCCGCCTGCCGGATTTTGCGGAAGCCAGGTCACAGTTTTTCCGGAGCGGACAAAAGTGATCCGTCGGGGCGATTGATCGTCCGGCATCGCCAGGACAGGCGAGTGGAACCGTTCGGAAAAAATCTCGAAATCCGGTACGCCCCGAGCTTTCAGGCCATCCCTGACGTCGCGCATCATCGAGTCGGACGCGCACATGTAAAATCGCGCGCGGCGGCGCAGGAGATCCGGCTCGATATCATAGGCGGTGAAACGCCCCTCGCGATCGAAGCGATCATTGTCTGTAGGCTGGCTAAGATAGGTAATCACCGTCAGGTTCGGCAGCCGCTGTCGCAGCACCTCCAGCCGTTCGCGGAACGGCTGGCTTGAGCCCCTACGGCAACCATAGTGCAGCGTGATCTCGGGCTCGTCACTATCGCTCTGCAAGGTTTCCAAATAGGACAAGAACGGCGTGATGCCGATGCCGCCGGCGATCAGCACGATCGGAAATTCGTTGCGCAGTGGAAGAACGAACCCTCCCCTCGGCGCTTCCAGCTCGACATGGTCGCCGGGCGCGAGTCGGGATCTGATCGCTCCCGAAACCAATCCGCCTTCGATGTGCCGTACGGCAATGCGATAGGCGTCGGGCTCCGCGATGGCCGCGCCGATCAGCGAATAGCACCTGCTGGCGCCCTCCACGCGAAAGCCGACATATTGGCCGGGCCGGAACGGCGCCAGCAAACCGCCATCGCTCGGTCGCAAGGTCAGCTCGACGACATCTCCGGTGATCTCGCGGCGCCCGGCGACCGCAAAGGATCTCCAGCCGGCCCAAGCCCGGTTTTCGCAGCATTCCACATCGCAGGCGAACGAACGAAGCGCCAACGCCCCGCTGAGCGGATCGCGCTCGTCTTCGGAGATCACGGCGTTGAAGCTCGATCCGATAGGTAGCGTGCCGTCGGGCAGATAGCCGGGCAGACCGAGATCTGGAGATGGCTGCCACCAACCGTAATCGCTGGCTACGACATCCTCTGCCAGCGCATCGTTGAACGCCGCCCGCATCCTGATCCTGCCCTTGCGGGTGCACACCGTCATCCAGGCACCGGCGTCAATTCCCTTACGGCGCGCGAGCGCGGGATGAATTTCCGCTGTCGGCTCCACGCGCTTGCGACGCAAGGCGATGATACCACGGTGCTGGCTGTGACAGAAATGGCCGCTATTGGCTGAAAACAGCGTGAGCGGGAAGCTGTCGTTGCGGTGCTCGGCAGGTTCGACAAAGCGCGGCACCGCCGGATAGCCGTAGCGGTGCAACAGCTCAGAATAGAGCTCGGCCTTGCCCGTTTGGGTCGCAAATCCGCTGCGGCGATATTTTCGATGATCGTGCTTTAGCGGCACTCGGATGCCTTCAGGCGCCGCACGCAGGGCCTTAAGAGTCAGCCCCAGAGGCGCCAGCAGATGCGCAAAGCCCTTCTCGATGTCGCCGTCGAAGAACAATTCTCCCATGTCCAGGCGGCGCGCTAGCTGAAAGACGATCCACATGTCCGAGCGCGCATCGCCCTGACGCGGAATCATCGGGTTCCGCAGCTGAACCAGCTCCTGCGCCTCCGGCGAGATTTCGAACCCGAGCCGCAGCGCCTCGTGCTCCCACGGACTGGAGACCGGCAACACGATGTCGGCCATTTCCGCGGTCGGATTGAGAAACAGATCGCAGTGAACCTGGAAATCGAGCGCCTTCAACGCCTCGCGGCCACGGTCAGGCGCCGGATGCGATACCAGCATGTTCGAACCGAAGGCAAACAGCGCGCGAATCCGATAGGGCTTGCCGATCAGGGCCGCGTCATAAAAATCGGTCGACGTGATCCAACCATCGGCCGGCGGACCAAGCGGCCGCTCGGCAAGACCAAGTGCGCGCACGCGGGTCTCAGGCTCGATCATCGAGATCGAATGCAGCGCAGGAGCCGGCAGAGCCGGCATGCGGACGTTGCCGCCTGGCGCGTCGAAATGGCCTGTCAGCGCGTAGAGCGTCGCGATCGCGCGCTCGGTCTGCGAGGCGTTGGTGTGCTGCCCGACGCCGGTCCAGCCATGGTAGCAGATCGATTTGGCATCGGCGATGGCGCGAGCAAGCTGCTCCACCTCGGCTGCCGGAATGCCAGTGATCTGTTCGACGGTTGCCGGATCGTAGGCCTGAGTCGCACCGAAATAATGATCGAATGCGGTCCTGCATGCGATGGTCCTGTCGGCCGCCGCGATCTCAAAACAGCCTTCGAGCGCGGCTTCAGTGAGTCCGTCCTCGGCCGCCGCCAGCTGATCGGAGCGCGATGACCAGACCAGATAGCCCTCGCCTGACAGGCCGACATCAGCCGGGCGCAGAAACCGTCCATCATCCTCGCGCACCAGAAACGCGGCGTTGGTCCAGTGGCGGACGAACTCGGCGTCATATGCGCGATTGACGATCAGCCAGCGGGCAAGCCCGAGGGCGAGCGCTGCATCGGTCCCCGGCCTGATGCGCAGCCAGAGATCGGCATCGCGTGATGATCCGTTGCGCCGGGGATCGATCGCAACGAGCCTAGCGCCCTTCTTCCGTGCTTCTGCGATCGCCTCGGCTTGCGCCAACCAGACGTTGGCGGGATTGTGCCCCCACAGCAGGATCAGATCCGAATGCCGATAGTCGGCAGGCGGCAGACCACAGCCGAACGTAAAGGCGTGGGCGTGGTCCTTGTGCCAGTTGCATATCTCCGTCGAGAAGACCGTATTGGGGCTTCCAAAGCCGCGAACAAAGCGCTGAATCCAGTCGAGGCTGTCCGAGGTTGACGACGACGAGCCGGATGTAATGGCGAATGCGACCGACTCCGGTCCCGTCTCGGCACGGTAGCGCGCAAGCTTGTCCGCGATTTCAGTCAGCGCCTCGTCCCAGGTGATCGGCACGAAACCGGGATTCGCAGCGCCCTTCGGCGCCGTTCGCCGCAACGGGGTTTTCAGCCGACGCGCCGAATGCGCAATCTCCGGCGCAGCCCGCCCCTTCGGGCACAACGCCTTGCCAGTGGGGTGTGAGGGATCGGGCCTGACAGCGACGAGCCGGTCATTCTCGATGACGTTTATGGTACCGCAGCGCGATCGACACAACGTGCAGAAGCCCGGTTTTTCGATGGTCGGCATTGCCCTTCCTTTCGAGGCGACCCGGCTTATGGCGCCGCACCGCCCGCTACGGAATCCCATCCACCGACGAGCAGCGAGGCCGCCGCAAGATCCTCGGATGCCGCGCCGACCGACTTGAAGATCGTGATCTCGCTCTCATCGAGGCGCCCCGGTCGCGCGCCACTCGTCAGCTCATGCAGATCACCGCAGATCTTGTCGGCCTGCCAGCGGTGCGCAGCAATCGGTTGGAGCAGATCGCCTGCTTCGGCGAGCGCGCCGCCATACGTATCGACAAACACGCGGCTGCGGCAGATCGCTTCGTCGTCGCTCTCGCGCATGTTCGGCGTGAACGCGCCGACGAGGTCAAGATGTGTCCCGGGCCGCAAATACCGACCCAGCACGATCGGCTCGGTGGACGTCGTGGCACAGCTGACGATGTCCGCCCGAGCCAAAGCCTCCGTCAGATCGGCGACGGGCTCGGCGGCGAATCCCTGGCGGGAGAACGTGTCGGCGAAGCCCCGCGCACGTTCCGAATTGCGCCCCCAGACAAGCACGCGTTCGATCGGACGTACGGCGCGATGCGCCGCAGGCAGGCTGGCCGCGATGCGGCCGGTTCCTATGACGAGCAGCGTATTGCTGTTCGATCGCGACAGATATCGCGAAGCCAGGGCAGAGGCGGCTGCGGTACGCCGGTTGGTCAGCGCTTCGCCATCGATCATGGCGCGAGGCTGTCCCGTTGCCCCGTCGAACAAGGTATAGAGCGACGATACCGAGCCGATCCCGCGGTCGGCATTGGCAGGAAACACCGTGACGAGCTTCACCCCGAGCGCCTTCCCGCGCTCCCAGGCCGGCATGGTCAGCAGATGTCCCGGCTTGTCGGGCGTTCCAAGCTCGTAGCTCTGTCGAACCGGCATCGCCTCGCCGCCGCGTCGAAAGGATTCGGCGAGAGCGTCGATCAGCCTGACATAGTCGAGGCCGACTTCTACCTCGGCTGCCGTATAGTAACGCAACAAGATTTCCTCACTTCATCTATTCGATCGACGCGATGCCCGTGCAGGTCCAGATGATCTCTGCGTCCACTCTGCTCAGAGAAATGATCGCATGTCCCATCTTGCTGTCGAAGTAAGCGCTGTCGCCGGCCTCGAGAATGACGGGCGCGTAGAACTCCGTGTGAAGCTGGATGCGGCCGGAGAGCACGCAGAGGAACTCCTCGCCCTGATGGCGCACCCAGTTTGGAAATTCGTCCAGGCTCCGCGCGACCACCCGCGACTTGAACGGCAGGATCTGCTTGTGCGCGAGATCAGTCGCGAGCAATTCATAGTGATAGGTCGCCGTCTGATGGGATCTGCCCTCGCCACGGCGCGTGATGCTGCAGCGCCCGAACGGAGCGCTCTGCTGGCGCGTGTCGAACAGCTCGACAATGTCGAGCCCGGTGCCGCGAACAATCTTCTGCAGCACATCGTATGTCGGCGACATCTGGCCATTCTCGATCTTTGAGAGGGTCGAACGCGATACGCCGGTGCGCTGGCTGACGTCTTCCAGCGTCCAGCCGTTGTCGAAACGCATGCGCTTCAAGCGCTGGCCGAGATCGACGGACGTATCCTCCTTGGCCGGCCGTGGCGCGGAAAACCGGGCCGGCACCGACGGCGCGAGCTGCGCCGCGGCGCTGATGCGGGGTTTGGTCGCTTTCTTGGCCACGGCCATTCCTTCTCGGGACCGTCACGGACGGCGCTGGTCACGCCGCCCGTGGCGGGGGTTCATTTCTTCACGAGCGAACACTCGCTCTGGCTGAGTGGAAGGAATACCTGATCCCCCGGCGCACTTGCCACAACATTATAATAGTCCCACGGCCCCTTCGATTCGGAAGGCTTCTTGACCTGGACGAGCAGCATATCATGGACCATCCGCCCGTCCTCCCGGACCTTGCCGTTCTTGGCAAAGAAGTCGTTGACAGGCAGCTCACGCATCTTGGCGGCGACAGCCTTGGCTTCGTCCGTCCCCGCGGCCTGCACCGCCTTGAGATAGTGCAACACTTCCGAATAGACGCCCGCCTGCAGCGCGGTCGGCATGGTCTTGCGTACCTCGAAGACGCGCTTGGCGAAGGCACGGGTTTCGTCGTTCTGATTCCAGTAGAAGCCCTCAAGGAACGACATGCCCTGCGCGCTGGAGAGACCGAGCGCATGAATGTCGGTCAGAAACACCACCGGAGCGCTGAGGATCTGGCCGCCTGCGGTGATCCCGAATTCGCTGGCCTGCTTGATGGCCGTTGTCAGATCCTTGCCCGCAGTTGCCAGCAGGATCACCTTGGCCTTCGACGCCTGGGCCGGCAGCAGGAAAGCCGAGAGATCGTTGGCGCCGAAGGGGTGGCGCACGGAACCGACGAGCTTACCGCCATTGGCCTTGATTGCGTCGATCGCGATCTTCTCGAGCGAATGTCCGAACGCGAAGTCAGCGGTGATGATGAAGAAGGTGTCGTTGCCCTTCTCGATCAAGGTCCTGACCGGACCGACGACATTGGAGTAGTTGTCGTAGACCCACTGAAATCCGGTCGGTGAGCACGCCTTGCCCGTGAGATCGGTCGTACCCGGCGAGGAAAACAGTGCGATCCTGTTGGTCTCTCGCGTCAACTGCTGAACCGCCAGCGCAATGGCGCTGTTGGTGACGTCGACGATGGCGTCGACCTTCTCGCTTTCGATCCACTGCCGCGCAATGCCGAGACCGACATCGGCCTTCTGCTGGTGGTCGGCGCCGACCACCTCGACCGGCTTGCCGAGCACGGTCCCGCCGAAATCGGTGACGGCCATTCGCGCGGCAAGCAGCGAACCCGGACCGTTCATGTCCGAATACTGGCCAGACATGTCCGTCAGCACGCCGAGCTTGACGATGTCGTCGCTGGCTTGCGCGAACGCCGTTCCCGCCTGACCGAGAGAACCGAGGACGGAGAGCGCTGCAAGTCCCCGCATGAATCGCCGATGCATCTTCAATTGCCGCTCCTCTTTATTGCACAAGAATCCACTTCAAGCTCACTTGCCGGACACAGCCTGCACGGGGCTGGGCGCCGGACCGGCGCCATGCGGTTTGCGCCGGCGCCACCACGCCGCGACCTCGCCAACGATGCCGCGGCGGAACGCAAGAACGCAGACCGCGAAGATCAACCCGTGGATCACCGCGACCCATTGGCCGAGGCCGGCCAGATAGTTCTGCATGGCGACGACCACGAACGCGCCGATCACTGGCCCCAGGAGCGTGCCGACACCGCCGAGAAACGTCATGAGCAGGACTTCGCCCGACATCGACCAATGCGCATCGGTGAGACTGGCAATCTGGGTGACGATCGCTTTGGTCGACCCGGCAAGGCCCGCCAGGGCGGCCGACAGGGTGAACGCGACGCATTTGTAATGGTCGATCTCGAAACCGAGCGACTGCGCGCGGGCCTCGTGATTGCTGATCGCCCTCAGCACACGGCCGAACGGCGAGTCGACCAGCCGCATGATCAGGACGAAGCCGCCGAGAAAGATCACCGTCACGAAGACGTAGAGATTGACGGGATTGGACAGATCGATCCGCCCGAACAGCGTGCCGCGCGGAACGCCCTGCAAGCCGTTTTCACCACCCGTGAAGGGAGCCTGCAACGCGACGAAATAGACCATCTGCGCAAACGCAAGCGTCACCATGGCGAAGTAGATTCCGCTGCGGCGGATCGCGAGCCAGCCCGACACCAGCCCGAGCAACGCCGCCGTCCCGGTCCCGGTCAGGATCGCAAGCTCCGGCGTCAATCCCCACACCTTGGCCGCATGCCCGCAGACGTAGCCGGCCGAGCCCAGAAACATCGCGTGCCCGAAAGACACCAGACGTCCATAGCCAGCGATCAGATTGAAGGCGCAGGCGAACAGCGCGAAGATCATCGCCTTCATCATGAAGCCTGGATAGATGACGAGCGGCGCCGCGATCAGGCTTGCGGCGAGCGCCAGGACGATGAAAATCTGCGCACCGGGAGATGATGTCGGCATCACGGCGTCCGCCTGATGGGGAGCGCCGGCATTGTCCAGCTTTGAGCCGAACAATCCCGCCGGCCGCAGCATCAGCACCACGGCCATCACCAGGAAGACGATCGTGCTCGACAATTCGGGATAGAAGGCCTTGGTCAGGCCTTCGATCAGCCCCACGAGGAATCCGGTCACGATCGATCCCATGATCGAACCCATGCCGCCGATCACGACAACGGCGAACACCACGATCAACAGGTCCGCCCCCATGCTCGGGCTGACCTGGTAGACCGGCGCGGCCAGCACGCCCGCCAGCGCCGCGAGCGCGACTCCGGCGCCGTAGGTCAGCATGATCATGCGCGGCACCCTGATCCCGAACGCTTGAACAAGCATTGGATTCTCGGTCGCCGCGCGCAGATAGGCGCCAAGCCTCGTCCGCTCGACCACGTACCAGGTGCCCAGACAAACGATGAGCGACGCGGCGAGGACCCAGGCCCTGTAGTTCGGCAGGAACATGAAGCCGAGATTGCGGCCACCGGAAAGCTCGGCGGGAATCGCATAAGGCTGGCCGGACGACCCGAACCAGTTGCTGAGCGCGCCCTGGACCATCAAGGCCAACCCGAACGTCAGCAGCATTCCATAGAGGTGATCGAGCCCATAGAGCCGCCGCAGCAGGAATCGCTCGACGACGATGCCCGTCAATCCGACAAACAGCGGCGCGATGATCAGTGCCCACCAGTAGCCGATGCCGAGAAAGTTGAGCAGCAGCCATGCCAGCATCGCCCCCATCATGTACTGCGCACCATGGGCAAAGTTCACGATGTTCATCATGCCGAAGATGACCGCCAACCCAAGGCTGAGCATGGCGTAGAAGGCGCCATTGACGAGGCCGAGCAACAATTGGCCGAACAGCACCGCCGAAGGAATGCCAAAGATCGTCGTCATGTCCCAGCGTTCCTCATCATCGTGCGTCAGAGCCCGAGATAGCTGTTGACCGAACCGAGCCGCCGCTCGAATTCGTCACCGGCTATCTCGTCGACGACACGCCCCATTTCGACAACGTAGTGGCGGTCAGCCAGCCCGCAGACGAATCCGGCGTTCTGCTCGACCAGGAGGATCGTGAAGCCAAGCCTCTTCAGATGCGACAGCATGCGGCCGATCTGCTGAATGATGACCGGCGCGAGCCCCTCGGTCGGCTCGTCGAGCAGGAGGATGCGCGCACCGGTACGCAGGATGCGCGCGAGCGCCAGCATCTGCTGCTCGCCGCCAGAGAGCTTGGAGCCCTGACTGTCGAGCCGCTCCTTCAGATTTGGAAAGAGGTTCAAGACCTCGTCGAGTGCGATGCCGCCTTCGGCGATCTTCGGTGGCAACAGCAGATTTTCCCGCACGCTGAGGCTGGCAAAAATGCCACGCTCTTCCGGGCAGAAAGCAATGCCCTTGCGCGCGACGTCGAAGGGGGCCGCGCCAATGATCTCCTCACCATCGAGGCGGATCGATCCTGCTCGCCTCTGGAGCAGCCCCATGATCGCCTTCAGCGTCGTCGTCTTGCCCGCACCGTTGCGGCCGAGCAGCGCCACTACCTCGCCGGCGCCGACGGAGAAATCCATGCCGTGCACGACCTTGGACTCGCCGTACCAGGCCTCGAGCCGGCGGACGCTGAGCGCCTCAAGCATGCGCACGCCCCGTGTAAGCCGCGATCACGACCGGATTGGCGGCGACGTCGTCATAGGGGCCTTCCGCCAGGATCTCACCCCGCACCATCACGGTGATCGTGTCGGCAAGCTCCGCAACGACATTCATATTGTGCTCGACCAGCAGCACCGTACGGCCCTGCCGCGCCTCCTGGATGAGCGCTGTAACCCGGCCGATATCCTCCCGGCCCAATCCCGCCATTGGCTCGTCGAGCAGGAGAACCTTCGGCTCCAGCGCCAGCGTCGTAGCGAGCTCCAGCACGCGCTTGCGCCCATAGGAGAGGTTGCCCGCCATCGTGGTGGCGTGCTCGGCAAGGCCAAAGCGACGCAACAACGCGGCTGCGCGCTCGATGATGCCGGAACGCTTCGATATACGACCGAGAACGTTCCATGCGAGGCCGCTGCTACGCAGCAACGCGACTTCGACGTTCTCCTGCACGGTAAGGCCGGCGAACACCGCAGATATCTGAAAGGAGCGCACCACACCGCGTTTGGCCATCGCCGGCATTTTCAGGCGCGTGACGTCCTCGCCCTCGTGCAGGATCACGCCGCCGGTCGGGGCCAGATGCTTGGTCAGAAGATTGAACAGCGTCGTCTTGCCGGCCCCGTTGGGGCCGATGACCGCGTGCACGCCGTCACGGGCAAGCCGGAAGTTCACGTTCTTCACGGCGAAGAAGCCATCGAACTGGCGCGTGAGATTCCGCGTTTGCAGAACGAACCCGGGATTCTCGATGTGCTCGGCAATGTCAGCCATACCGCAGCGTGGAACAAAAGTTTCCTATCGTCAATAAATTCCACGATGATGCTTGCGGAGATTCTCGGCATTTGCCGGCCTAAAGAGGCAGCAACCGGGCTGGCGGCGCAGCTCCGCTGCGCATCTTGCAATGATTGACGTGCGAGGACCGATCCTGACCGCGCGCAGGATCGCCCGGCTCGACTGCCGCGAGTGACGGCGTCGAACGACCGATCAGAGCCGTGATTCAGTCAAATGAACGAACTGAGAGCCCACACGGTACAACGCCTCCTGCGCGGCGCGCCATCGCGGCTCCTCGATCGCCGCGACGGGAAGCGGGAGATCCTTCTCGCTGACGTGGCCGAGCACATAGGATGCTAGCAGGCGCCCGAAGACCGTGCCCGGTGCGATGCCCCGGCCATTATATCCGCTGAAGGCAATCACGTTGCGGGCGAGCTTGTGAAAACGCGGCAAGTTGTCGGAGGTCATGCCGATCATACCGAACCAGGCGGCTTCGAACTCGACCGCGGTGAGCTGCGGATACATCCGGCGCAGCGTGCGGATGGCCCACGCCTTGTGGATCGCCGTACCGCTCCCCTCGAGTGCGCCGACGCTGCCGAAAATGAGCCGGCCTGCACGGTCGAAGCGAAACGAGGAGAGTACCTGCCGCGTGTCCCAGGCCCCCTGCCGTTCCGGCAGGATCGACGCCTTCAGATTGTCCGGCAGCGGCCTGGTCGCGAAGTTGAAGTAGGGCAGATGTACCTGCTCCTTCCGTAGCTGGGACCAGGGTCCTCGCGCATAAGCATCGGTCGACACGATCACCCAATCTGCACGTACGATTCCCGCTTTCGCGTCGACCTGCCAACGGGCGCCGGCGTCCCTTGCAGCGAGTACGGGGCTCTGGGTGAAGATCTGGGCGCCAGCCGCAAGCGCGGCTCGTGCCAGGCCGCGGACATAGGCCAGCGGCTGAATGGTGCCGGCCCGCTTGTCGAGCAGCGCCCCGGCATAGTCGGCTCCGCCGACCTTTCGGCGCGTTTCTTCGGCGGTGAGCACTTCGACGGGCGCACCGCGCCGCTGCCACTGCTTTGCGCGCGTCTCGATCTCTTCCAATCCTCTGCGACCGACTGCGCAATGCAGCGTGCCCGCATGCACCGGCTCGCAGTCGATGCCGTGCCTGGCGATAAGATCGAACACCTCATTCGGCCCATGCCCCAACAGCTCGATCAGGCGCTCGCCGAAAGTCTGCCCCAACGTCGATACCAAAACGTCAGGCATGACCCACATGCCCGCATTGACGAGACCGACGTTGCGGCCGGACCCGCCGAAGCCGATCTCGGAGGCTTCCAGCACGACGGCGCGGACGCCTTTTTGGGCCAGGTGAACAGCCGCGGACAATCCCGTATAACCGCCGCCGATGATGGCGACATCGACATCCATCTCGCCCGCCAATGGCTGAGTCTGAGGTGCTGGCGGCGCCGTCAACTCCCACAGTCCGTGCGATTTCGCATCGCCCTCCATCAGGCAGACTCCTTCAGCCGTAACGCATCTGCCGCGTCGGCAATCCGCCGACTGGCCTCCAATATCGACGTGGCGTAAGAAATCCGGAAGCAAGGCGCAAGCTCAAATGCGGAGCCGGGCACGACGTCGACGCTGTCCGTTCTGAGAAGATGCGTGGCGAGATCGGTATCGCTCTACACTATGATTGCATCGTCAAGGCATTCAAAACGAAGATTACTCAAGACATCATTCCAATTGAGAATACGTGCAGCCCCGTCCTTGCTGGGCTTGTGATCGTAATGTTCCCCAAGCACTGGTTGATGCCCGTCGTCCAGGTTGCACTGGATGGGGCACCGGGCCTTGGAATGACCAGTCAACATGCCAAAAAGGGGTGTCCATTCACTCGGCCAGGCCGCGTGGCGATGGCAAGGCCGATCTCTCACGACGGCCCGGTCACTAGTGCGCGTCGGCCGACGAGATTGGACAATTCGAGATGGCGGCCGTCACACGACATGGCGCTACATCCGCGATCAGCGGGCGAGCAGCCTCTTAACGCCGGCCAGACCGACGCGCAGGAACGGATCAGAGTGGATGTAGAAATACCGCACACCTTGTTCGAGCAGGGAAGGCAGTTCGTCCGACGTCACGAGCGTGCCGGCGACTTTGCCGGCCGCACGGATCTTCTTCACGGCATGCGCGACCCGCTCCATCACGGCCTGCGGCCGCGGCTGGCCGAATGGCGGTGCCGGCGGAAAGCCCATGTTCTGCGAGAGGTCGCCGGGCCCGATGAAGAAGACGTCAATGCCATCGACCGCGACCAGCGCGTCGATGTCGTCGATCGCCTTCGGCGTCTCGATCATGGCGATGACGAGCCGCTTCTCGTAATCGGCGGGACAGGCGTAGCGCACCGCATCGACGATGGCCCGCGCCTGCTCTGCGGTATCGACCATCGGCACCATCAAGCCGTCGGCGCCGGCGTTGAGATAACGGATCAGCACCGGCCGCTCATGGGAATGCGGGCGGACGATTGCGGCGCCGCCGGCACCGCGGATGGCCTGCGCTGTCACCCGCACGTCCTCGAAGCTCCAGGTGCCGTGCTCGCAATCGACGAAGATGGCGTCCGCACCGAGCTCGACCAGGCGCACCGCCAGTCCCGATGAGGCATGGTGCGGCGTGAACATGGTGACCGCCTCGCCCCTGGCAAGGCGCTCGCGCAAGTTGGCTCCGTTCATGGGATCCTCTTCTCTAGCTTTTCGGCTTGTCGGCAAGACCTGCGGGCGCGCCGACCCAGCGGGCCGTCTCGATATCCACGGATGTATCCCGCATGAAGGTCGGGCAGATGTGCAGTTCGGGAATCATCGCGCCCTTTTGCAGGCTGGCGCAGAGCAGCACTGCGCGCGCGACGTCGTGCGGATTGAGCATAACAGCGCGTTCGCTGTCCAAAGGCGGTCTTGCACGATTGTCCATGATCGGCGTGTCGGTCTCGCCCGGCAGGATCGTCGTCGCGCGGATGCCCTGATTGCGGAACGTATTGTGCAGGAAAGTCATGAAGTTCTTCACGCCGGCCTTGGCTGCGCCGTAGGCGGCACCGCCGAGCAGGTTCGGATTGACCACCGCGAGCGAGGACACCGTGATGATCGTACCTTCCTTCCTGGCGATCATGTCGTCGAGCACGGCCTGGGTCAGATTGAACACCGCCGTGAGATTGACGTTGACCGTGGCGTTCCACTCGGCCTCGGTGATGAACCGCGCGTTCAACACCTTGCTGGCACTGCCGGCATTGTTGACGAGGATGTCGATCGATCCGACGTTACCCTTGACCCAGGCCACCGTCTCGATGATCGCCTCACGCGAGGCCACGTCGAGCGCGCGAGCGGTGGCCTTGCCGCCCGCCTTCTCGATGACGGACACGACCGCCTGAAGCGGCGCGATGCGGCGCCCGGTCAGGACAACGGTTGCCCCCTCCTGGGCCAGCAGGATCGCGGTCTCCCGCCCGATCCCCGTGCCTGCCCCCGTGACGAGTGCGACTTTTCCGTCGAGTAGCCCCATGATTCACCTATTCGGCGGCAGTCGCCGCCAGGCTTGAGCCTTGATAGCCGTAAAACTGCCGCGCAGCCTGCGGTGTGATCAACCCCTCCGCAAGATCGAGCTCGATCGATGCAACAGAGCGTTCCGACGTTTTGCCCCAGCCACCACCACCGGGCGTTTCGACTTCGAGGCGGTCCCCGGTCTTCAAGACGACCTTGCCCTTCGGAAATTGCGGTTCGCAGTTCTTATACACCTTGCCCGCGCTGCCGGACTGACCGCCGACCACACCGAAGCAGGGATGACGCACCCGCTCGGAGGCAAGGTAGATGTTCATCGGGTTGCGGCCGAGGTTGCGCAGCACGACGTGCTGGCCGAGACCGCCCCGGCTCTTGCCGGCGCCGCCGGAGTCCGGAATCAACTCCTTGCATTCGACAAGCGCCGGCACGGCGATCTCGAACATCTCGATGGCGGTGACCCTGCAATTGGACGGGAAGCTCAGCGTGTCGAGGCCGTCGAACTCGGCGCGCGCGCCCTGCCCGCCGTGGAAGTTCTGCACCGAACCGTATTGCGAGCCGTCATCCCGCCGGCCGACGCAATTGGCGGCCCAGATCGGCGCACCGCCGCTGTCACCCATGACCTTGTCGGGCACCACACTCTCCAGCGCCTTGAAGATCAACGATGGAATGACGTGCCCGATCAGGTTTCGCGAATTGCCCGCCGTCCATTGCTGCGGATTGAGAATGGAACCAAGCGGCGCCTCGTCGGTGATCGGGGTGATGCAACCCTCGTTGTTCGGCGTGTCCGGATCGAGCAGGCACTTCAGCGCATAGACCGAATGGGCGTAGCGGTAGTTGGTGCGGCAATTGATCGAGTGAAGGATCTGGTCGGACGTCCCGGCGTAGTCGACGTGGATGGAATCGTCGCGCACGATGACCGATGCTTTGAGTCTCACGTCGGTGTCATAGCCGTCGAGCAGGACCTCGGCGGAATACGTCCCGTTCGGCCACTGCCGGATGGCCTTTCGCGTTTGGGCCTCGGAGCGCGTATGGATGGCGTCCGCGAGTTCGTCGATGCTGTCGAGATCGTACTCATCGAGAAATTTCAGAAGCTCGCGCCCCATGACGTTGTTGGCGGCGACCATGGATTCGAGATCGCCCATCACCTCGGTCGGGAGGCGAACGGAGGCCGCGATGATGTCGAGCACATCCTGGTTGGGAACGCCCGCCTTGTGCAGCTTCACGATCGGAAAGCGAATGCCCTCCTCGAAGATGTCGCTAGCTTCCGAATGCAGGGGAGCGCCGCCGATATCCGGCAGATGCGCGATCGAGCCGGCATAGGCCACGACCTTGCCCTTCTTGAAGATCGGCGTGATCATCGTCACGTCGGGAAGATGGCCGGTGCCGATCTCCGGGTCGTTGGTGGCAAGGACGTCGCCCTCCTGCAACGTCTCCGCCGGAAACTTCGGCAGGAAGTATTTCTGCGCGGCAACCGGCAGCGAGGTGATGAACACCGGGATCGACCAGGTGCACTGCGCGAGCGCGCGGCCCCGGCTGTCCAGCAGCACGGTCACATAGTCGTGGTTCTCGCGCACGATCGGCGAGAACGCGGTCCGGCCGAGCACGATGTCGGCCTGGTCGGCGATGAAGATCAACCTGTTCCACATCACCTGGAGGTTGATCGGATCGTTGAAATCGGCGGCGTTCACGGACATGGATACGTGGTCCTCAGGCGATATTGATCACGAGATTGCCGTTAATGTCGACGTGAGCGGTACCGCTCGGTCCGACCACCGCAGTGGACTCGCGCTGCTCGACGATGGCCGGCCCCCTGATCTCCTCGCCGACCGGCAGCTTGTAGTGCTCGTACACCGGCGTTTCGACGAAGTCCCCATGCTCGCTGAAATAGACCGGACGGGTCCCCTTCTTCGCCTCGGCAGCATGGCGCGCGTGCGGCCGCGTCACCTGATCCTTCTGGCCGCCGGCGCGCAGGCGCCAGGTGATCACCTCGACCGATGAGCCTGCCACGGTCCGACCGAATAGCTCGCGGTAGAGCTTGAAGAAATTGGCGAGCAGCTGTTCGTGGAACTGCTTGGGCGGCAAGCTGCGATCCGGCAGGGCGACGGTAATCTCGTGGCCCTGCCCGACGTGACGCATGTCGACGGTGTAAGTGTTGGTGATGGTCTCCGGTGCAACGCCCGCGGCACGGACGACTTCAGCGCCCTGGGCGGCGAGATCTCCGAGCAGGCGATCCATCGCGGCGAAATCCCAATTGTCGACCTGCATCGGAAAGCTCACCGACAGATCGACGGCGACCGGAGCGATCAGCAGGCCGATCGCCGAAGTGACGCCGGCCCCCGTCGGACAGATGATGCGCTTGATGCCGAGCTTGCGCGCGATGCCATAGGCATGCACCGGCCCCGCGCCGCCGAACGCGACCATCGGCAGGCTGCGCGGATCGACGCCGAGATCGGTCGCATGCACGGCCGCGGCCTTGCTCATGGATTCATTGACGAGATCGTGGATGCCGAAGGCGCAGCGGGGAACACTGACGTCGAGCGAGGATGCGAGCTTCGTCATCGCCGCGAGCGCGGCGTCTTTCGATACCTTGAATGAGCCTCCGACGAAGGACCCGGTGCCCATATAGCCGAGCAGAATATCGGCATCGGTGACGGTCGGCTCGGTGCCGCCGCGCTGATAGGCCGCCGGTCCCGGCATCGCGCCGGCCGAACGCGGTCCGACGTCGAGCAGGCCAAGCGGATTCTTCGCGGCAATGGAGCCGCCGCCAGCCCCAATCTCGATCATGCGGATCGACTGGATCTTCAGCGGGAAGCCCGAGCCCTTGCGGAAGCGGTGATAATGCGCGACTTCGAGATCGGTGCCGACCGTCGGCTCACCATTCGGAATCAGGCACAGCTTTGCCGTGGTGCCCCCCATGTCGAAGGACAGCACGCTGCCCTCTCCGGCGATGCGACCGAACTCGGCGGCGGCGACCGCGCCTGCGGCGGGTCCCGACTCGATCAGGCGCACCGGCAGCTCGGCGGCGCGGCTGCTCGGCACGAGGCCCCCCGATGACGTCATCCAGAGTACCTGGCGATCTATACCCTTGACGGCGAATTCGCGCTCGAGGTGAGCGACGTGTCCCGACATCTGCGGCCGCGTATAGGCGTTGACGACGGTGGTCGAAGCGCGATCGAACTCGCGCACTTCCGGGCAGACCTCGGAGGAGAGCGAGACGAAGATATCAGGATCCTCCTCGCGCAGCAGGGCTGCAATGCGCTGTTCGTGGGTCGGATATTTGTAGGCATGCAGCAGGCAGACGGCGACGGACTTGATACCCTCCTGGCGCAGCCGGCCGGCGATCCCACGGACCGTCTCCTCCTCCAGCGCCGTGATGACTTCGCCGTCAGCGGAAATGCGCTCGACCGCGCCGAAGCTGTTCGCGCGCGTCACCAGGGGATCCGGATATTTCAGATTGAGGTCGTAGAGATCGTAGCGCCCTTCATTGCGGATACGCAGCATGTCCTGGAAACCGGCGGTCGAGATAAAGCCGGTCTTGACGCCCTTGCGCTCCAGCACGGCATTGGTGACCACGGTAGTCGCGCCGAGCACCTGGATCTTATCGAGATCGACGACATCACCAAACTGCTCGAGCAGATCGGACACACCGCGGACCACGGCTTCGGCGGGATTGTGCGGCGTGCTCAGCACCTTGTGGAGATGCAATTCACCTTTGTCGTCGAGCAGCGCGAAATCGGTGAAAGTTCCCCCGGTATCGAATGCGAGCTTGGCCATCTTTGTCCTCGAAGCGATCGCCGTGCAGGACGAAGCATTTTCGAGCTGCCTGCTGAACCGTGCGATCAAGGCTTGAATCGGGAACGCCGGGTTCGACGATGTCTTCGACGGTAGGAAATGCACCCGCCGCTGGCCAACACAACTCCGGTCTGCCGCCATAGGTTTTGCTTATGGCGTGCAGCGATCGGCGTTGGACACATCTTGTCCCTGCAATGGATACGCGGTCAGCGGCGGCTAGACCGCGCGGATGCCTTGTGGATGGCCGCGCATCAGCTTCTCCACGACCGTAAGAAGCACCGATCGAGTCGCAAGCGCCGGCTCCGAGAGCGGCAGGTGATCCGACACGCAAAGCGAAACGGTCGCTTCGATCGCGGGACGGACGAGCCGCCGGACCTCGACGCCCTCAAAGCTGGATGCGCTTGCCGCCACCGAAGCCGGCAGGATGGTCGAGCCGAGCCCTTCCGTGACCGCCGCTCCCAGCGCCGACACGGATTCGATCTCCGAGACGACGTTCGGCGTCACCCGCGCCCGCGCCAGCGATTCATCGATCAATCGCCGCAGGAAATGGCCCTGGCTCGGCAAGAGCAGCTTGACGTCGGCGAGCGCCGACAACGCCAGCGGCTCATCGGCCTGCTTCTTCGCTCCCTGCTCCACCCGGGAGACCAGATACAGCTCCTCCCGAAACAGCGGCTGCAGCTTGACGCCCTTGATCGGACCGGAGCCGTAGATCATCGCCATGTCCATCTTGCCGGTCATGATGAGCTCGCTCAGCACATGACCGAAACTGTCGTTGATGTGGACGATGATCTGGGGATGCAGCGTGGACATCTCCTTCAGGATCGGCAGCGACAACGTGCTCGATGCTGAATAGGTCGCGAGCCCGATCGACACACGCCCAGCCAACGCCTTCGTCGATTGATCGATGTCGATCTGCGCCTGCTCGATCTGCTTCAGCAGCAGTTGGGCGTGACGGTAGAGAATGAGCCCCGCTTCGGTCGGGACGATGCCGTGATTGCTGCGCAGAAGCAGCTTGTGCTTGAAATGGCTCTCGAGTGCAGCGATCTGCTGCGACAGCGCGGGCTGAGCCGTCCGCAACAGGCCGGCGGCGCGCGACACGCTGCCGGCGTCGACGACTTTGACAAAGCTCTTCAGCTTCCTGAAATCGACACTCATAGGGGCCGAATGCTCGTCCTGGAAAGAAGGTCGGGAGCCGCACTATCCTTTATCTAGCCCATTGATTTCAATGGGATTCTCGTCGATTTAGAGGGTTTTCGCCGTATCCACGGCTCGCCGCGCTCAGGAAAGCGCGCGGCAGGCCTTCTCGATGCGGTCGCAGGCCTCTTTGATCGCCTCCATCGAGGTCGCGATCGACAGGCGGAAATACGGGGAGAGCCCATAGGCGGCACCCTGCACGGCCGCCACACCGACTCCGTCGAGCAAATAGAGCACGAAATCGAGATCGTTCTCGATGACCTTGCCATCCGGCGTGGTCTTACCGATGACACCGGCGCAGCCGGGGTAGAGATAGAACGCGCCGTCCGGCACCAGACATGACAGGCCCGGGATCGCATTCAGCCGCGCGCAAGCATAGTCGCGACGTTCCTTGTAGAGCTTGACGCTGTCGCGAACGAACGCCTGGTCGCTGGTGAGCGCATGGGCGGCCGCGGCCTGGCTGATCGACGAGGGACACGAGGAGATCTGCGATTGCAGCTTGTTGATGGCTGCGATCAGCGGCGCGGGACCCGCCGCGTACCCGATCCGCCATCCGGTCATGGCGTAGGTCTTGGACACGCCGTTGGCGAGCAGAACACGTTCCTTCAGCGCCGGCACCGCAGCCGCCAGCGTGGTCGCCGGCTCGTCGCGGTACCAGATCTGGTCGTAGATGTCGTCGGACAGTACCAGCACATTGGGATGGCGCAGCAGGACCTCGCCGAGGGCCTGAAGGTCCGAGCGCGAATACGCCGCGCCTGTCGGGTTCGAGGGCGCATTGAGGATCAGCCAGCGTGTTCTGGGCGTGATGGCGGCCTCGAGCGCGTCAGCCGTCAACTTGAAGCCCTGGTTCTCCGAACAGCGGACGATGACGGGCTTGCCGTCATTGGCAATCACCATGTCGGGATAGGAGACCCAATAGGGTGCGGGGATGATGACCTCCGCCCCTTCCTCCACGCTCGCCATGAGCGCGAGAAACAGGATCTGCTTGGCGCCGCCACCGACGCAGATCTCGTTGTCGGCATATTCGAGGCCGAGGCGGCGCTTGTAGTCGGCTATGATCGCCTTGCGCAGGGCGACGGTGCCGTTCACCGCGGTATATTTCGTCTCGCCGCGATCGATCGCCTCATGCGCGGCCGTCTTGACGTAATCGGGCGTGTCGAAATCCGGCTCGCCGATCGCCATGTCGATGATGTCGCGTCCCGCCGCCTTGAGCTCGCGAACGCGGGCGGACGCCGCCGTGGTCGGAGAGATCTTGATGCGCGAGACGCGCGAAGCCGGCACGAAAATCGTCACGTTTGTCGTCCTTCAGTTTGCGAATATGGGGCGCGCGTCCGCGGCGAACGCCGTGATAGCTAGTGCTCGACCTCGGTCTCGCCGCGCATGCGGCCCGTGAGGAACAGTTCGCCCAGCTCGTCGTGGGTAATATCTGCCGGCCGGCCATCCCAGATCACCTTGCCGAGACGCAGGATGACCGCGCGCTGAGCGACCTCCATGGCCTTCTTGGTGTTCTGCTCGACCAGCAGAATGGTCTGACCGGTCGCGTTGATACGAAGCAGCTCGTCGAAGACGATGCCGATTGCGCTCGGCGAAAGTCCCACGGACGGCTCGTCGACCAGCAGGATCTTCGGCCGTTGCAGCACGGCCATCGCCACTTCCAGCAATTGCTGCTCGCCGCCGGACATGTTTCCGGCAAGCGTATTGCGCCGTGTCTTCAGGATCGGGAACAGGTCGTAGACATAGTCCCGCTCCGCCTTCACCTGGCTGTCGCGCAGCGTATAGGCGGCCATCTGCAGATTTTCGTCGACCGTCATCACCGGGAAATTGCAGCGTCCCTGCGGCACCCATGAAATGCCTTCGGCCAAGATCGCGCGCGACTTCAAGGCCGTGATGTCCTTGCCTTGCCAGTTGATATTGCCACCCTTGATGGTCGTCATGCCATAGAGCGTCTTCAGCAGCGTCGACTTGCCGGCGCCGTTCGGTCCCATCAGCGCGACGAACTGCCCCTGCGGAACGTCGAGATCGACGCCGTTGAGAATATCGAGCGAGCCGTAGCCCGCGCGCAATCCCTTGATCGAGAGAGATGGTTCAGCCACCGAGATAGGCCTCCCGCACCGCCTGGTTCTGGACGATATCCTCCGGACTTCCCTCCGCAAGCTTGCGGCCCTGGTCGAGCACGACCACGCGCTTGCAGAGGCTCGTCACCACATCGATGTTGTGCTCGATGATGAGGAAGCTGACACCGAAGGAGGTGTTGGCGAGGCGGATGCTCTCGACCACGCGTTCGATCAGCTTGGGGTTGATGCCGGCCATCGGCTCGTCGAGCAGGATGAGCTTCGGCTCCGGCATCAGCATCGAGGCGAACTGGATCAGCTTCTGCTGGCCGCCGGACAGCTTGCCCGCCGGCTGGAAGCGCACGTCCCAGAGGCCGGCGATCTTGATCAGCTCGCGCGCCCGTTCCCGCAGCGCCGCGACGCGGTTGCGGGCCGCCGATCCAATCCCGAACGTCGACGAGATACCGGGAAAGGTGAACATCTGGCCGGCGATGACGAGGTTCTCCTCGATATCGAGCGCTGAGAACACCACGGTCTTCTGGAACGACCTGAGCATGCGGCCCTCACGGGCGATGTCGTTCAGCGACCAGCCCGTGATGTCCTGGCCGTCGAGCTTCACGGCACCGGCGCTGGGTTTCGCGAGCCCCGTCACGCAATCGAAGAAGGTCGACTTGCCCGAGCCATTGGGGCCGATGAGCCCGCAGATCTCGCCGCGGCCCACGTGCAGATCGACGCCATCGACGGCGCGGACGGCACCGTAGGACTTGCAGAGACCGGAGATGTCGAGGATCGGAAGGCCGGTCATTTGCGCCTCTCAAGGAAAGACCAGAAGCGGCCGATCAGCGGCGCGAATCCGCTCGGAAACCAGAACACGAGCCCAAGCAGGAAGAAGCCATAGGCGATCATGCGCAGCTCCGGCGTGACGCGCAGCGCTTCGGTGAGACCGACGAACAACAGGCTGCCGAAGATGACGCCCGAAATGGTCCCGGCGCCGCCGCCGAGCACGATGATCAGCATCGTGGTCGAGTAGTACATCTGGAACGTGAGCGGGCTGACGACGGTGAGGTAGTGCGCATAGAGGCTGCCGCCGAGACCGGCGAACGTGGCGCTGATCATGAACACCACCAGCTTGTAGTGCCAGGTGGGGATACCGACGGATTCCGCCAGCGTCTCGTTCTCGCGGATGGCGATCATGTTTCGTCCGGCCGGCGAACGGACGATGAGGAAGGCGACCAGCGTGGCGATCGCGGCGATGGCGAGGACCAGATAGTAGAAGCCGACCGTGCCGGAGACGGTGAACGAAGCCGGCCCCAGCGCAAAATAAGGTTTTGGAATCGCCGCCAAGCCCATGTCGCCGCGCGTCAGGCTGATCCAGTTCTTGGCGATGGCTTGGCCGATGATGACGAAGCCCAGCGTACACATCACGAACGACGTCGCACGCAGCCTCAGCGCCGGAATGCCGAGCGGCAGCGCGATCGCGCCGGCCATCAGTCCCGCTGCCAGGAAGTTCACATAGAAAGGTGTGCCGAAATGCACCGCGAGCAGCGCGGACGTGTAGGCGCCGATGCCGAAGAACGCCGCCTGCGCCAGCGACAGCAGGCCGGTGTAACCGAGCAGCAGGTTGAGCCCGTGCGCCGGCAGGAGGAAGATCAGCGCGATGATCATTGCGTGCAGGGGATAATTGCCGAGGAACAGCGGCGCGACACATGCCAGCACCACGAGCGCGACGCCGAAGGGAACGCGAAGGTCCCGCCCCGTCGTTGCGGCCGTGAGTTCAGCGGACGTCATGTTCGGCTCTCGGGCGATCTCGCTCACCTGTCACCACCGCATCTCTAGAAGCGCGCCTGCGCGGAAAAGAGCCCGTGCGGACGCCACATCAGCACCAGCATCAGGGTTGCGAAGCCGACCGTGTCGCGGAATTGCAGGCCGACGTAAGTCGCGACCAGGCTCTCGGCGATACCGAGGATCATGGCAGCGACGAACGTGCCGCGCACGTTGCCAAGCCCGCCCATGATGATGATCGGCAGCGTCTTGAAGGTGATCAGCTCGCCCATGCCGCCATAGACGCTCACGTTCACCGGCGCGGTCAGCACGCCCGAGAGCGCGGCAAGACAGGCACCGACGATGAACGTCCACAGCGCGATGTGGCGAACGTCGATACCGACCACTGCGCAGCACTCGATGTTCTGGGAGACCGCGCGCATGGCCTTGCCCATCCGGCTGTAGGTCACCATCAGCTCGAGCCCGACGAACACGATGAGGCCGACGATGATGATCAGGATGCGCTGTTCGGCCAGGGTGAAGCCCAAAACGCTCACCGGCTCGATATAGCCGCCGGAGAAGAACTTGTAGCTGCCGCCGAAGACCAGGATCACCGCGTTCTGCAGGATCAGGGCGACGCCGAGCGTGGCGAGAACGCCAGCCTCCGCCGGCGCTCCCACGATCCTCTGCATCACAAAGTTGCCGACGACGACGGCAATGGCCGCCGTCGCAACCACGCCGATCACGACCGCGACCGGATAGGGCAGATCGAAATAGTCGATCGCAAACCAGGCCCCGAACGTCCCGAGCATGTAGTATTCGCCATGAGCGAAGTTGATCGCACGCAGGACGCCGAAGATCATCGTCATGCCGACGGCAACGATCGCGTAGACCGATCCGGAAACGATGCCGTTAACGACCTGCTCGATGATCGTGTAGAACATGGGCCACCGTTCTTACTTGGGGTAGTCGATCTCGGCCTTGTAGGCGCCCTTGATCACGGGCTTGCCGCCCTCGATCTCGAGGAGGATCATCGGCAGGCGTGCCTGGTTGTGATCGTCGAAGGTGACCTCGCCGACCGCGCTATCATATTTGATGCCAGAGAGCGCGGCGCGGACTTTCTCTCGATCGACGCTCTTGGCCTGCTCGATCGCCTTGGCGAGGAGATGCACCGTCTCCCAATGCACGTAAGCGTGATTGTTGGGAGCTTCGCGATATTCGGCAGTGAATTTTTCGACGAAAGCCTTGCTCTTCGGAGAGTCGTACGCCGGAAGCCACGCTGCAGCCTCGATCGCGCCCTCCATCGCCTTCGGCGCCGCCTTGATGGTGCTCGCCGTATTGAACTCGGCGTTGCCGATCAGCGGGATCTTGCCTGCGATTCCGACTTCCATCATCTGGCGCCCGACGATGGGCGAGGAATCGGCATTGCCGTACATGATGATGGCCTGGGCGCCGGAGTCGCGGATCTTGGAGAGCACGCTGCGGAAATCCACCTCGCCCTCCTTGTAGTAGTCTTCCGTCAGGATCGCGCTCTTGAAGCGCGGCAGGTATTTCTTGGTGAACTGGATGGCGGCGCGGCCGTAATCGCTGTCGACCGAGAGCACGGCGTATTTGGTGAAGCCCTTCTTTTCGGCCGCGTACTGCAGCACGAGCAGTGCGCGGTTCTCGTCGGTCGGATAGTTGCGGAAGGACCATTTGAAGCCGCCGACGCCCGCCTTGTAGGTGATCATCGGATTCGACGAGGCCGCATTGAGTAGAAGCATGCCGGCGTCCTCGGCGACCGGCTGCATGGCCAGCGTGACCGAGCTCGAGACATCGCCGATGATGAAGTCGACCCGGTCCTGGTCGATCAGACGGCGGGTCGCAGAAACGCCCTCGACCGGCGTACCCTGACTGTCCCCGGGCATGACGTTGATCTTGCGTCCGCCGACGCCGCCGGCGTCGTTGATTTCCTTCGCGGCCATCTGGGCGCCGCGCATCGAAAACGCCCCATACCGGGCGTTCGGGCCGCTCATGGGCGCAACGAGACCAAGCCTCACTGTCCCGTCTTCACTTCGGGCCGCGAAGGCGGCGGAGGACATCGTCTGGAGCCCAACCAGAGCGGTTCCGATGCAAAATCCCCGTCGGCTCAACTCGATCGTCATTAGCCCGCTCCATTGCTGCCACAAAATGATGCGCCCGCGAACTGTGCCACTTCGGTGGTCTTGCCCTTGGAATTTTTTGCTGCGGCCGACGGTAAAAAATAGATTTACGTTTGATGACAGGGGAAGCACGACTGTCCTCTGCCGCCATAGCGAATTCTTATGGCGCCCTGAGGGGCGATGGAGGCGTTTGCCCGCCACCGGCGCGCGGAGCATCTGATCGACACCCGCATTGAACTTGCTGGCGCCCCGTTTGGAACTGTCATGGAACGACGAAGTCACGGCCCGTAGATCACCAGCTCCGAGTCGGACAGATCGGCAAGCCAGGGCAATGCGGACCCTTGAAGTACTTCCGGCCGATCGGCTCCCTGTAGATGCCGAGGAGGCCGGTCACGGGGCCATTGGCATCGAGAGCAATCGACATCCAGCCGCGTCGAACCAGGAAGCGCCCCATAGCGCCGGCGCAAACGACGTAGTCGGCCAGATCGGCGCAATAGATCAATTGCATCACCGGCAGCCTGATGCGACGGATCCGCATCGGCTGCAGCACGAACGGAAAGGCGCGGCCATCGCCAGCGCGACACAGCTGGAGAGATTGCAGCGGATGGAGGCACCACCGCCCTCGTTCCTTGCGGTGTGGATCAACAGCAGAGCGCCGACAGGTGCCTGGTCGTGCTCGAGCATATAGCCAAAGCGCGGGAAGCGGTCGGGCGTCTCGCGCTTGTTCCTATCTCACGGCAGCGGATCATTATCTAGACTCTCACTCGTTGTATCCGAGCCGCCTCATGGTCCCCTGGTTTGGCGAGCGCGCCAGGCGAGCGGATCGAGCGACAACCAACTTGCGTCCGTGGCGACGGGCCGGAATTCCGGCTGCAGCGAGAGCTGCTTCTCGCATCGAGTGTGCGCGTCGCTGCGTGACGATGTAGCGCAACCAGTTGCGGTATATGCGCTGGGCCGGAAGACGCCAGACGTTGCTCAGGTCCTTCGCCAGCTGATCGGCTGGAAAATCAGCGAAAAGCTCCGGGTTTCTGTCCGAAAGGGCCTTCTGTCGGAAAGCGATCAGCATCTTTTCCGCGCCCTCGTTCAGGTAGCCTCTCGGTATCGTCGGACAGACTTCGTTCTCTCCCCGGAGGAAACGCCCCATATCCCTCCGATATTCACCCAGCAGGCTCTGGGTTTCGTATTCCGGGTGGCCCTGGAAATGGACGAATAGGCTGTTCTTCTGCTGCTTGACGAAGCAGTCGACCCCGGCCTCCGCCGACCAAGTGAGAACTGAATATCCGCAGTCCGAGAGATCCTCCTCCTGCACCTCGTTCCAACGGGCGTGCGGTATCCCGAAGGTCCTCGGAACATCCTGCATCAAGGGATGATGTCTCGTCTTCGTTTGAGCGAAGACACCGAAGCATTTGCCAGGCAGCTTGTGGCGCACAACGCCGTCCCGGTGCAGGACGGCCCCATGGACAGCCAGGCAGGAAAATACCGACGACACGGTATTCTCGGTCGCCCAGTCGGCGATCTCGGTGAAGGTGCTCCAATATGGCTCTTCCGTGAGGCTGGCGGCCCTGGGTTCGGCGCCCGTGATGATCACGCCATCCAGGCTCCTGTTCAGCAGATCATCGATGCCACGGTAGTATCGACCCACGTAATCGCGTCCCCATTCCGAACGGGGCGTCGCCGCCATCGCATAAAAGTGCAGCCTGACGCACAGTCGTCCGGCAGCCGCATCGAGCAGATCGAACAGCTGCCGCTCGGTCGACATCAGGGCGGCATCCGACATGTTGTTGATGAGCCCGATGTCCAGACACTCTCCCCGGTTTCCTTGCGACGCCGTCGCACAGGCGCCGCGCGGCGCTCTGGAGAAGAGGTGGTGATCGTGTGAATCGATATCGATTAAGACAGTCATCCGAATGCCTTCACGTTTGACGAAACGCTCGCTGCGCAGAGCGCCTGATCGAGATCCGCGAGGATGTCGTCGATGTGCTCGATTCCGACGCTCAGCCTGATCATCTCGGGCCGCACGCCGGCTTTCTCCTGTTCCTCGACGGACATCTGCCGGTGCGTCGTCGACGCGGGGTGGCAGGCGAGCGTTTTCGCATCGCCAATGTTGACCAGCCGCTTGCAGAGCTTGAGCCTGTCGTAGAACCGCTTGCCCGCCTCGAAGCCTCCGGCGACGCCAAAGGTCAACAGCGAACACGCTCGACCGTCCAGATACTTCTGCGTCAGCGCAAAATAGGGGCTGTCGGGAAAGCCCGCATAATTCACCCACCCGACACGGCCGTCATCGCGCAAGAATCGCGCGACCTTGGCGCCATTCTCGACATGCCGCTCGATCCGGAGCGCGACGGTCTCGATGCCCTGAAGCAGCAGGAAGGCGTTCATCGGCGCCAGCACGGCGCCGGTGGTCCTTTGCGAAACGGCGCGGCAACGCGCAATGTAAGCAGCGGCGCCGTAGCGGTCGGTGAAGACCAGCCCGTGGTACGATTTCTCCGGCTCGTTCATCATCGGAAAGCGCCGGCGATGCTCGGTCCAGGGGAATCTGCCGCCGTCGATGATAATTCCACCGAGCGTCGTGCCATGCCCGCCCATGAATTTCGTCAGCGACTCCACAACGATGTCAGCGCCGTATTCGATCGGCCTGAGCAGCATCGGTGTCGGCACGGTGTTGTCGACGATCAGTGGGACACCGTGCCGGTGCGCGACCTCCGCCATTGCCTGGATGTCGCAGACGTTTCCGGCCGGATTTCCCACGCTCTCACAGAAAACCGCGCGTGTGTCGTCGTCGATCAGCCTTTCGACACTTTCCGGCCGGTCGTCTTCCGAAAAGCGGACATCAATGCCCTGCCGCGGCAGGATGTGCGCGAACAGCGTATGGGTGGTGCCGTAGAGCTGCGGAATCGAGACGATATTGGAGCCCATTTCCGCGATGTTGACCACCGCATAGTTCACCGCAGCCTGCCCACAGGCGACGCTGAGTGCCTCGATGCCTCCTTCAAGGGCGGCAACGCGCTTCTCCAGCACGGCGTTTGTTGGATTGCCGATCCGGGTATAACGGAAGCCGTCGACTTCGAGGTTGAAGAGCGCCGCTCCATGGTCGGCGCTGTCGAATGCATAGGAGGCCGTCTGGTAGATTGGCACGGCAACAGCCTTCGTTGCCGGATCATCTTCGAAGCCGCCATGAACGGCGACAGTCTCTCTTCTCATGGTCGCTGGCTCTTCGGCTCTCCTGCCCCGGGCTAGCTCCCGACTTCCCTGGCGCATCGGACCTCCTCGCTTGCTGAAGGTGCTCGGCCGTCGGTCGGCGCGAAGCCCAGCAGCTCGCGCACTGCGGTCGGCCACCAGTCGACGTCTTTGCCGTGGGTATGGAACATGGCGACGGCCAGACGATCCATTCCGAACGCCACGCAGGCCGTGTGGGCCGGCTTGGAGGCTGCATCGACGATGCCCCAGGTCGTGCCGAAATGATCCCGGTGGTAGTTGAAGCTCATGCAGGCGGTCGGTTGCTCCTCGGAGCGCAGCGGCACCAGCAGTTCGAACTTCAGCGAAAGCTGCTTCTGGCTTACCGCCATCATCTGGCCGACCCGGCCGAAGAACGGGTCGTTGGCATGGTCGACCCTGAAGGTCAGCCCGAGATCCCGAGCAAGATTCTGCGCACGTATGATCCAACGTTCCCGGAACGCCGAGACGTGATCCGCACTACCGATGCAGACGAATTCCCGCATTCGGAACGACTGCAGCCGGTCGAGATGGCGCGACGGTTCGCGGCGGAAACAGTCGGCGGCCACGTCGAAGGTCCAGCCGCCGGCCGGCACGGGCCCCCGGCTCGCCGCGATCGGATAGACCGGATAGCAGGCGGCCGGCGACAGAACGAGATCGGCGGGCGATAGCGACGTGGTCCAGTCGCCGCCGGCATCGAAGCGGCTGACCGCCGCGTCAATCTCACTTTCCATGCCGTGCAAGCCACAGACGCAGCCGAGCAGATTGGGAAAGCTCTTCAGGTAACCCGACCTCTCGAGCTGGGCGCGATTCATGACGGGTGGAAAACGCATCACCTCGGTGTTCGGGTCGCGATTCCGTGAGATCACCGCGGCAATCCGCTCCACGACGTCTTCGTAGAGCGCGGTACGGCCATAGACGCCGGGAGACCCCATCTCGTGGAACAGCGCATCGGCGAGATGGTCCAACGGATCGGCTGCAGGTTGAGTGGAGAGCGCCGGTGCTTCAACAATGGCGAACTTCATCAGGCCTTTCCTTTCAGAAGAAACTCAATCGCACAGAGAGTCTGGAACCGTGCTCATGAGCGTGGCGGGGCCAATATTGGCGAGGATGCGATCGTTGTTGATCATGATCGGAGCGGAAAGCACGTCCCGCAGGTGGCGGCCGATACTCACGTCGGTGTCGTTGCGGTAACCGGACAGGCCGCAGGTGCGCATCGCGTGCATGACGGTCGCAACCGCAAGCTCGGAGGCCTCCACCTTGAGGAGATTGATCGAGGACTGGAAGTCAACGGACGACAGCGCGCGCACGTCCTGCCCACGAGCTTCATAGAACTGCAGATTCGCCGCGATGACGGCCCGCAATTTCGTCAGGGTCATCCTGGCGGCGGTGAAGTGCGCCGCGGCAGGAGGCATATTGCCGCCCGACCCGCGAGCGGCCTTGCGGACGAACAGCTGTGCCCGATCCACCGCGGCTGCCGCGATTCCCGCCCAGACCGAGGACCAGCACAGATGAGCGACGGGCGTCATCGTCTGCGCATGGATCTTTTCGTATGCCACGGGGAATATCTGGTCTGAAGTCCCCCTGAAATTCAGCTTGAAGCCTGCGCTGCAGGTCCCGCGCATGCCGAGCGTCTCCCACCCCAGAGTGCGCTCCAGGGTATAGTCATCACGGGTGATGGCCAGCAGCACCTGATCAGATCCGGCAGCGGATTCGGAGCGACGAGCGACGGTGATGATGCCGTCCGCCTCCGCGCCGTAGGAAATCACCGTCGCGTCGCGCAGCAGCGAAATCTCGGTGCCCGCGCGTTCCACCGCGGCCGAGCTGAAGCGAATGTTTCCGCCGTTCTGCCCTTCCGTGGTCGATGATGCCAGCAGCAGCTGCTCGGCAGCCACGCGTCGCATGAGATTTTCGTGCCACGAACTGTCCGCGCCGTGGCGAACCAGGCACGCGACCTTGGTCTGATGCATCGCGAAGATCATTCCGACCGAGGCGCAGGCGCGGCCGAGCGCGTAGCACATATCCGCGACCTCGGAGATGGCTGCGCTTTCCCCGCCGAACTCGATCGGAATCTGAACTCCCAGAAGTCTTTCCTTCCGCGCCGCGTCGATCGCCTTCCGCGGGAAGCGCGCCTCGCGATCGACCGCTTCTGCCTCCGCCGCGGCGACCTCCACGACATTTGCCGTTCGCTGTTGGAACGAGGGGTAGTCGGGAGAGAAGGTAATTCGACCAGTTTCGGTGGCGCTGTTGCGGAACTGAACTTCCTGCACAGTCATGGGCCAGAGCCTCCCGCTTCGTGGTTGTCATGATTGAACGATGCAAGCCGGGTCGAGACGAATTCCGATCAAAAGCGACAAGTAGCCCACTTCCCTCACCGCGTCCTTGGCGCAGAAGTGGGTGTCAGGACTCTTCCGCTCCCGGGCGAGGTACCTCGGAAGCAGAGCTGTTGGCCGAAGGTACAGTTGGGTATCGTCGCCTCCATGTGATCACGCCTGGCCACGGCAGGAGACCGGCTGAAATGCACGACTTTGCCGTCAACGTTCAGAACCGCGTCCTATCGGTCGTCAGGAGCGTCCTCCAGCAGAACGCAATCATCGCCGAGGTCCACCCGGAGTCGCGACTCGTGGACATTGGGCTGAGCTCGATGGGCATGGTCGAGTTGATGCTCAAGGTCGAAGCCGAGTTCGATCTCATCCTTCCCCAACTCGAGATCACGCCCGAGAACTTCCAATCGGTGAAGGCGATGGAGCGGATGATCCTCAACCAGCTCGGATCCGGGTCGGGATGAAGCCAGTTGAACAAAGATTGCGCTTCGAGAACCAGGCAAGCCGCTTCGCCCGGGTGCGCGAGGATACCGATCCAGCCCGGCCGCATGATCAACTCGCAAACAAAGCCGTGATCGAGAGCGCGACCAGACGCGACGCTCCGCGGCGCTCCGCCGCCAAGACCTGGCTGCAAGCCATCGCACTGACCGCACGGCTCGAAGCCCAGCCGCATCGCTTGTTCGCCGACATCATCGAGGACTGGGCACAACGGCAGCCCGGGCGTGCCGCCTTGCTCTCGGATGGCCAATCCTTCACCTACGGCGAGCTCACCAACCGGATCAACCGCTATGCGCGTTGGGCACTGCACCTTGGCCTTCATGCCGGTCGCACCGTCTGCCTGCTGGCACCGAACCGCCCGGACTACCTCGCCTGCTGGCTCGGTATCAGCAGCGTCGGCGGAACGGTGGCGCTGATCAACACCAGGCTGGTCGGCCGGTCGCTCGCCCATTGTATCGACGTCGCTGATGCCGATCACCTCATCCTCGCTGCCGATTGCGTGGACGCCTTCGAGGGCGCGCGTCCCCACCTGCACCGCGTGCCGCAATGCTGGAGCCTTGGCACAGGCGATCGACGCAACGATCTGGATGCGGCGCTCTCCGCCTTCGAACCACGACCGCTGTCCTCCGACGAACGCGGCGACGTCACGATCGATGGGCGCGCGCTCCTCATTTACACCTCGGGCACCACCGGCTTGCCGAAGGCGGCGAACGTCAGTCATCGTCGCGTTCTCGCCTGGGGTGGGTGGTTTGCCGGACTGACGGACGCGTCCACCGACGATCGTCTCTACGATTGCCTGCCGCTCCATCACTCCGTGGGTGGCGTCGCGGCTCCCTGCAGCATGCTCTGCGCGGGCGGTTCTGTCGCGATTGCGGAGAAATTTTCCGCCGGCGGCTTCTGGCGCGACATCGAGCGTTTCGACTGTACCGTCTTCCAGTACATTGGCGAGCTCTGCCGGTATTTGCTGAAGGCGCCAGTATCTGAACAAGAGACGCGGCACCGGCTGCGGCTGGCTGTCGGGAACGGGTTGCGCCGCGACATCTGGGAGATGTTCGCCAACCGGTTCGCGATTCCGCAGATCCTCGAATTCTATGCTGCAACCGAAGGCAATTTTTCGCTGTTCAACGTGGACGGAAAGCCGGGCGCGATCGGCCGGATACCGCCGGTTCTGGCGCATCGCTTTCCGACCTCGCTCGTCAAGGTCGACGCCGACAGCGGCGGCCCGATCCGTAACGAGGCGGGGCTATGCATCGCGTGCGCCCCCGGCGAGACCGGCGAGGCCGTCGGACGTATCGGCGAGGCCAATTCCGACGGCCGCCCTTTCGAGGGCTACACGGATCCCGCCGAGACCAAGAAGAAGGTCTTGCGCGACGTATTCGAAAGGGGGGATGCCTGGTTCCGCAGTGGAGATCTGATGATGCGCGACGCGCAGGGCTACCTCCACTTCATCGACCGCGTCGGCGATACCTTTCGCTGGAAGGGCGAGAACGTCGCGACCAGCGAAGTGAACGATGCAATAGCCGACTGCCCCGGCGTTCTCGACGCTTCGACCTATGGAGTTGCGGTGTCCGGGGCCGACGGCCGCGTCGGCATGGCGGCCCTGATGGTGGACCAAAATTTCGACCTCGGAATGTTCAGCGAATACCTCTCGCATCGCTTGCCGCCTTACGCGATCCCGGCTTTCGTCAGGTTATGCCCCGCGCTGGATACGACCGACACTTTCAGGAAGAAGAAGCAGCGATTGATCTACGAGGGGTTCGATCCTTCGGTCGTGGGAGATCCGCTGTTCGTGCGCGATCCGGTGACCGGTCGCTATCGTTCGATCGACCGGGCCGTCTACGCGCGCATCGTCGAGGGCGAAATCAGGCTCTAACATTGGCTCCGAAGCCGAAATGTGAGGTGTGTACCATGTCGGTCAGAACGAAGATTTTCTCCGCGATGAAGCAGATCTCCGAAGAACAGCAAGTCACGCTTCCACCTCTTCAGGACGACCTGTCCCTGAACGAAACCGGCTTCGATTCGCTGGCCTTCGCTATCCTGGTTGCGCGGCTGGAGGACGAGCTCGGTATTGATCCCTTCACTATTGCCGAGGACGCAGCCTTCCCGTCTACCCTCGGTGAGTTTGTCAGAGCCTATGAGAATGTTCCCGCCTGACATCATCGCGCTGCGCCGCTACCTCGGCCAGGGAGCGAAGGACCGCACCATTTCCGACGCCCGGCACAGTGTATCGCTGACCGACATGGTCGAGCACAGCTGCCTCGCCGGCGAATGCAACGAGTTGTCCGGCCGCTCGGTGCTGCTTGCGACATCGAGACAGCTGTTCTCCGCGCTTGCAATGATCGAGCTCGACGGCGTCGCACGCCGCATGCTTCTATGCCCGCCCGATCTCGATTGGGAGCGCCTGCAGGCTCTGGTCGAACAGGCCGGGATCGACACCATCGTCACCGATCGACCGCTATCCGGATCGCGTGCGGGAAAATGCACTATTATCGGCATCGACCTGCCCGATCGGACGGACACGAGACCGACGGTGGACCACGCAACCGAATGGTTGATGCTGACATCGGGGACGTCGGGGTTGCCGAAAATCGTCCGACACACACTCGACGGGCTCGCCGGCGCGATAATCGCCGAGGGGCCTGCGCGTCACAGTGACGCCACCTGGGCAACGTTCTACGATATCCGCCGCTATGGCGGCCTGCAAATCCTCCTGCGCGCCGTGATCGGCGGTGGATCGATGGTGCTATCCGAGCCCGGGGAAACCATCGCGGCCCATGTGGAGCGGCTGCGCGCGGGCGGCGTCAGCCACATCTCCGGCACGCCGTCGCACTGGCGCAAGCTCCTGATGAGCGGCGCGGCCGCCAATTTTTCGCCGCGCTATATCCGCTTGTCCGGCGAAATCGCCGACCAGGCCGTGCTCGACAGCCTGGCCCAGGCATATCCGCACGCGTCGATCGGTCATGCCTATGCCTCAACCGAAGCCGGAGTTGGGTTTAGCGTCGACGACGGGCGCGAGGGGTTTCCTGCCCACCTGATCGGACGAAATCGGGACGGGGTAGAGATGAAGGTCGTCGAGGGCTCGTTGCGGATCCGCTCCAAGCGTACTGCGCGCGCCTATGTCGGCGCCGATGCGCCGCCGCTCGCCGACGCGGAGGGCTTCGTCGATACTGGCGATATCGTCGAGTTGCGCGGCGAACGATACCATTTCGTCGGCCGGCGAGGCGGCATTATCAACATCGGCGGGTTGAAGGTGCATCCGGAAGAGGTGGAGGCTGTGATCAACCGTCACGCCTGTGTTCGAATGTCGCGGGCGCGATCGCGCAAGAGCCCGATCACGGGCGCCATCGTGGTTGCCGACGTCATCCTCGCGGGCGGCACCGATGAGAAGCGCCACGAGGCCATCCGCGCAGAGATACTCAGCCAATGCAAGGACGGCCTGGCAGCATGGAAGGTACCCGCGGTGATCCGTTTCGTCGAGCGACTCGAGGTCACGGCAGCGGGAAAACTGGCGCGCACCGATGCGTAACATCCTCGTCACCGGCGGCAGCCGTGGTATCGGCTTGGCCATTGTGCGCAGGCTCGCGCCGGCTTCACCCGCTCTTCAACTCAGCCAGCCCCCGTCAGATGCCCAAGCATCGTGTTGCAGGCCTTCTCGGCCTCCGCAAGAGATACAAACGCCGAACCACCGATCTTGATCGCGCCGTTCCCCCCATAGAGCGGCCGCCATGACGCCACATAGCCTGCGCGTCCATGAAAACCGGCGCCAGCCGGGCTCTCATACGTGATAACGAACGAAAAGCCGTCGCCAGTCGCGCTCCAGATTTCCATATCGTCGACGGCACGGTGAAACTCGAGGGACATCTAGCTGCGCCCCATACTGGCCTTCATCTCAACCACAGAATTATCCGCCCTGCCGGAAAGGCCGAGACGGAGAACGGCCCTGACCACTGGGGGGGCAGGAAGGAAAGGCCAGGGCCGCCGCTCCGCAGTTGCCGAGTTCCAATCGGCATATTTCTGCGATGCTATCTCGAGCCGTTCGCTATAGCCCGCGACGACGCTTTACCTGACAGCGGACCACTTCGATCGACCCAGAGCCGCAGATGATGAATCAATACCCCTCTCTCTCCTTGCATTGACTGCCATTCCGGATGAACTGACGGTCCTGACGGATTACCCCATTCAGCTTGCGATGGCGCAGCGGCCGCCGATGTCGGGGCCTGTCGTGCGCGCGACGCAGACTTTGCCTTCGGGCGCGATCGCGAGATTCTTTCGAGTCGGACCAGCCCATCCGTGCTCATTGCAGTGGGAGGCGCGACCGGGATTGGCGGACCGCGACGATTCTCCTAGTGCTCTCCACCTGACGCACGATCATCTTGCGCGATAGCTATTGCCGCGAGCTCTGTTCGATTGCTGATTTCAAGTTTTTGAAAAATGTTGTGAAGGTGCACTTTGATGGTGCCGACGGAAACGCCCAGCCGCCGCCCGATTTCCTTATTCGACAATCCTTCGCATACCAGACGCATGATCTGACGCTCGCGGTCCGTCAGATATGTCACAATCTTGTCCGAATTCGCGCCCTGCTCCTGCGATGCGATCGAACCGGATGACATCATCGGCAGCAGACCTCGGCCATTGGCGATGTGCCGCAACGACTGCACCAGCGCTTCTGGCTCCGTATCCTTCAGGACGATGCTGCAGGCAAAGGGGGCATCCAAAAGCAATCCGCAATCTTCACTCGAGGCGAAAAACACCAAATGCGTCGAACGATTTTCTGAATTGACGGAGAGAACTATCAGCGCGGCGAGTTCGGGCATCGCGGGATCAACAATCGCGATGTCGGGCGCCAAGTTACGAATCGCCTGGATGCAGCTTGCAGTGTCGCTACAAGACGCAATGATGTTGAAGTCCGCCGCGGTACTGAGCACGTTACTCAGTCCCTGCAGGACGACCGGATGCCGGTCTGCAATGACTACGTTAGTACGTCGCATTGGGCGCTCCTCAGCCCGCGCCCCCCTAAACACATTAACGCCTGGAACGTGCTGCTATTTCCCCCAGCGCAGGACGGACCTTTCGAAATTTCTCTAATACGATCGATGCCTATGTCGCAGTGCAATATTGGATTGGATTGACGCGCTGCTCTGCTCGCTCCCCGACGCTCACGCGGCGACTTGCGATTCCGGTGTCCGCAACACCCTGAGACTACACTACGGCCAGAGCACCGCGAAATTCGGCTGCATACCGGCGTTCGCGTGGAGGTAGATTCGGCGACCAAAAGCCCGCCCCTCCTCCACTTTGAATAAACATGATCATCAAGTTCACGCAGAGACTGCGCCAAAAACAGTATTGCGAGTCGAACTGCGGCGCATGGACACCTATAGCAAAGGATATATATGGCTACCGTAAATTCGTGTTTAACATAATTTAAAGATTTAGCAACATGGAGGGATATAGCCTACGGACGTAGGCATTCGGAGTAACGAAAATTCACTAGCCCAAAGGTGTTCAGGCGGGGCGATGACCCTACTAGAAAGGCCCAATCGCCGATCGCGAGACTACATTGAGTTTGTTCCTGTTGTGTCAGTGCGTGGTTGGAGGATAAAATGAGGAGGCGTCAACTTTACGGCATGGCACTTCTCGGAAAGAACGTTTTAATCCGTGAAGGTATTGCCAGAATATTGCATACGGCACATTTTCGTATTGCCCTGTCTGCTTCGAGCCCTGAGGAGCTACCAAGTTCCCTTCAAGATGAGAAACTGATGTTTCTCATCATCCACACCGGCGATGATTTCGGCATCGAGATAGCGCAGATTGGATATTTGAAAGATCGCTATCCCGACGCACCCATTGCAATCGTGTCCGACAATTATCGGCCGGTCGAACTGGCTTCTGCATTTCGTGCAGGCGCCAACGGCTACTTCGTCAACATCATTTCGTGCGACGCTTTCATCAAGTCCGTTGAGCTCGTCACGATGGGCGAGACCGTCTACCCACCGGCATTTCTGGCGTTCGCTCTAGACGGCAATCACGAACGCGAAACGACAACACTCAGCGAAAACGGGCACGCGATCCTCGTCACGTCGGACGACGCGATCTCGCCGCAGCTTTCGCCACGCGAAAAGGCAATTCTATCCTGCCTTATCGAGGGCGATTCCAACAAATGCATTGCCCGAAAGATCGACATCGCCGAAGCTACCGTGAAGGTCCACGTCAAGGCGATCTTGCGCAAGATCCGGGTCCAGAACCGGACGCAAGCGGCGATCTGGGGAATGAACCACGGATCGCTGGTACGCGCGGCAAACGGTCGGGCGCTCACAACCGTCGATCTGGGCAGAGGGATCGCGAAACCTCTCCAGGTGGTTTCCGAGATGGAGCCGATCACCGAGCCGGCTCCATTGTCCCCCCAGTCTAGTCACGTAGCGGTGCCCCCTATCGACGACCTACTCCGCAAGGGCGTGGACCGGGGGACGCGCGCCGCGGCAAGGCTCTACAAGTAGACGCAGGGACAGACGACTGAGTCGCGCGCACGATCCCATCGTGGAGCAAAGCTGCGACAATTTCGTCGACTTCCTCGACGCCCAGGCCGCGGGTAGAATGTTCGATGCTGCTCTTGTGTGATTAGCACGCAAGATTGCGCAGACAGTCTCCTCTGGTTGACGGCGCGCAGTGCGCAGGCTGCGGGAGCCCAGTTTGTTTATCGCTCCCGCAGCGATTCCTGCTTGTACCTCGCCAGCCGCGAGAGAAGATAACTGACGCGGTCTTGATCTCGACCATTGCCGCCGAGCCCGGACCGGGCTTCGGCGAGCTTGTCCTCCATCTGCATGTGCGTGCGGTCGAGTGAAATACGCGCTGCATATTCCAGCTCAAGACATTCAGTTCACCGCTGCTTTGCGCCGCGCCCGACGCCCGGTCATTCGGCCGCCTTCTTCCGCAAGATTTTGCTTCAGCCCTGCGGGGCGCTCGCGCTCCTGTTCAGGAATTTTTGCAGCTAATTCAGACCGCGCCGCTTTCGCTCATATGATTCCGCTGGGAAGCTTTCTGGCTTGCTTTCGCCGCCAGCGCGGCCGATTTGCAGCTCGAACCTTCGGCAGTGCCGTCGCTCCATCGTAGTTACCTAATTATCGCCAATTCCCATCCACTGAGCGGCAAGGTACTGATACCCGGAGATGAGCGACTGGGTAGTAGAGGCCATGGGTCATGCGTTCTTCACCAAATTGCCGGCCTCTACACAGTTTCCGGCACATTTAGTCGACGGCGGCAGGGCGGCCCCACCAAGCGTCGGTAGGGGCCGGCTAATTGCCTCGTGCGACTTCATCTGCTGCATCTTCCGCCAACCGACGATCGCCCTATCGGCATATTCAGCTTGGTCATCGTCGCGAAGCCTCAACTATCAGCGCTGGTGCGAAAATGGTGCAGACCAATAGAACGGATAATTGGGTAAATCGGGACAGTATGCCGCCTGACTTTCGGCCGGCACCCACCATGTCCCTGGTAGAAGTGCTAGCCTTCATACGACGTCATCTCTCGATCATATCGCTGGCAACTTTGGCAGCGCTTGGTATTGCCACAATTTACCTCATTGCCGCGGCACCCACGTATACGGCGAAGGCGGAACTCGTGGTGGACTCGAGAGCGGTCGACCCTACCTCGGTGTCAACGATCGTGGAAAGCCAGATCAAGATCATAACGTCTGAGAGCATCGCTAACGCTGTGATCGAAAAGCTCGGCCTTGCTCAAGATCCGGAATTTGAGGCCAGCCAAGCCAGCCCCCTGCAAAGCATGACCAGATCGATATCCCGTCTGCTCGGCTGGAGTAAACCGGAAACGAAAGCCAATGCGGCGCGGTATATTGTGGAATCGTTCCAACGCAAGCTTTCAGCCAAGCGTCTCGGCGCTACGTATCTTGTCGAGATCACCTTCGACTCCAGAGATCCCGATCGAGCGGCGCAGATCCTAAACGCCGTCGCAGAAAAATATATTACCCGTCAAATGGACTATGCCGGCATACGAGATGATTCGTGGATCAAGGATCGATTGAACGAACTGAGCACTCAAGCATTAGCTGCCCAAAAAGCATTGGAGGATTTCAGTAGAAACGGGAAAGATACAGCGGATTCCGCTGCTACTATCGATAAACTGGCAGTCGCCGCTGAATCATCCAAAAGCGCCTACGATAACTTTCGCCACGTGCTGCGTAAGATGGAAGCCACGCGACAGCAATCCTTGCCGGTGTTTGAGGCGAGTCTCATCACTGGGGCGTCGCCTCCGTTGAGGGCCAGTTCGCCAAAAGCCAGAGTCGTGCTTGGAGCAGCGATTGTTGCGGGAGCGCTTCTTGGCATCGCTATCGGAATACTGCGCGAACTGTCCGCAATTCTCGCCATCGGGCGGGAACCTCGTCTAAGCGCACAAGACGACTGGATCGAGCGACCTATTCCGGACGTGCTCCGATCAGATCATCAATCTGAAATATCGGCAAAGACAAGGCCAGCGCGCCTTACGGGTGCGGGTTGAAGGATACCTAACAATCGGCGTGCCACCAGCGGTCAGTTTGTGCTGGACACGACGGCGCTTCGGATCGCGCCTACCGCTTGGCTGCGAGGAATACATCCAGAAGCTCACCGGATGAGCGCGTCGCACTCGCTGGATGAACTGCCGTTCGACTTCGGCCAAGGTGGCGCTTCTTCGCATTTTTGGATTGGGTCTAAGGGCAAGGCTGGGCTCTTCGCACAGGAGGCGACATTCTTTGCCTCAATTCGCCTTGCCCGGGCCGAGATCGACGACGCGATCTTCAGCCTTCAGCTGCCGCAGCTCGAGCGAGATCCGGGCGGCGTAGACGAGATTGTCCACCCCCTGCTGTCGCCTTTTCGGACGCGTTCTGGCCATGAGACCTGGGTTCGGCGACATCGCGGCCGTCGCGTCGAAGTGGTGTCGGGCGAGACGCTCAACACCTTGCCATGAAGCACCCCCTAGCGCGTGAAGTTGAAGGTATGGACCTTGATCTCGGCGTCCTGCCCAGGGTGGACGAAACCGACGTCGTTCGCAGCGTGGCTTCGATCTCAAGGTGGCTATCCTGTGGGACAATCGCGAGCACCTAGGCCGGCGTGACGACGTCCCCCACCGCATACACCGCAAGCTGCTGGACGACGCCGTCGACGGGGGCCACGAGACCCAGGAGCTTCGTTCGCCGTTCGGCCTTGATCTCGTCGTGGGCGACGCCGGGAAGTTCGCGAGCGGATCGCCGCCGTCGAAGAGCACTGCCTGCAAATTCGCGACGTCGAGCCGAGCGGCGATGAGGTCTGCCTTGACATGCCCCTGTCATGGTCGGATCGAGCTCGATCATGCTTTCTCCGGCTCGTACACCTAGCCACGGGCAGTGGCCGCTTCCAGTTGCGCGCAATGCAACTCGATGATGCTCCACTTCGTCTATCGCTCCCGCAGCGATTCCTGCTTGTACCTCGCCAGCGGCGAGAGAAGGTAGCTGATGATGGTGCGCGCACCGGTCTTGATCTCGACCGTCACTGCCATGCCCGGGCCGAGCTTGACGAGCTTATCCTCCACCTGCATTTGCGTGCGGTCGAGCGAAATTCGCGCCGCATACTCCAGCTCCTGGCCTTTCGGTTCACTGCTGCCTTGCGCCGTGCCCAACGCGCGGTCGTTCGATCCGCCCTGTGGCCTGTCGCGCGTGATGGCATCCGTCGACACGCTGAGTACGTCCCCATGCAGGAGCCCATAGCGCGTGAAGTTGAACGTATCGACCTTGATCTCCGCCTTCTGTCCGGGATGGACGAAGCCGATGTCCCGGTTGGATAGCATCGCCTCGATCTCGAGCTGGCTCTCACTTGGAACCACGATGGCGAGCGCCTGCGCCGGCGTTACCACGCCTCCCACCGTATGCACCGCGAGTTGTTGCACGACGCCGTCGACCGGCGCTGTCAACTGCTGGAGTTTCGTGCGACGCTCCGCCTTGACCACTTCCTGCGCAGCGCTCGCCGCCTTCTGCTCGGCTTTGGCAAGTGCGTCAAAGGTCGCGCGCCGATACTCCGCGGCGATCCTGTCCTTCGTTTCCTTCAGCAAGGCGATGGCTGCGTCGGCTTCGTTCAGCCGGCTCTGCTGGAGGACGAGATCCTGCTGAAGGCCGACCAGCTCCTGATACTCGGACAGATAGATCACCTTCGAAGCCAGGGCCTTGTCGACGAGCCCCTTGCGAATATCGACCCGCTCCTGGAGCACGGGGATCGTCGCCTGCAGCTTCGCCACGCTCGCTGACGTGGTTGCCCGCTCGGCTTCCTTTTGGACCTGCTGGCGCGCGATCTCGGCGAGCTTGGCGTTTTGCTCGGCACGCTGGCTGATCAGAAACTGACGGTGCATCTCGATCTCCGCGGCACTTGCGTTCTGCGGTGGCCGGAAAGTTGCCAGCGGATCCTCGGTGAGCGCTGCGCGTAGCCGCGCGACGTCGAGCTCTGCCGCGAGGAGATCGCTCCTCTGCCGCTCCTGATCGGCTTCCGTCATCGTCGGGTCGAGCTCGATCAGGACGTCGCCGGCCTTGACGGTCTGTCCGTCGCGGACGTGGATGGCGCGGACAACGCCCGTCTCGAATGGCTGGATCAGCTTGGTGCGTCCGCCCGGCACGATCTTGCCCGTCGCGGTCGCGACGATGTCGACGCTGCCGAACGATGCCCACGCCAGCGCAATGCAGAACACCGCGATGATGCTCACCCCGATTGCGCGCCCGACCGGCGACGGCGGCGTTTCGGTGATCTCGAGTGCGGCCGGCAGGAACGCGATTTCTTGTTCGCGGCGGCGAGGCTCGCGTCTCGGAAACGGAACGATATTTCGACTAGCGGACGTCATGGATACCGGCCTGCAGATAGTGGAGGTTTGCGTAACGCCCGTTAGAGCGGATCAGTTCGTCGTGGCTGCCGTCCTCGACGATGCGGCCGTGCTCGAGCGTGATGATCCGGTTGGCATTGCGTACGGTCGAGAGTCGGTGCGCGATCACGAACACGGTCCGCCCAGCGGAGATCCGTCTCATGTTCTGCTGGATGGCGCGCTCGCTTTCATAGTCGAGTGCGCTGGTCGCCTCATCGAGAATGAGGATGCGCGGGTCGGTGATGAGCGCGCGGGCGATCGCGACGCGCTGGCGTTGCCCGCCGGAGAGACTACTGCCACGTTCGCCGACGATGGTATCGTAGCCCTCCGGCAGTTCCAGGATGAAGTCGTGAGCGCCGGCGAGCGACGCCGCCTCGATGACGCGCTCCATGGGCATGGCCGGGTCGGCGAGCGCGATGTTCTCACGGATCGAGCGGTTGAAGAGCACGTTCTCCTGCAACACCACGCCGATCTGGCGTCGAAGCCAGGCCAGGTCGACCATCGCGAGGTCGACGCCGTCGACCAGCACGCGACCGCTCTCCGGTACATAGAGGCGCTGGATCAGCTTGGTAATCGTGCTCTTACCCGAGCCCGAAGAGCCCACGATGCCGATCACCTGCCCCGGCTCGACGTCGAAGGACACGTTGTGCAGCACTTCGGGGCCGTCGGCTCGGTAGCGGAAGGTCGCGTGCTCGAACGTGACCTTGCCGCGGATCGGTGGCAAGGCGGCGCGGGCCGGACTGAAGCTTGGCTCGGGAATGGTGTTGAGGATGTCGCCGAGACGATCGATCGACAGACGAGCCTGATGGAAGTCCTGCCACATCTGCGCGAGCCGAAGCACCGGCATGCTCACCCTACCCGCCAGCATATTGAACGCGACGAGCTCGCCAACGGATAGGTCTCCGCCGATCACGAACTTGGCGCCGAAGTAGAGCGTTGCGGCTGTGACCAGTTTGTTGATCATCTGGACCGCCTGGCTCGCGGTATTGTTCAGGCTGAGTACGCGGAAGCTCGCACCCACATAGCCGGCGAGCTGCTCCTCCCAGCGGCGCTGCATTTGCGGCTCGACCGCCATCGCTTTCAGGGTCTCGACGCCCGTGACGCTCTCGACCAGGAAGGCTTGGTTCTCCGAGCCACGATTGAACTTCTCGTCGAGGCGCCGGCGGAACAGCGGCGCGGCGCCGGCGGAAATACCGATGTAGAGCGGGAACGATGCCAGAACGATCAACGTCAGCGCTGTCGAATAGTAGAACATTACCGCAAGGAAGACGGCCGTGAACAACAGATCGACGACAAGCGTGAGCGCCGAGCTCGTCAGGAACTGACGGATGTTCTCCAGCTCTCGAACGCGTGCGACCGAATCGCCGACGCGGCGCGTCTGGAAATATGCGATCGGCAATGCCATCAGGTGACGAAACAGCCGCGCGCCGAGTTCGACGTCGATGCGGTTCGTCGTATGCGCGAACAGATAGACGCGCAGCGTGCCGAGAACGGTTTCGAACACGGTCAGCGCGACGAGGCCCGCAACGAGGACGTCGAGCGTGCTCAGGCTTCGATGCACGAGCACCTTGTCGATGACAACCTGGAAGAACAGCGGAGAGACAAGGGCGAAGACCTGGAGGAAGAACGACGCGGCCAGCACTTCCGCGAGCAAGCGCCGATACTTGTGGACCGCGCCAACGAACCAGCCGATATCAAAACGCCTGGACAGATCCGTCAGAGCCGCGCGCCGGGTCATCAGGATGATGTCACCGCTCCAGATGGCCTCGAGCTCGGCCTGAGTGATGGCTTCGGGGCGGGGAGACAATGGGCGCTGAACAAGAAGCTTGTCGTCGACGACCTTGCCCAGGATCAGAAAGCCGCCGTCGCGAAGCACGGCAATGGCCGGCAGCGGCGTGACCGCAAGCCTGCTCCAGCTCGATCTCTGGGACCGGGCCTTGAGCCCAAATTCCTTGGCACAGCGGAGGATTTCGGTCAGACCGATCCGCGCAGTGCCCATGCGATGCCGAATTTGCTCCGGATCGGCCGCAATGCCATGGCAACGCAGCAATATCGCGACCGCAAGGAGCCCTGACTCGTCGCCGCTCTCAAGACCTGCCTCCTGGACAGGCATATCGGATCGATCGGGCGCTCGCATGAAAACGCCCCGTGCGCGCGTCAAGAGATTGTCAGCGTGCATCACGGCATCGCGGGCGCGCCGCGCCAGATCCCGCCCCAGATGACTTATGCCAGCGAGTGAATGAAGCAACCGGTGCACGCGAGTCTGTGAGCCGGCCAGGATCAAACGGCCGTCCCAGACTTCTTCGAACTCGGCACGCGTCATCTTGTTCGGACGCGACGCAGTCGGGTGCAGCACAATTGCCGTCTCGTCATCAACCTTGCCGAGAAGCAGGAATCCGCCATCACGCAGCGAGGCGATTCCGGGCAGCGTAGTGCTCGCCAGTCGCTTCCAACGCGTCGTGCTCGAACGGACTTTGACCCCGAATTCATGGGCACAGCGAAGCATTGCGCTGATGCCGATATCGTTGCTCCCGCAACGGTCGCGGAGCTGGTCGGGCTCGGCGTTCACGCCATGAAGGCGCAGGAACAGAGCCAGGGCTCGAAGCCCGAGGTCTGCGGCATGGGCATTTCCATTCTGGATCGCCATTTTAACTCAACCCTTCGCGGCTACCGACCGCGTTCGATGTTCCTTCTCATGCATTCCAAGACATTGCGGGTGCCGCACCCAGGCGCTGAGCCTGGGTGCGGCTTGGCCTCAGTGTTGCGGTCTGGCCAGCAACGAGTCGTGCCCCCAACCGGCGGCCTGCGACACGGCCGCCACGATCTGACCGGGATCCACCTGGCCGGTGTGAGTGGCCAAGTACTGGTTCAGCAGCGCAAAGCTCTGGCTTGCGAGCGACGCCATCGTGCTCCCGGTGGCAGTCGGATGATCTGCCGCCATGACCGGATGGGCAGCGGTCGTTGCCAGGCTGCTGGCGGCCCGATCAAAATGCTGCTGGAGCAGCTCAAAGCCCCGGTTTGCCAGGAATCCCGTGCTTGCCGCCGCTGCCTGCTGATGATCCGTGGGCTCGATCGTCTGCGAGGCCGTCGGGGTCACAGCTGTCGCGGTGGCAACAGGCTGCTGATCCGTCACAGCGTGGCCGTGCGACGACGTTGTTGTAGTCGCGTCCCTCGCAGGTCGGGGGTCCGTCACGGTGATGATCTGCGGCGAAGCCGTCGCAACCGCACCGGTTGACGGATCCGTCGCGGTTGCCGTCAGCGTAAGGTCCGCAACCGGATGGCCACCGCCCCTGTAGGTGGACGTCAGAGTCAGCCCGCTGTTGACCTGCGCGGCCGTCAACGTGATGTCTCTTCCGCGGAACGTTTGACCGTCGAGCGCGTCAGTGATCGATTCATATTTAGGCAACCCCGTGATGTGCAAGGCCACGCGGTCGTTGGAATCGGTCGTTGTCACCTTCGTCCCGAGATCGACCGTACCACCTCGACCCGCCACCCAGAGCGAGTCATCCGCAACGGTGAGGACAGGCCTCGTCACGGAGGGGGTCGGCGGGGTCGTTGGGCTGGTCGACGTGGTTGACGTCGGATCGATCTGGAGCCCGGTGAACGTCTTCACCGCACCCGAGAGGTTGGCCGCAAGGCCGCCCGTATCCTTGATGCTCGCGCCACTCGGAAGGTTGACCCCGGTGATGGCGAGCGCCGAAGTCGTGGTGTCGGTCGACGCGACGGTCGTCTTGAACGTGAGCGAGTTCGTCCCCGAGCCGCCGACATAGGTGGCCTTGGCGCCATCATTGAGCGACAGCGTCGGGGTACCGGTGACGGTCACGGCCTCGCTGAAGCCGAGTGTCATTGTGACGGTATCGCCGACATGCTCGACTCCCGTCCCCGGTGAAGCGGAGGCCTGCGTCACCGTCGGCGCAACGTTGACGGGGGCGGTCGGGCTTGTCGGCGTGCCCCCGCTCACCGCCTTGAGCATCGGAAGCATCAAATTCATGTCCAGACGGAGGGCGTTCATTGTCGCCGAATCATAAGCGTTCGCCTGGGTGCGAATGGCGGTCTGGGTGCCTCCGTCGTCGATGACGTAGGCGCCGTATTGCTGGAGGGCGCGGAACACCTCCTGGCCGAGCGTCGAAAGGCCGGATGGCATCGGCGTCCCGGGCGCAATGGCCAGAAGCTGCCCTTCCTGCATTATGCCGCTGGAACTGGAGCCGTCGGTGGAAATGGCGGGGGAAACGTAGCCTGACTTCAAGAGCGAGCCCTCGACGGCGAGCTGCAGGGCATGATTGATCGTGCCCGTGTCCGTTTGCGCCTGGACCAGGAGCCCGCCGAGCTCGCTCGAGCCGGCCGCAGTGATGCCTGCGCCCAACCCGGGGGTGCCCCAACCGGTGCCCGTGACCACGTTCGCCTCGGCATACGACACGGCGGTCGCGGTCGTGGTGCTCGTGCGGTTGAATCGCCAGAAATTGTAGGCGATGTCGCCGTCGACGATGACGACCGGTCCGTCCGTGCCGATGCCGCCGGTCCCCCCGGCCGGAACATGGAGGCTGACGGTCCCGCCGGGCCATCCCCAGCTGGCGGGAACAGACACCTGCACGACTGGGTCCGACGACGAGGCGACGTAGACTGGCACGTTGCCCCAGCCCACGTCGTAGTTCCATCCGGTCGCGGTGGGCCAGTTCAGCGACGTATACGTTGCTCCGGTCGGGACGAGCTGGTTCCAAGCGGAGGTCGACGAAAACGGAGTGGATGATAAGTTGAACGACATGCGTACCTTTCGTTCTGCGTGAGTCTTTGACGTTGACAAAGGAATTCCACTGCCGCGCATCACGAAGGCGCGCGACATACCACGTGCTCGCAACCTCAGGCCACAAGCAGATTCCAACGCATCACAGTCTCGGACCGCGAGCGGATTCCAACGCATCGCGGTCTCGGACCGCGAGCGGACTCCAAAGCAGTGGGATTTTTGAAGGTGCCCCCCGACTGCTAGGTCGGTTGCCTAATGAGCAAAAATGGCGAAAAAACTTTCAAAGTGTGATTTATACTCAAGTAGGTAGCGCCCGGCACTTGCCTCATACGCGCCTATATTACGCCACGTATTGAATCGGTTGGTTCAAGACACGCGCACCCGATTTTTCTGTCAGCTTGTATCGCGTCGGAGAGTACAGCTTGGTCCGATGCCAGCGCGGGAACGTCGCATAGGCGAGCACATCAGTCGCATCTTCCTGGGCGAACGGTGGCGATGGAAGCGGAGACGACGCGCCGCGTGCTCTTGCCCGCATGCGCCAGCACGTTTGCCCGCATGCGCCAGCACGTTGCGCATGAAGTGCACGTGGCAACGCTGCGCCCATAAGCATGCAATGTGGCGTCGTTTGTCGATCTGTTTGGAGGAAGTGGCGTTGCAGGTCCACCGATCGGCGGCATGGCGGAGCCATCTTGCGACCGAACAGATTGCCGCTCCAGGGTAACCCGTAAGGATTATTGCGAAGGCTGACCTCAAGTACGATCTGGAAGTTGAGCGCGTTGCCGGTGACCTGCGCCCAGCAATCGGAAGAGAGGCGAACCCGGTGACCTACCAAGTCGTGCGGCACGCGGCGGCGGACCCGCCCATCGGCATCGGTCCACCAGGATGCAGTCAGGTGACCTCGTCAACTTCATCGTGGGCTAGGAGAGCAGCCGTATCTCGCCTGTCCCACCGCGCGAGCCGATCGCCACGATCTCAGGCTAGGCGAAACGAGCGGCCACATCGAACGGAGGCGAGTGTGTTGACGAAGCTGATGCCTGACTCATGTGGCGATCCAGCGTCCACGCATGGAGCGTCTCAATGAGACTAGCGCAGCACAATGCGATTTACGGTCGCATTAAAACACGCGGACAAGAACTGAAAGAGGTGGACCAAAGAGGTACCGCCCCAGACGCCTAGACAAAAACATCCGACAGCGCGGACAAAATCAACGTCAGCGTTCTCTAGCGGGGGGCTGGCAGTTACCTGGTCCCGATCGGCACCCGAATCTTCGAAACCGCATTTTCAATGAAAGGTTTTCTACCCGGCACGAACGAACATCGCAACGATTGACACGCGAGGTCCGGCCGCTGGCGCGCACCCCGTGCAGATCGGTCTTGCCGCTGCCGGGAGCCAAGATCCGGACATTACGCTCGCGATCCAAGGGGCTGGGCCGTGGTACACTCGACCTCGCGATCGAGCAGTTCACCCGCTCCACGGCCCGGAGGCTAATTGCTTCCGCTCTCAGTGAGGATTCGCATCGGCTGGTGTCCCTGCACGTGCGCGCCTCGGCGCCAGCGTCGTATAGGCGGCGAGAAGCGAACGCTTTTCGAGCTCCCACTGAAATGCGCCGTAGGCACGCTCCCTGCCGTAGTTCCGCATACGCTCGCGCCCGGCCTCGTCCTCAAGCAGCGCCACGATTCCTTCGCCGAGCGCCCGCGGCGTCGGCTCCGCCACCACCAGGCCAGCGTCGCCTGCATCAACCCTCGCCTGTGCCAAGTCGAACAGGACGAACGGCAGCCCGAGCGCCATGTATTCAAAGACTTTGATCATCGACATAACCACATTGCAGGCATTGGGCGGATCCGGAACGACGCCGATGTCGCAAGCCGCCAGCATGGCGGGAAGCGGATCGCCCGAAATGTATCCGGCAAATTCGACTTTGTCGGTAATCCCGAGTTCGCTTGTGAGCGCCCTGAGCCGATCTGCCTCCGGCCCGTCGCCGATGATCAGGCAGGCGATATCCGTTCGATGCAGGCGCTTGACGATGTGTTCCATCGCCTTGACCAGGAGGTCTACACCGTCCTGCTCGGCCATCATTCCCACGTAGCCGACGAGATATCGACAGTCCCGCCTGACCGACAGTTCGGGCTTGACCCGGCTGAAGCGCCCAAGCTCGGGGACGCTTCTGACAATCCAGACCCTGTCTGGCGGCATCCCGCCTCGCTCCACGGCCTGCCGCTTCAGGGTAGGGTTTGTCACAAGGCTCCCGTCAGCCGAGCGAAACGTCCAGCGTTCAAGCAGGAGCAGGAGCCGATAAAGGAAATCCTGGCGGCCGAACTTGACCTCATAAAGTTCGGGCGCGGGATCATGCTGATCAAACAGAAATTTCTTGCCAAAGAAAACTTTGTAGAAAAGCGCAATCAAGAAGATCAAGTCCGGTGGATTGCATGCATGAAGAATATCGAATCCATGCCTGGACAACACTTTCAACGAGAGAACGAATTGCCAAAAAAGGGCGACGGTATATTCGAGAAGATAAGTCAGGGCGCCCGAGCCTTCCACACCCCGTGGATGGCGGTAGATATGCACACCGTCCATCTGCTCGTATCCCTTGTCATATCCCCTTCCTTTGGGGCAAATGACCGAGACGGTGTAACCAGCGTGATGCAGCGCTGTGGCCTGCGTCCAGACCCGGCGATCGGTCGGCACCGGCAGGTTCTCAACGATGATGAGGACCGCGCCGGCCGTATCACCTGCCGCAGATATGTTCGCTGAGAGAACCATTGCGCCTACCTCGGTCAGTGAGAACACGGCAAGCTTTATGCGCGGACTGGGCAGCTTGAGGAACGAGAGGTCAAGCTGAAGCGGCGGCCGCGCTCAGCCCTGACAAGTCGCCGCTGCAGACGTTTCGCGGGAGCTTTCTTGGGTTGAGCAGCGGGTTCCCCATGGGCCGGTTATAATGTTCTTCTGAACGATTTTGGCCGGATTGCCCATTACGATGGATCCCGCTGGCACATTTTGCAAAACCACGCTGTTTGGCGACACAATGCAATTATTTCCGATTTGAATTCCTGGCATTATTACCGAACCCGCTCCGATCAGGCAGTTGTCGCCAATAAAAACGTCCTTGTGCTTTGTGTTTATGAAATCATGAGCAAGTATTGCAGATCGAAAAGCAACCGCAGTATTCTCACCAATGTGTATACCCGTAGGATTTGTCTTATCCAGTTTTGCGCTAAGCGAGATGCGTGTCCCCTTTTTTATATCCATTTTCCAAAAATAAACAAAATACAACCGCCTCAATTCATAATTGAGCAAAGCTAACTTGGATCTAACCCGCGCGATCATCGGTTTTGGCATACTATCACTCCGAACCATACTTACTGTCGCAATTGTCGCGCCCTCTCAGGGATAATTTAGTGCCCGCTTGGCGACCCTCCAGCCTAATGCACGGGATGTGGACATCGCGTCCGCCGTGTCAGACGGACGCTGCGGAGCCATTGCTCCAGCACGACGATACTAAATAGCATCTTGTGGTGGTCGGCCCGGCCTGCCGCGTGGTCACGCAGCATGGATTGCACCGCAGCCGGCTCCAAGAACCGGTAGATCTGTGACTGCGGATCGGCCAAGTATTGCCGGATCCCTCCGTCGAGGGATTGGCGGAACCACCCATCGACCACATTCACCGCAAATCCGCGCTTCTTGCGATGGATGATTTCCGACGACAACAGCCGCTTGCTCACTTCGCGATGAAGCCACTTGCGAATGCCATGACGCACCTTGAAGGACGCGCCCAATTGCTGGACGTGCTCGACCACTTCACGATCGAGATAGGGTACGCGAACCTCGAGGGCGTGCGCCATGGACAGCTTGTCGCCATACATGAGCAACTCGTCCGGCAGCGACGAGCGCAGCTCGAGTAACTGAAAGGCGCTCAGGTCGTCCAGGTTTTCGAAGGCCGGCCGGTATTCCTCCCAGCAGCGGGCCGCCACGGCAACTTCCCCGTCAGCAATCAGTTCGGGGCGAAAAAGCCCCTGCATCGCGTCGTCCGAAACCAGGGAGAATATCTGCTGGAAACGACGAAGCCGGTCGGACTCGTGCAGCGAGTAAAGGCCACGCTTGATCGTATCGTTCCGCGGGAGGGCGCGCGCGAGTGCGGCACTGGGTGTCTGCAACCAGGCGGGCAGCGCGCGCCAGGCGGCGCCATAGTGCACGCCTAGGTGTCGGTTGTATCCGCCGAACAGCTCATCCGGCCCTTGGCCGATGAGTGCCACCTTCACGTTTTCACGAGCCCGCTGACAGACGAAGTACATGGGCACGATCGATGACGAGGCGACCGGTTCCTCGAGGACATCCACGATGCGGGGCAGGACGTCTTCAAACGTTTCCCGGGTGAGGTGAACCGCATTGTGCTTGGCCCCGTAGGTCCGGGCCGTTTTTCCGGCATCCTCGAGCTCATCATCGGCGAACGACGAACCATACCCGATGCTAAACGTGTGCCAGTCGCGGCCATAGGAGCTCATCAGCGCCAACAGCAGACCCGAATCCAGGCCGCCGCTGAGCAGCAGTCCGAGCGGAACGTCGCTGATGAGATGCCGCTTCATGGCCGCCCTGTACAGCTCGACCAATTTTTCCGCCGCCTCCTCCGGGCGGGGCTGCGGGGCGAATGGCTCCGGGACGAACTGGTAGTAGCGCGAGACGTGCACCTGGCCGTTTTCGACGACGAGTTTTTCACCCGCGGCGAGCTTCTGGATGCCCTTGAACATCGTGCGCGGGGCCGGCGTGTAGCGATAGCGCAGAAAAAGAGCGACGGCTTCGGGATCAACGCCCGGCTCGCCTAGAGCAACGCGGACCGGCCGAATCTCCGAACCAAAAGCGAGCGATCCGTTGCGGATTGCGTAGTAGACCGGCTTGATGCCCATCGGATCGCGCGCCAGCAGCAGCCGGCGCTTTTTCACGTCCCAGATAGCGAGGCCGAACATGCCGTTGAAGCGGTTCAGCGCGGCGTCACCCCACTGCTTGTAGCCGTGCACGATCACCTCGGTGTCGCAGTTGGAACGAAACACGTGGCCGTGCCCCTGCAACTCCTGCCGGAGCTTCTGATAATTGTATATCTCTCCGTTGAAGACCACCCACACCGTTTGGGCTTGGTCAGACATGGGCTGGTGTCCCGCGGGTGACAGATCGATGATCGCCAGTCGGCGGAAACCCAAGCCGAGATTCCGGTCCAAATGCCGGCCGGCGTCGTCGGGGCCGCGGTGGACGATCGTGCCCATCATCGCCTCGATGGTGGAAGCGCTGACGGGCGCACCGTTGCCGAAGTTAAACTGCCCGCAGATGCCGCACATGGTGGAATCCTTTGGCGCGCTCGATCGCCTCGTCAACGACAAACCAGGAAGACAGAAAACACTCTCGCATTATCTTGTCGAGGTTGCCCGGTTCGGCGATTATCTCGCCCGCACCTGCGATCGGGTTTCCCAAATTGTCTCTTCAATCCCAGCGCCGGCGTGACTATCGGCGGCGAAGCGTTCGTCGGCGACGGTGTGCTGTTCATCGACGATCGCCATCGGCCGCCCCGCGCCAGCCTTCCGCTCCTGCAGCTTCACGAAAGAACGCGTTCGTACAAAGATTGTATTCGCCTTGCGACCGTTGCAAGCGAAAGTTCATGGACCGCGGCATAACCGCCGGAAAGACGCTTTCCACGGACCAGTACCTTCTCTGCAGCTTCCGCGATAGAGGTCGGTTCGTCAGACACGATGTAACATCCTTCGAACTCTTTAATTCGCTCGGCCACGTCGCCAACATCGACGGAAACAATCGGTAGATTGCAGGCAAGAGCCTCCTTTACAATGTTCGGAGAACCCTCATGAGCGGACGTAAGCAGCAAACAATCGACGGCGTTCAGGAAGCGCGCTACCTCTTCCTGAGGCCTCTTATCAAGTGTGACCAATTGGGCAGATGGATTGGATTTTCGAACCAACTCAAAAGCGGCTTCGGCGAGCGGGTATCTCTTATAGCCCCCTGCCGAAGGCCTGCCTGCAAATAGGACGTGCTGCTCGTCTTCCTTTAAACCCACTTCGTGCTTAGCGACCGTTCTGGGATAGAAGACATCAAGATCTATCCCATTGGAAATGATCGACGTTGTTTTGGCGCGAAGATATTTTGCAAGGCCGGCACTCTTCGCAATATTGCGAGCCGTCGCACACGACAATAAACGGGAGAATAGTCCGTGCAACACTCGATTCGAGAATCGATATTCTCCCCGCTCGTTGCAATCTCCATATACGTCGTTGCCCATAAAAGACACAACGAGCGGCAGGGTCGTAGCGAATCTGGCTGTCCAGCCTGAGTACATATAGTGCGCATGAACGATATCGTACTGCCTCGAACGTACAGCCCTCCGTACTTCAGCAATACCCTTGATATATTTGCCAATGCCTGTGCTCTTCAGCAGGCAAACATCAACATCAATCCCAAGCTTCGCCAGCGACTCCACTTGAGTGCGGATGAAAACGCCCGCAGACGGATTCTGTGCAGTAGGGTACGCGCCCGTAACATGCAGAACAATCAACGCAGCTTGCTCCTTGTGGCCTCCGGGAAATGGCCATTCGCTCACCCGGCGCACGTCAAAAACCCCGTTTGATGACCAAATAGGAAATCAGATCCAGCTCGACTATCGCAATCCCGCACATAGCGACCAATGCTTCTCAACAGGCTCCAAATATGGTCGTTCGATCAATCTGAGGCCCCGGCTCGCAGTCAAACCGCAACAGAAGGCACCCTATGGCCGCTTGCCAATTGCCGAAACAGCTCAACGTGCTTCTGCACCATTTGCTCAATCCCGAACTTCTCCTCGACGAGCACCCGTCCTGCACGACCGAACGCGCTTCCAATGCCAGGACAGTCGACAATTTCCCTTATCCGCGACGCCAGTGCATTTTCGTCTCCGAATGGAATTAGGAATCCATTCTCTCCGTCCTTGACGATTTCGCGATTGCCCGCCACGTCTGTGGCTATGACCGGCTTTTCCAGCGCCATGTACTCTAGAATCACATTAGAGATTCCCTCTCCGTTTGTTGAGACCAATACTCCGACGGAAAAGGTTCTTATGACTTCTTCGACCCGTTTTCTGACTCCCAGAATGCGCACATTCGAAAGACCGTCGCGCTTCACACGCTCCATGAAGCTTTCAAGATCTGGGCCTTCGCCCACAGCGACGAATGTAATGTCCTTCCGCTCGCTGCACACCAATTTTGCCGCCTTGAAGAACGTACTATAGTCTCTCTCTCGATGGAATCTTCCGACCATACCGACTACGTGTTTGGTTCTTATATCCATCGAACGCTTGACATCGTTGACGTCCGGAAGATTGTTTATTCGATCAAAATCAAAACCGTTTCGTATACAAAGAGCTTTTTTGCCCTCAACTCGAAAAGCTCTAAGTCCCGCTAATGAATTTGCCAATATTACAGTTGAAAATGGAGCTGTCAGACGTAAACGTCGGTACGTATAATCTTTCAAATTCAGATGGGGCGGTGCGTTTTGTATCATTGCATTGATCAGAGCCGATCGAGATATCAACGCAATTGGTGACGCATACACCGAACACATCGACTCCCACGAATATATTATGTCCGGTCGGTATCGTCTCGCCAGGCCATATAGCTTTTCGAAAATACTGAAGTCCCATTGTCGGCTTCTTCTGATGATGTGTATTTTTATTCCCAGTGACCTAATCTCGTCATAGTGGATGGTATCTGAAAGAACGACGAGTTCGTTAATGAACCCATCTAGTTTGCTGAACCCACGCAGCAATTCAACCAGTTGCCGCTCCTTCCCCCCGGAGGCCAACGTGTCGGTTATATGCAGCACCCTGATCGCGGGCCTTGACGAATTCAGCATTCCTTCACCCGACCTTACGACCGCAGTCCCAGCGCTCAACCACAATTGGGACTTTGATATAGGTTGATGTACGTTGGCGACGCAGAGGATCCTCACGATTAGTGTTGCCTCGACGCTCGGCACGAACTGCCACCGGGTCACTGGTCTGCACCGCTAGCCCGTTGAGCCGTCGTCGGATCTCCGCCGGGACGCCCATCACGAGCGCACCGTCGGGCACGTCCTTCGTCACCACCGCACCGGCGCCGACGACGGCGCCAACGCCGATTCTGACGCCTGCAGCGCAGCGGACGAATACGCCGACTTCCGCTGCAAGTTCTTGTGACCGTCCCGCTCGGCCGCAGCGCGCGCAATCGCGGCGACACGGCGCACTTGGTCGCGTGTGAGCTCGGGAAACATGGGCAGGGACAATGATCGAGCGGCCATCGCTTCGCAGCACGGCAAGTCGCCCTGCCTGTAGCCGAGATGCTCGAAAGCAGGCTGTAGGTGGAGCGGCAACGGATAGTGAATCCCGGTCGCCACGCCGGCTTCGTCTAACTTGGTTCGCATTGCGTCACGATCGTTCGTGGTGATCACATACAGATGGTAGACGTGCGTCGCCCCCTTGCGAACGAACGGCGTCTCGATCCCCGACTGGGCCAATTCAGTGGCGTACCACTCCGCAGCGCGTCGCCGATTGGTGTTCCATTCATCCAGACGCCGGAGCTTGACCTGCAGGACTGCCGCCTGGAGCGCGTCGAGCCGGCTGTTGAACCCGATCTCGGCGTGGCTGTAGTGAGTGGTTCGACCGTGGTCACGCAGTCGTTCGATCCGCTGGGCGATCGCGGCATTGTTGGTGGTGACCGCTCCGCCGTCGCCATAGGCGCCGAGATTCTTCGCTGGATAAAACGAGAAACATGCGACATCGCCGAGCGCCCCCGTTCGGACACCCTGATATTCCGCCCCGTGCGCCTGGGCTGCGTCTTCTAGTACATAGAGGCCGCGCCGCCGTGCGATGTCCTTGATTGGACCCATGTCAGCCGGCTGCCCGAAGAGGTGGACTGCGATGATTGCTCTTGTACGATCCGTTACGGCGCGCTCGATCATCTCGGGATCAATCGTGTAGGTGTCCGGATCGATATCGACGAACACAGGCCGCGCCCCCGTCGCCACGATGGCGGCCGCGGTGGCGATGAAGGTATGGGCGGTTGTAATCACCTCGTCGCCATGACCAATATCCAAGGCCCGCAGCGCCAGATGAATTGCGTCCGTGCCGTTCGCCACGCCGCGCGCATGGCGCACCTGGCAATACGCGGCGAAATCTCTTTCGAACGAGGCAAGCGTTTCGCCGCCTATGAACTGCGCGGAGGTTAGAACGTCCCGAATTGCTTCGGCCACGTCGTCTTTTAGCGTCTCATATTGCGCTTTGAGATCGACAAACGGAATGTGCATTTTTTCCAACCTCACGAGAATCCGTCTTTGTTTCCAGAGAACGTCATCGAGCACCGTGCCCCCGCAGAACCGCGGGAAACGTCAGGGCAATCAACTTCAGGTCGGTCCATAGGGTCCAGTTCATTGCATAGTCGACGTCCATCTCGAGCATCACCTCGGGGCTGACACGACCCCGACCGCGCACCTGGCAAATTCCGGTTATCCCGGGCTTCACAATGTGACGCTTATGGTGCCAGTCCCGGAAGTATTCGAGTTCATAGGGAATCGCTGGCCGCGGACCGACGATGCTCATTTCGCCCCGCAATACGTTGAGGAATTGAGGCAGTTCGTCGAAGCTGGTTCTCCGCAGCCACCGTCCCACGCGCGTCACGCGAGGATCGTCCGTCAGCTTGTATGGGGCGGCGGGGTCGTTCGAGAGGAGTTCCTTTGCCCAAGCCCTCCGGATCGCCTCGCGATGGACGTTTTCGTCGGCGTTGTGGTGAAGTGTCCGGAATTTGAAGCAGTCGAACGGCTTCTCGTCTCGCCCGATGCGACGTTGGCGAAAGACCGCTGGCCCGGGACTGTCGAGATGGATTGCTATCCACACCACGATGAAGACGAGGGCCAGCGGCACGATCGCGATAACGCTGATCGCGACGTCGAGCGCCCGCTTGCCGAATTCCCGCGGGGTCGCCTTCCGTCGCGTGGCGTCATGCGACGGCAACTTCGGGACCTCCCGCCGGCATGTTCCGCCGCCGAAATATCCGTTGATCCTTGCCATTGCTACCGTGCTTGTACTTGAGCCGTAGACACGCCGATGCCGCCTCGAGCGCTTCGACGACGCGCAGCCCGTGCATTCCGTCCGCGCACGGCCGTTCCCCGGTCACGATCGCATTGACGAAGTCGAGTATCTCGAGCTTCAGCGGTTCACTGCTGGATATCGCGGGAATATGCACGTCGCCATGATGATAGGCCGACTGGAAATCGGCATAGGAGTCGCCGTCGATCCGCGGCCTGAATCGCTTCTGGTAAACGCGCAGTTTTTCGGACGGCTGCACGTCGTCGAACACCAGCATCGCATCGCTTCCAACGATCGTCGTCTGGCGCACCTTGACCGGGTCCAACCAGGAAACATGCACATGGGCGGTCGGGCCGCTCTTGAAGCCCATCTTGGCGTAAACAACATCCTCGACGTTGGGCAGAACGTGCGCGCACCCCCAGGCGCCGATGGTTTGCGGCACCTCCTCCAGCAAGCAGAAGATGATCGAGAGGTCGTGCGGCGCCAAGTCCCAAAGGACATTGGCGTCCTGCCGGTAGAGACCGAGATTAAGGCGCCGCGAATCAATGTAGTAAAGCTCACCGAGAGAGCCGCTCTTGATCATCTGGCGCATGACACCGACCGCCGGGTGATACTCGAACGTGTGCCCGACCATCAGCACGCGCTTTCGCTTTTCGGCGATCGCATTCAACTCGCGGCATTGCGCGCTCGTCATGGCGAGCGGCTTCTCGACGAGCGCGTGCTTTCCGGCCTGGAGCACCGCTCGCGCCAATTCAAAGTGCGTCTCTACAGGGGTGGCGACAATGACTCCGTCTATAGAAGGGTTATTCAGTACCGCGCCGATATCTCGCGAAACAGCGACAGAAGGATATTGTGAACGGATATATTCCAATCTGTCAGGACGCGGATCAACGGCCATCGACAACCTTGCATCGCGTATATCGCAGCTGACGCGGATGTGCTTCGAACCCCAGTAGCCGCAACCGATGACTGCGAGCGAAGGGCCGCCGTTCCTGGTCCGAATTTCCGCGTCCTTATTCGCCATATTCGCCATGTTGGCTCCTGTCTGAAGGCGCTCAGCGTGCATCGATTCAAGATAACCGATTGGGCGCGCGCGCCGCGTTAGAACAGGGATTATGATCCACGCTCTTTGGGGGTACACAGGTTGGACCACCCCCCGCGCCCTGCTCTCGTAGCGTTGGTCATAGCCAAAGTGATTGATTGGCTGGTCAACCATCTAACGCCTTATCACTCCATGGGTTTTCAGCGCAGAGTCCGCGCCGATTGCGACAAGCTGCCCGCATCGCCCATCGCAGATATGTTGGCCGACAGAACCATTGCGCCGGCGTCCTTCAGTGGAAACCTGGCGATCTTTGGTATAGGACTCCCCAAAGAGGAGCACAGTCTCAAGGTCGCGGGCGATCCGCAGGATGTCCGCTGGCCTTACCGAGGGATGATGCGACAACCAGGGAGGAGCGCCCACGCCATGGACACGGGTTCTTCGATCGCGCTCCTGCTCCGCAGCGACGACACCCCATCGCCCGAGGATTGCAATCTAGCGGAAATCCTAGATTTTTTCGGAATTCCATGGACAGCGCTGACAGTCAGCGAAGCCAACGGGGACAAGGTAGCCGAGCTGACGGCAAGTCATCCGCAATTCTCCATCCTGACTTCCGCGCGCTGGCTCGCCGAAATCTTGCAGCCCTGCAAGGCCGGAACGTTTCCGGCCTGGTTGGCGGCAGCCGCTTCAGTGTTCGTCTATGGATTTCAACCTGGGGATCCCTGCAGGGCTCTGCTGCGCCAGATCACGGGAGACCCGGAGGCGGATATCCGCGGCATCGACGCGTGGCCGATAACCGTGTCCGTCACTGATGCTTTTCCAGACATGTGCGGCCCTATGTCGGCCCTGCAGATCCAACTGCAGCCCGGCGCCGCGGATGCGGCGCTTGTCATCCGGGATGGTGGCGAATTGCAGAGCATCGCCGTGGCGCCTGAGGGACATCTGTTCGCCGGATTTGCTCATTCCGGCGTGCGCTTTTTTGCCGACGCGTCACTGACGATGGTGGACATTCGCGAACGGGCTGCGACTTATTTTGACGTGAAGAGCCGTTTCGCCGGTGCGGTGCCAGTCGTGATGTATCTGAAGTGGTCGTTCCGCGACATCTGCTGGACCACCTCCGAAACAAACGCGTGCCTGATCATCGACGATCCACCCCTGAGGCCACGATACGGCCTTCTCGATTTTGGCGAGCTACTGCACTTGGCCGACAAGCAGACGTTCGCGACGACCATCGCCTTCATTCCATGGAACTGGCAACGAACAAATCGCGACACCGTTGCCGCCTTTCGGAAAAATAGCGGAAAACTATCCGTTTGTGTGCACGGCTGCGATCACACCCGTGGTGAATTTGCAGCCCGTTCAGCCGAACTCCTCGACAGAAAACTGAAGACCGCGAAGTGTCGGATGCAGTCCCTTCTCAACAAGACCGCGCTTGATCATGAAAACGTGATGGTTTTCCCGCAAGGGGCATTCTCGCCGGAGGCAGCGTCGGCTCTTAAACGAAACGGTTTCGTCGCGGCAGTGAACACGGAAGTCGCACCAGCCGATGACGCGTCGAACGAAACGACACTTGCCGACCTGTGGAGTGTCGCCATCGTCCGGTATGGGGGATTCTCGATCTTTACCCGGCGGTACATTCACCACGGCATTGAAAACTTCGCATTTGACGGAATCCTGGGCAAGCCGTGCTTCATCGCCGGGCATCACGACATTTTCCGGGGCCATGGCAGCGAACTGGCGGAGTTCCTCCGACAGCTTGCATCCTTGCGGTGGAAACTCTGTTGGCGGACTCTCGGGGACGCCGTTTGCCGCAGCTACAGCATTAAAGCCAGCGGCGGAACGAGCAAAATAAGGATGTTTGCTGAACAACTCCGCATCGAAAACAAGGAGGCGATGACGCGACGGATCCGAGTTATGAAGGAAGAACCACAGGTCGCCTCCTTGAAAAATGTTACAGTCAACCAGGAGATCGTCGCGCACGAATACATGGACGGATGTCTTAGACTGATCGTCGATATCCCGCCCGGCAGAACGGCGGATATACGCTGTGTTTATCACGAACAGCCGGATGCTTTCCCAGATTCAGAATCGGTCTCATACCGACTTGGAGTGGCGGCTCGGCGATATCTATCCGAACTTCGTGACAATTACGGGTCCAGCGACCTGTTTCGCTTTCGCCTGTAGCCGGGAGGCGCGCCGCAATCGAGACGCCTGACCCGATAGGTCGCGTTCAATCGGTCGTCACTCGGCCTCCCGCGCGCCCCGTCGGATCTAACATTGGGACGGCAAATTGGCGTTGCGCAATGGAATGGTATCGTCTCCTGCATGGCGGCACCGCGGATCAGGCATTGTGTTGCGGAAAGGTCGAACGGCGATCGAGGCCCAGATGTGCAACCTCGCTGGAGGGTGGCCGCGAAGCCAGCAAGCGCCTGTGGCCCGAAAGAGATTCTGCATTGAAGACTGGGCGCTGCCCTGGTCTCGAAAGGGCATTGCTGGCGCACTGGTCCGCGCGCACACAGGCGGCGGTCTTGCCCGCCGCCAGGAGCACGTGTCGGAGCAGTCGAAAGGATTACCCCCAATTCGCAGAGTTCACGCAGCATCAGACGCTTGCATATGAAGCATGAGACGGCGAATCTCGCGCACTATCTCAATCTGGTCACGAATGACATCAGCTGCGCTCACGATCTCCTCGCGGCATCATCCGTGATGTCGCGGACGATGACGCCACGCAAAACGTCATTCGACAACATGGCCATCGATAGATGAACGGCTCCTTCTCGAATTCCAGCTCCGTCTCGCCGTTGCGAGCCGACATTTTATTCTTGATTCTCATCGGGATATTTGCCGCGATCGGCGGCGGATTGACGGCAATGGTCGGGGGAACGATTCCCTTTTTTCTCTATTCGTTGCCGATTGCCGCGGCGGTGGTTCTCGCCGACTACCGGAATGGAGTCTGGCTGTTGGTGTTACTGTTACCCTTCGCGTCAACCCAAATGGTTCCGCGTCAGGTATTCGAGGTCACCGGATTCAATTCGGAAAATTGCCTGCTCGTGCTCACGTTCTCGTCGTTGTGCTTGGCTTCGCTCCGAGAGGCCGTTCGATTCCCCCACCTGCCGTCGGCACTACTGGTTTATGTCGCACTGATTGCACTCGCCGCCTACAACGGCTCCGGGTCGGCAGAGCAAGCGATCACGATTCCAGGCGAGGAGCCTTTAACCGTGAAGACATACATCCTCGACAGTTTCGCTAAGCCGATGATTATCCTTGTCGTGGCTTGGATGGCGGCTGTGGTCTCGCGAAATGGAGGTGGGCAATCTCTGATCTGGGCGCTCGCAGGGGCCCTTGTTGCCTTCTTCATGCTCGTCGTGGGCGACCTCGTTGGCAACGGCATCAGCCTTGAAAGTCTCGCGTCCGCAAGAGAGCGCGGTTTTCTCAGTTGGACCGGAATGCACGCCAATGAGATCGGCCTCATGGCGAATTTGGGGTTTGCGATCCTGCTCTACACGGCGGCGGCCACCGCCCGACCGATTCCGCGCCTGACGCTTTTTGCATGCGCCATCGCCGCCGCCGCGATGGCGGCGCTGACCTTTTCTCGAGGCGCCTTTATCGGCCTTGCCATCATCGTTGGACATTATCTGATCACCCGGCGCCGAACAGGCCAGATCGTTCTTGCGCTATCGATCATCGTCGGTGTCACCTTGTTATTGCCCGGCGCATTCGTCGAACGAGCGACGACAGGTTTCGCCACAGACGATACTCATGCAATCACGGCCGGTCGCCCCGACATGATCTGGCGCCCACTATTGCCAACGTTCTGGGAAGCGCCCATCCTCGGGCATGGCCTCGGTTCGACCATGTGGGCCACTCCCAATCTCCACGGAGAAATGCTTCCGGTCGGACACCCCCATAATGCCTATCTCGGCGTTCTTCTTGATATGGGGATGGTGGGTGTCGCAGTCGTCGCAGCCTTCTTCTGGTCGGCTTGGGCCATGTTCAGACGCCTCGCGAAGAACCATGGTGATCCCCTATGGCGCGGGGTTTTCGAAGGGGGCGTTGTTTGCCTGATGTGCCTCGCCGTCCAGGGATTGACGGATGACCGATTTGTACCGACCTACCCGCAGGTAGCCCTTTGGCTGTGTTATGGGCTCGCACTCGGCCAGGCCCAATCAACCTGTTCGACCAAAAGAACGCAGCCATGAAGGTGTGTTTCGTCGGTCTTGAAAACCTCCCGGTCCTTGCCCCCGAATACAATCACCATGGTATTGGCGGGGAGGAGGTCCAACAGACGCTGCTCGCGAGAGCACTCGTTGCTCGTGGATACCAGGTTTCCATGGTCGTCGGCGATTACGGTCAGTCCGACGCAGCGGCCTGGCACGACGTCACGACCTACAGAACCTATCGTGCGGATGCAGGCCTTCCGGTTCTTCGTTTTGTTTATCCCCGTTGGACCGCAACGTGGGCGGCGTTGATGCGTGCCGATGCCGACGTCTACTACACGAGCAGTGCCGGCACGCGCGTCGGCTTGGTCGCGATGTTCTGCCGCCGGCATGGACGTGGCCTCGTCCACCGATTGGCACATGACACGGATGCCGATCCGGAGAAGCTGCTGATACGCTACACACGAGACAAAAAGCTTTACGAATACGGATTGAGGAGGGCTGATAGTGTCCTTTGCCAGCACGCCGGCCAGCAACGCGCGCTCTTGGAAAATTATGGATTGACGAGCGTGGTCGGTGACATGCTGGTGGATCCCCCGGATCGGCAGCTGGAGCGCGATCAGCGCGACGTGGAAATTCTTTGGGTCAGCAACCTGCGTGACTTCAAGCGCCCCGAGCTCGCCATCGAGTTGGCGCGCCGCATGCCTTCCCGGCATATCCACATGGTTGGCGGTCCACAACCGGGTTGTTCCGACCTGTACAGCAAGATCGAGTCTGCCGCGAAACAACTGCCGAACCTGACGTTTTGCGGTCGTGTGCCTTATCACGACGTCGGTGACCTCTATGACCGCGCCAAGATTTTCGTCAATACCTCGCACACAGAGGGTTTTCCCAATTCCTTTCTTCAGTCCTGGCGTCGCGGCGTTCCGGTAATATCATTTTTCGATCCCGATGGACTCATCAAGCGCGAAGGTCTGGGTGCCTCACCCCGGTCCATCGATGAGATGGCTTACGTTGCCGACCACTTGATTGCCGATGAAACAGAATGGCGAAAGGCGTCCGAGCGATGCAGAAGCTACATGGACCGGATGCATGGCGATCACGTGGTGCTGAAGCCCTATGTCGCAGCAATCGAAAAAGCGATTCGCCGAAGGAAGGAACGACGCGCGTCGAGCAAACCGGTGTGGCGATGGGGCTCCTGATCGGCGGCGATGGACACAGGAGGGATGGCATGCATGCGCGTCAGCGCGTGCATGGCCTCATTTCCTTATGACCGATGCGCTGGAAGCACGACAGCCTGCTGGACGAGGCCGCATGGAGGGGGGCGCGCACGGCATGACGTCAGGGATTCGCCGCAAGGCCGGTTTTCTGGCTACCGCAGGGCTATTCGAGTATGCCATACAAATGGCGCTGCCGGTCATCCTGGTCCGCCACCTGACCCAGCAGGAGTTTGGGGACTACCGCCTGATGTGGTTGGTTGCCTCGACAGGGTTGATCCTGTTTCCCCTTTTCCTGCCGCAGTCCCTGGTTTATTTCCTGCCGCGCGCTACTCCCGGGACTCGGCCGAAGCTGGTGGGGAATACGCTCCTGAGCCTGTTCGCACTCGGCGGTCTTTCGGTTCTCTTGCTTTTGGTGCTGATGCCCGTCTTGCCTGGCTCGATCGCCGGCTTGCAGCGCTACTCGCCGCTCGTGCAGATTTTCGTCGGCACCTGGATATTGGCATCGATTCTCGACGTATTGCCGAACGCGGATGGAAAATCGGAGTGGCAGGCCTGTGCAACGGTCGGCTTTGCGATACTCAGGGCGGCGGCATTGGCAGGTGCGGCAGTCGCGTCGGGGGACGTGACCTGGGTTCTGGTGGCCATGTGCGGCGCGGCCATGGTGAAGGTCGGGATAGCACTCGCCTATGCTCTGTTTGCCGCGCAGGAAACGGGACTCGCATTCGACAGGCAGCTCGCACGCTTGCAATTGAATTATTCGTTGCCCTTTGCTGTCGCCCAGGGGTTTTTCCTTTTGCGCGTGCAGGCGGACCAATGGGTCGTGGCGACGAACTTCTCGAACACGGCCTTTGCACTTATCTCGATTGCGTCGACGGTTCTGTTGGTCGGAACGTTGACCCGCCAGCCTCTCAATGATGCTCTTCTACCCAAGATCAGTTCCTTGGTTGGCGCGGGCAAACTCGATGACGCCCTCGCCCTGATACAGAAGGGATACCTCGTACTGGGAATGATGCTGCCCCCAGTTCTCGGGTTGCTGATCTCGACCGCAAACGAGCTCGTCGAACTCATATATACGCGCGAGTATCTGGGGGCGGTGCCGCTCATGCGCATCTATCTCCTGGGACAGATGGCTACCGCCTTCGCGGCAGGCCATCTCCTTCAGGTATTTGGATTCGGCCGGCGGGCCGCAAAAATCGGCGCAATATCTCTTCTGCTATCGATTGCTTTGAGCATTCTTGGTCTCCAGTTTTTCGGACTTGCCGGCGTGGTAGCCGGAAGCGTCACAAGCCTTGTTCTTTGGGAGTGCTGGGCCTTGAACATGGTTTCCAAAGCACTGGGAACCAGCATCGCTCAAATGATACGGCTCGATCAGACTTGTAAAGTCATCGTTGTGGTCGCAGTCGGTGTGCTCGTCGTCCACGTCCTCTGCTCCGGGCTGGACACATCCGTCTTTCTCCGCCTCGTCGTGAAGTCCTCGGTCTTTGTGATGACCATGCTGCTCGGATTTGTGCTCACGAACATGCATCGGTCGCTGTTGTCTCTCCTTCGTGAAACGGCGGAAGTAACGCCCGATGGCCGAACCAGCTGAGCGCCGACATTCAAGACACGTCCCCCTGGCAAAGAGTGCCTGGAGCGCATGGTTCATTCGTCGAGCGTGTCTAGGAATGCTGTTGGCCGCTTTGAGCTTCGCCGCCGGGCATGCAGGCGCTGTCAAGAGCGAGCCATACGTCTGGACAAACGTGAAGTGGGGCGGCGGTGGGTACGTCACCGGAATCGTCGCACATCCATCGGCCCCCAACTTGCTCTACATCCGAACCGATGTCGGCGGATGTTACCGGTGGGATGCTGCCAACCAGCGGTGGATTCCGTTGCTCGACTGGCTCCCGCTCTCGCACCAGAATCTATTCGGCGGCGAGAGCATTGCTATCGATCCATCGAACCCGAATAACGTCTACTTCGCTGCCGGGATGTTCAACTGGTGGCGCGGCGGACCGTGGGATGTGCTTAAGTCCACGGATCAAGGCAAGACATGGGAACGCACCAATCTGAACGTCGTAATGCACGGCAACGATGGTCGCGGAGCGCTCAACGGGGAGCGGCTGATTGTAGATCCGAACGACGGCAACGTCCTTTACTTTGGTTCGCGCAACGACGGTTTGTGGAAGAGCACCAACGCTGCAGTAAGTTGGCAGCGGGTCGAGAGTTTTCCCAAAGGCACGGCGGGAGTCGGGATCACCTTCGTGACCATCGATCGCACGACAGGCAGGGCGGGGTCGCCGTCTTCAACAGTCTATGCCGCTGTACGCGGCCACGGGGTCTATCGCAGCATGGACGCAGGGCTATCGTGGGCCGTCATGGCCGGCAGCCCGGTTGCCCCTCATCGCGAAGCCATCGCATCTGATGGAACCCTCTACGTGACCCACGACGACGGCGTCGCGAAATTTTCCGGAGGGGCCTGGACCAATATCTCGCCGCCTCAGCAGAGGCGCAACTTTTCAGCCATCAGCGTTGACCCGACCAATCCAAAGGTCGTGGTGACGATGGAGAGCCACTACGGCTGGTACCGCTCCACGAACGGCGGCGCCAGTTGGACCTTTTGGAACGTGAGCGCCACTTCTGCGGTTCCGTGGCTGCCCAACAGCGAGTTCGCCGATGGGCCGTCGGCGATGGTAATTGATCCTGCCGATCCGAAGCGGGTCTGGTTCACGGACACCGGTGGGGTGTGGCGCACCGACGACATTACCGCCAAGCGCCAAATTTGGCAGAGCTACGTAAATGGGCTGGAAGAGATGGTCGTCTTCGACGTCAAGTCCCCGCCCCGGGGCGCACCCCTGCTCTCGGCTGTGGCTGACCATATCGGGTTCAGAAATGCCTCTCTCACCACGCCACCGCCCAACGAGTTCGGATATACCCCCTTCGGCAACTCCACAGGAATCGATTTCGAGGAGGCGGATCCAAACTTCGTCGTGCGGGTGGGACATCCTGGAGACACCTCGCCGGCCGGTGGCTATTCCATCGACAATGCGAAGACCTTCACGGCTTTTCCATCCAACCCAAACGGAAACTTAGACGGCCGAGTGGCGGTTTCGGCCACGTCACGGCGGATCGTATGGCTGCCGAAAGGAAGCGTTCCCTACTACTCGACCGACCTGGGCGCCTCGTGGACGCAGTCGGTTGGAGCGCCATCGGCCGCCGTTGAAGGAAAGAACTACTGGAGCAAGAACAAACCACTGGCCGCGGACCGCACAGATGGAAGCAAGTTCTACCTGTACGACTACAACAACGGGCATTTCTACCGCTCGACCGATGGTGCGGCGACATTCGAGAGCGTCTCAACTATTCCGTCGTCGGGCTGGCGACAGCAGGTCGTAGAGGCCGCCCCAGGAATGAGCGGGGAGGTTTGGATGAGCAACGGTGCCTCGGGCCTTTATCGTTCGTCGAACGCAGGTGAGACCTTCGCCAAGGTCGCCAACGTGCAGTACGCCTTCATGTTCAGCTTCGGAGCGCCCCCGAACGGGTCGAAAGTCCCGACGGTCTTTCTCTACGGGACAGTGGAAAATACGAAGGGGGTCTTTAGGTCCGACGACATGGGGACCAGCTGGATTCTCATCAACGACAGCCAGTACCAAATGAGCGATCTCGTAAACGGAGCCGGGGCCATGGCGGGCGACCGGCAGATCTGGGGCCGCGTGTACATCGGGACCGACGGACGGGGCGTCTTCTACGGTGTACCGTCTGATGCAGCCCCAAGCGCGCGGATGCAGTGATTGATTTTGTCCGCTCGTTAACCCCTGGAGATTTGACGAAGAGCGCCCCTCCTTTGTAACCTGCTCTGTAACTTGCAATGTTTCGCGTATCTTTCGTTTCGCATAGAAAAACGATCGGGCAACCATGTGCGGAATTGCCGGCATAGTCGAGGCCGAGAAGCCGGTTAGCTTTCAATTGGTGCAAAGCATGTGCGATGCACTCGCACACCGCGGCCCGGACGACGCTGGTACCTGGCTCAGTCCTGATCGGCGGGTAGGCTTAGGTCATCGGCGCTTAGCCATAATCGATCTCAGCCCTCTCGGTCATCAGCCAATGAGCTCGGACGATGGCCAGATAACAATTGTCTTTAATGGTGAGATTTACAATTTTCAGGAAGTTCGAGCCGAACTTCAGGCGCGCGGCAATAGTTTTCGCAGCACAAGCGATACCGAGGTCGTGATCGCCGCGTATCGAACGTGGGGCCCCGCGTGTCTCGATCGTTTGGTCGGAATGTTCGCGCTCGCGATCTGGGACGGCGCCAAACGACGCCTGTTCGTTACTCGCGATCGGGCCGGCGAAAAGCCTTTATTCTATTTGCACAAGAATGGCCGGTTCGCTTTCGCGTCCGAGCTGAAAGCTATTCTCGTTGATCCGAACATCCCACGGAGCATCAATCGCGAGGCGCTCGACGATTACTTGGCGTATGGTTACGTTTCCGGGTCACTTTGCATCTTCGACGGATTCGCAAAACTACCGCCGGGGCATTGGCTGACTTACGAACCCGATCTGGATCGACTGCAGATCAGCAGATACTGGGACCTACCGATACGTGCCACCAACACCGCGCAGAGCGATTTGCAAGAGCTCACGAGCGATCTCGAGGTCCTGCTGACGCAGAGCGTGCGCTGCCAGCTTATCGCAGATGTGCCGATCGGCATCATGCTGAGCGGTGGTCTTGATTCGAGCCTCGTGGCTGCCGCGGCCGTCAGGAGTTCGGGGCGGGCTGTTCGCACTTTCAACGTCGCCTTTCCAGGCTATCCGAGCTTCGACGAGTCGCGCCACGCGCGTCGGGTCGCTGATTATCTCGGTTCAAACCATACTGAACTCGTCGCTGAGCCGGGCTCGGGCGAGTTCCTGCCTTCGCTCATCCGTCAATATGACGAGCCTATCGCTGACAACTCGTTGCTTCCCACCTATCTGGTGAGTCGCGCAATTCGAAACGAATGCGCTGTCGCCCTAGGAGGCGATGGCGGCGATGAACTCTTCGGTGGCTACATTCATCATCCTTGGCTTCTGAAGATCGCGCAACTACGGCAGTTTGGTCTGCATCGGCTCGGATTGGAGGCACTCGCCGCAAAATCGATACCGTTGGGAATCGAAGGACGCAACGCGATCATGGGGCTACTCAGCTGCAATGAGCCACAAACAGTGCTGACGCGACTACTTGATCCGATTACGAGGTCGCGACTGACCGGCCGGCCTGTGTCGGTTACCCCGGAACTTCGCCGCGCTGGATTGGAAACAGTCTGCGGTGGCATAGATGCGATTTGTGCCGCCGAGTTTCGCAGCTACTTGCCGGATGACATTCTCGTCAAAGTCGATCGGGCCAGCATGCTCACATCCCTGGAGGTGCGCGCGCCGCTCCTGGATCATCGAATCGTCGAGTTTGCTTTTGGGCGATTGCCCGGAAGATTCAAAGTCCAGAATGCTCGAAGAAAGATCATCTTGCGTGCTCTTGCGCAGCGTTGGCTACCTCCCGACTTTGATAGTCACCGAAAGCAGGGTTTCTCGATCCCTCTGCATGAATGGTTCCAGGGACCTTGGCGGCCGCTCGTGGACGATCTCATCGCGACCGGCTCGCCACTTTTTGAAAAGCGATTTTTGGCGCGCCTCCTGTCAAGCCTTCGGTCGACGGAGCGCGGAAGTCGCCGCCTATTTCAGCTTATGATGGTCGAGATGTGGCGCCGTGAGTATCGTGCTTCCGTACCAGAATAGCTTGCAGCTCGGTTCGAGCGTTTTCACCAGCGATGCCTGCGCTCGGTGGATCCTGGCGTCGGCGTGATCATCGGCGGTGAAGCGTTCGTCCGCGATGGCCGTACTGTTCTTAAACGATCGTCATCTGCGCGCCCATGTTCCGCACCGGCTACGAGTAGGAACTCGGCACCTGCCGCCAATAGTAATAGAGCGGCCACTCTGCCCCTTCCAACGGCCTGCGACCGCCGTGCCGCCATCGACCGGATGTGCCGGAAGTTTGGCGGAGGCCGGAAAAACGGGCAATAAGTGGGTAACTACGATGGTCGATTGAGCCGCGACCGCGCGGGATTAGATTCGGGCAGCGATGGAAGCGCCCGTCCCAATGGGTTCGATGAGTATGATAGAGAACCGTTCAATCGAACTGAGCGGAAGAAGGCACCGAGTGGTTCGGCGTCAATGAGAGAACGGAACGTAATTTTGCTGATCGCCTGTCGGGAGACTACTCGGACGGTTGTCCGCGAACAAATTTGAAAGACTTTCACTTCGGTGACTACGTTCGTACAGGGAATGACCCCATGCCGAACTCCAGACTGCGCAATCGCTTCCATGTCGACGTCGATGGCAGCGACCTGGGTCGTTGCATCAAATGGGCCTTGGTGGCTATTGGCCTGACAATTTCCGTCACTCAAGCAAAGGCGGAATATCTGGTAAGCATCGGAGATGTGCTGGAGGTTGCGGTGGCGGGCGTGCCGGAGCTGCGGCATCGTGCTCCCGTTCAAATGGACGGGAATATTTCGTTGCCTCTGGTTGGAACGCTTCCGGTGGCCGGCCTGCCCTTACCACAGATCCGAGCCAAAATCGGGGCTGCACTTGCGCGCAAGGTATTTCGACAGCGGACGTCCGATGGCCGTGAGACGGTCGTCGTGATCGACGCAGGCGAGGTCACGACGATCATCGCGGAATACAAGCCCATATACGTAAATGGGGATGTATCGAAGCCGGGTGAGTACCCTTATCGTCCGTCTATCACCGCACGCCAGCTCGTCGCCGTGGCAGGCGGCTACGACATCATGCGCGTCAAAATGAACAACCCGTATCTCGAGGCAGCGGACCTGAGAGGCGAGTATGGTTCGCTTTGGACAGAGCTGGCCAAAGAACAAGCGCGTATGTGGCGCATCAAGACCGAACTTGGAGAGGCAGCCCAGATCAGTTCAGGCGCTCTGATGGACGCGCCCTTAGCTCGATCGGCGATTTCGGACATCGTTAATGCAGAAACGGAATATCTGAAGACCAAGCAGAGTGATTATCAGCAGGAAAAGACGTATCTTCAGCGCGGCATTAGGCAGGGAGACGACGAGGTCCGCGTGCTGTCAGAGCAGCAGAAGAAGGATGAAGAGGGACTTCAAGCAGATCTTGATGACCTGCAGAAAACGACCGAGCTCTTCGGCAAGGGTTCCTTGATCAGCCCTCGCGTTACGGATGCGCGTCGCGCCGTGCTGCTGTCATCAACCCGGAAGCTGCAAACCTCTGCGCAACTGCTGCAAGTCAAGAAGCAGCAGGACGAGTTCGTCAGGAAGCTGGCAAAGCTAGACGACCAGCGGAGGCTCGACTTGCTCCGCGAGCTGCAAGATACCAGCGTGAAGCTCAATCAAATTCGCGAGAAGCTGCAGAGCGTCGGCGAGAAACTTCAGTACACTGCGATGGTTCGATCACAACTCGTGCGAGGAACCGGCAACCACGCGGAGATTGCCATCATCAGGAAGGGCGATAAGGGACAGGAACGGATCATCGCAAGCGAAGATGCCGAACTGCAGCCGGGTGACGCCGTCGAGGTCACCCTCCGATACCAGGATGGTCCTCCCGTCCCTCCCCGAAGGATAGGCAGTTCAGACATTCCATCAGGGACAAGCCGGACCGATGAGAACGCTGGCGATTCGGTGCGCATCGGGCAGAGGTAACAACAGCCGTCGCAGTTCCGTAGCGGGAGATAGCATTTTGCGACGCTATCCTACGTTGGCGGATCCAAACCTCATCCGCGACGCCTGGAAATGGATGATGCAACGGTCATGAGCGCCCGATGGTCCGTTCCCGGCTGCATCACCCGCGATGCAGTCCAGTAGAGGTAGCTCATAAGGCCCAGAATCTCCACGCCCCGTGGACGCGACTTCCGATTAATGTGGTGTCGCATCCACGGAGGCCAGTTGAGCGAATGCGGAAGCTGTCCGAGATGATCTTGGTGACTGGAGGTACCGGCTACATCGGGTCCCACGTCTGTATCGCATTGCTGGACGCCGGGTTCGACGTCGTCGCGCTCGACAATCTCTCCAACAGCAGCCAGACTTCGCTCGAGCGGGTGCAGTCCATTTGCGGGCGTTCGCTCGTCTTTCGGCACGCAGATATCCGCCATGAAGAGGCGATTCACGACATACTTAGTTCCTGCGGAGTGACCGCGGTCATTCACCTTGCAGGGCTGAAGGCCGTGGGTGATTCCAACGTACGTCCCCTGAACTATTACGAGAACAACGTTCTGGGAACGATGCGGCTCGTATCGGCAATGAAGAGGGCGAATGTAAAGACACTTGTATTCAGCTCGTCCGCGACCGTTTACGGAATACCTAAATACTTGCCGCTCGACGAGAAGCATCCCCTCTGTCCGACCAATCCGTATGGCCGCACAAAGCTCGTTATCGAAGAGATGCTGAAGGATCTCTGCAGGTCCGACGACGATTGGCGGATCGCCAATCTGCGCTACTTCAATCCGGTTGGAGCACACGAAAGCGGGCTGGTCGGAGAAGACCCGCTGGGCCTTCCCAACAACCTGCTCCCGTTTGTGGCGCAGGTGGCGATTGGACGGAGGGAGAAGCTGCAGATCTGGGGAAACGACTATGACACGCCTGATGGCACCGGAGTCCGCGACTTCATTCATGTGGTCGATCTCGCATCCGGGCACTTGAGCGCCTTGCGCAACCTGAGACAGCCTGGTGTGCTCACGGTCAATCTTGGCACGGGGAACGGCAGCAGCGTTCTGGACATCGTTCGTACATTTGAAGCAGCGAGCGGGCGTTCAGTTCCCTATGAAATCAGGGAGCGTCGGGCTGGCGATGTCGCCGCCTGCTATGCCGACCCGACCTTTGCGATGGAGGCCTTGGGCTGGAAGTCGACCCGATCGTTGGAGCAGATGTGTGCGGACCATTGGCGTTGGCAATTGCAGAACCCCGACGGTTACCATGGTAGCGCACTTTCAAAGACCGGAGCTGTCCAGGCATTTCCACCGTCACGGATGAGTGCGTGCGCCTCAGCTATTCGAACGGGCGACGCCGAGCGGGTTCGGGGCGAGCACACCGCCCATCAGAGGTAGCTCGCAATGCTCCATAATCTCCAAACCGGAGAGCGAGGCGGCAGGTAAGATGCGGTCGCGTGGGGATTTGCTATGCCACACTATCGTGCATTTGTTTTGGACGAACACGGCCAATTGGGGAGCGTGGTCAACCTCCACTGCCCGGACGACGCGTCCGCAACCGAGCGGGCCGGGCGGTTGGCGGATGGTCACGAGGTTCAGCTTTGGCGACTGGTCGCCGAGCTAAAGTTTGACGATCCGCGGCAACGACACAAGCGGCGGCGGGCTGTCCGTGCACCAATGCACTGAGCTCGATTGATGGTGCGCTCCGTCTCGCGGTCAGCTCGCGCATCTTCCGCTGCAAGTCAGATCAGTGCGCTCGCTAAGGACGCTGGCGCCTCACCGCGTCGGGATCGTGGATCAATTGCGCCATCATCCGGCTGGCCGCTGCGGAAAGCGCGAAGCCGGCGCAGGTCGAAAGCGCATCGACCATAAAATCCTCAAACCTCGCGTGCCGTCCCGGTACCCATAGTTGCATGATCTCAAGCAGGCCGATCAGGACAACGGCGAGCGCTGAAGCAGTCCAGCGCCGCTGCGGATAGGCAAGGCCGAAGGCGATCCCGACCAGAAGGAAGGCGAGCGCGTGATCGCCGTGCTGTCCGAGAAAGGGACGAGGCCGAGCGTCCTGAGGTCCAAGCGTTGCAAATGTGACGGCCGCTGCGAGGAGCCACGCGACAAGCCGAAGGATAGCGGTAATAGCCACTAAAGGGCCTCGATTGGCAGCCCCTGCCGGGGCTCTTCATTTCTGAGACTCGATTTCAAGAACATGCTCCCTTCACTCGGCGCAACCGGCACCCCTGAGCGGTAGAACGCCAGGTCCATGATTACCACTTGCTCTTGACATATGAGTGCAGGATTCCTGACGTGCGTGGACGAAAGGAGAGTACTCCAAATGGATGGGACACCGAACCAAAATCCGGAACTGGCCTTCTGCACCGGCTCGGCGATGCGGGCTTGCGCGCTCGCTCTGGATCAGCACATGGCCGATTAGATGCGAAACATCTTCGGACACTCGACATACAATTTAGAATAGCGGTCGCATAGGTGCATCCGCACTGGGAGTACCTATCCATGGCAGTTGTTAATCGCTGTTTGTTAGCAACAATAGCTTCTGCTTTCCTCACGATTGAGGACAATGCAATGGCGATCCGTGAAGGCGCTACTCGCAGGCGCGGGGCTGGACGGCCCTAGGGTCCAGCCCGCTGCGGCCATCTCATTGTTCACGGCTCGGGCACAATCCGTACTCTAACCCAAAAGTGGTGGGGAGGGTCCTCCATGCGAGCTATATGATTCGCGTAAAGATGAAGCGCATAATGAGGCGTCTGAAGGCATCTGAGAGATATCGTATCTCCGCGCGACAGGTGATTGCAGATGGCTCGCACGGTCGTGCTCAACGAGGAAATGAAGAACTCCCTCACGCGGGGACCATGCGCGCACCTGTGGATGGCAGCGGTCATGCTCGCTATGACATGGGCGTCGGAGGCGGAGGCTTCCCGGGACCAGGCGCGACACCGCGCAGACGGGCAACTGGCTGTCCACGATCTCGGTTCTGACGAGTTCAAGAGGTTGCTGCCGGGCCGGGGCGGCAGTGACAAATCGATACAGGTTGCGCAAGCGACGACTGGCGACACAGGAGCGCTGCAGCAGCCCCCTAAACAGCAACGCGACTGGCCAGAGTCCCTGTCATGCGAACTCGCCCTTGCAAGGCGCGACATCGCATTGCTGCAACGCCTGGAGCAGGAGCACGATCGAGCCGAGTGGCTGGCGCAGGGTCTTGACGCTGCGCGGCACGAGATCGAAACCCAAAAGGCGTTAGCGGCGAAGGCCATCGAGGACGCTTCCCGATTGAAGGAAGCTTCCCGAGTGAATCAAGCGGGCGAGAGTGGCGCCGCTGAGCTGCAAACATCGCTGCAGCAGGAGCGCGAGCGGTCGGCGCGGCTGGAGCAGGAGTTCGCAGCCGCGCGGCGCGATTTCGACACCCAGACTGCGCTGGCGACGAAAACAAGTGAGGCGCTGTCCCGGCTGAAGCAGGCAGGAGAAAGCAGCGCCGCGGAGTCGCAGAAAGACCTGCAGCAAGAGCGCGAGCGGTCAGCGCGGCTCGAGCAGGATCTCGCGGCCGCCCGGCACGATGTCGAAACCCAGACCGCGCTGGCGACGAAGGCAGGTGAGGAAGCGTCCCGGCTGAAGCGGGCAGGAGAAAGCAGTGCCGCGGAGTTAGAGAAATCGCTGCGGCAGGAGCGCGAGCGCTCGGTCCGGCTGGAGCAGGATCTTGCAGCCGAGCGGCAACACGTCGAGTCCCAGGCTGCGCTGGCGACAAAGGCTAACGAGGACCTTCTGCAGCAGAAGCAGGCAGCGCAAGCCAGTGCCGCGGACTTGAGGCAGTCGATGCGGAACGAGCGTGACCGGGCCGAAACTCTCGCACAAGACCTATCCCTGACACGGAGCGCAATTTATGCATACCAGGTGCAAACCGCGCCGTCGGCGAGAGCCAGCGACGGCTCGTCCTTGCTGAAAGCGGCCGAAAGGGACGGCACGGCGGAGCTGCAGAATTCCCTGCAACAAGAGCGCGATCGGACCGGGCAGCTGGAGCAAGCGCTGGTGGCCGCGCACCGAGATATCGATGAGCAGGCCGCGCTGGCTGCAAGGGCGAGTGACGAGGTCGGCAGACTGACGCGAGCGGCAAAAGCCGAAGCCGCAGACCAGAAGCAATCGATCCAGAAGGAGCAAGAGAGAGCTGATGCGCTGGCGCAGGATCTCTCGATCGCTCGCAGCAAGATTTACGCATACGAAGCGCAAGCCGCCAAAGCCAGCGAGGAAGCGGCACAGCTCAGACAGACGGCGGCGAGCAATACGGCCTCGTTGGAGCAAGCGCAGCAGCAGGAGCGCGAGCGGGCTGAACAGCTGGCCCGGGACTTTGCAAAAGCAAGCCGCGAACTCGACGCGCAGACCGAACGAGCGTCCAAGGCGAGCGAGGACGTCGCACGGATCAGGCAGGCCCGAGAACGCGAATCGACCGAGCTGCGGAGCTTGTTGCAGCGTGAGCGCGAGCGCGCCGAGGAATTAGAAAGGGATCTCGCATTGGCGCGTCGAGATAACGGCGCGCTTGTGGGGAACTCTCCCTCTGCTGCGCCTCCGCCGGCTACCACCGGCAGGGCTGTACGCGAGGAACCGCCGTCGGCGCCGACCCGGCCAATCCAAAACCGGCCTGTGCAAGACGGACCCGTCCAGGACAAGCCCATCCCACATAAATCGGTCGGAGCCCGACCTGTCCCAGACAAGGCCATAGCAGCGCGTGGCCAGAGCAATGCTCAGGTCCAGTCCAACGACAGCGCGCAAGCGGAAAAATTGGTCGCGCGCGCAAGCGCACTACTTGAACAGGGAGACATCGGCTCGGCTCGGATCGTGCTGGAGCGCGCCGCTGAGATGGGGAGCGCGAAAGCAAGCTTCGCGCTCGCGGAAACCTACGATCCGCTGATCCTGCCGAATTTCGGAACGTACGGAACGCAAGGGGATTCCACCAAAGCGCGAGATCTTTATGCGCGAGCCGAAGCCGGGGGAATCAAGGAAGCAAAAGCGCGATACGAAGCGTTGCGCCGATAGAAAGCCCAAAGCGGATGCAGCGTGCGTAAAGGAGTTCGTCGATGAAAGGGTTCATAGGATTCCGCCGGTTGGCCTTGCTTGCGGCGTTCGCATCATCGCTCATGGCCGTTCAGCCCTGGGCGGATGCGCGGCCGTTGAATTCGCAGTCCCACAATGCTCGGCCGGTTCGCCCCGCGCCTTCGCAGCCGAGACCTGAGGTGCTCTCCATGAACGCCTGGACTGTTGGCCTGGCCGGAGGCCTGCTCGAGGGCGCACCGATCCGTCTGGCGGCTGAGATCGCGCGTGTGGTTGACGACGGGGATAACCTGCACGTTCTGCCGGTCGTCACTCGCGGAGCCACTGAAAACGTGAATTCCCTGCTCTATTTACGCGGCATCGATGCCGCAATCATCAATTCCGACGCACTCGAGGAATACAAAAGCCAGGTGCCGGACATCCAGCAACGAATTGCATATGTCCTGAATCTGTTCCCGTCCGAGCTGCATATCTTCGTTCGACCGGAGATCCAGAGCCTGAGCGATCTTTCCGGCAAGAAGGTCAACTTCAATACGCAGGGCACCGCTGCAGCCTATTCGGGCCCGCTGATCTTCAGCCGCCTCAAGCTCGAGGTGGAAAAGACGTTCATCCCGCACCAGATCGCGCTCGAGCAGATGCGCAAGGGCGAGGTTGCAGCGGTTGTCTTCATTACATCGAAGCCGGTAGATGCCTTCGTGCGGGGCCGCTGGGAGCCGGGTTTCAAGTTCCTGTCCCTCCCCTATGACGGCAGGTTCGAGGATTACTATCTCCCCGCCTCCCTCGGCGAAGCCGACTATCCCAATCTGATCAAGCCGGGCGAACGGGTTTCGACGATCGCCGTGCCGACCGCACTGGTCGCCTTCAATTGGCCGATCAACTCAAACCGTTCCGAGCGCGTCTCTCGTTTCATCGACCACCTGTTCTCCCGGATCGACAGGCTGCAGGCGCCCGGTTTCGACCCGAAATGGAAGTCCATCAACCTTGCTGCGACAGTTCCGGGTCTCACCCGCGTCCCTGCGGCGCAGGCGTGGCTGGATCGTCAGCACCGCGCAACACAAGCATCACAATGAACCGGGCCGCGACCCTGCTTCTCCTGGCGCTCGCGGCTACCGGCGGCGTAGCGTCGGCGCAGGATTCGATGAGGCAACTGCGCTCCTGCCTTCAGAGGCAACACGCCGAGCGCCTCGAATGTCTGGACAAACTGACTCGCACCGTCGCGCCTCAGCATCGTCAATCCCCCGAAGACGGCTGGGTCGTCAGCCAGACGACCTCGCCGATTGACTACTCTCCGATCGCGACTGCCACGACATCCTCACGCGGCGGAGCCGGCGAGTCCGCGATGCAATTGTCGCTTCGCTGCCGCAGCGGGCGGACCGAATTGGTGCTTACGGGACCAGGCATCTCCCGTGGGGGCGGTGACGATGCAATTTTTTACCGCATCAATGATAACCCGGCGATACAAATCGGGGCAGCCGTCCCTACCTTCGGGCCCGGCGTTGCGTTTACGGGGGAAGTTGTTCGCTTGGTGCAGTCGCTTCCAGACAGCGGGGACCTCATTGTCCTGTTCTCGCGACGGGGCGGCGCCGCCCATGACGGATCGTTCTCCCTCGCTGGGTTGGACGAAGCGCGTGCGAAGATAGCAGCGGCATGCAAATGGCCGCGCGCGCTCGCGACACCGAGTCATTGATGACATGCAAAACGATTTTCTCGATGGAGGCGGATAATGATGACGTTCCAACATACTGCCAAGGTGTTCGCGGTGGCGGCGATTACAGTTCTGGCTTCTGCATCGTTTGCGGCCGCGGAGCAAGGCGGAAGATACTGGACGCCGGCAGACGGGCAACAAGTCCAGCATAGGGCGCACGCAAGACAACACGTGGCGAAGCCGGCAAAGCGAAAGCAGGACGCGTTTGCCCATATGAAGAATTCGGCGGCGCCGAAGGAAAGAGAACATCATTTGATCCTGCAGGTAAATACCAATGACGCCCCGGCGATGAATCTCGCGCTCAACAACGCGATGAACGTGGCGCAATACTACAAGGACGCCGGCGAGAAGGTGAAGATCGAGGTCGTCACATTTGGGCCCGGGCTACACATGCTGCGTGACGACACGTCGCCGGTAAGAGCGCGCATCGAGGAAATGGCCCTGAGCACGCCTGAGGTTTCGTTCAAGGCCTGCGGCAACACCCAGGAGAAAATGAAGAAGGCCGAGAACAAGGACATACCGATTATGCGTCAGGCGGAGATCGTGAAATCGGGCGTCGTGCGCGTGATGGAATTGCAGGAGATGGGTTGGACCTACGTCAAGCCGTGACAGGTAAGTAGTGGCAGTGACGTCGGCCGCCATCGCGGCGCCTAAGAGCATTTCATCGGAAATTCGTGGGGGCGAGCATTGTCTCATTCGCTGCTGAGAAAGCCATGCCGGAATCAGCCTGCACCAATCTCGGGTTTCCCCCGGGCTCACGCGTTCAGGTCAAACCTGAAGCTGGTGCTCGCTTGGCTGGAAAAACCGGACGCGTCATTGGCGGCGGATTTTATCCGAGAAGCCTCCGTCTGGTTCTGGACGGATCGAAGGTTCCGATCACTCTGCACGTAAACTATGTGGCGGCGATCGACGACGACATCGGTCGGGTGAAATCGGATTGATGGATGGGGCGAGGTCGGAACGCAATCGACTCCCGTTCCAAGAGCGTTCCAATTCGCTGCATCCCGTCAAGTAAGTCGCGACGCCGCAGGCTGGCCGAGCATCGGTGACTTGAGCTTGCTGGCGGCACGCATGACAAGGCCCAGCGGAGTCCGCCGGCAGAAGGCGACCTTCTTCACACAATCCTCGACGTGCCACTTGGCATGCGAACCGGTGCGGAACAAGATCACGTCGCCGGCACCATAACGCGTCGGCGGTGCACCATCGACCTCGAGCATGATTGATCCTTCGAGGATCACGACGGTCTCGTCGAAATAGTAATGCCAGTTGAACTTGCCTTGGGTGCAGGACCAAATCATCGTCCACCAGGTCTTGAACGCGCTCTTCGACAGAAGGTGCGAACGAGCTTCCGGCCGACCTTCGATGATCCACGACGGCTCGATGGGGGACGGCGAGAGTTCAAACGTCTTCCAATATTCCGCTTCAGCAAGTTCGCGCATCTGCATCACTCGCACTGGTTGATGGATATTTGGCTCCCTCTCCTCAACATATTCTGGCCTCAATCGAAGCCCGGGAAGATGTCGCCTTGTCGCACTCCCCGCTCGTGCGCAACCATTATGAGGTACCTCAGGCCGGCAGGTCCACGCACGTTGTTTTGCGGTCCAAGTTTTCGTCGCGCAGGGATCAGAACCGAACACCAACAGGATCGAACGACGCGCTCTTATGCGTGCTGCTCGTCGACGGATCGGAGGGAGCGCTTGGCGATGGCGGCTTACTTGTCTTCGTCAATATCGAGGGCAGGAACGCTAACCCTAGACTGAATGTACCGCCGCTAATGGCTTCCAGTCCGTGCTGCTGAGTTCGACTGACACAGGTCTCTCCTGCTCGACCAGTTGATTTTCAGTCGCAGCCATAGCGCAGGTCGATATCGTCGGCTGTGACCATCATCACTGGGCCAACCATGGACCGGGTTATTCGGCGCCGACGAATTCAATCAAAGGAGACAGATGTACGACATCAGGTAGTGGCCGAGCCTTGGTCAGCTTGCGCAGCGCGAGCACGCGCCCCGCAGGACATCGTTCCTTTCAACGAGCTGAAGGCCTCCTCTTGGTTGAAGGCCTTTCGCCGTCAGCGGATCAGCGCCTGTGAAGACTGGTCGTGGGCTGAGATGTCACCGGCTTGTGGACGGCATCCATCGGACACTGGCCCAGAGCCTCGTATGGGACTGCTGCACCGCGAAACCATTTGCGCCGCAACATTCAAAAATGAGACTGCCAGTCAAGCCGAACGAGGCGTCCGCGCATGCACCGCATCCGACTTCGGCTAGCTTCCCCACAAAGCCGCGGGCCGCTCGAGAGGCCACGGGCGTCGCGCCAATTCGGTGCGGCAATAAGTCGACGACACAGGGAGGAGCACAATGTTGAAATGCAGTGTTGGTCTGCTCGCGCTGAGCAGCCTGTTTCTTTCAGGTGCAGCGATCGCCCAGGAAAAGATCAAGGTGGGCGTGACCGCGACCCTCGAAGGCACCTACACGGTGCTCGGCGAGGACGGCATGCGCGGCCACCAGACGGCGCTCAATGTCCTTGGCAAGAAGATCGGCGACAAGGAGCTCGAATTCATCGTCGCCTCGACCGACGCGACACCGGACTCCGCGGTGCGCGCGGTCCGCAAGCTGATCGAGCAGGACAAGGTGCAGATCCTGCTGTCGCCCCTCTCCGGCGACGAGGGCATCGCGGTGAAGAACTTCGCGAAGACCCACCCCGAGCTGACCTTCATCAACGCGGCATCCGGCGCGCAGGAAACCACCTATGTCGACCCTGCCCCGAACTTCTTCCGCTACAACATGGACGGCGCACAGTGGCAGGTGGGCCTCGGCAAATACGCCTATGACGAGAAGAAGTATCGCAAGATCGCGACCGTCGGCGAGGACTACTCTTTCATCTACACCCAGGTGTTCGGGCTGGTGCTTGAGTTCTGCGGCGCCGGCGGACAGGTCACCAACAGGCAATGGGTGCCGCTCGGCACCAAGGACTTCGCCTCGGTCATCGCCGCCCTGCCCGACGACGTCGATGCCATCTATCTCGGCCTTGGCGGGGCGGATGCCGTCAACTTCCTCAACCAGTATCAGCAGGCCGGCGGCAAGGCGCATCTGATGGGCGGTTCCATCATGATCGACCAGACCATCCTGTCGTCGAAGGGGAACGCCAAGAATGCGCTGATCGGCACCATCGCGGCGAGCGGCCAGGCCGACACCTGGGAGGACCCGGGCTGGCAGAAGTTCGTGAAGGCCTACCAGGACGCCTTCCCGCCCAACAAGCGCTTCCCGAGCCCGTCGCTGCTGGCGACCAACTACTATGACTCAACCATGGCGCTGATCCTCGCGTTACGCCAGGTCAACGGCGATCTCTCCAACAACCAGGCGAAGTTCAGGGAAGCACTGGCGAAAATCGAGCTCGACGCGCCGAACGGCAAGATCAAGCTCGACTCCAACCGCCAGGCGATCGGCACCAACTTCGTCACCGAGGTCGTCGATGATGGCAAAGGCGCGCTGTTCAGCAAGGTCGTGAAGGTGATCCCGAACGTCAACCAGACGCTCGGCTATGACCCGGCCGTGTTCTCGAAGATCGGCCTGCCGAGCCGCACCGTGCCGGAATGTAAGAAGTACTGACGCATCACATCGTCAAGAAGCGACGGGGGAGCGACCAGCTGACGCGGTCGCTCTCCGCTCTTGCAATCTCGGCGGGGTTGTTGAACGCTGGCTGAAAAGAAGAACATTCGGGAGGGGAAGGCATGAGCCGTGCGCTCGCCGTCTTCCACGGCAGGTTCGGCCGGGCGACGGTTTATCAGTTGAACCGCCCTTTCAATATCCACGCCCATCGTGAAGGTCATCTGATCTTCCATGTCGGCGGCATGCCGGCATGCATCGATGTCTGCGACGGACATTATGATCTCAACGACTCCTCCGTTGTCGCCGTCAATCCCTGGGAGCCACACAACTTCCTGCCGACCGATCTCGATGGCGGCGCCATCTTCTTCGTGCTCTACGTCAATGCCGAATGGTTTGCGCCCGATGCGTCGGGCACCGACCGCATGCGTTTCGGCCGGACCCAGTTCAAGCGCACGCCGGCGCTCGACAAGCACATCAGGCGAACCGCTGCGCTCGTGTGCGGCGCACCATCACTCTCGAGTCTCGATTGCGAGCTGCGGAGGCTGATCGACATCTGCTACGACGAAAGCTGGCAGCAGGCCGAGATCGTGCGGGACCCGCGCGCAGGCGGCTCCGTGACCGACTTCCGCGTGCGCAAGTGTATCAAGATGATGTCCGAGAGCCCCGGCGCCGAGATCGAGCTCGACACCATTGCACGCGAATCCGGCCTGTCGCGGCCGCATTTCTACCGGCTGTTCCGCGTCCAGACCGGGGTGACGCCAAACCTCTATCTCAACACGCTGATCATGGAACAAGCGCTCGAAGCGCTGGTGGCCAGCGAAACGCCGATCGCCGACATCGGCTTCGATCTCGGCTTCTCCTCGCAGAGCGGTTTCACCCGCTTCTTCGCCGCCAATGTCGGGATGGCACCGACTGATTATCGTCGCGCAGCCAAGGTTTTGCGCGCCTGACAGCTGCACGAAAAGATACTCACGATCAAACGTCGCCCTCGCCGCCCGGCTAGGATGTGGGCAACGCGATCCCGAGATGATCGCGACCGACGGGAGCGCACGTCCATGGCAAGGCCTGCAGCCGCTATAGGGCTGTCCGACCTGCATTCAACGAACCTTCGGCGTGGCGCCCGGACGAGCGGACCGCGCATATGAGCCGTTTCATCGAACGCCATCCCGCTTGGGCGCTGATCACCATCATTGCCATTGCCGTCGCGCTCTGGCTGGTCTTCGCGGTCTGGCCGCCGGGCCTGGAGGAGGCGATCGGGCGCAAGCGCGTCTTCCTCAACGCCGTCTTCAACGGCATCACGCTCGGGGGCCTCTACTTCCTCGTCGCCAGCGGCTTCACGTTGATCTTCGGCCTGATGCGCAACGTCAACCTCGCACATGGCTCGCTCTATCTGTTCGGCGGCTATGTCGGCTACGCCATCAGCACATCGACCGGATCCTGGCTGCTCAGCTTCATCGTCGCCTTCATCCTGACCGCCCTGGTCGGCGTCCTGCTCCAGGTGATCGTGTTCCGGCGCATGGAAGGCCAGGACCTCAGGCAGACCATGGTGACGATCGGTCTGTCGATCGTGTTTGCCGACCTCATGCTCTGGGCCTGCGGCGGCGATTTCTACCAGATCCAGACCCCGAGTTGGCTGATCGGACCCGTGGACCTGCCGCTGGTCACGGCGGTGAAATCCTCGGGCGAGCCGGTCTATCTCCGATACCCGCTGGTCCGGCTCGTAATCCTTGCCGCCTCCGTGGTCATCGGCGTGGCGATGTGGCTCGCGCTCAACCGCACCCGGATCGGCATGATCATCCGCGCCGGCGTCGACGACCGCGATATCCTGGCCGCGACCGGTGTGCGCATCCAGCTCGTCTTCGTGCTGGTGTTCGCCTTCGGCGCGGGACTTGCCGGTATAGCCGGCGTGGTCGGCGGAACGTTCCAGTCATTGTCGCCGGGCGAGGACATCCGCTTCCTGCTGGCCTCCCTCGTGGTCGTGATCGTCGGCGGCATGGGCTCGATTCCCGGTGCGGCACTCGGCGCGCTGATCATCGGCCTCGCCGAGCAGCTCGGCTCGGTCTACATCCCGACCTATGCCATCGTCGTGACCTTCCTGATCATGGTGCTGGTGCTGGCGATCCGGCCGCAGGGCCTGTTGGCGAGGCGCTGAGATGTCGCTCGCCCACGATGCCCGCGTTACCGTTCGTCCCGCTGCCGGAACGCAGCGGCCCGCGCGGACATGGCCGGAGATCGACAATCCTGCCGCCTGGGTCGTCGCGGCCATCCTCCTGATCATGCCGCTGATCGCCAACGGCTTCTTCCTGATCGAGATCTTCGCGACCACGCTGATCCTCGGCATCATGGCGCTGAGCCTGATGTTCCTCGCCGGCTATGGCGGCATGGTCAGCCTGATGCAGCTCACCATCGCGGGCTTCTCGGCCTACATGGTCGCCGTGTTCGGGGTGAGCGGCAACGCCAATATCAGCCTGGGCTGGCCGTGGTGGCTCGCGGTCCCGATGGCGCTGACGCTGGCGACCGCCTTCGGCACGCTCGGCGGAGCACTCGCGGTGCGCACCGAAGGCATCTACACCATCATGATCACGCTCGCGATTGGAGCTGCCTTCTACTATTTCACCAACCAGAACTGGGCGATCTTCAACGGCCATACCGGCATCAACAACGTGGCGACGCCTCACTTCTGGGGCGTGAACTGGCGCGCCGACATCCCCTTCTACTATTTGGCGCTCGCGGTTGCCGCGCTCTGCTATTTCGCGGTCGAATATGTCTCGCGCGCCCCGTTCGGCCTCGCGCTCCAGGGCGTGCGCGACAATCCGCGGCGCATGGCCGCCCTGGGCTTCAACGTCAACGCCCATCGCGTCGCCGCCTATGCTTTCGCGTCCTTCGTGGCCGCGCTCGCCGGCGTCCTCCAGGTCTGGAACTATCGCCAGATCTCGCCGGGCTCGGTCAGCGTCGGCGCCTGCATCGACGTGCTGATCATCGCCGTGGTCGGCGGGATCACCCGCCCGATCGGTCCCTTCATCGGCGCGCTGATCTTCGTGCTGCTGCGCACCTTCGCGCTCGACTTCCTGGTCAGGCTCGGCCTCGACGGCAACCGTTTCCGTCTGCTGATCGGGCTCGGCTTCCTCGCCATCGTGTTCTGGTCATCGGATGGCGTCGTCGGCCTGTGGCAGCGCTGGCGCCAGAGTCAGCGTCCCCGCACAGACCGCCCAGACGGAGGGCGCCGCCATGGATAGCGTCGCCCAGCGCCTCTCCGCCGTCGGTGCCAGTGCCGCGCTCGAGCTGCGCGGCGTGACGCGGCTGTTCGGCGCGCTTGCGGCGCTGACGGACGTCACCATCACAGTGCGTCCGGGCGAGCGGCGCGCCGTGCTCGGCTCCAACGGTGCCGGCAAGACCACGCTGTTCAACTGCATCACCGGCGATTTCCCGCCCTCCTCCGGTACCATCCGCTTCTTCGGCGAGGACGTCACGCACTTTCCTCCCTATGAACGCATCCGCCGCGGTCTGCGCCGCACCTACCAGATCTCGGCGCTGTTCCCCGGCCTCACCGTGCAGGACAACGTCTATCTCGCCTGCCGTGGCGTCTCACGCGGGCGCTTCTCGTTACTGCGTCCGGGTCAGAACGACGCCCTGATGCATGCCGCCGACAACCTCGTCCAGGCCGTGCATCTGTCCGCCGTGAAGGACCAGCTCGTCGCCGAACTCGCACACGGCCAACAGCGCCAACTCGAGATTGCGCTCGCGCTGGCCGGCGCACCGCGCTTCGTCCTGTTCGACGAGCCGGCCGCGGGCCTGTCGCCGACCGAGCGGGCCGAGCTGATCGAGATCCTGACCTCCCTGCCTGCGCATATCGGCTACATCATCATCGAGCACGACATGGACGTGGCGCTGCGGGTCGTCGAGAGCGTCACGATGATGCACAACGGGCGCGTCTTTAAGGAGGGCCTACCGCAGGAGATTCAGTCCGATCCCGAGGTGCAGGAGCTCTATCTCGGAGGCGGCCATGAATGAGGCCCGCCGTTCTTCCCCTGCACTCGAGGTCCGCGGCCTCGACGTCTATTACGGCCACTCGCACGCGCTGCAAGGCGTCGATCTCACGCTGGAAAGCGGCGTGTTCTCCGTCGTCGGCCGCAACGGCATGGGCAAGACCACGCTGTGCAAGGCGATCATGGGGCTGGTCGGCGTGAGCGGCGGATCGATCCGCGTCCGCGGTGAGGACGTCACGCGGCGGCCGCCGGCCCAGATCGCGCGGCTCGGCGTCGGCTATGTGCCGCAGGGGCGCCGTCTCTGGCGTTCGCTCAGCGTCGAAGAGCATTTGCGGCTCGCCGGCGGCATGCGCTCCGGCGCCTGGACCGTCGAGCGCATCTACGACACCTTCCCGCGGCTCGCCGAACGCAAGGGCCACGGCGGCGGCCAGCTCTCCGGCGGCGAGCAGCAGATGCTGGCGATCTCGCGCGCGCTGCTCACCAATCCACATCTCTTGATCATGGACGAGCCGACCGAGGGCCTTGCGCCCGTCATCGTGGCGCAAGTCGAGGAGATGCTGCTGCGGCTGGGCGAGGATGGCGACATGTCCGTGCTCGTGATCGAGCAGAACATCGGCGTCGCGACCGCCATCTCACGCAACGTTGCGATCATGGTCAACGGCCGCGTCAACCGCATCATCGACTCCGGTCGCCTCGCCGCCGACCGCGAGCTGCAGCAGCGCCTGCTGGGCGTCGGGCTTCACGCCGAGCTTGAGCCGGATATCGACATACCCGCCCCGGCTGCCGGCTCGAAGCCAGCGCCGGCGCCACGCCGCGACGGCCCTGTCCGCATCTACGTCTCCAACCCCGTGCCGCCGACGCGATGGTCGCAGCCTGTGCCGATCGCCCGCATCGAGGCGGCGGCCCGCACGCGCTCGACAGAGGTCACGCGGCTGGAGGAGACGACGCGGCGCAGGCGCGAGCCGGCGGCGGCGCAGATCGCGGGCCCGCCCGTCGTGCTGGTCGTCGGTACGCTCGATACCAAGGGCCAGGAATTGCGCTTCATTCGCGACGTTATCGCAGCAACCGGACTTCGCACGCGGCTGGTCGACGTTTCGACCAGTGGCAAGCATTCCAGCTGCGATGTCTCCGCGCAGGAGATTGCCCTGAACCATGGCCGCGGCGGATCCGCCGTATTCGGCACCGACCGCGGCGCCGCTGTGACCGCGATGGCCGATGCTTTCGCCAACTGGCTGCGGCGACAGGGCAACATCGCCGGCGTGATCTCGGCCGGCGGTTCGGGCGCAGCGTCGCTGGTTGCGCCCGGCATGCGCACCCTTCCCGTCGGTCTACCCAAGCTCATCATCTCCTCCATCGCCTCCGGCGATGTCGGGCCCTATGTCGGCCCTGCCGACATCACCATGATGTACTCGGTCACCGACGTTCAGGGGCTGAACGCGATCTCACGCGCGGTGCTGGCCAATGGCGCCAATGCCCTCGCGGGCATGGTCAAGGCACGGCTCGACGAACGCGCCGCATCAGCACGCGAGACCGGCAGCCTGCCCGCCGTCGGCATCACCATGTTCGGCGTCACCACGCCGGCGGTGCAGAAGATCGCGGCCGAGCTGCACAATGATTTCGAATGCCTGGTCTTCCACGCTACCGGCGTCGGCGGCCGCTCCATGGAAAAGCTCGTCGAGTCCGGTCAGCTCGCCGGCGTCATCGACCTCACGACGACCGAGATCTGCGACCTGCTGATGGGCGGCGTGTTTCCGGCGACGGAAGATCGCTTCGGCGCGATCATCCGCAGCCGGCTGCCTTATGTCGGCTCGGTCGGCGCACTGGACATGGTCAATTTCGGCGCGCCCGACACCATTCCCGAACGTTACCGCGGGCGCAAGTTCCACGTCCACAATCCACAGGTCACGTTGATGCGGACCACGGCCGAAGAGAACGAGCGCATGGGCCGCTGGATCGCCGAGCGGCTCAACCAGATGGACGGCCCTGTCCGCTTCTTCCTGCCCGAAGGCGGTGTCTCCGCGCTCGATGCGCAAAGCCAGCCGTTCTGGGATCCGGACGCCGACGCCGCGCTGTTCCGCACGCTGGAGCGCGACGTGCGCCAGACCGGCAACCGCCAGCTCATTCGCACGCCTAAGAACATCAACGATCCCGACTTCGCCGCCGCCGTCGTCAGTGCGTTCCGAACGCTGTTCGGCCGCACCGGCACGCGGCGGAGACTAGCGAGGTGACCGATGGCCAGGTTTGAACGCGCAGCCCTCCTGAAGAAGTTCCGCGACATGGCAAGGCGCGGCGAGCCGATCGTCGGTGGCGGCGCCGGCACCGGCCTGTCGGCCAAATGCGAGGAGGCCGGCGGCGTCGATCTTATCGTCATCTACAATTCCGGCCGCTATCGCATGGCCGGGCGCGGCTCGCTCGCCGGCCTGATGGCGTATGGCGATGCCAACGCCATCGTGCTGGAGATGGCCGGTGAAGTGCTCCCGGTGGTGGACCAGACGCCGGTCCTTGCCGGCGTCAACGGCACCGATCCGTTCCGCGACATGGACGCGTTTCTCGACCAGCTGAAGGCGCTCGGATTTTCGGGCGTCCAGAACTTTCCGACGGTCGGCCTGATCGACGGCACCTTCCGCGCCAATCTCGAGGAGACCGGCATGTCCTATGCGCTCGAGATCGACATGATCGCCAAGGCGCACGACAAGGACATGCTGACGACCCCTTACGTGTTCAGCGAGAAGGAGGCCGCCGCGATGGCGATCGCCGGTGCCGACATCATCGTCTGCCACATGGGCCTGACGACCGGCGGCACGATCGGCGCGCAAACCGCCGTGAGGCTCCAGGACTGCCCCGCGCGGATCGACACCTGGGCCACCGCTGCGCTCAGCGTCAATCCGGACATCCTGGTGCTGGCCCATGGCGGCCCGATCGCGGATCCCGCCGATGCCGATTTCATCATGAAGAACACCCGTCATTGCCACGGCTTCTACGGCGCCTCCTCGATGGAGCGACTGCCCGTGGAACGGGCGCTGACGGAGCAGGTCCGTCAATTCAAGGCGATCGGCGCGCGGTAACGCCGAGAGGTTCGAGGGAGGGAAAGATGTCAGGGATGCTGGTCGGTGAATTGATCCTCTGGCTGATCGTCGCGATCGTCGTGGTCGTGGTTGGCGTCTATATCGTGAACTGGCTCTACCACCGCTCCTCCAAGGAGACGTCGTTCGTCAGGACCGGATTCCTCGGCGAACGCGTGGTGATCAATGGCGGCGCCTTCGTGCTGCCGTTCATTCACGACTACACGCCGGTCAACATGAACGTGCTGCCGATGGGCATCGTGCGTTCGAGGCAGGACGCCGTGATCACCCGCGACCGCATGCGGGTCGACATCGAGGCCGACTTCTACGTTCGGGTGCAGCCGACCCGCGAGGCCGTCTCGATCGCCGCAGCCACGCTCGGCCGCCGCACCATGGAGCCGGAGCAGCTGCATGCCCTCCTCGCCGGCAAATTCATCTCCGCGATCCGATCGGTCGCCTCCGAAATGACCATGGAGGAGATGCACGAGCGGCGCGGCGACTATGTCGCACGCGTCAAGACCAATGCGGCAGAGGCGCTCGCCCAGAACGGCCTCGAGCTCGAATCCGTCGCGATCACCGACCTCGACCAAACCGACCTCGAGTTCTTCAATCCCTCGAACCGATTCGACGCCGAAGGCCTGACGCGCCTGATGGAGGACATCGAGGCGAAGCGGAAGCTGCGCAACGACATCGAGCAGGACTCGATGATCAAGATCCGCTCCCGCAATTTGGAGGCCGAGCGGCAGGCGCTGGAAATCGAGCGCGAGAGCGAGACCGCGCGCCTCGAGCAGGAACGCGACATCGAGATGCGCCGCGCGCTTCAGCGCACGGAAGTGGCCCGCGAACGCGCACTGCGCGAGACCGAGGCCGAGCAGGCGCAGATTTCCGCGCGCGAAGCCATCGAGCGCGCCCGCATTGCCAATGACCAGGCGATCGCCGAGGCCCGTATCGCCTCGGAGCGTGAGACCCGCCAGAAGGAAATCGAGCGGACCCGCACCATCGAGGAGAAGGAACTGCTTGCGCGCGAAGAGATCGAGAAGACCCGGATCGCCAACCAACGCTCGATCGACACCACCCGCATCGCCTCGGAACGGGAGGTGCGCCAGCGCGAGATCGAGCGGATGCGCACGGTCGAGGAGGCCGAGATCGCCGCGCGCGAAGCCATCGAGAAGGCCCGGATCCAGCAGGACCGCGTTGTCACCGATGCCCGCATCGCCAATGAGGAAGAGACACGCCGCCGCGAGATCGAGCGCACCCGTGCCGTGGACGAGGCCGAGATTGCCGCCCGCGAAGCCACTGAAAAAGCCCGCATCGCCCAGACCTTGATCGTCAATGTCGAGCGCATCTCCTCGGACGAGCGCACCCGCGCGCTGGAAATCCAGCAGGTGCGCACCATCCAGGAAGCCGAGATCGAGGCGCAGCGCGCGGTCGAGGCCGCCCGCATCGCGCGCGAGCGGACGCTCGCCGCCGAGCGCATCGCCGCCGAGCAGAACACCCGGCAGCTGGAGATCGAGCGCAACCAGACGCTCGATGTCGCCGGCATCGCGGCCCGTGAAGCAACGGAAGCCAGCCGCATCGCCCAGGAGGAGCGTGTGCGTTCGCTGGAGATCGCCCGCAACCGTGCCGTCGAGGAGGCCGACATCGCCTCGCGCGAGGCGATCGAGGCAGCCCGCATCGCCCAGGAGAAGGCGGTCGCGGCCGAGCGCATCCAGGCCGAGCGCGATACGCGTTCGCTCGAAATCGAGCGGACCGGCATATTGGAGGCGGCCGAGCTGAAGCGACGCGACGCCATCGAGCGCCAGCGCATTACGGTCGATCTTGCGCTCGAAGCCGAGCGCATCAACTCCTCCAAGAAGCGCGAGGTGCTCAACATCGAGCAAAAGAAGGCCATCGAGATCGCGGACGAGGACCGCGTCATCGCCCTCTCTACCAAGCGCTCCGAACGCATCGATGCCGATCGCCAGGTCAAGCAGGCCGAGATCGTCGCGCGCAAGGAGGTCGAGACCACCGACGTCTCACGCGAACAGGCACTCGAAGCGGCCCGCATCGAGCGGCGGCGTGCGATCGAGCAGCTCGAGGTTGCTCGCGTCCAGTCACTCCAGGAGGCGGAAATCGCAGCGCGCGAAGAAGTCGAGCGCGCCCGCATCGCCTCCGACCGCGGGCTGGACGAGGCCCGTATCGGCCGCGAACGCGAGCTGCGCAAGCTCGAGGTCAATCGCGAGAAGGACGTCGAGACGGTGCTGATGGAGAAAGCGATCGCCATCCATCAGAAGTCGCTGGAAGAGTCGGCCGCGCGCGCTGCGGCTGAGGAGGCACGGATGCGGGCGACGGAAGCGGCCGAGCGTGTCGTCACCGCACGCGAGAGCGAGATCGCAAAGCGTCGCAAGACCGTCGAGGTGCTGCTGGCCGAGAAGCAGGCCGAGGAAACCCGCATCGCGGCCGAGGCCGAGCGGGTGCGCGCCGCGGTCGAGGCCGAAGCGCAGCGGATGCTCAACGAGGCCGAGAACGTGCTGACCGATCAGGCCCGCTACTCGCTATTCCGCCGCAAGCTGCTCGACCGCATTGAAGGCATCGTGCGCGAGAGCGTCAAGCCGATGGAGAAGATCGAGGGTATCCGCATCCTCCAGGTCGACGGCCTCAACGGCAACGGACATGGCGGTGGCAATGGCGGCCGCAGCGCCACCGACGAGGTGATCGACTCCGCCCTGCGCTACCGCGTCCAGGCACCACTGATCGATTCCATCCTGTCGGACATCGGCGTCGAAGGCGGTAGCCTCGCGAAAATGCCGGGTTTGATCCGCGAAGCCCGCGACATGCAGGGCATCAAGGAGTCCACGCGCAAGAGCGGCGGTGGCGACAAGCCGGCCGCCTCCCCGCCCTCTGCCGAGGGCGAACCGCCGGCCGAGCGTGGTCCGCGGAAGAAGAGCTGAGGTCGAGATCATGGCCCGCGTCTACGTCTCCACCGTCGTCAACGCCCGCAACGATCGCGTCTGGGCGCGGGTGCGCGATTTCAACGGCCTGCCGAACTGGCACCCGGCGATCGCCGAGAGCCGGATCGAGGGTGGCGAGCCCTCCGACAAGATCGGTTGTGTGCGAGATTTTCGCCTGCGCAACGGCGACCGCATCCGCGAAAAGCTGCTCGGCCTCTCCGACTACGACATGTTCTGCACCTATTCGATCCTGGAATCGCCGATGGGAGTCGAAAACTACGTTGCGACGCTGCGGCTCACTCCCGTGACCGATGGCGACCAGACTTTCATGGAATGGACCGCGGAGTTCGACTGCGCGCCGGAGCGCGAGACCGAGCTCGTCAACAACATCGGCGGCGGCGTGTTCCAAGGCGGCTTCGACGCGCTGAAGCGTGTGTTTGGAGGCTAGCCGTGCCGCATGTCGTCAAGAGCACGATCCTGAACGCGCCGAGCGACGCGGTGTGGGACGTGTTGCGCGATTTCAACGGGCATGACCGCTGGCATCCGGCGGTCGCGACCTCCTGCATCGAGCGCGCGCAGTCCGCCGACAAGATCGGCTGCGTCAGGCGGTTCAAGCTGAAGGACGGCTCCGAGCTGCGCGAGCAATTGCTGGCCCTGTCCGACCTCGAACAGACCTTCAGCTATTGCCTGCTCGATACGCCGATCCCGATGTTCAACTACGTCGCCCATGTCCGCCTGCTGCCCGTGACCGACGGCGACCGCACCTTCTGGCACTGGGAGTCGCGATTCACGACCAGATCCGAGGACCGGGACCGCATCAACCACATGGTCGCGGAAGATATCTATCAGGCCGGGTTCGAAGCGATCCGCCGGCATCTGAAGGAGGCCAAATAACATGGCCGTGACGGTAAAGACCTTTGCGAATGCGAGCGAGGCGGCAGGAGCGCTGTCCTCGGACCGTAGCGCGCGCTACCTCGGCGGCGGCACGCTGGTGATGCGGGCGCTGAACGAAGGCGATGTCTCGATCTCCACGATCGTTCGCGCGCAGGATCAGGCGCTGACCCGGATCGATGCCTCCGGCCCGCGCGTGACGCTGGGCGCCGGCGTCACCTTCGCGCGCGTGCTCGCCGAGCGCGACCTCGCCTTCCTGCACGCCCCTGCCCGCTCGATCGGCGGTCCCGCCTTACGCAACATGGGAACGGTTGGCGGCAATCTGTTTGCGCCAACTCCTTACGGCGATTTCACCGTGGCGCTGCTGGCGCTCGACGCCACCATCGCGGTGCAAGGCGGTTTCGGCGCGCGCGACATCCCGATCGAAGAGTTCTTGCAGGGGCGCGACCGGCAGGCCGGCACGCTGGTGCTGTCGGTCTCGTGCACCCGGCCGGCCAGCGCAGACGCCTTCCGTTATCGCAAGATCGCGCGCATCAAGCCGAAGGGCGGCGCGGTGATCACGCTGGCTGCACATGTGCCCGTCAGCGGTGGACGGATCGCGGGCGCGCGGATCGCGCTGGGCTCGATGGCCCCGACACAGATCCGCGCCCGCGCCGCCGAGCGCGCGCTCGAGGGCCGCTCGCTGGATGCCGCGACGATCGCGGCCGCCGCATCGGCGGCAACCGAAGGAACATCGCCATCCGACAACGCGCTCGGCAGCGCCTGGTACCGCCGCGAGATCGTCGGCGTGCATCTGCGGCGCCTGCTGTCGGGACAGGAATAGACCGCCATGTCGAAGGTCCCCCTGCAATTTCGTCACAATGGCCGCGACGTCGCGATCTTCGTTGATGGTGGCACCAATCTGCTCGTGGCGCTGCGCGAGCTGATCGGCGACATGACACCGAAATTCGGCTGCGGCCAGGGCGGCTGCGGCACCTGCAGCGTGCTTGTTGACGGCGAGCTGCACCTGTCCTGCCTGACACTGGCCGAAACGGTCGCGGGCCGCTCGGTCGAAACGCTCGACGGCATGAAGCAGGGCCCGAACCTGCATCCGCTGCAGCGCGCCTTTGCCGACCATTTCGCCGCCCAGTGCGGCTATTGCACGCCGGGCATGCTGATGGCCGCCAAGGCGCTGCTCGACCGCAACCCCGCGCCGAGCCGCGACGAGGTCGTCGAAGCCATCTCCGGCAACATCTGCCGCTGCACCGGCTACGAGCCGATCATCAACGCCATCCTCGCCGCCGCAGGCGGCCGGGTCAGCGCGTAAGGGAACGCGACCATGCTGGAACTGCGCAAGGACATTTTCGCCGACGAGCGCGACGATAATCTGAAGGAGATCGGCAAGGGCACCCAGCGCCAGGACATGCTCGGCCATGTCACGGGCACATCCAGCTATTTCAACGATCATAAACTTCAGGGCATGCTGCACCTGAAGGTCGTGCGCTCGACGCATGCGCATGCAAGGCTCCGCCGCATCGACACCGCGGACGCGGAGCGCTCGGCGGGTGTCCGGCGGATCATCCGCGGCGCCGACGTACCGGTCAACCTCAACACGCTGCTCAGCCTCATCAACTTCGGCAAGGACGATGAGCCGTCGCTGGCCGTCGACAAGGTGCGCTACAAGGGCGAGCCGATCGTCGCCATCGTCGCCAACAGCGAGCGCGAGGCCTTCGAGGCGATCGCAAAGGTCAAGGTCGACTACGAGCCGCTGCCGACCGTGCTCGACGTCGAGGACGCGCTGAAGCCCGGCGCGCCTGTGGTCAACGAAACCTATCCGAAGAACGCCTTCATCTATCACGACGTCTACGATCACCAGCGCCTGCGCTTCGGCGATGCCGACGCGGCGCTTGCAATCGCCGACCACGTGCTCGAGCAGCGCTACCAGATGTCGCCGATCGAGCACGCGCCGACCGAGACCAACGGCGCGATCGCCGCGCCCGACACCAACGGCCGCTACGTCGTCTACACCTCGACGCAGGCGCTGTTCTTCTCGGTCGACACCTGCGCCAAGATTTTGGACGTGCCCTCGAACACATTCCACTTCATCGGCGGCACCGTTGGCGGCGGGTTCGGCGGCAAGGTGGACACTCTGACCGAGCCGCTCGCGATCCTCGGCGCGATGCTGACCGGGCGCCCCGTCCGCTACGTGTTCGGGCGCGAGGAGGAGATGCAGTACGGCCCGCCGCGCGGCGCCGAACGCATCTACATCAAGGACGGCGTGATGCGCGACGGCCGCATCGTCGCGCGCAAGATCCGCGCCTACTTCGATAGTGGGGCCTATACACGGCTGTCGAGCTACGCCGCGGTGAAATGCGCCGCGCATCTGCCGGGCCCCTATACCATCCCGAACGTCTATGGCGACGTCTATTGCGTCTTCACGAACCGGACGCCGGCCACCGCAATGCGCGGCTTCGGCGTCACCGCAATGGATTTTGCGATAGAGTGCCAGATGGACAAGCTGGCCAACCTCGTCGGCATGGACCCAATGGAGTTCCGCATCCTCAACGCCTATCGCGACGGCGACATGAAGGCGCACCGGCGCGAGGCCAAGAACACAGCATTGATCGAATGCGTCCAGGTCGCGGCCGAAAAGGCAAAGTGGCCGATCCGCGAGGAGTTCAAGCGCGCCTCCTCGCGCAAGGATGGCGGCGGTAGCCGCGCCGTGATCCCGCCGACGCCCACGGATTCGCGCAGCCGGCCTGCGGCTCCGGCGCAGCAGCGCACCAGCTATGACCGGCTTCCGCCCACTGTCACCCGCGAACCGCCGCGCGAGCCGCCACCGCCCGCTCCGCCGCCCCCCTCGCCGCGGCCAGCAGCGCCCTCGCATGGCACGACCCGCTTCTCATCCGTGTTCGGAACAAGGAGACGCTGAGATGACCAGGCATCGCGGACGCGGCATGGCGTCAATCAACTATCCCATCGGCATGAATCTCGGCGGCGATCCGAGCCAGGCGCTGGTGCATTCCAACCCGAGCGGCAAGTTCACCGTGGCGCTGTCGTCGATCGATCTCGGCCAAGGCATGAAATCGGTGACGCGGCAGATCTGCGCGGAGACCTTGGGCGTGCCGGTCGAGGACGTCTATGTCGACACCGCCGATTCCGACACCGGCCCGCATTGCATGGGCTCGTTCGCCTCGCGCGGCACCCATCGCGTCGGCAACGCCGTGATGGCCGCTGCCCGCGAGGCACGCGGCGTGATGATGGAGGCGGCGGCCGAGGAGCTCGAGGTCAACGCCGCCGATCTCGAAACCGACGGCCGCGGCAACATCCACGTCAAGGGCGCGCCGCACCGCTCGATCTCGACCAAGGACGTCGCGATCGCAGCGCAATTCAAGCAGGGCAAGACTATCTCCGGACGCGGCATCTTCCTCGTGCCGCTCTCCGATGTCGATCCCGAGACCGGTGAGATGTCGCCGGCGACCTGCTACGCCCATGCCTGCCTCGTCGCCGAAGTCGAGGTCGACGACGAGACCGGCGAGGTCGCGATGGTCCGCATGGACTCCGCCTATGAGCTCGGCCGCGCGCTCAACCCGCGCCTGGTCGAGCAGCAGCTCGTCGGTGGCGCCTGGATGGGCGTCAGCCACGCGCTCTACGAGACGCCCGAGCCTTATTACCCGGACCCGGCTCACGGGCCCCGCGACTTCGTCGAATATCTGATGCCCGGCCCCGGCGACATCTGCCCGCACGATATCGCCGTGCTGGAACGGCCCGCGCCTGACGGTCCGTTCGGCGCCAAGGGGCCCGGCGAGATGTGCGCCAACCCGGTACTGCCCGCCGTTGCCAACGCGATCTTCAATGCCGTCGGCGTGCGCATCGACGATTTGCCGATCACGCCGGAAAAGGTGCTGCGGGCGATCAAAGCCCAAGGCGGCGCACGGCCGCAGGCACGGCGCTGAGGGAGACACCGTGGCCGTTCGTAGCAACATCGTCGGTATCGACAGCCCGGAGGCGCTGGAGAAGGCGTTGCGGGCGGCTTATTACCTCGCCGACGAAGGGCTCGCGACCGCCGCCTATCTCGGCCTTGCCCTCGGCAAACCGCTGCTGCTGGAAGGCGCGCCCGGCGTCGGCAAGACGGAAGCGGCGAAGGCCATCGCCGCCGTGCTCGGCCGGCAATTGATCCGCCTGCAATGCTACGAGGGCATCGACGCCTCTGCCGCGCTTTATGAATGGAACTACCCGCGCCAGATGCTCGCGATCCGCCAGGCCGGCGACGACAGTATCGACATCTACGGCGAAACCTTCCTGATCGAGCGGCCGATGCTGGCGGCGCTGCGCGCGCCCGATTCAACCGTGCTGCTGATCGACGAAATCGACCGGGCCGACCAGGAGTTCGAGGCGTTCCTGCTCGAATTCCTGTCCGATTTCCAGATCTCCATCCCCGAGCGCGGCACGGTCCGCGCGGCCGAGCGTCCCGTGGTCGTGCTGACCTCGAACCGGACGCGCGATCTGCACGAGGCCCTGCGCCGCCGCTGCGTCTATCACTGGATCGACTATCCCACCGCCGAGCGGGAGGCGCGGATCATCATGATGCGCGCATCCAGCGTCGCCGAAGCCACGGCCCGCGCCGTCGTCGCAGCCGTCGAGAAGCTGCGGCGCGAGCCGTTGAGCAAGGCGCCCGGCATCGCCGAGGCCGTCGACTGGGCTGAGGCCGCGACGCTCCTCAACAAGGGCGGCGCACGCTGGCCCGACGCCTTCAAGCGCTCGATCGGCGTCGCGCTGAAGGACGAGGAGGACCTGCACTTCATCGCCCCCCGGCTCGATGCCATGCTCGCGGAGGCGACCGCATGAGCACCGAGCAGCAGCTCCCGCGCGCTGCGCGCATCTTCGTCTCGTTCGTCGCGCTGCTGCGTGCCAACGGTTTCGCCGTAGCGCCGGAGCAGACCACCGCCTTTCTCGCCGCGATCGCATTGCTCGGTCCGCGCGACCTCGACGACATCAGGCAATCTGCGCTCGCCACGCTCGCCCCACCGCCCGAGCGGCGCGCCACCTTCGACCGGCTGTTCGACCTTCATTTCCGCGGCAGCGAGGCCATTGCGCGCGACGACGAGGGCGAGGACGACGAGACCGTCCGTCTCCAGGAGGAAGGCCGCGGCGACGAGGAGCCCCTGCTCTCCGATGACGCCAACGAGTCCGGCCTGACCGCGACGCGCACCGAAGCGCTGGTCGAGCGCAGTTTCGGCCAGCTCTCAACCTCCGATCCGCTCCGCCGCCTGGCGCGCGAAGCCCCGCGACGCCTGCCGCGGCGGCGTGGGCACCGTCGCATGCGGGCCCGCCGCGGCCCCTTTGCCGACCTCCGCCGCACCCTGCGCGACAGCGTCCGCAGCGACGGCGAGATTTTGCGGCTCGGCCACATGAAGCGGCGCCAGCGCTCGCGCAAGATGCTGCTGCTGATCGACGTCTCCGGCTCGATGAAGAGCCGCACCGAGGAGAACATGAAGCTCGCGCACGCGCTGATACAGGCGGCGCCGAATGTCGAGGTCTTCACCTTCGGCACGCGGCTGACCCGTGTCACCCGCGCGCTGCGGCTGAAGCGCCGCGAGCAGGCGTTGAACGCCGCGGCGCATCTGGTCAGCGACTGGGACGGCGGCACCCGCATCGGCGACGCGCTGCAAGCCTTCCTCGCGGTCCCGCGGTTCGGCGGCTATGCCCGCGGCGCCGCCGTGGTCGTCGTGTCGGATGGACTCGAACGCGGCGAGCCCGACGCGCTTCGCGACGCAGTCGCGAAACTGGCGCGGCGGGCCTGGCGCCTGAGCTGGCTGACGCCGCTCGCGACAGGACCGGGCTTCCGCCCGCAGACCGAAGCGCTCGTCGCCATCGAGCGGTTCGTCGACGATCTCGTGGACGGCGGATCGAGCTCCTCGATCGTCGCCCATGTACTGGCACAGGGACGAAGGAGAGCTGCGTGAACGATATTGTCGACGGCCATCATCACATTTGGCGGCAGGCCGACCTGCCCTGGCTGACCGGCCCCATGCAGCCGCGCATCTTCGGACCTTACGAGCCGATCCGCCGCGATTATCCGATCGAGGAGTATCTCGCCGATCTCAAGGTCACCGGCGTTGCCCGCTCCGTCTATGTGCAGACCAATTGGGCGCCCGAGCATTTCGAGGAGGAAGCCGCCTGGGTGCAGCGCACGGCCGAGGAGCACGGCTGGCCGCATGCCATCGTCGCCTACGCCAATTTCGCAGCCGACGACGTACGCCCGCAGCTCGACCGCCTCAAACGCTATCCGCTGCTGCGCGGCGTGCGCATGCAGCTGCACTGGCACGAGAACCCGCTGTACCGCTTCGCGGCTCGTCCGGATCTCTGCGCCGATCCCGTGATCCGCCGCAACGTCGCGCATCTCGCCGATTACGGCTGGAGCTTCGACTTGCAGGTCTTCACGCCGCAGATGCCGGATGCCGCACTGCTGGCGGAGTCCTGCCCCAAGGTGACGATCGTCCTTCAGCATGCCGGCATGCTGGAGGATCTCTCGCCGGCGGGCCGTGCGGCCTGGCGTGCGGGAATGGCCCGGCTCGCGGCCTGTCCGAACGTGGTCTCAAAACTGTCCGGGCTCGGCACCTTCATCCATCGCAATGATCCCGCGCATATCGCCGCCGTGCTCACCGACACCGTTGCAATCTTCGGCGCCGAGCGCTGCCTGTTCGGCTCCAATTTCCCGATCGAGAAATTGTGGACCAGCTATCGCGATCTCGTTAGTGCCTTTCGCGCAGCTGCCACCCCGTTCAGTGCGGAGCAGCAGGACGCGATCTTCAGGGCGACGGCGACGCGCGTCTATCGGCTTTGACAGACAAGACACGAGACAGGAGGGCAACGAATGGCGCTGGAGATCAAGATCCTGGACTATGGCGATATCGAGCTGGAATCGAGCTTCCTGGTGCTCGGCCGCGACTGCGGCCGTACCCGCCGCGTCCTCACCCTCGGCTTCCTGATCCTCGGCGGCCCCTATCCGGTCGTGGTCGACACCGGCTACCGCTCCAACCAGATCATGGAGACGCTGGGGATGCGCGGGCTGCAGTACCATGAGCACATGATCGAGAACCAGCTCGCGCGCCACGGCGTGCGCATGGGCGACGTGCGCTTCGTCTGTCACACCCATCTGCACATCGACCATGCCGGCAAGGACGACCTGTTCCCGATGAACACGACCGTCGTCGTCAACCGCAAGGAGCTTGAATATTCCGTCTCCGGCCTGATGCATCCGCAATATCCAGCACCCGACATCAAGCACCTGATCGACCGCCTGCACACCAAGAGCGCGCTGCGCTTCCTCGACTTGGAGATCACCGGCCCGATCGAGCTGATGCCCGGCGTCTATTGCGATGCCGCCAACGCCCACACCGAGGGATCGATGAACATCATCGTCCACACCGCCGATGGCATCGCCACCATCTGCGGCGACGTGATCTACGACTTCAACGACCAGATTGTCACACCCTTCCACGAGATCCACGATTGGGAGCCACGCACCACCGGCAATCATGGCACCAGCAAGCGTGCGGAAAAGGCCGCGATCAAGAAGCTGCTGAGCAGTTCGCGCTATCTGCTTCCCGTCCACGATCGGCCTGCCAAGATCGAAGGCGGCAATGTCGTCGGGCGGCTGCACGATCAGGTCCCCGGACCGATCGTGCAGTCCCTGCCGCAGCGCAACTGGTTCCCGGCCTGAGATGATCTTTGAGATAGACCGATGACGCATGTCACCCTGCGAAGCGAATTCGAGAGCCTGATCGACCCCTACGCTCCCGTTGCACAGATCGGCACCGGCTTCGACTTCACGGAAGGGCCGATCTGGCATCCGGTCGATCGATACCTGCTGTTCTCGGATATGCCCGCTGACGTGCGCCGGCGCTGGGACGCGCGGCGCGGCGTCGCCGAGGTCAAGCGTCCCTCGAACAAATGCAACGGCATGACCTATGACGCCGACCTCAATTTGATCGTCTGCGAGCACGCGACCTCGTCGCTCGTCCGCGAACGTCCGGACGGCCGGCGTGAGGTACTCGCTTCGCATTTCGGCGGCCAGGAACTCAATAGCCCGAACGACGTGTGTGTGCACAGCTCAGGCGCGATCTATTTCTCCGATCCCTGGTATGGCCGGATGCCGGTCTATGGCGTCGAGCGACCGCGCCAGCTCGGTTTCCAGGGCGTCTACCGGGTCGTGCCCGGCGCCGAACCCAGGCTCGTGGTCGAGCGAAACCTGTTCGATCAGCCGAACGGGCTGTGCTTCTCGCCGGACGAGACGCTGCTCTACGTCAACGACACCGTACAGGCCCTGATCCGCGTGTTCGACGTCAACGGCGACGGTTCGCTGTCGAATGCGAGGGTGTTCGCGAGTGGCATCAAGTCCGAACTCGAGCCTGGCCTGCCCGACGGCATGAAGTGCGACCAGCACGGCAATGTCTGGGTCACCGCACCCGGCGGCGTCTGGGTCTATTCGCCGCGCGGCGAGCTGCTCGGCAAGGTCCGTGTGCCGGAGCTGGTCGCCAACCTCGCCTGGGGAGGGCCGGATTTCCGCTCGCTTTATCTCACCTCGACGCATTCGGTGTACGCGATCCCGACCAAGGTCGGTCCGCGCCATGAGCCCTATATGAGCGGCAGGCGCGCCGGCAGCGGAGCGGGCCCGGCTCCATCTCCGGCCTCGCCTGTCCTCACCGAGGGCGAGATGAGGCTCGATCCGCAGCGCTGCGCCATGATCATCCAGGATCTCCAGAACGACGTCATCATGGACGGCGGCGCGTTCGCCGAGTCAGGCGCGCCGGGGCACGCCAAGCAACAGCACGTCGTGGAGAATGTGCGGCGTCTTGCGGAAGCTGCGCGCGCCCGCGGCGTCCCCATCATCCATGTCTGGTTCATCGTCGAGCCCGGCGCGCCCGGCGTCACGCTCAACGCCCCGCTGTTCGAGGGCCTCGTCGACAGCAAGGCGATGGTGCGCGGAAGCTGGGGCGCGGCCCCGGTCTCAGGCCTGGAGCCGCGGCCCGGCGACTTCGTCGTCGAGAAGATGCGGATGAGCGCCTGGGAGGGCACGCGGCTGGAGACGATCCTGAAAGCGACCGGCCGCGACATGATCATCAATACCGGCGCCTGGACCAACATGTCGGTCGAACACACCGCGCGCACCGGCGCCGACAAGGGCTATTTCATGATCGTGCCCGAGGATTGCTGCTCGACCATGAACGCCGACTGGCACAACGCCTCGATCAATTTTGCCATGCAGAACGTCGCGGTCGTGACCAGGGCCGATACCGTCGTCAGAGCGCTGGGATGAGCTGTGGCAAAGCTCCTGCATCTGTCCTGCTCGCCCCGCGCCGAGTCCGTCTCGACGGCCGGCGCACACGTCTTCCTTGATCGCTTCCGCCAGGCGCGGCCGGATTGGGACGTCGATGTCGTGGACCTCTGGCGTGAGCGCATGCCGGAATTCACGGGTCCCATCGTCGAGGCCAAGTATGCGCGCATGAAAGCTCAGGCCTTCACCGAGGCGCAACGCGACAGCTTTGCCGAAGCCGAGCGCATGGCGCTGCGCTTTTCGCTCGCCGATCGGGTGTTGATCTCGACCCCGATGTGGAACTTCGGCATTCCCTACAAGCTCAAGCAATGGTTCGACGTCATCGTCCAGCCCGGGCTCACCTTTCGGTTCGATCCGTCCCAGGGATATTTCCCGCTGCTGAAGGATCGGCCGACACTGGTGATCATCGCCAGCGGCAGCGATTTTGCCACCGGCATGAACCGCGGCCGCATCGACATGGCAACGCCCTACCTGCGGGAAATCCTGCGCTTTGTTGGAATCAGCAATGTCCGTTTCATGCTGATCGGTCCAACCACTGGACCGCAGCAGCCGATCGATGCCGCCCGTGACAGGGCCTATCAGCGCCTCGCTGCAATGGCCGCGACCTTCTAGGCACTTCGGTGCCTCAGCGAGCAATTACGCCGCGCCGCCAAGATAGAGCCGCTTGACGATGTCGTTGCCCCTCAATTCGTCGACCGAAGCGGCCGCCACGACGATTTCACCATGCACGATGATATAGCCGCGGCTCGCGATCCGGATCGCCTGATTGAAGTTCTGCTCCGCCATCAGCACGGTCAGGCCGAGGTTTTGATTGAGTTCCCCGATCTTGGTGATGGTCTGCGAGACCAGTAGCGGCGAGAGACCCACCGAAGGTTCGTCGACCAACAACAGGCGTGGTGACGACATCAGGGCGCGCGCAATCGCCAGCATCTGCTGTTGTCCGCCCGACATCGTGCCCGCGAGCTGCCCCTGCCGCTCCTCGAGGACGGGAAATGCTTCGAAAGCGATCGCAAGGTTGCGGTCGATACTGCGCCGGGCTGACTTGCGGAACGCGCCGAGCATCAGGTTCTCGAGCACGGTCAGCCGGGGGAACAAACGCCGTCCCTCTGGAACCATCGCTACGCCGAGTTCGACGATGTCTTCGGCCGACAGACGGGACAGATCGTGCGCCGTACCGTCGATCGTAAGCGATATGGCCCCACGCTGCGGCCGCACCAGGCCCGCGATGCACTTCATCAGCGTGCTCTTGCCGTTGCCATTGGTGCCAAGCAAGGCAACGGTCTCGCCGGCCTCGACATGGAGCGAAACGCCGCGCAACGCCTTCACGGCGCCGTAACCCGCATCAAGATCGTTGATGGCGAGGCTAAGTGCCAAGGTAAGCCTCCTGCACGCGTTGGTCGGCCATGACTTCGGATGGCGTGCCGATGGCGATGATTCGGCCAGCGTCGAGGCACATGACGCGTTCGGAGAAGCGCATCACGGCCTGCATGATGTGTTCGATCATGATGATGGTGATGTCCCGGCTTGCAAGGCTGAGCAGCAGGTCAAGCACCTCGTCGACTTCCGAGCTGGAGAGGCCTGCCATGGCCTCGTCCGAAATCAGGAGCTTCGGATGCGTCGCCATTGCACGCGCGAGTTCCATCTTGCGCAATTCCACCTGACTAAGCTGCGTGGCCGAGACGTTGGCCTTCGAGGCGAGGCCCATTTGATTGAGGATCGACATCATGGTGTCTCGCCGCTGCGCCACCGAGACGTGCTCGTGCGCGGCAAAATCGAGCGCGACCATGAGATTTTCGGCGACCGTCATGCTCCTGAACGGTCGCGGAATCTGGAAGCTGCGGGCGATGCCGCGGCGCGTGCGCACATGCGGCTGCAGCGGCGTGATGTCCTCATCGCGAAACAGGACGGTGCCGGGTTCGGTACGAAACGCGCCGGAAATGCAGTTGATCAGCGTGGTCTTGCCCGAGCCGTTCGGACCGATCAGGCCGAACCGTTCGCCGGGCCGAATGTCGACGCTCACGTTGTGGAGCGCCGTGAACCCGCCGAAACGCTTGGTGAGCGACGAAATCCGCAGCAGGGGCGACTGGGTTCCTGAGAGCGTCATACCTCGCCCTCCTTGCGGTCGCCGCGCAGCTTGCGGATCAGGCCGATGATGCCCTCCGGGGCGCCCACGACAAACAGCACGAGCATCACGCCCAGCACCAGCACATTGACTTCCGACGAGATCGTTACCGTCAGCAATTGCTGCGTTGTGCCAAGCAGGATCGCGCCGATGATCGGTCCGGACCAATGCGCGGTTCCGCCGATCAGAGACATCGCGAGTGTCGTGACGGAGTAGTTGAGATTGAACGCGGACGCAGGGTCGGCATATTGCAGGTACATCGCCGCCGGCGCGCCGACGGCGCACATCAGCGCCCCTGAGATCACACAGGCCAGCAGCTTCAACCGCAAGGTCGGCACGCCCGTGCATTCGGCCGCAAGCTCGTCGTCCCTCAGCGCCTGCAGGCCGCGGCCGATCCATGAGTTCTGGATGTAGCGCGAGATCGCAACCGCCAGAACCACGAGGAGAGCCTGGACGAAGAACAGCATCTGCACATAATTGTCGAATGGCGCCATCACCGCCGGCCGCTGGATCTGGATACCCGCTGCTCCGCCGACGTATCGCCAATTTGTTATCGTCGTCTCGATGATGATCGTCAGCGCAATCGTCGCGATCGAGAAAAAGATGCCCTGCATGCGAAGCGTCAAGAGACCGAGCGCAAACCCCATGAGCGCACCGATCGCGGCGCCAGTCAGTATCTGCAGGGGTAGCGGCGCGCCAAAGGCCTTGACCAGGAAGACCGCGGCATAGACGCCGACGCCGAAAAACGCGCTGGTGCCGAAATTTACATAGCCCGCATAACCGCCGAGGATGCTCCATGCCACGGCAAGCGCGATGAACTGCAGGATGACGTAGCCGGCAAAGAATGGATACTGGTTGCCGACGACCTGTGTCATCACAAAGACCGCGACGAGAAAGACGGTCGCTCCGGTCCAGAAAGCAATGCTGTTGCGTGTCATGATCGCCTGCCAAACAGGCCTTGCGGCCTTACGGCGAGAACGCCGAGCAACATCGCAAAGGAAATCGCCGGAGCCCAGGAGGCGCCGAACATGGTGAGCACAATCGTCTCGGCAACACCGAGAATGATGGCGGCGACGAGCGTGCCGCCCATACTGCCGAGCCCCGCCATCACAACGACGCAGAATGTACGCCCGATATAGGCACGGTCGAGTGTCGGATCGACAGGAGCGACGATGATGAGCAGGGCGCCGGCGATCCCGAGCACGGCCGTGGCGATGCCGAACGCCCACTGCTTGATCCTGATCGGGTTGGCGCCCATCAACCGCAACGCCTCCTGGTCCTGCGCGACCGCCCGGATGGCGCGTCCCATGAAGGTCCGCGACAAATACAGCGTGAGCAGGACGGTCAGTGCGGTCGCGACGACAAAGGCGACCAGGAGCCGGTACGGAATGCGGATATCGCCGAGCCGCCAGGCCCTGCCGACATAGTCGGCGGTGACGGAGCGCTGATCGACGCCGAATTGCAGGATGATCAGCACTTCGATGATGAAGGCGACGCCGAAGAAGAAGGCGATGCCGCGCACCGCGGCGTCGCTGCCTCGCTTCTCGAACGTTTCGTAGTACAAGCGATAGGCCACGAGCCCGAGCAGAAAGAATACCGGTGTGATCAGGAGCCCGGCGATCAGCGGATCAACGGCATAATGCTCGTTGAGGAAATACACCGCGTAGGACGCCAGCACCAGAAACGCCGGATGCGCCACATGGGGGACGTCAAGCAGCCCGAACGACACGGACAATCCGAGGCTGACCGCGCCGTAGAAGCAGCCGAGCAGCACCCCGATCACCACCGCATCGAGCAGCAGATCAAATGAAAACAATTGAGATCCCCCTTGACCCGCTTTGAGATCGACTCCCCGATCAACTCGTGCCGGGGTAGCCGATCCTGGGACGATCTTTACCGAGCCGTCTCGCGATATCCAGCTTACTTCCGCGCGGCCTCAAACGGAGCGACCAACTCGCCGGATTTCAGGTTCTCCGGGAACAGGATCACCTGCTTGCCCGAGCTGCGGAACTGCTCCATGTTCTTATCCACGACGCCGCGGAACTGGGCCTGCAGCACCGCAGTTTCCTTGCGCTCGCCATCAGGTGAAAACGCGATCGGACCGACGATGGTCTTGTGGGTGTTTTCGCGCAGATATTTTGCGAGTGCCTTCTGCTCCAGCGATCCCACCGCGTTGATGGCCTGCTCGATGAGCTGGCCGCTGGCATAGCCGAACGGCGCCAGATAATAGCCGAGTGGATCGATCTTGGCTTCGACGGCACGTTTTGTGTACTTGTCGAAGAACTCCTTGGTGCCCTCGAAATACATGCTCTTTTCGGGCAGCCACGTGTTGTAGTTGACGACGCCGTTGAGCAGCGATCCCATATTCTCCATCACGGCGCCGAACTGCAGGCCGACCATGCCGCCGCCGAAAACCTTGACGTTGTCGCCGATCCCGATCTCGTTCACGGCACGCAGGATGCCCGCCGAATCCGGCGGATAAGACGCGATATAGACGATGTCGGGCTTGGATGCCTTGAGCGCGCGGATGATGCTGGAGAACTCCACCGTGTTCGGCGGATAGGCCTGGTCGAATACCATCGGCAGGTTGCGCTTCGCTGCGACTTCACGCGCGGTCTTCGCCAGATTCTGCGCGAATTCCTGGTCGGCGGCCAGCAACGCCATGGATTTGCCGCCGGCCCTCTGACCGATATCGAGGAACGAAGTGGCCCAGCTGTCAGCCGGTCCCCACGGCGCATTGTTGAACCACATGTCATGGCCGACTTTGCTGTTGACCTGGAAGGAGAAGTTACCCATCAGCAGAAGCCCACGCTGCTTGACCATTGGCATGATCGGCGCCGTCGGCACGGTAGCATAGGGCGCGAACAAGAGGTCGACCTTGTCGACATCGATCAGCTTCGAATAGATCGCCGGCGTCTCCGACGCGCTCGATTTGTCGTCATAGACGACGAGTTCGATCTTGCGGCCTCCGAGCAGCCCGCCCCTGGCGTTGACGTCGTCACGCCAGATCTCGATGCCGAGCAGCGAGGCCTTGCCGCCACCTGCAAGACCGCCGGTCTGCGGCATGCTCATGCCGATCCTGATCGGCGTCTGCTGCGCCTGCACCAGCTTGGCGCCGAACGGCGAGGCAGCGAGCGTTACGCCGGCAGTCGCCAGCAGCCGGCGGCGGGAAATCGATCCTGGCTTGGAGACCTTCTTCGACATTGGCAGTTCTCTCCCCTAGGTCGTTGTTGCTTGGTGTGATTGTATTGTTTTGCGGCGGCGTCCCTCGTCAGATCCGTCCCAAGGCCGTCAGGATAAGCTGCGGTGTCAGGGGGATCTCGGTGATTATTGTTCCGAACGGTTCGAGCGCATCATTGACCGCGTTGGCCACTGCCGCCGCCGCGCCTGCGGTACCGGCCTCGCCCGCGCCCTTGGCGCCGAGCTCGGACTCCCGCGTCGGCGAGACGACGTGGCCCACGTCGATGTCGGGCATTTCGCCGGACATCGGCACCAGGTAATCGGCCATGTTGGCGTTGGTCAGCTGTCCCCGGTCGTCATAGACGCACCTTTCAAACAGCGCCGCACCAAGCCCCTGCACCACTCCGCCCCTGATCTGTTCATCGACCAGCTGCGGATTGATGATGGTGCCACAATCCTCGACCACCCAGTGCTTGAGCAACTTGACGAAGCCGGTGTCGGCATCGACTTCGACCCAGGCGGCTTGAACGCCATTGGTAAAGGCGAAAGGATATTCACGGGGCACATAGTGCCTTGTCGCCATCAGTTCGGGCTGGATGCCCGGCGGCAGGGTGTCGGGACGGAAATAGACGATGCGCGCAAGCTCATCGAGTTCGATGCGCGGCGCGCCGTCGCTGACATTGACCACGGCATTGTCGATGATATCGAGTTCGGCCGAGGTCGATTGCAGAATGACGGCGGCCACATCGAGGATATTCTTGCGCAAGACCTTCGTCGCCTGCAGCGCCGCCTCGCCGCCGATGCCGGCGCCGCGCGAAGCCCAGGTGCCGCCACCGTAGGGCGTCATGTCGGTGTCACCGAGCATGACGCGGACGCGATCCATGGAAACGCCGAGGACGCTGCCCACGATCTGCGCCGTGAGCGACTGCGAACCCTGCCCCTGCTCGGTGATGCTGGTCTGGCAGATCACCGAGCCTTGCGCATCCAGCCGCACCGCCACGCCATCCTGTGACGATATCTTCGCCCCGCCAACGCCATAGAACGCGGCGCTGGGATTGGTGACTTCGATAAAGCTCGCGATGCCGATGCCGCGATGAATGCCTTGCTTGCGCAAGGCCACCTGCTCGGCACGCAGCGCTTCATAGTTCATCATCTCGACGATCTTGGCCAGCGACGCATGGTGCGACAACTGCTCGAACCGCAGCCCCGACGGCGAGGCGCAGGGATAGGCGTCGTCAGCAATGAGATTGCGGCGGCGGATTTCCACCGGATCCATACCGATCTTCATGGCGGCGAGATCGACCAGTCCTTCAGTCACCGAGCAGGCAATGGGATGGCCGACCGCGCGGTACTGGCACATCACGTTCTTGTTCTGAAACACCACCCGCGCCCGGGCGCGATAGTTCTTCGTGGTGTAGGGGCCGCCGACGAGGTTGACGACCTGGTTGGCCTCGATTGCGCTCGTGCGCGGGTACATCGAATAAGGCCCGATGCCGGTCAGATCGTCGATCTCGAACGCCGTGATGGTGCCGTCGCGCTGGACGCCGATCTTTCCCTTGCAGCGATGGTCGCGGGCGTGAATGTCGGTATTGAAACTCTCGACGCGGTCGGCGACGAATTTTATCGGCCGACGCAATAGCTTGGCCAGCGCATAAGTCGCCATCTCGTCGGCGTAGATGTGCACCTTGATGCCAAACGAGCCGCCGACATCCTTGCAGACGACGCGAACCTGCGACTCTCGCAAACCCAGGTGCAGTGCAGCGATGTTCTGCACCATATGCGGGGCCTGCGTCCCCTGATAGATCGTGAGCCGCGCTTCCGCGGCATCCCAGTCGGCAACGACCGAACGCGGCTCCAGCGTCACGCCGGTGTGGCGGCCGAAGATGAATTCGGCCTCGACCACCGCATCGGAACCGGCGAAGGCTTGATCCACGGCGCCTGCGTCGAGGACGCGCTCGAACGCCAGATTGTCGCCAAGCGAAGCATGAATGACCGGTGTCGCCGGATCGAGTGCCGTGCGCATGTCGGTGACGGCCTCGAGCTCCCTATACTCGACCGCAACATGCTCAGCGGCATCCTCAGCCGCCGCACGGCTCGTCGCCACGATGGCGGCCACCGCCTCGCCCTGCCAGCAGACCCGGTCGACCGCGATCGCCGATTGTGGCGCGGATTTGAGGCCCTTGAGATGGGAGAGCACGCCGATCCACGGCGTGATGACGTCCGCAAGCTCTTTGCCGGTGACGACCGCGATCACACCCGGCATCCGCCTTGCAACGGCGGCGTCGATGCTCACGATCTCCGCGTGCGCATATTGCGAGCGCAAGAACACGACATGCGCCATCCGCGGCAGCTCCATGTCGCTGACATAGCTGCCCCGGCCCTGCAGCAGCCGCTCCAGATTCGGCCGGGGCACCGTCTTGCCGATATAGGAGTTCGGCCGGTCCAGGACCGACAGCCTTTCCGGATTGCTGCGGGCCGAGCTCATGCCTTCAGCTCCATCCGCGCCCGCGCGGTCGTCTCGATCGCGTCGATGATGGCGTGATAACCGGTGCAGCGGCAGTAATTGCCCGAGAGGTGCTCGCGGATCTCTTCACGCGCGGGCGTTCGGTTCTCGCGCAACAGATCCTGCGCCGCCATCAGCATGCCCGGCGTGCAGAAGCCACATTGCAGCGCATTGCGGTCGCGAAACGCCGCCTGCAGATCGGCGATCTCGCCGGAGTCGGACAGCCCCTCGATCGTCTCGACCACGGCGCCATTCGCCTGCACCGCCAGCATCAGGCAGGAGCGCACAATCTCGCCGCCGACGCGCACCGTGCAAGCTCCGCAGACGCCATGCTCACATCCGAGATGCGTGCCCGTCAGTTTCAGGTGCTCGCGCAGGAAATCCGCAAGATTGAGTCGCGGCAAGACATGCGCTTCCACGCGCTCGCCGTTGACCGTGACTGAGATCGCCATTGGAGCCGTCACGTCCGTCCTCCGATGTCGAGATCGGGACGGTTCAGGAGCGAAGCGACGCAGCGCGCCAGCAAGACTCTTGCGAGATGCCGGCGCATTGCGGGCGTCGCCTGCTGATCCTCATGCGGATCAAGCTCATGCGAAAGGGCGTCGGAGGCCTCGGCCAGCAGTGCGGGCGTGATTGCAGCGCCCGCCAGTTTGTCGGCAGCCTTCGCCAGGACGGGCTTGTCGCCGACGGCGAAATAGCCGAGCCGGAGGTCGGCAAACCGATCGCCCTGCAGCACGGCCTGCGCCGCAAGGCCGACGATCGCATAGTCGCCGTGCCGCCGCGCAAACTCCTGGAAGAAATGCGCCGAGCCGGTATGGGCGACTGGCAGTTCGATGGCGACCAGCAGGTCCTGCGGTGCCAGCTGCGTCTCGTAAATCCCGGTGAAAAAATCCTCCGCAGCAATCCGCCGCTCGCCGCCGGGGCCGTGGACGACGATCGACGCACCCAGCGCCAGCATGCAGGCGGGCAGTTCGGATGCCGGATCGGCCTGCGCGAGGCTGCCGCCGATGGTACCCCGGTTGCGGATTGCGGGGTGCGCCACATGCGCCGCTGCCGCCCCGAGCAGCGGCGCGCATTTCACAATGTCGGATGATTTCAGGAGATCGGCATGCCGGGTCAGCGCGCCGATGACGAGTATATCGTCCTTGACCGCAATCCCGCGCAATTCGACGAGTTCGCCGATATCGACGATCACCTCCGGCGCAACCAGCCGCAGATTCATCGCGGGGATCAGGCTTTGCCCGCCCGAAAGCACCCTCGCTTTCTCTCCGTGCACGGCAAGCAGCTCCAGCGCATTGGCAACGCTGGTCGCGCGTGCGTAGGTGAAAGCCGCGGCTTTCATTCAGGCAAGCCCCTCCCCGGAACTGCTTTTCTGCTTTTGAGGGGATTAGAGGGTGGGACTTTTCGAAGGTCAAGCGACTAGATTTCGCAGTCTTTTCGACTTTCGGACTTGCCTTGATCGACCGGCCGACGCACCCTCCCGCCAACAAGAACAGCTCGGGGAAGCACAGCAATCATGAAGCTCGGGTTCTTCACGATGCCGATCCATCCCCTGGACAAGGATTGGCGGCAATCCCTGAAGGAGGATCGGGAAGCCTTCCTGCTGGCGGACGAGCTCGGATTTTCGGAAGCCTATGTCGGCGAGCACGTCACCGACCGCGCCGAAAACATCACGTCCTGCATCGCTTTCATCGCCTGGCTTGCCGCCGCCACCAAGCAGATCAAGCTCGGCACCGGCACGGTCAACATGCCGAACAGCCATCCGGCCGCAATTGCCGCCTCTATCGCAATGCTCGACCACATGCTCGACGGCCGGCTGATCTTCGGCATCAGCCCGGGCGGCCTGCTGTCGGACGCCGAGCTGTTTGGCAATCTCGAGGCCGATCGCAATGCGATGTTCCTGGAGGCCATCAACCAGGTGCTGGCAATCTGGGAGGGCAAGCCACCTTATAATCTTGCAGGCAAATACTGGAACATCTCGATCGAAAAAACCCTGATCGAGGACATCGGTCAGGGCTTTATCGCAAAGCCGCTGCAACGTCCGCATCCACCGATCGTGGTCACTGCCGTCGCGCCCTTCTCCAAGGGCGTCACTGAGGCGGCCGCGCGCGGCTGGGAACCGATTTCCGCCAACTTCCTGATGCCGGCATGGGTGAAGAGCCACTGGCCGAAATATGTCGAGGGCTGCGAGCGCGCCGGGCGTCGGGCCGATCCCGCCAACTGGCGCGTGGCCAAAAGCGTATTCGTCGCCAAGGATGCCGCTACCGCCAAGGCCTACGCCACCGACCCCAACGGACCTTACGTCTACTACTATCGCTCGCTCTTCACCAAGCTGAAGCGAAATGGTCGCATCGAGCTGTTCAAGACCCGGCGCGACCAGCCCGACGATGAGGTGACGCTGGAGTCGATCTGCGAAAAACTCATCATCTACGGCACACCGGAGAGCGTTGCCGACCAGTTGCTGGCTTTCCAGGAGGACGTCGGCACCTTCGGCACGCTCCTCTACGCCGGCAAGGATTGGCGCGACCGCGAGGCCGGCCGCCGCTCCATGATCCTGATGGCCGAGCAAGTCATACCACGCGTCAACGCCGCCTCTGCCCGAAGCCGCGACGCCGCAGGTTGAACACGATGGCTCTCTCCGATCGCATCCCCTACATCGCTCAGGTCGACCGCCCGAAGCTCAAGCTGCCCGGCGGCAAGAGGCTCGCCGTCTGGGTCATCCTCAATGTCGAAGAATGGCGGATCGAAAATGCCATGCCTCGTACTGTGCTGTCGCCGCCAATGGGGCAGCCGCTGTTGCCCGACGTGCCGAACTGGTCGTGGCATGAATACGGCATGCGCGCGGGTTTCCGGCGCCAGTTCAAGGCACTCACGGAGCGCAACATCCCGGTGACGCTCGCCATCAACGGCAATGTCTGCAATTCCTACCCCCGCGTCGCCTCCGCCGCGCTGGAAGCCGGGTTCGAGTTCATGGGCCACGGCTTCCTGCAGGGGCCGATGCACAGGCTCGACAACCAGGCCGATGCGATCAAGCGCGCGGTCGACACCATCACCAAATTCGCCGGCAAGCCGCCGCGCTCATGGGAGAGCCCTGGTCTCACCGAAACCGAGGCAACACTCGACCTGCTCCGCCTCAACGGCATCGAATATGTCGCAGATTGGGTGATCGACGATTTGCCGCAGGAGATCGCCACGCCCCACGGCACCATCACCACCATCCCCTATTCGGTGGAGACCAACGACATAGTCATCCATGCGCTGCAGCATCTGCCGTCCGAGCAGTTCTTGAAGCGCTGCACCGACCAGTTCGACCGCCTTTATCTCGAAGGCGCCGATAATGCGCGGGTGATGGCGATCTCGATCCATCCTTACATCACCGGCGTGCCGCACCGGATCAAGTATCTGGAGGCACTGCTCGACCATGTCAGCAGCCATGATGGCGTCGCGCTGATGACCGCAAGCGAAATCGGCGACTGGTACCGCGCCGAGATGGCGGGAAAATAGCGCAGATCTATTTGCTGTCGCCAGATGCGTTCGCTCTGCTGATCGATGAGCCGGGTCTGCGCGACGAGCCCAAACGATGCGGGTTTGTCGTTCTGTCTCTCCACCGCTCGAGGACGGTGATTACTCCGATTGGGTCAGCGGATTTCATTCACATAGCGATGGTGCGCGGTCGTCGCGCGGTGCTCGCTGAGCAGCGCCAATGCTCCGGTCTGATCGTAGGCCTCTTCGTGAATGGCCAGGACGGCGCTCGGCGAGCGCAAGCCGAGCAGACGCCGGTCTTTCGCGTCCGCGAGCTCTGCCGACAATTTTTCGCGGACCGCAGCAACGCGGATGCCGTAGACGTCGAGCAGATGAAGGTAGAGAAGCGCCGGCACACGTGCCGGCTCGCGCGGGAAATCGGGCACGCGGCGCGCAAGGAGCTTGATCTGCGAATGCATGACCGGCACGCCGCCGATTCTCCGGATGCGGTCGAGACATAGCAGCGGCTCACCCGCCGGCTCCGAAAAGAGCGCGGCTTCCTCGGCGCCTGCCGGCCGGATTGCCACGGACAAGACCTCAGGTACGGAGCGCTGCAGGCCGCCGTCCTCACCATGCAGGCGGAAGTATTGAAAGAAGAAGCGCAGGCTGTGCTGCGGAGCACGGCCGGTGACGACCGTACCGGTCTTGCGACGGCGCACCAGCATGCCGTCGGCAGTCAGGTCCGCCAGCGCCCGGCGAATGGTGCCAACCGCAACTCCGTACCGCGTTGCAAGCGCGACCTCTCCCGGCAGCACCGTACCCGGAGCCAGCTCTCCAACCAGGATCGCCTCGGCGATCTGCCGCTTGACGTGCTCGTACAGAGGAACCGGCAGGCTCGACGAGCCCGTCACCGCCGCTTTTGCCTGTTTACCGGTCACCTCTGCCTCATTCTTTGGAATTGACAGCAATCGGTTCTCATCGTGTATTTCTTTATAGAATATAGAAATGAGCTGCCGCAAATGGTTTCTCCGCTTAACGGTCCAGCGCAGTCCGGGCTAAGCCTGGGTTTCGCCGAAATCGAACGCGCTGCCGAAAGCGCGGTCGACGATCTTGCGCGGATGGTGGCGGTCGACACGACCTTCCCACCCGGTGCGGGATACCAGGCGTTTGCCGGATTGATGGAGAGCTTCGTCGCGCCGCTTGGCCTCGAGTGCCGGCGCATCGATGTCCCCGAGCACCTGTGGCGCGTCGCTGGCGGCCCGGCGCAAGGCGCGCGCACCAATCTCATCGCGCGCCGCCGCTCCGGCAGGCCGGTGCTGGGCTTGTATTTTCACGTCGATACGGTGCCGGCCGCGCCGGGCTGGGCCACCGATCCGCTGCACTTGACGCGCGACGGCGACCGTCTGATCGGCCTTGGCGCCGCCGACATGAAGGGGACGATCGCGGCCGTGCTGCTGGCGCTGCGCGCCGCCGACCGCACCGGCCTGCCGCTCTTCTATGATCCGATGCTGCTGCTCTGCACCGACGAGGAAGGCGGGCTCCATCCCGGTGTCCGCTATCTCGCGGACCGGGGCTTGCTCGAGGGGCACATCCTCAACTTCAACGGCGCGGCGGCGCCACGCATCTGGGCCGGTTGCTTCGGGCTGTTTACGCTGCTGGTGAAAGTCCATGGCAGGACGGTTCATGCGAGCGAAGCGGCAAACGCCGGAAGCGGCGCCAATGCCATCGAGGCCGCGCTGCCGATCCTCAATGCGCTCGCCGCCTTGAAGCCGGACATCGCAGAGCGCATCTCCGCCCTGCCCGCCGCGCCAGGCGCGACACGCCCGCTTGCCGCACAGCTCGATATATCGGCCGCTCATGGCGGCCAGTGCGGCGGGCAGATTCCCTCGCGCTTCGATATCCTGATCTGCCGCCGCTATGCGCCGGAGGAGGATTTCCTCGCCGCGCGCCACGAGATCGAGGATGCGATCCGCAAGGCTGCGCCGTACGCAGAGATCGAAATCGCACTGACGGGGCACCTGATGCCGACGTCGGATCCGACCGGTCCGCACTGGCCGCGTTGGCAGGACGCGCTGTCGGCCGGATTCGGCTACGCACCCGACGAATTCGCCAAATGGGGCGCAACGAGCTGTTCCGACTTCGGCTGGGTGCAGGCGACCGGCATGCAGGAGATCCTTCTGACCGGCCTCGGTCGGCCGACCAGTCGCATTCACGCGCCCGGCGAATTCACCACGCTCACCGACATCGTCGCGCTCGCAAAGTCGGTCCTGGCTTATCTGTCCGCCGAATTCCGTCCCGACCTTTCGCCCGAAGCAACCGCCATTCGCTAACTCGAGGAGCCTACTGCCATGCTGTCCGTCACCCGCCGCCTGTTTCTTGCCGGCACGGCCATCAGCCTCGTCACTCTCCCCAGGATCGCCGTCGCGGATACCCCTAAGCGCGGCGGCGTGCTGCGGATGTCGCTCGACCAGGCGGCGTCGGTGATTCACCCGATGCTGGCGCGGGTCAATCCGGAATATCTCGTCACCGAATTGCTCTATTCCAACCTGACCCGGCTGAAGCCGGACATGACCGTCGAGCCGGACCTCGCGCTCTCCTGGGAGCCGAACGAGGCGCGGACGGAGTGGATCTTCAAGCTGCGCCCGGGCGTGACGTTCCACGACGGCTCGCCGCTGACGTCGGAAGATGTCGTCGCCAGCATCAATGCCATTCTCGATCCGAAGACCGCCTCCCCCGGCCGGACCAATGTCGGTCCGATCAAGGAGGTCGCGACGATCGATCCCCTGACCGTCAAGTTCACGCTATCAGGCGCCTATGCCGATCTGCCGGTGGCCCTGACCTATCTCAACGCGCGGATCGTTCCGGCGAAGGTCATCGCCTCCGACCTCACCAGCCTCTCCACGACTGCAAACGGCACCGGCCCGTTCAAGCTCGTGTCCTACGAGCCCGATCGGAAGATCGTCGTCGAACGCAACGCCGCCTATTACGACCCGACACGGCCTTACCTCGACCGCGTGGAATTGCTCGTATATCCGGACCGCACCGCCGAAGCGTCGGCGATGATCTCCGGCGAGATCGACCTGCTTCTGACGACGACGCCCGGCGAATACGAGCGGCTCGTGAAGGCGAGCGGCGTCAAGGCGCTGCGCACGCCCTCCGGCCAATTCCTCAACATCAACCTCGGATGTGATCAGAAGCCGTTCAACGACGTCAGGGTCCGCCAGGCGCTGGCGCTGGCGGTTGATCGCGAGGCGACCGTCGGCTTTGTCGCCGGCGGTTACGGAACCCCGGGCAACGACACGCCGCTCAATTCCGCCTATCACTTCTACAAGAACATCCCGATGAAGAAGCCCGACGTCGCCAAGGCGAAGCAGCTTCTGGCCGACGCCGGCTATCCCAACGGCATTGACCTCACGCTGATCGCATCCGACAGGCCTGCGACCCGCACCCAGCTCGGCGTCGCGGTTCGCGAGATGGCCGCGGCGGCCGGCTTCCGCATCAACGTGCAGACGATGCCGCACGCGACCTATCTCGACCAGGTCTGGAAGAAGGGCAATTTCTACGTCGGCTTCTACAACATGCAGCCGACGGCTGATGCGATCTTCAACCTGCTCTATACGTCCAATGCGACCTGGAACGAGACGCGCTGGAACAACAGCGCGTTCGATGCCGTCATCAATGCGGCCCGCGTCGAGACCGATGAGGCCAAGCGCACCGCGCTCTATGCCAAGGCGCAGGAGATGATGAACACGGAGGTCCCCACCGTGATCTCGGCGTTCTTCGACCTTCTGGCCGCACAGCGCTCCTACGTCGAGGGCTACGCGCTGCATCCGCGCGGTTCGGTCTTCCGCCTCGATCTGGTTTCGCTCGGCGCCGGCGCGCCGAAGCGCGGCTGACGCGGAGGCTTCGGGTGTCGCTTGCCTGGTTCGCGCGCCGTCTGCTGCTGATGGTCTACACCGTCATCGTCGTGTCGATGCTGGTGTTCGCCATCACGCAGGTCCTGCCGGCCGACGCGGCCCAGTCGCTGCTCGGCGAGAATGCGACGCCCGAAATGCTGGCTGCGCTCAGGGCGAAGCTTGGGCTCGGCGCTCCGGCCTGGCAGCAATATCTGCGCTGGGCCGGCCACGTCTTCACCGGCGATTTCGGCATCTCGATGCGGACCAGCCAGCCCGTCGGCCCGGAAATGCTGAGCGCGCTGTCGCGTTCGCTGCTGCTCGCGGCATCGTCCATCCTCGTCACGCTGGTCGTCGCCGTACCACTCGGTGTGGTGGCGGCGCTGCGGCAAGGCAGGGCCGCCGACACCGGCGTTAGTCTGATCGCATATCTCGGCGTCTCACTGCCCGAATTCGTCACCGCGACACTGCTTGCGCTCCTGCTGGCCGACACGTTGCATTGGCTTCCGGCGACGGGCTACGTGTCGCCGCTGGAAAATTTCGGCGACGGCATCTCTCATTTGGCGCTGCCGGTGCTGACGATTTCGGTGATCCTCATCGCGCACGTGATGCGCATGATGCGCTCCGAGACGCTGGACGTGCTGAAATCGGACTATATCCGCGCAGCGCGCCTGAAGGGTTTGCCGGAACGCAGCGTGCTATTCCGTCACGCGCTGCGCAACGCGCTGTTGCCGGTGGTGACGATCATTGCGCTCGATGTCGGCTACCTGCTCGGCGGCATCATCGTGATCGAGGAGATCTTCGCCATTCCCGGCATCGGACGGGCCCTCATGGTCGCCATCACGGCGCGCGACCTGCCGTCGATCCAGGCGGGCGCGTTGATCATGGCGGCGACCTACGCCGTCACCAACACGCTTGCCGACATGGCCTATGCCGTTCTCGACCCGCGGATCCGCTATGACTGAGCTGCTCATCCGCCTGATCCGAAGACCGCAGGGGCTCGTCGGCGTGACGCTCCTGGCGCTCATTGCCATTGCATGCCTGTTCGGGCCGGCGCTTGCCCCGTACGCGCCGGAGAAGATCGATTTTCTCGGCCGGTTTCGCCCACCCGGCTGGCAGAACTGGCTTGGCGCGGACCAATTCGGCCGCGACATCCTGAGCCGCCTGATGGTCGGCGCCCGCTCGACCGTGCCGATGGCCCTCATCGCGACCTTCGTTGGCAGCGCGGCCGGCGCCATCATCGGCGTCGGCTCGGCCTATCTCGGCGGCCGAACCGACGAGGCCATCATGCGCACCAACGACGCGGTGATGGCGATCCCCGGCCTTCTGCTCGCGCTATTGCTGGTCTCGACGCTCGGCAATGGCGCCGGCAACGCCGTCATCGCCATTGCGGTGGCTTTTGCGCCCGGCATGGCGCGCGTCACCCGCTCCGTTGCACTCAACGTGCGCAATCAGGACTACGTCAAGGCGGCCATCGCGCGTGGCGAGGGCGCAGTCTGGATCATCTTCCGCGAGATGCTGCCCAACGTGATGGCGCCGATCGTGATCGAATCGACCATTCGCGTGTCCTTTGCCGTCATGCTGTTCGCGACCCTCAGCTTCCTCGGCGTCGGGGCGCAGCCGCCTGCATCGGAATGGGGGCTCATGGTGGCCGATGCCCGGCAGTACATGTACCAGGCGCCGTGGGGTCTGATCGTGCCCGCGGCGGCGATCGCACTCACCGCCATTGCCTTCAACCTGCTGGGCGACGGCCTTCGCGACGCCCTCAATCCGAAGGATGAGCGGTGATCCCTGCCCTTGCCATCGAGAACTATACGCTCGACTACGCGACGGCCGCAGGACCGGTGCGCGTGCTGCACGACATCTCGCTTCAGATCGGCCCGGGCGAAGTGCTGGGCCTCGTAGGCGAATCCGGCTCGGGCAAGAGCTCGCTCGCCTGGGCGCTGATGCGCCATTTGCCGGACAATGCCCGCGAGATCGCAGGCTCCCTGCATCTCGGTGACACCGACCTCCAGCGCCTGAGTCCGCGCGGGCTGACCCGAATCCGGGGACGCCGCCTCGGCATGGTGTTCCAGGATCCGTCGACCTCGCTCAACCCGACCCTCACCATCGGCCGGCAAGTGACGGAGACGCTAATCCAGCACCGCGGCCTCAAGCAGCGCGAAGCGGATGCGCTGGCCGTCGACCTGCTCAGTCATGTCGAACTGCGCGATCCCGCCGCGATCATGCGACGCTATCCGCACGAGATCTCCGGCGGCGAAAAGCAGCGTGTCATCATTGCCACGGCGTTCGGCTGCCGGCCTGATGTCATCCTGTTCGACGAGCCGACCACGGCGCTCGACGTCATCACCGGTGCACGCATCCTCGAACTGTTCGCCCGGCTGCGCGAGGAAACTGGCGTTGCCGCACTCTATATTTCCCACGACCTCGCGCTCGTGACGCGGGTTGCCGACCGGGTCGCGGTCCTGAAACACGGCCGTCTGGTGGAGCAGGCCCCGGCCGCCGAGATTTTCCGCGCGCCCCGGCATGCCGATACGCAGGCCCTCGTGCAGGCCGTGCCGCGGCCGGAACGGCGTCTCATTCACGACAAGTCCAGTGACGATGTCCTTCTCGCGGCTTCGGACATCGAGGTCCATTACGGTCGCGGCAGCCTCTTCGGCCATCCGCCGCCGCCCGCGACCAAACGCATCGGCCTCGATGTGCGGGCGGGAGAAATTCTCGGCCTCGTCGGCGAATCCGGCTCGGGCAAATCCTCCGTGGCACGTGCGCTCACCGGTCTTGCCCGCTTCTCGGGGAAAGTCCGCTTCGACAATCGCGAGATCACAGGCGCGCGTGACATGAACGCGGCCTATCGCCGCGACGTGCAGATCATCTTCCAGCATCCGGATTCCTCGCTCAATCCGCGCCAGAAGGTCGGCGAAATCCTGTCGCGTCCCCTGAAGCTGTATGGCGGCAGCACCGCCGAGATTCCCCGCCTTCTCGAACAGGTCCGCCTGCCGACGTCCTTTGCCGATCGCTGGCCGCACCAGCTTTCCGGCGGCCAGAAGCAGCGCGTCGCCATCGCACGGGCCTTTGCCGCGCGGCCAAAGCTCGTGATCTGCGACGAGATCACCGCGCCGCTGGACGTCTCCGTGCAGGCGCAGATCATCGAATTGCTGCTGGCGCTGCGCGCCGCGACCGGAACCGCCTTCCTCTTCATCACCCACGATCTCAACCTCATCCGTCAGATCGCCCACCGCATCGCCGTGATGCGCCGCGGTGAAATGGTCGACCTGTTGCCGGCCGAGGATTTCGACGCAGAGCACGTTCATCCCTATACCCGCGAACTGATGGCCGCCTCGCCCGTACCGGTCGGCTGACGACAAGGATTTCTCTCATGGATCACAACGCACTTCTCGCCCGGATCGACGTGCCCGCCGCCCTCGACCTCTTGTCGCGCATGGTGCAGCACAAGAGCTACTCCAAGTCGGAGGGCGAGAAGCAGCTCGCCTCCTTCATGGCCGGCCGCATGCGCGAGATCGGCCTCGAAAGCGAGCTCACGCCCTTCGGCGACGAGGGACGCGTCAACGCCGTCGGCCGCTGGAAAGGCACCGGCGGCGGCAAGAGCCTGATGTTCAACGGCCATCTCGACACCAACCCGGTGACCGAGGGCTGGACCGTCGATCCCTGGGCAGGCAAGGTCGACGACGCCTTCATCTACGGCATCGGCGTCTCCAACATGAAGGCCGGCGACGCCGCCTATTTCTGCGCCGTCAAGACGCTGATCGACGCCGGCGTCAAGCTCCGAGGCGACGTCATCCTCACCTACGTGGTTGGTGAGCTACAAGGCGGCGTCGGCACCTACTCGCTCGTCGAGCAGGGACTTCGCGCCGATTATTTCATCAATTCGGAGCCGACCGACCTGAAGGCGATGACCATGCACGCCGCGGCGTTTATGTTCATCATCGAGCTCACAGGAAATACCCGTCACCTGTCCAAGCGCGAAGAGGCGGTCGACGCCATCACCGCGGCGTGCGACCTCATTCCGCGTCTCAACGCGATGAAGTTCTCGGGCGCGCTCTCGCCGGAGCACGAGGGCATCAACCGCGTCCATGTCGGCGTCGTCCATGGCGCGCTCGGGCGCGAGCTGCACGAATGGCGCGCGCCGCAGGTTGCCGACTTCGTCCGGATCAAGGGCTCGGGCCGCTATGCGCCGGGCCAGACCGAGGCCGGCGCACTGGCCGACATGCGCCGCGAGCTCGATGCGCTCGAAGCACGGTTTCCCGGCCTCAAGGCCAAGATCATGTCGGAGGATCGTTCCGGCGTGCCGACCATGCCGCCATTCGAAGTCGCGCGTACGAGCCCGATCGTCGCCGCGATCAACCGCGCCTATCGCACGGTGCGCGGCGAAGACCAGCCGACCGGACCCGTGGCGCCGAGCTGCTTCTACGGCACCGACGCCGGTCACCTGCACTATTTCGGCAAGATGGAAGGCATCGTCTGCGGTCCCGGCGGACGCTACAACACCATGCCCGACGAGCGGGTCGATATCGTCGATTTCGTCGACATGATCCGCATCTACATGCTCGCGATCCTCGAGATCTGCGGCTGACGCGCGCTCGAAATCGCGCATCTGATCCCACGAGGGCGAATGACGATGTTGTTTCCGATCGACGAATATGACGCACGCGTCAAGCGCGTGCGCGCGCAGATGGCGGCACGAAATCTCGATGTCCTGATCATCGATCAGAGCGAGTTTCTCGCCTATCTCACCGGCTTCCTGATCTCGGAGAACATGTATCGGGCCTGCCTGCTGCCGCGCGATGGCGAGCCGATCATGATTCTGCGCGCCGTCGACCTCGGCCCGTTCAGCGAGAGCTCATGGCTGCAGCGCTCCGTCGCGTTCGCCGATTGGGAAGACCCGGTCAAGGTCCTCGCCGGTATCGTCCGCAGCCTCGGTTTCGCCGCAGGCCGTGTCGGTCTCGACGAAGATTCCTATTGCATGCCGCTGTCCCGCTTCAAGCATTTGTCTGCCCAGCTGCCGGACGCGCAATTTGTCGACTTCTCCGGCGTGATGGCCCTGCTCCGCGCCAGGAAAAGCGCAAGGGAAATCGCCGTGCTCCGGCGCGCCGCCGCAATAGGCGATCTCGGCATCGATGCCGCTGTGAAGGCGGCCGGCGAAGGCCGGTCGGCCCGCGACGCCGCGGCGGCCGTCTATCAGGTGTTCATGCAGGAGGGCGCCGATGCGGCGCGCGCGGGAATCATCACCGCCGGCGTTGGCAACGCCTTTCTGCACGGCGGGCTCACCAAGCAGCCGCTCGCCAAAGGCGACGTTCTGCATATGGAGCTGTTGCCCTATATCGACGGCTACGGCGCCCGCCTGATGCGCTCGGCCGTGATCGGCGAGATCGACCCGCGCCGGTCGCAACTCGCCCGCCGTCTGATCGAGATCCAGGACCGGCAGCTCGAAGCGATGAAGCCGGGTGCCGCAGCCGCCGATATCGACGCGCTGGCCAGAGACACGATGCTCGCCGAAGGCCTGCGGCCCGACTTTCCCAATATCACGGGCTATTCGCTCGGCTGCTATCCGCTCCACACGCCTCGCACCAGCGACTTCTCACGCGTCTTCCTGCCCGGCGCCGACTGGAAGCTGGAGGAAGGCATGGTGTTCCACATGTATGTTTCCGCCGACGGGCTCGCGCTGAGCGAGACCGTGCTCGTCACGGAAGCCGGGCATGAGTGTCTGACACGTGCCCCCCGGCGGGTGTTCCAGATTTAAGTTTGCACGGCCCCAATAGCAGCGACGTCTGCCTGAAGGACTCGTTCAGTCATACTGAGCCGTGTGCGAGCTGCCTCGCTTCACCGCACTTTCCGCAACCGCCGGTCCTGTCGCGGGCACGGCTCCGCCTGCTTTCGGGAATGTCAGCGTCTCGGAGAGCTCGCCGCGCACCATCGTCACCTCGCGTGGGTGCACCGAACTGAGGCGCCAGCCCTGGTAATCTCCGTCGAGCTTCAGGCGCAGCGTGGCCTTGCTGGTCTCGTCGACGAAAATGCCGACACTCTGATCGCCCCCGACGACGGTTCCGACCAGCACGAGCCGCAGCTCGGCCGGCGGTGGGCTCGGCGGCGCGGGCGGCACTTTCGATACAGGCTCCGAAACCGCAGGCGACGACGGCGGCCGACGCGAGGCCGAGAAGATCGGCCGTTCGTTCGTGTCCGAAAGCGCCGCGAGCGGGACGGCCCAGAGCGGATTGCCGCGCATTGCCTCCCGGTTGACCGGAGACCGCGATGGCGCCGCGGAACTGACCGGTGCCAACGTTGCGGGAGACTCCCCAAGGCTGGACGTCCCAAGGCTGGACGTCGGCCCGTTGAAGCCCGGCACGTCGATGTCAGGGAAATCCGCCGGCAGCGCGGAGGTCGAGGCGGACACGTCGAGCAGAAACGCCAGCACGAGCACGAACCCCACCGATATCCGCCGCGCCGCCTTGTGCCCTCTCATGTTCCCAGTCATCGGCCTGTCGGAAGCAACGCGCAAGAGTCTCAGTCAAGAAGGCTGGCGGCCAGCTCAGGCAAGACAAGCGGCTCGCCAGGCGCTGAGCACCGAGGGGAGCAAGGCTTATCGGCTGCCGATGTGACACTTGTGCGAAACATCCGCGACCTCCCCGATGTTTCCCCGGCCGGTTGCCGTCGCGTCATTCCGCGCCTCGACACCGGCTCCGGGCCCCAGTATGACATTGTTGCCGCATCGTCATACTCCCCTGCTAGAGCTTGGCGTTGCTGGACTGGTAGGAATGCGGAGACGTGGCGGTGCGTGGGACCTTGTTGCGGATGTTTTCGGCCGCCGCATCGTCCGCCCTGTGTACGCTTCCGGCAGCAGCCCACGAGCTCAGCCCGGTCGCGGCCGCCGAGCTGCCGCCGGTCACCGTCGCGGCCGAGGTGGAACAGCATCCGAAGCGGCTGGCCCGCAAGAAGTCACCGAAAACTGCGGGTCCACGCAATCATCCGACGGCCGCTCGCACGGACAATTCGACCGAGGGCGGCGGCGCAGCCGGGGCGGCGGCGCCCGGCGGCTCAACCGCCTTGCAGCCCACGGCCGCCAGCGCAGTTCGCATCAGCGGCAAAGAGGTCAATGCCATCCCATTCTCGCGGCCCGGCGAGGCCCTGGAAGTGGTGCCGGGCCTGATCGTCACCCAGCACTCCGGCGAGGGCAAAGCCAATCAGTATTTTCTGCGCGGCTTCAATCTCGATCACGGCACCGATCTTGCGATCAGCGTTGACGGCATGCCCGTCAACATGCCGACCCACGGCCATGGTCAGGGCTACGCCGACATCAATTTCCTGATCCCGGAGCTGATCCAGTCCGTCGATGTGCGCAAGGGACCGTATTTCGCCGACCAGGGCGATTTCGCATCCGCCGGCGCCGTGGCGATCGACTATGTCAACAAGCTGCCGCACAACATCGCGGAGCTCACCTTCGGCAGCTTCGGTTATGGCCGGGCCCTGGCGGCAACATCGAACGCCGTCGGCGCCGGCACGCTGCTGGCGGCGCTCGAGGCCACCAAATATGATGGCCCGTGGCGGTCGCCGGACGACGTCCGCAAGCTGAACGGCGTGCTGCGCTACAGTCAGGGCACCGCGACCGACGGCCTGACGCTGACGGCGATGGCCTATTCCAATGGCTGGAATTCCACCGACCAGGTTGCGCAACGCGCGATCGACCAGGGCCTGATCGATCGCCTCGGCACGCTTAATCCGACCGACGGCGGCACCTCGAGCCGGTTCAGCCTGTCCGGCAGCTGGGCGCAGTCAGGCGACTACGGACAAACCAATGTCCGCGCCTATGTCGTGCGCTCCGACCTGCGGCTCTTCAACGATTTCACCTACTTCCTCGACAACCCGGTCAATGGCGACCAGTTCAGCCAGCTCGACCGCCGCAGCTTCGGCGGCGTCGATGCGCGGCATGCGTTCGACTGGCGCTTTGCCGGCCTCGAATCGCAAACCCGTGTCGGCATACAGAGCCGCTACGACGACATCCATGTCGGCCTGTTCAAGACCGAGCAGCGCAATTGGCTCTCGACCGTGCGCGATGACCGCGTGCGGGAGGGCAATGTCGGCCTCTGGACCGATACCACCACGCGGTGGACCGACTGGTTGCGCACCACGATCGGCATCCGCGAAGATGTCTTCGCCGGGCACGTCTTCAGCGACACGCCGCAGAATTCGGGGAGCGCGCAGGCGTCGATGGCGAGCCCGAAGGCCGGCATCGTGCTCGGCCCCTGGTATGGGACCGAGTTCTACGCCAATGCCGGCTACGGCCTGCACAGCAACGACATTCGCGGCGCGACGATCACGGTCGATCCCAACGACAAGGTGACCCCGCTCGACCGCGTGCCGCTGCTCGTGCGCTCGCGCGGCGCCGAGCTCGGCGTGCGCACCAAACCGATCGAGGGTCTGACCAGCTCGCTCGCAGTCTTCGTGCTCGACTTCGACTCGGAGCTGCTGTTCGTGGGCGACGCCGGCACCACCGAGCCGAGCCGCCCCAGCCGCCGCGTCGGCGTCGAGTGGACGAACCAGTACAAGCCGCTGCCATGGATGACGGTCGATCTCGACGTCGCCCATACCCACGCGCGCTTCACCGATTTCGATCCGGCCGGCGCCCGCATCCCCGGTGCGCCAGCATGGGTGGCGAGCGGCGCGGTCACGCTCGGCGGCGACACCGGATGGTTCGGTGCGCTGAAGGCGCGCTATTTCGGCCCGCGTCCCCTGATCGAAGACGACAGCGTCCGTTCACGGTCCTCGCTGATCTTCAACGCCCGCGCCGGCTACAACTTCGACAACGGCGTTCGGGTGCAACTCGACGTGCTCAACCTCTTCAACGCCCAGACCAACCAGATCGAATACTACTATCTGTCGCGGCTGCCGGGCGAGCCCATCGAGGGCGTTGCGGATCGTCACGTCCATCCGGCCGAGCCGCTTGCGGTGCGGCTGACGGTGGCCGCGAGATTCTAATGCGACTTGCGGGACCGGCGTGGAAGCCACCGGCGCCGGCCGTCATAAATCCTGAAAAAATCTGACATAGGGCGGATGCTTTGATGAACCGAGCGCGCGAGATCGGCTGACGCAAGACCCCGGCTCCGACCGCCAAGCCGGTCGCGTTCGAGGCAGGAGTTTAGGGGAATGCAATCTGAGCCGGACATTAGCATGATCGCCTCGGCAGAGCGGCTCGCGCGCACGGCGCAGGACGAGACCGCATCGATCCGTGGGCAGGCTGCACGCCCGTGGGCGCTTGTCCCCATCGTGACCGCGTCGGGCTTTGCGGGCCTCGGCTACGAGATCGTGTGGACCCGCCAGTTGAGCCTCGCACTCGGCACCGAGATGATGGCGATACTCGGCGTCATTGCCGGTTTTTTCGGCGGTCTGGCCCTCGGCGCGTTCGCTCTTGATCGGCTGATCCGCCGCTCGTCATCGCCATGGCGCGTCTATGCGGCTCTTGAGGCCGTCATCGCCGTCTGGGGCCTGATCAGCGTGTGGCTGCTGCCGGCGGCCGGGCGGGCCCTGCCGCCTCTGCTCGGCACCGAACCGTCTCCAGTCTTGCTGTGGGCCGGCAGCCTGGTGCTGCCGACGCTCGTGCTGCTCCCCGCAACGATCGCCATGGGCGGAACTCTGGCCGCGCTGGAACGGATGACGCGACACGCGCGCGGCGAGGCGCGCGTCACTTCAGGCGTGTATGGGGCGAATACGGCTGGGGCGCTCGCCGGCACGCTCGCTTCCACATTCCTGCTGATCCCGGCGCTCGGATTTTCGGGAACATTGCTCTGCCTCGCCGGCGTCAACGCGTTCTGCGCCCTCGCCGCGCTCGCGCTTGGGTCTGCAGCGGCCAAAGCCGATGCCGAACAGCCGCGGATCGCGCGAATTCGCGACCTCAGGCTCACGATCACCCTGTTTGCAACGGGACTGCTCGGAATCACCTTCGAGGTCCTTGTGGTCCGGCTCGCCGCGCAGGTGATGGAAGATACCGTCTACACATTCGCAGGATTACTGGCTGCGTATCTGCTCGGCACCGCGGCAGGCGGCCTGCTCTGGCAGCGGACCGGACGAGAGGCGACTGACGGAAATCTCCGCGGCCTGCTCGCTGGAGCCGCATTCGCCTGCATCACAACCGCCGCTCTTGCGCCCTATGCCGGCCGACTGGTCGAGATCGCATCGGCTGCGGACATCTTCGGCGAGCTCGCAGTGGCGATCGCCCTCTTCCTGATCCCCGCAACCGCGATGGGCGCACTGTTCGGCCTGCTGGCCCAGCGGCTGAGCGATCAGCGCGGCTCGGTCGGAACGGCCGTCGGGATCAACAGTCTCGGCGCCTGCATCGCACCGCTGGTCGCGGCGCAATTGCTGATCCCGGCCCTTGGCGCCTGGACGGCGCTGCTTGCCGTTGCGCTCGGCTATTTGCTGCTGCTGCCGCCCGGCCGATCGGCGTTGCTGTGGTCCGCGCTACCTGCGATCTGCGCGCTTCTGCTGTGGCTCAATCCAGCGCCGCCATTGACGCGGGTGCCGCCGGGTGGCGCGCTGCTTGCCGTCCGTGAAGGACCGATGGCGACGGCAAGTGTCGTCGATGATGCGGCCGGTACACGCTACCTCGAGGTCAACGGGCATTTCCGCATGGGCGGGACGAGCTCGACGCGGTCCGACTACCGGCAGGCGATGCTGCCGCTGCTGCTTCACGGAGCGCCGCGCCACGCCTTGTTCCTCGGCATCGGCACGGGCGCCACGATGATTGGGGGAACACAGATGCCCGGCGTCAGCGTGCGCGGCGTCGAGCTCTCGCGGGAAGTGGTGGACCTGCTGCCCTGGTTCGTCGATCCTGCGGCGGCCTCAGTGCCCCGACTGACCGTGGCGGACGCCCGCCGCTACGTCGCGGCGGATACGGGCCAGCACGACGTGATCATCGCCGACCTGTTTCACCCCGCGCTCGACGGCAGCGGCGCGCTTTATACGGTGGAGCATTTCCAGGCGGTGAAACGCAGGCTGGCGCCCGGCGGGATCTTCTGCCAATGGCTGCCGCTGTATCAGCTCGATATGCCTTCGCTCCGCGCCATCATCCGCGGTTTTCTCGACGTCTATCCCGACGGCGCGGCCTGGCTCAATCACTACAGCGTCCGCACCCCGATGCTTGCGCTGATCGGAACGCGCGACGGCGGCCGCCTCGATATCGATGCGCTGGAAGCCCGGCTGCACGATCCCGCGACCGCGAAGATCGTACGGCCGCTGGGGTTCGAGGCGCCGATCGACCTGCTCGGCCAGTATGTCGGAGGTCCGCGCGCTCTCTCCGCCTTCGCCGGCGAAGGTCCGCGCAACACGGATGATTATCCGTTCGTGACGTTCGATGCGCGGAGGAATGTCCGCGCGCTCCGGGCCGCCCCCTGGTCACTGCTGCTGGCCGTGACGAAGGACCTCCAGCCGGATCCGAATGAACTGCTGGCCGGGCCCGGGCGCGATGCGTTGAGCGCGCGCCTCACCGCCTATTGGCACGCGCGCAACCGCTTCCTCGAAGCCGGCGCATCGCTGCCCGGCGATCCCCGCGGTACCGCCCTGATCGAAGCCGCCTCCCCGGGCCTCATCGACGCGCTTCGCCTCAGCCCCGAATTCGACCCGGCTTATGGACCGCTGATGGGCATGGCGAAATGGCTGATCGGCTCGGACCGCGCGGCGGCCGCCCGCCTGCTGCGCAAGATCAATGAGGCGGCGCCCACGAGGCCGGAAGCGCGGGAGCTGCTGCTGCGCGAGTTCGGCTTGCGGAACGAGTGATCTGCAGGCCTTACGGCGCGAAGTTGATGCGATAGCCCCAGCAGTCGAGATGATCGGGAATCGCGTTGAAGGCGATCGTGATCCTCTGACCGCCCTGATTCCTCGGCACCTCGTGGTAGAGGTAGCTTGGAAACAGCACGAGATCGCCGGGCTCGGCCTCGGGCAACGCATACTTGCCCGCGTTGAAGGGCCCAATCGCGGCTTCGCGCGTGTGGTGGCGGAAGGAGAAATCGAATCCGCCGGGCGGCCGCACGAAGACCGTCTTGCAGGCCGGATGCGAGGGCGTCAGGTAGAAGATGCCGGAGACGAAGCTGTTGGCATGGGAATGCAGCGTCTGGTTTCCGCCGGTCTCGAGCATGTTTGTCCACATCTCCTTGACGGTCCAGCGCAGCTTTTCGCCGAACAGCAGGACGCCGAAATCGACCAGCTTGGGGACGGCAAGCTCGGCGATCTGACGAAACAGCTCGTTGTCGCGGGGATCGGCAACTTCGGTGTGGAAGAGCTGACCCGAACGCAGATTGCCCTCGATCCGGGTATTCCGGATCGCGGCCACGGCGGCCTCGTTCAGCGAGGGCGGAAGCAGCCCGGGCGACCGCAGCAGGGGAATCGGAAAAAGCGGCTCGATCTGATCCATGTCGCAACGTCACCCTGTTCTTGAAACGCGGGCAGACAATGCGCGGGCTAAGATGACACTGCGATGACAGTGCGAAGGATCTCTAAAATTCTCCGATCCCGCTACTCGTCGGCCCGGAGCACTTTCAGCTTCTCGCCCGGCCGCAGTTCATGGCGCCGTTCGCGCACCTCATCCGAGGCGCGTGCGGCCATGTCGACACATTCGTCGAACTCGCCATTGCCGGCTTCGACCAGCGCCTGATGCAGGTGCCGTTCGGCGAAGTAGCGCGACAGATGATCAGGCGGCAAGGCAGCCGCCAATGCGCGCGCCTCCGCCACCGCAGCATTGCACTCGTCTTGGGTCGGTTCCTCCGAGACAGGCACGGCCGCACCAGGGCTAGCCACAGCGCAGCCGAGGCCAGCGATCAGGCCAAACGTGCAGAGCGTAACACGAAACAGATGCATGTCAGTCGTTACTGGGCAGCAACAGCCCGCTTCAAAACGAGTGCGGCGGGACGCAATGTTGCGTCCCGCCGGGTGGACTCACATCACGTCAGTGGTGGTCGTGATGATGATGATCGTCGTCGTGGTCGTGGTCGTTGTCGGCCCGCTGTCCGAGCTTGCGCGCCAGCTCAGCATTGGTCTCGACCAGAAGCTTCGGCGAGCCTTCCGGCCTGACGAAGATCGGGTTGGCGTAGAACCAGACGTTCGAGTAGGCCTGAACGTCGTGGGTCACCTTCTTGGCGCCGTTCACCGTCTCCAGATGCGCCGGGCACGCCGGATCGGTGCAGCTGACCTGCGCGTTGTTGGCATCCAGCAGCGGATTGCCGGCGGTATCACTGACGTTCGGAGTGCCGTTCGGAATGTTGGTTCCGCGCGCACGGATGTAGAACGGCTTTGTGCCCGCGGTAAACGTCGTCGTGAACGTCAGCCGCACGCCGTCACGATCGCCGCGGCGCTCGCGATGCATCTGCGTCGCGGGAATCTGCCGGGCGATCGTCGCCGACGGATTGTACACGATCGACGCGCCGGCCGTGCCCGCGGCATTCGCCACCGCGTAATTGGGCGCATCAGGCGCAACGACGCCGGTGATCTGGCCGGTGATCAGGTCGACATGGTCGAGCGACGGCTTGTTGAGCGGCTGCTGGATCCCCACCGGCACCAGCAGCGGATTGTTGAAGGTGTAGGGGCTGTTGTTCTCCCGCGGCACGGTCAGTTGCATCTCGACCGTGATCTTCTCGCCGGGCCGCACGACCAGCGTCTCACCCATGGTCTTCCAGTCGTCGCCGCGCGTCTTGGCGCGGAACACCATGTCCGGACCGATCAGGTCGGCGTTGACCGAGTACGAGTTGCCCGAACGCATGCCGTCGACGACGTGCTGCGACGAGAACCGTCCGGCGTTCGGAACATACAGCTTGGTGTATTCGCCGGGAATGAAGTCGGCCGTCGTGAAGGAGTCGCGCGCACCGCCGGCACCGCGGCTGTGCCAGTCCGAGCTCACATACATGAAGAAGTTGCGGCCTTCGCCGAGCAACCCGTCCCAGAGGCCGCCGACCTTCGCGGTGTAGATGCCGCTCATGCCGTAGGTGCCGCCGCCGACCGCGCCCGAGGTGTAGGAGCCGGAGCCGCCATTGGCACCGCCTTCGGCGAAGTGGCCTGGCGATTCGATACCGAACGCGACCGTCGGGCCCGCATTGTTGAAGTCGCGGAAGTGCTCGATGTTGTAGCCCTTGTTCGCGGTCGTGCTGAACGGGCCCTGGCGCTCAGTGTGGGTCGGGATGACGTAGGATTGCAGCGGGTAGTTCGCCTGCAGCCACTTGATGCCCGTGAGCGCCTTCTGGTGGCCCGCCGTGCCGGTGTTGTTGACGTTGTCCTTGCCGGGCCAGAGCTGGTTGCCGCCGGCGTCGATGACGGGGCCGATCGCATCGGTGTCGGCGCGGTCGAAGCGGTATTCGAATTCCGCCATCTTGTCCGCGTTGCCGGGCCCCTTCCTCGGGTGCATCGGGTGCTGCCCGGTGATGACGGCGACGTCGACGTGTTCGTGGCCGGGCGCGATCCACTCGAGACCCTCGATCAGCACCTTGTCGTAGCGCGCCGAGCGATTGACGATGGTCGGATACTCGACCTCGCGGATCGACTGCCAGCGCCACATCTGCGCGCCGGTGCCGGAGCCGTTCGGGGTGCCCTTCAGGCTGCTGATGGTGATCCCGTCGATGGTCTGGCCGAGCGTCTGGCTCCAGGTCGTCGTGGTCTGCCCCGGAATATTGGCGCTGGTGTCGCTGAAGCGGCAGTCGCGATTGCCGGAACCGCCGTGGTTGCCGAGCGTGAACCAGTCGAGGTCGAAATTGTTGCCACCCGCCGACGCGGTGCCCCGCCCGACGGCGCGGTCGATCGTGTAGCCGGCTGCTACCGAACCATCCGTGCAGGTGTTGTGGTTGTGCATGTCACCGGCGACATAGGGATTGCCGCGGCGCTCCCCCCGACCGAACTCCTCGGCCGTCGCGCTCTGAGTCAGCGCTAATGATGCCGATGCGGCGGTCAACAGGATCGTCTTGCCAGATGGAAACATCTATCTCCCCTCATTCAAGTCAGATATCGCGAAACAACAACGGAGCCTCCGGGAATCGAACACCATGTGCCCCAATTGGGGTGAGCGGATTCCCTGCGCGCGGGATCATGACCAGAGTTCCGATACAACTTCGTGAAGGATTTATGTTTGGTGCGCGCAGGTCGGCAATTTCGCCAGGCATCTTGCCTCCAGCGTTTGTCCGTTGCATTTTCCGCGCCGCGTGAAGGTGACAGTTGAAATGCTCTGCCGCATCAAGCGGCGGCGCGTGCTGCGAGATTTGTGACAACCATATGTCAATGCCGGCGACACCAGTTGAAGTGCAGTCCTTTCCGATATCGCACGCGGGAGGCCCGGGCGCCGATGCCCGTGGCGCCACGCAGCCGTCGCGCTCCTTCGTCTCGGCGCTCGTGCGGCTCTCGCGCGAACCCTTGCTGCACTTCACCCTGCTCGGAGCGATCATCTTCGGCGTCGACGCCGTGCTGCATCCGCCAACCAAGGACGAAAAGGTCATCACGGTGACCAAGGCGATGCGACAGTCCTTCATCGACAATTTCGACGAGGACAAGGAACGCGCCCCGTCCAGCGAGCAGCTCCAGAAGATGATCGACAGCTGGGTCGCGAGCGAGATCCTCTACCGCGAAGGCAAGGCGCTGGGTGTCGATCGCGGCGACGAGACGATCCGCGACCGGATTGCCTTCAAGATGCAGTTGCTGATCTTCGACCAGATCCGTGTCCCGCGTCCTACGGACGAACAGCTCCAGGCATGGTTTGCGGAAAATCACGCCCGCTTCGACGAGCCGGAGCGCGTCTCCTTCTACATCACCCCGCCCACGGACCAGGCGACGGCGCAGCGTCAGCTCGACGACATCGTCCAGCAGCGCGAATCCGAGGAGCTGCAGCATCTCACGCGCGCCGTCCTCGCCCGGCCGGTCGAAAGTCTTGCCGCAGGCTTCGGCGAAGGCTTCCGCGATCAACTGCTGGCGATGCCGGAAGGGGAATGGAAGCTGCTGCAATCCAAGGACGGCTGGCACGTCGCCCGGCTGGATTCCCGGCGCGAGGGGAATCTTGCCAGCCTCGACAAGGTTCGGGATGAGGCCGCCAGGATCTGGCATACGGACGAGACGCGCAAGCTGGCCTGGGAAGCGGTCAAGCGGCTCAAGGCGTCCTATCAAGTGCGGTACGAGCCGTGAGAACGATCCCATATCTGCGGTTGACGCTGCTGGCTTTGACGCTGGCGCTGGCCGTGCTCATCCGGCCGTCGGCGCTCAGCGCGCATGAAGCGGCGATGGGCGTGCTCGAATTCCGCGAGGTCCGGCCCGGCGCCTTCGTCGGGCGCTGGAGCATCGAGCCCTCGATCGGGGCATCGCGGGTCGACCTGCGGGTGCCGCCGCACTGCTTTCTCCGCCTGCCCGAGATGAACTGCGGCGCGAAGGGACTGGTGGGTCCGATCACCATCACCAATCTCGGCTCCAATATGTCGGTCGTCCTGATCAAGGTCATCCCGATCGAAGGCGAGCCGCGCAGCTACACGATCTCGACGGCCAATCCGGTTGTCTCCGTTCTCGGCACCGGCGCGCCGACGTTCGAGGTGTGGCTCGAGCTGGCCAAGACTTATGTGAATTACGGCATCGATCACATCCTGCTCGGCGCCGATCATCTGCTGTTCGTGCTGGGCTTGATCTGGATCGTCGGCGGCGGCTGGCGTCTGGTGAAGACGATCACGGCTTTCACGATCGGCCACAGCGCTTCGCTCGCTGCAGCGGCTTTCGGCCTGATCGGCGTGCCGGAACGCCCGCTCAATGCCTGCATCGCGTTGAGCATCGCCTTCGTCGGGGTGGAAATCGTCAAGCAGCAGCGCGACGAGATCGGGCTCACCGCCCGCTATCCCTGGATCGTGGCGTTCAGTTTCGGCCTGGTGCACGGCATCGGCTTTGCGAGCGCGCTCGCGGGACTCGGACTCGAACTCCGCCTGCTGCCCGCGGCGCTGCTGTTCTTCAACGTCGGCGTGGAAATCGGACAGCTCGCCTTCGTGCTGCTCGTGCTCGCCCTGATCTGGGCGCACCGACGGCTCGATGCCGTCGTGCCGCGCTGGGGCGAGGCGCTTCCGGCCTACCTGATCGGGTCGGTCTCGATGTTCTGGTTCTTCGGCCGTCTGGTGCGCGTGTTCGCAGTGATCTGAGCGAGAGTCCCAACACAATGTCCTTGCGCCTTCCCCTCCGCCTCACGACTGCGATCGTTTCACTCGCACTGATGCAACCGGCGCTCGCGCATGAGCAGGCCGGCGTGGCAGGCGGCCTTCTCAGCGGCCTGCTTCATCCGGTCACGGGCATCGACCATCTGATCGCAATGGTGGCGGTCGGGATCTGGGGCGCGCAACTCGGCGCGCCGGCCATCTGGATCCTGCCGATCACATTCCCCCTCGTCATGGCGATCGGCGGAGTGCTGGGTGTGCTGCATGTCCCGCTCCCGATGCCGGAGGTGATGATTGCCGTCTCCGCCGTGATCCTGGGAGTTGCCGTTGCCGCCCGGCTGCGCCTGCCCTTTGCCGCGGCCGCTGTCGTCGTCGCGGTATTCGCGATCTTTCACGGTCATGCGCACGGCGCCGAGCTTCCGCGCGCGGCGAATGCGCTCGCCTATGGCGTCGGCTTCGTCACCGCCACCGGCCTGTTGCACCTCTGCGGCATCGCGATCGGCACGTTGACGCGCTGGCCCGCCGGCGAGCGCCTCATCCAGGGACTTGGGGCCGGCATTGCGGCAATCGGCTGCTATTTCCTTGCGCAGGGCGTCGGAGCCTTCGCATGAAGCTGAATTCCGCGCGCCTGTTGATCGCCGCAGCGATGCTGCTCGCCGGCGGAAATGCCGCCGAGGCGCATATCGTCGCGGCGCGCCTCGGCGATTTCTACATGGGTGTGGTGCATCCACTCACCGATCTCCAGGATGTCGTCCTCTGGACCGCGACCGGCGTGCTGGCGGGTACGCTCGGAGCCGCCAAGGGGCGCTGGCTCATCGCCGTGTTTCCCCTAGGACTGCTGGCCGGTCTGCTCCTCGGGCACGTCTTCGGCGCGGCGTCCACACAGCTGGCGGACGCGGCAATGATGCTCGCGATCGGCCTGCTGCTCGCAGGCGCAGCGCAGGTGCCCACAGTGCTGCTCTGCGCGATGGCCTTCGCGGTCGCCGTGATCAGGGGTGCCGCGAATGGCGCCGACCTCGCGCCCGAAACCGACCGGCTGCTGTTTGCAGCAGGATTGACGTGCATCGGCTACGCCGCCATCACCCTGACGATGGCGCTGACCGCGGTGTTCAAGCGAACGAACCCGGATAGCGCAACATCCTGGCGCACCATCGCCGTTCGCGCACTCGGCGGCTGGATCGCGGCGATCGGCCTGATGATGGCAAGCCTTGCACTGGCGTCATGAGAAGGCACCAGGAGCGCCCTTGTTGTAGGATCAGTCAGGACCTGGAGTTGGACGGCAGGCCTCCGAACCAGGCGCCGAAATAGCCGGCATAGAGAGCCGGTCGCTCCAGATTCATCGAATGCCCGATGCCGGGCACGATCACGAGACGGCAATCCGGCATCGCCTTGGCCATCGCGCGAAGATCGTCCGGCGCAATCCAGCCGTCCCTTTCACCCCACAGCACCAAATGCGGATGCCGCAGTTCCGGCATGCGGCGCTCGAGCTCGCGGCTTTCCTTCTCGCGCGTGAGGTTGACGGGGGTGCCGATCCAGATTCCTTCCGAGACACCAAACGTCTGGTCGATGATGCGGTCGAACAGCGCCTCGATCTCGCCCAGCCCTTCGCGAAAGCGCGGGATGGCGTTCGGCGCCATGCTTTCCGGCACGAACAGCGAGGACGCCGCCGTTGCCATGATCGTCCGCGTCAGCTCCTTGCTCATCATCATCGAGCGGAACAGGCCGATCTGGTCGGCATTGAAGGCCATGCCGAGCGGAGTCACCGGATCGAGCGCAAACACCCGCCCGAAACGCTGCGGCTGCATCAGCAGCATGCGCGCAGCGATGATGCCGCCGGTCGAATGCGTCGCGAGATGGCAATGGCGGATGCCCAGCGTGTCGAGCGCCGCCAGCATGTCCTCGGCGTGCTGCTGCATGGAATAGTTGGAATAGTCCGCGTTCGGCTTCGGCCGATCGCTGTCACCGCACCCGCGCCAGTCCAGGCCGACGACCCGCAGCCCCGTTGGAAACAGGGGCGCGGCGAGCTCGATCCAGTCCTTGCTGGCGAGATTGCCGTGGATGAAGACGACGGTGACGTCGCCCTCTCCCCACTCTCGCCAGCCAAGCTGGACTTCGCCCGCCCGCACCCGTGGCATCAGCACGTCCTATTTGTTGAGACCCGCCGTCGGTGCCGCACCGGGAGGCGTTGGCGCCACCGGCAGCGCCGATGCCACCGCGCCCCTGATCATGCGATCGGTGCCGAGCGGCGACGACGTATCGACCGTTCCCTTGGTGACGAAGTCCACCACGTCGACAGAGAACTCGACCGGGTTATCCGTATGGATGAAATGTCCGGTCTCCGGATAGATCTTGAGGATCGGCCGGTTGCCGGCATTGGTCATCCGCGACATGAACGGCGTGATGACGTCGCGCCCGAGATCCGTCAGCCCGTTGAAGGCGGGCGTCGGGATGAACGGCTCCTTGTCGCCGAATGACAGGAATATCGGCGCCTTGATCTGGATGACGCGCTCATAGAGATTCTTCGGATCATCCTGCTGAAGCTCCGCTCCGATGGTATAGATGTCGAAGATGAAGACGTTGCACCATTGCTCGAGCTCCTTCGGGTTGCCCTTGGTGAGGCCGACGCGCTGCTCGGTGTGCAGGCGGGCATATTCGCTGTCGCTGAAGAAGTACCCGCTCTTGGCCGCCGACACCGTGCCGGTGTTCGGATCACGCTTCTTGAAATAGAAGAAGTCGCGGATGTTCTGCTCGTCGCGCGCCTTCTCCGCCGCGAGAATGCCGGTCTGATCCCAGACCTGCTTCCATTTGTCGAAATCCCGGCCGAGGCCGTCGGCGAAGAGAGGCGCCTTCTTGTCCTTGGCGATGGTGATCTCGCGCGGATATTCCTCGAGGCCGGAGGGTGCTTCCAGGGCGAGGCCCTGCACCGCGTCCGGCCAGGTCAGCGCGTAGCCCACCACGAACTGGCCGCCGAGCGAGTGGCCGAGGTAGTAGGCCTTCTTGACGCCGAGCTGGTTGACGACGAGGTCGTAGATCACCTCGCGCATGTCCTGCATGGTCCGCGCCGGGCTCTTGTCGAGATTGCCGGGCCCGGACATGCCGTAATGCGGCAGGTCCGGCACGATCACGCGCAGGCCGCTGCGCAGCGCATACTGCATGACGTTGCCGTAGTGCCCGCCGAAGGCGCCCTTGCCGTGGATGATGACGAGCACCTTCGGATCCTTGTCGGTGCCGGCATATTCATCCATGTAACCGATTTCCCAGGAATTGCCGCTCTTGTCCTTGGCGTTGCCGAACTTGACCGGATAGGGATAGGTCACATACGCCTTCCAGAACGACTTCTTCGGATCGATGTTCTGGGCGACGTCGGCCACGCGGTAATTCTTGTCGACGAATTTCTGCGCGCGATCGAGGCTCGCGACGTCGTCCATGAAGGAGACGAACTTCGGATCGTTCTTTCGATTGTTGATCAGCGGGAACACGCCGTAATGGGCGACCGGGCTTTCCTCGGCGATCAGATCCGCGCCGGGCACGCGATCGACGGCTTTCTGGGCGAGCTTGAAGTTGAGCCAGAGATCGTTGGTGATGTGCATCACCAGCGTGCGGGCCTGGATGCGGCCGAGATAGGGATTGACGTTGTGCGTCTCGCCCACCCGGTTGCGCCAGACGAGATCGACCGCGTCATAGAGCTTGGCGCGGTTGATGACGTTCAACCCGGCCTTCTCGTTCGGCGGATCCCAGTAGAAGATTTCGGGCTGAACGGCCGCCCAGTTCTGGGTGGTGCGGAAGGCGAAGTCATAGCCGGTCATGCCGAGGATCGACCAGCCGAAGGCCACGCCCGGCACCGGGTGCTTCTCCTTGGGCAGCTTGTAATAGTCGCCCTTGGTCGCCTGCCAGACCGGATCGCCCTGGATCGCGGCCGTCATCATCTGGAACGTCCAGTTGCCGACGGGATCCTCGCCATCGGACTGCGTGGTGCCGCCGATCGGCATCAACGCGCCGATATATTCGGGATGCATGACACCCCAGACATAGGTCTGGGTGCCACCCATGGAGACGCCGGTGACCAGCGCGACGCGCGCGACCTTCAGCTCGTCGCGCAGCAGGCGATAGTTCGCCTGCACCATGTCGTAGTAGCTGTACTGCGGGAACTTGATGCCGAGACCGTCGGACGGCTTGCTTGCACCCCAGGTGCCGAGCGGATCGACCATGATGACGTAATAGCGGTCGGTGTCGATCGGCCGGCCCGGGCCGATGACCGGGACGCCGCCTGACAGGGCGGCGCCTTTGACCCACTGCTCGTACATGTCGGTGGAGTCGCCGGAATAATAGGAGTTGATCACGACGGCATTGGTGATCTCGCCGGCGGCATTGCGCCGCGCGTTGCCGATCGTGATGTAGCCGGTGCGCAGCTTGCCGCCGCCAAGCGATTCCAGCGTCACGCCGCCCTCGCCGCCATTCTCCCATTTCGAGGGATCGGCCAGGTCGTACTTTCCGCCGAGGCGGAAATTCGCGATCTCGTAGGTCTTCTTGAGACCGTCATGCTGCATCTGCGACGAGCGGCGCGTGAACGGTTGCGCCACCGCAAGCGCGGTGCCAACCAGCAACAAGATCATGCTGACGATGCAACGCTGCAGCGCGTTTCTCCCGGTCATGGCGACCTCCCTCCTGGCGGTGTTTTGACCGCACGCTAGGTTGGGTGCCCCTGGGAGGTTTGATTTAGCTCAATGGAATCCTCGCGCCGGCGTCGAGGATCGCGGCCATCACCACCTGGCCGGTGCCCGCAATGCCCTTCCTCAATCTCGGCTCATATCGGATCCGCTATGAGCTCGACGGACCGGCGGATGCGCCGGCCTATGTGCTGGTTAACGGTCTCACGCAATATTCCGAGCTCTGGGGCGCTTATCGCGACGCACTGATCGCGCGGCGGTTTCGCGTCGCGACATTCGATCTGCTCGGCCAGGGCGCCTCCGACAAGCCCGCGCTGTTCATTAACCAGGACGACCACGTCGCCGTGCTGCATCGCCTGATCGGCGAACTCGGCGACGGCCCGGTCTTCCTCGGCGGCATCAGCTTCGGCGGGCTGATCGCGCTGCGCTATGCCATCGAGCACGGCGCACGGCTGTCGGGGCTCGTGCCGATGAGCTGCTTTGCGGAGCTTTCACCGCAACTGCTGCTGATCGGCAATGCCTTGCGCACCGGCCTCATCCTCGGCGGCACCAGCTATCTCCAGGATCTGTTGCTGCCGATGAACCTTTCGGATCAATGGCTGAAGCCGCTGCTGGACAAGCTCGACAGCGTGAAGCGGCAGGGCTGGCTGGTGAACGACGTCTACGCCCTCCAGAACCTGATGGAGTCCTTTCTCGACTTCAAGCCGCTGACGCCGCAGCTCTCCGCCATCACTGTCCCGACCATGATCCTGAACGGCGAGTTCGACTTCCTCACGCCACGCGCGTTGCACGAGACCCTGCGGGTCGAGATTCCCGACTGCGCCCTCGTCATCATCCCGAAGGCCTATCACGCCTTCACGCTCGAAAAGGCGGCCCTCACCGCCGATCTGCTGGCGCGCTTCGCCGATGACGTCATGGCCGGCCGCTGGCGGGGCAACAAGCAGGTCTTGATCGCGCCGGAAGAGGCCGGCGGAGACTTTTCGCCGTTTCCGGACGGGTATGACCATCTGCGCGCGATCCCGGTGCAGAGGGCGGCAACATGAGCGCCTTTCTCGGACCGCTGGAAGCCGACGGCCGCGTCCCGCCGCGTCAGCAGTCGCGGGTCTCCGCATTCCTGCTCTCCGCCCATGGTGCGCTGGCGCGGCAATTCGCGCTCGCCCTTCCCGCGAAGTTCGACGCGGCCTGGCAGGCCGAGCTGAACGCCCAGCTCTATCGCGAGAGCGAGATCGTTTCGCTTCTGATGCGTGCGACCGCCTGGGTCCCGGACCTCGCGCTGGGGCCCATGGCCGCGTCGTGGGAGATGGCCTGGCTGCCGGCCCCGATCGAAGGCATCGCCGATCACGCCCGCGCGCAGGCGGTCCAGCTTGCGACCCTCGCGCATGCCGTTCACGCCGGGATCCGGCCCGCGGCCCTGCTGCCGACGGATGCCAAAGCCAGCGATCCCTTCGTGGCGGCGCTGCGCCGCATCGAGTTCGAGAGCGGCCGGTTGCTGCAGGCGCAGATCCTGTTCCTGAAGGGACCGGACCTCGTTCCTTTCCGGGACGCCGTCAGCACTGCGCTCGATCGGCGGCATGCCGAGGTGCGCAGACTCTGGAACGAGACGCTGGAAAGCATCGGCGTCGTCCCGCAGCAATGAGCCTGCGGCCTTGACGCAGATCAACGCCGCGACACCGCCCGGCTCCAACATCGATCCGCAATTCAACTGTGCCTGCCGACCGGAGGTCCGACCATGAAGGCCGTTTCCGTCGAAGAAGCCGTTGCGATGATCCCGTCCGGCGCGAGCGTCATGGTCGGCGGGTTCATGGGCGTCGGGACACCGGAACGTCTGCTGGATGAGCTCGTCCGGCAGAACAAGACAGGCCTGTCCCTGATCTGCAACGACGCAGCCATCCCCGGCAAGGGCGTCGGCAAGCTGTTCGATGCGACGGCGGTCTCGAAGCTGACCGCGACGCATATCGGCCTCAATCCGAAGGTCCAGCAGCAGATGCTTGGCAACCAGATCTCGGTCGATCTGGTGCCGCAAGGCACCTTCGTCGAGCGCATCAGGGCGGGCGGATGCGGATTGGGCGGCGTGCTGACGCCGACCGGCGTCGGCACCCTCGTTGCGGAGGGCAAGCGCCAGATCGAGGTCGACGGCAAGCCGTTTCTGCTCGAGACCGCCATCCGCGCGCAGTTCGCGCTGATCCACGCCTTCCTCGCCGACTATCTCGGCAACCTCGCCTACGCGCTGACTGCGCGCAATTTCAATCCGATCATGGCCATGGCGGCCGACACGGTCATCGTCGCAGCCGAGAACATCGTGCCCGTCGGCGTCATCGCACCCGATCACGTCGTCACGCCGGCGCCGCTGGTCGACTACATCATTGCGAACGGGTGACCCCATGGATCCGCAGATCATCATCGCGCGGCGCGTCGCCAAGGAGCTCCGCCAAGGCAATCTCGTCAATCTCGGCATCGGCATCCCTACGCTGGTCGCGAACTACGTTCCGTCCGATCTCAAGGTCTTCTTCCAGTCCGAGAACGGGCTGATCGGCACCGGGCCGATACCGGAGCAGGGAATGGCGCATCCCCTGCTCACCGACGCCGGCGGCCGGCCGATCAGCGCGCTTCCGGGCGCCTCGACCTTCGACAGCGCGATGTCGTTCGGCCTGATCCGCGGCGGTCATGTCGACGTCACCGTGCTCGGCGGCCTTCAGGTCGACGCGCACGGCCTGCTCGCCAACTGGATGATCCCCGGCAAGATGGTTCCAGGCATGGGCGGCGCGATGGACCTCGTCAGCGGTGCCAAGCGCGTCATCGTCGCCATGCAGCACGCGGCCAAAGGCAAGTCGAAGATCGTTGCCAAATGCACGCTGCCGCTGACCTCGGCGCGGCCGGTGAACCTCGTCGTCACCGACATGGCCGTGATCGGCTTTCCCGACGGCAAGGCGACGCTGCTGGAAACAGCACCCGGCATCAGCATCGGCGAGATCCTGGCGGTGACGGAGGCCGAGCTCGCCATTCCCGACACTGTCCCGGAAATGAAGATCTGACGGGGTGACCATGCGCGTCTTCAGCGATTTCAACGACATCAAATCCGCCGTCGGCACCGAGATCGGCGTCAGCGAATGGGTCGAGATGTCGCAGCAGCGCATCAACCAATTCGCGGAGGCGACCTGCGACGAGCAGTGGATCCATGTCGACCAGGAGCGCGCGACCAAGGAGATGCCCGGCGGCAAGACCATCGCCCACGGCCTGCTGTCGCTGGCGCTCGCGCCCCTCTTCATCCGTTCGGTGATCGGCCTGAAGGGCCTGCGCAACACGCTGAACTACGGCGCCGACCGGATCAGATATCTGGCGCCGGTGCCGGCAGGCTCGAAGCTGCGCGGCCGCGTCACCGTCGCCGAAGCCGAGGACGTGCCGCCGGACGGGCTGCGCGTCAACTATCACCTCGTGATCGAGATCGAAGGCGGCACGAAGCCAGCCTGCGTCGCCGAGCTGATCGCCCTCCACTATCGCTGAATAAAAAAAGGTCGAAAACAACCCCATGCACAGTAGCGGGGGCATTGACGGCATTGCGCTTTTTCTTCCGGTTGTTTCTGCCGGCGAAAGCAATTTGACCCGTCGGGCAAAACACTGGCATGATGCCACGATCAGCCCACAGCCTCCCGACTGCCAACCCGGCGCGACAGCACGCGGCCGGGGTCAGTCGATGATGTGATATCCCCCGTCGATGTAAAGCACGCCGCCGGTGATCAGCTTGGCGCCGTCGAGCGCCAGGAAGGCGGTGGCGTTGCCGACGTCGTCGATGCTGACGAGGCTGCGTGACGGCGCTTTCGACTGCGCCTTGTCCATGAGCTCGTCGAACTCGGGGATGCCTGAGGCTGCGCGCGTTGCCAGCGGGCCCGGCGAGATCGCGTGAACGCGGATGCCCTTCGGACCGAGCTCGGCGGCGATGTAGCGCACCGAGGCCTCGAGCGCAGCCTTGGCCACGCCCATGACGTTGTAGTTCTCCACCACCATCTGGCTGCCGTAATAGGTCATGGTGAACAGCGTGCCGCCGTTCTTCATCAGCGGCTCGGCGAGATGGGCCATGCGCATGAACGACCAGCACGAGACATCCATGGTCTTGAGGAAGCCGTCGCGGCCGACATCGACGACGCGGCCGTGCAACGCCTCCTTGGGCGAGAAGGCGATGGAGTGAAGCAGAAAGTCGAGCTGGCCCCATTCGGCCGCAATGCGCTCGAACACCGCTTCGGTCTGTCCTTCGACCATCACGTCCAGCGGCATGAAGATCGGCGCCTGAAGCGCCTGCGCCAGGGGCTCGACATGCTTCTTGGCGCGATCGTTCAGGTACGTGACGGCGAGATCGGCGCCGAGCGCACGAAACGCCCGCGCACAGCCCCAGGCGATGGACTGGTCATTAGCGATACCGACGATCAGACCCTTCTTTCCCTTCAGGGCCACCTTGCTGTCCGGGAATACTGGGATCATGACACCCTCTCAGATCGTGTGTTTTGCGACGGGCTGTTGACCAGCATCGCCAGCGTGTGCTGCGCGATCATCAGCTCCTCGTCGGTCGGGACGACATAGACGGGGATGCGACTGCCGGAATGCGAGATCAGCCGTGAATGGCGGGCATTTTCGTCGGCGTCGAGGGTTACGCCGAGCCAGGCGAGCTGTTCTGCCACACGCGCCCGGATCGATGCCGAGTTCTCGCCGATGCCGGCGGTGAAGACGAAGGCGTCCAGCCCCTGCAAGGCCGCGGCCAGCATGCCGGCACTGAGCCCGATCCGGTAGACGAAGTAGTCGATCGCGAGCCTTGCATGGGAATCGGTGCTCGCCTCGAGTTCCCGCATGTCGTTGCTGACGCCGGAGAGGCCCTTCAGTCCGCACTCGCGGTAGAGGAAGTCCTGCACCCTCGGAGCAGACATCCCCTTCTCCGAGATGAGATAAAGCACAACGCCGGGATCGATCTGCCCCGGCCGCGTTCCCATCGGCAGGCCATCGAGCGCCGTGAAGCCCATGGTGCTTTCGACGCTGCGCCCGTCCTTCAATGCGCACATCGAGGCACCACTGCCGAGATGGGCGACGATCACGCGTCCGCTGGCGATCTCGGGCGCGACATGGGGCAGCGTTCGGGCGATGTATTCATAGGACAGGCCGTGAAAGCCATAGCGCCGCACGCCTTCGGCATGAAGCTGGTGCGGAATGGCATAGTGGTCGGCGACCGCGTCGTGCGTGCGGTGGAAAGCGGTGTCGAAACAGGCCACCTGGAACAGCGTCGGGAAGTTCGCCAGGAGCGAGCGGATCGGAGCCAAATTATGCGGCTGGTGCAGCGGCGCCAGGGAGACGAAGCGCTCGAGCCGGCACACGACGCCGTGGTCGATCACGACCGGCCGCGAATAGTCCGGACCGCCATGCACGACGCGGTGGCCGACCGCGATCGGCGTCACCCGAAGCTCGTTCCGCAACCAGTCGCCGGCAACAGCCATTGCCGCCGGGACATCCGGCACGGCCTCGATCGGATAGGCGCGATCGACCAACGGGCCGTTGCTCGTGCCGCCGGCCCGCAGACGCGGCCGGCTGCCGATACCATCGATCTGTCCCTTGATCTGCCGCCGAAGGGCCCCCTCGCCCTCGATCGAATAGACTTGAAACTTGACGCTGGAGGAGCCGGCATTGACGACGAGGATCGTATCCATGACATCACGCAGCCACTGTCGGCGCCTTCTGACGCCTGGCGCGAGCATAGAGCGCGGCAACCGCGCAGGACGCCATGCGCGCGCGTGGAGAATCCGCCCGCGAGGTGAGCACCACCGGCACGCGGGCACCGAGCACGATGCCCGCGCCGTCCGCCTTGGCGAAATAGGCGAGGTTCTTGGCCAGCATGTTCCCGGCCTCGAGGTCCGGAACGACCAGGATCTGTGCGCGGCCGGCGACCTCGGAGGTGATGCCCTTGATCCGCGCGGCTTCCGTGTCGATCGCATTGTCGAACGCCAGCGGGCCATCGAGGATGCCGCCGGTGATCTGGCCGCGATCGGCCATCTTGCAAAGCGCAGCGGCCTCGATCGTCGAGGGGATTTTCGAGGTCACGGTCTCGACCGCCGACAGGATCGCGACCCGCGGGGTCTTGCCAAAGCCGGCCTGGTTGTAGAGGTCGATCGCGTTCTGGATGATGTCGCGCTTGGCGTCGAGATCGGGGAAGATGTTGATCGCGGCATCGGTCACGAAGATGGTCTCGGCGTAGGCCGGCACATCCATGACGAACACGTGGCTGATGCGCCGGTCGGTGCGCAGGCCGTCGGTCTTGGCCGTGACGGCGCGCATCAATTCGTCGGTGTGAAGGCTGCCTTTCATCAGCAAATCGCCTTTGGCGGCGTGGATGAGCGCGACGCCCTTGGCCGCGGCGTCCTCGCTATGCGCGGCATCGACAATCTCGAACCCGGACACGTCGAGATCGAATTTGGCCGCCGTCTCCCTGATCTTCTTCTCGGGCCCGACAAGTATCGGCCGGATGATGCCGGCGCTTGCGCTGTCGACGGCGCCGCGCAACGAAGTCTCGTCGCAGGGGTGGACGACGACAGTCGGCAGGGACGCCCCCGCCTTCGCTGCCGCGATCAGGCGGTCGTACTTGCTGCCGGAATGGCCCCCCGTCGTATTGGCCGACATCATGTCACTCCCACTTCCGCCAATCCTGGTTACGACGCTCTTGCTTCTGCTTTCGGGTCGAAAGGGGTGACGTTCGACGTCAGGTCCCCTTCTCCGTCCAGACCAAAAAGCCCGGCGACCTGTTTCAGACGATGGGCGCGCTCGCCGGTGATGTCCTCGCTCGCCGACAGCACCTCGCGCATCGCGGCGAAGGCTGCGCGCCGCTGGCTCATGTCGTCGGGCAGCAATTTCGGGATCGCAGCCAGCGCACCGTCGCGATCGAGCAGCAGCATGAAGAACTGCTCGCGGACCAGCATCTTGAATTCCGCCAGCGTCATCCTGGCGCCGCCATGGTCCCGCCGCACCTGCCGCAGCGCCTCGATGCTGCGCTCGTCCACCATGCCGCGGGCGGAGCCGACATAGAGCAGCGAACGGAGCGCTGCTTCGCGAAGGCCACCCTCGCCGATGCGCGATTTCAGCTCGGAGATTCGCTTCTCGAGCATCGCGCGATGCTCCGCCGACATCTCGCGGCGCTGCGAGGGCACCGAATTCGGATCGATGCCGACGGCCGCCTGAAGCAACGGCGAGCCGTAGACATTGAGGAAGACGGTCTCGCTCAACGCCTCCTGCGCGTCGCGCCAGCTGTCGAGCGCATGGACGATCTGCTTCGACATCTGCTCCTGGATCGCCAGGAACGGATTGTCCTTCGAGGCCGGCCTGCGGTTGTCCTCGACACGATCGGCGGCCGCCTGGATGGTGGACATCCAGGGATTCTTGCTGCTGAAGGCCTCATATTGCATCCGCAGCGGATGCATGTTGCGCGCCAAGTTCGCCATCTGCGGGGTCACCATCTTCTTGACCCAGGGTTGGACGAACTTCTGATAGGCCGCCAGATTGAGCTCCGAGACGCGCTTGGCGGCGGCAAACCGCCTCTCATCCTCGGGCGAGTTGCCTCCCATCGCGCGGATATCGTCGAGCGTGCGCGCCTCACAGCGCATCACCCACTGCCCGGCCGCGAGATCGGCATTGAGCGTCTCGTTGCCTCTCGCCTCGAACGTCGCCTCATAGAGCCCGGGCGGAAGCACGTCGATCAAATCGATGTTGCTCGAGAACTCGGCATGCTCCTTCTTGGCGACGCCGCCAGACACGAAGATGCCGAGATGGCCGATGCTCTCGTGAACGGTATAGACGATGGTCTGGCCATACGCCCTGATCTCGTCGACGTCGGCGTAGCAATCCAAAATCCAGTCGAGCGCCTGCTGCGGCGGCGTGACGTTGTCGCCCTTGGAGCAGAACACCACGATCGGCGAGCGGATATTGCGCAGATCGACCTTCTGTCCGTCCGACATCTCGATGCGGCCGGCGGCGAGATTGTTGCCGATGAACAGCTCGTCGACGATGAACTGGATCTCTTCGGCATTGAGGTTGACGTGACCGCCCCACCAGCGCTCGAAATCCAGATAGCGTTCCGCCTCCGTGTCGACCTTGGAGTAGACGTTGTACTGCTTGGTCCAGAGCGTGTTTGACGGATTCTGATTTTCGAAGTTCTGCACCAGCCAGGCGCCGTCGAACTTGCCGGCGCCGAGATCGCTCGTCAGCGCCGTCAGCCAGCTTCCGCCCAAAAGGCCGCCGGAATAGCGCATCGGATACTGGCCGTGCACGCCTGCCCAATAAGCCAGCGGCGCGCCGGCGATGATCAAGGGCCCGAACAGTTCCGGCCGCAGCGATGCCAGGATCATGACGGCCCAGCCGGCCTGGCAATTGCCGATCACGCAGGGCTTGCCGTCGGCCTCGGGATGACGGCTGATGACGGTCTCGATGAACTTCGCTTCCGCGCGCGCGATGCGCTCGATGGTCTGGCCCGGCACCGGCTCCGGCAGGAAGCCGATGAAATAGCAGGGATGCCCCGCCTTCATCGCCACGCCGATCTCGCTGTCGGCCTTGAAGCCGCCAATGCCCGGCCCATGACCGGCACGCGGATCGACGACCACAAAGGGCCGCCGGCTCATGTCGATCTCGACATCCTTGGGCGGAATGATGCGCACAAGCGCGTAGTTGACCGGCTCCTCCAGCGTGCGGCCGTCGGCGATCAATTCTGCAGCATATTGCAGCACATGCGGTGCGACCTGCGCGACATGCTCGCGATACTGGTCGCCACGCTGACGCATGATGTCCAGAAACAGCACGCTGCGCTGCCCCGCATCGACCATGTATTCGACGGCGGAGGCCACAAGGCCCGACATCGGGCCATCCGGCAGTTTCAGGTCGGGCAGTTTCAGATTGTCCATCGCCATGTCAGCCATCGCCATGTTCGCCCTCGCCGTCGCGTCCAGCCATTCAAGGAGCCCGCGGATTGCCGACGTTGATTTAGGTCAACGGTCAATGACGGAGCGCAAGGTTCCCTGCGGAAGCCTGACGACCTGCCTGTCGCAGCAGACTTGATCCGGTTCAGGCGCAAGTTCCGGCAAATCGCTGAACGGAGAAAGGCGCGCGCTCATGGGGACTCCAGCAAGTTTCACTTGCCGGGAGACGCTACGCGACGGCACCGCGATCGAGATCCGGGCGCTGCGGCCGGAGGATGAGGTCGGCATGCTCTCAGCGCTGGACCAGACCAGCACGCAAACACGCCAGCTTCGCTTCTTCGCACCGAAGCGCCACTTCTCGGATCGCGAGCGCGCCTATTTCATGGAGATCGACTTCGTGAATCACGTGGCGCTGGTTGCCTGCGCGAAGGGTGCGGGCCGAGACGTCATCATAGGCGGAGGCCGCTACGTCGTCGCGACGCCCGGCTGCGCAGAGATGGCCTTTGTCGTTGTCGATGCCTGGCAGGGACGTGGCGTCGGCACGCTGCTGGCACAGCATCTCATCGCGCTCGCGCGCGAGGCCGGGCTGGCTGAACTGATTGCGGAGGTCATGTCGGACAATACTGCCATGCGTCGCGTCTTCGAGAGGCTCGGCTTCAGCCCTGCGGCGAAGCGGGATCCTCAAACGGTTCATCTGACATTGAAGCTGACCTGACAACCTCCAAGTGGATTTCGACTTTTCCCTTGATCTTGATCAACGGTTCGCCGGCCGGCCCGTGGGTCAGTCGACATCATCATCATCATCGCCGCAAGGACGGAGGTCGTCATGACACGTGGTATGATCGGTAAGCTGTTTGCTGCGACCATCGTGGTCGGCGCAGGCCTGTCCGTCTCGATCGGCTGGTCATCCGGCGAGACACCATCACTGTCCTTCAGCCAGGCAGATGCACGGGTCGGACGCCCCCTCACCCCCGTGTCGGTCGCCGGCGTGGCACGCCGGACCACCAGGCGGGCGGTCGTCGGGACTGCGGCCGTCGGCGCAGCAGCCGCAGGCGCGGCATGCGTTCGCGTGCTGGTCAACGGGACGTATGTCTGCCGCTGACCATCGTCGAAATGGATGGGAGGAAGTTGAGCTCTGCGGATGATCTCCATCCGCAGAACGGCTGCGCCATCAGCGTTCCGGGATGAGCGGTGGCGAAGCAGGACCCGAGCAAGCTAGTTGATGGTCGGGTTGTCGAAACGCTTTTCCGCCTGTGCGATCACGATCTCGATGTGCGCCGTATGGTGCCTTGCCGCCAGTTTGCGAGCAGTCGCTTGATCGCGGCTCCATCCCGGCTCGCCGCGCGCACGCCGCTCCCGATAATCGATCAACCAGACGGTTTCTCCATAAGTCAGGCCCACGAAGACGTCGCGTCCCTCGGAATCCGGCCCCAGTTCGGTCAAGTAGGTGACGTGGCTACGCAGCTTCTCTGCCGTCATTGCGCATCTCGCCGCTTGGCCATTTGCTGAGAGCGCGGTCGCAGAGGAATGATCTGCGCCGAGCGCACCGGCTCTGGAAGTTCGGCTGGCGTTGATTGCGGTGCTTTTTTGGCCCTGAACCTCGTCCAACGAAGCCCGGGCGTGTAGCCGTAGAGCACATTGAGCCAAGTGTCCGACAGCGTCGCGCTCGTGAAAGGCAATTCGGGGATGTTCCAGTCAGCGTCTTTCTCGATGCCCGTGTGCATGGGCACTCGAACCGCCGACCCCGCCCAGACCAGGCCGCCGGATGGCAATTCGACATATTCGCAATGGTCCCGTTCCGTCCATTCCTCGACTGAATGGGCGAGACTTCGGGGATGATCGGCGGAGAAAAGGCCGACGATCTGATGACTATCGATTGAGCGGACAAGATAAGCTGGCATGGCAAAATCCAAAAATTGAATATTGCCTATTTTTCCCGATCCTGCCAAGCCCCCTCGTGTCATCGCGCGTGCACCCAGTGATAAGTGCCCGATGATCTCGCCGGATATTGCTGTGCGGAATCTCGAAAGAAAGGCCCTACTCTACGTTCAGATGAACGCTTTTTCCTTTTTTTCCCGCACCCTCAACCGAACGATTGATGCGCTGCAGGGCTGGTTCATACACCCTGCGTGATTCACCAGATGGGGGGTTTTGGTTTGACTTAGATCAATGAAACCGCAGACTCGAACAACCGGGATCCTGCATTTCCTCCCGGCGCTGTTGGAACATCGCGCCGGACCAGGCGAGTGGCGGCCATTTCCCGGCTATCCGTCGTCGGGATGAAGCGCAGCCTTCATGCTCCGCAGCCTGGCTATTCTCCAAATGATCTGCTCGACCAAGCCGTCATCGAAATCAGACAGCTGAACGACGAGCTCCTTGAATCTTTGAATCTTCCTGTCGAGGATCGAGCAACGATCACACATCGTCTGCAATTGCCTTGGCGAAAGGGCTGCTGACACCGGCAAAACAAATCAACAAAATATCGAGATGAAATTAATGGTCGTAACGCCATCCGTAAAGGACGCGCTCGGTGGAATCACCGATGCACATCCCGCGACATGGCGGTATCGAACAGCGAAGCCGCCCATGCAACGCGATACAGCGTCGCGGAAGCCATCTCGCCGACATGCCCGTGTGCGCTCCGGCGAACAGCAAAGATCGAGCAGCTTTTGCCGTCAGATGATGGTGCCATCGCAATAAGGTCGAGTGAGCTGTGTCTAGGCCAACGTGACGACAGCCCGCTCCCGGCAAGTCGCGATTGCGCTTGAGGTGATCTCCGGCAACACCTGCGCCGGCAGCCCCTATCGGCGAAGTGTGGATGCGGGCGATCTTTTCTGCTTCGTATAAAGCTCTATAATGAACGTTTTAATCGACGCATTTAATCGATAGGTATTGCATTGCCATCATCCATAGAATTGATCGTTGCCTCTCATGTGGCACTCAAGGACCGGCGCGGACTCGAAGAGCTGCGCGAGCATCGGCGCCTGCTGCTCGAGCAACTCCGGACCGTGTCGGGCATCGACCCGAGCCGGACCATCGAGCGGATGGAAGAAGACATCCGGGCGATCGACGACGGGCTCGAGCAACTCAAGCCTCCGCCGGGAACCTTGCCTGAGAATGACCGGCGCTAAGCGCGGATCCGCGCTTTCAAGAGCAGGTTCGTCTGCCGCTCCATTTGAAGCGCCAGCTGCTTGCGTTCAAATCGAAGGGCGGCCTGTTGATCGAGCGTGATGTGCCCCTCCCGCTCGAGAATGTCGATGAGAAAAACCTGCTCCTCAATATGCCGTTGGCGCTTCTGGATAGCTTCCATGAGGCCTTCCAGCTCGCTTCGAAGATCTGGATTCACAATTCAAGCCTTTCAATCTCATTCTGAAATACCTTCACTATGTGTCTGACACCTTAAGCAAAGTTTGCATCCAGAGGCCTGCTGCAAGCGTTCGTCCTTAACTTGAAATGCACGTGCCGTTATTTCCCGGGGGCTCCCGAGGTATCATGAGGATGGATCCGAGACATCGCCCTGCCGCCACTTGAGCAGCCCGGGGCACGCCGCTGATGACAGGCGATCGAAGGCAAGCCGATCGCACGTCAAACTTGCCGGCCGTTTAGGCGCCCCTGGATCCGAATCGACGAAGGCCGGATGGTGCTGGCCGCCCCGGGCGGTTTCCAACTCCGGAGTGGGGGAAGCATTCAACCAGCGGCGCGAAACTCTCCGGCCGGCCTGCCACACCCCGCCATATGCGGAACCCGCCCCATCGAACGACAGCCGCATCGCAGCACGGCAGCAGCGCAATTGATGAGTAAAATCAGGTTGCTAGGCAGCAGATTACACGCTGAGTTTGTGCGGCGCAGCTAGCCCTGTTTCGTCCATGAAGAGGTAATTAGTTAGTCTGCCTGAGCTGTCCTCGTGTCACTCGCGCAGGAGACGTCGGATCGATTGCTGCAAGCTGTGACTGAAATGTCATAGGTAGTGCCGTAGCATTTTGCTAATTCTTCCCAGGCAATAATATTTGTTAAAAGACTTTTATGGTGGGGACCATGAAGCCGGCGCATTTAGCCTTCGCAACGATCATCCTGGCCGTCGCCCCCGCGAAAGCCGAACAATTTTCAATCAATGACGCCTTGAAGCAGGCGATGCAGACCAACCCGGGGGTGGGTGAGGCCTCGGCCAACCGCCGCGCAACCGAGAGCGAGCTCCGCCAGACCCAGAGTACGCTGTTACCGCAGGTCCGCATCGACGCCAGCTATGGACCGGAAAAGTTCGACCAGTCGCCCGGCTTCATCGCCCCGAGCATTGCGGTTCCAACGACCGGATCAGGACCGTGGCGGAACGGAAGCCAGGAATCCGTCGTCGTCCGTCAGCTCCTTTTTGATGGTTTCACCTCGATCCACGAGGTGTGGCGTCAAAATGCGCGCGTGAACGCCGCCGCGGCACGCGTCAAGGAACGCACCGAGCTGATCGCCCTCGACGCCGCCGAAGCTTACATCGATGTCGTGCGTTATATGCGCCTGGTGACCTGGGCCCAGCAGAACGTCGCCAATCACGAGAAGATCTTCTCGAACGTGAACTCCCGCTTTTCGGGCGGCCGGGCCGGCGAAGGCGACCTTGAGCAGTCGAGGGAGCGCGTCGAAAGCGCTCGTGCAGCCCTCGCCGAATTCCGCCGCAGTCTCGAGGACGCACGGGCGAAGTACCGCAAGGTCGTCGGAATAGAGCCTTACAATGTGCGTTTCCCGGGCCCGTTGAGGGGGCTGCCGGCCAGCCGGGATGAGGCGCTCGCGGTCACGCTGCGGTTCAACTCCACGATCTCGGCGGCCCAGTCCGACGTCGACGCCGCCAAGCACGCTTTCAAGTCCACGGACGGACTGTTCGCCCCGAAATTCTATCTCGAGGGTCGGGCGACGCATTACGACAATGCGTTCCCCTATGTTGCGGCCGCCGGCTCGCCCGCCGTCACCCATGAGGACTACAGCGGCAAGGTGGTGATGTCCTGGGACATCTTCCGCGGCGGCCAGGACGCCTGGAACCGCTCGGAAAAGGCCGAACGGTTCACGGAGGCGACCGCACGGCACGCCCGCCTGCAGCGGGATGCCTATGAGTCGATCGACAAGGCCTGGAACGCTCGCACGGTCACGCAGACCCGCATTGCGGCGCTGACCAGCGAGCTGGAGGCGGCCCGGAAGACCATCGCCGCCTTCCAGAAGGAATATGAGCTCGGCCAGCGCTCGCTCATCGACCTCCTGAACGCCCAGAACCAGTTCTTCAACGCGCAGGTTTCGCTGACCTCGGCGCGCGCGGTCGTGGTGTTCGCCGACTATCAATTGCTCGCGGCGACGGGAACCCTGATCGAGTACCTGAAGGCTCCTCCCCCTGTCGACGCAGCGCCGACCGATCTCAACCTGTTCGGCCTGCCGGATTACAAGGCGCCCACGTTCCGCTGGACCCTGCCGCAGAGCGGTTCGGAGCCGCTGCGGACCGCCGTGCCGGCACCGACGGCAGCGCCCGTCCGGCTGTCCTATGCGGCGACCGAGCCTGCCACGTCCGCTTTCGGCGATCGCTGGTCCGGTGAGCCGGCGTCAGCCAAGGTTGCCGGCGTGTCGGCCTGGTTTGCGCAGCAGCGGCAAGGCTCCGGCGGGCCGGTCGTGCTCGACAGCGCGGCCGACCAGCGCAGCTCGTATGCCGCGGCCGAGAAGCCCCACTGGCTGTTGACCGCATTCTCGCCGATTACAAAATAGCAACGTCGGCCGAATAACCATTGAAAAAGCCCGCACATTTGTGCGGGCTTTTTTGTTTCGGCCTACCCCGATAACGCACGGATAGAATTTCGGGCGCGCGATTGTTAATCGTTAATCGCGACCGCTCAAATAAGTAAATGAATTAACTCGCAATTTGTCGTAGTCTCGCGACGACTTTGCCAAGTTCGCGTCATCGCTTTTCATTTAAGGCATATCAGCTTGTTGTTTCGTCAAACAAAGACGGCTTCGGCCGAAGGTGCGCGCCCAGACAACATCGGCGAAGAGTCCGCGGCCTCGGCCCGGACCGAGCAAGGCGCAGCGAAACACGGCGATCCCCTGCTGGACTCGCTCATCTTTCTGGCCGGACATCACGGCAGAGCCGTGACACGCGAGGGCTTGCTCGGCGGCCTGCCGATCCTCGACGGGCGCCTGACGGTTTCGCTCTACGAGCGCGCCGCGCGCCGTGCCGGCCTCGAGACCGAGGCCACCAAACGCAAGCTGCTGGACATCCCGTCTCTCGTTCTTCCGGTCGTGCTGATCATGAAGAACGGAACGACGCTGGTCCTGCTGAGCATCGACGAGAGCAAGCGTACCGCACGGGTGATCGACCCGAGCAACCGGCCTTATGTGCCGCAGATGCTGACGCTCGACACCATCGCAGCGGGATATACGGGTTACGCGTTTCTGGTCCGGGCCGCCGCCGAGTCGGATCCGCGAGCCGTCGCGGCCGGCAGCCTTCCCCGACAGCACTGGTTCTGGTCCGTCGTAAAGGCGCATTGGCGCAACTACGGACATATCGCGCTCGCTGCGCTGCTCATCAACATTCTGGCCCTGGCCATGCCGCTCTTCACGATGAGCGTCTATGACCGGGTCATCCCGAACGGAGCGATCCCCTCGCTCGTTGCTCTCTCGATCGGTATGGGCCTTGCGATCGTCTTTGACCTGATCCTGCGGATGGTCCGGAGCAAGATGATCGACGTGACGGGCAAGACGATCGATGTCGTCCTTGCCGCCAACATTTTCGAACACGTCATGGCCGTGAAGATGTCGCAGCGGCCGACATCCGTCGGCATCATTGCCAACCAGCTTCGCGATTTCGATTCCGTTCGCGAGTTCTTCACCTCGGGCAGCGTCGTCTCGGCAACCGATCTGCTGTTCGCCATCCTGTTTGTTGCCGTTCTCTTCGTGGTCGCCGGGCCGCTTGCCTGGGTGCCGCTCCTGATGCTGCCGGTCATGATCGGAATTGGCCTCGTGCTGCAACGCCCGCTCAATCGGGCGATGAAGCGCTTGCAGGCCGAGTCGGCGGCCCGCCACGGCGTGCTGGTGGAATCGCTCGCCGGCCTCGAAACCGTGCGCGCCTCGGGCGGTGAAGCGAGGATGCAGACGGCCTGGGAGCGTTCGGTTGCAGCGACGGCCCGCTCCGGCGAGGCCGTGCACTTCTGGTCATCCCTGGCGCTGACTGCAGCCAACTCGGCGCAGACGCTGACCAGCCTGCTCATGATCGTGATCGGCGTCTTTCTGATCCAGAACGGCACTCTGACGGTCGGCGCCCTGGTCGCGGCGAACATGCTCGCCGGCCGGGTTCTGGCGCCGATTGCAGGCATCGCCTCCGTGATCACCCGCGGCACTCAGACTTTCTCGGCGCTCAAATCCATCGATCGGATCATGACTCTGGAGCGGGAGCGTTCACCGGAACGGACCTATCTCGCCAGAAAGATCGATCAGGGCACTGTCAGCTTCGAGAACGTCTCGTTCACCTACCCCAATGCGCCTGGAAAGGCGCTGGACAAGGTCACCTTCAAGATCCAGAGCGGCGAGCGCGTTGGAATCATCGGCCGGGTCGGTTCGGGAAAGACGACCGTCGGCCGCCTGCTGCTCTCGTTCTACGAGGCACAGGATGGCCGCATCCTGGTCGATGGCGTCGACTCGCGCCAGTATGATCCCGCCGACCTGCGCGCCGGCATCGGCTTTGCCATGCAGGACACCGATCTGTTCTTCGGCAAGCTACGCGACAACATCACGTTGGGCTATCCGGCCGCGACCGACGAGGAAGTGCTTGCGGCCTCGCGCCTGGCCGGCGTCGAAAGCTTCATCGCAGGCCACCCCATGGGCTACGACATGCCCATCGCGGAGGGCGGCCGCAGCCTCTCGGGCGGCCAGAAGCAGGCCATTGGCCTCGCGCGCGTATTGATCCGCAAGCCCAGGATCCTGTTTCTGGACGAGCCAACCGCGCATTTCGACGTCCGCAGCGAAAGCGAGTTCCTTGAACGGCTGAAGAAGCTCGACGATGCGCAGATGACCATCATCATCTCCACGCACCGTCTCTCACTGCTGACCATGGTCGACCGGCTGCTGCTGTTCGACAACGGCCGGCTGGTTGCCGACGGCCCACGCGACCACGTCTTGAGCCTGTTGCAAGGCAAGACTCCGTCGGCCGAGCCGGTCGTCAATCCCAGAGTGGTTCAACAAGTCCAGCCGGCGCAGAAGTCCAATGTCAGCTGATTTCGCTTACGCCAACGACATTCGCGCGGCCGTTCGATTGAGAACGCCGCGGACCTCCCGCATGCTGCTGTGGGCGTTCTTCGCCCTCCTCTCCACATTCCTGATCTGGGCTCATTTCGCCGTGCTCGAAGAGGTCAAGCGCGGAAACGGCAAGGTCGTGCCGTCGCGGCAGATCCAGGTCGTGCAATCCCTGGAAGGCGGGATCGTCGGCGACATCCTGGTCCAGGAAGGCGCGGTGGTTCAGCAGGGACAGTCCCTGATGCGGATCGACGACACCAAGTTCGCCTCCGAGTTTGGCGAGATACGGGAGCGCCGTGCCTCGATGGCGGCCCGCCTCGCGCGGCTCGACGCCGAAGCGAAGGGCCGTAGCGAGATCGTCTTTCCTGACAAGATCGAAGAGGTCAACCCCGCGGCCGTCGCAACGGAACGGAGCGTCTTCAAGACGCGCGCCCTCAAGGTGGCGCAGGATGTCGACGTCCTCAATCAGCAGATCGCAAGGCTGACCCAAACATCGGGCCTGCTCGATCGCGAGCTCGCATTGACGCGCAAACTGTACGAGCAGAAGGTCGTTCCCGAGATCGAAATGCTTCGGCTGGAGCGTCAATCCGCGGAGGCGAAAGGGCAGATCGCCGAAGCCAAGGCGAAGATTGCGACCACGATTTCGACCTTCCGCGCGCAGGCCGACGAAGATCTCGCCAAGTCGAGGGCCGATCTCGCCGTGCTCGACGAGAACATCAAGTCCGCCCAGGACAGGGTGCGCAGGACGGATCTGCGTTCGCCGGTTCGCGGCATCGTCAACAAGCTGAACGTCACGACGATCGGCGCCGTCGTTCAGCCCGGAGCGAACCTCATGGACATCGTTCCGCTCGACGATACCCTGCTGGTCGAAGGCAAGATCAGGCCGCAGGACATCGCCTTCATCCGCCCGGGCCAGGATGCCGTGGTCAAGATCTCCGCCTACGACTCCTCCGTTTATGGCCATCTCGCCGGCAAGGTCGAGCGGATCAGCGCCGACACGATCCTCGACGACAAGGGAGAAGCGGCGCAGCGGCCGGAGACCTATTATCGCGTGATGGTTCGAACCGACAGGAACCATCTCGGTACGGAGGAAACTCCGCTTCCGATCATTCCGGGCATGATCACGACGGTCGAGATATTGACCGGCAAGAAGAGCGTTCTGGATTACATCATGAAGCCGGCTCGCACCTTGCGCGACGAGGCCCTGCGCGAGCACTAATCCGATCGCCTTGCTTAATGCGTCCTTAACGCGCGATCGCAAGCTTTAGCATTGCCGGAGGGACGCGGTTCATCCCACCGGCTCATTCCTGGTCGTCCCCTCCCCGGTTTTAACCCGACTTAAGCGCGCCCACGCGCACGCTGGCTCCCGATAAACAGGTCGGGATGATGACCAGGCGCGTAAAGACGCCGGCGACGTCCCGAAATATGGGGACGGTCAATGAAGTCGCGTTGTGGACGGCGACGGCAGGGCATTCTGGCGTTTGCGGCGGCCATGCTGGTTTCGCTCAGCGGTGCTGCGACCTCGGTCGCATTTGCAGCCGAAGCCGAGCCGCGTGAGATCGCGCCATCCGGAGCAGATACCATTCAGGCTCCCGCGACGTTCTTCACGATCAACGCCGTGCTGGCGAAGCTCGATCGCGAGCGTGGCCGCGGGCCAAATGCCGTGCGTCTGGCAGCGCTGACGCCTCCCTCCGCCACGGCGACGGATGCCCAACCAGAGGCCGCCTCTCCGGCCGGCGCGCCGTCGCTCGGCAATGAACCCTTCGGCCTCTTCACGTTCCGGGCACCTGACAACGCCATCTGGCGCAAATGGCGCACGGTCGAGGCAGAGATCGCGAGCGAGCAGGTCCTGCTCGAGCGCTGCCGCTCCGATGCCGCAAGCTGCCCGCCGAACGCTGCGCAGTTCCTCAGGCTCATCAGTGCGGTCAAGGCGAAGTCCGGTCGCGCTCAGCTCGAGGAGGTCAATCTCGGCGTCAACACCGCGATCCGCTATGTCAGCGATCTCGTCCAGCATCGGGAGCTGGACCGCTGGAGTTCGCCATTGGCGAGCTTTGCGACGGGCAAAGGCGATTGCGAAGACTATGCGATCGCCAAATACGCCGCACTGCGCGACGCGGGCTTCCCGGACGCCGACATGCGCCTGCTCCTCGTCCGCGACCGCACCGTGCGGCAGGATCACGCGGTACTCGCGGCTCGTCTCGACGGCCGCTGGATGATCCTGGACAATCGCTGGGCGGGCCTGCGGGAGGACAACGGCGAGCTGAACTTCGCACCGCTATTCGCAATCAATCACGACGGCGTGCACCTGTTCGCCAAGCCTTACGCAAAGGCTGCGCCGCTCACGTCCGAAGCAGCACCGGCGGCGGCGGGTTCGGAATGGGCGGGCGCGGAGCCGGCCGATGCGGGTGGCGGCGGGTCACTGAGCACGCTGCCACTGCTTCTTTGAGGCAAGGAAAAACCGCCGGCGGGAGGCCCACCGGTGGTTTGTCGTGCGTTACAGCACAGCCTGCTTACGCCACGTGGACGGCGTTGGCTGCGGGGATGCCCGTGCTGATGTGGGCAAGATCGACCGCGTGAGCTGCAGTATTGTCGGCCGAATAGTACAGCTCATTGTTGCTGGTGTTGAAGAAGAAGTTCGAGCCCACGAAGGCACTGTCGTGGGTCTGATCGTTTGCGCCTGTCGTTCCCGAGTTGAACGCGACCGTCTGGGCCGTATTGATGGTCAGGTTCAGATTTGCAACGTCGACGACGATCGAATCGCCCAAACCGAGGTCTGAGATCGTTACATTGGCACCGCCATTGCCATGTAGCACGAACGTGTCGTTGCCCGCGCCGCCCGACAGGACGTCAGTTCCTGCCAGGCCCGCGACGAGAGTGTCGTTGCCGACGCCGCCATTCAGGACATCCGTGCCAGCCCCGCTACCTGCTCCCGCATAGAGGACGCTGCCGGACGGGTGAGCCGTCAGAGTATCCGCAAAGGACGATCCGAAGACGTTTTCGATACCCTTGATGGTGTCACCTGCCGCGCCACCACCCACGACGGCGGCCACCGCATCGGTTTCTGCCGTCAGGTTGACCGTCACCCCGGACGTCGCGTTGCTGTAGTCAACGGTATCTCCCGGTCCCGTTCCGCCGGTGATCGTATCATTCGCAGCGCTCGCGGCGATCACCTCGGGCGCGGTCGTACCTGTCAGGCTGGCGTTGGTGCCGACCAGAGACACGGTCAGATTGTCCGTGCTGGCGTACGTATCGCCGTCACCATCGGTGATGGCGAGCGCGAAGTTCAGGGTGGTGCTGGCAATCGTCGTATTCTGTCCATACGAAAGTGTCGTCAGCACGACCTTGTCGTCTTCATCCGGGACAGCAGAGCCGCTGGCGATATTCTTGACGTCGACTTCGCTGAAAGATGAGAAGAGTGCTCCGGATACCGTTCCGGTAGCGCCCCAGTGCGCTTGATCGACAACAATCGCCGTGCCGTCTGCCTGCACCAAGTCCCAAGTAACGGAATTGGTATGCGTCGCATCCCAAACGGTGACGAGGAAGTGTTCGTTGGTCGAGTTATTTCCCTTGCCGATGCCAACGGTTATGCCGGTCTGCAGATCACCGAACTTGAACATGACGGTTTCGCCGCCATCCAAGTTGCCGTTGTCAATGCCCAAGCCCGGGTTGTTCTTGTGCAAGACGTGAGAGTTTGGACTCGTGTTGCTGCTGTTCCATCCGTCAATGAGGACGGTGCCGGCAGGCACCGTGGCGGGATCGTTGCCGTTGAGGAACGTTCCGGTGCCGTTGACGATCGTCAGATAGTCGCCGTTTCCGCCGTTTGGCAACTGCGAAACGAAACTGAACGTGGTCGTTTGCTGAAGAGTGTTTGTGTCAACGTGGAAATTGTAGGTTCCATCGATGCCTACGGTCAGTTCAAAGAACTGCTTCGTATGGGCAAGGTCGGTGAATGCAAACATCTCCCCGCTCTTCGTGGCGGGATTGTAGTCCGTGTACTCATAGAAGGAGTATAGCGTCGTTGCGCCACTCTTCACGTCAACCTTGAAGAGCTCGTGGCCTGACACCGCCGTATTCGTATCGGTGATGACATAGGTGAGACCAGTCGGGTTCGCTCCCATTGAGATCGAAATCGGAGCGATTGCGTTCGGGCCATCGGCACCAAACAGCGGCTGCCACGTACCGTTGACCTGCGTATTGTTGTTGAAAGGTGCAATCGCATCTTGAATGGCACTGATCGACGGCGTGTCGTCATTGATGTTCACCGTCAGCGAACCCGCCGCCTGGTCGCCGTCGCCGTCCGTCACCGTGAAGCCGATCGCGACGGCGAGATTCTCCTCCGTCGTGCCGCTGGTCGGATGCACCAGCGGCTCCGACTCGGTAAACGTGTACGAGCCGTCAGGTGCGACATCGAGCTTGAACACCACATTGTTCGAGATCGCGCCCGTCGCGGTCAGGATCGTGTGGCCCGCGACCACCGTCGTCGCGTAGTTCAGCGTCTCCTGGGCCCCGAGCCCGTTGGCGTCCTTGTAGATCGCCTTCAGCCCGACCGGGTTGGTGAAGCTGATCGACTGCACACCGTCCGCACCCGCTGCGAATAGCGCACCCGCCGCGCCCGTCGCAACCATTGCGTCCGCAACGTCGCTCGTGCCGCCCGGATTACCCACAAACAGCGTCTGCGCGTCGTCGTCCAGGACCGGCGTCGCGGTCACTGTGTTCGCTTTCGGACCGTCATCGTCGAAGGTGATCTTGCCCGACACGTCGACCGGCGTGCTCGCCTTGTCGCCGTCGCCATCGGTGATCGTCACCGTCAGCGCCAGCGAGTTCGCGTTCAGCGACACCCCGTCGTCCGGCGTGTTGCTGGCGCTGTC
>NZ_JAFCJS010000019.1 GCF_018130825.1 Bradyrhizobium liaoningense | reverse complement strand
CCGGTCGATACCGGCGGTCTTGGCTTCGACCAGCAGCGCCTGGAGCTTGGTCAGGCCGGAGTCCTTGTCGCCGATGACCGTATTGAGCGCGGTGTATTCGGTGTCGACGGTCGCGGCCGACAGACCGAGCGAGTCGGAGACCGCGGAGAGCGCGGCGTTGTCGGAGCGCATCGACGTCGCAATCGACCAATAGGCAGCGTTGTCCGAAGCGGTCGACACGCGCTGGCCGGTGGAGATGCGGGTCTGCGTGGTGGAGAGCTGCGAGCTGACAGACCGCAGGGTCTGGAGCGCGGTCATGGCGGTCGAGTTCGTAAGCAGGCTTGACATTGCGAATGTCCCTTTATGTACGCGTTACATTTTCACGAGGGGACATACCGGGCTTTCACCGGTACGGAGGGGCGGCATCATGCCTTTGGACTGATATGGGTGGGGTCCAACCCGCCGTGCCGCATTGCTAGCACGTCGAATCTTGCGCCGAGATTAAGATCGGCTTGAATTTCGTAGTAATATCATATGGTTACCATTACCTTCCGGTAACCATAAGCCGGTACTTCTCGCTAACCATAACCGACCGACCGGCGATCGCGGCTGCTACGAGAACGACCGCACCAGTCCGGAGGCCAGCAGGTTCCAGCCGTCGATCAGCACGAAGAACAGCATCTTGAACGGCAGCGCGAGGATCGTCGGCGGCATCATCATCATGCCCATCGACATGGTCAGCGTCGCCACGATCATGTCGATCACGAGGAACGGCAGCATGATGAGGAAGCCGATCTCGAAGGAACGCCTGAGCTCGGAGATCATGAAGGCCGGAATGATCACGCGCAGATCGATGCGCTTGTCGTCGAACTTCTTGCGGAAGCTTTCGGCGGCAAGCGACTCGAAGGTCTGCAGGTCCTTGTCGCGGACATGGGCCAGCATGAACTCGCGGAACGGATCGGTGATCTTCAGGTAAGCCTCTTCCTCCGAAATCTCGTTCTTCATGAGAGGCTGGACGCCGGTCTCCCAGGCGCGGTCGAAGGTCGGCGCCATCACGTAGAAGGTCATGAACAGCGCAAGGCTGACCAGCACCAGATTGGCCGGCGTGGTCTGGAGGCCGAGGCCGGAGCGCAGGAAGGACAGCGCCACCGCAAATCGCGTGAAGCTCGTCACCATGATGAGCAGCCCCGGCGCCACCGACAGCACCGTGATCAGCGCCATCAGCTGGATGATGCGGCCGCTGGTCGAGCCGTTGCCGGGGGGCAGCAGCGAGTTGAGGTCCGGGATCTGGGCGAGCGCCACTTCGGGCAGCACGGCCAGAAGCAACGCGAGCAGCAGGACTTTCACTCTCACTGGATCACCAACGTCTCTATGATCAACTCGCGGACCTTGCCGGACGAGCGGATATTGGCGCGCTCGGTCAGATCATCGCGCAGATGCTGGAGCCCGCGCGATCCCTCGAATTGCGCGACCGAGGACGACCGCAGATAGGTCACGATGTCCTCGCTGATATGGGCGGCCAGGATGCCGGCATCCTCGTCGCTCATGCTCTCGGTCACCATGGAGGCTTCGACGCGGGCCCAGTTGTTGGCCGGCGCGGCGAGATTGGTCACGATCGGGGACAGCTTTCGAAGCCGGGCGCTGCCGGCGTAGCTCGACGCGATCGGCGGCGGCGTGGCGTTGTTCTTCGCGTCGGCGACGCGCTCGGCGGCCGCAAACAGATGCAGGCCCGCAAGTGCGCCCACACCGATCGCGACCAGGGTCAGCGCCACGATAGCCGCAATCAGGCGCATGACGTCCCCTGCCCTCGCGGCGCGGTCATGCCGGTGCGAACCTCAAAACGGAGCCACGGTGTCATAGATCCGGTGTCCCCATCCAGGCTGCTGCACATCAGACAGATTTCCGCGACCACCATAGGACACGCGCGCCTCCGCGATCTTGTCGTAGGAGATCGTGTTGGTTCGTGAAATATCGCGCGGACGCACGATGCCGCCGACATTGAGCACGCGCATCTCGGTGTTGACGCGGAATTCCTGCGAGCCGCTGATCATCATATTGCCGTTCGGCAACACGTCGGTGACGATGGCGGCGATGGACAGCTTGATGTCCTCCGTGCGATCGATCTGACCGTTGCCCTTGATCTGGGTGTTGGTGCTGAGGTTGGCGGTGGTCTGTCCCTTGTCGGCCCATCCCGCGACGTCCATCAGCCAGTCCAGCCCGAACTTGATCTGCGAATCCCGCGAGCGATCGGTCTTGTTGTCGAGCTTGGCCTTGTCCTGCATCGAGATGATCACCGTCACGACGTCGCCGGTACGCCGCGCGCGGGGATCGCGGTAGAGGTCGGTGCCGTCGTCCCAGGTCGAGCGGTAGCTGACGGGCGTGCGCACGCGGGGCGTCACCGGGATCGGATCGGCCTGCGTCCTCAGGCCGCTGCCGACCGGCGACAATCGCGGACCGGTCAGGACCTCGGCCGGGTCGTTGACGCATCCGGCAAGCATCAGGAGCGAGAGGATGAGGATCAGATTCTTCATCTATTTGGTCTTTCCATCATCCACGCGGCGCATTCCGCCGAGCACGTCGGCAAGATGCGCGGCGCGCGCCGTGTCCATCTCGTTGAAAATTGCGCTCGAGCTCCTCGGGCTGAGCTTGGCAAGCACGGCTGCAGCGGTCTCGTCCGACATGCCGGCGATCTGGGTGGCCGCGGCGTCCGGCTTCATTCGCGAATAGATCTCGACGACCTGCGCCTCGGCCTTCTTCAGGAAGTCGTCGCGTAGCGCCATCCACTTCTCGTATTCGGCGCGCTTGGCCTCGACCTCGGCGATCCGCTCGCGGAGCTGGGTCTCGGCCTTCTCCAGTTCCTTGACCTGCCAGGCGAGCCTCGCATCGACGGCGGGATCAGCCACGTTGCTGCAGAACAGGGCAACCTCGTTATCGGCGGGCACGGCAGCCTGCGGCGGTGCGGGCTTCGGCGGCGCCGTGACGCTGCCGGGTTTGGCCGGACGTGCGGGCGCCGGGGCTGGCGCCTGTGCAGGCGTCTCCGAAGCCGGCACCGCGCCCGTGATCGCGGGGCCGCTATCTTCGGCCGCCCACGCCGTCGCCCGCATCGACGCATTGTCACCCGGGATCGGCGTATGCGGCTTCTGCGGTCCCGGCGCGCGGGCACGGGCGAAGGAAAGCAGGTTGAGCGGCTTCGACGGCTTGGCTTCATCCAGCGCAAGCACGGGCGAAGCGCCCGCGAGCGCCGCGGCCGCGACCAGCAGAAGGAGTTTGGCTTTGTGATCCAGCTTCAGCATCGGGACGCGCGCGATTCTCGGTCGAGACTTGAGCATTGAGCGACCAAGCTTGCACGACGCTTATGCATCATTGGACGATGACGTCGGCCTGCAGCGCGCCGGCCGTCTTGATCGCCTGGAGAATGGCGATGATGCCCGACGGCTTGAGGCCGATCTGGTTCAGCCCGCGAACCAGGCGCTGGAGGTCGACGCCGCTCAGAATGGCCACCTGCGATCCGGCCTCGTTGGCCTCGACCACGGTCTGGGGAACGACCACCGTCTGGCCCCGCGAGAACGGAGCCGGCTGCGACACCACGGGCATCTCCGTGACGCGGACCGTCAGATTGCCGTGCGTCACCGCAACCGTCGATATCCGCACGTCGCGTCCGATCACTACCGTGCCGGTACGCTCGTTGATCACCACCCGCGCAGGCGTGTCCGGCTCGACGGTCAGTTCTCCGATTTCCGCCAGGAAGCGAACCGGGCCGACATAGCGCGGCTTCGACAGCACGATAGTCCGATAGTCGCGCTCGAAGGCGATCTGCGAACGATAGCGGCCACCGGCATAGCGGTTGACGGCGTCCAGGATACGCGTTGCGGTGACGAAATCCGGGTTCTTGAGCTCCAGCACCAGGAATTCCATCTCATGGAGGCTTCCCTGCACCTCACGCTCGACCAGCGCCCCGTTCGGGATGCGCCCGGCGGTCGGCGTGCCCTGGCTGACGTTCTGCGCCTGGCCGCCGACGCTGTAGCCGGCAACCGTGACCGCGCCTTGTGCCACCGCATAGACCGCACCGTCCGCAGCGCGCAGCGACGTCATCACCAGCGTGCCGCCGAGCAGCGAGGTCGCATCGCCGAGCGACGACACCGTCACGTCCATCCGCTCGCCGGGCCCGATCGAGGGCGGCAGGTCTGCCGTCACCATCACCGCCGCGACGTTGCGCGTGCGCAGCGTGGTGGGGCGCGTCGGATTGGTGGTGCTCGTGGTCTCGTTCCTGACGTTGATGCCCATGTTCTCGAGCATCGATTGCAGGGACTGCTCCGTGAACGGGGCATTGCGCAGCGTGTCGCCGGTGCCGTTCAGGCCGATGACGAGGCCATAGCCGACGATCTGATTCTCACGCAGCCCCTTGATATCCGCGATGTCCTTGATGCGGACGGCGGCCTGGGCGCTGGCGGCGCAAAGGACGAGGACGAGCGCAAGCAGGACTCTGGTCATGACCCGTCCACGACCTTGACGGTGCCGTCCGGCTGGACGACGCCCCTGATGATCACGCCGGTATCGGTGTTGCGCACCGGAATGAGCGCGCCGGCCGCGCCCGACTGCATCGCCGAGCCGTAAGTGACGATGGACAGGCCGCTGTCTTCGACGACGACCTTGACCATGGCGCCGCGGGCGACAGTCCAGGGATCTTCCACCGCGTTGGTCGGGATCGGCTGGCCCGGCAGCAGCGCGCGCCGGGCCATGCGGCCGACCAGAACCTGACGTCCTTCGATGAACATGGCGACGCCGAGCAGGTTCGGCGCGAAGGCGCGCTCCGTTATCATGTCGTCGCGGATCAGCTCGCCGGCTCGGATCGAGACTGCCGGCACGGGCAGCCGCTTCTCCTCGGCCACGGCGACGCGCGCGGAGACGAGAACCAGCAGCACGGTGGCCAACCCGCGCACGATCAGGCCCACCCTGTTCAACATGGACACACCGGAACTAGCGAAGGCCCTTCGATACGGTCGAGGCCATTTCATCCGAGGCCTGGATGACCTTGGCGTTCATTTCATAGGCGCGCTGCGCCGAGATCAGCTCGGTGATCTCCTTGACGGGATCGACGTTCGAAGCCTCGAGATATTGCTGGTTGATCTTGCCGTAGCCGGCATCGCCCGGTAGTCCGACGACCGGTGTGCCGGACGCCGTGGTCTCGCGATAGAGATTGCTGCCGAGCGGCTCGAGACCGGCCTCGTTGGCGAAGTTGGCGAGGTTGAGCTGGCCGATCTGCCGCGGGTTCACTTCGGTGTCCAGCTTGGCGAACACCTGACCGGTCTGGTTGACCGTGACCTGGACCGTGCCCTGCGGGATCGTGATTGCGGGATCCAGCAGGTAGCCGTCGGTGGTGACGAGCTGGCTGTTGGCATTGGTGTTGAACGAGCCCGCGCGGGTGTATTGCACCTCGTTGTTGGGGCCCAGCACCTGGAACCAGCCGCGACCGTTGATCGCGAGGTCGTAAGGGTTGCCGGTCTGGGTCAGCGCGCCCTGAATGTGCAGTTTGCGGATCGCCGCCGACTTGACGCCGAGGCCGAGATTGGCGCCCTCCGGGATCGGCGACGAGCCGTTGACGTTGGCAACGCCCTGCATGCGGTCCATCTGGTAGAACAGATCGGTGAATTCGGCGCGCGCCCGCTTGTACGACGTCGAGTTAATGTTGGCGATGTTGTTCGCGATGACTTCGATATTGGTCTGCTGGGCGTTCATGCCCGTAGCCGCAATGGCGAGCGATTTCACTGACCTTACTCCCTCAGATCAAATCGACATCCGGACGACTTCCTGGTAGGCCTGCACGACCTTGTCGCGAACCGCGACCACCGTCTGCAAGGCCTGCTCGGCCGACATCAGCGCCTCGACGACCTTCCGCGTCGACTCTTTGCCCTGCATCGCCGAGATCGACGCCGCTTCGCCCGCCTTCAGCGTGCCGATTGCGTCGGTCGTCACCTGCTTCATCACCGATTCGAAGCCGACATCGTCACCGGTCTGGACCGGAGCCGTCGCAGCGGGCGAGATGGCCTGCGTCTCGGTGGCGCGAGACGCCGCCTGGCCTGCGGAAATCGCGGTGGATGAAATCGCCTCAAGCATTGTCAGCTCCTCAGAAGGTCGATGGTCATGCCCAGCATCGACCTCACCTGTTTCACGACCTGGAGATTGGCCTCATAGGACCGGTTGACTTCCCGCATGTCCGCCATCTCGATCATCATGTTGACGTTCGGCAGCTTGACGTAGCCGGCCTTGTCGGCGGCGGGATGCCCGGGATCGTACTCGACGCGGTATGGCGTGGTGTCGACCCCGATTTCCTTGACCTTCGCGAGCTGCGCGCCGGAGGCACGGTCCATCGCGGCATCGAACGTGATGGTCTTGCGCTGATACGGATCGGCGCCGGCGGTCCGGCCGGTTGAGGTCGCATTGGCGAGGTTTTCCGAGACGATGCGCATGCGCGTCGACTGCGCCTCGAGCCCGGAGCTCGCAACCGTCAGAGAGGCGCTCAGTGCGTCCAGCATGTCAATTCACCTCAGGTTTTCACGCTCGACAGCAGCATGCGATGGAACGAGCGCACGACCGCCGAATTCATCGAGTAGTCGCGATTGACGTCGTTGCCCTTGATCATTTCCTGCTCGAGGCTGACGGAGTTGCCGGAATGAACCACTTCCCAGCTGTCCTTCTTGGCAGTCGCGCGCGTCTCGGTCTCGGCGGCGGACAGCTGAAGGTGCGACGACGACGTCGTCGCAAGCCTGACCGGCATCGTGTCGAGCACCTTGTTGAACGGCTCGACGTCGCGCGCCTTGAAGCCGGGCGTGTTGGCGTTGGCGACGTTGGTGGCAATGGTCGACTGGCGAAGTTCGAGGTACCGCGCCTGCGACGATGCGAGTTCGAAGAGATAAAGCGGTCCCACGACAGCCCCATTCCGGTCCATTCGGGAGAACCCTAGGGCGTTAAGCTTTCGTCAAGCTGTTGCGCGAAGCACCATCCTCGGAAATCTACTGAACCTTCTCAGGGCGCGGGGCCTGCTTCGACTGCAGGAAGTAGATGATCTCGGCGACGGGCCGGAAGAATTCCGCCGGAATCACCTGATCGACCTGAACCGCCTCGTAGAGCGCGCGCGCCAGCGCCTTGTTCTCGATCACCGGGATCCTGTTCTGCTCGGCGACCTCGCGGATCTTCAGCGCGATCACGTCCATGCCCTTGGCCACCACGAGCGGCGCCGGGTTCTCCTCGCGCTTGTAGCGCAGCGCGATCGCGAAGTGGGTCGGGTTCGCGATCACGAGCGTCGCGCGCGCAGCGGAGGCGATCATCCGCTGCCGCGAGCGGTCGCGCGCCAGCGAGCGCAGGCGCGCCTTGACCATTGGATCGCCCTCGGCCTGCTTGTGCTCGTCCTTGATCTCCTGCTTGGTCATGCGCAGTTCGCGCCGCCAGTGGAAGCGCGCCCAGGCGAGATCGATCGCGACCAGCACGATGGTCGCGATGCAGATCGCCGAGACGATCCGCATCGCGATGTTGAGGATCATCTCCGGAAGCGCGACCGGATCGGTGTACATCGCCTCGAACGCCCTCGCTTCGGACGAGCGCAGCACGACGGCGACGACGGCGCTCACCGAACCGAGCTTGAACAGCGACTTCGCAAACTCGACGAGGCCCTGCGTCCCGAACAGCCGGCTCCAGCCGCCGATCGGGGAGATCCGCGACAGGTCCGGCTTGATACGCTGCAGCACCAGGCGCGGCACATTCTGCAGCAGCGAGGCCGCGAGCCCGAACACCATCAGGATGACGACCAGCGGCACCAGGAACCTGAACGCCTGGAGCCCCACCACCGTGAGGAGGTTCTGAGCATCGGCCCCGGTGCTGAGGGGAAAGCCCTCGGGGTCATCGAGCAACCCCTTCAGCGTCGGCACCAATTGCTGCACGCCCTGGCCGATCAGGAATGCCTGGATCACCATCAGCGCGGCCATCGAGGCGAAGATGGATGCCTCCCGAGAGACCGGAATTCTACCCTGTTCGAGCGAATCACGGACTTTCTTCTCGGTCGGCTCTTCTGTCTTGCTCTCCTGATCGGATGTTTCTGCCATGCCCGTTCAGCGGTCAGCGGAAGACCAGCTCATCCTCCTGGTCGGGGTTGAGCTCGATTTCGCCCTTCTCCGCGAGGTCGAGTGCGAGGTCGGTGATGACGCGGCGCGCCTCGAGCACGTCGCGCTGGTTCGACGGTTCGCCGCTGGCGAGCTCGGCCTCGACGACGCGACGGACGCGCGATGCGACCGAGGACAGGATCAGCTCGCGGAAGTGCCTGTCGGTCCCCTTCAACGCGATCACGATGCGGTCGGTCGGCACCTGGTCGAAGATCATGGTGCGCGCCTTCGGCGCCAGGTTGATGACGTCGTCGAAGGTGAACAGCAGCTCCTTCAGCACCTCGGCCGACTTCGGCCGCTTCTCCGACAGACTCTTCAGTATGTCCTCGATGTGGCCGCGCTCCATCTTGTTGATGATGTCGGCGACACGGGCATAGGTGTCGGCGCCGAGGTTGCGGGCGAAGTTCAGCGTCAGATCTTCGTGCAGCGTCTTCTCGAGGACCTTCATCGCATCGTCGACGATCGGCTTGAGGCTGAGCACACGCCGCATCAGCTCGTTGCGCAGGCTCGACGGCAGCTGGCTCATCACCTTGGCAGCGCAGGACGGCTTGACCTTGGACAGGATGAGCGCCGCGGTCTGCGGATGCTCCTTGGAGAGATAGGTCGCCAGCGAATTCTCCGACACCGACGAGACGCGGTCCCACACCGACCGGCTCGAATTACCGAGCAGATCCGTCATGATCGCCGAGACCTGGTCGGCCGGAAGCACGTCGCCGAGCACGGCTTCCAGACCGCCGAGGGTGCCGAGAATGTTGGCGCCCATCGAGAACTGCTGGGCGAACTCCTCGACGATGCCTTCAAGCTCCTGCGCCGTGATCGGCCGCAGCTCGGCCGCGGCCTTGGTGACGACCCGGATCTCCTGCGGCTCGAACTGCGCGAGCACGCTCGCGGCCGCCTGCCGGCCCATGGCGAGCAGGAGCGCGGCGACCTTTTCCGTTCCACCCAGCGTGGCAACGCCTCGCTGCTTGACGGGAGCGATGCCGACCTGTGCAGCCATTGTCAGGTATCACCCTGCCCCAAAGGCCCGACGATCTCCGTGAGCGAGACGCCGAAGCGGGAATTGTCCTCCTCGACCACGACCACCTCGCCGCGGGCGACGATGCGACCGTTGACGACGACGTCGACGGGCTCGCCGACCCGATGATCGAGCGGAACCACGGCGCCGCGGCCGAGCTTCATCAGATTCGCCACCGGAATGGTCGCCGATCCGAGCACCACCTGCATGGTGACGGGAATGCGCAGGATGGCGTCGACATTGGCGAACTTGCCGGTCTCCTCGGCCGTGCGCTGGGCGATCTCCGCCAGCCGCTCCAGCGGAGACGTCTCGGTCTCTCCCGATGCAGGTGCAGACTCATAGTCGAAGGATTGCGCCATTTGGTATCGCCTCTTGGTATTTCCGCTTTCGAAGCGCCGCGACGCTCCGACCGTAATTGTTCCGCCGGTCCGAGCTTCAATGCTTGTTCACGTCGGCGCCACCTGCGGATGCGAGCCCGCTTCTGGCGTCGAGCGCCGCGATCGCCTCGTGGGCCTGATCGATCTTCGTGCTCAGCACGTTGGCGAGTCGCCCGAGGTTTGCAGTGGAGTCATGTGCCGCGTTGATGACCGTGTCGAAGGCGCCCGCCGTCTCGTGGACGATGGTCGAGAATTCACCCTGATAGCTGCGCAACCGCGCCAGCTCGCGGTGCATCTTGGTCACCCGCATGCTGGTGAAGGCGAGCGCAATGAGCAGCACGGCATCAACGAGATAGGATATCATCGACGAACTCCCGTTTCTGATCCACGGGATCCGCCACCTGCATGGCGTAATAGCCATCCAGCTGGCCGATCTGACACCAGAACAGCACCTGATTGTTGCTTTCGAGACGAGCCAGCGTGCGCGGCGTGGCTTCGAGCTCGAGCACCTGTCCGACCTGGAACTTCACGACGTCGTCGAGCGTCACCATCTTCTCGTCGAGCACGGCAGTCAACGTCACTTCGGTCTTGTTGACCTCGCTCTCCATCTGCTCGCGCCAACGCGGATCCGACGCACGACCGTCGCTGACGACGACATGGGCGAGCTTCTGGCGCAGCGGGTTGAGTGCAGAGTGCGGAATGATCAGGAACATCTGGCCGCCGCGATAGAGCGCCTGCACCATCATGTTCGCGCAGATCGACATGTTGCTGCTGCGGCCGATCGCCAGCGACGCCATCGCCGTCTCGACCCGCTCGACACGGAAGGTGACGTTGGACGTGCCGGCAAAGGCGCCCTGCAGCGCCTTGGCGAACCGCTCGAACAGGGCCTGGACCAGGCGGATCTCGATGTTCGAGAAAGTACGCTCGACGTCGAGCGGCGGCTCGGCCCCGTCTGAGCCGAACATCGCCTCGACCATCGTGAACACGAAGTCGCGATCCAGCATGATGATGACGCGCGAGTCCCATTGCTCGGCATAGAGCACGGCGGCGACCGCGTTGCCCTCGTAGTCCTTGATGATGTCGCCGAGGGGGTCGTTGGTAATGCCGTTGACCGAGAAATAGCAGGGCGTTCCCGCCATCGGCTGCAGGCTGTCCGTGCACGATGCCGCCATGCGATCGAAGATCACATTGAGCATCGGCATGCGTTCGATCGAGATACCCGCCGCATCCAGCAGGTAGTTCGGCAGCTGCTTCCGCTGGTCGACCTCGACGTCTTCCATCATCGTCATGCGCGGGCCGCCTTCGGTTCAGCGTCGGCAACGACCGCCTTGGGACCTGCGATCGTCTCGTTCTCGACGACGTCGATCGAAGGACGCTCGTTGCTCGAGATCATCTTGCGGCCGTGTTCGACCGCGATCTGCGGCATGGCGCCGTTCATGAAGGCCAGCAGCGTCTGCTTGACGATGATATAGGGCCGGCACTTCTTCTCGCGCATCATCTTGATCTTGATCGCGAAGGGCGAAAGGACGCCGTAGGATATGAAGATGCCGGCGAAGGTCCCGACCAGGGCGGCGCCGATGAAGCCGCCGAGCAGCTTCGGCGACTGGTCGAGCGCGCCCATCGCCTTGATGACGCCGAGCACCGCGGCCACGATGCCGAGCGCCGGCATCGCCTCCGACACCGTCACCAGCGCATGGTAAGGCGCCAGCTTGCTCTTCACGATGGTGTGGATCTCCTCGTCCATCAGCGCTTCGATCTCATGCGTGCGCGCGTTGCCCATGATGATGAGACGGACATAGTCGCAGATGAACTGGAGCAGTGAGGGGTCGCCGAGCACGTTGGGGAACGCCTTGAAGATCTCGGACGAGGAGGGATCGTCGATATGCGCCTCCACCTCGTTGCGGCCCTTGCCCCGCAGCTCACGCATCAGGGCGTGCAGCGCGCCGAGCAGGTCGAGATAATAGCGCTGTCCGGGCACCGCGTTGGTGATGGCCTGCATGCAGGCGACCCCGGTGTCGACGACCGTCTTCCACGGATTGGCCAGGATGAAGGTGCCGACCGCGGTGCCTATGATGATGACGAATTCCCACGGCTGCATCAGCACGGCCAGATGCCCGCCCATGGCGGCAAATCCGCCGAGCAGCGCCGCCACCGTGATGAATATCCCCACGAAACTGCCCAACGCGCCGCTCCATCGCCGATCCCACCGGGAATATCTAGTTGGCGAGCCTTGCGCGAAGCTGGCTTGCCGCATCGTCAGCCTCGCGCAAGCAATCCGCGGCAGCTTGGGACGACGTCGCAATTGCGGCCAAAGGGGCGCGTGTCATGCTATCCACCATCGCGGATTACACCAGACTGACCACGGACCTGGGCAAGTCGATGACCCAGGTCGCGCAGGAGCCGGACGTCAGCCGCGAGACCGATTATTTTCTCAGCCATATCGGCAATGTGAAGACGATCGACGACTTCCTGAAGGACTATCGCCTCTACTCCTATGCGATGAAGGCCTACGGCCTCAGCGACATGACCTACGCCAAGGCGTTCATGCGCAAGGTGCTGACCGAAGGGGTCTCGGATTCGGACGCCTTCGCCAACAAGCTCAGCGATACCCGCTACCGGCAATTCGCCACCGCCTTCAATTTCGCCGCGCTCGGCGACCAGGCGACCCAGACCACGGCAGCCACGACCGGTACGGCCACCCAATACGTCACGCAGACGATGGAGGAGAAGGCCGGCGACCAGAACGAAGGCCTGCGGCTGGCGCTCTATTTCACCCGCAAAGCCTCCACGATCACCAACGCCTACGAGATCCTCGCCGACAAGGCGCTGACGCAGGTGGTGCAGACCGCAATGGGCTGGTCGTCGACGATCAGCTCGTCCGACATCGACATGCAGGCCAAGTTGATCACCGACAATATCGATCTCACCGATTTCCAGGATTCGACCAAGGTCACCAAATTCGTACAGCGTTTCGCGGCGATGTGGGACGCGACCCAAGCCCAGAGCGATACCTCGACCAATCCCGCGCTGGTCCTGATCGCCGGCGCCTCGACGTCGATCAGCATGGATACCGACATGCTCACGACGCTTCAGAACATCAAGTTCAACAGGTAAGTCATGCAATCCGCTCTCTATGTGGGATTGTCGGCGCAGGTTGCCCTCGAAAAGCGCCTCCAGACGATCGCCAACAACGTCGCCAACGTCAACACGGCGGCATTCCGCACCGACGTGGTGAAGTTCGAGACCGTGCTGTCCAAGGCCGGCGCAAACCCGGTCGCCTTCTCCTCGCCCGGCGACAACATCATCTCGCGCGAGCAAGGCAGCATCACCGAGAGCGGCAATCCGCTCGACGTCGCTGTGGTCGGACAGGGCTTTCTCGCCTTCGCCGGTCCGAACGGCACGGTCTATACGCGCGACGGCCGGCTCCAGATCGCCTCCAACGGCGACCTTCAGACGGTGTCCGGCTTCCCCGTCATCGATGCCGGCGGCGCCCAGATCACACTCGACCCGAACGGCGGACCGGTCTCGATCTCGCGCAGCGGCGCGATCACCCAGGACAACAACGAGATCGGCACCATCGGCCTGTTCAACATTCCCGCTGACGCCAATCTCGAGCGCTACGGCAATTCCGGCGTCACGCCCGACCGGCCCGCGACCGCCATTGCCGATTTCTCCCGCGACGGCTTCAAGCAGGGCTACGTCGAGGGGTCCGGCGCCAACCCGATGATGGAATTGACCAAGCTGATGGCAGCCTCGCGCGCCTTCGACGGCACCAATTCGATGATCGAGGGCACCGAGAGCTCGCTGCAGAACGCAATCCGGACGCTGGGCGAGCCGGGCAAATAGACTCGCAAGTAGAGTGCGCCGCGTGCGCAATGAGGGTGGACGGTTTCCTTGAACGCTCTTCGGCAACTCGAGTGGGCCCTGCTGGAGCTTCAGCAGAGCACTCCCCTGGCCAGCGTCAGCGGCGCGATCTCGGAGATCGCGCCGACGCATTTCCGTGTCTCCGGCCTGTCGCGCTTCGTCAGGCTTGGTGAGCTGATCGGCGTCAATTCCGGCGGCAAGCCCCAGATCGGCGAAGTGGTCCGGATCGACAGCGACGGCATCATCGCCAAGCCGTTCGACCGGCAGTTCGGCGGCGGCCTCGGCTCCGTCGCCTACCGGATGCCGCCGCTGTCCTTCGCGCCCGATCCGAGTTGGAAGGGCCGCGTCATCAACGCGCTCGGCGCCCCGCTGGACGGACAGGGTCCGCTCACGCCGGGATCGCGCGCCGTCTCGGCGGAGGCCGAGGCGCCGTCGGCCATGAAGCGCGCGCGCGTCCACAAGCCGCTGCGCACCGGCGTGCGCGTCATCGACCTGTTCTCCCCGATCTGCGCCGGCCAGCGTGTCGGCATCTTCGCCGGCTCCGGCGTCGGCAAATCGACGCTGCTCGCCATGCTCGCCCGCAGCCAGGGCTTCGACACCGTCGTGCTGGCCCTGGTCGGCGAGCGCGGCCGCGAGGTGCGCGAATTCATCGAGGACGTGCTCGGCAACAACCGCAGCCGCGCCGTCACCATCGTATCGACGGGAGACGAGAGCCCGATGATGCGGCGGCTGGCGCCGAAGACGGCCATGGCGGTCGCCGAATATTTCCGCGATCGGGGCGAATCGGTCCTGCTGATGGTCGATTCGATCACCCGCTTCGCCCACGCGGCCCGCGAGGTCGCGCTCGCCGCCGGCGAGCCCGCGGTGGCGCGCGGCTACGCACCGACGGTCTTCACCGACCTTCCGCGCCTTCTGGAGCGCGCCGGCCCCGGCGAGGAGGGATCCGGCACCATCACCGGCATTTTCTCCGTGCTGGTCGACGGCGACGACCACAACGAGCCGATCGCCGATACCATCCGCAGCACGCTCGATGGGCACATCGTGCTCTCCAGGCACATCGCCGACCAGGCCCGCTATCCGGCCGTGGACGTCCTCGCCTCGGTCTCCCGCCTCGCCCACAACGTCTGGGACCCCGAGGAACGCGAATTGGTGAGCAAGCTGCGCACCATGATCTCCAAATACGAGGACACCCGGGACCTGCGCCTGATGGGTGGATACCAGTCCGGACGCGATTCGGGCCTCGACCAGGCGGTCGACATGGTTCCGCGGATCTACAACGCCATGCGGCAGGACGCTTCGGCGCCACCGAGCGCCGACCCGTTCCGCGAGCTCAGGGACATGCTCAAGGGCGACTAAGGCGCGACGAGATCCGGATGGATCGTCATCGTGCTTTAGGTTGTTGTTACGGATGATCTTTCCGGAAAACCGCTTCGCACTTTGCGCTGACGCAGCCCTCCAGCTTTAGCGGGAACGGGACGGGGCGCGCGGCGTCCGCGGTTTCGCCTTGCTCACGATTTCGGCGGTCGGTCACGCATGGCGCCGCGCTGACGGCGCATGCACACCATGGCTGCCGCCGCCTTCCTCTCAGCGCGCTTCAACCGTTCGGAGGAGCATGGGCGGCCACGTCGCAGGGGGGCGAATCGTCGATTCTCCGAATCGCTTCAACAACAACTGCCGCGTGTAATCCTTGCGGGTTCCCTCGGGCAATTCTCCCGCGGATCGCACAAGTTGTGGATGATTCATCAACACACATCGCCTTGGTCATGCACAAGCTTCGATCAAACTGCATCAACGGCAGACATCAACATGCTGTGCAATCAAACCGTCGTATAGTTGCGTGCATGTTGCGCGCGGGACAGCGTATTGCGTTCACCATCATGTGTCCCTGGAAGCGAGATTGTCTTGAACGTTACATTCGCCTGCAGCGACATCCAGTCTCCGAGAGCGTCTCTACTTGATTTTGTTGAGAAGCTCATTCATCGTTTCGGCGGAAGATAAGAAACGTGTACGTGTGACTTGAACTTCAGGGGCTTCGGTTGAACTACTCCGATCCATCATCCGCTGGTGACGGCAACTCGGGCTCCCGTGCGACGACGCGATTGGTATGCCATCGGCGTAACCTCACGCTCCGGACTGCACCACGCGCATCGGTCCGTGTCGGACACGCTGCAGGCCGTGCCTTCGAGCAGAGGCCGGGCATGACATGCTCATCGGACGTCTCCAGAGGTCTGACGTTCCTCGAAGGATTCGCGAGCCAGGGCGCAAGGCGGCTTCGGGACGCCGCAGACGAAGTTCCGGGGGCGAGGTAGGAATCCATGCCATTGGCAAGAGAAGCCGTCGAGCTGCTGGTCCAGGCGGCGAGGGCTTGGTATTTTGAAGGCAATCAGCATGGATTGCGCGACCGGGAATGGATGGCACTGCGCTTCCTCGGCCGGGCCAACAGGTTTTCGCGCACACCGTCCGCACTCGCCGGCTTCATCGGCGCCACCAGGGCGACGGCGTCGCAGATCGTGAAGACGCTGGAGAGCAAGTCCTTCCTGGTGCGAAAGCCATCGCATGAGGACAAGCGCTCTGTGGTGCTCCACGTCACCGCGCAGGGCGAGAAGTGCCTGAGCCAGCACGACCCAATCAACCACGTGGTGAATGCGGTCACGGCGCTCGGCACCGACGAGTGCATCCGCTTGCGCGACTCCTTGCGGGAGGTCCTCAACCACCTCGACGCCGCGCATCAACGACTCGATGCCAGCATCTGCCGTGACTGCATGTTTCTCGCCGAACGCGGCCCAAGCATCGGTCCGGCCGCCGCAAAGGGACGTGCGACCGCCGAGTTCATGTGCCGGTTGTATCGCGCCCCCGTTTCGCTCGAGGAGACCGAGCTGCTCTGCACCAGTTTCGAGCGCACCCGCGACCGCCCCAAGATCGAGGAGCATCTCGATCGCGCCCGCGTGGCGAGCCAGGGCTGAGGCACGCGCAATTTCCGGGCGGTAGCGAGAGCAAGGCTTGCCGATAGTTTCACGGGCATCGGTATAATCGCCTCATATCGTCATTGCGAGCGCAGCGAAGCAATCCAGACTGCTGCCGCGGAAAGATTCTGGATTGCTTCGCGCGCTCGCAATG
>NZ_JAFCJS010000018.1 GCF_018130825.1 Bradyrhizobium liaoningense | reverse complement strand
TCATCGCGCTTTAGGTTGTTGTTTGCGCATGATCTTTCCGGAAAACCGCTTCGCACTTTTCCGGATCATGCTTTAGCATTGCACGTCTCGCATCGCTGCTCGCACGCCCTCAGGCTTTGACCAGGTCCCCCAGCAGGTTCGCCGCCACCATCAGCTTGGCGAGCGTCAGGCCGCCGGCGGCAATCTCCTCGACCGCACGGCGGATGCGCGTTGCCTCGGGATGAGCAGCAAGCCAGGTCTCCGCGGCCTGCTGACCGGATTGGCCGATGGTCAGCATATCCGCGGCCAGGCGTCTTTCGGCAGCCGCGATCAGGTCGACGGCGCGGTCGATGGCGAGGCGTTCGAAATGATCGCTGGTCGGCACGCTGCGCGCGGCGGCGGTGATGCGGTCGAGACGGAAACTGGCCTCGGCGGCAAAGAACGTCGCGGCGGCATCACCGATGCTGCGGCCGGTGCGCTCGGCGACCGTCACGATATCAGGCGCCGAGACCAGGTCGTCGAGGTCGGCCAGGTCGCCGGCGAATCCGGTCGGCACGCCCGCATCGATCAGGTCCTGCCGGCGCTTGCTGCGTGCGGCCTGCAAGTCCGGTGGCAGCGCGTTGTCGAGTGAGGCTGCGACCTCACGGACGGCAGGGCCAAACCGGGCGATGACCGCGCCCAGGCCGTCCTTGAAATCGACATTGCGCACGTACCAGACCATGCGGGAGAGCAGGAGGTCCTGAATCGCCGCGTAGAGGCCGAGCTGCAACTGTCCGTCGATGAGGGTGTCGAGCGCGTCGATCCCGTCATTGAGCCGCCTGAGCTCATAGATCGCGTCCACCGCCACTTGGGCCATGACGATGGTCGAGATATCGGCGTCGGTCTCGTCGGTCAGGCGTACGATGCAGGCCGGGCCCCCGCGGTTGATCACGGCATTGACGAGACTGGTCGCGATGATCTCGCGGCGGAGGCGATGGAGCTCGACCGCGGCCGGGAATTTGTCGAGAATCTCGCGCGGAAAATACAGGGACAGCCTGCGGGCGAGATGAGGATCATCAGGCACGTCGGTTTCGAGCAGGTCACTGTAGAGTGTCAGCTTGGCATAGGCGAGCAAGACGGCAAGCTCGGGCCGGGTCAGGGCTTGGCCGCGTCGTGTGCGCTCGGCGATCGCGGCGTCGTCAGGCAGGAATTCGACGGCGCGGCTGAGCAGGCTGCGTTGCTCGAGCGACTGCATCAGGCGGGTGAGGAAGCCGGTCTCGGCCACGCCCTTGCGTTCGGCGAGCGAGAGCGCCAGCGTCTGCAGATAGTTGTTGCGCAGGACCAGCGTGCCGACTTCGCCGGTCATCGCGGCAAGCAGGGTGTTGCGGTCAGCCGGGCTGAGGCGCCCCTCGCGCTCGGGGCGCGCCAATGCGATCTTGATGTTGACCTCGACGTCGGACGTGTTCACGCCGGCCGAATTGTCGATCGCGTCGGTGTTGAGCTTGACGCCCTTCTGCGCCGCTTCGATGCGGCCGCGCTGGGTGACGCCGAGATTGGCGCCTTCGCCGATCACCCTGGCGCGAACGTCGGTCCCGCTGATGCGGATCGGATCGTTGGCGCGGTCGCCGGCCTGATCGTCGCTCTCCGCCGACGACCGGACATAGGTGCCGATGCCGCCGAACCACAACAGGTCCGCGCGCGCCTTCAAGATCGCCGTCATCACCTCGAAGGGCGTTGCCTGCTCCTTGTCGAGATCGAGCAGGGCGCGCACTTCCGGCGCGAGCGGGATCGCCTTGAGCGAGCGCGAGAACACGCCGCCTCCTTCCGAGATCAGCGATTTGTCGTAGTCCTGCCAGCTCGACCGCGGCAGGTCGAACAGGCGCTTGCGCTCGGTGAAGCTGGTCGCCGGGTCGGGGGAGGGATCGATGAAGATGTCGCGGTGATCGAACGCGGCAACGAGCTTCGTCGCCGGCGAGAGCAGCATGCCGTTGCCGAAGACGTCGCCGGACATGTCGCCGACGCCGACCACGGTGAAGGGCATGGTCTGAATGTCGGTGCCGAGCTCGCGGAAGTGGCGCTTGACCGCCTCCCAGGCGCCGCGCGCCGTGATCCCCATCTTCTTGTGGTCGTAGCCCTGGCTGCCGCCGGAGGCGAAGGCATCGCCGAGCCAATGGTTCTTCTCGGCCGAGATCGCGTTGGCGACGTCGGAGAAAGTGGCGGTGCCCTTGTCGGCGGCGACGACCAGATAGGGGTCGTCGCCGTCATGCCGCACGGTCAAGTCGGGCGGCACCACGATGTCGCCGTCGAGATTGTCGGTGAGCTCGAGCAGCGAGCGCACGAAGATGCGATAGGCTTCGGTGCCCTCCGCGAGCCACGCCTCGCGATCGGAGGGCGGCGGCAGGCGCTTGGGCACGAAGCCGCCCTTGGCGCCGACCGGCACGATCACGGCGTTCTTGACCTGCTGCGCCTTCACGAGGCCGAGGATCTCGGTGCGGAAATCCTGCGGCCGGTCGGACCAGCGCAAGCCACCGCGCGCAACCTTGCCGAAGCGCAGGTGAATGCCTTCGACACGCGGTGAATAGACGAAGATCTCGTAGAGCGGTCGGGGAGGGGGCAGATCCTCGATCTTGCGCGCGTCGAACTTGAAGGAGATCACCGGACGCGGATGTCCGTCCGGGCCGAGCTGCCACAAATTGGTGCGGATGGTCGACTGCACCAGATTGGTGAAACGGCGCAGGATGCGGTCTTCATCGAGCGAGGCGACGGATTTGAGCTGCTCCTCGATCTCGGCAAGGAGAGTTATCTCGCGCGCCGAACGTTCGCGATCGGTCAGGACGAGGCGCGGATCGCGGCGGGCCTGGAACAGCGCGACGAGGTTGGCTGTGATCGCGGCGTTCTTGCGCAAGGTCTCCCACATATAGTCCTGGGTGAACGGCGCGCGGATCTGGTGCAAATAGCGCGACAGCGCCCGGATGGTGGAGATTTCCCGCCAGCCCAGGGCCGTGCGCAGGATCAAGGCATTGTACCCGTCGGATTCGGCGCGATCGGTGACCACCGCCATGATCGAAGCCTCCAGCCGATGGCTGAAGTCCCGGCTGATCTCGATCGGCTGGCCGTCGCTGGTCTCGATCGTCATGTCGTGCAGCCAGACCGGCTCGGGCCTGTTGCCGGGCACGATCTGATAGGTGCGTTCGTTGACCACGCGCAGGCCGTGATTTTCGATCACCGGCACGCGGTAGGACAGCGACAGCGGCGCGGCATCCGAAAACACCTTCAGGCCGAATCGCTTGGGATCATCCTCCTCGAAGCGGTGAACCGAGATCGTCACCGGGCGGGCCGGCGCGAGCTTCTCGACGGTGGCGATATCGGCGACCGCCTGTTCTGCCGTGGAAGCCTCGGTATAGCCGCCGCTGAAAGCCTGGGCGTAGCGATTTGCGAGCATGCGCGCCCGCATGCCGTCGGTCGACGCAGCCAGCGCGGCCTTCAGCTTGTCGGCCCAGGTCGCGGCAATGGCGCTGATCCCGGCTTCCAGCGTGGCGCGCTCGACGGCGGGAGTCTTACCTTCATAGCGTCCGATGATGTAGTGGACGCGCGCCAATGCTCCTTCGGGGAAGGACACGTAGGAGGCCGACAGTGCCCCCTTGTAGCTCTGCGACAGGAAGGCGCCGACGCGCATGCGCACGTCGGTGTCGTATTTGTCGCGCGGAATGAAGACGAGGATGGAAACGAAGCGATCGAACTTGTCGACCCGTGCCAGCGCCCGGACGCGGGGGCGCTCATAGAGGATCAGGATCTCCATGACGAAATCGAAGAGGGTATCGACGTCGATCTGGAATAGCTCGTCGCGCGGATATTCCTCGAGAATATGCTGGAGAGCCTTGCCGGAATGGCTGTTCGGGTCGAAGCCGGCGCGCTGGAGCACCCGCGATACCTTGTGGCGAACATAGGGGATCTGTCGTGCCGAGCGCGTATAGGCACCCGAGGTGAACAGGCCGACGACTCGCAATTCACCCTCGAGCCGGCCGTCGGGCGTATAGAGCTTGATGCCGACATAATCCATCCGGATGCGACGATGAACGCGGCTGCTCACATTGGCCTTGATAACGATGAGCAGGGTCGGCTCGCGCATGAACTCGCGAATCTCCGGCGTCATCACCACCATGTCGCTGCCGCGGCGCAGGACCTTCACGTCGGGATCGCGGAGGATGCCGAGGCCCTCGGCGGTGGTGATGTCGTCCGACGCATCGCGGCCGGGCGAGAAGCGATATTCGCGCACGCCGAGAAAGGTGAAATTGTCCGCGCACAGCCATTGCAGGAACTGGTTGGCCTCGGCGACCTCGTCGATCGGCAGCGGCGGCGGATTGGACGAGAACGTCTTGACCGCGTCCTCGACGCGGTCGCGCATGGCGCGCCAGTCCGCGACGCAGGCGCGTACGTCGCCGAGCGTCCTGGTGAGGCCGTCAACCAGCTTCTCGCGGTCCGCGTCGGCGTCCAGGCGGGTGATGTGGAGGTGAATCAGGCTCTCTCGCGCGCCCTTTGCCCCTTCCGGCAGTGCCTCGCCGTAGAAGCGCAGGAGCTTGCCCTGGTCATCGCGCTCCACCGCGATGATGGGGTGAGCGACGAGGCTGACTTCGATGCCCTGCTCGGTGAGCTCCGCCATGGTGGAATCGAACAGGAAGGGCATGTTGTCGTTCAGGATTTCGAGCACGGAGATCTCGCGCCCGTCCGGCATCAGCGGATTGACGACGCGGATATCGGCACGCCCTGCCGTGCGCCGCTGCACATGCTCCCAGGCTTGCTCCGCCAGGAAGGCAAGCGAGGCGGCATCGTGACTGGCGAGATCCTCGACATTGGTGAAGGCGAACAGAAGCTCGGCAAAGCTGCCGGGGGCCTTGCCCGGCTGCACGCTTCCTGCTGCCTCGTGGATCAGAGTTGCCCGGGCCTTGTCGTCACGCCAAGCCATAGCGTCCTCCATCTCCCGGCCGACGAGCCGCAATGACGGTCGGGCATTGTTCTTGGAGTGCGCCTCTTCGAGCGCATCGTCTCGACCGCGTTTCAATCGCCTCGGCGAAATCTTCGGTCTTGCGGCTTCGACGATATTAGCATTCCGCAGCCGTCATGGCGCGCGAAGTTGTGAGGCGTGCTTAAGGCGGAAAACCGATGCCGACGACCATCGCGTCATTTGGTGCTCTGCACAATGACGAGGAATTTCAATTGTGTATGAGTTCGTGTTTCCATTCTGAATGGCGCGCCATTTCAGTCCAAAACTGGGCACTCCAAAACCTGCCGTTTCTGCGCGGGACGACGTCGTCGCACGGCTGCTCACTATTCGTGACCGCGACCGGAACGCTTCTCGGCCACAGCATCATGGCAGCGCGGCGAACCCGGAGTGCCCATCTTTATCAGCCGTGGCGCGTCACTTAGACTAGGTACTCGCCAGAGACGCCTGGACATGTCGGTGAATATGGAGATGACCCATGAAACTCGCGCATGACGGCATCCAGCTCTCCTTCGACATCGCCGGGGCGGGACCGCTTCAATTCCTGTTCGTCCATGGCCTGGGCGGGGATCGCACTCATTTTGCGCCGCAAATGGAATATTTCGCCCGTGAAGGTCGGGCGTTGAATGCCGAGCTGCGGGGACATGGCGAGAGCGACAAGCCGCAACAGGCGTATTCGATCGAAGGCTTCGCCGACGATCTCGTCTTTCTGTGCAACCGACAGCAGATCACAAAGCCGGTCATCGTGGGTCAAAGCATGGGCGGCAACATGGCCCTCGAAATCGCCGCCCGCTATCCGGACTTTCCTGCAGGCCTGGTGCTGCTCGATTCTGGGGTTCTCTTCCCTGCCTCAGCAGGGACGGTGTTTACAGGGTATCTGGAGGGCTTGAAGGGTGCGGATTTTGCGGACGAGGTCCGGAAAATCGTGGCGGACTCCTGTCTGCCGACCGACAGATGCCGCGCCCATGTCGAACAGACCTTTCTGGCGACGCCACAGCACGTGCTGGTATCCACGTTTACAAGTCTGTTCCCCTGGGATGTGCATCGGGCGCGTGAGTGCGCGCAGGCGTGCCGGGTCCCGGTGCTCTACATCGAAGCGGCCCATCGGCTCGCGGATCTGGATCGTTTTGCGGCGCTGTGCCCGCAACTGGTCACGGCCAAGGCCGTCGGCTCCGGGCATTTCCTGTCGCTGGAAGTGCCGGAGCAGATCAACCCGATGATCGACCGGTTTATCTCGCTCTACGTGCGAAGACCCGGGTAAGCTTCGTCGCGGCGGGATAGCCGTGCGCGGGTCGGCGAGATTCATCATAGCGCCACGGCGAAGCAATAATGCCCACCTTCATTGGCCGTGGCGCGCCATTTGCGGTAGTAAGTAGCCCCATGCGCACGACCGATCGTCTGTTCTCCTGCCTCCTCCTGCTCCTTGCATTCGCAGCCGGCCCGGTGCTTCCCGTGCGCGCGGCCGAAACCTGCCCGTTCATCAGCGCCCGGGAGCTCGCCGGTGCGATGCCGGCGCTCAAATGGTCGCTGATTTCAAATCAGGACGGTCGCGGCTGCATCTATCAGGCCGGGCGCGGCGACACGATGATGTTGAGCGTGTTCCGCAATCCCGACAAGGACCGCGCCAGGGAATTGTACGCGACCTTCGTCAAGACGCTCAGTGAGCGCATGCCGCTGAACGCGGTGTCCGGGATCGGCGAGGAAGGCCAGGGCGGAACGAGCGCCGCCGGCGCGGAGCGCCAGGAGGCCTCGGTCGTCGCCTTGTCCGGCGATTACATTCTGCAGATCACCGTCTATCCGATCGGCCGGCGCGCCGACGACGCGCTGCTCGGGCCGCTCACCGAAGCCGCGCGCGTTGCCATCGCCAGCGTGAGCAAGAGCAGCGAGCGGTTCGGCAATTGCGAGTGGCTCACGGCCGCCGATGCCGACGGCTTTCTCGACAAGAGCACGCTGACGGTGCAGCGGACCGGCGCGGGCAGCTGCATGTTGTTCGATCGCGAGGCCAACACCATGACCGTCGGGGTGATCGAGATGTCGCGCGCCACCGTCATCGGCATGATGAAACGCACGGGCCCGTGCCAGCACGTGGCGATACCCGAGCTCGGCAGCGAGGCGTTCGGCGAGCATTCCTGCACCAAGGGCAACGGCAACGCCGTCAACATCTATGTCTGGAAGAACGGCAGGCAGGCCTCGATCCTGTTCGCGCCGGTCAAGTCGCATCCGGAGTCCGGCTCGGTCGAGCGCCTGAAGGCGGTCGCCGGGCGCGTCTATGGAAAACTGTGACGGCGCCGCGCGACATTTGCCGGCGCATGCGCCCGTAGCTCGGCTGGTTGCTACCGAGAGCGAGTCAGCTCCACGCCGTCGACCACCATCTTCCATGTCCCCGCCTCCTGGTGAGGCGGCGTCGACACCTCGAATGTCGTCGACAGGAATGGAATTCCGACGACGAAATTATCGCCCTCGAACCGCCGCAGCGGCGCATTGATCGTTGTCGTGACCTCGCCGATCTTGGTGCCTTCCGTGACGCGCTTGTAGTGGACGATCCCGTCCCTGGTCAGCTCGACGTCCATCGCCGGCGCGTGCCATTCGCCGACATAGGCGGCCTTGTCCTCCGGTACCGGCTGTCCGCACGCCGCCAGCAGCGGCAGGGCCGCAACGAGAACAACCAGGGACGTTCGCTTTCTCATATGTTGCTCGACAGCGCAGGCGCCACGGAGATGCGGCGCCCCTCTTCGTCGGCCATCGCGTCATTCGGGTTCACGACCCCCCAGCGCCTCCTTGCACTTGGCCGCGAAGGCGATGAGGTATGAGCCGATTTCGCTTGCCAGTGCGTCGGACCGGTCGACATTTTGCAGGCTCATGTTGAGTGCGTAGACCGGAAGGCCCTCCAGCACGATGGGCGTTGCGACGGCAAGAACGGCGGGCTGCCATGACACTGCGCAATAGCCGTCGCGCTCGACGGCGCTGATAGATCGCCTGACGTCTGCCAGCAGCGCCTTGGTGGCCGCAGCGCTGCGCCGCTTGAACTGTCTCAGCAACCGTTCGCGTTCGGTCTCGTCAATGCCGGCGAGGTAGGCGCGACCCAGCGACGTCAGCTCCATCGGCACCTGCTGGCCGGCGACCACGTTGCGCAGCGCTGCGCGCGGGCTGTAGCGGATCGACTCCAGATAAACCATCATGGTTCTATCAGCGGTAGCTAGCCCGACGTTCAGCCGGCGCTTCGCCGATTCAGCGCGCATCATCGCTCCGATCGTGTTGAGCACGGGTGATCCCGTCCGCATGGCGTGGCCGATGCTGATGACGGACGCGGCAAGGCGGTAAGCCCGCTCGCTGTGGACTTCGTCGAGCATCCCGGAATTGACCAGCGTTCGTGTCAGCCGGCTGACCGTCGACCGCGGCAAGCCTGTTCGTTCTGCAATCTCGCCGTTGCCCAACGTGTCGACGCCGGGCCGGAACGCCCGCAAGATCTCGATGCCTCTTTCGAGCGACCGGTTGCCGTCGATCCCGCCCGCATATCTGCGCACCTGCGTCACATCCAGCCCTCCTTACGTATTTCCACTAAGTGGAATTAGGGGGATGTTCGGGAGGGTGCAAGCCGCTATTACGCGACGAGAAGAAGAATGCCTGGCTACGCACGGGCTCGACGAGGAAACGGCAGCGCCTGAAATCGGCATTCGGGAGCCTGCGCGGATTCTTGCGATATCCGCGATGCGTGGCGGTGAATCGATCCGACTCCAGCCACGGAGCTTGCCATGCCCTATCAGCTCATCGAATTTTCCGTCGAGGCCGGTGTCGCGACGATCGCGTTCAACCGGCCGGAACGGCGCAACGCCATGAGCGACGAGATGCGCTCCGAGTTCGCAGGCGCGCTCGAGACCGTGTCCCGCGACAAGGCGATCAAGGCGCTGGTGCTGACGGGGCGCGGCAACGCTTTCTGCGCCGGCGGCGACATCAGCGGAATGAAGCGCCGGCTCGAGGCGCCGCAGGGTGAAGTCGCATTCAACGGATGGAGCCGTCAGCAGGGCGTGCATCACGTGCAGTCGCTGCTGATGGGCCTGCCGAAACCGACCATTGCCGCCGTCAACGGCGCTGCGGCGGGCCTCGGTGCCGACACTGCGCTCGCCTGCGACTTCGTCATGGGCACCGAGCGATCGAAGTTCACCTGGTCCTACATCAAGCGCGGTTTGATACCCGACGGCGGCGGACTGTATTTTCTGCCGCGCCGGGTCGGGCTTCCCAGGGCGAAGGAGCTGATCTTCACCGGACGCGTCGTCGAGGCCGACGAGGCGGTCGCGCTCGGCATCGTCGATCGCAGGGTGGCGGCGCCCGACCTCCTGCCGGCCGCGCAGGCTTGGGCCGCCGAACTGGCTCAGGGGTCTCCCACCGCGCTTGCGCTGAGCAAGAAGATCCTGAACGAGACGTTCGAGCATTCCGCGCACGACATTTTCAATCTCGGCAGCCAGGCGCAGGCCATCTGCTACACCAGCGCGGAACATCGTGACGCCGTGACGGCGTTCCTCGCGCAATCCGCGTCGAAGGATTGAGCGATGAGCGCGATCGAACGCCTGATCCGGCCGCGCAGCATCGCCGTCATCGGCGCATCCGCCGACCCCAGCAAGACGTCGGGTCGGCCGGTCTCATATCTGCAGAAGCACGGCTTCGCGGGCGAGATCTATCCCGTCAATCCCAAGGTCGCCGAGATCGGCGGTCTCAAATGCTACGCCGACATCGCTTCGCTGCCTGACGTCCCCGATGTCGGCATTGTCCTGCTCGGCGCCGAGCGCGCCCACGTTGCGGTGCGCGAATTGGCCGAGCGCGGGACTGCGGCGGCGATCGTCCTCGCCAGCGGCTTCACCGAGACCGGGGCGGAAGGCGCTGCGCGCCAGCAACAGCTTATGCAGGCCGCCGGATCCATGCGCCTGCTCGGGCCGAACACGATCGGCCTCGTCAATCTCACCGACAATATCGTGCTGTCGGCGTCCGGCGCGCTGGCGATGGACCACTTCCCGGCAGGCCCGATCGGACTGGTCTCGCAGAGCGGCGGCATTCTCGGCGCCGTACTGTCGCGCGCTGCGGCGCGCGGGGTCGGGCTGTCGAAGCTGGTGTCGACCAGCAACGAAGCCGATCTCGAGCTCGCCGACGTCATCGACTTCCTCGCCGACGACGGCGCGACAAAAGTCATCGCACTCTATATCGAGGCGATCCGCAATCCCCTTCGCTTCCGCGAGGCGGTGCTCAAGGTGCGCCGCGCCGGCAAGCCAATTGTCGCCTTCAAGATCGGGCGATCGGAGGCGGGTGCGAAGGCGGCCGTCTCGCATACGGGGGCGCTTGCGGGCTCTGACCGGATGTATGACGCCCTGTTCCGGCAGCTCGGCGTGATCTGCGCCAAGACGTTCGAAGATTTGCTCGACATTCCCGCAGCCCTCGGCGTGGGACGGAAGCTTTCCGGCAAGCGCGTGGCAATCCTCACCTCGACCGGCGGCGCCGGCACGATCGTGTCCGACAGTCTGGGAGTCGCAGGCTTTGCAACGCCCGCCCCCGATGCAGAGACGGCCGCGCAATTGCGCGCCTTGCAATCGGGATCGCATGCCACGCTCGATCGCAATCCGATCGACGTGACCCTGGCCGGCTTGCAGCCGGATCTGCTGCGCGCCGCAATCCGCATCCTGCTCGCCAGTCCCTCCTACGATGCGCTGGTCGTCATTGCCGGCTCGTCAGCCGTGGGATCGCCGGCCCTGATGGCCGATGCCATCCACGACTGCCTGCCGCTCAGCGACAAGCCCGTCATGGCCTATGTCAGTCCCTACGCGCCCGACGTGGTCTCCGTCCTCACGCGGCGCGGCGTTCCGGCCTACACGTCCGCCGAGAGCTGCGCCAATGCGCTCGACGGGCTTTTGCAGGCCGGAATTCCGGAGCAGGTCCAGTCATCCGGCTCCACCCTGACGACGGTCGACATCGGCGAATTCCAAGCGGGGCCGCTGGATGAGGCGCAGGCCAAGGCGCTGTTCGGCCGCTTTGGTATTCCCATCGCTGTAGAGAAGGTGGTCGCAACGGCCGAAGAAGCGGAGCAGGCGGCGCGAGACTTCGGCGGCCCCGTCGTGCTCAAGATTCTGTCGCGCGAGATCGCGCACAAGAGCGACGTCGGCGGCGTCGCCGTCAACCTGACAGAAGAGACGATCGGCGGCCGCCTGACGGCGATGGCTGACGAGGTCGCGCTCAGGATCGGGACGCGACCCGATCAATTCCTGGTTCAGGAGATGATCTCGGGCGGCGTTGAAATCATTCTCGGGATGCATCGTGACCCTCTGGGGACAGCAATCCTTCTTGGAATGGGCGGCGTCGCCGCCGAGCTGTTCAAGGACACGACGATGCGTCTGCTTCCGCCGGAAGGCGGCCTCAGCATGGCCGAGGCCCGCGCGATGGCGCGCGATCTCGTCACATGGCCGTTGCTGGACGGTTTTCGGGGCCGGCCGACATGCGATGTCGAAGCGCTCGCAGCAGCGGTCGTCGCCTTCTCGCGCATGGTTGCGCAGCTCGGCGACCGCCTCACTGAAGCCGAGATCAATCCGGTCTTCGTGCTGCCGGCGGGCCGGGGCGTGAAGGCGGCGGACGGATTAGTTGTTCTCAATGTCTGAACAAAACCGGATGGAGCTCCAGATGGCCATTGGCGAAATCATCAATCACGAAGGCGCGCGCGGGAAGGGTTTTGCCGCGCGGCGCTGCCTGAACCTCGCCATCCTCGCCTGCGCCGTCTTGCCTGTTGTCGCGGGGCTCGGAGTGGCGCCGGCGCGGGCCGAGTATCCCGACAAGATCATCAAGATCGTAGTGCCCTTCGCGGCCGGCGGCGGGACCGACATCATCGCGCGAACGACAGCGCAGGAAATCCAGACGGACCTCGGCAAATCCGTCATCATCGAGAACAAGCCGGGCGCCGGGACCATCATCGGAACCCAGACTGTGGCGACCAGCGAGCCCGACGGCTATTCGCTGCTGATGGCGACCTTCGCGCACGCGGTCAACCCGAGCCTGTACAACAAGCTGCCGTTCGATCCGCACAAGGATTTTTCGGCGGTGTCGCTGATCGCGCGATCCTTCAATATCGTCGTCGTCAACCCCGCATCCAAAATCAACTCGATCGCCGATCTGATCACCGAGGCCAGGGCCAATCCGGGCAAGCTCAATTTCGGCACGTTCGGCACCGGCACCTCGGCCCATCTCGCCGGCGAGCTGTTCAATTCCATGGCCAAGGTCAAGATGACGGCGGTACCCTACAAGGGCGCAGCGCCTGCGATCAGCGATCTCCTGGGCGGACAGATCGACGTGATGTTCACCACCGTGGCCAGCGCGGCCTCGTTGGTGGCTGCGGGCCAGCTCCGGGCGCTCGCCGTCACATCCGCCGAGCGTTCGGCAGCGTTCCCGCAATTGCCTGCTGTCGCCGAGGCCGGGGTGCCCGGCTACGCCGCCGAGTCCTGGTACGGATTGTACGCTCCGGCCAAAACACCTGCTCCGGTGATTGCGCGCCTGAATCAGGCGGTCGCAAAGGCGGTCAAGTCCGGTGCCTTCAAGCAGCTGGAGGCCAACGAAGGCCTCATCATGGTCGGCAGCGCTCCCGAGGAGCTCGATCGCTATGTCCGGCAGGAAGAGGACCGCTGGCGCAAGCTGGTCAAGGACGCGAACATCGAGGTGCAATAGCGGCAGGCGCGCCGCCCCTATGCAGTCATTGATCTGAAACAACGATAGTCCTCGGCGAAAGTGCTAGGGTTGAGTCGCGGTTCACGGCCTGAGACATTCTCAGCGCGTGATGGAATCCGAGGGCTCAATGGGACGACTGCTGAATATCGTGACGCCACTGCACACTGCGACCAAGCGCGACTACATGGGGCGCATGAACGACGACAAGATCGGCTGCTCGCTGAAGGCGCGGGAATACGAGGCCGATTACTGGGATGGCGACCGCCGCTTCGGCTATGGCGGCTACCGCTTCATCGAGGGGCGCTGGGCGCCGGTCGCCAGGGCGCTGATCGAGACCTACGGCCTGAAGGACGGCTCCAGCGTGCTCGACGTCGGCTGCGGCAAGGGTTTTCTGCTGTACGAGATGCAGAAGATCCTGCCGGGCCTGAAGGTCACAGGCTTCGACATCTCAAAGCATGGTCTTGCCAATTCCCACGAGCAGGTACGGCCGTATCTGTTCAACCATCGCGCCCAGGACGTCTATCCCTATGGTGACGACAGTTTCGACCTCGTCATCTCGCTCGGCACCCTGCACAATCTCAGGCTCTATGAGCTCGATGCCGCGCTGAAGGAGATCGAGCGGGTCGGCAAGAACAAATACGTCATGGTCGAGGGCTACCGGAACGTCGCCGAGCTGCACAACCTCGAATGCTGGGCCCTGACGGCGGAATCCATCCTGCACTCCTCGGAATGGATCTGGCTGTACGGCAAGCTCGGTTACACCGGCGATTACGAATTCATCTATTTCGAGTGACCGGGCGCGCCCCATGGATGTCAAGACTGCCAAGGCTGCGATTCTCGTCGAATCGGGCAAGCCGCTGATCGTCGACGAGTTCACCCTGCCGGACAGGCTCGAGCATGGCCAGGTGCTTGCGCACGTGCATACCTCGAGCATCTGCGGCGCACAGATCAACGAGATCGACGCCGTCAAGGGCGTCGACAAGTTCCTGCCGCACCTTCTGGGACACGAGGCGCTCGCAACCATCGTCGAAACCGGCCCCGGCGTCGTCTCCTGCAAGCAGGGCGACACCGTCGTCATGCACTGGCGGCCGGGCAAGGGCATCCAGTCCAACACGCCGGTCTATTCATGGCGCGGCAAGCGCCTCAACGCGGGCTGGGTCACCACCTTCAACGACTATGCCGTGGTGTCGGAAAACCGCGTCACGCCGGTGCCGGCCTCGATCGACCGCACCAGCGCGCCACTGCTCGGCTGCGCGGTGACGACTGCGCTCGGCGTCGTCAACAACGACGCGCAGATCGCCATCGGCGAAGCCGTCGTCGTGTTCGGCGTCGGCGGTGTCGGCCTGAACATCGTGCAGTTCGCGGCGATGGTCGGCGCCCATCCGGTCATCGCGATCGACCGGCTCGACAACAAGCTGGAGATGGCGAAGCAGTTCGGCGCCACCCACACCATCAACTCCGACGCGGTGACGGATGTCGCCGCCGCGGTCAGGGCCGTCACGGGGCCTGACGGACCCGACAAGGTCGTCGAGACCACCGGGGTCAGAACCCTGATCGAGCTCGCCTACGAGGTCACCGCCAGGAAAGGCCGCTGCATCCTCGTCGGCGTTCCCCGCGAGAAGGTCGAGATCTACACGCTGCCCCTGCACTTCGAGAAGGTGCTGAAGGGCTCGGAAGGCGGGCAATGCCAGCCGGCGCGCGATATCCCGCGTCTCGTTCGCCTCGACGAGGCCGGCAAGGTCAGCTACCGCGGCATCGTCACCCACGAGTTCGCGCTCGACGACATCAATGACGCGCTGGATCTGATGCGCAGCGGCGAATCCGGGCGGATCCTTCTGAACATCGCTTAAGCGCTGCTGCATGGTCCGGTGCATTCCGCAGCCGGGGCAGTTGCTCGGGCTTCAGCCGCGATCACCTGCCGACGCTGACCCACTCCTGCGCCTTCTTTCGCCATTCCCCGTCAAAGCGGGCTGGGAGATCTTTGGCTGCGTCCCGTGAGAGAAGTTGGTCGATGGCGGATGTCCGGACCTCGTCGATCTCGGGAATGTCGGTGTAGCCGAGGTTGGCGAGCCGCTTGCCGAAAGGCGGATGCGTCGAGTCCGGATCGTCCTCACGACTGAGACCAGCAACGGCAGCAACGATCATCGGCTCGTGCGCTCGGATGTCCTCAAGCTGCTTGATGATCCGCTCAAGGGGCGGGCGGGGCGCATTGATTGCGCCCAGAATCTCCTTCTCCAGCGGTGCGAACACGAGATTGGTAAGGCGTGTTCGGCAGGCTTCCGTGATGACCAGGGCACGCGCCATCTCGGCCCGCCCGACTTGCTCTGCCGCACCGAGATCGGCGCCAAGCTCGTTCTCCCGCCTTAACACGCGATATTCCCTGTCGAGCCATTCGAGCATGGACTGGAGGAGGGCCAGGGCAATGCGCCCGGTTATCGTTCGATCTGGATCGGCGTAGAAAAGCATGTTCTCCGAAGCGTCGATGAAGTCCTGGAGGTTCGCGCCTCCCGACGTGTGTCGAAGCTGCGCATGTGCGACCTCATGGGCGATGACGGCCCGAATCGCACGCTCGTCGAGAATGATCAGCAATGGCAGGCCGATGGTCATCGTGACGTGGGGCCTGAACAGTCCGGCGTACCGGCTTACTTCCCCGATCGAGGCATTGAAATCGGTGTCGATCAGCAGAGTGCGCCGGGACCGCACAAAGGCGGGATCGAGTTCTTTCCACATGGCCCAAAGACCCGGGGCAATCTCCTCGTTCGCCTCGAAACTCTGATGCTTTCGCGAAGGCAGGAGCAGGAGGCCAATCATGAGCGCTGCCGCTACCGTAAATATGGAGAACACAAGCGGCATCGTGGCCAGTGCCGCGATCGTGTACCGATCCATGATCATCAGCCAGACGGCCAGGATCACGCAAGCCAGCGCGACGACCGGAAGCACGGCGTAGCGACCGAGGCGCAGGATGATGTTCAGGATGAAACGTTTCATCCGCGTCTTGAGTAGTCAGGCTCAGGCCTTGCCGCACGAGCCTGTGCTCTGACGCAAGCTGGCGACATCGGCGCGGCCCTGGCTTTCCGTGACCTGGATCAGCGTGATTGCGCCGGGCGTCACGATTCCCATCTGCGGCTGGGCGGAAAGATAGGTGGTGCTGCCGGCGCGCAAATCGAGGCTCAATTTCTCGCTTCCCTGCCCGAACAGATTGCTGCTCAGCGGCAGATTGTTGACGGCGACCTCGTGCCGGCCCGGAGGCAGGTCGCACGACACGAAACCCGCAGCTTGGCTGCCGCCAATCACGCGTCCATCGACGGCGTAGTTGGGCATGACCGCAAATCCCAGGGCCGACGAGCGATAGACCACCAGGCGCGCCGTATTTGACTTGACGTTGTCAGTCAGAGCCGCGCCACCCAGCTGCCCCGATGCGCACCCCGCAAGCAACATGGCCACGGCAAAGATCCCCACCACCCCACGCATTCCAGCCTCAAATCGATTCGAATTGTCCCCGGGGACATCATTGAACTGGGTGGTGGTTGAAGTCAATCACGACCAAGGGTCGAGCAGCATGGCCCGCCTCACCGCCACCCCAGCGCCGGCGCCACATGCGTGAGGATCGCCTCGATCGCGTGCGCGCAATAGGCGACACCAAGCTGGTTCGGAATCGTGAGCAGCAACGTATCCGCCTCCGCAATCGCCTCGTCCTGCCGCAGCTGCTCGATCAACACGTCCGGCTCCGCCGCATAACTCCGTCCGAAGATCGCGCGCGTGCGCGGGTCGATGAAGCCGATCTGGTCTTCACCCTCGCCCCCGCGACCGAAATAGGCGCGGTCGCGATCGTCCATCAGAGCAAAAATGCTGCGGCTCACGGACACGCGCGGCTCGCGAGCGTGTCCGGCTTCTTTCCACGCCGCACGATAGGCGCGAATTTGGGCCGCCTGCTGCACGTGGAAGGCTTCGCCGGTCTCGTCGCTCTTCAATGTCGAGCTCTGCAGGTTCATGCCGAGCTTCGCCGCCCACACCGCGGTGGCGTTCGAGCCGGCGCCCCACCAGATGCGCTCGCGCAGGCCTTGCGAATGCGGCTCGATGCGCAAGAGGCCTGGCGGGTTCGGAAACATCGGCTGCGGATTGGGCTCGGCAAAACCTTCGCCGCGCAAGAGGTCGAGAAAGACCTCGGCGTGGCGCCGGCCCATGTCGGCATCGCTCTGGCCCTCGGCCGGCCGGTAGCCGAAATAGCGCCAGCCGTCGATCACCTGCTCGGGCGAGCCGCGGCTGATGCCGAGCTGCAGCCTGCCGCCGGCGATGAGGTCGGCGCTGCCGGCGTCCTCCACCATGTAGAGCGGGTTCTCGTAGCGCATGTCGATCACGGCCGTGCCGATCTCGATCGTGCTGGTCCTCGCACCGACGGCGGCAAGCAGCGGGAAGGGCGAGGCCAGCTGCCGCGCGAAATGATGCACGCGGAAATAGGCGCCGTCCGCGCCGAGCTGCTCTGCGGCGACCGCAAGCTCGATCGATTGCAGCAGCGTGTCGCTAGCAGAGCCGGTCTGCGATTGCGGCGAGGGCGTCCAGTGTCCGAAGGACAGAAATCCGATTTTCTTCATGGAGGCAATTTAGGGTTGGTCGCGGCGATTTGCGATGGGCCTCTCGGAGGAAACCTGCTCATGAGCTGGCCCATCGCCTGCGTCGTGGTCCCGTTCGGGGGTGTCCAGGGCGCGCCATTGCCTCGGCGTCATTCCGGTCCAGCGCTTGAAGGCGTGGGTGAATGCGCTGACTTCTCCGTAGCCGAGCAGCCAGGCGGTTTGCGAAATAGGCAGTTGATCGTCCTTCAGATAGCTCTTGGCGAGGTCGATCTTCATCTCGTCGAGGATGCCGCTGAAGGTCAATCCCTCCAGAGCGAGGCGCCGCACCAGCGTGCGATGGCTCATGCCTAAGCGGCGGGCGATCTCTTCGACCCGTGCCTCACGATGCGGGAGCAATGGGGCGATTGCATTCTCGACGCTCGATCTGAGCGAGACGCCGCCGGATTTCCGGTGTGCGAGCGCCTGCTCGCAATACGTCACCAGCAGGTCGTTCAGATAGTGGTCGGCACTTTCGATCGGCATCGGCCCCACGGATCCCGGGAAAGCGATCTCATCGACATCGGACCCGAACTCGATCTCGCACCCCAGGAACGATTTGACCTCGGTGGGCGTCGTTCGCCGGCGATGCACCATCTTCAGTCGGCTCGGGATCAGACGGCGATTGGTCAGGGCGCGGTTCATGCGAATGATCGAGGTCAGCCAGAACTCGATCTGGTGCCGATCCGAGCGCCGTTCCACACCGACATATTTGAGCGTGATCGTCATCTCCTTCGCGGCGAATCGCAGCGAAATCCCCTCGTTGGCGAGACGGCAATAGCGCTCGGCCTTTGCGAAGGCTTCCGCGATCGTGCCGGAGGATGCGGCCACGTAATAGAGCAGGCCAATTTCACGAAGGTCGAAGTCCCGTGCCAGGTGGAAGCCGAGATTGTCGTCCTGCAACGCCTCGGCCCCAAGTTCCAGAAACCTGATCTGGCTCTCGACGCTCAGGCGCGCCTTGCGATCCTCGATCTGCTCGAGAGTCAATCCGGCCCTGGACAACAGACTGTCCGCCTCGATGCCGGCGTCCTGCAGGCGTGCCCATACCAGGCGGGCGATTCCGCCGGTCGCACTGGGCATTGTTTCAAAATGGGGCGAATGGGCACCCGGCACACCGAACCCTTTCGTCGTTGTCGCTGCGGGCCTCGTTCTTCGGGCTCGCCGATCGTGATGGCGGCATGAAAAATCAACTTATTGGCTCACGATAACAAGAAACCGGGGGGCGTGTGACTTAAATCGCTTCTCTGCCCCGAGACTGGTCTTGCGTTCTCGGGGCAGCCCTTTCCCCGAAAGCTACGATGGCCTTGATGTCCAGCAGTGACGGCGTCGCGCCGCCCATCAACGTGAAGATATTGCGAGGGTACGGAAAGTTGCTCGGACTTCCCAATATCGCCCATGGCTCGCGGGTGGTTGCGCTCGAACGTGTCGGGGACTGCGAGATCAGCATGTTCGAAGCGCTGGGAGCGGGCTTGCCCGAGAGCCCGCTGTTCTGGATGGAGCTGTTCGACCTCAGCGTTCATGCGTCGCTCGACAGTCGCGGCTGTCACAACATGCGCGATGCGGTCACAGCGTTCGAGGATTTTGCCTCGCAAGCGCGCTGTTTGGCGGAGCCATCGCTGTGTACCGCCGTCGAACTGGCAGGCTGACAATTGCCGCGTCCATCGGGAGTTCCCGACAAAGCCGTGCCGGTGAAGGTCAACTAACCCGAGCGTGTCGTTCGCGCCGTAGTGCCACAGTCTGAAATTGTGATTCCAGGGTGCGGGACTCAAACCGGCGGCCATTCAAGGCGCACGTGAAGTCCGCCTTTTGCTATCGCGCCAATTCCAACAGCCGGCGACAGTCCGCCGGCAATCGCCTTTCGTTGAGATTGGTCACACAGAGCAATAGTCCCTGCTGCCGGGGAGTTTGCATGCACCACACCGACATCGGGCGCGGCGCGAGGCCAAACTCTCGCGCACGTGAAGCGATATCTACGTCTGACGCAGATTTGGGAAGGGAGATAACCACCGCAAGACCGGCGGTCGCCCGCACTTTTATCGAGTCTGGTGCCATTTCTCGCAGGCAACGAAGCAAGCTCTCTCGTCGGGCGGCATAAAGCCGCTTCATGCGGCGCAGATGGCGAAGATAGTGACCGTCCCTTAGGAATTCCGCCACAGCGCGCTGCATGCCCGCAGCCGGCGCCGGCGCCAGGGAAGCAGCCAGCTCAGCGAACCGACGACTCAGTCCCGACGGTACGACCATGAAACCCAGGCGCAGCGAAGGGCTAATCGTTTTACTGAAACTGCCTATGTGAAGCACCCGTCCTCCATGGTCGAGAGATGCGAGGGCTGGAGCCGCCCGTCCTTCCAGCTGCAGTTCGCTAAGGTAATCGTCCTCGATGATCCAGGCGTCGCTTTGCCGAGCCCAGTCGAGCAGTGCAAGACGCCGTGACAGCGACATCGTCATCCCGAGCGGCGCCTGTTGACCCGGTGTCACAACGGCCAATTTCGCTCCGGCGGCGGTCTGGACACCAGCGGCAACATTTAGTCCCTCCGCATCGACCGGGACAGCCGTCACAGCCATGCCAGCCAGGCCGAGTGCGGTGCGAGTGAGTGGAAAGCCCGGATCCTCGATCCAAGCTCCCATGCTTCCAAGTTGAAGCCCTCGGATCGCGAGACCGAGGGCACCGGAGAATCCACCCGTTATGAGCACCTGAGAGGGATTGCAGCTGATGCCGCGGGCCAGCCCCAAGTAAGCCGCGACCTCCTTTCGCAGCTCCGGACACCACGCGGATCTGGATACGTCACCGGCGCCGCCGCGGCCCGCCGGGTCTCACGAGTGAGGATGCGCGACCACAGCTTGAACGGGAAGGCATCTTGAGCGGGCACGCCCATCTGAAATACCAGCGGCGCGCTTCCGAATTCGTAGAAGAGTTCCGGGAGAGGCTCCGCGTCAGGCGGCCAGTCGGGCACCGGAGATCGGGACGGCCGCTCGGCCACGCGCGTTCCTGCCGGCCCGAGACCGATCGCGAATTGCTCCGCGATGAGACGCTCGTAGGCCACACGGACGGTGCCGCGGGAGACGCCGAGTTGAGCGGCCAGATCCTGCCAAGAGGGTAACCGTGCGCCAGAGGCGAGCCGTCCGTTCTCGATGCCCTCGCGGATCGCCGAGTAAATCTGTGCAGCCAGCGGAGTCGTTCTCGCACGATCGAGTCGGATGGGGAGCACGGCCATCGCGCGATGGTACAGCCGAAATCATCAATCTTGGTACTGTTTTATGACCGGGCACAACGCATCTATTCGGCGACACCAGCGACCAGCGCGATCTCGATCCCTCTGCTTGAGTGGGAACCGGGTCGACCGAGGAGAAAATTATCATGAAGGCAATCGTTGTGACTGACCAGGCGGCAGGAACCGCCGGGATGAAGCTGGTGGAGCGGCCAGAGCCGCAGGCAGCGATAAACGACGTCATCGTTCAGGTTCATGCGTCGGGATTCGTCCCGACCGAGCTGTCGTGGCCCTCGACCTGGACCGATCGCCTCGACCGTGACCGGACACCGTCGATCCCCGGCCATGAGCTGGCGGGAGTGATCACCGCTCTCGGGTACGGCACGACAGGGCTTTCGGTGGGACAGCGAGTGATCGGACTTGCCGACTGGTATCGTGACGGCACCCTGGCGGAGTATGTAGCCATCGAGGCCCGCAACCTTGCGCCGCTTCCAGGCGATGTCGATTTCACGGTGGGCGCGAGTCTGCCGATCTCGGGCCTCACCGCGTGGCAGGGACTGTTCCAGCACGGTCGTCTTCAGGCCGGGCAGCGCGTACTCGTGCACGGTGCGGCCGGCGCAGTCGGTTCGATGGCGACGCAGCTCGCGCGAGAGTTCGGTGCCCACGTCATCGGCACCGGACGCGCCGCCGACCGTCAGACGGTGCTCGACTTCGGCGCGAAAGAGTTCGTCGACCTCGACAACGACGCCGTGGAGGGCGTCGGCGGAGTCGATCTGATTTTCGATGTCATCGGCGGCGACGTCGGGAAGCGGTCCGCGCGTCTGGTTCGAGCCGGAGGAACTTTGGTGTCCATCGTCGGGCCGGTCGAGGCGCGGCCCGACGGCGGCCTCGCGGTCGACTTCGTCGTCGAGCCCGATCGTGCCCAACTGAGTGAGATCGTGCAGCGGGTGCGGGACGGACGACTGCGGATAAACATCGATAACGTCTCGACCCTCGACGATGCCGTCACCGCCTTAAACCCGACCAAGCGGCGCAAGGGGAAGACGATCATCCGCGTTCGTGCCTGAGCGACGCAAGCCCATTGACGCACGCGACCGGCCGGCGCTGTCCGGCGCAGCCATCTCGCGCGCGCCGCATTCGGCGAAAACATGCCTCTACTTCAACCTATCCCTTCCCACAGGAATCCCCATGACCGACGGAATCACCTCGACTGACGCAATCACGATGACCAACGCCGTCATCGAATCCATTCTGAGCCGTAGCGCCGCCAAGTACTACGACCCTGCTGCGACCTTGAGCGACGACCAAATTCGCGAGCTGGTGCGAATCGGCACCACGGCGCCGACATCCTTCCACTTGCAGAACTGGCGCTTCATCGCCGTACGCACGCCTGAAGCCAAGGCTCGGTTGCATCCGATTGCCTGGCATCAGCCCGCGATCACTGAAGCAGCCGTTACCTTCATCGTTTGTGGCCAGTTGGCCGATTCCAGCGTAATACCTGCGCGCCTGGCACCGCTGGTGGAAGCGGGCATCATGCCGGCAAAGATGGTGCCGGATTGGGAAATTCCCGCGCGCGATCTGTATATGGCGTATCCGCAGCGCCAGCGCGATGAAGCAATCCGCTCCGGCACCTTCGGCGCGGCGGCGATGATCTATGCGGCCGGCTCGCTGGGCCTGGGTTCGACTCCGATGATCGGTTTCGATGCCGAAGCAGTGGTCCGCGAGTTCGTACTGGCCGCGGACGAAGTGCCGGTCATGCTGTTATCCGTGGGGGCGATGCGTTCGGGAAACTGGCCGCAGAAGCCGCGTCGTCCGGTGGCTGATGTGTTGGAATTCGCATAGTTGCGGAGTCCGTTCTTAACGGGGCGACGCGGGTTCGGGCTGCAGGCCAATGAACTCGCGAGCCACGAATGCTCAACCTCATCTCAGGAACCGACGTCAAATCCGAGGCGCGCATGAGGTCCGCTCTGCCTCGGATAGCGACGCATGAGCGCGCCTTGCCAATGCACTGAGTTGGGCCAGGGGCAGTCGTAAGACTTCCGAACCTGCAAGGCGCGTTAGGCGAAATTGATCAAATCTAGCACGTAATGCGCGAGTGCCACCGGCCATAGCACACCCGACCGCCGCAGCATTAACATGAGGAAAAGGCCAACAGTAGCCGCAGAAAGGACATTACCAAGGCCGGCCCACCAATGAATTGCGCCGAACAAAACTGACGTAGTGAGAACGGCAAAGATGCCGTCACCCAGATAAGGCCGGAATGCTAGCCGGATGTATCGGCGAAATATGACTTCTTCGCTGATAGCTACCAAGGTTAAGCCAAAAAAAAGATCGAACGCTTTTAGCCATCCGGTCGGGTGCGGATATGCGCCGAGAACGGTTGTAGGGAATGCCGCATTGAGGAGAGATCGCGGCAACTGGACAAAGCGATCTAGCAAGCAAATTCCGACGATCCAAAGGACAATCTCAAAAAGTGAAATTTGACGTTCACCTGTTCGAAATGCAGCGATCCGAGCAGAAGGCGCTGCCGCCAAAATGGTGAGAGCAGTGATCCGTCCCGCATAGTCCCAGAGAAGCCAATTTAGCGCTTGATGTTGATGCAGCCGCATGACTTGTGACGCAACTAGCGCCATAAGGGCTAGAACGAACCACCATATTAACGGTTGCGTAATGGAGCGATTATTCGCGCGCTCTTTAGAATCGCCGGAGAAGCGTTCTTGCATGCTCGCCTGTAGATTACCTGCGGCTTGAACCTAAGACAGTTGGAACGAAGCGTCCATGCCGGTATCGTTGGTTGTCCCCCTCTGATGACCGCTTAGGGTCAAAGGCGCTGGTTTGGCGCTCAGCAGCAAGCTTCCGCTCTGCCCGCCGTTAGCCGACATGTAGCTGCACCGCGTCAACCGAAGCTATGGGCCACAACCGGAAATTGACATTTCCAGCCGCCCTCAATTAAGCAAGGCGCGCAGTATGTGGAGCTTGCCGTGGCCGAACAATCCTCCAGCGTCCCAACCTACCGGTTCTTTCTCGGACTATTCATTGTTCATCCGACGCTGGTCCCGGAAGAAATTAGTATAGCCCTAGGAATGGAGGCGGACGTCGCTCATCGCGTCGGCGCTCCCCGGAGAACACCAAGGGGCACGCCCCTTCCTGGGACTAATGCTGACACGCGATGGCGACGTAGCATGGAGCACGTCATCGAAGATCAGTGGTTTGCGTCTGAAGTGTCGAGGCTGATCGACAAGCTGAGACCTCACAAGGCGTTCTTTGCTGACGTCAAGTCGGGCGGCGGGAAGGCAAGCATCGTCATTCAATTCATGGAAGGTTTCCTCGCGGACGAATTATCTAGCGAGACGCTTGCGCGGCTTGTGGACCTCGATTTGTCACTGGCAATCGAATGTTTTGCAGGTCTTCAAGAATAGCTAACGGTCGACGTAATGTCCGCTCCGGGTCAAAATGCGAAGAACTCAACGTGAGCAAATCCAGTCCGCTATGCCCCGTTGAACGGACTTGAATGGGGCGCTACGTGGGGCTGTAGGTCATTCGGCTCTGGAAAGGCGTGGGAATATCGATGACAATCCAGCCAGGCAATCTATTCGCGGATGTGGCGGATGTTTCGGCCGCCAGCATCGGGGAAGAGACGTTCAGCGAAATCCTCGCGCGGCCTGGCTTGAAGATCGAGCGCATCATATCGCAGGGGCAAACCAGTCCGCCGGGCTTCTGGTATGATCAGGCGTGGAACGAGTGGGTGATCGTGCTGAAAGGGCGCGCCACATTGCAGTTCGAAGATGAGCTTGCCGCGCGATCGCTGGGCGTGGGGGATTACGTCTTCATCCCTGCAAGGAAACGCCATCGCGTCGAGTGGACGGAGCCGCAACAGCCAACGGTCTGGCTCGCCGTCCATTTCGAGTG
>NZ_JAFCJS010000017.1 GCF_018130825.1 Bradyrhizobium liaoningense | reverse complement strand
CTCGTAACTCCGCCCCATGGCAACACCTCCTCCAGGAAGTGTTGCACTTCGTTTGTGAACTCAGGGGACCCATAACCCCAGGGAGAAGTTTGGCGAAGACCGGTCGCTATTGACCTATCGGTACTAGCACCTGCGCTAGGACCGATAGATCACGCGGTATGGGTCCCGGCCTTCGCCGGGACGACAACTCAATGCTTCTGTCCGTACAGCACCGGCACCGCGGAATCCACGACGACCTCCACCAGGCTCGTGCCCTCGAACGCCATCCCGCGCTTCAGCGCTTCGCCCAGCTCCGCGGCCTTGCTCACGCGCACCGCGTGACATCCCATGCCTTCGGCGATCTTCACGAAATCGATGCCCGGCAGCTCCAGCCCCGGCACGTTCCGCACCTGCATCACCTGGCTGAACGAGCGCATGGCGCCGTAGCCGGAATTGTTGATGACGACCACGGTCAGCGGCAGCTTGCGCTGCGCCGCCGTCCATAGCGCCTGGATCGAATACATCGCCGAGCCGTCGCCGATCAGGCAGACCGTGCGGCTCTTTGGCTTGCCCAGCGCCATGCCGACGGCGGCGGGCAGGGAGTAGCCGAGGCCGCCGCTCGCCATGGTGTAGAAGCTGTCCTGGCCGCGCATGGGCAGGAATTTCTGCATCGCCGGTCGATGCGAGGGCACTTCCTCGACCAGCGATGCGCCGTCAGGCATCGACTGCGACAGCGAATGCAGCAGGAATTCGACCGGCAGCGGATCGGCGGCCTGCGGCGCCGGCGGCAGCGTGCGACCTTTGGGCGTGGCGCGTTTGCTCTCAGGGAGGAGGTCAAGCAGCAGGCTCAGTGCCGGCTTCATCGTCGCGATGATGCTGGTGCCGACGGGCGTCACCGCCGCGGCATCCGGATCATCCGTGATCTGGAAGATCGTCGCGCCGCCGTCAAAGATCGCGGCATGGCCCTCGACGTGGAAGGTGAACACCGGCGCGCCGATGACGACGACGAGGTCATGCTCGCGCAGTGCGTCGGACAGCTGCGCGGGCGAGGCATGCAAAAAGCCCGCGAATTGCGGATGCCGCTCGGGGAACGAGCAGCGCGCCGAGAACGGGCTGACCCAGATGCTGGCCTTGGCCTTCTCGGCCACGCGCACCATCAGGTCGACCGCGCCGGCGCGGTCGACGCCGGGGCCGACGACGAGGGCAGGGTGCTTGGCGGAACCGAGCGCGGCAACCAGCGCCTTCATCGGGTCAAGCTCAGGCCCGATCTCGCGGCTGACCTTGCGCGCCTCGACCGGCACGGTTGCATGAGCCCAGTCGTCGATCGGGATCGACACGAAGGTCGGCCCGCACGGCGGCTGCATCGCGGTGTAATAGGCGCGCGCGATCGCGGCCGGCACGTCCTCGGGCCGCGCCGGCTCGACGCTGTATTTGACGTAAGGCCGCGGAAATTCCGACGCGCGCTCGGCATAGAGGAATGCCTGCAAGGGCAGGATCGAGCGCGCCTGCTGGCCCGCGGTGATCACCAGCGGCGTCTGGTTGCGGTGTGCAGTGTAGATGTTGCCGAGCGCATTCCCGACGCCGGCCGCCGAATGCAGATTGACGAAGCCGGCATTCCGCGTCGCTTGCGCATAGCCGTCGGCCATGCCGACCGCCGAGGCCTCTTGCAGCGCCAGCACGTAGTCGATGTCGTCGGGCCAGTCGCTCAGGAACGGTAGCTCGGTCGAACCAGGGTTGCCGAACACCCTGTCGATGCCGAAGGCGCGCAGCAGGTCGAGCGTTGCCTGCTTCACGGTGACGGACTTGCTGCCGGTCTTGCCGTTCTTCGCCATGGTTTCCGTCCCCTTCTCAATTCCTCATCCTGAGGAGCGCGTCTTCGCGCGTCTCGAAGGATGAAGGCCCGGCTGGTGGCCTCGCCCTTCGAGACGCGCGCGAAGAGCGCGCTCCTCAGGGTGAGGGTCTAGCAGCGGTGGCTCACCACACCGCCGTGCCCTTCATCGTCGGCTGCCCTTCCGCGTTCGCGGTCCACAGCTCCATGCTCTCGCCGCTGTCATTGGCGTTGACGGAGAACTCGGTGCCCTCGAACAGCGGCTGCAGCCCGCGATAGGTGAACTTCTTCGGCGCCTTGCCGCCGTGCAGCTTCGCCGCCATCTCGATGATGAGCGCGGCCTGCAACGGCCCGTGGAAGATCAGGCCCGGATAACCCTCGACCTTGGTCACGTAGTCGCGGTCGTAATGGATGCGGTGGCTGTTGAAGGTCAGCGCGGAATAGCGAAACAGCAGCACGGGATCGGAGACATGGGTCTCGCGGTGCTGGGCCTTCGGCGGTGGAGGCGGCGCCTTGGCGCCAGTGGGCGCGCTGCTCGTCATCTCGCGATAGACGATGTCCTGCCGCTCGCGGATGGCGACGCCGCGTGGACTGGAGATGCTGTGCTCGACCGAGACGAAGCACAGCGTGCCGGTCGATCCCGTCTTCACCTGCACGTCGGCAATGCGCGAGGTCCGCGTCGATTCATCGCCGACCTGCAGCGGTTGCAAGAACTCGATCTCGCCGCCGGCCCACATCCGGCGCGGCAGCGGCACCGGCGGCAGGAAGCCGCCGCGGGTCGGGTGGCCGTCGGGTCCCAGCATCGACATCGGGAACACCGGCTGCGCCAGGCACCAGTGCACCGTGAACGGCGCGGCGTCGCCGTTTTTGGGTTCGCCCACGTCCTGGAACAGCGTCGCGCGCAGGCCCATGACGAGCTGCGCGGTGACGATGTCGGTGGCCTCCGCGCTGCGGCCGATCCATTGCCGCAAGTGATCGATGTCGAGCTTCTCGGTCATGACGCCTCGCTCTGTTACTTCTTGGGATTTTCGCCGATCGCGGGCACGGCGCCATAGCTGCGCGCCTCGCCGACGATGATCGGCGCCGGCGCGGGATAGCTGACGCGGCCGTTCGGCGTGTCGACCTCGATGCGGCGCAGATGCGGATGGCTGGTGAGGTCGGCCATGGTGTTGACCTCGGCAAAGGCGATGTCGGCATCGGATAGCCGCTTGAGCAGCTCGTCGCGCGTCATCCTGCCGAAGATGTCCGCCACCGTCTTGTCGGTGAAGTCGCGGTTGCGTACCCGCTCGACCATGTTGGCGACGCGGGGATCGCTAGGCAGATCCGGCTGATCCAGCACCTTCGCGCACAGCGTCTTCCACTCCCGCTCGCTCTGGATCGAGATCAATATGTCCTTGCCGTCCTGCGAGGTGAACACGCCGTAGGGCGCGATCGAGGGATGGCGCAGGCCCATGCGCTTCGGCGGATTGCCGGCCTCTGCATTGAGCAGCGGCACGGTGCACCAGTCCGCCATCACGTCGAACATTGAGATGCGGATGTCGGCGCCTTTGCCGGTGCGCCCGCGCCCGATCAGCGCTTCCAGGATTGCCGCGTGCGCGGTCGCGCCTGTCGCAACATCCACGATCGACATGCCGACGCGCGAGGCGCCATCGGGATTGCCGGTGATCGAGGCAAGGCCGCTCTCGGCCTGGATGAGCAAGTCATAGGCCTTGCGATGGGCGTAAGGGCCTTCGTCGCCATAGCCCGTGATCGTGCACGAGATCAGCTTCGGATAGTCCTTCAAGAGCCGCTCGCGCGAAAAACCGAGCTTGTCCATTGAGCCCGGCTTGAGATTCTGAATGAGCACGTCCGCGCTCGCGATCAGTTTTTCGAGTTCGGCGCAACCTTCCTTCGTCGCGAGATCGACGATCGCCGATTGCTTGCCGCGGTTGAGCCACACAAAATAGCTGCTCTGGCCCTTGGCTGCCGCGTCATAGCCGCGGGCGAAATCGCCTTCGGGCCGCTCGATCTTGATCACCTCCGCGCCGGCATCCGCAAGGCGCGAGGAGCAGAACGGCGCCGCCACCGCCTGCTCGACCGCAATCACCCTGATCCCGTCAAGTGCTCCCATAGCGCAACCTCAGTACGAGCGCGGCATGCCGAGCACATGCTCGGCGACGAAAGACAGCACGAGGTTGGTCGAGATCGGCGCCACCTGATAGAGCCGAGTCTCGCGGAACTTGCGCTCGACGTCGTATTCCTCGGCAAAGCCAAAGCCGCCATGGGTCTGGATGCAGGCATTCGCCGCCTCCCAGGACGCGTCCGCCGCGAGCATCTTGGCCATGTTGGCCTCGGCGCCGCAGTCGAGCCCGGCCTCGTATTTGCGCGTCGCTTCCTTCACCATCAATTCGGCCGCGCGCATCGACGCGTAGGCCTTCGCGATCGGGAACTGGATGCCCTGATTCTGGCCGATGGGACGACCGAAAACGCTGCGCTCCTTGGCGTAGTTCGTCGCCTTGGCAATGAACCATTTGGCGTCGCCAATGCATTCGGCCGCGATCAGGATACGCTCGGCATTCATGCCGGAGAGGATGTAGCGAAAGCCCTTGCCTTCCTCGCCGATCAGATTCTCCGCCGGCACCTTCATGTCGGTGAAGAACACTTCGGTGGTGGCGTGGTTCATCATGGTGCGGATGGGGCGGATCTCCAGGCCATTGTTCTTGGCCTCGCGCATGTCGACGATGAAGACGGAGAGACCATCCGTGCGCTTCTTGGCCTGCTCCTTCGGCGTAGTGCGCGCCAGCAGCACCATCAGATCGGAATGCTCGGCGCGGCTGGTCCAGATCTTCTGGCCGTTGACGATATAGCTGTCGTTGCCTTCCTTGCGCGCAAAGGTCTTCAGCGAGGAGGTATCGGTGCCGCTGGTCGGCTCGGTGACGCCGAACGCCTGCAGGCGCAATTCGCCGCTCGCGATCTTCGGCAGGTATTTTGCCTTCTGCTCGGCATTGCCGTGCCGCAGCACCGTGCCCATCGTGTACATCTGGGCGTGGCAGCCGCCGCCGTTGCAGCCCGCGCGCTGGATCTCTTCCAGGATCGCCGCCGCGGCGGACAGTTTCAGCCCCGCGCCGCCATATTCCTCGGGGATCAGCACCGAGAGATAACCGGCCTCGGTCAGCGCATCGACGAAGGCCTTGGGATAGGCCATCTCGCGATCGAGCTTGCGCCAGTATTCGCCGGGAAACTGCGCACAGAGCTTGGCGACGGCTTCGCGGATGTCGGCGTGATCTTCGGTGTGGTGTTCTTCACTCATGGCGTTTCCCGTATCTAGCGGCAGTTAAGATAACGCCGGCCGATCCTCAGGCGTTGTGAAAACAACGCCCGCCCCCTATGCTCATTTGTTATAGCGTATGAAGTAGCCTTCCAGGATTGGCAAGCATGGATTTCCGGCAGCTCAGGACCTTCAGTTGCGTGGCGGAGCTCGGCAGCCTCTCCAAGGCTTCCGACACGCTGCGCGTGGCGCAGCCGGCGCTGTCCAGGCAGATCAAGCTGCTGGAACACGAGCTGCGCACCGAGCTGTTCACCCGCAACGGCCGCGGCATGGTGCTGACCGAGGCCGGGCGTCTTTTGCTCGCGCGCACCTCCGGCATCGTGCGGCAGATCGATCAGATCCGCGACGACATCCAGTCCGCCAAGGGGCCGCCGTCCGGCCAGGTCGTGCTCGGCCTGGTTCCGACCGTGAGCTGCGTGCTGTCGGCGCGCTTTGCGCGGCGCTGCGTCGAAAAGTTTCCCGGCATCTCGCTGCGCATTGTCGAGAGCTACAGCGGCCATCTGGTCGAATGGCTGCATCGCGGCGAGATGGATCTCGCCATCCTCTACGGCCGCTCGGCCGATCTGCACCTCAATGTGCAGAGCCTCGGCCGCGACAACATCGTCGCCGTCGGCCCGCGCGGCTGCGGGCTCGCGCGCAAGAAGAACGTCGACATCGGCTGGCTGCTGCGGCAACGCCTGGTGCTGCCCAGTCATTCCCACGGCCTCCGCGCGCTGATCGAGCACGCCGCCGCCCAGCGCAAGATCAAGCTCGACGTCCAGCTGGAAGCGGATTCCTTCCGCGTGCTGACCAGCCTCGTCGAGGAGGGCCTCGGCTTCGCGCTGCTGCCGCCCTCGTCGGTCCACGGCGAGGTCGCGGAGGGGCGGCTGGAAACCACCGCCGTGTCCAAGCCGATGACGCGCGAGCTCATTTTCGCTTCTCCAATCGACCGCCCGGCCTCGACGGCCTCGCTCGCCATCACCGCACTCCTGCGCGAGGAGGTCGCCGCCTGCCGCAAGGAAGGCGTGTGGGACATCAAGTTGAGTTAGATGCTGTGTCGTAGAACAGTCGCGCGCCATCTTGCCTTCGCATCTGGCGCGATCTGTCATGCCGGAATTTTATAGCTGGAGGTGCCAGTTCCTCATCCTGAGGAGCGCGCTCTTGCGCGCGTCTCGAAGGATGAAGGCCCGGCCGGTGGCCTCGCCCTTCGAGACGCCTGCTGCGCAGGCTCCTCAGGGTGAGGGGACAAAGTTGGGCGCGCCGCGCGTCCTCGTCTCAGGCCGGAATCCTCACCGGCAGTGACTCATACCCCTTGATAAAGCTCGAATAGATCCGCTTGGGCTCGCCGACCACCTCGATGCGGTCGAACCGCTTCAGCATCTCCTCCCAGACGATCCGCAACTGCAGCTCGGCGAGGCGCATGCCGACGCAGCGATGGATGCCGAAGCCGAAGGAGAGGTGGGTGCGCGGGCGCGGGCGGTCGATGATGAACTCGTTGGGGTTCTCGAACATCTCGTCGTCGCGGTTGCCCGAGACGTACCACATCACGACGCGGTCGCCCTTCTTGATGTGCTTGCCGCCGATTTCGGTATCGGCAAGCGCGGTGCGCCGCATATGCGCGAGCGGCGTCTGCCAGCGGATCACCTCGGGCACCATGGAATCGATCATTTCAGGGTTGGCGCGGAGCTTGTCGTACTGCTCCGGGTTCTCGTTCAGCGCCAGCACCGAGCCGGTCATGGTGTTGCGCGTGGTGTCGTTGCCGCCGACGATGAGCAGGATGATGTTGCCCATGAGGTTGTCGGGGTCCATGTGCCGTGTGGCGTCGTTATGGGCCATCAGCGACAAGAGGTCGTTGCGCGGCGCGGAGTTGACGCGCTCGTTCCAGAGCTTGGACATGTAGGCGTAGCATTCGTCCATCTCGCGGCGGCGTTCCTCGGCCGAGGCGACGATGCCGCTCTTGGGGAGTGCGGTGGAGACGTCGGACCAGCGCGTCAGCTTGCGCCGTTCCTCCCAGGGGAAGTCGAACAGGGTCGCCAGCATCTGCGTGGTCAATTCGATCGAGACGCGTTCGACGAAATTGAAGGTCTCGTTGCGCGGCAGATTGTCCAGCACGGTCTGCGAACGCTGGCGGATCAGCTTTGCCAGCTCGTCAAGGTGTGTCGGCGTGAACATCGGCGACACCGTCTTGCGTTGTGCCGAATGCCGGGGCTGGTCCATCGCGATGAAGCTCGGATAGTCGTAGCCTTCCGGCACGTCGCGGATCGAGATGCCGCCGAGCGTGGAGTCCGACGAGAAGATGCCGTGGTTGGTGTCGACATGCATGATGTCGTTGTATTTCACCACCGACCAGTACGGCTCGATTGGCGCGTTGGTGCAGTAATGTACCGGCTCTTCCTTGCGCAGCCGCTCGAACCATGGCCACAGCGTGTCGTCCTGGAACAACCGTGGGGCGCCCGGATGGAATTGCGACAGCGGCGTCGCATAGGCTTCCTCGCGCGCCCTGCGCATGCGTTCGGCCCTGTCCACTTTAACCGGTGCTTGGATGTTCATGGTCGTGGCTCCAGTTGGTGCTTCCTTCGCCTCTCTCCGCCCTGTCACGCCGTAGCTTCAGCGAAGGCGGATGCGGGGAGAGGGGGAGTTCTTCGTTTACGCCGCAATCTTCACCGGCAACGCCTCAAGCCCCTTCACGAAACTCGAATAGACCCGCTTGGGTTCGCCGACCACGTCAATATGGTCGAAACGCTTGAGGATCTCCTCCCAAATAATCTTGAGCTGGAGTTCAGCAAGCCTGAGGCCCACGCAGCGGTGGATGCCGAAGCCGAAGGAGAGATGCGTGCGCGGCCGCGCGCGGTCGATGATGAAATCGTAAGGTTTCTCGATCGCCTCTTCGTCCCGGTTGCCGGAGACGTACCACATCACGACCTTGTCACCTTTCTTGATCTGCTTGCCGCGGAACTCGAAGTCGGAGAGCGCGGTGCGGCGCATATGCGCCAGCGGCGTCTGCCAGCGGATCACTTCGGGGACGAAGCTGTCGAGCAAGGCAGGGTTTTCGCGCAGCTTGCGATACTGCTCCGGATGCTGGCTCAGCGCGAGAAGCGAGCCCGACATGGTGTTGCGCGTGGTGTCGTTGCCGCCGACGATCAAGAGGACGAGATTGCCGAGGAAGTTCTTGGCGTCCATGTCACGCGTCGCGGCGCCATGCGCCATCATCGACAGGAGGTCGCTCTTCGGCGGCTGTTCGATGCGCTCCTTCCAGAGGCGGGCAAAATAGCCCGCGCATTCCGTCAGCTCGGCCTGCCGCTCGTCCTCGGTGGCGACGAGGCCGTCGGGACCGGGAATGGTGGTGGCGATATCCGACCAGCGCGTCAGCTTGCGGCGGTCCTCCCAGGGGAAGTCGAACAGCACCGCGAGCATCTGCGTGGTGAGCTCGATCGAGACGCGGTCGACCCAGTCGAACATCTCGCCGCGGGGAAGATTGTCCAGGCACTCGGCCGAGCGCTTGCGGATGTTGAGCGCGAGATTGTCCAGATGCGTCGGCGTGAACATCGGCGCCACGGTCTTGCGCTGGGCGGCGTGGCGCGGCGGATCCATCGAGATGAAACTCTCGCGGCGTAGATCCGGATCGATGTCGCGGATGGTGATGCCGCCGAGCGCGGAAGCGGAGGAGAACACCGAATGGTTGGTCTCGATCTCCATGATGTCGTTGTAGCGCGTCACCGACCAGTACGGCCCGAACATCGAGTCCTTGCAGTAGTGCACGGGATCTTCCCGGCGCAGGCGATCGAAATACGGCCAGAACGTATCGGTCCTGAACAGCTCCGGATCGCCCGGATCGAACTGCTCCAGCGGCAATGTCGACGCGCGCTCGCGAAGTGCGTCGAGCTTGGACGCGCTCTCCATGGTCCCATGCATGACCGTTCTCCCTGGCATTCCTCCGCGCGTCTTTTTTGAATTCTGCGCTGCGGTATTTGATTTGCAATTACAGCCGGTTGTCTGCGCCGGAGCAAGGGAGAGTTTTGCCACATCCAACCCTTGCGAGAGGGCGGGAGCGTAGCCCGGATGGAGCGAAGCGAAATCCGGGACAGTGCCAATGGTGGCTCGAAACCCGGATTACGCTTGCGCTCCATCCGGGCTACGGGACATCCGCCAGCGTGACCTGCCGCACGCCGTTCGTCATGAAATCATGCAAGAAATCGACCTGGAATCGGGGTAAATCGAACCCGCCCATCTTGGGGATCGACCAATCTCTGATCTATAAGTTTGCCCCCGACAGGTCCGCACCCCGAGGTTGCCGCCGTGAACGACATGCAATGGGCCCCCATTGGCTCCGAACCGGTCCCGCCGCCGCTGCCGCCGACGCGCGTGGACTTCAGCGGCGACCGCTCCGAGTTCCGCAAAATGGTCACCAAGGGTGCCATGCTGGAGCTCGTCACCTTCGGCTTCTACCGGTTCTGGCTGGTCACCGACATCCGGCGTCATCTGTGGACGCATACCGCGATCGACGGCGACGCCGCCGAATATACCGGCCGCGGCAAGGAGCTCCTGGTCGGCTTCCTGTTCGCGCTCGCGATCCTGGTGCCGATTTATCTCGCCTACTTCCTCATCGGCATCGAGTTCGAGCGCTGGCAGGGGTTTGCCTCGACGCCGCTGTTCATCAGCTTCTACGCCTTCGGCCAGTTCGCGATCTTTCGCGCGCGGCGCTATCGCCTGACGCGCACGGTCTGGCGCGGCGTGCGGTTCTGGATGGACGGCTCCGGCTGGGCCTATGCGGTCCGCGCCATGGCGTGGGGCCTCCTGGTGTTCTTGACCCTCGGCCTGGCGCTGCCCTGGCGCGAGGCGTCACTCGAACGTTACAAGATGCGGCACACCCATTACGGCGATTTGCGCGGCGATTTCGAAGGCAACGGCTGGACCTTCTTCAAGCGCGGCTGGTGGCTGTGGCTGCTCAGCCCGATCGCGCTGATCATCTTTCCGCTCGCGCCGTTCTTCTATGCCGAGTTCAAGGCGCGCGAGTGGCGCTGGTGGCTGGACGGCATCCGCATCGGCGGCGTCAGCCTGTCCTCGGAATTGCCGCACAACGCGTTCTACGGCCTGTACTGGAAGGTGATCGGCTGGTGGGTGCTGCTCTCGATGATCTTCGGCGCCTATCTCGGAGGCGCCACCGCGCTCGTCGTCCAGCTGAGCGGCCTTTCGGCCGAGCAGCTGTTCGGGCCCGGCGATCCCGCCAAGAGCATCCCGATGCTGGTGATCATGGTCATCGGTTACTTCGCGGTCGCCCTTGCCATCAACATCGTGATGCGCGTCTATCTTCAGCGTGATCTCTGGGCCAAGGTGCTGGAGACCGTCGAGGTGCACAACATCGCGGCCGCTGCGGACGTGCGCGGCAGTGGCGAACTGGCCAGCGCGCTCGGCGAAGGCTTTGCCGACGGGCTCGATGTCGCGGGATTCTGAGCTGTGAGTGAGTTGTCTACCGAGGCCCCGGCGCAACCGGCCAAGCCGACCATCTTCTTCGACGGCGTATCCAGTCGCAGGCGGCACGTGACGCTGACGCTCGGCGAGACGCTCGAGATCGTCGAGGAGGGCGGAACGCCCGCGCGCTGGGCCTATGCCGATATCCGCCGCGCCGACAGTCCGGCCGGTCTGCTGCGTCTCGCCTGCACCGCTGCGCCGCCGCTGGCACGGCTCGAGATCCGCGATGCCGCGCTCGCGGCGGATGTGATCGCCCGCTGCCCCCGTCTCGACGAGCACCAGACCTCGCGCCGCGGTATCGCCAAGATCGTCGGCTGGTCGGTGGCGGCTGCCGTCTCCATCGTCTGCGTCGTGCTGTTCGGCGTGCCGCTCGCCGCCGACCGTCTCGCGCCGCTGGTGCCGAAGCCGGTCGAACGGCGCATTGGCGATGCCGCCGAAGTGCAGATGAAGACCATTTTTGGCCGCAGCGTCTGCGAGGATCCCGCGGGCAAGGCCGCCTTCACCAAGCTCGTCAACCGCCTGCGCGATGCCGCCGGCCTCGAAGACGATTCCATGACCGCGGGCGTGCTGCCGACCGCGGTGCCGAACGCGTTCGCGCTGCCCGGCGGCAAGGTGTTCGTGCTGAAGGGCTTGCTCGACAAGGCGGAAAGCCCTGACGAGATCGCGGGCATCCTCGCTCACGAGCTCGGTCATCTCAAGCATCACGACAACATGCGCGGGCTGATCTACAACGGCGGCACGTCGTTCCTGATTGGCCTGTTGTTCGGCGACGTCACCGGCTCATCCGCGGTGATCTTCGCCTCGCGTAGCGTGGTCGAGGCTTCCTATTCGCGCGAGGCCGAGACCGCTGCGGATACGTTCGCGATCGAGATCATGCACAAGCTCGGCCGCTCGCCGAAGCCTGCGGCCGAGCTGATGTTCCGCATCACCGGCAAGGAAGGCGGCTCCGGTCTGACGAATATCCTCGCCAGCCATCCGCTGACCGAGGACCGCCTCGCCCGCATGACGAAGGAAGATCGTCCTGTCAGCGGCCCTCCGCTGCTGACCGACAAGGAGTGGCACGCGCTGAAGCTGATCTGCGGCAGCGGGAAGGTTTAGCTATCGGGTCCCGTAAGCGCGATCGCCGGCATCGCCGAGGCCCGGGAGAATAAAACCGTTCTCGTCGAGGCCCTCGTCGACCGCAGCGGTCCAGATCGGCACATCAGGATGCAGCCCGCGCAGCCGCTCGAGGCCTTCGGGCGCTGCGATCAGGCAGGCGAGGCGAATGTCCCTGGCGCCGCGCTCCTTCAGGCGGTCGATGGCGGCGACGGCCGTGTTGGCGGTCGCGACCACAGGCGTCACCACGATGGCGAGGCGCTCGCCGAGGTCGGACGGCGATTTGAAGAAATATTCGACCGCGGCAAAGCTCTCCGGCTCGCGGTAGAGCCCGATATGCGCGACGCGCGCGGTCGGCACCAGGTCCATCATGCCGTCGACGAAGGTGGTGCCGGCGCGCAGCATCGGCACGAACACCAGCTTCTTGCCGGCGATCTTGGCCGAGTGCATCGTCGCCAGCGGCGTCTCGATGACGGTGTCCGCGAGCGGCAGGTCGCGCGTCACCTCGTAGCACAGGAGCATGCCGATCTCCTTGATCAGCTCGCGAAACGACTTGGTCGAGATGGATTTGTCCCGCACCAGCGTCAGCTTGTGCTGCACCAGCGGATGATCGACGATCGTGACGCCTTCCATGATCGGTTGCTCCTGAAATTCATCAAGCGAATGTGTGAGCGGCAACGACGGTCAGAAAACTGTGCCGTCGCTGATCACCTTGAGCGGCGGCGAACCATCGGGACGGCGCGCAAACGCAATGGCGCGGCCGGCGGCCCAGGTGCCGCCTTCCAGAATGCTGGCGAGCGGTAATGCCTCGCGCGTGCGGTCGAGCTTGGCGCGAACCAGCTCGGCGAGCCTGTCGAGCAGCGCCACCGTCAGCGCGCGCCACTCCACGACGAGGAGGGAATCCACTGCATGCGCGCGCTCGGCATCCGCGGCATCGCGCAAGCGCAGCACCTCGTGATCGACGAACAGGCCGCCATTGCGGTACTCGGCAAGGCCGGTCAGCCCGTCGATGTCGGTGACGGCAAATCCGGCGCGCTGCAGCGGCTCGATCAGCGAATAGCTCAGCCATTGCGACAGCTTGTGCAGGGGAACGAGGCCCGCCGTGCCGTCGTCCGCCTTGATCGCCGGATGCCGCCAGCAATCGCCGAGCGGGACGCCCGCGAGCTCGAGCCGCGACGGCCAGATCGGTCCGAGCTGGTTCAGCACCGCCGACAGGATGGCGGGCGCGGCGACGGCACCGCCGACGGCTTGCGCCGCGATGTGATCGAACAGCCCGCCCGGCCGCGGCGTGTCGTGCAGGCCGAACACGTCCGCACGCTCCGAGACCTGCTTGCCGAGGCGCCGCAGCAGGTCGGTGCGTCCCTCGAGTCCGAGCAGCGGATTGGCATCGCTCGCCTGAAAGGCGGAGGTGAGGGAAGCGAGGGCCAGCTTTGCCAGCACGTCCGCATCGGCCCTGAACGGTGCGTGTGCATCGCCGGAGAAGAGGCCGCTCGCGAACATGTCGAGGCTCGCAATCGCAAGCCCTTCGGAGCGGCCGATGGCTTCGCCGGTCACGGCATCGCGGTATCGCCACGCAGCGCCGGCGCCGGCATCGAGCAGCACGGAAACGATCGCAAGGTCGAACTCGGCCCGCGCCCGCGCGGCGCGATCCGGCCATGACGCGGCGTCGGCAGGCCGCGCCCAGCGGTCGACGCCGCCAAGCACAAAGTGCCGCCACCGAGCGTGGAAGGGGACATCCAGCGTCGGATAGGCTTTTCGCGTGACCGCGAGCACGGCATCGGCAACGCCGTCCATGCGGCCGAGATCAACAGTGAAATGTGTGAGCCCGCCGGCAAGGCCAAGCTCGAGCATCTGCCCGGCGCGCGCCCGCACCGCTTTTGCGGTGAGCATCGTGCGCGCCTGCAGTTCCAAACTCTCCGTCATCGCGATCAGTATTTTTCCAGCGAGCGGCCGACCACGCCGTTGACGTCCTTCTCCGGCGCGATGTCGGCCGAGTAATAGCCGGCGGCCTTCTTCGCGGCGATCTCGACATAGGCGTCGGCGGGGATCAGCTCCGGCGGGATCGGCACGCGCTCGACGATGTCGATGCCTTGCGAGGTCAGCGCGTCGTATTTCATGTCGCTCATCGACAGGAATCGGTCGATGCGCTTCAAGCCGAGCCAGTGGATGGTATCCGGCATGAGCTGCTGGAAGCGCGCATCCTGGACGCCGGCGACGCATTCGGTGCGCTCGAAATAGGCCGCGGCGGCGTCACCGTCCTCCTGACGCTTGCGCGCATTGTAGACGAGGAATTTGGTGACCTCGCCGAGCGCGCGGCCCTCTTTCCGATTATAGACCACGAGCCCGAGCCCGCCCTCCTGCGCACCGCGCGCGGATTCCTCGATGCCGTGGATGAGGTAGGGCCGGCAGGTGCAGATGTCGGAGCCGAACACGTCGGAGCCGTTGCACTCGTCATGCACGCGGCAGGTGATTTTTGTGCGATGGTCGGGCAGTTTTGTCACATCGCCGAACAGATAGACCGTGGTGCCGCCGATCGGCGGCAGGAACACCTTCATGTCCGGGCGCGTCACGAGCTCCGGGAACATGCCAGCGGTCTGCTCGAACAGCGTGCGCCGCAGCTCGGTCTCGCCGGTGCCGAAACGTTCGGCAAGGCCGGGCAGGTACCAGACCGGATCGATCGCGATCTTCACCACCGAGACGCTGCCATTGGCGTGCACGACCTCTCCGTCGGCGCGCAGGCGTTTTGCCGCCAGCGCCTCGCGGATCTCCGGCAGGTCCAGCCGCGCCCGCGTCACCGCGATGCTCGGGCGGATGTCGGCGCCTTCGGCGATCTCCTGGCGGAAGTTTTCGGCGACGAGATGCCCCCAGGGATCGAGCGCGACGATCTTTGCGGGATCGCGCCACTGCTCGAACGGGCCGATGGTCGCGGCAGGAAATGTGTTGGTGAGGTCGGGCCGCCGGATCGGATCGAGCGCGCCGGCGGACACGGCGAGCGCCCGGTACATCGCGTAGGAGCCGCCATGGCTGCCGATCACGTTGCGATCCCCGGCGCGCGACACTGTGCCGATGATCGGCCCGCGAGTGCGCGCGTCAGTGGCGCCCCAATGGATCGGAAAGGCGGCCTTCCTGCCCGGCTCCGGATGGGAGGTCAGGCGGATGTGGTCGGTACGGTTCGCGCGGCTCATGTCCAGGCTCCCAAAAAGCCAACGGCCCGCCGCTCGGACGGGCCTGGCTCGCTTGCGTTGCGGGTGCGGAGCACCGGCGGCGCAAGCTCAATCCAACATATTGTAGCGGTCAGTCGCGACAGACAAGTTAATCGTGCTGCGCGGGCAGGGCCGCTCGCGGCCAAATTCTCGTCATCGACGGGCAGGCCCGGCTCGCCCGAAGGCCACCTCGTCGCTCCCCGGCCGAATTCTGCCGTTCGACTTTCGGACAGGTCTAAGAATTTGAAATAGTTCTATTTTTTCTCCTTTCAAGGGATTGCCGCGTCGGTTGCCGAGGCTAGACAAAACGTATATAATCAGACAAATAGTATAGATCGCCTCTGCCCCGGAGCCCGCCATGCCCGCCGCCAGCTACATCGATCCCCGCAACGGAAAGCTCTATTCTCTTGATCAGCCGCGCTGGTGCTCGGACGAGCGCACGCCGCTGCTGGTGACGCCGGGCGCGGGGATATCGCGCGAGGATATCGACAGCCGGACGCGCTCGCTCTGGCGCTACAGGGCGGCGCTGCCGGTCGAGATCGCGAACCCGATCACGCTCGGCGAAGGCTGCACGCCGCTGGTCCAGCAGGACTGGGGCGAGCTGCGCCCGTTGTTCAAGCTCGAATGGTTCAACCCGACCGGCAGCTTCAAGGACCGCGGCTCGGCGGTGATGCTGTCCTTCCTGCGGCAGATCGGCGTCGACGCGATCCTGGAGGACTCCTCTGGCAATGGCGGCTCGTCGATGGCCGGGCTGGGTGCCGCCGGCGGCATGCGCGTGAAGATCCTGGCGCCGGCCTCGACGTCACCGGCCAAGATCGCGCAGGTGCGCGCTTACGGCGCGACGGTGCAGCTGGTCGAAGGTCCGCGCGAGGAATCGGAAGCGGAGGCCATCCGCCAGTCGAGCGAGACATTCTATGCCAGCCACAATTGGCAGCCCTTCTTCCTTGAAGGCACCAAATCGCTCGCCTATGAAATCTGGGAAGACCTCGGCTTTCGCGCGCCCGACAACGTCATCGTCCCCGTCGGTGCCGGCAGCAGTCTTCTTGGTTGCGCCTTCGGCTTCCGCGAGCTTCTGAAGGCCGGACAGATTTCGAAGCTGCCGCGTCTGTTCGCGGCACAGCCGCAAAACTGCTCGCCGATCGATGCGAGCTTCAAGGCCGGCGTCGATACGCCCGTCGCGCGCGAGGTCAGCAAGACCATCGCCGAAGGCACCGCGATCAAGAATCCCCTGCGCCTGCGCGAGATCATCGCTGCGTTGCGCGAGAGCGGCGGGGGCACCGTCGCGCTCACCGAGGATGAGATCGTCGCCGCCCTGCGGCGTCTGGCGCGGCGGGGCCTGTTCGCCGAGCCGACCAGCGCCAGCGCAGCCGCCGCATTGGAAAAACTCTCCGCTGCCGGATCGATCAAGGCGGGTGAGACCACGGTTGCAGTGCTCACCGGCACGGGCCTCAAAGCCGCGACCACCGTCGCCGATCTCGTGCAGTAGGGCCAGGTGATGAGCCGCAGCAAATCAGCCGTCCCGAACAAGGTCGCCGCAGAGCGCAAGCTGCTGTTCGATCAGCTGCAGCAGATTGCGCAGGGGTTGGGAGAGACCTTCGCGCCGTTCTGCGAAGTCGTGCTGCACGATCTCACCGACCCCAAACAGGCGATCGTCGCCATTCACAACAATCTGTCAGGCCGCAAGGTCGGCCAGCCCGCAACCGAGCTTGGCCTCGCGCGCATTGCCGACCCCGACTATGCGCAGGTGATCTCGAACTACGCCAACAGCTTTGCCGACGGAAGGCAGGCCAAGAGCACCTCGATCGGTATCAAGGGGGCGGACGGTTCCTACATCGCTGCGCTCTGCCTCAACGTCGACCTGACGCTGTTCCAGGGCTTGCAGAGCGCCATCGGCCAGTTTGTCAGCGTCGATGCGCAGAACGGCCCGCGTGAGTCGCTGAGCCCCGTCGGCGCGGACGCCATCCGCGCCCATATCGACCAGTTCGCCGCGCGCCGCGCCACCACGCCTCGCGCGCTCAACACCGAGGACCGCCGCGCGCTGCTGCGCGAATTGCGCGACGCCGGCTGCATGCAGGTACGTCGCTCCTCGGACATCATCGCGGCTCATCTCGGAGTGTCGCGTGCCACGGTATATGCCGATGCCCGTTAACGCAGGTTTGCTGGATCTGGAAACGCCCTGTCTGCTGCTCGACGAGCAGCGGCTCCGCGCCAATGTCGCGCGGATGAAGGCGCATCTCGCGCCTCTCGGCGTCGCCTTCCGCCCGCATCTGAAGACCGCGAAATCGCTCGACGTCGCGCGCATCGCCATGAGCTCGCCAGCCGGGCCGGGCACGGTCTCGACATTGCGCGAGGCCGAATATTTCGCGGCCGGCGGCGTGCGCGATATGATCTACGCTGTCGGTATCGCGCCTGCGAAGCTCGCGCGCGTCTCCGCCATTCGCGCCACCGGCGCCGATCTTGCCGTGATCCTCGACAGTTTGGAGCAGGCCGGCGCTGTCGCCGCGCATGCCGCGCGCACCGCGGATGCCATCCCCGCGCTGATCGAGGTCGACGCGGACGGCCATCGTTCCGGCGTCGCGCCGACCGACGTGGCAACGCTGGTCGCCATCGGCAAGCGTCTCGTCGCAGGCGGCGCGACCTTGCGCGGCGTGCTGCTGCACGCCGGCGACAGCTACGCACTGAACGATCCCGCAGCCATCGCGGATGCGGCGGAAGCGGAACGCATCGCCGCCGTGACTGCGGCGAACGCGTTGCGCCGCGCGGGTCTGCCCTGTCCCGTCGTCAGCGTCGGCGCGACACCGACCGCGCGCTATGTGCGCGACCTGACCGGCGTCACCGAAGTGCGCGCGGGTGTCTTCATGTTCGGTGACCTCTATCAGGCCGGCGTCAGCTCGGTGACGATGGACGATCTCGCGCTCTCTGTGCTTGCCACCGTCATCGGCCACCAGAAGGCAAGGGGCTGGATCGTCACGGATGCCGGCTGGATGGCACTGTCGCGCGACCGCAGTACGGCGAAACAGGCGCTCGATCAAGGCTATGGCGTCGTCTGCGATCTCGCTGGAAAGCCCTATCCGGACCTCATCGTGACCGATGCCAACCAGGAGCACGGCATCATCGGCCTGCGCAAAGGCTCCAATGCCCCGCTGCCCAACCTGCCCATCGGCTCCCGCGTCCGCATCCTCACCAACCACGCCTGCGCGACCGGCGCGCAATATGATCGCTATCACGTACTCGACGGCGCGGGTGATGTCAGCGCCGTGTGGCCGCGGATCAACGGGTGGTAGGACAGGCCTAGGACGAGGCGAAACGCGCTGCGAGACTGCGAAGCTATGCCCTCGCCATCGTGAGTCTGCGTTGAACCTTTACCGTCCGTCGCCAGCCTCATGAAGATCGACCTCGAGCAAAGGGAGAGTTCCATGACCGCGCAGGACCCGTTTGCAGGTTTCAAGGCCATCCAGAAGGAAGCCTGGTCGCTGTTCACGCCGATGGAGGTTTTCACGACTCCGACCGCGGCCAAGCTGGTCGGTTTTGCCGGCGTTGCCGCCGGCCAAAAGCTGCTCGACGTCGGATGCGGTACCGGCGTTGTCGCGATCACAGCCGCGCGCCGTGGTGCGAAGGTCAGGGGTCTCGACCTCTCGCCGGTTCTGATCGAGCGCGCCCGCGAGCACGCAGGGCTGGCGAATCTCGATGTCGACTTCGTCGACGGTGACGCCGAAAGCCTGCCCTATGGCGACAACGAGTTCGACGTTGTGCTCAGCCAGTTCGGCCACATGTTCGCGCCGCGTCCGGACGTCGCCATCGGCGAGATGCTGCGCGTGTTGAAGCCCGGCGGCACCATCGCCTTCTCCACCTGGCCGCCGCATCTCTACGTCGGCCGCATGTTCGCGCTGGTCGGCCGCCATCTGCCGCCGCCCGAGGGCGTCGCATCACCCGCGTTATGGGGCGATCCGAAAATCGTCGCCGAGCGTCTCGCGGGGAAGGCGAAGGAAATCTCGTTCGAGATGGACATGATGACGCCGTCCACACTCAGCCCGCAGCATTTCCGCCGCACCATGGAAGCGACGATCGGGCCTTTGATCAAGCTCGTCGCCCAGTACAAGGACGAGCCGGACAAGCTCAGCAGCTTCCGTGCCGAGTTCGAGGCGTTGATCTCGGAGTATTTCGACGCCGGCAACAACGTGATGCGCCAGCAGTATCTGATGACGAAAGCAAGGAAGGCGTGAGGGCGCGCTCGAAGGCGAATGTGCTGCGAGACGCCTTGCTGATCCTCCCCTCCAGGGGAAGGTCATCGCATGTGGCATTTTGCGCAGCCTGAGCGCGTCAGTGGCGCCTCACTCCCTCAGATCATTCACCCGCCTCACCCAGTTGCGCACGTCCGCAAGCACTTGCGGCAGCACGGCCTTGACCTCGGGCACCGTCATGCCGGGCTTGATGCGGGGGTCGTAGAGCAAATTGAGGATGTACTGGTCGTAGACGTCGAAATAGCCCATCGAGACGTTGTCGTTGAACATCGTCCACGGCACGCTCGTGGTGTCGTTGATCGGCCCGAGCGATTGCAGCAGCTCCTCATAGGCGCAGTCGAGGAAGGTGAAGTCGCCGTTGTCGACGGTGAGGATGACGTCGGAATGCTCGATCTCGAAATTATCGTTCTTGCGGAAGCCGGACAAGCATTGCGGATCGAGCGAGGTGCGGATCTCGCGCGCCTTCTCCGCGCCGTAGAAGCTGGTAAGGGTGCGAAACAGATCGCGGTCGCGCACCAGCTTGACCCGCACATTCGCCGCTTCGCTGCTGTCGATCATGGCGATGTCGAGATGCTGCACGCGCTTGCCGATGTCGGCGACGACCTTTGCCAGCTGCGCCTTGCGGTCGGCGCGATCGCTCTCGGCGAACACGCGCACCGGCCCGTCGAACTTGCGGATGCGGTCGACACGGCCGGCGAGGTGATATTCGGCGCCGAACGCGGTCTTGAGAAAACCCTCGACGATCTCGCCGTCGGAAAAGCTCTTCCTCTCGGCGCGCTGGCGCGAGGCGATCGCGGGCAGTTCGCCCGCGGCGGCCATGGTAGCGGTGTCAGGCACGCATGTGAGCGTTGCGAGCGCCAGCAGGGCGATGCGAAGGGCAGCCGAGGGCAGGTCCAATGCGCTCATCGTTGTGCGACGCTGCCGTATTCGCGCCGCGCGCACAAGACCGCAAATTCACGCGCCCTGCGGGTTCCTGCTGTGGCTGTTCGGTCAGTTGTTCAGCACCACCACGGTGGTGCCGACCGAGACGCGGCTGTAGAGGTCGGTGACGTCGTCATTGGTCATGCGGAAGCAGCCCGAGGAGACCGCCTGGCCGATCGTCTCCGGCTCGTTGGAGCCGTGGATACGGTAGAGCGTCGATCCCAGATACATGGCGCGGGCCCCGAGCGGATTCTCGATGCCGCCCTTCATGTGGCGCGGCAGGTCGGGCCGGCGGGCCAGCATCTGCGACGGCGGCGTCCAGGCCGGCCATTCCTTCTTAGCGGTGATCCTGTGCACCCCGCCCCAGCGGAAGCCGTCGCGGCCGACGCCGATACCGTAGCGCAGCGCCTGGCCGTTCTGCAGGACTAGGTAGAGCCGCCGCTCGGACGTGTTCACCACGATCGTGCCGGGGGCGTAATTGCCGTTATACATGACGGTGGTGCGGGGGATCGGGCTGGAGCCGCCGCGGAAGAAATTCGGGCCGCCGCCCATGATGTCGCGCGAGTCGAACTCCTCGGCGAGCGCGCCGCCGGCCGTGGCGGTCAAAAGTGCGATGGCGGCAATCGGCGCGGCAAAAAACCGGATCATTGTCTCCCCCGGAAAAGAATCGATTCAACACACGTCAGAGGCCATATTTGCGAGGGTTTCGCAAGCCACGGCCCCGTGAGGAACCCCATGCTTAATGAATGGCGTTACCAAATCGGCAACTGCACCAATTCGTCGGAAAGCGTTAGCCAAGCCGGCGCGTCGCCGCGCGGGGCAGGGCCGCAACGGCCGCTATTGCTTTGACGCGGCCTGCGAACAATGATTGATCGAATGGATCACTCGAAATCGCCGGTTGCGGGAGCAAAAAGAATGAACGGTGCGGAAAGCCTGGTGCGGACGATGGTCAAGGGTGGGGTCGACGTCTGCTTCACCAACCCCGGTACCTCCGAGATGCATTTTGTCGCGGCGCTCGATCGCGTTCCCGGCATGCGCTGCGTGCTCGGCCTGTTCGAGGGCGTGGTGACCGGAGCGGCCGACGGCTATTACCGCATGAAGGGCCTGCCTGCCTCGACCCTGCTGCATCTCGGTCCCGGCCTCGCCAACGGCCTTGCCAATCTGCACAACGCCAAGAAGGCCAATTCCGGCATCGTCAACATCGTCGGCCAGCACGCGGTCTACCACATCGACTACAACGCGCCGCTGACCTCCGATATCGAGGGCCTGGCCCGGCCGATGTCGTCCTGGGTCCGCACCTCGCCGAATTCCAAATCGGTCGCCGCCGATGGTGCCGCAGCCATTGCCGCCGCCAAGAGCGCGCCGGGGCAGATCGCGACCCTGATCCTGCCCGCCGACACCGCCTGGAACGAGGCCGACGGCATTGCCGAGGTGCCGGCCGAGCAGCAGCGCGCCAGCTATTCGCCGCAGGCGGTCGAGCGGGCCGCCAAGATCCTGCATGGCGACGGCGAAGGCACGCTGCTGTTGATGACCGGCAGCGCCCTCAGCGAGCAGGGCCTGGCGTTCGCCGAGCGCATCGCCAACAAGACCGGCTGCACCGTGATGGGGCCGACTTTCCGCCCGAAGATGGCGCGCGGCCGCGGCCGCTTCTCGATCGACCGCATCCACTACGTCATCGAGAACGCGCTGCCGATGCTGGCAAAATTCCGTCACATCGTGCTGGTCGAGTCCGACGACCCCGTGGCGTTCTTCGCCTATCCGAACAAGCCGAGCATGCTCAAGCCGGAGGGCTGCGAGGTGCATCGCATGACCTCCTGGGGCGAGAATTCGGTCGCCGCGCTCGAGGCGCTGGCGGGTGCCGTGAAGGCGAGCGCCAGGGACGTCAAGCCGCAGGCGCTTCAGGAACTGGTCAAGCCGACCGGCGCGCTGAATTTCGCCTCGATCGCGCAGGCGATTGCCTGTGCGATCCCCGAGAACGCGATCATGGTCGACGAGTCCCTGACCACCGGCCGCGGCTTCTTCCCGCCGACCGCGGCGGCGGCTCCGCACGACTGGCTGCAGAACATGGGCGGCTCGATCGGCTTCTCGACGCCGCTGTCGATTGGCGCGGCGATCGCCTGCCCGGACCGCAAGGTCATCACCATGGTCGGTGACGGCAGCGCGATGTACACGATCCAGTCGCTGTGGACCCAGGCGCGCGAGAATCTCAACATCGTCACCATCGTGTTCGCCAACCGCATCTACCAGATCCTGCGCGGCGAGTTCGACAATGTCGGCGCCGGCGAGCCCGGCCAGCGCGCCAACGACATGCTCCGCCTCGACCGGCCGACGCTCGATTTCGTTGCGCTGGCCAAGGGCATGGGCGTGCCGGGCCGCGCCGTCACCAATGCCGACGAGTTCAACAAGGCGCTGGCCGAAGCCGTCGCTGAGCCCGGCCCACGGCTGATCGAAGTCCAGATGTAAGGCGAAGCATCCAGAGCGCCGAGGGCCCGGAGGCACGATGCAGACCGAGCTGAACAAGGTGATCGCGGCGCTCCGGGACTTCTACGCCCACGAAGGATTTTTGTTCGAGAAGGACATCGGCGAGCGGGCGGTGACCCACCGCTTCGCCGTCTATCTGGAGCGCCAGTTTTCAGGTTGGGCCGTCGACTGCAACTATGACCGGCTCGGCGAGCGCACGCTGCATCTGCCGCACGGCACCATCATCTCGACGGATGATCATCTGGGCAAGTCGATCTACCCCGACGTCGCCGTGCATCAGCGCGAGATTCCGAACAACCTGCTCACGGTCGAGATTCGCAAGGCGAGCAATCACACGCCGCTGGAGCACGACCAGCACAAGCTGCGGGCGCTCACCGATGTGCATGTCTGGTTTCCCTACTGGATCGGCGTGCTGCTGGTGCTGGACAAGCAGCATGTGACGCTGTCGGAGGTCTATGTGAGCGGCGTCGTCGACGACCCGTTGTCGCGCTGGTTCGCGACGCGGCTCGCGGAGAGCGGTCTCGGCGCCGCGCATTAGGGCGGGTGCTCATAAACGCCAGATGTCGAGGACGAAGCGGAAGTCGCCCCGCTTGCGCAGCATCGACTGCTTATGGGCCCAAACCAGCCGTTGGTCAGAGCCAAATCAGAGTCGAATGGACATCGCACCGCCAGCGACAAAGTGGCGCATCTGAGTAGGCGGGTTGTGCGCGCCGGTTAATGCACGCTTAGCCCCATTCGAGTTACGGTAGTCGGTCCATCCGTTGCAGCTCGCCAGAATGAGGCCGTATGAGTCTGTGGTATTTCTTGAGCGACTGGTTCGCGGGTGTCCCAACCCATGGAGCGCTGTTCAAACGATGCATGATCAACGTTGCATGGGCGATCGCCCTCATCTTCGTCATGATGTTTCTTGGGCTTCCCGCTGAATACGCCGCCGTGGTTGTCTGCGGTCTTCTTGTTGTGAACGGCGTCATGTCCTTTGTTTTTCTACGCCAGCGCGAGCGAATGCGTGATTGAGAGTATTGCAGCTTACTGCCCATCCCTCAAAAGCCAGGTTGGCAAAGACCTGTAAGAGCCACAGATGAAGATCAAGCTTGCCATCGCAGCGCTCCTGGTCCTCGGTGTCGCTGTTCTCGGTTAAGCTTACGTCCATGGAAGCGTGACAGGTCAAGGCGCTCGCGCTCCGTTGATCTATCTCAACGTAAGTCGCCGGAGCCCGACGCCTGCTGAGGCTGGCGCACGAGTGGGCCTCGCCGAAAGGCCGCTCGCGTTGACCCGCTGGGCCGTCGGCGCGGGCGATCGTCTTCACGTGAAAATTGTGGCGGCGCGCGCGAATGGCGCGCACGCCACAATCACGTCAGTAATAGCGCTGCTGCGAGAATGCGTAGCGCGGATTGATGCCGCAATAGGCCGCCGTGCCGGAGGCGGAGGCCATGCACTGCTGATAGGTCGCGAACTGGCAGTTGCCGGGATAGCCCCAGATGCGGCCCTGCAGGCAATATCGATCGGCTGTAGGATACGCCTGGGCTGCCGGCGATGCTACGGCGATCAGCGCTGCGAACGATGCGAGGGTGAGGATGGTCCGGCGCATTTCAATCTCCTTCGAGAACGGGGGATGAGGAACACCAGCTCAACTTGCGTGTTCCGGGACTTGTCCGACAGTTTGTCGTGCTCGTCTTGGTGTCCGCAGTGGGCGACGCGTTCAACATGCGTCCATGATGAAGCAAGCCGCGGCGAGCAATGTGATCTCGGCCACAGTTCGCCACCTGGTTCCGACCTATCGTGAGCGGACGTGTCATGAACGGACTCGCCTTGACGAACTTGCCTTGACGGACTTGCCGTCGGCCGACTTGCTCGCGACACGCCCGAGAGCCTACGCTTTTCCTCATTCGGGTCAGGTCAATTTTTGGAGGTTCTGATGCAAAGGTCATATTTGCTGGCTGCGACAGCAGCGCTGGCGCTTCTTGCGCAATCATCGCTCGCGCTGGCGCAGAGCGCACCTGCCGCTGGCGGGACCGCGGCGCCTGCGGCGACAACCACTGCGCCGGCTGCGACGACGGCGCCGGGCGCTGCCACCGATAGCAGCCAGCCTTCCGACTCCAAGAAGAGCGCATCGAAGAAGCCGGCGAAGAAGAAGATGACCCGGCAGCAGGAGATCGATCATTCGATCGACAGCGGCACCGTGCCCGCACGCTACCGCAGCTCCGTCCCGAAGCAGTACCAGCAATATATTCCGTTCGAGAAGCAGTGACGGGCCCGCGGCGGCGGCACGAGGCGTTGCGCCGCCCACGCCGGCCATACATCCATTGTGGCGGTCTGCCGGAGCGGTGCTAAAGTAAGGCAAGGCCAAAGCGGTTGCCGGGGGACGTAATGAGCGACGACGTGAAGGATGCTGGCCTCGTGGCCATGATCAGCAGCATCCTCGGAGGCAACAAGCGCGCAGACATCGTTGCTCCGCCGCCGCTCGCCGAGGTTCCGCCGACGGCCCCGACGCATGGATTCGAGCCGGTCGCGGCCGTCCCCGACGCCGCACCGGCCAAGCCCGATCCCGCTTCCGATGCTGCACCTGCTGCGGCCAAGCCGGCCGAACCGCCCGTGAAGATCGCCACGACGCCGGACGGCAGGAAATTGCTGCCGGCAGAAACGATCGCCGATCTCGTGCTCGGCGAGCTCCGCAAGATGGAGGATTTTCCCGCGAACGGCGCTTCCGTCACGGTCTATGGTTACCGGCACTGGAACGCGATGATCACCTTTGCGCCGTTCTCGACCTCGTTCCAGAACGCGACGCGGTTCCGCCAAGCCATGCCGGACCTCGTCCTCAAGCTCCGTCGTTTCGTCGCACTTGAGATATAATCCAGCTAGTGGCGGCGCACGGTGCCGCGACCAGACAGTTCGACAGGATCTTCAGAATTGAGCGTCGCCTTTACCAAGGAAGAGAGCGCCGAGACCGCGTCGGAGACGCTGTTGCCGGATCGCCCGATCTCGCCCCATCCGAACCTCGTGACGGAAGCCGGCCGGCAGGCCTTGCAGACGCAGCTTCAACAGGCGCGCGAGGCCTATGAGGCCGCGCAAGCCATCGACGACGTCAACGAGAAGCGCCGCCAGTCGGCCGTGCCCTTGCGCGACACCCGCTATCTGACCGAACGGCTGCGTACGGCGCAGGTGATGCCCGAGCCGACGTCGACCGAAATCGTCGCCTTCGGCAGCACGGTGACCTTCAGCCGCCCCGACGGCCGCGTGCAGACCTACCGCATCGTCGGCGAGGACGAAGCCGATCCGAAAGCCGGCTCGATCTCGTTCGTCTCGCCGGTGGCGAGGTCGGTGATGGGGAAGGCGGTGGGGGACGTCGTGGGAGCGGGCGCGCAGGAGATCGAGATTGTATCGATTGCGTAAGATGGCTCCCGCTGTGTCCGCGAAACGAAGCCCGATGGTCGGATGAGACGGTTTCTGTCGGGAGCCTTGCCGTTCTACGCGCTGGCGGGCCTCGCCATGTGCATGTACCTCGTCCTGTACAAGACCGACCTCTTCGATTTGAACGCGGTCGTCCAGAGTGCGTCGGGCTCGTCCTGGTTTCCGGTCTTCATGTTCGTCTGCGTGCTGCTGGAGTCGGTCTTCCCTTACTTCGGCTATTTTCCCGGGACCGCTCTCATCCTGATGTCGGTGGCGCTCAGTCCGAAATCCGCGGATGTCCCCGTTTTCATCATGGCATGGCTGGCCATCATCGTGGGCGCCGTCTTGAGTTACGGTCAGGCTCGTTTCTTCAGACCGCTCTTGCAGCGGGTCGCCTCGAAGGCGGCACTGAGCCGGTGCGAGTCCCTGCTCGACACCTACGGTCCTTACGCGCGCATTGCGTTGTTCGTTCACCCCAACGCTTGCGCGATGTACTTTACGGCACTCGGACTTCTCGGCGGCAACCTGACGCGAGAGCTCGCCCATCTGTGCGTGGGCGCAGCGGCCTCCGTGGGCATTCTGTTCGTCATCGTGACCAGGATAGTGTCGTCCGTCGGCCCCACCGATGACGGGCAATTGCAGGTGCTGCTGGCGGCGGCCCTGGTCGCCATCGGGACCCTCGTCGGTCTCTACACGGCCTGGCGGCCGCAGCGGGCGGCTTGAGGCGCTCTCGACCCGCGTTGAAACGCGCAGTCGGCGGAAAATCAACTCACGATAGGTCTGGTCGGACGGACCCGGGAGTGGAATAATTCGAGGCGCATTGTTGATCATATTTTGACGTCGGCCCCGAACCGGCTGGCGACCCGGATATTTCATGATGGCCGCGCTTCCTCAGGACGTGGTGGCGGATTTGCAGCGGGAGAACGCGCGGCTCCTGGCCGAATTGCGCGCCGCACAAGACCGCGAGAGCGCGACTGCGGACATTCTCAAGATCATCGCCAGTTCGCCATCGGAGGTGACGCCGGTCTTCGATGCCATTGCGAGGCAGGCCAATGCCTTGCTCGGCGGCTTTTCGACGACAGTATTCCGTTTCATCGACGGCACGGCCCATTTGGCGGCATTCACGCCGACGAATTCTGCCGCCGACGAGACCTTGAAGAACATGTTTCCAAGGCCGATTGCCCAGTTTGAGAGCTTTGCAGAAGTGCAGGCGGGTAAGGTGGTACCGACTCCCGACACGGAAGCGCTGACGAATGAAATCAAATTTGTCGCTCGCGCGCGCGGCTTTCGCAGCATGTTGTTCGTTCCGCTCGCGACTGGCGGCGTGGTGATCGGCATGATCAGCGTAACGCGAGCCGAGCCCGGTACCTTCGCTCCGCATCATGTGCAACTTCTGCAGACCTTCGCCGACCAGGCCGTCATCGCCATTGAGAACACGCGGCTGTTCAACGAGGTGCAGGCGCGTACTGACGACTTGCGGGAATCGCTGCAGCAGCAGACCGCGACCGCCGATGTATTGAAGGTCATCAGCCGCTCCGCGTTCGATCTGCAACCGGTTCTCGACACGCTGACGGAATCGGCGGCGGGCTTGTGTGGTGCCGACATGGCGGCCATCGTCCGGCAGGACGCCGACGGCGCCTATTGTCATGCAACGCGATACAATTTCTCGCCCGAGTGGGCCAAGGTCTCGGCGGGCATTCGGCTCAATGCCGGGCGCGGCAGCGTCGTTGGGCGCGTCCTGCTATGCGGCAAGGCCGTCCAGATTCAGGATGTCCTGCTCGATCCCGAATACGCCTATCCCGAGCAGCAGAGGGCCGGCGGCTATCGCACCCTCCTGGGCGTGCCCTTGCTTCGGTCCGGGGAAACGATCGGCGTGCTGTTCCTGGGCCGCAAGACCGTGAACTCGTTCACGGACAAGCAGATCGACCTGCTCTCAACCTTCGCCGATCAGGCCGTGATCGCGATCGAGAATGTTCGGCTGTTCGATGAGGTCCAGGCGAAGACGCGCGATCTAGCCGAATCGCTTCAGCAGCAAACAGCGACGGCCGATGTGCTGAAGGTGATCAGCCGCTCGACCTTCGACCTGCAAACCGTGCTCGACACGCTGGTCGATTCGGCGGCGCGGCTGTGCGAAGCGGAGATGGCGTTCATCATGCGCCGCGAGGGCGATGAATATCAGGCCGGAGCAGCGGTCGGGTTTTCCGAGGAATACATCGAGTTTCTGCGGGTTCACCCGATCACCCCCGGACGGAGCACGGTCACGGGCCGTGCCGTGCAGGAGCGCCGACCGGTGCAGATCCTCGACGTTGCTGCCGATCCCGAATACGGCCTGCGCGAGTCCACGACCATGGCCGGTCAGCGCACGGCGCTCGGTGTTCCGCTCCTGCGCGAGAACGAGCCGATCGGCGCGATCGTGATCGCTCGCAGGCGTGTGCAGCCCTTCACGGAAAAGCAGATCGAGCTCGTCACCACATTTGCCGACCAGGCCGTGATCGCCATCGAGAATGTACGGCTCCTGGAGCAATTGCAGACCAGGACGCGAGATCTGTCCGAGGCGCTGATGTACCAGACCGGCAGCGCCGATATCCTGCGCGTCATCGCGTCCTCGCCGACCGAGGTCGGTCCCGTGCTCAAGGCCATCGTGGAAAGCGCATGCGGACTTTGCGAGGCCTACGATGCGCTGGTGGTCCTGAGAGATGGCGACGATCTCGTCATCCAGGCGCACCATGGACAAGTCCCCGTGGTGTGGAGCCGACGATCGGTCAGTGTGGAATCGCCCACCGGCCGGGCCATTATCGATCGCCGCACAGTTCATGTGCACGACCTGCTCGGGCCCGAAGGGGAGGAATTCCCGACGGGACGGGAGTATGCGCTTCGCTCCAATGTTCGGACCGTTCTGAGCGTGCCGCTTTTACGAGAAGGCGAGAGCATGGGTGCGATCGTGCTCCGCCGTACGGAGGTGCGCCCGTTCGGCGAGAAGCAGATCAACCTGCTTCAGACCTTTGCAGATCAGGCCGTCATCGCCATCGGCAACGTGCGTCTGTTCGAGCAACTGAACGAATCGCTGGAGCGGCAGACGGCAACGTCGGAGGTGCTGGAGATCATCAGCGCATCGGGCGCCTTGACCCCGGTCTTCAACAAGATGCTTGAGAATGCGACCCGCATTTGCGGTGCCGGCTTCGGCACCATGAATCTCTACGAGGACGGCGGCTTCCGCACGGTCGCACTGCATAACGCGCCGCAGGCCTATATCGATACCCGGCTATCCCAGAAAATCCGCCCGCACCCGTCGAGCGGGCTCGGCACCGTCGAGAAAACTCATCAGACGGTTCATATCGACGATATCAGGACTCAGCCGCCCTACGTCGAAGGCAACCCGAACGTTCGCGCGCTTGCCGACCTTGCCGGCGCAAGGAGCCTCGTCATCGTGCCAATGCTCAGGGACGATGAGCTGATCGGCACCATCACGATCTTTCGGCAGGAAGTTAAGCCCTTCACAGACAAGCAGATCGAACTCGTATCCAATTTCGCGCACCAGGGCGTGATCGCAATCGAGAATGCACGCCTGCTCAATGAACTGCGCGAGCGCACCATGGAATTGTCGCAGTCGCTCGAGGAGCTTCGAAATGCGCAGGATCGTCTGGTCCAGACCGAGAAGCTTGCCTCGCTCGGGCAACTGACTGCCGGCATTGCACATGAAATCAAGAACCCGCTCAACTTCGTCAATAATTTCGCTGCGCTGTCCTCCGAGCTGATCGACGAGCTTCGCGACGGGCTGGGCTCGGCTGCGCTCGGCGAGGCGGCAAGGCAGGACATCGACGCGCTGATCCACATGCTGCAAGGCAACCTGGAAAAGATCGTGCAGCACGGAACGCGCGCCGATTCCATCGTCAAGAATATGCTTCTGCACTCGCGCGAAGGTTCTGGCGAGCGCCGTTCGGCCGATATCAATGCCATCGTCGAGGAAAGTCTCAACCTTGCCTATCACGGGGCGCGCGCTGAAAAAGCAGGCTTCAATGTCACGCTTGAAAGGAATCTTGATCCGTCTGCAGGGGCGCTCGAAGTGCATCCGCAGGAGATCACGCGGGTGTTCCTCAATCTAATTTCAAATGGATTCTACGCGGCGAGCAAACAAAGGGATGCCGTCGGCGACGGCTTCGAGCCAAGACTGCGCGCGACAACCACAAGTCTCGGCGGCGCAGTCGAAATCCGGATTCGCGACAATGGCGCCGGCATCCCGGCCGATGTGAGAGAAAAGATATTCAATCCGTTCTTCACGACCAAGCCGGCGGGCGAAGGCACCGGCCTCGGTCTTTCGATCTGTCACGACATCATCGTGAAGCAGCACGGCGGCAGCATCGAGGTCGATACCGAGCCTGGCGATTATACCGAGTTCATCATTACGCTGCCGCGTACGCTGGCGGCACCATTGCGGACCGGAGGAAGAAGTTGAGCGTCTACATCTTGGTCGTCGACGACGAGCCGGACGTCGAGGCGCTGTTCCGCCAGCAGTTTCGGCGCGATTTGCGCGCCGGCCGCTTCCTCATGGAGTTCGCCTCGTCCGCGCCCGCGGCCTTGGAGCGCGCAGTCGCGATGGAGGATGCCACCCTGATTCTGATCCTGTCCGACATCAACATGCCCGGAATGAGCGGGCTGGAGATGCTGCCCATCGTGCGCTCGGTCCGTCCCGATGTGCCGGTCATCATGATCACGGCCTATGGCGATGCCGAGACCAGGCGCAAGGCGCTGGCGAACGGCGCGACCGACCTGATGACCAAACCAATCGACTTCGCGGCGCTGCGCCAGGAGATAGATACGAGGCTTGAGCAGGCCGCGTGACCGTGGGCCATTCTCGTGGTCGATGACAAGCCGGAACGGCTCGCAAGGTGAAATTATCGCAGGGCATCTGACCTCAATGTTCACCGAAAACGCCGGGAGGTTGAAAATGAAGACGCTCTTGGTCCCGCTGCAGAATATTCCGATGATGACATCCACGCTCGACGTCGTCGCAGGCCTCGCGCGTTGTACTGGCGCCTATATCGAAGGCTTTCCGCTTCGGTTCGGAATCCCGTCCTATGTGGCCACCGAATTGGCCACCGGCATTCTCCTGGATTCCTATGAGGCGAAGAGCGAGGCCGAATTGAACAACATGCGTAACTTCTTCGAAGCATTCATGCTGAAGCACGACATTCCTCGGGCCACTGCACCTTCGAGTCGGCCGTGCTTCGGCTGGCTGGAGAACGCTCCCGAGGGCGAAGAGTTTGTCGGAAATTATGGGCGCGCTTTCGATCTGGTCGTGATGGCACGGTCCGATGTCGATGCTGCGGGACCTCACCGTCGTGCGATTGAATCCGCGCTGTTTGAGAGCGGCAGGCCCGTCCTGCTGGCGCCGTTGACTGCACAGAGGAGCGTCGCGACAAACATCATGATCCACTGGAACGGTAGTACCGAGCAAGCGCGGGCAAACGCATTTGCCATGCCGTTGCTTCGCTTGGCGAAAAGGGTATCGGTTCTCACCGTCATTGGCGGCCAGGAGGTACCAGGACCATCTGCCGATCGGATCGTCCAGCAACTGCGGTACAACGACATTGCGGCCGAGGCGATAAGGGTTGAGCTGGGCAATCGCGACACCGGAGAGGCGGTCCTCGATGCCGCCAGAGCTCAAGGCTGCGATCTCCTGGTCAAGGGCGCTTTCACCCGCACGCGGCTGCGGCAAATGATATTCGGCGGGGCGACCAGCCACATCATGGAACACGCGGACTTGCCTGTCCTGATGGCTCACTAGAGCCGTAAGCAGGCGCTCCGATCACGCCATCATGCCCCTGTTTTGCCCGACGGAGCAAGGCTCGATTCGGAAAATGCGTAACCTATTGATCCGACTGACGTCGGCTACTGTGCATGGGGTTGTTTTCGACATTTTTGATTTGGACGGTCCCGACAGCCGTCAGGCCTGGGTGTTCGTCCGCAACCGGCAGGGGTTCAGGAGGATGGATGGTGGGCGCACAAGGGATCGAACCTTGGACCTCTCCCGTGTGAAGGGAACGCTCTCCCGCTGAGCTATGCGCCCGGGACCATCATGCAGGCGGCCGGACTTTCGGCCGGCCGACGCATTGGAGCCCGCGATTTAGAAGTGCGGGCTTAAGGTGTCAAGTTTCCAGGCGCCCTGGGTCCGGAAAACCTTGCTCGACCACGCAATTTGCCGAGGAAACCGCCTTTTCGGCCCGCTTACGCGCCCTGCTGGCGGGCGCGGGAGGCATGGGCCTGGAGCGCGCGGATGCGCTCGGCCAGCGTTCCGCCGCCCTCGGGCAGGGTGGCTGCGGCCGCGCCGTTGGTCGCGGCGTCGTTGGCCGGACGGGGCGCCGGCTTCGGCGGCTGGCCGGCCTCGGCCGCCAGCAGCGCCTCGATCGGCGAGTTCGGGCCCTCGAGCTGGATCGCGAGTTTTGCGACTTCCGCGGCGATGTCGTTGATGCGCTCGCGCAGCAGCGCGTTCTCCATCCGCTCGGTCGCCCAGGAGCTTTCCGCCTGCTGCTGGATCGCGTTGATGTCGCGCTGGAGTTTTGCGCGCTCGTCGCGCGCGGAGCGGAGCTGCTCCTCCAGCGTGGTCTTTTCCGCGCGGAGCGATTCGAACGCGGCCGACGACTTGCCGCCGCTCAACGCGGCGATCTCGACGCGCAGCTCCTTGACGGTACGCTCCGAGGTCTCATTGGCCTGGCGGAGCTGGTTGTTCTCGTAGTCGCGCTCGGCGAGCAGCTTGCCCTGCGTCGCAAGGCGGCCCTCGAGGTCGGCGACGCGGCCCGAGAGCATCTCGGCCTCCTTGACCTGCACGATCAGCTGGCGATCGAGGTCGGTGACGCGCTGGCTCAGATTCTCGACCCGGCCGCGGGCATCGCCGAGCTCGCGCGAGGCGGTCTCGGATTCGGTGCGCTCGTGCGCGAGACGCGCCTGGGTGGCGGCGAATTCCTTCTCGGCATCGCCGACGCGGTTCTTCAGCTCCTCGATCTGCGTGCGCACCGCGACCAGCTCGACCTGGCGGCTCTCCGCCATCATCGAGCGGTCGGACAATTCGGAGTTGATCTTGGCGAGCTCGTGCTGCTTGTCGGCCAGCGCGATCTCGGCGGCGCGCAAGCCTTCCGTCTTGGCGGCGAATTCCTCCTCGGTGGCGCGGAGCTGCTCCTTCACCGCCTTCTCGCGCGCCTCGAGTGCGAAGATCGTGGCGTTCTTCTCGCCCAGCTCGATCTTCATGCGGTTGATGGCGTCGCTCTTCTTGCCGAGCTCGGCGAGCTGGCTCGTGGTCTTGTTCTTGAGCTGCTCGACGCTCATCTCGAGCCGTCGCGCCGACATGGCGAATTCGGCGCGGAGCTGGTCCTTGTCGGCCTGGATCTCCGCCATCGACAGCGGGGTGGCGGCCTCGAGCCGGCGCGTGGTCAGGCGCACCGCGCGGTTATGCACCAGCGGCACGATGGCCAGGCCGCACAACATCGCCAGCAGGAAACCGATCGCCAGGTACATGATCGGTTCGACCATGGGCCAGAACTCCCAGAGCTAAGGAAAAATTTACCAACGACAATGCATGCGGGGCCGGCAAAAAGCCAGCCCCGGCCTGTCGTTAACCTTGATCCGTCACAGAATCAGAAGGAGCCCTAGAACGGGTTCCAGGTCGCGCGCGGCGTGTATTTGAGATAGCCGATATTGGCGCCCAGCCGCAGGCCGAGTCCGGAGCGGATCGGCACCAGCACGATGTTGTTGGCCGTGAGCGCCGTCATGCCGAAGCCGCCGATGATGTAGGCCGAGCCGTCGAGGCCGGCGAAGCGCTGGTAGATCGCGTTGGTGGCGGGCAGGTTGTAGACCAGCGTCATGGTCCGCGCGCCGTCGCCGCCCCAGTCGAAGCCGAGCGAGGGGCCCTGCCAGTAGACGCGCAAGTCGCCGGCGTTCTTGGTGTAGAGCGTGCCTTCGCCGTAGCGCAGGCCGGCGACGAAGGCGCCCGAGCCTTCCTCACCCAGGATGTAGCCGTTCGGCAGGCCCCATTGGCTGACCGCCTTCTCGATGATCGAGGCGAGCCCGCGCGAGACGTTGCCGAAGAAGCGGTGGCCGGCGGTCACCAGCTCGTCCGGCCCATAGGTGTTGGGCGTCGGGGTGCGCTGCGGCGGCGGCAGATTGGGCGGCGGCGCCTGCTGGGCCGAGGCCGGCACGATCCAGCCGACCATCGCGGCAAGCGCGAACGCAGCAAGGCGTGATGCGAAAGTCATAAAAGAACCCCTGGTATCGAATCCGTTCGCTTCCTTAACCTGACGCCAACAGGCACGGCCCTAGGTTGCGCCGGATGTCCCCTCGACTCGGATGTTATCCGCAGCAACTATGACGGCACAACGGCAGGAAGATAGCCCTTTGCGCCCCGGAATTGCCTTGATCGGGCGGGTCGTCTGCCTGCTGGCGGGCGTCTGGCTCGGCTGCCTGGAGCTGCCGGTCGAGGCCGCCACCACCGAGCGGATCGTCGTCAACCGCTTCTCGGGCGTCGCCATCGAGGGTTTCGACCCCGTCGGCTATTTCGTCGACGGCGCCGCCGAGCAGGGCACGGCCGAGTTCGAGGCCAACCTCTGGGGTGCGGTCTGGCGCTTCCGGAACGAGGGCAACCGGGCCTCCTTCCTGGCCCATCCCGAGGTCTATGGCCCGCAGTATGGCGGCTATGATCCCGCCGACATCGCCCGCGGCGTCACTGTCGCCGGCAACCCCCGCTTCTTCGCCATCGTGGCGCAGCGGCTGTACCTGTTCAGCCGGGAAGCCAATCGCGACGCCTTCGCCGCCGATCCGGAGCGCTTCCTCTATGAGGTCGGCAAGAGGTGGCCGGCGCTGCAGGAGCAGCTCAGTCAGTAGCAACCTACCGCCTGCGGGTCGCCCCAGGCGATGAATTCCGGGATGATGAAGCCGGTGTCGCGCCGCTGGCCGAAGCTGAGCTCGCCGCCCTTGCCATCGGTCACCCGGCCGCCGGCGGCGGTCACGACCGCGCAGCCGGCCCCGACGTCCCATTCCGAGGTCGGCCCGAACCGGGGATAGATGTCGGCGCTGCCCTCTGCGATCCGGCCGAATTTCACAGCCGAGCCGCAGGTCTTTCTCACTGCGTTGGGCCTGTTGTCGATGAACGCTTCGCTCTTGGGATCGCCATGCGACCGGCTCACCGCTGCGACCCAGGGCTCGCCCGGTGCCGGCAGCTTGCGGGTCTGGATCGGCTCGGCGGTACCGATGGCCGCGCCGTCAAACCGCACGCGCTCGGCGCCGCGGCCGACGATGCCGCGCCAGAGCAGCCCGAGCGCAGGGGCGCTGACGATGCCGAGCAGGGGAACGCCCCGGGTCACGAGCGCGAGATTGACGGTGAACTCGTCCCGCCCGGCGACGAACTCCTTGGTGCCGTCGAGCGGATCGATCAGGAAGAAGCTGCCCTGGAACGGCGGCGCGGCGAGCTGGGTCCGCTCTTCCGACAGCGTCGGGACGTCGTCCGCAAGCTGGGCCAGGCCATCGGCGATGATACGGTCGGCGGCAAGGTCCGCCTCGGTCACCGGCGAGCCGTCCTGCTTGCCGTCGACCCGCATCGCCGCGCGGTTGACGCCGAGGATTGCTTCGCCCGCCTTCACCACCAGCGCGGTGAGCGGCTCCAGCAATCCGGATGCGGCCTCGGCCTCGATGATCCTCACCTCGATGCCTCATTCATCGGCAAGTTTCGCCCCTCTCGGTTGATTCGCACGCAGCTCTTATGGCCGCTTCGAGCCTATCGCAAGCTAGCTGCCACCGGCTGGCGAATGTTAGAACCCCGAGCATCCGTCAAGCATGCGTGATTCGCGGCGTCCGGCGCCGTGCAATTCCAGGAACCCTCCAGGACCCCATTATATGTCTGACGCCTCGTCGCCCGCGACCGCTACCGCTCCCGATATGCTCGAACTCGCCGCGCTGCTGTGCTCGCGGGTCTGCCACGATCTCATCAGCCCCGTCGGCGCCATCGTCAACGGGCTCGAAGTGCTCGACGACGATCCCAAGCCGGAGGACCGCGAGTTCGCGCTCGACCTGATTCGCAAGAGCGCCAAGACCGCTTCCGCCCGCCTCCAGTTCTGCCGTCTCGCCTTCGGTGCTGCCGGCTCCTCCGGCGCCCAGATCGACCTCGGCGACGCCCAGACCATGGCACGCGGCCACATCGAGGACGGCAAGTGCTCGATCACCTGGAATCTGCCGCGGCTGCTGCTGCCGAAGAATCGCGTCAAGCTGCTGCTCAACATGCTGGTCGTTTCCCAGCACACGATCCCGCGCGGCGGCATGCTGACGGTCGATCCGATCGGCGAGGGCGAGACGATGAGCTTCCGCATCACCGCGACCGGGCACAATGCGCGCCTGCCGCAGAATATCTCCGAGCTCCTGAGCGGCGAGCGCGGACCTGCCGCGGATGCGCACGCGATCCAGCCTTATTATACGCGCCTGCTTGCGCAGGCCTGCGGGCTCACCGTGACGCTCAAGCCCGAGGGCGAAGCGATCATCGTTACCGCTGCGTAAACGCGCAATCGCGCGCTCAGAGGTTAAGCCAATCTTTACGAGGCGCTTCGGCTTGTCCGGAGCGCCTTATCTCTTTGTTGGTTCCGTTCTTTTCCACATACTCAACCATTATTAAACGCTTTGCGGTGAAGCTGGCCCCATTCCGAAATGGCGCATCACGCCTCGTGCGCGCGCTCCTGTATGAAGGCCTGTTTTCATGGATGATCTGTTGCGGGAGTTTTTGACGGAGACCAGCGAGAGCCTGGACACCGTCGACAATCAGCTGGTGAAGT
>NZ_JAFCJS010000016.1 GCF_018130825.1 Bradyrhizobium liaoningense | reverse complement strand
GCTGCTCGTAACTCCGCCCCATGGCAACACCTCCTCCAGGAAGTGTTGCACTTCGTTTGTGAACTCAGGGGACCCATTACCCCTGGGAGGGGTTTGGCGAAGATTGGTGGTTCGGTACTGTGATCTTCCGCGGTCGAAAGATCACGCGGTATGGGTCCTGGCTTTCGCCAGGACGACACCGAGAGAGTTACAGCCCACCCTTGGCCAGCCGCTTCATCACCTCGTCGAGCTGATCGAGGTTGCGGTAGTTGATCTGCACGGAGCCGCCGGGATCGCGGTGATTGACGGTGACCTTGAGGCCGAGCGCATCACTGACGCGCTTCTCCAGGTCGATCGTGTCGGGGTCCTTTTCTTTACCGCCGGTGCTGCGCGCCTTCTGCGGCTTGCGCTCCGGCACGCCCTCTTCATGCGCGAGCGCCTCGGCCTGACGGACGTTGAGGCCTTCCTCGACGATGCGCTTGGCCGCGGCGAGCGGGTCGGGCACGCCGATCAGTGCGCGGGCGTGGCCCGCGGTCAATTCACCGGTCGCGATGAAGGCCTGCACCTCGGCCGGCAGCTTGGTCAGCCGCATCATGTTGGCGACGTGGCTGCGGCTCTTGCCGACGACCCTTGCGATGTCGTCCTGGCTGCGTTTGAACTCGTTGGCGAGCGCGTGATAGCCCTGCGCCTCTTCCATCGGGTTGAGATCCTCGCGCTGCACGTTCTCGACGATCGCGAACTCCAGCGCGTCGCTGTCGCTGATGTCGACCGGCACGATCGGCACTTCGTGCAGGCCCGCCATCTGCGAGGCGCGCCAGCGCCGTTCGCCGGCGATGATCTCGTAGCGATCCTGCGCGCCCTTCACGGGGCGCACCACGATCGGCTGGATCACGCCGTGCTGCTTGATGGAGTCGCTGAGCTCCTTCAGCTCCGTGTCCGAAAAGGTGCGGCGCGGATTGCGCGGATTGGCCTTGATGAATTCGATCGGCACCTTGCGCTGTGCGCGCGGACGATCGACATGCTGAGCCTCGCCGCCGACGTCACCGATCAGACTTGCAAGACCCCGGCCCAGTCGCGAACGCGCTTCGTCGGCCATCGCCAGCTCCCTTGGATTCACGGTGCAGCACTCCAGAACTGAATTTCAAATCGTACATCGTAGGGTGGGTTAGCCCCGCAGATGCGCGAAGCGCATCTGCTCGGCGTAACCCACCTTCTCTGTTTCCGCGGAGATCGACAGTGGTGGGTTACGCCTTCGGCTAACCCACCCTACGGCCCTACGGCAGCGTCAATGCGTCGTGCGCAGCTCGCGCTCGCGCTGGATCACTTCGGTGGCGAGGCGCAAGTAAGCTTCGCTGCCGACGCATTTGAGATCGTAGACCAGCACCGGCTTGCCGTAGGACGGCGCTTCCGAGATGCGCACGTTGCGCGGGATCATGGTCTTGTAGACCTTCTCGCCCATGAACTGACGGACGTCGGCGACGACCTGGTTCGAGAGGTTGTTGCGCGAGTCGAACATGGTCAGCACGATGCCGTGGATCGACAGGTTCGGATTCAGCGTCGAGCGCACCTGCTCCACCGTCTGCAGCAATTGCGACAGACCTTCGAGCGCGAAGAACTCGCATTGCAGCGGCACCAGGATCGCATCGGAGGCCGCCATCGCATTCACCGTGAGCAGGTTGAGCGAGGGCGGGCAGTCGATCAGCACATAGGTGTAGTCGGCATCCGGCGAGACGTTGTTGTTGAGCGCGCCGATCGCGTCGCGCAGCTTGAAGGCGCGGCCGGGCGTGGTGCCGAGCTCGAGCTCGAGGCCGGAGAGATCCATGGTCGAGGGCGCGATGTGCAGCCGCGGCACCGCGGTCGAGACCACGGCTTCGCGCAGAGGCGCTTCACCGATCAGCACATCATAGGTCGAGCAGGAGCGGCTGCGGCGGTCGATGCCGAGGCCGGTCGAGGCGTTGCCCTGCGGATCGAGATCGACGATCAGGACGCGCTCGCCAATCGCAGCGAGCGCCGTGCCGAGGTTGATCGCTGTGGTTGTTTTTCCCACACCGCCCTTCTGATTCGCCAGCGCCAGGATGCGCGGATGACCGTGCGGGACCTCGGCCTTCTCCTGGTCGGTCTGTTCTTGCTGCGGCTCGTCAATCACGCTCATCGAAATTCCCCACTCCCCCTGAACGCCTCACCCACGCCGTTCGGCGGCACTCAGCTCCACGATCCAACCGTCGCCGGTCCGGCTTGGGTGGAGCTGCGGCTGAATATTCCAATATTTAGCGGCTTCGGTCAATTCAGCCTCTACATCTTGACCCTTGAGAAACAACGCCTTTGCGCCCTGGCGCATCAGCGGCTCCGCAAAGCCGATGAGTTGATGTAGCGGAGCCAGTGCACGCGCGGTGACGCAATCGACGGGGCCGGTGATTCTATCCACATTATCCCCGATCTCAGCGAGATGTACGACTCCCGGAGATGCGGTGACGCGAATCGCTTCGCGCAGGAATGCCGCCTTCTTGGCGATTCGCTCGACGAGATGGACGCTCGCTCCGGGTGTCCCAGCCATGGCGCAGGCGAGGACGACGCCGGGAAAGCCGCCGCCGCTGCCGAAATCGGCCCAGCGCTTTGCGGCCGGCGCCAGATCGACGAGCTGGAGCGAATCGGCGATGTGCCGGGTCCAGAGGTTTGGCAGGGTCGAGGGCGCGACGAGATTGGTCTTGGCCTGCCACTCCCGGAGCAGCGCGATGTAGCGGTCGAGCCGCTCCTCAGTTTCACGTGAAACGGGCGCGAGCTTGAGTGCCGCAGCCTTGTCGGCCGCGATGATGGCATCCAACGACTGATCGTTGGCGCTGGCCTTGTCGATCCTGGGTTTGGCCGGTGTCGGTTCTGATCGACGACCCGCGCCCTCACCCGCTCCGGGTCGTCGCGATAGCGGCCTGTCCACGCCCGGTCCGCGCTGTTTCACGTGAAACGCCTATGCGATTGCTTTGGAAGTCTTCCGTGCCTCGCGGCGGAGATAGGCCGCGAGAATGCCGAGCGCCGCCGGCGTCATGCCATCGATCCGGCCGGCCTGGCCGACGGTGAACGGCCGGGCCTTCTCCAGCTTGGCGCGGACCTCGTTGGAGAGACCGGGCACCAGCTGGTAGTCCACCTCCGACAGCACCATCCCCTCGTCGCGCCGGAAGGCTTCGACGTCGGCGCTCTGGCGCTCCAGATAGACATCGTATTTGGCGTCAATCTCGAGATGGGTGGCGATGACGGGATCGATGCTGGACAGCTCCGGCCAGATCGCGCGGACCTGGCTCCAGCCGATCTCCGGATAGGCCATCAGCTCGAAGGCCGAGCGGCGCTGGCCATCCCGGTTCAGGGACAACCCGTGCTTGATCGCCTCGTTCGGGGTGATGGTCAGCGACCTCGACAGGGTCCGGGCGGCGTTCAGGACGTCCATCTTGGCGCGATGATGCCGGGTCCGGGCACTGCCGACGCAGCCGAGCGCGATTCCCTTCTCGGTCAGGCGCTGGTCGGCATTGTCGGCCCGCAGGGTCAGCCGATACTCGGCGCGCGAGGTGAACATCCGATAGGGTTCGCTGATCCCGCGGGTGACGAGGTCATCGATCATCACGCCGAGATAGCCGTCTGCGCGGTCGAAGACAGTCAACGCAGAGACGCTGGCAGAGAGCGCAGCGTTCAGGCCAGCCACGATGCCCTGCCCGGCAGCCTCTTCGTATCCGGTGGTGCCGTTGATCTGCCCGGCCAGGAACAGACCACGCAGACGCTTGGTCTGCAGGGTCGGATCGAGCTCGCGGGGATCGATGTGATCGTATTCGATGGCATAGCCGGGGCGGACCATCTTCACCCGCTCAAGGCCGGGAATGCTGGCGAGGATCGCGAGCTGAACCTCTTCCGGCAGCGAGGTCGAGATGCCGTTGGGATAGACGGTCGTATCGTCAAGCCCCTCCGGCTCCAGGAAGATCTGGTGGCCGTCGCGGTCGCCGAAGCGGACGATCTTGTCCTCAATCGAGGGGCAATAGCGGGGACCGGAGCTCTTGATCTGGCCGGAGTACATCGGGGAGCGATGGACATTGGCCCGGATCACCTCATGGGTCGCGGCCGTGGTCCGGGTGATGCCGCACTGGATCTGCGGGGTCGTGATCCGCTCGGTCATCACCGAGAAGGGCTCCGGCGGCTCGTCTCCGGGCTGCATTTCGACCGCCGACCAGTCGATCGTGGTGCCGTCCAGACGCGGCGGCGTCCCGGTCTTGAGCCGTCCAAGGGTGAATCCGGCCCGCTCGAAGGAGCTGGAAAGACCCATCGCAGGCGCCTCGCCGACCCGGCCGGCGGGCCAGTTCTTCTCGCCGAGATGGATCAGACCGCGCAGGAAGGTCCCCGTGGTAACGACAACGGCCCCTGCCCGAAGCTCCCGGCCATCAGCCAGACGCAGTCCGGTGACCCGTCCCTCGACCACGATCAGCTCGTCAGCCTCGCCCTCGATGACGGAAAGGCCCTCGGTCTCCCGGATCGCGGTCTGCATCGCGGCGGCATAGAGCTTCCGATCGGCCTGGGCCCGCGGACCACGCACGGCCGGGCCCTTCCGACGATTGAGAACGCGAAACTGGATACCGCCGGCATCGCCCACACGGCCCATCAGACCGTCGAGAGCATCGACCTCGCGGACCAGATGGCCCTTCCCGAGACCGCCGATGGCGGGATTGCAGGACATCGCGCCGACCGTGGAGAAACGATGCGTCACCAGAGCGGTCGCCGCGCCGATCCGGGCAGAAGCAGCCGCGGCCTCACAGCCGGCGTGGCCGCCGCCAATCACGATGACGTCGAAACTCTTTCGCTCTGTTCGCATGGGCGGACTTCTATCCCAGAGCGGAAAAAGCCGGAAGTAGAAACTGGGTGGGGCAGTGTTTCACGTGAAACAGGGTGTCTCGGCGCGGAAGGCTTTTTGACGAAAACAACCCCATGCACAGTAGACGCGGCGTTGAGCGGACTACTGTTTCACGTGAAACACGATCAGGTCCGAGCCCAGAAAGGGGATTGCATAGTCGACCTCTCACCGCGTTGGGCACGGGTCGGGAGAGGACGACACCGACCAGCCTACTCCGTCATTGCGAGCGCAGCGAAGCAATCCAGAATCCCTCCGCGGAAGCAGTCTGGATTGCTTCGTTGCAGGGCTCCTCGCAATGACGAGGTTGGGGCGCAGGCCGCCGGCCCAATTCCTCGTTGCTGGTGGCGGGAATATCAGATCCCGCAGACGAAACCTGAAAGGCCGAACGGCGCACCGCTGTTTCACGTGAAACAGGAGGGAACCGATCCCCGTCTATTAGTAAAGGCTGTAGCCCGGATGGAGCGCAGCGAAATCCGGGGCTGGGCGTCTGGCCGGGCGAGCTGTCCCGGATTGCGCTGCGCTCCATCCGGGCTACAAGGCTGGAACAGCGAGCCAGCGTTTCATGTGAAACACAAGAAATGGAACAAGTGCTAGTTCTACAATGAAGAACTAGCGCTACTTTCCAATGCAGAATTTCTGGAAAATGGCCCCGAGGACGTCCTCGACATCCACCCGGCCCAGCAGGCGCCCCAGAGCATACGCGGCGGCACGCAGCTCTTCGGCCGCGAGCTCTTCGCCCTCTTCTACAAGCTCCAGACTCCGGCGCAAGCTGCCTGACGCCTGGCGCAACAGATCGCGCTGGCGGGCCCGGGTCACCAAGGCGCCCTCGGTCGTCCCGAAGAAGCTGGCCGCGAATTTGACGAGCGCAGCGACCAGCTCAGGAATGCCATCGCCCCGGCTTGCCGAGATCCCGAACTCTCCCGGCTCGGATCCCCCGACCCCGCCAAGGTCGATCTTGTTGCGCACGATCCAGACCGAGCTGGATCGATCGTCTTCGGATGTCCGCAACGACCGCATTGCCTCGGGACCGACCGGCCCCTCACCCTCGACCAGCCACAAGACCAGGTCCGCGTCCTCGGCCCGCGCCCGTGCGCGGCGCACACCTTCCTGCTCGACCGGATCGTCGGTCTCGCGAATGCCGGCGGTGTCGATGACCGTGACGGGATAGCCGTCGAGATCGAGCTGCACCTCGATCACGTCACGCGTGGTGCCGGCATGCGGCGACACGATCGCGACGTCGCGGCGCGCGAGCTGATTCATCAGCGTCGACTTGCCGACATTCGGCTCGCCCGCGATCGCAACCACGAGGCCGTCGCGCAGACGTTCAGAATGTCCCTGTGCCGCAAGCACATTTGCAATTTCGTCGTGCAGCGCTTCGATCGCTTTCACCGCCGGCGCCCTCAGCTCCGCCGGCACGTCGCCTTCATCGGAAAAATCGATGCCGGCCTCGATCAGCGCGGACGCCTCGATGATGCGCTCACGCCAGTCGCGCGCGCGGTCACCAAGCAGGCCCTGCAGCTGACGCAGCGCCTGGCGACGTTGCCGGTCGGTGTCGGCGTGAATGAGGTCGTCGAGGCCCTCGGCCTCGGTCAGGTCGAGCTTGCCGTTCTCGAAGGCGCGCCGGGTGAACTCGCCGGGCTCGGCCGCGCGCGTATTCGGAATAACAGAAATCGCGGCGAGGAGCGCCGCCAGCACCGCGCGGCCGCCATGGACGTGGAATTCGGCGATGTCCTCGCCGGTCGCGCTGCCCGGCCCTGGAAACCAGAGCACGACAGCGTCGTCGATCGGCTGGCCCGCGCCGTCCCTGAGCAACCGGCGGCTCGCCTGCCGCGGCGCCGGCGATTGGCCCGCGAGCGTCGTCAGCACCAGGCCGGCCTGCGAGCCCGACACGCGCACCACGGCGATCGCGCTGGGCGCCCGGCCGGATGACAGCGCAAAAATGGTCTGGTCTCGCGGATGCATGGCCTATTTGTCCGGCTGCCAGTGAAAAGGCAAACATCCGTTTTTAGCCGGCCAGCGCCGGGATTTTGCCGCACCAGATCTCGCAACAATTTATGCTGCATCGCAATAATCCCGCAGCATTTTTGCTGCAAGAATACGCCCTTGCACGGCGGAAAGGCCGGCGGCAATTCAAGTATTATTTTGATATATCAACAGATTAAAAGACGCCCCGAACTTCGGTGGCTGGCTGCCATTCATGCTGCACTTCGCTGCAGCAAAGCCGCAACAAAAAGGGCGCCCGAAGGCGCCCTCTGATCTTTGCTGCACTGCACTCAGGTGTTCATGGAGTCGAAGAACTCCGAATTGCTCTTGGTCGACCGCAGCTTGTCGAGCAGGAAGTCGATCGCGTCCATCGTGCCCATCGGATTGAGGATACGGCGGAGCACGTACATCTTCTTGAGCACTTGCGGATCGGTGATGAGCTCCTCCTTGCGGGTACCGGAGCGCGAGATGTCGATCGCCGGGAAGGTGCGCTTGTCCGAGACCTTGCGGTCCAGGATCAGTTCCGAGTTACCGGTGCCCTTGAACTCTTCGAAGATGACTTCGTCCATACGGCTGCCGGTATCGACCAGCGCGGTCGCGATGATGGTCAGCGAGCCGCCCTCCTCGATGTTGCGGGCGGCACCGAAGAAGCGCTTCGGGCGCTGCAGCGCGTTGGCGTCGACACCGCCGGTCAGCACCTTGCCGGATGACGGCACCACGGTGTTGTAGGCGCGGCCGAGGCGCGTGATCGAATCGAGCAGGATCACGACGTCGCGGCCATGCTCGACCAGGCGCTTGGCTTTCTCGATCACCATTTCGGCGACCTGGACGTGGCGCACCGCCGGCTCGTCGAAGGTCGACGACACGACCTCGCCCTTCACCGAGCGCTGCATGTCCGTGACTTCTTCCGGACGCTCGTCGATCAGCAGCACGATCAGATAGCATTCGGGATGATTGTGCGTGATCGAGTGCGCGATGTTCTGCATCAGCACGGTTTTACCGGTGCGCGGCGGCGCGACGATCAGCGCGCGCTGGCCCTTGCCGATTGGGGCTACGATGTCGATCACGCGTGCAGACAGGTCTTTCCGCGTCGGATCGTCGATCTCCATACGGAAACGCTGGTTCGGAAACAGCGGCGTGAGGTTGTCGAAATTGACCTTGTGCTTGGCCTTTTCCGGGTCCTCGAAATTGAGCGTGTTGACCTTCAGCAGCGCGAAGTAGCGCTCGCCCTCTTTCGGGCTGCGGATGTGGCCTTCGATGGTGTCGCCGGTGCGCAGGCCGAAACGGCGAATCTGCGAGGGCGAAACGTAGATATCGTCCGGGCCCGGCAGATAATTGGCATCGGGCGAGCGGAGGAAGCCGAAACCGTCGGAGAGCACCTCGACGACGCCTTCGCCGACGATGTCGGTCTCGGCCAGCGAGAGCTGCTTGAGGATGGCGAACAGCAGCTCCTGCTTACGCATGGTGCTGGCGTTCTCGACCCCATTCTCTTCCGCGAACGAGACGAGCTCGGCCGGGGTTTTCGACTTGAGGTCCTGGAGTTTAATTTCCCGCATTGGGGTGGTCCTGTGGGGTAACCTTGGAAGGGGTGCGAGGAGGCTCTGAAATGCGGACGTGAGAAGATAAGGTCCGCAGGTCTGGCAAGGAGAGTGCCGGTGAGGCTTCAAACCTGATGCGGTGTCCGGCCTCTGGAAAGCTCAGACACAACCACATCCGCCTGCGTTGGGTGGGATATCGATAATATAGAAAATCGCTCCCTTCTCCGCAAGCCGAAGCGCTGAGCTAAACCGCGCGGGGCTTGCCTAGAACGGCTTCACGATCACCATGATGACGATGAGAATCATCAAAACGGTCGGCACCTCATTGATAATCCGATAGAATTTCTGGCTTCGCGGACGCCTATCGGCGGCGAAATCCTTGAGCCAGCGGGAAAAAAAGCCGTGGACCGCCGACAACACCAGGACCAATGCCAGTTTTACGTGCAGCCAGCCAAATGTGAACCAGTGGCCGGACCAGGCGAGAAAGAGCCCAGCGAGCCAGGTGACGATCATGGCCGGGTTGATGATCGCCTTGAGCAGCCGGCGTTCCATGACCTTGAACGTCTCCGACTGCTTCGAGCCGATCTCGGCGTCGCAGTGATAGACGAACAGTCGCGGCAGATAGAGCATGCCCGCCATCCAGGAGATGACGGCGATCACATGCAGCGCCTTGATCCAGAGATAGACGTCTTCGAACATTTTCGCGGCCCGGATTGATGCCCAGCGAAAGGAGCTGGGGATAGTAAGAACCCGTTAAGGTCTTACCCTGCACACATATCCGTCCGTAGCGCCTTCCTCAAATCTAGAATCTTAGATTCTTAAAGGTTTGAGTCTTAGTGACCGTGGATTGGACTCACGCAATTTCGTCCGCGCGTTCACGCGCGCTTGTTCACATTCCTCAACATATCCTGCGCCAGTTCGGCTTGTTCCGATAAGCCGTCCGGACTCAAAGGCTTGCGTCCGCTCGTCGGCAGCTTATCAAGGGGGTTATCCGCGCAATCCCGCTTCCCGCTTGAAGAGCCGCCGGACTTGTTCTGACGGGCACCGGTGTGAAGAAAATTGGCACTTGTCCCGTCCCTGGTGTCGCACATCCCTTTCCGAGCGGTTAAGCTCCACAGAAATCCACAAACCACCCCGCCCTCATCCCAAGAGTTTTTGTGCCGACCTCGAACAATTATTTCCATCTGCACCTGGTCTCCGACTCCACCGGCGAGACGCTGATCACGGTCGCGCGCGCCGTCGCCGCGCAGTATGCCAACGTGACGCCGGTCGAGCATGTCTATCCGCTGGTGCGGAGCCAGAAGCAGCTCGACCGGGTGCTCGACGAGATCGAGGAAGCGCCGGGGATCGTGCTGTTCACGCTGCTCGAGAAGGATCTGGTCGCCAGGCTCGAGGACAAGTGCAAGCAGATCAATGTTCCGAGCCTCTCGATCATCGGGCCGGTGATGCAGCTGTTCGAAGCCTATCTGGGAGCTGCGACCACGGGCCGCGTCGGCGCCCAGCACGTGCTCAACGCGGAATATTTCAAGCGCATCGACGCGTTGAACTACACGATGATCCATGACGATGGTCAGCATGTCGAAGGTCTCGACGACGCCGACGTGGTCCTGGTCGGTGTGTCCCGCACCTCGAAGACGCCGACATCGATCTATCTCGCCAATCGCGGCATCCGCACCGCCAACGTGCCGCTCGTGCCCGGCATTCCCGTGCCGGCGCAGCTGGAGACGCTGACGCGCCCGCTGGTGGTGAGCTTGCACGCGACGCCGGAACGCCTGATCCAGATCCGCCAGAACCGCCTGCTCTCCATGGGCGCCGAATCCGGCAGCGACACCTATACCGACAGACAGTCGGTCACCGAGGAGGTCGCGTTCGCGCGCAAGCTGAGCGCCAAGCACGATTGGCCGCTGCTCGACGTCACGCGGCGCTCGATCGAGGAAACCGCCGCGGCGATCATGAAGCTCTACAGCGACCGCCAGCGCAACCGGCCGTCGGAATAGTTTCCGCGATGGCTCTGTGGCTCGGCAAAACTCCGTTGATCCTGGCCTCGCAAAGCAGCGCGCGGAAAATGCTGCTGGCCAATGCCGGGCTCGCATTCGAAGCCGTCACGGCTGACATCGACGAGCGCGGCATCCAGGCGAGCTCCAATCTCGGAGATCCGCGCGAGATCGCGCTGCTCCTGGCCCGCGAAAAGGCCAAGGCGGTCTCTGCCGATCGTGCCGGAAGCTATGTGATCGGCGCCGATCAGACACTGGCCCTTGGGAGCCGTCTCTTCAACAAGCCGGCCGGCCGCCCGCAGGCGCTGGCGCAACTGCGCGATCTCGCCGGCAACAGCCACGAGCTGAATTCCGCCGTGGCCGTGGCGCGGGACGGCAAGATCGTTTTCGAGGATGTTTCGGTGGCGCGCATGACCATGCGGCAGATGGGCGAGGCCGAACTCTCGGCCTATCTCGACGCCGCCGGCGATGCCGTGACCAGAAGCGTCGGCTCCTATCAGCTCGAGGGCCTCGGCATCCATCTGTTCGAGCGCATCGAGGGCGACCATTTCACCATTCTCGGCCTGCCGCTGCTGCCGCTGCTTGCGTTCCTGCGGAGCGAACAGCTAATTGCGGTGTGAATGACAGAGATGGCAGGGCGCTGATGCGGATCCTGGGACTGACCGGCTCGATCGGAATGGGCAAATCCACCACCGCGAAATTGTTCGCGGAAGCCGGTGTGCCCGTCTACGACGCCGATGCCGCCGTGCATCAGCTCTATGAGGGCGAGGCCGCGCCGGCGATCGAGGCCGCCTTCCCCGGCACCACCGTGAACGGCAAGGTCGATCGAACAAAACTATCGGCGCGCGTAGTGCACGATCCCGCCGCGATCAAGCAGCTCGAGCAGATCGTCCATCCGATGCTCGGCGCCTCCCGGAAGAAGTTCTTCGCCGACGCCGAGGCCGCCAAGGCGCCGGTCGTGGTTCTCGACATCCCGCTCTTGTTTGAAACCGGCGGCGAGAAGCGGGTCGACGCGGTGGTCGTGGTGTCGACATCGCCGGAACTCCAGCGTGAGCGGGTGCTGGCGCGCGGCACGATGGACGAGGCCAAGCTCGATGCCATCATCGCCAAGCAGACGCCCGATGCCGAGAAGCGCAAGCGGGCCGATTTCGTGGTGGATACCTCACACGGACTTGAGCCGGTGCGCGCCCAAATCAAGCACATCCTGACCGAGGTCGTTAAGATGCCGCAGCGGCGAGCCTGATTCGCCGTCTCACACGGCCTCCCGATCATGCGCGAAATCGTCCTCGACACCGAAACCACCGGCCTCGATCCGCTCCGCGGCGATCGACTGGTCGAAATCGGCTGCGTCGAGATATTCAACCGCATGCCGACGGGACAGACGTATCACGTCTATATCAACCCCGAACGGGACATGCCGGCGGAGGCCTTCGCGGTGCACGGGCTGTCGGCCGAATTCCTCTCGACCAAGCCGCTGTTCAACGAGGTCGTCGATGCGTTTCTGGAGTTCATCGGCGATGCGCCGCTGGTGATCCACAACGCCTCGTTCGACATCAGCTTCATCAATGCCGAGCTGGACCGGATCAAGCGCGCGGCGATCCCGCGCGAGCGGCTGGTCGATACGCTGCTGCTGGCGCGCCGCAAGCATCCCGGCGTGTCGAACCGGCTCGACGATCTCTGCTCGCGCTATTCGATCGACAATTCACACCGCACCAAGCACGGCGCGCTGCTCGACGCCGAACTGCTTGCTGAAGTCTATGTCGATCTGGTGGGAGCGCGGCAGTCGCAGCTGCTGCTGGCTTCGGACGCCGAAGAAATTCGCGTCAGTACGGCCGGCGACGCGCCGCGGCGGCAGCGTTTGGTGCCGCTCGCGCCGCGGGTTTCAGATGCCGAGCGGGAGGCCCATCGGGCCTTCATCGCAACGATGGGCGAAAAGGCGATCTGGAACGAGTTTTTGCCCGCTCCAGCGATCGCCGATCCGGCTGGTTAGGATCGCAAGTTAGGCCTGGCCGGTCTGGCCACCCTGGGCGGCCATCTGCCGTTCCATGTTCTGGCGATAGAGACCGACGAAATCGACCGGGTCCAGCATCAGCGGCGGGAACCCGCCGTCGCGCACCGCGGTGGCGATGATCTCACGGGCGAACGGGAACAGGAGCCGCGGGCATTCGATCATGACCAGCGGGTGCAGGTTCTCCTTCGGCACGTTGACGATCCGGAACACGCCGGCATAGGCGAGCTCGAACGAGAACATCACCTTGCCCGCGGTCTCGGCCTTGCCTTCGACCGTCAGCGTCACCTCGAACTCCTGCTCGCTGAGGTTATTGGCGCCGACATTGATCTGGATGTTGATCTGGGGCGGTTGGCCCTGCTGCTGGAGCGAGCTCGGCGCGTTCGGATTTTCGAACGACAGGTCCTTGGTATATTGCGCCAGCACGTTGAGCTGGGGAGCCTGGGCCGCCTCGGGAGGGGTACCGTTACCGTTGGTCATAGAAGTGTCTCCTTACCCGATTGGGCTGAATTTCGCGGCGGTTGGCTAACATAGGGCTGCCTCGTTCCACAAGGACGAACGGTCCCGGACGGGGGATTCAGGCCGTGCCCGCAACTGTGACGTTCCGAGCGGACTTTAGGCGAAATCGCGCCTTAAACGATTGAAGATACGCGATTTCCGCCCAGGATCGGGTTTCCCCTTAAGCATAAAACGCGCTACACTCACCGCTGTGCCAAAAGGCGCCATTGGCCGGGCAAGATTTCGTGCCTACATCCCAGGGACCAGACGCGCGGGACCCAAAATGGTGATGTAGACTTGCCGTTCTCGTATGGAACGGTCTACTGGCCGGATCGATTTTCCCGGCAACGACGCCAAAGCGAAGACCCAGAAGCAAAGACCAGAAAGCGAATACGACGTGGATATCTACACCATCATCTTCCTGGCGTTGGCGGTCTTCATCTTTCTGAGGCTGCGCAGCGTGCTGGGGCAGCGCACGGGCAACGAGCGGCCGCCGTTCGATCACACTGCCGCCCGCAATGCGCTGGGAGGTGCCCAGGACAAGAACGTCGTGACCATGCCGGGCAAGGTGATCGACCAGGCCCCGTTGGCGCCGACGGTCGAGCCGACCGTGCCCAGCGATCGCTGGAAGGGTCTGGCTGAACCGGGCACCGCACTCGCCCAGGGTCTCGATGCCATCGTCGACAAGGATTCCACCTTCGATCCGCGCCACTTCATCTCGGGCGCCCGCGGCGCCTATGAGATGATCGTGCTGGCCTTTGCCAATGGCGATCGCCGCGCGCTGCGCGACCTCTTGTCGTCGGAGGTCTATGAGAGCTTCGACGCCGCGATCAAGGAGCGCGAGAAGAACGAGCAGAAGACCGAGACGCGCTTCGTCTCGATCGACAAGGCGGAGCTGGTCGGTGCCGAGTTGCGCGACCGGACCGCCCAGCTCACGATCCGCTTCGTCTCGCAGATGATCTCGGCCACCCGCGACAAGGCCGGCAACATCGTCGACGGCAGTGCCGACACGGTTGCCGACATCACCGATATCTGGACTTTCGCCCGCGACACCACCTCTCGCGATCCGAACTGGAAGCTGGTTGGCACCGGAAGCGCGAATTAAGCTCCTTCTCAAGAACAGCGCGACGGCGTTCTGCGCGGGTGTCGTCGTGCTGTCGACGTTTTCGCTCGGCGCCGAGGCGGCGCGGCGCCACTACCGCAGCCACCATCACCATCCGCCGCAATTGGCAGCCAGCCCGCCGCGGGCCTTGCCCTATCCGCAGCTACCCCTGCCGTTCGAGATATCAGGCGCGCAATATCTGCCGCTGGCCTGGGCCGACGTGAAGGGCTGGGGCGACGACGATCATCTCGCCGCCTACAAGACATTTCGCGCCAGCTGCAAGACGATCAACGCACAGAACGGCGCGCCCGAGCCCAAGAATGAATACAAGGCGCTGGGGGCATCGCTGAGCGAGCCCTGCCGGGTCGCCAAATCGCTCGAGCTCGGCGACGACGCCAAGGCAAAGACTTTCTTCGAGGAGAATTTTGCGCCGCTGCGCATCTCCCGCTTAGGGGAGCCCGACGGTTTCGTCACCGGCTATTACGAGCCGGTGCTCGAGGGATCGCGCACGCAGACCGACGTCTACAATGTCCCGGTCTATCGCCGGCCCTCGAACCTGTTCGTGCGCGGCTACAAGCAGGACTCGGTCAGCCTGCCCAACAAGGGCCCGGTCTACCGCAAGATCGGCCGCCGCAAGCTGGTGCCCTATTACGATCGCGGCGAGATCGAGGACGGCAAGATCGCCGGCCGTGGCCTCGAGGTTGCCTGGCTGAAGGATCCGACCGATCTGTTGTTCGCGCAGATCCAGGGCTCGGCGCGGATCAAGTTCGAGGACGGCACGACGCTCCGGCTCAATTACGACGCCTACAACGGTTATCCCTACACGGCGGTGGGACGCATCCTGATCGAGCGCGGCATCATTCCGAAGGAGGAGATGTCGATGCAGAAGATCAGGGAATGGATGGCGCAGAATCCGGATGGTGCCAAGGAGCTGCGCCGCCAGAACCGCGCCTACATTTTCTTCCGCGAGGTCAACCTCTCCGACAAGGACGAGGCGGTGGGCGCGCAAGGCATTCCGCTGACGGCGGGACGCTCGATCGCGGTCGACAAATCGCTGCACGTCTACGGCACGCCGTTCTTCATCGAGGGCGAGCTGCCGATCGATTCCGAACGATCCAAGACGCCGTTCCACCGCCTGATGATCGCGCAGGACACCGGTTCGGCCATCATCGGCCCCGCGCGTGCGGATCTCTATTTCGGCGCCGGGCAGGAAGCCGGCCGTGTCTCCGGCCGGCTGCGCCATCCTATGCATTTCGTCATGTTGGTCCCGAAGGGCCTCGATCCCGCGGCACGCGCCGCGCGGCTGCCGGTACCGGATCCGCGTCCCTCGGAGAACATCGCAAAACTGTTTCCGCAAACCGATCCCGCCAGGACGGGCGCGCCTGCTGCTGCGCCCGCCGCGGCGCAAGGCAAGAACGAAACGGTTGCCATCGCCGGCCCTGTCCCGCTACCGGTGCCGCGTCCCGCGATCGAGCCTGTCCCTGAGCCGCGGCGGCCCGTGAAGAATCGTCCCCATCGGCAGCAATGAAGCGATCGTCCCGTCCGCCCGTGCTGGAGCCTCGCCCCTCGCCGCGCCGCCGCGCGCTGAGCGAGGATGAGCGCGCGCTGTGGGATACGGTCGCAAGACAGGTCAAGCCGCTCAGGAAGCATCGCGTGGCCAAGGCGCATGCCGCGCCGCCTGCCGGACCTTCGCCCGTAGCCCAGGTGACCCGGCCTTCGCCACCGGCAAGGCCGGCTGCCACTGCATCGGCGCCGCGGCCTGCGAAACCGCAGGTCCCGCCCTTGGCGCCGCTCGGCAAGCGCGAGCGGACAAAATTGTCGCGCGGGCGCAGCGAGATCGAGGCGCGGCTCGACCTGCACGGCATGACCCAGATGCGCGCCCATCGCGCGCTGACCGGCTTCCTGCACCGCGCCCATCACGACGGCCTGACCTTCGTGCTCGTCATCACCGGCAAGGGACGCAGCGGCGGCGAAAGCGGCGTGCTCCGCCGCCAGGTGCCGGAATGGCTGAGCCTGCCGGAATTCCGCGCCTTCGTCGTCGGCTTCGAGACCGCCCATATCGGCCATGGCGGCGAGGGCGCGCTGTATGTGCGGATCAGGCGGGCGAGAATTTAAAACGGCCGGACGATTCCGACGCGTGGGATCAGTGTGATGATCAGGCCGAAGATGTTTGTCTTCCGGTCCTCCGCCGGAATCAACGGAGCTTCCCGCTTTGCCGGCAGCATCTTCACCGCATGCAGGATCAGGATCATGCAGACCGCCCAGTTCGAGATCCAGCGCGAATAGTCGAACACCATCGCGAACATCACGAGAAAAGCGAGGCTGACGCCTGTTAGCGCCGCGATGACGAGCCGCTTGTGCAGATCGCTGGCGAGCGCGCCGATCAGGCTCGCGAAGAAGCGCCACAGCGGCGTGTGCAGCCAGATCAGCAGCGCGAACACGGGCACGCCGAGGATGTTGTGCGGCAGGCGGCCCCAGGTGTCCGAGATTTCCTTCGCCAGCGGCTGATACCAGATGTAGGCGAACTGCAAGAGGTCAGTGCGGGACGGATCGGCCATCCGGGTCTTCAGGTAGGCGACGAAGTCCGCTTCCGGGATCGGCATCGTTCCCAGGAACTGCGCGGCGAAGAACAGCGCGGAGACGACGGCGAAGGCGATCACGCCGAATGCGACGTTGGTGCGATTGCTGCCATAAGCGAGATAGTGCCTGATCACCACGATGGTGATGATCGTCGGCACATACATCAGGAGATGAATGTGGTGGATCAGCACCAGCACGATCGAGAACAGCGCCGCCAAAGCCACGAACAGCAACGAGCGCGCCGGCATCAGCAAGAGGACGATCGCCAGCGCGCAGCCATAGATGTCGAAATGGCCGAGCGTGTGCATGAAATTCTTCAGGAAGAACGGCGAGCCTGCTGTGAACACGAACAGCGGCAGCGTCTTCGCGGTGAAGCCGAACGTCCTCTGGAACAGCTTTGCGTACAGCCCTGATGTCACCAGCCATGTCGCCCCGCCCAGTGCGAACACCAGCCAGACCGGCACCTTGTCGGTGAACAGCGCGACGATCGCCCCGATCAGCGCGCGCTTGATGAAGCCGAAATGGTAGTCGACGAGGAGATGGATATAGGGGACGTAAGGCGGCAGCTGGATCTTGTGAACGAACACGCCGACGATGATTGCGGCGTTGATCGCGAGCAGCAGGCGCCAGGGGTTTTGCAGGATGCTAGCGGGCACGTGGCACCCGGCGTGCGCCAACCACCGCCGTCGTCCCGGCGAAGGCCGGGACCCATAACCACGAATGTCTGTTTTGAGCCAAGGATGGAGCCGCTATCTTTTTCAACAGTATCCGCCGGTGGTTATGGGTCCCGGCCCCCCGTGCGCAATTGCGCACTAGGCCGGGACGACGGATAGATAGCCGACCTCCAAAAAACTACAAAATGAACCGGCTCAGGTCGGCGTTCTTGGCGAGGTCGCCGACGTGCTTCTGCACGTAGTCGGCGTCGACCTTGATGGTCTCGCCGCTGCGGTCGGGGGCGGTGAAGGAGATCTCGTCCAGCACCCGCTCCATCACGGTCTGCAGCCGCCGCGCGCCGATGTTCTCGACGGTGGAGTTCACGGCCACCGCGACGTCGGCCAGCGCATCGATGGCGCTGTCGGTGATGTCGAGCGTGACGCCCTCGGTCTGCAGCAGCGCGACATATTGCTTGATCAGCGAAGCCTCGGGCTCGGTCAGGATGCGGCGCATGTCGTCGCGGGTCAGCGCCTGCAGCTCGACGCGGATCGGCAGGCGGCCCTGCAATTCCGGCAGCAGGTCGGACGGTTTTGCGACGTGGAAGGCGCCCGACGCAATGAACAGAATGTGGTCGGTCTTCACCGCGCCATGCTTGGTCGAGACCGTGGTGCCCTCGATCAGCGGCAGGAGATCGCGCTGCACGCCCTCGCGCGAGACGTCGCCGCCGACGCGGCCGTCGCGGGCGCAGATCTTGTCGATCTCGTCGAGGAACACGATGCCGTTGTTCTCGACCGCGCTGATCGCCTCCAGCGTCAGCTGCTCGGTGTCCAGCAGCTTGTCGGACTCTTCATTGACGAGGATCTCGTGCGATCCCTCGACCGTCAGCCGCCGCGTCTTGGAACGGCCGCCGAGCTTTCCAAAAATGTCGCCGATCGAGATCGCGCCCATCTGCGCGCCGGGCATGCCCGGGATCTCGAACATCGGCATGCCCCCGCCGGACGATTGCGTCTCGATCTCGATTTCCTTGTCGTTGAGTTCGCCGGCGCGCAGCTTCTTGCGGAAGGATTCCCGCGTCGCCGAGCTGGAATTGGCGCCGACCAGCGCATCGAGCACGCGCTCCTCGGCGGCGAGCTGCGCCCGCGCCTGCACGTCCTTGCGCTTCTTCTCGCGCACCTGGGCGATCGCGACCTCGACGAGATCGCGCACGATCTGCTCGACGTCGCGGCCGACATAGCCGACCTCGGTGAATTTCGTGGCTTCCACCTTCAGGAACGGCGCGTTCGCAAGCTTGGCGAGCCGCCGCGCGATTTCCGTCTTGCCGACGCCGGTGGGGCCGATCATCAAGATGTTCTTCGGCAGCACCTCCTCGCGCAAGGAGCCTTCGAGCTGCTGCCGCCGCCAGCGGTTGCGCAGCGCGATCGAGACGGCGCGCTTGGCGTCGCCCTGGCCGACGATGAAACGGTCGAGTTCGGAAACGATTTCGCGGGGAGAGAAGTCTGTCATGGCACCTTAGCTAGGGTCAGATGCGGGCCGGGACAAGCCGCTTTTTTCGGCCGTCAGATGATCGGCGGGCCCGACTGCCATTGTTTCACGGCCTCGATCGGATGGATCAGCATCAGGATATTGAGCGTCAGATTGTCGCGAATATGGAGCGCCAGCATGATCTCGAAGGCAAGGCCGAGCAGGACGGTCGCAGATACCGGCAGCAAGCGCGCGACCAGGAACCCGAGCATCATGGCCAGATTGTCAGACACCGAATTGACGATGCTGTCGCCGTAATAGTCCAGCGAGATCGTGCCGGCGCGGTAGCGCTCGATGATGAAGGGCGAGTTCTCGACGATCTCCCAGGCGCCCTCGATCAGCATGGCGATGATCAGCCGCGCCGGCCACGACAAGGTGAGAAACGGCAGACGAGCGAACAGCAGCCAGGTCAAGCCGTAGAACAGGAAGCCGTGCAGGATGTGCGAGAAGGTGTACCAGTCGGCGATGTGCTGGGAATTCTCCGAGCTGTTCACCACGCCGTGCCACAGCTTGACATAACCGCAGGTGCAGATCGGCACGCGGCCCATCGCGAACAGGATCGCCGCTTGCAGCGCCAGCAACAGCAGCGCGACGCCGGCCCAGGCGAGCGGTGGAAATGCGACCTTGCTCTCCTGCGCATGTGCCAGCGTCATGCTTCGCGCACCATCAACAGCGCCGACCCGTCCGGCGTCTCGACCATGCGGTCACGGACGAAGCCTGCCTTCTCGTAGGCGCGTACGGCGCGTGCATTGAGCGGATCCGGATCGGTGACAATGCGCGGCAGGCCGTGCCGCAACTGCTCGTCGACGAACGCGCGGATGAACGCCGAGCCGTGGCCGCGCCCGATCATGTCGCGCTCGCCGATGAACTGGTCGATGCCACGCGTGCCCTCCGGTTGCGGCCCGAAGCCCGTATTCCAGGCGGTCAGGCGGTAGCATTGAAGATAGCCGAAGGGCCTGTCGCCGGCCAAGACGATGAACTGGTCCATCGCCGGCTCAATGAGGTCACCGCTCACCAGCGCAAACTGCTCGTCCGGATCGCCCCACCATTCCCGCACATGGGCTTCGCCCAGCCACCGCCGGATCAGCGGCAGGTCGGCCGCGGCCATCGGTCGGAAGGTATAGGCGGGCGGCATCTCCTAGCCGCTCGTCAGGCTCTCGATGGTCAGGTTGCGGTTGGTGTAGACGCAGATGTCGGCGGCGATGTCGAGGGAGCGGCGGACGATGGTCTCGGCGTCCTTGTCGGTGTCGAGCAGGGCCCGGGCCGCGGCCAGGGCGTAGTTGCCGCCGGAGCCGATCGCCATCACGCCCGCCTCGGGCTCGAGCACGTCGCCGGTGCCTGTCAGCACCAGGGAGACGTCCTTGTCGGCCACGATCATCATGGCCTCCAGCCGCCTGAGGTAACGGTCGGTGCGCCAGTCCTTGGCGAGCTCCACGGCGGCCCGGGTCAGCTGCCCCGGATATTGCTCGAGCTTGCTCTCCAGTCGCTCGAACAGCGTAAAGGCATCGGCCGTGGCGCCGGCGAAGCCGCCGATCACGTCGCCCTTGCCGAGCTTACGGACCTTTTTGGCGTTGGACTTGATCACGGTCTGGCCGATCGAGACCTGGCCGTCGCCGCCGACCACCACCTTGCCGCCCTTGCGGACCGTCAAAATCGTGGTGCCGTGCCAGCCCGGCGAGCTGTTCTGGGTGTCCTGCATGAAATACCTCACTGTCCGGCCTGATTTAGGGGGTCCGAGCCAAGGGCACAACGGGCCGTTCCGGGCCGAATTTCGCTCACCATAGGCAGAAGTAGAGCCCCGGCCGGCCGTTCCCGCAGTAGCGAAGGTGTCATTTGGCTGTTAATAGACTGGCGTTTTCGGCCCCCGAGCATGATCCGGAAAAGTGGGCACCGGTTTTCCGGAAAAGATCATGTTCAAATAGAAGCGAAAGCCAGCTTTCAATGCGCACCGCGACGATCAAGCGCAAGACCAAGGAAACCGACATCGAGGTCTCCGTGAACCTCGATGGCACCGGCATGGCCAATATCGCGACCGGCATCGGCTTTTTCGACCATATGCTCGATCTTCTCGCCCGCCATTCCCGCATCGACCTCACGGTCAAGGCGGTGGGCGACCTGCACATTGATTATCACCATACCACCGAAGACACCGGCATCGCGCTCGGCCAGGCGGTCAAGCAGGCGCTCGGCAACATGGCGGGCATCACCCGCTATGCCGGCGTGCACATGCCCATGGACGAGACGCTGTCGCGTGTGGTCATCGACATTTCGGGCCGCCCGTTCCTGGTCTTCAAGGCCGACTTCCCCCGCGACAAGATCGGTGAGTTCGACACCGAGCTGGTGCGCGAGTGGTTCCAGGCCTTCGCCATCAACGCCGGCGTGACTCTCCACGTCGAGACCCTATATGGCGATAACAGCCATCATATCGCCGAGTCTTGCTTCAAGGGTCTAGCGCGGGCGCTGCGCACCGCGGTTGCAATCGATCCGAAGGCGGCGGGCGAAATCCCGTCCACCAAGGGCTCGCTCGGCGGCTGACATCTCCGTCGCGCGGCGAACGCCGCTGGCGGCATCTACTCAATTCTCGAGAACGGGGCATCACCATGCCTGCCTACACAGTTCATGCTCCCTTCCCTGGCGGAGCCGATCTGCGCGCGACCGACAAATTCGTCTTCGTGCGCGACGGCTTCCATTTCTGGGCGATGATCTTCGGCCCGCTCTGGCTGCTGTGGAATCGGCTGTGGCTGGTGCTGATCGGCTGGCTGATCTTCATTGCCGCATTCCATGCCGGGCTCTCCAGCCTCGGTATTGGCCGCAGCTCGATCTTCCTCGCCGATATCGTTATCGCGCTGCTGATGGGTCTCGAGGCCTCCAGCCTGCGGCGCTGGACGCTGTCGCGCTGCAAGTGGCGGCAGCTCGACATCGTCATCGCCGACGACCATGACACGGCCGAGCGCCGCTTCTTCGAGCGCTGGAGCCAGAAGCAGCACGGCATCGTCAACGATCAATGGGCCGTCGACCGTGGCGGCCCGCCGCCGACCCGGGGCGTGCCCGGCCAGCAATTCTCGAACCCGCCGCCGATTCCGGCCGGCGGCATCATTGGATTGTTTCCAGAACCGGGAGGGTCAAGATGAGCGTCGCCATCATCGATTACGGTTCCGGAAATCTGCATTCCGCCGCCAAGGCTTTCGAGCGCGCCGCGCGCAGCCTCGAAAATCCGCAAAAGGTTTTCGTCACCAGCGATCCCGATCAGGCCTACGAGGCTGACCGTCTGGTGCTGCCGGGCGTCGGCGCCTTCGCCGATTGCCGGCGCGGGCTCGATGCCGTCAACGGCATGGTCGAGGCGATCACCGAAGCGGTGCGCGTCAAGGCGCGGCCGTTCTTCGGCATCTGCGTCGGCATGCAGCTGATGGCAAGCCGCGGCAAGGAGCATGTCATCACCGAAGGCCTGAACTGGATCGGCGGCGACGTCGAGAAGATCACGCCGCGCGACGAAAGCCTGAAGATCCCGCACATGGGCTGGAATACGCTCGAGGTGCTCAGGGAGCATCCGGTGCTGAACAGGCTGCCGCTCGGCCCCAAGGGCCAGCACGCCTATTTCGTGCACTCCTATCACCTCAATCCCGCCAGCGAGGCGGACGTGCTCGCGCGCGCCGATTACGGCGGGCCTGTCACCGCGATCGTCGCGAAGGACACCGCAATCGGCACGCAGTTTCACCCCGAGAAGAGCCAGCGCTTCGGCCTCGCCCTGATCTCGAACTTCTTGCGATGGAAACCGTGATTCTCTTCCCCGCGATCGACCTCAAGAACGGCCAATGCGTGCGCCTCGAGCAAGGCGACATGGCGCGCGCGACCGTTTTCAATCTCAATCCCGCAGCCCAGGCGCAGAGCTTTGCCGAGCAGGGCTTTGAGTATCTCCACGTCGTCGACCTCGACGGCGCTTTCGCCGGCAAACCGGTGAACGCCGAGGCCGTCGAGGCGATGCTGAAGACGATCAAGATCCCGGTGCAGCTCGGCGGCGGCATTCGCGATCTCAAGACCGTCGAAGCCTGGCTCGCCAAGGGCATCACCCGCGTCATCATCGGCACCGCCGCGGTGCGCGATCCCGAGCTGGTGAAATCGGCCGCGAAGAAATTCCCCGGCCGCGTTGCGGTCGGGCTCGATGCCCGTGACGGCAAGGTCGCGGTCGAAGGCTGGGCCGAGACTTCGCAGGTGACGGTGCTGGAGATCGCCAAGCGTTTCGAGGATGCCGGCGTCGCCGCCATCATCTTCACCGACATCGCGCGCGACGGCCTGCTCAAGGGCCTGAACCTCGATGCGACCATCGCGCTCGCCGACGCCATCTCCATTCCGGTGATCGCTTCCGGCGGCCTCGCCTCGATCGAGGATGTGAAAGCGATGCTGATGCCGCGGGCCAAAAAGCTCGCCGGCGCGATCGCCGGCCGCGCCCTCTACGACGGCCGGCTCGATCCCGCCGCCGCCCTCACCTTGATCCGCAACGCACGCGCGCCTGGGAGCTGACACATGTTCAAGGTGCGCGTGATCCCCTGCCTCGACGTCAAGGACGGCCGCGTCGTCAAGGGCGTCAACTTCGTCGATCTGCGCGATGCCGGCGATCCCGTCGAAGCCGCGATCGCCTACGACGCCGCGGGCGCCGACGAGCTGACGTTCCTCGACATCACCGCGACCCACGAGAATCGCGGCATCATGCTGGACGTGGTCCGGCGCACGGCGGAGGCCTGCTTCATGCCCGTGACCGTCGGCGGTGGCGTGCGTGAGGTCAACGACATCAAGACGCTGCTGCGCGCCGGCGCCGACAAGGTCTCGATCAACAGCGCCGCGGTGTCGCGGCGCGAATTCGTCAAGGAAGCTGCCGAAAAATTCGGCGAGCAGTGCGTGGTGGTTGCGATCGACGCCAAGCGCGTCAAGCGTCCGGGCAGTGACCGCTGGGAGATCTTCACCCATGGCGGCCGCAACTCCACCGGCATCGATGCGATCGAATACGCCCAGGAGGTGGTCTCGCTCGGCGCCGGTGAAATCCTGCTCACCTCGATGGATCGCGACGGCACACGGCAAGGCTTCGACATTCCGCTGACCCGGGCGATCGCCGACAGCGTTCCCGTTCCCGTGATCGCCTCGGGCGGCGTCGGCAATCTCGACCACCTCGTCGACGGTATCCGCGACGGGCACGCCACGGCCGTCCTGGCTGCCTCGATCTTCCACTTCGGGGAATTCACCATCCGCGAAGCCAAGGAGCACATGGCGAGGCGCGGGCTGCCGATGCGCCTCGATGCCTGACGACTCCCGTTCGTAAAAATGCTACATTAGCCTGCGGGGAATGGCCTCCGTGGCCTCATGTGTTTCCGAGTAAGTCCGATGTCGCGTTTCACGATCCACGATCTGGCCGAGACCATCGACGCCCGCGCGGCTTCCGGCGGCGAGGCCTCCTATACCCGCAAGCTCCTAGACAAGGGCGCCGAGCATTGCGCCAAGAAGTTCGGCGAGGAAGCAGTCGAAACCGTAATCGCAGCAGTCGAAAACGATCGCGCGCATCTGATCGCCGAGAGTGCCGATCTGCTCTATCATTTCCTTGTGCTTTTGAAGGCACGCGGCATAAAGCTGGAAGAGGTCGAAGCCGCGCTGGACAAGCGGACGAACATGTCAGGGTTGGAAGAGAAGGCGTCGCGCAAGAGCGGCAACTAGCCGAGGTGGAGAGGTCGCTTCATGGATATCCGCGCACCGGAGCAGCAGTATAATCCGTACCGCGTTTATACGCGCGATGAGTGGGCGCGCCTGCGCGACGATACGCCGATGACGCTGGAGCCGGGCGAGTTTGACCGGCTGCGCTCGCTGCACGATCGCCTCGACCTGCAGGAGGTCGAGGACATCTATCTTCCGCTGTCGCGCCTGCTCTCGATCTATGTCGATGCGATGCAGCGCCTGTATTACGCCGAGCGCCAGTTCCTCAACATCCGCGACCGCAAGGTGCCCTATATCATCGGCGTCGCCGGTTCGGTCGCGGTCGGAAAGTCCACCACGGCCCGCGTGCTCCAGGCGCTCCTGGCGCGCTGGTCGCCGCGCCCGAAGGTCGAGCTGATCACCACCGACGGATTCCTCTATCCCAACGCGGTGCTCGACCGGCAGGGCATCATGCAGAAGAAGGGCTTTCCGGAGAGCTACGACCTGCCGCTGCTGCTCAGCTTTCTCTCCGACATCAAGTCGGGCCGTCGCCATGTGCGCGCGCCGGTCTACTCCCATCTGACCTATGACATCGTGCCGGGCCAGTGGGCCGAGGTCGATCAGCCCGACATCCTGATCGTCGAGGGCGTCAACGTCCTGCAGACCGGCAAGCTGCCGCGTGACGGCAAGGCAGTGCCCGTCGTTTCCGACTTCTTCGACTTCTCGGTCTATATCGATGCCGACGAAGCGGCGCTGCGCCGCTGGTACATCAAGCGCTTCCTGGCGCTGCGCGACACCGCATTCACCAATCCAAAATCCTACTTCAACCGCTACGCGCTGCTCTCGGACGAGGAAGCCACCGCGACCGCGACCGCGATCTGGGAGCGCACCAACCTCGCCAATCTCGAGGACAACATCCTGCCCACCCGCCCCCGCGCGACGCTGATCCTGAAGAAGGGCCCGGATCACGTGGTGGAGAGCGTGGCGCTCAGGCGGTTGTGATCGCGCCCGTGAACATGGGCCTCGGCTGGCCTGCAAATGTATCTTTTGTTGCAGACCAATAATGGGTCTTCCGCTATGCTTTGAAACGGCGGGAGGCACCATGGTTGATCGTCTCAGAAGCGCTGCGGCGCAGCTCGAAGCACCGGCCTGCCCGGACTGTCATATCGAGATGAAGTGGTTCCGCTCCGAACTGCTCGCGGATGAGCCGACCCCGATCATCGCGCATCTCTTCGTGTGCCCGCATTGCAAGCGGGCGGCCCAGACGGAGACCATCTTCAAGGCAGGCAAAGCGCCGACTGACAAGCTCTCTACGCCGCGGCCTACGGCTTCCGCCGCATAACCGGTCGTTTCCGGACCTACTGTTGCGCTTTCGAACCGACGAAGATGTGCCACGTCGTCAGAAACATTGCGGCGACGAGCGGGCCGATGACGAAGCCGTTCGCGCCGAAAGTTGCAAGGCCGCCCAGGGTGGCAAGCAGCACAATATAGCTTGGCATTCGGATCGACTGGCCGACCAGGACAGGGCGGAGAAAATTGTCGGCAAGACCGATCACGAAAGTCCCGAATGCGAGCAGGATGATTCCCTTCGTGACTGCGCCTGCCACAAGCAGGTAGAGCCCGACCGGAACCCAAACCAGGGCGGAGCCGAGCACGGGCAGGAGCGAAAGCAGCGCCATGAGAGCGCCCGCCAGCAGCGGCGCGGTCAGGCCGAGCAGCCAGAAGATCAGCCCGCCAAGCGCTCCCTGGATCAGAGCAACCAGGATGATTCCTTTGATCGTCCCGCGAACCGAGAGGGTGAACGCATCCAGAATCGCGGCGGTGTGGCTCGCACGCAGCGGCAGCGCGTCGCGGATGCGTATGTTGAGCTCGTCACCGTCGCGCAGGAAGAAGAACAGCAGGTACAGCATCACGAGCAAGCTTGCGACGAACTCCACCGTCAGCTGGCCGATGTTGAAAGCATGGCCGGCCAGCTGCTGGCCGGCCGGGACGACCAGGCTCGAGAGGCGCTCTTTCAGGGCCGAAAGATCGATGCCGGCCAGGCGGTCCGAGACGGAAGCAGCCCAGTCGGGCAGCGCGGATTTCAGTTGCTGCAGAGGATGGGCGAAACTGATCTCCCCGCTCTGAACGCGCTGATACAGCTCCCCTCCCTGCTCGACGAGCGAAGCGATGACGATCGCCACGGGGATCAACACCATGACGACCACGACGACGACAGTGAATAATGCGGCAAGGTTGTGCCTTCCCGGGAGGGTTTTCAGGGCGTGTCGATAGAGTGGTGCGAAGATGATCGCCAGCAGCGTGGCCCACAGCAATGCTCCGGAGAACGGCCAAAGCACCCAGCCGAACGCGACGGAGATCGCGGCAAGCAAGACGAGGAATGAGCGGTCTTCCGATGTTCTCACGTGTTCGCCAGCCCTTTAGTCGCGCGTCACAAGACATCGGTATCACAAGATCGTGGCGGAGCGCCAAGTCGCGCTCCCGTCATTTGCCCGCTTTCGCGCTCCAATCCGCGAGCTTGATGCGCCCTGCAAAGGTGGCGGGGCCCGAGCTGCCGGCCTTGTAGACGAAAGCTTCGCCTTCCTGCACGTCGCCGGCCTCCTTGCCGAAAGCATCGGCGATGTTCGTCTTGTGCGTGACCAGGAACGTGTTGGTGCCGGCCTTCGGCGGCGTATCGACGAGCTGACGCACGGCCTGGCCCGCCCTGGCATTTGCACCGGTCGGGTTTGCCATTCCCGATGCACTCGCGTTACTGCTGTCCGTCAACGCATCGACCGGCTTGACCTCGCGGCCGGAAATCAGCTTGCCGGCCTCGACCGCACGGTTCAGCCGGCTGGTGTAGACATTGCCGATCGGGATCGCGAGCTCCTTGATCGCCGTCCCGATCTGGCGCGCCGCATCCCTGCCCTTTTCACTGAGCTGACGCTGGGCGCTCATGTCGTCGAACTTGAAGGGATAGACGTCCTTTTGACTGTCGTCCGTGGCAGTGTGCCGAAAGACGAGGACGTAGCCGCCTTGCTTCAGCGATGCGATGAGGTCCGGCGTGTCGGCCGTGGCGGCGGCCTGGGAGCAAACAGCGAGAAAGACAATGACGGAGAGCCGGTAGAGCACATTCATGCGCGATATCCTCGTCGGAAACCGAGCCCCCGAAGGATGATGACGCGCAGTGCGTTGGATTTCAATCGCAGATTGTCGGTCGGGCAAGGCGCTCCTGTCACCACATCGTCATTGCGAGCGCAGCGAAGCAATCCAGACTGTCCCCCCGGAGAGACTCTGGATTGCTTCGCTGCGCTGCGCTCGCAATGACGGGGAGAGAGTTGCAGGCTGCGGTGCCGTAGGGTGGGCAAAGGCGCGAAGCGCCGTGCCCACGCTCTGTGCCTGTTGTCGAACGATTCGTGGGCACGCTTCGCTTTGTCCACCCTACGGCAGCGTCGATTGCCGCTACACTGCCAGATGCCGCGACGCCGCCAGTCCCGCCAGTGCCTCGTCGAGCTTGTCCCGATCGAGCGGCTTGATCAGGAAGCCGTTCATGCCGGCTTCGAAGCACGCATAACGATCCTCAACTAGTGTATTGGCCGTGAGCGCCAGGATCGGCGTGTTATGGCCGCCGGTGGCGGCCTCATGGGCGCGGATGCGTTTGGTTGCCTCGATGCCGTCGAGCTGCGGCATCTGGATATCCATGAGCACGAGATCGTAGGGCGTGCCGGCCGATGACGCCGCCAGCCAGGATTCCAGCGCGGCCTCGCCATGGACGGCGATGACGACGCGGTGGCCGAGCTTTGTCAGCAGCGAACGCATCAGCAGTGCGTTGATCTCATTGTCCTCGGCGACGAGGATCGACAGGGCTTTCACCGACGCTGCGCCGGTGGATTCCGCCGGCGGTTCCGGCGCGAGGTCGGGCGAGGGGATCTCCGGCGTCAGCGTGAGGCGTGCGGCGAGCGAGGCCGCGCGCAGCGGCTTGACCAGGAATCCGGTGAAGGCCGGCGAGATCTTCTCATGCCGCGAGCTCGACGTCAGCAGCACCAGCCGCTGCGGCGCATGCGCGCGGGCGATTTCGCCCAGCCGGTCGGCGATGGCAGGACCGATCGCGCGATCGATCAGCACTGCGTGCCATGAGCGTTCCGGCAGCAGCGCTTCCGCGACGGTGGCGTGCGACACAAGGCAGGTCTGAGCGCCCCAGCGCTCCAAGCGCCGCGCGATCAGCGAGGCCTCGATCCCCTCGGCGATCGCGAGGATCGACTTGCCGGTGAGGTCGGGGCTCGGGAACGTCGTCTGCCCCGTGGCTCCCAGCGACGGTGCGAGCGGCACCGCGACCTCGAAGGTCGCGCCCTTGCCCGGCTCGCTGGTCAGCGTGATGCGGCCGCCCATGCGCTTGACGATGCGTTCGCTGATGGCGAGGCCGAGCCCGGTGCCGCCATAGGTGCGGGCGACGCGCTCGTCGGCCTGCTCGAATTCGCGGAAGATGCGCTGCTGCGCTTCGGGCGCGATGCCGATGCCGGTGTCGCGGACCAGGAAGCTGATCTCGTTCGGCCAGATGCCGGGTTCGACAATCAGCGCGACGCCGCCGTGAGCTGTGAACTTGATGGCGTTGCCGGCGAGATTGAGCAGCACCTGACGCAGCCGTGCGGCGTCGCCGACGACTTCCAGCGGCAGGCGCTCGTCGACATAGGCGGCAATCTCGAGCTGCTTGGCCTGCGCACGCGGCGCCAGCAGCTCGGTGATCTCCTCGATCAGGGTCGAGAGCGCGAACGGACGCTGCTCGAGGTCGAGCTTGCCGGCTTCGATCTTGGAATAGTCGAGCAGCTCCTCGATCAGCGCCATCAGCGCTTCGCCCGAGGTCTTCACCGCCCTGGCATAGGTCGCCTGCTCCGGCGTCAGATTGGTGTCGAGCAGGAGGCCGCCCATGCCGATGATGCCGTTGAGCGGCGTGCGGATCTCATGCGATGCCATCGCCAGGAAGCGCGACTTGGCGCGGTTGGCGGCATCGGCCTGATCGCGTGCCTCCGACAGTGCACGCTCGGTCTCGGTGCGGTCGGTGACGTCGCGCCCCACGCTCTGCAGTTCGGCGGCCTGGCCGGCGTCGAGCCGCACGTAACCTTCACGCCAGGCGATCCAGCGCGCGCCGAGCGGCGTGGTGATCCTCTGGTCGTGGATGCGGGTGCCGTTGCTTTCGCGGGCGCTGTCGCCCTGCTCCAGCACGTCGAAATCGAAACGCGTGCCGACCAGCGCGCTGCGCGCCTGGCCCGCAAGCGCGCAATAGGCGTCGTTGGCGAAGGTGATGCGGCCCTGATGGTCGCGCAGCACGATCAGATCGCCCTGCTGCTCGAACAGGCTGCGGGCGCGCTCCTCGGCTTCCTTCAGCTCCCAATTGCGGTCGATCAGCGCCTCGTTGTGGGCGGCGAGCTTGCGCAGCCGCTTGTTGACGAAGCGCAAGCGCATGCTGAGCGTGGCAAGGCCGAGGCAGGCGAGGGCGAACAAAAAGCTCGCGCCGATCGCAAAGGCGTTGGGATCGTAGCCGGAATTCTCGGAGCGACTACCGGAGACGAAGCCATAGGCGCCGCCAAACGTCGCCGAGAAGATCATGAAGGAGCGGATCGCGAAGGCGATCCTGGGATGCTGCCGCCTGAAGCGGCGCATGCGCACCTTGATCCGGAACGTCCGACCCATCGCAACCCCGACTCTTGTCCGAAACCCCACCGCCGCTGCATGCGACGATGTCGCGCCGACCTTGCGAACAGCTTGAGGCGGTGGCGCCGCCTCCAAACAGGGTTGACGAGGTGTTAATGGCCTAGAGCATGATCCGGAAAAGTGTGCAGCGGTTTTCCGGGAAGATCATGCTCGAACAACAACCTAAAGCGCGATGAGACTCCTCATCGCGCTTTAGAGCGAGGCGGCTTGGACCGGCCGGCGACCGTCGTGAGCGCCAACGATCAGCGCCGCGGCCTCGCGCTGCGAGAACGTCTTGGAGCGCACATAGATTCGGTAATCGGCGGGGCCGTCGGTCGAGAGATAGATGACCGGGCCGCCATCGACCGGCTGCGCCGCGATGGTGACGAGGCGGTTTGCCGGATTGGCCTGGCAGGAATCGGTCTCGGAACCGAGGCCGTCGTCGACGACCGCGAAGTCCGCGGCGTCCGCATCGTCGGTGATCTGGACCCTGACGGTGGCCCGCGCGGGATCGTCGGTGAAGGCGACGTGGACGCCGGCGGTCCAGAACAGGGATGTCAGCTCGACCGAGGTTTCGCCCAAGGCGATGCAGGGATGTGAGACCGATCCGATCTCGCCGCGGGCAAACACCGCAGCCGCCAGCAGGGGAACAACCGAGGCCAGGATCTTGAAACGCAACATGACACTCTACTCGCCAGGCCCTTTTGAAAACTCGTCGGGCCTTATGGTTTGCAGAGCGTAAAGGAAACTCGTTACCGCCGGGTTGACGCGCGGAATGATCACGCCATCTGGCGCACATCCTCCGCGAGTGCGCGGTAGGACAAGGCCTCGGCGAGATGCAGCCGGCCGATCTTGTCGGCGTGATCGAGATCGGCGAGCGTCCGCGCCACCCGCAGCACGCGGTGATAGCCGCGCGCCGACAGCCGCATGGTCTCGGCGGCATCGCGCAGCAGTTTTTGACCCTGCGCATCGGGCTTGGCGATCTCCTCCAGCACGGAGGCGGGCGCCTCGGCATTGGTGCGGACATTCGGCAGGCCCGCATCGGCGTAACGCGCAAGCTGGATGTCGCGCGCCGCCGCCACGCGTGCTGCGACCTCGGCCGAGCCCTCCGCCGCCGCCGGCAGGATCAGATCGGCGGCGGTCACGCCCGGCACCTCGATGCGCAGGTCGATGCGGTCCATCAGCGGGCCGGAGATGCGGGCCTGGTAGTCGGAGGTGCAGCGATCGATGCGGCCGCGCTTGCAGGCGTAACCTGGCTCGAAGGCGTTGCCGCAGCGGCAGGGATTCATCGCTGCGACCAGCATGAAGCGCGCAGGGTAGGTGACGCGGTGATTGGCGCGGGACACCGAGACCTCGCCGTTCTCCAGCGGCTGGCGCAGCGAATCCAGCACGCGCGGATCGAACTCCGGCAATTCGTCGAGGAACAGCACGCCCTGATGCGCGAGCGAGATCTCGCCGGGTTTTGCGCGCATGCCGCCGCCGGTGAGCGCGGCCATGCTGGCGGAGTGATGCGGCGAGCGGAACGGCCGCCGCGACGTCAGCGCGCCGCCCTCGATCTCGCCGGCGACGGAAGCGATCATCGAGACTTCCAGAAGCTCGCCCGGCGACAGCGGTGGCAGGATCGAGGGCAGACGCGCCGCCAGCATCGATTTTCCGGCGCCGGGTGCGCCGATCATCAGGAGGTGATGTCCGCCGGCGGCCGCGATCTCGAGCGCGCGCTTGGCGCTTTCCTGGCCCTTGATGTCGCGCAGGTCGAGCTTTGAAGCGGCGGCCTCGTGCACTTTCGGCGAGGGCCGCGACAGCACCTGCGTGCCCTTGAAATGGTTGGCGATCTGGATCAGCGATTGTGCTGCAATGATCTGGATATCCGGGCTCGCCCACGCCGCCTCCGAACCGCAGGCGGCCGGGCAGATCAAGCCTTCCTCGCGCTGATTGGCGCCGATCGCGGCGGGGAGCACGCCGGCGACGGCTGCGATCGAGCCGTCGAGCCCGAGCTCGCCGAGCACGGTAAAACCGGTCAGCGCATCCGGCGGGATCGCGCCGATCGCCGCCATCAGGCCAAGCGCGATCGGCAGGTCGTAATGGCTGCCTTCCTTGGGCAGATCGGCGGGCGCCAGATTGACGATGATCCGCCGCGCCGGCAGCGCCAGCCCAGAGGCGATCAGCGCCGAGCGTACCCGCTCGCGCGCCTCCGACACCGCCTTGTCAGGCAGGCCGACGATGGCGAACGCCGGCAGGCCGGGCGCGACCTGCACCTGCACGTCGACCGCGCGGGCCTCGATCCCCTCAAAGGCGACGGTGGAAACCCGTTGAACCATGCCCGAACCAGCCTGCCCTCTCGCACAATCAAGGGTAGCAGAGCAGGGCGCCGTCCGGTCGTGCCTCAGTTTGAAATTATTTGGCCCGTTGCCACGTCAGCTTTCTCGGGGCAGGCACTGACGAAGCCGGGGTAGCCTTTGCAGCATCAGGCTGTGAGGGCCAATTCACAGTGCGATGAATGTCGGAATGCCAAAGTAGTTCTTGAGCAGCGGTATGGCCGGGCAATGCGGCCAAGATGACCTGTAGACCGCGAATCCGGCAGTTCTTCATCGCTGGCACACAATCGGTATCGCCAGTTACCAAGATTATCCGATCTACGGTCCTGTCAGCGGCGAAGTTCGCCATGTCCAGCCCAATGCGCATATCAACGCCCTTCTGTTCGAAATCTGGCGCGAAGTCGTCATCGGTTAGCTCTTTGCCAACTACAGGAATCTTTTTGGGCTTATAGCCTCGAAACTTGAGCACCCCTCGCCTTACGGCGAACAGGTCCTTTGCCGCCAGTTCCCGAAGCCACTTATCCGACCCTTTGAATGTAGTCGTCTCCCCTGAGACAGGCAGCTTCACTTCTCCATTAAATGGAGGACAATCATAATAGAGCACGCGCAGGAGGGTTTCCTTTTCCTCTACGCATGTGTGCGCAACTTTCTCAATAAAATCAGGATCATAGCGATGATTTGCCATTCGCGCCTGGACGCGAAGATGGCCGCCGTCGATCAGCACAGCAACTTTCAAAATAAAACCCCCACGGCAGGACCGTGGGGGTTGATACGTTGCCCGCCTACGGGCGTAGCGGATATAGCAGGCACCATAAATGGTGACCCGCTCGGGATTGTCAACGAATTTTGTTAAGGGGGCGTTCCCGCCCTAGGCCGGAATTGGCAGCCTCTTCTTGTACGGCCCTCGCTTCTTTGCCGGGCCTTCGCGTTGGTCGATCAGCGTAACAATGTCAGTCATTTCGAGAGGCGATGAAACAAGGCCAGCGGCCATCGCCGGGGTCATACGCAACGTCTTGTGCTGCTTAATGAAGTTATACCAGACGAAGTAGAGCGAGAGGGCGTGATAGTGGTTCTCCACCTTCTTTGAGAAGGCATTGGTGAGCCGGGTAAAGCGGCGCATCGACATGCGCATGGTGAGGTTCTGGCGCTCCACGTAGGACGTGGAGACGTGCGCCATGTCGGGCGAGCCGAGGATCAGATCTTTCTCAATTCCGATGAGTTTTGCCGGGCTGTAGCGCTTCTGAGCTTGGGGGTCGCTGCCGTACAGTTTCACAAGCATCCCGTAGTCCACCCCATCGGGGCCGAATTCCTGGCTAACCGCATGCAGGTAAGCCTTGTGGCCGTCCGTTGTGAGTTGGACGCGGTTTGCGAGCCGGGGCTTCAGGTCGGCAATGAATGCGTTGGCGGCGCTCGCGTCGCGGTCACCGACAAGCCAAGTCAGGATCAGCTTGGAGTCGGCATCAATAGCGGTCCACGTCCAAACGTCGCCCGAGCCAATCGGAGCGGCCTTAGCGCTGTGAACGTTTTTGGCCTTGGCGTAGGCGAAGCTCCAGATTTCATCGCACTGGACGCGCTGGGATTTGACGTTGCGGACGGTCGCGTCATGGAAGGCGGCGCAGGCGCTGCCAGCGTCAACCAAGAGCTTGGTAACCGTGTTCAGGGAAACGTCAGAGACCCGGGAGATGGAGCGCATGGAAGAACCCTCGCAGAGCATCTGGAGGATTTGGGCGCGCTTCTCTGTAGGAAGTCTGTTCATAGATCGCATCATGAACAGAACCCCTACATATGTCAAGCAATTAGTTCAGTTTAGATTCCACTGACTACTAAATATCTGTAACCTTTTGGATTCGTAGGGTTTTTCGGTTGCTAAGCGAGGATAATTTCCTCATATTCATCCACGCGTGCCCCGGGTTGGACTCGAACCAACGTCCTCCGAGTTAGCAGCTCGGCGCTCTCTAGGCTTTTCACGGCTCCACTGAGCTACCGGGGCGCACGCAGACGAACTTGCGGCGGGTTTCCCCACCGCAAGCCACGTTGGAAACGAACTAGCTGGTGTCGTAGCGGTGCTTACTCATCGCCTTCACCTCCCTTCTGAGGACCCCGGTGTAGCAGCGCCGGGGTCTTTCGTTTCTGCCCACGGCAGCGGGGGGATGAGGAACCAAGTCTGGCCCTCTCGCCGTACCGCTGGGGGCGACTCTTTGGAGAGCCGGTAGAGGCTCATCCCAATGGTTTTGTAGTGGATTTGGCGATTGAGGAAGGTCTCGACCTTTCGCCGCATCAGCGATGCCTTCTCGCCCTTTGCACCAGCCTGCTTAAGGTAGAGCAGGATCAGATCCCGGATCGACGGCTCGGCACCAGGCGTAAGGGTTGTTGACGCCACCGTGGGCACTGGCGGGGCCGGGGGCTCCGGGTCAGGCATTGCCTTAGTGCCTACTATCCTTGGTGCGGCTTCCTCAAACAGGCTTGGTGCGGCGGAGGGGCTGCGGCGCCACTGATGCGCCACCTCATGCGCCACCTGATGCGCCAGAACTGTTCTGTTCACATTATGTGGCCTCACGATCATCGCCGGCTTGGCATCATCGGGCAGCTCGATATCGACGCCGAAAAGGCGGCCAGCGGCCCGACAGTCAAACAACGCGCGGTCGTAGCCGCGAATCTCCCGGTCAATTTCCGCGCGACGGCGCAGCGCGTCTGAGCGCTGTTGCATCAGGTCTCGGAACTTTTCGGCTACGGCGCCAGCGGCTGCCTTGCGAACTTCGTCGTCCATCTACGTCCACCCGATTCGACCGGATGGGATGCTTGTAGATGTTCTACACAACGGATACAAGAACTTGGTTTACGATTCCCAGCGTTTGTGCGCAGCTTTCTTCGCAATAGCCGCCCTTCGCTCGGGAGACAGGGCCTCGGAGCGCGCTTTCCCGCCGATCTTTCCGCCCTTGGCCCGATTCGGGACCTTACTGGGCGGGTCCTCGACCTCTCCGGTCGCGATCCTGCCGATCAACATGGCGTTCTGTACGGTGTCGGCGTGGCGCTTCTCGCCCTTGGGGCCCTTAGCCATCAGAATTCTCCCGGCTTGAGGCTGGCGACGGCCTTCCCGTTGTAGACAACCTGAAGCCACGATTCGTCGTGCTGCTCGACTGTCGAGGCCCACGACTTGGCGCGCTCAACGGCACCGACTGAGCTGTCATTTTCGATGGTGACAGAGTCGTAGATTACCAGGTTCCCGTTTAACATCCGGCCCAAGCCTGCTTGGAAAGTCGCCATTTCGCCTCCGCTGCTGGTCTCGCCAATATAGCACGGAAGCCGGGTCCATCTGGTGACCGTCAAGACGGGCTAAATTTCAAACTGAGGCACGACCCGCCGTCCGCAAGAACAATACGGGAACAATCCAGGGCGCCCGTCCAGCCCTAACAGGCCGTAAACACAACGGAGACACTACGCCTTGAATGCGAGCGGCTCTCATCAGCACATTCCAACGAATGTCCGCTATTCCTGAGGGTGCGGGATGGGCCGTGGTCTAACGGGTGAACAGTTCAAATGCTTGCAAATCGCCGGAGAAGCGAACGTCGGGTGTGCAGCCGGCTCGCCAAGATTCATTTTGGGGCGGGCTCGCTGCCCAGGGACTGCACCATCACGGATATCTCGGACGGGGGCGTGAAAGTCGTGGCGGAGTTTCTGGAAGTGCCGCCGCAATTCACCATCATCTTTGCACCCGACTATTCCCGCCAGTGCCGCCTGCGCTGGCGCATCGGCTGCGAATTCGGTGCCGAATTCACCGACTAAGTCCGATCGATACGCGTCCTTAACGGGACTTTAGCGTTAATCGGTAAGCATCTCTGATCAGTTGCCGAGTGATCAGAGTATGCCCAAGCGTTCGTCCCTCGCCTTCCCCCCGGCGAGATTTCTGCTTTCCGCGCTCATCGTGCTTGCCCTCGGCGGCTGTCAGACGACGAGCCTCGAGGATGTCACCGGCGCGCTCGGCGGCAAGCCGGAAACAGCCGGCAAGGCCGACGCCAGGTCGGACATGGACGGGCTGCGCGAGCGCTATCGCGCCAAGCCCGGTGATCCCAACCTCGCGCTCGAATACGGCAAGGCGCTGCGCGCCACCGGCCAGCGCGCCCAGGCGGTCGCGGTGCTCGAGCAGGCCGTGCTCGCCCATCCCAGCAACAAGGCGCTGCTCGCCGGCTACGGCCGCGCGCTCGCCGACAACGGCAATTTCCAGCAGGCATTCGACGTTCTGGGCCGCGCGCATTCGCCCGAGGATCCCGACTGGCGGATCCTGTCGGCGCAGGGCGCCGCGCTCGATCAGCTCGGCCGCAACGAAGAAGCGCAGCAATATTATGCGAGCGCGTTGAAGATCGTGCCTGACGAGCCGCAGGTTCTGTCCAATCTCGGCCTGTCCTACATGCTGCAGAGCAATCTGCCGCGGGCCGAACAGGTGCTCGGCCGCGCCTATCAGCGCAATCAGAACGATGTGCGGATCCGTGCCAATCTCGCGCTCGTGCTGGGATTGCAAGGCCGCGAGGCCGAGGCTGAAATCCTCGTGAAGGCAGATTTGCCGCCGGACCAGGCCGCGGCCAAGGTCGCGGCGTTGCGTCAGTTGCTGGCGAAGAAGCAGCAGCAGCGGGCCGAGAAGTAGCCCGCTCGCCGCGTTTTCCGTACGGGAAACCTACGACGCCTTGCGATGCGGGGCGGAGCCGCGACCCGAGCGGCCCTTCAGCTTCTTCAGGAGCGGGCCGAGCAGCGAACGCTTCGGCTTCTTCACGTCGCCGCGCCCGGCGAGGCGGTTGGCCATGGTCTGGAACAGCTCGGTGGTGCGGTGGTTCTTGGAGACCTCCGCGATCATCTGGCCGTTATTGGCCGCGGTCGAGAACAGTTTCGAATCGAACGGGATCACCGCGATCGGCTGGCTCTCCATGGTCTTGGCGAACGCCTTGACCTCGATCTCCGCGCGCTTGTGCATGCCGACCTGGTTGATGCAGTACAGCGGCGGCCGGTCGTTCGGCCGCGCCGCCTTCAGCACGCTCAGCATGTTCTTGGTGTTGCGCAAATTGGCGAGATCGGGTTCGGCTACGATCACGATGTCGTCGGCGTTGACCAGCGCGCGCTTGGTCCAGGCGGACCATTGATGGGGAACGTCGAGCACGATGCAGGGCGTGGTCATGCGCAGCGTGTCGAACACCGCGTCGAACGCTTCGGCACCGAAATCATAGACGCGGTCGAGGGTGGCGGGTGCGGCGAGGAGGCTGAGGTGCTCGGTGCATTTGGCGAGCAGGCGCTCCATCAGCGCGGTGTCGGGCCGGTCCTGCGACAGCACCGCATTGGCGATGCCCTGCGCCGGGTCCTGGTTGTAATCGAGGCCCGCGGTGCCGAAGGCGAGGTCGAGATCGATCACGACGGAATCGAGCGAAAGGTCGCGGGCGATGGTCCAGGCGACGTTGTGCGCGACGGTGGACGCGCCGACGCCGCCCTTGGCGCCGACCACCGCGATGACGCGGCCGGTGATGATGGCTTCGGAGGCCGAGAACAGGCTGCAGATCGAGCGGACCACGTCGAGCGTTTCGACCGGGCCGACCACGTAGTCGTTGACGCCGCGCCGCACCAGCTCGCGATAGGGCGCGGTATCGCTGGGGTTGCCGATCACGACCACGCGGGTGCCGGGATCGCAGACGCCGGCGAGATCGTCGAGACCTTCGAGGATGTCGCGCGTGCCGTCGGATTCGATCACGATCACGTTCGGCGTCGGCATCGATTCATAGACTTCGATCGCCGCAGCTAAGCCGCCTTCCTTGGCGGTGAGATGCGCCTTGGCGAGCCTTCGATCCTCGCCCGCCGCGGTCACCGCCTTGAGCGTCTGGTCGGTCTCGCAAAACGCCTGCACGGAGATGCGAGGAACCGGTGCAATGTGTTCCTCGGGGTGCCGCGGATCGTCCGCTTCTTCTTCGTCGTTGAAGCCTGTCATTTGCCTGTGTCGCTGAGTTTGGCCTTCTCGGCGTCGGGATTGGGAGTGGCGATCGGGGTGCCCTTGCGATAGCGGTCGAAGGCGATGTCGCGCCGCGCGGTGTAAACCGGCGTTTCCGAGCGCGGCTGCTCGAGGTCGGCGGGATTGTCGATCATCGCAGCAAGGTTGCGCTGACTGGCGCAGCCCAGATTGAAATACGGCCGGTTCTCGTTGTAGCCGGGGTCGAGGATGGACGGCCCGACGTCCTCCGGCCACAGCCCGCAGGGGCCGGCGACCGCGGCGATCCTGGAATAGCTCACGCGGATGGTGGGCAGCAGGCCGGGATCCTCGGGCCGATAGGGACGCTTGACGATGGCGCGCGACGGCACGCCGCCGGATGCCAGCGCGGAACGGATTTCCTGGTAGGTCGCCGCCGCAGCGCGCGAATTCGCGGTGTCTACAGGCACGTCGACGACGACGGAGCCGGTGCCTTCGCGCACCCAGTCCCGGGCGATTCCCGCGACGTCGGAGTGCTGCGCGTCCGAGAGTCCGCCGCGCGCCTTGCCGACGAAGATCACGATCGACTTCTTGCCTTCCTGCACCGCGATCGGGTGGCGCTGGCGATAATCGGTCGGCACCGTCTGGGTGACGATCTCGCCGGTGGTGTTGCAGGCGCCGAGCATGACGGAGAGACCCGTCAACGCCAGCGCGACGCTTAAGCCGCGACGTCGATCCGCTGTCGTCTTCGTCATCGCTTGATCCCCTCTTGTCCCGGTCCCCAAACCGTTCGTTTCAGTCGATGATGAAGCCGAAATCGCCGCGATTGCCGTCGATTGGATCGACGCGCCGCGCGATGCCATAGAGGCGGTTCATGCGGCCGAGCAGCGCCGTCTGCGCGTCCGAGGCCGGCGCGAAGCCGTCGTCCGGCCGCGACAATTCCTTCTGGGCGACCGCGCGCACCACATAGGGCGTCACGATCACCATCAGCTCGGTCTCGTTGTTGACGAAGTCCTGGCTGCGGAACAACGCGCCGATGATCGGCACTTGGTCGACGCCGGGCAGGCCGTTGATCGCCTGCTTGGTCTGCTGCTGGATCAGGCCGGCCATCGCCATCGAGCCGCCCGAGGGAATTTCCAGCGTGGTCTCGGCGCGGCGGGTCTGGATCGAGGGGATGGTGATCGAGCTGGTCGTGCCCGAGGACACCGCCTGCGTCACGGAGATGGCGTTCTGATTCGACAGCTCCGAGACTTCGGTCATCACGCGCAGGCTGATACGTCCCTCGCTGAGCACGACCGGCGTGAAGTTCAGGGAGATGCCGAACTTCTTGTAGGTGATCTGGGTGGTACAGACGTGGGTGACCGGATCGCAGGAATAGCCCGCAGGGATCGGGAATTCGCCGCCGGCGATGAAAGTGGCCGACTCGCCGGAGATCGCCGTCAGGCTCGGCTCGGCCAGGGTGCGCATCACGCCGGCGCTTTCCATCGCGCGCATCGTGGCGTTGACGGTGGCCACGCCTTTTGCAAGGCCAGTAACACCGAGTCCGTTGCTGCTGACGAGCGGGCCGCCGGAGACCGAGAACGGGTTGGAGTTGTTGAAATTCACGACGGCGGTGCCGGCGTTCAGGCTGGCGCTGAGATCGACGCCGAGCTGCTTGACGATGTCGCGGCGCACTTCGCCGACGACAACCTTGAGCATCACCTGGTCGCGGCCGCGCACGACGATGTTGTTGACGACCTTCTCGGCGCCGCCGACGAGCTTTGCGGCGACGTCGCCGGCCTGCTGGGCCTCGACCGGGCTCGACACCGATCCGGTCAGCATCACGCTGTCGCCGACGCCCTCGATCTGCACGCCCGGCAGCGACTGGCGCAGCGCCGCACGCATGCCGTTGAGGTCGCGTTTCACCGCGATGTCGTAGGCGGCGACCTGCTGGCCGTCGGCGGTGAAGAACACGACATTGGTCTGGCCGACCTGGCCGCCAATGATGTAGGCGCGCTGGGCCGAGCGGATCACCGCATTGGCGATCTTGGGATCGGCCACCAGCACGTCCTTGACCTCGCGCGGCAGGTCGATGACGACGGACTTGCCGACGCCGAGCGAGAGAAAGCGCGTCTTCGCCGGCGCGATCGAGCCGACCGACGTCAAGCCGAGATCCGGCACCTGCATCGGTGCCTGGTCGCCGACCGGCGCATCCGCAGCAGCGCTGACCATGTCGGGAACTGCGAGCAGCCCCAGCATCAGCATCGCCCCCGTCCAGAACGTGCTTGCGCGATTCCCCCGAATGCGCAGGCCCGCCCGATCATCCCCGTAGTTCATGCTATCCCCATCACTTCTGTGACGTCAGTTGCCGCACCTGCACCCCGTAACGAATCACGTTGACCCCGCCGGAACGCTTGGCCGCCTGATCCTCGACCGTGAGTTCGGTCGCGTTGACATCGACGATGCTGCGCAGCGCGAGCTGGAGCGTGCCGCCCTGGCGCGCGGCCGACAGCGTCGCGACCTGGTCGGGCTTGAGCTCGAGCGTGACGGTCTTGCCGATCACGGCGGTCTGGCCGTCCTTTTCCTTCGGCGCCTGGTCGATCGCGAGCACGCGGATATTGGACAGGATGACCTCGGACACGATGAGGTCGTTGCCGGCGGTTGCGCCGTTGGCGTCGGGATTCTTCAGGCGGCGCGTCAGGACGACATCGACGCGGTCGTTCGGCAGGATGAAGCCGCCGGCGCCGGTCTCGGCTGAAATCTCGGTGGAGACGGCCCGCATGCCCGAGGGCAGGATCGCGGCCATGAAGCCGGAGCCTTCGGCCCGCACCAGCTTCTGCTCGCGGATCGGCTCGCCCTGCATCAAGGGGACGCGTGCGATCGAGCCGGCGATCTGGGTCTGCGCGTCGGGCCTGGCGTCGCGGCGGATGAAGGCGCTGCTCGCGGTCGCGGCCGGCCAGGACTGCCATTGCAGGTCGTCGGGCTTCACGGCCTGGCCGAGCTGGATGTCGTTCTTCGCGATCAGAACCTCGACCGTCGGCAGCTTCTCGGCGACGGGAGCGACGGGAGCGGGCGCATTCTGATAGCCGCTCGCCAGATATGCAGCGACGCCGCCGGCGCCCAGCGCGATGACGAGAACGACAATGCGTGCGGTGTTCATACGCTTTTACTCTTACGCGGGTCACTCGAACCGCACCTGGCGGGTTCCCCTGCGTCGATGAGTAGGGAGTAAAAGTATAAGGGGTGTTGCGAGGCCGAATGCGCCGGCCGGTCACGATGCTGGTTTTCGGCAGATGGTGAACGCGGCGTTATTCAGTCGGCGAGCGGCCCCGTAGATTCACGCATGCCGGATCGCGCGTTCGCATGAGGCGCGGGGCGTCATGGTGAACGGGTGGTTAGTGGCTCCCACGTTTGGAGCTGCACGATCATGGTTGTGAGAAGGAAGCGGCGCGCTACATCACCGGTGTCGTCCTGGCGAAAGCCAGGACCCATTACCACCAATGGGAATTGTTGCAGAACGTGTCTACCCGACTTCGCCAAACCAGCGGTTGGGGTAATGGGTCCTGGCCTTCGCCAGGACGACGTTGGGGAAACAGTTGTGCGCAGCGCGCGTGCGTAGCCCGGATGGAGCGAAGCGCAATTCGGGCTACGAGACTTACTTCTTCCGCTTCTGCTCGATCACGTCCCAGATCTTCGCCGCCACGTCGGGGCCGCCGAGCCGTGAGATGGCGCGGATGCCGGTGGGCGAGGTCACGTTGATCTCGGTGAGATTGCCGTTGATGACGTCGATGCCGACGAACAGCAGGCCCTTCTCGCGCAGTGCCGGGCCGACGGTCGCACAGATTTCGCGCTCGCGCGGGGTGAGCTCGGTCTCCTGCGCGGCGCCGCCGCGCACCATGTTGGAGCGGAGGTCGTCCGCGGCCGGCACGCGGTTCACCGCGCCGGCGAACTCGCCGTTGACGAGGATGATGCGCTTGTCGCCGTGCTTTACCTCGGGGATGAACTGCTGGATCACCCAGGGCTCTTTGAACGTGACCGAGAACATGTCGAACAGCGAGCCGAAATTCATGTCCTGCGGCATCACGCGGAACACCGCCGCGCCGCCATGGCCGTGCAGCGGCTTCATCACGACAGCGCCGTGCCGGTCGCGGAACGCGTTGATCTCGTCGAGGTCGCGCGAGATCAGCGTCGGCGGCATCAGCTGCGGGAAGTTCATCACGAACAGCTTTTCCGGCGCGTTGCGCACCGAGGCCGGATCGTTGACGACCAGCGTCTTCGGATGGATGCGCTCCAGGAAGTGCGTCGAGGTGATGTAGGCGAGGTCGAAGGGCGGGTCCTGGCGCAGCAGCACCACGTCGAAGCCGTTGAGCGCCTCGCGCTTGGGCTCGCCGAGGGTGAAATGATCGCCGGGCTCGTCACGCACGGTCAGAAGTTGCACCGGCGCGACCAGTTCATCGCCGACCATCGAGAGCTTGTCGGGCGTATAATAGGACAGGCCATGGCCGCGCTTCTGCGCCTCCAAGAGCAGCGCGAAGGTGGAATCGCCCTTGATGTTGATGCGGGCGATGGGGTCCATCTGGACGGCGACGTTGAGTTTCATGGTCTGCCTTTCAGGTCGAGGCGTCGAATGCCGCCAACACATGGCGCGGAAGCGAGCGCGGCGCAATCAGCATGGCGTCAAATCGCAATTCGAATTCGGCATGCTCGGGATGCGCCACGAGCCAGCCTTGGGCGGCGTCGATGATGCGCTGCTGCTGGCGTGGGGTTACCGCGAAAGCGGCATCATCCAGGCTGGCGCGCGCCTTGACCTCGACGAAGGCGATCAGATTGCGGCGGCGCGCCACGATGTCGATCTCGCCATGCGGCGTGCGGTAGCGTTTTGCCAGGATGCGGTAGCCCTTGGCCATGAGATAGGCGGCGGCGCGGCTCTCCGCGGAGATGCCGGTGCGGAAGGCGGCGACGCGCTCGGGCGAGGCGACTTTCGGTTCCGCACCCTCAGTCTTCGCCATCGTCGCCCCGCAGATCTTTTGCGAGCTCGAGCGCGCGGGCATAGACCTCGCGGCGCGGCCGGCCCGAGAGCGCGACCGCATGTGCCACCGCGTCCTTGACGCTGTGCGCTGCGAGCTGCGCGCGCAGAAGATCGTCCAGCGCATCCGATGTCAGCACCTCGGCGTCGGCCGCGGGCGGAGCGATCACCAGGACGAATTCGCCGCGCGTTTCCAGCGATGCAGCGCCCTGCGCCAGCTCGTGCAGCGTTGCGCGCGAAATCTCTTCGTGCAGCTTGGTCAGCTCACGGCAGATCGCGGCCTCGCGGCTGCCCATGATCTCGGCGAGTTCGGTGAGTGTATCCTGCACGCGGTTGCCGGATTCGAACATCACGAGCGTCGCGTCGATGCGGGCGAGCTCGGCAAGGCGGGAGCGCCGCGCCGCGGATTTCGCCGGCAAGAAGCCTTCGAAGAAGAAGCGGTCCGTCGGCAGCGCCGCGACCGACAGTGCCGCCAGCACCGAGGACGGGCCGGGCAGCGCATACACGGCATGGCCGGCTGCGCAGACCTCGCGCACCAGCTTGAAGCCGGGATCGGAGATCAGCGGCGTGCCGGCATCCGATACCAGCGCGACCGAGCCGCCCTGCGCCAGCGCCTCCAGGATCTTCGGGCGCGCCGCTTCGGCATTGTGCTCGTGATATTGCCTGAGCTGGGCGGAGATGTCGTAGCGCTCGGTCAGGCGGCGCGTGATGCGGGTGTCCTCGCAGGCGATGACATCGACGCCGGCGAGCGTCTGCAGTGCGCGCAGCGTGATGTCGCCGAGATTGCCGATGGGGGTCGCGACCAGGTGGAGGCCCGCGGCCGCCTTCGGGGCCGCCAGCCGATGGGCATCGATGGAGAAGCCGCGCGGGGCGGCGTCTGGGCCTTCAGGCGTATTTATCGGGGCCGGCTTTGCGCGCATAATGAAGTCAACTTAGGCACGATCCGCAGGGCTGGGAACTGCTCTTCGAAAAGATCGTGCTGAGGTGAGGGGCGAGGAACGGACAGGAATGTGATCGACCCAAGGTCACGTCGAGGGGGAGTGAGGGCCCTCGTGCCATATTCGCGACGGAAACGCCGCCTTGATGCTACGCGACGAACGGCGAACAGCTGGCCAGGACGGGAAGGCAGCCGCGTTAAGCGGTCATTATCCTTTTGTTTTGGTTAACTATTTGTCGACACTATGCCTGAATCCGCGGCTCGTGTCGCGGCAAAGAATGTTGTGACCGGCTGGCGAGAGCCGGCCGGAAGAGAAGCTGTCATGCTGGGCCCGCGTCATCCAAAATCTCCCGTTCCGGGCCCCCGATCGTCGGGAGCGACCCGGCGCAGTGCGCTCGGCCTGTTGCTGGGGGCGCCCCTGCTGTCGGCCTGCGCCGGCGTGCAGCAGAGCCTCAGCCAGTTCTCCAATCCGTTCTCGAGCTCCTCCGCGCCGCCGGCCCAGCCGGCAGGTCCCCCGCAACAGGCGACGACCGCCGGCAGCGGCGGGGTCAAGGTCGCGGTGATCCTGCCGCTCTCGGCGGCCGGCAATGCCGGGCTTGCCGCGCAGTCCATGCGCAACGCCGCCGAGATGGCGCTGGCCGAGTTCCAGAACCCGAACATCCAGCTGCTGATCAAGGACGACAATGGCAGCCCGCAGGGCGCGCAAGCCGGCGCGCAGCAAGCTGTCGAGGAGGGCGCCGAGATCATCCTGGGGCCGCTGTTCGCGCAATCCGTGCCGGCCGTGGCGCAGGTCGCGCGCACCCGCAACATCCCGGTGATCGCGTTCTCGACCGACTCCAGCATCGCCGGCCGCGGCGTCTATCTGCTCTCGTTCCTGCCGGAGTCCGACGTCAACCGCATCATCGAATATTCCGCCAGCATCGGAAAGCGCTCCGTCGCCGTGCTGGTGCCCGACAATGCCTATGGCAATGTGGTCGAAGCCGCGGTGAAGGCGGCGGTGCCGCGGCGCGGCGGGCGCATCGTCGCGTTCGAGAAATACGGCGCCGATCGCGCCACGCCGGCGCGCACCGTGGCGCAGCAGCTCGGCAGCGCGGATGCGCTGTTCATTGCCGACGACGGCGATGCGGTGGTGACGGTCGCGGATGCGATGACCGCGGCGGGTGCGAATTTGCGCAACATCCAGCTGCTCGGCACCGGCCTGTGGGACAATCCGCGCGTCTATGCGAGCTCGGCGCTGCAGGGCGGCCTCTATGCCGCGCCCGATCCGGCCGGTTTTCGCGCGTTCTCGGGCCGCTATCGCACGAAGTACGGCGCCGAGCCGATCCGCACCGCGACGCTCGCCTATGATGCGGTCGCGCTCGTCGCCGCGCTGGCGCGCACGCAAGGGCCCACGCGCTTCTCCTCCGATGTGCTCACCAATCCTTCCGGCTTCGCCGGCATCGACGGTCTGTTCCGCTTCCGCCCCGACGGCACCAATGAACGCGGCCTTGCCGTGATGAAGGTGACGACCGGCGGCGGCGTTGCGGTCGCGGGCTCGCCGAAGAGTTTTGGGGCCTAGTTCAGGACGACGGTGCCGTAGGGTGGGTTAGCCGAAGGCGTAACCCACCTCTTCTACCTCTGCGGAGACAGACAGTGGTGGGTTACGCTTCGCTAACCCACCCTACGGCAGTGCGTTACGCCGCGAGATCCGCGACCACCGCGTCGAGCACCGGGAAACCGCTGCTTGTCACGCGCAACCGTCCCGTCGCATCGACCGTGATCGCGCCTTCCTCGCGCAGCAGCGCGATGCGCTTGGGATCGAGCGGGCGGCCTGACAGCGCTTTGTAGCGCGCGGGGTCGATGCCTTCGGCGAGACGCAGTCCCATCAGCAAAAATTCATCAGCGCGCTCCTCGCTGTTGAGGAGATCGTCGGTGATGACGCCGTGGCCGTTGGTCTCGACCCGCATCAGCCAGGCCTCGGGACGCTTCTCGGTGGCGGTGGCATGGCGCACGCCATCGATGTCGAGACGGCCGTGTGCGCCCGGGCCGATGCCGGCATATTCCTCGCCGCGCCAGTAGACCAGATTGTGCCGGCACTCGGCGCCGCGTCGTGCGTGGTTGGAGATCTCGTAGGCGGGTAGCCCCAGCTTGTCGCAGGTCTCCTGCGTGACGTCGTAGAGCGCGCGCGCGACCGCTTCGTCCGGCGTCTTCAGCTTGCCGGCCTGGTGCAGGCCGAAGAACGGCGTGCCTTCCTCGATCGTCAATTGATAGAGCGACAGATGTTCGGCCGCTTCATCGATCGCGTGCCGCAGCTCATCGGCCCACATCGCCGGCGTCTGGTCGGGACGGGCGTAGATCAGGTCGAACGAATAGCGGTCGAATGAGCGGCGCGCGATGGCGACGGCATCGAGCGCCTCGCGCGCGCTGTGCATGCGTCCCAAAGCTTTCAGCGAGGCATCGTCGAGCGCCTGCACGCCGAGCGAGACGCGGTTGACGCCGGCTGAGCGATAGCCGGCGAAGCGCGTGGCTTCGACGCTGGTCGGGTTCGCTTCCAGCGTCACCTCGACGTCGCCTGCGACGGTCCAGTGCTTGCCGATGGCATCGAGCACCGCGCCGACCGTTGAAGGCTGCATCAGCGACGGCGTGCCGCCGCCGAGGAAGATCGAGGTCACTTCGCGGCCGGGTGCGCGCTCGGCGGTCGTTGCGATCTCGCGCGCGAAGGCCGAAGCAAAGCGCGCCTCGTCGATCGCGGCGTGGCGGACATGGCTGTTGAAGTCGCAGTACGGACACTTCGACAGGCAGAACGGCCAGTGCACGTAGACGCCGAAGGCTTCCTTAGCGCGGCTCAAGGCAGATCTCCGCCAGTTTCACGAAGGCGCGGGCGCGATGGGACAGACCGAGGCCGAGCGGCGGCAGGCCGTGCTTCTCGATGCTTTCCATCTCGCCAAAGGTGCGGCCGTGGCCATCGGGCAGGAACATCGGGTCGTAGCCGAACCCGGCGGTGCCGCGCGGCGGCCAGACCAGCGTGCCGTCGACGCGCGCCGCGACCTCTTCGAGATGATCGTCGGGCCAGGCCACGCAGAGCGCGGAGACGAAATGCGCGGTGCGCTTTGCGGGCGTGCTCGCGCCGCGCTCCTGCAGCAGCCGCTCGATCTGCGCCATCGCCGCGTTGAAATCCTTGGTCGGACCGGCCCAGCGCGCGCTGTAGATGCCGGGCGCGCCGTCGAGCGCATCGACCACGATGCCGGAATCGTCGGCGAAGGAGGGAAGCTTCGTCGCCTTTGCCGCCGCGATCGCCTTGATCGCGGCGTTGCTGCGGAAGTCGTTGCCGGTTTCCTCGGGCTCATCCAGGCCGAGCTCACCGGCCGACACCGCCTCGATCCCGTACGGCGCAAGCAGCTCCTTCATCTCGGCGAGCTTGCCGGGATTGTGGGTGGCGATGACGAGCTTTCCGGTGATTCGGCGGTGCATGGGCCTATTGACTACGCGACAGCCAGTTTCTGCAAGTCCACGAGACGCGCGACGCCCTTGCGCGCCAGCGCCATCAGCGCCAGGAACTCGGTTTCCGTGAACGGCTCGCGTTCCGCGGTGCCCTGCACCTCGATGATGCGGCCATCGCCGGTCATGACGAAATTGGCGTCGGTTTCGGCTTCCGAATCCTCGGCATAATCGAGATCGAGCACCGGCGTGCCGTTGTAGATGCCGCAGGAGATCGCCGCGACGTTGTCGCGCAGCACGTTGGCCTTGATCATGTTGCGCGCCTTCATCCAGCTGATGCAATCGGCGAGCGCGACCCAGGCGCCGGTGATCGAGGCCGTGCGGGTGCCGCCGTCGGCCTGGAGCACGTCGCAATCGACCGTGATCTGGCGCTCGCCGAGCGCTTCGAGGTCGACGATGGTACGCAAGGAGCGGCCGATCAGGCGCTGGATCTCGACGGTGCGGCCGCTCTGCTTGCCGGCGGAGGCCTCGCGGCGGGTGCGTTCGGAGGTCGCGCGCGGCAGCATGCCGTATTCGGCGGTGACCCAGCCGCGGCCCTGGCCCTTCAGCCACGGCGGCAGGCGGTCCTCCAGCGTGGCGGTGACCAGCACATGGGTGTCGCCGAATTTCACCAGGCAGGAGCCTTCCGCATATTTGACGACGCCGCGCTCCAGCGTCACGGGGCGCAATTCGTCGGGCGCACGGCGGCTTGGCCGCATGGGAAATCCTCCAAAATTCTCGGAAAAAGGCTGTTCGCGGTGCTTGTAGGTGCGGTGACGGTGGGCGGCAAGGGGGAAGATCGGCGCTTGTTCGCCCCGGTTTTCCACCCCGCAAACGCCACGCTTGTCAGAACCGTCCCGGATGGACAAATTATGAGCATCTGAGAGGAGTTACCGTCTGTGGCCCATCACGATCCGATCCATCTGATCGCGCCGCGCGCAGGCCTCGCCCAGCTCAACGAGCGTTCCCGCGACATCTTTCGTCAAATTGTCGAAAGCTATCTCGCGACCGGTGAGCCGGTCGGCTCGCGCAACATTTCCCGCCTGATTGCCACGCCGCTGTCGCCGGCCTCGGTTCGCAACGTCATGGCGGATCTGGAACAGCTCGGCCTGATCTACGCCCCGCACACCTCGGCGGGCCGGCTGCCGACGGAACTCGGCCTGCGCTTCTTCGTCGACGCCCTGATGCAGGTCGGCGATCTCAACGAGGCCGAACGGCAGTCGATCCAGAGCCAGCTTGCCACGGTCGGCCAGGCCCAGTCGGTCGAGGCGGCGTTGGACCAGGCGCTGACGCGGCTGTCGGGCCTGACCCGCGCCGCGGCGGTGGTTTTGACGCCGAAATCCAATGCGCGGCTCAAGCACATCGAATTCGTCCGCCTGGAACCGGAAAAAGCGCTGGTGATCCTGGTCGGCGAGGATGGCCAGGTCGAAAACCGGGTGCTGACGCTGCCGCCGGGGGTTCCCTCCTCGGCCATCACCGAAGCCGGCAATTTCCTCAATGCCCGGATTCGCGGCCGGACACTGGCCGAGGCGCGGCTCGAGCTTGAAACCGCGCTCGGGCAAGCCCGCGCCGAGCTCGATCAGCTGACGCAGAAGGTGATTTCAGCCGGCATCGCCAGCTGGTCGGGTGGCGAGAACGAGGACCGCCAGCTCATCGTCCGCGGTCACGCCAATCTGCTGGAAGATCTGCACGCACTGGAGGATCTGGAGCGGGTGCGCCTGTTGTTCGACGATCTCGAGACCAAGCGCGGCGTCATCGACCTGCTCGGCCGCGCCGAGACCGCCGAGGGCGTGCGGATCTTCATCGGCTCCGAGAACAAGCTGTTTTCGCTGTCGGGGTCCTCCACCATCATCTCACCCTATCGGGATGCCGCCGGCCACATCGTCGGTGTTCTCGGCGTGATCGGGCCGACGCGGCTGAATTATGCCCGCGTGATCCCGACCGTGGACTATGCCGCCCGCATCGTCAGCCGCCTTTTGGGGGGCTGACCGGCATTTGCGCCGATCACGGGCGCTTGATTTTCGCCGCTTAAGGCACGATATCCGGGCCAACAATCCTTCCTGACAATCCTTGGAAACGAGTTCGAGATTTGAGCCGATGACCGATCGAGACCGGCAACCCGAAGACACGACCGCGCCGACCGGCGAGCCCGTGGTGTCAAAACCCTACATCATGCCCGACGATCCCGAGCCGGGTTCGGTCGAGCTGCTGCAGAAGGAAGCCGCCGAGGCGCGCGACCGCATGCTGCGGACGCTGGCCGAGATGGAGAATTTGCGCAAGCGCACCACCAAGGAGGTCGCCGACGCCCGCCTCTACGGCATCACCGGCTTTGCCCGCGACGTGCTCGACATCGCCGACAATCTCCAGCGCGCGCTCGATGCCGTTCCGGCCGAAGCGCGTGCCACGGCCGATCCCGGCCTGATCTCGCTGATCGAAGGCGTCGAGCTCACCGAGCGCGCGCTGCTCAACGCGCTGGAAAAGCACGGCGTGAAGAAGCTCGATCCGCAGGGCCAGAAGTTCGATCCGAACTTCCACCAGGCGATGTACGAAGTGCCTGATCCGTCGGTGCCGTCGGGCACCGTGGTGCAGATCATGCAGGCCGGCTACACCATCGGCGACCGCGTGCTGCGCCCGGCTCTCGTCGGCGTCGCCAAGGGCGGCGCGAAGGCCGCGCCTGCGGCCAACAACAACGAGTCGAGCGGCGCGACGAACTGAGTCTTGGTGTCATTCCGGGGCGGCTCGCAGAGCCGAACCCGGAATCTCGAGATTCTCCGGTGCGCAATTGCGCACCGGAGTTCGATGCTTCGCATCGCCCCGGAATGACTGCGTGAAAGCCTACGCGCTCACCGCGATATCCGCGGACTGGATGCGCTTCACGCCGGCCTTGGCCATGTCGGCCCAGGCCTTTGCCAGCGAGCCCTGGGTGTCGATGCCGCGGCAGGCGTCTTCCACCACATAGACCTCGAAGCCCGCCTTGCGCGCGTCCAGCGCGGTCCAGGCGACGCAGAAATCCGTCGCAAGTCCTGCGACGAAGACGCGCTTGATTTTGCGGCCCTTCAGATAGCCTGCAAGTCCCGTCGAGGTCTTGCCGTCGGCTTCGAGGAAGGCCGAGTAGCTGTCGACGTCCTTGTGAAAACCCTTGCGGATGATGAGCTCGGCGTGCGGGATCGCAAGGTCCTTCGACAGCGCCGCGCCATCGGTGCCCTGCACGCAATGATCCGGCCACAGCACCTGCTTGCCGTAGGGCAGGTCGATGGTCTCGAACGGCTTCTTGCCGGAGTGGACCGACGCAAACGAGACGTGGCCGGGCGTGTGCCAGTCCTGCGTCATCACCACGTTCGCAAACGCTTTTGCCATCTTGTTGATGACGGGCACCACCTGCTCGCCTTCCTTCACGGCGAGACTGCCGCCGGGCAGGAAGCAGTTCTGCACGTCGATCACGAGCAGCGCGGACGCATCGTCCGGCTTGATCGATGCCGCTGCAAACAGCGCGGTTGGCGCGAGGGTCGCCAGCGCCGTCGTTCCAAGCATTGCCAAGACCTGTCGCCGATCCAGCATCGTTCGTCTCCCTCCAGGATGATCCAACCGGGGAAGCCTAGTTCCGTTCGTATACGAACAGAAGCCCGAAAATGCAGCCGGGATTGGTGAGGGGTTGGGCTCTCGAACCCAAAATCGTCGTCGTCCCGGCCTAGCGCGCAATTGCGCGCGGGGGGCCGGGACCCATACGCCGCAGCGATAGTTTTGCGAAGACTCGGAGTTACGAGCTCGCCACACAACCACCCCCTGTGGTTATGGGTCCCCTGAGTTCACAAACGAAGTGCAACACTTCCTGGAGGAGGTGTTGCCATGGGGCGGAGTT
>NZ_JAFCJS010000015.1 GCF_018130825.1 Bradyrhizobium liaoningense | reverse complement strand
GCGGCGCTGACCTCCGACGGCTGGGCGACCGGCGATGGCGGGGTGACCTACACCAAGACCGGGACCTACGGCACGGCAACGCTGACCACGGCCAGCGGCGTGGTGAGTTACGCCCTCGACAACAACGATACCGACAGCAATGCCCTGGCGGGCGGCGCCAGCGTGTCGGACGACTTCACCGTCTTCGTCAAGGACGGCAGCACCGGCACGGCCTCGACCGCGGTGAACTTTGCCATCACCGGCACCAACGACAATCCGACGGTGAGCGCGGGTGCACAGAGCGTGCCGCTGGTGGAGGCCGGCGTCGGCACGACAGGCACGGCGAATGCGTCGATCGCGCTGACCAAGGGGGACTTCGATACGGGCGATGCGGCGAGCTATGACGGCGCGGCGCTGACCTCCGATGGCTGGGCGACCGGCGATGGCGGGGCGACCTACACCAAGACCGGAACCTACGGCACGGCAACACTGACCACGGCCAGCGGCGTGGTGAGCTACGCGCTCGACAACAACGATACCGACACCAATGCCCTGGCGGGCGGTGCGAGCGTGTCGGACGACTTCACTGTCTTCGTCAAGGACGGCAGCACCGGCACGGCCTCGACCGCGGTGAACTTCGCCATCACCGGCAGCAACGACAATCCGACGGTGAGCGCGGGTGCACAGAGCGTGCCGCTGGTGGAAGCGGGCGTCGGCACGACGGGCACGGCGAATGCGTCGATCGCGCTGACCAAGGGGGACTTCGATACAGGCGATGCGGCGAGCTATGACGGCGCGGCGCTGACCGGTAACGGCTGGGCGACCAGCGATGGCGGGGTGACCTACACCAAGACCGGGACCTACGGCACGGCGACACTGACCACCGCGACCGGCGTGGTGAGCTATGCGCTCGACAACAACGACACCGACAGCAATGCCCTGGCGCAGGGTGCGAGCGTGTCGGACAACTTCACCGTCTTCGTCAAGGACGGCAGCACCGGCACCGCCTCGACGGCGGTCAACTTCGCCATCACCGGCAGCAACGACAATCCGACGGTCACGGCGGGCGCACAGGGCGTGCCGCTGGTGGAGGCCGGCGTCGGCACGACAGGCACGGCGAATGCGTCGATCGCGCTGACCAAGGGCGACTTCGATACCGGCGATGCGGCGAGCTATGACGGCGCGGCGCTGACCTCCGATGGCTGGGCGACCGGCGATGGCGGGGCGACCTACACCAAGACCGGAACCTACGGCACGGCGACGCTGACCACGGCCAGCGGCGTGGTGAGCTATGCCCTCGACGACGGGGCCGGCGCGACCAATGCCCTGGCGGGCGGCGCGAGCGTGTCGGACAACTTCACCGTCTTCGTCAAGGACGGCAGCACCGGCACCGCCTCGACGGCGGTGAACTTCGCCATCACCGGCAGCAACGACAATCCGACGGTGAGCGCGGGTGCACAGAGCGTGCCGCTGGTGGAGGCGGGCGTCGGCACGGGGGGGACGGCATCGGCGACCATTGCGCTGACCAAGGCCGATCCGGACACAGGCGATGCGGCGGCCTACGACGCCACGGCGCTGACCTCCGACGGCTGGGCGACCGGCGATGGCGGGGCGACCTACACCAAGACCGGGACCTACGGCACGGCAACACTGACCACGGCCAGCGGCGTGGTGAGCTATGCCCTCGACAACAACGATACCGACACCAATGCCCTGGCCCAGGGTGCGAGCGTGTCGGACAACTTCACCGCCTTCGTCAAGGACGGCAGCACCGGCACGGCCTCGACGGCCGTCAACTTTGCCATCACCGGCACCAACGATGCGCCCGACATCCACCTTGTCACCACTGATACAGCAACGGCGACTTTGTCAGAGACAAACTCCGGTCTATCGACGAGTGGCACGGTAACGGTCAATGATCCGGAGGTCTCTGACACGGTGGGGTCGATCGTAACAACTGTCGTCGCGTCGGGTGCCATAGCAGGGCTTGGGCTCACCAACGCACAGTTGCTTGCGATGATGAGCGTGACGCCGGCATCGAATCTGGCGGCGGATCCCGCTGATACGCACAATCTCACCTGGACATTCAATTCCGGAACGCAGGCGTTCAACTACCTGAACTCTGGCCAGTCCTTAGTGTTGACCTACACCGTGCAAAGCACAGACAATAATGCTGCGTCTGACACGCAAACGATAACGGTAACGATAAACGGCACCAACGATGCGCCGACAGCCGTCGCCGATACTGTTCTGACGAGCGCCGGCAATAACAAATCGTTTGACATTCCGGAATGGGCCCTTGTCGCAAACGACACAGATCCGGACAACACCACGCTCGATGTCCTGTCCACACCAGAGAGTGTCGGCAGCCCGTCGAGCGGGACGGTGACTCACACAGCGGGAACAGGCAGCGCAGGGTTCGTGACGTTCAGCGATGACAGCAATGCTGCAGGCTCATTCCAATACAAGGCGACGGATGGGACGAGTTCGGGCGCGGCCGTTACGGTAACAATCAACAATGTCGGGAGCTCCGGAAACAACATCACTGGAACCGCCGCTGATGAGATCCTGGTAGGCACCGACAACAAGGACAACTTCCACGCAGGTGCTGGCAACGATATCATAGTAGGAAAAGCAGGCGGTGGTACGTACGCCGGCGACAGCGGCAACGACATCATTGTTTATGTCAAGGGTGCAAACGCCGGATCCGGACAGGTAAGTATTCATGGCGATAATGGTGCTGCGCCAGCTGGTACGGACAGCGACACATTGAAGATAATTCAGTCGACAGCGGCCACTATCGATCTTTCCAATGCGTCGAACCAAACCAACGACAGCTTTACCACCGTCGACGGTATGGAGAACGTAGACGCTAGCCTGTCATCTGGCGCAATGACACTCACTGGTTCCTCGGGTGCAAATATCTTGATTGGTGGCTCCGTCGCCGACACGATTTCGGGCGGGCTCGGTGCCGATACCATGACGGGTGGCTCGGGCGCCGATACCTTTATTGTCAATACATCTCAGTCACTCGCAACCATCGGCGGCAGTGGCAATTCGGGAACGATCACCGGATTTGACGTGATTACCGACTTCGACGGAGCTGCCGATTTCCTGGATCTACAGGGCACTCCCACCGCAAGCACTTTCAGCAGCACCGGCTCCACTGATTCGACGCTGACCATCGCTGGAGCCACGGTGAAGTCGCATTCGATAACGAACGGCATCGTTACGTTCGATACTTCATCGCAGACGTTTACTTCAGCGGTTAGCTTGGACGGAACCGATACCTCGCGTGTTGCGGCCGCGGTGCAATACCTAGAAGCGAACAATCTTGGTGGCGCCGGCAAAACCCTGGCATTCACCGCAACCATCAATGGTGTGGCACACACCTATGTGTATGAACAAGTCGGCGCCACGCCAAACAGCGCAAACGACATCCTGGTCGATCTCTCTAACGTGACTTTGACGAGCGGCGGCACGAGTCTAACGACGCTCATTACAAATACCCACGTAAAACCCGCGGGCATTGCAGGTGAATCAATCAACCTCGCCTTGACCAATCCTTCGGGGGATCCAAATACGCTTATTACGGTCAATATCTCCGGCCTCCCTGCCGGGTGGAGCTTGAATGGTGGAACAAACAACGGTGATGGCACGTGGACGGTGCAGACCGGGGATGTGCAGTCACTGGAGATTACTTCGTCGTCGACCTTCACGGGCGCCCTTGTATTGAACATTACCGAGACCTGGACAGGCGCGGATGGCAATCCAGGGGTGAAGTTTGTCTTCGACAACGTCGAAGCTTACGCATCAGGCTCACCGATCTTCGCCATATCCGGCGACGACAACCTGACCGCGTCCAGCGGCCACGATCTGCTCGTGTTCTCGCAGCCGATCGGCCACGACACCGTTTACAGCTTCGACATCGCGACGGATCAGATCGACCTCATCGGCTACGCGTCGATGACAAGCTTCGCGGATGTCCAGTCGAACACGACCGACGATGCGAACGGGAACGCCGTCATCACGCTTGGCAATGGCCAGACGATCACGTTGAATGGCGTGCATTCGGCTGATCTGACCGCAAATGACTTCGTGTTCGATCAGACACCGACCACGAACAATCCCGGCACGATGACTGTCGGAGACGGCGCATTGCTGCCGCTGTCCGGCGACATCAACAACACAGGGACGATCGAGCTCAACTCGACAGGTGATAAGACCGATCTCCAGCTCATCCAGCATGGCATTACCCTGCAGGGTGGCGGAACGGTGCTGCTGTCCGACAGCAGCGGCAACGTGATCGAGGGGACAGTCTCCGACGTCACGCTGACCAACGTCGATAACACGATCAGCGGTGCAGGTCACCTTGGCAACGGGTTGATGACCCTGATCAACCAAGGGACTATCATCGCAACCGTCACCAATGCGTTGGAAATCGACACGGGCTCCAACTTCATCGCCAATACCGGAACACTCGAAGCAACCGGGACCGGCGGACTGGTGATCAACAGTGCGGTCACCAATACCGGCCTGCTCTGGGCCAATGGTGGCAATATCATTGCTAACGCGGACGTCACTGGCGGTTCCGCGCTGATTAGCGGTTCGGCCAAGCTCGAGCTTGGTGCTGCAGCTTCTACGGACGTCAAGTTCGATGCGGTCGGTGACGGCATTCTGCAGCTAGATCATTCGATCAGCTTCAGTGGGCTCGTGTCGGGCTTCAACGCAGGTGACCAGTTCGATTTGCGCGACATTCTGTTCGGCGCCGGTGTCTCGGCCTCCTATACGGCCGATGAGTCCGGGACAGGCGGAACACTCAATGTCACCGATGGCGTCCAGACCGCAAACATCAGCATCCTCGGTCAGTACACCTCGAGCGACTTCGAACTCGGGACCGATGGCGCAGGCGGTACGTCGATCAAGTACCACGCTGGCTAAAGAGGGGGCCGGCTGATGCTGCCCCTGGTGGTTCAGACGGCGCGGATATGGATATCCATCTGACCGATGTCATGACATCGGCGCATCGGATTTCCTCCATCACCAGGAGGACCAGGCGGAGCAGGCTATCTGCTCCGCCCATCACGCGATCGACGGGGTCTACCCGAGGGCCGGAGAGCCCGCGATTGACGTAGGGCGCTCGGGCGATTGCGGCCTTGGCCAGGGCGCCACCGGAGCCTTTCATCTCTACCGAAAGTCATTCACCGACCCCAGTGGTCTTGTGGCCTCGGATGATTTTGACGTCGTTTTGGCTTCAGAATGTCAGACTTGTCAAAGGCTTGTGGCCTGTTCTGATTTTATGAATTTATGGCGCCCTGTAAATTAATTACGGTCGGAAAAACTCGCACGTTGCGCGTGTCACCACTTTTCCGGGGGGCTTCCTGATGATATGCAAAAAGATAATTTAATCATTTTTTAACTTTTTACGGTGGCGTCTTGAACTACACCGACAAGTCTTTGCCGAACGGCTCGGGGCAACAATCCCTTCAATTCGAGAGCGACGCGTCGGCGGAAACGCCGCGCGCTGTGGTTGCGATCCCGGACGCGCACCTTCTCTTCTCCGGCGACTTCGTGCGCGTCGGCACCGACCTGATCCTCTCGGATCAGCTCCATCGCGTCGTCGTGCCAAACTATTTCCGCGACCACGCGCGCCCGTTGCTGGTTTCCCCGGAAGGCGCGCATCTCGATCCCGGCGTCATCGATGCTCTGACCGGACACACGCAATATGCGCAGGCAGGCGCACCCGTCGCCAGCGGCAAGGTGGTGGGCCATGTCGTCAAGATGACCGGCAGCGCGAGCATCGTCCGCAATGGCGTGACGATCGTCGTCAACGTCGGTGATGCGGTCAACCAGAACGATGTGGTGCAGACGGGCAGCGACTCGACGCTTGGTCTCGTGCTCGACGACGGCACGACGTTCAATCTGTCCGCCGGTGCGCGGTTCATGCTGAACGAACTGACCTACGATGCCAGCAGCACATCCAACAGCTCGCTGATGACGCTGGTGCAGGGCGCCGCCAGCTTTGTGGCGGGCCAAGTTGCGAAGACCGGCGATATGCGCGTGGCAACACCCAGTGCCACGATCGGAATTCGCGGCACGGCCGTGATCCTCGACGTCTCGGCGACCGACGGCAGGATTTCGGTTTCCGTCATCGATCAGCGCGACGGCCAGGTGCACGCGGTTCAGGTTTTCAATACGGCCGGCGTCCTGATAGGTACCGTCACGAGCAATGGATCGACGCTGACGCTGACGCCGACGGCGAATTTCGACGTGATTGCTCAGCAGAGCAACAAGACGACTGATCAGGTCGCGCAGGAATTCGGTGCATTCCAGCAGGTGCTGAGCACGTACGATGCCGGCAAACAGCTGTTTCCAAATCTTCCGCAGCACACGGAGAACAGGGACCAGAACAATAACAACAACCCGAATCCGAACAGCACGACGAAATTCGCCGGGAGCCCGCCGCTACAGCCGCCCGGCACGGAATATCATCCCCTGCTCGGGACGAGCGCCACTCCGCCCTCGAGCGCCGTGCCCCCGGTCGTTGTCGTCACGGTCAATCCGGCTTCCGACACCGGCACGAGCCCGCCTACGAGCAACACCGTCGTGGGGGGGCCGATCATTGTCCCGGTCAAACTCTCGGCCGTTCCATTCGTCGTCACGCCGCCGAACGTAGCGGCAATCACCTCCGGGCCGGGAGATCATATCGGCCCGGTGATGAGCGCCAATGGCGACGTCGTCTACGATCCCGACGGCGCGATCTACTTTTTCAACCACGAGACGGGCGCGACCACCACCATCGCGTCTCCGGCGAACGGCTGGAGCTACGGTTCACCGACGATCAGCTTTGACGGTCGCTACATCGTCTATCAGGGCTCCGACGGTGGCGGGAGCTTCGTCTTCGTCTATGGCACCGATCCTTCCGATTCGGCGCACTATCATGTTCAGACCGCGCTGGCGCCGGGAAGCGCCGCGGCCGTCAGTGGCGACGGCAGCACGATCGTCGTGCAGCAGGACGGCGGCAACGTTGCGATCTACGGCCTTGACGGCACGCTGAAGGGGACGGTGACGCCAGGGACGGTGGGGAGCTCGGGGGCGCTTTGGAAGCCCGCCATCAGCGCCGACGGACACCTGATTGCCTTCTGGAATTCGGATGCGGCTGCTCCGGGGGGCGGGGGCAGGCTCCTTGCCTTCAATTTGTCGACGGGTGAGCTGGCCGTGATTGCCAGCACCTCCGCCGGGGCCGGCGTGGTAGCGCCGACCATCAGCGCAGATGGCCGCCTGATCGCCTATCAGGAGACTGACGGCACCGGCCATTCCGAGATCTATCTCTATGATTTGAATGCCGGGGCCGTCGTATTTCACACGTCCAACGCTTCGGGCAGCAGCTATAGTCCGGTGCTGAGTCCGGACGGCCACTTCATCGTCTTCACCAGCGAGGCGAGGCTGACCTCGGCCGATCAGAACGGGTTCGCCGATATCTACATCGTCGACGTCACCAACCCGGCGGCTCCCGCCTATCGGCTGGTTTCGGACGGGGTAGATACAGCGTCCAATGGCGGCGCCGCGATCAGCGCCGGCGGCCAGTACGTCGCCTTCGGCAACAGCAGCAACATCTTCTTTGCCGATCCGACCTCGGGACTGAGCACGATCATTCTGGAGACGGTGAAGTCGCCCGACGTCCTGACCGCCAAGGGATCGATTGCCGTCACGGGTGACTACACCGGCGTCGCGGTCAGCGTGTCGGATCAGTTTGGCGGCGCGACTCCATACTTCAGCGCCAGCTTTGACTCAAACGGGCATATCAACTGGAGCTTCGCCGAGCCGAAGAACGACTTTGCGGGGCTGTCTTTCGGCGAGACCGCCACGCAGGAATTCGTCATCAGGCTTTCCGCCGACAATGGCTTCATAACCATCCCCGTCTTCGTAACGGTGCACGACGGCGTACAGCCTCCCATCCAGACGGTCGATGCGGCTCCGGTGGCGGCGCCCGTGACGCTCGCGCAGGGGCAGCAGGACAGCCCCTACGTCATCACGCCGACGGCCTTGCTCAGGGGCGTCTCCGACATCGACGGTCCCTCCCTGTCCATTTCGTCGCTGACGATCCAGAGTGGAGGCGGGGGTCTGGTCCGGAACAGCGATCAGACGTGGACGTACACGCCGGATCCGGGATTCAGCGGCCACGTCGTGTTCGGCTACACGGTCTCTGATTCGATCAAGTCTGCGGCTTCGACCGCCAGTCTCAACATCACGCTGCCGCTGGCCATTACGGCGATCGGTCCTGATAGCGGAGCCTCCGGCGATTTCATCACCAACAGCACCCAGTTGTCGGTCTCCGGCAGCAATGGAGCGCTCTCGCCAGGCGAGAAGATTCAGGTCAGCGGCGACAACGGTCTCACCTGGAGTGACGTTGTTCAGGCGACGGGAACGACATGGAGCCTGGTCGATCCTGGTGTCCACAATGCGAGCTTCTCCTATCAGGTGCGCGTCGTCGATTCCGTCGGCAACACCATCGGCTCCGCCGCACAGGCCGTCACGATCGACACGGCTCCGCCCGTGGTCACGATCGAAAATTCGAATGCGCTGACCAACCAGGCCACCCAGAGAATCTCCGGAACGGTCGGCTTGGCCGATGCCGGAACCACCGTGATCGTGTTCGACAATGCGCAGGCCATAGCCGGTGCCGTCGTCCAGGCAGACGGCAGCTGGAGCGTGATCGTACAGCTTTCCGAGGGCGGCAATAGTTTCGTCGCCCAGGACACGGACGTCGCCGGCAATTTGGGCTCGAGCAATACGGTCGTCCTGACGCTGGATTCGACGCCGCCGGCGGCAGTTGCATCCGTGTTGGCATTGAGTGCCGACAGCGGCAGCTCCGCGACCGACTTCAACACCAGCGTGCCCTCGCAAACGGTCAGCGGCACCTATACCGGTGCCTTGGGTGCGGGGGAGACAATCCAGGTCAGCGCCAACAATGGCGCCACCTGGGTGACGGCGTCCGCATCGGGCGGCGCCTGGTCCGCGTCGGGCGTATCGCTGTCGTCCGGCACCAACTTGCTCTCTGTTCGCACCATCGACCTCGCCGGTAACGTCACGGCGGGTGCGGGACACAGCTATACTCTGGATACCTTGGCGCCGACGGCGGTCGCGACGGTGACGCTGCTAAGTTCCGACACTGGCAGTTCTTCGACCGATTTCGTCACCAACATTGCGTCGCAAACCGTGAGCGGCACCTATGCGGGTGTCCTGGCTTTCGGCGAAACGATTCAGGTCAGCGCGGATGGCGGTGTGAGCTGGGTGACCGCAACGGCCAATGCGGCCAACGGCACCTGGTCAGCATCCGGCGTTACGCTGTCGCCCGGGGGAAACACGCTGTCGGTCCGCACGATCGACCTTGCGGGCAATATCGCGGCCGGGACCGGCCACAGCTACGTCTTCGATACCGTCGCGCCGTCCGCATTTGCGACGGTGGCGGCACTGGGCTCGGACAGCGGCAGCTCGTCGAGTGATTTCGTCACCAATGTCGCGTCGCAGACCGTCAGCGGCACCTATTCCGGCACCCTGAGTGCCGGCGAGTCCATCCAGGTCAGCGCCGACGGCGGCGCAGCCTGGGTCACGGCGATCGCCAATGCATCGAACGGCACCTGGGCGGCATCCGGAGTATCGCTGTTGGCCGCCGGGAGCACGCTGTCGGTCCGGACGATCGATCTGGCCGGCAACAGCCTCGCCGGCACCGGGCATGCCTATACGCTGGACACCGGCGCGCCGTCCGCGGTCGCGACGGTAACGGCACTGAGTTCGGACAGCGGCGGTTCGGCGAGCGATTTCGTCACCAATGTGGCGCCACAGACCGTGACCGGAGCGTACACGGGCACGCTGGGTCCCGGCGAGTCGATTCAGCTCAGCATCGACGGTACGAACTGGGTGACGGCCAATGCAGCAGGGGGCGCGTGGTCCGCATCGGGTGTGATCCTTTCCGGGGCAGGCAGTTTGCTGTCGGTGCGCACCATCGATTTGGCCGGCAATGTCGCTGCGGGCATTGGCCACAGCTACGTGCTGGACCAGACCGTCCCGTCCGGTGGCACGCCGGATCTGATTGCGAGTTCGGATTCCGGCTCCTCCAGCAGCGACAACAGCACCAACGTCCTGGCCCCGACGCTGACGGTCGCGCTTGGTGCCGGTGTTGCGGTGGGCGACACGGTCGAGCTGCTGCTGAACGGGTCGTCATTCTCCCATCCTCTGGTGCGAACTGTCACCTCAGGCGACATTGCAGCCCAAAGCGTCAGTTTCGCGGTGAGCCCCGGTGATCTAGGATCCGACGGGCTCAAGCTGATCTCCGGCCGGTTTACCGATCTGGCGGGCAACAGCTCGACCACCAGCGCCCTGACCATCACGCTCGACACGAGCGCGCCCGTGCTGGCGATCACCAATCCTGGCGGCAACACCAATCAATCCGTACAGACGATTACCGGCACGGCGGATCCCGCTGACGCGGGTGCGATTGTCACCGTGCTGGATGATGGCATCTCGGTCGGCGTCGCAACCATCCAGGCCAACGGCAGTTGGAGCACCGACGTCACGCTGCACAGCGACACCAACAGCTTGACCGCACAAGCGACTGATGCCGCCGGCAACCAGGGCGTCAGCAACACGGTGGTCTTCACCCTGAGCACCAATGCTCCATCCGGCGGTACGCCGGACCTGGTGGCAGGCTCCGATTCCGGCAGTTCCAGCAGCGACAACACGACGAACGTGACCGCGCCGACTTTCACGGTCGTGCTCGGTGCCAACGTCGCGGTCGGAGATACGATCCAGCTGTTGCTCAATGGGTCGCCGTTCGCCCATCCCGTCACGCACACGATCAGCGCAGTCGACATCGGCGCGCAGAGCGTGAGCTTGACCGTAACCGACGGCGACCTCGGCGCTGACGGCGCCAAGTCGATCTCGGCCAGACTAAGCGACAGTTTCGGCAACAGCTCAACGACCGCTGCACTGATCATCACGCTCGATACGGCTGCCCCGACGGTGAGCAGCGAGGCGATCACCAGCGCGACGGGGGCGCAGAACAGCACGCTCAGTGCCGGCGATGTCGTCAGCGTGACCGTGACGTTCAGCGAGAGCGTCACGGTGACGGGGACGCCGCAACTTGTCCTGAACATTGGCGGGACGCCGGTGCAGGCCAGCTACGCCTCCGGCAGCGGCAGCAGCCAGCTGGTGTTCACCTACACGATCCAGGCCGGGCAGACCGATGCCAACGGCATCAGCCTCGACGCCAATGCGCTGAGCCTCAACGGTGGCACGATCACGGACGCCGCCGGCAATGCGGCCGTGCTGACCGCGGCCGCGGTGGCGGACAACGCGAGCTACGTCGTCGACACCGGTTCGCCGACGGAATCCGTCGCGATTACGTCCGTCGCCGGCAGTTCGTCCTCCACGAGCACCTCGATCACCGTGACGGGGACGAATGGCACGCTTGCGTTCGGCGATAAAGTCCAGATCAGTACGGACAACGTGACGTGGACGGATGTTGTCCGGAACGGTTCGACACGGTGGAGCTTCACCGACAGTACGGTCCGAAGTGCGAATTTCACATACTTCACGCGAGTGGTCGACTCGGCGGGCAATGTCGGCGCGACGGCGAGCCTTCCGATACTGGTTGCCAGCGGCGGCGCCAGCGTCGCGATGAGCCCGGCAGGCGGCGTCGTCGAGTTCACGGGAACCGGCGGCACTTTGCAGATTGGCGCGGCCGTCACTGCAACGATCAATGCCATCTCGATCGCAAGCGGCCCGGTTGCGATCGGCGGAAGCGGCAACATTGCGACCAGCGCCGGCGACGCGATCGACCTCTATGCGACCGGCGCAAGTGCGGGCAATCCCGCGAACCTGACCGTCAATCCCACCGGCCAGATCACCGGAGCCGGAAGCGCTATCTCCGTGATTCAGAATGCCGCCGGATCAATCACGGTCACGACGTCGGGAACAGTGATCGGCCAGGCGGGCAGGGGCATCCTTGCTCAGCAGAATGCGACAGGCACGGGCGGTATCCTGATCAACGGATCAGGCAATGTGACAGGAACGGGCGCCGCGTTCAGCGGGATCGTCGCTGTCAACCTCAATTCCGCGAACAACGGCGATATCACCGTCAGCCAGAGCGGAAATATCACGGGCGGTCACGACGGCATCCGCGTCCAAACCAATGGCAACGGCAATATCAGCATAACCACGGCACCCAATCCGCTCGAGGCGACCGCGCAGATCATTGGTTCGACACTCTACGGTATCGAGGCGCAATCCAAGGGGACCGGCAGTATCCAGATCAATGCGGGCGCCGGCACGGTTATCACGTCAGCTGGTGTCGGCATCAACGCGTACAACGAAGCGGTCTCCCTGCCCAAGGTCGGTGGCGTGATCGCAAGCTCGATCTCGGTCAATGCGAGCGGCGTGATCAACTCGGGTACGGTCCTGACCGGACAGGGCAGCCGTCCAGCCGGCATCCTCGCCGGCTACAAGGGCGGCACGACCAATACCGTCAATGCCAACGTGTTCGGCAACGTTTCCGTCACCAACACCGGCACCATCAATGCGGCCGGTGGTGACGGCATCCGCGGCTATAATTTCGGGCCCGGAAACGTCAGCATCAGCAATTCCGGGACCATCATTGCCGGAGATGTCTATGGCATCGTCGGTTCAAGCAACAGCACTGGCAACGTTTCGGTCACGACGACTGCGAGCTCCAGCATCACCTCGGGGTCGCACGGTATCCTCGCGATCAACCAGGGCACTTCCATTTTGCAGAGCCTGGGCTCGACCGTCACCGTCACGGCCGCCGGCACGATCAACTCGGGTGTACATCTGTCGGCCGGAGGTGCCCAGCCGGCGGGCATTTCAGCTGGATATTATGGCAGCAACGGTACTTCAAACACGAACATCAACGGCTCGGTCCTCGTCGACAACGCAGCCAGTATTTCGGCGAGAGCCGGTTATGGCATCATTGGGTTCAATTTCGGCTACGGCAACATCACGATCATAAACAGGGCCGACAAGTCGGTGAGCGGTGCGCAATTCGGCATCGCCGCGAGTTCGTCCGTCAACGGCACCGCGTCGCCTTCCAATGTCTCGATCAGCGTCGAAGCCAATTCGACGCCGACGGCTGCCGCGGTGACTGCGAGCTCGCTCATGGGGCTTGCCGCAATCAACGCCAACAACTCGAGCGGCGGCAATATCACGATCACGACCGGCGCCAATGACCAGTTCACGTCCGGCGGCTCCGGCATCAACGCCAATTCAGCGGCCGTCAGCGTCGCGTCCGGAAATCAGATATCGGTCACCACGTCGACAGGCATAATCAATTCCGGCTTCAACTTCTTCTCGGGCGGCGGCACGCCTGCCGGCATCTCCGCTGGCTACTCCGTCCTCTCGCCGGCCAACATTCACGGCAACGTCGTTGTGGACAATGCGGCGACTGTCACCGCGGCTTCGGGTTCCGGCATCAATCTCTACAACAATGGCAATGGCAGCATCAGCGCAACGCTGCGGCCGACGTCGTCGATCACTGCGGCGCAGGGAGCCGGCGTCACGGCATTCTCGGCCGCGGGTGGCAGCATCACGATCAACAACCAGGGCGCCATCAGCGCGGCGGCCATCGGCATCTCGGTCGGCAACGGATCCAGTGCTTCGGTCAATGGGTTGATCTCGATTTCCAACTCCGGAACGATCAATGCGCCCGGTGTGCCGTTCATGCCCGTCGTGACGATCGGCAACGGCAACAGCACTCAGACGGCAACGGTTTCGAACGCCGCGGGCAAGTTCATCGCCTCGAATCTCTTTGCCCGCACGACCAACAATTTCGCCATCTCGGTCATTGCCGGCAATGGGGCGGTCACCAACAACGGCTCGATCACCGGCAATATCAGCTTCAGCGGAACTGGTAGCGGCAGCGTCAGCAATGCGCTCGGGGCAACCTGGAATATCAACGGCTCGAATTTCTTTGGCAGCGGCACGAACGCGATCAGCAATGCCGGCATCATCAATATGCTCGGCCTTGCCGCTTTGTCCGGGGCAGGCGCGATTGCGCTGTCGAACACGGGCAATATATCCGTTTTGCCCAACGCTTCGGCGCAGATATTCGCTAATGTAACCGGCGCGGGCTCGATCCTCCTGGGCGACCGCTCGGCCCTCGAGCTTGGACTGTCTGTTGCGGCCACACAGACCATCAATTTCGGCGGCAAGGGACTTCTGACGTTCGACAACCCGGCCTCGGTTGGTACGAATCTGCCGCTCAACTTTAGCGCCAGCGGTAGCGGCAATGTTGGCTCGATCATCACCCTGCAGGGCGGCGGCATCACGGCTGCGAACATCAGCGGCTCGACGCTGACCGTCAGCGGTGTGCAAAACTATGCGTTCCAGGTGTCCGGAACCGGGCTGTCCGGAAATATGTTCGATGTTCTCTCGCCGAACCGTATCGTGCTGGTGCCGACCAGCGCGACGATCATCTCCGGCGTCACCACGTCGCAATCGCCGCTGACGCCGGCAAGCTTCTACATCCTCGACAACGACCATATCAACAGCAGCACCGGACCCGGGTTCAACCTGGCGACGAGCGACGGCGTTGCCGCCAACACGTATACGGTCGTGGCCAATACGAGCTCCGACTTTGTGATCAACGGCGCGTTTCCGGGTCTGCGCGTTGCGACGCAGGGTGCGAGCGGGGCGATTATCAACGCGGCTAGTATTTCCGGCCCGACGCCCAGCTCCGGCCCCAACGTTGGCCTCACCGTTGATACCACACAGAACAGCAACATCGGAAGCGGCTCTGCCGATATCGTCAACTACGCAAATGTGAGCGCGGTGACGGTCGCCATCTCCGCCAACACCGTCAACGGCAATATCAATATCGTCAGCTCGGCAGGCACGCTGACCGGAACGAACTCGTACGGAATACTGGGCGTGTCCAACGGCACGGGCGGCGTCACCATCACGGCGTCGGGCGGCACGATCACTGCCGGTTTCAACGGTATTCGTGCCGCCGAGCTGCAGGAAACTACCCCCGGGCCGGGCGGCAACATTATCATCTACAACTCGTCGACCATTACGAGCGGCACGAACACTGCGAACATTGCGGGCAGCGGTGCGGCCGGTCTTCGCGCGCGGATTCTCAACAACAACACGACGGTGCCGAACGCCGCGATCACAGGCGACGTCACGATCGAGAATCGCGCCAGCATTACCGCGCAGGCCGGCGCAGGCATTTTTGCCGACAATTACGGTTCAGGAAATACGTCGGTTACGTTTGCGCCTGGCCAGTATTCGATCACGGCGGTCAACGGAGGAGCGACGGGCGTCGGCAGCGGCCTCACCCAGTATGGTATCTTTGCCTTCACCTACGGTACGGGAAGCTCTCTGGTGAATGCTGGCTGGGGCACCACCATTACCTCGGGCAGCACCGGCATCAATGCCGGCAACCAGGCCACCACGATTGCTTCGGGCAGCGGGAGTACCGTCGCGGTCTATAGCCAAGGCTTCATCTCATCCGGAACGAACGTCAACAACGGAGGCAGCGCACAGTCTGCGATTCAGGCAGGCTACAATCCCGGCGGCAACGGCGCGTTCAGTTCGGCCGTGTACGGCGACGTGATCGTCTATGTCGCGAGCGACGGCAATCCCTTCGGCAACCCCAATCCGACTCTGCTCGCCGCGGCGGGGCCCGGCATCCTTGCGTACGACTACGGCGTCGGCAACATCACGGTCACCGTCGGCTCGGGTGTCTCGATTCAGGCGCTGACGGCGGCAACGTCGTCGGGGGGCGGCAACGCTCCTTACGGCATCGGCGCCACCAATCGCGGCTCGGGCAATATCGTTGTCGTGACGTCGAATGGGTCCTCCATCAATTCCGGCAGCACCGGCATCAACGCGGTCAACGACGCAAATCCGACGGCGGGCTCAGATCTGGCCAATTTGTTTGCAGCCAATGTCGCCGCTGGCAAACCTGCCGTGGTCTCGGTGACGGCAGCCGGCACGATCACCGCCGGCGGACAGTCCACCAACAGCGGCGGCACGCCGTCCGGTATCGCCGCTGGCTTCTTTGCCCCGGTGAGCGGCGCCGGGCATCCGAACCAATATGTCAGTGGCAACGTCTTCATCAACAACGCGGCGGTCGTGTCCGCCGCCGGCTTCGGTCTGCAGGGCTATAATTACGGCTACGGCAATATCACCATTGACGTTGCTTCCGGTGCCAACATCACGGCGGGCTCGAACGGCATCTATGCCCACGCCGATGGCGGGTTCACCGATCCGGTGACGGCGAGCGCGCTGACCCGCGACATTGCCGTCGCCGTCTATGCCAACACGACCATCACCGCCGGCTCCGCAACGTTCAACAAGGCTTACGGCATCCTCGCCCTGAGCACCAACGCCGGTAGCATATCGGTGGTCACGTCGACGGGAGATACGATCGACTCCCACCAAGGCAGCGCCGGCATCAATGCGGTCAACGAGGCCACCAGTATTGCACCGTCGTTCAACAGTTCGGTGATCGTGACGAACGCAGCCTCAATACACTCCGGCAGCGGCACCACGGGATTCAACAGCCAGCCGGGCGGTATCCTCGCAGGCTATATCGGCCAGGCGACGGACCCGAGTCTGAATAATCCACCGAATCCCGCGAACTACAACGTCTATGGCGAGGTCGTCGTCAATAACTTCGGCGATATCACCGCCGATGCAGGCGATGGCATCAGGGCCTATAACTTTGGTGTTGGCGACGTTAGCGTCGACAACTTCTCGGGGACCATCACGGCGCTCGGCGGTGCAAATCCACCAAACGGATCGGGTGTTGGAATCCTCGCCCAGAACTTCGGGCCGGGTAGCGTCTATGTCACGACATCAGCGAGCACGAGCATTACCTCCGGGAGCACGGGCATCGCTGCCTTGAACAAGGCGACCACGGCGGATCCGCTCAATCCCTCCGTGGTCGTGCCGGCGACGGCGGAGGTCTTCGTCAATGCGTCCGGCACGATCCACTCCGGAACGACCCCGACGGGCACCGTCGCCGCCGACCCCGCCGCAGGCATCCTGGCCGGCTACAATCCCAACAATCAGAACACGGCGAACAATGCGGTCCACGGAAATGTGTTGGTCTACGACCATGCAACGATCGTCGCGCCGACCGGGACCGACGGCATCCGCGCGGTGAATTACGGCGACGGCGACATAGCTGTTACGGTCGAGTCGGATTCCCGTGTGTTCGCGGGCCGGTACGGCGTTGCGGCGTTCGGCTTCGATGGCGGCGATGTGAGCGTCACGATCGACGGTTCGGTGATGGGTGGCACAGCGGGGCTCGACGTCTCCACGACCGGTACGGGCATGGTCACCATAGACAATGCCGGCTTCGTTGCGGGCGTCGTCCTCGGCTACAACGCGGCGTTCACGAACGAGGCGGGGGCGGACTGGCAATTCAGCGGCGCCAGCGCGTTCACCGGCACCAGTACGCTCGCGAATGCCGGCACGATCGAGAGCACCGGCACGTCGTCGATTCTGGGCCTGGCGGGTTTCACAAATACCGGAACGATCGCGGTGGAATCCGGCAGCCTGACCATCGGGAGCGCGGTGACCGGCGGCGGCGCTGCGGTGATCTATAGTGCTTCCCTTGTGTTCAGCGCGGCGTCGGACGCCAACGTCGCATTCGATACCGGCACGAGTACGCCCGGGACCTTGGTGCTTGCGGATGCCGCTCATTTCACCGGCACGGTCACCGGCTTTGCACTCGGAGACACGATCGATCTCGTCGGGATCGCTCCTGCGAACGTCAGCGTCTCCAGTTCGGGTGGTCTGCACGTCGATTTCGGCACCGGTTCGTTCGCTCTCGGCGGCAGTTACGATCCGGCCGGATTCCTCATCGCTTCCGACGGGCAAGGTGGCGCGAAGATCAGCTGGAATCATCAGGGGCCCGTGATCGATACCAGCCAGCTGACCGTCAGTCTCAACAGTGGCACGTACACCGTGACCGGGATACAGGTGACCGACAGCGATCCCACCGTTCCGACCGCGCCTGTCGTGACCTACACGCCCGGCAGTACGCCACCCGCGTACGAGAAGGTGGCGCTGACGCTGTCGGACATTGCCGGCGCCGCTCAAACCGTGAATTTCATCTTCCAGAACGGCACGGGGACGACCGTGCAGGGTACCTCCGGCAACGACGTCATCTTCGCTGCGAGCGGCCAGGACGTGCTCACCGGGGGCGGGGGACGGGACCAGTTCGTATTCGCGTCGCCCCCGGCTTCGACGCCCGTCCAGCATACGATCACCGATTTCGCGGAGGGAATCGACCGGCTCGACGTGCGTCAGTTCACGAACGTGTCCTGGGCCTCGGCGGCCGATAGTCCCAACGACACGCTGGTGACGCTGGATGCCAACGACTCCATTCTGCTCAAGAATATCGTGGCGTCGAACCTCAAACCGGCCGACTTCATCTTCCATGTGTAGTCGGCGCCAACGGGAGGTGGACTGAACTGAATGCGTGACGTAGAGGTCTTGTTGAATTCGCTCGTCGACGTCGATCGTGGCACGCTGATCTCGGTGTTGTCCATGGAGGTGCAGACTGCCACAAAGCTCGCAATGAGTGGGCACCAGCGCACGGCCTGGCAGCGCGCGAAAAGGCGAAGCGCCGTCGAGCACGCCGCCCGTCTCGCGCATATCCTGGCCTATTTCAAATATGGGGAGACGCCGCCCGGCATGTCGGAGGATGATCGCCGGCTTTGCAGCAGCCTCGTGGAGAAGCGTAGCCTGTAGGTTGACCGGGTGATCGTGTCTGGAAGACATTTGATGAAGAGTTGATCGCCATGAATGAAAACGACGCGCTCGTGCTGGATCTTGCGATCGGCAGCCGCTTCCGGGTGAGGTCCCTCGGCAAGCATAGCAAGCGTTTGGACGGCAGGACCGGACGGGTCATCGGCTTTGCCCAGACCAAGAACGCGCTGCGGGTCATTCTGGACGGCCACAAGCATCCGCAAACGCTGCATCGCAGCTATCTGGAGCCGCTGGTCGAGACCGCGTCCTGAATCGGCCGGCACCGCCTCAGTTGGATTCGATCGGCGCGATCAGGTCGACGATGCGGAGCAGGCCCTGGCAGACACGCCAGATGCAGCCGGTGCCGAGAAACAGTTCGGTCGCTGCGTTCATGTCGCCAAACTGGAGGTGATATCCATTGGCGACGACGTTGATGGATATCCTGATGCCATTGGTGCCTACCAGCTGGGTGCGCGCCGTATGCACCGCTTCGACCAGCCGCCGGCCGAACTCCCTGGCATCGTCGAGATCAAGGGCTGCGAGCCGCGGTGGCGTGCGCGCCTGGTTGAACGGATACACGGCGTCGATCAGGATGGTGTGGCCGTCCGATAGCAACAGCAGCTGGCTGACCGACTTTCCGGCCGGAAACAGGAAGCATCGCTCGTCGAGGTCGATCTTGATCTCGTACTTCGGCCGCAACTCTGCAATGATCCGGTGAGCTGGATTTATATTCATCGTGTTGCAATGCGAATTGACCGTAACTTGGCTTTATCCTAGGTCGCTCATGTGGAGGCGGCAAGGCGGATGCGGCAAGGTTGATCCAGCGCCTGGTCTTCGGGCGACCAGCGGAGGTGTTATCCCGGGCCGCCCCAGGCGGTATAGTCGGCACAGAACTGGGCAAGAGGGGGCCAGCGAGGCTCCAACCATATTTCGGGGCATTGAGTAATGGCGATCAGGATTGCGGCGGTGAGCTCCGCCACCATGTCGGATGACAAAAAGGAATTCATCGTCCAGACCACGGGCAAATATACCGGGGCGCTGGAGCTGAGATTCGCCAGCGACTGCGTCGATGATCTGATCGCGGCACTGACAAAGGTGCGAGGCGGCGCGCAGCCGGCGGCGTCACATGGCGGGGGGCCGGCACTTGCCGCCGAAACAGCCGTCCCCGGTGCTGAAGCCGCAGCGCAGGCCAAGCCGGGCGCGACCGGCAAGGCCGACGAGGTGAGGTTCGAAATCCCCAAGAACTGCACCATTTCCGCGGACACGAGCGGCCGCGGCCTCGTGCTCTTCATCCTCAATCACCGGCTGGAAGGCCAGGCCGGTTACGCGTTCTCGCCGGACGCTGCGAAACAACTGGCCGGAGGGCTGACCAAGAGCGCTGATGCATTGCTGGCGCAGCGGGCGACACCCAAGGACTGAACCGGCTGTCTCCCCGCGGAGCGTTGGCCCCGCGTCACCTAAACTCCATTCATACAAGAATTTACGATGATAAATAGCGCGATCACCCTCAGCATTCGCCCGAAATGGCCCGAGATCTCGGATCACTACGCGGTCTGGTCGCAAGGCCGCGAGATCGGCAGGATCCGCCACGCCCTCGATGCAAGCGGGGCCGATCGTTCCTGGGAGTGGTTCGTCCTGATCCCGATGGGCCTTCCGGCATGGGCGAGCGGTGCAGCGCAGGACAGGGACACGGCGATCAGGGCCTTCAGCACAGCCTGGGGAAGGCTGCTGAAGGAAACGCGACCCGAGCGGATGCAGCGCGCTTGGGAGTTGCACGGCGCGGCGCAGTCGCGGGCCGCGGCGATGGCTTCGCCGTCCGTAGCCGAAAGCTGAAGGCAAGGCGACCTTCCGCCCACATCCGCTGAGGGGTATTATTTAACCTTCGGAAGGGGAGGTTGCCGAGATTTCCCGGTATTGGCTCGGCCGGTCACTATCAAATTACCGGGTAAACGTTGCATTAATCGTAAAGAGTTGCTTAAAGTTCCCTGTTTGAATTTCTGGGCAGGCAAGGCTGTTTTGATTGATTTTTGCCGACGGAGGTCTGCATAGGCCGGCACGCGCGTCCGCGCGTGTCGGTTTTTTTCGTGCGCAACCGAAGGCGGCATTCCTGCCTCCTCCCACGTGACTTTGGAATTTTTGTTGTGATTTTTTTGGAGGCTTAGGTCATGGCAGTTTACAAGTACGATCCGTCGAGCGGCGTGTACGTTCTTGTCGACGACTCTCAGTTGATCGCCGATCCCACGCTCGCGGCCATCTCGATCAGCACCGACCAAGCCGATTATGCGCCGGGATCGACCGCCTATTTCACCGCGAACGTCGGCGTCGGCGACACCGTCACCTTTGAAGTCACTGACGTGAATGGCATCCCTGTATCCGGAACGAATGCGCCATGGACGGTGACGGACGGCGGCGCCGGCGATCTCGACAACGTCGCGAACGGCGTCGTTCAGACGAGCTGGAACGTCGGCTTCGACGCAGCCGGCGAGTCCTTCGTGCTGAGCGCGATCGACCAGACCGCAGGCCTGATGGCCACAACCGCCTTTACCGATTCCAGCGGCACCGCGACGACAGACATTTCCTACCAGGTGCAGGTCGATCTTTCGACCGTGGGCTCTACGGCCCAGGTCAATCAGGTGACCATTGAACAGATTCCGGTCGGTTCAACGGGCTCGTCCGGCACCGGTCAGTTTCCGTCGTTCTTGCGGGTCCACAATGCCGGCAACAATAACACCGAACAGGGCTACAACACCGACGGTGACGTCAAGCCCAGCACCGGTGCGCAGGATTTCCAATTCGATCAGGTTGGAGGCAACTTCACCCATTCTGTCCAATTGGGATCGATGGCGATCGTCAACGTCGGCGGGACGGACTACAGGGAATTCCGGCTGGATCTGGGCGAGAACGTCAACAACCTGATCTCCCTGGACGTTCTCAAGCTGTACTATTCATCCAATCCGGCACTCACCAGCTATGATCCGATAGGTGCCCTCGGCGGCACCGACACCGGCTTCGGTGCGGCGGCGACGCTGATCTGGAATATGGATGCAGGTGCCGACGGAGATGTCTCGCTCAAGCTGAACGACCTCTCGTCAGGCAATGGTCATCCGGACTACAGCTTCCTCGTCCCGAACTCCTTCTTCGCGGGGCTTAGCAACAGTTCCTACATATACCTGTATTCGGTCTTCGGTGGGGTGAGCGGCGAGCGGGTCGACGGCACTTTCGAGGAGTGGTCGTACCGGGCGTCCGGCAACGTCACGCCTCCACCCACCCCGCATGCGACGGTCTCCATCGCCAAGGACACTGTCTGCCCGGAGGATGGAGAGAGCGTCGCCGGCAAGACCTTGCTCTCGGGTGAAGACGTCAAGTGGACTTACGCGGTCACGAATACCGGAACGGTGGGTCTGAACAACGTCGTTGTGACCGATGACAACGGGACGCCCGGCACGACGGCCGACGATTTCACTGCGACTGCCGTCACCGTGACTTTCAACAGCCAGGAGTACAACGTCGGCGACGTCAATCATAACGGTATCCTGGATGCCGATGACGCCACAACGACCGGTGTCAACGAAGCCGAAACCTGGCAGTACTCTGCAACGGGGACGACGGTTGCCGGCGCCTACTCGAACACGGGGACCGTCACGACGAGCGCGACAGGCTACAACCCGGCCAATCCGCCCGCCGATCTCAATCCAACCGCATTCGACATCAGCGGCTACACCGGCGTAACGGTGGCTCCCGACTCGATCACCATCAAGAAGGAGGTGTCCGTCGACGGCGGTCAGACCTGGTCCGACGCCAACGATCCGACTGGACCGGTCCTGCTCACCGGGTACGACGATCCTCAGTATCGTTTTACGATCACCAACAATAGCGACGTGTCCCTCGACATTCACCTGGTCGACTCCAAATTGGGAATCGACCAGGTCGTCACCGTTGCCGGCAGCGGCGGGTCCGAACTCGTCGACGCCATCGGTGGTAGTCCAATCACCGCATCCTGGGCGGAAGGGCAGCAGACCAACACCGCGACGGTATCGGCGACCTTCACCGATGACTGTGAAAACACCGCGACCGCAAGCGACTCGGACGACGCCAATTATTTCGGCGCCAACCCCTCGCTGACGATCTCCAAGGACATCATCTGTCCGGATGACGGCGATGTCCTGAAAGCCGATACCAAGATCAACCTGCTCAAGGACTCCGACGGCAAGGTCGAGTATCGCATTACGGTGACGAACACTGGGAACGTCGCGTTTGCGAACCCGGTCGTCACCGACTCGCAGCTTGCGCTGGGGACGCACACGGACACCGGTACCGGGACGGCGGGCGACAACATCCTCGATGTCGGCGAGACCTGGACCTACACCGTGCTCGCCGATTGGGTTGCCGGTGGACCCAACACCAACACGGCGGATGTCAGCGTCAGCTTCACCGACGGTGCGAGCAACACGTTCACCGCCGATCCTTCCGATTCTGCCATCTACTTCGGGCTCGCTCCGCACATCACGTTGGACAAGAAGACGAATGGTGCGGATTCCGCCAAAGTCCTGGTGGGGCAGGTGATCAACTGGACCTACGCGGTCACAAACGACGGCAATGTCGGGCTGACCGGTGTCGGCGTTTCCGACAACAATGGCACTACGGGCACGACGGCCGACGATTTTGCCGCGGCAACGGTGTTTGGATCCAACGCGGATCTACTGGGGTCGGATACGACCCACAACATCGGCGACCTCAACAACAACAACGTGCTCGATGTCGGCGAAACCTGGCAATTCAAGGCGAGCGGAATTGCGGGGGCAACGGCCTACACCAACATCGGCACAGCCACGACCAATGCGGTCTCCGACGATTGCGGTGACTCGACGACGCCCACCGCAACCGATCCCAGCAGCTATACGCCGATCGGCGTGACGTTGGCCGGCCTGACCAAGGGCTATTGGTCGACGCACCTCACGTTGTGGGATGCGACGTCCGGCGACGAAAAAGGCTCCGGCTCGGAGATCAACGTGGTTCCGAAGTACGATTGGGACCACGACGCAAAGATCGGCTCGAACGATCTCAGCACGCTCACGACGAACGGCCCTTCGAGCAGTCTCGGCCTCGTGAAGGGCGCCAACAACGGAGGCGGGGATTCCGGGCTTTTGATGGGCGACCTGAACCATGACGGTCTGGTCACTGGCGAGTCGGGTCATCTGTTCTTTGATCTGGCCTCCGCTCAGATACTCGCGAACAGCCCGGTCTCCGGCGACGCCCGCATCATCCTGGCGAGCCAGGCGGTTGCGGCGCAGCTCAACGAGTACAACGACTATATCTACGATCAGGCGCATGGCGGGCTGGCACCGGGCTTTGATGCATCCCCAACCGGCCTGATCGAGGAGGCGGTGTTGTGGCTGAAGGGGCAGGGTGCCTTCAGCAACGGCAACAGCAAGATCAATTTCTCGACTGCAAATGACCTGGCGTCACCAGCGGTTCAGGCTATCATCAACGATGGGGCCGGAACGGACTACACCTTGAACGGCAGCGCCATCACGTTCAAGAGCACGAGCATGTCCTCGAGCGACGACTCGTGGTCGAAGCTTGCTTCGACCGGATACTCCTATAAGTCGTCCTACATCGCGGCCAATACCGACAGCGATGCCGGCAACGACGTCACCACCACCGTGTATGCAAGCGGCGAGGGGCTGAAGAACGCTCTCGCCGCCTACAACCATGGGCTCGACGGTTCGACTGGCGGCTTCGTGATATCGACGGACGGCAGCCTGATCGGCTGGCAGGACAGCCTTGGCGGCCCGGTCTACGACGTTCAAGCCAATACTGTGGACGCGTTCTGGGGCATCCTGGAAGATCAGAACCTGATTGGCCTGCATCCGATCGCGGGAATCGCCAATCACGCCTAGGCGGGACGAACTACGAAGTCCCAAGCAGGCCCCGCGGCGAAATCGCCGCAGGGCCTTTTTCTTGATCACACGATCAGGCTCCACGATGTCGTGCTCTCGTGAAGCAGCGTCGGCGCGATGCCGACGATGTCCACGATGACCTGCGGCGCCGCGCCGTTGTGCGCGTCGACGACCACGTTGGTGCCGCCCTTCGCATCGGAGACGAAGCTGAGCCAGCCATCGGTGAAAGCATTGCTGCCGCCATAGCCGATCGAGCTGAGCAGCTGCCCCACATTGATGGTGTTGTTGCCCGCCACCCAGTTCAGGATCGTGTCGGTGGTGCTCGAAAGCGCATTGAACATGAAAATGTCGCTGCTTCCCGCGGCTTGCGCCGCGTAGAGAATATCCGCGCCCTTGCCGGTGACGATCGTGTTGTTGCCGAGGCCGGCCTGGATCGTGTCGCCGAAATCGTTGGCGATGATCGTGTCGTTGCCGACGCCCGCCCAGACATTCTTGATGATCGAGGTGGACGCGATCTGAAGCGTCTTGCCAGCGATGGTGTCGGTCGCTCCCGGATTGAGATCCAGGTAGGAGCCGGTGGTCACGGCCGCGGTGTTGATCTGTGCGGTGCCGCTGGAGTCCGTGAGCACGACGCGGTTGCTTCCGGCCATGGTCGCGAATTCGTCGGTGTAGACGTAGGTGGTCGGGGTGGTTGGTGCATCGCCTAGCGCCGTCAGCGTCCAGCCGTTCAGCGTACCGCTGTTGCCTGATGCGCTGTCGGTGACCGTCAGGGTCCACGTGCCCTTGGCGTCGCCGCCCCAGAAGCTGTTTGCGGTGGTCTCGAACACGATCCCGCTGCCGGTGCCGCCCGCGGGATGCGAGGCGAGCGTGGCGCTCGTACCGTCGGGCCCGGTCAAGGTCACGGTGAGGTCGCCGGGGCTTGCGTGCGTGATGTTGAGATCGATCACCATCTTCTCGACCTTGAGCGACGAGGCGAAGGTGATCTGGCTGCTCAGGCTTCCGATGCCGTCCGGAATCGCGGCGTTGTCACCATGCGTCGCCGATTCCGTCGACATGTCGGCGTAGGTCTTCTGGTAGCGCCAGCTTTCGGCAAGCCGAACCGCCGCCGTCGCGTCGACCAGTCCGAAGCCGTAGTCCTCGCTGTAGTGCAGGCCGCCTCCGTTCCAGTCATGGGCACCGTTCACGTGCCAACTGGCGCTGGTCGGGTCGGTCTGTTTGGAGGAATAGGCCAGGATATCCTGAATGTCGCGAAATCCCAGATTGGGGTTGGCCTGCAGCATCAGGGCGATGACGCCGGAGACCGCCGGGGCCGAATAGGACGTGCCGGAGATCGAGATGTAGTCGCCACTGGTGTTGTAGCCGGCGCTGCCGACCCGGTCGTCGCTATACGCGCCCCCCGGTGCCGAGACCAGGAGCGCTGCGCCCGGCGTGCTGAAGCTTGCAACGCGTCCGGTGGGATCGACGCCGGCAACGACGATGGCATACGGGTCGTTCTGGTAGTTGTGGTAGTTGACGTTGTCACCCGAGCTCCGGCCGTTGCCGGACGCGAAGACGATGCTGGTCCCGAGGCCGCCGCGGCCGTACATGACCTCATTGAGGATGGCGGTCCTGGACGACGCGAACGCAGACGAGAAGAAGTTGTCCGAGTAGGCGGTCGTGTAGCCCCAGCTCGCGTTGACGACGTCCATGCCGCTCGAGAGCGCGTGGTTGAAGGCATCGGCAATCTGGCTCGGGCCGCCGCCGGTGCCGTAGCTGATGCGGAAGCCCGCGATCCCGGCATCGTAAGCCACGCCGACAGTGCCGCTGCCGTCACGCGCGGCGCCGATCACACCGGCAACCGTCGTCCCATGACTGTCGGTCGACGTGCCGTAGGCATCGCTCCCGCCGTTGGTCGCGTCATAGTCCAGATTGAAGAGATAGTGCGAATGAAGATCGGTGTTGTTGTAATCGATGCCGTCGTCGATGACGCCGACCTTGACGCCCAGTCCGGTATAGTTCTGCCAGGCCTTGGTGACATTGATGCCGCCGGTGCTACTGGTCAGATTCCATTCCTTGTAAAAGTACGTGTCACTGGGCAGCGTGCTGTTGCCGGTGGGTGGGTTCAGGGTCGGCGACAGGATTGTTACGGCTACAAGTTTCGTGGTCGTGTTTCCCTGCCCGACAGTAGTGCCGGTGCCCGAGGTGCCACTTCCACCCGATGTGCTCCCGCCTGTCGTTCCGCTGCTCGTGGCACCTCCGCCACCCTTTTTCCCGGCGAAGCTTTCCGGACCGCCGCCGTCCGAAGCCGAAAAGCTCATTTCGATGCCATGACCCTGGCGCACCGCCGGAGTGTCCATCGATCCGACATTTGCCGAGGCGATGTTCAGTCCGATGAATTCCCATTCCAGAGCATTTGCATTCGCTTCAGAGAAATTCCCGTACTGATCATTCACGCCCCGCTTGGCCATTGAAGCTCCTTGCCCTGTGCGACGGAAGAAAAAGCGCGCGATGTCGCGCGTCGGTGCAGGGATCGGAAGGCCGCGCGAATTAAAGGCGGGTAAATCGAGCCGTTAAACTGGGATCAGCGGTTCCAGAGCGCTGACGACGGCAGTCCAAGTTTCGCAATCTCTTTAACGGCGCATAAATCGGGTTTTATGTTCGTTACGCCCGCCCTTTCGTGGCAATAGAGCTTGTCTCCCCGGGGAGAGCGCGAAGGAAGCCGTTAAACCATCCACGCAGGGAAGGCCGGACCGTGCGCACTTTCTCCGCACACGGGGTTGCGGGTGCAGCCCGGCGCCCGGTCTTCCCTGCGCCCATTCTTCCGGAAAGGGAATTTTCAGCTCGTGCTCGCGCATGTTGCGCCGCGGAAATGCGAACCATGTCCGCTGTTTGGGTTCGTGCCGGCGTTCCGCTGGTGCCGCCTGCCTACACCCGCTGCATTTAGCCGTGGGTTGGTCAAGATAAATATCGTAAACGCGCAAGCCCCCGTAGCTCTACGGGCAGCTTTACCTTCCAGCGAGGATTATTTCGCAGGGCCGGCGGCTGTGCTAAAGATTGTGATCGATTAGACAAGAATTGTAACGGCTGCCAGTAGGTCTTTAATTCCGCCGGGCGTTGTCGCTCCGGCGTCATTTTTGATTAGGGGGGCGGGTCTCCGCCGGATTTTGTGAACGCGCCTTTCAAAAGGCCGGACGAGCTCCGGCGCCTGCTGCAGACATGCCAGGGTTATTTCGTGACGGCTGGCATCTTCAGCCTTGCCATTAACCTGCTGTACCTCGCCGGCCCGCTCTACATGCTGCAGGTTTATGACCGCGTGATCTCGAGCGCCAGCGAGATCACGTTGCTGATGCTCACGATTGCGCTGCTGCTGGCGTTCGTGGCGCTTGCCGGGCTGGACGCAGTTCGCGCAAGAGTGCTGACCCGCGCCAGCATCCGCCTCGACCGGAAGATCGCCTCACGGGTGATGACGGCAATCATCGATCGTTCCGCCGGCGCGGGCGGCGCCCGCAGCCAGGCGCTCCGCGATTTCGATACGTTTCGCCAGTTCGTCACGGGGACCGGCATCCACGCGATCTTCGATCTGCCCTGGGCCCCCATCTACATCGCGGTGATCTTCGCGCTTCATCCGTTCCTGGGGGCCTTTGCGCTGGGGTGTTCGGTCATCCTGGTGCTGATGGCGCTGCTGAGCGAGTGGCTGGTGAAGCTGCCGCTCACGGAATCGAACGAAGCCGCGGCGCGCAGCTACAGCTTCACCGAAATGAGCCTGCGCAACACCGAGGTCGTGCGTGCCATGGGCATGACCGGCGGTCTGCTGCGGCGCTGGAGTCGCGATCGCGACCGGATGCTCGAGCGCCAGGTCGCGGCAAGCGACCGCGCCGCCGCGATCCAGAGCCTGATCCGTTTTCTGCGCCTCGCCATGCAATCGCTGATCCTGGGGCTGGGCGCATATCTCGTGATCGAGCGGGTCACGACGGTCGGTTCGATGTTCGCGGCCAGCATTCTGCTCGGCCGCGCGCTGCAGCCGGTCGAGCAGATCGTGGGCTCCTGGCGCGGTCTTGTCTCGGCGCGTGCTGCGTTCCTGCGCATTCGCGAGCTGCTTACGGCGCATCCTCTTCTCGATGCCGGCCTCACGCTGCCGAGGCCCAAGGGGCGCGTCTCGGTGGAGGCGCTCACCTTCGTTCCTCCGGGGAGCTCCAAGGCCATTCTGCGCGGCGTTGCCTTTGCCGTAGAGGCGGGAGAGGTGCTCGGGGTCATCGGCCCATCCGGGGCCGGGAAATCGACCCTGTCGCGCCAGCTTGTCGGCGTGCTGACGCCTTCGGCCGGCGCCGTGCGGCTGGACGGCGCCGACGTCTCGACCTGGGTCAAGCGGGCGATCGGCGACCATGTCGGCTACCTGCCTCAGGATATCGAGCTGTTCTCGGACACGATCGCCGCCAATATCGGCCGCTTTGACGAGGGAAGCGACAAGGACGTCATCCTCGCCGCCCAGCTCGCCGGCGTGCACGAAATGATCCTGAGGCTTCCGCACGGTTACGACACCCAGGTCGGAGAAGGCGGCGCTATTCTGTCCGGCGGCTTCCGCCAGCGGATTGGCCTCGCCCGCGCCGTCTATGGCAGCCCGAGCCTCGTCGTGCTCGACGAGCCGAGCTCGAACCTCGATGCCGAAGGTGATGTCGCTCTGGCAGATTGCATCGTGCAACTGAAAAAGGGCGGGACGACGGTTGTCATCGTCTCGCATCGGCCGGCGACCATCGGGGTCGTCGACAAGATTCTCGTCCTCAGAGATGGCGTCGCCGAGATGTTCGGGCCTCGTGCCGAGATCATGGCGCGGCTGACCCGTCCTGTCCCCGTGCACGCCGTGCAAGGCTCCAGCAGCTAGGCTCGCCCAATGGCCATTCTAGATGGAACACCCAAGAATTTCGCCGCTGTTGGCAGCCGGGCCGGTCATTCCGCCGGGCCGCCCAGCGACTCGATCAGGCGTATCTCTCTCGCCGGCTGGGTCATTATTGCCGTATTCTTCGGCGGGATTGGTGCGTGGGCGCTGACCGCGCCGCTCAACGGCGCCGTTGTCGCGAACGCGGTCGTCAAGGTTGACGGCAATCGCAAGAGCGTCCAGCACCTTGACGGCGGCATCGTGAAGGAGCTGCGGGTCAGGGAGGGCGACAAGGTCCGCTCCGGTGACCTCCTGATCGTGCTGGATGAGACCCAGGCGCGTGCTGAATACGAAGTTCTGACGCAGCAATGGGCCGTGCTTCGTGCCACGGAGGTTCGGCTCCTGACCGAGCTCGATCACGGCTCCGAGCTCGTGATGCCGTCGGATCTGAAGGCGCGTTCCGAAGATCCCTATCTCAAGAGCGTCTGGAACGGGCAGGTCAGCCAGTTCGAGAGCCGCCGGGCCGCGCTGGAGGGACAGCGCAGCGTCATCCGCGAGAAGATCAACCAGCTCGGCTCGCAGATCGTCGGCGCCCAGGCGCAGGTGAAGTCATTTACCGACCAGATCAACTCCGTTCACAGCGAGGCGCGGGATATCGCGCCTCTCGTCGAGCGGGGCCTTATCGCGCGCCCGCGTATTCTGCAACTGGAGCGTACCGCCTACGGCCTCGAGGGCCAGATCGCGGATTCGAACGCCAACATTGCCAAAGCGCGCCAGGCAATTGCCGAGCAACAGCAGCAAATGGCGCAGCTCGACAATGACCGAATGACCGACGTGACCAAGGACCTTCGCGACACGCAAGCGAAGATTCTGGAGGTCATCCCGAAGGCCATGAACGCCAAGGCGGTCCTGGGGCGCATGGAGATCCGCGCGCCCTACAGCGGCCAGGTGGTCGGCCTCAACGTCTTTTCAGTCGGCGGCGTCATACAGCGCGGCGACAAGATCCTGGACATCGTCCCGGAGCTGGATGGGCTCACGATCGAAGCGCAGGTGGCGGTCGAGGACATCAGCGACGTGCATCCCAACACACGTGCGGAAGTTCACCTCACGGCTTACAAGCAGCGGATCGTGCCGATCATTCATGGCGACGTCATCCAGGTCTCGGCAGATCGTCTGACCGACCCCAAGAGCAACAACCCATACTACACGGCCTTCGTGCGAATTGATCAGGACGAGCTCGCGGCCATGCCGAACATCAGGCTCTATCCGGGAATGCCGGCAACGGTCATGATCCCGACCGTCCAGCGCACGGCATTTGAATATCTCGTCGGCCCGTTGATCATGTCGTTCAATCACTCCTTCCGCCAGAAATAGGAAGCATGGGCCCGGTCGAGCTCGCACGGGCCATCAGCTCGCGGCGCCGACGCGTTAAAGCCCCGTTTATGATGCGCCATGCCGTTGTTGTGCTGCTGTTCAGCCTGCTTGCGGGGTGCGGCGGAACGCGACTGGCGCTTCAGAGCGAAAGCGAAGATTCGTCGGTGAATCTTGCCGAGACGCTTGCGGACTGCCGCAATGCATTTCCCGATCAGAGCGCGCAAGCCGTTGCGCGTGCCGATTGCATCGTGAAAGCAACGGAGCTCTTGGTCCGGCCCGGCTTGCCATTTCCGGAGCTGCTCGACCGCGAAAATGCATTGCGCAAAGCGCTCGCCGTCCAGGTCGCGGCCGGCAAGGTGTCGCTGCTTGAACGAAATGACCAGATTGCGAAGGCGCACAGGGCCATCGTGGCGGAAGAGGCGGAAAGGCTGAGAGGAGCGCCGTCGGAAGGCGGGCAGGGACGCGGCCCGTTAGCCGTGGTTCAGTGGCGGGCTTCCAATTCGGATGCGTGTGCCCGGCTCGGGGGCAATTCTCAGAATTGCTATTGAACTCGCTTGGCGAGGCGGCAGCGAAATCCTGGTCCGCAAGGGCAACGCAGAAAACCTGCCCGCGTCGCTGTAGGACTATTTGGCTGCAGGACTACTTAAACGGGTCGTCGATCGACGCGGCTGACTGCCTCACGCGTCGAACGCCGATGGGAGAGCCGTCCGACACGAACAGCAGTTCATAGCTCTGCCCCCGCGAGTCCGTTGCACTGCAGGTGACACTCGAGACCCGTCGCGCGGCAAAGTTGCCGAACTGGCGGCAGATGCCGGTCGATGCCTCCTCCGCAGGCACCGGCAGCCCATGGACTTTCGGCCGGTGCTTTGAATTCAACAGCATCCGATCGATCGGAAGCTCGTAGGAATTGTCGTCGAAGCGCTTTCCCTTCTCGCCGGAGAAAGACACGACGTGGCCGTCGTCCGCCGGATCCTCGATGGCCACCGCGAAGCTCACACGTCCGGCTTCGTTATGGGCGTAGGCGACGGCCTTGCAGGCGTAGCTGCGACCCGCGATCTTGAGGGTCGTGCACTTGCCGGACATGTGTGCAAGGATGTCGATCAGAGGCTGACGATGCTCGATGCGCTTGGGAGCGTCGGGACTTTGCTCCGCTGCCGGACGGGGCCCGGCCGTCTGCGCGGCGCAAGGAGCCGCAAGAGCAAAAAGCGCCCCGGTCGACAGCAACAGCCCGGACCGCATCCGACATAAAAAACGCCGCCAAATGCTCACGCAATCCCCTCTGCCGGGCCGTGTCCCGCGACGAAGAAAAGCCCGTCCGGCCAAACTCTTACCCCGCTCAATCCGGCGCATAGTGACATTGGAGCGATCACCGATCAATCGAGTGAAGGAGCGGCGGGGACTGTCTTGCCTGTTTACTTAACGCCGCCGAGGCATTACAGGGCCGTAACCGGCCAACCTTTCCCTCGGCGGAGCGGCCGTCCGCAGCCCGGGTCACCTGTCACGCCAGCGTCGAGCTATGGAGTTAGGAACGTGTGACGCCGAGCGAAATTGTCTTTCCAGTTTGTGGCTCGGACCTTGCATACCCGGCCGGCTGAACGAGACCGAAGAGGGCAGTTGGGCTGACCGATTGCACGGGATTGCAACGAACCGCACCGGTTTTCTGAAGGCGAAATCCTATGGATCGATGATTGACTTGAAAACGAACGAGACCGTAATCTCACCTACCTGTGGTCGTTAACGTTGATTCCCACACATGCAAATGGAATTTACAGGTGCCTAAATTAAAGAACAAGACGATTGCCAACTTCGGTTCGCGCTTGAAGCAGCTGCGCGAGGAGCGGTCGATGACCATCACCGAGCTGGCCAGGCGGATTGACGTGACGCCCCCCGCGATCTGGCATTGGGAGAAGCGCGGCAGGGTGCCCAAGCCCGCCACCATAAAGGCCGTGGCAAGGGTGCTTAACGTCAGCGCTGAGTTTCTCGAGGACGGTGTTCACCTTGTGAATACTCAGGATCAAGCTCCCTCGGATCAGCTCTCGCTGCGGCCGGACGAGATGAGCCTCGAACAGCTGATCCGCGCCATCGAGGCAAAAGGCTTCCATGTCCGGATCTCTTCGGCCAGCGATCGGGAAATCTAGAAGGCGAAGCGCCGTATCTCGGCCGGGGATATCGGCGAACAACGCCAGGCTCCTTTACCGGCGTTTATATCGGAATTCACGAAATCGACCAGGCTGCAATTGACGCGGGGGGCTCGCCTGGCGCCAAACGGCTCCGTCAGTCGGGCAACCCTGGATGCTGCGCGCTTGCGGGCGCCTTTCAACCGGGGCTGCGCTTTCCCGGAGTTATTCAGAAGGCGCACACCCGGCGAGCGGAGGCAATGATCGTCGGGGTGTCGGGTTTGCAACCACGGTCGCGTTTCAACCTGAATCGATTTCACGCGTAGTCGATGAGCTATGATTGCCAGCGGCGCTTGTGGCCAAGTTGGGTCCGTGACATAGTTTCGCAGTTAAAGCCAATTTAATCCCCACGTAAATTTCGTTTCAGCCGCCAACGCGTCATTCGAGGCGATGCAATGAACAGAAATTTCAGCACCCTGAGCATTTGGAATCTGGCCCGTCCTCCGTCGCGTGTTGTCGACGACACCGGCACCCGAGTTCTCCTCGGCAGGCTCGCGCCGACGAAGTCCTGAAGCTGCGCGCCTTCCTCGCCAATGCCCATCGCGCGCCTGTCCCGACGCGCCATGCCGGATCACCACGTCTGCCGCGCTCGTCGCTCGCTGGTCGGCGGCAGCTGACCAGGACACTCGGGTTCTCATGCGCTCTGTCATGTTGCGAGGAACATCATGCTCGGTCGCCTTCGAAAGCTTGTTTTCCACATTCGACACCGCACTCCCGCAGCCCGCTTTTCCGACAGCATTCGCCGCGTCAACCGCCTGGCGCGCCTCATGTCCTTGATGCAACGACGACCCTCTCGTAAAGCCGGGCGAGACTGACGATGCCGGCCGATCCTGACGGAAGCAGCATTGCCGAGCGGGAGACGATCGTTCGTCGACTGTTGCGGCGCGTACCCGGACGAGCCGGTCGCTCGCAACGGCCGGCACCAGAGGTCCCGTTCGGCCGCGAGAGCGACCCCAATCGTGAATTTGATGAGCGCCAGACCGGCAGCGAATTGGGTTGGTTGCTGGGGGCGTTATCCATTTTCCTCATCGTCCATGCAGTCTGGACGAGGCTCGGCACTTCATAGGCGGACCGCGAGGGGCGGTACCCTACGGGGTTCCACGAAACAGGAGAATCGGCTTAGCTTCGTTCGAAGCGTGTATCCGTAGAGGATCGACGGAGCAGCGTTTGGACGATCTGGAGCGCAAGATTGAGCTGCTCAAGAAGTCGCTGGCGGCGACATGGAGCAGTCTCGCCAAATCCTCCATTCCCGCTGACGACAAGTGCCAGATGCGCGCCCAGGCAAGGCGTTGCAGCGAGGAGCTGAGGCGCTGCCTCCTGATCGCCGAGGCCAAGCACACACGCGAGCACGCCAAGGCCCTGTCCGATCACGAGGGGCGTACGTTGCCAAAACCAAACTTCCGTTTTCTCTCGACCGGGGCCGCAACGGAGCCGGCTGATCCGGGATAAATGACCCTTAAAGGGAAGGAAGCTATCCAAGCCCGCACCATTAAAATGGCATAAAGCCTGACCCAATTAGCGGGCTGCGAAACCGTCCGGAAACTCGTTTCCCCGATTGCCGACATCGCGCTGAAACGTTGCCGGGCCAGTCTGTCCTTGCTTCGAGCGATGGGGATTCATCATGTGGGCAATTCTTAACGACCTGTACCGCGAATATTGTCTGGCACGCATGACCGAAATGCGGAAGCTCGAGCTCACACACTGAGGGAAGGCGACGCGAGCAGTTTGACTGCGCGCTCTTATCCCATGACCAGGTCAAGTTACTTGGGTTTTGGCCTGGGCGGGTCGACCGGTGCGGATCAGGATCGTTCTTCTCACGCAATTTGTCTTGACAGGCTGGCGACGCCAACCGCCGCCTAAACGCCTGCCGTGGCCGATTGTGGCGCGGGCTCGCGTCGCCACCACGAACCGGCACGCGCAAGAATCAGTATCGAGACGATGAGGGTCGCTCCCAGTCCCGTTGGCGTGCTCGTAAGGAAAGTGAGAACGAGTACGAGCGTGCCGGCCAGCGCAGGCAGCTCGTAGCTCCGGAAGCCGCTCCTCAGTCCTACGCGAAACAGGAAGGCGATGGAAATCGTGAGGATCAACATGTCATAGATGGCGATATAAGGCGTGACCAACAGCGTGCCTGCGGATAGGGCGGCCGCCTTCAAACCATAGGGTACGCGGCTGCGCCACATCAGCACGAGGACCAGCGTCGTGCTCACAACGAGGATGAGCTGGAGGGCCCAGGCCAGCTGTTCGGTGCCGCCGAAATGACGCACCAGAGAGTAGAGGCTCATCAATTTCCACCAACTAAACCTACCATCGACCAAGATCACATTCGAGGAGTGCGACAGCCAGTAGAAAAATGCCAGCCAACTCGCAGTGCCAAAGGCGAGTGTGGAGATGAGCAACATCGCGATGGTCGTCACGGTGGCGCTAATGAATACGCGCCAATGTCCCGCCGCCATGAGCACGATGGGAAACAGCAGCCCAAATTGCGGTTTGTAAGTCAATAGACCAAGGCAAATGCCTGCGAGCCCCGGGCGCACCGGAATGAGATAGAGCGTGCCGCCAATCAGCGCAGCGGTCAAAAATCCGGTCTGTCCGACCAGCGCGTTGAAGAAAACGATCGGTACGGCGAGTGCGAGCAGTACGCCGAGGTTGTGACCGACGATTGCCCGCACGACGGCAACATACGGCACTAAACTGACAACAACCCACCCGAGGTACGCTGCACCATAGGGCAGCAGCGCCATCAGTGATGCGACGAAGAGGAATGGTGGCGGGTAGTGCCAGGGGAAGGTACCGGCGAAATCCTGTCCAAGCGCCGCAATTTCGATTTGCCGATGGATGTCCCAGTCAAAGGCTTGTGCCGGCAAGCCATCGAGCACAAGGCGCCCGGCGGCCCAAAAGCTGACGAAATCCACCGGAATGCCGAATCCATCGCCATCGTAAATCCATACCCGCGAAATGTAAGCGATCAGGCAAGCCGTCAGGTTCGCCGCGGACAGCACAAAAAGCACTGCAAAAAGCATTTTCCGGGACGAAGCGGGGACCTTGGTTTGGGCCGAGGCGGGTTCGTGGGAAGAGCAAGCCATGGCCAGGTCCGGTGCTCTAGGAAACAATCGGAGCAGGGCGCATGCCCTGGAGCCCGCGGATGGCGTTGCGCGCGGGCAAAGGAGAGCGTGAAGCCGCTACGGCAAAAAACGGCAGCGTACCATATGAAAAACGCGTCGGCGCCGTCGGGCGGAAACTGTTGAAAGGGGGCCAAAGCGACGGTCGTGCCGGCCACGCCACGAAGCCCGTCAGTGTTCTCGGTTCCGGCCGCGGGCCGCCGCTCCAAGTCTTCCCGGACTCCATTCAGCCCTTCCTGCGGTATCGTCAGGCCACGCGATCCATCTGCTGCTATCGATGATGATGGTGAGGCGATTAATCAGTTTGAACACTTGACGTTGCTTCCACGAGCCTAAAATGACAATGATTGGCTTTCAAGGACGCAAAACATACCGGTTAAGCATTGGTTCGCAACACATGGATGCGAATAGCGTAAAGACAGAGAGCCTTCCGCGTAGTGATCATCTTCGGGCCTGGCTGCCGTTGATCCTCGCCACAACGGCCTATTTGATTCTTATCGGCAAGATCGGCGAGATATTACGTGATGCCGATACCTATTGGCACGTTGTGGTCGGCGAATGGATTATTGATCATCGCGCCGTACCTTATGTTGACCCCTTTTCCTTTACGAAGCACGGCGCGCCCTGGATCACCAGCGCGTGGTTGTCAGAAGTCCTGTATTTTCTTGCATTCAAATTGGCAGGGTGGCTCGGCCCTGCGCTTCTAGCTGCGTTGGCGGCTTCTACGGCGTTCTTCCTGCTTGCCCATTGTCTTCTTAAGAGACTGTCGAACGTGCCGGTCACGATCCTGGTGAGTGCCGGCATAGCCATGACGGTGCACCACATCCTGGCCCGGCCGCATGTATTGATTTTTCCACTGATGGTGCTGTGGGTCGACGGTCTGCTTCGGGCTACCGACGCGCGACGGACGCCTCCATGGACCTATCTTCTGATCATCACGCTATGGGCGAATCTCCACGGAAGCTTCACGTTGGGCATCGCCATGATCGCACCGTTTGCCCTTGAGGCGATTTGGAACGCGGACAAATCGTCCCGCCTGACGGTCGCGCTGCATTGGTTCCGATTTGGGGTGTTGGCGCTTGGGGCCGGCTGTGTGACCCCGTATGGGATCGAATCCATCCTGGTTACAACACGGATCTTGAGCCTTGGGTCGGTCCTCTCGACAATTGGCGAGTGGAGGCCGATTGATTTCGGCTCTCTACACCCGTTTACGGTTTGCCTGCTTGGTGGTGCTGCCTACGCGCTCTACAGCGGGTTCAAGCTGCCTTTTCTCAGGATGGCCGCACTGCTCGCGCTCGTCTACGAAACTCTCGCTCACCAGCGCTATGTCGACGTGTTCGCGATGGTTGCCCCATTCCTGATTGCTGACCCGTTGGCGCAGCATGTCTTGCGGCAGGAGCACCGGAAGGCGATTCCGGTGAGGACGACGCACCTCATCACGTTTTTTGCGGTCGTATCGATCGTGACCGGTGTGATCCTTGTGACGAAGGATCGATCGCTGCCGCTTGTTCCGGGTGCTGCAGTGGAGAAGCTCAAGGAGCGAAAGGCAGAGCGCGTCCTGAATGATTACTACTTCGGCGGCTATTTGATCTTCCAGCGCATGCCGACATTCATCGATTCGCGCGCCGAATTGTATGGTCCGGAATTTCTCAGCCGCTACATGCGGGTCCTCTCGCTTGAGGATATCCCGGATTTCATCAAGCTGCTCGATGAATACAAAATCGATTCGACACTGCTCTTCCCGACGACCCCGGCTGTCGGTCTGCTCGACCGGTTGCCTGAATGGGAACGCGCGTATTCCGACGACGTGGCTGTCGCCCACGTTCGGCGCAGGCACCCGGAAAGCGTAGCGACCTCGAAATAGGGGCGTCCACGGAAGTTCGCCCAGCAAAAGGACCGATGGCTGCGCAAGGAAGCGTCCGTCCGTCTCCAACTGATGCAATCCCAGGTTTGTGACGGCGTCGGAGTTGTAAGGCCGCTTTATTGGCGCATCGGAGAATTCGGCCTCTGCGAATTCGCGCTGCGGATCAATTCGGAATAATAAAAAAAGTTCGAAAATTAAAAAATCCGACAAGACCGCTGACGGTTCTTTTACGGCAAGCGCAAAGTTCTGGCTTCTGAGTTAGGAGTGCCTCGGTAGCCGGCAGGGAGCGGCAAAAAGCGGCAAATCGCCTCCTTTTATGGTTCCAATCACCGTAGGAATACAGGAATAGCCCTTATGGAGTAAGGTTAATAAAGGATTAGCAGGTGACAAGATTTACGTTCTGTATATAAATTTTAAATTGTTGGCTCAGGCTTTCATCGGCCGACGCACCCTCAGGTTTTAATCTTAGTAGAAGGAATTTCCCATGTTGAAGCTTTACATCAAGACCACGGAAGCCCTGAAGCGCCTGCGGGCCGACAACGGCGGCGTGGTGTCGTTTGAGTACGTCATCGTTGCCGCTTGTGTCGTCGCCGCGGTCGGTCTTGCGTTCGGTGCCGGCGGAAGCGGTCCGATCTCGGCCGCCCTGAGCAGTGCAATCTCGAGCATCTCCGCGAAGGTCATTTCGGCGGTCGGATAAGCGATTGATCGGGACTAGAAGACGGGGTCAGTGAATTGTGGCCCTGTCTTCTACGGCTCGAGCGCGACTGCTTCGTGGCCATGTCGGTTGAACCAATTGTGCCACCAGCCAGTCTACCGTTGAAGACCTCGTCGGCAGACATTCCGATAGGGTGATCCATGGATGGTGCGAGCTGACGTCGTTCGTTCCGAACCAGGGCGGCCACGGCGTTGAACTCAACTGAAGAGGTGTCACGTGTTGAGGCATTTTGTCGAAGTCAGTGAAGCTCTGAAGCGTCTTCGCGAGAACGAGAGGGGCGTGGTGTCGTTCGAGTACGTCATCGTTGCCGCTTGTATCGTCGCCGCGGTCGGTCTTGCGTTCGGTGCCGGCGGAAGCGGTCCGATCTCAGCCGCGCTGAGCAGTGCAATCTCGAGCATCTCTGCGAAGGTCATCGCTGCCGCCGGATAGTATGGCGATTGCTTCAGTGAGTTTCACTCGATGATGGATTGGACGCTGACTATATATTTTTCCGGTTTGGCGTTCAGCCCATCAAGGTTGCATTGACGGATTCAGGGCCGCCATAGGCGCCACTGCGATTTATATTGTTTATACGGCCGCCGTGGCCCGTTCTAATTGGGCCTCTTTAAGGCCGCTTTATTGGACGTGCTCGGGGTTTGTGCTTGATGAGTTGGATCGTCTCCATAGCCGCCATTTTGCAGATCTTGCTGCTTCTCTATGTCGCCACCATGGACGTCGCGACACGCATAATCAGCAATGAGATTTGTCTGGCCCTGGCGATCCTCGGGATCGCCGGTCATTTGACCAATCCTGCTGGCATCGCCGGGTCGCTCTTGATCGCGACGGTTCTGTTTATGGTGCTGTTCATTGTCTACCGGCACGGATCGATCGGCGGGGGCGATGTCAAGTTGCTGGTCGCGCTGGCGCTTGGTCTGCCGTGGATGGGCGTCGTTCAGCTGCTGACGATCACGGCTTTGGCGGGCGGCGTTCTTGCCCTGGTGCACGTGATGATGCGGAGCCTGCCTCATCCCAGCGTAGCGCCAGCCGGATCATCGCTGCCGCGTCGCGTCTATGCGGTCGAGCGCTGGCGTCATTTGCGGCGTGCGCCGCTTCCCTATGGCGTCGCCATAGCCTGCGGCGGTATCGGAGCGATTTTGAACAGGGGTTTTTGATATGTCATCGGCTTTGCGGCTTTCGATTATTGCGGTGTTGCTTCTCGCGATCACAGCGCTGGGCCTCATCGCGCTCAACCTGAGCACGCCCAAGGCAACGGCGACGACGGAAGTCGCGCAGCCGGTCGCAAAGGTCGTGGGATACTATGTCGCGGCGCGGCCATTGCCGCGAGGGACCTTGGCCCGTGACGAAGATTTCGCGGTGCGCTCGGTGCAGGCCGATCATGTTCCGGCGGATGCGATCCTGGAAACGCCCGACTCCAAGGCTTCGCTTGCCGGTTCGCTCGTGCGCAAGTTCGTCGAGGCCGGCCATCCGATCAACCTGCAAGACATTGTGCGCCCTCAGGATCGGGGTTTCCTTGCGAGTGTGCTGGCGCCCGACAGTCGCGCCATCAGCATCAAGGTCGACGAAGAGTCCGGCGTCTCGGGTCTGATCAGGCCGGGCGACCAGGTGGACGTCCTGCTGACCCAGGTGTTCGAGAAGGCGGACCCCTCACGTCGCGCGCTGACGGAAACCGTGCTCCGCAACGTCCGGATCATCGCGATCGACCAGGAAATCGCGCAGGGTGGGCGAGGCATCGCCACCACCATGGGCAAGCCCGCCCAGACGGTGTCGCTGGAGCTCACGCCTGAGCAGGTGCAGAGAATCACGGTTGCCAAGCAACTCGGAAAGCTCTCGCTTTCGGTCAGGGCCGCCGTCGACAAGCGCGATAATGCCGATGCTGGCGTCATGTCGAGCTGCGATGTGTCGCCGGAGCTCGCCCGCCAGAATGCCCTTGCCGGCCAGACCACTGCAGTGGTGCTCTATTCCGGCGGCGAAGCCAAGCAGTTCACGGTCAGGAAGCAGGTCACAGGCGTCGGCAATGCAAGCGTCAACTGCGACGGATTGCCGGATGTTGCGCGTCAGGCCGCCGTATCGGCAGGTGCTGGCAATTCGGCGGAGAAGCGATGATGATGAACATGGCAGTCGTGAATCCGCTTGAAACAGCATCTGTCGTCACGCGCGACCGCATCGTCTGCTTCGTCAACGACGAGGACAGCGCCGCGGCTCTGCGCAAGGGTCTCGACGGCGCCCACTTGTCGCTCAGGCGCGGCACAATTCGCAACGCCGTACGGATGCTCGAGACCGACACGGACCTGTTCGCACTGGTCGCAGACATCAGTGGGTACGACGATCCGTTTGCCGAGTTGGAAAGGTTGGCCAGCGTCTGTCCGCCCGATGTCCGGGTCGCATTGATCGGAGAGAGCAGGGAGATCGGCTTTTACCGCGAGCTCATGGACATCGGCGTGACCGAGTACCTGCCGCGGCCGCTGACGCGGGACATGGTGCTGGATCTGCTGCGCCCGAAGCTGCTCGGCGGCGAGGCGCCGGCCCAGCCGGATCGCGGCGGGCACGTGATCTCGATCTGCGGCGCGCAGGGCGGAGCCGGAGCGACAAGCATCGCCATCAACCTCGCGCTGCAGCTGGCGGAGACGACGAAGGCCAAGGTCGCGCTGCTCGATCTCCATCTGCAGAACGGCGAAACTGCCGTGATGCTGGGCGTTCGGCCGGGACCGGGACTGCGCATCGCGCTGGAAAATCCGATGCGTGCGGACACGCTGTTCCTCGAGCGCTCGGCAATTGAAATCAACGATCGGGTCAGCCTGATCTCCGCGGACGAGGAGCTGGATGCGCAGCTCAACATCACCGAAGCTGGCGTGAGACATGTTCTGGGCTTGCTGCGTCAACGGTTCAACTACATCGTCGTCGACGTACCCGTCCCGTTTCCTCCCTCGATCTATCCGGTGATCAGTCTTGCTCGTCACGTCCTGGTGCTGCTGGAAGCGGAGGTGACGGGTCTCCGTAACGCGCACGCGCTTCGCACCGCCGTCACCAACATCGCCGGCAAGGACCGGGTCTTTACTCTGCTCAACCGCGCCAATCGTGCCGGCGGTCTTCCCAAGGCGACGATCGTCAAGGCCCTGGGCGCCGAGCCGGACATGGTGATCCCTGATCTCGGGAAGGGGATGACCCAGGCGGTCAACCTCGGCATTCCCGCGCTCAAGCACGTCTCGGCACTGCGGCGTCACCTCAAGCCAATCGTGCGGGAGATCACGGGCGTCGCCGGCGAGCGCAAGGGACGGCTCAGGAGGTTGCTCGGGCTATGAAAAAGTTCGGGAGACGCCCAGACGAGTCGCCCATGGTTGATTTGTCCGCGCTGACGTCGAGCTTGCGCGGGTCGACCGAAAACGCGGCTTCGCCGACCGTGGATGCGCCGGCATTGACAGCGGACGCTCCTTCGCCTCCGGACTTGCCCGCACCGGCCGCTCGACCTCCTTCCCTGAGTCCGGGTTCGCCTGCACCGGCGCCGGGCGTCACGCCGAGGCGTGGCAACGAACCGTCCCTCCATCATCCCGTGATGCTCAACTCGCTGCGGGACCGGGTCATGGAGCAGATCGATCCGTCGGCGGCGGCAACCGTTTCGCGCGACGTGCTGCGACGCCAGATCGAGGAAATCATCCACGGGATCGCCAACGACGAGCGGCTGGAGCTGTCCGGCCGCGAGCAGATCCAGCTGGCGGACGATATCGCGGATGACATGACCGGATACGGGCCGCTCCGTCCGCTTCTGATCGATGAAACGATCAACGACATCATGATCAACGGTCCCAGCAACGTCTATGTCGAGCGGAGCGGCAGGCTGGAGCGGGTCGCCGTACGCTTCCGTGACAACGATCACATCACATCGGTCGCCCAGAAGATTGCCGCGCAGGTCGGGCGGCGTGTCGACGAATCCAGTCCCATGGTTGATTGCCGCCTGCCCGATGGCAGCCGCGTCAACATCATTCTGCCGCCGCTCGCGATCCACAGCCCCTGCATCTCCATCCGAAAATTCCCGAGCCGTCGTCTGGATATGGCTGGCCTGATAGCGAACGGCTCGATGACGCCGGCGATCGGAAAATTGCTGGAGATCGCCTCGCGGGCGCGGCTCAACGTTCTCGTGTCAGGAGGTACCGGCTCCGGCAAGACGACGCTGCTGAACGCCATGAGCCAGTTCATCGATCACAGCGAACGCATCGTCACCATCGAGGACGCGGCGGAATTGCAGCTTCAACAGCCGCACGTGATCAGCCTGGAGACCCGGCCTCCGAGCCTGGAAGGCACCGGGCAGGTGACGCAACGCGATCTGCTCTGGAATGCCCTGCGCATGCGTCCCGACCGCATCGTCGTCGGCGAAGTCCGCAGCGCCGAGGCATTCGACATGCTGCAGGCAATGAACACCGGCCATGACGGATCGATCTCCACGGTGCATGCCAACAGCACCCGGGATGCCCTGACCCGCATCGAGAACATGGTGCAGATGGGGCAGGTCAATCTGCCGACGCGGGCGATCAGGTCGCAGATTGTCGCTGCGCTCGACGTCATCGTCCAGGTCGAGCGCATGCGGGACGGCCAGCGCCGGATCATCCAGGTCAGCGAAGTGATCGGTCTCGAAGGCGAAGTCATTACGACCAACGACATTGCGGCTTTCGAGTATCAGGAAGAGGACACTCACGGCCGGATAATGGGAACCTACAAGTCGACCCACGCGCTTCCAAAATTCAAGAGCCGTCTTGCCTATTACGGGCTTCAGCAAGCCTGGTCCGATGCAATGAGACAGATATGATTCCGAACTACGTGATCGCGATCGTCCTGGGCCTGCTGCTGTGCGCGGCACTCGTTACGCTATGGCTCGACAAGCGGGAACGGCGCATGAACCGCCAGCTCTCGGTCGCTCTGCAGACCGCGCCGACCGCCGGCCTGACCTCGATCCGCCGGGCTGAAACCGGGGCCCGCTCGATGCTGCTGTACCGTCTGGCGAACTACAATCCGGACATCGCCTACGTCCTGCACCCGATCTATGTGCTGCTTGCGGGTGCGCTCGCCGCGTTGGCTGTGTTCTATGCCAATCAGCCGTTCGGGTTTTCCAGTTCCAACGTGTCCATCGCGGCTGCGATCGTCGCGGTACTGGTGGTGCGTGGTCTGTTTGGATGGCAGCAACGGCGGTTCGCCAATCGCCTCTTCCGGCAGCTGCCGGATACGATCCAGCTGGTCACAAGCACGGTCCGTGCCGGTCTGCCGGTCAACGAGGCATTCCGCACGATCGCTCGCGAGATGCCGGAGCCGACCGCGGGTCAGTTCGCCATCGTCTGCAGCCAGATTGGCCTGGGCGTGGCCCCGGAGGACGCTGTGGAGGCCGTCTACCGGCGTACGCAGGTTGCGGAGTACGCGATGTTTTCGGTGACGCTTGCCGTCCAGTTGAAATCCGGCGGCAGCTTGGCCGAGACTTTGCAAATCCTCGCGGAAACCGTGAGCCAGCGCGTCGCACTGGCCGCCCGCGCGAAGGCGCTTGCGGGAGAGGTGATCTTCTCCTCGCGCGCGCTTTCGTTGTCGCCGGTGATCATTGGTGGGTTGCTGTACGTGATCAATCCGCAATCGATCAATCTTCTGTTTCTTGATCCGACCGGCAACATGCTGCTGGCCTACGCGGTCGGCTCGGTCCTTCTCGGGCATTTTGTCATACGCTGGATGATCCAGAGGGAGACGTCGCTATGACTGCCGGCGCGAGTGTGGCAGCCCTCATGGTCATCGCCGTCGCGGTGACGTTCCTGTTGGTGATCCGCGAAATCCACATTCGCACGCTGAACGCGCGCGTCTCGAATGCGGTGCTCGGCATTTCCGATCGGTCGACGCGGTCCCAGGGCATGGTCGGTTGGTTCTCGTCGATCGGCATGCGGTACCGAAAGTTCTATGCCGAGGAGAATCTCGACGAACTGCGGACCGTTCTGCAATCGGCCGGATTCAACCATCACCGCGTCCTGCCGATCTGGATCGGCGTCAAGATCGTCAGCATGGTCTTGTTCCCGATCGTCTTCTTCCTTTTCGCGCAACTGTCGGGATGGGCGCCGGCCAGCGTGCTGATGATCGCCCTCTTTGGCTTGGCCATCGGGATCATGGGGCCGCGGCTGATACTGCTGGTGATGAAGCGGCGTTTCGATGCCGCTATCCGGTCGGGCACGCCCGATACGATCGACCTGCTGGTCGTGTGCGCCGAGGCGGGCATGGGCCTGGAAAGCGCCCTGCAGCGGGTCGCCGAGGAAATGGGCGAGACCAATCCGGCCATCTCGCGCGTTCTGCGCGGTTTGCTCGACGACTTGCGGATCCTGCCGAGCAGAGCCGAGGCATTCGAGAAACTGGCGTCCACCTCGGAAGGGCTTCGCCGTTTCGGCATCATGGTCAGCCAGAGCCTGCAATACGGAACGCCGTTGGGCCAGGCGCTGCGCACCATCGCGGCCGACCTGCGGCGGGAGCGGATCACCAGCCTCGAAGAGCGCGCTCACAAGCTGGGTGCCAAGCTCACCGTGCCGATGGTGTTGTTCCTGCTGCCCGCGATGTTCGTCATTCTCGGCGGCAGTTCATTCTTGCATCTCATTCGTTCCTTCAAGGGACTCTAGTCACGAACGAAGCGTCATGAGTGAAGTTCGGACAGGCAGGCACAAGAGCGGCAAACGCTCTTTCGTTGGCGATCAGCGCGGTGCTGCCGCGTTCGAAATGGCCATTATCTATCTTGTCCTGGTGTTCAGTCTGCTGCTGCCGTTGGCCGATCTGGCGATTGCCGGCTTCCGGTTCATTTCGGCGCAACAGGCGCTTCGCGACATGGGGCAGCGGACCCAATATTCCCCGCCGGCGGACGTCACCGACTCCTCCGTCATCAGCGCCTGGAAGAGCGCGCTGCCCGCGACGATCAGCGGATTTACGATTACTCCGCGGATATACTGCGGTGCTCCTCCCGACAGCACGGAGGCTCCCTGTACTTCGGGGGCGGCATCGATCGTGAAATACTACACCTTCTCGACCACCTTTACCTTGACGCCCATGGTGCTTGGCTCGGCATTGTGCACGTCCTGTACCATCACTTACACCCAGCGATTTCAGTAGGAGGACGCCGTGCGCAAACTGGCTCGCTGCCGACGCGGTTCCGTCGCCTTCGCAACGGTGATTGCGCTGGTACCGCTGATCGGGTTCATCGCTCTCGGCGCCGAGGCGGGGTCGTGGTACGTGACCAAGCAGAATGCGCAGAATGCCGCCGATGCGGCGGCCTATTCGGGCGGCTTGTCGGTGGCATGTTCGCTGAACTCAATAACCGATAGCGACTGCGACAGATCGCAGGATTACATCTACCGCGGCAAGCAAATGGCCGCGCAGAACAAGTTCTGCAACTCCAGCGGCGATCCCGTCTATCCGGGCTCGAATTGCGGTACGGCGCAGGCAAATACCACGCAAACCGTGTTGATCGATCGAGGAACCTACTCTGCCGGCACCTGGACCAGCTCGGCATCCGGCATGCATGTGCTTGCGACCGTGGCGCAGCAGCAGCCGGGATATCTTGCGCAGATACTTGGCATGTCCAGCGTCACCATCCGGTCGTCCGCGGTGGTCGAGATCCAGAATCCAAAGCCGATATGCGCGTTTGGATTGGGACCTGGAAACGATGCGCTCACGATCGGCGGCAGCAGCGCCATCACCGGCACCGGCTGCGCGATGATGTCGAACACCAACGTCAAGTACAACGGCACCGCGAGTTTCAGCGGCTCGGGCTGGGCTGTGAATGCGGTGGACGGTTGCAAGGCGTCATCGGGACATTGCGCCCTGACCGGTGCGGGATACAATTACAACACGCTTACCGCAAAGAATCCGCTATCCGTGCTGGATTCGAAATCGTTCAATTCAACGACGGGCCCCGTATTAACCGCATGCAACGCGCAGGGCAAAGTGACCAACGGCAACACCTGCAACTTGACTCCAAACGCCGGTAGCGGGGTCTACGGTAACCTGACGGTGAATTCCGGCGGCACGTTGAATCTCGCAGCAGGAACATACTTTTTCTACAACGCAACGATCAACTTTGGCGGCACTGTCACCGGCACGGACGTAACGCTCGTCTTGCTTGGGGACAGCTCAAATCTCACTATCAGTGGCGGCACCGTCAACCTTTCCGCGCCCACGACCAATTCGTACGATAGTGACCTCAATGGTATCCTGATCGACGATCAGGCAAACAACACCAACGCGAACAAGATTGCAGTCAACATAGGCGGCAGCAATACGTCGACCCTGGGCGGTGCGATGTATTTCCCGCATGCCAATGTGTCGTACGGCGGTACGGCTCAAAGCGCGAATACACAATGTACGGAAGTGATTGCCGCTTCTCTCACGATCAACGGCAATACCTATTTGAGTTCGTCCGGTTGCACGTCCAACACCTTGGGCAAAACCAAGGTCATTGCGATGGTACGTTGATGAAAAGGCTCGACCAGCGCGGCTCGGCAGCGTTCGAGTTCTGCCTCGTCGCCGTGTTCTTTTTCACATTCGTGTTCGCGATCTTCGATCTCGGACGCTATGCGATCACCATGCAATTGTTGCGCACGCTCGCCAGCGAAGGCGCTAGAGCGACGATGATTCAGTGCTACACGCCTCAGGTGACGCAGAGTTTGTCGCCGTCGGGCTGCACCAGTGTCAGCACCTACTACACCAGCACCTACCTGACGTCGGTGACGAACATCATGGGGCTGACGCCTACATTGAGCGCGAGCGACAGCGGTTCCGCGCTGACCATTACGGCGTCTCTGCCCGGTTTCGCCATGATGACGCCGCTGTGGAGCGGATTGAACTCGACGCCGACGGCGAGCACGTCGATCCCCTATTAGGGGTTGTAATGGGATACCGTTGCCCGAATCGCGTCTTTTGCGAATGCCGCGCCCGCCGAGTCCAGAGGGGTCTTACGAATTTAACGGAAAAGAATGTTATTTGCGGCCCAATAAGCACGAGGGGAACTAGCCGCCGGCGGATGGAACCCAGGGGATCGGGTTCCGCAAAAGTGGTGCTTGCAAGCAACATTTGGCGACTTTCTCGCGAATTGACGTGGGATATGAGGGCTCTCGCCTTGCGGCGGATGCGCCCGGCGGACGATGATCGCAATGCAGGGAGTCTGGGGACATAAACCCAGGCTGACGATTTTTACGTAGACGATTTGTGCAACCCCGGGTCGTTCGGGGGAGGGTTGTTGACCCGCCAAGTGTGCGTTGCGGGATGGCCGCGGATCGCGGCGAGGGGGACTGGAATGGGTGGCGTCCGTATTTCGACGCAAGGGAAGGCAAAGTTCGCGGCCGTGAGCGCGCTGCTGCTTGGTGCCGTCCTTGTCGGTCCCTGTGTTGACCGTGCCGACGCGGCCGATCGGCGGAGCTCCGGCGGGGGCGTCTTCGTCAGCGAAGCGAACGACGTCCAGCGGATCAAGGTGACCGTCAACAAGTCGCGCACCTTCAGGGTCGAGACTCCCTTTTCCACCATCGTGGCGGGCTCGACCGACATCGTCGACGTGAAGTCGCTGAGCGATCACCTGATCTACATCCAGGGCAAGCAGCCCGGCACGACCAACGTCATCCTGCTCGATTCCTCGATGAGACAGATCGGCATCCTCGATGTCGAGGTCACGATCGACATCGGCAATCTGCAGCAGAACATTCAGTCCTCGACCGGCATCCGCGGCATCCGCGTGACGGCCTCCGAGGGACAGGTGATCGTGGGCGGAACGGCCCCCGATGCGGTCGCCGCCCAGCGCGCGATGGAGATCGCGCAAAGCACAGTTCCGAAGACCAGCGTCGTCGTCAACGCCATGAACGTGGCGGGGCCGCAGCAGGTGATGCTCGAGGTTCGCTTCCTCGAGGTTAACCGGTCTGCCGGACGTGAGCTCGGAATGAATCTCTATGGTGCTAATGCAAACGGAACGAACATTGGCAATACCGGGCTTGGCGGGCCCAATTCCATCAATACCAACAGCGGTCGCGTGGCGTTGCCGAACACGGGCCCGCCCGCAGGCTCGATCCCTCTGCTCGGCACGGCCGGCACGTTGGCGGCGACGGTAACGGGAGCGCCCGCTGTCCCGTTTGGGAGCCTCCTGACCAGCATCCTCCGAACGAGCAGCGGCGCCTCCATCGATTTGCTTGTGACAGCATTGGAAACGAAGGGGCTGGTACGTCGGCTCGCCGAGCCAAACCTGATGGCGCTGTCGGGTGAAGCGGCCCGGTTCCTGGCCGGCGGCGAATTCCCGGTGCCGGTGGCTTCGGCGCCGCCCGCTAACGGCGCGTTGGCGACTGTTTCGATCCAGTTCAAGACGTTCGGTGTTGAACTGGGCTTCGTTCCCACGGTGCTTTCGCGTGGCGTGATCAATCTGCGCGTCGAGCCGTCCGTCAGCGAACTCGATTTCACCAACGCCGTCACGATCGCCGGTACGACGATTCCCGCCCTGACCAGCCGCAACGCCCGGACCACGGTCGAGTTGCGTGACGGCCAGAGCTTTGCCATCGCGGGCCTGCTGCAGACCCGTAACCGGCAGGATATCTCGCAGTTGCCCTGGATTGGGTCGGTGCCGGTGCTTGGGACATTGTTTCGTTCGTCGTCCTACCAGCAGCAGGAAACCGATCTCGTCATCATCGTGACGCCGCGCCTTGTCGCGCCGGCGGCGCCCGGCCAGCCACTGGCCTCGCCGCTGGATTCGCGCATGCCGGCCAATGACGTCGATTTCTTCCTCAACGGCCAGATGGAAGTGAAGAAGCGCTACAACGACTACGTCAGTTCCGGTGGTGAGCTGAAGGGACCGTATGGCCACATCATCGCGCCCGAAGCGCGCCTGCCCGCACCGCCGCCGGTTGTAACCGACCAGCCCGTCGTCAAGACACTCAATTAAGGGGCGACCGATATGACATGCACGACGTTACTCGCGGTCTTCACGCTCGGGGCTTGCAACGGCCTGGCCGGCAACGACGAGATGGACCGCTACTTTCAGCGGTCTGACACCATTACGCTGAGCGCCGGCGACGCCAAACAAGTCAACGCCGCCATCCACACGATTCATCCCTGGCCGAGAGGTGTCGGCGATCGCAGAATTGTTGTTGATGCGGCGAAGACCAGTGGTGCTATCAGGCGCTATCGCAGCGGTAACCAGCCGCGCGATCCGCTGCCGGCGTTTGGCGGAAATACGCCGGCAACGGGACATCCTCCAATGGGGGTCGCCGGTGCGACGGGGGCTATTGTGGACGCAGGCGGCATCGTCGATGTAGGCACGGCTGCGGCCACTGTGGGCGCAGGTCCCACCCGATGATTTTGATGATTGATTTGTTGCCGGTGGTGCGACGGGGATAATGGTTATGGGGCGCCTTCTTGTATGGCTGGCCTGCGCCGTGCTGGCGACAGCCTTGGCGGCTTGCGAAACGGTGCAGGAAGCAACCGTCCGCGACGCTGCCGTGGTTGCGCCCGTTGCTCCCGCCGGTCCTGACCCTGTCCAGGAACCCACGGACGTCAAATACTATCCCTCCGACGAGCCGGTGCGGATGGGCCTCGAGCATTTCAACCGCGGCAACTTCGGCATCGCCAATCGCTATTTCCGGGACGCCGTCGAAAAGGCGCCAAAGGACGTAACGGCCTGGATCGGGCTTGCAGCAAGCTATGATCGGATCCGCCGCTTTGATCTCGCCGATCAGGCTTATGCGCAAGCGATCCGCCTCGGCGGCGAAACCGTGCAGGTTCTGAATGACCAGGGCTATTCGTACATGCTGCGTGGCAACCTGAATGCGGCACGACGGAAGTTCGAGAAGGCATACTCGCTGGATCCGGGCAATCCGGTCATCGCGAACAACCTCGAGCTTCTCAACGGCAGTCGGCAGTTCATCGAGAGGCCGCCGAACAATCAGCCGTGAATGTATCGGCCGTGGCCGATATTCAACGCGGTCGTTCAGCGATATAGATATCCGCGATGTTCGAACGTGCGACGCGCTCGAGGCCCGTTGCTGCAATCGTGCTCTCGCAAGTGCCATGGATGTCGACGACGACGTCGAAATGGTCGCGCCAACGCGACATGATATCGACCCACGGCACGGGCGCATCCGCCATCAGTTTCGACTGTCCCGAGGCTGAAAGCCACTCGGAGTTCACGATGACCTGCGGTGCGGCCGCGATCGCCGGGTCTTTCGCGCGCACAGGCTGCAGGCCCTGTCCGGCGAACAGCATGTTCACCTGTGCGCGTCGGTCGATGGCGGCGAAAGTCGAAAGGTTGTGCTCGAAGTAGATATTCGGATCGCGACAATCCGGTGGCGCCACGGCGAGCACGCTCGAGCCGGTTGGAATGGCGGAGAACGCTGTCCGCAACTCCACGATATCCGCGTTATAGGCGCTCCACGTTGGGATCAGCAATGCAAGCCGCACCAAAGCGAAGGCGAAGACGGCAATCGAAACCGCTCCGGCCAGACGCCCTGGCGTCGGCACACGCGTGACGGTCGCGGCCAGCGCCAGGTATACCCAAAGCACGACGAGGCGTGCATCTACCAGGTTCGCCGTGCTCAAGGAGGAAGGCGCGCAAACAGCGACGACAAAGAAGCCGAACACGGTGAGCCTCGCAGGCGTTGCAATGGCGATGAAGCGCATGACTGCAAGCAGCAGGACAAGCAACCCGAGGCCCCATTTATGGTCGAGCGGGAGGCCACCAAAGAAGGGCGCAATGACGATCCAGGACTTGTCGCTCGCGATGACATAGCCTTGCGGCAGTTGCGGCATCGACCAGACGAGGGCCAAACCAGCCGCGACGTAAAGCGGAGATCGCAGCGCGCGCAGGAATGCCGGCTTGAGCGGCTCGCCCGGACGTGGCGTGGCTTCCAGCAGTCCGAAAATGACGCAGAAAGCGGCGAGCGCCAGGATGTGACAGAAGAATAACGCGACGGCCACGGCGTTCATCACCAGAAGATCGCGCGCGATTTGCCGGTGCGTCTGGGCGATCCACCAGGCAAGTGCGATCAGCGCGACACCGATGCCCAATCCAAAATTGATCAGCCCCACCGTTGTTACGAGATTGTAGCTGAGAACTGGCGCGATGAGGATTGTCGGCGATGGTTCCCGCGCCCATACGCGATGCAAGGCCCAGGCGCCGACCGCCGGCAGCCAGAACGCCAGGATGAAGGCGAGCCGTGCGACCGACTCGGGACTTAACAGCGGCGCCAACGCAACGTAGATGAGATCGATGCCGAGGTTGGGAAAGGCACCCCATTGGACGACGTAAAAAGCGTTGAGCGGATCGGACGCCGGCATGGTGAGAATAGTCAGCCGAGCCCAGTGGTTTACGAGATCCACCGTGCGCGGGATCAGGAAAAGCACCGGTAGGGTCATTACCACGAGCAGGACAAAATAGGCCGTCCGCAGGTCGAAGGCCGTGGTCCATTTCGTTTCCCGCTTCGCCTTTATCTCATTTCCCACAATAAGACCCTTGCAAAACTCGCTGAACCGGGAACGACTGTCACCGAACAAAGGTGTCCTTGTCCGGGGCGTTAACTCCCCCGCTAACATTGCACCAAGATCGATTGCTTTCACCCTCCGTGACGAAATAGGATTACCGTCGAAATTATTTCAGAACGAACCACCAGAGGGCCGCATCATCGACGGCGCCTCTGGACCTCAATTTGGGGGCTCTTCGACCGATGAGAGAGGGCCGAGTCAGTCAAGTTGGTGGACCCGGCCCAAATTCCAGCAGCAAATGGGCGATGGGCGCGCGCTTCATCCTTTACGGGCTGGCGATCGTTCTTGTCCTGATGACTGCCTCGCTCTCCGATTGGCAGGCAGGGCAATTCAGGCACCTTCTCGATTTTGACGCCTTCTACATCGTTGCGCAAAGAGTCTGGCTCGGCGACGTCGCGCAAGTCTACTATTTCGATCAGTTCGCAAAACTGCAGATCGATACCATAGGCCGCGACATCAACATTTTCGGGTACTGGACCTATCCTCCCCAGTTCACTCTGCTGGTCGCTCCCTTGGCGCTGCTTCCGGTCGGCGCTTCATATTTTCTGTTCGTCGCGGGCACGCTTGGCTGCTATCTCCTGACATTGAGGGCCATCTCGAGAAGCTGTTTCGCTCTGGTGGTGATTCTGCTTGCGCCGGTCCTGCTCCTCACGCTTTTCGGCGGTCAAAATGGCTTTCTGACCGGCAGCCTCATCGGCGTTACCTGCCTCGCCATGGAGCGGAAGCAGATCGCCGCCGGATTGGGCCTTGGCATGATGGTAATCAAGCCTCATCTTGCGGTTGCTATCGGGATTTATGCGTTGCTCGCGCGTCGCTGGATCGCCGTCATGACTGCAATGACGGTCATCCTTTTGAGCTCGATCCTGTGCACCTTGCTGTTCGGGGTCTCAATCTGGAGTGCGTTTCTCACGAGTGCACACGAGTCCGCCGTGTTTCTGGGAAGCGGACGCTTCGATGTTTTTCGCTCGATTTCCCTCTATGCGATCATGCGAACAGTCGGTTTTTCTGCTTCATGGGCATTTCTGGGCCAAGCGGCCGTTGCCGTAGTCGCGCTGTCGGTTGTCGCCTTCGCGATCTATCGCGACTTTCCGGCGCGCTGGTCCCTGGGCATTTCGGCCGTCGCCACGCTGTTGATCAGCCCATACGCCTACGACTACGACCTGCCAATTCTCGGTGTAGGAATGGCCCTGTTGCTGCCGGATCTGACGCGTCTGGCAACAGGCGGCGAGCGCGCTGCAATCTATGGCCTGACGTTCATGTCAGGGTTCTACGGCTTGTTCCAGATTTTACGGCTGACCATTCAAGACGGAAAATCGATTGAACAGCCCGCGTTCGACGGTTTGTTGCTCGTCACTCTGCTCTGGCTCATAGTGCGAGTATTATTGCGAGGCGCAGACGAGACCCGCCGCAATCCGCGGAACGGGGCCGACGTGGATACCTGACGTCGGCGCAGGTCTGGAGCATTTGAATACCAATAAATTCGGATTGTCGAAATACCTTTTCAAGAGAGCCTATAATTAAAGCGGTTTCAGCCGCCGGAGCCGGCGCGACCACCCGGGAACCTTAAGACTAGCTCAACGTTTTTGACGTATGGCTTGTCCTATGAACCGGCTCTTTAAATTGCAGTTTTTGGGACCGCTGGCGCTTTTCACCACCACGCTCTGCGCCGAGTTGGCTGCGCGCGCTCTCGAATACGCCCCGAGCTCCCAGGTTCTCTGGTTCATCAATCTCAAGCTGTTCGGCATTTTTCAGCGCAGCGACGCGTATCTGAGTTACTTCGTCAGCATTGAGGGATTTCAGCTCTTCGGACTTGCGCTTCCGATCTTCGTGCTTGCCTGCCTCGGGCTCGTTGCCCGGTCGCGGCCGCTCTTCACGATCGCAACGCATCTGAGTGCTGCTTACGCGGTTTTTCTGGTTGCATCCTGGCAAGTCGGCATGCCCACTGTCAGGCAGGCGTCGCTTGGAGCGATCGCCGTCCCGTCAGGTGGCCTGTTCGTGATGGCGACCATTCTCGGCACCTGCATGTTGTCCTTTGCGATTACGCATCTGCTCTATTTCCGTGCCGTCCATCAGGAAATCGGAGCTCTGGTTCATCGGCTGCGAGGAGCTCGTATCGTCCAGGCGCCCAACTAATTCGTCGTAAAACCCTTTGGCGTGACGGCATTTTGCGGTCTCGCGATGTGCATTGATTGAAGCTGCGGGTCGTGAATTGCGACCGTGTCCCGGAAGATGGCCGAGGATCGAGGGCGCTCGAATGCAGCGCCCGATCTTGACAAACATTAACGCAGAAATAACGTTCCCGCCCCGTCGCGTTGAGACCGACCGCACTTTGTTCGGGTTTGCCGAAGGTAGCAGATGAGTACAGATAAATTGCAGGCGTTGAGCGATACCATTGCCGGCATACTCAACGAGCCGCCATCACCCGTTACTTATTTTGACGTTGAGCCGCACGACGGGAATGCGGCCGGCGAACGCGCAGCAAGCGCTTTTGGCGGTCCAGCGCATGTCGATGAGGCTCCGAAGGGGAGCTTCGGAAAGCTGAGTTCTCGCGAAGCCGGCGTTTCGCGAAATCCGCCGCCCGACGCGCACATCGTCCGGCCCCATGAGAACGAACGCGCCAGCAGAGCCTCCGAGCAGCCGCCATCGAAGCTGGAAGCCGCAAGCCTCCGGCCTGACCCGCAGACGCTAAACGCCCAACGCTCCGCCGCGTCAAGCAACCGGATTTCACCGCGACGGTGGGGCTTGTTTGCGCTTGCAGGCGTCGTGCTGGCCGCAGGAGCAGGTGTCGCCGCTGTGGGCTGGCTGGGCTCGCCCGGCGATGTCGCCAAGGCGACCTCGCAAACCTCGCCCGCAGCCGTGGCCGGGCCGGGGTCTCTGCCGCCGGAGTTGACCCCGCTGCTCCAATCGATGTCGCGCGATATCGCAAGCCTGAAAAAGGAGATCGAGCAGCTCAAGCTTAATCGCGATCAATCGATCCGCGATAACGCAAGTCTTGGCGAACAGCTCAAGGCCAGCCAGGACCAGGTGAGCCGCGCCGTTGCCCGGCTTTCCGATCAAGTGAAGGCCGGCCAGGAGCTGGCGGAGCGCGACAATGCGAGTGCCGTCGAGCAGATCAAGGCGGTCAGGGATCAGCTGACCCGTCTTGAGCAGGCTGCGGCGGCGAAGAGAGTGACGCCTCCGCCGCGGCTCGCGGCTCCCGCTGCGCCGGGTCCCGCGGCAGCCGCCTCGTCGCCGCAGGCCGCAGCTCAGCCGGCGGCCGCAAAACCGAAGCCGCCGCCGACTGCGCGGCCGACTGCGCCGGCGGCCGCGTCCACGCCCGCGCCTGCGCGCTGACCGCCGGTTTCTCTGGCAAGCCGGGCCGTCCCGGCGCCCGGAACCGACCCGAAATTACGGCAGTATGGTTCACCGTAGTCGAACGGAATCCACATGGCACTTCAGTACCGCTAGGGTGCTGATGCCGGGGCTGGCATTTCATCACGGACACCCATTTCAACCGGCAAGGGGCCGCTCTATGAGCGGCCCCTTTCAGTCTGAGCGGGCAGAAAGGAAGCCCGCCTCCGGCAAAATAGCGCAGTGGAGGCGGGCCAAGGCCGTTTGCGGCGCCGGTCCACCCGGGGCTGGCTAGGGGGCCCGTCGCTCGCGATGGAACCGTAGCACCATGGAACCCGAGCCGAAATCCGCAGGAATACCGAAACAACAACGCCGCTCGCTTAAATAGTCGCGAGCGGCGCTGCGCCAGCCCCGGGAGGGTCATGCAAAATCCCGGATTTAAGGACTTTAAGCCGGGTTTGCGAAGATTCGGTGCACAAATTTATGCTCGTAAATGCCGAAAAAGTAGGAAGTGCCCCGAGCGTGCAATGGCGCCGAGCGGGCCGTTTCGCAAACTCCGGTCGCCGTTTGCCGAAATCCGACAGGCGCATTAGCCTTTCCTGAATTTTTCTCTCGCACTATCGGGAGACGCGCAATTGCAGTGCTGAGTCGCTTCGACTGCGGCCGAAGCCGCTCCATTTTTGAAAGAGCTTCTCGCGTGCCGGCAGGCCAAGTCTGTCCTGGCGAGCAATCAGCGAGCGGCGGCATGATTGAAGATTTTAACCCAGGCTTCGACCAGGTATGGCTGGTTCACCGCAACCCGAAAAACGTGGGACTGCACGTATCGAGTTCTCGCGCGGCGTCGACGTGCACATCGTGGCGATCGACGGGACGTGGAGCCGTCAGTGTCAGATGACCGACGTGGCCGAGGCCGGAGCAAAGCTCAGGATTGAAGGATCGATCGAAGGGCTTGCGCTGAAGGAGTTTTTCCTGCTCCTTTCGACGACGGGCGCCGCCTTCCGCCGCTGCGAATTGGCCTGGATCAACGGCGACCATATCGGGGTTCACTTCCTGCGCGGCAAGAACTTGAGCAAGGGGTGAGTCGTCGTGGAGGAGCGTCGCAGGCAGCAGCGCGCGACAGTCGACGAGGTCGCATACATCGCCGGCGATGGATCCAGCATGCGATGCCGCGTGGTCAGCCTTTCCGATCATGGCGCCGCCATCGAGTTGGCGGACAAGGTCTACGTCAGACCCCGCATCAAGCTGATGCTGGAGAAGGATCGCATCATCCGGGATTGCCGTGTCGTCTGGTCCAGCGGAAATCGTATCGGTGTTGAATTCCTGGACTGAGGATCGCGATCACGGCCGGCGATGCGCTGCATGCCGGGTCGTGCTCCTCAAGACCGCCATTGAGGCCGAGCAAAGGGAGCCGTGCCGGTGCCAGGGAAGCCCTGGGCGTCCGCGCCGATCACGTTTTTATTGGCAGATTTAATATTTAACGACCAAGATTTAGGCTTGCATCAGGGGGTGGCCTGGACAAATGTGACTGATCCATAGGCACATTTAGCCTTCGGGTAGCGAGAGAATAGTCGTATCGATTTTTTGGATTTTGCGAATGAGGACGCTCTTAATCATTCTCGGCATTTGGTTGCTGATTAACGTGCTCTTCGTCGTCGTGATGATCCCGCCGCGTAAGCCGCGGATGGCGAACGTTGCCGGCAGGGCGGGCGACGCCACGGCTGTCGCAGCCGGGATGAGCTCGGGCACGACTGAAGCGCGGGACGAGAGCGTTTTGCTACGGCATGTCGTCATCGCAATTGCGCTCGGCGCATTCTTCTCGTTAACGCCGCCCTTGCTCGAAGCTTACGACGCGATCAAGGGATGGGTGAGCAGGCGCGGGCATGGATCGAAGAGCGACCGGGATGATCCCGGCCATGACGCGCAAGCGGGAGAGGGATGACGCGCCTCCGTCGCCTGCGCGGCGCTGGCGGCCGCGCAGGAGAGCACGATCGATCAGCTCACCAGTATTGGTTCATGCGATACGGCCGGGGATATTGGCCGCGGTAGTAGATAACTCCAGGTCCGGCGACCGGCCGGTGTCGAAAGCGCGAATTGGAGAGGTCGACGGCGATCGCTCGCACATCGTAGCCTGCAAAAACAGGATATTCGTAACCGAAGGCGTAGCTGTCTTCTGCAAGCGGCGCATACTGCCCATAGAAGGACGGGCCCTGGCCGTATCCAAACCCCCACGTATTTTCGACCGTGGGAAGGCCGCCCGTTCCCATCCGCGTTCCGCCAGCAACGGCCGACCCTGATGTCACGAGGGTGCCGATCCCAAGAAGTGCGGCAGCCGCCAGGATGGATGAAGTGCCTCGCATCGCGTTTCTCCTCTCACATTGGGTGTCAGAAACAGGAGTAGACGCACGTGAGCCTATCCGCTCTCGCGTGATAGCGGTAGCGGATAAGGGGGAGGTCAGCTGCTGTTCATGGACCACGCGGTTTGCGCTTGTGGTTCGGCGTCTGGACGGCGGTGAGTTAGCAGCTGCAAAAACGATAAGGCTTGCCTCGGTTAATCGGATCGATAGTCTTTGTTACTTTCGAGATGTTCATTTCAGCAGGGGCTTCGGGTGACAAACGATACCGCTGTTTTTGATGCGTTGCGCTTCGACCCACAAGAAGGCGAGATACCGACGGGGAGAATAGGCACCCGCGAGGCAATTCTTCGAGACGGTCTGCTTGTCGATCCATCCACGCTTGCTTATTGCCCGCATCAATGGATCGACGGCAGCGGTTACCTCGATCTCGATCTGACGCGACAATTTCCTTACGCGCTCGCGCTCTGATGGACCGGAGCGGTCAGTTCGGCCCAAGTACAGCGTCGATCTGACGGCTGTCCCTTCTGACGATGATGATGGCTCCGTTGCGGATCGCGAATCTCGCGCCGAGCAATTTGGGCACTTTTTCCGTGACCGGTGAAGGGAAGGGGATCGTCGCTCCGGGAAGCGGATCGCCAACCGCCGGCGCTGTGGAGGAGCCGACGCTAGGGGCGGGTTTGATATAGTCGCGAATGAGTTGAATCTCCTCCCGCGACAGAGCGAGAGGAGGCGCTTGCTGCGGATTGTCTGTTGTCCGTTTGCTGCGTTCTTCCCGCGCCTTTTCCTCGGCCTGCCGTGCTTTCTCTGTCTCAAACCGCAGAAGCCGCTCCTTCAGCGGCGACAGTTCTCGCTGCAGGGAGGAGATTTCCGTCTGCAGCGACCTGATCTGTCGCAGGGCAATCACGGCGCCGGCGCAGATGATGACGACCAGCAGGCTGATGAGCGCAACTAAAATTCCATTGACGTTGGTTTTACGGCTGACGGTCCGCGCTTTCGGCAGATCCTCCTCGAGGTGCCGCCGCCATAGCGCGGCCAGGCGATGCAGCGGCCGGGCAATTGCCTGCAGCGCGCGAGCTCGCCAGTTGCCATTGTCCGGCTCTGGATCTGGTTCGCGTGAGGTGAGGGGGCGGGCCGTTGTCGATGGCGGAGCCGCTACAGCTGGCGGAATTGCCGGTTCGGCAACAGCAGCGTTCACATCCAGCTCGGCAGGGCCCAGCTTGGCCACATGCCTCGGTGCGCCGTCGGTGCCGCCTGTCCTGGGAGCGTTCGAGCCTTGGGCAGAGTGGGGTTCGGTATCCCCGCGGAGATCAAGATTGAACATCTTCGAGCGCACTTCGGCGCCAACCAGATGATCGATGTTTCCGAGAGAGTTCGACTGATTTGGGAGGGCCCCGACGACCGAGCGGCCCGCCTCGGTGATCTCCAGGCTGTCGCCATCCACGACGGCCAGGCCGGCCTCAATCAGCTCGATTCCGGCGGAGACCTGTTCCTCGATCCGGTCTTCGACTTCACCATTCTCGTCATGCGCCTGCAGTTGCCGCTCGAGCTCGGCAAACGCAATCCGTCCGTTCGGACGACTCGCAAGTGCAGCAAGGATGGCGAGACTGGCTTGCACGGCGACCACGATGATCAGGCCAAAACAGGCGAAACGAGCGAACAACCGGACGGCGATCAACTATTCGCACGCCAGGGCCTTGATTGGAAACTCCCGCTTTGGCACTGTTGCGCATTAGCGCGTGAAGATCGAGGGCAACATGCCGAAATTGCTGGCCGCGACCGCCATTTCCCTGACAGTTATGTTCGTTTCAAGCGCCGCTCACAGCGGTCCCTATCCCTTCGGCGACGAGCCGTATCGTCTGGATTTCGGCCCCGCGCCGCAGATCGACGCCGGCTGCTGGAAGTGGAACTGGCAGCAGTATCAATGGAATAATTACTGCCCGGTCTACGTTCAGCCCAAGGCCTATATGCACCCGAGGTCGCAGGGAGCCGTGCTGCGCACCAAGGGCTGATCAGCCCGCCTCAGGCGCTCCTCGCCCCAGAGCGTTTTCCGGCGAAGTGGGTACCGGTTCGCGCCAAGAAAACGCGTCAAAACAAAGAATCTAGAGCCCCGTTCCGATTCCATCGGAACGGGAAAGGCTCTAGCGGGCGAGGGTGCAGGCGACTTGGCTATGTTTGCCGAAGTTCAGCAGGGCATTCTCGCGGAAGCCGTCGAGCCAGATGCCCCGTCCGGCGTAGCGATACCCGACGCCCATGGGAACCAGCCGGACATGCGCGCCGCCATGGCGTCCGGTGTGCAGAGATGCCGTAACAACCTCGCCGACGACCGAGACCGCGATCGGGCAAAGCGGATATTGCTTGCCGTTCTCGCAGACAAACACCAGTTCGCTGCAATTTCCGACCGCCGCGGGTGAGGCCATCAGGCCCAGATCGGCCGCACTGGCTTGGTTCGTACCGATCGCCAGACTCAAGAAGGCCGCTGCCCAAAGAAATCCGTTGAATCTGCTCTGCATCGCAGCCCCCAATAGCGAGAAATATTCGACTAAAAGAGCAAAAATGGCATCAAAGGTCAATCAGCGCGGCCTCCTTTCGGTGTGCGCGGACCACTCGCGGCGCGTCATCCCCAACGCTTCGCGCGGGGCGCTGGGGATCGGCCATTTCAGCTTTTCAGAAGTCCATTGCCGCTGCCGCCGTCGTTCGCGCGAAAACGTGTTTTGATGCGGGAGATTCTTGGTGAGCCCCGGATAAATCCGATTTAGCCCCGCGAGTTGCGGCTGGCCTTGCGATCACGCCGGGCGCATTTAGGTCTTGCCCGAATCCAGTGAAACGCAGTCGCGCTAGCGGCCGGTCCGTTAGGCGGTCGACTTCCCCCTGATCCCGCCGGCCCACTGTTACCGAAATGCCGCGGTCGCAGGAATTAATGGCGCGTGAACTGCCCGTTAAGCCTCGGCATTGATCTTCCGTAATGGTGCGTGGTTGACCGACCGTCCGACGCCGTGACAAGAAGTCGCGTGGGGAGCAGGTGTGGTCACGCGCGATTCGAAACAGCAGGTCGGGCAGGCGGGTTTTCCGTAATTTAACGGGCCTCTCGCCATGTTAATGTTTGCTTTACGACGGTGCCTGAACCTGAGGCTGTGCTTTTCGAGTGTGCGGCTATTCCTTGGGGAGCAAGCGAGCGGGTATGGAGACGATGACCACAGGCCGGCGTTCAATCCTTGCGACCTCTTTCGTTCGTTGTGGCGCTCTGGCGCTTCTGATCACCTCGATCAGCACTGTAGCCAAGGCGGATGAATTCCAGGGGCCGACCTTCCGCAAAGGTCTTTGGCACTTCGTTCGTACGCTCGATATGGTCGCTCATCGCAAGCCGAAGCACCGTTTGCTCGAGCGGGAGCTGACGGCCTGTGTCGATCCGACCGTCGCGATGAAGGCGACGTTCTCGTCTCCCTCGGTCGGCAGCTGCGTCTCTGCGAGACCCGAAAAGAAGAACAATCAGTACACTTTCGCAAACCGTTGCGATTTCATGGGCCCCGTCAGCACGGTGATCACGGTTCATAGCGAGGAATCCTACACCGAGCAGAACGAGCTCAGTGAGGGGCAGATGCCGAGAGTCGAGCTGGTCGTGGCGCATCGGATCGGCGATTGCGGTGCGGGCCCGGAGCAGAATTCCGGCGCGAAGACGCTGTCGCATTGACGCTGCGCCGCCGCACGGCGGCTGCGCAGTTTCCGCGTCGCAATGGCGGCTGGCCCTTGCGCCAAACCAGCAGACGCGGAAATATCGCTGCGTTCGGGGATGAGGCGTGTCATGAGGCCGTTGACCGGAATCTTCTGCTGTGTGGGGCTGTGCGCCCTGATTGATGCAGTGGCGGCGCAAGACACTCGGCCGGCCGCTGCAGACTCCAGCCTCGGCGAGCTGGTCAAGATCGACTCATTCCAGGCGACGCGGCGGGCCGACAATTACGGAATCGCCAGCTTTGTGCTGTCCAACGGCACCGACAAGAAGATCGACAGCATCGAGCTGACTTGCTGGATGGACGACGATCGGGAGCGCGCCACGAAAGTTCTGGTGTGGGCCAACCAGCCCGTTCCCGCGCGTGCGAGCTACCAGTTCAAGAACGTCAATATCGGCGTGGTCGGGCCGAACTCACGCAGCCAATGCGAGGTCACGCGGGTGGATTGAATTCAAGCCCGGTCGATGACGGACGCGTAATGTCAGTGCCGACCCCGCAATGATATTTAGCCCTAGATCTTCTGGCCGCCGGGGCCGGCGACGTTGACCGTAATCTTTTGAATCTCGGTCCGTCCGCCGGGATACTTGACTTCGATGGTCAGCGTATCGTCGCCGACAAAGTCCGGAGGCGATTTGTAGAAGGCGACGTAAGCCGGCACTTCCAGCGCAAGGCAGGCCTTGTAGTTGGTCGCCTTCACCTTACCGGACTTTACGACGACCTTTCCCGAGGTCGGCGAGGTCGCCAATCGGATGGTTGGCAGCGGGCCGGAGGTGCAATCGGGTCTGACGTTAACGTAAAGCCCGATTTGCGTGTCCTTGTTCGGCTGGGCCTTGACCGTGCGTTCGACCATCTGGGCGTCCGGCGCCGGCTGGTTCTGAGCGGCGGCGGCATGCAATCCAAAAGATCCGACCAGCACGGCCGTTACCAGTAGTTTCCTCATCCTTTGCTCCAGCTGCCGCGCCTCAGGGCCTGGAGCGACATGCGCCAAAACGGCGTTCATCTGGCCCGTTTCGCGACATATCGCGGCCGCGCGCTCCCTTTACCACATCCTGATCGAAAGTATTGATTAACCAAATAGTTTTCTTGACCCTCGCCGGGGTTAACAATAGCTTAAAGATACACTTCGACGTAAATTTGCTTGCAATTTTTCACTTCACGTCCTTTTGGCGGAGAGATTTCATGAATGAGCAATTTCGGGTTGCCCAGGTTACTGCTGGAAATTCGAACAACTCCTCGCCGCCACGTATCTTCAAGCTGACCAAGCCGTTCGCCGATCAGGCGGTCGTTTTGAACCTCGGATACGACCAGAAGGTTCAAGTCGACTTTTCGGCTATTGCGAACGAGAAGATTACGCTCGTTCATATCGGCGAGAAGCTGATCATTCTTTTCGACAATCACTCCACGGTGACGGTCGAGCCGTTCTTCGACTCCCGCCACGATCAACTCGGCAATCTCACCATCCAGGTTGCGCCGGGTCGCGACCTGACCGTCGCGGAGTTCGCCAGCGCCTTCCCGATCATCAATGATTCGTCCGTTCTCCCCGCAGCCGGCGGCTCGCTTGGTCAAAATAATGCGCAGGCGAGCGGCGCGAACTTCAGCGCTCCCATTGTCGATCCGCTGCCGCCGGTGCCCAGCAATATCCTGGCTGGCCCGGAGGATCTGCCGCGGACTCCAGATCAGCCGCCAACCGGTTTTATCCCGCAGACGCCGACCCCGCTGGCTCCGACGATTTCGCTGGGCACGCTGCCCGAGCTGGTCGTGGACGAGAGCTTCCTGACATCGGCGACGAACGGCATCGACGGCTCCACGCCCTTTCTGGCGAGCACGGTGGCGTTTGGCGTTTTGCCCGTCACGCTCAATGTGCCGGGCGGCCAGCAGTCCCTGACCTTCGCGCTGTCGATCAGTGCGCCGGGCGTGGACACCGGATTGATCGATTCGCAGACCGGAAATCACGTGTTTCTGTTCCTGGAGAACGGCGTCGTGGTCGGCCGCGAAGGCAAGGACGCGGCTGCAGCGGCCAATGGCCCGCAGGATTTCACGGTGTCCGTCGATGCCACCGGCAAGCTGACGCTGACGGATCTGCGCGCGGTGCATGAAGGCACGGGCGAGGATGGCGACATCAGCGAGGGCATCCATGTGCCTGCCGGTCTCGTCTCGCTCACGGTCACCGTGACGGACAACAGCAGTCAGAGCGCGAGCGCGAGCATCGACGTTGGCCCGCATCTGACGTTGCAGGACGATGGTCCGTCGATTCAGGTCGTTCTGGGGGGTGAGGAGCAGACGGTTCCGAACTTGGTCGTCGACGAAAGCAACCTGACGGCTGCGACCAACGACATCGACGGCTCGATCCACAATGGCAACAACACGGCGAGCGCGTTCTTCGGTAACCTGTTTCAGTCGGTGACCGGCGCGGACGGGGTGGCGGATTCCGAGCATCCGATCAGCTATGCGCTGTCGATCGATCCTTCCAAGTCGAGCGGCCTGGTGGACGCGCAGACCAGCGAAGCTGTCGTGCTGGTGATGAACGGCACGACGGTGGAAGGCCACACCGCGGCGAGCGACCTGCTGGTGTTCACGCTGTCGGTCGACAGCATTGGCACGGTGACGTTCACGGATTATCGCGCAGTGAAGGAGGCCGACGGCACCAGTCCGGACGGCAACGAAGGCGTCAGCCTCGCCAGCGGCGCGGTGACGCTGACGGGGACGATCACCGACAACGACGGTGATACGGCGAGCGCGAGCATCGACCTCGGCCCGCAGGTGACGTTCCTGGACGACGGTCCGTCGATTCAGATCGTCCTGGAGGGTGAGGAGCGACCGCTTCCGTACTTGATCGTCGACGAGAGCAACCTGACGGCTGCGACCAACGGCATCGACGGCTCGATCCACAATGGCAACAACACGGCGACCGCTTCGTTCGGCGCCATTTTCGCGGCGGTGACCGGCGCGGACGGTGTGGCGGATCCGCAGCATCCGATCAGCTATGCGCTGTCGATCGATACCTCCAAGTCGACGGGCCTGGTGGATGCGCAGACCAGCGAAGATGTCGTGCTGGTGATGAACGGCACGACGGTGGAAGGCCACACCGCGTCGAGCGACCTGTTGGTGTTCACGCTGTCGGTCGACAGCGACGGCAACGTGACGTTCACGGACAATCGCGCGGTGAAGGAAGCCGACGGCACCAATCCGGATGGCAACGAAGGTATCAGCCTGGCCAGCGGCGTGGTGACGCTGACGGCAACGATCATCGACAACGATGGTGACTCGGCGGCCTCGAGCATCGACCTCGGTCCGCAGGTGACGTTCCTGGACGACGGCCCGTCGGTGAAGGCGGCCCTTGCCAGCGAAGCGCAGGTGGTGCTGGACGAAGGCAACACGGATGCGGGCTCGCCGCCGACGAGCACGGCGGCGACCATCGACACCGGGGCGATCGCCAAGGGCGACGATCCGGATGTGACGGGAACGGGCTACATCGCGCATGCGGTGGACGTGTCGCTGGTGACGGCGACGCCGCAGTTCGGCGCGGACGGCCCGGCGGCCTCGGATGCGACGGCGTACAAGCTGACGGTGACCAATGCGGTGTCGGGTCTGTTCGTGACCGACGGCTCGGCGATCAGCCTTGTCGACGTGAACGGCGACGGCAGCGTGATCGTGGGCGTGGTGCAGGCCGGCGGCTTTGCCAACCAGGCCGCATTTGCGATCTCGATCAACGGCACGACGGGCGCGGTGACGGTCGAGCAGTATCTGTCGCTGCACCAGGACAGCGCGAGCGACACACCGGACGACGGGGTGTCGTTGAACGCCAACTCGCTGGCCGTGACGGTGACGATCACGGACGGCGACGGCGACCAGGCAAGCGCGCCGGTCGACGTGTCCGGCAAGATCACCTTCGACGATGACGGCCCGAAGGTCACGGCGACCCTGGCTGACGAAGCCCGGGTCTTGCTGGACGAGGGCAACACGGATGCAGGCTCGCCGCCGACAAGCACGGCGGCGACCATCGACACCGGGGCGATCGCCAAGGGCGATGATCCCGACGTCACGGGCACGGGCTATATCGCGCACGCGGTTGACGTGTCGCTGGTGACGGCGACGCCGGAGTTCGGCGCGGACGGTCCGGCGACCGCGGGGTCGACGGCCTACAAGCTGACGGTGACGAATGCGGTGTCGGGTCTGTCGGTGACCGACGGCTCGGCGATCAGCCTCGTCGACGTGAACGGCGACGGCAGCGTGATCGTGGGCGTGGTGCAGGCCGGCAGCTTTGCCACCCAGGCCGCGTTTGCGATCTCGATCGACGGCACGACGGGCGCGGTGACGGTCGAGCAGTATCTGTCGCTGCACCAGGACAGCGCCAG
>NZ_JAFCJS010000014.1 GCF_018130825.1 Bradyrhizobium liaoningense | reverse complement strand
ACCATGGCGCAGCCCGTCGTCGTCGACCTCCGCAACATCTACCGCCCCGAAGAGATGGCGGCCGCCGGCTTCACCTACGAGAGCGTCGGGCGCTCCTCGGAGGCTTAAGCACGCCGTTTGAAGTTGAGCTTCGCCCGCCTCGTCCTGGGGCGGGCGAAATCGTCTCTGGTGCGATATGATCCGGTCGCATCAGCCTGCCGCGCTTCGGCCCGTCAACTTCGCTGCCGCCATGGAGATTGTCATGACCGACGACACGCACACGATCCGCAGCGGCGGGCTGACCGCGACCGTCAAGGCGCAAGGCGCCGAAATGTCCTCGCTGAGGAGCGACGCCGGCGTCGAATTCGTCTGGCAGGCCGAACCGGCCTGGCCGCGCCACGCGCCGCTGTTGTTTCCGATCGTCGGGCGTCTCGCCAAGGACGAATTGCGGCACCGGGGCAAGACGTACCGGATGACGCAGCACGGCTTTGCGCGCGACAGCCGCTTCCGGTGGGCCGAGCGCGGCGCGAGCCGCTGCGTGCTGGTGCTCGAAGACAGCGAGGCGACGCGCGCGCTCTATCCGTTCGCGTTCCGCCTGACGGCCACTTATACGATCGACGACGCCGGTCTCGACCTCTTACTCACGATTGCCAACACCGGCGGCGAGACGTTGCCGGCTTCGCTCGGCGGCCATCCCGCCTTCAACTGGCCGCTCCAGCCCGGTGTGCCCAAGGAAAGCTACGCGCTCACCTTCGCGAACGCCGAGTCATCTCCCGTCCGCCGTCTCGACGGCGGTTTGCTGCGTGCGGCAGCGGAAGCAACGCCCGTCAAAGGCACGGTGCTGCCCCTGTCCGAATCCCTGTTCGTCGACGACGCCATCATCTTCGACCGGATCGAGAGCAACTCGGTCCGCTTTGCCGCAGGCGGGGGCGCATCGACCGGGCCCTGGCTCACAATGTCATGGCGCGGCTTTCGCGAGCTCGGCGTCTGGTCAAAACCGTCGGGCGCGCCGTTCCTCTGCATCGAGCCCTGGCGCGGCCATGCCAGTCCTGCCGGCTTCGACGGCGAGTTCAGCGACAAGCCCGGCCTGATGCATATCGCGCCCGGTGCGGAAGAGCGCTTGTCGTTCCGGATCGAGGTTGCATCGTCCTGAGATCGACGGTCTTCAGACCTCGATCCGCGTCAGGTCCTCGCCGAGCACGACCGGACCCGAATAGTCTTGTCGTACATCCGCGAGCACAGCGTTCAGCATGGCATCGTCGGTGCGGGGCCGGTGATGGGTCAGCGCGAGCTTCTTCACGCCGGCCTTGGCCGCGACTTTGCCGACGGTGTCGCCGCAGGCGATCGTGTACTTCGCCAGCCGGCGGAGGTGCTCGTTGTTGATCTCGGGCGTTGCGAGAAAGCAGACCTGGACGAGGAGGTCCGCGCCCTCTGCCAGCCGCTCGAGACCGGGGCAGGGGACCGTGTCGCCGGAGATCGCAATGACCTTGCCCTCCGCCTCGAAGCGGTAGCCGAGACACATCCAGCGGGCCAGGAATGCCGGCGAGATGTCGAGACCGTCGCCATGCGAGACGAGCTCGGCGCTGATCTTCCAGCGGCCGGTGTCGACGACGGGTCCGGGAATGATGTCGGTCGCGACGACCGGCTTCCAGCCGCCGAAGGTCGGTTCGCCCTGATCGCGCCAGGCGATGTCCTTGTCGTAGACCTGCGTGACCAGCGTGTTGACGAGACGTTCGGTATCCGGCGGTCCATAGATGCGCAGATCGTCCTTGCGACCATGCATCCATGAATTCAGCATCACATCGTAGAGATCGCCGATGTGGTCGAAATGGTGATGGGTGAGGAAGACCGTGTTGATGGCGCCGAGCGGCACGCCGGCCTTGCTGAGCTGCACCATGACGCCACGGCCGGCGTCGAACAGGATGTTCTCATCGCCGACCCTGATCAGTGTGGTCGTCGCCATCCGACGCGGGTCCGGGCGCGGGCCGCCGGTGCCGAGCAGTATGACCTCCATGGCGCCTACTCCAGCGTGAATATCCTTCACAGTAGAGTCGAAGCCGGTAGCGAGGCAAGCCGCATCAGGCCCCCGACGATGGAGGCAGGGGCGTTCAGCGCGTGGCCGTCGCAGAGGCGGCGATGTCAAGCCGCATGGCTGGGCTGCCGGCGCCCGCAGACGTCAGACGGTGCGCGAGATTCTGCGCGCGCTCTTCGACCAGATGCCAGGTCGCGCGCGCAACGAGATAGCTGAGCGCGGCGGTGACGGCATAGGCGACGAGCAGCGAGACCAGCCCGTCAGCGAGCGGCCAGATCTGGCGCAGGCCGTAGATCACCGCGAAATGCGACAGGTACATCGAATAGGAGTTGCGGCCGAGCGCCTCGATCGGCGACCAGCGGATCGCCAGGCGAATGCAGCCGGCGACCAGCGCGCCCAGCACGAGGTTGATTATCAGATAGTTGAACTCGTGCGAGCCGGTGGCGCGATCGGCGATGAAGGACAGTGCGACGAAGGCGGCGAGGATCGCTGCGTCCGATTTGGCGAAGCCGTCGCGCAGCGCGAAGAACAGCGCGCAACCGACGAGGAAGACCGGAAGCTGGTTCAGGAAGCTGAGATGCAGCGCGTTCCAGACGAAGGCTTCGTGGCCCGGCCCGTAATAGGCGGAGAACAGCGCAAAGGCGTACGGCTTGAACAGGCAGACATTGACGAGATGCAGCACGATCGCCAGCACGAGATAGAGGTGGCGTCGCGCGCCGAACGCGGTGATCAGGAGCGGGAAGAGGAGATAGAACGTCATCTCTGCGGCGATCGACCAGTCGCCCGGCACGACGCTGTTGACGCTGTCCGGCCAGAAGCCGTGCAGGAACGTTGCCGTCAGGATCACCTGGAGCGGCCCGATGCCGTTGGGCGCGTTGCTGCTTGGACCGGTGCCGTTGACGGCGAGATAGATCGGGATCGCGAGCCAGAACAGCGGCGCGATGCGCAAGGCACGGCGGATGTAGAATTTGCGCGTCGGGTTGGTTTCGGTGCGCTGCGTCCACATCAGGCACATCGTCATGGCGCTGACGAAGTAGAACACGTTGACGCCGGTCCAGCCGCACATGAAGGCGAAGTCGACGACGCGGATGTTCGATGGAAAGGATTGTGAGACGTGGATCGCCATCACGCCGACGATGGCAAGACCGCGCAGGAAGTCGAGGCTATGCGAACGGCCGAAGGGCGTTGTGGCTTTCTCGGTTCGACCGGCAACTGGCCGGGGCTGCCCCTGCATCACACCTGCTCCATCGGTTGTCCATCTGCAGGGGGACCATAGAGGCGCGGCCGGCTTTCCCGAAGCCGAAGGCAGTCTTTACGTTAACCGGCAATCGAACCCGGAGCCGGCCGTGGGATCGGCGGTGCGAGCCGGCGCCGCGGCACTCGCGGGGACCATGCCGGATTGATGGTGCGCCGGATGAGAAGTGTGCGGTAATTCATACTTAATACGGCGAGACCGTGACCAATATTGTTTGGGCAGCACAATACGCCTAGTATTGGGCAGGCAATTTCGGGGGCTCGAACCAGCTGTGAATGTTCGTTCACATGACAATGTGTTGCGCGACGGCGCGACTTTTCAGGCCGGGTCGCACGCACACAGGACATCCAACATCGTGGCTGATTCCGCACGTCAGGAGATACGTCCCGCAGGCCGCGAGCGGCTGATCGTGGTCGAGGATGATCCGGTGACGCGGACGATGCTGGTCGGCTATTTCAACGACAACAATTTCGACGTGATCGGCGCCGGCTCCGTTGCGGAGTGCCGCCAGGCGCTGCGCTCGCGCACCGATCTCGTCTTCCTCGACGTGCAGCTGCCTGATGGCGACGGCTTCGAGCTCGCCAAGGAGATCCAGGCGACCAGCAACGCGGGCATCATCTTCGTGACCCGCCGCGACACCGACGTCGATCGCATCCTCGGCCTCGAGATTGCCGGCGACCACTACGTCACCAAGCCGATCAATCTGCGCGACCTGCTCGCGCGTGCACGCAGCGTGCTGCGGCGGCGCTCGATCGACCGCAAGGCGGCGCGCAACCACAATTCGATCGCCTTCGGCGACTGGATCATCGACCTGACGCGGCGCGAGCTGCTCGGCGCCGACGGCAAGCCGGTGGCGTTGACCCGCGCCGAATTCGACCTGCTCGCCGCGCTCGTCGGCGCCGACGGCCGGCCGCTCAGCCGCGACTATCTGATCGAGGTCGTCAGCAACCGCCAGGCCGAGGTCGACATCCGCACCGTCGATGCGCTGGTGGCGCGGCTGCGTCGCAAGCTCGTCGGCAGCGGCACGCCCGTCATTGCGACCGTCACCGGCGTCGGCTACAAGCTCGCGCTCAGCGAACGGCTCTAGCGCTACCGCGCACGGGCGCTCTGGTCCGTCGCTGGCTTCTGCGCAGGTCCGGCCAATCGGTCATTGACCGCATAGAGCGTGCAGGTCGTTGACCATTTCATGCAGGCGGCGAGCGAATCGCGCTGGGCGTCGTCAGTGGTCGTGCGCCCCGAACGCCAGCCGTAACCGCCGTTCGGCGACACCGCAAACGCCTTGTGCGGCAGCGTGCTGGCGAGATAGCGCGCGAACTCGGCGCGCGCGGCCTCGTTGAGCTGGTTCGGCGGCGGCAGCGGATCGGGCGGGCTCAGGATGTCGTGGTTCAGCCCGCGCTCGCGCAGGAACGCGTCCACATAGGGCGTCCATTGCGGGCGGCCGGCCACGGAATAGAGATAGTGTCCATCGTCGCCGTAAGTCGGCGCTGCGACGAATTTTGCGTTGCCGCCACTGCCGCGAAACCCGTCATAGAGCCGGTGCGCGAGATCGGGACCGAAATACGAATCGTTGCTGGCATAGACCCACAGCATCGGCACGCGCGACGTCTTGCCGAAGGTCGCGAAGGCCTGCACCAGCCCATCCTCGTTGCAGACGTCGTCGTCGTCGCGCGAGCCGCGGCCGCCGGCAAAGCTGATCGCGGCGACGAGGCCGCTTGGTGCCTGCGCCGTCAGCGCGACGGTGGCGAGCCCGCCGGCGGAATGGCCGGCCGCGATCATGCCTGATGTCGTGACGTCGGTCCGCCGTGCCATCGCGTCGATCGCCGCGCGCAAATCGGCGACCGCAACCGCCGCTGCCGGCAGATAGGCGGCATTGGCGCAGCCGCCGACGCTGTCGACGCGGCCGCCGGGCGAGGTGCCGTAGCCGCGCCGCATCACGATCAGCGCAGCGAAGCCGCGCCGGGCATATTCGAGGGCGATGCCGTAATATTTGTGCGCGGACATCGTCGCGCGGTCATCGAACTTGCGCGGCGAGCCATGGCTGAGCAGCGCCAGCGGATAGCGCTTCGTCCCCGCCGGGCGGACCAGGAACGCCTCCAGCCCCTGCGGTCCCGCCTCCGCCATCGGAATGCGCAGATCCTCGGTGTAGAATTCCGCGGCCCGCGCCGGCGCACCGGCCACGACGAGGCCGGCGATCAGCAGGATCAGCTTGCGCGAAGGGATCATGGGACGATTCGGAAGGCGACGGTGGCGGCGAGCATAGCATGATCCCGTAGCCCGGATGAGCGGAGCGACATCCGGGACGGCTGGTCCCGCATGTCGCTGCGCTCATGCGGGCTACAGCACCTTCGCCAGCCGTCCACGGAACGCCTTCCCCCTCGCGCGTGTTGTGCATTTGGCGCCGGCCCCGCCGATGCTATGGTGGCCCTTACTCACGACAAGACGAGGATCATTCAGTGGCTGATGTTCATCCCGCGGCGGGCAAGCAGGTCTCGCCGGACGCGCTCACCAACATTCCGCGGCTGGTGACGGCCTATTTTGCGGGCAAGCCCGATGTTGCGGACCCCGCGCAGCGGGTGGCGTTCGGCACCTCCGGCCATCGCGGCACCTCGTTCAAGAACACGTTCAACGAGGGCCATATCCTCGCGACGACGCAGGCGATTTGTGACTACCGGAAGGAGAAGGGGCTGACCGGCCCGCTCTTCATCGGCATCGATACCCATGCGCTGGCCGAGCCGGCGCTGGTGAGCGCGGTCGAGGTGTTCGCCGCCAACGGCGTCGACATCATGATCGACAAGGACGGCGGCTACACGCCGACGCCGGTCATCTCGCACGCGATCCTGACCTACAACAAGGGCCGCACGTCTGGTCTGGCTGATGGCGTCGTCGTCACGCCTTCGCACAATCCGCCCGAGGACGGCGGCTACAAGTACAATCCGCCGCATGGCGGCCCCGCCGATACCGACGTGACCGGCGTGGTCGAGAAGCGCGCCAATGCCTACCTCGCCGACGGCCTCAGGGGCGTGAAGCGAATGGACTATGCGAAGGCGCGCAAGGCCGCGAACGTGCATCCTTTCGACTTTATCACGCCCTACGTCGCCGATCTCGGCAGTGTCGTCGATCTCGATCTCGTCAAATCCGCCGGCATCAAGATCGGCATCGATCCGCTCGGCGGCGCCGCCGTGCATTACTGGCATCCGATCATCGAGCGCTATGGCCTCAAGGCCACCGTCGTGAACGAGGCGATCGACCCGACCTTCCGTTTCATGACGGTGGACTGGGACGGCAAGATCCGCATGGACTGCTCCTCGCCTTACGCGATGGCGAGCCTGATCGGCATGCGCGACCGCTTCGACGTCGCCTTCGCCAACGACACCGACGCCGACCGCCACGGCATCGTCACGCGCACCGGCGGCCTGATGAATCCGAACCATTATCTGGCGACCGCGATCTCCTATCTGTTCGCGCACCGCCCGGACTGGGGCAAGGATGCCGCGATCGGCAAGACCGTGGTGTCGAGCTCGATCATCGACCGCGTCGCCAAGAAGCTCGGCCGCAAGCTGGTCGAGACGCCGGTCGGCTTCAAATGGTTCGTCGACGGGCTCGTCAGCGGCGGCTTCGGCTTCGGCGGCGAGGAGAGTGCAGGGGCCTCGTTCCTCAGGCGCGACGGCACGGTGTGGACCACCGACAAGGACGGCGTCATTCTCGGCCTGCTCGCCGCAGAGATCATGGCGAAGACCGGCCGCGATCCCAGCGAGCTCTTCAATGACCTCACCGCCGAGCTCGGCGTGCCGCATTACGCGCGCATCGACGTCGCCGCCACGACACCGCAGAAGAACATCCTCAAATCCGTCACGCCCGAGCAACTCGGTCTGAAGGATCTCGCCGGCGATCCGGTTCGCTCGACGCTGAGCAAGGCGCCCGGCAACGGCCAGCCGTTCGGCGGCATCAAGGTCGAGACCGATTTCGGCTGGTTCGCCGCGCGGCCGTCGGGGACGGAGGACGTCTACAAGATCTACGCCGAAAGCTTCCGCAGCACCGAGCACCTGAAGCGGATTCAGGACGAGGCGCAGGCGGGACTGGCAAAGGTGTTCGGGACGTAACGCGTTCTAAGAGGCCGGCGCTCTCTTACCCTCCCCTGGAGGGGGAGGGTCGATCGCGCGCAGCGCGAGCGGGGTGGGGTGATCTCTCCTCTCGGGCAGTGCCCGTGTGGAGAGATCACCCCGCTCCGCATTCTGCTTTGCTCCATCCGAAGCGACCCTCCCCCTCCAGGGGAGGGTAAGACGCATGCGGTCATCCCCGCCTTCGCGGAAAACAACCAATTGTCTGGCATGTATACAGTATCGATCATAAAGGTATTTTAGTAAGCACATTTCACGCTTGAACATTTCTATTCCTTCGATATTGTATACATAACGCATACATAAGCCGTGGGAGTGAGACCGATGACAAAACCCTTCCCCATGAACGCCTGGTACGCCGCGGCCTGGGACGCCGAGGTGAAGCCGGCGCTGCTGCCGCGGACGATCTGCGGCAAGCACATCGTGATGTACCGGAAGGCCGACGGCTCGGTGGCCGCGCTGGAGGATGCCTGCTGGCACCGCCTGGTGCCGCTGTCCAAGGGCCGGCTCGAGGGCGACACCGTCGTCTGCGGCTATCACGGCCTGAAATACAATGCGCAGGGCCGCTGCACCTTCATGCCTTCGCAGGAGACCATCAATCCGTCCGCCTGCGTGCGCGCCTATCCCGTGGTCGAGCGCCACCGCTACATCTGGCTCTGGATGGGCGATCCCGCGCTCGCCGATCCCGCGCTCGTGCCCGACATGCACTGGAACGACGATCCGGCCTGGGCCGGCGACGGCAAGACCATCCGCGTCAATTGCGACTACCGCCTCGTGCTCGACAATCTCATGGACCTCACCCACGAGACCTTTGTGCACGGCTCCTCCATCGGCAACGACGCGGTGGCCGAAGCGCCGTTCGACGTCACCCATGGCGAGAAGACGGTGACGGTGACGCGCTGGATGCGCGGCATCGAGCCGCCGCCGTTCTGGGCCAAGCAGCTCGGCAAGCCCGGCCTCGTCGACCGCTGGCAGATCATCCGCTTCGAGGCACCGTGCACCATCGCCATCGACGTCGGCGTGGCGCCGACCGGTACCGGCGCGCCCGAAGGCGATCGCTCGCAGGGCGTCAACGGCTTCGTGCTCAACACCATCACGCCGGAGACCGAGAAGACCTGCCATTACTTCTGGGCCTTCGCGCGCAACTACCAGCTCGGCGAGCAGCGCATCACCACCGAGATCCGCGAGGGCGTCTCCGGCATCTTCCGCGAGGACGAGCTGATCCTGGAAGCGCAGCAGCGCGCCATGGACGAGAATCCCGATCGCGTCTTCTACAACCTCAACATCGATGCCGGCGCGATGTGGTCGCGCAAGCTGATCGACAGGATGGTGGCGAGGGAAAATCCGCCGCCGCAACATCTCCAGGCCGCGGAGTAGCGGGTCATGGCCGAACGTGAGGTCGATCGTTCCGTGTCGCAGACCGTGAAGGCGCAGCTCGCGCTGCGCGACCAGATCCTGTCGGGGTCTTTACGTCCCGGCGAGCGCATCTCCGAGCTGCAGGCGGTGGAGACCACAGGCGCCTCACGCACGCCGGTGCGCATGGCGCTGGTGCGGCTCGAGGAGGAAGGCCTCCTGGAGGGGATCCCCTCCGGCGGCTTCATGGTGAAGGCGTTTTCCGAGCGCGATATCTCCGATTCGATCGAGGTGCGCGGCACGCTGGAGGGGCTGGCTGCGCGCTTTGCCGCCGAACGCGGCGTCTCCGCGCGCGAGCTCGAGCCGCTCAAGGAATGCCTCGGCGCAATCGACGAGCTGCTGCGCCAGGTGCCGATCTCGATCGAGGCCTTCTCGTCCTATGTCACGCTTAATGCACGCTTCCACGCCCAGCTCACGGAACTGTCGCGCAGCCCGCCGCTGATCCGGCAGATCGACCGCGCCTCGGCGCTGCCATTCGCATCCCCGAGCGGCTTCGTGATGGCGCAGTCGGCGCTCCCCGAGGCGCAGCAGATCCTGATCATCGGCCAGGAACACCACCGCGTCGTGATCGACGGCATCGAGAACCGCGAAGGCGCGCGCGCCGAAGCCATCATGCGCGAGCACGCGCGGCTTGCGGTGCGCAACTTACGGCTCGCGCTGCGCAACCGGACCCATCTCGACCTCCTGCCGGCGCTCGCGCTGATCAAGACCGCAACCGATTGAGGCAAGCACCATGCGCTTCATCGAAACCTGGACCCCGGCAACGCTGGTCTCGACGCGCGATCTCGCGCCCGGCATCCGCGAATTCCTGATCCGCCCCAATCAGTTCGACGGTGCGGCCTATCCGGTCGGCAGCCACATCAATATCAGCGTGACCATCGACGGCCTGCCGGAGACGCGGTCCTATTCGCTGGTCGGCGAGGCTTCTTCTCAGGGCCTTCGCATTGCGGTGCGCCGCGCTGATGATTCCCGCGGCGGCTCGCGCTACATGTGGTCGTTGCAGCCGGGCGCGCGGCTCGACATCACCCAACCCGCCTCGCTGCTTGCGGTCGATTGGGCTCGCGAAAACTATTGCCTGATCGCCGGCGGCATCGGCATCACCCCGATCCTCGGTGCCGCGCAGGCGCTGGCGCGGCGTGGGGTAAACGTCACGCTGCATTATGCCGTGCGTTCGCGCCGTGAAGCCGCCTATCTCGACGATCTCGCCGCGATGCTCGGTGACCGCCTCGTCGTGCATGCCAGCGACGAGGGCAAGCGGCTCGATCTCGACGCGCTGTTTGCTTCACTGCCGCAAGGCGCGCTGGCGCTGTTCTGCGGCCCGATGCGGATGCTGGATGCCGCGCGCCATGCCTGGATCGGCGCCGGCCATCCGCTCCCCGATCTCCGCTACGAGACCTTCGGCTCCAGCGGCACGCTGCCGACCGAAACGTTTCGCGTGCGCCTGAAGGGGTCCGGCGTCGAGCTCGAAATCCCGCGCGAGCGCTCGATGCTGGACGTGCTCAACGCCAGCGGCCACGAGGTGATGTACGACTGCAAGCGCGGCGAATGCGGCCTCTGCGCCATCGACGTGGTCGCGGTCGACGGCGAGATCGACCATCGCGACGTGTTCTTCAGCGACCATCAGAAGCAAAGCAATGAGAAGATCTGCGCCTGCGTCTCCCGCGCGCGGGGCACGATCACGGTGGACACGCTGCTGCGGGCCGACGCGATCTGACCAAGTTTAGTCGGAACGTGTCACGATCAATTCGTCGCGTCCGCTTTGCCTGGAAGTCGAGCCCAGGCACCGCGGTCTCCCGACGCTCCTGTGTCAGGCGCGCTTCCCGCCGACCGAGATAAACGCCATGAGGCAGGGTTCGGGCAACGGATTGCGCCAGCGATGGCGCGTTCCGTTCTGTACGATGCAGTCGCCTTGACGCAAATGGACTTTCTGCCCGTCGTCCAGCTCCAGCGTCATCTCGCCGCGAACCACGACACCGTAGTCGATGGTGTCCGACGTGTGCATCCCCGGCGCGCCGCGCTCGAAATGGTCTCCCATGCCGGGGATCTTCTCGGACATTTCCCTGAGCCCGCTCTCGAAAGTGACGCCAGGCGGCGGTTTCCAGCCTTCGGGGCGCTTCGGCGGATAGGAGATGAGACGAAACATCGTGCCCCCGGGGCCCGGAAAAGCCTTCGTTCCCTTCAGCATCGGATCTGGCTCGCGGCCGGTGAGCTCCGGCACGCCCTCGGTCATATACAGTTCATAGAAAGTCAGTCCGGGATTTGCATCGATCTCGACAACCTTCGGCGTCGCGTCGAAAGACGCCAGGACCGACTTGCCGGCCTCGTCGCGGCCGGTCAGCGCACGTCTTGGCGGCGGCAGATCACTCGAATCTCTGGCTTCGGCCGGGTGTGATATTCCGGTCAGCGCACTGCCGGTCGCGAGGACGGACAGTGCTTGCAGCAGGTGTCGCCGATCCCTGCCTTCGAATTGTTCGGAAGAAGATTTCGCCCCGTCCGAAGCTGGCTCCGCGTTATCCCGCGAGTTTTTCTTGTGCCGTTGCCACAAGCGCCAAAGGAAGCTGCTCATCACGCGGTATCCCCTGTTTGCCCGCCGACAACCTGACTTCACGGCTTCAATCTAGGCGGGTAGGCCTTGCACTGGCTATTCGGCTTTGGTCGGGGATGGGCGCGTGTCGATGACGAGCAGGCGGGGCGACGCCGGCCTTACGCTCGGAGGCTGACGTTTATGAACAGGCGCACCTACGCGGCGTAGATCGCCCGAAGCTTCTTCGTGTCGAGCAGCGCCCGCACGCCATCTGCCGCCACCGGCCGGCTGATGAGATAGCCCTGCACCTCGTCGCAACTGATCTGACGCAGATATTCGAGCTGGTCGGCGGTCTCGACGCCCTCCGCCACCACGCCGATGTTGAGGTCGCGCGCCAGCGAGATCACGGACTTCACGATCGCGGCGCAGTCCGGCTGCACCAGCATGTCGCGGATGAAGGACTGGTCGATCTTGATACGGCTGAACGGCAGCTTGCGCAGGTAAGTCAGCGATGAGAAGCCGGTGCCGAAATCGTCGAGCGCCACGGTGACGCCGAGTTGCAGCAGCGCGTTCAGGATCGACGCAGCCGAGCCGTATTTCGACAGCAGCATCGATTCCGTGATCTCGATTTCGAACCGGCAGGGAGAGACCTTCGCATCGGCCAGAGCCTGCACGATGGTCTGGAGGATGGCCGTGCTGTGGAACTGCGACGCGGAGAAATTCACGGCGACCCTGATGTCTTCGGGCCAGTCCGCCAGCGTCGCGCAGGCGCGCCGGATCACCCATTCGCCGATCTCGTGGATCAGCCCGGTCTCTTCGGCGATTCCGATGAACTCGCTCGGCGGCACGAGGCCCCGCGAGGGATGCTGCCAGCGCAGCAGCGCCTCGAAGCCGGTGATGCGGTTCTCGTCGAGGTCGAGGAACGGCTGGAAGACGAGGAACAGCTCGTCCCGCGCGATGGCGCCCTCGAGGTCCGCTTGCAGCGCCTTGCGGTCGCGGGACAGCCTGTCGTCGGCTTGCTCGAAGAAGCAGACGGTGCCCGGTCCCTCCTTCTTGGCGCGATAGAGCGCGGCGTCCGCGTTCTTCATGATGTCGAGCGCCATGTTGCCGTCGCGCGGTGCCAGCACGATGCCGACGCTGGTCGCGCCGACGATCTGGCGGCCCTCGATCTGGAACGGTTCGTCGAAGGCCACAACGAAGCGCTCGGCGATCTCGAGCGCGTCCTCGGGCCGCGCCAGATTGGCCATCACCAGCGCGAACTCGTCGCCGCCGATGCGCGCGACGTGCTCGGCCGCGCGGGTGCAGCGCTGCAGGCGGCCCGCGACCTGCACCAGGAATTCGTCGCCGGCGGGATGTCCGAACTTGTCGTTGACCTCCTTGAAGCGATCGAGATCGAGCAGCAGCACCGCGAACTCCTCGCCCGAGAGCGCGAGGCGCTTGAGCGCGGCATCGAGCGTCTCGTTGAAGGCGAAGCGGTTGGGTAGCTGCGTCAGCGGATCCTGCCGGACCGTGCGTTCCGCCTCGATCTGCCGCATCACGCGTCGCGCGAACGAGAACGAATTGACGAACACGCCGCGCAGCAGCACGCTGCCATAGACCACGACGAGGAAGGCGATCAGCAGGAAGGCGAGGTCGCCGTTCCTGCCGAGGCAGATGGCGATGCCGACGAAGATCGGGGCTGTGAAGGCGATGGCCGCGATCGGGACCGTGGCGAAGGCGAGCGCGCCGCCGGCCAGCATTCCCGAGCACAGGCAGGTGATGACGAGCTGGCCGCCGGTCGAGGCATTGGCGAAGAAGGCGACCGGGACGATGCCCCAGGCCGCCCCGAGCAGAAAGGCGTTGCGCACCAGCCGATGCATGGCGCGCTGCGAGACGAAGTGCGGCTTGGTGATGCGGCGCGCGGCGCGGGATTGCAGGCCGAATGCGATCGCCGCTGCGGCGACCGTGACCGCCCAGATCAGGGCGAACGTCCGGTCGGGCGAGGCCCACAGCGCGATGGCCAGCACGACGGCGTTGCAGGCATTGGCGAGCATGATGCCGACCGAATAGCCGAGCACCAGCGACATCTGTTCGGCGCGGATGTGGCCGGCCACGGCTTCGTCCGTTGCAGGACCGCCGAACGCCGACAGATCGCCGGCGAACAGCCGCGCGAAATAGCTGGTCAGTTGAGTCCGCATTCCAGAGCCTAGCAGCAGGGCCGTTTATCCGGCTCGATCCGGAGAATTCTCCGCAAACCTTTGACGAACTATGAATTATCCATGCTGGCGGGGGTGGTCGTGACCACTTCTGCGTGTTCGTTACGCAGTATCGATAACAAATCGATACAAATGCGGTGCTATCCGTCGCGCCTGTGGCACATGGCCTGTTCGGTGGCGGCAAGGAAGCTCTCTGCCTCTTCGCATCAACGCATGCGCGGCTTCGGGTTCCGGAAGACTCCGATCGGCTTTTTGCCGCACCCTGGCCGGATCGAGATGCCGCCCGATCGCGTGATACGTTTGGCGGACCGGCCAGGCCACCGTGCCCCGCGTCGGCACTGGATTCATTCGAAATCCCGAGGGCCTGTCCATGAGCGAGCCTTCAGCCGATGTGTCGGCAACGGTCGAATACACGATGGACAAATGGCGGATGGACCGGGTTCCCTGGGCCATGTGGGCTTGCGTCGCCGGCCTTGCGATCGCGCTTCACGCCGAGAGCCGGGGCCAGAATGGAGCGGTTTTGGCCGCCGTCTATTTGGCTCTCCTGGGTCTGGCGTTCGCAGGCTATGCACTGACGACCCTGATCGGACGGTCCGGCCTGCCACTGCTTCCGGAATTGTTGATCGGAGCCCTTGTCCTGATCGTCTTCTCCGCCCTCATCGGTGGCATCAGCCTGATGGTCGGCGGGTCGACCGGCGGCTCCAGCTATGTCGGCGCGATGCGCAGTCTCTATTGGAGCCATCTCGTGAACCCATCGCTGAATGTTTTCGGCTGGATGCTGCTTTACTTGGGATCGGGATGGATCGCGTTTTCGTCCTATCGGCACTTCCATGCGGATCGGGCGGTCGTCTCCATGTCTGCCGCGGGCATCCGCTTTCACAGGCCCTGGCTTAGGGGTCTCGTCATTCCCTGGCAGGAGGTGCGCGGGGTGGGCCACCTCGAGGTCCCCGGCATCTCGGGGGTTCCGTTTGTCAGTCCGTATTCTGCTGCCGTTACGGTCGGTCAGGATTTCTATGAGCAGCACATCGCGCCGAAGCGGAGCTTCCTTGCGCCACCCGGGTCCGAAGCCATGTTCCAGCCGAAAGGCGAGATGATGCAGGTCGTGCTCAATAGCGCCGACATGACAGTCAAGCCCGATGATTTTCTCGGGCCCGCCGAGGCGCGATGGAAAGCCTTCCGGGATCGGGCCGGATCGTCATCGCATCCCGGCGGCACGATCGTCTATGGACGGTGGTCCATCGACGGCTCTGCATGGCAGACCATTCAGTTTGTTGCGCCTCTCGTCGGCATGGCCGTGGTCGTGCTGTACCGATAGGGGCAATCCTGCTCAGCGACCGAGTTGCTTCGGATCGTAGAAGAAGCGCTCCTCGATGATCTCATTGCCTCGCCAGGTCTGCCACGCGATCTCCTCCAGCGTCCGCGTCACGCCCTCGGCGTTGGTGAAGGAGAATTTCCAGCGGCTGGCGACAATGTCGCCATCGATCAGGCTCGGGCCGAGGCGCACGGCAGTGACCTCCTTGAACGCCGCCAGCACGCCCCGTTCCTTGTCCGCGAGCTTGTCGCGCCCGACCACGGGCGCGGCGAGGTTCTCATAGGTCGCCGCGTCCGGGGTGTAGTAGTCGAGGATAGCGCCGACGAAGTCGCCATCCTCCAGCCGCTTCGCAAAGGCTTCGACGATGTCACGGGTGGGCATGGCGACCTCACAATTAAAACCGACTGATAGTCGGTAAATACCGACCGGTGGTCGAAAAGTCAACTGGCCGCCTGTCGCGAATTCGACTAGACGAGAGCCATGGCGAAACAGGCGGAGCGGCGGGCGGCGACATCGGAGGCGATCCTGACGGCGGCGCGCCGGCTGTTCGGGACGCAGGGCTTTGCCGCCACCACCATGGACGAGATTGCGGAAGGTGCCTCCGTCGCCAAGGGTGCGGTCTATCATCACTTCAAGACCAAGGAGGCGGTGTTTGAAGCCGTGTTCGACGCTGTCTCGCGCGACCTCGTCGCCGAGATCGATCGCACCGCGCGGGCCGAGAAGGACGTGCTCGCCGCAATGGTCGCCGGCACCCAGCATTACTTTGCCGCGACCGCGAAGGGGCCGACCGGCCAGATCATCCTGCGCGACGGTCCCGCCGTGCTCGGCTGGGAGCGCTGGCGCGAGATCGATGCGCAGCATTTTGGCGGCAAGATGCCGCGTGCGCTTTCCGCGGCGATGGAGGCCGGCCTGATCGCGCGGCAGCCGGTCGAGCCGCTGGCGCGTCTGCTGCTCGGCGCGGTCACGGAGGCCGCGGTCGCCTGCGCCGGCCGCGCCGATATCGCAAGGGCGGGCGCGGAATATGCCCGTGCGTTCAAGTCGCTGGTCGAGGCGCTGCGTGCCAAGGCATGATTGTGCTAGTGACGCAACGGAAACGCCACACCAACAAGAAGAACAGTAGCGCATGAATGCAAATTCCTCCCTCACGCCGTCAGATCCCGAATTCGACTACATCATCGTCGGCGCCGGCTCCGCCGGCTGTGTGCTCGCGAATAGGCTATCGGCGAGCGGCAAGCACAGCGTGCTCCTGCTCGAGGCGGGCCCGAAGGATTCGAACATCTGGATCCACGTGCCGCTCGGCTACGGCAAGCTGTTCAAGGAGAAGTCCGTCAACTGGATGTACCAGACCGAGCCGGAGCCCGAGCTGAAGGGCCGCCAGGTGTTCCAGCCGCGGGGCAAGACACTGGGTGGGTCGAGCTCGATCAACGGCCTGCTCTATGTCCGCGGCCAGCACGAGGACTACGATCGCTGGCGTCAGCTCGGCAACACCGGCTGGGGCTATGACGATGTGTTGCCTTACTTCAAGAAGGCCGAGAACCAGTCGCGCGGTGCGGATCAATATCACGGCACGGACGGGCCGCTGCCGGTCTCCAACATGATCGTGACCGATCCGCTGTCGAAGGCTTTCATCGACGCCGCGGTCGAGACCGGTCTGCCCTACAATCCCGATTTCAACGGCGCGACGCAGGAAGGCGTCGGCCTGTTCCAGACCACGACGCGCAACGGCCGCCGCGCCTCGACGTCGGTTGCCTATCTCGGCCCCGCGAGGACGCGCGGCAATCTCAAGATCGAGACTGAGGCGCTCGGTCAGCGCGTGCTGTTCGAAGGACGTCGCGCCGTCGGGGTCGAATATCGCCAAGGCACTTCGGTCCGCCGCGCTCGCGCGCGGAAGGAGGTCGTGCTGTCGAGCGGCGCCTACAACTCGCCGCAGCTGCTCCAGCTCTCCGGCGTCGGCCCCGGCGATCTCCTGCGCAAGCACGGCATCGACGTGGTGCTGGACGCGGCCGGCGTCGGCCACGATCTCCAGGACCACATGCAGGTCCGCATCGTGATGCGCTGCTCGCAGAAGATCACCTTGAACGACACCGTCAATCATCCGCTCCGCCGCACCATGGCGGGCGCGCGCTATGCGCTGTTCCGCAAGGGTTGGCTAACGATCGCCGCCGGCACGGCCGGCGCGTTCTTCAAGACCAGTCCGCGGCTCGCCTCGCCCGACATCCAGGTCCACTTCCTGCCGTTCTCGACCGACAAGATGGGTGAGAAGCTGCACGATTTCTCCGGCTTCACTGCCTCGATCTGCCAGCTCCGTCCCGAGAGCCGCGGCTCCCTGCGCATCAAGAGCGCCGACCCGACCGTGCCGCCGGAGATCCGCATCAACTACATGTCGACCGAGACCGACCGCACCACCAACGTCGAAGGCATCAAGATCCTGCGCAAGATACTGAACGCACCGGCGATGAAGCCGTTCGTGGTCAGCGAGTACGATCCCGGGGCGAAGGTATCCACGGATGGAGAGATCCTGGATTATTGTCGCGAGCGCGGCAGCACCATCTACCATCCGACCTCGACCTGTCGTATGGGCAACGACGCGCTCGCGGTGGTGGACCAGCGGCTGAAGGTGAGGGGTCTCGAAGGCCTCCGCGTCGTCGACGGCTCGGTCATGCCGGACCTCGTCTCGGGGAACACCAACGCGCCGATCATCATGATCGCCGAAAAGGCCTCCGACATGATATTGGAGGATGCGCGGTAATTTCGCTGCTTGAGAGGGTTCGGACTTGGCTACGCGATTCAAGATCGGCACACGCAAAAGCGCGATGGCGCTGGCACAGACGGAAGAGATCGCGCGCCGCCTGACTGCCGCCGTGCCCGGTCTCGATGTCGAGATCGTCAAGTTCGACACCACGGGCGATCTCGACCAGACCAGCAAGCTCTTGCCGCATGGCGGCAAGGGCGGTGCCTTCGTCGCGCAGATCCGCGCTGCCGTGCTGTCGGGCGAATTGCAGGCGGCGATGCATTCGCTCAAGGACATGCCGGGCAACGAGGACACGCCGGGCCTCGTCATCGGCGCCACCCTGTCGCGCGATCCGCCTGGCGACGCACTGGTGCTGCGCGACGGCGTGACGCTGGAGGCGCTACGCCAGTCCCGCGGCAAGGGTTTCAAAATCGGCACCAATGCGGTGCGCCGGGCTGCCTATGCGCGGCGGTTGTTTCCGGATGTGGAAGTGATCCACTTCCGGGGAGCTGCCGACACCCGCGTGCGCAAGCTTGATAACGGCGAGAAGCAGCGCCTGCCGGATGGCGGTGCCGTGGGCCCGGCCGATGCGCTGATCATGGCGCGGTCCGGCCTCGACCGCGTTGGACTTGCTGATCGCATCGCCTACGAATTCACTGCGGCGGAGATGCTGCCTGCAGCAGGACAGGGCATCGTTGCGGTCGAATGCGCCGCGCAGGACTGGCAGACGCGAAAAATCCTGTCATCGATCGACGATCCCGCCGCGCATGCCTCTGCCGATGCCGAGCGCGAGGTGCTGTGGGTGCTCAACGGTCACTGCAATTCGCCGGTGGCGGGCTTCTCGACCATCGCCGGCGATCAGATGTCGCTCGCCGCATCCGTGCTCGACCTCTCCGGCAACACCATCATCGAAGCCTCGCGCAGCGGGCCGGCCAACCGCCCGCGCGAGCTCGGCCGTGCGGTGGGTCTCGATCTGCTGGGCAAGGGCGCGGCGGAGATCATCGAGCGCAGCCGGCCGCGCTAGACTCGCACCAAATTTCTCAAGGGGGCGATGATGGCATTATGCCCCTGTTTTGCCCGACGGGTCAAACCTCGGCGCGATCTGGTGCGATGACGGCCCATCCCATTTCAGCGCACGCTAAGTCATTGACTGGGCGTGGTCTCTCTACTGTGCATGGGGTTGTTTTCGCGGTTTTGTTTGCGGGCTTTCTTTTCCCTCAGCTCATGGTTCGAGACGCGCCGCCACCATGAGGAGTTGGGGGGCCGCGAACACCAGCCTCATCCTGAGGAGCGCGCCCTTGCGCGCGTCTCGAAGGATGGCCGCAAACCGAGATGCCGACCGCTAGCCCCGTACCCGCTTGATCATCTGCTCGACATGGGCGATCGGCGTCTCCGGCTGGATGCCGTGGCCGAGATTGAAGATGAACCGCCCCTCGGCGAAATTCGCCAGCACGTTGTCGACCGCGCGGTCGAGCGCGGCGCCGCCCGTGATCAGCACCAAGGGATCGAGATTGCCCTGCACGGCGACCTTGCTCTGCACGCGCTCGCGGATGAAGGATGGCTCCGCGGTCCAGTCGATGCTGACGCCGTTGACGCCGGTCGCCTCGACGTAACCAGGCAATTGCGCAGCCGCGCCGCGGGGGAAGCCGATGATCTTCGCATCCGGCACCTTCGCGCGCACGCCCTCGACGATGCGCCGCGTCGGCTCGACCGACCATCGCACGAACTCGGTCGGCGGCAGCACGCCGGCCCAGGTGTCGAAGATCTGCAGGGCATCGGCGCCGGCGGTGAGCTGCGCCAGCAGATACTCGATCGAGCTGTCGACCAGCACGTCGACGATCTTCGAGAACGCCTCCGGATGCCGGTAGGCCATCATCCGCGCGGGCGCCTGGTCGGGCGTGCCGTGGCCCGCGACCATGTAGGTCGCCACCGTCCACGGCGCACCGCAGAACCCGATCAGCGCGGTTCGGGAATCGAGCGCGCCGCGCACGATCTTCAGTGCGTCGAACACCGGTTGAAGCTTGCCGAGATCGGCGTGCGTCGCCAGCGTTGCAACCTTCGCCGGATCGTCGAGCGGCTCGAGCCGCGGGCCTTCGCCGGCCTCGAAGCGCACCGAGCGGCCGAGCGCGTAGGGGATCACGAGAATGTCGGAGAAGATGATCGCCGCGTCGAAGCCGAACCTGCGGATCGGCTGCAGCGTGACTTCGGCGGCGAGCTCCGGGTTGAAGCAGAGGTCGAGGAAGCCGCCGGCCTTGGCGCGCACCTCGCGATATTCCGGCAAATAGCGGCCGGCCTGTCGCATCATCCACATGGGCGGGACGGGCTGGCGCTGGCCGGAGAGCACGTCGATGAAGGGCTTTTTTGCAGGCTGGGGCACGAATGGTCCTGAACGAGGTTATGGCTCCTGATACACCGCCCCGGCGCTCAGCGGAACAGGGGAACCAGCGCAATCGGGTCGCGTTGACCAGCCAAAGGAGGAGATCATGGCTGAGAGATTCAATCCCGCCCCGCACGACAAGCACGCCGACGATCTGCGTGAGGCGCTTGCCGCCGATCATCACGGCAAGCTCGATACGGGTCTGGAAGACACCTTCCCCGCGTCCGATCCCGTCAGCGCGGCCCAGCCGACGCCGTCGAAGGCCGATGCGGAGGCGGATAGCCCCTCGCTCTGGGACAAGGTTAAGGCGATCTTCAGCTAGCGGCGTGGGCCGCCGGATTCCGATAGGCCTGCTAAGGTCTTGTTAGCGATGCGTTGATCCCAGCGTCCGTAAGACTACTGGAAAGCGGGGAGATCGCCGCGTATTCCGGTAGTGATTTCAGAGTTCACTAAGAGAAGCAGCAGAGTTTCCGAAACGATCGGAGAAATTCTGCCGCATGAGCGCTGCTACCCAAAGAGCCGGATGGAGCCGCCTGCCGCTGCGCGCGGCGGCGTTCGTCGTGCTGACCTGCGCGACCATCCTCGGCGTCAGCGCCTGGCGCGAATGGGCCGCGCGCGATGCGGTGCTCAGGGGCGCCGAAACCGAGATGGCGAACGTTGCGCGTTCGCTGACCCAGCATGCCGAGGACAGCCTCGATCTGCTCGATTCCGGCGTCGTCGGCGTCGTCAGCCGGCTGGAGATGGACGGCACCGAACCCGCCACGATCGCCAAGCTCAAGAACCTCCTGGAGGCACGCAAGAAGGCGATGGAGCGCGTGCACAGCCTTGCCATCATCGACGACCATGGCAACTCGCTGACCGCGCCCGGCACGATCGGCTCGACCTTCAGCGACGACGCGTTCTTCCGCCAGCACCAGCTCTCGCCGAAGCGCGAGCCTCATTTCGGACGCCCCGTGAAGAGCCTGATCGACGGCGAATGGGTCGTCACCCTGTCGCGCCGCTTCAACAAGCTGGACGGCAGCTTCGGCGGGGTGGTGCTCGCGACCATCAGCTCCCGATATCTCGCGCATTTCTACGAGCAGTTCGAGATCGGCCGCAACAGCTCCGTGGCGCTGACACATGGCGACGGCCTGATCGTCGCGCGCAATCCCAGCAACGACAAGTTCGTCGGCCGCAGCGTTGCCGACGCCCCGCTGTTTCGCGATCCGAGCCTGCAACGGCCGAGCGGCGCCTATCATTTCAAGTCACCGCTTGATGGCGCCGAGCGCGTCAGCTTCTTCAAGCGCAGCACGCGTTATCCGCTGGTGATGCTCGCCACCGTCGACAGGGACGAATTGCTGGCGCCCTGGCGCGCCGCCGCGATCTCCCGCATGCTCTACGTCCTTGCGCTGGTCATGCTGATCGCGATCATCGGCGCGGTGATGGTGCGGCAGTTGCAGCGCGGGCAGCGCATGGCGGCCGCCCTGGTCGAGAAGGAAGCGCATTTCCGCCTGCTCGCCGAAGGCTCCAGCGACATGGTGACCCGGATCGGGCTCGACGAGCGGCTGCGCTATGTCTCGCCGTCGTCGGTTCGCGTTGTCGGCTGGCGGGCCAATCAACTGATCGGAACGCCCGCGCTCACCGGCATTCATGCCGAAGACCTGCCGCAGGTCCAGGCCCTCGTCGACGCCATGAAGCGCGGCGAGAAGGAGGAGGCGCGCGTCACCTACCGCAACTCGCACAGGCAGAAAGGCGAGGTCTGGCTCGAATCGACGATGCGGGTGACGCGCAAGGACAACGGCCGCGTCGATGGCGTGGTCGCGATCTCGCGCGACATCACCGAGCAGAAGAAGCTCGAAACCAAGCTCGAGACGCTTGCGATCGAGGACGGTCTCACCGGGCTTGCCAACCGCCGTCGCTTCGACGAGCGCCTGAACGAGGAGTGGGCGCGCGCCTATCGCGACCGCTCCAGCCTTGCTTTGCTGATGATCGACGTCGATCGCTTCAAGGCTTACAACGACGAGTACGGCCATCCCGCGGGCGACGCCTGCCTGCGGGTTGTGGCTCAGGTCATCGCCGCCGAGGTGCAGCGTCCCGGCGATCTCGCTGCGCGCTACGGCGGCGAGGAATTCGCCATGCTGCTGCCGAACACCGATGCCGCGGGCTGCGCGCGGATCGGCGAGCGGATTCGGAAGGCGATTCGCGGGGCAGGCCTCGTCCACACCAGCAATCATGCGTCAGGCTACGTCACCGCTTCGCTCGGCGGTGCGGCCTGCCGGCCGGCACTGGAGCGCACTGCCGGCGTCGGCACCCTTGTCGAGGCGGCCGATCAGGCGCTCTACGCCGCCAAGGAAGGCGGCCGTGACCGCCTGATGATGTCGGTCCCGGTCGCGAACCTGCTGCCCAAGGCGGTTGGCCAGTAATATCGCTCAATAATGCGGCGGGCGCTCGTTGGCAGGTCCCGATGCATGGGCCTCGGCCTGCTGCAGTCGCTCGCCGAGTTCTGCGATCTTCCGCGTCAGCGCGTCGATCTGCTTCCACTGCGCGGTGATGGTCTGGTTCAGAGTCTCGATGGTGTCGTCCTGATAGGCGATGCGCATCTCCAGCGTGTCGATGCGCTCGCTCAGCGTCTTGATCTCATTCGTCACGTGCCCGCGTCCTTGTCTCGTTCCCGCAAACCGTGGCCGAGCGCGATGCGCTCGTCGAACACGAAACATTCGCCGCGCCAGCGGCTCTGCGCCTCCGGCACCACTTCCAGATATTTCAGGATGCCGCCCCTGAGGTGATAGACCTCGGCAAAGCCGCGCGCGAGCAGGTGCGCGCTCGCCTTCTCACAGCGGATGCCGCCGGTGCAGAACATCGCGATCCTGCGGTGTTTGGCCGGATCGAGCTGCTGCGCGGCAAACTCCTTGAACTGGCCAAAGCTCCTGATGTCAGGATCGACCGCGCCATCGAACGTGCCCATCGCGACCTCGAAGGCGTTGCGGGTATCGAGCACAAGCGTGTCGGGAGCTGCGATCAGCGCGTTCCATTCGTTCGCATCGACATAGGTGCCGACCTGGCGCGTCGGATCGGCGGCCGTATCGCCCAGCGTGACGATCTCCTTCTTCAGCCGCACCTTGAGCCGGCCGAACGGCATCGTCGCCGCAGTCGAGAACTTCAATTCGAGATTGTTCAGCCGGCCGCCGAACAGGGCGCCGTGTGCGAGCTCGTGGGCGAAGGTGTCGATCGCCTCCGGCGCGCCCGCGATGGTGCCGTTGATGCCCTCTTCGGCCAGCAGCACGCTGCCCTTCAGCGCCAGGCCGGCGCAGAACGCGCGCAGCGGCTCGCGCAGCTCGCGGTAATCGGGCAGGGCGGCGAATTGATAGAAGGCGCAGACCTTGTAAGGCATTTTCCTGGACGTCATGGCCGCTCGTTTAGCAGGCGGCCGGCGCCCGGAAAACCCGCATCGCGAGCGCCTGCAAAGGGTCTATACGCCCAGCGGATGGCTGCCATTTCCCTGGTATGCCAGCATTGCCCCGACCGGCCGGAATGTGCCATGTAGACCCGGTTTTTCCGAGACGGCGCGGCGCGCGCATCCACGGCCAAGAAAGCCTAACGAGAGCAAGAATTCGATGAGAAACTTCCATTTCCCCGGCAGGTCCACGGTCCACGCCACCAACGCCATGGTTGCGACCTCGCATCCGCAGGCCTCGCTGGCCGCGATCGAGGTGCTGCGCGAGGGCGGCACGGCGGTGGACGCCGCGGTCGCCGGCTCGGCCGTGCTCAGCGTGATCGAGCCGCAGTCGACCGGCATCGGCGGCGACTGCTTTGCGCTGATCCAGCCGCGCGGCGAAGGCAAGATCATCGCCTATAACGGCTCCGGCCGCGCCCCGAAGGCGGCGAACGCCGACTGGTATCTCGAGCGCAAGATCAATTCCGTGCCGCTGACCTCGGCGCATGCGGTCTCGATCCCCGGCGTGATCGACGCCTTCGCGACCGTGCTGCGCGATCACGGCAAGTTCGGCTTCGACCGCCTGCTGCAGCCCGCGATCAAGGCGGCCGAGGAAGGCTATGTCGTCGCGCCGCGCATCGCCTTCGACTGGAAGAACCAGTTCGAGAAGCTGAAGGCCGGCACCAACACCGTGCGCTACCTGCTGCCGGGCGGCAAGCCGCCGGTGGCCGGCGACGTTATCCGCCAGACCGAGCTCGGCAAGACGCTGCGCGCGATCGCCAAGGACGGCCGCGACGCCTTCTACAAGGGCGCGATCGCGGAGGATATGGTCGAGACCCTGCGCGGCATCGGCGGCCTGCACACGCTCGATGATTTCGCCGCGCACACCACCGAGACGACGACGCCGATCGGCACCGCGTATAAGGGCTACGACGTCTGGCAGTGCCCGCCGAACGGCCCGGGCGTCACGGCGCTGCTGATGCTCAACATCCTGTCGCGCTTCGACCTGACCAAGTACGCGCCCGTGAGCGTCGAGCGCTTCCATCTCGAGGCGGAAGCCGCGCGCATCGCCTACATGAACCGCGAGATGCACGTCGCTTCTCCCGAGCACATGAAGATCAACGTCGCCGAGATGCTCGAGAAGGGTTTTGCCGACGAGTACATCAGCAAGATCCGCATGGACGGCATGCTCGACCTGCCGAACGTTGCGCCCCCGATGAATCCCTCGACCATCTACATCACGGTGGTGGACAAGGATCGGAACGTCTGCTCGTTCATCAACTCGGTCGCGCATTCCTTCGGCTCGGCGATCGTCTCCAACAAGACCGGCGTCTTGTTCCAGAACCGCGCCGGCGGTTTCCGCATCCAGCCGGGCCATCCCAACTGCATCGAAGGCGGCAAGCGTCCGCTGCACACGATCATGCCGGGCCTGCTGACCAAGGGCGGCCGTTCCGCGATGTCGTTCGCGGTGATGGGCGGCCAGTACCAGCCGACCGGCCAGACTCATCTGTTGACCAACATTCTCGACTATGGCTGCGACGTGCAGGAGGCGATCGACATGCCGCGCGGCCTGCACTACGAGGGCCAGTACCAGCTCGAGGACAGCGTTCCCGCCGACATCGTCGAGGGCCTGAAGAAGCTCGGCCACAAGACCACCAGCGTGGTCGGCCCGCTCGGCGGCGCCCAGGCGATCTGGATCGATTGGGACAAGGGCACGCTCACCGGTGGTTCCGATCCGCGCAAGGACGGCTGCGCACTGGGTTATTGATCTTCGCGAGACAGTTCCTCGCAGACGATCAGGAAAAGTTGACGGAGGGCGGCGCGGTATCTGTTGCGCCGCCCTTTCTCATTCGGAACGGGGCTCATCGCTCCCAGTTAAGGGCGGAGCGGCGCAGGTGTGCGCCGCTTGATCCGAAAGCGGCGGAGGCCGTTCATGCCCGACAACTTGAGTTCCAGATCATCCGGCTTCGACCGACGCGCCTTCATGGCCGGTGCTGCCGGCAGCGCGCTTGTTCCGATTACGGCGCGCGCGGCCGCGCAGGACCCGCGCGCACCGGCTGCGCAGGATCCATCACTGCCGGTCGATGTCACGCTGCATGTGAACGGCAAGGATCGGCGTCTGCGCATCGATGCGCGCACGACCGTGCTCGACGCGCTGCGCGAGCATATGGGCCTCACCGGCAGCAAGAAAGGCTGCGATCACGGCCAGTGCGGTGCCTGCACGGTGCTGATCGGTGACCGCCGCGTGGTGTCGTGCCTGACGCTGGCGCTCGCAGCCGAAGGGCAGGAGATCACGACGATCGAAGGCCTCGCTACCGATGATCGCCTGCACCCGATGCAGCAGGCCTTCGTCGACAACGATGCGTTCCAATGCGGCTATTGCACGCCCGGCCAGATCATGTCGGCGATTGCCTGCGTCAAGGAAGGTCATGCGGGCTCCGAGGCCGACATCCGCGAATATATGAGCGGGAATATCTGCCGCTGTGCCGCCTATCCCAACATCGTCGCGGCCGTGAAGCAGGCTGCGCCCGAGATATTGAAAGGCTAAGCGCATGCGATCCTTCCTGTATCAGAGGGCGACGGACCCCGACATGGCCGTCCAGGCGCTGAGCGCAGATGCCGCGGCTAACAACCCGCTGACCCAGGCTACCGCCCAGCCGCTTGCTGGCGGTACCACGCTGATCGATCTGATGAAGCTCGACGTGATGCGGCCTGCCGCGATCGTCGACATCAACCCGCTCGCGGGAGGCTGGTCGGCGATCGAGCCCGGCGGCGAGAACTTGCGGCTCGGCGCACTCGCAAAAATGTCCGACGTCGCCGCGCATGACGAGATCCAGCGCAATTATCCGGTCATCGCCAATTCCCTGAAGCTCGCCGCCAGCGCCCAGTTGCGCAACATGGCAACGCTCGGCGGCAACGTGATGCAGCGGACGCGCTGCAGCTATTTTCGCGATGTCTCCTACGAGAACTGCAACAAGCGCAATCCGGGCTCGGGTTGCGCGGCGATGGACGGCGTCAACCGCATGCACGCCGTGCTCGGCGTCTCCGACCAGTGTATCGCGACCTATCCCGGCGATTTCGCGCAGGCCCTGATCGCGCTGGATGCGACGGTCGAGATCACCGGCAAGTCCGGCAGCCGCAGCATGCCCTTCTCGGAGCTGCACAAGGCGCCGGGCAATTCGCCTGATATCGAGACCACGCTTCAGCCGGGCGAGTTGATCTCGGTCTTTGTCGTGACCGGCCGCTGGCCGCGTTCGGTCTACCTCAAGGCGCGGGACCGGCAGTCCTACGAATTCGCCTTGTCGTCCGCTGCGATCGCGCTCGACGTGCGGGATGGCACGATCCGGGACGCGCGGGTCGCGCTCGGCGGCGTCGCCACGGTCCCCTGGCGCGCCCGCGAGGCGGAGGCGCTGCTCAAGGGGCAGAAATTCGATGACGGCCTCGCGCAGCGCGCTGCCGATGCCGCCTTTGCAGATGCTCGCGGCCGCCGGCACAACAGCTTCAAGATCGCGCTCGGCAAGCGCGTGATGGCACGCGCGCTCCAGCAGGCCGTAACGATGGAGATTTGACCATGACCGCTGCAGCTCCCGAGCCGAAGGCGAATATGGGCCAGCCCGTGCCGCGTTATGACGCGCGCTCGAAGGTCACGGGGCGGGCGACCTACGGGTCCGACATGCCGCTGGCCAATCCGGCCTATGCGTTCCTCGTCACCAGCGCGATTGCCAAGGGCCGCATCGACAATTTCGACCTCGACGACGCCAGGGCCGTCCGCGGCGTGATCGACATCGTCACGCACGAGAACGCGCCGAAGCTGAAGGAGTCGAAGCTGTTCAGCAATGGCGGCTATGCCGGGACCACGATCCAGCCGCTGAAGTCGCCCGACATCGCCCATGACGGACAGATCATCGCGGTCGTTATCGCCGAAAGCTACGAGGCCGCGCGCGAGGCGGCCAACCGCGTCAAGGTCGGCTATACGATCGCTACGCCCAGCGCGACCTTCGACTCGCCGGGCACGACGACGGCCGCGGCGAAGGGACAAAATTCGCAGTTCAAGGAAGACCCGAAGGTCGGCGATTTCGCCAAGGCGTTCGAAGGGGCCGAGATACAGCTCACCGCCTCCTACGATACGCCGACGCAGCACCACAATCCGATGGAGCTGTTTTCGACGAGCTGTGCCTGGATCGGTGACGATCTCGTCATCTACGAGCCCAGCCAGTACGTCCATGGCCTCAAGAACGGCGTCGCCGAGCAGCTCGGTATCGATGCCGACAAGGTGCGCGTGGTCAACCCTTACGTCGGCGGCGGCTTCGGTTCGCGCGGCTCGATGACGCCGCGCACCGCCATCATCGCCGGCATCGCCAGGCGGCTGAACCGGCCGATCAAGCTGGTCCCGACCCGCGACCAGGGCTTCACCATCACGACCCACCGCGCCGAGACGCGCCACGAGATCAAGCTCGGCGCCAGGCGCGACGGCAAGCTGGTGGCGCTCAGACATGAGGGCGCCGAGGTCTCCTCGCGGCCGGACGCCTATTGTGTCGGCGGCACCAAGACCACGACGCGGCTTTATGCCTGCCCGAACGTCGACAGTCTGGTGTCGATCGTGCGCGCCGACCGCAACACGCCCGGCTTCATGCGCTCGCCGCCGGAGGTGCCTTATTTGTTCGCGCTGGAAAGCGCGATGGACGAGCTCGCCGTGAAGCTCAACATGGATCCCGTCGAGCTTCGCCGCATCAATGACACCACGACCGAGCCGATCGGCGGCAAGCCCTATACGTCGCGATCGCTGATGGCATGCTTTGACGAAGCCGGCAAAGCCTTTGGCTGGGCGCAGCGATCGCGGCAGCCGAAATCGATGGCGGAGGGTGACTGGCTGATCGGCTATGGCTGCGCGGCCACCTGCTACCCGACCCAGATGGGACCGGCGGCGGCCCGTGTGCGCCTCCAGCGCGACGGCCGCACCCGCGTCGAGATCGCCGGCCATGAGATCGGCACCGGCGCCTATACGGTCATCGCGCAGACCGCGGCCGAGCGGCTCGGCGTGCCCCTGGAGAGGGTTGCGGTCTTCATCGGCGACAGCGATCTGCCGCCGGCGCCGGTTGCGGGCGGCTCGAACTCGACCGCCAGCACCTGCTCGGCGGTGATGATGGTGTGCGACCAGATCCGCCAGCGCCTGTTCAAGGCCGTGATGCCGAGCGACAGCCTCACGGAGAAGGCCAAGGAGACCGTCGGCATCAGCCAGGCGCCGAGCACGCAGGCGGCGAAGAGCGATCGTCCGCTCGATATCGAGAAGGCGTTCGACGCGCTCGGCGTCGGCGTGGTCGAGGAATATGGCGAGTGGAAGCCGGAGGGCGCGCCGCTGGACTCGTTCCGGGCCATGCACAGCGGGCACGTCCGGCTCGTGGGCGGCCATCAGATGAAGGACAAGATCGCCTACGCATTCGGTGCCGAATTTGTCGAGGTCAGGGTCAACCGCTTCACGCACGAAATCCGCTGTCCTCGCCTCGTCGGCGCGTTCGCGGCCGGCCGCATCATGAACCCGCGCACGGCGCGCAGCCAGCTGATGGGCGGTCTGATCTGGGGCATGTCCTCGGCACTGCTCGAGGCCACAGAGATCGACGAGCGCAGCGCGCGCTACGTCAACGACAATCTTGCCGATTATCTCGTGCCCGTGAATGCGGACGTACCCGGCGTCGAGGTGATCCTGCTCTCCGAGCAGGACGATCACATCAACCCCGCGGGTGCGAAGGGCCTGGGCGAGCTCGCCAATGTCGGCACCAATGCGGCGATCTGCAATGCGCTCTATCACGCCACCGGTCAGCGCATCCGCAAGCTCCCCGTCAGGCTGGAAAATATCGAGGTCTAAAGGGGTGGAAACGGCGTCGGCGTTGGGTTAGACACCTCCCGCCTCAAATGGAAGGTGTCTAATGCAGCGTTTCCAGCGCGTGCTCTTCGCTATCATGTCGGCACTCGCGATCACGGTGATCGCCAGCGTGTCCGATTTCGTTTCCACCACGGCCTCGGCCCAGACCGCAGGAAAGACCATGACCACAGCTTCAGGCTTGCAGACTATCGACAGTGTCGTCGGCACCGGCGCTTCGCCGAAGCCCGGCCAGATCTGCGTGATGCACTACACCGGCTGGCTTTATGAGAACGGCCAGAAGGGCAAGAAATTCGACTCGTCGGTCGATCGCAACGAGCCGTTCGAGTTTCCGATCGGCAAGGGCCGCGTGATCGCAGGCTGGGACGAGGGCGTCGCCTCGATGAAGGTCGGCGGCAAGCGCACGCTGATCATTCCGCCGCAGCTCGGCTATGGCGCGCGCGGCGCCGGCGGCGTGATCCCGCCGAACGCAACGCTGATGTTCGATGTGGAATTGCTCGCGGTGAAATAACACACAAACAAAAAGACCGGCCTCGCGGCCGGTCTTTTCGCTTTCAACCCTGCGCGCGCTACTCCGCAGCGCGGCGTGCGGCAGCCGCGGCGCGATCCATCGCTTCCTTCGCGGCGTCCTTGGCATCGCCCATGGCCTGCTGGCCCTTGCCCTTGACTTCCTGGACCGCGCCTTCGCCCTTCATGCGGTCGGAACCGGTGGCTTCACCGACACCCTGCTTGGCTTTGCCGATCGCCTCGTTGGCCGTGCCTTTGATCTTGTCGGTCGTGCTACCCATGAAAATTCTCCTTCGATTTTGCTCGCGAGGACAACGTCAGGCAGCTACGAGAGTTCCGATTTTGGTATGGCTTGCGGATGCGGCTTTGGGTTAGTTTGGCGCGCACGGAACCAACAGAAAGCAAGTCACATGACCGGCCATGACCATTCGCATTCCCACCATGACCACGATCATGACGATCACTGGAAACATGACGGCGTGCGCGTCATTCCCGGCAACCAGCTCGACACCAACGTGCCGTCGACACCGGGCATGAACCGCGCGGCAGCCATCAATTTCGCGCGCGTCGGCGCGCAGAAATTGTGGGCCGGCACCGTGAACATCAAGCCCGACGCCAAGACCGGCGCGCATCACCACGGCCACCTCGAAAGCGTCATCTACGTCGTGAAGGGCAAGGCGCGGATGCGCTGGGGCGAGAAGCTGCAATTCACTGCGGAGGCCGGCCCCGGCGATTTCATTTTCGTCCCGCCTTACGTGCCGCACCAGGAGATCAACGCCAGCCCGGACGAGGTGCTGGAATGCGTGCTGGTGCGCAGCGACGGCGAGGCGGTGGCGATCAACCTCGACATCGAGCCGGTCGAGAAACCCGAGACCGTGCTGTGGATCGACCCCGTGCACCGGGACCCCAACGAGAAGAAGTAAGCCTGCCTGATCGCCTGCCGGTTCTGTGCGGCAGAACCGCGCTGGCGCGGCCTCAAAAAATATCCGGAAGCTGTGTCGGGTGGCTGTTGGCCCGTCCGTCCTTGGGTGGAACCCGCCCAAGGAGCTTCCGATGCCCAGGATGATCTTCGTCAATCTGCCGGTGACCGACCTCAAGCGCGCGACCGCTTTCTACGAGGCGATCGGGGCGGTCAGGAACCCGCAATTTTGCGACGATACGGCGAGCTGCATGGTCTTCTCCGAGACCATTTTCGCCATGCTCCTGACCCACGACAAGTTTCGTCAGTTCACGCCGAAGCCGATCGCGGATGCCAGGACCTCGAACCAGGTGCTGTTCTGCCTGTCCGCGGACAGCCGCGATGAGGTCGACGACATCGTCGCCAGGGCCGAGGCCGCCGGCGGGGTGGCCGATCCCGGCCCGAAGGACGAATACAGCTTCATGTACGGCCGCAGCTTCGAGGATCCGGACGGCCACATGTGGGGTGTGAACTGGATGGACCTCGCGGCCTTCGCCGCGCAGTCCGACATGGCGCATGCCTGAGCGAAACCCAAGCCAGCTGAAGAGGAGCATTCACGATGTCCAAGCTCGTGCCCTGCATGTGGTTTAATGGCGATGCCGAGGAAGCCGCGAAGTTCTACACCTCGCTGGTGCCGAATTCGGAGATCACGCACGTTCAGCGCAATGTCTCGGACGGCCCGTCCGGCAAGACAGGCTCCGTGCTCGTCGTCGAGTTCACGGTGGCTGGGCAGCCGCTGGTCGCGCTCAATGGCGGCATGAAGATGGAGTACACCCACGCGATCTCGTTGATGATCCATTGCGACGACCAGGCCCAGGTCGACAGCGTCTGGAATGCGTTCCTCGCCCATGGCGGCAAGGAGGAGCAGTGCGGCTGGCTCAGGGATCGCTGGGGCGTGGCCTGGCAGGTGGTGCCGAAGGTGATGTTCGAATTCCTGTCGAGCCCCGACAAGGCCGCGGCCGCGCGCGCGATGCAGGCCATGATGAAGATGGTGAAGCTGGACGTGGAGGTGTTGCGGCGCGCGTTCGAGGGCAAGTCGGCGGCGTGAGGGCAGCACAGGTGCCGTAGGGGCGTCAGCACAGGTGCCGTAGGGTGGGCAAAGGCGCAAAGCGCCGTGCCCACCGTCCATCCCCGATCGCGAGAGTTGGTGGGCACGCTGTCGCTTTGCCCACCCTACGAGACCGTGCCCGCCGGCTAATAATTGATCCTCAGCCCCACGCCGCCATGAATCGTGTTGCCGACCGGCTGCGGACCCAGCGTGCCGTTGGCGAACAAATCCACGATCCAGCCCTTCTGCACGCGGAAGCCGAGGCGGCCGCCATATTCGAACCAGCCCTGGTTGCCCATGGTCGGCACCACCGTGCCGTTGCCGGTCACCGTGGCGACGATGCCGCTATGGCTGGCGAACGACTGCACCCAGCCGCCGTTGATGTTGGTCTCGATGTTGCTGCCGTAGAGATGCGTCCACTGGCCGCCGATCTTGACGAGGCTGGTGCGGTCGGTGCCATCAGCGATGCTGGCGTCGAATGGATTGAACGCCACCGCATTGTCGCTATAGCCGGAGACGCGCTGCCAGAGCTGCCAGACCTCGATCGAGGCTGCGACCTCGTCGCGCGGTGACACGCGGCTCATCCAGCCGGCACGGCCGTAGACCGCGTAGTTCGAAGCGTTGGTCGAACTCGTGACGCTGACCGGGCCGAGGCTGGTGTTGTAGCTGCGCGTGTAACGCGCCTTCTCCCATGGCGTCAGGATGGTGCCGACGTCGAAGAATGGGCGCGAGGAGCCCCAATCGGTGAAGTCATAGCGCAGCGCGAAGGCTCCGATCGGCGCGCTGGTGATCTTGTAGCCGCCCTCGTTGTACTGTGTGTAGGCGATGCCGGCGAGCAGCGACAGATTGTTGGTCAGCTCCTTGCGGCCGTGGATGCCGGCCGAGAACGAGCCGGCCGAGCCGAATGCGCTGATGCAGTCGCTGCAATTGATTTGCTCGTTGACGCCGAGCAGCACCGTGCCGAGCACCCGGTTGGTGATCATCTGGTTGAAGCGCTGATTGGCGAGGCCGCCGATCGAATTGCCGCTGGAATCCGCGCCCGTCGGTGTCGGGCTCGGCGACGGATACGGATTCGGCGAGGGAGACGGTGCCGGTGTGGGCGTCGGTGCCGGTGTCGGTGTGGGCGTTGGGGACGGCGAGTAGGTCGGCGACGGGTAGGGCGTCGGCTCGCCGCACTCGGACTCGCACTCCGCCGACTGGGCCGCTGCCGGACGCGTATCGAAAGCGAGAAGCGAAAACGCAGCGGCTGCAATCAGTGCAGCGGCGAGGATGAGGCGCCTGAAGTCGAACTTTACCATCGTCACCGCCCGCACAGCATGCCGTCGTCATGGACGGCGGGCGTGATGGTCGGCGAGGCGTCGGCGTATTGGTTGACCGCGCACAGCCCGGCGCTCGCGGCGCAGTTGGCGGCGAAGGTCCAGGGCGGCGTGCTGGTCTTGGTGATGGAGACCTTGCCGCCGGTCGAGGTGATGATCGCGGTGTCGCCGGGCTGGGTCAGCTGCACGCATTGGAAGCTCAACGTGCAGACACTCGCGGCGCCGTCCTGAAGCACGACGACGGAGCGGCCGCGCTGGGAGAGGATGTCGAGCGTGGTGCCGCGCACGCCGATGGTCGCGAGCGGCGTCGTGATCTTGTAGGCGGTCTTCTCGGAATGCCCGGTGACGAAGCGGAATGCGCCAGTCGTCATGCGGATCGCGACGTCGCGATAGCTGTGCTCGTCGTTGAAGACGGTGCGGTCGAGCTTCAGCGTGGCGCTCGGGCCGAGCGACAAATTGGTGCTGTCGGCCATGACGAAGCGCGCTGCGCTGTCGGCGCCGGTGCGCACGGTCTCGTCGCGCAGCATGCTGTCGCCGACGCTGATCGGCGTCGTGGTCGCGGCCACCCGCACCACCTCGTTCTGGATCACGACGGCTTCGCCGACGCGCGTCTGCGCCTGCGCGCAAGGCGCGGCACACAATGCGGCCGTGAGCAGTGTGGGGAAAAGCCAGAAACGCAAATTCATTTCGCAACCGATCGATGTGTCCCTGATCGTACCGGACCGCGCGCGCTTCTGATGTAGCGAAATTATCACAAGCGGCGTGGACGTGCGTTATGCTTAGTGACACTTGCGGCGGATTGCGTTCAATGAGAAGAGTGACTTTCGTTTTTGCCCGCGGTGACGCAAATTTGCCACGCAAAACATCCCCAGAAGTGCCGATCAAATTGCCTGCGGTTCCGAAGGTGTCGCGGAGCGCAGTGATTGCTGTCGCGATTTTCCTGATCGCGCATCTGGCGCTGCTGATCGGTCTCGCCGCGCCGGAAAAATTCGTCTTCGACGAGGTGCATTACGTACCGGCCGCACGGCAGATGCTGGCGCCCGCGATGTCGCAGCCGATGCTCAATCCGATGCATCCACCACTGGCCAAGGAGCTGATCGCGGCGTCGATCGCGACCTTCGGCGACAACGCGTTTGCCTGGCGCTATCCCGGGGCATTGTTTGGCGCACTCGCCATCGTCGCAATCTATCTCTGCGGCCTCGCGCTGTTCGCCGCGCAAGGGCCGGCGATCGCCGCCGCGCTGATCGCGGCGTTCAACCAGATGATCTACGTGCAGGCGCGCATCGCGATGCTCGACATCTTTGCGCTCGGCTTCGGTCTGCTCGCGACCGCCGCCTTCATGCATGGCTTCCGCAAAGAGCGGCCGCATTCGCTGTTCGCATTCGCGGGCTGCCTGTTCGGCCTTGCCGCGGCCTGCAAATGGAGCGGCCTGTTTCCGCTCGGCGTCTGCATCGCCATCGTCGCGGCGATCCGCCTGATGCAGGGCTGGCGCACGCTGTTCGCCGACGCAAGGCCGGACGATTGGTATCGGCCCGACCTCTGGCCGGACTTCAAGGCGCTCCATGTCGCGCTTTGCTTCGCCGTGCTGCCGGCGATGACCTATCTCGCCGCGTTCGTTCCGCTCTACGGATTGTCGCTGCCGGATCTGGTCGAGGCGCAACGCCGGATCTTTGCCGACAACACCACGACTGCGATCGCCGGGCACACCTATATGAGCTCGTGGCCGTCCTGGCCGCTGCTTGCGCGCCCGGTCTGGTTTCTGTTCGACAAGACGGCGGAGGACAATATCTCCGCGATCGTCTGCCTCGGCAATCCACTGGTGTTGTGGCCGGCCCTGCTCGCGCTCGCCGTCGTGCTGCGCGATTTCATCGTCATGCGCCGGTGGGATGCGTTCCTGATCGCGGCGTTCTACTTCGGCCCGTGGCTTGCCTGGGCGCTGCTGCCGCGCACGCTGGGATTCATCTACTACTACCTGCCGGCCGCGACCGCGGCTTCGCTTGCGCTGGTCTACGTCTTGCGCCGGGGCGGCCTGCCGGGCTGGCTGCTGTGGGCCTATGTCGGTGTCGCCGCGATCGGCTTTGTCGTCATGCTGCCGATCTCGGCGGCCTTCATCGGCACGTCGATGCAGACGTTCAATCGGCTGATGCTGTTCCAGAGCTGGATCTGACAACAGAAAGCCGCCTGCCGTTCGAGCGGCAGGCGGCTTGCTGGCCGGCAGTTGCTTATCAGATCATTTCGACGCGGTCTTGGTGTCCATGTTCACGACCTGGACGCGGCGGTTGATCGGGTCGGCGCCGTTGGCAATATCCTTCAGCTTGGTCTTGCCGTAGCCGACGGTGACGAGATCGGTGCCGTTGAGGCCGTAGTTCTGCACCAGGTACTTCTTGATGGTGTCGGCACGCCGTTCGGAGAGGCCCTGGTTGTACTCTTCGCCGCCGATCGCATCGGTGTGGCCGGCCACCACGAAGGTCGAGCCCTTGAGCGCCGGATCGGACAGCGCCTTGCCGAGCGCCTGCACCGACGGCACCGAGGTCTTGGCGATGTCGGCCGAGTTGTAGTCGAACTGGATCTCCAGATCGATCTTCGGCTTGGTCGCAGCTAACTCGGCGATCTGCTCGCGCTCGCCCATCGAGAGCGAGCGGGTCGAGCGGTTGCGCACCGTGTTCAGGAACGTCGCTTCCTTGGCTTGCGTGGCCGTATCGGCCTGCGGACCGACGGACAGGCCGCGGGTCAGCGGCTTCGGCTTCAGCGCGTCAAGGATCTTGTCGGTCGAGACGTTGTTGTCGCCGGCCAGAGCCAGGCCCGCCGTCATCGACAGCGCCGCGGAGAGAGTGATCGCCTTCAGTCCAAAAAACTTATCAAAACGGGTCATTGTCGTATTCCTCGCTGTACGCCTGATGGCGATTTGATGCTGCGAGCATAGGGGAGGTTCAAAAGCCAAAGTGTGATCCTGGTCACGGTGGAAATGGCAGCTTCCGTGGCGATCCCGGCGCGTTTTGCGGCGGTTCGGCTGCGGGAAGCAGGCGGCCAGTGCTCAGCTCCCCGAACCGCCACGGTGGGTGAACTGCGATTGTCGTGCCCGCTCCGCGCGCGGGTTCGGGGCGCCGCAGCTTTGGCGTGATCCGGATCACTTTGGGTCTGGTTCGCTTGCAGAAACCTGCGCACACCGATCGTCGCAAAGCCGTCGCCGCCCCGCCTGCTCGCGAACAAGAAATCGGCCAGATGCACGCCTAGCAGGATTCCTCGCCACCAACCGCAGACGAGGGGAGCCGAGTACCGTCCCGTGCCGAGGCCGAGTGAGTACCAGTTCTATCGCAGTGGTCCGCCGGATCGGACTGTGTCCCTGAGCTCCATGCCCATCTATATCGGCGCGGCGATGATCGCGCTGGCGATCCTGCTGTCGACGCTGGTCACGAGCCTCACCTCGCGCTATGTCGGCCTCGAAACGCCGAACGACGAAAACATGTGGCTGGTCGACCGTCTCACCGGCAGCGTCTATCGCTGCCAGGCCGAAGGGCGCGGCAGGGCGTCGTGTGAGCCGGACGTCGCCACAGGCAGTCTCGGCGGCCGGTCCGGGGCGACGAAGGAAAGCCGCTGACCGCGTCTGCCTTCGCGCTGCAGCAAGAAAATTGTCTTCTCTGCGAAACGTCTGCGCGAGAGAATACGTAATTGCGAAGGCCGGCATGACGCCGGTTTCGTTTTACGGAGGAGACTTTTTGATGAAGACCTTGCTCACGGCTGCAGCCTTTGTCGCGTTTACTCTTTCGCTGTCTCCCGCATCCGCCGCCATGATGGCGTGCACCAAGGATAACATGATGAAGACCGCCGCCACGATGGGCGGCACCCCCGACACGCCGGCCAAGATGGCAGCCAACAAGGAAATGGCGATGGCCAACACCGACATGAGCAACGGCAAGATGAAGAGCGCCTGTGCGCACTACATGAAGTCGCAGAAGGCGATGTCGATGAAGTAGGGGCGCCGCGCGCCATCCGGCCGCGCTGTCAGCAGATGGCAGCGCGGCTTTTTCTTTGACCGCTGCTTTGTCCCGTTCTTTCTCTTGGCGCGAATCCCGCTACATTGTGTCCTGCAATGTCCCGCGCGCCCAAACCTCTCCCGCTTACCACGACACAGGCCCGGCAGATCTGGTTACGCGCCCAGCGGCTGGATGAGCGCACGCCGTTCGGCAAGGGTGCGCAGGCCGTCGCCGATGCGGTCTCCCATCTCGGCTATGTGCAGATCGACACCATCAACGTCATCGAGCGCTGCCACCACCACATCCTGTACAGCCGTATCCCGTCCTATCGCCGCGCCGATCTGCGCCAGGCCCAGAGTATCGACAAAAGCGTGTTCGAATACTGGACCCATGCGCTCTCCTACGTGCCGGCCGGCGACTTCCGCTTCTTTCTTCCTGCGATGCGCGAGCATCGCCGCGAAGGGCACAAATGGTACGCCTCGGTCAAGCCTGTCGACACACGCAAGGTGATGCGGCTGCTGCGCGCCGGTCCGCTGACGATCCGCGACATCGAGGACGACGTACTCACCGAGAAGGAGCACCTCTGGCAGAGCCGCAAGCCCTCGAAGCGCGCCTTGCAGCTCGCCTTCTACACCGGCGTTGCGACCATCAGCGAGCGCCAGGGCATGCTCAAGACCTATGAGCTGATGACGCGCCATTTCGGCTGGGACAAGCTGCCGAAGCCGGCCTCGAACAAGGACATCACGGCCTATCTGCTCGATCGCGCGCTCCGCTCGCAAGGCGTCGTCAGCCTGGATTCGATCTGCCACCTCGATGCGCCGCGCAAGAAGGCGGTCGCGGGCCTGATCGCCGCGCGCGTCCGCCGCGGCGAGCTCGTGCCTCTCGCGATCGACGGGGCCGGCAAGCAGGAGCATTGGGCGCAGCCGGCGGCGCTGGAAGCGAACGGCGAGGTGTCGCCCGATCTCGTCCACATCCTCTCGCCGTTCGATCCCCTGATCATCCAGCGCAAGCGCACCAGCCTCATCTTCGGCTACAACCATCTGTTCGAGGCCTATGTGCCGAAGGCCAAGCGCAAGCTCGGCTATTTCGCGCTGCCGGTGCTGGTCGGCGACGAGATCGTCGCCGCGCTCGACCTCAAGACCGACCGGCAGGCGAAGAAGCTCCTGATGCAGAAATGGACCTGGGTCGGGCAGGGCAAGAAGACGGCGGGACGCAAGGAGCTGAAGCGTGTGATCGAGGAGGAGCTCGATCGCTTCGAACGGTTTCAGCTGGCGGAGTGAGTGCAGATTGTAGGGTGGATTAGCGAAGCGTAATCCACCACCGTTTGTCTCCTCGGAAGCTCACGAGGCGATATTGGCATAGCTGCAACAGCATCGCGTCAAATGTGTCGGCGTCGAGGGCGGGCGGTGGCTACCACCAGCCTGTCGTCGCCGCACTGGGGGCAAGAGTAGTTGTAGTGTGTCAGCCGGCTCAGATCGGGACGCTTACACTACGGGTCATGCGTCTCATTGCGAAGAGATTCGTGCACTATCACCGAAATTACAACGACGGGAGCGACGTGGGCCATACAACATGCACCGAAAACCGCGCCACGTCGATTTGGTGCGCTGTCAACGTAATTCCTCCTTCAGAATCTCTATTCGCGACCTGTCAGGTCCAGTACTGGGAGCTGGAGTTACAAGGCTCAGTTCGCCGACGACACATCGTGTCAAGCTGCAAAATTCTCATCGACGAACATCTCAGCGAACGTTTGAGCGCCGAGAGTCACGCCGTTAGTCCGAGCGATCTCGCAATTTCTGACCCAGATACCGCGAATTTTTGATGGCATGTCGAGAGGCATATGAACGGCGGCGGCGACTGCTTCGTGCCAAGTTCCACCGCCCCCATAGATTGCTTGCAATTTAGGAGCCATTTTATCGAGGTTCTGCTGATCGACTTGGGGGAGCTCATCGATTGCTCTCAATACATAGAGCTCAAGAAGGCGAAGCAATGGTTTTCCCTCATAGCGACGGCTGTCAGACATGCCGCCTCCTAGGCGTCGTTGATAGCGTAGTCTATCACCCGTTGACAGACTTCAGAAGGCGTTGGCTTTTGCTCCAATGAAGCCAACCAATCCTCAACAAAATCCTGCGCAACGCTGATTTCAAGAAAGTATCTCAAGCCGGCGCGCAAAGCCTCCGACGGAGTTCCTCCCGCATCCGGCTCACGGGCCACCATTGCCTCAGACTTAGGCGTCCACGGCTCCGAAGCATAGATGGTCGCCTCGCTATCCAGCGAGGATAGCCTGGAGACAACGTCGTCCAGTCTCATCACTTGAACCATATTGAGGCCCCGTAGGGTGGATTAGCGAAGCGTAATCCACCACCTTTCGTCTCCTCAGCACTGTTACCGCAATTGCTCAGTCCACCGCATTTAGCAGTTCGTGCAGACTGGCTGCTTGGGGGGCATTTAGAACGACGCTCTCATCGGCAACATAGGTCAACTTGAACCGCCCCCCTTCATCGTCGATCGTTCGCGCTCCGTCGAGTGCCGCTAGAAGTCCAAAAAGTGCTTCATGCACTGCAATTGCAATGACATCGTTGACGTGCTTGGCCTCTTCAGTTTGCAAAGTGTTGTACCATTCCGAGCGAATGCGCTCTTGAAGTGGTACCCGCCTGCCCGGGGGGGCTTTGAGATTGGCTATCGTGTCAGCGATCGCGGCATCTCGCACGTGGTGCTTGATAGCCTCAACGAACTTTTCGCTATTCACCCTGCTCTCCCTATTTCAAGAACGCATCCGGATACATCTATTTATTCAGGCCCCGTAGGGCGGATTAGCGAAGCGTAATCCACCACTGCTCGTATCCGCAGGGACAGAAGCGGTGGGTTACGCCAGCGGACTGCGCTTCGCGCAGCCGCAAGGCTAACCCACCCTACGAAGTTGGCCGAGCTGATCGATCCAAACGCCGAACGCAATCCCCACAGCATACGCCACAAGATTCCACAGCGAGAATATCCGCCCCAGGAGCAGCGCGCCGGCCGTCGTCAGCCGGAACGCATCGAGCCACGGTACATGCACCAGCCGAGAGAATTCCACGACGACCGCGATCACCGCCGCGATGGCTGCGATCTGCGTCCGCGTCCTCCGTGGCAGCAATACCCCGACCAGCAAGAACACCATCGTGGCCCATAGCAGCGAGCCGCCGTACTTGACCACGAAGGCGGGGAGACCGAGCGGGAAGCCATACCAGCGCAGGGACAGCCCGCAGACGATCACGACCAGCGCGAGGGCGGCGCGGACCAGCGATGTCCGCAGCGGCGCAGCAGGTTTATCCGGCTGCGTCCCGTGCATTGCTTGTTCCATTGACTCTTCGCCCGCGATGCTGAAAACCCCGGATCAGCCCATAAAAGCAACAACCCCGGGGGGAAGCCATGAGCCAGACCACGACCTATGCCGGTTCCGCCGGCGCTACCAAGAGCGAGATCGAGACCTCGACGATCCGCGCCATCTCCTGGCGCCTGATTCCGTTCCTGGTGCTGGCCTACTTCTTCTCCTATCTCGACCGCGTCAATCTCGGCTTCGCCGCGCTGACCATGAATGCGGAGCTGAAGTTCACGCCGCTGATCTTCTCCTGGGGCGCCGGCATCTTCTTCATCGGCTATTTCATCTTCGAGGTGCCGAGCAATCTGGCGCTGGAGAAGTTCGGCGCCAGCCGCTGGATCGCCCGCATCATGGTGACCTGGGGCATCATCTCGGCGCTGATGGCGATGGTCAGCGGCGTGACCAGCTTCTACGTCCTGCGCTTCCTGCTCGGTGTCGCCGAAGCAGGCTTCTTTCCCGGCATCATCCTCTATCTCACCTATTGGTATCCGGCCGAATATCGCGCCCGCTTCCTCGCGGCCTTCGCCATCGCCGTGCCGGTCTCGACCGTGATCGGCGCGCCGATCTCGGGCCTGTTGCTCGGGCTCGACGGCATGATGGGACTGAAGGGCTGGCAGTGGCTGTTCATCATCGAGGGCATCCCCTCGGTGCTGCTCGGCATCGTCACCTGGTTCTATCTCACCGACAAGCCGGAGAAGGCGGACTGGCTCTCGGCCGAGCAGAAGGCCTGGCTCAAGGCGAAGCTCGATTCCGAAATCGCGGCCAAGCAGGCGGTGAAGCATCTCTCGCTCGGCGAGGCGCTGTCCTCGCCCAAGGTGATCGCGCTCAGCCTGATCTATTTCGGCTTCGTCGGCGCGCTCTACGGCATGCAGTTCTGGCTGCCGCAGATCGTCAAGGCCTTCGGCCTCACCAACGCGCAGACCGGCTTCGTCACCGCGATCCCGTATCTGTTCGGCACCATCGCCATGATCCTGTGGGCGCGGCATTCCGATGCCACGCGCGAGCGGGTGAAGCATGTCGGTGCGCCGCTGCTGCTCACCGCGGTCGCGCTCGGCATCTCCTCCTATCTCACCGATCCCACGGCGACGATGGTGGCGCTGACGGTCGCCGCAATCGGCGTGTTCTGCTGCTTCGGCGTGTTCTGGACCCTGCCGACCGCCTGGCTCTCCGGCACAGCCGCGGCCGGCGCCATCGCGCTGATCAACTCCATCGGCAACCTCGCCGGCTTCGGCGGTCCGTATCTGATCGGCTGGGTCAAGGAAGCGACGGGGCAGACCTCGACCGGCCTGCTCGTCCTCGCCGTGCTGCCGCTGCTCGCCGGCATCCTGGTGTTTGTGGGCGGCCACGACACCAAGCACGAGTTTGCCGAGCAGGGGCGGTAGAGCCGCGCAAACGGTCCCGTAGGGTGGGCAAAGCGCAGCGTGCCCACCAGACCGTTATTGCTCAAATGAGAGATGGTGGGCACGGCGCTACGCGCCTTTGCCCACCCTACGGCATCTCGCCTGAGGCTTCGGATTGCGCTGCGCTCCATCCGGGTTGCGGGCCTTAGCCCGCCCTACAATCACACCGCCCTGCAACCATCCTCCAATCCTTACCACCCCTTAACGATCACGCTTTCCTGATGACTGACGATTATTGACTTTTATCAGTGATTAGTCGACATTCCTCTCATTGCAGCCGCAGGAGTGTCCTCCGATGTTCGTCCGGTCCGTTTTGTCCAGCTATTCCAAGCTTTTGGCGGGTGTGTCGCTGGCCCTGATGGCCGCCGCCCTGGCCGGGTGCAATGACACCGTCGCCGAAAAGGCCGAGCCGCCGCGGCCGGTTCTGGTGGCGACCGCCCATTATGATGCCGAGACCCCGGAGCGCAGCTTCGTCGGCACCGTCCGGCCCCGGATCGAGAGCGATCTCGGCTTCCGTGTCGCCGGCAAGGTCGCCAAGCGCCTGGTGGAAGTCGGCCAGACCGTCGAAATCGGCCAGCCGCTGGCCACCCTCGACGAGGTCGACCTGAAGCTCCAGGCCGAGCAGGCCCTGGCTGAACAGACCGCCGCGACCGGCGTGCTGGCCCAGGCCGCCGCCGCCGAGCAGCGCGCCAAGGACCTCAAGGCCAAGGGCTGGACCACCGACGCGCAGATGGATTCGAGCCGGGCTTCCGCCGACGAGGCCCGCGCCCGCCTGAACCGCGCCGAGCGCGCGCTCGAGCTGAGCAAGAATTCCCTTTCCTACGCGACGCTCGTTGCCGACGCCCGTGGCGTCGTCACCGCAACGCTGATCGAGCCCGGCCAGGTGGTCGCCGCGGGCCAAGCTTCGATCCGTGTCGCCCGCTTTGCCGAGAAGGAAGCGGTCGTCGCGATCCCTGAGACGCTGGTTGGACGCGCCAAGTCGGGCGTCGCCAGCGTCACTCTTTGGTCGGAGCCGGACAAGAAGTACGCAGCGAAGCTGCGCGAGATCGCGCCGGCGGCGGATCCCGCCACCCGCACCTATCTCGCAAAATTCTCGCTGCCCGAGGCCGACGACAAGGTCGCACTGGGCATGACCGCGACGCTGACGCTGTCGGACGCCGCCACCGAGCGCGTCGCGCGGCTGCCGCTGTCGGCGCTGTTCAACGAAGGCGGCAAGCCCTCTTTTTACGTCGTCGACGAGAACGGCGGCGTCACGCTCAAGCCGGTGACGGTGAAGTCCTATGAGAGCAACGACGTCGTCATCACCGGCGGTGTCGAGGAGGGCGCCAAGATCGTCGCCCTCGGCGTGCAGAAGCTCGATCCGGGCCAGCGAGTCCGGGTGGTGTCGTCCCTGTCTTTCTAGGTTTTTTACAAGTTACGTCGTGTGAGGTGAGTTTCGGCCTTTGTCCCTAAGCAAAGGCTGAAGCGGCGAAGCGATCCAGAACCTGCCCAGCCCCCTGGATTGCTTCGCTGCCTCGCAACGACGGTTTGAACAGAGCGGCTGTCGTTGTTTGCAACTGGATCGTCTTTCGGAGAGTGCGATGAAGCGCTTCAACCTTTCGGCCTGGGCCGTCAGCCATCCGACGCTGGTTCTCTTCCTGATGCTCATCCTCGGCGTCGCCGGCTTCTTCTCCTATGAGAAGCTCGGCCGCGCCGAGGATCCGTTCTTCACGGTGAAGGTGGTCAACGTCTCCGTGATCTGGCCCGGCGCGACCGCGCAGGAGATGCAGACCCAGGTCGCCGATCCCATCGAGAAGAAGATCCAGGAGCTGCCCTATTTCGAGAAGGTGCAGACCTACTCCAAGCCCGCCTTCACCGCGCTGCAGGTCACCTTCCGCGACAACACGCCGCCGAAGGACGTGCCCTATCTCTTCTATCTCCTGCGCAAGAAGCTGGTCGACGTGCAGGGCCAGTTGCCCTCCGGCATCCTGGGCCCCGTCGTCAACGACGAGTTCTCCGACGTCGATTCCATCCTCTACATGATGACCGGCGACGGCGCCGACTATGCCCAGCTCAAGAAGGTCTCCGAAGGTTTCCGCCAGCGCCTGCTGAAGGTGCCCGGCGTCACCAAGGTCGACGTCTACGGCAACCAGGATGAGCGCATCTTCGTCGAGTTCAGCCACGCCAAGCTCGCCACCCTCGGCATCACGCCGCAGGCGCTGTTCGATTCTCTCGCCAAGCAGAACAATGTGACCCCGGCCGGCACGGTCGAGACCTCTTCGCAGCGCGTGCCGCTGCGCGTCACCGGCGCGCTCGACGGCGCCAAGGCCGTCGCCGAGACTCCGGTCGAGAGCAACGGCCGCGTGTTCCGCTTAGGGGATATCGCCACCGTCACCCATGGCTATGTCGATCCGCCGAGCTTCGTCGTGCGCCAGGAAGGCAAGGCCGCCATCGGCATCGGTGTCGTCACCGCCAAGGGCGCCAACATCCTCGAGCTCGGCAAGGAGGTCGAGAAGGCGACCGCCGAGTTCATGAAGGCCGTGCCGCAGGGCATCGACGTCAAGCTGATCGCCGACCAGCCCAAGGTGGTCGAGCATGCCGTCGGCGAGTTCGTGCATTCCTTCATGGAAGCGCTCGTCATCGTGCTGTTCGTTTCGTTCCTGGCGCTCGGCTGGCGCACCGGCATCGTGGTCGCGCTGTCCGTGCCGCTGGTGCTCGGCATCGTCTTCATCGTCATGAACACGATGTCGCTTGACCTGCACCGCATCACGCTCGGCGCGCTGATCATCGCGCTCGGCCTGCTCGTCGACGACGCCATCATCGCGGTCGAGATGATGGTGGTGAAGATGGAGCAGGGCTGGGATCGCATGCGGGCGGCGTCCTTTGCCTGGGAATCAACTGCGTTTCCGATGCTCACGGGAACGCTGGTCACGGCCGCTGGCTTCCTCCCCATCGGCTTTGCCAATTCCGCGGTCGGCGAATATGCCGGCAGCATCTTCTGGATCGTGGCGATCGCGCTGGTCGCCTCCTGGTTCGTGGCGGTGATCTTCACGCCCTATATCGGCGTCAAGCTGCTGCCTGAGATGAAGGCGCACCACAACCACGATCCGCACGCGGTCTACGAGACCCGCATGTACCGGGGCCTGCGCGCCATCGTGCAATGGTGCGTCAACCACCGCATCACCGTGGTGGTCGCGACCGTCGGCGTCTTCATCGCCTCGATCGTCGGCTTCGGCCATGTCCAGCAGCAGTTCTTCCCGCTGTCGGAGCGGCCCGAGCTGTTCCTGCAGCTGCGCCTGCCCGAGGGCACCGCCTTCAACGTCACCGAGAAGTCGGTGAAGAAGGCCGAGACGCTGCTGAAGGACGACAAGGACATCGAGACCTATACGTCCTATGTCGGCCAGGGTTCGCCGCGCTTCTGGCTCGGCCTCAACCCGCAGTTGCCGAACGAGGCCTTCGCCGAGATCGTCATCGTCGCCAAGGGCGTCGAGGCGCGCGAGCGCATCAAGGCCAAGATCGAGGGCGCGGCTGCCAATGGCTTCCTGTCCGAGGCGCGCGTGCGCGTCGACCGCTTCAATTTCGGCCCGCCCGTCGGCTTCCCCGTCCAGTTCCGCGTGATTGGCCCCGATGCCAACAAGGTGCGCGAGATCGCCTACCAGGTCCGCGACGTCATGCGGCAGAACAAGAGCGTCAAGGACGTCCAGCTCGACTGGAACGAGCAGTCGCCTTACCTCAAGCTCGTCGTCGATCAGGATCGCGCCCGCGCCATGGGCCTGACCCCGCAGGACGTCTCGCAGGCGCTGGCGATGCTGATCTCGGGCTCGCAGGTCACGACCGTGCGCGACGGCATCGAGAAGGTCGGCGTGGTCGCCCGTGCGATCCCGTCCGAGCGCCTCGACCTCGGCGGCGTCGGCGACCTCACCATCACCTCGCGCAACGGCGTCGTCGTGCCGCTGCAGCAGATCGCCAAGATCGAGTATGCCCACGAGGAGCCGATCATGTGGCGGCGTAACCGCGACATGGCGATCACCGTGCGCTCCGACGTCGTCGACGGCGTGCAGGCGCCCGACGTGACCAACCAGATCACGCCGAAGCTGAAGGCGATCAAGGACCATCTCGAGCCGGCCTACCGGATCGAGGCAGGCGGTGCGTTCGAGGAATCCGCCAAGGGCAATGCCTCGATCTTCATCCTCTTCCCGGTGATGGTCATGGTGATGCTGACGCTGCTGATGATCCAGCTGCAGAGCTTCTCGCGCCTGATCCTAGTGTTCCTGACCGCGCCGCTCGGCATCGTCGGCGCCTCCTTGGGCCTCAACGTCGCCAACGCCCCGTTCGGCTTCGTGGCGCTGCTCGGCCTGATCGCGCTCGCCGGCATGATCATGCGCAACACGGTCATCCTGGTCGACCAGATCGAGACCGACGTCAGCCATGGCCTGACCCGCCGCGAGGCGATCGTGGAGGCGACCGTCCGCCGGGCCCGTCCGGTGGTGCTGACGGCGCTCGCCGCCATCCTGGCCATGATCCCGCTGTCGCGCTCGGCCTTCTGGGGCCCGATGGCGATCACCATCATGGGCGGCCTGTTTGTCGCGACGTTCCTGACGCTCCTGTACCTGCCGGGCCTCTATGCCCTGTGGTTCCGCAAGAGCCTGGACGAGGCGGGCACCCCCGAGCAGCCTGCCGCGCCGCAGCATGGGAGCGATGACCAGCGTGCAATTCCGCTTGCCGAAGCGGCTGAATAGATGAGAAGACTGCTGACCAGCGAGTCCTGACTGATGGCCCTTGTTTCGGAACATATCGAAGTCGACACCCGGGATCGCATCCTCGAGGTGGCCGAACGGCTGTTCCGTCAGATCGGCTACCAGAAGACCACGGTCGGCGACATCGCCAAGGAGCTCAGGATGAGCCCCGCCAACGTCTATCGCTTCTTCGAATCGAAGAAGGCGATTCACCAGGCGGTGGCGCGAGGCCTGATGGGCGAGGTCGAGCTGGAGGCGCAGCGGATCGTGACCCGGCCGGGTCCGGTACTCCCGCGCTTCCGCGAGCTGCTCACCACCATCCACCGCATGAACACCGAGCGCTATGTCGGCGACAACAAGCTGCACGAGATGGTCGCGATCGCGATGGAGGAGGACTGGGACGTCTGCGTCGCCCATATGGAGTGCATCGCCGGCGTCATCGGCCAGATGATCGCGCAAGGTGTCGCCTCCGGCGAGTTCGAGGCGCCGGACCTGCAACTGGCCTCGCTGTGCGCCTGCACCGCGATGATCCGCTTCTTCCACCCCCAGATGATCGCCCAGTGCGCCACCAAGCCGGGCCCGACCATCGACCAGATGATCGATTTCGTCATCGCGGGTCTGTCGCCGCGCCACTGACGGGCAGGCGGGTTTCTTCCTATAAGCTGCTTCGCAGTCATTCCGGGGCGGTCCGCAGGACCGAACCCGGAATCTCGAGATTCCGGGTTCGATGCTTTGCATCGCCCCGGAATGACGGATAGCGGAGAAGCAAGCGCGTGACCGATAAAGACCTTTACTTCTACGAGCCCTCCAAGGGGCATGGCCTCAAGCACGATCCCTTCAACGCCATCATCGCGCCGCGCCCGATCGGCTGGATCTCCTCGCGTGACACCAAGGGCCACGTCAACCTCGCGCCCTACAGCTTCTTCAACGCGTTCTGCTACGTGCCGCCGATCATCGGCTTCTCCTCCACCAACTGGAAGGACACGGTGTCGAACATGGAGCAGACCCGGGAGTTCGTCTGGAATCTGACGACCATGGATCTCGCCAAGCACATGAACGCGACCGCCGCGCATGTCGCCCCCGAGGTCGACGAGTTCAAGCTCGCGGGCCTCACCGCAGTGCCCGGCAAGCTGGTCAACGTGCCGCGGGTGGCTGAGAGCCCCGTCGCCTTCGAGTGCAAGGTGTCCGACATCGTTCGCCTCAAGGGCGCCGACGGCAAGGAGGCCGACGCCTGGCTGACGCTGGGCGAGGTCGTCGCCGTCCACATCGACAAGGCCATGATCAAGGACGGCGTCTACCAGACCGCCGCCGCCCGCCCGATCGTCCGCGCCGGCCGCCGCGGCGATTATTTCGAGATCAAGCCGGAAAACATGTTCGAGATGGTCAGGCCGGATTGATCTGGCGCCTCTCTCTCCACACGTCATTCCGGGGCGACGCACAGCGTCGAGCCCGGAATCCATTCATCGACTAACGCCGCCGCACGATGGATTCCGGGCTCGCGCCTGTCGGCGCGCCCCGGAATGACGCTTCCCCCTCCCGGAACTGCCACCACGCCCCGGCCGTTATGGCCTGGGCGGCCGCCCGGCCGCGTCAATTCGCTTCGATTTGCCCGCGAAGTGTTCACGCACCCCGGTCACTTTCCGCTAAAATGCCCTGTCACCGCGCCGATGCATGAGGTCCGCCATGAGCTTCCGCCGCGACACCATCACAAAGCCGATCTTCTCCTGGGCGCGTGGCGTGCTGCCGGCGATGTCCGACACCGAGCGCGAGGCGCTGGAGGCGGGCGACGTCTGGTGGGATGCCGATCTCTTCACCGGCGATCCCGACTGGTCGAAATTGCTGAAAATCGCGCCGGCCAGATTGACCGACGAGGAGCAGGCCTTCCTGAGCGGCCCGGTCGACGAGCTCTGCGCCATGCTCGACGAGTGGAAGATCTTCTGGGAATGGCGCGACCTGCCGCAGGACGTCTGGCACTTCGTCAAGCGCGAAAAGTTCTTCGGCATGATCATTCCGAAGGAGTTCGGCGGTCTCGGCTTCTCGCCCTACGCGCATTCGGAAGTGGTGCGCAAGATCTCGACCCGCTCGATCGCTGCCGCCGTCACGGTGATGGTGCCGAACTCGCTCGGCCCCGGCGAGCTCCTGATGCGCTTCGGCACCAGGGAGCAGCAGGAGCGCTGGCTGCCGCGCCTTGCCGACGGCCGCGACATTCCCTGCTTCGGCCTGACCAGCCCCGAGGCCGGCTCGGATGCCGCCTCGATGGTCGACACCGGCATCATCTGCAAGGGCAATTTCGAAGGCCGCGAGGTGGTCGGTCTCCGCCTCAACTGGCACAAGCGCTACATCACGCTCGGCCCCGTCGCGACGCTGCTCGGTCTCGCCTTCAAGGCCTATGATCCCGATCATCTCGTCGGCGATCAGGAAGAGCTCGGCATCACCGTGGCGCTGATCCCGACGAACTTGCCCGGCGTCGAGATCGGCCAGCGCCATCTGCCCTCGATGCAGGTGTTCCAGAACGGCCCGAACTGGGGCCGCGACGTCTTCATCCCGCTCGACTACGTCATCGGCGGCAAGGAGCGCCTTGGCCAGGGCTGGAAGATGCTGATGACCGCGCTCGCCGCCGGCCGCGGCATCTCGCTGCCGTCGCTGTCCGCGGCCGGCGCCGCCTATGCCGCACGCACCACCGGCGCCTATGCCCGCATCCGCGAGCAGTTCGGCATCTCCATCTCCAAGTTCGAGGGCGTCGAGGAGCCGCTCGCGCGCATCGTCGCCACCGCCTATCAGCTCGATGCCGCACGCCGTCTGACTTGTGCGGCGTTGAATTCCGGCATTCATCCCGCCGTCATCTCCGGCATCATGAAGCTGCACGCGACCGAGCGGATGCGCACCGCCGTCGATGACGCCATGGACATTCACGGCGGCAAGGCCGTGATCGACGGTCCGCAAAACTACCTTGGCAATCTGCATCGCGCCGTGCCCGTCGGCATCACGGTCGAGGGCGCCAACATCCTTACCCGCAACCTGATCGTGTTCGGGCAGGGCGCCATCCGCGCCCATCCCTATCTGCTCGACGAGATGAACGCGCTGGCGGACACCGATCGCGAGCGTGGGCTCACCGCCTTCGACGCGGCATTCTGGAAGCATGTCGGCCACAGTTTTCAGACGCTGTTCCGCGCCTTCGGCCGGAGCTGGACGTTTGGCGCTTTCGCAATGGCGCCCGATGCCGGCGATGCCACGCCATTCTACCGCCAGCTCTCGCGCTATTCGGCGGCCTTCGCGCTCTGCGCCGACATGGCGCTGCTGACGCTCGGCGGTGCGCTCAAGCGCAAGGAGATGCTGTCGGCACGCTTCGGCGACATTCTCTCCGAACTGTATCTGCTCTCGGCCGTCCTGAAGCGCTGGCAGGACGAGGGCCGGCAGAAAGAGGATTTTGCCGCGCTGGAATGGTGCATGGCGACCGGCTTCAAGACCATCGAGAACCGGCTTGCCGAAATCCTCGCCAATCTGCCCAACCGCTTCGTCGCCGGCTTCCTCAAGCTCGTGGTCCAGCCCTTCGGCGCGCGCGTGCTCGGCCCGTCCGACCGCGTCGTGCACCAATGTGCAGGTCTCGTGCTGGAGCCGTCGGCAGCGCGCGAACGGCTCACACCGGATCTTGCTGATGTCGATGACGACGGCGGCTTTGCCCGGCTGGAGCGCGCGTTCAAGCTGGTCGCGGCGGCCGACGCCATTGCCAAGCGCCTGCGCTCGGCTCATATCCGAGACTGGAAAGACGCCGTCGCGAAGGGCGTGATCACGCAGGCCGAAGGCGAGCAGCTTGCGGCGGCTCACGAAGCCGTCACAAAAGTCATCGAAGTCGACGATTTTGCACCGGAGGCGCTGTCGCCGATTTACAGGAAAGCCGGCGACGTGCATCAGTTCTTCCAGGAACTCGGTGAGCAGAGGGCGGCAAGCTGATGGCACGACCGGTTTTCATCGTCGACGGCAGCCGGACGCCGTTTCTGAAGGCACGCTCGGGGCCGGGCCCGTTCACGCCGGTCGATCTGGCCGTGCAATGCGGACGGCCGCTGCTGGCGCGCCAGCCGTTTTCGCCTGATGATTTCGACCAGGTCATCCTCGGCTGCGTCAACGTCATCGCCGACGAGATGAACCCGGCTCGTGTCGCCGCGCTCCGGCTCGGCATGGGCGAGGACATGGTTGCCTTCACCGTGCAGATCAATTGCGGCTCGGGCATGCAGTCGATCGACACTGCCTATCGCTACATCCGCGAAGGCCATGCCGACATGATCCTGGCCGGCGGCACGGAGGCGCTGAGCCACGCGCCGCTGGTCTGGCCGAATTCCGGCGTGCGCTGGTTTGCGGGGCTCGCCACCGCCAAGGGCGTGGCGGCAAAGCTCGCCGCCGCGTTCAAGCTGCGGCCACGTTATCTCAAGCCGATCATCGGCCTCGAGCGCGGGCTGACCGATCCCGTTACCGACCTGAACATGGGCCAGACCGCCGAGGTCGTCGGCCATCTCTTCGGCATCACCCGAGCACAGTCGGACGCCTATGCGGCCGAGAGTCACCGCCGGCTCGCGCATGCGCAAGGCGCGGGTTTTCTGAAGGGCGAGGTCGAGACCGCGTTCTCCCGTGACGGCAAGTTCTTCGACCATGACGACGGTGCGCGGCCGGACTCGACGGCCGAGTCTCTCGCAAAACTGAGGCCGGTGTTCGAACGTCCCTGGGGCCAGGTCACCGCCGGCAATTCCTCGCAGATCACCGATGGCGCATCCTGGGTGATCCTCGCTTCCGACGCGGCGGTGGCCAAGCACAAGCTGGAGCCAAAGGCTGTCATCGTCGACAGCCATTGGGCCGCGCTCGATCCCAGCATCATGGGCCTCGGTCCGGTGATGTCGGCGACACCGCTGCTCCAGCGCAACGACCTCACCATCAAGGACGTCGAGACCTGGGAGCTGAACGAGGCGTTCGCGACGCAGGTGCTCGGCTGTCTCGCCGCCTGGAACGATGACAAATTCTGCCGCGAGATCCTGGGGCTCGACGGCGCCGCCGGCGAGATCGACCGTGAAAAGCTCAACGTCGATGGCGGCGCGATCTCGCTCGGCCATCCCGTCGGCACCTCCGGCAACCGCATCGTGCTGCATCTCGTCAATGCGATGAAGCGGCTCGGCACGCGGCGCGGCGTTGCCACCGAATGCATCGGCGGCGGGCTCGGCGGCGCCATGCTGATCGAGGCGGTGTGACCATGGATTCCAAGATCATGACCGCGCTCGGCGATCACGTCCTCACGCTCGGGCCGCAACCTGCGACCGATGGTCCATACAAGCATTTCAAGCTGACGCGCGATGCCGACGGCGTTGCCTGGCTGCTGTTCGACCGTGACGGCGCCAGCGCCAACACGCTGTCCTCGGACGTGATGGAGGAGTTCGACGCCGCGCTCGCGGCGATCGAAACCGAGCGTCCCGCGGGCCTCGTGATCCGTTCGGCAAAACCGTCCGGCTTCATCGCCGGTGCCGACGTCAACGAATTCCGCGGCGCATCCGACCCTGAAGTGGTCGAGACACGTATCCGCGCCGCGCATGCGGTGGTCGATCATCTGGAAGCGCTAAAACTGCCGACGGTCGCGGTCATCCATGGCTTCTGTCTCGGCGGCGGCCTCGAGGTCGCACTGGCCTGTCAGGCACGCATCGCGATCGACGGCGCGCGCTTCGGCTTCCCGGAGGTGATGCTGGGCCTGCATCCCGGCCTCGGCGGCACTGCGCGCTTCACTGCGCTCGTCAACCCGACGCAGTCGATGGCGCTGATGCTGACCGGCCGCACCATCGATGCACGCCGCGCCAAATCGCTCGGCCTCGTCGACACCGTGACGCAGGAGCGCCACGTCCGTGGTGCCGTGAAAGACGTGTTGTTTGGCCGGCTGAAGCGGGCCAAGCCCGGCCTGCTGACCCGCGCGGCCAATCTCGGACCGGTGCGCGGACTGCTGGCCAAGCGCATGCGTGCAGAGGCGGCGAAGGCCGCATCCCGCGAGCACTACCCCGCGCCTTACGCGCTGATCGATCTCTGGGAGACCCATGGCGGCAGCAAGGCCGCGATGCTGAAGGCCGAGCAGGCCTCATTCGCCAAGCTGATGGTGACGCCGACGGCGCAGAACCTGATCCGCGTGTTCTTCCTGCGCGAGCAGATGAAGAAGGCGGCAGGCTCCGGCAACACGGTGAAGCATGTCCATGTCATCGGCGCCGGCGCCATGGGCGGCGACATCGCGGGGTGGTGTGCGGGGCAGGGGGTGCGCGTCTCGCTGGCCGACATGAAGGCGGAGCCGATCGCCGGCGCGGTGAAGCGCGCCGCCGACCTCTACGGCAAGATCATCCGCAAGCCCACCGACGTGCGCGACGCGCTCGATCGCCTGATCCCCGACATGGACGGCGAGGGCGTCCGCAACGCCGATCTCATCATCGAGGCGGTGCCGGAAAAGCTCGAGCTGAAGCAAAAGGTCTATGCCGGCCTCGAGCCCCGAATGAAGCCGGGCGCGATCCTCGCGACCAATACATCGAGCATTCCGCTGCAGGATCTGCGCACCACGCTGGCGCGACCGGAGCGGCTGGTCGGCCTGCATTTCTTCAATCCGGTGTCGCGGTTGCAACTGGTGGAGGTCGTCAGTCATGACGGCAATGACGCGCAGGTGCTGAAAGACGCGCTCGCCTTCGTCGGTGCGATCGATCGCCTGCCGCTGTCCGTGAAGAGCTCGCCCGGCTTCCTCGTCAACCGCGCGCTGACGCCGTACATGCTCGAAGCCATGGTGATGCTGGACGAGAAGACCGACCAGCGCCTGATCGACGCCGCGGCCGAGCAGTTCGGCATGCCGATGGGGCCGATCGAGCTCGCCGACCAGGTCGGGCTCGACATCTGCCTCGACGTCGGCGACATGCTGCGCACCAAGTTCGGTGACCTGCTGCCGCCGACGCCGGCCTGGCTGCGCGAGAAGGTGGCCAAGGGCGAGCTCGGCCGCAAGACCGGCAAGGGCTTCTACACCTGGAAGGACGGCAAGGCGGAGAAGGCGCCGTTGCCGGAGACCGGCCCGCGCGTCACCGACCAGATGATCGACCGCCTGGTGCTGCCGATGTCGAATGTCTGCGTCGCGGCGCTTCGTGAGGGCATCGTCGATGACGCCGATGCGGTCGATGGGGCCATGATCTTCGGCACGGGTTATGCACCGTTCCGCGGCGGTCCGCTGAACTATGCGCGCACGCGCGGCGCGGAAAACATTGTATCCACCCTGCGTGCGCTGGCGGAGCGATTCGGCGAGCGCTTCGCGCCCGATCCGGGTTGGGACAATTTCAAGTGAGCAATCGCAAGTGAGCGAGGCATGAACGAACAGGCGAACACTGGGCCGAGCGGCGATCTCTGCATCCGCACGCTGGCGATGCCGGCCGATACCAACGCGAACGGCGACATCTTCGGCGGCTGGCTGCTCAGCCAGATGGACGTCGGCGGCGGCGTGTTTGCGTCAAAGGTCGCGAAGTCGCGCACCGTCACGGTCGCGATCGAGGCGATGAATTTTCGCAAAGCCGTCTATGTCGGCGATCTCGTCTCCGTCTACGCCAACCTCGTGCGTGTGGGGCGCACCTCGATGACCGTGCATCTGGAAGCCTGGGCATTGCGGCGCGGGGAGGAGCATCCGTTTCTCGTCACCGATGGCAATTTCACCTACGTCTCGATCGACGAACATGGTCGCCCGCAGGCGGTTCGTTCGGGCGACGCTGTCATCGCGACGTAATCGCGCGCGACGCTCTGTCTCGTCTCACGAAAACTTGCAGCACACGAAACGCGGCGCGCGCGAGTCGTCGCGTCGCGGCTTTGCCAAGAACGGGTCATAAAACGGATGAGGTCCCGGCGTACTGATTTGCAGGTCGATTCGGGGTGGAAACCGGTTGATTTGCCCTAGGAACCAAAGGGCAGAGATGCCGTTATCTGCCCGCACTGAGGATCTACGGGCATGCCGGATAGCTACATCATCGAAGTGAATTCAGAGACCGCGGGCATCGTCGTTCGCGGTCAGGGCGGTTACTGCTTCTTCGCCTCGTCTCACCTGTTCAATCGCCTCGAAGGCCAGCTCTTCCGCAACGCACGCGAAGCCGAGCGCGCCGCGCGCAGGCTGTTGAATGGCGATGTGAAGGAGGCGGCGTAAGTAAGCGCCTGCCGCGGGTAATTTCTGACGCGCGAAGCGTGGTCGGAATTTTTTGCAGCCCCTTCCTTCTCCCCTTGTGGGAGAAGGTGGCGCGAAGCGCCGGATGAGGGGTCTGCTTCCGCAAATTCAACTGTGAGAGGTCAATCGCGGAGAGAGACCCCTCATCCGTCTCGCCGCGTTGCGGCGAGCCACCCTCTCCCACAAGGGGAGAGGGTAAGAACTTCATCACAACTTCGTCGCGGAGCGGGACAACAGCTTCCAATCGTCGCCCTGCTTCAGCCAGTTCATCAGGATGTGAAGGCTGTTTGCCACTTTCTGTCCGCCGGTCATCATCTCGGCCAGCCAGTGGAAGCGTACGATCGCGGCGGGACCGACGATCTTGATGGTTGGATCCTTGTACGTAATCGACAGGAACTCGGTCTTGCCGTCGGTGGCGTTGGCGATGAAAGCCGCCTTGTCCTCGAGGAAGCCGCTGGAATGGCTGTAGCTCAAATCGTCCGCGCACAGCGCGCCGAGCGCCTTCGGATCGGCCGCGATCTGGGCGAGGCGAAATGCCTCGACGTTCTTTGCCACCGCCTCGTAGTCCGTCGTGGCAGCATGATCGCGATTCAGTGTCATCATATCCTCCGTCCCTTGATCTTGCGCCCACTGTTGCAGCCGCACTTGATTTTGTCGAGCGTCAGGTCGCAATACGCTGCATTGCGCCAGGCAGCGCGATTTCTGACACGCGAAGCGTGGTCGGAATTTTTTGCCGCCCTTGATGCCGCTGCACTTTCTTCTCCCCTCATGTCCGCCGAAGCCCTGGCGAAGGCGGATGTGGGAGAAGGTCGCATAGGCCGCCTTCGGCGGCCGTGCCTTAAGAGAACGCCGAAGCAAAGCTCCGGCGTTTTTAAGAACGGCGGCCAAAGGCCGCCTATGCCACCCTCTCCCACAGGGGGAGAGGGTGAGAACGTCATCACAACTTCGTCGCGGCCCGCGACAAGAGCTTCCACTCGTCGCCCTGCTTCTGCCAGTTCATCAGGATGTGAAGGTTGGTCGATACTTTTTTCCCATCGGCTGCCATCTCCTGTTCTCCCAGCCAGTGGAAGCGCACGATGGCGGCGGGGCCGACGACCTTGATGGTCGGGTCCTTGTATTCGATCGACAGGAACTTTGATTTGCCGTCGGTGGCGTTGGTGATGAAGGTCGCCTTGTCCTCGACCTTGCCGCTGGAATGGCTGTAGCTCAGATCGTCCCAGCACAGCGCGCCGAGCGCCTTCGGGTCGGCCGCGATCTGGGCGAGGCGGAAGGCCTCGACCTTCTTCGCCACGGCGTCCTCGTCTGCTGAAGCGGCCAGCGCCGATGTGGTGAGAGCGAGCGCGGAAACCGCCAGAGTCGAGAGAGCCAGATCGCGTCGGTTGATCGTCATCGTTTCCTCCTTTTTGGTCTTGGCGAGAGTGTTGCAGCCGCGCGCGCCTTTGTCGAGTGTCGCATTGTCGTCATGTGGATGCGTCATTGCGCGATCGGGGCCGTATTGATACGTCTCGCGCATCGATGCATCGCACATTTGGGAAAGTACGGAAATGATCGAGGCGAAAAGGGAGAAGATGGGCCGGGCGTTGCTGTTCGATATCGACGGCACGTTGGCAGACACGGACCCCCTTCATCGCGAGGCATTCCATCGCGTGTTCGCGCCGCGCGGTCATGTCGTCGATGACGAGCGCTTCAAGCGCGAGCTCCAGGGCTTTTCCAACGTGTCGATCGGCGAGCGATTTCTGCCCGACGAATCGCCGGAACGGCGCCTCGCGATCCTCGACGAGAAGGAGACGATCTTTCGCGACCTGGTGGCTGGGCAGATCGTGCCGCTGCAGGGCCTGATGGCGCTGCTCGACCGGGCCGACAGCGCCGGCATTCCCATGGTGGCCGTGACCAACGCGCCGCGTCTCAACGCCGAGCTGCTGCTCTCCGGCCTCGGCATCACGCACCGTTTCAAGGCGCTCGTGATCGGTGCCGAGCTGCCGCACGGCAAGCCGCATCCGCTGCCCTATCAGGAAGGCTTGCGCTTCGTCGGCGCCAGCGCGCAAGCCTCGATCGCGTTCGAGGATTCCCGCACCGGCATTGAGTCGGCGACGGCCGCCGGTATCCCGACCATCGGGATGCGCACCACTCTCAGCCATGCTGACCTTGTTGCCGCCGGCGCGGTCGCTTCCGCGAGCGCCTACGACGATCCGGACCTGCTCGCGCGTCTTGCCGCCGCCATGACTTGGTAAGAAATGGCGTGGTGAGGGCCCTTCGTCCGTTAACCGTGATTGGCGCCCGCATTGACCGAAGGCGCGAACCGCCGCACCATGCATCATTCTGATTTGAGGGCGTTGCCGTGACCGGATTGACCCATCGCCAAGCCGAAATCCTCAACATCGCGCGCGCGTCCGGCCGTGTCATGGTCGAGGAGCTCGCGCGCCGGTTCGAGGTCTCGGCGCAGACCATCCGCAAGGATCTCAACGATCTCTGCGAGCGGAGATCGCTGACCCGCATCCACGGCGGCGCCATCATCGCCTCCGGCGTCGAGAACCTCGCCTATGAGGCGCGCCGCTTCGTCGCCGCCGACGAGAAGAAGGCGATCGGGGCTGCGGCCGCCTCGTTGATCCCGAACGGCTGCTCGCTCTTCATCAACATCGGCACCACGACGGAGGAGGTCGCGAGCGCGCTGACCTCGCATGAGGATCTGCTCGTCATCACCAACAACCTCAACGTCGCGATGCTGCTGTACCGCCATCCGCGCATCGAGGTGGTGGTCGCCGGCGGCACGGTGCGGCGCGCCGATGGCGCCGTGGTCGGCTCGACCGCGACGCAGCTGATCGGCCAGTTCAAGGTCGACTACGCCATCATCGGGGCGTCCGCGATCGACGAGGAGGGCGCGCTGCTCGACTTCGACTATCGCGAGGTGCAGGTGGCGCAGGCCATCATCGCCAATGCCCGCAGCGTCATGCTGGTCGCCGATTCGACAAAGCTCCGCCGCAGCGCACCGGTGCGCATCGCCCACATCACCCAGATCCAGACCTTCGTCACCGACCAGGAGCTGCCCGAGCGCCTCGCCACCATCTGCCACAGCAAGGGCATCGAGGTGGTCGAGGCGATGCCGAAGGGGGCCGACATCGATGATCCGCAGGCCGATGCCCAGGATGCAGCACCGGAAGCCGCACCGGTGGTGCGGCTGAGATAGGGTCCTATACGTCGTCCCACGGATTGAGCAGCGGGACGCCGAACGTCGCAAAATCCTTTACATTGCGCGTTACCAGCGTGAGGCTGTTTGCGAGCGCGGTCGCCGCAAAGAAGCCGTCCATCACTGACAACGCAACGCCGCTCCTGCGGCTCTGAGCCATCAGATCGCCCCAGCGCTCCGCCACCGCATGGTCGATCGGTAGGACTCGTTCGGCAAACCGCGCCGGCAGATCGTGGGCAAGCCAGGCGGCCAGCGCGGTGCGCCGGCGGCCATCCTCCAGCAATGCGATGCCGCGGCGAAGCTCCGCGATAGAGGCGACGCTGATGAACGCGCGATCCTCATCGACCGTATCGAGCCATGCCAGAACTTTCGGCGAAGGTGCGGGCCGCTGAATCTCCGAGAGCACGTTGGTGTCGAGCAACAGGTTCACGGCATTTCGTCGCGTGGTGCGTCGTGCACGCGTTCAAGGTCGAGGTCGGCGCCGCGCAGCGGCGAGGCCAGCAGAAATTCGGCGAGCGTGCCTTTGCGTGCGGTCTTGCGCGCCCATTCCTCGGCGGAAACGACCACCGCGTTGGGCTTGCCGTGTCGGGTGATGACCTGCGGGCCAGCTTGGGCGCGGTCGATCACCTCGGACAGCCGCGCCTTGGCGTTGGCGAGCGTCCAGGTGTCATCAGTCGGAAGTGCGTCGGGTGCAGTGTTTCGGTCGGCCATGCAAGCTGAAAACCAATATGACTATTATGACTATAATTCTGTGAATTGGATCATTCAAGGGCGCTGCTGCTTCTCGAATTGCCGTCGAAGCTGCTCATTCCCGCAGCCTTTTGCCCACCAAAAAGTTCCTCTTTCACTTCCTTTCGCCTCTCTTTCATCTTGCTTTCGTTTTTCGGTGTGATCTAATCAAAAACGAAAGTAGCCGCTCGAAGGAACGAGCGGTCGCCGGGGGATGCGTCTGTTGGAGCGTATTTTCGATCTCGCCATCATCGGAGGCGGTGTTAACGGCTGCGGCATCGCGCGCGACGCGGTGGGCCGGGGCAACACGGTTTTCCTGTGCGAAATGAACGATCTGGCGTCCGGGACCTCGTCCTGGTCGACCAAGCTGGTGCATGGCGGCCTGCGCTATCTCGAATATTACGAGTTTCGGCTGGTCCGCGAGGCGCTGATCGAGCGCGAGATTCTCTGGGGCATCGCGCCCCACATTATCCGCCCCCTGCGTTTCGTCTTGCCGCATCACGCCGGCCTGCGCCCGGCCTGGCTGCTGCGCCTCGGCCTCTTCCTTTACGACCACATCGGCGGCCGCCATCTGCTGCCCGCCACACGCTCGGTCGACCTCAAGCGCGACGAGGTCGGCAAGCCGCTGATCCCGAACCGCTACAGCCGCGCCTTCGAATATTCGGACTGCTTCGTCGACGACGCCCGCCTCGTCGTGCTCAACGCGCGCGATGCCGCCGACAAGGGCGCCGAGATCCGCACCCGCACCCGCGCCACCGAGATCCGCCAGGCCGACGGCGTCTGGACCGTCAGCATGCTCAACACGCTCACCGGCGAGCGCTCGCAGATCCGGGCGAAGGCGCTGGTCAATGCCGGCGGTCCCTGGGTCGAGGACGTGCTCGGCCGCGGCGCCGGCGTCAATGCGAAAGCCAAGGTGCGTCTCGTCCAGGGCTCGCACATCGTGGTCAAGAAGCTCTACGACCACGACCGCGCCTACATGTTCCAGAATGCCGACGGCCGCATCATCTTCGTGATCCCGTACCAGGACGATTTCACGCTGATCGGCACCACCGATCGCGACTATGACGGCGATCCCGCCAAGGTGAAGGCGACGCCGGAGGAGATCCAATATCTCTGCACCGCGGCGAGCGAATATCTGGCCAAGCCCGTGACGCCGGAGGACGTGGTCTGGACCTATTCCGGCGTGCGGCCGCTCTATGACGACGGCGCGAGCGAAGCCAAGGCCGCGACGCGCGACTACGTGTTCGAGCTCGACACGCCCGGCGGCTCTCCGCTGCTGTCGATCTATGGCGGCAAGATCACGACCTATCGCCGCCTCGCCGAGGAGGCGCTGGAGCGGCTTGCGCCCTATCTCCGCAGTGCGAAAGCGCGCGAGGGCTGGACCGGAAAATGGCCGCTGCCGGGCGGCGACATGAACGTGTCCGATATCGACGGCCTGATCGTGGAGTTGCAGCGCGGCTATCCCTTCCTCGGCCATGAGCATGCGCGGCGCCTCGCGCGCGCCTATGGCACCCGCGCCATCAAGCTGCTCGGCGATGCCAAGTCGGCCGCCGATCTCGGCCAGGCCTTTGGCGCCACGCTGACCGAGCGCGAGGTCCGCTACCTCATGGCCAACGAATGGGCCGTCACCGCCGAGGACATCGTCTGGCGCCGTTCCAAGCTCGGCCTGCGACTATCTGCCGACGAGATCGGGGCGCTTGATGACTGGATCAGGGCCCACTCCGTGTCGCAAAGTCCCCTGCTCGAAGCGGGAGGACGCTCATGAGCGTGACACTCGATCACGTGACCCGGACCGTCGACGGTGTCGAGCACATTCGCGACGTCTCGCTGACGCTCGAGAGCGGCACGCTCAACGTGCTGCTCGGGCCGACGCTGTCGGGCAAGACCTCGATCATGCGGCTGCTCGCCGGCCTCGACAAGCCGACCACGGGCAGGGTGCTGGTTGGCGGCAAGGACGTCACCGGCGCCGACGTGCGCCAGCGTTCGGTCGCGATGGTCTATCAGCAGTTCATCAACTACCCCTCGCTGACGGTCTACGAGAACATCGCGTCGCCTTTGCGTGTGCAGGGCAAGCCGCGCGAGGAGATCGAGACGCGCGTGGCGGAGGCCGCGAAGCTGCTGCGGCTCGAGCCGTTCCTGAAACGGACGCCGCTCCAGCTCTCCGGCGGCCAGCAGCAGCGCACCGCGATCGCGCGTGCCCTGGTCAAGGGCGCCGATCTCGTGCTGCTCGACGAGCCGCTCGCCAATCTCGACTACAAGCTCCGCGAGGAGCTGCGCGCCGAGCTGCCGCGCATCTTCGAAGCCTCCGGCGCGATCTTCGTCTATGCCACCACCGAGCCGACCGAAGCGCTGCTGCTCGGCGGCAATACGGTGTGCATGTGGGAGGGGCAGGCGCTGCAGATGGGCGAGACCGCCAACGTCTACCGCCGGCCGCAGACCTTGCGCGTCGCGCAGGTGTTTTCCGATCCGCCGCTCAATCTCGTCGGCATCGAGAAGAAGAACGGGCACGTCGCCTATGCCGGCGGCACGGCGTCGCCGGCCTCGGGACTCTATTCGTCGCTCGCCGACGGCACCTACCGCGTCGGCTTCCGCGCCCATCAGCTCGGGCTTGCCAATGGTGAGGCCGACCGCCACGCCTTCCATGCCACGGTGACGGTGACCGAAATCACCGGTTCGGAGAGCTTTGTGCATTTGACCCGCGACGGATTGAACTGGGTGGCGGTGCTGCACGGCGTGCACGAGTTCGAGCCGGGCCAGACCATCGATGCCGTGCTCAATCCCAATGATGTCTTCGTCTTCGATGCCGCCGACCGTTTGGTCGCGGCACCGGGCTCGTAAGGGGGAGATGCGCGATGGCCCGCATTGACCTCGTCGATCTCGCCCATTCCTACGGCGGCAATGATGCGCCGCAGGAGAGTTTTGCGCTCAAGCCTGTCACCATGACCTGGCGGCAAGGCGGCGCTTATGCGCTGCTTGGCCCAAGCGGCTGCGGCAAGACCACGCTGCTCAACGTCATCTCCGGCATCATCACGCCGTCGCGGGGGAAAATCCTGTTCGACGGCAAGGACATCACACCGCTGTCAACCCAGAAGCGCAACATCGCCCAAGTGTTCCAGTTTCCGGTGATCTACGACACCATGACGGTGGGGCAGAACCTGGCGTTTCCGCTGAAGAACCGCGGCGTGCCGAAGGCCGATATCGACAGGCGCGTCGCCGAGATCGGCCGCCTGCTCGACCTCGAGCCTTATCTGAACCGCAAGGCGACGCGGCTCACGGCCGACGCCAAGCAGAAGATCTCGCTCGGCCGCGGCCTCGTGCGCAACGACGTTGCCGCCGTGCTGTTCGACGAGCCGCTGACGGTGATCGATCCCGAGCTGAAATGGCAGCTCCGCTCCAAGCTGAAGGCGCTGCATCGCGAGCTCGACCTCACGATGATCTACGTCACCCACGACCAGACCGAGGCGCTGACCTTCGCCGACACTGTCGTCGTCATGCATGACGGCCGCGTCGTGCAGAGCGGCACGCCGGCCGAACTGTTCGACAAGCCGGCGCATACCTTCGTCGGTTATTTCATCGGCTCGCCCGGCATGAACATCCTGCCGGCCGAGGTGAGGGGGCGCGAGGCGCTGATCGACGGCCACGTCATCGCGCTGAACCGTGCTTACGACAAGCTTCCGGCCGGCGCCAAGATCGAGATCGGCGTGCGCCCCGAGTTCGTCGAGGTGGTCGCACCCGCACCCGGCCTGCTCACCGCCAAGATCGAGCGCATCGACGATCTCGGCCGCATCCGCTTTGCCCGTGCGCGCCTCGGCGATGCCAAGCTCGCGGCGCGCGCGCCGGCGGGCTTCACGAGCTCGGACGGCAGCGCCGGGCTGAAATTCGATCCGTCGCACGTCCACGTCTATGCCGACAGCCTTCTGGTGGAGGGAGCCGCCTGATGGACAAGACCGTCAACCAAAAAGCCTGGTTCCTGGTGCTGCCGGTGTTCCTGGTCGTCGCCTTCTCCGCGGTGCTGCCGCTGATGACGGTGGTGAACTATTCGATGCAGGATACCTTCGGCAACAACCAGTTCTTCTGGAACGGCGTCGGCTGGTTCAAGGAGCTGCTCGATCCCTCGACCGATCTCGGTGGCCGCTTCCTCGCCTCGCTCGGCCGCAATCTGTTCTTCTCGATGGTGATCCTCGCCATCGAGGTGCCGCTCGGCATCGTCGTAGCGCTGTCGATGCCGCGCGAGGGCTGGACCGTGGCGGCCTGCCTGATCATCCTCGCGCTGCCGCTGCTGATTCCGTGGAACGTGGTCGGCACGATCTGGCAGATCTTCGGCCGGCCCGACATCGGCCTGCTCGGCTATGTGCTGAACGCCATCGGCATCGACTACAATTACGTCTCCAATGAGGTCGACGCCTGGGTCACGGTCATCGTGATGGACGTCTGGCACTGGACCAGCCTCGTCGCGCTGCTCTGCTATGCCGGCCTGAAGTCGATCCCGGATGCCTATTACCAGGCCGCCCAGATCGACGGCGCCTCGCGCTGGGCGGTGTTCAAGGCGATCCAGCTGCCGAAGATGAACCGCGTGCTGCTGATCGCGGTGCTGCTGCGCTTCATGGACAGCTTCATGATCTACACCGAGCCGTTCGTCGTCACCGGCGGCGGCCCCGGCAACTCCACCACCTTCGTGTCGATCGAGCTCGTCAAGATCGCGCTCGGCCAGTTCGACCTCGGCAAGGCCGCGGCGCTGTCGCTGGTCTACAACCTGATCATCCTGATCGTCTGCTGGATCTTCTATACCGTCATGACCAATGCCGGTGTCGAGCGGAAGGTTCAGGCGGAGAGCGAGCCGGCGGCGGAGCCGAAGCCTTCGGCCGCGCTCAAGCCCGTGCCAGCGCTCAAGCCAAAGGAAGGAGTGGCCTGATGCATTCGATCCCCGGCCGCCGCCTCATCATGGGGCTGTTCCTGATCTTCCTGCTGCTGCCGATCTACTGGCTCATCAACATGAGCTTCAAGACCAACAGCGAGATCGTCTCGACGATGACGCTGTGGCCGCACACCCCGACGCTGCAGCATTACAAGCGCATCTTCACCGACGAGAGCTGGTATTCCGGTTACATCAACTCGCTCGAATACGTCGTCCTCAACACCATCATCTCGATCTCGGTGGCGCTGCCGGCGGCCTATGCATTCTCGCGCTACCGCTTCCTCGGCGACAAGCATCTGTTCTTCTGGCTGCTGTCCAACCGCATGGCGCCGGCGGCGGTCTATGCGCTGCCGTTCTTCAACCTCTATTCGGCGATCGGGCTGTTCGACACGCCCTGGGCCGTCGCGCTCGCGCACTGCATCTTCAACGTTCCGCTGGCGGTGTGGATCCTCGAAGGCTTCGTGTCAGGCGTGCCGCGCGAGATCGACGAGACCGCCTTCCTCGACGGCTATTCCTTCCCGCGCTTCTTCATCAAGATCCTGGTGCCGCTGATCGCGAGCGGCATCGGCGTCGCCGCCTTCTTCTGCTTCATGTTCTCCTGGGTCGAGCTGCTGCTGGCGCGCACGCTCACTTCGGTGCACGCCAAGCCGATCGCCGCGATCATGACCCGCACGGTGTCGGCCTCGGGCATGGACTGGGGCCTGCTGGCAGCCGCCGGCGTGCTCACCATCATTCCGGGTGCGCTGGTGATCTGGTTCGTCCGCAACTACATCGCGCGCGGTTTCGCGCTTGGCCGCGTGTAAGGGGAGGCTCACATGGAATCCATCGCATGGATGGCGTGGACGCTGCCGACCGCGATCTTCTTCGCCGCGCTCGCCTGCACCCTCGCGGTCATGACGTACCTCGCCGCGGTCTATCCCGAAGCCGAGCGCGTCGGCGTGCTCACTATTCCGACCACGCGAGGCGACCGCCTGTTCATCTCGCTGATCGCCGCGGCCGTCATCCATCTGCTCTGGATCGGCCTCGTCGGCACCGACGCGATCGCCACGCTGCCGATCGGCGAGGAAGGGTTTGAGATCTCGAGCCTGTGGCTCGCATCAGGAATTTCGCTGGTCACGGCCGCGCTCATTTTCCGCACGGTCTGAAGCTCGCGAAGGGACGGCCAGATCCGGGACCAACCCGGGCCTGTATAAAAGTTTGTCGCTGCAACGGAGGAACAACATGCGACAGTTTAGGAGAAGGAAAGGTCCATTGACCAAGAATAGTTTTCTGACCATGTCCAGCGTCGCCGCGATCGTTGCGGTGTCGTTCGCCGTCTCGGCGCCGGTCCGCGCCGCCGACGAGGCCGTGATCCAGAAGTGGATCGCGGAATTCCAGCCCTCGACGCTGTCGAAGGAAGACCAGAAGAAGGAGCTGGAGTGGTTCGCCAAGGCGGCCGAGCCCTTCAAGGGCATGGAGATCAACGTCGTCTCCGAGACCATCACGACCCACGAATACGAGTCGCAGACGCTGGCCAAGGCGTTCTCCGAGCTCACCGGCATCAAGCTCAAGCACGACCTCATCCAGGAAGGTGACGTCGTCGAGAAGCTGCAGACCCAGATGCAGTCCGGCAAGAACGTCTATGACGGCTGGATCAACGATAGCGACCTGATCGGCACGCACTTCCGCTACGGTCAGACCGTGATCCTGTCGGATTACATGACCGGCGAAGGCAAGGACGTCACCGACCCGATGCTCGACGTCAACGACTTCATCGGCAAGTCGTTCACCACCGGTCCGGACGGCAAGCTCTATCAGCTGCCCGACCAGCAGTTCGCGAACCTCTACTGGTTCCGCTACGACTGGTTCACCAACCCCGACTACAAGGCCAAGTTCAAGGCCAAGTACGGCTACGAGCTCGGCGTGCCCGTGAACTGGTCCGCCTATGAAGACATCGCCGAGTTCTTCACCAACGACATCAAGGAGATCAACGGCGTCAAGGTCTACGGCCATATGGACTATGGCAAGAAGGACCCGTCGCTCGGCTGGCGGTTCACCGACGCCTGGCTGTCGATGGCCGGCAACGGCGACAAGGGCATTCCGAACGGTCTGCCGGTCGACGAGTGGGGCATCCGCATGGAAGGCTGCCGCCCGGTCGGCTCCTCGGTCGAGCGTGGTGGCGACACCAACGGTCCGGCCGCGGTCTACTCGATCACCAAATACCTCGAGTGGCTGAAGAAGTATGCTCCGCCGCAGGCTCAGGGCATGACCTTCTCCGAAGCAGGTCCGGTGCCGGCGCAGGGCAACATCGCCCAGCAGATCTTCTGGTACACCGCTTTCACCGCCGACATGGTGAAGCCGGGCATCGCGGTGATGAACGCGGACGGTACGCCGAAATGGCGTATGGCTCCGTCGCCGCACGGCTCGTACTGGAAGGAAGGCATGAAGCTCGGCTATCAGGACGCCGGCTCCGCCACGCTGCTGAAGTCGACGCCGGCAGATCGCCGCAAGGCGGCCTGGCTCTATCTGCAGTTCATCGTCTCCAAGTCGGTGTCGCTGAAGAAGAGCCATGTCGGTCTCACCTTCATCCGTGAGTCCGATATCTGGGATAAGTCGTTCACCGAGCGTGCGCCGAAGCTCGGCGGCCTGATCGAGTTCTACCGCTCGCCCGCCCGCGTGCAGTGGACCCCGACCGGCAACAACGTGCCTGACTATCCGAAGCTCGCGCAGCTGTGGTGGCAGAACATCGGCGATGCGTCGTCCGGTACCAAGACGCCGCAAGCCGCGATGGATGCGCTCGCAGCCGCCCAGGACTCGGTGCTCGAGCGTCTCGAGAAGTCGAACGTGCAGGGTGCCTGCGGTCCGAAGCTGAACAAGAAGGAGACTGCTGAGCATTGGTTCGCCAAGGCCCAGAAGGACGGCACCATCGCTCCGCAGCGCAAGCTCGCGAACGAGAAGCCGAAGGGCGAGACCGTCGACTACGACGCGCTGATCAAGTCGTGGCCGGCCACTCCCCCGAAGCGCGCGGAAGCGAAGTAAGCAGCGCGTAGCGTCATCAAACACAAAAGGCCGGGAGCGATCCCGGCCTTTTCTTTCTTCGCCTCTCCCCGCTTGCGGGGAGAGGCCGGAATGCGCGCTGAAAGCGCGGATTCCGGGTGAGGGGGACTCTCCGCGAGTCCAACTGCCTCCGTCCCCGGGGAGACTCCCCCTCACCCCAACCCTCTCCCCGCAAGCGGGGAGAGGGAGAAGAAACTACTCCGCCGGCTCGGCCGCCAGCGTCGGGTAGTCCGTATACCCCTTCGCGCCGCCGCCGTAGAACGTGTTCTTGTCCCAGTCGTTCAGCGCCGCACCCGCCTTCAAGCGCTCGACGAGGTCGGGGTTGGAGATGAACGGCTTGCCGAAGGCGATGAGATCGGCCGCATTCGCCTCCAGCACCTTGCTGGCGAGATCGAAATCGTAGCCGTTGTTGGCGACGTAGGCGCCGGCAAAGCGCTTGCGCAGGGACGCATAGTCGAACGGGGCGATGTCGCGCGGCCCGCCGGTGGCGCCTTCGACGACGTGGAGATAGACCAGCTTCAGCGCGCTGAGGCCGTCGACGATGTGGTCGTACAGCGCCTGCGGATTGGAATCCGAGATATCGTTGGCCGGCGTCACCGGCGAGATGCGGATGCCGGTGCGATCGGCGCCGGCTTCGGCCACGACGGCCTTGGAGACCTCCAGCATCAGCCGCGCGCGGTTCTCGATCGAGCCGCCATAGGCGTCCGTGCGCTTGTTGGCGCCGTCCTTGGCGAACTGCTCGAGCAAATAGCCATTGGCACCATGGATCTCGACGCCGTCGAAGCCCGCTTCCAGCGCATTCTTCGTCGCGCGCTTGAAGTCGTCGATGATCCCGGGAATTTCGGACAGCTCGAGCGCGCGCGGCTCGGAGACGTCGGCGAAGCTGCCGTTGACGAAGGTCTTGCCCTTGGCGCGGATCGCGCTCGGCGCCACCGGGGCCGCGCCATTCGCCTGCAGATCGACATGCGAGATGCGGCCGACATGCCAGAGCTGGATGAAGATCTTGCCGCCACGCTCATGCACCTTGTCGGTGACCTTGCGCCAGCCGGCGACCTGCTCCTTGCTGTAGATGCCGGGGGTGTCCTGGTAGCCCTGGCCCTGTTGCGAGACCTGGCTCGCTTCGGTGATCAAGAGGCCCGCGGAGGCGCGCTGGCCGTAATAGTCGGCGGCGAGCGCGCCGGGGACGAACGTGCCGGGCACCGCGCGGTTGCGCGTCAGCGGCGCCATGACGAGGCGGTTGGCCAGCGTGATCGGGCCGAGCTTGTAGGTCTCAAACAATTTGGTCGAACGGCTCATGAGAATGCTTCCAGGCGGTGAGAGGTCCCGAACACTTGTGCATCGCGACATCAGGCGCAAGAGACGAGCCATACGGAAAGTGCAGGCGAGCTACGCGGCAAAGCCCGCGTAGCATAATTCATGTGCAATTCCGGCGACGGCAGCGGATTTTGACTGCCGCCGCCGTGCGATTTGACAAGTCAGTTCGCGCCCATGAAATCGCGCTTGCCGATCTCGACGCCGTTGTGGCGCAAAATGCCGTGAGTGGTCGCCGCGTGGAAATAGAAGTTCGGCAGCGAGAACGCGCTGAAGAATTGCTGCCCCTTCATGGTGATGGATTTGTCGGGGCCGGCCGGGAAGGTGACGTCCTTGGTCTCGGCACCCTCGAACTGCTCGGGCTTGAACGACTTCACATAGTCGATGGTCTTGGCGAGCCGCTGCTTCAGCTCCTCAAACGTCTTTTCCGTATCGGGGTTCGACGGCACCTCGCTATGGGTCAGCCGCGCGCAGCCCTTGGCAGCGAAATCGCTGACGAGCTGGATCTGCTTCGACAGCGGCAGCATGTCCGGGAACAGGCGCGAGCCGAGCAACACGCTCGGATCGATCTTCTTCGCCGCGCAATGCGCCTCGGCTTTGGTGAGCAGGCCGGTCAGGCTGTTCAGCATTTGCAAATAGGCGGGGACGACGGCGTCGTAGAAGGACATGTGATGCTCGCTTCAATGAGTGGAATTCTCAGGAGAAAACCTGAGCCACTCACATGGGAGCCTCATGGAAAAATACAATCGCGAAAGCGGCTTGTGCGATGCGAAAATTCTACCGCACAATCCCCGTCGGTTGCGCCTGTGCCGTGCCGCCGCGCATGCGGGCGAGCAGCTCGGCAGTCGGCCAGGAATCCGCGGGAAGGCCGAACTTGATCTGCATCGCCTTCACGGCGGCGCGGCTCTGCTGGCCGAGCACGCCGTCGACCTTGCCGACATTGTAACCGGCCTGGACCAGAAGCTGCTGCAATTGCTTCAGCTCATTGAACGGCAGTTGCGCGACCGGCACGGCCGGTTTGCGCATCGGCGGTGCGCCCGCGATGCGGGTGGCGAGATAGCCTGCGGTGGTCGAATAGATCAGCGAGTTATTCCACTCGGTATAGGCCGCGAAATTCGCATAGGCCATGAAGGCAGGGCCGGTCCGTCCCATCGGCAGCAGCACGGAGGCCGGCAGATTGTCGTTCGGCAGCGGCCGTCCGTCGGGATAGGTGACGCCCAGCTGCGCCCATTTCGAGCGCGGCTGCTGCACGGTGAGATCGGTCTGCTCCCATGGCAGGTTCTGCGGCACCTTGATCTCTTCCAGCCACGGCTCGCCGCGCCGCCATTTCAAGCCGTTGGCGATGTAGTTCGCGGTCGAGCCGATCACGTCGTCCTCGCTGCGCAGCAGATCGCGCCGTCCGTCGCCGTCATAGTCGACGGCATAGTTGACGTAATGCACCGGCAGAAATTGCGTCTGCCCGAGCTCGCCGGCCCAGGAGCCGACCATCTCGTCGGTCGTGAGATCGCCGCGATCGATGATCTTCAGCGCGGCGATGGTCTCGTTCACGAACATCTCCGAGCGCCGGCAGTCATAGGCGAGCGAGACCAGCGATTTCAGCGTCGGCAGGTTGCCCATGTTGGCGCCGAAATCGCTCTCCAGGCCCCAGAACGCGGCGATCACCGCCGGCGGCACGCCATACTCCTTTTCCGCGCGCGCGAATGCAGAGGCGTGGTTCTTGATGTGCTGCTGGCCGTTCTGCATGCGATAGGGCGCGGCCATGCGTCCCGCGAACTCGGTGAAGAGCTGACCGAACACGCGCTGGCCGCGGTCGCGGTTGACGATGCCCTGGTCGTAGACGAGGTAGGGCGAGGCCTCCGCGATCGTTCGCTGCGAGACGCCGGCCGCGACGGCCTGTTGCTTCACGTCGGCGAGGAAACGATCGAAGCTCGCGCCGTTATGGCACGAGGCCGCGCGCGGCGAGGGCGCGCTGGCCTTGGGCGCCACAGGCCTTGCGGGCGGCGGTACGAATTGGGCAGAGGCGGTGGCTGAGCATGCGAGGAGCGCGACGGCCGCGATCGCAAATCGGGTCTGGAGCATAGGGGTTCCGGCGGGGAGGCGGGCGTGGATTCGCCCGAAGTTTATGTGAAGTGACGGCCCCAGGCCATCCCCTCAAGGCCAGGCCGGCTCATCCAGTCTGGTTCGCGACCGGGCGCTCGCCGTGCGTTTACCGGACGGCTTCGGCGATCTTCGGTCCGGGTGACAACATCTGCGCGTTGGCTGCCAGGGGCCGCTTCGACGGCGATGCCGGGTCCGGCAATCGGAAAGCGGCGTCGGGCGTCGGTCCCTGCGATGGTCGGCGGGCAGCCGTTGCCGGAAGCACGATCACTTTCGCTCCGACTTTCACGCGCTCATAGAGGTCCACGACGTCGTCATTGGTCAGCCGGATACAGCCGGATGAAACCTTCTTCCCGATCGTATCGGGGTTGTTGGTGCCGTGAATGCGATATTCGGTCTCGCCGAGATACATCGCCCGGGCGCCGAGCGGATTGCCGGGGCCCCCCGCCATGAACCGCGGCAGATAAGGTTGACGCCCAACCATCTCGGCAGGCGGATGCCAGTCCGGCCATTCTGCCTTGCGGGCTACAGTCTGTTCACCCGACCACGTGAAACCTTCGCGGCCGACACCGATGCCATAGCGCATCGCCTGCCTGTCGTTCAGCACGAAATAAAGGAATGTGTTTCCGGTATCGATGATCACGGTGCCCGGGGCCTGACGGCTGGCGTAGTCAACCACTTGCCGAGCAAGTGCTCCGGGAACGCCGGCGTCGGCTTTTGGTGGTTCGACCAGAGGCGCCGGGGCCGGAATCGGAATCGGAATCGCAGCCGTAGCCGCGGCCGCAACCGGCGCCGATGCACGAGCTGGCGTTGCCACGTAGACCGGCGTTGACGAGGCCTGGGCCTGGAGCGCGGACGGCTTCCGCGCCGGCTGCACGCTCGCGGGGTGAAACAGCAAACCGTATCCCGCTGCGGCGACAGCCACGGCCGCAATTGCAACTCTCGCAGCCATGGGTATTGCGAGGGCCTCTGCCTTCTTGCGTTTGGCCCGCTTGCTCATGTCGTACCCCAGGTCATCATGCCCAAAAGAGGTACCCAGCAAAATTTAACAAACTTCGAAGCGATTCCGCTCGGAAGGGAATCGTTAACCGTGTGAGCTGACGTTCACGCGTGCAGACCCTAGCCGAACAGCCGCATCAGCAGCGCTTTGCCGACCGGCAGCGCCCGGACGCCCTGATAGGCGCGGACATATTCGCCGGCATAGAAGGCCCGGATCGCATGCACGCGCGTGTCCATGCCCTCCTCGAACCGGACTGCGAATCCGTCCGTGGTCCGCCGCACCACGATCGCGGCGATCGAGCGGCCGTAGATGCGACATTCGATCGTGCTACCGGGCCTCGGCGGATCGGGATCGATCAGCCGGGCGCCAGTGATGGAGATGTCGGCGAGCCGCGCCAGATGCGACCTGCCGTCCTGGCGCAGCAGCACCGGCTCATTGCGGTTGAAGCGCTCCGCCTTGCGCTTGCGCGGCTGCTCGATGCAGACGAAGCAGACCACGGCGAGGATGAACGCGTTGTAGAGGCTCCAGGCCAGCGCCAGTCCGCCATAGGCGATGTTCTCGCCGCGCAAATGCAGGATGAAGGCATAGGCGATGGCCGCGAGCGTGATGAGAAGCGCGCTGCCATAGAGCCGCAGCAGCGGCCATTCGACGAAACGCCTGTCACGGTCGCCGCCTTTCGCGGTGACCTTGAACTTGTGCCCTTTCGGCTTCAACAGGCCGGTTGCCACCGCCTTCAGCACCGCTGGCGCGGCGATGAGTTGCGAGACATCCGTCATCATGGCGAGCGAGCGGCCGCGCGACAGCCAGGCCATGGTGAGACCGTGCCAGACATAGAACGGCAGAAAATAGCGCAGCAGCTCGGTCAGGTCGGCCCGAACCGCCTTGATGCCGAACAGCAGGAACAGCCAGGGCACCACGAGCCCCGCCACTTTCGACGTGTAGACCGCGGCCCAGCTCATGAAGGCATCGGCCAGCGAGAGCCGGTCGATGAAGGAGAGCTTCGACGTCCGCGACAGCGGTCCGCTGCGGCCGCGCACGATCTGCATCAGGCCGAGGCACCAGCGGGCGCGCTGGGTGATGTATTCTTTCAACCCTTCCGGTGCGAGCCCGATGGTCAATCGCTCGTTGAGATAGATCGTGTTGAGCCCGTATTCCTTCAGGCGCAGCGTGACGAGATAATCTTCCGTCACCGAGTCGGTCGGAAACCCGCCGATCCGCACCAGCCCGGCATAGCGAATGAGCGACGAGGTGCCGCAGCAGAAGGCGACACCCCAGGCATCCTTCGCCGGCAGCAGGATGTCGAAGAAGAAGCGTTGCTCGTCCGGCCAGACGTCGGTTGCGGCAAGGTTGGTCTGGATCGGGTCGGGATTGATGAAGTGTTGCGGCGTCTGCACCACGCCGACCGAGGCATCGTCCATCAGCGAGACGGTGCGCGAAAGGAAATCGGGCCGCGGCACGAAATCCGCGTCGAGAACGGCGATGAATTGCGGCGGCTCCGGCAGCGCGCCGACATGCCGGAGCGCATGATTGATGTTGCCGGCCTTGGCGTGGCGGTTGTCGGGCCGCGTCAGATAATGGCAGCCGAGTTCGCTCGAAAGCCGCCGCAGCCAGGGTCGCCTTCCGTCGTCGAGCACCCAGACGCGATAATTGCCGTACGCCATGCCGGTCGCGCCGATGATGGTGCGCTCGAGGATCGATCGCTCCTCATTGTAGGTGCAGATGAAGACGTCGATCAGCGGCGCGCGCGGATCTCTGGCGCGGCCATCGATCCTGGCTGACTTGGTGCGGTCGAGCGTGCGACTGAGGAACAGCAGCGACAGTGAGACCGCAACCAGCGAAGCCGCCTCCAGCAGCATGAAAGGATAGCCGATCACGGCATCCGCCGTCAGATGCGGCGGAGGAAGGGTCGCGGTGACGCGCCATTGGAGATAGCGCAGCAGGAGAACCAGCGACACGACGGCCAGGAATGAGCGTGCCATCGTGCTGTCGCGCCGGAGCAGCGGCACGATCGCCAGGAAGGCGCCGAGCGCTATCAGGCCGGGCGTCAGCGCGCTCGTCACGGCGCGGTCTCATGCCTTGCGAACACGACGCGGCCGGTGCGTCCCACCGTGCAGCCGTGGGCGGCGGCATCGGCAAGCGCAACGGTCACGCGATACGGCTCCTTGCTCAGCGCGTCGGGATTGATGGCGAGATTGGCGGGCGCGCCGGCGGCGCCCGTCAGATTGACCACGGTGCCGGAGATCGGCGCGCCGCCGTCGTTCGGCTCGAATGTCGCGTGGTCGCCGAGCTGCAGGCGGTTGTAGACATTCTCGGTGACGTTCGCGGTGATGACGGCGCTGCTGCAATCGAGCACCTTGAGCAGGGGCTGGCCGGCCTGCACGTCCTCGCCGGGCGAGGTCATCATCTCCCAGACGCGCCCTGAGACGGGTGTCGTGATGTTGGCCTCGGAGAGATCGGCGAAGCGGACCTCCTCGACGATGATCTCGCTGCCGAGCCAGGCGATCTCGGTGTCGACGCGTGCGAGATCGGCCTCGAGGTCGCTGGCGCGCTGGCGCATCTCCTCCTCGCGCTGCACCGAGCTCGGACGATCGTTGTAGCTGTCGCCGAGGAAGGAGCCGCTCCGTGCCGCTGTGAGCTCGACCTTGGCGGCATCCAGCCGCTTGCGTGCACCGAGCTCGGTCTGCTGCGACACCGAGAGCTCGCGCGTCAGCCGCGCCAGCTCGACGGTCGAGACATTGCCGGTTTTCGCCAGCGAGGAGGCGCGCTCGACGGCGGCGCTGGCCTCGTCCCGCCGCGCCGCGGCCGCCTCGATCGAGGTCTGGATCTCCGCAATGCGGGCCTCGAGCTGAAGCACCCGTCCGTCGCGGAATTGCGCGGCCTGCCGCGCCAGGTCCTTTTGCGCGGCTTGCGCGGAGGCGAGCTTGGCGGCGAGGCTCGGCCGCTCGTTCTCCAGCCGCGATTTCTGCCGCCGGAGATCGTCGAGCCGGGTGCGGTCGCCGCGCGAGTTCACCACGCGCAAGACCACGGCGCCGGCGTCTAACCTGGCCTGATCGGTCAGGCGCTGGGCGGCCACCACGCGACCGCCGATCGGCGTGCGCAGGGTGACGAGGCGGGAATTCAGCACGGCCTCGACGCTCGAATATTCCCAGATCGCGCGCAGCGGCAACCAGCCGAACACGGCAAGGATGGCAAGGCCGATGGCGATCTTGGCGCCACGTCGCAGGTGCGGCCAGCGCCGCTGCGGTTCCGCCGGCGCCTGCGCCTCGGGCGAATGACCGTGGTCGTCATTGGCGAACAGCTGCTCGTGCAGTGCCTCCTGCAATCCCTTGGCGTCACCTTTGGCCTCCTTGGCGTCGTGAGGCGGGGCAGCGGATGCTGGCTCGGTGGAAGCGGCGCGAGAGCGATCGATCATGACGGTCACCGTGCTGACGCAATGTCAACGGAACCGGGTCAATGCACGACAACCATGCGGTGTGCCCGGCTACCGCCGATTTAGCCGAGCCTGCGCTTTCCAGGTTGCTAAGCGCCGACGCGCGTTTTTGTGTAAATCCCGGTCAAGATTTAGCGAGGAGGGAAAGGCTGGCCGCACCGCAATGAATCTGCGGCCCGGCGACGCACGAACCTTGCAGCGGCTGCCTGCATCCATACCTCGAAGGGGCCGGCCGGAGGCTTGCCCGCGGCCGTTCCAGGAGACGGCCATGAACTATCTTCGTACCGCAATGCTGCTCGCAGGCCTCACCGCCCTGTTCATGGGGGTGGGCTATCTGATTGGCGGGGCCTCCGGTGCCATGATCGCGCTCGTCATTGCTGCCGCGACCAATCTCTTCACCTACTGGAACTCCGACCGCATGGTGCTGTCGATGTACGGCGCCCATCAGGTCGATCGCGCCAGTGCGCCGGAACTGGTCGGACTCGTTGCGGAACTTGCGGGCCGCGCTGGCCTGCCCATGCCGCGCGTATTCGTGATGGACGAGGCGCAGCCCAATGCATTCGCGACCGGCCGCAACCCCGAGAACGCCGCAGTCGCCGTCACCACCGGTCTGATGAACCAGCTCAGCCGCGAGGAGCTCGCCGGCGTGATCGCGCACGAGCTCGCGCACATCAAGCATCACGACACGCTGTTGATGACGATCACCGCGACCATTGCGGGTGCCATCTCCATGCTCGCCCAATTCGGCATGTTCTTCGGCGGTCATCGCGACAACAACAGCGGCCCGGGCATCGTCGGCTCGATCCTGCTGATGATCCTGGCCCCGCTCGGCGCCATGCTGGTGCAGATGGCGATCAGCCGCACCCGCGAATATGCAGCGGACAATCTCGGCGGCCGCATCGTCGGCCAGCCGATGTGGCTCGCCTCGGCTCTGATGAAGATCGAGGGCGCCGCGCACCAGGTCCCGAACTTTGAGGCCGAGCGCAATCCCGCGACCGCGCACATGTTCATCATCAATCCGCTGTCTGGGCATGGTATGGACAATCTCTTCACCACCCATCCCTCGACGCAGAACCGCATCGCGGCGCTTCAACAGCTCGCGGCCGAGCTTGGCGCGCATGCGGCGCCGTCGCTGGGCGCCAACGAGAACTATCCGCCGCAAGGCCCGTGGGGCCGCTCGTCCTGGCGCGGTCCCTCACGTGGTCCTTCACGCGGTCCCTGGGGCTGATGGAACCGGGCAGGATTTGCGCGGGGCTTTGTGACCTGGCGCACACAGGATCGTCGCGGCGGGTGCTAACACCTCGCCGTGAGATTTCCTTCGAAAGGGGATGCGTGGCCGGCGCAATGCCGGCCGGCGTCGAAGATGACCAGAGTTGCCGTACCATTGCTGATCGTCCTGGCCGTGCTCGTCGGCCTGTCCACGCATATGGTCGTCAATTGCGGGGACGAGGACGATCCCGATATTTGCGCGGCCGTGATCGGCTTCTCGCCGCTGCGCGGCTCGCTGATCGCCTTTGCCTATGAGGGACGCGGACGGATCGCGTTGCGCCATGGCGACTTCCGCCGGGCGATCGCCGATTTCGACGAGGCCATCCACCTCAATCCCAACCGCGCCTCGCTCTATCGCGACCGCGCGCTCGCACGCCGGCAGAACGGTGATCTGGAGCTGGCCATCGAGGATTATGACGAGGCGATCGCGCATGATCCCAAGCACGCCGCGCCCTATCACCAGCGCGGCCTCGCGCTCGCGGCCACCGGCGATCTCGACCGCGCCATCCTGAGCTACAACACGGCGGTGCGCCTCGATCCCTCCGATGCGCAGGCGCGCCTCGACCGTGGTCTGGCATTTCTCGCCCGCGGCCAGCTCGACGACGCGCGCGCCGATTTCGAAGCAGCGCTGGCGCTTCCGCCCGGCAAGGACGTCCGCACCCGCGATGCCGCGCGCGCCAAGCTCGCCGAACTCGCCAGCGCCGAGCCGACCCGGCTCACCACGCCAAGGCGGTAGGGATACCTAAAGCGGCATTCGCCGCTGCACCCTCTTCCCTTGCGGGAGAGGGTGGCTCGCCGCGTAGCGGCGAGACGGGTGAGGGGGTTCTATCCTCACGAACAATCTTGCGAGTGGAGAGAACCCCTCATCGGGCGCTTCGCGCCACCTTCTCCCGCAAGGGGAGAAGGGAAGGGACCGCGCTTACTTCGCCTTCTTGGCCTTCGCCTTCTTGGCTTTGGCCTTCTTCGCCGGCTTCTCGTCCTTCGCCTTCTTCTCCACCTTCACAGTGACAGGCGCGCTGGCGGCGAGGCGCATCGCGCGGGCGTAGCTGTCGGCGACGTTGTCGGCGGACATCTGCAGGCGCTTGGCGGCGGCGGTGGCCTGCTCCATGGTGGCCTTGGCCATCATCTTGAAGCGGTCGCCGGTCTCCTTGCCCTTGGCCTTGGCCGCAAGGCCGTTGAAGCGATCCCGCCGCTCCTTGGCGCGGGTCATCAGGCCCGTATGCAGCTGTCTGGCCAGTTGCCGGATCACGACATCCAGGTCGGCGTCCGCCATGTTCTTCCATCCTCTTGAAAACAGGTATCGATGCGGGCGGGACTATGCAGATCGGGCCCCACCTTGGCAATTGGCGGCCGCCCGTCATCCGCAGCTTCCGGCACCCAAAACAAAAAAGCCGCGCATTTTGCGCGGCTCTTCTGTGTTCTGGCGGTGTTTCGCCTCACTTCAGCGAGGCAACCGGGCCGCTCGATGCTGCCGGGTCGGGGTCGAAGCCGAATACGCCGACGAGGTATTTGTAATAGTCCGGCATCTTCTCCTTGAGCGTCTCGCGCGACTTGGGATCGTGGAATTCGCTCTTTCCGGAGAGGAAGATGCTGGCGGTGACGGCGAAGAACTCCATCGGGTTCTTCATCGCATAGGATTCCTTGGGCAGCATGTCCTTGGACTTGGCCAGGGCATAATAGCCGATCACGCCCTTGTTGGCGTAGCCGTCCGGCAGCAGCCGCGCGTGGAAGGCGTGCAGCATCTCGTGCAGCAGCACGGCCTCCTTCTCGTAGCGCATCATGTCCGGCCGCAGCATGATCACGCCGAGGCCCGAATCGACCGCGAGGTCGACGGCATTGGGATTGGTCCAGCGCTGCTTGGCGGGGTCCCAGACCGTCAGGGCCCGGGGCGCGGTGCGCTGCATGTCCGGCGTGACCCGGCCGTAGCAGGCGGTGGCGGCGCCTTCGTCGAGGCAGGCGAGCTCGCTCGCGACGATCGGAACGGTGTGGAAGAAGCGCAGCACGCGCGGGGAGAGGCCGACGCCTTCGACGACGTCGATCTGGCTCTTGAGGTTCTCGGTGAGCTTGTCGACGTCCTTGCGGTCGCGGTTCTCGGAGATGTCGAACATGTAGCCGCGGTAGCTCTGGAAGCCCGGCGGCAACGCTTGCGCCGCGTCGGCATCGAGCGAACCGGCCCTGGACGGATTGGCAAAGAGCGCGCCGACGATGGTCGCGGTCAGCAGCAACGCAATGCGCATGATGAACCCCCTGATGTCACTTCGCCCGGCAGGATAGGCCGCCGTTGTTTGCGAAAAGTGAGTGGGGCGAGACTAAGGCAGCGATGTTGAGGCGTGCTTAACCGTTGGTTGCGGATCGGGGAGACGGATTAGGGCGGGGTTAACCAAGGATGACGGGGTTTGCCGTCAGGTGTAAGCTCACAGCACCAAGCTTCAAACAGCCGGAAGGGGAGGATGCCATGTATGCCGCCATCCGTCAGGCCAAGGCGAAAAGCGGGAGTGCGGAAGAGCTGACGCGTCGCATCAAGGACGGCGCCGTTCCGATCATCAGCGATGTCGACGGTTTCCGCGCCTATTACGTCGTCTATGCCGGCGACGACACGGTCACCGCGATCTCGATCTTCGACAAGTTCGAGCAGGCCGAGGAGGCGAACAAGCGCGCCATCGCCTGGATCGAGAAGAATCTCGGCCCGCTGCTCGCCGGCGACGCGCACGCCGCCGCGGGGCCGGTGATCGTGCATACGCTGGCGTAGGGTTGGCGCGAGCTGTCTCCTCAGCGTCGTCCCGGCGAAGGCCGGGACCCATACTCACAGGCAGGAGTTGTGGCGCGAGATCGGAGTCACCAGTCTTCGCCAAACTACGGCCTGTGGTTATGGGTCCCCTGAGTTCACAAACGAAGTGCAACACTTCCTGGAGGAGGTGTTGCCATGGGGCGGAGTT
>NZ_JAFCJS010000013.1 GCF_018130825.1 Bradyrhizobium liaoningense | reverse complement strand
GACTTGTCCCGCAAGATCACCGTGGACGTGAAGGGCGAAATCCTCGAGCTGAAGAACACCATCAACACCATGGTGGATCAGCTCAACGCCTTCGCCGGCGAAGTCACGCGCGTCGCCCGCGAGGTCGGCACCGAGGGCGAGCTCGGCGGCCAGGCCCAGGTGCCCGGTGTGGCCGGCACCTGGAAGGATCTCACCGACACCGTCAACTTCATGGCGGCGAATCTGACCGAGCAGGTCCGCGGCATCGTCAAGGTGGTGACCGCGGTCGCCAACGGCGATCTCAAGCAGAACCTCACCGTGAAATCGAAGGGCGAGGTCGCCGCGCTCGCCGACACCATCAACAACATGACCGAGACGCTCGCAACCTTCGCCGATCAGGTGACGTCGGTGGCGCGCGAAGTCGGCGTCGAAGGCCGCCTCGGTGGCCAGGCCGACGTGCCCGGCGCGGCCGGTACCTGGAAGGACCTCACCGGCAACGTCAATCTTCTGGCGGCCAACCTCACCTCGCAGGTCCGCGCGATCGCGGAGGTCGCGACCGCCGTGACCAAGGGCGACCTGACGCGGTCGATCCAGGTCGATGCCCGCGGCGAAGTCGCGGAGTTGAAGGACAACATCAACACGATGATCACGAACCTCCGTCTGACGACGGACGTGAACACCGAGCAGGACTGGCTGAAGACCAACCTCGCGAAATTCACCAACATGCTGCAGGGCCAGCGCGACCTCGCCACCGTCGGCCGGCTGCTGCTCACCGAGCTGTCGCCGCTGGTGAACGCCCACACCGGCGTGATCTACCAGATCGAGAGCGAGGACAATCCGCAGCTCCTGCTGCTCGCCTCCTACGCCGGCGACGGCATCTATCCCTACCAGCGCGTGCTGCAATTCGGCGAGGGCCTGATCGGCCAATGCGCGCTCGACAGGCGCCCGCGGGTCGTCGCGGACATTCCGACGGACGTGGTGCCGATCAATTCCGCGCTGTTCCGGGTCGCCCCGAAGAACCTCGTCGTGCTGCCGGTTCTGTTCGAAGGCCAGGTCAAGGCGGTGATCGAACTCGCCTCGCTCGCGTCCTTCACGACCTCGCAAATGACGTTCCTGGAGCAGCTCACCGACTCCATCGGCATCGTGCTCAACTCGATCGAGGCGACGATGCAGACCGAAGGCCTGCTCAAGCAGTCGCAGCAGCTCGCCGGCGAGCTTCAGACCCAGCAGCGCGAATTGCAGCAGACCAACGACCAGCTCGAACAGAAGGCGCAGCAGCTCGCGGAGCGCAACGTCGAGGTCGAGCGCAAGAACCAGGAAATCGAGCAGGCCCGTCGCGCGCTCGAGGAAAAGGCGACCGAGCTCGCGCTGACCTCGAAGTACAAGTCCGAATTCCTTGCCAATATGAGCCACGAGCTGCGCACGCCGCTGAACTCGATCCTGATCCTGGGACAGCAGCTCACCGACAATCCGGACGGCAACCTCACGGCAAAGCAGGTCGAGTTCGCCCGCACCATCCACGGCGCCGGCACCGACCTGCTCAACCTCATCAGCGACATCCTCGATCTCTCCAAGATCGAGTCCGGCACGGTGACGGTGGATGCCGAGGAGATCCTGACCGCCAACCTGCTCGAGACCGTCGGGCGGCCGTTCCGGCACGAGGCGGAGAACCGCGGCCTCTCGTTCAAGATCGACGTCGATCCGAACCTCGCGCGCAGCATCGTCACCGACTCCAAGCGCCTGCAGCAGGTTCTGAAGAATCTGCTCTCCAACGCCTTCAAGTTCACCGCCGAAGGCGAAGTGCGCCTGAAGGTCGAGGCCGCCCTCGGCGGCTGGGGAACGGATCACCCGGTGCTGAACTCCGCGCCGGCCGTGATCGCGTTCGAGGTGTCCGATACCGGCATCGGCATTCCCCTGGAGAAGCAGAAGCTGATCTTCGAGGCGTTCCAGCAGGCCGACGCCGGCACCAGCCGCAAATATGGCGGCACCGGTCTTGGCCTTGCCATCAGCCGCGAGCTCGCGAGCCTGCTCGGCGGCGAAATCCATCTGCGCAGCGCGCCGGGCAAGGGCTCGACCTTCACGCTCTATCTGCCGCTGAAATATTCCGGACCGACGCTGGCGCCGCGTGCCGCTCCGGCGCCGCAGCAATACAGCCAGCCGCCGGCGCTGCAGCCGGCCGCGCCGGAGCAGCAGCGCGTCATCGAGCAGCTGCCCGACGACCGTCTCAACCTCGAGCCCGGCGACAGCATCCTCTTGATCGTCGAGGACGATCCGCATTATGCGCGGGTGCTGGTCGATCTCGCACGCGACAAGGGCTTCAAGGTGCTGGTCGCCGCGCGCGGCGCGGAGGCGCTCGAGCTTGCCAAGCAGTACCAGCCGCGCGCGGTCTCGCTCGACGTGTTTCTGCCCGACATGCTCGGCTGGACGGTGCTGAGCCAGCTCAAGCACAATCCGCTGACCCGCCACATCCCCGTGCAGATCATCACGCTGGACGAGGACCGCCAGCATGCGCTGGCGCGCGGCGCCTTCTCCTTCGTCAACAAGCCGACCACGACCGAAGGCGTCGCGGCGGCGCTGACGCAGATCAAGGAATATGCGCGTCCCAGGCGCAAGCGGCTCCTGATCGTCGAGGACAACGAGGCCGAGCAGCTCTCGATCCGCGAGCTGCTGCATCACGATGACATCGAGATCGTGGCAACCGACACCGGCGCCGGAGCACTCTCGATGCTGCGCGAAGCGCCGTGCGATTGCGTGGTCCTCGACCTCCGCCTGCCCGATATGAGCGGCTTCGAGGTGCTGGACCAGATCCGCAATGACGAGGCGCTCTCGAACGTTCCGGTGGTGGTCTTCACCGGCCGCGAGCTTTCGGCGGAGGAGGATGCCGAGCTGCACACCATGGCGCGCAGCATCGTGGTCAAGGGTGTGGAATCGCCGGAACGGCTGCTCGACGAGACCGCGCTGTTCCTGCACCGCGTGATCACGGAACTTCCGGTCGAGAAGCAGCGCATGCTGGAGAAGCTGAACAGTTCCGACGAGGACCTGATCGGCAAGACCGCCCTGCTCGTCGACGACGACGCTCGGAACATCTTTGCGCTATCGAGCGTGTTGGAACGGCGCGGCATGAAGGTGCTGACGGCGACCACCGGCAGCGAAGCCGTGACGCTGGTCGAATCCAATCCGGAAATCGCCATCGTGCTGATGGACATCATGATGCCGCAGATGGATGGCTATCAGACCATCGGGGTGATCCGCGAGAACCCGGCCTTCGCCCGCCTTCCGATCATCGCGCTGACCGCAAAGGCGATGAAAGGCGATCGCGAGAAATGTCTGGAAGCCGGCGCCTCCGACTACCTCGCCAAACCCGTCAACACCGATCAATTGCTGCTTGCGATCCGCATGTGGCTGCACCGCTGAGCTGGATCCGCGAATGGACCACGAAAAGGTCAATATCCTCCTCGTCGACGACCAGCCGGCCAAGCTGCTCGCCTATGAGGTGATCTTGAAGGATCTCGGCGAGAATCTCGTGATCGCCTCGTCGGGGCGCGAGGCGCTGGAGGTGCTGCTCAAGACCGAGATCGCGGTGATCCTGGTCGACGTCTGCATGCCCGAGCTCGACGGCTTCGAGCTGGCGGCGATGATCCGGGAACATCCGCGCTTCCAGAAGACCGCGATGATCTTCATCTCGGCCATTCAAGTGAGCGACATCGACCGGTTGCGCGGCTACGAGATGGGCGCGGTCGACTACGTGCCGGTGCCCGTGGTGCCGGAGGTGCTGCGCGCCAAGATCAAGGTGTTTTCCGAGCTCTATCGCAAGACCCGCGAGCTCGAACGGCTGAATCAGGAACTCGAGGACCGTGTCCGCGCCCGCACGGCGGAACTGGAGAACTCCACCGCCAAGCTGCGCGAGAGCGAGCAGCGTCGCAGCATGGCGATTGCCGCCGGCAAGATGGGGTCCTGGGACTGGGACTGGATCAACGGCGACTGGATGTGGGACGAAGGCCAGTACCGCATCTTCGGCGTGACGCCGGAGACCTTCAACGTCACCTCGGCGAACATCCAGGCGCTGCTGCACCCCGATGACGTCGACCGGTTCGGCCAGGCGATTGCCGCGTTCAATAGCGGGGCGCGCGCCTATGAAGGGGAGTTTCGCGTCAGCCGGCCCGACGGTGAGGTGCGCTGGTGCGTCGGCACGGCGGCCGCGACCGTGGACCAGGCCGGCCGCGTGGTGCGCGTGAGCGGCGTCACCGTGGACATCACCGAACGCAAGCGTGCCGAGGAGCGGCAAAACCTGCTGGCGCGGGAAGTCGATCATCGCGCCAAGAATGCGCTGGCGCTGGCGCAATCGATCGTGCGCCTCACCCGTGCCGACGAGGTCAAGGCCTATGTCAACGCCGTCGAGGGGCGCATCAATGCGCTGGCGCGCGTGCACACGATCCTTTCGCTGTCGAGCTGGCAGGGCGCCGAGCTTTCCAAGCTGATCGACGAGGAGCTTGCACCTTATTCACTCGGCGACCAGATCAAGCTCGCAGGCCCGGAGGTTCAGTTGCTGCCGGCAACCGCCCAGACGCTGGCGCTGGCGCTGCATGAGCTATTCACCAACTCCGCCAAGTATGGCGCGCTCTCGACGCGATCGGGCCGGCTCCTGATTGGCTGGCAGCTCGAGGAAGACCATCTCACCCTGACCTGGGAGGAATCCGGCGGCCCGCTCGTGAGGACGCCGAAGTCTCGCGGTTTCGGTACGCGGAGCCTGCTTGCGAGCGTCGAGTCCCAGCTCGGCGGACGGGCGCAATTCGATTGGCGGGCCGAGGGCCTGTTGTGCCGCCTGGACGTGCCGCTGACCCGCAAGACCCCTGCCTCGGCAACGCAGGGCAAGTTCGACGCCGACACTTCCCCCGAGTTGCAGCGCGCGTCGGGCTAGCCGGACGCGGCGACTTTCGTGCGCAGGATCGAGCGAGGTTCGTCGGGGACGCGCCCTTCGAGCCAGGCTTCCGTTTGTGCGAGATCGCGCAGCGCCATCGCGTAGCGACGCGCGGCGCTTCGCTCCGCACCGTGCGGCAGCTTGCGCGCTTTGCGCAACATGTCCGCGGCCGCATTCCGATAGGCCAGCGAGCGATAGAGATAGACGACCTTACCCATGTCGAGTGTCCCATGTTGATGGCCTTCATCCTCGCAAGCCCGGCATGAACGCTGGATGAAGCGGCGGATGACAATTCCTTCATGCGAATGGAACCCGCGAGCATCGCGCGCGTTGCTTGTGCAATTCGAAGGTCGGTTCCATGCGTGCGAACAAGTCGCCCAAGAAGCCACCGAGCCTGATCTCTCCCACTGGCCTCATCAAGCTCGTGACGCATGCGATGATGGGCGCAGCTCTTGGGCTTGCATTCGGCCTCGCGCTCACTCTGTCCAATCCGGCGGTCGCCAATCTGCTCAATCACGGCGGGAGCCAGGCGATTCTGGTCTTCGCCCTCACCTTGGTGACGACGTTCGCGATCGGCGCGACGCTCACCGGCGCCGTCTTCATCATCGATGAGGACAAGGAATTTTGAAGCGGGCGTGAAACACGCCGGCGACTTTGTCGGGAACTCCTGTGACGAACGGCAGTTGGCTGCCTGCGTCAATTTAACTCAGGGAGTTCCCGCGCATGAAGACGACCAAGCTCGCTCTCGCCGTGATGTTGGCAACCGGCCTCGCCGCTGCCCCGTTTGCCGCGCAGGCCAAGTCGCACAAGCAGAAACATGAATCCTCGACCTCGTCCTCGCAGACGACCGGCGCCAACACGAAAACCAAGAGTCCCGATCCCTCCGGCCAGGGCGGCTCTGGCCCCGGCTCCGATCAGGGCGGCACCATGACCAAGGGCACGAGCACCGCCAAGTAAGCGCAGCCGCTCATCGAAGGCCTCGCAATCGCGGGGCCTTCTCGCCTTGGTATTCGATGCGATTCCCTGGACGCCACATCGCACGCGCTAATCGCATTGCATATCGGCGATGTTCAGTCCGCCTTTCGCAGAATTCATCTTCACGAGATGATCGAGCTGCGCCCGCTTGCGCGTAATCAGGAGCTGGGCCGCGGCGTCGTCGAGCCCCTCCCGCTGCAATTGCCGGATCGCGGAGCCCAGTTCGAGAATCTCGGCGCGCAGCCTCAGGATCCGGTACGTGTCCGGGTCTTCCTCCATGACGCGCTCCCAAAGCTCTCAGCGACGCGCGATCGTCCGCGCGGGATCTGCGACTTTCTTCAGTGGACGAAGCCGTACACGATCGCGGACATCCGGCAGGACATCGCCGCCGCCAGCCGCTCTCCATTCGCCGATCAGCAGGTTGATTTTCCGGCGCAGATCCATCTGCGCCAGGGCCTTTTCCGTGCAGTCGCGCCCCCGGTCGACGAAGTCGCGCACGGATGCCTCGACGTCGGCCATCTCCAACCTCAAGGCGCTGATTTTACGTCGAATTTCATTAATTCGGTTGTCCATGGCTTGTTAGAACAAAATAAGAACATATAGTCAAGTCGCGATTTCAGGATGGAGAGCGGACATGCAGGTTCAGGGTAAATACGACGCCAAGGCTTTTCTCATGGAGCAAATGACTCGGGCCCAAGGCTTGCGGCTGAAGCGGCTGAGCGAAGAAGCGTATCAGCCCGCGCAATATGCGCGGGATCTGTCGTTTGCCGAGGCCGCGCGGCGCATCCAGGTGCTGGAGGCGGAGATCGAGCTGGCGAATTCGTACTAGGCGGCGCCGCACATCCGCAGCTTTGCTTACGCATTTTCGGAACCATGCCTGTGTCGAGTGGTTTGGTCCGGCGAAGGGAGAAAATGCATGGCACGCAAGGCAAAGAAGCGCCGCTACTCGCGCAGCTCCGGCAGCGACGTCGAGAGCGAAATGCGCCGCTACAAGAAAGGCACCGCGAAGAGCGGTCGCGGCGGACGCGTGAAGAGTCGCAAGCAAGCGATCGCGATTGGACTCTCGAAGGCCCGCAAGAAGGGCAAGAAGGTCCCGAAGAAGGCCTCCAAGCGGAAGACGTCCAAGAAGAAGACCGCCAGGAAATCGTCGAAGCGCAAATCCAGCAAGCGGTGACGCTGACACCCGTCAGATCATGCTGCCCGGCATGAAGCACCGGATCGAAATCCCGAACGCCGTCTTCACTGGCCAAACCATGGTGCGTCCCGCCCGATTCGGTTCGGTGATGACGGCTTCATCCGGCACATCCACCCATTGACCGTCGAGGCGCACGCGATAATGCCCGTCGTGCGATTCCCAATCGGGATCCGAGACGGCAAATCCATCGGCATCCGAGCAGCACGGGCCGAGATGGCTGCGCAGACTGTCGAACCACGGCTTGAGCGGTGAATCGGCGTAGCGGCCATCGTCGCGCCCGAGGGCGCTTCCGGCCGCCAGCACGAGCGGCGCCACGAGCAGCGCACGTCTCAGCGAGAGCTTCAATCGATCCATGTCGGCACCGATCAAATGCGAACACCGGCCGGTTCCACGAAAGCAGCCGGACGTTCGGAATTCCCACCCCCTGCAAGTAATATGGACTCAAGTCTGACGAGCGAACGCGGCTTTTTCGGACTAACCCGTCATCAATGCTGCCGTTAACGAGAATGTTATCGTCGGCCTGTGGGTATCTTTCACGCCGGCACGAAAAAGGCGGCCCGCGGGCCGCCTTTTGAATTGACGTTCAAAGCGAGAGACTTAGGCGAGCGGCACCGCGACGAACCGGGTCGCTTCCGCGCCCTTCACCTGAAGCAGCACGCTGTTCTTGCCGGACGATTTTGCCTGCGCCAATTCAGCGCGGACGTCACCGACATTGGCCACAGGCTTGCCGCCGACATTGAGGATGACGTCACCGGTCTGGATGCCGCGCTGTGCTGCCGGCCCTTGCGGATCGACCTCGGTGACGACGACGCCCTTCTGGCCCGCGCCCTGCACCTCGCCGGCCGGTGCCAGGCTGAGCCCGAGGCGCGGCGTGCCCTTGCCCAGCTGCGCCTTGCCCTCGTCGGCTTTACCGTTTCCCTGGGCCTGCCGCTCGTTCGGCAGTTCGCCGAGCGCGAGCGTCACAGTCTTGCTCCCGCCGTTGCGGAAGACGTCGAGCTTCACGGAGCTGCCCGGCGCCAGCGTCGCGATGGTACGGGCGAGATCGCGGGAGTCCTTGATCGCGGTGCCGTTGACGGCGGTGATGACGTCACCCGCCACGATGCCGGCCTTCGCCGCCGGGCTGCCGTCCTGCGGATTGTCGACGATCGCGCCGCGCGCCTCCTTCAGGCCGAGACTGTCGGCGATGTCGGCGGTCACCGGCTGCACCTGCACACCGAGCCAGCCGCGGGTCACAGCACCCTTGTCCTTCAACTGCGCGACGACGAGCTTTGCGGTCGTCGCCGGGATGTCGAAGCCGATGCCGACCGAGCCACCCGACGGGGAGAAGATCGCGGTGTTCACGCCGATCACGTTGCCGTTCATATCGAAGGCCGGGCCGCCGGAATTGCCCTTGTTGATGGGCGCGTCGATCTGGATGAAATCGTCATAGGGCCCGTTGCCGATGTCGCGGCCACTGGCCGAGACGATGCCGGCGGTCACGGTGCCGCCGAGGCCGAAGGGATTGCCGACCGCCACCACCCAGTCGCCGATTCGCGGCTTCTGCTCGGAGAATTTGACGAAGGGGAAGTCCTTCTTGCCGTCGACCTTGATCAGCGCAAGATCGGTCTTCGGATCGGTGCCGACCACCTTGGCCGTGTAGGTCGTGCCGTCGTCCATGGTGACTTGCACGGACTCGGCATGATCGACGACGTGATTGTTGGTCACGGCGTAACCGTCGGCGGAGATGAAGAAGCCGGAGCCTTCGCCCGTGACCATCTGGTGACGCTGGCGCGGCATACCGTTCATGCCGCCTGGGCCGCGGAAGCCGAACTGCCGCGAGAACTGGTCGAACGGCGAGTCCTCGTCCGAATCCATCCGGTTCTGTTGCAGCATCGCATTCTTGTCGTTGTCGCGGTCGATCTTGACCCGCACCGAGATCACGGCGGGTTTGACCTTGGCGACGAGGTCGGCGAAGCCCGGCGGCGTGGCGGCGGTTTCCGCGGCCTGCGCGGGCGCGACGAAGGAGGTCATGCCGAACTGCGAGGAACCGGGAGAGCCGGCCAGCACGGCCACGCCAAGCGCGGCCACGGTGCCGAGCAGCGCAAGCCGGCGCGGTCTCAGGATCTTCCCGGTCGTGGTGGTGTGGGAATTGACGCGATCGTTCATGTCGAAATGTCCATGTTGGGTCAGGTGTCGCCTTGCACCCAACATGGCCGTTGCCACCTTACGGCGTTCCGTCCACGCGATTAAATCTTGGCAAAGGTGGGCGACGGCCGGCCAAGATCGCGCCTGCACATTTGATGCAGCTCAAGGCCGCCCCTCGCCGCAGTGGAAGACTGCCTCCATCAACGATGGTCGATCGGAGGCGCGCCATGTACAAAGACATTCTCGTCCACATCCCGACCGAGCGGCCGATGCGCGCCGCGATCGACGGCTCGATCACGCTCGCGGCGCATCTCAACGCCCACCTCGACGCGGTTGCGGTCGGCTATGTCGCGAGCAGCGCAGCTTACGTCATGGACGGCGGTGCCGCCTTGGCGGCCGTGTTCGAGCTGGAGCGCGAGCGCGCCCTGGAGCGGGCCGAGGCCGCGCTCGAGGTGTTCAAAAGCGAGGCGGCGAACGCCGGAATTTCCTACGACTGCCATCCGCTCGGCGCGATCCCCGCGGATGCAGCCAGCTCGCTCGGCGAGATGGCGCGGCTGCACGACCTCAGCGTCGTGCTCCAGCCCGATCCGGCGCAAGGCTCGTTCGACAACGACGTGCCCGGCGAAATCCTGTTCCAGGCCGGCGGCCCGGTGCTGTTCCTGCCCTACACCTTCCGTGGTGCCTTCAAGGCGAAGCGGATCGGCATTTGCTGGGACGGTAGTCGCGTCGCCGCCCGCGCGATGCGCGACGCAGCGACGTTCCTGGCGCGTGCCGAGGAGATCCTGCTCATCTCGATCAACGAGGCCGACACGGTCCCGAGCGAGGTATCGGCCCGCAATCTGGCGAGGCATCTTGGCCGGCGCGGCCTGTCAACCCACACGGTCGGCCTGTCAGCCGCGCGCTCCGATATTCAGCCGACCATCCTGTCACTGGCGGCCGACGAGAGACTCGATCTGCTGGTGATGGGTGGCTACGGCCATTCGCGGTTGCAGGAGCGCTTTCTCGGCGGCGTCACCCGCGCCATGCTGGAGGCCATGACGGTGCCGACGCTGATGTCGCATTAGCGAAGCCGGCCCGACGCTCTCACGCCGCGACGGGGGCCTCTGCATCCTCGTCGCGTTGCGCATTGCACGCGTCGAAATGCGCCTTCAGCGCGACCTCGGCGAGATATTCGAAATGTTCGGCCTGACCGAGGAGTTCCCAGTTTTGAAGCGGCCTATAGGCGGCCTGCTGACGACAGAGGGACGCCAACGCCCGGTAGCGACGTACGTTCTCCATGAGACCCTCCCTCGCATTCACAGCGCTTATTGTCCTGATTTGCGTCAGGCCGATGGCGTTTGTGCAAAACATTTGCTGCGTGCACCACGCGCCTAACCTCGGTTAACTTTCGAGAATATCCGGCAGGAATTTTAGTTCCAAACGCGCAGAACTCTGACGCCCAACGCGCTAGGCATAGAGGCGGCGCTCCACGATCACACCGACTAGGTCGAGATAGCGCTCGATCAGCTCGGGCCGGCCGACGAGATAGCCCTGCATCTCCTCGCAGGCCTCGCGTGCCAGGAAGTCACGCTGCGCTTCCGTCTCCACGCCTTCGGCGACGACCGGGATATTCAGCGCATGCGCAAGGCTCAGGACCGCGCGGACGATCTCGGCCGATTGCGGCGTCGCCTCGAGATTGGAGATGAAGCTGCGGTCGATCTTGATCTTATCGAACGGAAACGACTGCAGATAGGACAGCGAGGAGTACCCGGTGCCAAAATCGTCCATCGCAATGCGGATGCCGAGTGCCTTCAGCCGCCGCAGCAGGTTGAGCGCGCGGGTGAAATCTCCGATCAGTACGCCCTCGGTGATCTCGACCTCGAGCCGCGTCGGCGAAAGCCCCGTCTCCAGCAGGATCTGGTGGATCGAGCGTTCGAGGTCACCGGCCTGGAACTGGACCGGCGACAAATTGACCGCGACCTGCAACGGCCGTGGCCAGGATGCCGCTTCGCGGCAGGCCTCGCGCAGCACCCATTCGCCGATCTCGATGATCAGCCCGTTATCCTCGGCGAGCGGAATGAACTGGTCCGGCGGCACGAAGCCCCGCGTCGGATGGTCCCAGCGCAGCAGCGCCTCGAAGCCGATGACCTCGCCGTCCATCCGCGCCTGCGGCTGGAAATAGACCAGGAGCTGGTTCTGCTCCAGCGCCTGCCGCAGATCGTGCTGCAACAGCCTGCGGTCGCGCAGCTCCTGGTCCATCTCGGATTCGAAGAAGCAGACCCTGCCCCGCCCTTCGCGCTTGGCGCGGTAGAGCGAGGAATCGGCATTGGCGAGCAGCGTCGCCGCATCCACGCCGTCATCGGGGTAAACGGCGACGCCAACGCTGACACCGACCTGGGAGAGATAGTCGTCGATCTCGAGTTCCTTGCCGATCACCTCGACCAGGCGCTCGGCGAGCGTCAGCACGTCCTCGCGGCGGACGTTGTCGGGCATCAGAATCATGAACTCGTCGCCGCCGATACGGGCGACGAAGGCGCCATCGGCTTCCGCGGCGAGACGATCGGCCGCCGCCCGCATCAGCATGTCTCCGACCGGATGTCCGAAGACGTCGTTGACCTCCCTGAAGCGGTCGAGATCGAGGCTGAGCACGGCAAAACCGGTCGAGGCCTTTTGCGCGCGCTCCAGCCGTTCGTCCAGCGCCGCGTTGAAGGCGCTACGGTTCGGCAGGTCGGTCAGCGCATCATGATATGCCAGGTGGCTGATGCGTTCCCGCGTGGTGACGCGCTCGGTGACGTCCTCGATCACGCCGACCAGATATTGCGGATCGCCGGCACCATCCGTGATCAGCATTTTGCGTGAATTGACGACGCGGTCGTGACCCTTGACGCCAATTTCGAGCAGATGCTCCTCGAGGAACATCGGCATGCCGCTGGCAACGACTCGACGATCCTGCTCGTTGACGATGCGGGCGACGTCGGCCGGAAAGATCTCGTCGGGTGTCCGGCCCAGCATCTGTTCGCGGGGCATGCCATAATATCTCTCGCCGGCGCGGTTGAGCAGGATGTAGCGCGAATCCTTCGCGCATTTCGCGAACACGGCGATCGGGATGTTTTCGACGATAGTATCGAGGAACTCCTGGGTCCGCAGCAGATCTTGTTCGACCTCATCCCGCGTGTGCGCGCGTGCTTCGATCATCCGCTGGCGCTCGCGATCGCTCGCCTCATAGGCTGCACTGACGAGCTCACCCAGCCTCACAATGTCGACCTGCCCGGCCGCATTGGTGGCACAGCGAAGCTGCTCGGCGAACAAGCGATGCATGCTCACGGCATCGCCTCGCGCCGCGCGCGGGCCTCATACCTGCCAATATGCTGGATCCGCATCCCCGCGCTCTCTCGCGTTCCCGGACCGCAGACTGCGACGTACAGCATTGCCCGGACGTTAATCGAGGCCTCGTGTCAAACCCGTTGGTTACCCTGGCCTGAAAGACATGCCCGCTTTATCGCGCTAACTTCGTTGAAAGTGCCACGCCTTGGGACAACCGGCACGTCGAATGTTCCGATGCGTAGATCTTCCGTAATCTACCGGGTGCGGCCTCCATCACTGACGCGCATCCGCTGCGCGGAACTTTCTTGCAAATGCGGAACTCGGCCGACCTCGGCGGCGAGGCGAATCGCTGCGATATTGGCGGCGTAGTCGGCATCACCTTTGCCGCGGAACACGGCGGAACCCGCCACCAGCGTATCGGCGCCCGCTGCGGCCACGGCGGCGGCATTGTCGCGTGTGATGCCGCCATCGACCTCGAGCCGGATCGGCCGGTCGCCGATCATGGCCTTGATCCGTGCGATCTTCGCCAGCTGGGAATCGAGGAAGGACTGGCCGCCGAAGCCCGGATTGACCGTCATCACCAGCACGAGGTCGAGACGATCGAGCACATACTCGATCGTGCTCTCCGGTGTGGAGGGACACAGGCTGACGCCGGCCTTCTTGCCGAGCGCCCGGATCGCCTGGAGCGAGCGGTCGAGATGAGCGCCCGCCTCGGCATGAACTGTAATGACATCGGCCCCGGCCTTCGCGAACGCCTCGAGATAGGGATCGACCGGCGCGATCATGAGATGCACGTCGAAGACCTTCTTCGTCACCGGCCGGATCGCCTTGATCACATCGGCACCGAAACTGATGTTCGGGACGAAATGTCCGTCCATCACGTCGCAATGGATCCAGTCGGCGCCGGCAGCGTCGATCGCGGCGACCTCCTCGCCGAGACGCGCGAAGTCCGCAGCCAGGATCGAGGGGGCAATAAGGATCTCGCTGGTCATGCCTTCACGCTCCTTTCCGCGACCGGACCACCGCTGAAGACGCGGCTTGCGAGGACATCCGCCGGGTCGATGGTTTCGAGATCGGCGACATCGAGCATACGGTTGAGATCGGACACTAGGCGATCGGCCTGCCGCAGGCGGATGCGGTCGACCGCGTTGCGGATCGAGCGGGCGTTGGAGAAGAACGGCTGGGTCCGGCGCAGCGCGATGTATTTCTCGAACGCCTCGCGTGCCGCTGCCGAGAAGCGATAGCCCCGCTCCCTCAGCATCAGCTCGGCGATGACGAGCAGCTCGGCCTCTGCATAATCAGGGAATTCGATATGGTGCGCGATGCGCGAGCGGAAGCCGGGATTGGAGGCGAAGAAGCTCGTCATCCGCTCGCCATAGCCGGCGAGGATCACCACGAGGTCCTCGCGCTGGTTTTCCATCACCTGGAGCAGGATCTCGATGGATTCCTGGCCGTAGTCGCGCTCGTTGTCGGGACGATGCAGATAGTAGGCCTCGTCGATGAACAGCACGCCGCCCATCGCCTTCTTCAGGATCTCCTTCGTCTTCGGCGCGGTGTGGCCGATGTACTGGCCAACGAGATCGTCGCGCGTCACCGAGATCACCTGCCCGCGCCGCACGAAGCCGAGGCCGTGCAGGATCTTGGCCATGCGCAGCGCGACAGTCGTCTTGCCGGTGCCGGGATTGCCCGTGAACGACATGTGCAGCGTCGGCGGCGCGGCGGCGAGGCCGGCGCGCTGCCGGATGCGCTCGATCAGCAGCAGCGAGGCGATCTGGCGTACGCGGCTCTTCACCGGCTTGAGCCCGATCAGCTCCTGCTCGAGTTGTTGCAGCGTATCGGTGATCCCGGCGGCTTCGGCCTCCTTGCGAAGATCGAATTGCGTCTCGCTTTGATCGGTCGTCGTTGCATGGGGGACATCGAGCATCGGCACCTCGAATAAAAGGGCTTCGCCGCGGGGGAGGCGGCGAAGCAGTGGTCCGCCAAGGATACGGAGCAGGGAGCGCTCCGCGCGGAGGGAAAATGGCTACTGAGTGGCGTGGGCAGCCGGCTTCCGCACCGTGGTGTAGCGGATCGCGCGGCCGCCAACTTCCTGCCGCACCAGCTCGAATTCCGCTTCCTGCGGCGGACGGTTGACGAGGAAGGAGATCCGCACCGACTCCCAGCCATGACTGGAATCGAAGCCGCTGATGCGGATGTAGCGGTCGCCATACACCCGGCGGCATTCGGCGAGCTCCATCATCACGCCGGCGGCGTCCTGGAGATCGAACATCGGCAAGCCCCACATCTCCCAATAGGTGTTGCGGGGATGCGGGTCGTCGGTGAACTCAATGTTCACCGCCCAGCCATTAGCGAGGCAATATTGCACCTGCTTGGTGATCTGGTCGTCGGTCAGATCAGGCAGGAACGAGAAGCAGCCCTGGGTCAGTTTCATCTCATAACTCCTCAAACGGTTTCCAGCGCCGTCGGCACGAAGTCCGGCGTGTCGGTGGATTGATAGTTGAAGGTGACGTCCTTCCAGACGTCGAGCGCCGATTTCAGCGGCGTGCAGGTCTGCGCTGCCTTCGCCAGGATCTCCGGACCCTCGTGGACGTAGTCGCGCCCCTCGTTGCGGGCGAGGATCATTGCTTCCAGCGCCACGCGGTTGGCGATCGCACCGGCCGCGATGCCCATCGGATGGCCGATCGTGCCACCGCCGAACTGCAGCACGACGTCCTCGCCCAGGAGATCGAGCAACTGGTGCATCTGGCCGGCATGGATACCGCCGGAAGCGACCGGCATCATCTTGTTCAGGCTAGCCCAGGACTGGTCGAAGAAGATGCCATGCTCGAGCTTGGTCGGGTTGAACTCCTCGCGACACACATCGTAGTAGCCGCGCGTGGTGTTGGGATCGCCTTCGAGCTTTCCGACCACCGTGCCGGCATGGATGTGGTCGACACCGGCGAGCCGCATCCATTTGGCGATGACGCGGAACGACACGCCGTGGCTCTTCTGCCGCGTGTAGGTCGAGTGACCGGCGCGATGCAGATGCAGGATCATGTCGTTGCGCCTCGCCCATTTGGCCATCGACTGGATCGCGGTGTAGCCGATCACGAGGTCGATCATGACGATGCACGATCCGAGCTCCTTGGCGAACTCCGCGCGCTCGTACATGTCCTCCATCGTCCCCGCGGTGACGTTCAGGTAGGTGCCCTTCACCTCGCCGGAGGCCGCCTGCGCGCGGTTCACCGCCTCCATGCAATAGAGGAAGCGATCGCGCCAATGCATGAAGGGCTGCGAGTTGATGTTCTCGTCGTCCTTGGTGAAGTCGAGCCCGCCCTTCAGCGCCTCGTAGACCACGCGGCCGTAGTTGCGGCCGGACAGGCCGAGCTTCGGCTTCACCGTTGCGCCCAGCAGCGGCCGGCCGAACTTGTCGAGCCGCTCGCGCTCGACCACGATGCCCGTCGCCGGTCCCTGGAACGTCTTCACATAGGCGACGGGGAAGCGCATGTCCTCGAGCCGCAGGGCCTTGAGCGGCTTGAAGCCGAACACGTTGCCGATGATCGAGGCCGAGAGGTTCGCGATCGAGCCGGGCTCGAACAGGTCGAGATCGTAGGCGATGTAGGCGAAATACGAGCCTGGCGTGCCGGGCACCGGATCGACGCGATAGCACTTGGCGCGGTACTTCTCCGCAGCGGTCAAGCGGTCGGTCCAAACGACGGTCCAGGTCGCAGTCGAGGATTCGCCGGCAACAGCAGCCGACGCCTCGATCGGATCGACGCCGTCCTGCGGCGTGACGCGGAATAGCGCGATGACGTCGGTGTCCTTCGGCGTGTATTCGGGCTCCCAATAGCCCATGCGCGCGTATTCCATCGTGCCCGATCGATAGCGCTCCTTGCCGCGGATCGTTCCAGCATGTGCATTCATGGCTCTCTCCTGCTCTTCTCTCTCTGAATGATTAGGCGGCGACCGGCTCGCGGGCGCCGATGCGTGGATCGAGCTCGCCGGCGCGATAGCGCCGTGCCATCTCGCTCATCGGGACCACCTTGATCCTGCTGGCATGGCCCGCGGTGCCGAACTGCTCGAACCGCTCGCGGCAAAGCTCGCGCATCGCGTCCATCGCCGGCTTGAGGAATTTGCGCGGATCGAACTCGGAGCGTGCTTGCGCGGCGACTTTCCGGAACACCGCGGTCATCGCGAGGCGGCAGTCGGTGTCGATATTGACCTTGCGCACGCCACTCTTGATGCCCCGGACAATTTCCTCGACCGGCACGCCCCAGGTCTGCGGCATCTCGCCACCGAACTGGTTGAACATGTCCTGGAGCGGCTGCGGCACCGAGGAGGAGCCGTGCATGACCAGGTGCGTGTTCGGCAGCCGGCGGTGGATCTCCTCGACCACCCGCATTGCCAGGATGTCGCCGTCAGGCTTGCGGCTGAACTTGTAGGCGCCGTGCGAGGTGCCCATCGCAATCGCCAGCGCATCCACTTTCGTGGCGCGGACGAAATCGACGGCCTGATCAGGATCAGTCAGCAACTGGTCGTGGCTGACCTTGCCCTCGACGCCATGGCCGTCCTCCTGCTCGCCGCCGCCATGCTCGAGCGAGCCGAGCACGCCAAGCTCGCCTTCGACGGAGGCACCGACCCAATGGGCGAGATCGACGACGCGACGCGTGATCGCGACGTTGTAGTCGTAGTCGGCCGCCGTCTTGGCATCAGCCTTGAGCGAGCCGTCCATCATCACCGAAGTGAACCCGTGGGCGATGGCGGAGGCGCAGGTCGCCTCGTCATTGCCGTGGTCCTGGTGCATGCAGAGCGGAATGTCCGGATAGGTCCGCTCCAGCGCGTCGATCATGTGCGAAAGCATGAGATCGCCGGCATAGCTGCGCGCGCCGCGCGAGGCCTGGATGATGACGGGCGCGTCGACCTCGGCCGCCGCCTGCATGATCGCGATGCCCTGCTCCATGTTGTTGATGTTGAACGCCGGCACGGCGTAGCCGTGGCTTGCGGCGTGGTCGAGCAGTTGGCGAAGGGTGATACGGGCCAAGGGTCGTCCTCCTTATTGGCTCTTGCGGGCGATCGCCCGGCGGGCCGCTTCCGCAATGCTTTGCGGCGTGATGCCGAATTCGCGATACAGCACCGGCGCCGGCGCCGAGGCGCCGAAACCGCGCATGCCGACGAATTCACCGTCGGTGCCGATCCAGCGATGCCAATCGCCAACGACGGCCGCCTCGATGCCGACGCGCGGCGCGGTGCCGAGCACACAGGCGCGGTAATCCTCCGGCTGCTCTTCGAACAGCGCGAAGCAGGGCGCGGAGACCACGGCCGCGCGGACGTGCTCGGTCGCAAGCAGGCGGGCGGCTTCCAGGGCGATCGACACTTCCGAGCCGGTCGCTATCAGCGTCACGTCGCGGCCGCCGTCGGGCGAGACGACGAGATAGGCGCCGCGTGCGACGCGGTTCCTGCCGCGGACGTCGCTGCGGAAGGTCGGCAGCGCCTGCCGTGACAGGCACAGCACCGAGGGGCGATCCTCCGCTTCGAGCGCGCAATCCCATGCTTCCAGCGTTTCGACTGCGTCGGCCGGGCGAAACACAAGCAGGTTCGGAATGACGCGCAGTGCCGCGAGATGCTCGACCGGCTGGTGCGTCGGGCCGTCCTCGCCGAGACCGATGGAGTCGTGCGTCATCACATGGATGACGCGCAGCCGCATCAGGGCCGCAAGACGGATTGCGGGCCGGCTGTAATCGGAGAACGCCAGGAACGTGCCGCCGTAGGGGATGAAGCCGCCATGCAGAGCGAGGCCGTTCATCGCGGCGGCCATGCCGTGCTCGCGAATGCCATAGTGGATGTAGTTGCCGGCGAATGCACCACTCTTGACCGGCGCCTGCGCCTTCGCATGCGTCAGGTTGGAATGGGTCAGGTCCGCGGAGCCGCCGACCAGGCCGGGGATCGTTCCGGCGATGCCGTCGAGCACCTGTTGCGAGGCCTGCCGCGTCGCAAGCTTGGGCCGCTCGCTGGCAAAGCGTTCGCGCAATTTCGCCGCAGCCAGCGCATACGCGGCCGGCAGAGCCACGGCCTTGCCCTCGACGAACAGGTCGCGCTGCTCCGGCGTCGCGTCTTCGTAGCGATCGAGCCAGGCGAGCCGATCGACCTGCCCGCGCTGCCCGATCATGCGCCACGCCTTCTGGATCGTGACAGGCACCACGAACGGCTGATAGTCCCAACCGAGCGTCCGACGTGCCGCCGCCGTCTGCTCGGTGCCGAGCGGCGCGCCATGCGCCTTCTCGGTGCCTTGTCTATCAGGCGCGCCGTAGCCGATGATGGTGCGGCAGGCGATCAGCGACGGCTTTGCGGTCTCCCGCTCCTCCGCGATCGCCTGCGCAACGGCTTCGGGATCGTGTCCGTCGACGCGGCGCACCGACCAGCCGGAGGCAGCGAAACGCGCGAGCTGGTCGTCCGACGTTGCGAGCGAGGTGGGACCGTCGATGGAGATGCCGTTATCGTCGAACAGCACGATCAGGCGGCCGAGCCCGAGATGGCCGGCGAGCGAGATCGCCTCCTGGCTGATGCCCTCCATCAGGCAGCCATCACCCGCGATGACATAGGTGAAGTGATCGACGAGGCCATCGCCATGCCGCGCGTTGCCCATGCGCTCGGCGAGCGCCATGCCGACCGCGGTCGCAATGCCCTGCCCCAGCGGGCCCGTCGTGGTCTCGACACCAGGCGTGTGACCATATTCGGGATGGCCCGGCGTCTTCGAGCCCCACTGCCTGAAGGCCTTGATGTCATCGAGGCTGACATCGCCGCCGGTGAGGTGCAGCAGCGCATAGAGCAGCATCGAGCCGTGCCCCGCCGACAGCACGAAGCGGTCGCGGTCCGGCCAGTTCGGATGCGCGGAGTCGAATTTCAGGAAGCGCGAGAACAGCACGGTTGCGACATCGGCCATGCCCATGGGCAGGCCGGGATGACCGGACTGCGAGGTCTCGATGGCATCGACCGCGAGGAAGCGGACGGCATTGGCGAGATCGTGATGCGTGACCGCCGTGAGGTCGGCTTCGGCGTGGACGGAGATGTTCATCGGATTCTCTCCCTGTTCACTTCAGGCTGCGCTTGCGCTCGATGAGCTGCATGATCAGCGGCGTCAGGATCAGCTGCATCGCCAGATCAAGCTTCGCGCCGGGACACACGATCGAGTTCGCGCGCGACATCCAGCTCTGCGGCAGCATCGAGAGCAGATAGGGGAAGTCGATGCCGCGCGGGTTCTTGAAGCGGATCACGACCATCGATTCGTCCGGCGTCGGGATCCAGCGCGCGATGAAGGGATTCGACGTATCCACCGTCGGAACGCGCTGGAAGTTGATGTCGGTCTCGGTGAATTGCGGGCAGATGTAGTGGATGTAATCCGGCATCCGCCGCAGGATGGTGTCGGTCACGGCCTCGGTCGAATAGCCGCGCGCGCTGCGGTCGCGGTGCAGCTTCTGGATCCATTCGAGATTGATGACGGGCACGACGCCGATCTTGAGGTCGGCATAGCGCGCGACGTTGACCTTGTCGGTGACGACGGCGCCGTGCAGGCCCTCGTAGAACAGCAGGTCGGAGTTCTCCGGCAGCTGCTTCCACTCGGTGAAGGTGCCGGGCGCCGCGCCATGCAGCGCCGATTCCTCGGCGTCATGGACGTAGTGCCGCGTCACCGCGGTGCCGGTCTCGCCATAGTCGCGGAAGGCACGTTCCAGCTCCTCGAACAAATTGGTCTCGGGGCTGAAATGGCTGAAGTGCTTGTTGCCGCGCTCGGCCTCCTTGGCCATCTGCGTGCGCATCTCGGCGCGGTCGTAGCGATGGAAGGCATCGCCTTCGATGTAGGCGGCGTTGACCTTCTCGCGGAAGAAGATCTGCTCGAACGTCTTCTTCACCGAGGTGGTGCCGGCGCCGGAGGAGCCGGTGATGGAGATGATCGGGTGCTTCCTGGACATGGGATGCCTCGCTCAGAGTCGGAAGAATCCGCGCCGCGCGAACAGCGGCGCTGAGACGCTGGCAACCAGCAGCGGATCGCAATGCAATTCCTCGACGCGCCGCACCTCGTTGCTCGAGCCCATGATCAGCGGCACGCGCTGGTGCAGGCTCTGCGCGGAGAGGTCGAGGATGCGCTCGCGCCCGGTCGTGGCCGAGCCGCCGGCCTGCTCGATGATCATCGCCATCGGATGCGCCTCGTAGGTGAGGCGCAGGCGACCGTCGCCATAGCCGGGACGCGCATCGGAGGGATAGAGGAACACGCCGCCGCGCGTGAGGATGCGATAGGCCTCTGCGACCAGCGAGCCGATCCAGCGCATGTTGAAATCGTGGTTGGCGGGCCCCTCGACGCCGGCGAGGCATTCGTCGATGAAGGCGCGCACCGGCGGATCCCAATGGCGGCGGTTCGATGCGTTGATCGCGAACTCCTCGCAGGCCTCGGAGATCTGCACGGCACTGCGCGCGAGGCGGAAGCAGCCGGCCTTGCGGTCGAGCGTGAAGATGTCGACGCCGTCGCCGAGCGTCAGCACCAGCGAGGTCTGCGGGCCGTAGGTGACGAAGCCGGCCGCGAGCTGCGCCGAGCCGCGCTGGTGGAAGGCGAGCGAGAGGTCATCGGGCGCGGGCAGGATCGAGAAGATCGTGCCGACGGTCATGTTGATGTCGATGTTGGAGGAGCCGTCGAGCGGATCGATCGCGACGCAGATGCGCCCCTCGCGGTCGCCGATCTGCGGCTCGCGCATCTCCTCCGACGCCAGCGCGGCGACCGGCAGCCTGCCGAGGCAGCGGCGCAGGATCGCATCGGCCTGCACGTCGAGATCGCGCTGGACATCGCCGTCGCTGTTGCGGCCGGTGGTCAGTCCCGAGGCGTCCGCGAGATCGCCGGTGGCGATGAGATCGGCGATCTCGATCGCGGCCGCGGCGATCGCATCGACGGCGGTCGCCACGGCCAGCGCGTGGGGTGCGGTTTCTGAATACCGTTGAAGGTGGTCGTCCAGCCTGAGTTGCCCGGTCATCTGCGTCCATCCCCTGGGCCGGCGCCGCATCCATTTCCCTCCACGCTGGAGGTCGGTGCGGTCAGTCCCGGCATGAGGAGATTGACAGGGGCAGCTTAATAAGGAAAATTTCTATTCATAATGAGCGCCAAAGAATTTTCTTATAATGGCCCCGGCCATGCGGCGGCCCAGCTCCGGCATCTGACGATCCGGCAGCTTCGCTCGCTCGCGGCATTGTCGGCCAAGGGCAGCGTGACGGCGGCCTCCGGCCATCTCGGGCTGACGCAGCCGGCCGTGACCCAGCAGCTCCGGCAGCTTCAGGACCTCGCCGGCCTGCCGCTCGTGCAGCGGACCGGCGACGGCATGCTGCTAACGGAGGCCGGCAAGGAGGTTCTGGCGCTGGCCGAGCGGGTCGAGGCCGCGATCATGGATTGCCAGGGCGCGCTCGACCTGCTGGCGGGGCGGACCGGCGGCACGGTGCAGCTCGGCGCGGTCTCGACCGCGAAATATTTCGTGCCGCACGCGATCGCGGCGTTCTCGAGGCGGCATCCCAAGATCGAGATCAAGCTCACCATCGGCAATCGCGAGGAGATCCGCGAGGCCATGCATGGCTACGACCTCGACTTCGCGGTGATGGGTCGGCCACCGGCCGACGTCAGCGTCGACGTCCGTCAGCTCGGACGCAATCCGCACGTCATCGTCGCGCGCAAGGGGCACTGGCTGGAGAAGGATTCCGGCCTCAGCCTGACCGACCTCGTGCACGAGACCTTCCTCACCCGCGAGCCCGGCTCGGGCACGCGGACGCTGATGGAGGGCATGTTCCAGAGGTCGGATCTCGAGCCGATCATCGGCATGGAGATGAGCAGCAACGAGACCATCAAGCAGGCGGTGATCGCCGGGCTCGGCATCGCCTTCATCTCGGCCCACACGGTCGCGCATGAACTCGCCGAGGGCCGGCTCATCGTGCTCGATGTCGCCGGCCTGCCGATCGTCCGCCAGTGGTACGTGATCCGCCGCAGCGACAAGGTGCTACTGCCGCCGGCGCAGGCGATGTTCGATTTTCTTGGTTCCGAGGGGGCGAACTTTCTGCCCGTCGTGCCCGAGCTCGGCGGGCCATAGCCCGCAGATGGCTATGCCATCAGCTTCATCGCAATCGTCGCCGCCAGAATGACGATGATCTGCAGCAGGCGCTCTGTCGTGAAGATGCGGTTGAAGGTGGTCATCGCTCGCCCCCGGCCTCCCTGAAGGAGATCTCGATCGGGATGTTGCTAGCACAAGAGGGCATCGAGACAATCCCGTAGTCGTCCCGGGTCGTCCGGCCCCGACCGGGCCGATCGCGCCCCGCCCTGCGCGGTCAACGATCAGGCCGCGAGCGGAGCGGCGCAGTCCATGCGCGTGGCGAAATAGGCTTCCAGCTCCGACAGCGCCCGCGCTTCCCAATCCCTCGCCTGCTCCAGCAGCGACCAGCTCTGGCCCGGGCGGAACGCGGCGGTCTGGCGATAGAGCGATGCGATGCCGCGATAGCGGCGCACGTTCTCCAAAATGGCCTGACCGTTTGCTTGGCCGTTCATGTCCGAAAACTCCCTCGTCATTCCCGGGGGAGAAATTGCGGCCAAATCTTTTTCGAAAAGTTAGCGGCGCGCGGCAAGCTCGCGCATGGTTGCCGGACTGTTGCGCGTGCGCAACGCGCACGCTCGCGCAATGCCGATTTATTGCGAATTCGTTGCCGCGCTCTTGCCCGAAGGCTTCAGCCCGCCGCGGCTGATGATGGTCATCGTCTCGCGGCAGAGATCGGCGAGGCCGATCAGGAGCACGGCGAGCAGGCAGAACAGGTTGATGGAATCCGCGCCCGCGCTGGACAGCGGGGTGAACTCGAAGAACGGCGGTATGAACGCCCACCACACCAGCGGCACGGTCAGCAGCGCGGCGAATGCCGCCGCCGGCGCGCCCGCGACAAGCGCGAGCAGGAACAGGCTGGGCAGGAACGCCGCGAAATAAAGCTTTGCGCCAAGTACCACGAAGATGCCCTGAAGCAGGGCCGACACTGCGACGACGACGAATCCGAGCAGGAACGCCTGCCACGACCATGGCCGTACCCGCGGTACGCCAAACAGCCCCGCACGCTTCATCAACCTCCCCCTGCCGCCCGTTAACCAGGTCCGATTGCGACGAAAGTACTACAGCTGCAACCAAACCGCGAGATGGAAATTGCGGCACACACGGCATGGCACGGCCGCATGTCTGCGGCTTGGTAAACACCCGCATCGCACAATTTCCGTCCCGGCCGCCGCTACTCGGTGGCCGCATAGAGCAGGCCCGCGACGGGCAGCGCGAGGCCAATGGCCGAGGCGAGCGTCCAGCCGCCCTGTGCGAAAGCCCAGGCGCCGACCGCGGAGCCGGCGGCTCCGGCGGCGAAGAACGTCGCCATGTAGAGGCCGTTGAGGCGGCTGCGATGCTCGTGCCCGAGCGTGAAGATGGCGCGGAAGCCGAGCACGACGTTGCCTTGCACGCCGATATCGATGGCGATCGCGGCCACGACCAGGCAGGCGAGGTTCAGCATCGAGCCGGGCGCGCCGAGATAGGTCGCGAGGAAGCCCGCGGCCGCGAGCAGCATCGCAACCAACGTCGCGATACGGCTATGGCCGTGATCGGCGAGACGGCCCGCGATCGGAGCTGCGAACACGCCGGCGACGCCGGCCAGCGCGAACAGCGCGATGCCGCGCTGGGAGAAGCCGAACGCGCCGGCGAGCTGGAGCGGCGCGACCGTCCAGAACAGGGTGAAGCAGCTGAACAGGCTCGCCTGGTAGAGCGCGCGGCGCCGGAGCAGCGGCGTGGTCCGGGCCAGATGCGGCATCGACAGCAGCAGCGTGCCGTAGTGCATGCGCGCGACGGGCCTGCGCTTCGGCAGCGCCATCCAGAGCGCGGCCGCGAGCACGATCATCAGCGCGGCGGAGGCGAAGAACACCGCATGCCACGACGAGGCCGCGGTGACGAAGCTCGACACCGGCCGCGCCAGCATGATGCCGAGCATCAGCCCGGTCGAGACGTTGCCGACGACGCGGCCGCGGATCGCCTCGGGCGCCAGATGCGCGGCATAGGGGATGATGATCTGCACGGCGACCGAGCCGAGGCCGATGAACAGCGCGGCCGCCAGGAACGGCAGCGCATGGGTGGCGAAGGCGGCGGCGAGCAGCGCGGCGGCGCCGAGCGTGATGACGGAGCAGATCAGCACGCGATTCTCGACGAGGTCGCCGAGCGGCACGATGAAGAGCAGTCCCACGCCATAACCGATCTGGGTCATGGTCACGATCAGCCCCGCCGCTGCATGCGACAGGCCGAGCGCAGCGCTGATCGGGGCGATCAGCGGCTGGGCGTAATAGAGGTTGGCGGCGACCATGCCACAGGCCGCGGCAAGCACGAAGGTCAGGCGCTGCGATACCGCATCCGGCCCGGGTGCGGCCTCGATCGTGGCATTCATCGTCATTTACGTGGGTCTCCGATAATCGGGAACGATCATTCCCTAATAAGACATGAATTCAGGCGAGCAGCTTCATCGCGACGCCGACGAGGCGGGGCCCGTCGAGCGGCAGGCGCGCCTTGCCGACGACGCGCATGCCTTGCGTGATGCAGATCATCAGCCGCGCGGTGTCGTCGGCATCGACATGGCCCGGAATCGAGCCGTCGGCCTGGCCTTCGCGAATGAGGCCAGCGATGAAATTCTCGTTGGTCTCGAGCTGCGCGCTGACGCGTGCACGGACCGCCGGATCGACCGCCGACAATTCAACGGCGCTGCCGACCACGAGGCAGCCGCGCCGCCCCTCGACGCCCTGGGAATGTTCGACATAGGACAAGAGGACGTTGCGCAGCCGCTCGCGGCCGTTCCCCCCGCGCGCCGCCGCGCTGCGGGTCTGCTCCCCGCGCACCGCGGTGTAGCGCTCGAAGGCGGCGAGGAACACCGCATGCTTGTCGCGAAACGCCTTGTAGACGCTGCCGGTCGCAAGCCGCATCGCCGCGGTGAGATCGCCGATCGAGGTGGCGTGATAGCCGCGCTCGCGAAACACCCGAAGAGCGCGATCGAGCGCGGTGTCCATGTCGAACTCCCGGGGACGACCGGGCGGACGAGCGAAAGACTGGGACTGGCGGGCGGCCTTTTGCATTGCGGGATAATAGGGAATGGTCGTTTCCGAATAAAGACACGTGGTTGTGATGGGGTAGGGATAGCGAAACAAGAGCAGCGGCCGGCCTCACTCTCGTGTCCCGGCCATGGAAAGAAGGGATCACCCCTTCGGCCGCACCGTCGTGCCATCCGCCATCGTCGTCACGCCCTTCCGCTCGACGATCATCCCGTAGGCGCGCGGCTGGCGGTGAACGTCGAAATTAAAGGTGGTGCGCTTGTAGGAATTGCAGAGGTCGAGATCGCAGCGGGCGAGCGCGAGCTCGTCGCCCTTGGTCGTGCAGCGCGCGATGATCTCGCCGGAGGGCGCGATGATGCAACTGCCGCCGATGTGGTCCACGCCCTCCTCGATGCCGGCCTTGGCGACGCCGACCACGAAGGTGCCGTTCTGATAGGCGCCGGACTGCATCACCAGATGATTGTGGAACAGCGAGAGATCGTCATGCTCCGGCGCGGGCGGATTGTGCACCGGCGTGTTGTAGCCGATCATCACCATCTCGACACCCTGCAGACCCATCACGCGGTAGGTCTCGCTCCAGCGGCGGTCATTGCAGATCGCCATTCCCATCATACCGCCGAACGCATCGACGACGCCAAAGCCGCTGCCGGGCTCGAAATAGCGTTTCTCCAGATGCTGGAATTTGCGCCAGGGCTCGTGCTCGGCATGGCCGGGCAGATGGACCTTGCGGTACTTCGCAATGATCGCGCCGCTCTTGTCGACGAGAATGGAGCTATTGTAGCGCCTGACGGCACCTGCCTCGACGGTCAGCTCGGCATAGCCGAGGTAAAATCCGATGCCAAGCTCGCTCCCGAGATCGAACAGGGCTCGCGTCTCCGGGCCCGGCATCTCGCGCTCGAAAAAGCTGTCGATCTCGGCCTGATCCTCGAAATACCAGCGCGGAAAGAAGGTGGTCAGCGCGAGCTCGGGATAGACGATCAGGTCGCAGCCGTTGGACCGTGCTTGACGCATCAAGGCCATCAGCCGCGCCACGACCTCGGTTCTGGTCTCACGCCTCGCAATCGGGCCAAGCTGGCCGGCCGCCACATTCACAAATCTCGCCACACCCTGTCCTTCGCTTTTTCCGCGCCGTCGTGACCGCGCACATGCAGATTCCGCGCCTATGACGCGCGCCGCGCAAGAGCACGCCGGCCTGCGCGACCAATCGAGGAACTTCCGTTGCCAATCTGCAACGGTTCCCCGCCGTCTGAAGCCGGACAAAAGAAACTCCCATTGCGGCCACGAACCGCTCTCACAACGCCGTGAGACTATCAGGGGAATGACGATGCGCGCACAACGCGTTTGGAAAGTGAATGGGGCCGCCAGCATCGGGCAGCTCCAATCCAGGCTAGACGATCTGAACAAGCGTCTCAGCCAGCTCGAAAACCAGAATCCGGAGAATTGGAAGCTCGAAGAGCTGAGATCGAGCGCGCTCAGCCTGTCGCGCGAGATCGACGACATCCGCTGCGCGGAGGCGACGGAGGCGTTGAGCGAGCTGCTGCGGAAGTAGCCGGCCTACCGATTCGCAGCTTGCGCAGGGAACCAACCTTGCGCCCCGCCATTTCCATGCTGAGCATGGAGCAAGATCATGACCAGGCACCTGACACGCGCCCATCTCGTGCGCGGCGTGGCCGGCGCGGTATCCACGCTGGTCCTGTGCGCGACGGCCGCCTTCACCATCGCGCGCCACTTCGCGCTGTGAGGGATGATCACATGACGTCGGACCCCGAGGAGTCGGTAAGGCTGCAAGGTTTCGGCGAGATGACGTTGCGCACCGCCATCGCGACGCTGATGGCGCTCGGCCCGCGCGAGCGATCGGAGGCTGCCATCTTCCGCATCCGCGACGGCGTGCGGCTCGCGCAAAGCGAGATCACCGAGCTCGCATCACACTGGGACATCCCGCCGATGCCCGAAGTCAGGTCACCAAGGCTCGTCCCGGAGCAGCACTGGACGGACATCGTGCGCGGCATGGTGCGCGAGGCACCGCTGCCGTCGCTGATGGTGGCGTTCCTGGTGGGCGTGCTGGTGGCGCGGCGGTGAGGACGTCCACACCGCCGGTAGCGACGCCTAGGCCCTATTCGTGGCGATCCATTGCGGACGCGGTCTTGGTGTCACGCATGGTCAGATAGACCAGCAGCGACACCGCGATGCAGCCGGTGAGATACCAGTAGAACCAGCTTTCGTGACCGATGGACTTGAACCAGAGCGCAATCGATTCCGCGGTGCCGCCGAAGATCGAGACAGTCAGCGCATAGGGCACGCCGACGCCGGTCGCCCGCACGCTGGTCGGAAACAATTCGGCTTTCACCACCGCATTGATCGCCGTGTAGCCCGACACGATCATCCAGGCAGCGGCGATGAGGAGGAAGGCCGAGAACGCATCATGCGTCGCCTGGAGCGTCGTGAGCAGCGGAATGGTGAATAGCGTGCCCGACACGCCGAATCCGATCAGGAGCCATTTGCGCCCGATGCGGTCGGAGATCGCGCCGTAGATCGGCTGCAGCACCATCGCGAAGACGAGGCTTCCTGCCGTCACCATGGTGGTCTGGTCGTCCGTCAGCTTCACCGAGAGGCGAAGGAACTTCTGCATATAGGTGGTGTAGGTGTAGAAGGCCGCCGTGCCGCCCATGGTCAGCCCCACCACCAGCATCAACTCGCGCGGATAGTTGAGCAGCGCGCGGATCGAGCTGGATTTCTTGACCGCCGCCTGGCTGCTCTTGAAGGCATCGGTCTCATGAAGATTGCTGCGCATCAGCGCGGCCACGACCGCGAGCACGGCGCCGAACGCGAACGGCACGCGCCAGCCCCAGGCGCGGATCTCCTCGGTCGAGAGAAACACCTTCTGCAGCAGGAGCAGCACCAGGATGGCGCAGAGCTGACCGCCGATCAGCGTCACATACTGGAAGCTGGAATAGAAGCCGCGATTCTTCTCGTCCGCGACCTCGCTGAGATAGGTGGCGCTGGTGCCGTATTCGCCGCCGAGGCTCAGGCCCTGCAGGACGCGCGCAAGGCCGAGGATGACGGGAGCGGCCAGCCCGATCGACGCGTAGGTCGGCGTCACCGCGATGATCAGCGAACCGAAGCACATCATCACGACGGACAGCGTCAGGGCGTTGCGCCGCCCGTAGCGATCGGCGAGATGGCCGAACAGCCAGCCACCAAGCGGGCGCACCAGGAAGCCCGCCGCAAACAGCAGAGCCGCGTTGAGCTGTTGCACCACTTCATCGCCATCGGGAAAGAACGCCTTGGCGAAATAGAGCGAAAACGCCGCATAGGCGTAGAAGTCGTACCACTCGACGAGATTGCCGACGGAGCCGACGAAGATCGCCCGCAGCCGGCGCTTCATGTCGAGGCTATCCGCGCGCGTCTCCGTGACGGGCGCGCCGACATTATGAATTGAGGCTTCCTGTGAACTCACGACGTCCTCCGCATATTTGTTGTCCTTTGACGAAGCCATCCGCTCGCGTGTTGGCGCGCGAGTTGATGCCGTCCCGGAAAACCGGATGGTTTCGGCGCTCCTTCAGCAACGGCTGTGCCAGTCGCGACCGGCGCGCGAAAATGCGGGGAATTGCAGCAAACAGAGCAGTTTCTTGAGGAGGGAGGCCTCGCGAAGGTCAGAGCGTCGGCAAGAATCCGCCGATGCGAACGCCGCCATCGGCGGATTTCCGCCGATGGCTTGCCGGCTCAGGGATCCCTGCGGCCGGGCCGCGCCAGGGCGTATTTCGCCATTTTCTCGTTCAGGGTCCGGCGCGGGACGCCGAGCTCCTCGGTGACAGCGGCAATCGACCCGTCGTGCTCGCGCAAGGCGGCCTCGATCAGCGCGCGCTCATAGGCCGCAACGCGGTCGGCGAGCGTCCGCTGCGGCGCCCCCGGCTCGCCCCGTCGCAGGATCTCGGCCACGCTGTGGCCGGTCGCCGCCAGCCCCAGCGCGTAGCGTTCGGCGACGTTCTTCAGCTCGCGTACATTGCCTGGCCAGTCATGGGCGAGCAGCGCATCGAGATCGTTCGCCCGCAGCGACGACATGGTGCGGCCCGCGCCCTTGGCGGCGGCGGCCGCGAAATGCTCGAACAGCAGCAGGACGTCATTGCCGCGCTCGCGCAGCGGCGGCAGCTGGATCTCCGCTGCCGCGAGGCGAAAGTAGAGATCGGAACGGAAGCGCCCCTGGCGGCTTTCGATCGCAAGATCGCCCTTTGCAGCCGCAATGACGCGGACGTCGACCGGCAGGAGCTTGTTGGAGCCGACCCGCTCGATCGTACGCTCCTGGAGAGCGCGCAGGATCTTGGCCTGGAACGGCAGCGGCATGCTCTCGATCTCGTCGAGCAGGAGCGTGCCGCCGCTGGCGTGCTCGAACTTCCCGATGCGGGCACCCCGTGCGCCGGTGAAGGCGCCGGCCTCATGGCCGAACAATTCGCTCTCGAACAGCTCGGCCGGGATCGCGGCACAGTTCACGGCGACGAAGGGCGCCTTCGCACGCGGACCGAAATCGTGCAGGGCCCGCGCCACCACCTCCTTGCCGGTTCCGGTCTCGCCGGTGACGATCACGTCGCGATCATGACCGGCAAGCTCGAGGATGCTGGCCCGTACCGCCACCATCGCCTTCGACAGGCCGACCAGGCGGGCATCGATCGCGCCGGGCGCGGCGAGGCGATCCGCGAGCTGGCGAAGCTGCAGTTTCAACTGCCGCCGCTCGATCGCGCGCGTGATGACGGCCGAGAGGAGCTCGGGATCATGAGGCTTCTGCAGGAAGTCGTAGGCGCCCTCGCGCATCGCAGCGACCGCCAGAGGCACGTCGCCATGCGCGGTCAGCAGCACGACGGGAATGTCGGGATCGGCGCGGTGAACGTCGCGCATCAAATCGAGTCCGGACCGCTGCGGCATGCGAAAATCGGTCAGCACGGCGTCGGGCGGGCTCTCTGTCACGAGGCGAATAGCCTCATCCGCGCCGGCGGCGGCCCGGACCGTGAAACCGCCCAGCTCCAGCCATTGCCGCACCGAATTGCGGACGATCTCCTCGTCGTCGACGACTAGCACGGACCCGCTCATGCGTGCAGTTCCCGATGTTGCGAGGCCGGCGCGACGTCCATGACCGGAATGACGACCTTGAAAGTCGAGCCCCTGCCCGGCGTGCTCTCCACCAGGATATCTCCTCCGAACTCCCTGACAATTCCGTACGAGATCGAGAGCCCTAGGCCAAGCCCCTCGCCGATCTCCTTGGTCGTGAAGAACGGGTCGAACAGCGATTTGATGTGCTCGGGGGCGATGCCGGCGCCGGTGTCGCTGACCTCGATCACGGCGCTGTCGTCGCGGCGACCGAGCGCGACCCCGAGGACCCGCCGCTCGCGATCGCGCATCGCATCGATCGCGTTCGACAGCAGATTGACGACGACCTGCTCGAGCCGGATCGGATTGGCGAGACCATGAAGCGGCTCGTCAGGCGCGGAGCGCACCACCTCGATATGTTCGTTGGCGATGCGGTATTGCAGCAGGCGGATCGCATTGTCGACCACGGGCGCGAGCGCGACGGCGCTGCGCGTGCCGGTCTCCTTGCGCGCGAACATCCTGAGGTGATCGATCAGCGCCATCATGCGCTCGGCGATCGAGGACATCAGGTCGAGATTGGCGGCGGCACGATCGACCTCGTTGCGGCGGAGCAGGACGCGGCTGCTCGCGACATAGGTGATCAGCGCCGCGAGCGGCTGGTTGATCTCGTGCGCGACGCCGGCGAGCGCCTGACCGAGGCTTGCAAGCTTGGCGCTCTGCACCAGGCTTTCCATGGTCCGGCGCAGCTCTTCCGTGCGCTCGGCCACGCGCCGCTCGAGAACGTCATGCGCGTCGAGCTTTGCCCGAACGACCTGCCGCCGCTGATAGGCAACCAGCACGACCAGCAGAGAGGCGATCAGGGCGAAGACGCTCGCGATAGCAACGGTCGATGCATTGCGCCGAGCATCGGCGACATCCGAGAACAGGAGCAGCCGCCAGCCTTGATCGTGCGGACGGACCTGAAGGGCGTAGTCCCCAAGCTCGACATTGCCGCGGCCGCGCGCGCGACCGATCTGAACCCGTTCCCGGTCGCCTCTGGGCACGAAGACCGGAGCTGCGTCGATCGCCTGACCGAATTGCTGCGCGGCATTCAGCTCCGCGAGCCGCTGCGCGGGGACCGGCAGCAGCGGACGGTATTTCCAGTCCTCGCGGCTGGCGAGGAAGATCACGCCATTCTCGTCCTCCATCGCGACGAGGTCGCCGGCACGCGCCCAGTCGGCCTCGAGCGCACTGAGATCGATCTTGACCACGGCAACGCCGAGGGTTTTGCCGCCCTCCACGATCCGGTGCGACAGGAAATAGCCGGGCTGTCCCGTGGTGGCGCCGACGGCGTAGTAATGGCCCTCGCCGGTTCGCATGGCGTCCATGAAATAGGCGCGGAACCCGTAATTGTGTCCGACGAAACTCGAATCCAGATCGAAATTGCTTGCCGCGAGCGCGAGGCCGGTGCTGTCGAGAACATAGAGCTCGGCGGACCGGGCTCCCTGATTGAGCGATTTGAGGTAGCGATTGGCGGCGGCGGTCGCCGCTGCATCATGGGGATCGCGATAGAGCTCGCGGATCGGATCGGCGAGCGACAGGACCGCCGGCAGATAGCGATAGCGCGCAACAGTCGCATCGAAGGTGCTGGCAATCAGCGCAAGCCGGTCATTGGCCTCCCGCTCCATGCGCGCAAAGGCGGCATCCAGCGCAAGGACGTAAGCCAGCCAGCCCGCCGCCGCGATGGCCGCAAGCGCGGCTATGCCGATCAGCACGTATCGCGGCAGGGCTGGACGGCGGCGTTGCATCGGGGCTCCGGATCGAGGCGATATCGCTAGGTAGCACAGAGGACTGGCCGCGCGGCTGCGAAACGAGGCCGCTCCCTCGCCTGTGCGCCTGTGGAGCCATGCCGCCGCGGCAAGCCGCCCTGCCCGGCCAAATCCGCCGTGGACCCGATCCCGAAATCGTTGCAAAAAGGCGTTCCGAGGTGCCGGCGGCCGGTCCGCCAAGCCTCTGGAAAACGTCAACTTTTGGAAGAATGGTCGGAGTGGCAGGATTCGAACCTGCGACCCCTGCGTCCCGAACGCAGTGCTCTACCGGGCTGAGCCACACTCCGACAAGAAGGCGGCTTATAGCGTCGGGTTTGGCGCACCGCAAGCGGCCGAGATGAGGAATTTTGTCCCTGTGAAAACGGGTCTTGAAACGCTGATTTTACCGGCCGGCGAGGCCGCCGCCGGGACCGCCGCCCGGACGCTTGCCGCCGGCGGGCTGGTCGCGTTCCCGACCGAGACGGTCTACGGGCTCGGCGCGGACGCCGCCAATGCTAGCGCTGTCGCCCATATCTACAGCGCCAAGGGACGGCCCGCCTTCAATCCGCTGATTGCCCATGTCGCGGACATCGCCGCTGCGCGCCGGATCGGCCGGTTCGACGCGCGCGCCTTGAAGCTTGCGGAGGCGTTCTGGCCGGGCCCTCTGACCCTGGTGGTGCCGAAAACGGACGACTGCCCGGTGGCGGATCTCGCCACTGCAGGCCTCGACACCGTCGCGATCCGCATCCCCGCCCACCCGGTGGCGCAGTCGATCCTGCGCGCCTTTGGCGGGGCGGTGGTGGCGCCGTCGGCCAACATCTCCGGACACGTCTCGCCGACGCTGGCCGCGCATGTCGAAAGCGATCTTGCCGGGCGGATCGACCTGATCGTCGACGGTGGGCCGGTCGACGTCGGCGTCGAATCGACGATCGTCGGCTGCTTCGAGACGCCGATGCTGCTGCGGCCAGGCGGGCTGTCGCGCGAGCGAATCGAGGCCGTGCTCGGCGCTCCTCTCGCGCGGCCGCCCGTGGAGGCCGGCAGCAACGACAGCCAGCCGCTGGCGCCAGGCATGCTGGCCTCGCATTACGCGCCGCGCGCCAATGTGCGGCTCCGCGCGCAGGACGTTGCGCCGGGCGAAGCGCTGCTGGCGTTCGGGCCTTCGCACCTGCCCGGCGTTGACGCTGCCTCAGTCGTCATGAATTTGTCGCCCGCCGGTGATCTCGATGAAGCCGCCGCCAACCTGTTCGGCTATCTTCGCAGCCTGGATGCGAAGAACCCGCAGGCGATCGCGGTGATGCCGATTCCCGAGGAAGGCTTGGGCGAAGCGATCAATGACCGGCTGCGCCGGGCGGCCGTGGCGCGCTAGAAGGCGGAATGAAAGAAGAAGACGAGATGAACATCAATAAATCTGCCACCCCTCCGCTTGCGCCCGAGCTGATCGAACAATTCCGCAAGATCGTCGGCGATCGCCACGCGATCACCGATGCGACCGACATCGAGCCTTACGTCACCGAGGAGCGCAATCTGTTCCACGGCCGCTCGCCGCTGGTGCTGCGCCCGGGCTCGACGGCGGAAGTCGCCGCAATCTGCAAGCTCGCCTCGGAGCACAGGATCGCGCTGGTGCCGCAGGGCGGCAACACCGGGCTCGTCGGCGGCCAGACGCCGCACAATGGCGAAGTCGTGGTGTCGCTGCGGCGGCTCGACAAGATCCGCGAGGTCGACACCGCCTCCAACACCATGACGGTCGAAGCCGGCGTGGTGCTGCAGGTCGCGCAAGCGAAGGCGTCCGACATGGACCGGCTGTTTCCGCTGTCGCTCGGCGCCGAAGGCAGCTGCACCATCGGCGGCAATCTCTCCACCAATGCCGGCGGCACCGCCGCGCTCGCCTACGGCGTCGCGCGCGAGATGGCGCTGGGGCTGGAAGTGGTGCTCGCCGACGGGCGCGTGCTCAACGTGCTGTCGAAGCTGAAGAAGGACAACACAGGCTACAATCTGCACAACCTCTTCATCGGCGCGGAAGGCACGCTCGGCATTATCACGGCGGCGACGCTCAAACTGTTTCCAAAGCCGCGGGCGGTCGAGACCGCCTATGTCGGACTGAAATCGCCGGCGGCGGCGCTGAAGCTGCTGACGATCGCGCAAAGCGAGGCCGCCAATGCACTGACGAGCTTTGAGCTGCTCTCGGAGATGGCGGTCGATTTCTCGGTCCGCCACGGCATCGACGTGCGCGATCCGCTTCAAGAGAAGCATCCCTGGTACGTGCTGATGGAATTGTCCTCTCCCGGTGACGACGCCCGCACGCCGCTGGAGACGATCCTGACCCGTGCCATGGAAGAGGAAATCGTCGACGACGCCGTGATCGCGGCCAGCCTCGCCCAGCGCAACAATTTCTGGAAGCTGCGCGAGGAAATGTCGGCGGCGCAGAAGCCGGAGGGCGGCTCGATCAAGCACGACATCTCCGTGCCCGTCGCCGCCGTGCCCGCCTTCATCGAGGAAGCCAACGCCGCGGTGGTGAAACTGATCCCGGGCGCGCGGCCGGTGCCGTTCGGCCATCTCGGCGACGGCAATCTGCACTACAATGTCAGCCAGCCGATCGGTGCCAACACCGCGGATTACCTGGCGGGCTGGCACGAGATGAACGCGGTGGTGTTCGAGATCGTGCTGCGCATGGGCGGCTCGATCTCGGCCGAGCACGGCATCGGCGTGCTCAAGCGCGACGAGCTGCCCGAGGTGAAGGACAAGACCGCGATCGAGCTGATGCGGTCGATCAAGGCGATGCTCGATCCGCTCGGCATCATGAACCCGGGGAAGGTGCTGTGAGCGTGTCTCTCACGATCGATGCGATCAGCGATGCCGATGTCGAGAAGGTCGTCGCGCTGTGGCAACGCTGCGGCCTGACGCGTCCCTGGAACGACCCGCATGCCGACATCGCGCTAGCGCGGCGGCGGGAGAACTCCACCGTGCTGGTCGGCCGCGATGGCAGCGCGGTCGTCGCGTCCGTCATGGTCGGCCATGACGGCCACCGCGGCTGGGTCTATTACGTCGCGGTCGACCCTGACAGCTGGAAGCGCGGCCATGGCCGCGTCATCATGGCGGCGGCGGAGGACTGGCTGCGCGCGGCCGGAATTTCGAAGCTCCAGCTCCTGGTCCGGCGCGAGAACGCGCAGGCCAATGCGTTCTATGGCTCGCTGGGTTTCGAGCTGTCCACCTCGGTGATGTTCCAGAAGTGGCTCGACGGCCGCGAGACCACGCCAAGCAACTGAGATCCAGCCATGACCATTTCCGACCGCGTCCGCATCAAGGACGTCCGCGTGCTCTCGGACAACTGGACGCCGCTCAAGACCACGACGTTCGAGTACCGGCGCGCCAATGGCGCGTGGCAGACGCAGCACCGCGAGACCTATGAGCGCGACAACGCCGCCGCCGTGCTGCCCTACAATCTTGCCCGCCGCACCGTGATCCTGGTGCGCCAGTTCCGCCTGCCGGCCTTCATCCGCGGCTACGACGATCTCCTGATCGAGGCCGCGGCCGGCGTGCTGGACGATGCCTCGCCCGAGGTACGCATCCGCGCCGAGGCGGAGGAGGAAACCGGCTATCGCCTGCATCACGTCCACAAGGTGTTCGAGGCCTTCATGAGCCCCGGCGCCGTCACCGAGAAGCTGCACTTCTTCGTCGCCGAATACGAGCCGGAGATGCGGGTGAGCGACGGCGGCGGGCTCGAGCACGAGGGCGAGGACATCGAGGTGCTGGAACTTTCCATCGACGAAGCGCTGGCGATGATCGCCGACGGCCGCATCATCGACGCCAAGGCGATCATGCTGCTGCAATACGTGGCGCTGCATATTTTCAGGTGACGCGCTTACCCTCCCCTGGAGGGGGAGGGTAAGCGCGTAGCGCGAGCGGGGTGGGGGGATCTCTCCACCCGGGCAGTATTGTTGGCGGAGAGACCGTCACCCCACCCCGCTGCGCATTCCGCTTCGCTCCATGCTCAGCGACCCTCCCCCTCCAGGGGAGGGTAAGAGGCACCGTTCGCGCCGCATCATCCTCATTCTGCAATTCTGTCCCGCGTCGCCGCTCTCCCCGTTGAGCAACCCCGAAACTAGCTCTAGTCTGTCGCCAACCAAGAACCAGGAGACGCGCCCCATGTCCGCTCCGCGCGACGACGAATTCGGCTTTGCGCCCGACTATGACTCCCCCGTCCCCTACATGCAGCGCACGCGCGATTATTACGCGGCGATCGGCTACACCACGCCGTATCGCTGGGCGCATTACACCGAGGTACCGTTCCAGCCGCTGAAGAAGCCGCTGGCAAAGTCGCGTGTCACCATCATCACCACCGCTGCACCTTACGATCCCACCAAGGGCGACCAGGGGCCGGGCGCGGCCTATAACGGCAGCGCGAAATTCTATCAGGTCTATGACGGCGACACGTCGCAAGAGCACGACCTGCGCATCTCGCACATCGGCTACGACCGCAAGCACACCTCGGCGACCGACAGCGGCACCTGGTTTCCGCTGCCGCAGTTGTTGAAGGCGTCGGCATCGGGGCGCATCGGCGAGGTCACCCCGCGCTTCTTCGGCGCACCGACCAACCGCAGCCATCGCGTCACGCTCGACACCGACGCGCCGGAGATCCTGTCGCGCTGCCTCGCCGACAAGGTGGACGTCGCCGTGCTAGTGCCGAACTGCCCGGTCTGCCACCAGACCACCGCGCTGGTGGCGCGGCACCTCGAGCGAAACGGCATTCCAACCGTGATCATGGGCTGCGCCAAGGACATCATCGAGCACGCCGCCGTGCCGCGGTTTTTGTTCAGCGACTTCCCGCTCGGCAATTCCGCCGGCAAGCCGCACGACGTCGCCTCGCAGGCGCAGACGCTGGAGCTGGCCTTGAGGCTGCTGGAGACCGCGAGCGGACCGCAGACCACGATGCAATCGCCGCTGCGCTGGAGCGAGGACGCCTCCTGGAAGCTCGACTACAACAACGTCGCGCAGCTTTCGCCGGAAGAGCTGGCGCGGCGCCGCGCCGAATTCGACAAGCAAAAGGAGATCGCGCGCGGCAACCGCGCCGCCTGACGTCCTCCAATAACAACAACCATCGGGAGAGAGACGTGACGCGACCGTTCGAGGGCGTGAAGGTCCTGGACTTCACGCAAGTGCTGGCCGGCCCCTATGCGAGCTACCAGCTTGCGCTGCTCGGTGCCGACGTCATCAAGGTCGAGCGGCGCGAGGGCGAGGACATGCGCCGCACGCCGCTCTCCCGCGAATGGGCCGAGCGCGGGCTGGCCCCGGCGTTCCAGGCCATCAACGGCAACAAGCGCAGCCTGACGCTCGATCTGCAGAAGCCCGACGCCATCGCGATCGTGAAGAAGCTCGCCGCGCAGGTCGACGTCGTCATGGAAAACTTCCGTCCGGGCGTGATGGACAAGCTCGGTATCGGCTACGAGGCGCTCTCGACGATCAATCCAAAGCTGATCTATTGCGCGGTATCAGGCTTCGGCCAGACCGGCCCGGACCGCCTGCGGCCCGGCTATGACGGCAAGATGCAGGCGCTGTCCGGCATCATGGCGATCACCGGCCATCCCGAGACCGGGCCGACGCGCGCCGGCTTTGCCGTGTGCGACGTGCTCTCGGGCGCCACCGCCGCATTCGGCGTGTCGAGCGCGCTGTACCAGCGCGACCGCACCGGCAAGGGACAGCTCATCGACGTCTCCATGCTGGAGGCCACGATGGCGTTCCTCTCGGGCCAGATAGCGGACTGGTCGGTCGCCGGCCATCGTCAGCAGCTCTCGGGCAACCAGGCGGTGAGCCGCAGGACCACCGCGAACCTGTTCAAATGCGGCGACGGTCACATCCTGCTCGCCGTCAACAACGAGAAGCAGTACCGCGCGCTGATGTCCACGCTCGGCCGCGAGGACACGCTGAGCGATCCGCGCTTTGCCGACTGGTTTTCGCGCAACGAGAACGAGCCGGCGCTGCGCGCCATCATCGAGGCGGCGCTGGCGAAACGGCCCGCGCGCGAATGGGAGACGATTTTGGAAGACGCCGGCGCCCCCTGTGCCAGCATCTGGAAGGTCGAGGAGGTCATCGACCATCCGCAAGTGAAGGCCCGCGGCGCGATCCAGGAGCTCGACACGCCCTATGGCCGCCTGCGCTTTGCCGGCAGCGGGTTCAAGCTCGCCCATGGCGGCGGCAAGCTGGATCGCATGGCGCCGGAGCTGGGGACGGATACGGATGCGGTGCTTGGCGAGTTGGGGTTCGATGCGGAGGAGATTGCGGCGCTGAGGGCGAGGGAGATTGTGTAGAGCGCCACACTCTCCGCTGCCGTAGGGTGGGCTAAGCGAAAGCGTGCCCACCCTTGCGCGTTACGGCGAGAGATCGTGGGCACGGCGCGTTGCGCCTTTGCCCACCCCACGGAAGCTCGCCTAGAACAACGACCCCTGCCCGTCATCCGCCGGGCTAGCGGCAACCTTCCGCACCTTCTTCGGCTTCGCCGCCTCTGCCTCCGCCTCCATCTCCTCCGCACTGATCGGCAAGAGCAGTTGCTCGTCGTCATTGGCAACGCGGTTGACGCGGGTGGAGACGGGATGCCAGGCGAACTCGCCGATGCGCGGGGGCCTCATCAGCGGCAGGATCGCATCGACCTCGTCGCCGCGATGATCGAGCCAGCGCTCGAAATCGCGCGAGCTGATGGTGACGGGCACGCGGTCATGCAGCGCGGCGAGGTCCTCGCCCGCCGCCGCGGTGACGATCGCGACCGTGTCGAGCTCCTCGCCGTTCGGTCCGACCCAGGTCTCGAACACCGCGGCAAAGCCGAGCGGCTCGCCATCGGCACGGTGGATGAAGAAGGGCTGCTTGCGGCCGCCTTCCGACTTCCACTCGTAATAGCCGTCGGCCGGGATCAGGCCGCGCCGCCGGCGTATAGCTTTCTTGAAGGCGGGCTTCTCCAGCACCGTCTCCGAGCGGGCGTTGATCAGCAAGGTAAATCCGCGGGGGTCCTTGACCCAGCTCGGCAACAGGCCCCAGCGCATCAGGCGGAAATGGCGCGTGCCGTTCTCGATCAGCACGACCGGAATCGGTTGCGTCGGGGCGACATTGTACCGGGGCGGGAAATTCGGCTGCTCGACATAGCCGAACAGTTGCCGCAAAGCCGCGGGGGCCGAAGTTATGACGAAGCGTCCACACATCCTTGGGCGTCTATATAGGGTCCGTTCAGGTCCTTTTAACCCCGAACGTTAACACTGCGGCAGATGAGCTCAATGGCCTCCCAACCCGCGCGGACGCAAGCACAGACGGGCCCCGAGGCTGCGGCCTGGGCCGAACGGCTGCGCGTGGCCAACATCAACCCGCGGACCGGGCTTGCCACTGACTATCTCAACCATTTCAATGAAGCCGTGATGCTGCTCGAAATGGTCCCTGACATGCCGGAATGCGCCGAAGACTTTCTGACCTGGACGCCGCTGTCCTATGCCGAGCATTTCACGGCCTCGAACTTCAAGGCGCGGGATCTCGCGATCGAGGCCTATGAGAAGGCCGATCCCAATGTGCGCGCCCAGTTCGACCACATCACCGACACCATGACCTCGATCCTGACCGCGGTCGGCTCGGCCATGCGCGAGGTCGAGAAGGACACGACCCGCGTTCGCCTTGCCGAGCAGGCCACCCTCTGGGTCAAGCCGCTGATCGCGGCCTGCGGCGGCATCATCAATGGCGGCGCGGAGGCCGACGTCGACACCATCATGGCGAATTGAGCCAGGTCCTTTGAGAAGATGTCAGCAGTCGTCCAGCCCAGCCATCCCCAGATCGCCGTCAGTGCCGCGATTTTTCGCGACGGCAAGGTGCTGCTGACCCGCCGCGCCCGCTCGCCCGCAAAGGGGTTCTATTCGCTGCCGGGCGGCCGGGTCGAGTTCGGCGAATCGCTGCACCAGGCGCTCAGGCGCGAGGTCGACGAGGAAACCGGGCTCGAGATCGAGATCATTGGGCTAGCCGGCTGGCGCGAGGTGCTGCCGGCCGCCCCCGGCGCCGGCCACTATTTGATCATGTCCTTTGCCGCCCGCTGGGCGGCCCGGGAGCCGGTCCTGAACGACGAGCTCGACGACTACCGCTGGATCGCCCCGGACGCCCTGGCGGGCCTCGGCGACCTCAAGATGACCGGGGGGCTGGTGGAGGTCATCCAGTCCGCCCACCGGCTGCTCGGGGCCTGACGGCCCGCCTTGCGCCCGCCGTCCCAAGGGGGCATACAGCCGCCGATGTCGACGCGATTTCTGGCCATTTTCGCCCTGATTCTCGCCTGCGCCTCCGTGCCCACGAGGGCCCAGGACGTGGCGGCGCCGTTCGACGGCGAACTGCAGCGGCTGGCCGAGATCCTCGGCGGGCTGCATTATCTGCGCGGCATTTGCGGGTCCAACGAGGGCAACAAATGGCGTAGCGAGATGCAGGCGCTGATCGATGCCGAAACCCCGTCCGGAGAGCGCCGCACCCGCATGATCGCCGGCTTCAACCGCGGCTATAACGGCTTCCAGCAGACCTACCGGAGCTGCACGCCGGCCGCGACGGTGGCGATCCGCCGCTATATCGAGGAAGGCTCGAAGATCTCGCGGGATCTGACGGCGCGCTACGCGAACTGAGTATCTCCTCATCCTGAGGAGCGCGCCCTTTGCGCGCGTCTCGAAGGATGAAAGGCCCGGCTGCAGCAGTAGGGGCTCTATGGTTCGAGACGCGTACTTCGCACGCTCCTCACCATGAGGGTTTGGGTTCGGAGGATCCGACCTGGAACCCTGTCATCGACTTTGTTCACAGCCGTTAACCGTTCCTAAAGATGTAGCCTAGCGGGCATTAACACCCGTGCTACACCTCTCGTGCAGCGCATCGCCGTGGACGCGCCCCAGCCCTGATCGAGTTTCATGAGCCAGCCGATTTCATACGCCCCCGACCGTGCGCCGCTGCCCGATCACGAGCAGAAGCAGGCTGCCCTGAGCTATCTCAACGAGGCCTGGGCCGAGGCGCGCCATGACGGCGTCGATGGTGATTGCCTGGCGCAGGCGAGCCTGTTCGCCGCATTCGCCGAACTCGTCGGCACCTATGGCGAGGATGCGGTGGCAAAATTCGTCGAGGGTTTTCCGGGCCGTATCCGCAACGGCGAATTCTCCGTCGACATCTCCCGGCAATAAGCACACTCCGAAAATGACCCCGCCACGCGGGCGGGGCCAGTTGACGGATGAATGACTTTGCGACGAGGTCTTGACGACAAGGTCGCGAAGTCTGCCGCCTTTATCGCACGGAAGCCGTCTCCCGCGGACAAGCATTAGTCTCGCGATGAGCGGGAGATATTCCCGACAGAGCCGGGAATGCGCTCCCTCCTCCTTCTCACGGCTCGATCTTGAGCGTCGCTTTCATGTTGGGATGATAGCGACAGTAGTACTCGACCGTGCCCGCCGTCTTCAGCACTGACGTCGCCGACTTCTTCGGCGGCAGCGTCACGTCGAAATCGCCGTTCTTCGCAGTGGCGGTGTGGGCGAAGACGTCCTTGTTGATCCAGGTGATGGTATCGCCGACCTTCGCCGATACCTCGGCCGGAGCGATCACGAGATTCTCCATCGTGATCTCTATCGTCGCGGCGCGCGCCGGGACTGATATCGACAGGAAGACGACCGCAAGCGCGATCGAAGCGAGGCGTCCCGGCATCATCCCACCCTTTTTATTTTAGCTCGGCCGCGACATGCTCGGCGTGCTGCTGATGGCCCTGAAAGATCTTCAGGCCGGTCTGCAACAGGCTCTTCAGCTCGGCATTGCTCGCGGACGGAATCAACTGGGTCTCCAGCGCGCCGTTGACCGCCTTGTGGTAGGCGACCTCGTTCGCGACATAGGCCTTGTCGAACGCTGCGCCGCTCAGCTTGTCGAGCTCGGCCAGCTTGTCGCTCGCCTGCTTCGACAGCGCCTTGCTGGTGTCGTTGTCTTCAGGGGTGACGTTCAGCTTCTTGACCAGCGCCAGCGCCTGCTTGTTGACCGCCTCGTGGTCGCGCAGCATGTCCTCGGCAAACGCCTTCACGTCCTTGTTCTTCGCTTTTTTCTGCGCCTGCTTGGCGGCGTTGATGTCGATCACGCCGGCGGTGTAGGCGATATGGGCGATCTGCGGATCGGTCGGCTTGTCGGCGGCGCTGGCGCCCTGCAGCGCGGGACTCGACAGCAGAATTGCCGCGGCGACCGCCGCGCTCCAACGGATGAACATGGTTTGACACTCCTGTGCTGCCGGACATTTTGCCGGCGCGTTGCTTCACAGGAATTGGATGGGCGTTTCGCGCAAACGTTCCCGGAAAATTTCAGCCGCCGACACCGAGCCGCTTCAGCACCGCTTCGGTCAGGCGCTCGCAGCGCCAGCCGGCAAACGGAAAGGCATCCATCATCACCGGGCCGATCTCCTTCTCGACATTCTCGCGCAGCATGGTGCGGGCGCGGTGCAGCCGCGTCTTCACGGTCTCGGGCTTCACGGCGAGCAGATCGGCGGTTTCCTCGATGCTCATGCCCTCCATGACGCGTGCGACGAACACCATGCGGAAAACGTCCGGCAACTCGTCGATGGCGCGTTCGACGACGCGCTGGATTTCACGTTGGGCCATGGTCCTTTCCGGATCGCCTGCGGGAGAGACGGGAAATTTGATGATCTGCGCCTCGAGCGCGGCTTCGGACACCGCGCCGAGCTCGACATGCGGCCTCGCGCTGCGCGACCGGCCAAGCGCCTCGTTGATGGCGATGCGCGACAGCCAGGTCGACAGGCCGGACTCGCCCCGGAAGCCGTCGAGATGGGTGAAGGCGCGCACATAGGTTTCCTGCACCACGTCCTCGGCTTCGCTGTCGCTACGCAGAATTGCGCGCGCGAGGCGATATAGCCTGCGGTTGTTGACCTGCATGATCTCGCGCAGCGCGGCCTCGTCACGGGCCCGCGCGCGGTCGATCAGCTGGGCTTCCAATGACCGGATTTCTGATGCCTTGGCGTTCGGTGCCTTGGCGCCGGCTGCGGTCCGTTGCATGGCGGTCACCTGCTTGTCTCCGTTGGCCTCGGACATTGGATGCAGGCCGGCGCCAAAAGGTTCCCAGTTTTCTTGCCCGGATCTTACCCTCCCCTGGAGGGTCCTGGAGGGGGAGGGTCGCTTCGCATGGAGCGAGAGCGCAATGCGAAGCGGGGTGGGGTGATCTCTCCACACCGGCACCGCCAACGGCGAGAGACTGTCACCCCACCCCGCTCGCGCTGCGCGCGATCGACCCTCCCCCTCCAGGGGAGGGTAAGATCTAATCCGTCTCGATCGGCAGCGACGGGTCCCTGGCCCATTCGCCCATCGAGCCGTCGTACAGTGTCAGCTTGTCGTAGCCGAGTTGCGTCAGCAGCAAGAGGTCGATCGTCGCCGAGATGCCGCCGCCGCAATACACGATCACATTCTTGTCGCGCGTGACGCCCTGGGCCGCGAACTTTGCCTCGGCATCCGCAAGATTCGTCAGCGTCTTGTCGGCATTGACGAGCGTTGGGGCTGGCACGTTGATGCTGCCCGGCACGCGGCCCGGCCGGCCGTAGCGGCTCGGCTCGAGGCCTTGGTGATATTGCGGCAAGAGCGCGTTGACGATGACCGTCGAGGGATCACCGATCCGCGCCTTCACGGTGTCCTTGTCCACGAAAAAGCCCGCGCGCGGCGCGGCCTTGAAGGTCGTGGCCGGATAGCCCTTCGGTGCGCCCGTCTCGATCGGCCGCCCCTCCTCTTTCCATTTGTCGAGGCCGCCGTCGAGCACGCGGGCATCGACGCCGAGCGAGCGCAGCATCCACCAGAACCGCGTCGACCACATCATGGTGCCGATGCTGTAGAGCACGATGGTCTTGCTCGCATCGAGGCCGTGGCGGCCGAAGGCGGCCTCCAGCTGGGCCACGTCAGGCATCATGTAGAGCGGTCGCGCGGAGGTGTCGGAGAACTCGCCTTGCAGGTCGAGGAAATCGGCGCCGGGAATGTGGCCGGCTGCGAACGTCTTGTCGCCGGGCACCGCGCGATAAGGCACGTCGCTGCCGGGCGGCACCGGCTCGTTGTAGGTCGTGCAATCGTAGAGGCGGAGGTTGGGATCGCCGAGCATGGCGGCGAGTTGCTCGGTGGTGATGAGGGGTATCGGTTGGGACATGCAATGACCTCTCCAACGTCGTCCTGGCGAAAGCCAGGACCCATTACCACCGCATTATCTGGCTGCGGGCAAGTGTGGCCACCAGTCTTCGCGACAATATCCGGTCGGGGTTATGGGTCCTGGCTTTCGCCAGGACGACACCGAACATGAGGCGTGTTTGTGCCGCCAAACGACCAAAGCCCTACGGCTTCAACGTCTCCAAAAACCGCACCGGCTCGCCTTGCGACGGCGTGACCAGCTCGCCCTGCCACATCACGCGGCGGCCGCGGATGAAGGTGCCGACGGGCCAGCCCGTCACGCGAACGCCGTCGTAAGGGGTCCAGCCGGCCTTGGACGCCACCCATTTGTTGGTGATGGTCTCGCTGCGCTTGAGGTCGACAATGGTGAAGTCGGCGTCGTAGCCGGCGGCGATGCGGCCCTTGCAGGCCATGTTGTAGAGGCGCGCCGGGCCGGCGCTGGTGAGGTCCACGAACCTTGCCAGCGACAGGCGGCCGGCATTGACGTGGTCGAGCATCAGCGGCACCAGCGTCTGCACGCCGGTCATGCCGGAGGGCGAGGCCGGATAGGTCTTCTGCTTCTCTTCCAGCGTATGCGGCGCATGGTCGGAGCCGAGCACGTCGATGATGCCCTGCTCGATGCCGCGCCAGATGCCGGCGCGGTGATCGGCGCCGCGCACCGGCGGGTTCATCTGCGCGAGCGTGCCGAGCCGCTCGTAGCATTCGGGCGCGACCAGGGTGAGATGGTGCGGCGTCGCCTCGCAGGAGGCGACGTCCTTGTGGTCGCGCAGAAACTCGATCTCTTCCTTGGTCGAGATGTGCAGCACGTGGATGCGCTTGCCGGTCTCATGCGCGAGCTTGACCAGGCGCTGCGTCGCCATCAGCGCCGCGGTCTCGTCACGCCAGACCGGATGCGAGCGCGTGTCGCCCTCGATGCGTAGCGGCTTGCGCTCGTTGAGGCGGTATTCGTCCTCGGCATGGAAGGCGGCGCGGCGCCGGATCACCTGGAAGATCCGGCGCAGGCTCTCGTCGTCCTCGACCAGCAGCGCGCCGGTGGACGAGCCGATGAACACCTTGACACCGGCGCAGCCCGGCGCGCGCTCCAGCACGGGCAGATCCTGCACGTTCTCCCGGGTGCCGCCGATGAAGAAGGCGAAATCGCAATGCATGCGGTGATGGGCGCGCTTCACCTTATCGGTGAAGGTGGCCTCGGTCACCGTCAATGGAGACGTGTTCGGCATCTCGAACACGGCGGTGACGCCGCCCATCACGGCGCTGCGCGAACCGGTCTCGAGGTCTTCCTTCTGCTCCAGCCCGGGCTCGCGGAAATGCACCTGCGTATCCATCACGCCGGGCAGGATGTGCAGACCCTTGCAGTCGATCACTTCCGCGGCTGAGCCTTGCGACAGCGGGCCCAGCTCGGCGATACGACCGCCCGTGATGCCGATATCGCGAACACCCTCGCCGTCCTGGTTGACGACGGTGCCGCCCTTCAAGATCACATCGAAACGCTGGGTCATGGGGCCTCTCTCATCCCCAAGCGCAGGGCTCGAGGTCTTGTCGTTTATGCCTTGCGGGCTTACGTTCCAGAGCAACATGTCGCAAGAGATTTTCGCATGAAATCAGCGTTTCTTCCCGACCGGGGCGTGGTCAAGGTCGCGGGCGAGGATGCGCGCAACTTCCTCAACGGCCTGGTCACGACCGATGTCGACAGGCTGAAGCCGGGGCTGGGGCGATTCGGCGCGCTGCTGACGCCGCAGGGCAAGATCATCCTGGATTTCCTGATCACGGAGGTGCCCGCCGGCCATGGCGGCGGGTTCCTGATCGATTGCCCGAAGGCGCTGGCGGACACCCTCGCCACCAAGCTGAAATTCTACAAGCTGCGCGCCAAGGTCACTGTGGAGAACCTCGATCTCGGCGTGCTCGCGGCCTGGGATGGCCAGCCTGCAGCGCAGCCGGATCTGGCCTTCGCCGATCCGCGCAATGCCGAGCTCGGCACACGCATCCTGATCCCCGAGGATCTCAAGCAGAAGCTGTCCGATCTCATCGGCGCCGAATTGGTCGATCCGGCCGAATATGAGGCGCACCGCATCGCGCTCGGCATCCCGCGCGGCGGGCTCGATTTCATGTACAACGATGCGTTCCCGCACGAAACCAACATGGACCGGCTTGCCGGCGTCGATTTCGACAAGGGCTGCTATGTCGGCCAGGAGGTCGTCTCGCGCATGCAGCATCGCGGCACCGCACGCACGCGCAGCGTCAAGGTGCTGCTCGATGACATCTCGCCGGAAGTCGGCGTTAGCGTGATGGCCGGCGACAAGCCGGTCGGGACCATGGGCTCGTCGGCGCACGGCAAGGGCATCGCGCTGGTGCGCATCGACCGCGTCGCCGATGCGCTCGATGCCGGACAGCCGCTCACCGCCGGCGGCCTTGCCTTGACGCTGGCCGACCCCGAAACCGTCCGCATTCCCTCGAAACAGCCCATCGCATGAGCCGCGCTCCCCGCCTGCATCCCGACGGCCTGACCCGCTGCCCCTGGCCCGGAGAGGATCCGCTCTATGTCGCCTATCACGACACCGAATGGGGCGTGCCCGAATATGACGACCGCGCGCTGTACGAAAAGCTGATCCTCGACGGTTTTCAGGCCGGCCTGTCCTGGATCACGATCTTGCGCAAGCGCGACAATTTCCGCAAAGCCTTCGACGATTTCCAGCCGGAGAAGATCGCGCGCTACAATGCCAAGAAGGTCCATGCGCTGATGAACGATGCCGGCATCGTGCGCAATCGCGCCAAGATCGACGGCGCGATCCTGAGCGCGAAGTCGTATCTTGATATTATGGAAAAGGGCCCGGGCTTCTCGAAACTGCTGTGGGACTTCATGGGCGGCAAGCCCAAGATCAACCACTTCAAGACCACCGCGAGCGTGCCGGCCTCGACGCCGCTGTCGGTGCAGATTTCCAAGGAGCTGGCCTCGCGCGGCTTCAAGTTCGTCGGCCCGACCATCGTCTACGCCTTCATGCAGGCGACCGGCATGGTCAACGACCATCTCGTCGACTGCCATTGCCACGCGACCTGCGGCAAGACGCAGCGCAAGCAGCGCCTCAAGGTCAAATGACCGCGAAGAAGACCGCGCGCGATGCGCAGTCCCGCGCCTGGCAGCGTATGCTGTCGGGCCGGCGGCTCGACCTGCTCGACCCCTCCCCGCTCGACGTCGAGATCGCCGACATCGCCCATGGGCTGGCGCGCGTCGCGCGCTGGAACGGACAGACCACCGGCGCGCACATCTTCTCGGTCGCGCAGCACACGCTGCTGGTGGAAACCGTGCTGCGGCACGAGATGCCGCGCGTGGATCAGCGCATGCGGCTCGCCGCGCTGCTGCACGATGCGCCCGAATATGTGATCGGCGACATGATCTCGCCGTTCAAGGCGGTGCTCGACGGCCATTACAAGGCGGTGGAGAAGCGCCTGCTCGGCGCCATCCACATCCGCTTCGGCCTGCCGCCGGTGCTGGCCGACGAGATCACGCAGGCGATCAAGGCCGCCGACCGCGGCGCGGCCTATCTCGAGGCAACCGAGCTCGCCGGCTTCAGCGACGCCGAGGCCAAACGCCTGTTCGGCCGCGATCCGGGCCTGCCCGACAGCGTCCGGCGCGACTATCTCACGCCCTGGACCGCGGCGCGGGCGGAGAAGCAGTTTCTGGAGCGGTTCAACGCGGTGTTTGCGTAGGTCAGGTAGGGTGGGCAAAGGCGCTCTTGCGCCGTGCCCACCATCTTTTCGCAATTGCGACGAAAGTGGTGGGCACGCTTCGCTTTGCCCACCCTACAAGCGCTCGCTATAATCGCCGGCAAAAAGGTCCGCCATGATCCACGTCTGTTCCCTCGCCGCACTTCCCGAAACCGTCCGCCTCACCAGGGCCAGCCATGTGCTGACCGTGATGGCCAATGTCGAGCAGGTGGCGCGTCCGGTATCGGTGCTGCCGGCCAACCATCTCAAGGTGTCGATGGACGACATCACCGAGGAGATGGACGGCTTTGTCGCACCGTCAGAGACGCATATCGAGCAGGTGCTGAACTTCGTGCGCGGCTGGGACCGCAGCGCGCCGCTAGTGGTGCATTGCTATGCCGGCATCAGCCGCTCCACCGCGAGCGCCTTCGCCGCCGTATGCGCGCTCAATCCGCATCGCGACGAGATCGAGATCGCGAAGAAGATCCGCGCCGCCTCGCCGATCGCCTCGCCGAACCGGCGCATCGTCGGCCTCGCCGACCGCGCGCTCGGGCGCAACGGCCGCATGCTGCGCGCGCTCGACGAGATGGGCCCGGGCGCGATGATGGTCGAGGGCCGCCCCTTCGTGATCGAGCTCGAATGACACAAGCGATCTCAGCCGCATGAGCGAGACGCTGCTGACACCGATCGAGATCGGCCTGACCGCCGCGATCGTCGCGATCGAGGACCATGAGCCGCTGATCCTCACCGCGCACAGCAGCGACGGGCTGGCGGGCCTGCCGTTCGGGCCGTTCGATGCGCTGAGCCATCGTACCTTCGAGATCGGCCTGCGCGCCTGGGTCGAGGAGCAGGCGGGCTTGCGGCTCGGCTATGTCGAGCAGCTCTACACCTTTGGCGATCGCGGCCGTCACGCCGAGGCCGGCGACACCGGCGCGCATATGGTGTCGATCGGCTATCTCGCGCTCACGCGCGCCGCGGGCGGCGAGCTCGCAGCCAACGGCGCAAGCTTCGAGCCGTGGTACCGCTTCCTGCCCTGGGAAGACTGGCGCGAGGAGCCGCCCGCGATCATTGCCCGCGACATCATCCCCGCGCTGACGGCTTGGGCGGAGCAGGAGACGCCGGAGACGACGCGCGCATTGCCGCGCAGGGATCGCGTGCGGTTCTATTTCGGCCTCGACGGCGCGCCCTGGGACGAGGAGCGCGTGCTCGACCGCTACGAGCTGCTCTACGAGGCCGGGCTGATCGAGGAGGCACGGCGCGACGGCCGTCCTGCGGCATTAGCGCGCAAGGCACTGCCGGCGCTCGGGACCTCGATGCGGTTCGATCACCGCCGAATTCTCGCCACGGGAATCGCGCGGCTGCGCGCAAAGCTGAAGTATCGTCCTGTGGTGTTTGAACTTTTGCCCGCCGAGTTCACACTTACGGAATTGCAGCATACGGTGGAGGCGATCTCCGGCCGGCATCTGCACAAGCAGAATTTCCGCCGCCTGGTCGAAACGGAAGCCCTGGTCGAACCGACCGGCGTGATGTCGACACAGACGGGCGGACGGCCGGCAGCGCTCTACCGCTTCCGCCGCGAGGTGCTCCAGGAGCGGCCCGCGCCGGGCTTGCGTGTGCGCTCCCGGCGCTAGATCCTGATATCAGTGGGACCGGCCCCTGCCCGCCGGTTGCCTGGAGGCTTCATGTTCGACGGCCCGTTCGACGTCTTTGCGCTGATCATTGCGATCATCGCCTTCCTGATCGCGATCAAGGCCTCCAGCCAGGCGGCCGAGCTGCGCCGTCGGCTGAACTTGCTCGAAGAGAAGTTTTACGCGCAGCGGCCTGTCGTGCAGCCGCCGCCGCTGATGCCCGCGCAGGTGCAGGCCGAAGCGCCCGCAACGCCCGCCGCCGAGCCGCCGCCGCTTGCGCCGGAAGCGGAAACGACGCCGCCTCCGCTCGTCACCGAAGAGGTTTCACCGCCCCCGCTCGAACCGAGCACGGGCACTGATGCGCCGCCTCCGGTGCCGGAGGCCGCGCCCGCGCCCGGCTTCGAGGAGCGTCTCGGCACGCGCTGGGTGGTGTGGATCGGCGGCCTTGCGCTCGCGCTCGGCGGCTTCTTCATGGTGCGTTATTCGATCGAGGCCGGCCTCGTCGGCCCCGGCGTGCGCGTCTTCCTCGGCGGCCTGTTCGCGGCAGCGCTGCTCGGTGCCGGCGAATGGACGCGGCGCAAGGAGAGCATCTCCACCATCCAGGCGCTGCCGATCGCCAACATTCCCGCGATCCTCACCGCGGCCGGTACGGCGGTGGCGTTCGCCACCATCTACGCGGCCTATGCGCTCTACGGCTTCCTCGTGCCGGCAACCGCCTTCGTGCTGCTCGGCATCGTTGCCATGGGCACGCTCGCCGCCGCGCTGCTGCACGGGCCCGCGCTCGCCGGCCTCGGCGTGGTCGGCGCCTTCGTGACGCCGATCCTCGTCTCCAGCGGCAAGCCGGACTATTGGGCGCTCTACATCTATCTCGCCATCGTCACTGCCGCGAGTTTTGGCCTAGCGCGTATCCGGCTGTGGCGCTGGCTGGCCGTCACGACGATCGCATTCGCGGTGCTCTGGATCTTCCCGGGGCTCGATACCGAACAGGTGCAGGTCGCGCCGCACGCCTTCCATGTCATCGCCGGCTTCGTGCTCGCCGCGCTGCTCGTGGTCTGCGGCTTCATGTTCGGCCCGACCATCGAGGACGGCGAGATCGAGCCGGTCTCGTCCGGCGCGCTCGGCGCCTATCTGTTCGGTGCGATGCTGGTCGTGCTGTCGAGCGCGCATGCCGATCTCGCGCTGATCGCCTTCACGCTGCTGGTCGGCGGCACGCTGTTCGTCGCCTGGCGCGCGCCTGCGGCGACCGGCACGCTGGGCGCTGCTGCTGCGACCGTCTTCATCGTATTCGCCGAATGGGCGGTGCGCGCCAACCCCGATATGCTGGTGCTGCCGGGTGGCCCGATGCCCGGCGTCGGCCCTGTCGCGACCGACAGCTCGGTGACGCTGCATCTGGTGATGGCCGCGATCTTCGCCGCCGGCTTCGGCGTCGCGGGCTTCTTCGCGCAGGGCCGCTCGAACTCGGCGATCATTCCCGTGGTGTGGTCAGCGGCGGGCGTCGCCACGCCGATCGCGATCCTGGTCGCGCTTTATGCGCGCATCGCCCATCTCGACCGTTCGATCCCGTTCGCGATCCTCGCCGTTCTGCTCGCCGCAGCCTTCGGTGCTGCGACCGAAGCGCTGATGCGTCGCGAAGAACGACCGGGTGTTGCCACCTCGATCGCATTGTTCGCAACCGGTACACTCGGCGCGCTGGCGCTGGCGCTGACCTTCGCGCTGGAGAAGGGCTGGCTCACCATTGCGCTCGCGCTGATGTCGCTCGGCACCGCCTGGATCTCGTTGCAGCGGCCGATTCCGGTGCTGCGCCGGTTAGCGGCGATCTTCGCCGCGATCGTCACCGCGCGCATCGTCTATGATCCGCGCATCGTCGGCGATGCGGTCGGCACGACGCCGATCTTCAACTGGCTGCTGTGGGGCTACGGCCTGCCAGCCGCCTCGTTCTGGGGCGCGAGCATCTTCCTGAGACGCCGCGGCGACGATGTCCCCTTGCGCGTCGTCGAGGCGGCCGCGATCCTGTTCACCGCGCTGCTCGCCTTCGTGGAGATCCGTCATTTTGCCACCGGCGGCCAGATGACCTCGGCGCCCTCGCTACTCGAATGCGCGCTGCAGGTCTGCGTCGCGCTCGCCATGGCGATCGGACTGGAACGCCTGCGGCTGCGCAGCCGCAGCATCGTCCACAATGTCGGCGCGGTCGTATTGACCGCGATCGCCGGCCTCATCAGCGTTTTCGGCCTCTTCATCCTGGAGAACCCGCTGATCTGGCGCATCGACGTCGGCGGCGCGGTGTTCAACCTGCTGCTGCTCGGCTATGCGCTGCCGGCGGTGCTGATGCTGCTATTGTCCTACGCGGTGGTCGGCGAGCGCGGCAAGGTCTACGCCAACAGCATCGCCGGCGGCGCACTGGTGTTCGCACTCGCCTATGTGACGCTGGAGATCCGCCGCTTCTATCACGGCCCGATCCTCTCCAGCGGTCCGACCACCGGGGCCGAGCAATACACCTATTCGATCGGCTGGCTCGCCTTCGGCGTGGTGCTGCTCGGGGTCGGCATTCTCGTCAACTCGGAACGGGCACGGCTGGCGTCCGCCGCCGTCATCGCGCTGACGATCCTGAAGGCCTTCGTCATCGACATGTCGACGCTGACAGGCGTTTATCGCGCGCTGTCGTTCATGTGCCTCGGCATCGTGCTGGTCGCGATCGGCTGGCTCTACCAGCGCATCCTGTTCCGGCGGCAGGTCGCACCGCCGCCGGCTCCGCAGACGGGCAGCTAAACTGCTTGAGCATGATCTTTTTGGAAAACCGCTTCACACTTTTCCGGATCATGCTCATGAGGATCAAGCCGCGCGGACCGATTCCAGGAACTGCGCGACCTCGACCTTGAGGCGGGTGCTGTCAGTCGCCAGCGATTTCGCCGCCGACAGCACCTCGACCGAGGCCTCGCCGGTTTCGATCGCGCCGCGCTGCACGTCGGTGATGTTGGAGGAGACCTCCTGCGTGCCGACCGAGGCCTGCTGAACGTTGCGCGAGATCTCCTGCGTCGCCGCGCCCTGCTCTTCGACGGCGGCGGCGATCGCCGCGGACACTTCGGACAGCCGCTCGATGGTGCCGCCGATCTCCTGGATGGCGCTGACGGATTCCTGCGTCGCGGCCTGGATGCCGGACACCTGTGCTCCGATCTCGCCGGTCGCCTTCGCGGTCTGCTCGGCCAGCGCCTTGACCTCGGCCGCGACGACGGCAAAGCCGCGGCCGGCTTCGCCCGCCCGCGCCGCCTCGATGGTCGCGTTCAGCGCCAAAAGATTGGTCTGGCCCGCGATGGTGTTGATGAGCTCGACGACGTCGCCGATGCGGGAGGCGGCCTGCGAAAGCGCGTTGACGCGCTCGTTGGTCCGCGCCGCCTGCTCGACCGCTTCCGCCGCCATCCGCGCCGAATCCTGCACGCGGCGGCTGATCTCGGTGATCGAGGACGACAGCTCTTCCGAGGCGGAGGCGACCGCCTGGACGTTGGTGGAGGCTTCCTCGGAGGCCGCCGCAACGACGGTGGCGAGCTCCTGGCCGCGCTGCGCGGTGCTGGTCAGCGTCGACGCCGACGCCTCGAGCTCGGTCGAGGCCGAGGAGACGGTGCCGACGACTTCGCCGATCATCGTCTCGAACTTTCGCGTGATGGCATCGACCCGGCGGCCGCGCTCGATCTTGGCCTCGGCGTCGAGCCTGGCCGCTTCGTCGGCGGCCCGCTTGGCGATCAGCGCTTCCTTGAAGATCTGCAGCGCATTCGCCATCGAGCCGATCTCGGTCTTCTCGCCGCGATGCGGCACCTCGGCCGAGAGGTCGCCCTCGCCGAGCGACTGCATCGGCTTGATGATCGAAGCGATGCCACGCGACACGTCGCGCACGAGGTAATAGGCCGCGCTGATCGCGATCACGACCGAGAGCACGATGATGCCGACCAGCACGCGGAAGATCAGGGCATAGCTGTCGGCCGCCTGCTTCGTCTCCAGCTCGGCGCCGCGATTGTTGAGCTCGATGTCCTTCTGAAGCAGGGGATCGGCCGCCTGGGCCATCTTCGCAACCTTGGTTTGCAACAGCTCGTTGGCGTCAGTCGGGAAGCGTCCGACGCCCTTGCGCGACAGCGCCATCACGTCCTGCACGCCAATTAGATATTCGGCCCAGGCCTTGGTCCATTGCTCGTAGAGCGAGCGCTCCTCGGCGGAGGTGATCAAGGGCTCGTAGATCTTGCGGGTCTGCTCGATGCGCCCCTGCAACGAGGCCAGCCGCTTCTCTGCGGCCTCCTTGCCCTCGGCGCTGTCCTGCATCAGGTGCAGTCGGAGCGCGACGCGCAGCTCGTTGATGTCGGCGCGGAGCGAGCCGAGCGCACGCACGCTCGGCAGCCAGCTTTCCGCGATCTCGACCGTGTGGGCATTGATGTTCTGCATGGTGCCGATCGCCGTCACGCCGACGCCGGCGAGCGAGAGCACGAGGATCGACAACACGGTCAGTAGCTTGAAGACGATCGACAACTTCGACATCACGACAAATCCCGATGAGACTAGCAACGCGCAAATCACCCGCGCCGCCATCGTCACGACCGACGACAGGGCGGAAGTCATTCCAATAATGCTGGCTGGTTCTTGTCCGGTAAGATTGCGCACATAGTCGCAAACAGGCGTTAACAGGGACCTACGTGGAACTACGGGGGCGATCCGGCCCGCGTTATTTTTTCCGCAACCATTTGTTGCGGCCGCGCAGATATCGCGCGGTGCCGCACCAGCACACCGCAATGCAACATTGGAACGGCGGCACCGACATCGTCACGCGGCCCGTACCGACTCCAAGAAGCGCGCGACCTCGCCCTTCAACCGGTTGCTCTCCCGCGACAGCGACCGGGCGGCCGAATGCACCTGCGCCGAGGCGGCTCCAGTCTCGCCGGCGCCACGCTGGACGTCGCCGATATTCGCCGAGACCTCGGACGTGCCGTGCGCGGCATGCTGGATGTTGCGGGAGATCTCCTGCGTCGCCGCGCCCTGCTCCTCCACCGCGGCGGCGATGGTCGACGAGATCTCCGACATCCGCGCGATGGTGTCGCCAATCTCCTTGATTGCGCCGACGGAGTCTTCCGTCGCGGTCTGAATCGCGCCGATGTGCTGACTGATCTCGCCCGTGGCTTTCGCGGTCTGCTCGGCCAGCGCCTTCACTTCGGTCGCGACCACCGCAAATCCCTTGCCGGCTTCACCGGCACGCGCCGCCTCGATCGTCGCGTTCAGCGCCAGGAGGTTGGTCTGGGCGGCGATGGTGTTGATCAATTCGACCACGTCGCCGATGCGGCTCGCCGCCTTCGTCAACTCGGCGACGCGCGCGTTGGTCCGCTCGGCCTGTCCGACCGCAACGTCGGCGACACGCGCCGATTCCTGCACCTGGCGGCTGATCTCGGAGATCGAGGAGGTCATCTCCTCGCTCGCCGACGACACTGACTGCACATTGGCGGACGCCTCCTCCGAGGCCGCCGCCACGGCGGTTGCGAGCCCGTTGCCGCGTTCGGCGGCCTGCGTCAGCGTGTTGGATGAGGCCTCGAGCTCGGTTGCCGCCGACGACACGGTCTCGATGATCTCGCCGACCGCGCCTTCGAACGTATCGGCAAGCCGCCGCATGTCGGCCTTGCGCTGTTCGCGTCCGCGCGCAGCCGCTTCCGACTGTTCAACGCGCAGCCGCTCGGCCTCCGCCATGCTGGTCCTGAACACCTCGACGGCGCCGGCCATTTCGCCGATCTCGTCCCTGCGCCCGACGCCGGGAACGGAGATCGAGAGTTCGCCGCGCGCAAGCCGCGTCATCGCACCGACCATGGCACCGAGCGCCTTCGAGATCGAACGTCCGAGCAGAAAGCCGGTCACGGCGAGCACAGCGACGGTGATGCCGAAGGCCACGGCCATCCACAAGCGCACGGCCTCGCGGGTCGCGGCCTCGGCCGCGTCAGCCTGCTTGTACATGGCATCGACCGCGGTTCGCACCTCGACCATCGCAGGCTCGATTTCGCGGAAGGTCTTCATCATGGCGGCGTCGAGAGCCGCACTCTGCCGTGCCGTCTCGGCCCAGGCCGCGAACTCGGACTGGTATTTCTGGAGCTTGGCCGTGATGTCGTTCATCGCCGCCGTGGGGATTGCGACGACCTCTATCGCCTTGGAGAATTCAACCCCGGCCTTCTTCACCTCGGCAATGTATTTGGGGTCGCGCCGCAGCATGAAGTCCTTCTCGTGCCGGCGCATCATCAGCATCCAGGTCGTCGTCCTGGGATCGTCGATCTCCTTCAGCTTGACCTCGATGTCGTGCACCGCGCCGCGAAGCGAACCGGACAGGCCGAGCGTCTCATTCAGCCCGAGCCTGGTCTCGGCCGCCACCAGTGCGGCGAAGTCGGAGGCGTAACGCTTGAAGCCATCCTGGGCCTGCTTCATCTTCTCGGACAGTGCGCTCATGCCGGCGGCCGCCATCAGCCGCTCCACCTCGTCGAAATCGCGGTTGATCGGCCCGATCAGCTCGGCATGCGCCCTGGCATAGCTCTCGGTACGGCGCTGCTGGAAATTCTTCTCGTTACGACGGGCCTCCAGCATGTCGATCGAGAGCTGCTTGTCGAGATCGGCGATCGCGCGGGCGCGGTTGGCAACAGTGCGGGAGGCATCCTGGGAGAGGCTGCCGATCTGATAGATCGCGCCGAAGGCGGCAAGACCGACAAGGCCGAAGAGTCCGATCGCCATGACCTTGTGGGTCAGGCGGATGGAGATGCCGCTCATGAATGTGCTCCAATACGCTCGGGACGCAATACAGGCAGGACGACTCAGCCCCGGAAAATCGCGGGCATCATGACTGCGTCGCTTTTCCGGAAAGTTAACCCTGCGCCTTATCCGTCATGGCGCCGCAGCATGCGTACGCGCAAGCGCCGCGCTGCCACGCGCGGCGGTTGCAGGCTCGAGCTGTGGAAGGACGGCCCGCCGTCAGGCCGCCCGCACGGTCTCGAGAAATTTCCCGACCTCCAACTTGAGGCGATTGCTGTCGCCCGACAGCATCTGCGCGGCGGACAGCACCTGCGACGATGCCGAGCCGGTCTCGCTCGCACCGCGCTGCACGTCGGTGATGTTGGACGACACCTGATGGGTGCCTTCCGCCGCCTGCTGCACGTTGCGGGAAATTTCCTGCGTCGCCGCGCCCTGCTCTTCCACCGCGGCCGCGATCGTCGAGGAGATCTCCGAAAGCTTTTCGATGGTGTCGCTGATGTCCTTGATGGCGCCGACCGAATGCTCGGTCGCGGTCTGGATGCTTGCAATCTGATGGCCGATCTCGCCCGTCGCCTTCGCCGTCTGCTCCGCGAGCGCCTTGACCTCCGATGCGACGACCGCAAATCCCTTGCCGGCCTCGCCGGCGCGCGCCGCCTCGATCGTGGCATTGAGCGCCAGCAGGTTGGTCTGGCCGGCGATGGTGTTGATCAGTTCGACCACGTCGCCGATGCGCGTCGCCGCCTTGGACAGTTCGCTGACGCGCTCGGTCGTGGTGCGCGCCTGGCCGACCGCCTCATTGGCCACTCGCGCAGATTCCTGCACCTGGCGGCTGATCTCGGTGATCGACGATGACAATTCTTCCGTGGCCGAAGCCACCGACTGCACGTTGGTGGACGCCTCTTCGGAAGCGGCGGCAACCATGGTGGTGAGTTGCTGGCCGCGTTCCGCGGTCGAGGTGAGCGTCGATGCCGAAGCCTCCAACTCGGTCGCAGCCGATGACACGGTATCGACGATCTCGCCGATCGCGGCCTCGAAGCCGTCGGCAAGCCTGTGCATCTCGGCCTTGCGCTGCGCGGCCGCGGCGTGGTCCTGCCTGACCTTCGCTTCGGCCTCCTCGCGCGCCTTCTGTTCCGACACGACCTTGAACTTCTCGACGGCCGCAGCGACGCCACCGACCTCGTCCTTGCGGCCGAGCCCGGGCAGCACCACGGAGAAGTCGCCGCCGGCGAGCTTGTCCATGGCCGCGGTGAGCGCGCGGATCGGCCGGGCAATGGTGAAGAAGGACATCATCCAGGAGCCGATCAGAACGAGCATGGCGCAGATACCGACCGCGATGCCGAGACGTTCGCCCGCCGCCATCTCCTGCGCGGCGGCGGCAAGTTCTTCCTCGCTTTTGTGCTTGGAAAAATCCGCAATCTCGCTCGTGATCGTATCGAGCTCGGCAGCAATCGGCAGCGTCACCTCACGCACCAGGCGCGCGCCTTCCTCAACGAGCCTGGCGACATTGGCGGCCGCGTCGGGCCCCGTCGCTGCGATGGCCTCGCCGCGGATGGCCGCGACCCGTCGGGCAGCCCTAAGATAATCCGCACCGAGGCTCTTGAGCTTTTCCATCCGGGTCCGGTTTTCCGGCACTTGCGACAGCTTCAGCATCGCCTCAGCGACTTTGGTCAACGTTTCGGCGCGCTCGACCAGAGCATCGCCGGCCTTCTGCAGCTCGGCCGCGTTGCCGGCGAGCCGGATGTCACGGACGGCGAGCTGCATGCTGCGCGCCGCAAGCTTGGCTTCCACCGCCTCGCGCGCCAGCGCGAGCTGCGCGACCGCGGCCTTGTTGGAGTCCCGCACATTGCCGTTGCCGACGAGCTGGCTTGCGATGATGCAAAGGACCAGGAGGATGCCGAGTGCCGACGCGATCGCCAGCTTGGTCCCGATCCGCAAATTCCGAACGAGGCTCAACATTGGTGTTTCCCCAAAGGAATGCGCAGCCGAGTCGTTGTCGGCGCTCCCTGGCGTTGATCGCTCTTGCTCAAAAGGTGAGCGCCAGCCATTCCAAATTGGTTAACAGCGCTACCGTTCAAATACTGAATTAGTACGAAAACCCCTTGAAATTCAGCACGGAATGCGAGCTTAACAAGTTAATCACACGCGAAGATGGGAAGGTCAGGCGGCCCGCACCGTCTCGAGAAATCTCCCGACCTCGAGCTTGAGACGGTTGCTGTCGCCCGACAGCATCTGCGCGGCGGACAGCACCTGCGAGGAAGCCGAGCCGGTCTCGCTGGCGCCGCGCTGCACGTCGGTGATGTTGGACGAGACCAGCTGCGTGCCATGCGCGGCCTGCTGCACGTTGCGGGAGATTTCCTGCGTTGCGGCGCCCTGCTCTTCCACCGCGGCCGCGATCGTCGAGGAGATCTCGGACAGCTTTTCGATGGTGTCGCTGATGTCCCTGATGGCGCCAACCGATTCCTGCGTCGCGGCCTGAATGCCGGAGATCTGCTGGCCGATCTCACCGGTCGCCTTCGCCGTCTGCTCGGCGAGCGCCTTGACTTCGGATGCGACGACTGCAAACCCCTTGCCGGCCTCGCCGGCACGCGCGGCCTCGATCGTGGCATTGAGCGCCAGCAGGTTGGTCTGGCCGGCGATGGTGTTGATCAGCTCGACGACGTCGCCGATCCGCGTCGCCGCCTTGGACAACTCGCTGACGCGCTCAGTCGTGGTGCGGGCCTGCCCGACGGCTTCGCTCGCCACGCGCGCGGATTCCTGCACCTGCCGGCTGATCTCCGTGATCGAGGACGACAGCTCTTCCGTGGCCGAGGCGACCGACTGCACGTTGGTGGAGGCTTCTTCCGAGGCCGCCGCGACCACGGTCGTGAGCTGCTGCGTGCGCTCGGCGGTCGAGGTCAGCGTCGTTGCGGACGCTTCCAGCTCGGTCGAAGCCGATGACACCGTTCCGACGATCTCGCCGACGGCGCCTTCGAAGCTGTCGGCAAGCCTGCGCATCTCCGATTTGCGCTGCTCGGCTGCAATCTGATCCTGCCGCATCTTGGCTTCGGCTTCCTCCCGCGCCTTCTGCTCGGACACGATCTTGAATTTCTCGACGGCGCCCGCAACTTCGCCGACCTCGTCCTTGCGGCCGAGGCCCGGCAGAATCACCGAGAAATCACCGCCGGCCAGCTTCTCCATCGCCGACGTCAGCGCCCGCATGGGCCGCGCGATGCTGAAGACGGAGAAGATGCACGCGCCGATCAGAACCAGCGCGACCAGCACGCCCGTGACGAGCGACACCCGGGCAACGGACGCGGCCTCGGCTTCCGCCTCCGCACGCGCCTCGGCGCTGCTCTTCTTGGCGAAGTCGATGATCTGGTTCGCGAGCTCGGATATCTCTTCGTTGATCGGCGCCAGGATTTCCTTGCGGATCCGGTTGACCTCGGCCGCGAGCCTTGCGTGCTCCGCCGCCGCTTCGCCGTCCTTCTTGCCTTCGAGCGCAAGCTCCTGTTTGCGGACAGCTTCGATCTGCTGCCCGCCCCTGCTGAAATTGCCGATCAGCACGGTCAGGCGGTCGATCCGCTTGTGGCTCTCCGGCGAGTGTGACAGCTTCGCCATCTCCCCCGCGGATTGCAGGACCGAGGTCTTGCGATCGCCGAAATAGGTGACCGCCTTCTGCATCTCGGCCGGCGAGGATGAGGTCAGTATGTCGCGAATGCCGATCTGCATCCCGCGGACCGACGCCTTCGCCTCCGCGGCGTTTTGCGCGATCGCCTGCTGACCCGATGCGGCGTTGCTGAGCCTCTGGACTTCGGTGCCACCGTTCATCTGGAGGAAGAGCATCAGCGCGACGAGGGCGATGGTCAGCGCGGAGGTGACGGCGAGCTTAGTGCCAATTCGCAAGTTCTGAATGAACGACATTGAAGCAATCCCGGGATACGCATTGTCGCGCCGATGCGCGTGAACAGTTCGGGAAGGCTAGCCCGCGAGGTTCCTCATTAACGTTAAGCGAGAGCGCCTGCGGCCTGGGTAGAAATACTGAAAACGCGGCTCAAACCATGGGACTTGCACACTTTTCGCGTGCACTGAATTTGCACTTCGCGGATTTGCGGACAATGCGTCCGTTAACGGACCGTCCCGTTTGTGAGCCTCGTCAGCTGACCGTCTCGCCCACGATGCTGATGCGGAACACCGGCTCCTTGTTCTCGTCGAGCAGCTCCATGCTCCACTTCGCATTCGGCTTCATGCTGCGCGCGATCCCGCCGAGCAGGTTGGCGCAGACCTCGGTCATCTCGTTCCACGCGGCCGCGCGATTCTCGAACTCGTACGGCTGATCGGCGGCGCCGGAGTAGCGACCGGTACTGATGCGGAAGAAGTACAGCGACATCGTTGAACCCTTGTCTAGGGCCGCGCCCCCCGGCCGTACGCAAACTGGGGCACGAACAGCTACCAACGCATGAAAGCCGCCGTCCGTATGACTACGGCGCGGCGGCTTCGTGTTCGATGGATATGTGCAGCGAAAGGCGCGGATTGCCCCCGCGCGGGCGGCTCACTGGGTGGAGCGACGCAGCTCCAGCGGGCCCTCGTTCTTGGCGGGCTCCGGCTTGGCTTCGGCCTTCACCGGCTCAATCCGGCTGCTCTCGACACGCGGGGTCTCGACACGCGCCGCAACCTCGGTATTCGAGGAGGCGACCGACCCGGTGTGCTCTGAGGAGCGCAGCGAACGCGGACGCGCCGACGCGCGCGCCATCAGCATCTGGTTGCCGCCCTGGTGATGGAAGTCGCAATAGGCGAAGCCCATGCCCGAGACCGAGCCGCGGAAGCTGCGCTCGTCGGTCTTTTCCAGGTTGAAACAGGGCTCGAACGGAATGCCCTTGATCGAGGCGCAGACGTTCTGGCCGCGGATCTGGAGCGTGTTGCCGGGCAGGCGGAGATGGCGGACGGGACCCGAGCCCGAGAACTGCACGGCGCCGGCGGCGCCGAGATCGTCGAGGATGCGGCCTGCGCCGCGGGTGCCGTCGAAACAGGTGAAGGCGAACACCTTGCCGGCTACGAAGCGGCGCGCCTCGTCGGCATTCATGCTTCCTGCAATGGCCGGCGCAAACGTCGCCGCCGCCGTGACAGCCCCCAACACAATACGCGCAAGCATGCTCAACTCCGAACCGACCCCCGCAGCGGGCGATGCCTTATCTCTTTACCCGCTGCTTACCATACTAACCAAGGCAACATTGAAGCAGCTTGGTTGGTAAAGTCTGAACGCCGTTAGACAATTTTTACCACGATGCGGCCGCGGACCTGGCCGGCGAGGATTTTCGCGCCCCATCCGGGGACCTCGTCGATTGCAATTTCATGAGTAATTTCAGATAGTTTTGTCCGATCCAGGTCGGACGCCAGACGCTGCCAGGCGGCTTTTCGCGGCTCGATCGGGCACATCACGGAATCGATGCCGAGAAGGCACACTCCGCGCAAAATGAAAGGCGCGACCGAAGACGGCAGGTCCATGCCGGCCGCCAGGCCACAGGCTGCGATCGCGCCGCCGTACTTCGTCATCGACAGGAGATTCGCCAGCGTGGTCGAGCCGACGCTGTCGACACCGCCCGCCCAGCGCTCCTTGGCGAGGGGCTTTGCCGGGGCCGACAGCTCGTTGCGGTCGATGACCTCGGCCGCGCCGATCTCTTTCAGATAGTCCGCCTCCGCCGCACGGCCGGTCGAGGCGATGACGTGGTAGCCGAGCTTGGACAGCACGGCGGTGGCGACCGAGCCGACGCCGCCGGCGGCGCCCGTTACCACCACGGGGCCGCTCTTCGGCGACAGGCCGTGCTTCTCCAGCGCCAGCACCGAGAGCATCGCGGTGAAGCCGGCGGTGCCGATCGCCATGGCGTCGCGCGCCGACAGGCCCTGCGGCAAAGCGACCAGCCAGTCGCCCTTCACCCGCGCCTTCTCGGCATAGGCGCCGAGATGGGTCTCGCCCATGCCCCAGCCGGTGCAGACGACCTTGTCGCCTGCCTTCCACTGCGGATGCGAGGACGCTTCGACCGTGCCGGCAAAGTCGATGCCGGCGATCATCGGGAAGCGGCGCACCACCGGCGCCTTGCCTGTCAGCGCGAGGCCGTCCTTGTAGTTCAGCGTCGACCATTCGACGCGGACGGTGACGTCGCCCTCCATCAACTCGGCTTCGTCGAACTGCGCGAGCTGCGCGGTGGTCCCCTTGTCCGCCTTGTCGATCCGGATCGCCTTGAATGTGGCCACGACTGCACTCCCTGACTTTGTTTGTCGGGGATGTTTAGCCGATCAGGCCGGCTGCGCAACCGCTCGCTGAACGGGTTTCTCGACGATCGGAAGATTGATCAGCGCCGAGAGCACGCCGAACAGGATCGAGAGCCACCAGATCGGCGTGTAGGAACCGAACTTTTCGAACACGATGCCTCCGAGCCAGACGCCGAGGAAGCCGCCGACCTGATGGCTGACGAAGGCGAAGCCATAGAGCGTCGCGAGCCAGCGCGTGCCGAACATCAGCGCCACCAGCGCCGAGGTCGGCGGCACCGTCGACAGCCAGGTCAGGCCGGAGATCGCACCGAACGCGATCGCCGAGAACGGCGTGATCGGGAACGAGATGAAGGCGAGCGTCGCAAGCGCGCGCGTGAAGTAGATGGTGGAGAGGATGTAGCGCTTGGGCAGATAGTTCTGGAGATAGCCGACGCTGAGCGATCCCATGATGTTGAACAGGCCGATCGCCGCGATCACCCAGCCGCCGGTCTGCGTCGAGATACCGCGATCGACCAGGAAGGCCGGCAGATGCACGGTGATGAAGGCGAGCTGGAAGCCGCAAGTGAAGAAGCCGAGCACCAGCAGCACATAGGAGCGGTGACCGAAGGCCTCCGCGAGCGCCTTGGTGAAGGTCTGGTCATCGGCTTGCGTCGTGCTGCCGGTCGCTGCGACCGGCGGCGTCGAGAGCGCCAGCGACAGCGGGATGATCAGCAGCATCAGGAAGCCGAACACGGAGAGCGCCTGCTGCCAGCCGAAATTGTCGATGAGCGCGACGCCGATCGGCGCGAACAGGAATTGTCCGAACGAGCCCGCTGCGGTGCCGGCGCCGAGCGCAAGCCCGCGCTTCTCGGCCGGCAGCAGCTTGCTGAACGCCGACAGCACCAGGTTGAACGAGCAGCCGGCAAGACCAAAGCCGACCATCACGCCAGCACCGATATTCAGCGACAGCGGCGTCGAGGAATAGCGCATCAACAGCAGGCCGCCGGCATAGAGCAGCGCGCCGACGCACATCACCCGAAACAGGCCGAAGCGATCGGCGACCGCCCCGGCGAAGGGCTGGCCCAGTCCCCACAACAGATTCTGCACGGCGATGGCGAGGCCGAACACGTCGCGGCCCCAGGCGAACTCGTGGCTCATCGGCTGCACGAAGAAGCCGAGCGCCGAACGCGGACCGAAGCCGAGCATGCCGATGGCACAGCCGCAGAGAATGATGATCGCCGGCGTGCGCCAGGAGGAACGGGAGGCCGGACCGAGCTCGCCCATTGATGTCGACATGGTGTGTTCCTTGTCCGTTGGTGGCGGTCCGGAATAGGCAGCCGCGAGCCAGCTCGTTTAATGCATTTGCATGAAAATCCCAAGTCAAAAGCGGTTGCATTCCACGAAGGGCTGTCGCGGGAGCATTGCATTTCAATGAGGCCTCGCCTGACGCGATCTGACGGGAATGTGTGCGTCAGGGCCTAGCGGCCTAGACCCAAGCGTGCTATTTTTGATTTACTCAGATTGAGTATATCTAAGCTTGATGCAATCGCGCCCGGCCTCTCGGCCGGATTTCTCAGGCTCCATATATACTCATATTGAGCATAAATAGAGCACACGGGAGGCTTCGATGCCGATCACTGGAATTTACGGCCCCGACGATTTGACCAACCGGCCGCACGGCCAAGCCCTCAAGCAAGGCACCAGCGAGGTCATCACCTCACCCCGCGCCGTGCCGGTGCCGGGGCCCGCGCTGCCGATGCCTTCGCTGGAATGGACGGACGACGTCGAGCGCGCCACCGCGCCGCTCTATGAGCGCGTCAAGCACGTGATCCCGCCGATCGAGTGGCCGCTGATGGCGCCGACGATTCACGCGATCAACGAGCTGAAGCGGGAGCGAGGCGCGGTGATCCTCGCGCACAATTACCAGGCCCCGGAGATCTTCCACTGCGTCGCCGACATCGGCGGCGACTCGCTCCAGCTCGCGGTCGAGGCCACCAAGGTGAAGGCCGGCATCATCGTTCAGTGCGGCGTGCACTTCATGGCGGAGACCTCGAAGCTGCTCAATCCGGAGAAGACGGTGCTGATCCCGGATTCGCGCGCCGGCTGCTCACTCGCTGCCAGCATCACCGGCGCCGACGTGCGGCTGCTCCGCGAAAAATTTCCCGGCGTGCCCGTCGTCGCCTATGTCAACACGTCGGCGGAGGTGAAGGCCGAGGTCGACATCTGCTGCACCTCGTCGAATGCGGTGCAGGTGGTCGAGAGCCTGAATGCGCCGACCGTGATCTTCCTGCCCGACCGTTATCTCGCCACCTACGTCGCCTCGAAGACCGACGTCAAGATCATCGCCTGGAAGGGCGCCTGCGAGGTGCATGAGCGCTTCAAGGGCGAGGAGCTGCGCGCCTATCGCGAGGCCGATCCGTCGGTGCAGATCATCGCGCATCCCGAATGTCCGCCGGACGTGCTGGCGGAGGCCGACTTCACCGGCTCGACCGCGCACATGATCAACTGGGTGCGCAACAAGCGGCCGCGGCGGCTGGTGATGATCACGGAATGCTCGATGGCCGACAATGTCCGCGCCGAGCTGCCGGATGTGGAGATGCTGCGCCCCTGCAATCTCTGCCCGCACATGAAGCGCATCACGCTCGCGAACATTTTGCAGAGCCTGCTGACGCGCGGCGAGGAAGTCACGATCGATCCCGCGCTTGCGATGCGCGCACGGCGCTCGGTGGAGCGGATGATCAATCTGAAGAATTGAGCATCAAGCAGCAGCAACGGCGTCCCGGCGAAGGCCGGGACCCATAACCACAGGAAGGTGTGGTTGCGAAGAACGACGTTGAACAGCTTCGCGCAACAACTTCCGCCGCGGCGTATGGGTCCCGGCTTTCGCCGGGACGGCCATGAGGAGAGCATCATGACAAACACTATCAACGATCTCACCCGCTCGACCGACGACGTCGTCATCGTCGGCGGCGGCCTTGCCGGACTCTTCTGCGCGCTGAAACTCGCGCCGCGGCCGGTGACGCTGATCTCGGCGGCGCCGCTCGGACAGGGCGCCTCGTCCGCATGGGCGCAAGGCGGCATCGCCGCAGCAGTGGCCGAAGGCGACACGCCGGAAGCACACGCCGCTGACACGATCGCGGTCGGCGGCGGCCTCGTCGACGAGGCGGTCGCGCTCGGTATTGCGCGCGAGGCGGCGCCGCGCATCCATGATCTGCTCGCCTATGGCGTGCCGTTCGATCGCGACCTCGAAGGCAAGCTCGCCGTGGGACGCGAAGCCGCACATTCGGCCCGACGCATCGTCCATGTGCGCGGCGATGGGGCGGGTGCCGCGATCATCGCGGCCTTGAGCGAGGCGGTACGCCGCACGCCGTCGATACGCATCATCGAAGGCCTGATCGCGGAATCGCTGCTGACCGAGAACGGCGCCGTCACCGGCCTGCAGCTGCGCGAAGCCGGCAACTACGCTGCACGGCCGGTCCTGCTCGCCTCGCGTGCGGTGGTGCTGGCGACCGGCGGCCTCGGCCATCTCTACGCCGTCACCACCAACCCAATGGAAGCCGGCGGCTCCGGCCTTGCGATCGCAGCCCGCGCCGGCGCCGTGATTGCCGATCCTGAATTCGTGCAGTTCCATCCCACCGCCATCATGGTCGGCCGCGATCCGGCGCCGCTCGCGACCGAAGCATTGCGCGGCGAAGGCGCGACGCTGATCAACGGCCATGGCGAGCGCTTCATGCTCGCTCGCCATCCGCTGGCCGAGCTCGCGCCGCGCGACATCGTGGCCCGCGGCGTGTTCGCCGAGATCGCGGCCGGGCGCGGCGCCTTCCTCGATGCACGGGAGGCACTGGGCGCGCGTTTCGCCGAAAAATTTCCGGCGGTGCATGCGAGCTGCATCGCCGCCGGCATCGATCCCGCGAGGCAAGCCATTCCGATCGCGCCGGCCGCGCATTACCACATGGGCGGCATCGCCGTGGATGCGCGCGGCCGCAGCTCGATCGACGGGCTCTGGGCCGGCGGCGAAGTGTCGTCCACCGGCGCGCATGGCGCCAACCGCCTCGCCTCCAACTCGCTGCTGGAAGCCGTGGTCTACGCCGCGCGCATCGCCGACGACATCGCCGGCCGCACGGTGCCCTCGCCTGCCCGCCTTCCCGATGCAGTCGTGACGCCGCACGGCGGCGCGCCGGATGCAGCTGACGTAAAACGGCTGCGCGCGATGATGAGCACGCATGTCGGCGTGATCCGCGATGACGACGGGCTTGCGGAAGCCGTGCGCCACTTCGCCGTGCTCGAACGCGAGGCTGGAAACATCGCTGTCCGCAACATGGCGATGTCAGCCCTGCTCGTTGCCGCCTCGGCCTGGACGCGGCGCGAGAGCCGCGGCGCGCATTTCCGCTCCGATCATCCGGCCGATAACGCCGCGCTGGCGCAGAGAACGATGACCACGCTCGCCGCAGCGCGCGAGGTCGCGGAGAGCCTGAGCGAGCGTCCGCTTCCGCGCATTGCGCAACCCATGATCGCCTGACGGAGTTCCCCAATGATCACCCAGACCTCACTGCTCTATCCCGATGCCTTCCTCTCGCCGCTCGCGATCGAGGAGGCGGTCAATCGCGCCCTCGACGAAGACCTCGGCCGCGCCGGCGACATCACCTCGCTGGCCACGATTCCGGAGGCAACCAGGGCGCAGGCCATCCTGGTCGCGCGCCAGTCCGGCGTGATCGCCGGCCTGCCGCTGGCGCTGGCGACGCTGCAAAAGCTCTCGGCCGACATCGAGGTGCGCGCGCATGTCCGCGATGCCGCACGCGTTGCCCGCGGACAGCAGGTGTTGACGATCTCGGGTCCGGCGCGCGCCATTCTCACCGCGGAGCGAACCGCGCTGAACTTCGTTGGCCGTCTGTCGGGCGTCGCGACGCTTACAGCGGACTATGTCGCGCGCACCGAAGGCACGAAGATGCGGATCTGCTGCACGCGAAAAACCACGCCGGGATTGCGCGCGCTGGAGAAATACGCGGTGCGCTGCGGCGGCGGCTTCAACCATCGCTTCGGCCTCGACGATGCGATCCTCATCAAGGACAATCACATCGCAGTCGCCGGCGGCATCCGTCCCGTACTGGAGCGCGCCCGCGCCCATGCCGGCCATCTGGTCAAGATCGAGATCGAGGTGGATACGCTGATCCAGCTGCGCGAGGTGCTCGAAACCGGAATGGCTGACGCCGTGTTGCTCGACAACATGGACCTTGCGACCCTGCGCGAGGCCGTGCGGATCAATGAGGGCCGCCTCGAGCTGGAGGCGTCGGGCGGCGTCACGCTGGACTCGATTGGGGCTATCGCGGCGACAGGCGTCGACTATGCGTCCTCCGGCGCCCTGACGCATTCGGCGCCGAACTTCGACTGCGCGCTGGATATCGAGGCGTGATGAGGTCTTCTCCCTCTCCCCGCAAGCGGGGAGAGGTGAAGGACAACTACCGCCGCTCCGTGTTGCCCATCTCGGCAGAACTCTTCGCTTCCTGCGCGAGCTCGGCGGAGAGCGCGGCGGTCTGGGCCGGGGTGCCCCAGCTTGGTTCCTCGCTGCCGTCGCCCCAGTTGCGCGGCCGATAGAAGGTGTGCACGCCGGTCTTGTACATCTTCTTCATCTCGGCGACCCAGGACGGGCGCACCCAATAGGCGTGGTAGTGCGTCGACTTGCCGACCTCGGGCAGCCAGATCTGGCCATCCAGCATCGCCTTCGAGATCTTCTTCGCGCGCTCCCACATCTCGGGCTCGCGGATCACGTCGGGATTGTTGTCGCAGGCAAAGGTGAACTGGCAGGCGAAATGGCGGTGCTTGTTCTGGTAGACCGCCCCGCACACCGTGTCGGGATATTTGCCGGAGAACACGCGGTTCATCACCACCTGCGCCACTGCGATCTGGCCGCGCACGGCCTCGCCGCGGGATTCGAAGTAGACGGCTTCGGCGAGGCACTTCTCCGACTTCGCGCGCGACTTGTCGTCGAGCGCGAGCCGCTCCGCCGGCGACCTGGCGCGCTGGTTATCGGCGTTGACCTCGCCCTTCGGCGCGACGCTCTCGCCGCTTTCGATGTCCTTGGCGATCTCCGCCGTCGGCGGGGTCAGCGAGGCCGTGACCTTCATGTCGGGATCGGGCATCACGATCAGCGGCTCGGCGCCAGGCTGCCAGCTCTCGATGCTCTCGAGATTGCCGCCGAGCGAGGAACTGCCGAAGAACAGGCTCGAAGTCTTGACGCTGAAGGGCTCGCGCACGGGCGTCGTCGGCGCAGTGGCCCGCTTCAGCGCTTCCAGCGGCTGCACTGCGAATGAGCGCGCAACGTCGCTGGCCTGCGGCGGATTGGAATATTGCGGCAATGGCGGCGCGCGCAGCGCTTCCGCAAGCTCGGGGTCGAGCGCGGCCGCGGACTCAGGCGACATTGCTTGCGGCAATGCGGCGGTCTTGGCGCCGAACACCGAGCTGTTCGACGTCGCGGGATCTTCCGGCGCGGGCGTCGCGGCAGGCGCGGTCTCGGGAGCCGGCGCGGGTGTCGCGGTCGCGAGGCGATCACCCTTCAGCGAGCGATCGACCTTGGGAAAATCTGCAGCCTGGTAGCGCGGCGGCGCCTGCAGCGCCGGATTGCGGCTGATCGCGCCGGTGACGTCGCGGCCATCGATGCTTGCGAGGCGAACCATCGCGCTCTGCGGAACCGAAGTGCCGATGGGGCGGGAAAAGCTGTAGGTGGCGAGCTGGATCGAGGACGCCGCGGAGAACACCTGCTTCTGCCAGCGCTCGGCAACGCCGGGCTGACGTGCCAGCAGGGAGGCAATGTCCTGATAGCCGGTCTCTCTCGGCATCAATGCGAAGATGCAGAGACCGATGCCGAAGGACGCGAACCGCGCGCCCTTCGGATGCTTACGCAACACTGACATCGATACGCTCACGCTACGCTTACGCTCGTCCGATCGAACTCAGTACATCCGTGCAATTCGATCTTTATCGTAAGTATCCAATTTAGGTTGCCGGGGCGTTAATCGGCGTTGCGCGCGCGGCACACTCAAGCGATTGCAGGTGTTTTCACGGGGCGATGCTGCGCATTGGTAAATGCCGCCTGACGTGAGGCGGTAAACAATGGGTCAACGCGAATGGTGAAGGAACTCTTGCCGGCGCGTATCATTACGGGACGGGTGTGAAGTTCCCGGTGTTGCAACAAACTCGTCATTGCGAGCGCAGCGAAGCAATCCAGACTGCCTCCGCGGTAAGATTCTGGATCGCTCGCAATGACGGCGTGGAGGGAGCGTCGCGCAAAATGAAAGAGGCGGAGCCAAAGCCCCGCCTCTCTCAACTCAATCCTGCGCTTCGCCTTACGCCTGGCTCGCGATCTCTTTGCCGAGCGCGGCTTGCGCCGCGGCAAGGCGTGCGATCGGCACGCGGTAGGGCGAGCAGGAGACGTAGTCGAGGCCGATATTGTGGCAGAAGGCGACGGAGGCGGGATCGCCGCCGTGCTCGCCGCAGATGCCGACCTTGAGCTTCGCACGCGTCTTGCGGCCGCGCGCGACGCCGATCTTGACCAGCTCACCGACGCCTTCCTGATCCAGCGCGACGAAGGGATCGACAGTAAGGATACCCTTCGTCACGTAGGGACCGAGGAAGCTCGCCGCGTCGTCGCGGCTGATGCCGTAGGTGGTCTGCGTCAGGTCGTTGGTGCCGAAGGAGAAGAACTCGGCGCTCTCCGCAATCTCGGCCGCGAGCAGGCACGCGCGCGGCAGCTCGATCATGGTGCCGACCTGATAGGCGATCTTGGTGTTGGTCTCGCGCATCACCGCCTTCGCGGTGGAATCGATGCGCGCCTTGACGAGGTCGAGCTCCATCTTGGTCGCGATCAGCGGCACCATCACCTCGAGGCCTACAGCCTTGCCGGTGCGCTTCTCGGCCTCGACCGCCGCCTCGAAGATCGCGCGCGCCTGCATCTCGGCGATCTCCGGATAGGCGATCGCAATGCGGCAGCCGCGGAAGCCGAGCATCGGATTGAACTCCGAGAGCTCGCGCGCACGGTCGGCCAGGCGCCGCGGGTCGGTGTGCATGGCGCGCGCCACCTCCTCGACCTCGGCATGCGTGTGCGGCAGGAACTCGTGCAGCGGCGGGTCGAGCAGCCGGATCGTGACGGGCAGGCCCTTCATGATCTCGAACAGCTCGACGAAGTCGGCGCGCTGCATCGGCAGCAGCTTTGCCAGCGCGGCACGACGCGACTGCTCGTCCTCGGAGAGGATCATCTCGCGCACCGTGCGGATGCGCGTCTCCTCGAAGAACATGTGCTCGGTGCGGCACAGGCCGATGCCTTCGGCGCCGAACTTGATCGCGGTGCGCGCGTCATCGGGCGTATCGCCGTTGACGCGGACGCCGATCTTGCGGACCTGATCGGCCCAGGTCATCAGCGTGCCGAACTCGCCGGAGAGCTCCGGCTCGATCATCGGCATACGGCCGGCGAGCACCTGGCCGAGCGAGCCGTCGATGGTGATGACGTCGCCGGTCTTGAAGGTGCGCGAGCCGATGCTCATGGTGCCGCGGCCGTAATCGACGCGGATGGTGCCGCAGCCGGAGACGCAGGGCTTGCCCATGCCGCGCGCGACGACTGCCGCATGCGAGGTCATGCCGCCGCGTGTGGTCAAGATGCCTTCGGCAGCGTGCATGCCGTGGATGTCTTCCGGGCTGGTCTCGATGCGGACCAGAATGACCTTGCGCCCGTCGCCCTGAAGCTTGGCCGCCTCGTCCGAGGAGAACACGATCTCGCCGGAGGCCGCACCCGGCGATGCCGGCAGGCCCGTGGCGATCACGTCGCGCTTGGCGTTGGGATCGATGGTCGGATGCAAGAGCTGATCGAGCGAGGCCGGATCGATCCGCGTCACCGCTTCCTTCTTGGAGATCAGGCCTTCATTGGCGAGCTCGACCGCGATGCGCAGCGCCGCTTTCGCGGTGCGCTTGCCGCCGCGGGTCTGGAGCATCCACAGCTTGCCCTGCTCGACCGTGAACTCCATGTCCTGCATGTCGCGGTAGTGCTTCTCGAGCAGCGTGTAGATCCGCGTCAGCTCCTTGAAGGCTTCCGGCATCGCCGATTCCATCGACGCCTTGTCGGAGCCCGACTCCTTCCGCGCCTCCTCGGTGATATCCTGCGGCGTACGGATGCCCGCCACCACGTCCTCGCCCTGCGCGTTGATCAGGAACTCGCCGTAGAGCTTGCTCTCGCCGGTCGAAGGGTTGCGGGTGAAGGCAACGCCGGTCGCCGAGGTCTCGCCCATGTTGCCGAACACCATGGCCTGCACGTTGACCGCGGTGCCCCACGACTCAGGGATATCGTGCAGCTTGCGATAGGTCACCGCGCGCGCGTTCATCCAGGATGAGAACACCGCGCCGATCGCACCCCAGAGCTGGTCGTGCGGATCCTGCGGGAAGTCCTTGCCGGTCTCGCGCGCGACCGCGTCCTTGTACTTGCCGACCAGCTCGACCCAGTCGTCGGCCGAAAGGTCGGTGTCGAGGGTGTAGCCCTGGCTGTCCTTGAAGGTGTCGAGGATTTCCTCGAAGTGATGATGCTCGAAGCCGAGCACCACGTCGGAATACATGGTGATGAAGCGGCGATAGCTGTCATAGGCGAAGCGGCGGTCGCCCGACAGCTCCGACAGCGCTTCCACGGTCTGGTCGTTCAGGCCGAGATTGAGCACGGTGTCCATCATGCCCGGCATCGAGGCACGCGCGCCGGAGCGCACCGAGACGAGCAGCGGGTTCTTGGTGTCGCCGAACACCTTGCCGGTCAACTTGCCGACATGGTCGAGCGCCTTCTCAACCTGTGCCTGCAGCTCCTTCGGATAGGACTTGTCGTGCGCGTAGAAGTAGGTGCAGACCGAGGTCGGGATGGTGAAGCCGGGAGGCACCGGCAGGCCGAGATTGGCCATCTCGGCGAGGTTGGCGCCCTTGCCGCCGAGCAGGTCGCGCATCTCCGTCCGGCCCTCGGCCTTGCCGTCACCAAATGTGTAGACCCATTTGCCGGCCTTACCCGCGGCTGGCGCCGCCTTGGCGGGCGCAGCCTTCTTCGGTGCGACCTTGGCGGCAACCTTCGGCGCAGCCGGCTTGGTTGCGGCCTTCGCGGCCGGCTTCGCCACCGGTTTGGCCACCGGCTTCGGGGCGCTCTTCAAGGCGCTCTTGGGAAGCGCCTTGCGGGCCGCCGGCGCGGCTTTCGCCTTGGCGGAGGACTTTGATTTCGCTGGTATTTTCTTAGGCTTCGAGGCGGCTTTGGCCATAGCTTGCACACAACCTGCGAGAGGAAAGGGAAATCGCGGGCCTTACACCACTTTGGAAGGGCCCGCGCAAGTCGAACAGTTCCGGAAAATGAACCCCTAGAGATGGAGCCACTTCAGGAGCCCGAGCCCGATCGCACCGTTGATGATGAGAAAGATCGCGACGATCAGGTTGAGCAGCCGCGGCATGATCAGGATGAGCACGCCCGCAATCAACGACAGGATCGGCGAAATGTGGGCGACGGTGATGTGCATGAATTATCTTTCTGTGGAGGTGGGGGCGAATCGCGGGCGGATCATAGCGGTCCCGGTTCCGCGAGTAGAGACGCGCAAGGCGCGATGCGAGTTCCCCCTTTCGCGAAAACTGCCCGAAATTGCCGCGTATGCGGCGTGCATTTTCCGGAACATTGCCAAGACGCATGCATTGGCCACCGGTCGCGCCACTGGCGCTTCCGAAAAATCACGTCGAAGGAGTTGCCTATGCGGAACAGGATTCTCGCCCTTGCAGCGCTCGCTGCCGCGATCGGCTCGCCCCTGGCGGCGCAGGCGCAAAGCACGGTCGGGCGCGCACCCGTCGTGGTCGACAGCGGCCCGACAATCGCAGTCGAACAACGCCCGGCCTTCCGCGACTATGTCATCGAACAACGTGTGCCGGCCTTCCGTGTCCCGGATCGCGTGGTGGTCGGCGCCACCTTACCCGAAAGCGGTGTCACCTATTATGACGTGCCGCAACGTTTCGGCGCCACCACCTATCGCTACACCGTCGTGAACGGCGAGACCGTGCTGGTCGAGCCGCGCTCGCGCCGCATCGTCGAGGTGCTGGACTAGATCGTTGTCCGGACGCGTTTTCGTCACGCGAACCGGTACCCACTCCGCTTAAGAACGCCGCTGATCGACTCGATGTCCGGCGCGCCACTTCAATCAGGCTGGCGCGTGCAGTGTTAAATCGGACATCAGGCCCTGCCCGGTCTCCCCCCGCCGGGCGGGGCTTTTTTCTCTCGTGTCCCGGGCAAGCGAAGCGCGACCCGGGACCCAGAAGCTCCGAACACGCATCCAGCATGGGCCCCGCCTCTGCAGCGCACCGCCAAACCGGACGATGCTTCGCATCGCCGGGACAGCGCTGCGCCGCGTCCGGGGCACGAGAACATCAATCCTGGATCTTCGAGAAATCCGCCACCGCACGCGTGGCGCTGCGGATCTCGTTCAGCAGCTTCAGACGGTTCTCGCGCACCTTCGCATCGTCGTCGTTGACGCGGACCTTGTCGAAGAAAGCATCGACCGGCGGACGCAGCTTTGCCATCGCGCTCATGGCGGCGGCAAAGTCCTCCTTGGCGACGGCGGCGCTGGCTTCCGCCTTCACCTCGCCGATCGCCTTCGCCAGCGCCTTCTCCTCAGCGAGGCTGTAGAGCGCGGCATCGGGCGCGCCGTCGAACGTGCGCTTGTCCTTCTTCTCCTCGATCGAGAGGATATTGCTCGCGCGCTTGGTGCCGGCGAGCAGGTTCTTGCCATCGTCGCTGTCGAGGAATTTTCCGAGCGCCTCGACGCGGCGGACGATCATCAAGAGGTCGTCCTGGCCACCGAGCGCGAACACGGCGTCGACGAGATCGTGACGCGCGCCCTGCTCGCGAAGCTGGACTTTCAGGCGGTCGGCGAAGAAGGCGAGCAGATCGCTCGGAAGCTTCTGCGCATCGGCAGGCTTCACCGACAAGCCGGCGAGCGCTGACGCCGCCACCTTCATCAGCGACAGTCGCAATGCGTTTTCGGCGATCAACCTGATCACACCCAGCGCGGCACGGCGCAGCGCATACGGGTCCTTCGAGCCCGTCGGCTTTTCGTCGATCGCCCAGAAGCCGACAAGCGTATCGATCTTGTCCGCAAGCGCCACCGCAACGCTGACCGGATCGGTCGGCACGTAATCGGCGGGGCCTTGCGGCTTGTAGTGCTCCTCGCAGGCGGCGGCGACGGACGCGTCCTCGCCCTGGGCCAGTGCGTAGTACTTGCCCATCAGGCCCTGCACCTCGGGGAATTCGCCGACGACTTCGGTCAGCAAATCCGCCTTCGCCAGATGCGCGGCGCGCGTTGCCTTCGCGACATCGGCGCCGACCAGCGGCGCGATCTCTGCGGCGAGCCGCTCGATGCGCGTGATGCGCGCGGCCTGGGTACCGAGCTTCTCGTGGAACACGATCTGCTCGAACTTCGGCAGCCGATCCTCGAGCTTGGTCTTCAGATCGGTCTCATAGAAGAACTTCGCATCCGACAGGCGCGGACGGATCACGCGCTCGTTGCCCGATACGATGACCTTGCCGCCGTCGGTCGCCTCGATATTGGCGGTGAGGACGAACTTGTTGGTCAGCTTGCCGGTCTTGGGATCCTTGACGACGAAGCACTTCTGGTTGTTGCGGATGGTCGCGCGGATCACCTCGTCCGGGATCGCAAGATACTCTTCCTCGAACGATCCCATCATGACGACGGGCCATTCGACGAGGCCGGAGACCTCGTCGAGCAGCACCTGATCCTCGACCAGCTCAAAGCCTTGCGCAAACGTCAATTCCTTGGCGTCGGCAAAGATGATGTCCTTGCGCGCCTGCGGATCGAGGATGACTTTTGCCGCCTTCAGCTTCGCCTCGTAGTCCTCGAAGCGACGCACGCTGATCGCGCTAGGTGCCATGAAGCGATGGCCGTAAGTGGTCTGGCCGGTCTCGATGCCGTCGACCTCGAACTTCACGATATCAGGCTCTTCCGTCTCGGGCCCGAAGGTCGCGGTGATCGCGTGCAGTGGACGCACCCAGCTCAGCGACCCGGGCTTGCCCGAGCGCGCGCCCCAGCGCATCGATTTCGGCCAGGGGAAGGTACGGATGATGACGGGCAGGATTTCCGCCAGCACGTCGATCGCGTCGCGGCCGGGCTTCTCGATCAATCCGATGTAGAAATCACCCTTGGGGTCGCGCTGGATCTTGGCCTCATCCAGCGATTTCAGACCTGTCGCTTTCAAAAAACCCTGCACGGCCGCATCGGGTGCGCCGACTTTCGGCCCGCGGCGTTCGGTCTTGAGATCAGGCTGGCGCGCAGGAATGCCGTGCACGGTGAGCGCAAGGCGGCGCGGCGTCGCAAAGGCTTTCGCGCCTTCATAGACGAGACCTTCGGTAACGAGCTTGTCGGTGACCATGCGGCGCAAATCGTCGGCCGCCTTGGCCTGCATGCGCGCGGGGATTTCTTCCGAGAACAGTTCAAGCAAAAGATCGGGCATCAGGCCGCTCCACCGGCTTCGGTGTGCAACCAGGCATCGCCGCAGGCTTTGGCCAGTTCACGCACGCGCAAAATATAACTCTGCCGCTCGGTCACGGAGATCACGCCGCGGGCATCGAGCAGGTTGAAGACATGGCTCGCCTTGATGCACTGGTCATAGGCCGGCAGCGCCATCAGGTGCGCCTCGCGCTTGCCGTCCTTCCAGCCGGCGTCGAGATATTTCCTACACGCCGTTTCCGCCATCTTGAACTGCTCGAACAGCATCGCGGTGTCGGCGACTTCGAAATTGTGCTTCGAATATTCGCGCTCGGCCTGCAGGAAGACGTCGCCATAGGTGACCTTGGCGTCGCCCTCGCGGCCGTTGAAGTTGAGGTCATAGACGCGGTCGACGCCCTGCACATACATCGCGAGGCGCTCGAGCCCGTAGGTGAGTTCGCCCGCGACAGGCGCGCATTCGAAGCCGGCGACCTGCTGGAAATAGGTGAACTGGCTGACTTCCATGCCGTCGCACCAGCACTCCCAGCCGAGCCCCCAGGCGCCGAGCGTCGGGCTCTCCCAATCGTCCTCGACGAAGCGGATGTCGTGCACGGCGGAATCGATGCCGATCGCGGCGAGCGACTTCAGGTACAGCTCCTGAAGGTTCGGCGGCGACGGCTTCATGATCACCTGGAACTGGTAGTAGTGCTGCATCCGGTTCGGGTTCTCGCCGTAGCGGCCGTCCTTGGGCCGGCGCGAGGGCTGCACATAGGCCGCGTTCCAGGGCTTTGGCCCGAGCGCGCGCAGCGTGGTCGCCGGATGGAAGGTCCCCGCGCCCATCTCCATGTCGTAGGGCTGCAGGATCACGCAGCCCTGCTCGGCCCAGAACCGCTGGAGCGCGAGGATGAAGCCCTGGAACGAGCGTTCCGGGCGCATATGGGCGGGCAATGAGGCGTCCATCGTCAGATCAGGCTCTCGCGGGGGGTTTTGAATCGCGCGGGACCGTATCGACGGCGGGGATGGGAATCAAGGCAAAGGGGGTGGATTCGGGCCGATCAGCCCCTCATCCCGGGCGGTGCCGCAGGGTGGGCAAAGCGAAGCGTGCCCACGTCTATGTCTTCGCCGGGGAAGGTGGTGGGCGCGGCGCAAGAGCGCCTTTGCCCACCCTACGGCAGCGGTTTATGGCGCGGCTAACCCGGCCGATAAGCTCCGGTCACGGGGTCGCGCTTCAGTGTCGGGATTTCCCCCATGTGCGCGGCCTCGGCGACGCGCGACAGGCGCATCTCCTCCAGTTCCTGGTTGATCCGGAGTGCGGTCTTGTAGGCCCAGCGGACCACGGCAAGCCCGCCCAGGACGCCCGCGAAAGCGACGAACGGCGGCATCTGTCGATCCTTGTCTAGTGCTCAGCCCCCACATGCATTGTCGCGCAGTCGGGGCCGCGCCGCAATCGGCAGACCCCGGGCCAAATGGCGCGGGGACTACCGACCGCTAAAACCCGAATTTCGCCCAAATCGCCCGCGTCTCGACCGCCGAGATCAGCTCGTCCGGCAACCCGGCCATTGATTCCAGGGCCGAAAGCTGGCCCGCGCCGGGCGATTTCCGCCCCAGAAGGCCCGACAAAAGCCCGGTCGGCTGTGCGATCACGGGGGTGAGAACCTTCTCGCCATAGCGGGCACGAAGAGTTGAGCGGAGATCGCCGATGCCGTCGGCGAGCCCGAGCGCGATCGAGCTGTCGCCGGCCCAGTACTCGCCCGTGAACAGGGTATCGTCCGTCCCCTTCAGCCGCGCGCCGCGGCTCTCCTTCACCAGCGAAATGAAGATCTGGTGGATCTCGCGCTGGATCGCCTTGAGCTTGGCGACGTCGTCGGGGTTTTCGGGGAGGAACGGATCGAGCATCGCCTTGTGCGCGCCGGCGGTATAGAGGCGCCGTTCGACGCCGAGCCGCTTGATCGCGTCCTGGAAACCGAAGCTGCCGCCGACCACGCCGATCGAGCCGAGGATCGAGGACGGATCGCAGAAGATCTCGTCGCCCGCGCAGGCGATCATGTAGCCGCCCGAGGCCGCGACGTCCTCGACGAACACCAGCACCGGCAGCTTCTTCTCCGCCGCGAGCTGCTTGATGCGCAAGAATATCTGCCGCGACTGCACCGGCGAGCCGCCGGGCGAGTTGATCACCAGCGCCACCGCCTTGGCGTTCCGATACGAAAACGCCCGCTCCAGTATCCGCGCGACGCCCGCGAGCGTCATGCCCGGACGCAGCGGCGTCACCGCGCCGATCACACCCGACAGCCGCACCACCGGCACGACGGCCGTGCCGGGACGAAAGCGCGCCGGCAGATATTGCATGAGCTTGTCGGCCAGGCCGGAACTCCCACGATCACTCAATTGTTCGGCCATGCCCTTACCTCTGATTAACCATTTCTTATCACGCGAGTGTCATTGAAAGTGCCTGGAACGTGTTTTGCAGAATCCCGGTTGGGAAGCTGCAATAGGCAGCGGAGGAAACGCCATGAAGATCTATCTGCTGCTGCTGCTGATCGGTGCGCTTTTCACGGCGATTCGCTTCACGTCTTCGTCCGAACAGCAGACGGAATCGCTTCCGCAGTAAGCCGTCACGGCTCCGCCAGCGGCAACGCCGCCCTCCCCTCCAGAATATCCCTCACCTGTTTTTTAGGCACGTTTGACTCTTCGTTAAGCATCAGGCCCGGCAGCAATCGCGTCGGAGCGCGACCGCCTTTTACTGCGCGCACCAGCACGCGGATCGCGGGCTTTCCCGCTTCGCCATGAACCGGCAGGACCACAAGGCTGCCGAAGCCGCGTGACAGCGCTGCCATAACGTCGGCGATTCCGTCCGCACGCCAGATCAGAGTCAGCACGCCGTTCGATCTGAGAATACGCCGCGCTGCATGCACCCACGCATGCAGCGTCTCCTCGGTCGCGACATGTGCGGTGTGACGCGCCTGATCCGGCGAGCCACGATGCCGCGCGGGATCGTTGAAGGGGGGATTCGTCAACACCACTTCGACGCTGTCGGGCACAAGCCCATGTGCCGCGAACGCCTGCGCGTCGGCCGTGACGTCGAGCACGATCGCCTCGGCGGCAATCGCATTCGCCGCGGCATTGGCGCGCGCGAGCCCCGCCAGTTCCGGATCGATCTCGACCAGGCTGAGCCTGATCCCCGCGACGCGCCGGGCAAGCGCCAGCCCCGCCGTGCCGATGCCGGCGCCAAGGTCGACCACGCGGTCACCGGCCTGGGCCACCGTCGCCGCGGCCAGCAGGATGGCGTCATGTCCGGCGCGATGGCCGGACCGCTTCTGCTTCAGGAGCAACTGGCCGCCGAGAAAGGCGTCCTCGGTAATATCGGCTGCGGCCTCAATCATCGCCGCGCAGTTCGTGGCTGAGACCGGCGTCGGTCAGGAGCTGCCGGGCCTCGAGGGCGTCGTCCTCATGGACCAGGATCCGCCGCGGCAGGATGCCGAGCGAGCCCTCGATGATGCTCATGTTCTGGTCCAGCACCAAATGGTGGATATTGGCGCCGTCGAGCAGCGCGCCGATCGCCGACACCAGCACCATATCGTTGGTCCGAACCAGTTCACGCAAAACGCAGGTCTCCTGCCTGAAAGGGGCGAAAGCGGCAAATGTCAATGGTTCCGCGGGCCTTGCCGCATCCGCCGCCAGTTTCTATTGTATTTCCATCAGAATAGCCCCTCCGGGGCAAATATTGGAGACCGGCGTGGCCGTCATCGTACCTTTCGAAACTCCCGGCGCGTCGATCGAAGAGCTGGTTGCCCTTGTCGCCCCTGATATGGAGCGCGTCAACGCCACGATCCTGTCGCGGACCGGGTCGGACGTGACCATGATCCCGGAGGTGGCCAACCATCTGATCTCCTCCGGGGGAAAACGCCTGCGGCCGATGCTGACGCTCGCCATGGCCAACCTCGCCGGCTACACCGGCGACGGCCATATCAAGCTCGCCGCGTCCGTCGAGTTCATGCACACCGCCACGCTCCTGCACGACGACGTCGTCGACGAGAGCGAGATGCGCCGCGGCAAGCTCTCGGCACGCATGCTCTGGGGCAACGAGGCCAGCGTGCTGGTCGGCGACTTCCTGCTCGGCCAGGCCTTCCGCATGATGGTCGAGGTCGGCTCGCTACGCGCGCTCGACATCCTCTCCGCGGCCGCCGCCACCATCGCCGAGGGCGAGGTGATGCAGCTCGCCGCCGCCAAGAACACCGCGACCACCGAGGACGAATATCTCGCCGTGATCCGCGGCAAGACCGCCGAGCTGTTCGCGGCAGCCTGCGAGGTCGGCCCCGTGATCGCCAACCGCCCGAAGGCCGAGCAGACCGCCTGCCGCTCGGTCGGCATGAATCTCGGTATCGCCTTCCAGCTCGTCGACGACGTGCTCGACTATGGCGGCAAGAGCGCAAAGCTCGGCAAGAACACCGGCGACGATTTCCGCGAGGGCAAGATCACGCTGCCCGTCGTGCTCGCCTTCCGCCGCGGCAACGACACCGAGCGCGCCTTCTGGATCCGGGCGCTCGAGCGCGGCGAGATCGGTGACAGCGATCTCGACCACGCCATCGGGCTCATGAACAAGCACCGCGCGCTCGAGGACACGCTGAGCCGCGCCCAGCACTACGGCGCCATGGCGGTCGACGCGCTGGCCCTGTTCCCGCCCTCGCCGATGAAGAGCGCGCTGGAGCAGGTCGTGGCGTTCTGTTTGGCACGGTCGCATTAGGACGTTATCGGCACACTGCCCGCCACGCCCTTGCTGTCGTCCCGGCGCAGGCCGGGACCCATACCGCGTGATCCATCTGTAAGCGCGCCGGTGCCCGTACCGCGCGCCTACACCTCACTACCAATCTTCGTCAAACTTCTCCCTGTGGTTATGGGTCCCGGCCTTCGCCGGGACGACCCTGGTGAGATAGCGTCGTCACCGCTTCGACACCGTCATTGCGAGCGTAGCGAAGCAATCCAGTCTGTCCGCGCGGCGAGAATCTGGATTGCTTCGCTACGCTCGCAATGACGGAGCAAGGCGCGCAGGCGCCATTCGCCAACCCGCATTCAACTTTCAGCGACGTCCCCCAAGACCCGCAACTCGCCCCACCGAGTCGGAAAGCCGCCCACCCAGTGACTTGCATTTTGCAAGTAACTCCCCTAACCTCCCGTCATGCAGCCCAAATCCCCCTCGATCCTGGAATGCCCCGTCGGCCGCGCCGTGGAGACGGTCGGCGAATGGTGGAGCATTTTGATCCTGCGGGATGCGTTCCAGGGCGCGACGAGGTTCGACGAGTTCTCGAAAAGCCTCGGCATTGCGCCGAACATCCTGTCGCGGCGGCTCGTCCATCTCACCGAGAGCGGCATGTTCGTCCGGCGCCGCTATCAAGAGCGGCCACCGCGGTACGAATATGTGCTGACGGACAAGGCGCGGGATTTCTTCCCCGTGATCGTGGCGCTGCTCGCCTGGGGCAACAAGCATCTCGCCCCCAAAGGCGAATCCATCCTGCTGGCAAGCCGGAACGGAGCACGCCCGTTCGATCCGGTCGTGGTCGACGCTGCCGACATGCAGCCGATCACGCTCGCCAATACCATCGCCATTCCCGGGCCGCGCGCCAGCCGCGGGATGCGCAGGCGGCTCGCTTCACTCAAGGCCATGAACCCGGCCGTCGCGCTTGCTGGAGACTGACATGCGTCGTATCGTCGTGACGGGATTGGGCGCGGTGTCGCCGCTCGGCTGCGGTGTCGAACTGTCCTGGCGCCGGCTGCTCGCCGGCCAAAGCGGACTGCGCACCCTGCCCGAATGGGCGCAGGCGCTTCCCGCCCGCATCGCCGGACTCGTACCCGACAAGGCCGATGACGCCGAAGGTGGTTTTGATCCGGCGCAGGCCGCGGCGCCAAAAGATCAGCGCAAGATGGACCGCTTCATCCTGTTCGCGCTGCTCGCCACGGCAGAAGCCGTCGCGCAAGCCAAATGGACGCCGCAGGATGCAGGCGCGCTGGAACGCACAGCGACGATCATCGCCTCCGGCGTCGGCGGCTTTCCTGCAATGGCGGAAGCCGTGCGCATCACCGAGCAGCGCGGCGCGCGCCGGTTGTCGCCGTTCACGATCCCCTCGTTCCTCGCCAATCTCGCCGCCGGCCACGTCTCGATCAAATACGGCTACAAGGGCGCGCTGGGCACGCCGGTCACGGCCTGCGCCGCGGGCGTACAGGCGATCGGCGATGCCGCGCGCATGATCCGCGCCGGCGAAGCCGACGTCGCGATCTGTGGCGGCGCCGAGGCCTGCATCGACATCGTCAGCCTCGGCGGCTTTGCCGCGGCACGCGCGCTGTCGAGCGGCTTCAACGACGAACCCGCGCGCGCCTCACGCCCGTTCGATCGCGACCGCGACGGCTTTGTCATGGGCGAAGGTGCCGGCATCCTCGTGATCGAGGACCTCGAGCATGCGCTCGCACGCGGCGCCGCGCCGATCGCGGAGATTGTCGGCTACGGCACGACGGCGGATGCCTACCACATGACGTCGGGTCCGCCCGATGGCGACGGCGCCCGCCGCGCCATGGAGATCGCGCTGCGGCAGGCCAGGCTTGCGCCCGCGGATCTGCAGCACCTCAACGCGCATGCGACGTCGACGCCGGCCGGCGACGAGAGCGAGCTCGGCGCCATCGGCGCGCTGTTCGGCCGCGACAACGGCATCGCCGTGAGCGCGACGAAATCGGCCACCGGCCATCTGCTCGGCGCCGCCGGTGGCCTGGAAGCGATCTTCACCGTGTTGGCTTTGCGCGACCAGATCACGCCGCCAACGCTCAATTTCGAAAACCCCGACGCGAGCGCCGACGGCATCGACATCGTCTCAGGCAGCGCGCGGCCGATGCCGATGCAGCACGCCATCTCCAACGGTTTCGGCTTCGGCGGGGTGAATGCCAGCGTGATCTTCCGCCGCATGGGCTGAACGAGGGGCCTTGCAATCGCGGCAGCCTGCGCTACCAAAACAGGATGACCGAAACCAATTTCTGGCTGTTCCTGGCCGCAGCATTCCTCATCGCAGCAATCCCCGGCCCCGGCATTTTCTACGTCGCGGCACGAACCCTGTCCGAGGGACGCGCAAGCGGCTTTGCCTCGACCGCGGGCACCGCGCTGGGCGGCATGGTCCATGTCGTGGCCGGCAGTCTCGGCATCTCCGCGATCATCCTGGCCAGCGCGGAACTGTTCACCGCGGTCAAATTTGTCGGCGCGCTCTATCTGGTCTGGCTCGGCATCAAGACGTTTCGCAGCGCCGGCCGTACGCTGTCGCTCGAATGCAAGGCGGTTGGCGACAAGCGCGCGTTTCGCGACGGCGTGCTGGTCGAGGCGCTGAACCCGAAGACCGCCGCGTTCTTCCTCGCCTTCATTCCGCAATTCCTCGATCCCGCGGGGGCGAACCCCACGCTGCAATTCATCATGCTGGGCGCGATCTCGGTGACGCTGAACACGCTCGCCGATGTCGTCGTGGTGCTGATGGCCTCCGCGACGCGCGCGCAACTGGTCGGACGGCCGCAGCTGATGCGGCGCCTCACGCAAGGCTCCGGCGTTTTCATCGCGGGCCTCGGCCTCTCGCTCGCGCTGGCGCGGCGGCCCGCACATGGCTAGCGCCCCGCAAGACCGCTTCTATGAATCGCACGGCCTGCGGCTGCACTATGCCGACTGGGGCAACGAGAGCGCGCCGCCGCTCATCCTGGTCCATGGCGGACGCGATCATTGCCGCAGCTGGGACGCCCTCGCGCGCTCGCTGCAACCGCATTTCCACGTGATCGCGCCCGATCTGCGCGGCCACGGCGATTCCGACTGGACCAAAGGCGGCAGCTACGCGCTGACCGAATATGTCTACGATCTGGTCCAGCTCGTCCGCACCATCGCCGCGCCTCAGATCACCCTGATCGGCCACTCGATGGGCGGCATGGTGAGCCTGATCTTTTCCGGCTCATTCCCTGAGCGGGTCACCAGGCTGGTGGTCCTCGACGGCGTGACCATGCTGCCGGATGCGCCGAAGCCGCCCGTGCACGAGCGCATCAACAAATGGGTCAGTCAGCTCGACAAGTTGCACGACCGCACGCCGCGTCGCTATGCGACCCTCGAGGACGCCGCCGCACAGATGGTGCTGCACAACAAGCGCCTCACCCGCGAGCTCGCGCTGCATCTCGCCACGCACGGCGCGCGGCAGAACGAGGACGGCACCTTTAGCTGGAAGTTCGATCCCTATCAGCGCGCCAGTGCGCCGCACCGACTCTGGGCGGATGACCACGTCGCACTGTGGTCGCGCATCGCCTGCCCGACGCTGCTGCTCAATGCCGGCGAGAGCTTTCTGGCGGGCGCTAGGGCCACTGGCCTGGAGCGCTACTTCCCGCAGGCGCGGATCGAGACCATCGCCGGCGCGGGGCACTGGCTGCAGCACGACAAGCCGCAGGAGGTGTTGGGTGAGATCCAGCGGTTTTTGGGGCTCGGCGAAGAAAGCCTCTAGCGCCACTGCCGTAGGGTGGGCAAAGCGAAGCGTGCCCACGCTCCTGTCGCCGTATCTGAAAGACGGTGGGCACGGCGCTTCGCGCCTTTGCCCACCCTACGGCACCGTCGCCGGGGACAGACCTAGCTCAACGTCCCCGCATGCACCCACCAGCCGGGGTGGTCGCGCCGGATCTTCTCGGCGGCGGCATGCGCATCGGTGGCTGCGCCATAGATCGCAAAGCACGTTGCGCCCGAGCCCGACATGCGGGCGAGCTTGACGCCGGCGGAGGAGCGCAAGGCGTCCAGGACCTCGCCGATCACGGGCTCGATCCGCAGCGCGGGCGCCTCGAGATCGTTGGCGACGGTTTCGAGAACCTCGACCCAATCGGCGATCGAGGCCCCCTCCTCCGGCCAGGCCGGCGCTTCGAGGACCGAGGTGGCGCCGACCAGGAGCTCGCCGTTGCGCAGGCCCAGCGCCTGGAACACGTCCTTGGTGGCAACCGGCACGCGCGGGTTGACCATCACGCAGGGCATGCTCGGCAAGGCGAGCGGCAGCAATTGCTCGCCGACGCCGGTCATGTCGCAGGCGCGCGAGAACAGGCACACCGGCACGTCGGCGCCGGTCGCGAGCGCAACCTGCTGCATGCGTGGATCGTCGAGCGACAGATTGTTGAGGCGCGCCAGCAGGCGCAGCGCCGCCGCGGCATCGGCCGAGCCGCCGCCGATGCCGGCGGCCACGGGCAGCACCTTGTCGAGCGCGAAAGCGCCGAGCTTCAGGCCCGGCACGGCCTCGGCCAGAAGCTTGGCCGCCTTGAAAACGAGGTTGTCGGAGGTGTCGCCGCAGGCTGCGGCCAGCGGTCCGGTGGTGGTGAGCTTCAGCTCGCCGCAGGGCTCCAGCGTGAGCCGGTCGGCGCAATCGGCGAACGCGACCACGCTTTCGAGATCATGATAGCCGTCCGCACGACGGCCGACGACGCGAAGGCTCAAATTGACCTTCGCCCGCCCTTCTTCAATCAACGCCGACATCGGCGATCAGCCCCCAAACCCACTCTTAGCCGCCCTTGCCGTCGTCCTTCTTCTTCTCCGCCTGCGCGGCCGAAGAATTCGAATTGTCCTCGGTCAAGCCGTTGGCGATCTTGGCCTCGATCTTCGGAAGGTCATCCGGCTCGGGCTTGAGATCGCGCGCATGCGACCACTGGAATTTGGCTTCCAGCGTGCGGCCGACGCGCCAATAGGCATCGCCGAGGTGATCGTTGATGGTGGGATCTTCCGGCTTGAGATCGATCGCGCGCTCGAGGTTCTTCACCGCCTCTTCGTAATTGCCGATGCGGTAGTAGGCCCAGCCGAGGGAGTCGACGATGTAGCCGTCGTCGGGACGCTGCTCGACGGCGCGCTTGATCATCTTCATGCCCTCGTCGAGGTTCACGCCCTGGTCGATCCAGGAATAGCCGAGATAGTTGAGGACATGCGGCTGGTCGGGCTGGAGCTCGAGCGCCTTCTTCATGTCGGCTTCGGCCTTGGCCCACTGCTTGGAACGCTCCTGGCAGATGCCGCGATAGTAGTACCAGACGCTGTTGGCCTTGTCGTTGCCCGGCGTCAGCACCTCGATGCCCTGCGAATAGGTCGCGCCGCAGTCGCCGAACCGCTTGCGGCCGCGCTCGATATTGCCGAGCGCCATGATGGCCTCGAGATCCTTCGCATCCTCGGTCGTGACGCCCTTGAGGATCTTGATCGCCTCGTCGGTGCGGTCGGCCGAATCGAGGTCGATGGCGAGCTGGATCTGCGCGTTGCGCTTCAGCGGCGAGGTCGCGGGCACGCGCTCATAGACCTTGATCGCCATCTGCGGCCGCTTCACCGATTCATAGAGATCGGCGAGCGAGAGCAGCGCCAAGGGATGGCTGGGCTGCAGGTAGAGCGAGAGCTGCAGATAGACCAGCGCCAGATCCTCGCCACCGCGGCGGGTCAGCGTGGCGCCGATGCCGTAGAGCGCTTCGGCGGCGCCGGCCTGCGCGGAATCGACCAGCGGCGGCAGCTTCTTGCCGGCCTTGGTGTCGCGCAAACCTTCCACGATCAGCGGATGGCGGGCGAGCTTCTTGTCGAACGCCTGATAGACGGTGGTCGCCGCGGCCGAATCCTTGTTGCGCGACAGCCAGCGCGCATAGGCCTCGGTGACGCGCAGCATGGAATCGTCGAGCTTGTAGGCGCGCTCGAAGCGCGTGCCCGCGTCCTTCTCCTTGCCGGCGAGCTCGAGGATCATGCCGGCGTGGAGATCCTTGAACAGCGGATACCATTCGGGACCTGCGAGCTTGTCGATGGTGGCGACGCCGCCCTTGGCATCGCCCGCGCCATAGGCGGCCCAGCCCGACAGCAGCGTGGCGACGAGATCGGTGATCGGGCCGCGGATCGACTGATTGATGTTACTCTGCGCGGTCGCGTACTTCTTGAACTTGAGATCATGCACGCCGACGACGAGACGCGCGACGCGGTTGGTCTTGTCGATGGTCAGGATGCGCTCGGCGAGCTTGACCGCCTCATCGATGTCGCCGTCGGCGACAGAGGAGATGAAGGCGCGGTCGAGCAGCTCGTTGTTCTTGGGATCGGTACGGAGCGCCGAGCGGTAGAAGGCGGCCGCCGAAGCCGCATCGCGTTCGACGCTGGCGTGGCGGGCGGCAAGATAGCTGCCGGCACCGGTGAGCGACTTCAGATCGTTTCGGGTCGGAAACTGCGCCGCCGTGTCGGCCGGGTGATCCGGCGTCTGCGCCAGGACCGCGCCGGGGACCGTCGCGATCGCTGTGCCCATGAGGGCGATGGCGGCAGCAGTCCAGCGGTTGAAACGATTTGAGAACATCAGGGCTCGCCTTGAGTTGGTAGTGCCTGGGTTTGCAGCAGAAGGCCGTCTCGCATGCGAACGCGGCCAGTGGCATCGGGACCCGGAACCGTCGGGCCGACAATGCCGCTTTTGGCGGTTCACCGCAAGGATTCGGACCGGGCGATCCCCTCCGCACGCCCCAAATCGGCCAACTGACCGGTCAAGACCGCCCCAAGACGCCGCTACTATGGCCTTATCGTGACCGCGACAGGTAGCCGCGGCCGGGTTCTCACGCGAACGTGCGCCAGATCACGCTTTGCGACCTGATCCGCTCCGGCTGAGCCCGCTCTTACATCGCCTCGTAGTTCGGGCCGCCGCCGCCCTCCGGCGGAACCCAGGTGATGTTGCCGTTGGGGTCCTTCACGTCGCAGGTTTTGCAGTGGACGCAGTTCTGGGCATTGATCTGGAAACGCGGGCCCGAACCTTCCTCGATCCACTCGTAGACGCCGGCCGGGCAATAGCGATTCGAGGGACCGGCGAAGACGTCGTGCTCCGAGGTCTTCTGCAGGTTCATGTCCGCAACCTTGAGATGGACCGGCTGGTCCTCCTCATGATTGGTGTTGGACAGGAATACCGAGGACAGCTTGTCGAAGGAAATCTTGCCGTCCGGCTTCGGGTAGTTCTTCGGGGCGTGCTGCTTGGCTGGATCGAGCGTGGCACGATCAGGCTTGGAATGCGACTGGGTGCCGAACAGCGAGGCGCCGAACAGCGTGTTGCACCACATGTCGAAGCCGCCGAGCGCGACGCCGAGCACGGTGCCGAACTTGGACCACAGCGGCTTGACGTTGCGGACCAGGAACAGATCCTTGCCGACCGACGAGGAGCGCCAGGCGTTTTCGTATTCGACGAGCTCGTCATTGGCGCGGTCGGCAGCGAGCGCGGCCGCAACATGCTCGGCGGCCAGCATGCCGGTACCCATCGCATTGTGCACGCCTTTGATGCGCGGCACGTTGACGAAGCCGGCCGCGCAGCCGATCAGCGCGCCGCCGGGGAAGCTGAGCTTCGGCACCGACTGGTAGCCGCCTTCCGTGATCGCACGCGCACCATAGGCGAGCCGCTTGGCGCCTTCGAAAGTGCCTCGGATCGAGGGATGGGTCTTGAAGCGCTGGAATTCGTCGAACGGCGACAGATAAGGATCGTCGTAATTGAGATGCACGACGAAGCCGACGGCGACGAGATTGTCGTCGTAATGATAGAGGAACGAACCGCCGCCGGTCTTCAGATCGAGCGGCCAGCCGAACGAATGCTGGATCAGACCCTTCTGGTGTTTTGCGGGATCGATCTGCCAGACTTCCTTGAGCCCGATGCCGAACTTCGGCGGCTCGCTCTTGGAGTCGAGCGCGAACTTGTTGATGAGCTGCTTGGTCAGGCTGCCGCGCGCGCCTTCGGCGAACAGCGTGTACTTGCCGAGCAATTCCATGCCGCGGGTGAAAGAATCCTTCGGCTGGCCGTCGCGGCCGATACCCATGTCGCCGGTGGCGATGCCCTTGACCTTGCCTCCCTCGTCGTAGAGCACCTCGGCCGCGGCAAAGCCCGGATAGATCTCGACGCCGAGCGCCTCCGCTTTCCGCGCCAGCCAGCGGCAGACATTGCCGAGCGAGCCGATATAGCAGTGATGGTTGTCCATCAGCGGCGGCATCATGAAGTTCGGCAGCTTGATCGCGCCGCCGCCGGTCATCCAGTAGAAGCGGTCGTCCTTCACCTGCGTCTTCAGCGGGCAGTCGGCATCCTCGCGCCAGTCCGGAACGAGCTTGTCGAGCCCGGCCGGGTCGATCACCGCGCCCGAAAGAATGTGCGCGCCAACCTCGGAGCCCTTCTCCACCACGACGACGTTGAGATCGGCGTTGAGCTGCTTCAGCCGGATCGCGGCCGACAGGCCCGAGGGGCCGGCGCCGACGATGACGACGTCGAATTCCATGGATTCGCGCGGGGGAAGTTCTTCGGTGCTCATCTGATCTCAGCCCTTGAGACGGTCCTTGGTCGTTTGCGCCCTCTTGTTTCCGATTTTTCCGGGTAGGACAACCTCGGAATCGCGTTCCGGCGGGATGCAAGGCCGGCCAAGGTGATATAAAAGTCAGACTTTCCCATGATCCTCGAACCCGCACCCACCGTCCGAGAGCTGCTCGCCTTCTATCTGGAGGCCGGAGTCGACTGCGCGCTGGCGGAGGAACCGATAGACCGCCTGGCGGAAATCGACACGCCGCCGCCTGCCCCGCGTACGGCGCCGGTCGAGGCGCCCCGTCCGGTTGCGGCGCCGACGGTGATGCGCGGCGAGGCCGCGCCTGCGCCCGACGTCGCCATCGCTTCGGCGCGCGAGGCCGCGCGCACCGCGCCGACGCTGGAGGCGCTGCGCGAGCTGATGCAGAATTTCGAGGGCTGCGCGCTCAAGCACACGGCGACGCGGCTGGTGTTCGCCGACGGCAATCCGCAGGCGCGCATCATGTTCGTCGGCGAGGCGCCGGGCCGCGACGAGGATATCGAGGGACTGCCCTTCGTCGGGCGCAGCGGCAAGCTGCTCGATCTCATGATCGGGGCGATCGGGCTCAACCGCACCACCGCCTACATTGCCAACGTCATTCCCTGGCGGCCGCCGGGCAACCGCACGCCGACGCCGCAGGAGACGCAAATCTGCCTGCCCTTCATCCAGCGCCAGATCGAGCTGGTGAACCCGGATGTGCTGGTGACGCTCGGCAATCCCTCGACGCAGACGCTGCTGTCGACGCGGGAAGGCATCATGCGCACCCGCGGGCGCTGGTTCGAGTACGACACCGGCCAGCGCACCATCCGGGCGCTGCCGACCTTCCACCCGGCCTATCTGCTGCGCTCGCCGTCCTACAAACGCCTGGCCTGGCAGGATCTGCGGGCAATCGCGAAGGTGCTGGCGAACTAGCGAGCTCTCGTAGGGTGGGCAAAGGCGCAAAGCGCCGTGCCCACCATAATGTCGTGGGCACGCTTCGCTTTGCCCACCCTACGATGTCTGCGTCCGGAGCAACTGCGCGCCTCACGTCCCCTTCGGCCGCACGATGGCCCAGCCGATGCGCAGCAGCTGCTGGCGGCCGGTCACCAGCCATTCGAAGGCGCGCGGCACTTCCGGCACGATGCCGGGGAAGCGCTTGAGGATTTCCGGCGGCGGGGTGCCGGCGGTGTCGGAGGCGCGCCAGACCACGACGCCGCCGGTCTCGCTGAACTTGGCCTGATTCATCCATGGCGTGCGCGCGGGGTCGGCATCGATGAAGAGATGCGGCCGGCCGGAATGCAGCGTGATCAGGCTCGCGAGCTGGGTCTCGCCGGCCACCGCACGCAGGCGATGGTTGGTGCGGCGGGCAAAGCTCTCGTCGAAGAAATCCGAGATCGCGCGCGCCGGCATCGAGGTCGCAATCTCGTTGGCACCGGTCCAGGGCAGGAACAGCACGGCAAGCACCACGCCGGCGGCGGGCGCGACGACGGCGGCAGCCCATACCATGCGCAGCATCCGCGCACGGCGCATCGCGATGAGGTCGCCGGCGGCGACGACCACGGCAAGACCCGACATGACCAGCACGGCACCGGCGCCACCGACGACGGAATCGAGGCCGAGCACGGCCGAGATCAGCACCGCGCCGAGCGCCGGCGCCAGCGCGAAGAAATAGACGAAGTTGCGCGCGAACGGCTCAACCGGCGGGCGGTAGATGATCGGCGCCTCCTCGCCCTTGGCGACGAACAGGCGGGTGTTGAGGAAGGTCAGCGCCGGGATCGCGGCAGCGCCGAGCACGAGCCCGCCGAGCAGCCAGGCCGCGTGGATCGCACGGGTGCTCAGTTCGGCCACCTGCGGCAGGGCCGGCAGCACCAGCGTCTCGGCCCGCATCAGCCAGACGGCATAGGGCAGCGCCAGCACGGCGACGACGATCAGTGCGAATAGCGGATCGAGCGCGAGCAGCGTGCGGCGGCCGCCGGCGGTCGCGAGCGCAAAGATAACGAGCAAGGCGAGAAGGAAGACCGCGGCGGGCGTCGTCAGCAGCAGCAGGCCGGCCTCGATCGACCAGGCGAACCAGGCATTGCCGCGGCGCTGGCCGATGATCTGCCAGGAGTGCAGCAGCAGCAGCGCCCAGAGGGGACGGGCCAGCACGAGCGGGCCGAAATCAAGCGCGGGCGAGGAGAAGGCCAGCACCGTCATGGTCAGGAGCACGGCAAGCACCGCTTGCTGAGATCCGACCACGGCGCGCGAGAGATGATAGAGCGCGATGAAGGTCGTGATCTCGCAGAGCTGGGCGAGGACATAGACGCCGAACATGTGGCCGCCGGCAAGCCGATAGGCGATGTCGGCGAGCCAGACCGGCAAGGGCGGGCCGAGATCGGTGCCGACCTGGTATTCCCTGCCGAAGGCCAGCAGGGTCGCGAGCGTGCCGGGCGGGCTGCGATAAAACACCAGCGCCACGAACAGCCACATCAAAGCCTGCAGCAGCACGGCGATCCAAACGATCAGCCGCGGCCGGGCGCGAATGAGCTCGATGACCAGGGAGGTAAACCGCATGCAACGTCCGAAAGATGCAGCCAACCCGTCCAGCCGGCCCTATTCGCTCGCATCTGTTTTGATAAAGGGCGTCGCGCGTCGTGGCAACTTCGGTCTGCTCCCTCTCCCGGTTCTTACGGGGAGAGGCGAAGAGCGCCGCAGTGACAGATGAATGCTTAAAGGCCCGGCGACGCGTCGATCTCGACGCCCGCTTCCAGCTGCACCTCCACGTCGGTAACCGAGAACAGGTCCTGCACCGGCTCGACGGTCCAGGGCATGTGCTTGGCGCGGGCGGCGGCGACGGGGGCGAAGAAGCTGCGGTGATGGACGGTGGGGCCGAGGCGGTCGAGCGCGTCGAGGTGCTCGGGGACGGCGTAGCCCTTGTGCTGCTCGAAACCGTAGCCGGGGCAGTCCTGCGCCAGCGCGCACATCAGGCGGTCGCGTGTCACCTTGGCGACGATCGAGGCCGCCGCGATCGACAGCACGATGCCGTCGCCGCCGATCACGGCCTCGCAGTCGCAAGCCGTATCGAGCCTGTCGCGACCGTCGACGAAGACATGTTGCGGTGGCTGCGGCAATGCCACCACGGCGCGCTTCAAGGCCCACAGCGAGGCGCGCAGGATGTTGTCGCGATCGATTCGCGCCGGGGAAGCGACGGCGACCGAAACCTGGGCGGTGGCGCAGATCTTGTCGAACAGTCTTTCGCGCTCCTCGGCGGTCAGGCGCTTGGAATCGTCGATGCCGCGCGGAATGCGGTCGGGATCGAGAATCACCGCGGCCGCTACCACGGGGCCGGCCAGCGGGCCGCGGCCAGCCTCGTCGCAGCCCGCGACCGGCCAGACGCCGCGCTTGATCAACGCGCGCTCGCGGCGGAAGCTCGGCGGCGCAATCGCGATGACGCCTTTCTTGCCGGCGGGGGCTTTGGCGGCCTTGGCAGGCGCTGCCTGCTTCGCAGCATCCTCTTTTGGCGCACCCTTGGCCGGCTTCCTGGCGGACTTGTCCCGAATCATGGCCGGGATCGTGCGCAAGCAACCCAGCCGGCGCAACCGGGAACCCCGGATAATTCCCGTTATTCAGATCGGCCGCCCTACTCCGCCAGATGCACCCGCCGGTCCTCGCCGACCTCGATGCCGGGCGCGACCACGGCCTCCCAGACATGGCCGTCGGGATCGGCAAAATAGCCGCAATAGCCGCCGTAATCGGTCTCGCACCCGGCCTTCAGCAGCCTTGCTCCCTTGCTGACGGCGAACGCCAGGACAGTATCGACCTCATCGCGCGTGCGGCAGTTCCAGGCGAGCGTGGTGCCGCGGAACGCCGCCGGCCTCGGCTCATCAGGCAGGGACGCATCCGCCGCGAGCTGGTCCCAGGGAAACAGCGCGAGCACCGAACCGCCGGTGTCGTAGAACGCGACCGCCTCGCCGGTCGCCTTCAGCCGGCGCGAAAAGCCGAGGGCATCATAGAACGCGATGCTGGCGCGGATGTCGCTGACGCCGAGCGTGATGACGGTCAGCCGCGGCATCGGGGCCGTGAGTTCCTTGCTCATGCGACGCCTCTTCCACTTTCCCGATCAGAACTGCCCGGTCAGAACAGGCTGAGCTGATCGCCGTTCCGCTTCGGCCGCGCAAAGTGATCCGTGGTCAGCTTGGAGCGGCGCTTGTTGAGCCCCAGCCTGTCGCAGGCGATCTCGAATCTGCGGCCGATGGTCCAGGCCATCGGTCCCGTGCCCTTCATCCGCTCGCCCCATTTCGCGTCGTAGTCGCGGCCGCCGCGCATGTCGCGGATCAGCGTGAAGACGTGGCGGTAGCGGTCCGGATAGTTCGCCATCAGCCATTCGCGGAAGAGATCGCGCACCTCCAGCGGCAGCCGCAGCAGCACGTAGGAGGCCTCCTTGACACCGGCATGGGCGGCAGCATCGAGGATGCGCTCGATCTCGGAATCGTTCAGCGCGGGGATCACCGGCGCGACCATCACGGTGGTGGGAATGCCGGCCTCCGAGAGCTGCTTCAGTGCCTCCAGCCGCTTCGGCGGCGTCGAGGCGCGCGGCTCCATGGTGCGCGCCAGCTTCGGATCGAGCGAGGTCACGGAGATCGCGACCTTGGCGAGGTTGCGCTTGGCCATCCGCGCGAGAATGTCGATGTCGCGCACCACCAGCGCCGATTTGGTGACGATGCCGACGGGATGCCCGGCGCGCTCCAGCACCTCCAAAATGCGGCGCATGATTTTGCGCTCGCGCTCGATCGGCTGATAGGGATCGGTGTTGGTGCCGATCGCGATCATCCGCGGCTCGTAGCCGGGGGCGGCGAGCTCCTTTTCTAATAGCGAAGGCGCCTCGGGCTTCACGAACAGTTTCGACTCGAAGTCGAGCCCCGGCGACAGGCCGAGATAGGCGTGGGTCGGCCGCGCGAAACAATAGACGCAGCCATGCTCGCAGCCGCGATAGGGATTGATCGATCGGTCGAAGCCGATGTCGGGAGAGTCGTTGCGGGTGATCACCTTGCGCGAGGTGTCGACCGCCACCGTCGTCTTGAACGGCGGCAAATCCTCGAGGCTCTGCCAGCCGTCGTCGAAGGCGACTCGCGCCTCGGCCTCATAGCGGCCACTGGCATTGGACTGGGCGCCCCGCCCTCGCCTGCGCTGGCGGTCGATGGCGACCGCCAATTCAGGAAAATCAGAGTCCGCACCCGCCGGCTCGGAGGGCGCCTTGACCGGCGGGTGCTTGAGAGCATGAGAGGATGCTGCTGGACTCATGAAGCCAAGATAGCATGCAAAAGGAACAAATCAAGAACACAAACAAAAAACTCGAAAACAACCCCATGCACAGTAGCGCTGCCCAAACTTCGCGCGCCCGCCTTTGACCTCTCGCAACACCGGCGTCGCAGTCATCCCGTTTCATGACCGACGGATCGATCACGCCGGAACCGGGTTGATGACGATCGCTGTGTGAAGGTCGGCAGGAACATGACAATCCAACAAAAAACGGCCGCCGCGAGCGGCGACCTCGATCTCCTCGATCGCTACTGGCGCGCTGCCAACTACCTCTCGGTCGGGCAGATCTACCTGCTCGACAACCCGCTGCTGCGCGAGCCCTTGCGACCCGAGCACATCAAGCCGCGTTTGCTCGGACATTGGGGCACGACACCCGGCTTGAACTTCATCTACGCGCATCTCAACCGCGTCATCCGCGCGCTGGATGTCAGCGTGCTCTATGTCTGCGGCCCCGGCCATGGCGGGCCGGGCATGGTCGCCAACACCCACCTCGAGGGCAGCTATAGCGAGATCTATCCTGACATCGCCCGCAATGCGGACGGATTGCGCAAGCTGTTCAGGCAGTTCTCCTTCCCCGGCGGCATTCCGAGCCACGCTGCGCCCGAGACGCCGGGCTCGATCCACGAGGGCGGCGAGCTCGGCTATGCACTGGTGCACGCCTATGGCGCGGCGTTCGACAACCCTGATCTGATCGTCGCCTGCGTCGTCGGCGACGGTGAAGCCGAGACCGGTCCGCTCGCGGCGTCCTGGCACTCCAACAAATTCCTGAGCCCGGCCCATGACGGCGCGGTGCTGCCGATCCTACATCTCAACGGCTACAAGATCGCGGGCCCGACCGTGCTCGGACGGATGCCTGACAGCGAGATCCGCGATCTCTTCCGCGGCCTCGGCCACGAGCCGCTGTTCGTCGAGGGTGACGATCCCAAGTTGATGCACCAGACCATGGCGGACGCGCTCGACGTCGCATTCGCCAGCATCCGCTCGATCCAGCAACACGCCCGCGACGGGCGCAAGACGGTCGAGCGGCCGCGCTGGCCGATGATCGTGCTGCGCAGCCCGAAGGGCTGGACCGGACCGAAGGAGGTCGACGGCAAGAAGGTCGAAGATTTCTGGCGCGCGCATCAGGTGCCGGTTGCAAGCTGCCGCGAGAACCCGGCGCATCTGAAGATCCTCGAAGACTGGATGCGCAGCTACGAGCCGGAAAAACTGTTCGACGCGAGCGGCGCGCTCATTCCCGAGTTGCAGGCGCTCGCCCCTGAAGGCAGCCGCCGCATGGGCGCCAATCCGCATGCCAATGGCGGTTTGCTCAAGAAGGAGCTGAAGCTGCCGGACTTCCGCAGCTTCGCCGTGGACGTGCCGCAGCCTGGCGGCGTTACGGGCGAAGCGACGCGCGAGCTCGGCAAATTCCTGCGCGACGTCATCCGCCTGAACGCGCAAGAGCGCAACTTCCGCATCATGGGTCCGGATGAGACCGCGTCAAACCGGCTCGACGCCGTGTTCGAGACGACCGAACGCGTCTGGATGGAGCCGACCGAACCGTACGACGTGCATCTCGCCCAGGACGGCCGCGTGATGGAGGTTTTGAGCGAGCATCTCTGCCAGGGCTGGCTCGAAGGCTACCTGCTCACCGGACGCCACGGCTTCTTCTCCTGCTACGAAGCCTTCATCCACATCGTGGATTCCATGTTCAACCAGCACGCCAAATGGCTGAAGGTCACGCGGCATCTGCCGTGGCGGCGGCCGATCGCCTCGCTGAACTATCTGTTGACCTCGCATGTCTGGCGCCAGGATCACAACGGCTTCAGCCACCAGGATCCCGGCTTCGTCGATCTCGTCGCCAACAAGAAGGCCGACATCGTCCGCATCTACTTCCCGCCGGATGCCAACACGCTGCTGTGGATCGCCGACCACTGCCTGCGCACCTACAATCGCATCAACGTGATCGTCGCCGGCAAGCAGCCGGCGCCGCAATGGCTGTCGATGCAGGAGGCCGCGACGCATTGCGATGCCGGCATCGGCATCTGGACCTGGGCCGGCAACGAAGACACGAACGCCGAGCCCGACGTGGTGATGGCCTGCGCCGGCGACGTGCCGACGCTGGAGACCCTCGCCGCCGTCGATCTCCTGCGCAAGGCGCTGCCCGATCTGAATATCCGCGTCGTCAACGTCGTCGACCTCATGACGCTGCAGCCGAGGGAGCAGCATCCGCACGGCCTGTCCGACCGCGACTTCGACAGCCTGTTCACGCGCGACAAGCCCGTCATCTTCGCCTATCACGGCTATCCCTATCTGATCCACCGGCTGACCTATAACCGCACCAACCATGCCGGCCTGCATGTGCGCGGCTTTGCCGAGGAAGGCACCACGACGACGCCGTTCGACATGGTCGTGCTCAACGAGCTCGACCGCTACCACCTCGCGATCGAGGCGATCGAACGCGTGCCTGATCTGGCGACCAGGGCCGCGCGGGTGAAGCAGCAATTCCGCGACAAGCTGATTGAACACTCCCGTTATGTGCGCGAGCACGGCGAGGACATGCCCGAGGTCCGCGACTGGGTCTGGCCGGGCAAGACGGGGTGACCTCATGCCGGCACCGGAAGCGGTTCTGGTCCTCAATTCGGGATCGTCGAGCATCAAGTTCGGCCTGTTCGAAATTGCGGCTTCCGACCCCATCCTGCTGTGCAAGGGCCAGCTCGACGAGCACGAGGACAAGCCGCGGCTCGTCGTGAAGAGCACTGCGGGCGAGGACCTGTTCGAGACGCGGAGAGACGCCGCGGATGCCGACGGCGGTCATCTCTTCACCGACGTGCTCGCCTTCATCGAGGATCGGTTCGGTCAGGGCTGCTTGCGCGCGGTCGGTCACCGCATCGTTCATGGCGGTCCGGATCATTCGGGTCCCGTCGCGTTGACGGACGAGGTCACAGCGAAGCTGGAGGCGCTGACGCCGCTGGCACCGCTGCACCAGCCGCGCTGCCTCGCGCCGGTCCGCACCATCTCGGCGATCCGGCCCGCGCTGACCCAGATCGCCTGCTTCGACACCGCCTTCCACCACGGCCTCGCGCCGCCGGCGAGCCGTTTCGCCATTCCCGGGCGCTTCGAGACGCGCGGCGTCAGGCGCTACGGCTTCCACGGCCTGTCCTTCGAATATGTCGCGCGCCGCCTTGCCGAGATCGCGCCGGAGCTTGCGGCCAAACGCACCGTCATCGCACATCTCGGTAACGGGGCAAGCCTGTGTGCTCTGCGCGACGGAAGCAGCGTGGACACCACGATGGGGCTGACGCCGCTCGATGGCCTCGTGATGGGCACGCGTTGTGGCACGATCGATCCCGGCGTGCTGCTCTATCTGCAACAGCACGAGAGGATGTCGGTCGAGGAGGTCCAGCACCTGCTCTATCACCAGTCCGGCCTGCTCGGCGTCTCCGGCCTCTCCGCGGACATGCGCACGCTGCTCGCGAGCCGCGAGCCAGCGGCGCGAGAGGCGGTCGATCTCTTCACCTTCCGCGCGGCGCAGGCGATCGCGATGATGGCGACCACGCTCGGCGGGCTCGACTGCCTCGTCTTCACCGGCGGCATCGGCGAGCATGCCGGCGAGATCCGCGGCGCGATCGGCGAGCGTCTCGCCTGGCTCGGCGTGTGCATCGATGCGGCTGCGAATGCCGCAGCGCGCGAGCGGATCAACGATGGCGACAGTGCTCTCGAAGTGCTCGTGATCCCAACGAACGAAGAGCTAACGATCGCGCGGCATTGTGCAAGCGTGCTGCGAGCGATGGGAGCTCAAGCCGACAAGACAGTATCGTAGGGTGGGCAAAGCGAAGCGTGCCCACCAAGCAGAAATGGTGGGCACGGCGCTTTGCGCCTTTGCCCACCCTACGATTCCGGACTCGCGGAGACAGACCGCTCACCCCGGTGAGCCCACGTCCACCAGCGCTGCTGCCCTCTCCCGCATCCGCCTTCGTCAAGGCTTCGGCGGACATGAGGGGAGAGGGCACTGCAATGCGCAGTCGCTCGCTCTCAGTGAGTCCCCGACAGGATCTGGATGCAGCCGATCGCGACCTCGATCAGGATCAGCACCACGACCGCGATCTCGAGCCGAAGCGAGCGCTGGGTGTCGATGATGTCGGTCAAGGCGTTGGCGGTTTCCGACACGGCGGTGAGCTTGCGCTCGAGCGTGTCGAGGCGCTCCTTCAATTCGTACTCGTCTTCGAGGCGGGCATAGAGCCGGTCGAGCTCGGGCTTCTCCCAGAGCACGTCGGGCTTCTCGGCCACCGCAACACGGCCGGCGACGCGCTGCTGCACCAGCAGCGCATTGCCGATCAGTTGCAGGATGCCCTTGCGACGGCGCGGCGTGCGGCCGTGCTCGGCGAGCTCGCGCGCGAACGGCTCGATGACGTCGAACACCGCCGCGACCCGCCGCTCGTCGCGGGCCAGCGACGTGCTCTTGGCGAGCGCATCCGCGACCAGAAGCAACCGGTCATCGGAGAATTTGGCGAGGCAGATCGGCCCGCCCGGCTGGATCGCTTCACTGCTTTCGTCCTTGCACAGCTGCGCCTGCGCGATCTCCTCCTCGTAGGGGCTGAACTCGCCGATCACGCGCGTCTTCAGGCTGTCGATCAGCACCTTCTCCTCCGAAGGCAACAGGCCGATCAGCACCACGACGCCGTACCGGAAGATCACCGCGAGGCCGGCGTGAACGCGGAAGGCGGCCGGCGTCGACGACACCAGCGTGCCGATCTCGAGGCCGGACGCATTGATGCGGTCTCCGAGCATCAGCGCCCGGATCCGCAAGCTCGGCACGGCGTCCGGCCTGGGAGATGCTGTCGGCACGCTAACGGCGAGTTGATCGGCGTTCATGCAAGGCCCTCGTCAACACCCGTGGACTGCAGGCTTTTCCCGTTCTCCGGTGTCGGCCCGCCCGCATCCTCCGCAGGCAGGATTGCGGCGGCCTGCATGCTGCGCAAAGATCGCGGCAAAACTCCGGGATAATACGGTCACCGCGAATTCGCGCCGAAATATTCGGCAACATTGCCACCCCGCAGGAGACATATTTAGATGCGATGGTTCTCGCAGTTTACCATCGAACAGCGAAGCCCCGCCGAAAAGTTGCACTCGGCAATGCCGCGTGTTTATGACAATATCATAACGAGTTGCGCTTCTCCCGAAGCGGAGACACTGAAGCCTCAATCATGCTGAGCGTTATCATTCCGACCGAAGGCGTCGAGCAGACGGCGGTCGCAACCCTGGCCGCGTTGGTGCCCGGTGCCGCCGCCGGCATCATCCGGGAAGTCCTGTTGGTCGATGGCACCCGCAACGGCGTCATCGAGCGCGTTGCCGACGTCGCAGGCTGCCGTTTCGTCGGCTTCGAGGGTTCCTCGCAGGGCGCGGCGCTCGCCGCCGGCGCGCTTCAGGCTCGTTCGCCCTGGCTGATGTTCCTCCCCGCAGGCGCGGTGCTCGAAACCGGCTGGATCGAGGAGACCACCCAATTCATCCAGACCGTCGCGACCAGCGGCCGGGACCGGGCGGCGGTGTTCCGCTATGCACGCACGCCTTACGCCGAGACCGGATTCCGCGACGTCCTCCGGGCCGTGGCGCGCAAGCTGGCCGGGCCGTTCGGCGATCAGGGCCTTTTGATCGCGCGTGATCACTACGACCGGATCGGCGGCTATCCGCCCCAGGCCCGCCGTTCCGAGGCGCGGCTGCTGCGGCGGCTCGGCCGCTCGTCCCGGACCATGCTGCGCAGCCGGATCGTCATGGTCGGCTGAGGTCGCCAAATACTTGCCAAAGTCAAATAATTATTTGACAATGGCAAGTATCGAGGTGAGCCATGGCATTCAACGGTACAGACGACCACATCGCGGCGGTCCGCGCCTTCAACCGCTTCTATACCCGCAAGCTTGGCGTGCTCGACCAGCACCTTGGAAGAACTCCGTTCTCGCTCAGCGAGGCGCGGGTGCTCTATGAGCTCGCGCATCGCGACGACCTTGCGGCAAAGGAGATCGGAATCGAGCTTGGCCTCGACCCCGGCTATCTCAGCCGCATCGTGCAAAGCTTCGACGAAAAGGGGCTGATCACGCGAAAGCCCCTGCCCGCGGATCGCAGGCAATATCAGCTCAGCCTGACTGCCAAGGGCCGGCAGACCTTCGCCAAGCTGAACCTGAGCTCGCAGAACGAGGTTGCCGCAATGCTGGCTCAGCTTTCGGCCGGCGATGCGACGCAGCTCACGCAGGCCATGGCGACCATCGAGGCCGTGCTGGAGCAGCGCCGAAGCCAGCCCGCGGCGTTCATGCTGCGCAGCCATCGCGTCGGCGACATGGGCTGGGTCGTCTCCCGGCAGGCCGCCGCCTATGCCGCGGACTACAACTGGGACATCAGCTACGAGGCGCTTGTCGCCGAGATCTGTGCGCAGTTCATCAGGAACTACGACGCCGCGCGCGAGCACTGCTGGATCGCGGAAGTCGGTGGCGAGCCGATCGGCTCGATCTTCCTGGTCAAGGCAACGGACGAAATTGCCAAGCTCCGTCTATTGCAGGTGGAGAAGAAAGCACGCGGGCTCGGTGTCGGCCGCGCGCTGGTCGAGCAGTGCCTCCAGGGCGCCCGCGAGAGGGGCTACAGCAAGATGACGCTGTGGACGCAAAGCATCCTGGTCGCCGCGCGCGGCATCTACAAGAGTGCCGGCTTCAAGCTCGTGAAGGAAGAGAAGCACCACAGCTTCGGTGCTGATCTCGTCGGCGAGACGTGGGAGCGGGATCTCTGATCTTGCTGCGAGCGCGAAGCGCATCGCGGCGAGATGCACGTTGATGTGCCCTCTTCCCTCCTGTCCGCCGAAGCCTTGGCGAAGGCGGATGCGGGAGAGGGCAGCGCCGCTGGTAAACACAAGCTCGCTTGGGTGAGGGGTATGTCTCCGCGAGCATCAGTGCACGCGGAGAGAACGCCTCATCCGGCGCTTCGCGCCACCTTCTCCCCGCAAGGGGAGAAGGGAAGAATCGTAGGGTGGGCAAAGGCGCACTTGCGCCGTGACCACCTATGCCGACTTGCGACAGAAATCGTGGGCACACTTCGCTTTGCCCACCCTACGATACCTTGTGCTTGGCTTACGAATGATGCTCGCGCACCAGCGCGCGTAGCTACACCGTCGCGCCCTGCGCCTTCGGCCTGCGTAGATGCTCGTCCAGCCGCGGCATGATCTCGACGAAATTGCAGGGGCGCGTGCGATAGTCGAGCTGGGCGGCGAGGATGCCGTCCCAGCCGTCGCGGCAGGCGCCGGGCGAACCGGGCAGGCAGAAGATGTAGGTCGCCCCCGCAACGCCTGCGGTGGCGCGGCTCTGGATCGTGGACGTGCCGATCTTGGCGTGGCTCAGCAGGTGGAAGGCGATCGAGAAGCCGTCCATGCGCTTCTCGAACAGCGGCTCGATCGCCTCAGGCGTGACGTCGCGTCCGGTAAAACCGGTGCCGCCGGTGGTGATGACGACGTCGACGCCGCTATCTGCAATCCAGCGGCGGATCACCGCGCGGATCGCCTCGACATCGTCGGTGACGATCTCGCGCGCGGCGAGATGATGGCCCGCGCCGGTGAGGCGGTCGGCCAGCGTCTGGCCGGACTTGTCGTCCGCGAGCGCGCGCGTGTCGGAGACGGTGAGCACCGCGATGTTGAGCGGGATGAACTGTTTTGACTCGTCGATCGAGGCCACGACTTCACTCCTGCTTCCCAACCACCGCCGTCATCCTGAGGTGCGCGCGGAAGCGCGCCTCGAAGGATGGGCCGGAGGCTCCGCCATCCTTCGAGGCTCGCCGAGGAGGCGAGCACCTCAGGATGACGCCACTACTCCCGGATTCCCAGATGCGCAATTGCGCATCATAATTCGAGCTGCGTCCGGGGCACGTAGGCGACAACGACTACTGCCCGCCGCCGAACGTGTTGCAGGCCTGGACCGTGCCCTGCTGGTAGCCGGTCATGAACCATTGCTTGCGCTGCGCGGCCGAGCCGTGGGTGAAGGAGTCGGGCACGACGCGGCCCGTGGCCTGGCGCTGCAACGTATCGTCGCCGATCGCGCTGGCCGTGGTCAGCGCGGCGTCGATGTCGCCTGCTTCCAGGAAGTTCGGACGCTTCTTCGCCTCGCGGTTGACCCAGACGCCGGAGAGACAATCCGCCTGCAGCTCGACCTTGACCTGGAGCGCATTCGCTTCGGCCTTGCTGCCGGCCTGCTGCTGCAGCCGCGTCACGCGCGGAATGATGCCGAGCAGGTTCTGGATGTGGTGGCCGGCCTCGTGCGCGATGATGTAGGCGGTGGTGAAATTGCACGCCGACTTGCCGGAGCAGCCGCGGAAACGCGTCTCGACCTCGCGGAAGAAGCTGGTGTCGAGGAAGATGGTGCGGTCCGGCGGACAGTAGAACGGGCCCATCGCCGACTGCGCCATGCCGCAGCGGCCGCCATTGGTGGCGTTGCGGAACAGCACGACCTTCGGACCGGTATAGTTCTGGCCGCTGGCCTGGAAGATCTCGCTCCAGCGATCGTCGATCTCGCCGAGGATGCCGGCGATCATGCTGCCCACCTCGTCGGTCGGCGCGCCGCGCTTGGCCGAGGTCGAGGAGGACTGGCGATCGGTCTGGTAGCTCGGCGCCTGGTTGCCGCCGGTGAGGATCTCGGCACCGCCGATCAGGATGCGCGGGTCGATGCCGAAGGCATAGCCGATCAGGCCGAGCACGATGATGGTGCCGATGCCGAGCCCGCCGCCGCCCATCGGCAGGCCGAACCCGCCGCCTCCGCCGCCGCCGAATCCACCGCCACCCTCGTCGCGACGATCCTCGACGTCGTCGCTGCGGCGGAAATCATCGTAGCGCATGGCCGGCTTTCCCTTAAATCCTCGATTGGCGTCATTTGGGCGCAGAAGCGCAAAAGCTCAACGCGCCACATACGTAAAATTTCCGTTGCCTTTATCAATATCGCGGTCGGCAAAAATTGCCTAGTGCGACAGCATGTGCCCGCCAGCAATTTTTTCCGAGGGAAGTGCAATTTTTTCCGAGAGAAATTTGCAGTCTTTTTGGCATCCTCATCGCTCCCGCAACGCGAAGAAACACGAAATACACTGCAAAATACGGTGTATGCGAACAGCAGGGGGCATACGACGCGCGATGCGCGGCCTGCTCACAAAAGCAGCGGGTTAAGTCGATTTTTACTTTGCCCCGTCAATGTAACGGTCAGTCGGTTGTTTGGTCCCGCGTCGCCGACAGCGTCGCCTGAGTCAGAGTTCTTGAGTCATGGTAGTGTCGCGTCGCGGGGCGTCTGCAAGGGCGCCCCGCACAAATTTTGAGTCTCCGTCGCACAGCATCATTCTCGGCGATTGCGTCGCCGAGATGTCGAAGCTTCAGGCGGGCAGCGTCGATCTGGTGTTCGCAGATCCGCCCTACAATCTTCAGCTCAAGGGCGATCTCAAGCGCCCCGACGAATCCCATGTCGACGCCGTCAACGACGACTGGGACAAGTTCGATTCATTCTCCGCCTATGACGACTTCACCCGCGCCTGGCTGCTTGCCGCGCGCCGCGCGATGAAGCCGTCGGCGACGATCTGGGTGATCGGCTCCTATCACAACATCTTCCGCGTCGGCGCGATCATGCAGGACCTCGGCTTCTGGCTCCTGAACGACATCGTCTGGCGCAAGACCAACCCGATGCCGAACTTCCGGGGCCGCCGCTTCACCAACGCGCATGAAACCATGATCTGGGCCGCGCGTGACGAAAAAGCCAAGGGCTATACGTTCAACTACGAGGCGCTGAAGGCCGCCAACGAGGACGTGCAGGCACGCTCCGACTGGCTGATCCCGCTCTGCACCGGCGAGGAGCGCCTCAAGGGCGCCGACGGCAAGAAAGTGCATCCGACGCAGAAGCCTGAAGGCCTGCTCGCGCGCGTGCTGCTGTCGTCCTCCAAGCCCGGCGATCTCGTGATCGACCCCTTCAACGGCACCGGCACCACCGGCGCCGTCGCCAAGCGCCTCGGCCGCTCCTATATCGGCTTCGAGCGCGACAAGACCTATGCCAAGGCGGCCGAAGCGCGCATCGCCGCGGTCGAGCCGCTGCCGGAAGAAAGCCTCGCCCCGTTCATGACCGCGCGCGAAGCCCCGCGCGTCGCGTTCTCCGAGCTGATCGAGCGCGGCATGATCATGCCCGGCACGAAGCTGTTCGACGCCAAGAAGAAGCTCGGCGCGCTGGTCCGTGCCGACGGCGCCATCATGCTCGGCGACAAGGTCGGCTCGATCCACCGCATCGGCGCCGTCGCGCAAGGCGCGCAGGCCTGCAACGGCTGGACCTTCTGGCATGTCGAGACCAAGAAAGGTCTCAAGCTGATCGACGAGCTGCGTGCCGAGATCCGCGCCGGCATGGCGGCGGAGTAATTTTCCTCCGCTCTCGTAGGGTGGGCAAAGGCGCTCTTGCGCCGTGCCCACCATCTCTCCCGGCGATACAGATTTGGTGGGCACGGCGCTTCGCGCCTTTGCCCACCCTACGGCTCCTTGAAAGCCGCGACAGTCAGGACTAGATTCGCTCGATCAGCCCCGTCCTGACCGGTTGGGCCCCATGCGACGACAGTCCGAGACTTTGCTGCTGGTGCCGCTGCTGCCGATCTTCCTGCTCGGCATGTTTCCGATGTTCCTGATCGCCCTGCTCGGATTTTTCGGCCTCGCGCTGTTCGGCGTGCTCGTGGTCTGCGTCGGGCTCGCCAGCAGCAACGAGGCCCACGACAATTTCAATCACGACGTCATCGTTCACGGCTATTCGCGCGGATCGGAGCGCGCGGCACGCGCCTCCGACATGCATCTGGCCGCGCGGCTCGGGCTGCGGCTGGAGGCGGTCGGCGCGGCGATGATCCTTACGGCGGCGATCGGCCTTTGTTACGCCGGCTGATCTGCGCGGGGCGCAGATACCGCCCGGCAAACTCGCCGGTTGCTCTCTCCGACACGGTTCAGGCAAGAGAAGGGCGCCAGCGGCAATGACGCTGCGTTCGCTCTCGGCACGAAACACTGGGGAGATGGGTGATGCTCAAATTCTATTTCAACGGCTCGCCGAACCCGACCAAGGTCGCGCTCTATCTCGAAGAATCCGGCCTGCCTTTCGAGCCGGTGAAGATCGACACCCGCAAGGGCGAGCAGTTCACGCCGGAATTCCTCAAGATCAATCCGAACGGCAAGGTGCCGGCGATCGACGATGGCGGCACCATCGTGTTCGACTCGAACGCCATCCTGCTCTATCTCGCCGAGAAGACCGGCAAGTTCCTGCCCGCCGCGTCGTTGCGCGGCGAGACGCTGTCATGGCTGATGTTCATCGCCACCGGTGTCGGGCCGTATTCGGGCCAGGCCGTGCACTTCAAGCATTTCGCGCCGAAGGACCAGAACCACGACTACGCCCATAACCGCTACCAGTACGAGACTGATCGCCACTACAAGATCCTCGACGCTCACCTTAAAGGCCGCCGCTATCTGGTCGGCGACGCCTATTCGATCGTCGACATGGCGCTGTGGGGCTGGGCGCGGATGGTGCCGTTCAAGCTCGGCGACGACGCCTTTGCGCGATACCCGAACGTGAAGCGGCTGGTGGACGAGATCTCGGCGCGGCCCGCAGCCGCGCGCGCGATCGCGCTGAAGGACAAGTTCACCTTCAAGGCCGAGATGGACGACGAAGCGCGAAGCAACATGTTCAAGCACATGACGACCAAGGTCGCCTGATCACACCTTGCCGCGATTTGAAGGCCACGCGCATGCGCGTGGCCTTTTGCTTTTATGCAGCGTGGACCGAGCTCAGGAAGTTCGCGACTTCCTGCTTCAGCCGGTTGCTGTCCGCCGACAGCGAGCGCGCCGCAGAGAGTACCTGCGAGGAAGCCGAACCGGTCTCCGATGCCCCGCGCTGCACGTCGCCGATATTGGTCGAGACGCGCTGGGTGCCATGGGCCGCCTGCTGGACGTTGCGGGAGATCTCCTGCGTCGCCGCGCCCTGCTGCTCCACGGCGGCGGCAACCGTCGACGAGATCTCCGACAGCCGCTCGATGGTGCCGCTGATTTCCCTGATCGAGCCGACCGACTGCTCGGTGGCGGCCTGGATGCTGGAAATCTGCTGGCCGATCTCGCCGGTCGCTTTCGCGGTCTGCTCGGCGAGCGCCTTCACCTCGGAGGCGACCACGGCAAAGCCGCGACCGGCCTCGCCCGCGCGTGCGGCCTCGATGGTCGCGTTCAGCGCGAGCAGATTGGTCTGGCCCGCGATCGTGTTGATCAGCTCGACCACGTCGCCGATGCGGGCGGCGGCCTTGGAGAGCTCGCCGACGCGCTCGTTGGTCAGGCTCGCCTGACCGACGGCTTCGCTGGCGATGCGGGCGGATTCCTGCACCTGGCGCGCGATCTCGGAGACCGAGGAAGAGAGCTCTTCGGTGGCCGAGGCAACCGCCTGAACATTGGCCGAAGCTTCCTGCGAAGCGCTGGCGACCTCCGTCGACAGGTCCTGGGCGCGCGTGGCCGTCGTGGTCAGGGTGCCGGCGGACGCCTCGAGTTCGCCGGACGCCGACGACACCGTATCCACGATCTCGCCGACCGCACGCTCGAACTGATTGGCCAGGTTTCTCATGTCTTGCTTGCGGCTCTCGGCCTGCCGCGCCTCGACCTCGACCTGCTCGTGACGCAGGCGCTCGGTCTCGACCATATTGTCCTTGAACACCGCGATCGCCTTGGCCATGTCGCCGATCTCGTCTTTCTTGCCGCGCCCGGGAATCTCGACCGCGAGATTGCCGCCGGCAAGCAGCCCCATCGCGCGCGTCATCGAGGTCAATGGACCGACGATGCTGCGGGCGATCAGGAAGGCGACGATCAGTCCGAACAGGACCGCGAGGCCGCCCGCGATCGCCTGCACGGACGTCGTGCCCTCGATCACGACTTCGGCGGCGGAGCGCGACTCCTTGTAGTCCTTCTTCAGCGTGGTTTCCGCGACCTTGAGCTTGCCGATGCTCTCGACGATGAGCGGGGCGAGGTTCTTGTGGTAGATCTCGTCGGCCTGGAGCATCGCAGCGGAGGTCGTCTCGAACGCGGATTTGTAGATGCCGAGCGAGGTCTTCACCGGCGCGAGCGTGGCGCCCAGCTCCGTCGCCTGCGGGCTCTTTTCGAGCGCCGAAAGGCGCTGCATCGCCCTGTCCACATTGGTCCTGAAATTGGCGGGGCCCTTGGTGTCGCGCAGCGCCAGGAAACGCCAGTTGGCGATCTGAACCTGCAGAAGCCGGGATTCGAGGTCCGCGACGAGGGCCGCGGTGTCCTCATCGACGGCCGCGCGGGCCACGTCGACCAGCTTGCCCACCTTGACGGTCAGCTCATCGCCGCTCGGCAGCAGCGTCGCCTTGCCGGTTCGCGCCTCGTTGACGGCGTCCCCGAGATTGTCACGCAAGGCCTTCATCTTGGCGATGTCGGCGATCAGGTCGTTGTAGAGTTTTCGTCGCTCTTCCGAGGCCGTCCCGTTCGCGCCGACCTTCAACAGCTCGGTCGCCGCGGTTTCCCGTTCCGAAGCCTCCTTCATCGCAGGCTCGCTGGCGTCGTAGATGTAGCGCAGATTGGCCCGCTGGATCGCCTGAAGGTGGGTCGATATCTCCAGCACCCGCGCGGTGCTGTCCGAGAGCGCCGATTGCTTCGCGACCTGATCCTGCACGGCCCGCAAATTCCAGACGGCAACCACCGCCATCACGACACCAACCGCCACCAGGGCCATGAAGCCTGCGTACAGGCGTCCCCTGATCCGCAAACGAAATTTCGGCATTCCCACTGTCCACCCAGATGCATGTGACTTCGAGCGGCCGAACGTCCGGCGATCGTCACCCCGGCCACCCCGGCAGCCGCGCGTCGTTTCGCGACGACCCACGCTGCACCGCGATACAATGGGGGACACTCGTTAATTGAACCTTCCAATTTTTCGCGCAGACTCTTGGCGACGCGCACAACTTCTGCTGATTTTATAGCCAGTTGCGCAGGGATTTGGCCTGCGGCCAGCACGCCGCAAGCATTTCGACGATCAACGTCTGTCAGGCGCACCGCCTGCGTCAATTTGCCGAGGGCGCCCGACCACATGGCGCCCCGCCTGCTCCGGGCTTCTACTTCCGCCGAATGGGCTTCTTCAGCTCGTAGGCGATCTCCGACCGGGTCATTCCGCAATCCTGAAGTTCCCGTTCAGTCATGGCAGCGAGCTGGCGTCGGGCCCGGGACCGCTCCCGCCTGATACGCATGAGATCCACCAGCGTCCGCCAGGCCCGCACGAGCATCGCGGGGCGCGATGGACAGGGGCGGCCGGCGGACGTGATATCGTCCAATCCGGTCAGCTCGCGGCCCTCACGGGTGCTTGCGGAAACGGGCCCAGCGCCCTCTCGGTCAGGATCGAGTCGCAATACTCGCGGATCTCCTTGATCTTGCCGTCCTCGAGGCGGAACACCAGGCAATAGTCGTTGTCGTAGCGCACGCCGTCGGGCGTGACGTTGTCGCCCTTGGCTTCCACCACGACGATGTCGTCATCGGCAATGAAGCGGTGGGCCACGGTGCGCGTCCTCTCGCGCAGGCGGGTGCGGACATAGCCGTGCAGATCGTTGAGGATCGCCTCCTTGCCGGTGAAGGTCCGCGACCAGGAATACTGGCCGGTGACGACCCATCTGGCATCGTCGGCAAGGCTTGCGGTGAAGAGTGCGCGGTCGCGCGCGGCCGGATCGGGATTGGCGGCGGCGGCGAAAATATCCTGCATCAGTTTCTTGTTGGCGCTCGCGCTCATGGCGGCATCTCCGTGTGGTGGCAACACGGAGATCATCGTCGGTCGATCAGCATTCTTCAAATCGATAGAGAATATGATATCTATTCGCCTCATGAATTTGAATTCGCTTGACCTCAATTTGCTGACTGCACTCGACGCGCTGCTGCGCGAAGCCAATGTCAGCCGCGCGGCCATGAGGATCGGCCTGTCGCAGCCGGCGACGAGCCACGCGCTGCAACGCCTGCGCGACATCTTCGGCGATCCGCTGCTGGTGCGCACCGGCGCGCGCATGGAGCTGACGCCGCGGGCCCAGGCCCTGCGCGCGCCGCTGGCGCAGGCGCTCGATCAGGTCCGCGGCCTGTTCGTGCCTGATGAATTCGATGCCGCGCGCAGCGAGCGGCAGTTCCGTCTGATGATGCCGGACCTCGCGGTCGAGCTGCTGATGCCGCCCCTGATGGAGAAGGTCACGCGCCTTGCGCCCAACGTCCGCATCGACGTGGTGCCGTGGCGGGGACCTGCGATCTTCCATGCCGAGTTCGCCCGCACCATCGACCTCGTGATCTCGATCGGCAATGCCTTCAAAGGCTTTCACCGCCAGCTGCTCTACACCGACAGCGACGCGCTGGCGGTGCGGCGCGGCCATCCTGCTGGAGCGAAGCTGAAGCGGCGCGAGACGTTCCTCGCCGCACGCCATGTCGGCGTCATCATCCGCGGCAACAGCGAGGATCTGATCGACACATGGCTGCGCGCCAAAGGCATCGAGCGGCACATCTCGCTGGTCGTGTCGGGCTACCTCGAAGCGCTGCACGTCGCTGCGCGAACCGACCTCGTCGCCTTCGTGCCGCACCGGCTGATCGCGGCGCTGTCGAAGCAGCTTGGGCTCGTCACGGTGACGCCACCGCTCGACCCAGGGATCGACGAGCAGTTCATGTTTCATCCGACCCGGGCCCAGATGGACCCGGGCTCGATCTGGCTGCGGCGGCTGATGCTGGCGACGGGACGGGAGCTGGAGCAAGCCAGGCGCAAACTCTCGTAGGGTGGGCAAAGCGACTTGTCCGCCGAAGCTCGAAGAGCGAAGGCGGAAGCGTGCCCACCATCCGTCGCCGCCGGAAAAAGATCGTGGGCACGGCGCTTCGCGCCTTTGCCCACCCTACGAGACCTGATGCTGGAGACGGGACGGGAGTTGGAGAAGCGGGGGGCTTCGTAGGGTGGATTAGCCGAAGGCGTAATCCACCAACTTCTGCATCTGCGGAGACAAACAGAGGTGGGTTACGCCGGCGGACTGCGCTTCGCGCAGCCCGCAGGCTAACCCACCCTACGAGACCTCACGCCTTCTGCGCGGCCATCACCTTTGCCACGGCCGGGCGATCCGACATGCGCTTGAAATGATCGGCGATCTTCGGCGTGGCGTTGATGTCGACGCTGTCGCCTTCGAGCCAGAGCGAGAGCGTGTGGAGGTAGGGATCGCAGATCGTGAACTGATCGCCCATCACCCACGGCCCTTTGAACATCTTCTGCTCGATGAGCTTGAAGCAGGCGGCCATGGTCTTCGGCACCATCGCCTTCATGTCGGCAAACGAGCTCTCCTCCGTCGCCCAGCGCGCGCCGCGCATCTTGTGGGCGTGGTTGATGTGCACGGTCGAGCAGAGATAGGAGTTGAACGACTGCACCTGGGCGAAATCGAAGGGATCGTCCAGCGGCGCGAGCTTCGCCTTGGGGAAGGTTTGCGCGATGTAAGCCAGCATCGCCGGCGTTTCGGTCAGGACGCCGCGGTCGGTCACCAGCGCCGGCACCCGGCCCTTCGGGTTGATGGCGAGATAGTCCGGGCTGTTCTGCTGGTTGTCCTTGAAGCTCAGCCGTTCGGCCGTGTAGTCGGCGCCGGCCTCCTCCAGGGTCATGTAGGTGGCGAGCGCGCAGGTGCCGGTTGCGTAGTAGAGCTTGAGCATGTCTGACCTCATGGGGAAAGCTCGAAATTAACGGCTGTCGGGCGCGAGGTCCATAGCACGCTGTTCGACGTGCTTTGCTCTTCGCAGTTGCCCACATCCGCCCGCCTGTGCCAAGACGCCCGCAATCGGAGGGGTTTTGTCATGACGGTACTCATCGCCGGCGGCGGCATCGGCGGACTGACGCTCGCGCTGAGCCTGCACCAGATCGGCGTTCCCGCAAAAGTGTTCGAGAGCGTCGCGGAGCTGAAGCCGCTCGGCGTCGGCATCAACGTGCTGCCGCATGCGGTGCGCGAGCTGATCGAGCTCGGGCTGATGGACAAGCTGGATGCCAGCGGCGTGCGTACGCGCGAGCTCGCCTATTTCTCCAAGCACGGCAAGCCGATCTGGAGCGAGCCGCGCGGGCTGGAAGCCGGCTACAAATGGCCGCAATTCTCGATCCATCGCGGCACGCTGCAGCAGCTGCTGCTGGACACCGCGGTCGAGCGGCTCGGCCGCGAGAATATCCTCACCAGCCATCATCTGACCGGCTGGACCGAGACGACGAACGGCGTGCGCGCCGACTTCGTCGACAAGGCGACCGGCAAGGCCGCCGGCACTTATGAAGGCGCGATCCTGATCGCCGCCGACGGCATCCATTCCGCCGCGCGAGAAAAGCTCTATCCCAATGAGGGACCGCCGATCTGGAACGGCCGCATCCTCTGGCGCGGCGTGACGCCGGCAAAAGCCTTCCTCAGCGGCCGCACCATGATCATGGCCGGACACGAGATCCTGAAATTCGTCTGCTACCCGATCTCGAAGGAGGCGGATGCGGCAGGCAACCATCTGATCAACTGGGTCGCCGAGCGCCACATGCCGCCGACCTATCAGTGGCGGCGCGAGGACTATAACCGCACCGCGCGGCTGGAAGAGTTCCTGCCCTGGTTCGAGAGCTGGACGTTCGACTGGCTCGACGTGCCCGGCCTGATCAGGAACTGCCCGCACGCCTATGAATATCCGCTGGTCGACCGCGATCCGGTGTCGCAATGGACGTTTGGCAAGGTCACGCTGATGGGCGACGCCGCCCATCCGATGTACCCGATAGGCTCGAACGGCGCCTCGCAGGCGATCCTCGATGCCCGCGTCATCACCCGCGAGATCCTGGCGCACGGCCCAACGCAGGCGGCGCTACTGGCCTATGAAGCCGAGCGCCGGCCCGCGACCACCGACCTCGTGCTGCTCAACCGCAAGAACGGGCCCGAGCAGGTCATGCAGCTCGTCGAGGAGCGCGCGCCCGACGGCTACAAAGTCGTCACCGACGTGCTGTCGCAGCAAGAGCTGGAGGACATCGCTGCGAACTACAAGCGTGTCGCGGGATTCCAGGTCGAGGCGTTGAACGCGAAGCCGCCGATCGTGAGCAAGGACGCGCGCGCGAGGGCGTGACGTGCTCGCTCGAAGCGAGATGCGCATGAATGTGCCCTCGCCCTTGTGGGAGAGGGCAGCGACGCTGGGAGATGCGAGCTCACTTGGGTGAGGGGTGTCTCTCCGCGAATCCAACTCGCAGTTTGAATCCGCGGAGAGATACCCCTCATCCGGCGCCATAGCCGAAGCTTCGCTTCGGCGTTTTTAAGAACGGCGGCCGAAGGCCGCCCATGCCACCTTCTCCCACAGACATGGGGAGAAGGAAGAAAGCGCCAGACTATTTACCCACCACCCTCGCCGCCTCCAGCAGCCGCTCACTCGCGCTTGCCGTCGCCAGCACGGTGCCGTCCGCCGCCATCAGCTTGGCCTCGACGAAGGCGATCGTCCTGCCGAGCTGCGTCACCCTGGCTTCGCCGATGATCGGCCCGGGCTTGGCGGGCGCCAGGAAATTTACGGTCATGCTGATGGTGGTGGTGTAGAGCCGCCCCTCGCTCATCACCAACACGGCGGGACCCATGGTGTCGTCGAGCATGGCCGAAAGCATGCCGCCCTGGATGAAGCCCGCCGGATTGCAGAATTCGGGCTTGCCGTCGAAGCCGAGCCTGATCCAGCCCTCCTCCGGGCGGGCATCGAGCAGGCGCCAGCCGAGCAGCTCGGCGCAGGGCGGCCTTGGAAAATCGTCGAGCGCGGTCTTGACCATGGGGACCTCCATTGCCGTCACCGATAGCGGAAGCCTGCTGACAGCCTGGTGTCAGCAGGGGGAGCCCGGAGCACGCAATCCGCGGGATTATGGAACCTGGGGGATCCGAAGGGAATTAGGTTCGCTTCAACCAAACGGCTTCACGACCGATTCAATACGATCCAATTGGGAAATCTGCCGGTAAGCGGTTGGAAGTTACCTCATGGGACAAGCGACGGCACAACCGGAGCCTCTCCATGCGGACCTTCCTGCAACAGGCAGCAGACCGCCTGCACGCGATCGAAGATCGACTGGCCGTACGGACGCAGATCGCCGCGGCCGTCGCTGCCATGTCCATCGTGCTGGTGGGCACGCTCGCCGCCGGTGCGGCCCTCGTCAGCTACAGAAACACCGCAACACTCATCGAGAACAATCTGGCCGGGACCGCGGCCATGGTGTCGGGCCGGCTCGATCGCGTCATGGCGACGCGGCGGCAGGAAATGAAGCTGTTCGCAGAGCTGCAACCGATGGAGCAGCTATGGCAGGGCGACCCGGCCGCGTTGCGCAGCTCGCTCGAGGCACTTCAGCATTCCTTCGATTTCGCCTGGATTGGTTTCGCCGACATAAACGGGAACGTCGTCGCGGCAACCGGCGGCCTGCTGGAAGGCAAGTCCGTGGCTGCACGCCCATGGTTCAAGCAAGGCCTCGAGCGAGTCGCCGTCGGCGACGTGCACGAGGCCCTCCTGCTCGCCTCGCTGCTGACGCAACGCGCCAACAACGAACCCTATCGCTTCGTCGACATCGCCGTTCCCGTGCGTGATGCCGGCGGCAAGCTGCTCGGCGTGCTCGGCGGACATCTGGACTGGAATTGGGCGACCAGCCTGATCAAGGACGTCGAAGCCAATGACGGCAATGCCGATGCAACGCTCTCGATCATCAGCAAGGGCGGAATGGTCTTGGTCGGGCCACAGAAGGAAACCATCCGCTATGACGGCGACGACCTCGCCGGCATCCTGAAGGCGGGCGACGGCACCTTCCACGAGACCAGGGACGGACGGCAGATGCTGACCGCGTTCCATGTCGGTCGCGGCTTCCGCGACTATCAGGGGCTGAACTGGATCGTCACCGCGAGCCAGCCGGCGAGCGTCGCGCTCGCGGCAGCGATCTCGTCGGCGCAGACGATTCTGGCTATCGGCGCCGTGACTGCGCTGATCGCGCTGTCGCTGGCCGTACTGGTCTCTCGCCGGATCGCCGCCCCGATCCTCGCCATCACGCAGGAAGCCGATCGCATCGGACGCGCCCATGGCCCGACCATGCTGGCGCGGCAGAGCGGCTCGGCCGAGGTCGTCCAGCTCTCGCGCGCGCTGCGCTCGCTCTTGCGCCGCATCGGCCTCGCCGAGGAGCGCACCAAGGAAGCCGAGCTGCGCGCGAGCGAGAACGCGATGCAGCTCCAGGAGGACATGCTGAAGCTGCGCCAGCTCGCCGACACCGATTTCATGACCGGCCTGATGAACCGCCGCTCCTTCCTCGCCGTCGCCGACGACGCCGTCGCGTTCTACCGCCGCTACAGGCGCAACATGGCGACGCTGATGATCGACATCGATCATTTCAAGAAGATCAACGACGCTCACGGCCACGCCGCCGGAGACGACGCCATCAAGCGCGTTGCCGAGATCGTCAGCCAGTCGATCCGGACCACCGACAAGGCCGCCCGCTTCGGCGGCGAGGAGTTCGTGGTGCTGCTGCGCGAGATCGACCAGGAGACCGCCGTGCTGCTCGCCGAGCGCATCAGGACGTCGATCGAGAGCGCCACAATACGTCATGGCGACACCGTCATTCCCCTCACCGTCTCGGTCGGGCTTGCGCTGTTCGACGAGCACGACCGCGACGTGCAGGACATCATCGAGCGCGCCGACCAGGGCCTCTATGTCGCGAAGAAGACAGGGCGCAATCGCACCATCCTGATGCCGGCCGAAGACGAGCGCGCCGCGCGCGCCGCCTGAAGACTTTCAGTCCAACGCGTGCGCGATCACCTTGCGCATGACGTTGGGCAGCGCCTCGTCGGCAAGCGTCGCGATCGGCACCCAGCGCATGTCTGTGGGCGCGCGTGTGCGGGCTTCGGCCTTCGCCGTGTAGACCACCAGCTCCAGCGGAAAATGCGTGAAGACGTGGGTGACGACGCCCACCTTGCGCTGCCAGCGCGAGAGCCCCTTCAGCTCCGGCGCCTGCTGCTTCGCCCTCGCATCCTCTTGTCCGGCGAGCCAGTCCGAGCCCGGCACTTCCGTCATGCCGCCGAGCAGGCCCTTTTCAGGCCGCGAGCGGACGAGGAGTTCGTCGCCGCGCGTGATGACGAAGGCGGCGCCGCGCCGCAGCGTTCCGCTCTTCTTCGGCGCCTTGCGCGGAAAGGTCTCCTGGGTGCCCTGCGCGCGCGCCGTGCAGTCCTCGTTCAGCGGGCACAGCGAGCAGGCCGGCTTCTTCGGCGTGCAGATCGAGGCGCCGAGATCCATCAACGCCTGCGCACTGTCGCCGGCGCGCGAGTTGGCGAGCAGGGTCGTAGCCAGTTGCTGGATCAAGGGCTTTGCCTGCGGCAGTTCCTCTTCAACGGCAAAGAGCCGCGACACCACCCGCTCGATATTGCCGTCGACCGGCATGGTATGGCGATCGAACGCGATCGCCGCAATCGCCGCCGCCGTGTAGGGCCCGATCCCCGGCAGCGCGCGTAGCCCTTCCTCCGTATCGGGAAAGACGCCGCCACGCTCGCGCGTCACCGCCACCGCGCAGGCATAGAGATTGCGCGCACGCGAATAATAGCCGAGCCCGGCCCACATCCGCAGCACGTCGTCCTGCGAAGCCCGCCCCAGCGCCGTGACGTCAGGCCAGCGCGCGACGAATTTTTCGAAATACGGCCCGACCGCCTTCACCGTGGTCTGCTGAAGCATGATCTCGGAGAGCCAGACGCGATAGGGATCCGACACCTCGCCGGGCGCGGCGCGCCAAGGCAGGCGGCGGCGGTGGCGGTCGTACCAGGCAAGCAGCAATGTCGGACGAGCCGGCGACGTGCCTGCCGCCGTGCTCTGTTCCTTCTTGCGCGCAGTCGTGGAGGGCATGCGCTTTTACTAGAGGAGGATTTCGCGCGTGGCCAGCGGGACCGAACCGTTGCGCACTATAACGTCTTGCGTTATGACCGAGAGATGTCGAAATCGTCGACTACCACGACTAGGAACGGGCTCCTCCGCAATCCCCATCCCGGCGAGATCCTGCTGGAGGAGTTCTTGAAGCCGATGGAGCTCAGCCAGAACGCGCTGGCGCGGGCCGTGCGTGTGCCGCCGCGACGGATCAACGAGATCGTCCTGGGCAAACGCGACATCACCGCCGATACCGACCTGCGGCTCGCCCGCTATTTTGGTCTGTCGGAGGGCTTTTTCCTGGGGCTCCAGATGGACTACGATCTGATGCAGCGACGGCGTGAGATTGATCGCGACCTCAAGGCCATCCGGCCTCGCGCGGCGGCCTAGCGGACACCGCCCATGTCCAAATCCGGTCCCATCTTCAAGCCCGGTCCCATCAGCGCAAAACCGCTCGGGATCCTGCTCAACGACGTCTTTGCCGAGGCCTATGCCAAGCAGGGCTTTGCCGCGCGCGAGCTGGTGACGCGGTGGGCGCAGATCGCGGGGCCCGAGATCGCGGCCCATGCCGAGCCGCTCAAGATGCAATGGCCACGGCCGGTCGAGGGCCAGCCGCAGGAGCCGGCGACGCTGGTGCTGCGGGTCGAGGGGCCGATGGCGCTGGAGATCCAGCATTCCGCGGACGTGATCCTGGAACGGGTCAACCGCTTCTTCGGCTGGAGCGCCGTCGGCAAGCTGGCCTTCCGCCAGGCCCCCCTGTCGCGGCCAAGGGCCCGGAAGCGGCCCAGCCCACCGGACCCCAAGGCGGTCGCCAAGGTGGCGGAGAGCCTGACCGACATCGAAGATGAACAATTGAAGACCGCGCTGGCGCGGCTCGGGGCCGCCATCAAGCGAAATTGAGCCTCATTTCGCGGGCAATCTGGACCCGTGCTTGCGGCCCGCCATTGCCTCAGGCGACGTTTCAAGCTAGCGACAGGCCGCCCGGGCGGGAACCTTGACCCGATCCCTTGGGCGACATCTTGCCAATTCGGGAGCCGACCTTGATCATTACCCGCCGCGCCTTCACCACGATGCTGTCGCTGACCGGGCTTGCCGCGGTCGCCGGGCTCTCGCCGCTGCGGTTCATCTCGGAAGCCATGGCGCAGTCTGCCGCCGATGTGGCGAAGCCCGTGTCGCTGCCCGACATGGCGCTCGGCCCGAAGGACGCCGCCGTCACCATCACCGAATACGCCTCGATGACCTGCCCGCACTGCGCCGCCTTCAACGAGCAGGTGTTCCCCAAGATCAAGTCGGAATACATCGACACCGGCAAGGTGCGTTACATCTTCCGCGAGTTCCCGCTCGACATCAAAGCGGCAGCCGGCTCGATGCTGTCGCGCTGCATCGCCAAGGACGATGCGCCGAAATACTTCGCCGTCACCGACATGCTGTTCCGCCAGCAGAGCGACTGGGTGTTGAAGAACACCACCGAGACCCTGACGCGGATCGGCAAGCAGGCCGGCCTCACCCAGCAGCAGGTCGAGGCCTGCCTGAAGGACCAGGCGCTGCTCGACAAGATCGCCGCCGACCAGAAATATGCCAGCGACGTGTTGAAGGTGGATTCGACGCCGACCTTCTTCATCAACGGCGAGAAGATCAAGGGCGAGGCCTCGTTCGAGGAGTTCGCCAAGAAGATCAACCCGCTGCTGAAGAGCTGATTCGCTCGTCAAGATCCTGATTCGCATCTCGAAAGCCGTATCTTTCCCGGCATAAATCCCTTGGGAAAAGCGGCTTTCGCCGGTTGCCCTCGCGGCGCACCGCGGCCATTGTCCAGCCGCATGAGGCGCTTCGCGCGACTCGCCCCGGATAGTGACATTGCCTTCCATGGTAGTGTCCCGGCAGGGGGATTCGCGCCTGCCAACAGAGATGCGTGCTTATGAAAATCACCCGCCTGCGACTTCACGGCTTCAAGTCTTTCGTTGAGCCCACGGACTTCGTCATCGAGCCCGGCCTGACCGGCGTCGTTGGACCCAATGGCTGCGGCAAGTCGAATCTCGTCGAAGCGCTGCGCTGGGCGATGGGCGAGACCTCGTACAAGTCGCTGCGCGCCGCCGACATGGACGCGGTGATCTTCGCCGGCTCCGGCAACCGTCCGGCACGCAACCACGCCGAAGTGACGATGACGATCGACAATGCCGATCGCACCGCACCGGCGGCGATGAACGACAGCCAGCTTCTTGAAATCTCCCGCCGCATCGAGCGCGAGGCCGGCTCGGTCTACCGCATCAATGGCCGCGACGTGCGTGCCCGCGACGTGCAGATCCTGTTCGCCGACGCCGCCACCGGCGCGCGCTCGCCCGCCCTCGTCCACCAGGGCAAGATCGGCGAGATCATCCAGGCCAAGCCCGAGCAGCGCCGCCGCGTGCTGGAAGATGCCGCCGGCGTCGCCGGCCTGCACGCCCGCCGCCACGAGGCCGAGCTGCGGCTGAAGGCGGCCGAAACCAACCTCACCCGCGTCGAGGACGTGATCGGCCAGCTCTCCGGCCAGATGGAAGGCCTGAAGAAGCAGGCCCGCCAGGCCGTGCGCTACCGCGAGGTCGCGGCCAAGGTGCGCAAGGCCGAAGCCACGCTGTTCCACCTGCGCTGGATCGGCGCCCATGCCGACGTCAACGAATCCGGCCAGACCCACGATCTCGCCGTCCGCGAGATGGCCGAGCGCACCCAGCACCAGGCCGAAGCCGCCCGCATCCAGGCGATCCGCGCCGCCGAAATGCCGGCGCTGCGCGATGCCGAAGCGCGCGCCGCCGCCGGCCTCCAGCGCCTAACCAATGCCCGCGAATTGCTCGACCGCGAGGAAGAGCGCGCCAAGGAGCGCGTCGCCGAGCTCGAACGCCGCCTCGCCCAGTTCGAAGGCGACATTTCCCGTGCTCAGCAACAAACCATGGACGCCGACGTCGCGCTGCAGCGGCTCGACACCGAAGACGCCGAGCTGAAGGAAGAGATCAAGTCGCGCGTCGAGAAGCGCTCCGGCGTCGACGAGCGTGTCGGCGAAGCCGAGGCGGTGCTGACCGAGACCGAGCAGCAATTCGCCGAGCTCACCACCGCGCTCGCAGACCTCACCGCCAAGCGCAACCAGCTCGAAGCCAATGTCCGCACCCATCGCGACAAGCTCGCCCGGCTCGACCAGGAGATCGCGAACGTCACCGCCGAAGAGCAGAAGCTCACCGAGGCGACCGGCGGCTTCGGCGATCTCGACGAGCTGACCGCTCTGGTCGAGACCGCGGAGCAGACGCTGGCGGCCTCGGAAGCCGCGGCGCAGGCCAGCGAAGCCGCGCATGTCGCCGCACGCCAGACGCTGGAATCCTCGCGCTCGCCGCTGAACGAAGCCGACAAGCGCGTGCAGCGCCTGGAGACCGAGGCGCGCACGATCTCCAAGATCGTCAACGGCGAGACCAAGAATCTGTGGCCGCCGATCATCGACGGCATCACCGTCGACAAGGGTTTTGAAAAAGCGATCGGCGCTGCGCTGGGCGACGACCTCGACGCGCCGATCGATCCGTCGGCGCCGATGCGCTGGACCAATGTCGGACACACCGAGGGCGATCCGGAGCTGCCCGAAGGCGCCGTTCCGCTCTCCAACCATGTGCAGGCCCCGGCCGAGCTGGCCCGCCGTCTGGCGCAGATCGGCGTGGTGCCGCGCGAGCGCGGCGCCGAGCTTGTCTCGCAGCTCAAGACCGGCCAGCGGCTGGTTTCGCCCGAGGGCGACGTCTGGCGCTGGGACGGTTTTGTCGCCGCCGCCCACGCTCCGACCGGCGCCGCCCGCCGGCTTGCCGAGCGCGCCCGTCTCGTCGACATCGAGAACGAGCTGGAGCAGGCCCGCATCGACGCGCAGATCAAGCGCCAGGCGCTGGAGAATGCCGAGTCCGAGCTGCAGATGGCGGCCAGCACCGAAGGTGCCAGCCGCGAAGCCTGGCGCGCCGCACAGCGCGAGCTCAACGTCGCGCGCGAGCGTCATGCTACCGCCGAGCGCGAGATCAGCCGCCACGCCGCCCGCAAAGCGACGCTGTCGGAAGCGCACAGCCGTCTCGCCGCCGACCGCGCCGAGGCTGAAGCCGCCTACGAATACGCCGAGGCCGGCATCAGCGAGCTGCCGTCGAGCGAGGACACCGAGACCCGTCTCGCCGCCGTCCGCAGCGACATCGAAGCTCATCGCCGCATGGCCGCGCAGGTCCGCGCCGAGGCGCAGGCGCTGGCGCGCGAGGCCGAGCTTGCCGACCGCCGCGTGCAGGCGATCCTCGCCGAGCGCACCGAGTGGGCGAACCGCAAGGAGAGCGCGGCCTCCCACATCGACACCATTCAGGCCCGTATCGCCGAACTCACGATCGAGCGCAGCGATCTCGAAAACGCGCCGCAGGTGTTCGCCGAGAAGCGCAGCGCGCTGATCACCGAGATCGAATACGCCGAGAACGACCGCCGCATGGCCGCCGACGCGCTCGCCACCGCGGAGACCGCGATGGCCGAAACCGATCGCGTCGCCAAGCTGACGCTCGAGGCGCTGTCCAGCTCGCGCGAGGCCACCGCCCGCGCCGAGGAGCGCATGGAAGGCGCCCGCCGCCGGCTGGAGGACATCGAGCGCGAGATCCGCGACATGCTCGAGGTCGAGCCGCAGGCCGTTGCCGGCCTCGCCGAGATCGAGCCCGGCGCGGAGCTGCCGCCGCTGCACGACATCGAGGAAGACCTCGAAAAGATGCGCCGCGACCGCGAGCGCCTCGGCGCGGTCAACCTACGCGCCGAGGAAGAGCTGCGCGAGGTCGAGACCCAGCACACGGGTCTGGTCACCGAGCGCGACGACCTGGTCGAAGCCATCAAGCGGCTGCGCCAGGGCATCCAGAGCCTCAACAAGGAGGCGCGCGAGCGGCTGCTGACCTCGTTCGAGGTCGTCAACAACCACTTCAAGCGCCTGTTCGTCGAGCTGTTCGGCGGCGGAGAGGCCGCACTGCACCTGATCGAGAGCGACGACCCGCTCGAAGCCGGTCTCGAGATCATCGCCAAGCCCCCGGGCAAGAAGCCGCAGACGCTGTCGCTGCTCTCGGGCGGCGAGCAGGCACTGACCGCGATGGCACTGATCTTCGCGGTGTTCTTGACCAACCCTTCGCCGATCTGCGTGCTGGACGAAGTCGACGCGCCGCTCGACGACCACAACGTCGAGCGGTACTGCAACCTGCTGCACGAGATGACCGGCTCGACCGACACGCGCTTCATCATCATCACCCACAACCCGATCACGATGGCGCGGATGAACCGGCTGTTCGGCGTCACCATGGCCGAGCGCGGCGTCTCGCAGCTGGTGTCGGTGAGCCTGGCCGAGGCCGTGGACATTCTCGACCAGAACGTGGCTTGAGAAGATTGACCGTCATTCCGGGGCGATGCGCAGCATCGAACCCGGAATCTCGCGCTACAATCTCTGGATTCCGGGTTCGCGCTCCGCGCGCCCCGGAATGACGCGAGGTTGTCGATGATCTCCCCCACCCTCCCCGCCGAATTGAAAGCCGCCCTCGACGGCAAGCTCCAGGGCTTTTCCCGCACCGACGCCGCACAGCGGTCGCAGAAGATCTCGACCACCTACCGCGCCGGCGGCGGCTCCGGCACGATCAAGTCGGAGGCCGATGCTCTCGCCTATGCATTGGCGCGCATGCCGGCGACCTACGCGGCCGTGGCCGCGAGCCTGAATGCCCTGACCGAGATCGCACCAAGCCTTGCGCCTGAAACGCTGCTCGACGTCGGCGCAGGCCCGGGCACCGCGAGCTGGGCCGCCGCGGAAGCCTTTCCATCGCTGCAGGATTTTACGCTGCTCGACGCCAACGCCACCCTGAGCCGGCTCGCGCTCGAGCTGGCGCGCGACAGCACGCGCCTCGCGGAGTGCCGCTATCTGCCGGGCGATGCCGGCGGCAACCTCGCCGAGGTCTCGCAAGCCGATCTCGTGATTGCCAGCTACATCATCGGCGAGCTCAACGAAGACGACCAGCGCGCGCTGACAGAGGCGATGTGGGCGAAAGCCAGCCACGCGCTGGTCGTGATCGAGCCCGGCACGCCCGCCGGCTATGCCCGCATCCTCGCGCTGCGCCAGCAGCTGATCGCAGCTGGTGCCTACATCGCCGCCCCCTGCCCGCACGAAAAGCCCTGCCCGCTCACCGCGCCCGACTGGTGCCATTTCTCCCAGCGCCTGCCCCGCTCGCAGGCGCATCGCCAGATCAAGGGCGCCGAGGTGCCGTTCGAGGACGAGCGCTTCATCTACGTCGCCCTGACCCGCACGCCGCCAGCGGCCCGCGCCGCGCGCGTGCTGGCGCCGCCGGATGTCGGCAAGGCCGAGATCACGGCCAAGCTCTGCACCGAGGACGGGGTCGTGCTGGCGAAGATCCCGCGCCGCGACAAGGCCGCCTACGCGAGCGCCCGTCGCTGGCGCTGGGGAGATACGGCGGACTAAGTATCAAAGATTGAGACTGGCGCCGGCTACAACTCTTGTCGATTACCAATCATGGGCCGCACTTCGGTCGGATCACCGCACAATGGTCGAACCTCATCCAACCGTCCTGGACGGAAAGCTCACCTACGTTTCGTCCAAACCCAGTTTGGGCGCAGCCATCGGCGGGACCGTCATTGCCCTCGGCTTAATGTTGGTTTTCGCAAATGGCGCGACCGGAACGGTCGTGACGCCTGCAGGCGCGGCTGGGCTTCTCATCGCCCTCGTCGTGCTCGCGATCTCTCTGCTTCTGACGGTCATGCGACGCTGGACAGTGGAGTTCGATCTCACCGGTCAAAAGTTGACGATTGCGCAAAGCCTGCTTGGCCGCCCGAACACGATCGTTTTCGATTGTCCGCTCGACGAATGCATCCGAGTTGGAACGATGGAATACCGCAACGACGGCGGAGCCAGTTACGGTGCCTATGTCGAACTGAAGCAAGGTGGGAAATATTCCATTCCCCTACCAAACGGGACGCTTCGCGATGTCAGTCTCGCCGTATCGCATCTGGTGCGTGCCACCGGCATCCCCAGGTTCGATACCGTGGCGTAACCGGCAGCCACCGCCATTGCCGAAAGTTAACCCCGATCCGCGCTTTTGCCTTGAACTCGGACGGTTCCTGATCCGACCAAGTCTTACCTCCCCTCCGCGCCGGGGCTCTCGCCCTGTGCCAATTTGGTCTACCCTAGCGCCCGCCTTCTTTCCCTCTTCAGGAGTTCTCCATGTCGACCGGCTGGATCGTTCTCGGCGTCATCGTCGTCCTCGTGTTCCTGGCCTTCAGTGCCTACAACCGCCTGGTGGCGCTGAGCCAGCGCGTCGGCCAGGCCTTTGCCGATATCGACGTGCAGCTCAAGCAGCGCCACGACCTGGTCCCGAACCTGGTCGAGACGGTGAAGGGCTATGCCTCGCATGAGCGCGGCACGCTCGACGACGTCATCAAGGCGCGCAATTCGGCGATGTCGGCGCAGGGCCCGGCGCAGGTGTCCGCCGCCGAGACCCAGCTCTCCGGCGCGCTCGGCCGGCTGATCGCGCTGTCGGAGGCCTATCCGGACCTCAAGGCCAACGCCAATTTCCAGCAACTCGCGAGCGAGCTGTCGGACCTCGAAAACAAGATCGCGGCGAGCCGCCGTTTCTTCAACAACGCGGTCCAGGAATACAACACCGGCATCCAGCAGATGCCCGCCGCGCTGTTCGCCGGCATGTTCGGCTTCACCAGGAAGGACTTCTTCGATCTCGGCGCCAGCCGCACCGAGGTCGAGGCGGCGCCTCAGGTGAAGTTCTGATTGCTGCATGACCCTCACCTTCGTCGTTCCGGAGCGCGTCGAAGACGCGAACCCGGAACCTCGACCGCGACACTAAGCTCTGGATTCCGGGTTCACGCCGTTGGCGTGCCTCGGAATGACAGAAGCTAACGGAAGCAGTCATGGCCGCGTATGGTCTCTACACGCACATCGCCTCGAACAAGTTTCGTTCGATGCTGCTGCTCGGCGGTCTGTTCGCGCTGGTCTACGTGCTGGTCTATGCCGGCGCGCTGGTCGCCGAAGTTCTCATCGACAGCAACCGGACCGTCGCCTTCTACCTGAGCCATGCCTTCCATGATCTGATCGTCGCTGCGCCCGTCGCGACGGTCGTGACGGCGCTCTGGGTCGTGATCGCCTATTTCTTCCATCAGTCGATGATCGACGCGGTGACCGGCGGCCACGACGTCACCCGGCAGGAAGAGCCGCGCCTCTACAACCTGCTCGAAAACCTCTGCATCTCGCGCGGCATCACCATGCCGAAGCTGAAGATCATGGAGAGCCCGGCGCTGAACGCGTTCGCGACTGGCCTCAACCCGCGGCAATATTCGGTCACCGTCACCACCGGCCTCCTCAACGCGCTGAACGACAAGGAGATCGAGGCGGTGCTGGGCCACGAGCTGACCCACATCAGGAACGGCGACGTGCAGCTGATGGTGGTCGCTGTCATCATCGCCGGCGTGGTCGGCTTCTTCGGCGAATTGTTCTTCCGCCTGTTCACGAATTTGAGCTGGAACTCCGGCGGCTCGTGGTCCTCGGGCTCCTCCTCGTCGTCGCGCTCGTCCTCCTCGAGCAGCGACAGCAAGAGCTCGGGCGGCGGTGCGGTGATCGTCATCATCATCGCGGTCGTGCTGATCGTGGTGGCCTGGCTGATGTCCCAGGTGGTGAAGCTCGCATTGTCGCGCTCGCGCGAATATCTCGCCGACGCCGGCTCGGTCGAGTTGACGAAGGATCCGGATGCCATGATCTCGGCGCTGCGCAAGATCGAGAATCGCGGCGAACTGCCGGGCGCGACCTCAGCGGTGATGGAGCTCTGCGTCGACAATCCGCGCGAGGGCTTTGCCGACCTGTTCGCCACCCACCCTTCCGTGCAGTCCCGCGTCGATGCCCTCGTCAAATTCGCCGGCGGCCGTGACCCCGGTCCGCTGCCGGACCCCACTGAGGAGACGGATCAGGGCGAGACGGAACGGCCGGAGACGCAGGATACCCCGCCGCCGCTGTCGCAGGGGCCATGGGGCGATGCAGCCGGTCCGGCCAATCCGCCGCCCGTTCCCGCACCACACCCCTCAGGCGCCCCGGCAGGCAATCCGATGGGACCATGGGGCCGCCACTGAGCGACGCAATCGGCCGCGGTTCGTGGCGGGTTTGACACCGATCGGGAAAAACCTCGGGAATTGCCGCAACCTGGGCGCAAGGAATTGAATTCTCCCTTGTTTCTGCCATGTTCGCGCCCAACAGCAGACTTGGGACGTCCTTTCGGACATCGATTTGGGGCCCGGCCGATTGCGACCTCGCGATCGGGGGCGCGCGTTAGGGGACAGCAATGGCAAAGCCGGCAGTGGTTGTGGTGGGCGCGGACAAGGGCGGGGTCGGCAAGACCACGGTATCGCGCACCCTGCTCGATTATTTCTCAGCCAACAACGTGCCGACCCGCGCGTTCGACACGGAGTCGCCGCGCGGAACCCTGAAGCGCTTCCACCCCGACATCACCGAGATCGTCGACATGACGACGACGGCCGACCAGATGAAGATCTTTGACACGCTCAACGCTGTCAGCCCGTCGGTCACCGTCATCGACGTCCGCGCCGGCCTGCTCTCGCCGGCGCTGGCTTCGCTGCGCGACATCGGCTTCCTCGACGCCGCCAAGGCCGGCCAGATCACCTTCGCCGTGTTCCATATCCTGGGACCCTCGATCGCCTCGCTGGAGGAGATCGCCGAGACCGCGGGCTTCATGACCGGCGCAAAATATTTCCTGGTGAAGAACTTCATCAACGACACCCAGTTCTTCCAGTGGGACCAGGCGACCTATAATTCCTACTTCCACCGCATCAAGGACGCGACCGAGCTAACCATCCCCAAGCTCAACGAAATGGCCTATGAGCAGGTCGAGGTGTCATCCGTTCCGTTCCTGAAGTTCGTCGCCAACAAGGGCATCAGCGACGAGGCCGCGAACTATTCGTTCGTGCTGCGCGGCTATGTCCGGCACTGGCTGGCCAACGTCTGGAGCGAGTTCGACCGCATCCGGCTGACCGACATCGTCGGTTCGAAGCCGGCGACCCGCAACACCGAAAAATAGTTGCGCAAGCAGGGCTGATACGGCTGGATTGGGCGGTGAGTTGGCCTGATATAGCTGTTGATGCCCGCTACGCCCGTCTACATCATCTGCTCGCCCCGCCCGCAGGTCGGTAAGACCCTGCTGGCGCGACTCTTGAGCGAATTCCTGTTGCTCAAGAACGGCAACGTCGCGGCCTTCGACGTCAATCTGAAGGAACCGTCGCTGCTCGACTATTTGCCGAAGATCACCGAGACCGCCGACGTGATCGACACCTACGGCAAGATGCAGCTGATGGACCGCGTCATCGTCGATGACGGGCTCTCCAAGGTGATCGACCTCGGCTTCCACGCCTTCGACGAGTTCTTCAAGATGAGCGAGGAGATCGGCCTGCTCAAGGAGGCGGCACGCCGCCACGTCGCGCCGCAGATCCTGTTCGTCGCCGACACTGACCGCGTCTCGGCCCGCGCCCATGAGATGTTGCGCGGGCAGATCCCGCGGATGAACCTGATCACGGTGGACAACGAATATGTCGTGCGCGGCGAGCTGCCGCCTGCAATGGAAGGCGGCCGGCTGTTTCGCCTGCCCGCGCTGCCGGGCTTCCTGAAGACCTATATCGACCGGCTGAGCTTCTCCTTCACCGGCTATCTGCGCCAGGAGAAGGACCACTCCACCGAGCTGCACCAGTGGACGCGGAGGAATTACATCGCTTTCCGGGAGCTCGAGCTCAGCCTGATCCTGCAGCGGTCGTGACCGTCGTCCCAGCCTAGTGCGCAATTGCGCACGGGGCCGGGACGACAAGAAGTCAATGTCCCTCGAACGACATCAGCGTGCGCACGGGCACGTCCATGGCGCGCAGCTTGGCGGCGCCGCCGAGCTCGGGCAGGTCGACGATGAAGCAGGCGGCGACGACGTTGGCGCCGATCTGGCGTAGCAGCTTCACCGCGCCCTCGGCGGTACCGCCGGTGGCGATGAGGTCGTCGACCAGGATCACGCGCTCGCCGGGCGCGACCGCGTCGACATGCATCTCCATCTCGTCGATGCCGTATTCGAGCGAGTAGGCGATCCGCACGGTGGTGTGCGGCAGCTTGCCCTTCTTGCGGATCGGCACGAAGCCGGCCGAGAGCTGATGCGCCACCGCGCCGCCGATGATGAAGCCGCGCGCCTCCATGCCGGCGACCTTGTCGATCTTGTTGCCGGCCCAGGGATTGACGAGTTCGTCCACCGCGCGGCGGAAGGCGCGCGCGTCCGCGAGCAGGGTCGTGATGTCGCGGAACATGATCCCCGGCTTGGGATAGTCGGGGATGGTCCGGACGCTCGCCTTGATGTCGTGGTCAAAGGTCATTCGTTTCTCGTTTCGTTGTCATTCCGGGGCGGCTCGAAGAGCCGAACCCGGAATCTCGAGATTCCGGGTCTGGTGCTTGCGCACCATCCCGGAATGACGAGGTGAAATATCTTGCACTCAATTCGTCCCCGCATCCAGCCGGAACGCATTTTCGACAATACGCAAGCCCACCTCGCCGCCGAGCGACATCAGCGATTCCGGGTGGAATTGCACGCCGGCGACGGGGAGCGTCTTGTGCTCCAGCGCCATGGCGACGCCGTCCTCGGTGCTGGCGGTGACCGACAACACGTCCGGCATGCTGTCGCGCTCGACATAGAGCGAGTGATAGCGGCCGATGACGATCTCGTTCGGCAGGTTGCGCATCAGCCGCCCGCCGCGCACCTGGACCCGCGAGGGCCGGCCGTGAGCGGGATGGGTCAGCTGGCCGAGCTCGCCGCCGAAATATTCGCCGATCGCCTGCACGCCGAGGCAGACGCCGAACACCGGCAGCTTCTTCTCCAGCGCCGCATCGATGGTCTTCTTGATCCCGAAATCCTCAGGTCGGCCCGGGCCGGGCGACAGCACCAGCAAATCCCACCTCTTCTGCTTGAGCATGTCGAGCGCATGCACATAGCGGACCACGGTGACCTCGGCGCCGACCTGGCGGAAATAATCGGCGAGCATGTGCACGAAGCTGTCGTCGTGATCGATCAGCAGCACGCGCTTGCCCGACCCGGTCGCATCGGGCGCAAAGGTCGAGAGCGGCTTTGGCGGATCGCCGCGCAGTGCCTGGAACAGGGCAGCCGCCTTGACCTGGCATTCGCGGTCTTCCGCAGCGGGATCGGAATCGAACAGGCAGGTGGCGCCGACGCGCACTTCGGCGAGGCCATCCTTCATGCGGATGGTGCGGATGGTGAGGCCGGTGTTGATGCTGCCGTCGAAATTCACCGCGCCGATCGCACCCGCATACCAGCGCCGTGGCGAGCGCTCGTGATCCTCGACGAACTGCATCGCCCAGAGCTTCGGCGCACCGGTGACGGTGACCGCCCAGGCATGGGTGAGGAAGGCATCGAGCGCATCGAAGCCGGGACGCAGCATGCCCTCGACGTGATCGACGGTGTGGAAGAGCTTCGAGTAAGTCTCGATTTGGCGGCGCGCCAGGACCTTGATCGTGCCGGGCACGCAGACGCGCGCCTTGTCGTTGCGGTCGACGTCGGTGCACATGTTGAGCTCGAACTCGTCCTTCTCCGAGTTCAGGAGCTGGCGGATCTGCTCGGCATCGCCGATCGCATCAAGGCCGCGCGCGATCGTGCCCGAGATCGGGCAGGTCTCGACGCGGCGGCCGTCCGAGCGCACGAACATTTCGGGCGAGGCCGAGACGAGGAATTCACCCTCGCCGAGATTCATCAGCGCGCCGTAGGGCGACGGGTTGATGACGCAGAGGCGCTGGAACACTTCGGCCGGCGAGCGGTCGCAGGGCTCGGCGAAGAGCTGGCCGGGCACGGCCTCGAACAGGTCGCCGCGGGCGAAGGCCGCACGCGCGGTCTCGACGGTGGCCTGATATTCGCCGGGCGCGTGATCGGCAAAGCCCTGGCGCGGCGTCTTCAGATACGGGCTGTCGGCGGTCTCGCGCGGCAGGCCCTCGGTGGACTTGCCCTTCCAGGTGAAATCGTAGGAGAGCACCACGCCGCGACCGGTGGCGCGGTCATAGGCCAGCAGGCGATCGGGCACGTACAGCACGATGTCGCGCTGGTCGGCCTCGCGCGGGCGCTTCTGCACGAGGTCCTCGATCTGGAACACGAGGTCGTAGGCGAAGGCGCCGAACAGGCCGAGCAGGCCGTCGTCATTGGCGGAGAAGGCGGCGACGAGGTCGCGCACCAGCGACATCACGCTGGCGCGGCGCGTGCGCTGGTCTTCCTCGACCGGGGCATCGCCGCGGATGATGTGACCGGCAAGGCGCGTCGTCGACTTCTCGGAGATCACCACGCAGGGCTCGCGCAGCACATCGCCGAGGAAGGCGATCAGCACCTGCCCGCGTTCGTTCAGCGCTTCCAGCTTGAAATTGACGCCAACCGTCTCGAGCTTGAGCGGCGGATCGGAGAAGCCGAGGTCGAAGCTCTCGTAGCGGCCGGGCACGGTCGTGCCCGAGGACAGCACCACGCCGCGGCGGCGGTCGAGCAGGTTGACGAGATCGTCGAGCCTGTTGGCGCCGCCGGTAAACTGCTCCGCCACGCGCGTGATCGCGAGACCCGCGCGGGTCGCGTACTCACTTCTGGCCGGAAGGGCAAAGACTGTCCTGTTCATGTGATCCTCTTGGGGTCCTCTTACGAGACTTGCCGAGGGAACGCCACACAGGACAAACGATCAGGCCGCCGCGCTGTGCTGGCGACCTTCGACGATTTTGAGAAAAGAAATCGCACCGGCCACCTCGTCAGGAGGTGCGCCACCAAAGACGGGCTGGGCGGACGGCGGTGCTCATGGGCGCGATACTCACCATGGCCCGGGGGCGGCGTCAAGGGTGGGCCCCATGCCGTAGCCCGGATGGAGCAACGTCGATCTCCGCCGTCGTCCCGGCCTAGTGCGCAATTGCGCACGGGGGGCCGGGACCCACAGCCACCGAACTGAGTTCGGCGACGACTCGAAGTGGCAGCCCGCCTCAGCCACAAGATCCTGTGGTTATGGGTCCAGGCCTTCGCCGGGACTACACCGGCGCGACTAGCGCACCCCCTACCCCAGATGCTTCCTGAAAAACTCAGTCGCCCGGCCCCAGGCGAGCTCGGCGGCTTCGCGGTCGTGCACGGCCTGGCGCTGCTCGTTGACGAAGGCGTGCTCGGCGTCATAGCGGAACAGCTCCAGCGACTTGCCGGCGGCCTTCATGGCCTTTTCGAAGCCGCTGACCAGCTCCGGCGTGCACCAATCGTCCTTGTTGGCGAAATGGGCCTGGAGCGGGATCTTGACGTCGGCGGGCTTGGCCGCCTGCTCCGGCGGGATGCCGTAGAACACGACGCCGGCCGCAAGCTCCGGGATTTTCGTCGCGCCGATGATGGTCACGGCGCCGCCGAGGCAGAAGCCGGTCAGGCCGACCTTGGCGCCATTGCGCGACAGGTACTGCGTGGCGCCGCGCACGGTCTGCGTGGTGGCGTCCATGAAGTCGAGCGAGTTCATTTCCTTGTTGGCGGAATCCATGTCGTGATACGGCACCACCTTGCCCTTGTAGAGATCGGGCGCCAGCGCATCAAAGCCGGCCAGCGCGAAGCGGTCGCACAGGCCCTTGATCTGGTCCGACAGACCCCACCATTCCTGGATCACGACCACACCCGGCGCGTTGCCGCGCGCGGCATTGGCGAGATAGCCCGAGGCGTCCTTGCCGTCCGGGCGCTTGAAGGTGATGGCGGTTCCCATGGTGTCCTCCGGGTGAGTTTCTGGGGGAGCGGTTGGCGGTATTTTGGCGGGTGAGAGCCGATGACGCAATCCACACTCCTGTCATTCCGGGGCGCACGAAGCGCGAACCCGGAATCCATTGGGCCACGGAGTTGGTGGATGAATGGATTCCGGGCTCGATGCTGACGCATCGCCCCGGAATGACAGCCAATAAAAAAGCCCCCTTGCGGGGGGCTTCTTCGTTTCTCGTCGCGCGCCGATCAGTGCGAGTCGGCCCAGACCTTCTTCTTGGTGAAGTACATCATGAGCGCGAAGATGATCAGGAACACGAACACCTGGAAGCCGAGCTGCTTGCGGGCCTCCATGTGGGGTTCGGCGGTCCACATCAGGAAGGTGGTGACGTCCTTCGAATACTGCGCGACCGTGGTCGGCGAGCCGTCGTCATAGGTCACCTGGCCGTCGCTGAGCGGCTTCGGCATCTTGATGGCATGGCCCGGGAAGTACTTGTTGAAGTACGAGCCCTCCGGGATGGTGACGCCCTCCGGCACCTTCTCCTCAAACCCCTGAAGCACCGCCGCGACGTAGTCCGGGCCCTGCTCCTGGTACTGGGTGAAGAAGTCGAAGATGAACCAGGGAAAGCCGCGCTTATAGGAGCGCGCCTTGGTGATCAGCGACAGGTCGGGCGGCGCCGCGCCGCCGTTCGCCGCGCGCGCGGCCTGCTCGTTCGGGAACGGCGAGGGGAAGTAGTCCGCCGGACGGCCCGGGCGCTCGAACATGTCACCTGCATCGTTCGGACCGTCCTTGATCTTGTAGTCGGAGGCGAACGCCGCCGCCTGCGCGACCGAGTAGCCGGGTCCGCCGGCTTCCGAAAGGTTGCGGAAGGCGACGTAGGACAGGCCGTGGCAGCTGGCGCAGACCTCCTTGTAGACCTTCAGGCCGCGCTGGAGCGCACCGCGGTCGAACTTACCGAAAGGGCCGGCGAACGACCATTTGTTGCCCGGAGGCGTGTCGCTGCCTTCGGAAGCCTTCGCGCTGTCGATCGAGCCCGCGAACAGCGAGCCGGCGAGCGCCAGCACGATCGCGGTCGACACCATCGGCGTCGATCGGCTGCCGGTCTTGGCAAGCACCGCGTCGGAGATCGAGTTCGGCACCGGCCGCGGCTTCTCGATGCGCGAGAGCAGCGGCAGCACGATCAGGAAGTAGGCGAAGTAGCAGACCGTCAGGACGCGGCCGGCGACCACGTAGATGCCCTCCGGCGGCTGCGCGCCGAGATAGCCGAGCAGGATGCAGACCACGACGAAGATCCAGAAGAACTGCTTGGCCAGCGGGCGGTACTTCGACGACCTGGTCTTGGCGGCATCGAGCCAGGGCAGGAAGCACAGGATGATGATCGCCCCGAACATCGCGATGACACCGGCGAGCTTGTTCGGGATCGAGCGCAGGATCGCGTAGAACGGCAGGTAATACCATTCCGGCACGATGTGCGGCGGCGTCACGCCCGGGTTCGCCGGGATGTAGTTGTCGGCGTCGCCGAGATAGTTCGGCATGTAGAAGATGAACCAGGCGTAGAGCAGCATGAAGCAGGCGACGCCGAACATGTCCTTGATGGTCGCGTGCGGCGTGAACGGCACCGTGTCCTTTTCCGTCTTCGGCTCGACGCCGTCAGGATTGTTCTGGCCAGCCACGTGCAGCGCCCAGACATGCAGCACAACGACGCCCGCGATCACGAACGGCAAGAGATAGTGCAGCGAGAAGAAGCGGTTCAGCGTCGGGTTGCCGACCGAATAGCCGCCCCACAGCAGCGTCACGATGCTCTCGCCGACATAGGGAATGGCGGAGAACAGGTTGGTGATGACGGTGGCGCCCCAGAAGCTCATCTGGCCCCAGGGAAGCACGTAGCCCATGAAGCCGGTGGCCATCATCAGGAGGTAGATGATGACGCCGAGGATCCACAGCACCTCGCGCGGCTCCTTGTACGACCCGTAATAAAGGCCGCGGAACATGTGGACGTAGACGGCGACGAAGAACATCGAGGCGCCGACCGCGTGCATGTTGCGCAGCAGCCAGCCGTAGTTCACGTCACGGACGATCAACTCGACCGACTTGAAGGCGAGATCGGCATTCGGCGTGTAGTGCATCGCCAGGATCACGCCGGTCAGGATCTGCATCCCCAGCATGAAGGAGAGGATGGCGCCGAAGGTCCACCAATAGTTCAGGTTGCGCGGGGTGGGATAAGCGACGAAGGAGGAATGGATGAGACCAAAGATCGGCAGACGCCGCTCGATCCATTGCAGGGCCGGATTGCTCGGCTGGTAGTCGGATGGTCCGCTCATGATGCGATCCTGAGGAAATAACTACGACGAGACGGCGCGAAGCTTCGGACGAAGGCCCGAAGCTCAGCCGATCTGGATTTTGGTGTCGGAAACGAACTGGTACGGCGGCACCGGCAGGTTCGCGGGCGCGGGCCCCTGGCGGATGCGGCCGGACGAGTCGTATTGCGAACCATGGCAGGGGCAGAAGAACCCGTCGTAGTTGCCTTCATGAGCGATCGGGATACATCCGAGATGGGTGCAGATGCCGATCACGACCAGCCACTGCTCGTGGCCGGACTTGACCCGGGCCTCGTCGGACTGCGGATCGGGCAGGCTCGCCACGTTGACGGCGCGTGCCTCGTCGATCTGCTTCTTGGTGCGGTGGCTGATGTAGATCGGCTTGCCGCGCCAGAACACCTTGATGTCCTGGCCCTCGGCGATCGGGCTGAGATCGACCTCGATCGGCGCACCGGCGGCGATGGTCGAGGCATCAGGATTCATTTGAGAGATGAAGGGCCAGAGCGCGGCCGCGCCCCCTACTGCTGCAGCTGCCCCCGTTGCAACGAATAAGAAATCACGGCGTGTCGGATGGTCCGCCGAAGACGCTGTCGTCACGATTCCAACCCTTTCTTCTTATGCTGCCGGTGGAACCGTTCCAGGAGCCCCCCAAAGGTCCCCAGAACAGTGCTGCCGGCGCCCGCGGCCCCCCGCGGCGGCAGAACTTCGCTTGTCCCCACCAAAACAGGGCGAAAACAGCAGTCCAGAATCGTTCTATTGGCACCCTTGCCGGGCGAGCGCAAGCCCGCTAACGGCGGGGAAGCGTGCAATGCACGAATTCCCGGGCAGGCGATGTTTTATTGAGACATTTCCCGCCCGCAACCAACCCGCCGCCGCCCATGCAGATAGCGCTTTTCCAACCCGACATCCCCCAGAACACCGGCACGATTCTCAGGCTCTGCGCCTGCCTGGGGATGGCCGCCCATATCATCGAACCCGCGGGGTTCCCGGTCTCCGACCGGCATTTCCGCCGGGCGGGAATGGATTACCTCGACCATGTCAGTATCGTCAGGCACGACTCCTGGGCGAAATTCGAGGACTGGCGCGCAGGCCAGGGCTACCGCCTGCTGCTGTTCACCACCAAGGCCGCCACCGACTACCGCGATTTTCATTACCAGACGTCGGACATCCTGCTATTCGGACGCGAGAGCGCCGGCGTCACCGACGCGGTGGTCGAGGCCGCCGATGCGCGGCTGGTGATCCCGATCGCGGCAGGGCTGCGATCGCTCAATGTCGCCATGAGCGCGGCGATGGCCGCAGGCGAAGCGCTGCGGCAGACCCGGAACCCCAGCGGTCCACAGGATTGAGGAGAGACAATTGAGTTACGCGGTCAAGGAGATCTTCCTGACCCTGCAAGGCGAAGGCGCCCATGCCGGGCGCGCGTCGGTGTTCTGCCGCTTTGCCGGCTGCAACCTCTGGAGCGGCCGCGAGGCCGACCGCATGGATGCGACCTGCAAGTTCTGCGACACGGATTTCGTCGGCACCGACGGCACGCTGGGCGGCCGCTATGCCTCGGCCGCGGACCTCGCCGACACCATCGCCGCACAATGGACGGCCTCAGCGGCCAACCGCTATGTGGTGCTGACGGGCGGCGAGCCGCTGCTCCAGGTCGACGACGCCCTGATCGCGGCGCTCCATGCGCGAGGTTTCGAGATCGGCGTCGAGACCAACGGCACGATCGAGGCGCCCGAAGGACTCGACTGGATCTGCGTCAGCCCCAAGGGCGGCAGCGAGCTCGTGCTGCGCCGCGGCCACGAGTTGAAGCTGGTCTATCCGCAGGCCCTCGCCGCTCCCGAGACTTTCGAAGGCCTCGCCTTCGAGCGCTTCTCGCTGCAGCCGATGGACGGGCCCGAGGTCGCCGAGAACACCGCACGGGCGATCGACTACTGCCTGCAGCATCCGCAATGGCGGCTCAGCGTGCAGACGCATAAATCGCTCGGCATCAGATAGGATTGGTTTTCGAACAGATGTGGGAATTGACGAAATCGTTCCGCTTCGAGGCGGCGCATTCGCTGTCGGGAACGACCTTTGGCGCAGCGAGCGAAGAGATCCACGGCCACTCCTTCCGCGCCGAGGTGACCGTGCGCGGCACGCCCGACCCCGACACCGGTATGGTGGTCGATCTCGGCCTGCTCCAGCGCGCCATCGAGGATGTCCGGCTCACGCTCGACCACAAGTACCTCAACAAGATCGAAGCGCTGGGCAAGCCGACGCTGGAAAACCTCTCGCGCTTCGTCTGGGAGCGGCTACAGCATATCGGCAAGCTGACCCGCGTCAGCATCCACCGCGACAGTTGCAACGAGAGCTGCACCTATTACGGTCCGCAAGAGTAGTTACGATCGCGGTCTCGTAGGGTGGGCAAAGCGCAGCGTGCCCACCATCGAGCGCGACGATGAAGGGTGGTGGGCACGGCGCAGGGGCGCCTTTGCTCACCCTACGAGAGCCGGTTTGGGATTTGGATATGGACGCCTCAACGATCGAAGACCGCAAGAGCCGCGCCCGCGCCTGGTTCGAGCGCTTGCGCGACGACATCTGCGCGAGCTTCGAGCACCTCGAGGATGATGCGCCGCGAAGCCTCTATCCCGGCGAGGCCGGCCGCTTCGAACGCACGCCCTGGCACCGCACCGACCACACCGGCGCGGCCGGCGGCGGCGGCGTGATGTCGATGATGTCAGGCCGGCTGTTCGAGAAGGTCGGCGTGCACTGCTCGACCGTGCACGGCGAATTCGCGCCCGAGTTTCGCGCGCAGATCCCCGGCGCCGCAGAGGATCCAAAATTCTGGGCCTCCGGCATCTCGCTGATCGCGCATATGCGCAATCCGCACGTCCCCGCCGTGCACATGAACACACGCTTCGTCGTGACGACAAAAGCCTGGTTCGGCGGGGGCGCGGACCTGACGCCGGTGCTGGAGCGCCGGCGCACGCAGGAGGATGCGGACAGCATCGCCTTCCACGCTGCGATGAAGGAAGCCTGCGACCAGCCGAACGGCGTTGCCGACTACGACAAGTACAAGACATGGTGCGACGAATATTTCTACCTGCCGCACCGGAAAGAGGCGCGCGGCATCGGCGGCATCTTCTACGACTGGCACGACAGCGGCGACTGGGACGCCGACCTCGCCTTCACCCAGGATGTCGGCCGCGCCTTCCTGAAGATCTATCCTGACATCGTCAGGCGCAATTTCGCGAGCGCCTGGACCGCTGCGGACCGCGAGGAGCAATTGATCCGGCGCGGCCGCTATGTCGAGTTCAACCTGCTCTACGACCGCGGCACCATCTTCGGGCTCAAGACCGGCGGCAATGTGGACTCGATCCTGTCGTCGCTGCCGCCGGAGGTGAAGTGGCCATGAGCGCTGTGAGACCGCTGCCGCGCGCCATGCTGATCGACATGGACGACACCATCCTGTCGGCCTATGGCCGGCCCGAGATCGCCTGGAACACGATCGCGAACGAGTTCGCCGAGGAGCTTGCGCCGCTGCCGCCGGCGCAGGTCGCGACCGCCGTGCTGGCCTTCGCGCGAAACTTCTGGGCGAATGCGGAAGCCGCCTGGCGGATGAAGCTCGCCGAGGCGCGGCACCTGACGGTCAAGGGCGGCTTTGCCGCGCTTGCGGCGGCCGGCCATCGCGCCCTTCCCGACGATCTCGCCATCCGCCTCGCCGACCGCTTCACCGCCTATCGCGAGGAGGAGATGTTCGTCTTCCCCGGCGCGCATGAGGCGATCGACAGGCTGAAGGCGCTCGGCATCAAGCTCGCGCTGGTGACCAACGGCGCCGCCGACATGCAGCGCGCCAAGGTCGAGCGGTTCGAGTTGGCACACCGCTTTCACCACATCCAGATCGAGGGCGAGCACGGCTTCGGCAAGCCCGAGGAGCGCGCCTATCTGCACGCGATGGACGCGCTCGGCGTCACCGCCAAGGACACCTGGATGATCGGCGACAATCTGGAATGGGAGGTCGTGACGCCGCAGCGCCTCGGCATCTATGCGATCTGGATGGACGTGCACGGCGAGGGCCTGCCCGAGGGCTCGACCGTCAAGCCCGACCGCATCATCCGCTCGCTGACCGAACTGGTGCCGGACCAGCCGTAACGGGGCGCAAACAAAAATTGCGAAAACAACCCCATGCACAGTAGCCGGCTGCTGCAGAATCAAAAGCTTACGGATTTTACGAAACGCGTTTGACCCGTCGGGCAAAACAGGGGCATAATGCCATCGTCGGGGATGCGTCCGGTGAAGACGTTTCCCGCGTGAGCCGTCTCCCCGCATTCGCGCGGTTCGCGCATAGGCCGACGCAAGCCATCGCCCCGCTCCGCCGTTTTCCCCGTGTCATGACCGCCTGCTAGCCTCCGCCGGGTCGATCAACCCGAAAGGACAATCCATGGACTTGAAAGCCGGCGATGTCGTGATGCTGAAATCCGGCGGCCAGCCGCTGACGGTTGCGGAGGTGAAGGCGGACGAGGCGCTCTGCCTCTGGATGGGCATGGAAGGCGATCTCTTCCGCGAGACGCTGCCGCTGGCCGCGCTGGTGCAGGTGGAAGAGGACGAGGATGAAGACGACGAAGACGAGGACGACGACGAGGAGTAGACACCACTAAAACCGCATCCTCGTCGGATCGGAGCGTTCCGCTCCGGCGCTCCCGCTGTCCGCTTCTCGGCCGATCACGGCGCGATAGCGGACATCGGTGGATGTCGCGGAGGGGCCAGGAGCTGACATGGAGCTGACATGGCAGCCGCCTGGAGCGTGTAGTTCGCATTCTCCTCCGTCACCATGTGCATGGCAGTCATCCGCAGAAATCGTTTCAACCCCCGGTAGTCAGGTTCGGAAGTTTCGGCTAGCATTTTGCGGCGTGCCTGATTGGGACGGATTGTCCGTCCGCGAAAGGACATATCATGAGATTGTCGCCAGGATTTGTCGCGCCTTCAGCCTTCGCTTTCTTGTCAATGGTCTTGCTGTGCGGCCCGGCCGTGTCGCAAACGGCCACAAGCCCCGCCACCCAGGTCCCCTCCGTCACGGTCGAAGCGCCGAAGCAGGCGGCAAGGCCGAAACAGGCGGTCAACACCGGGGCATCTCGCTCGACCTCGTCAACCCGCCGCATCCGATCGGCAACCGGTGAACCGTCAACCGGCCGAACGCCAGCGCCGGCGCCGGGTTCACCATTGGCGAGGCTTGCCGCGCTGGAGAAAGTCGCCAGCAGTTGCAACGGTGGCTGTCAAACAAGCTTCAGACACGGCAAGGATCCCTGGGTCGGGTGCAGCGAGTCGGGCGGCGGACAAGCCAATGCACCTTTCTCGCCGACCTGCACGGACACCATCACTCACAAGAGCTACGTGGATTGCGTCGAGACCAGGGTGTTCCTGGGCGACTATCGGAACAGAGCCTACTGGGTCTGCAGCAGCCTCTCCGCCGGCAACAAGTTTCAGGTCGCCGAGCTCAAGCGATCGAAGCGCTAGCGCGAAAGCATTTTCGAGCGACGTGCATTCCGGTTCGCTCGAAGAAGGAGTGTCTCCGTTCCGATTCCATCGGGACGGAGCCACCGGCCATGTCAGCTATCGTCAGTTCTGAGCGTCGGAGAATTGATCGGGATCAACCCGAAATCACAGTATTGGAACGCCTATAGCTCCGGACCAGAAAGTCCGACCTCTCGCTCAGCGCGAAGGACATTGCCATAGAGACTGCTGATCCATTGTCTTCCGCTCGAGGTTACATTCAAATAGCGAATGGCAGTTTGGATGTGCGGTGCGACCTTGGTCCAGTAGAACTGAGGATATTTGTACACCACGTCCGCGGGCGTGGCGTATCCGAGCGATTTGTTGAGTCCTATCTCCTCGAACTCGTAGAACAGCGCATTTGATTTCCTCATGTAGTTCGGATCGCCGAGCTGTCCGATCAGGTCGGCGGCGCGAAGCAACAAACCTTCCTCTTCATCAAGATCATCCTTGAGTTCGTTCGCTGATGCCTCTGCATAAGGAAAACGAGTGTATTCGATGGCTTGGGCAACGCGAGCGGCGTCAATTTCGTCAACTGCGTCAAGACGCTCCACGGCGAATAATTTTGAGCGGTCGACATGATAGGGCGCAAGCGCTGCATCGGAGGAGCCGATCGGTAACTTAACCGTTCGGCCGGTACCATCAACCACATAGGTACCGTCCTCGTCTCCGTGAACTATTCCCCGAACGTAGCCAATGTCGTGAAGCAGGCACGCCAGGATGAAGTGAGCATAGTCGCTAGCCGTCGTTGGCCTAAGAAGGGAGCGCCCGATCAGGATGTCGTGCCCCACCAGCGTGACCAACAAGGTGTGCTCGACGTTGTGGTAGAGTGCATCGCTGTTACCAATACATTCCAGGGCCAGCTTTGCTGCATAGGGGAGCAATTCCGGCAAGTTGGCGTGGGACGAGCCGAAGCGACCGCTTGTCTCCGAGATCAGGAACGCACCGAGCGCCTGGGACGTCAGTTCTGGGATCGTTATCATGAGCAATCTCTCACTTTGGTCGCCGAACCTTCAGGAGGCCTTCTGCAGGATCGGGAGGGAGAGGACGACCGTAGTGGTGTGAAGCCAAAGGATGGGTGATCATTGACTTAGATCAACAGCAGCGACGCCGGACTGCGCGTGTGCCCAGTAGCGACTTCTGCTGAGCGTCACAAGCCGTCGATGACGGCCATGCCGGGCGACTTCCGGTTTGGGCTCGCAAGCCGACGCTATGGGTATGGCGTTCGATTCACAGTCCCGGCGCGAATGCCGATTGCGCCGGGATCATCTACGCGACGAGCTGCTCCGCCGCGGCCGTTGGAGGAAACGCGGAGACCTCAGACGGAGCAAGTCCGCTCCGCCCTGCCAAGCGGACCACAATGACCCATGCTGCGACTTCGCAGATCGGCCGGAAGCGAACATTCAGGCTGAGACGTGCGCCACCGCAGACCTACTTCTTCGCTTGTTCAATCCTGACCGTGCTGCTCGGACCGACACTCGTCGCTTGAAGAACGACCTCGCCGTCCTTTGCCATCGCGAAATGAGAGATTTTCGCTGGTTCAATCAGGAACGAGCCGGGCGGGTATGCCCTAAATTTGCTCTCATCCCACTGATCGCCGTTCGCATAGTACAAGGTGCCGGACAGAACGACGGCCATTCGTGTCTCACCATGCCAATGCGGCATGATCTTGTAGCCAGCCGGGATCTTCACCCGTTCCAAAAACACTCCCGCCTTCTTCGGGTCGCCATACAGGGTCGCGAGCCCCACCGCTCCGGCATGTCCCTCGAAATGAATGTCCTGAGGAAGCGTTGCGACGACCGCATCCTGGGCAAGAGCCAGCGTCGATCCGACCAGCGTGAGAAACGCCGCAGTTGCAAGGCCATTCAATGAAGATGCCAGCCTTGTGTAAATCGCGTGCGTCATCACTCAATCCTTTCTGGGTCGGCGGTGGGAGCCGGAGGGCACTGGTCTCAGAACCGCGTGTGCGGAGGCCAAGCTTCATCACGGGCCGCAAAAGTATGGCAGGCTGATCCTGTGGAAGCCTGCGCGAGTCAGCTAAGGGTCGCAAGGTGCGGTCGAGAGCACTGCGATGAGCGGAAGTGTCGATGGACGTGTGCTAAATGGTGAGAACCTTGGTCATACACCAGAACGGGACATCGACTTGCCCCTGCTCACCGGCAACCTGCTCCATTATCTTCGCTTTGTGATGCCAGCCCATGCGCTCGTAGAAACGGCGCGCACGTTCATTGCCAACGACACAGTGCAGTTCTGCCTCGGCAATGCCTCCCTTGGCCATCTCGATTTCAGAGGCTGTCAGCAGACTTGACGCGACGCGCGTCCCTCGATGTGGCATCGCTACAAAAAGTTGGCCCAAAAGCTGGCCTCTCCACGCCGAAAGCGCCACAACCTCTTCGTTCAATTCGGTTACCAAGGTCGAATGCAAGAGCGCCGTCATCCTTTCCATGAAGAATTCCATGGATCGACGGATAATTTCTGCGTGGGGCATGAAGGGAGCTTGGGTCTCGTGCCAAACCGCGTGATAGAGAGCAGCCACCCGAGAGATATCTGACGCGTGGGCACGACGGATCATCGCGCTTTCCCCAATCGGCGCCACCTAGCGTCCAGGTCAGACATGCCGGCTGGACAGACGATATCCGCCATGATGAACCTCGTCACATTGTTGGCTGCCAAGCAGAAACCTCACTCCTACCGCGCATCACAGGTCTAGTTATCTGTCGAATTCGTCTCGCGCGTTGCCGGTTGTATCGGGGGGCAGATGCATCCTGCACAGCGAAGAGCCGATGGTACGGCAATGCGGCCACGCCAAAGGTAGTACTACCTCTTCGCCCATTTACCGGGAACTTTCCCGCCCATCTACTAGGGAACTTAATTCGTAGGTTGCTCGCATTTCTTTCGTGAGCACTACGCTCAGCCGCAGCGTAGTGCAGGTGTCGCGATTTCAGCGACAATGTTTCGGTTGCTTCTCCACGAGTCGTCCGCAGCAGTTTGCAGCAGATCGAGGAGCATAGCATGCAAAAGCGTTTGATCATTTTCTTGCCGGTACCTCTCTCTCCGACGGGCGCCTCAAGCAGGGCAGAAAGGGCGAACGCGATGTAGGCGCGAGCTTCGCTACGCCCCATTCAGCTTATCGTTTTCGAAGAACCGACGGCTCCTCGTGGCAAACGCAGTGGACCGCCGACGAGCCGGCGTGTGGAATTTCTGGAGTGCATAGCTCACCCATAATCATTCTGGAGGATGGATATCATGGCACTTACAGTCACTCCTACCGGCACGATCGTCACCCTCGACGAAACCCCCGGCCTGCAGAATGACGATACCAACACCACCCTCCCGACCGCATTTTCAACTCGGCTGGCGGCACTGAGCGCTCCGGCCACGGAGATCAACCACGCGGTCAGCAGCGGCAACGTCATCACCATCAGCGGCGTCACGGGGTCGGTCGGCAACATCGCCTTCACCGATGCGAATGGCGGCGCGCTGGACGGTGACACGAGCGGCCTCTTCACCAATGACGGCGAGGAGGTATTTCTGTTCACGGACACCGCGAACGACAACATCGTGCTCGGAAAGACCGCGGCCGGCGTCATCGTCTTCGCGGTCTATCTCGAGGAGACCGGGAGCCCGGTGAGCGGCGGCAAGCTCTGGAGCGTCCAGTACGAGGCGCTGCAGCATCCCAATGCCAGCAACCCCGATGATTCCATCGACCTGGGCACCAACCTCAAGGTCGCGGTCAGCGAGGTCATCAATTTCAGCTTCGCCGGTGCGCCGTCGGGCAGCAACCTCTTCATGACCTTCGGCGATCCGAACTCCACCCAGATCGTGGTGATAGGCAAGGACCCGCTCAATCAATCCCAGGGCGGAAACATCTCGACCAAGGACGTGCTCAATATCAGCCAGGCCGGCAGCACCACCTCGTTCGGCGTCAACGGCAACCAGATCAACCCCGGTGAAGGTGCGTACATCACCTTTGTCACAGGCGCGAACACGAACTTCCTCGTGCCCAATCTGGACCAGAACGAGGCCGATGTCGAAGCCAACATCGATTTCCAGAACGTCTTCAATGCGACCAGCGCGTCCTTCACCGTCAACCAGACGAACCCGGGCGTCGGACCCGTCACGGTCAAGATCTCGGCCTTCAACACCGCCCTGGAGACGGGAGTGAATTTCGTCGACGGGCTCACCAACGACACGCACGTCAGTATCACATCATTCTCGCTCACCGACTTCGTCGTCAAGTCAGGCAAGACGCAGTTTACTCCGGCCGCCTCGATCGACGCCAACGGTGACTTGATCATCACCGGCCTTAGCAGCGGCGACAAGGTGCAGTGGACGACGAGCGGGACCCATGACCGCGTCCTGATCGAGAACATCAGCGCCACCGACGGCATTGCCGGCAACGACAACAACACCTTCGACATCGGCGGCTTCAGCCTCAGCAGCGCCAACGCCGCGAGCGCCGTGGTCGGCACGGCCGTCCACTTCGAGGATGACGGGCCGTCGGCGGGGATCGTGCAGGGCGCGCCGACGGTGGCGCATGACGAGACCGCGGGTATCCAGGGAGATGCCGATGACACCACCGATGCCACGGTGGCGGCGCTGTTCGCAGGCGTCAGCAATGTCAGCACCGATCTGAGCCCGGCCGGCTTCGCGCGGGATGCGACCGCTGTCGTGAGCGCGACCGGAAGCTCGTTCGGTACCGACTCCGTGGGCGGGACGACGGCGTTCTCGCTGGCGGTGTCCGCCGCAGGCGTGGATTCCGGCCTCGACACCACCGACGGCACCAGCATCTTCCTGTTCAAGGAAGGCGCCCTGGTGGTCGGCCGCATCGGCGGTGCCGCCGGGGCCGCGGCCTTCGCGGTGGCGATCAATAGCTCGACCGGCGTCGTCAGCGTGGCGCAATACGCCTCGCTGAAGCACCCGACCGGCGGCGCCAGCCACGATGAGGCGATCAACATCACCGACAGTGCGCTGCTGGCGGTGGTGACGGTCACCGATGGTGACGGCGATCAGGCGACGAGCTCGACCGGCATCGGCGATGCCGTGCAGTTCCAGGACGACGGCCCGACGGCAGCGATCGTCCAGGGCGCCGCGGCGGTGGCGCATGACGAGACCGCGGGCAATCAGAACGATGCCGACGACAGCACCGACGCCGCGGTGGCGGCGCTGTTCGCGGGCGTAACCAATGTCAGCGGTGACCTCAGCCCGAGCGGTTATGCGCAGGACGCGACCCCTGTCGTGAGCTCGACCGGAAGCTCGCTTGGCGCGGACCAGGAGGGCGGGACGATCGCGTTCTCGCTGGCGGTGTCCGCCGCAGGCGTGGACTCCGGCCTCGATACGACGAACGGCGCCAACATCTTCCTGTTCAAGGAAGGCGACCTCGTGGTCGGCCGCATCGGCGGTTCCAACGGCGCCGCGGCCTTCGCGGTGGCGATCAACAGCTCGACCGGGGTCGTCAGCGTCGCGCAATACGCCTCGCTGAAGCATCCGACCGGCGGCGCCAGCCACGATGAATCAGTGTCGATCACCGACGGCGCGCTGCTGGCGGTGGTGACGGTCACCGACGGCGACGGCGACACCGCGACGAGCTCGACCGGCATCGGCGATGCCGTGCAGTTCCAGGACGACGGCCCGACGGCAGCGATCGTCCAGGGCGCCGCGGCGGTGGCGCATGACGAGACCGCGGGTGTCCAGGCCGATGCCGACGACACGACCGCGGCCGGGGTGGTGTCGTTGTTCGCGGGCGTCAGCAATGTCAGCACCGACCTGAGCCCCACCGGTTATGCGCAGGACACAACCCCCGTCGTGAGTTCGACCGGAAGCTCGTTCGGCGCGGACCAGGAGGGCGGAACGATCGCGTTCTCGCTGGCGGTGTCCGCCGCAGGCGTGGACTCCGGCCTCGATACGACCAATGGCACGAACGTCCTGCTGTTCAAGGAAGGCGACCTGGTGGTCGGCCGCATCGGCACTCAATCCGGCCAGGCGGCCTTCGCGGTGGCCATCAACAGTTCGAGCGGCGTCGTCAGTGTGGCGCAATACGCCTCGCTGAAACACCCCACAGGAGGTGCCAGCCACGATGAGTCGATCAACATCACCGACGCTGCGCTGCTGGCGGTGGTGACGGTCACCGATGGTGACGGCGACACCGCGACGAGCTCGACCGGCATCGGCGATGCCGTGCAGTTCCAGGACGACGGCCCGACGGCGGGGATCGCGCAGGGCGCACCGACGGTGGCGCATGATGAGACCGCGGGCAATCAGAACGATGCCGATGACACCACCGACGCCACGGTGTCGGCGCTGTTCGCCGGCGTCAGCAATGCCAGCACCGACCTGAGCCCGGCCGGCTTCGCGCGGGATGCGTCCGCTGTCGTGAGCTCGACCGGAAGCGCGTTTGGTGCGGACCAGGAGGGCGGGACGATCGCGTTCTCGCTGGCGGTGTCCGCCGCAGGCGTGGACTCCGGCCTCGACACCACCAACGGCACGAACATCTTCCTGTTCAAGGAAGGCGACCTGGTGGTCGGCCGCATCGGCAGTGCCGCCGGGGCCGCGGCCTTCGCGGTGGCGATCAACAGCTCGAGCGGGGTCGTCAGCGTGGCGCAATATGCCTCGCTGAAGCATCCGACCGGCGGCGCCAGCCACGATGAGGCGATCAACATCACCGACGGCGCGCTGCTGGCGGTGGTGACGGTCACCGATGGTGACGGCGACACCGCGACGAGCTCGACCGGCATCGGCGATGCCGTGCAGTTCCAGGACGACGGCCCGACGGCAGCGATCGTCCAGGGCGCCGCGACGGTGGCGCATGACGAGACCGCGAATGTTCAGGCAGATGCCGATGACACCACCGACGCCACGGTGGCGGCATTGTTCACCGGCGTCAGCAATGTCAGCACCGATCTGACGGCTGGCTTCGCGCAGGACGCGACCCCCGTCGTGAGCTCGACCGGAAGCTCGCTTGGCGCGGACCAGGAGGGCGGAACGATCGCCTTCTCGCTGGCAGTGTCCGCCGCAGGGGCGGACTCCGGCCTCGACACCACCGACGGCACCAGCATCTTCCTGTTCAAGGAAGGCGACCTGGTGGTCGGCCGCATCGGCAGTGCCGCCGGGGCCGCGGCCTTCGCGGTGGCGATCAACAGCACGAGCGGTGTCGTCAGTGTGGCGCAATACGCCTCGCTGAAACACCCCACAGGAGGTGCCAGCTACGATGAGTCGATCAACATCACCGACGCTGCGCTGCTGGCGGTGGTGACGGTCACCGACGGCGACGGCGACACCGCGACGAGCTCGACCGGCATCGGCGATGCCGTGCAGTTCCAGGACGACGGGCCGACCATCGGGCCCATCGCCGATGGCCAGGTGGACTTCTCTGCTCTCTCTACCGTGACCAAGACGCTCAACGGAGTGGTCGGCGCGGATGACCCGGCGACCTACAGCCTCACCAGCTCGCCGGCGAGCCTGACGATCCTGGATGGCACGGTCTCGCAGATGACGCTGCTCCGGGATCTCACGAACAGCAATACCGTCGCCACCTACTACAAGGACGTAAATGGCAACAGCACACACGACGCGGGCGACATCGATTTCTTCAAGCTGACCCTGTCCGGCGGCAACTACACCTTCGATGTCCTGCAGAATCCTCCGCCTGCGGAGATCAGCTTCAGCTTCGCCGGGGCGCCCTCCGGCAGCAACCTCTTCATGACCTTCGGCGATCCGGCCTCGACCCAGATCGTGGTGGTTGGGGAGAATCCGCTGAACCAGTCCCAGGGCGGAAATATCACGACCAAGGACGTGCTCAATATCAGCCAGGCCGGCAGCACCACCTCGTTCGGTGTCAACGGCAACCAGCTCAATGACAACGCCAACTATCCCACTGAAGGCGCCTACATCACCTACGTGACGGGCACGAACACGAACTTCCTCGTGCCGAATCTGGACCAGAACGAGGCCGACGTCGAAGCCAACATCGACTTCCAGAACGTCTTCAATGCCACGGGCGCGTCCTTCACCGTCAACCAGACCAACCCGGGCGTCGGTCCCGTCACCGTCAAGATTACGGCCTTCAACACCACCTACGAGCCGGGGACGGGGTTCGTCGACGGGCTCACCAACGACACGCACGTCAATATCACGTCGGCTTCGGTCACCGACTTCGTCGTCAAGACGGGCAGCTCGCAATTTACTCCGGTCGCCACGATCGATGCCGACGGCAACTTGATCATCACCGGGCTGAGCACCGGCGACAAGGTGTCGTGGTCGACGGGTGCAACGACCCACGACCGGGTCCTGATCGAAAACATCAGCGCCCATGACACCGTTGTCGGCAACGACAACAACACCTTCGATATCGGCGGGTTCAGCCTGATCCAGTCGCAGCCGGCGCCCGACGAGAAGCTCGACTTCACCGTCCAGATCGCCGATGCCGACGGGGATACGGCTTCCAGCACGTTCTCCGTCAAGATCGACGGAAACCACGACGGCGTCATCAACGTCTGAACCGCACGCGCCGGCTGTCCGCCCCTTCGGCGCACAGCCGGCACCCTCCACCGGGCTGGTCATGCTGCATGAAATTCCAGGAACCTGACTTCAACCAGTCATCGCAAGCGCATCATCTGTCGTCGCCGCTTCAGGCCTGCCGCGGCGTGCTGGTCGGGCTCGGCCTGATCACGGCCATGTTGAACGTGCTGTACCTGACGGGCTCGTTCTTCATGCTCGAGGTCTACGACCGCGTGGTGCCGAGCCACAGCGTGCCGACGCTGATCGGCCTCGCCGCGCTGGTCGGCGCCCTCTACGTGTTCCAGGCATTCCTCGACATTCTGCGCGGACGCATCCTCGTCCGCATCGGCGAGTGGCTCGACCGCGCATTTTCGGCGCGCGCCTACGACATCGTCGCGCGCTGGCCGCTGCGTGCGCGCGCGAGCGGCGACGGGCTGCAGCCGGTGCGCGACCTCGACCAGGTGCGCAGCTATCTCTCCGGGCTCGGCCCCACCGCGCTGTTCGACCTGCCGTGGATTCCGTTCTACCTCACCATCTGCTTCCTGTTTCATCCGCTGATCGGGCTCACGGCGACGATCGGCTCGCTGGTGCTCGTGTCCCTGACCCTTCTGACCAACCGGCTGACGCGTGCGCGCATGAAGGAAGTCGCCGGCCAGATCGCGCAGCGCAATGCGCTCGCCGAGGCCAGCCGCCGGAACGCCGAGGTCTTGCAGGCCATGGGCATGCGCGGGCGCCTCGCTGCGCGCTGGGCGGAGGCCAACGACAGCTACATGGCCACCCAGCGCAGTGCCGCCGATATCACCGGCGGTTTTGGCTCCGTTTCCAAGGTGCTCCGCATGGTGCTGCAATCGGCGGTGCTCGGCGTCGGCGGCTATCTCGTCATCATCCAGGAGGCGACCGCCGGAATCATCATTGCCGGCTCGATCCTCGCGTCGCGCGCGCTCGCGCCGGTCGAGCTCGCCCTCGCCCATTGGAAGAGCATGACTGCGGCCCGGCAGAGCTGGAAACGCCTGCAGCAGTACTGGGCGCAACTCCCGGCCGAGGAGGAGAAGACGCCGTTGCCGCCGCCGTGCAAAGCGCTCGCCGTCGAGGCCGTCTCCGTGGTGCCGCCGGGCGAACAGACCCTCGTGGTCCAGGAAGCGTCCTTCGCACTGACCCCGGGACAGGGGCTCGGCATCGTCGGTCCGAGCGCATCGGGCAAGTCGTCGCTGGTGCGCGCCATCGTCGGCGTGTGGGTGTCGGCGCGCGGCAAGGTGCGGCTGGACGGCGCCGCGCTCGACCAATGGAGCTCCGAGGCGCTCGGCCGCCACATCGGCTATCTGCCGCAGGACGTCGAGCTGTTCGCCGGCACGGTGGCGCAGAACATCAACCGCTTCGAACCGACCCCCGACGCGGAGGCGATGATCGCCGCCGCGCGGGCGGCGGGCGTGCACGAGATGCTGCTGCGATTGCCGAAGGGCTACGACACCCCGATCGGCGAAGGCGGCGCGGCGCTCTCTGCCGGGCAGCGGCAGCGCATCGCGCTCGCCCGCGCGCTCTACCGCGATCCCTTCCTGGTGGTGCTGGACGAGCCCAACTCCAATCTCGACGCCGAGGGCGACCAGGCTCTGACGCATGCCATTCACGGCGTGCGCGCGCGGGGCGGCATCGTCATCGTCGTCGCGCATCGCACCAGCGCGCTCGCGGCCGTGGACCAGTTGATCGTGATGGCCGAGGGGCGCGTGCAGGCGTCCGGACCCAAGGACGCGCTTCTGACCAAGATGGTGCAGCCGCGAGCGGGGCCGGTGCCGCTCAAGGTCGTGACCGAGGGAGCTGGTCCATGACCCGCGAGCCGATCAACGTGGTTCCGCGCTCGATCCGCCGGCATCTTTGCGCCGGCCTCGTCGGGGTCATCGTTCTCGCCGGCGGCGTTGGCGGCTGGGCGGCGACCACGGAATTGGCCGGCGCCGTGATCGGCTCCGGCACGCTGGTGGTGGACAGCTACACCAAGAAGGTGCAGCACCCGACCGGCGGCGTGGTCGGAGAACTCAACGTCCGCGAGGGGGCGCGGGTGAAGGCCGGCGACGTGGTCGTGCGCCTCGACGAGACGGTGACGCGGGCCAATCTCCTGATCGTCGTAAAGAGTCTTGACGAGCAGACGGCGCGCCGGGCGCGGCTCGAGGCGGAGCGCGACGGCCAGGACTGGCTCGGCTTTCCCGTGGACCTCGTCGGGCGTGCCGCTGATCCGGATGTCGCTCGCTTGATCGTCGGCGAGCGCAAACTGTTCGAGCTGCGCCGCGCCGCCCGCGCCGGCAAGAAGGCGCAGCTCAACGAGCGCATCGGCCAGCTTGGCGAGCAGATCCGCGGGCTCGACGAGCAGATCCAGGCGAAAGACCGCGAAACCACCTTCATCGACCAGGAGCTTCTCGGCGTGCGCGATCTGTGGCGGAAGAATCTGGTCCAGATCACGCGCCTGACGACGCTCGAGCGCGACGCGGTGCGTCTGCACGGCGAACGCGGTGCCTTGGTCGCCGCCATTGCCGAAGCCAGAGGCCGGATCACCGAGACCACGCTGCAGATCATGCAGATCGATCAGGATCTGCGCACCGAGGTCGGAAAGGATCTCGCCGAGATTCGCGCCAAGACCTCAGAACTGGTCGAGAAACGGGTCGCCGCCGAGGATCAGCTCAAGCGCATCGATATTCGCGCGCCGCAGGACGGCACCGTGCATCAGCTGGCGCTGCACACCGTCGGCGGTGTGATCAGCCCCGGCGAGCAGATCATGCTCATCGTCCCCGCCCACGACGCGCTGGTCGTCGAGGTGCGGATTCCCCCGCACGAGATCGATCGTCTGTCGGTCGGCCAGCCGGTGCTGTTGCGCTTTTCGGCCTTCAACCAGCGCACCACGCCCCAGCTCAACGGCGAAGTGAGCCACGTGTCCGCCGACGTCGCTGTCGACCAGAAGAGCACGACAAGCTTCTATGTGGCCCGCATCGCCGTTCCCGAGGCCGAGCTGGCACGGCTGGGCGACCTCAAGCTGATCGCCGGCATGCCGGTCGAAGCCTTCATTCAGACCGGTCAGCGCACCGTGATGTCGTACCTCGTCAAGCCGTTCTCCGATCAGCTGATGCGCGCCTGGCGCGAGCGCTAGTGCGAGCACGGAAAACGTCAGCTTCGAGTTAGCTTCGACACTTGCGCGCAATCGGCGCGCGCTTGCGAAAAGGGAGACTTGATGCCTCCCATTCCACCCCCAATTCGGATCTGCTGGTTAGAAGTGATAGTTCACACCAATGCGGGCGATGTCGAAGCTCGACTTGATATCGACGTGAGTCGCGATGACGCCCGTCAACCCGGCCGGAGATTGAAGCGAGCCAGTCAAGTTGTAGCTTTTCGTTCCGAAGCCCATGTGCAGATATTCGCCCTTGATCGACCACCCTGCCCCCAAGGCGTATTCGACACCGCCGCCAACCGCGTAGCCGATCAGGACGACACTGTCAGAAGCGTTCATGGAGCCCAGGGGTCCCAGGATTGGCGGGACGAGGTTGGTGACGATACTGCCCGAACTATTGGCTTGCCGCCGCTGCAGCAGTCGCCACATATTTCGTGTAGAATTCGGCAACCCGGCCGCGCCACATGCCGACGAACGCCTCTGACGTCACGTTGTCCACCGATTTCCAGGTGCGCTTGAAGGCCGGAAGTGCATTGCCCCAAATCGCGCGTTTGCACCACCTTTCACCCTTCTCCTTGCCTTCGCTGGTGGCGCACATTGATTTCCAGGCGGTGCGAGCGGGCCGGCTGATGTGCTCAGCGGCGCCTTCCCAGCCCTGCTGATGGATCAGGTAAAGATCGCTCATGTCCGGCGTCCGGTGCGTGATCCACGCGAACTGGACGCCTTCGGTAATGATTTTGTAGGCAGCCGCAACGGCGTTGTCCCGCGGACTGCGAATCTGCCCGAAGCCGAACTTCCCGAACTCATATTGGCTCAGCTGAAACAGCCCGATATACGACCCGGTGCGTTGATTGGGGTTGAAACCGGATTCGATCTTGGCAACCGCCATCATGAAATTGAAATCGAGACCAAACGCGTCGGAAGCGCGCTTGATCTCTTCGGCCGGTGTACCGACCGGAATATCCTTGAACGCACGCAAGACGATCTCCGCCGGTTTCTCGGCGGGCGGCAGTTCGGACCAGACGTAGTAGACCAGATAACGGAAATCCTGCGCCGACGTCGCTTTCGGAGCATCGTTGGACGCATCGCGCTCTGGCGGCAGCGGTTGGACGACATCCTCTCCCAACGACGCCAATTTTGGCGCGACGGCTTCATCGACGATTTCGGCTTCAGTGCTCAACGGCCCGGTACCTGCTGACGTCACCGAGCCAAGCTCTGCTCTTTCTGTCCGAAGCGCTGCCGCAAGTCTGGCGGATGCCTCTGCGTACAAGGCAGGCGTCACCATGTTCGCAGGCGCCGCCATGCCCGCTGTCGCTTCCGGCATGACATCCGGCACCGTCGCGGCCGGTCTGTTACCGGCGGCCAGATAAAATCCCACGGATGCGATGACAGGCACGATGCAGCTGGTCTGCCAAACCTTCACCGCCCGAAGTCCACGGATGGCTTCTGTACAAAGGCTGTTCGCATGGTCCTGCGCCCTGTGGGGTGACCACTCTTCGTAGAATCTTAAGGTTTAAATGTGGTGAACGAGAGCAGGCTTTCTGCCTCGCAACTCGATTTGTTCCCCTTTTGTGTCACAAGCGGCCCCTGGTGGGAGACGCTTGTGGGGGGCGATGGGTCATGAGACGCCGTGACAGCCAAGCGCGGCGACTTCCAGTTTGGACTCGGAAGGCGGCGTTTGTGGCTATGCGCCCCGACAGGCTTCGATCCGCATCTACCCTATCAGCTGCCTCGCCGCCGCCGAGATCATCACCAGCCCGCCGGTGATGACCGCAGCGTCGAGGATCGCGGTATGAATGTGCACCGGCATCCGCTCGACGAAAGCCTTTGCGAGGAACGCGCCGGGGATCGCGATGCCGCCGATCAGAAGTGCAAAGGCGAGCACCTGCGCGGTGACGGCGCCGGCGAGACCGAACACCGAGATCTTGATGAGGCCGGTGCCGAGCGAGATCATCGCGTCGGTCGCGATCACGGCGGCGCCTTCGAGGCCCGCGGCCATCAAGAGCGAGAGCAGGATCACGCCGGAGCCGGAGGTGCCGCCGACCAGCACGCCGTAACCGACCGAGCCGGCGGCAAGGCCGGTGTCGCCGATCCTGACCTGACGCCGTCGCAGCACGCGGCGCAGCGGCACGCTCAGCATCAGCATGGTGCCGATCACGAGCGCGGCGCCGGCATTGGTGAGGCGCGTATAGCCGTAGGCGCCGAGCGCGGTGGTCAGCGCCGCACAGGCGAGCACGATCAGCGCGCGGCGGCGGTCGGCATGGCGGACATAGGCAAGCGCGCGGCTCGCATTGGTCAGCATCGCGGAGATCGCGATGATCGGCACCACCGGCTCGGCGCCGACCAGCGGCACCAGCACCAAGGGCATCAAGGCGCCGGTGCCGTAGCCGGCGAGACCACCGATGATCGAAGCAAACAACGCCATCAACGCGACCAGCAGGAGCTGAAGGATCGAGATGTCGGCGAAGCCTGAAACGATGGTCACGTTTTCCCGTCGCGGCTGACGCGTGCCGCAGCTTGATCGGCGATGGAAGCGAGCGCGGCTTCCTCTAGGGGAAAATCCGCCGCAAGCCAAGCGTCCTCGGCGAGCGTCAACACATGTCCGAGCGCGGGTCCTTCCGCGAGGCCGCGCGCGATGAAGTCGGCGGCGCGCAGCGGGAATTTCGGCGCAGTCCAGCGCTGCGGCAACTCGGCGAGCGCACGCCAGCGCGGCGAATGCACCTCACCGGCGGCGCGCGCCCAGGCGAGCAACACGCGATCGTGATAGCGCTCAGGGCCGAGCCGGTAGAGCAGCCGCCGTGCATGGGCCTCGTCCTTGGCGGCAAACCGCCACCAGCGATGGCCCATCGAATCCAGCGCCTTGGCTTCGGCATTGGAGAGCCGCAGGCGCACGGCGACGCGCTTGGCGTCCTCCGTCACGGCGATCGTCAGCGCGGCGAGGCGCCGCGTGCTGCTGGGGCTGAGGCCAAGCTCGCGCTCGATCGCGATCATCATCTCCAGCGGGCCGGTATAGGCGACGCCGCCGATCAGCGTTTGCAGCAGTCCGCCGTCGGCCATGGCCAATGCGGCCGCGGAGGCGCGAGCTGCCACCAGCAGCTTCAGCATCTCCATGCGCACGCGCTCGGCCGACAGGCTGGCAAGGCCCGCGCGTCCCCGGATGCAGGCGAGATAGCCGTCGCGGTCGGGCTCGCCGACCCCGAAGGCGGCGTGGATGCGGAAGAAGCGCAGGATGCGCAAATAGTCCTCGGCGATGCGCTGGTCGGGATCGCCGATGAAGCGCACGCGGCGTGCTTTCGCGTCCGCGATGCCGCCGACATGGTCGTAGACGACGCCCCGTGCGTCGACCGACAGGCCGTTCATGGTGAAATCGCGCCGCTCGGCGTCCTTCACCCAGTCGCGGCCGAACGCGACCTTGGCCTTGCGGCCGAAGGTCTCGGTGTCCTCGCGCAGCGTCGTGACTTCGTAAGGATGCCCGTCGATGACCAGCGTGATGGTGCCGTGGTCGATGCCGGTCGGCACGCTCTTGATGCCGGCGGCCTTGGCGCGGCGGATCACCTCCTCCGGCAACGCCGTGGTCGCGATGTCGATGTCGCCGGGCACGAGGCCGAGCAGCGCGTTGCGCACGGCGCCGCCGACCACCCGCGCCTCCTCGCCATCAGCGCCGAGCAATTGCAGGACGCGCGCGGTCCCGCCTGCAGTCAGCCAGGGCGCATCGGCAAGGATCGGCTCCGCGCTCATCATCCAGATCCTATCTTTCCGTGCCCGGCACGAACTTGCCGTTCTCGATATGAGCGGGAACGTAGGTCGAATCCGGTCCGCCGCCGGAGAATTGTGCAAGGCCAATCAGGCCCGCGATCACCAGCGCGAGCGCGACCAGGGCGAGGCGGGAGACGATGGTGACCGGCCAGGACGATCGCGCGAACAGTCCGGAACGGGTAGCGGCCAGGAACAACGCATAGACAGCAAAGGGGATGAGGAAGATTCCGATCTCGGTCAGAACCGTCCGGATCATGATGAATAGATCCGCTCATACAGCACACGCAGCATTCCGGCCGTCGCACCCCAGATGTAGCGCTCCGCGAACGGCATCGCGTAGTAGAACCGCTCCATGCCGCGGAATTCCTTGCTGTGCAACTGATGGTTCACCGGGTTCATCAGGAAAGATAGCGGCACCTCGAACGCGTCATCAACCTCGGAATGGTTGATGGTGAGCGCAAAGCCCGGCCGCACCTTGGCGACCGTCGGCAGGATGCGGAAGCCGAAGCCGGTGCCATAGAGATCGAGATAGCCGATCGGCTCGACGAAATCCCTGGACAGACCGACCTCCTCCTCGGCCTCGCGCAGCGCGGCATCGAGCGGCGACGCGTCGGTCGCGTCGATCTTGCCGCCGGGAAAGGCGATCTGGCCGGCGTGATCGTTGAGATGGGCCGAGCGCTGCGTCAGCAAAATGGTCGGCTCGGGATGGTCGACCACGGCGATCAGCACCGCTGCGGGGCGCACCGGCTGCTCGCGCGCGATGATCTCCAGCATCTTGTCGGTGCCGGGATCGCCCGAGGCGGGAATGATGTTGGGGTCGTAGAGGCCGGGCGGCACGTCGAAGCCGAGCCGAGCCCGCGAGCGAGCGAAGAAATCCGTAGCTCCCAGCGCGACGGGTTCGCGCTCAGGCTTGCTATCGGGGATAGGCTTGTTCAAAGCGCGGCCCTCACCTGCTCCGCGTCGGCCATGGCGAAGAATTCGCCGGCCGACTCGACGCCGAACATCGGCTGGCCATCGACCATCCGCTCCTCGCCCATGTCAACCAGATCGTAGTAGAGCGCACGGGTCACCTTGGCCCAGAGATCGGCGCGGACATGCAGGTAAGGCGTCAGCCCGCCGTCCGCCGCCTGCTCGAAGCGCAGCCGGTGCGCGGCATCGCAAATCACCCAGTCGTCGACATTGGTGCGGAAGCTCAGCACGCGATGGTTGTCCTCGCCCTCCTTCTGCATTTCGACCGCCATGAACGGCGCGTCGTCGACGCGGATGCCGACCTTCTCCACCGGCGTCACGAGGAAATGCTTGTCGCCCTCGCGCTTCAGGATAGTCGAGAACAGGCGGACGAGGGCGTGACGCCCGATTGGCGTCCCCATGTAGAACCAAGTACCATCGGAAGCGATTCGGATGTCGAGATCGCCGCAAAACGGCGGATTCCACAGATGCACCGGAGGCAGGCCCTTTTTGGCGCCTTCGGCACTGGCAGCACTTTTGGCGGCGGCAGTCAGCCCCTCAAGACCGCGCTCGGCGCTCTGCCCTTGGTTCGCCATGGTTTGCCCTGACTTTGTCATTTGGCACGATTGGTGCAGGTCTACGTCGTAGATTGGTGCTCGGTTCCACCCCGGATTAGTCCGGTGTGCAGGTCGCCACTTCGTGATGCCCTACATACCCTTAAGCCGATAAGGTGGGGATAGGTTAATTCAACGAATACATGGCCTTCCTGCAAGTCTAGCATAGGGCCCATGTGCTGGCGTGACGACGCAGGAAAGTGACGACGCAAGCAAGCCGCATGGCAGGCTGAAGGAGCGAGCGAATGGCGGAGAGTGTCGAGAAACTCGAGGACGGAATCGTCCGTTCGGCCGAGCAGGTGTCGGCCCAGGTTCGCGCGGCGAAGGAGGCGATCGCATCCGTCATCTTCGGCCAGGACCGCGTCATCGAGAACACGCTGGTCACGATCCTCTCCGGCGGCCATGCGCTGCTGATCGGCGTGCCCGGCCTTGCCAAGACCAAGCTGGTCGAGACGCTCGGCGTCACGCTCGGTCTGGACGCCAAGCGCATCCAGTTCACGCCCGACCTGATGCCGTCGGACATCCTCGGTGCCGAGGTGCTGGATGAGAGCACCGCGGGCAGGCGCGCCTTCCGCTTCATTGCCGGTCCCGTGTTCGCGCAGCTCTTGATGGCCGACGAGATCAACCGCGCCAGCCCGCGCACGCAGTCCGCGCTCCTGCAGGCGATGCAGGAGCAGCACATCACCGTTGCCGGCGCGCGTCATGATCTGCCGAAACCCTTCCACGTGCTCGCCACGCAAAACCCGCTGGAGCAGGAAGGCACCTATCCGCTGCCGGAAGCGCAGCTCGACCGCTTCCTGATGGAGATCGACGTCGACTATCCCGACCGCGAGGCCGAGCGACGCATCCTGTTCGAAACCACCGGCGCCGAGGAGACGCTGGCGAGGGGCTCGATGAGTGCGGATGCGCTGATCACCGCGCAGCGGCTGGTCCGCCGCCTGCCGGTCGGCGATTCCGTGGTGGAAGCGATCCTGTCGCTGGTGCGCTCGGCCCGTCCGGGCGAGGAGAGCGGCGAAGCCGGCAAGTTCATCGCCTGGGGCCCCGGCCCGCGCGCCAGCCAATCGCTGATGCTCGCCGTGCGCGCCCGCGCGCTGATCGACGGGCGTCTCGCACCCTCGATCGACGACGTGCTCGACCTTGCCGAGCCCATTTTGAAGCATCGCATGGCGCTGACGTTCCAGGCGCGCGCCGAAGGGCGCACGATTCCGGACGTGATCCGGCAATTGAAGACACGGATCGGTTGATGGCCGCAGAGACCGGGCACACAGCGAAGGAGATCATTGCGATCCGACGTGCCGATGGCGAAAGCCGTACGCTCGCCGCTTCGCTGCCGCGCCTTGTCCTCGAAGCCCGCCGCGTTGCCGCCAACGTCATCCACGGCCTGCACGGCCGCCGCCGCGCCGGCTCCGGCGAAAATTTCTGGCAATACCGCCGCTTCGTCTCCGGCGAGCCGGCGCAGAACGTCGACTGGCGCCGCTCGGCGCGCGACGACCATCTCTATGTCCGCGAGCTCGAATGGGAAGCCTCGCACACGGTCTGGATCTGGCCCGACCGCTCGCCCTCGATGGCGTTCGCCTCGAAGACCGCGCGCGAATCCAAGCTCGAGCGCACGCTGATCGTCGCCTTCGCTTTGGCCGAGCTGCTGGTGTCGGGCGGCGAACGCGTCGGCATTCCCGGGCTGATGGCGCCGACCGCGAGCCGCAGCGTCATCGACAAGATGGCGCAGGCGATGCTGCATGACGATGCCGACCGCCTCAGCCTGCCGCCCTCCTTCGTTCCTTCGGCGCTGGCCGAGATCATCGTGCTGTCGGATTTCTGGTCGCCGATCTCCGAGATCAGTGCGACGCTCGCCGGGCTCTCCGGCTCCGGCGCGCACGGCACGATGGTGCAGGTCGTCGATCCCGCCGAGGAGTCGTTCCCCTATTCCGGCCGCATCGAGTTCGTCGAGCCGGAAGGGTTCGGCGTTATCACTGCCGGCCGCGCCGAGAGCTGGGCGCAGGACTACACCGCGCGCCTTGCGCTGCATCGCGACAAGATCTGCGCCGAGACCTCGAAGCTCGACTGGCTGTTCACGACGCATGCGACCGACCGCTCCGCCGCCGAGCTGCTGCTGTATCTGCACGCCGGCATGCAGGTGAGCAAATCTGGCGCGCGCACCACGACCATCAAGGCGGGGCCGGCCGCATGATGGGATTACCGCTCGCTTTCACCGAACCGCTGCTCCTGATCGGCCTCGTCAGCCTGCCGGTGCTGTGGTGGCTGCTCCGCGTGATGCCGCCGCGGCCGCGCCGCATCGAGTTTCCGCCGACACGGCTGCTGTTCGACATCGCACCGCGCGAGGAGACGCCCTCGCGGACGCCGTGGTGGCTGACCGCGCTACGCCTTTTGGCTGCGGCCCTCGTCATTTTCGCCGCCGCCGGCCCGATCTGGAATCCGCAGGTCGGCGCCGCAGGCAGCAAGGCGCCACTGATGATCATGCTCGACGACGGCTGGAGCGCGGCCTCGAACTGGGACGTCAGGATCAGGGCCGCCGACGAGCTGATCGCGAATGCCGACAATGACCGCCGCGCCATCGCGCTGGTGCCGCTGTCCGAGCCGAACCGCGACATCACCCTGATGCCGGCGGGCGCGGCGCGCGTGGCGCTGCGCCAGCTCGCGCCAAAGCCCTATTCGATCGAGCGCGTCGAGACGCTCGCCGCGATCGACCGCTTCCTCAAGGCGACCGGCGATTGCGAGATCGCCTGGCTGTCCGATGGCGTCGACACCGGCCGCGGCGAGGAATTCGTAGCTGGCCTCGGCAAGACCTTAGGGGATCGCAGCCTGACCATCTTCGAAGGCGGCACCTCCTCGCCGCTGGCGCTGGTCGCGGCCGAGAACGCCGCGGCGAAGATGACGGTGAAGGTGCTGCGCACCGACAGCGGCATTGCGGTCGGCACCGTGCGCGCGCTGGACCAGAAGGCCTCGCCGATCGGCGAAGCGCGCTTCTCGTTCGGCCCGCAGGACAAGGAGACCGACGCCGCGTTCGACCTGCCGGTCGAGCTGCGCAACGACATCACCCGGCTCGAGATCTCGGGCGAGCGCTCGGCCGGCGCGGTGCAGCTGCTCGACAAGCGCTGGCGCCGCCGTGCCATCGGCATCGTCTCGGGCTCGACCAGCGAGACCGCGCAGCCGCTGCTGGCGCCGACCTTCTACCTCACCCGGGCGCTGGCGCCGTTCGCCGACGTGCGGCTCGCCGACAAGGGCTCGCCGCAGCAGGGCATCACGCAGTTCCTGGACCAGAAGCTGCCGATGATCATCCTCGCCGATGTCGGCACCATCGCCCCCGAAATCCGCGAGCGCCTCAATGCCTGGATCGACCAGGGCGGCGTGCTGGTGCGCTTCGCAGGTCCCCGCCTCGCGCAGGCCGAGGACGATCTCGTGCCGGTGAAGCTTCGCAAGGGCGGCCGCACGCTCGGCGGCAGCCTGACCTGGGAGAAGCCGCAGCATCTCGCCTCTTTCGCGAGCGACGGCCCGTTCGCCGGCGTCGTGGTGCCCAAGGACGTCACCGTGAGCCGCCAGGTGCTGGCCGAGCCCGACGCGGTGCTCGCCACCAAGAGCTGGGCCTCGCTGGAAGACGGCACGCCGCTCGTCACCGGCGAGCATCGCGGCAAGGGCATCGTCAGCCTGTTCCATGTCAGCGCCGACATGCGCTGGTCGGATCTGCCGATGTCGGGCATCTTCGTCGAAATGCTGAGGCGGGTCGTCGACATGTCCGGCTACACCAGCAAGCCCGGCCCCGGCGTTGCCAGCGAGGCGACCACTGAAACGGTGGCGCCGCTGCACATCCTCGACGGCTTCGGTGCTTTCGGCCCGCCGCCGGCGACCGCAAAGCCGCTGCCTGCGGACTATCGCGACCGCGCCACACCCGATCATCCGCCGGGCTTCTATGGTCCCGCAGAAGGACCGCTCGCCGTGAACACGCTTGCCAGCGCCGACCGCATCGCCGCCCTGAACACCGCGAGCCTGCGCGCCCGGCACGCCACCTACACCAATGCCGAACCGCGCGATCTGCGCGGCTGGCTGCTGTCGACCGCGCTCGGGCTGTTCCTGATCGACGCCATCATCGTCGCACTGCTCGGCGGCGGCCTCGCCGCGCTGCTGCGCCGCCGCGCTGCGCCGGCGATGATCGTCCTCGGGCTCGCGCTTGCGGGCACCATTGCACTGTCGCCGACGCCGTTGCGTGCCGACAGCGCCGCGGACGAGTTCGCGATGAAGGCGGTGTCGCAGACCCGCCTCGCCTATGTCGTCACCGGCAATGCCGACGTCGATTCCATCGTCAAGGCCGGCCTCACCGGACTGACGCTGTTCCTGGCGCAGCGCACGGCGCTGGAGGCCGGCGATCCCGTCGGCATCGATCCCGCGCGCGACGAGCTCGCCTTCTTCCCGCTGATCTACTGGCCGATCGTGCCCGGTGCGCCCAAGCCGCCGCAGGACGCCATCAACAAGATCGACGCCTATATGAAGCAGGGCGGCACCGTGCTGTTCGATACCCGCGACGCCTATGAGGCGCCTCCCGGCGACAACGGCGCCTCGCAGACGCCGGGCATGCGGGCCTTGCGCGAGATCCTGTCCTCGCTCGACGTGCCCGAGCTCGAGCCGGTGCCGCGCGAGCACGTGCTGACCAAGACCTTCTATTTGCTGCGCGACTTCCCCGGCCGCTTCAACACCGGCCAGACCTGGGTCGAGACCCTGCCGCGCGACGAGGACGAGGACAGCGCGCAGCGCCCGGCGCGTGGCGGCGACGGCGTCTCGCCGATCATCATCACCTCGAACGATCTTGCCGGCGCCTGGGCCGTACGCCCCGACGGCCAGTACATGCTGCCGGTGACCAGCGGCGACACCCGCCAGCGCGAATTCGCCTACCGCGCCGGCGCCAACATCGTGATGTACACGCTGACCGGCAACTACAAGGCCGACCAGGTGCACGCACCGGCCCTGATCGAACGGCTGGGGCAATGAGCATGATCCGGAAAAGTGGAAGCCGGTTTTCCGGCGAGATCATGCTCACAACGAATAGAAGCTCGATATGAATTACGGCATCGCGTTCACGCCGCTTGTTCCCGCGATCGTCCTGTGGCTCGCGCTGGCCGCGATCGTGGTCATCGCCATCCTGCTGCTGGTGGCGCGTGCGCGCGGTGCGGCCGTGCGCGTGGCCGCGCTGGCGCTGTTCCTGCTGGCGCTCGCCAATCCCTCCTTCACCCGCGAGGACCGCGATCCGCTCACCTCGGTCGCGGCCATCGTCGTCGACAAGAGCCCGAGCCAGAATTTCGGCAACCGCAATCGCGAGGCCGCCCAGGCGCAGGAGGCGCTGGTCGACGGCCTGAAGAAGATCAAGGGCTTGGAAGTCCGCGTCGTCGACGCCGGCCAGGCCGACGGCGAGACCGACGGCACGAGACTGTTCGGCGCCCTCGCCTCGGCGCTGTCGGACGTGCCGGTCGACCGCGTCGCCGGCGCGTTCCTGATCACCGACGGCCGCGTCCACGACATTCCCGCGAGCGCCGCCGCCCTCGGCTTCCAGGCGCCGGTGCACGCGCTGATCACCGGACAGAAGGACGAGCGCGACCGCCGCATCGCGATCACGGCGGCGCCGCGCTTCGGCATCGTCGGCCAGATGCAGACCATCAGCTACCGGCTCGACGACCAGGGCGTTTCCGGCGAGCGCGCCAGGGTCACGGTGCGCCGCGACGGCGAGGTGATCAACGAGCGCACGCTCTCCAGCGGCCAGAGCGCGAGCGTCGACGTCGACATCAAGCATGCCGGGCCGAACATCGTCGAGATCGAGGCCTCGCCGCTCGAGAAGGAATTGACGCCGGTGAACAACCGCGCCGTCGTCGCCATCGACGGCGTGCGCGACAAGCTGCGCGTGCTGCTGGTCTCGGGCGAGCCGCATTCCGGCGAGCGCACCTGGCGCAACCTCCTGAAGTCCGACGCCAGCGTCGACCTCGTGCACTTCACGATTCTAAGGCCGCCGGAGAAGCAGGACGGCACGCCGATCAACGAATTGTCGCTGATCGCGTTTCCGACCCGCGAGCTGTTCCAGCAGAAGATCAACGAATTCCAGCTGATCATCTTCGACCGCTACGCCCGCCAGGGCGTGCTGCCGATCGCCTATTTCGACAACATCGCGCGCTATGTGCGCGGCGGCGGTGCGGTGCTGGTCTCGGCCGGCCCCGACTACGCCTCCAACACCAGCATCTGGCGCACGCCGCTGGATTCGGTGCTGCCGGCCGAACCCGTCGGCGTGACCGAGAAACCGTTCTATGCGCATCTGTCCGATATCGGCAAACGCCATCCGGTCACGCGCGGGCTGGAGGGATCGGGATCCGAGCCGCCGCGCTGGAGCCGGTTCTTCCGCACCGTCGACACCCGCAATTCCGTCAACCCGCCGGTGATGACGGGCCTCGACGGCAAGCCGCTGCTGTTCCTGTCGCGCTTCGGCGAGGGGCGCGTCGCGCTGCTGCTCTCCGACCACATCTGGCTGTGGGCGCGCGGCTATGAGGGCGGCGGCCCGCATCTCGATTTGCTCAGGCGGATGTCGCATTGGCTGATGAAGCAGCCCGATCTCGACGAGGAAGCGCTGCGCCTCCAGGTGCAGGGCAAGAATCTCGTCGTGGTGCGCCAGACCATGGCGGACAGCGTCCAGCCGGTCAGCGTGACTTCGCCGTCGGGCGTGTCGCAGGACCTGACGCTCAGCGCCGGCGATCCCGGCGAGTGGCGCGCCAGCCTGCCGGCCAACGAGCTCGGCCTGTGGCAGGCGACCGACGGCACGCTGAAGGCGCTCATCAATGTCGGCCCGACCAATCCGAAGGAGTTTTCGGAGGTCACCTCCACCACCGAGACATTGAGGCCGCTGACGCAGGCGACCGGCGGCAATGCCGTGCGCGTCGTCGACGGCAACAATGTCGAGCTGCCGCGCATCGTGCCGTCGCGGTCGGCGAGCGTCTTTGCCGGCGACGGCTGGATGGGCGTGCGGATGCGCGACGCCAGCGTTGTGAAGGGCGTCGGCGTGCTGCCGATCTTCGCCGGCCTGATCGGCCTGCTGCTGCTGCTCGGCGCGTTTGCTGCGACCTGGGTGCGCGAGGGGCGCTAGTTGCCCGAAGGACACATCGGGCCGACTGCCTGCACACGCGGCCCGCCCTGCCGTTGACATCCACCGACCGGTCAGGCGATGTTACATTATAACATCGCGGTGCCCCAGGGTTGGCGCCTCGCGATGCGGGGTGGCGTCTGCAGATGAAGTGGTTCCGGTCGAATATCAGGCACGGTGCCCGGCTCGCGTTGTTCGCGATGCTGGTGCAATTCGCGCTGACCTTCGGCCATAGCCACTGGTTCGCCCAGGCCGCCCCCCTCGCGGCAGCCTCGCTTCAGCAGACCGACAGCAGCAAGGACATCGCTTCGGTCGACCATGCTTCGGTCCAGAAGCAATCGCCCTCCGCCCCGGACCGGGAGCAGCCGGGCGACGACAATTGCGCGATCTGCGCCGTCGTTGCGATGGCAGGCACGGTCCTGTTCGCGACGCCGCCGCTGCTGCAGCTGCCGCAGGCGATCGAGCTGCTCTACCGCACCACTGATGCCGAGTTCATCCATCTGAAATCGGCCGGCACGGCGTTCCAGCCGCGCGCCCCTCCCGCGTCCTGACTCCAGACATCGCTAGATCACGCCCGCCCTCGCCGCTTCAGGCGATCGGCCGGGAGAAAGTTTGAAGTCGAATTCCGTCGCGCTGCGACGGCAGGCCGCCTCCGATCAGCAAAGAATCTTCCGGACGGCGCCTGAGTGGAATCAGGACCATGTCATTTGAATTGCGACGCGCGCAGCGTCTCGCCGGAGCGAGCCTGCTCCTGCTCGGCGCCGCCGCCACATCTGCGTTCGCCCAAGAGCTCGCACAGGCGCCTGCACAAGCACCTGCGCAAGACAAGTCATCGACGGAGATCCCCGCCGTCACCGTGACGGCGCCGAGCCCGATCGTGCGCAGGGTGGTGCCGACCCGCAGCCCGGTCCGCGTCGCCCGCACCGGACGCTCGCGCAGCCAGCAGCGCACGGCGGAAGCGACGCCGGCAGCGCCCGCGGCGGCTGTGGCGGCCGCGCCTCAGCAGGGCGTGCTGCCAATCGTGACCAACCAGTTCGCCACCGTCACCGTGGTGCCGAACGACGAGATCCGCCGCGAGGGCGGCGGCCAGCTCGGCGATTTGCTGTTTTCCAAGCCCGGCATCACCGGCTCGAGCTTCGCACCCGGCGCCTCCAGCCGGCCGATCATCAGGGGTCTCGACGTCAACCGCGTCGGCATCGTCGAGAACGGCACCAATGGCGGCGGCGCCTCCGATCTCGGCGAGGATCATTTCGTCCCGATCGATCCGCTCGCGACCAACCAGGTCGAGGTGGTGCGCGGGCCGGCGGCGCTGCGCTACGGCTCGACCTCGATCGGCGGCGTCGTCAGCGCCACCAACAACCGCATCCCGGATGCGCTGCCGTCTTGCGCGCCGTCGTTCCAGACCTGGGGAATGCCGACCAAGGCGCCGCTCGCATCCGCAGCGACATCGCCTTGCGTCACCGCGGAGACCCGCACCGCGTTCAGCTCGGTCGACCGCGGCGTCGAGAGCGGCGTGCTGCTCGACACCGGCGGCGGCAATTTTGCCTTCCATGCCGATGCCTATGGCCGCACGACCTCCGATTACAACATCCCGAGCTACCCCTACCTGAACGACCAGACGCGGCCCGTGAACGGGCGCCAGCCGAACTCGGCGACGCGCTCGGACGGCGCCTCGATCGGCGGCTCCTACTTCTTCCAGGGCGGCTATATCGGGGCTGCGATCACGCAGAACGACTCGCTCTACCACATCCCCGGCATCGACGGCGCCGATCACCAGACGCGCATCGACGGCCACCAGACCAAGATCAACGTCAAGGGCGAGTACCGCCCCGATGCGACCGCGATCGACACGATCCGCTTCTGGGCCGGCGCGACCGACTACCGGCACAACGAGATCGGCCTTGCCGATCCCGCCGATCTCAACAGCGACGGCATCAGACAGACCTTCACCAACAAGGAGCAGGAGATCCGCACCGAGGTGCAGCTGATGCCGTTCAACGCGCGCTTCGCCGAGGTGACGACGGCGCTGGGCTTCCAGGTTGGCCATCAGGAATTGAGCGCACCGAGCCCGGACAATCCCGGCACGCTGTTCAACGGCCTGTGGGACCCCAACAACAACACGCGCGTCGCGGCTTACGCCTTCAACGAGTTCAAGTTCACGGAAGCGACGCGGGCGCAGATCGCCGGGCGCATCGAGCATGTCGAGCTGCACGGCACGACGCCGAACTTCCCGGCGGATTATCTGCCCGACGGCACGCCCCAGGTGGCGATCGCGCGCAATCCCGCCTACACGCCGAAGAGCGGCAGCATCGGCCTGTTGCAGGACCTGCCGGGCGGCATGGTCGGCAGCATCACCGCGCAATATGTCGAGCGCGCACCGAAGGCGGCCGAGTTGTTTTCGCGCGGCGCGCATGATGCGACCGCGACCTTCGACATCGGCAATCCCAACCTCACCATCGAGACCGCCAAGTCCGTCGAGCTCGGCGTGCGCAAGGCGACGGGACCGTTCCGCTTCGAGGCGACCGTCTACTACACGCATTTCGACAATTTCATCTATCGCCGCCTCACCGGCGTGATGTGCGACGACGACTTTGCCTCCTGCGGCACGCCGGGCGCCGAGTTGAACCAGGCGGTCTATTCGCAGCGCAATGCCAACTTCCGCGGCGGCGAATTCCAGTCGCAGCTCGATATCGGCGCGTTCCAGGGCGGCATCTGGGGCATCGAGAACCAGCTCGATTTCGTCCGCGCCACCTTCACCGACGGCACCAACGTGCCGCGGATTCCGCCGGTGCGGCTGGGCGGCGGCGTGTTCTGGCGCGACGACAACTGGCTGATGCGGGTCAACCTGCTGCATGCCTTCGCACAGAACAATATCGCCGCGATCGCGGAGACGCCGACGCCGGGCTACAATCTGCTGAAGGCCGAGGTCAGCTACAAGACCAAGCTCGATCGCAACTGGTTCGGCGCGCGCGAGATGATTGCCGGCATCGTCGGCAACAATCTCCTCAACGAAAGCATCCGCAACTCGGTGTCCTACACCAAGGACGAGGTGCTGATGCCGGGCATCGGCGTGCGGGCGTTCGCGAACTTCAAGTTCTAGGCTTTAGCCGGGGCCCACGGGCCCCGGCACACTCACGCCGAACGCGTGAGCCGCTTCTCGAAGCGCCACTGATCCACCGGAAACGGCCCGTTCGACGTTTCCGACATCATCACGAAGGTGCCGGCGTTGCGCCAGCCGCTCTTCTCGTAGAACCGCGCAGCGCGATTGTTGCCGATGGCGCAGGCCAGCCACGCCAGTTCGACGCCGCGTGCAGCGAGCCGTGCCTCTGCGTCGGCGATCAACGCCGCGGCCACACCCGTGCCGTGCGCCTGCGACGACACGAAGAGCTGGTACAACTCGTCATTCCTGATGGCGCAGAAGCCGAGCGGTGCGCCGGCCGGACCGGCGACGCCGATACCAGGAAGCATGACCGCCAACCGGTCGCGAAAGCTTGCGAGCGTTCGGAGGCGAACCAGCTCGGGCGGCGCCAGCGCGGCATGCGATCCATGCCAGGCGTCGTGCCACACCTGCGCGAGATGATCGATCTCACCGGCATCTGCGGGCCGCACCTGCATGGTCGTGACTCCAAAAGATCGTAGCCCGGATGAGCGAAGCGACATCCGGGAAACCTGCCGCGACAGAGGCTCTGTCCCGGATCTCGCTTCGCTCATCCGGGCTACGAAAGATGATCCCTACCCTGCCCGCGCCTTGCTCCAGTCGGGCACGACCTGCCCCGACACGCCCTCGAAGGCGCCGTCGACGAGCTCGAACACCAGGATGCGCGCGGCGTCGACCGGGCCGGGCATGGTGACGCGGCCCTTGGGGACCGGTTTGAAGCCGACGCGGCTGTAATAGGGCTCATCGCCGACCAGCAGCACCAGGCGGTGGCCTTTCGCCTTGGCATCCTTCAGCGCGCGCTCCATCAACAAGCGGCCGATGCCGCGGTCGCGGAACGGCGGCTCGACGGTGAGCGGCCCGAGCAGCAGCGCCGGCGTGTCACCGACCAGCACCGGCAATTGCCTGACCGAGCCGACCAGCAGCGTGCCGATGCGGGCGGTGAAGGAGACGTCGAGCAGATGGTCGACGTGCTCGCGGATGCGGTAGGCGCTGAGCACGAAGCGGCCGGGGCCGAACGTGCGCTCATGCAGCCGTTCGATCGCCTGGGCGTCGCCGGCGGCTTCGGGAAGGATGGTCAGGGAGAGATCGCTCATATCGTCTGGCGGAGTAGCATTTGCGAATGTTGAGGTCCATGGGCGTTGCAGCCAACCTCAGTTCCTTTTCAGCGCCGGCTGGGACAGGTAGGCCAGCATCTTCATCTCCTGCCGCCCCCGCGTCACCGTGTCGAGCACGAGCCCGGACGAGAGCGACAGCATCGCCATGATCATCAGCCCCATCGACAGGATGGCAGTCGGGAAACGCGGCACGAGCCCGGTCTCGATGAAGGTGATCACGATCGGGATCGCAAGCACGATCGACACAGCGGCCAGCAGGATTGCGATGGCGCTGAAGAAGCGCAGCGGCTTCTCCGCGCGGTACAGCTTCAGCATGGTGCCGAGGATGCGAAAGCCGTCACGCCAGGTGTTGAGCTTCGAGAACGAGCCCTCGGGTCGTGCGTAATAGGGCGTTTCGACCTCGGCGACCGGCAGCGACAATTCCAGTGCGTAAACCGCGAGCTCCGTTTCGATCTCGAAACCGTCGGACAGGACGGGGAAGGACTTGACGAAGCGGCGCGAAAACACGCGATAGCCGGATAAGATGTCCTGGAAATCGCGGCCGAAGGTCCAGGCCAGAAAGCCGGTCAGCATGCGGTTGCCGGTGCGATGGCCTAGGCGGTAGGCCGCCTGCGACTGGTCGATGCGCAGCCCGACCACCATGTCGAGGTGCTCGTCGAGCAGCTTGTCGATCATGCGCGGCGCGCTCGGCGCGTCATAGGTGGCATCGCCGTCGACCAGGACATAGATGTCGGCCTCGACGTCGGCGAACATGCGGCGCACCACGTGGCCCTTGCCCTGCCGACGCTCGCTGCGCACGATGGCACCGGCCTCGCGCGCAACGGCCGTGGTGCGATCGCGCGAGTTGTTGTCGTAGACGTAGATCTCCGCCGACGGCAGCGCGGCACGGAATCCGGCGGCGACGCACGCGACCGCCGCCTCCTCGTTGTAGCAGGGCACCAGCACCGCGATTCGAAGTGGCGCGGATGTCATTGCGGCAGCGCCTCCAGCCGCCCCGGCTGCGGCCGGAGTGCCGCGACCTGCCATCCCGGCTCCCGCATCAGCCAGGCGAACCAGACGCTCCACAGCGAGAGCATCGCGATCGGCACGATGTAGTAGGGCGTGAAGATCGGATGGCTGAGGAAGAAGACGAGATTGACGAGGAGATTGCCGGCGACGACGAGCGCGACCTGACGCACGGTCGCCTCGCCCGCCCGCAGCAGCCAAGCCGTCGAACCGATCGCCAGCACGATCAGCACGAACTGCATGTCGCGCAGGTACTGGCCGAGAATGGCGAGATCGAAGGCCGGCGCGACCACGTCGGCGCTGCCGTATGTCGTCGCCAGCGGGCTGCCGGCGTTGATGGCCTGCGCGATCAATGTCGGGCTCATGCCGACGAGCACGCCGGCGCCGAAGCCGAGGCCCTGCATGAAGGTCGCAAGCGTCCGCGCCGACAGGAATGCACCAGCCAGAAACAGGCAATAGCCGGCCGCGAGCAGCGCGTTCGGCAACCTGAAATTGACCGACGCGCCCAGCAGAAGTCCGATCAGTGCAATCAGCAGCACGCTGCGCCTGTCCCTGCTCAGCCATAGCGCGGTCAGGAAGCCCGCGACGGCGCAGATCGCCATGGTCGGCGCGACCGAATAGCTCGCCTTCGCCGGGTTGATCATGAGATAGACCGCGAGCGCGCCGAACAGGCCGGCGCCGATGATCGACGACTGCGTGCGCGCCATGGCAATGCCCGATAGCGCGAGGCCGCAGACGATCAGGCTTGCGGCAACGTAGAGCGGCACGACCTGATGGCCTTCCGGAAACAGCGCCAGCAGAAATCCGGTGCCGGGCGGATATTGTATCACGATGTTTCCGCTCGGCATCGGATTGTGGCACGGCCAGCGGGTCGAATCGCTCCACTCGGCGTACGCGATCTCCTTCCACCTGCCTTTGGCATAGTCATCGTCATCCAGCACAACATTGGTGTTGAGCCCGGCGATGCCGAGGCGCTGGAAGAGATGGGCCTGCCGGAGATAGCAGATGTCGTCATAGACCCCGCGCGCCTCGCTCCAGCGCGACATCGTGACGATGTTGCTGGCGAGGATCGCAAGGCAGATCAGACCGAAGGCGAGTTTGGCAATCTTCATCCGGTTTCCGTGGCGCGCTTTGGGGCAGGTTACTAGCACAGGCCGCCCTCACCGCCACGTCGCAATCAGCGGCCGGCCATCCAGCACCTCCGCGAGTCTTTGCCGGGTGCCGAGCGTGGTCCCTTCGGGCAATGCGGAAATCGCGAAGAACCCGCATTCGACGATCTCGCGGTTGGGCTCGGGCAGCCGATCCTGCCTGAACTGCCTGACGACATAGACCGCGACGTGGTCGCGCCGGGAGATGTGGCTGTTGAAGAAGATGCCGTGCAGCACGGCCTCGCCGGTGAGATCGATGTCGCCCTCCTCCTTGAGCTCGCGCCGCATCGCCTGCTCCATGGTCTCGCCGAGATCGACGCCGCCGCCGGGCAGATACCAGCCGCTGATGTAGCTGTGCCTGACCAGGAACACCCGGTTCTCGGCGTCCAGCACCACGGCGCGGACCCCAAGCGTCATGCCGCGCACCAGCAGGAAATAGACGTGGAAGATCCGCCGCAGCAGCGGCTCGAATTTGCGTCGAACGCGGTTCAGACGATCCCCCATCAGGCTCCCAACAGGCCCCTGTGGGGACCACGCTTGCACAGTCCTTTCGACCTTGCCATTACAGCGGAGGAATAGCGAGGCAATCGCGCGCCATGGCCCCCTTCACGCTCGCCCATCTGTCCGACCCGCATCTGGCGCCGCTGCCGAAGCCGCGGCTGATCGAGCTCGCCGGCAAGCGCGCGCTCGGCTACGTCAACTGGACGCGCAACCGCCACAAATACCAGCGCCGCGAGGTGCTCGACGCACTCGTCGCCGACATGAAGGCGCAGGCGCCCGACCACATCGCAGTGACGGGCGATCTCGTCAACCTGGCGCTGGAGGCCGAGTTCGCCCCCGCACGCGCCTGGCTCGACGAGGTCGGGCCGCCCGACCGCGTCACCACGATTCCCGGCAATCACGACGCCTATGTCCGCGCCACCTTTCATCGCTTCGGCGAGACCTTTGCGCCCTATCTCGCGGGCGACGACGGCCGCATCGGCTTTCCGAGCGTGCGCCGGCGCGGGCCGCTGGCGCTGATCAGCCTGTCCACGGCGGTGCCGACCCTGCCACTGATGGCGACGGGCACGCTCGGGCGCGATCAGCTCGCCGCCCTCGAGCAGGTGCTCGACCGGCTCGCGGCTGAGGACGTCTTCCGCGTGCTGTTGGTGCATCATCCCCTGAAGTCCGCCGCGCGCCAGAAGCGGATGACGGACTCCACCGATCTCCTGGCACTCTTGAAGCGCCACGGCGTGGAGCTGATCCTGCACGGACACGACCACATTCATTCGACGATGTGGTTCGAGGGTCCCAACGGCAACATTCCCGCACTGGGCGTGCCCTCGGCCTCCGCGCTCGCGCACGGACGCTATCCGGCGGCGGCGTACAATCTGTTCGCAATCGAGAAGGACAATGCCGGCTGGCGCTGCGAGCAGACGGTGCGGGCGCTGGGGGCGGGATTTCAGATCGGGCAGATCAAGCATACGAGGTTGATCTAGTCCCTGCCGTCATTCCGGGGCATGCGAAGCATGAACCCGGAATCCATCGGACCGCGGTACGTGACGATAAATGGATTCCGGGCTCGCGCTTCGCGCGCCCCGGAATGACAGTGAGTATTTTCACCAGCTCCGCAAGACCGCCAGCACGGCAAGCCCGAACAGCGCGGCGGCGCCGAGGATGAAGCCGAATAGAAACGGCCAGACGCGCGACCGGCGTGGCGGCTCCGTGGCCGGGGCTTGCGGTTCGGGCGGCACGACCATCGCATGCTCGCGCTCGATCATGCGGCGGGCGACATAGTCGGTGACGGCCTCGACGATTGCCTCCGTGTCGTGCGACTCGGCCAGCACGATGCGGCCGAAGCGGGTGTCCTGGACGAAGCGGTACATCCGCTTGTCGCGCCCCATCATGATGTGCGCGACGAAATCGATCCAGAGCCGCGGCGTGTCGCCCTGGCTGATGCCGCGGTCGAACAGGTCGATCTGGTCGGGCACCTGGGCGAACAGCGGGTCGAGCGCGTCATTGAGGATCTCGAGCCGCGCCACCTCGGCGTCCCTGAGGTCGACGACGACGCCGGTCCGGTCGGCGGCCTCGATCCGCGCGCGCAGCAGCGCATCGCGCAGCCGCACCGGGCGCGCCTGGCTGGGATGGGTCCCGCTGGTCTCGGGCTCTGACATTGTCGGCCTCGTCCTCGACTTATCGCCGTTAACCTATCAGCAACCAAGCTGCCCGCAAAGGGTCCATAATTCCAGATACTTACGGCACCCACAGGCGCGTCACCTGTGCCAAAAACAGACGATCCCACCCAGGCAGAGCCTGGATGGGACCATCCGTCCTTGGACGTCTTCTTAGTTCAGATTGGCAGCCTGGCCTTTAGGCCGAGACGCGCGAGGGCTCTTCCACGATCGAGAAGCGGACGCCGGCCTTGTGGCGGCTCTCTTCCGACACTTCGCGCCAGCAGTCCTCGGCTTCCTTCCGGGTCTTGAAGGGGCCTTTGACCTGGGCCGAGCCTTCCACGAGCTTGTGGAAGTTCATCGAACCGAACTCGCCGCCGATCACCCAGAAATTGCTGCCTTTGGTCATTGTCAGTCTCCTGTCGAAGCTCGTGGTGCGTTAGCCGAACTGGTTCATGGTGTTGTGGGCGCCGCCCGCCTTCAGCGCAGCCTCACCCGCGAAGTACTCCTTGTGGTCGTCACCGATGTCGGAGCCGGCCATGTTCTGGTGCTTCACGCAGGCGATGCCCTGACGGATCTCGGCGCGCTGGACGTTCTTGACGTAACCGAGCATGCCTTGCTCGCCGAAATACTCGCGAGCGAGGTTGTCGGTCGAGAGCGCTGCCGTGTGATAGGTCGGCAACGTGATCAGGTGGTGGAAGATGCCGGCGCGCTTGGCCGAATCCGCCTGGAAGGTGCGGATGCGCTCGTCGGCTTCCTTCGCCAGCGGCGTATCGTCGTACTCCGCCTTCATCAGCTCGGCACGGTTGTACTTGCTGACGTCCTGGCCCGCTTCCTTCATCGCGTCGTAGACCTGCCAACGGAAGTTGAGGGTCCAGTTGAACGACGGCGAGTTGTTGTAGGCGAGCTTGGCGTTCGGCACGACCTTGCGGATGCGATCGACCATGCTGGCGATCTGCTCGATATGCGGCTTCTCGGTCTCGATCCAGAGCAGGTCGGCGCCGTTCTGCAGCGAGGTGATGCAGTCGAGCACGCAGCGATCCGCACCGGTGCCGGGACGGAACTGGTAGAGGTTGGAGGGCAGCCGCTTCGGACGCATCATCTTGCCGTTGCGGTTGATGATGACATCGCCGTTCTTGGCGTTCTCCGGCGTCACTTCCTCGCAATCGAGGAAGCTGTTGTACTGGTCGCCGATGTCGCCGGGCTTGTGGCTGACGGCGATCTGCTGCGTCAGGCCGGCGCCGAGCGAGTCGGTGCGGGTCACGACGATGCCGTCTTCGATGCCGAGCTCGAGGAAGGCGTGGCGGCAGGCACGGATCTTCGCAAGGAAGACGTCGTGCGGCACGGTGACCTTGCCGTCCTGGTGGCCGCACTGCTTCTCGTCCGAGACCTGGTTCTCGATCTGGAGCGCGCAGGCGCCCGCCTCGATCATCTTCTTGGCGAGCAGATAGGTCGCCTCCGCATTGCCGAAGCCGGCATCGATGTCGGCGATGACGGGGACGACATGGGTCTGGAAGTTGTCGATCTTCTCGATCAGCTCCTTCTCGCGGATCTTGTCGCCTTCCTTGCGCGCCTTGTCGAGGTTGCGGAAGATGTCGTTGAGCTCACGCGAGTCCGCCTGACGCAGGAAGGTGTAGAGCTCCTCGATCAGCGCCGGCACCGAGGTCTTCTCGTGCATCGACTGGTCGGGCAGCGGACCGAACTCGGAGCGCAGCGCCGCGATCATCCAGCCCGAGAGATAGAGGTAGGTACGGTCGGTCTTGCCGCCGAAATGCTTCTTGACCGAGATCAGCTTCTGCTGGGCGATGAAGCCGTGCCAGCAGCCCAGCGACTGCGTGTATTTGGTCGGATCCTTGTCATAGGCCGCCATGTCGGCCCGCATCAGCGCCGCGGTGTAGCGGGCGACATCGAGACCGGTCTTGAAGCGGTTCTGCAGGCGCATGCGGGCGACGGCCTCGGCCGACACGCCGTTCCAGGTCGGCTGGTTCTTGAGGAGCGCCTGGGCTGCCTCGATCTCGCTCTGATACGAGGCCGGGCGCTGAAGCGCGTTGATGCCGCGGGGCTGGTAATTCATGTGCCTATCCTTTCGCTGACGACGGCCGATGGCTGGCCATCGACATTCTTGACAATGCATTGCGAGATGCGTGTCAGGAGCTAAACGCGAAAACCGAAACTTCGTATAGATGGCTTGTTTTTTATTGGTGATGTCATGTAACATCAGAACATGTAATAGATGTTATTTTGTAAAGTTTGTAAAAATATAGGTCAGCAAGACTGTCCTTGATGCGTCAGGAGACCTGAAACATGCCCGCCGAGCCCGGGAAGAAACTATTCGTCGGCCCGCGCTTCCGGCGGATCCGGCAGCAATTGGGGCTGTCGCAGACCCAGATCGCCGAGGGGCTCGGGATCTCCCCCAGCTACGTCAACCTGATCGAGCGCAACCAGCGCCCGGTGACCGCGCAGATCCTGCTGCGGCTGGCCGAGACCTACGACCTCGATTTGCGCGATCTCGCCACCGCTGACGAGGACCGCTTCTTCGCCGAGCTGAACGAGATCTTCTCCGACCCGCTGTTCCGCCAGATCGACGTTCCCAAGCAGGAACTGCGGGACCTCGCCGAGCTCTGCCCCGGCGTCACCCATGCGCTGCAGCGGCTCTACGCCGCCTATACCGAGGCGCGCCAGGGCGAGACGCTGGCGGCAGCGCAAATGGCCGACCGCGACGTCGGCACACGCTATGAAGCCAATCCGGTCGAACGCGTGCGCGAGCTGATCGAGGCCAACCGCAACTATTTTCCGGAACTCGAGCAGGCCGCGGAGAATCTGCGCGATGAGCTGAACGTGCCGGCCGAAGGACTATACGCGGCGCTCGTTGAGCGCCTGCGCGAGAAGCATTCAATCCAGACTCGCATCATGCCGGTGGATGTGATGCGCGAGACACTGCGGCGTTTCGACCGCCACCGCCGGCAGCTGCTGATCTCCGAGCTGGTCGACCCGCCCGGTCGCGCGTTCCAGCTCGCCTTCCAGCTCGGACTTGGCGAATGCGCGCAAGCCCTGGAGACGATCATCGGCCGCGCCGGCCCGCTCGACGATGCGCCGCGGCGGCTGTTCCGCATCACGCTCGGCAATTACTTCGCGGCCGCCGTGATGATGCCCTACCCCGCGTTCCTCGCGGCCGCCGAAGCGCTCAACTACGACATCCACGTGCTGGCGCAGCGCTTCAATTCCGGCTTCGAGCAGGTCTGCCACCGCCTCACCACGCTGCAACGGCCGAACGCGCGCGGCATTCCATTCTTCCTCTTGCGCGTCGACAATGCCGGCAACGTCTCCAAGCGCTTCTCGTCCGGCACGTTCCCGTTCTCGAAATTCGGCGGCACCTGTCCGCTGTGGAACGTGCACTCGACCTTCGACACGCCGGACCGCCTGCTCAAGCAGGTGATCGAGCTGTCCGACGGCACGCGCTATTTCTCGATCGCGCAGATGGTGCGCCGCCCGGTCGCGCCGCATCCGCTGCCGCAGCCGCGCTTCGCCATCGGCCTCGGCTGCGAGATCCGCCACGCCGCGCGCCTGACCTACGCCGCCGGCATGGATCTGGAGAAGACCGAGGGTACGCCGATCGGCGTCAACTGCCGCCTCTGCGAGCGCGAAAACTGCGCCCAGCGCGCCGAGCCGCCGATCACGCGCACGCTGATCCTGGACGAGACGACGAGAAGGGTGTCGAGCTTCGCGTTCTCAAATGCACGGGAGTTGTGAGGGACGGCTGCGGGTTTAGCAAAAGACGGGCAATACAAACTCGGTGTCGTCCCGGCGAAGGCCGGGAGGTGGATTCACACTCGAAGTGCAACACTTGGGAGAAGGCCTCTGCCGGGGTCCTG
>NZ_JAFCJS010000012.1 GCF_018130825.1 Bradyrhizobium liaoningense | reverse complement strand
AACTCCGCCCCATGGCAACACCTCCTCCAGGAAGTGTTGCACTTCGTTTGTGAACTCAGGGGACCCATAACCACAGGGAGCGGTTGCAGGACGAGCCGGTAACTCCGAGTCTTCGCAGAACTATTGCTGCGGCGTATGGGTCCCGACCTTCGCCGGGACGACAACAATTTGTTGACGCGCTATCCTCGCGGTCATCGTCGTATCGACGATTGTCACACGCCAAGCCGGAACGTCACACCGCCCAGCAGAAACTCATTGCCCGCTACCGCGAGCCCTTTTGCCTTGGCGGTATGCAGCACCTGCGCCACGTCGGCCACGCGAAACTCCAGCGCGCTCATGATCTCGCTGGCGCCCTTCACAAAGCGGAAGGTCGCATTGGGCAGCTTCAATTCGGCATCGCCACTCGGCGCAACGCCGATGATCTTGCCCCAATGCTCCGCGAGCCCCGCCGGATCCGGGCTCTGCATCTCCACACCCGTCAGCGCCTGCGTCACATCCGTGCGAATGAATTTTTGCCAGTCCGGCCCCGCCGGCGGATACGGGCCCAGAATGTCGTCGCTGCCTTCGGTATGGTTGAACTCGATGAAGGCGGCGCGGCAGTCGCGGGGGTGGAGCTGCACGCCGTGATAGGGCGCGTGGTCGATCACGTTGGCGGTCCGCACACCCATGGCGTTGGCGTTGCGGCCGCGCTCCTCGGGATCATCGCAGCAGAAGATCGCCATGTAGCCGCCGCGGCCGCCGGTCTTCGCGATGAAGCGGCCGGCCGTGGTGCCGTCCTTGAACGGCGCCACCACCTCCAGCAGGATCGTGTCGACCGGGAGCAGCGCGTTCTCCAGGCCGTATTTCGCGACATTGCCATCGCGGTAGCAGACGGCGAGCCCCATGACCCGGGCGATGTCGGAGATCACCGGCTCGAGCTGTGGCGCGACCAGGCAGATTTGGCGCAGGCGCAGATACGACGACATCGTCACTCGCCCCTGAAGGCAGGTTTGCGCTTCTCGACGAAGGCTTTTGCGGCCTCCTTGTGATCGGCGGTGTCGCCGCAGCGGGTGTGGTGGATGGCTTCGCCGTCGAAGCAATCCTCCAGCGCCAGATGCTCGGCATTGTTGATGTTGCGCTTGATGAAGCCGAGCGCGATCGAGGGCCCCTGTGCGAGCGACAGCGCGAGTTCGTGCGCAGCAGCGTCGATCTCGGCGTCGGGCACGACCTTCGTCACCATGCCGATGGCGTGCGCTTCCTTCGCGGTCAGCACCGGCGACATGAGATACAGCTCGCGCGCCCGCGCGCTGCCGAGCAGCTGGGTGAGGAAATAGGTGCCGCCGTAATCGCCGGAGAAGCCGACCTTGGCGAAGGCCGTCGTGATCTTGCAGGATTCAGAGGCGATGCGCAGGTCGCAAGACAGCGCCATTGAGAGGCCAGCGCCGGCCGCCGCACCGTCGAGCTGCGCCACCACCGGTTTCGGCATCTGGTGCAGGATGCGCGAGACCTCCATGCCGCGGCGCAGATTCGCCAGCTTCTGCTCGAACGGCAGCGGCGCGCGGCCCTCCGCCATCGACTTGACGTCACCGCCGACGCAGAAGCTGCCACCCGCGCCCTTGAACAGCACCGCACGGACTTCCGGATCATCAGCGGCGCGGCGCGCCGCCTCGACCAGCCCGCGCACCATGTCGGGGTTGAGCGCGTTCTTCCGCTCCGGGCGGTTCATGGTGATGGTGAGCAGCCCGCCTTCGAGCTTCTGCAGGACCATGTCGTTCATGGGACGCCTTCCTTGTTGTTATGTACCTCCGTCGTTCCGGGGTTCGCGAAGCGAGAACCCGGAACCTCGAGATCCCGGGTTCACGCTTACGCGCGCCCCGGGATGACGCTTCGCGTCACTTCTTCACCAGCGGGCAGCGCGACTGCTCCAGCGACTGGAATGCTTCGCTGCCGGGCACGGTCGCGAGCAGCTTGTAGTCGTCCCAGCGGCCCTTGGACTCCGACGGCTTCTTCACCTCGAACAGGTACATGTCGTGGATCATGCGGCCATCCTCGCGGATCTTGCCATTCTTGGCGAAGAAGTCGTTGATCGGCGTCTCCTTCATCACCTTCATCACAGCTGCAGCATCGGTCGTGCCGGCCGCCTTCACGGCCTTGAGGTAATGCGTCACGGAGGAATAGACACCGGCCTGCGCCGAGGTCGGCGGCCGCTTCACACGCTCCTGGAAGCGCTTCGAGAAGGCGCGCGTCTCGTCGTTCATGTCCCAGTAGAAGGCTTCCGCCAGCAGAAGGCCCTGCGCGGTCTCCAACCCGATCGAGTCGATATCGGTGACGAAGGCGAGCAGCGGCGAGACCTTCTGACCGCCCTTCATGATGCCGAACTCGGCTGCCTGCTTGATGGCGTTGACGGTGTCGCCGCCGGCGTTGGCGAGCCCGATCACCTTGGCCTTCGAGGCCTGGGCCTGGAGCAGGAACGAGGAGAAATCCGACGTGTTGAGCGGATGGCGGACGTTGCCGAGCACCTTGCCGCCGGTCTTGGTCACGACGTTGCTGGTGTCCTTCTCCAGATCCTGGCCGAAGGCGTAATCGGCGGTGAGGAAGAACCAGGTGTCGAGGCCCGACTTCACGGCCGCAAGGCCGGTGACGTTGGCCTGTCCGAACGTATCGAACACATAGTGGATGGTGTAGGGACCGCAGGCCTCGTTGGAGAGACGGATCGAGCCCGGGCCGTTGAACATGATGATCTTGTTGCGCGCTTTCGCGATCTCACCAGCGGCGAGCGCGGTGGCGGAGGCCGCGACGTCGTAGATCATCTCGACGCCCTGGTTGTCGAGCATGTCGCGGGCGATGTTGCCGGAGAGATCGGCCTTGTTGAGATGGTCGGCCGCCAGCACCTGGATCTTGCGTCCCAGCACCTCGCCGCCGAAATCCTCGACGGCCATCTTCGCCGCGGTCTCGCTGCCGGGACCGGTGATGTCGGCATACAGGCTCGACATGTCGAGGATGCCGCCGATCTTGAGCGGCGGCTTGTCCTGGGCCTGCGCGGCGCTCGCACTCAGAGCAAACGCGGCAGCAAAAATGCCGGACAAAATATTCTTCATCGAAAATATCTCCCTTTATCGCGCCGTACTCTGATGGCGGCTTGGTTATCGTTGTTGCCGCAATCATGCCGCATGCGCGGGAGGGCAGCAAGCACGGGGGCGTTGAGAGCGCGCGATTGCCGCGGGTGTTTTCCGCAAAGCGGAATGGTGAGATGCGGCGAAATGCTTCCACATCGTCATTGCGAGCGCCGTGAAGCAATCACGATGCGTGAGGCAATGACGAAGCGTCACGCGAACTGCCGTAGGGTGGGCAAAGGCGCGCTCTTCGCGCCGTGCCCACCAGCCGGAGCGACGAACCGAAGACGTGGGCACGCTTCGCTTTGCCCACCCTACGAGTGCCCCTTCGTCGTTGGCACCGTTTGGGTTAAGGTCGCGGCGTAACGCAACCTCTCCGGGCAACGTGACGCGACTGTTTCACCTCATCGCAGCAATTCTTCTCGTCGCAGGTCACACCGCGTTCGCGGCACCGTGCCAATTCGAATCCCTGGGCGAGGCCCGCGTCGCCGCCATCGTCGACGCGCGCAGCATGCGCCTCAATGACGGTCGCGAGATTCGTCTCGCCGGCATCGAGCCGACGGCGACGACGAGGCAGGCGCTCACATCACTGCTCGCCGGCCGCGACGTAACGCTGCGAAGCGCCGACGACACGCCGGACCGTTACGGCCGCCACGGCGCGCTGGTCTTTATCGGTGAAAGCGACACCCCGGTTCAGGCCACGCTGCTGGCCCAGGGCGAAGCCATCGCCTCCGCCGAAATCGCCGACAAGGACTGCGCGGCCGCCCTGATGACGTCGGAGGCGCAGGCCAGGCGCCAAAAAATGGGCAACTGGGCTGACCCATCGGCCATAAAAAACGCGGAAAGTCCGGACGATATTTTGGCGGGGATCGGGCGCTTTATGGTGGTCGAGGGCAAAGTCCTGTCGGTCCGGCAAGCTGGGGTAATGACCTACCTCAACTTCGGACGAAACTGGACACGCGGCTTTGCCGTGACTATTTCAAGGCGCGCGTTACCGGCATTCGAAAGCGCCGGGATTCCCCCTAAGTCATTGGAGTATCGACGTATTCGAGTCAGGGGCTGGGTTGAGGGGACTTTGGGGCCGCGGATCGATGTGCGGCTCGTGGGACAGGTCGAGTTGCTAGGCGCAAACGAGCTGACAGGGGTAAGGCCCTAACAGGGCCAGGCACGGGTTAAGCGACGTGAATGGGGTGCTAGAACGGCACGGACTGGGCGATTGCCGCCGCCTGCGGGCTGCGCCGGCCGCGCTTTGCCTTGCGCTGGGCGGGCTCCTCGCGGGCTGCGGCGACATGAACCGGTTCCAGACCGCCGCCGCCCCGCCCACCGTTGCGATGCCCAAGCCCAAGCCGGCCGTCGCGCAGACCCCTGCCACCGAGAAGGAGCACGAGCGCATCCTGGCGAGCTATGGCGGCACCTATGACGACCCCAGGCTCGAATCGCTCGTCAGCAAGACCGTCGACCGGCTGGTCGCGGCGTCCGACCGTCCCGACCAGGGCTACAAGGTCACCATTCTCAATTCCGGCGCGGTGAATGCCTTCGCGCTGCCGAACGGCCAGCTCTATGTCACGCGCGGACTGCTTGCGCTTGCGAGCGACACCTCGGAATTGTCCTCCGTGCTCAGCCACGAGATGGCGCATGTGCTGTCCAAGCACGCCGCCATGCGCGAGGACCAGGCGCGCCAGGCCGCGATCGTCACTCGTGTCGTCACCGACATGAGCAACGACCCCGACCTCACCGCGCTCGCGCTCGCCAAGACCAAGCTCACCATGGCGAGTTTTTCGCGCAACCAGGAGTTCGAGGCTGACGGCATCGGCGTCGGCATCTCTGCGAAAGCGCATTTCGACCCCTATGGCGCCGCGCGCTTCCTCTCGGCGATGGAGCGCAATGCCGAACTGAAGGCCGGCAAGAGCTCGCTCGATCCACGCGCCCAGGATTTCACCTCGTCGCATCCGGCAACGCCGGAGCGCGTGCAGAACGCGCAGAACATCGCGCGGCAATATTCGGCCCCCGAAGGCGCCGAACGCGACCGCGAGAGCTATCTCGCCGCGATCGACAACCTCGTCTATGGCGAAGATCCCAGCGAAGGTTTTGTCCGCGGCCGGCGTTTCCTGCATCCGAAGCTCGGCTTCACCTTCCAGGCGCCTGATAATTTCACGCTCGACAACACCGCGCAGGCGGTGATCGGCGTGCGCGACGGCGGCTCGCAGGCGATGCGCTTCGACGTCGTGCGCGTGCCGGCCGAGCAGTCGCTCGGCGACTACCTGAATTCGGGCTGGATGGAAGGCGTCGAGAAGGCCTCGACCGAGGATCTCACTATCAACGGTTTCCCGGGCGCGTCCGCCACCGCCAAGGGCGACCAGTGGCAGTTCAAGGTCTATGCGCTGCGCTTCGGCAGCGACGTCTACCGCTTCATCTTCGCCGCACGGCAGAAATCGACCGAGAGCGAGCGCAACGCACGCGAGACCGTCAACTCATTCCGCCGCCTGACGCTCGACGAGATCCAGGCCGCGCGCCCGCTGCGCATCAAGGTCATCACCGTGCAGCCCGGCGACACCGTGGAATCGCTCTCCCACCGCATGGCCGGCGTCGATCACCCCGCCGAACGCTTCCGCGTGCTCAACGGCCTCGACCGCACCGCGCAGGTGAAGGTGCGGGATCGCGTGAAGATCGTGGCGGATTGAGGCTGCGCTAAGCGCACGTCATCCCGGGGCGCGCTTGGCGCGAACCCGGGATCTGGTGCTACAAATCCGCTGCCGTAGGGTGGGCAAAGCGAAGCGTGCCCACCATTCCCATCCACAATCGCTGAAAGGTGGTGGGCACGGCGCTACGCGCCTTTGCCCACCCTACAAGATTCGCGCTTGATTATGCGCCCGCGTCCATGTCGCCGGCCTCGCGCTGGCCGCTGAGCCAGAGCGCGAGCAGGGTCCAGAACGCGCCGGACAGCAGATACGCACCCGAGGCGATGACGCCGAGATTGGTGGCGAGCAGCAGCGCCACCAGCGGGGCGAAGCCGGCGCCGAACAGCCAGGCCATGTCAGAGGTCAGCGCGGAGGCCGTGTAGCGATACATCTGCTTGAAGTTCGAGGCGATCGCGCCCGAGGACTGGCCGAACGAGAGACCCAGCAGGATGAAGCCGATCACCATGTAGATGGTCTCGCCGAACGCGCCGGCATCGAGCAGCTGCGGCGCGAAACCGCTGTAGATCGCGATCGCGATCGCCGATCCCATCAAGAGCGACTTGCGGCCGACGCGGTCGGCGATGACGCCGGAAGCCACGATCGCGGCGACGCCGAACACGGCGGCAACGATCTCGATGATCAGGAAGCGCACCGGGCTTTCGCGGGTGAACAGGAACACCCAGGACAGCGGAAACACCGTGACCATGTGGAACAGCGCGAAGCTTGCCAGCGGCGCGAATGCGCCCAGCATGATGTTGTGGCCTTCGCGCGCGACAGTGTCGGAAATGCGCGAGGGCTGCAATTCGCGGGTCTCGAACAGCGAGGCATATTCTTCCGTCGTCACCATGCGCAGGCGCGCGAACAGCGCCACGACGTTGATGGCGAACGCGACGAAGAACGGATAGCGCCAGCCCCAGTCGAAGAAATCGTCGGCCGAGAGGTTGCCGGCGAAATAGGCGAACAGCGCGCTCGCCACGATCAGGCCGAGCGGAGCCCCGAGCTGCGGCACCATCGCGTACCAGCCGCGCTTGGAGGCCGGCGCATTTAGCGCCAGCAGCGAAGCCATGCCGTCCCAGGCGCCGCCCCAGGCCAGACCCTGCGCGATGCGCGCCAGTGCCAGCAGCCAGATCGCGGCAACGCCGATGTCGTGATAGCCGGGCAGGAAGGCGAGCGCGACGGTGGCGGTGCCGAGCAGGAACAGCGCCGAGACCAGCTTGGCCGTCTTGCCGTACTCCCGGTCGACCGTCATGAAAATGACGGTGCCGATCGGCCGGGCCAGGAACGCCAGCGCGAAGATCATGAAGGAATAGAGCGTTCCGGTCAGTTCGCTGGTGAACGGGAACACCAGGCGCGGGAACACGATCACCGAGGCGATCGCGAAGACGAAGAAGTCGAAGAATTCCGAGGTGCGCCCGATGATGACGCCGATGGCGATCTCGCCGGGACTGGCCTGGTCGTGGCCGTGCTCGCCCGAGTGGAGGTCTGCCATTGCGGGGGTCTGTGCCGTCGCCATTCGTGCGCCCTTAACGTCCTGAAAACCAAAGCTGACCGCCCGGCGGGGAGCCGGGCAATCCGGCCCTGTCTGGCCCAACATTCCGCACTGCAACATTGGACAAATTGTCCAATGTCCGGATTGCTGCGTCGCAGCTACCCGTTGGCTCCGCAAAGGAAACTCATTCTCAAAGGCTCGGCCCGTGTCTCGTCTCAAGATCCTGGCGCTACTACCTCTGGCTGCCGCACTCAGCGGCTGCGACTACGTCGTGCTGGCGCCAGCCGGCGACATCGCTGCCCAGCAGCGCGACCTCGTCATCATCTCCACCGTCCTGATGCTCCTGATCGTCGTCCCCGTGATGGCGCTGACGGTGCTGTTCGCCTGGCGCTACCGCCAGTCCAACACCTCGGCCCGCTACGAGCCGGAATGGGACCACTCGACCAAGCTCGAGCTGGTGATCTGGTCGGCGCCGCTCTTGATCATCGTCTGCCTGGGGGCGCTGACCTGGATGGGCACGCATCTGCTCGACCCCTATCGCACGCTCGGCCGCATCAAGGCGGAGCAGGCCGTGGACCGGTCCAAGGCCCCGCTCGAGGTCGACGTCGTCGCGCTCGACTGGAAGTGGCTCTTTATCTATCCGGACTACGGCATCGCCACCGTCAACGACCTCGCCGCTCCCGTCGATCGTCCGATCACCTTCCGCATCACCGCCTCCTCGGTGATGAACTCGTTCTACATCCCCGCGCTCGCCGGCCAGATCTATGCGATGCCGGGCATGGAGACGAAGCTCCACGCCGTCGTGAACCACGCCGGCACCTACAAGGGCTTCTCGGCCAACTACAGCGGCGCCGGATTCTCCGGCATGCGCTTCAACTTCCAGGGCCTCGACGACAAGGGCTTTGACGCCTGGGTCGCGCAGGCCAAATCCGCCGGTGGCTCGCTCGGCCGCGCCGAATATCTCCAGCTCGAAAAGCCCAGCGAGAACGAGCCGGTGCGCCGCTACGGCACGGTCGATTCCGATCTCTACCGCCTGATCCTCAACATGTGTGTCGAGACCGGCAAGATGTGCCAGAGCGAGATGATGGCGATCGACGCCAAGGGCGGCCGCGGCCATGAGGGCCTGAACAACACCCTGCCGCTCACCTACGACAAGTACGCCCGCCGCGGCACCCCGCTCGGGCCGGAGCCGACCTTCGTCGCCGGCACCTGCACGCCGGATGCGCCGCAGGGTCAGACCACCGCGTCGATCAAGGCCCCGATCGACATTGCGCCGCTCACCGGCGCCGGCCTGAAGCGGCCGACCTTCACGCCGCTGAAGTCCTCGTCCTTCTTCCTCGGACAGCGTCCGAAGTCAGACTCCTAAAGAGAACGCGCATGTCTCCTGATCTTCTCAAGCTCATCTTCGGCCGGCTCGGCTTCGAATCGCTGCCGCTGCACGAGCCGATCGTCGTCGGCACCTTCGCGGTGGTCGCACTCGGCGGCGCCGCGCTGCTCGGCGGCCTCACCTATTTCCGCCTCTGGGGCTACCTCTGGCGTGAGTGGTTCACCACGGTGGACCACAAGCGCATCGGCATCATGTACATGATCCTCGGCATCGTGATGCTGCTGCGCGGCTTCGCCGACGCGCTGATGATGCGCGGGCAGCAGATGCTCGCGTTCAACGGCTCCGAAGGCTATCTCAACGCCCATCACTACGACCAGGTCTTCACCGCCCACGGCGTGATCATGATCTTCTTCGTGGCGATGCCGCTGGTCACCGGCCTGATGAACTACGTCGTGCCGCTGCAGATCGGCGCACGCGACGTGTCGTTCCCGTTCCTGAACAATTTCAGCTTCTGGATGACGGTCGGCGGCGCGGTGCTGGTGATGGCCTCGCTGTTCATCGGCGAGTTCGCCCGCACCGGCTGGTTGGCTTATCCGCCGCTCTCGAACATCGGCTACAGTCCTGACGTCGGCGTCGACTACTACATCTGGGCGCTGCAGGTCGCCGGCGTCGGAACCACGTTATCCGGCATCAACCTGATCTGCACCATCGTCAAGCTGCGCTGCCCCGGCATGACCATGATGAAGATGCCGGTGTTCACCTGGACCTCGCTCTGCACCAACATCCTGATCGTCGCCTCCTTCCCCGTCCTGACCGTCGTGCTCGCGCTGCTCTCGCTCGACCGCTACGTCGGCACCAACTTCTTCACGAACGATTTCGGCGGCAGTCCGATGATGTACGTGAACCTGATCTGGATCTGGGGCCATCCCGAGGTCTACATCCTGGTTCTCCCGGCCTTCGGCATCTTCTCGGAAGTCACCTCGACCTTCTCCGGCAAGCGGCTGTTCGGCTACACCTCGATGGTCTACGCCACGGTCGTCATCACCATCCTGTCGTACCTGGTGTGGCTGCACCACTTCTTCACGATGGGTTCGGGCGCCAGCGTCAACTCGTTCTTCGGCATCACCACGATGATCATCTCGATCCCGACGGGCGCGAAGATGTTCAACTGGCTGTTCACGATGTATCGCGGCCGCATCCGCTACGAGCTGCCGATGATGTGGACGATCGCCTTCATGCTGACCTTCGTGCTCGGCGGCATGACCGGCGTGCTGCTCGCGGTGCCGCCGGCCGACTTCGTGCTGCACAACAGCCTGTTCCTGATCGCGCATTTCCACAACGTGATCATCGGCGGCGTGGTGTTCGGCGCGTTCGCCGGCATCAACTACTGGTTCCCGAAGGCGTTCGGCTTCAAGCTCGATGTGTTCTGGGGCAAGCTGTCGTTCTGGTTCTGGGTCGTCGGCTTCTACCTCGCCTTCATGCCGCTCTATGTGCTCGGCCTGATGGGCGTGACCCGCCGCCTGCGCGTGTTCGATGATCCTTCCCTGCAGATCTGGTTCGTCATCGCCGCGATCGGTGCCTTCCTCGTCTTCCTCGGCATCCTCTCGATGCTGATGCAGTTCGCCGTCAGCCTGCTCAAGCGCGAACAGCTCAAGGACGTCACGGGCGATCCCTGGGATGCGCGCACGCTGGAATGGGCGACCTCCTCGCCCCCGCCGGACTACAACTTCGCCTTCACCCCCGTCGTTCACGACAATGACGCGTGGTGGGACATGAAGAAGCGCGGCTACCAGCGGCCGCTCACCGGGTTCAAGCCGATCCACATGCCCAGCAGCACCGGCACCGGCGTCATCCTCGCCGGCCTCGCCACTGCGATGGGATTCGGCCTGATCTGGTACATGTGGTGGCTGGCGGCTGCGAGCTTCCTCGCGATGCTCGTCGTCGGGATCGGCCACACCTTCAACTATCACCGCGACTTCGACATTCCGGCTGAAGACGTCATCCGGACCGAGGACGCGCGCACCAAACTGCTCGCCGGAGCCAAGTAAATGACTGTTGCCGTCAATCCCACGCAAACCGGCGAGCCGCTGTTCTACCTCGCCGACGAACACCCGCATCCGGAAGGCTACAGCACCTCGCTGGGCTTCTGGATCTACCTGATGAGCGATTGTCTCATCTTCGCGATGCTGTTCGCCGCCTTCGGCGTGCTCGGCGCCAACTACGCCGCCGGCCCTGCGCCGAAGGACCTGTTCGACCTGGACCTGGTCGCGGTGAACACCTCGATGCTGCTGCTGTCGTCGATCACGTACGGCTTTGCGATGCTGACAATGCAGCAGAACAAGATCGGCCAGACGCAGATCTGGCTGGCGATCACCGGCCTGTTCGGCGCCGCCTTCATCGGCATCGAGCTCACCGAGTTCGCCCACATGATCCATGAAGGTGCCACGCCCCAGCGCAGCGCCTTCCTGTCCGCGTTCTTCACCCTGGTCGGCACCCACGGCCTGCACGTCACCTGCGGCCTGATCTGGCTGGTGACCCTGATGGTGCAGGTCGGGAAATTCGGCCTGATCGAGGCCAACCGCCGCCGCCTGATGTGCCTGTCTATGTTCTGGCACTTCCTCGACGTGGTCTGGATCGGCGTCTTCACCTTCGTCTATCTTCTGGGAGTTCTGCGATGAGCACCGATACCCACGCCGCCCACGCAGGCGACCATCACCACGACGACGGCCACGCCCACAGCACGTTCTCGGGCTACATGCTCGGCTTCGTGCTCTCGGTGGTGCTCACTGCGATCCCGTTCTGGCTGGTCATGAGCGGCGCGCTGCCGAGCAAGCAGATCACCGCGCTGGTCATCATGGCCTTCGCGATCGTGCAGATCGTCGTGCACATGATCTACTTCCTGCACATGAACGCCAAGTCCGAGAATGGCTGGACCATGATGGCGCTGATCTTCACCATCGTCATGGTGGTGATCGCGCTGTCCGGTTCGCTGTGGGTGATGAACCACCTCAACAGCAACATGATGCCCATCCACCAGATGAGCGGAATGAAGTGAGCGATACCGGGACCGTGACGAGCAAGGCAGACCGGACGCGCGGCAAAGCTGCGCGTCCAAGCCTGTGGCTCACGGTCCTCTCGCTCACGGCCTTTGCACTTCTGATCGCGCTGGGCGTCTGGCAGATCGAGCGCCGCGCCTGGAAGCTGGCGCTGATCGACCGCGTCGAGCAGCGCGTCCATGCCCCGGTCCAGCCCGCCCCCGCGCCCGCGGCGTGGCCCACCATCACCGCCGCAAACGACGAATACAGGCACGTCAGCGTCACCGGCCGCTTCCTCCACGACCGCGAGACGCTGGTCCAGGCCGTGACGGAGGAAGGCGGCGGCTATTGGGTGCTGACGCCGCTTCAGCGCGGCGACGGCACGCTGGTTCTTGTCAACCGCGGCTTCGTGCCGACCGAGCGGCGCGACGCAACGACGCGACAGGCCGGCAATCCCGAGGGCCAGGTCGAAATCACCGGCCTCCTGCGCATCACGGAGCCGAAGGGCGGCTTCCTCCGCAACAACGTTCCCCAGCACAACCGCTGGTACTCGCGGGACGTCGACGCGATCGCGGCGGCACGCGGCCTCCACGAGGTCGCACCCTTTTTCGTCGATGCCGACGCCGGATCACAAAGCGCCAGCGGGCCGATCGGCGGATTGACCGTGATCCGCTTTCCCAATAACCACCTGATCTATGCGCTGACGTGGTTTGCCCTGGCTTTCATGCTGGCCGGTAAGCTTTTCGTCACATTCGGCGGCGGGCTGTTCCGCCGCAGGCGCTTCGTCCACGAACCGGCCGGCGGCCCAGATGCCGCCGCCCGCAGGACGGGATCAGATGCTGGAACGATCGTCGAACAGGCCTGACGACGGAAGAACGCAGACGCTCGCCCATGGCGGCGGACTGGCCGTCACACTGCAATCGCAGGCGGATACGCGCAGCGAGCTGATCGGCGCTGCGCCCACCGACGACGAGACCAACCGCAAGAACATGGCGCTGCTGATCCAGCTGCGCTGGACTGCGGTGGTCGGCCAGATCGTGACCATCGGCGGCGTGCATTTCTGGCTCGGCATCCCGCTGCCGCTGGAGCGGATGGGCGCGGTGATCGGCGCGCTGGTGCTGCTCAACGTCTCGAGTCTGGTCTGGGTCCGCCATCGCGCCGCGATCTCCAGCAACGAGCTGCTGGTCGCCCTGATGCTCGACGTCGCCGCGCTGACCGCGCAGCTTTACCTCAGCGGCGGCGCGACCAATCCCTTCACCTCGCTGTTCCTGCTTCAGGTGACGCTGGCTGCCGTGCTGCTCGATGCCCGCTCGACTTGGTCGCTGGTAGCGTTGACCTGCGCGAGCTTCGTCTGGCTGACGCTGGCGTACCGCCCGCTCGAGCTGCCGCCGAACCCGATCAGCGAGACCTACAGCCTCACCGTAACAGGCATGCTGCTCGGCTTCATGCTCAATGCCATTCTGCTGGTCGTGTTCGTCACCCGCATCAACAGGAACCTGCGCGAACGCGACGCGCATCTGGCGGCGCTGCGCCAGCATGCGGCCGAGCAGGATCACATCGTCCGCATGGGCCTCCTGGCCTCCGGTGCCGCGCATGAGCTCGGCACGCCGCTGGCCTCGCTCTCGGTCATCCTGAGCGACTGGCGCCGCATGCCGGATCTGGCCGCCAAGCAGGAGCTCGCCGAGGACCTCGCGGAGATGGAAACCTCACTGCAGCGCTGCAAGTCGATCGTGACAGGGATTCTGGTGTCGGCCGGCGAAGCCCGCGGCGAAGGCTCCTCGCCGACGACGGTGACGGCGTTCGTCACCGCCCTGGTCGACGAATGGCGCAACGCCCGTTCGGCGCGCACGCTCTATTTCGTCAACACTTTTGGTGAGGACGTCGCCATCGTCTCGGATGTCGCGCTGAAGCAGGTCATCTTCAACGTACTCGACAACGCCTACGAGGTCTCTCGCGACTGGGTCGAGCTTGTGGCCGAGCGCGAGGGCGATAATCTCGTGCTGTCGATCTCCGACCGCGGCCCGGGCTTTGCGCCGGAGATGCTGGCGCAGCTCGGAAAGCCCTACCAGTCAAGCAAGGGCCGCGCCGGCGGCGGGCTCGGCCTGTTCCTGGTGGTCAACGTGGTGCGCAAGCTGGGCGGCAGCGTGACCGCCGAGAACCACAGGAAGCGCGGCGCCACCGTCCGCCTGACGCTGCCTCTCGCAACGCTCGCGATCGGAGGCCGCTTTGACGCCTGACCGTTCGCTCATCGTCGTCGAGGACGACGAAGGTTTTGCGCGCACGCTGAAGCGCTCATTCGAGCGCCGCGGCTACGAGGTCGTGCTCGCCGCCTCGATCGAGGAGGTGCGCAAGGTGCTGGAGCAGCGCACCTTCGGCCATGCCGTGGTCGACCTCAAGCTCGGCGGCGCCTCGGGGCTCGCCTGCGTCGAGCTGCTGCACACGCACGATGAGGACATGCTGATCGTGGTGCTGACAGGCTTTGCCAGCATCTCCACCGCCGTCGAGGCGATCAAGCTGGGCGCCTGCCACTACTTGGCAAAACCCTCCAACACCGACGACATCGAGGCCGCCTTCCACAAGGCCGAAGGCAACGCCGAGGTCGCGCTCGACGCACGGCCAACCTCGATCAAGACGCTGGAATGGGAACGCATCCACCAGACCCTGATCGAGACGGATTTCAACATCTCTGAAGCGGCGCGACGATTGGGGATGCACCGCAGGACGCTGGCAAGGAAGCTCGAGAAGCGGCCGGTGAAGTGATGCAAACGTAGGGTGGGTTAGGCAAAGCCGCAACCCACCACTTTCCTATCCGTTGAGGCAGAAGCGGTGGGTTACGCTAGCGGACCGCGCTTCGCGCAGCCGCGAGCTAACCCACCCTACGAAGTACGCCCCCAAACAAAAAGCCCGGCCGAACGGCCGGGCTTTTGATCTCCTACGATCGCCGATACGCTTACGCGGCCTCGTCGGCGACGGTGGTGTCGTCGCCATCCGTATCGTCGGCATCGCCCTCGGCATCCGCCTCGCCCTCGGCGGCTTCCGCCTTGGCGTTGCGGCGCGGGCTCTTGGCGAGCTGGGCCTCGATCTCCTTGACTGCTTCGGTCTCGGTCGAGTGCTGCACCACCGCGATCTCGCGGGACAGACGATCGAGCGCCGCTTCATAGAGCTGGCGTTCGGAGTACGACTGCTCCGGCTGCGACTCCGAGCGGTAGAGATCGCGCACGACTTCCGCGATCGCGACGATGTCGCCCGAATTGATCTTCGCTTCGTATTCCTGGGCGCGGCGCGACCACATGGTGCGCTTGACGCGGGCGCGGCCCTTGAGGGTCTCCAGCGCCTTCTTGACGAGGGCGGGCTCGGACAGCTTGCGCATGCCGACGTTGGCGACCTTGGCGGTCGGAACGCGCAGCGTCATCTTGTCCTTGATGAAGTTGATGACGAACAGCTCGAGCTTCGCGCCGGCGATCTCCTGCTCCTCGATGGCCAGGATCTGGCCGACGCCGTGGGCGGGATAGACGACGAATTCGTTGGCCTTGAAGCCCTGACGCTGGGTCACGACCTTCTTTTCCTCGACCTTCGGCGCAGCAGCGGGCTTGGCGGCCGGCTTGGCAGCAACGGGAGCCTTGGCAGGAGCAGCAGCAACAGGGGCCTTCGGCGCGGGCTTGGCAGCGGGAGCCTTGGCAGCAGCAGGCTTGGAAACGGTCGCTTTCGCGGCCGGCTTGGCAGACTTGTTAGGCATTGCGCTTCTTTTGTTCTTCGAGGACTTTGCAGCCGGCGCCTTCGTCGCGGTCCGACCCTTGGATGCGCTACGGCTGGCCGCGGCGACTTTTTTGGCCTCCTTATGGGAAGCCCTCGCTGAAGTACTCTTTTTACGCGTTTTCTGTGACACAGCCTGCGCGCGGAAACTGCCACGCCCCTGTTCGACATTTGGTTTCACGGGAACCCAACGGGGCCAACTGGGCTGACGGGGGTTCAGCTTAATGTGCCCAATATAGCACATTTCCCGCAAAAATCAATGATTTAGGGGTCTTGAGGCCTGGTTTTCGGCGCTGACGAAGGTATTAGGGTTAAGTTTGGGCGGGAATTAGTCCCCCGAGCCCGGGTTCGGAGAAAAATATTTCTCGAACTTGCCTTCCATGCCGTCGAATTCCTTCGCGTCGGCGGGTGATTCTTTCTTCTGGGTGATGTTCGGCCAGCTTTTGGCGTAATCGGCGTTGACCTGGAGCCACTTTTCCAGCCCCGGTTCCGTGTCCGGCTTGATGGCGTCGGCGGGGCATTCCGGCTCGCACACGCCGCAATCGATGCACTCGTCGGGATGGATGACGAGCATGTTGTCACCCTCGTAGAAGCAGTCGACCGGGCAGACCTCGACGCAGTCGGTGTACTTGCACTTGATGCAGTTTTCAGTGACGACGTAAGTCATCCAACGCTCCGAAAAGCTCTTTTAGAAGTCGCGGCTTGCGTAGCGCGGATGGCCCGGCGCCGCAAGGTCGGGAAGGCCCGATCATGACGGCTTTGTGTGTTTGATCGACCAAGAAATGAATTCGAAGCGCAATTAATTGCGCTTCGCTTCACTCAGCTCCTCATAGAGCACGCGCGCCGAGGCGGCATCGCCGCGGCGCTCGTTGAAGCCGGTGACCTTCAGCACGCGCACGGTGCGATCGAGCGCGATGGTGAGGACGTCGCCGAGCTTGATCGCATGTCCCGGCGAGGTCTCACGTGCGCCGTTGACGCGGACATGGCCGCTCTCGACGAGCTCAGCCGCCGAGGTGCGCGCCTTCACCACCCGCGCGTGCCACAGCCATTTATCGAGGCGCTGCCGCTCGGTCGTGGGATCACTCCTTCCGGCCGGACAGCTGCTCCTTCAGCGCGGCAAGCTTGGCGAAGGGCGAGTTGGGATCGATGGGACGATCGCGCTCGCGCGGGTTCGCGCTCGAGGCGTAGGGACGCAGCGAGGGACCCGACTCGCGGTCGCGACGATCGCGGCCCTTGTCGCGGTCGCGGCCACGATTATCGCGGCCCTTATCGCGATCTCCGCCGAACTTCTTGTTGTCGCGGTTGCGATCACGATCCTTGTCGCGGTCCTTGCCTTGGAAGCTGCGATTGCGGTCGTCGCGGCGCTCACCGCCCTCGCCGCCTTCACGCGGCTTGCGGAAGTCTTTGCCACCATCGCGGCGATGGCCACCGCCGTGACGATGACGCTCACCACGCTTCTCGCCGTCGGCCGACTGCGCGGCCTCGCCCTCGGCGGGCGCAGCGCCCGCCTCAGCACCGGCCTGTGGACGCTGGTTGTTGTGGTGACGCTGGTGGCGATGGCGCTCGTGGCGCGGCTTGCGATCCTCGTGGCGGCCGCCGGGACGCCAGACCTCGACCAGCTCGGGCTCGGCGGGCGTCGCTGCTGCCTCGACCGGTGCGGCAGCATCGGGCGATGCAGCGGCTTCGGTCGCGGCCGTCTCGGCAGGTGCGGCTTCCAGGCCAGCAGCTTCCGTTGGTGCAGCGGCCTCTTCGGCCGGCGGCGCGATGCCCGGGGCATCTTCCGGCGTCACGGGCACTTCGGGAGAAGCTTCGAGCGCCGGCTCCTCAGGAGCGGGCTCGTCATGCTGCTCCATGCCGGGCGCGTCTTCGACGGTGACGGCTTCGGCGGACACAGCCGCCTCTTCCGGCAAGCCTGCAACGGCCTCCGCGGCGGTCTCGGTTGACGTCTCCGCACTGCCCTCGGCGGGCGGCGTCTCGGTCGCGACCGTCTCGGCAGCAGGCGCTGCGGGCTTCACCGGCAGCGGCGGGCGCTTCTCCATGCGATAGCCGAGCGCGCGCAGCACGGAGGCAAAGTCCTCGCCGGCCGAGCCCGTGAGCGAGGTCATCGCCTGCGTCACCACGAAGCTGCGGCCGTCGAAGGCGCCGGCGGGCTTTTCGCCGGACGAGTTCTCGCGCCAGGCCAGCGCCGGGCGGATCAGATCGGCAAGACGCTCCAGGATGTCGACGCGCACGGCGCGCTCGCCGGCCTGCTTGTAGCCGAGCACGCGATAGGCATCGCGCGGCAGAGCCTTGTCGACCGGGAACGAGGTGCGGCCGGATGATGCCAGATGCTGCGCACCCGAAAGCGAGGACAGATCGACATTGTCCTGCTTCAGCGCCCACAGCAGTGCGGCGAGCGCACGCGCAGCAGGCTTGAGCAGGCCGGGGAAATAGATGTGATAGGCGCCGAAGCGGACGCCGTATTTGCGCAGCGTCGCACGCGAGGGCTGGTCGAGATCCTTCAGCTCGTTGGCGATCTTCGGACGCTCGAGCACACCGAGCGCCTCGACCAGCTGATAGGCGATGCCGCGGGCAATACCGGTGACGTCCTCGGCCTTCGAGAGCTCGAACATCGGCCCGAGCAGCTTCTCGATATGCGTCTTGACCCAGAGCTCGAGCCGCGCCTGCACCTTCTCGCGGGGGCCGCCGGTGAGGCGCTCGTCGGAGATGATGCGGATGCGCGGATGCAGCGCGTCCTCTGCGGCGGACAGCCGCGCCACGGCGTCGCCGGTCCAGCGGATGATGCCTTCCGAGGTCAGCACGAACTGGTCGTCCGGCGCATTGCCCAGTTTTTCGGCGCGCGTGTTGATCTCGCCGGCGAGCACCGCTTGCGCTGCAGCCTGCAAGGCTTTCGCATCGGAGCCGGCCTCCGCCGCATCCGGTGCAAAGGTGAAGCCGTCGAGGCGGCCGATGACATGGCCTTCGACGATGACTTCGCCGGTCTTGCCGATTTCAGTATTCAAGCTCGTGTTCTCCCGCAGGCGGCGCATCAATACACTGGTCCGACGATCAACGAAACGCTCAGTCAAGCGTTCATGGAGCGCATCCGATAATTTATTTTCGACCTCCCGCGTGATCCCCTGCCAGCGTTCGGGGTCTTTCAGCCAGTCCGGGCGGTTGGCGACGAAGGTCCAGGTGCGGATCTGCGCGATCCGGGCCGACAGCGTGTCGATGTCGCCGTCGATGCGGTCGGCCTGCTCGACCTGGGCGGCGAACCAGGCATCGGGAATGCATCCCTTCCGCATCAGGAAGCCGTACAGCGTGGTCACCAGCTCGGCATGGGCGGCCGGTGACAGTTTCCGGTAATCGGGGACCTGGCAGGCCTCCCAGAGGCGCTCCACCGCCGCCTTGCCATGCGCGATATCGCGCACCTCGACGTCGCGGGCGGCGTGGTCGAGCACGCGCATGTCCTCGGCGATCGGCGCGCGCGTCAGCGCCTCATGCCCGGGAGCCAGGTTCAGCGACACCTGGAGTGCGCCGAGCGAGGAGAAATCCAGCTTCGCGTTGCGCCATTGCAGCATCTTCACGGCGTCGAAGGTGTGGTTCTGCAGCGCATTGACGAGCTCGGGCTCGAACGGCGCGCAGCGGCCCGTGGTGCCGAAGGTGCCGTTGCGCGTGGCACGGCCGGCGCGGCCGGCGATCTGCGCGAATTCGGACGGCGTCAGGCGGCGGAACTGGTAGCCGTCGAACTTGCGGTCGGAGGCAAACGCGACGTGGTCGACGTCGAGATTGAGGCCCATGCCGACGGCATCGGTGGCAACGAGATAATCGACGTCGCCATTCTGGAACATCGCCACTTGCGCATTGCGCGTGCGCGGCGAGAGCGAGCCGAGAACAACGGCAGCGCCGCCGTGCTGGCGGCGGATCAGCTCGGCGATGGCATAGACCTCGTCGGCCGAGAACGCGACGATGGCAGTGCGGCGCGGCTGGCGCGTGATCTTGCGGTCGCCGGCGAATTCGAGGGTGGACAGGCGCGGCCGCGTGATCATGGACACGCCGGGCAGCAGGCGCTCGATGATCGGGCGCATGGTCGCAGCGCCCAGCAGCAGCGTCTCGTCGCGGCCGCGGCGGTTGAGGATGCGGTCGGTGAAGACGTGGCCGCGCTCGAGATCGGAGGCGATCTGGACCTCGTCGACGGCGAGGAAGGAGACATCGAGGTCGCGCGGCATCGCCTCGACGGTGGAGACCCAGTAGCGCGGGTTCTTCGGCTTGATCTTCTCCTCACCGGTGACCAGCGCGACGCTCTCGACGCCCGCGCGGTCGGCGATCTTGTTGTAGACCTCGCGCGCGAGCAGGCGCAGCGGCAGCCCGATCACGCCCGAAGGATGCGCCAGCATCCGCTCGATGGCGAGATGGGTCTTGCCGGTGTTGGTCGGCCCGAGCACCGCAGTGACGCCCGCGCCGGGTGCGCGCTCGGAGGCGAAGGGGGAGGGAGAGAGAGCCATGTCTGGGGGATTAGGTAGTGCCGATTTGGGCGAATGTCAGTGCTGTTTGGGGCGGTGAGGCGACCGGGGTGCCGACCATGTCTCCGAACGCGGAGCGGCGGCCGCCCCCACTGCTGTCATCGCCCGGCTTGACCGGGCGATCCAGTACGCCGAGGCGGTCGTGACGGAACCGAGAAGCCGCGGCGTACTGGATGCCCCGGTCAAGCCGGGGCATGACAGCGGAGCGTGTAGGAGCCGCTCCCCAAATCTCGCGCAACTGTTTCACTTTGCGACGCTTTTTCCGTTCTCTTTAAGCTTCGGAACGACTCTAGAACGAATCGCGGCCGAATCGCTGACTCCCGCCAGAGTCCTGTTCCGTTCACGCAACATGTCGCGGGACTCGTCTTGGTCGCGCACTAGATGGAGTTTTGTCCTGCCGCACAAGCGACGTTTCGATGGCGGGTTCCTTAAAATTGGGGACGGCGCGGAGTCGAATCAGAATCGGGGAGGAGTCAAATGGATTCCGGGATCGGGGCGCCAAAACAAAACTGCGAAAACAACCCCATGCACAGTAGGAAGGGGGATGCGGCGCTGAGTGGGCTGATGACCTGTAAGACATTGAAGCGGCAGTCTTTCTTACCCTCCCCTGGAGGGGGAGGGTCGCGGCGCATGGAGCGCAGCGAAATGCGGCGCGGGGTGGGGTGATCTCTCCACACGGGGACCGTTCGCGGGGAGAGATCACCCCACCCCGCTCGCGCTTTGCGCGATCGACCCTCCCCCTCCAGGGGAGGGTGGGCAGCACGGCTTACTGCGTCTTCGCCACTCTTGGCGGCTGGGGGGACGTGATGAAGCTCGTCGCTTCCAGCATCGCTGGCCCCAGCGGCGTCGGCACTTTCAGCCAGAATGGAACCAGGATGCGCGTGCCCGCGACCGGGGCAAAGGCGATCTCGATGTTGCGCTGGGCGGCGAGGTATTTGATCACGGGGCGGTCGGGGATGTAGCCGGCGACGGGCACGAAATAGAGCGCGCAGACCACGACCGGGCCCCTGTACCCCTTTTCCGCCTTCACCGTCTCCATGCGCTTGAAATCGAGTTTTAGGTCGTAGCGCATGCGGCCGTCGAACACGGGCGCGGCGTTGTGGCAGGCTTCCGGCGCGACGGGATCGCCGGTGCCGGGCACGCGCAGCAGCGAGGCCGTCATCGGGTCCCAGACGCCGCGGCGATGCGCATCGGTGACGACGATACGGTCCGGATCGACCGGCGGCTCCGGCACGATGCCGAACTCCTTCACATTGCCCTTGTCGAGGGTGATGTGGATCTCTTCGGTCTTCTTCTGGGTGGTGGTGGAGGCCTGGTAGCCGGTCGCAACCAGCGCGCCGTTGACGACGCGCCCCTGGCTGGCGCCCGTGCCGGACCCGCCCGTGAACGACTTCAAGAGGCCCGTGGTGCCGCCCGAAGCCGCGGCCGCGAACACGTCGTCCTGGATGTCGATGTTCCAGGCGCCCTTGCCGACGGGAATGCCCGATAGCGTCGCCTCATATTGCGCCTCGAGCTTGCCCTGCGCGGCCGCAGGTCTCGCCCCCCACGCCAGGACGAGCCCGCAAAGGGCCGCGAAGACCGGCCGGCCGGCTGCACGCAGCCGGGGCAGGTAAGGGGTCAGGGTATCCACGAAGCCATCCAATGGGGCCGTCAGGCCTTGTTAGTTAAGCCAAAAATCGCGGCAAGCAATCGGTCCGGGTGCAAAACACCGGGAACTCCACCGGATATCTCGGTCGCGAATGCGCCCTTTATGTGATGGTAAGGCGTTTCAATCATTGCCGTTTTAGTGATCGGGGTGTGACGCTGGGGCGCACCTCTCCCCGCTACCTCCGCTGTCATGCCCCGGCTTGACCAGGACATCCAGTACGCCGCGCCCCCTCTGTTCCAGCCGTGCCGCTGATGGTACCTGCTCTGCCGCGCGAGATCCCGGGTTCGCGCTCCGCGCGCCCCGGGACGACGGCCAGAAAACGGGCCGTCGCCTTGACTACCCGCCCCTTCCCCCCTATACGTCCGCCCGCTCCCTGCAAGGACAGAGAATTTGCCCCTGTGGCGCCCCGAATGGCGGCCGCAACTCGTTTGGGGCTCGAACTTAAGGATTTGTGACATGTCTCGCCGCTGCGAACTGACGGCCAAGGGCCCCCTCGTCGGCCACAAGGTCAGCCACTCCAACATCAAGACCAAGCGCCGCTTCCTGCCGAACCTCGTCAACGTGACGTTCATCTCGGAAGCCCTGGAGCGCAACGTGCGCCTGCGCGTCTCCACCAACGCGGTGAAGAGCGTCGACCACAATGGCGGCCTCGACGCCTTCCTGCTCAAGGCCAACGCCGACGCCCTGTCGCCGCGCGCCCTCGAGCTGAAGCGCGCCATCCAGAAGAAGGTCGGCACCACCGCGCCGGTCAAGAAGGCCAGCTAATAAGATTCCCTGTTAGGGCGGGGGCTAAGTCGCGTCGCGTGGCGTAAGCTTAGCCAGTAGAGTTTTGCGTGACGGCCGGATCGAAAGATCCGGCCGTTTTCTTGCCTGATGAGCTCAAGCATAGCTCGGAAGAACGCCCGATAAATCCTGGGCGAAATTTGGCGATCTGGTTGCAACCATTAACCAATGCCGTCTAAATTGTAGACACTGCCGAGTTAGACTTATCGGACTCTACAAATCTTCAACTCGCCTAACGCGATCAACGAAGTACGCCCATGGCTAGCGCGGACCAAATCAAAGCGCTCTTGAAGGCCTACTCGCAGGGCGACGAGGCACAATTCTACTCGGTGGCAATGCAGATCGCAGCAGCAGAAGCGCGCGGCGGGCACGGCAAGCTCGCTGAAGAACTTCGCGAACTAATCGACAAATCTCGCAGTCGTTTACCTGGGCCTGGCCCATCGCCAATTCCGCTAGCAAAGCCACGAGGTGAGATCGCCGATCTTCTAACGATCTCGTATCCTCGCATTCGCATGCAGGACCTCGTCCTGGCCAGCAAGACCAAAGACATTCTAGCTCGGGTTATCCGCGAGCACAAAATCATCCGCGAAATCCGTGCGCATGGCTTAGTGCCGCGAAAGAAGCTTTTGCTCGTAGGACCACCAGGCACGGGCAAGACGATGACAGCGTCAGCAATTGCAGGCGAGCTATCTCTACCTTTATTCGTGGTTCGGCTCGATCGTCTCATTACGCGATTTATGGGCGAGACTTCTGCCAAACTTCGATTGATTTTTGATGCTATAGCTCAAACTCGCGCCGTATATCTATTTGACGAGTTCGACAGTATCGGCTCTGCGCGCGCACTCGAGAACGACGTAGGCGAGATACGTCGCGTCGTTAATAGCTTTCTGCAAATGGTTGAACAGGACGCGTCAGACAGCATTATCATTGCTGCCACGAACCATCCTACGATTCTTGATAGCGCATTGTTCAGACGTTTCGACGATATCGTAAAATACAACCTCCCAACAACACGAGAGATAGAGGTTGCTCTCAAGGCCAAGCTTGCGGGCGCACGAGTTTCCAACAAGATCAATTGGGCCAAGCTCTCAGCTGCAGCTAAGGGACTCAGCTACGCTGACCTTACGCGAGCGACGGGGGACGCGCTAAAGCACGCCTTGATCGAAGGCCGTCCGTTGTCTGGTGCAGATTTACTTTCCTCGATTGCAGAGCGAAAGGAAGCGCTCACCCACGGGAGACCTCAGCGACAATCCTAAATTCTCGAGACAATTATGCCACGCTACTCGCATTTGCATTTCGTAAATGAAGCTAACTCTGCGCGTTATACGGCCACAAGAGGCCACTCAAAAGAATTTCATCTACCCGACCGAGACCGCGCGAGTCACGCCGCTCATCTAATTAGAGCATTAAAGAGCGCGCAAACGCAAAGAGCCACATTCCCTCAGGCCATCGGAAACGGCTTCTACCAATCACCGGGGTTTACACTCGCATTTGAGAGCGACCCCAACTTTCCATTGGCCTTCGAAAGCCTAGACTTACAGGGAAGCAAAATTCAGCTTCTTTCAGTTACGACAGATTCCCAAAATCGGACTATCGCAACAGTTCATGTACCCGACGACAAAGTCCAAATCCTTCTGAGAAAGCTAGAAAAATATCGAGATACAAGCCCAGACGCTCGGCGACCTCACGACAATAGAAAACTTGCCGAAAGTATATCCAATATAAAACTCGCGACCCTTTATGAACTGTGGACCGACGCGAAGCAGTTGTATCCGGCCGCCAATACCGAAATTGCTTGGGAAGTATGGCTACGTCGCCCTGAGAACGAAGAAGAATCACCAAGCTCGATATTCAGAGATGCGGCGATCGACTTCGGATTGGAAGTAATCTCAGACGATCTCATCTTTATAGATCGGACTGTACTGCTGGTGAGAGGCACGCGCGAGCAATTGTCACGCAACGCCGAAGTCCTCGGGCTGATAGCCGAGGTCCGTAAAGCTAAAATTACAGCCGACCTCTATTCGACCCTAGAGAGCGCTCAGCAGCATGTCCTGGCAGACACGATAATCGCGAGACTCGGTCCGCTGAACATAAACGCACCAGCCGTCGGACTACTTGACACAGGCGTCAATCGAGCGCACCCGCTGCTGGAGAGCTTCATTAAAAGCACCGACATTCATGCACTCAAGGAAGCTTGGGGAACGCATGACTCCCATATCAGCGGGCACGGCACTCAAATGGCAGGCCTCGCGATCTATGGCGATCTCGCAGAGATTCTTTCCAGTGAAGGGCCAATTGAGGCAACACACGGCGTCCAATCGCTGAAACTAATCCATGCACCCGACCCTCATCGACCAGACCTTTATGGGCAAGTAACGATCGAAGGAGTTTCTCGCCTCGAAATAGATGCGAGTCGTAGGCGGAACTACTGCTTGGCTATTACAGCAGATGCCCGAGACATGGGACGTCCTTCCTCATGGTCAGCGGCCATCGACAATCTCGCCTTCGGAACGATCAATGACACGCCGCGACTATTCCTTATATCGGCCGGCAATACCGAGCCAGGAAATCGAGCATTCTATCCAGCAGATAACGAATCATCATCCGTACAGGACCCCGCCCAAGCCTGGAACGCAATCGCAGTCGGCGGATACACTGACCGCGTATTGATCAATGGCGAGCAAAATCCAGGATTCACACCGCTAGCCATTGAAGGAGATCTGGCTCCATCCAGCACTACGTCGATGACTTGGCCTCCCGAAATGAAGAAGCCCTTCAAACCGGATATAGTTCTAGAGGCGGGCAACATGGGCGTCCCCCCCGGTGGGGGAACTCCCGATTTCTTGCCCGAATTGCACTTACTGACAACAAACAGCAAGTTTTCGCTTGGCGCAGCCCCCTTTGTCGATTTCCATGACACGAGCGCAGCCACGGCGCTGGCATCGCAATTGGCAACAAAGTTGGTTGCGCGATACCCCGATTTTACGCCGGAGACCGTACGCGGGCTGATGATCCACAGCGCTTATTGGACTGATGCGATGCGGACTCGCGCGCGGGACGAAAACGGCAAGCTAGACACCAATCGACTCCTAAGAACCTTTGGTTATGGCACGCCAGATCCAGAGCTTCTTTTTTATAGCGCTCAGAACAATCTTACGTTGATCGCCGAAGATGCTATTCAGCCGTTCTTTAGCCCACAGGGCAGCAGTGAAGTTAAGACGTGTGACATTAATCTGCATGCATTACCTTGGCCGCGGGACGCGCTGTTAGCTCTTCCGCTGGATATTGAGATACGAATGCGTGTTACGCTTTCATATTTTATCGAGCCAAGTCCCGGCGAACGCGGATGGGATCGCAAATACGGCTATCCTTCGCACGGTTTACGCTTCAACGTTATTCGCCCTACTGAAACACTGGATCAGTTTAAGCTCAGAATTAATGCTCATGATCGGGATGAAGATTACGATGAGGATCACGCTGAGGAGCCGGGCGTTTGGGACTTAGGCTCGTTCAAACGGAGCAATGGATCAATCCACTCCGATACCTGGCAAGGGACCGCAGCCGAGTTAGCCAATCGCGGCTACATAGCTGTACATCCGACGATGGGCTGGTGGCGAACCCGCAGGAAGGAGAAGCGTTTTGAGCGCAAAGTGCGATACTCGCTCATCGTATCAATCCTTACACCAGATGTTGAGGTAGACATCTATACGCCGGTAGCTGTGTCGGTCGGCATTGAGGTCCCTGTACCGATCTCGATCTGATCCGCTAGATCGACTGCCGTGTCTCTTGATGTTGCGTTATACTCGCCCCGATAGCATCTTCGGGAGAGGCATGCCGTGGAGTCCGAGCACAAGACCGAATCCAAAACCCCTCACCAAAAAACCTCGTCATCTGCTGTGACGGGACCGGCAACGAGATCTCGGAGAACATCTCCAGCGCCCTGAAGCTCTATCGCTGCCTGCGCAAGACCGACAAGACGCAGCCGCGGTAGATGGTGCCTTGCGATCCCGGGGTCGGCCTCCGATCCCAAGGCCGGCACGGCGACGCCACCCGTAAACAGCACCGCGCGCGCGTTAACCCTCCGTTAACCAACGCACCCTAGCCTGCGGTAATCGTCCAGCCATCATTAGCTCGAAATGCCTTCCCGGTTCGCTCCAGGAGAAGCGCCGATGTGCGTTGCGTTGTTGACGTATGCCGACCTCAGTGCCCGCCTCGATATCTCGCGCGAGGCCGCGCGGTCGCTGGCGAGACGTCGCCGCCTGCCGCGCTCGCGCTCGGAGGACGGCAAAGCCCTGGTGAGCGTTGATCTCTCCACGCTCCGGTACACGCCCCGCCCACGAAAGGGCCGCCGGGCAGACCCCGTCGATGCCTCCATGGCAAGGATCGAGGCAATGGAGCCATTTCCGTTCCGACGGAGTCGGAACGGGGCTCCAGATTCTTGTTCTGACGCGTTTTCTTCACGCGAACCGGCATCCACTTCGCTCGAAAACGCTTCTGAGATCGCGGCCTTCAAGGCGGAGATCGCGCGGCTCGAAGAGGTCGCAACCGCCTACAGGGTCGTGTTCGAGCGCGAGCGCGAGCGTGCCGATCGCCTCGCCGTCGAGCTGACGCAGGCGGCCGCCGAGACGACGGCCGCCAATGCGTGGGCGGCGCGACTGGAAGACGAAGTGACGGCGCTGCGGAACGATCGCCGCGATGGCGGGACGATCGCGGGATACGCCGCGCGTCGATTGGGACATCTGGCCGCCTCCATCGTGCAAGCAGACCGCGCGGCTGGAACGCGATGAGATCACTCGAGACTTTCTTTAATCCCCGGCTTGCCGGAGCAATCGCGAGGGAAGAATGACTGGCAGCACCGATATCCATGAAATGAAGGCCCGCATCGTCGTCTTTGGCGTCGGCGGCGCCGGCGGCAATGCCGTCAACAACATGATCACGGCCGGGCTGCAGGGGGTCGAATTCGTCGTCGCCAACACCGACGCGCAGGCGCTGGCGATGTCGAAGGCGACGCGCCTCATCCAGCTCGGCACAACGGTCACCGCAGGCCTCGGCGCCGGCTCGCAGCCCGAACTGGGACGCGCCGCGGCCGAAGAGGCGATCGACACGATCCGCGATCACCTGACCGGCGCGCACATGGTGTTCGTGACGGCCGGCATGGGCGGCGGCACCGGCACCGGGGCTGCACCCATCGTCGCCAGAACCGCGCGCGAGCTCGGCATTCTCACCATCGGCGTGGTCACCAAGCCGTTCTACTTCGAGGGCCAGCGCCGCATGCGCTTTGCCGAAGCCGGCATCGAGGAGCTGCTGAAGACGGTCGACACCCTCCTGATCATCCCGAACCAGAACCTGTTCCGGGTGGCCAGCGAGAAGACCACGTTCGCCGATGCCTTCGCCCTTGCCGACCAGGTGCTTTATTCGGGCGTGGCCTGCATCAGCGACCTCATCGTCAAGGAAGGCCTGATCAATCTCGATTTTGCCGACGTCCTCTCCGTCATGAAGGAGAAGGGCAAGGCGATGATGGGACGGGGCGAGGCTTCCGGCGAGAAGCGCGTGCTCGCCGCCGCCGTGGCCGCGATCTCCAATCCGCTGATCGAGAATCCCTCGATCAAGCGTGCCAGTGGCCTCATCATCTCCATCACCGGCGGCAAGGATCTGATGCTGTACGAGGTCGACGAAGCCGCGACCCGCATTCGCGACGAGGCCGACCCGGACGCCAACATCATCGTCGGTGCGTCGTTTGACGAAAGCCTCGAAGGCATCGTCCGCGTCTCGGTGGTGGCGACCGGAATCGATAATGTCGATCCGGCGCAGCTGGCGCCGGTGGAAACCGCCCTCACGCAGCTCGCCGGCAGGCTGCGCAACGACGGCCGTCGCATCGCCGATCGCATCGAGCGCAGTGCCCCCCTTCCGCACGCGGGAAGCCCGCCGCTGCGCCCGCAGCCGCACCACCCCGTGGGGCCACCGGCAAGGCCGGGTCTGGACTATGCGCCGCAGGCGGCGCTTCAGCCGCTCGATCCTCAACGCCGCGCCCCTGCGCGCAATGCGCCCGACGAGGCCGCTCTCGATATCCCGGCCTTCCTGCGCCGCGCCGCCAACTGAGCGGTGGCGAAGGAGGTGCGCTTCCTCTCCCGCTTGCGGGGAGGGCTATCGCATATGAAGAAGCGAGGCGGATAGATCGCCCGCAGCCCATCCTTCGAGACGCCCGCCGATGGCGGGCCCTCAGGATGAGGGCGGAGTGCGCGGCGGCAATTTCAACGGAGCCAATGCTGCTTAGCCTCATCCTGAGGAGACCGCTGGAAGCGGGCGCCTCGAAGGACGAGGCGCTTGCTCTGGGCGTCACCAAGAAGCCATCTGCGCCGAGGCTTCAAGCCGCCGTGCTGCGCGGGCTCTCGGCGGTGTCCTTCTTGTCCGCCTCCCTGTCGCGGGACAGCCACGCCGGAAAACGAAGCAGGCGCTCGTTGGTGTCCTTTGGCAGCTCGACGGGCGGCGCTTCAATGGCCGAACTCGGCAGGTCCAGCGCGGCCTGTCCGGTTCGCACCGCATCCGCGCGCTGATCCAGTTCGCGGAGCAGGGGATCGAGCACGCTGTCGATCTCGGTCGCCACCGACACCAGGAAACTATTGAGCTCGCGCGCCTCGGGCACAACCGCCGCAGCCTGCTCGATCGCCCTCGAGAGACCATCGACGACAGGCGTAAACGCGCCGGCGGCTTGCTTGATTCGCGTCTTGATCGCTTCGACCTCGCTCAAGACGCGCTCACGCTCCCGCCTTTTCTTTTCCTCCGAAAGACGGGCTTCAATTTCGGCGATCTGGGCCGTCAGGGTCGTGGCTTCGGATGCGAGCGCATCTCGTCTTCCGCGCGCGCGATCGAGATCGCGGCTGAGATTGTCCACTAAGTCGTCCTTTCCGAACATGGCTTTGCTCCGTAGGACAGGCGCTTTGCCCTGTAGGACGGCCCTGGCGCGAACCGCCAGCCTCGCCACCGACCGGATGGCCGGATCGGCCGAAACAGGCATCAACCTCGGTCGCGTCACATGGGCCGACATGGTGATCCCCCCATCGTCAGCATTAGGCAACCGCATGGTTAACAGACCGTTAATGTCAACAGACGATGCCCATGGGGCCGGGTGCCGGCAACGGGCCCAGTGATGAGATGTTCGCGGCTTCGCAAGGCCCTCCCCTACCCTCGAAAATCAATGCTCCGCAGCACGATGCCGGGCGGGGTGCCTTCGAACTCGCAGGCGCGGTATTTGCCGGCGGCGCAGGCCTCGATGCGGTCGCGCAGGCGGGTGAACTGGGCTTCGCGCTCGGCGGGTCTGGCGCGCGGGCCGCGCTCGAGGTCGTCCATCGCGGAGGTCGATATCGCGCAGGGGATCTCCTTCGCGCCGTCCTGCATCGAGAACTGGACGATCCCCCGGTCCTGTTCGTGGCCGATGTAGCGGCCGCTGGTGAGGGTCACGGGTTGCTCCTTGACTGTGCGTCGTCCTGGCGAACGCCGGTTGACTGCAACGTGCTTCGGGCCAGCAAACTTCTCCAACGTCGTCCCGGCGAAGGCCGGGACCCATTACCCCGGTCAGCGTTGTCGGAGCACGCTGTCGCCACGGTATCCGCAACAACTCGCTTCGGTGGTTATGGGTCCCGGCCCCCGTGCGCAATTGCGCACTAGGCCGGGACGACACCTGTTTTCGATGCGGGCACCGTCGCTGCCGCAGACGGCCGCGGCCGCCCCTCAGCCCTCCCCGCGCAGGCGTCCGCTTTAGCGCTCGCTATCGCCGGACCGCAGGCGTACGCTGTCGCATTATCGCGCGTTCAATGGCACAGGAGACGGACGTCATGGCCAAGGGACAGCAACGCAGCAATCGCGAAGCCAAGAAACCGAAGAAGGACAAAGCCAAGGTGATCGCCGCGGCGCCGAGCCGCAAGGAGGCGGCCTGGCAGCCGGATTTCGGGCCGGCGAAGAAGAAGTAGGCGGCGAGCGCGGCGCTCTTACCCTCCCCTGGAGGGGGAGGGTAAGAAGCACCATCGTCTCTTCTCCGTCGCGGTTTTCCGCTATACTCGCCCCGGTAGCATCACCCGGAGGCACATCCCGTGGAGCACGCGCGCGACATCGACCGCAAGCCCGAGCCGAAAAACCTCGTTATCTGCTGTGACGGGACCGGCAACGAGATATCGGAGAACATCTCCAACGTCCTGAAGCTCTATCGCTGCCTGCGCAAGACCGACAAGACGCATCCGCGGCAGCTGGTGTTCTACGATCCCGGGGTCGGCACGGTGACGGAGCCGACGACGTGGCACCGGATCAAGGCCGACGTCAACCTGGTGCTGGGGCTCGCCACCGGCTACGGGCTCGATGACAACGTGCTCTCGGCCTATTGCTTCCTGGTCGAGCATTATGCGCCGGGCGACAGGATCTACCTGTTCGGTTTTTCGCGCGGCGCTTACACGGTGCGGGTGCTGGCGGGGCTCATTCACAAGATCGGGCTGATCTCGCCGGAGCAGGTGAACCTCGCAGGAAGCGGCATGGTCGCCTACAAGCAATATTCCGGCACCGGGCGCGGCAACGACGTCGAGGACCTCAAGGACGTCACTGTGGACGACCAGGGGCCGCTGCCGAAGGACGCGTTCGACCTCGCCGCGCAGTTCGCGCGCATCACCTCGACGCGCTGGCCGACCATCCACTTCATCGGCGTCTGGGACACGGTGGCGAGCGTGATCGTGCCGCGGCGCGACAATTTCTTCTTCGTGTTCAGCCTGGAGGAGCTCGCCTTCACGCGGCGCAATCCGAGCGTCAACATCTTCCGGCAGGCGATCGCGATCGACGAGCGGCGCCGCATGTTCCGCCTCAACAAGTACTGGGAGCCGCAGGACTATTGGAGCAACCGCTACGTGCCCGACGAGAAGAAGGTGGCGCAGGACATTCTGCAGGTGTGGTTCGCCGGCGTGCATTGCGACGTCGGCGGCGGCTATGCGGAGGCGGAGAGCGGGGAATCGAAATATCCGCTGATCTGGATGATCGAGGAGGCCGAGAAGGCCGGGCTGAACTTCAACCCGCGCACCGTGAACCAGCTCGCCTGGGGCGTCCAGCGCAAGAACTCGCCGTTCAGATATGTGCCGCCCGCCTACGAGGGGAAGACGGGCGAATTGCACGATTCCATGAATGCGGCCTGGCGCGTGCTGGAGTATTTGCCGAAGCGCGCGAAGTACCGGGAATGGCCGGAGCGGAAGGTCTATTTCGGCTTCTACATCCCCGACTGCGAGCCGCGCGTCATCCCCGAAGGCGCGCACGTGCATGAGAGCGTGTTGAAGCGCATGGCGGTGGAGCCGGACTACCGGCCGGTGAACATGCCGAAGGAGTACGTGACCGTGCCGATGCCGGTGCCGCCGGGGGTGGATGTGGCGGCGGGGACTGGGGTGGAGGAGGGGGTGACGGGGTGAGGTGGCTGCGGCCTCTCCGCGCGTCATTGCGAGGAGCCCTTGCGACGAAGCAATCCAGACTGCGCCCGAGGAAAGATTCTGGATTGCTTCGCTGCGCTCGCAACGACGGTGGTGGTGGGAGGCTCGCGCAACACGATCAGTGTCGTCCCGGCGAAGGCGGAGATTGAGGCGGCGGCTGAACAACTCATCACCACCGCACCCCGCTACCGCTGCTTTCTCCAGCCGCCACCACTTTTCATTAAAATTCTCGCGCCCACCTTAGCCGGATCGCATCAACTCCTCCGCATCATCCTGCATAGAGTCCGCCGCGAGCTGCGGAGTTGGAGGAGATGTGCCAATGCATCCGCGTAAATATGCCCGCGTGAAACCGGCGGGACTGGTGTCCCGCCAGGCCAAGATCATCACCGACCCGCGCGCGCCGGTGATTCCCTGCACGCTGATCGACTATTCGCCGGGCGGCGCCTGCGTCGATCTCGGCGGCCAGGTGCAGATCCCCGACAGGTTCGAGCTGCTGCATGTGAACACCAAGAAGCGCTGCCGCATCGCGTGGAAGCGCGGCACGCGGGTGGGCGTGGTGTTTTAGGCAAGCGGTGCGCTGCTTACCCTCCCCTGGAGGGGGAGGGTAAGGAAGCTACTTCCGCATCCTGGCCTTTGTCCCCGCGACGATCTGCATGGCGACGCCGGCGGTCCAGCCGAACAGGACGAGCCAGCTCCAGACCATGTGCGGGTCGAGGCGGAGCACGATGACGGCGACGGAGGCGAGCGCGGTGAGCGTGGCGCAGAGCGTGCCGGCCGAGCTCAGAAATTCGGCGGCGTCGATGGCGCTGTGCGCGTCGTCGAAGGGCATCTGCGGCGTGTCGATGCCGAGATAGAAGCCGACCGCCCCGAGCAGCATCATCAGCAGCAGGAACCCCTGCGTGGTCAGCGGCGCGATCGCCGATCCGACATAGGCGCCGACGAACAACCCGCACGCGGCCCCCGCCATCGCGAGGCCCACGCGCTCGAACACGTGGGCAGTCTTGCGAACACCAAACCGCATGGCCGGCCTCCGTGAGGCGTTGGGTGCACAGGTTAGGCCAGTTTGGGGAGGCGTGGAAGGTGAGGAGAGTTACGGATGCGTGAGGAGTAACTCTTACGGGGCCGCGAGCGAGCTTCGCTCGCGCATGAGATTGTCGCCGCACCTGTACCCCCTCACCCGGATTGCGCTTGCGCGCAATCCGACCTCTCCCCGCAAGCGGGGAGAGGTGAAGAGACTCACCGCGCTCCGAACGTGGTCTTGCCGAACAGCGCCTTTTGCGTCGAGGGCTGCGAGCGCCAGTATTGCGGCGGGGCTTCGACTTCGCCGCCGAGCTCGGCGGCGGCGTGCCAGCCCCAGCGCGGATCGTAGAGCATGCCGCGGGCGAGCGCGACCATGTCGGCCTTGCCGGAGGCGACGATCTCCTCGGCGTGCTTTGCCTCGGAGATCAGGCCGACGGCGATGGTGGTCGCTCCCGTCTCGCGGCGGATCGCCTCTGCGAACTGCACCTGATAGCCGGGGCCGAGCGGAATCTTCTGCAGCGGCGAGACGCCGCCGGAGGAGGCATCGATCCAGTCGATGCCGCGCGCCTTCAGCGCTTTCGCAAATTCGATGGTCTGCGCCAGATCCCAGCCGCCCTCGACCCAGTCGGTGGACGACACCCGCATGCCGATCGGCTTGTCGTGCGGGAACACGGCGCGCACGGCGTCGTAGATTTCGAGCGGGAAGCGCATGCGGTTCTGCAAGCTGCCGCCATATTCGTCGGTGCGCCGGTTCGAGATCGGCGACAGGAACTGATGCATGAGATAGCCGTGCGCGCCATGCAGCTCGATGGCGTCGATGCCGAGCCGGTCGGCGCGCCTGGCGCAGTCGACGAAAGCGTCGCGGATGCGCTTCAGGCCCGCGCTATCCAGCGCGAGCGGGGCGGCCTCGCCCTCCTTGTGCGGCAGCGCGGAGGGCGCGACCGTCTGCCAGCCGCCTGCGCTCGCCGGGATCAGCTGGCCGCCGTCCCAGGGCCGCGCGCTCGACGCTTTCCGCCCCGCATGGGCGAGCTGCATCGCGACCGCGGTGGAGGAATGCTTGCGCACCGAGGTGAGGATCTGCTTCAGCGCAGCCTCGCAGGCATCGCTGTAGAGCCCGAGGCAGCCCGGCGTGATGCGGCCGATCGCCTCGACATGGGTCGCCTCGATGCAGAACATCGACGCGCCCGACAGGCTGAGATTGTTGATGTGGGTGAAGTGCCAGTCGGTGGCGACGCCGTCGTCGGCCGAATACTGGCACATCGGCGACACCACGACGCGGTTCTTCAACGTCAGGCCGCGCAGCTTGATCGGGGAAAACAGGGCGCTCATGCGGGGGGGTCCCGGGGGATGAGAGGGATGGAAGCGATTGCATGAAGTTTAGTGGCGGAAACGCGAATTGCCAGTTGCGCAGGCGGCATGGCGGCCCGCGCGCCGTGCATTTGCGCAAAAGTCCCGGTCGCAGGCCGGCCCGTTACCGCTCGAAAACCCCGAGCTTGAGCTTGCCGATGCGGTTGCGATTGCCGCGCCCGATCGTCACGGTGGCGTGGGCGGCGAACTCGATCGAATAGCGGCCGTCCTCCATTTTGGTCAGGCTGCCGAGTTCGCCGAGCTTGTCGGCCAGCGCCTTGTCGTCCTCGACGAACAGACGGTAGTCGTTGAGATCGTAGCTGCGCGGTCCCCGCCACTTCACGGTGGGGAAATAGGTGCGCATGTCGCCGTCGGTCTTGACCACGACGGTGCGGCCCGCCGCCTTGCGGAACAGGTCCGGCGTCTCGATCAGCCGCGCGCGATGGCCTTCGATCGCATAGATGTTCAGCGTCATGATGTGACGCTCGGTGCGGAAGGAGACCGCGACATAGCGGGAGTCGGGCGACCACTCCGCGTAATAGGCATCGGACGCGGTGTCGAGATTGTTCTCGTGGCTGATGTTATCAAGCACGGCCAGCCTGCGATGCTTCGGCTCCGCCATCAGATAGGCGTGAAACTTGTCATGCGCGCCCTCGCCTTCGCCATGGACGGCGATGGCGAGCCGCTTGTTCGGCGCCCACCCGCCCGCGATGATGCCGTACTCGCCCTTCGCATAGGTGTGCTCGGCGGTGGCAAGGGCCGGCGGGGTCGCGGCAAGCATGAGGATGAGGGCGAGGAGGACGCGGAGGGACATGAGGGTGTGTCGCAGGCTCACGCACGCGAGTTCAATCTCCGCTGTCGTCCAGGCGAAGGGAGATACCCTGCGTCTACTCCACCAGCGTGAACTGCAGCAGCAGCGTGCGCTGGAGCATCGAGAAATTATCGTCCGACACCAGCGTCAGCACGGTCTCGCCTTCCGGCGTGACGTGGGCGTCGATGCCTTCCATGTTGTCGATCTCCTGGCCGAGATCGGCCTTGAACAGCGCGGGGCCGTCGACCACCGCGCCCGGCGCGATCGATTTCAGCGGGATCGAGCGGATGCGGATGTCGACGCCGGTGAACCAGGAGAATTTGCGTTCGAGGATCAACAGCTCGCCGGAGGGCAACAGCACCGCGTCGCTGATGTCGAATTTCTCGGTACGGCGCACGCTGAACTGGCCGGGCGTGGGGCCGCCGATCAGGAACGCGACCAGATTGCCGTCGGCGTCGAGCCCGCGTTCGGAGAACGCGATCAGGCTGCCGGCGAGAGGCTGGCCCTTCGGGACCAGGACCAGCGCTTCCAGGCCCTTGTTGTGCGGCAGCTTGCGAACGCCTGGCGGCACCGCGATCGGCTCGCCGCGGGCGCGGATGCCGCCTTTGGCAAAATCATAGCGCAGGATCTGGTTGACGCGCTCGAGCCCGACATAGACCAGATTGCCGTCGCGCGTCAGCGATTCCGAATCCCACCACATGCGCTTTTCGGTGATCGGCCGTCCCTCCGCGCCCAGCAGCGGCGCGGCCTCGACATCGTCGAGCCCGGCCATCTTGCCGCCGGAATAACGGATGCGGCCGGTGAACCAGCCGCCCTGGTCGGAGATCGCGAGGAAGCGCTCACCTTTCGCATCGAGCCGGATGCCGGACAGGCCGCCAAAACCGCGATAGGACGAGGTCAGCACCAGGCCGCTGCGGTAGTCCAGCGAGCCGAAGCGCGTGCGCGAGCGGTCGCGCGGCTCGAAATTCGGGATGGGGCGCGCATTGACCTCGAGGCTGACGGGCTCAGCGACGGCATGCTCGACCTGGAGCGGGCGCGGGGGCGGCTCGGTCGTGGCTTGCGCCTGCGCAAGGCGCGATAGTGCAAGAGTGGAAAATCCCGCCGCCGCGTGGCCAAGAAAGCTGCGGCGGGATGGATGCGTGCTCACGAATGCAGTTTGCGTCGCGGGCGACCGGCCGGCTGGGTTGGTACAGTGTTGGTCTCGCTGAACAGCTCGGCGAGCTTTTCGGTGATGGCGCCGCCGAGTTCTTCCGCGTCCACGATCGTCACCGCACGGCGGTAGTAGCGCGTGACGTCATGGCCGATGCCGATCGCGATCAGCTCGACCGGCGAGCGGGTCTCGATCTCCTCGATGATGTGGCGCAGGTGCCGCTCGAGATAGTTGCCGGGATTGACCGACAGCGTGGAATCGTCGACCGGCGCACCGTCCGAGATCATCATCAGGATCTTGCGCTGCTCGGCCCTCGCCAGCAGGCGCTTGTGCGCCCAGTCCAGCGCCTCGCCGTCGATGTTCTCCTTGAGGAGACCCTCGCGCATCATCAGGCCAAGGTTTTTCCGCGCACGACGCCACGGGGCATCGGCGGACTTGTAGATGATGTGACGGAGATCGTTGAGACGGCCGGGATTGGCCGGCTTGCCGGCGGCAAGCCACGCCTCACGCGATTGCCCACCCTTCCAGGCGCGCGTGGTGAAGCCCAGAATCTCGACCTTGACGCCGCAACGCTCCAGCGTGCGCGCGAGGATGTCGGCGCAGGTCGCGGCGACCGTGATCGGGCGTCCGCGCATCGAGCCGGAATTGTCGAGCAACAGCGTCACGACGGTGTCGCGGAACGTCGCCTCCTTCTCGTGCATGAAGGACAGCGGATGATAGGGATCGGTGACGACGCGCGACAGGCGCGCGGGGTCCAGAATGCCCTCTTCGAGATCGAACTCCCAGGCGCGGTTCTGCTGCGCCATCAGGCGGCGCTGCAGCCGGTTGGCGAGCCGGGCGACGATGCCTTGAAGATGCGCGAGCTGCTTGTCGAGATAGGCGCGCAGGCGCTCCAGCTCGTCATGGTCGCAGAGGTCCTCGGCGGCGATGACCTCGTCGAATTTCGGCGCGAAGGCGTGATATTCCGGCCCACGCGGCTCGTTCCTGCCATGCGCGTTCGGACGCGTCGCCTCGCCCGGCGTCTCGTCGTCGCCGAGCTCGCCGTCGTCGAAGGTATCGGAGGTCGAGGCCTGCGCGCTTTCCATCGCGCTCTCGCTCATCTCCTCCGAGGTCGCCTGCGCCTGGTCGGCGCTCATCTCCTGCGCGGCATCGGAATCAGGCGAGCCCTCGGCGCCGGACTGGTCGTTGTCGCCGTCCTGGTTCTCGTCGTTGTCCTCATTGTCCTCGCTGTCGGCGTTGCGCTCGTCGCCGAGCTCGAGCGCCGACAACAGATCATGCACGGCATCGCCGAACCTGGCCTGGTCCTCGACCACGCCGTCGAGCCGGTCGAGCCGCCTGCCGATCTTGTCTTCGAGAATGGGCCGCCAGAGATCGACCATCTTCTTCGCCGCCGTCGGCGGCGCCATGCCGGTGAGGCGCTCGCGCACCAGCATCGCCAGCGCATCGGCCAGCGGCGCATCGGCGCGGTCGGTGATCTCGTCGAACTTGCCGCGATGGAAATGGTCGTCGAGCATCGCGGTGAGGTTTTTCGCAACGCCCGCCATGCGGCGCGCGCCGATCGCCTCGACGCGAGCCTGCTCCACCGCCTCGAACACGCCGCGCGCCTGCGGATTGCCGGGCATCAGCTTGCGGTGAACCTTGGGATCGTGACAGGCGATCTTGAGCGCGATGGAATCGGCGTGGCCGCGCACGATGGCAGCATCGCGCTTGGTCATCTTGCGCGCGGGCTCCGGCAGCCGCGCCTTGCCGGGCGCAAGGCCCGGCCGCTCGGCCGCGAAGCTGACATCGAGCTCGGGCGACTTGGCGATCGCCTTGAGGCAGGAGGCGACCGAGCGCTTGAACGGCTCGGTCGGCGCTTCCTTGCTGTTACGGAATTTGGAGTTGGATGATGATGTGCTCATAGCGACTTCGTAAACGAATGGCGCGTCACGCCGCCGGGATAGCCGTCGATGGTGCCGAATTCATCGTACCCGCAGGTACGATAGAAGCCCGGCGCCTGGAAACTCATCGTATCGACATGGACCCGGATCGCGCCGAGCCGTCTTGCCTCGTCCTCGATCGCCGCGATCAGCTTCGTGCCATGCCCCTTGCCGCGCTGCTTCTGGTCGATCCAGAAATACTGGATGAACAGAACCGTGGACCAGAGGTGCCCGACGATGCCGCCGACGATCTTGCGGCCGTCCTTCAACGACACCGCGATGCTCTTGACCTTCTGCTTGCCAAACTTCTCGTCGTTGTAAGCGCCGAGCCCGGCGAGCACAGCCTTCTTGGTGGTACCAATGGTGCGCTCGACGGAGATGGTTGGCATGGCCTAGCTGAGCGCCACGTTGACTGCCGATTCCGGCAGCTCCGCGTTGAAGCAGCGCTGGTAGAACTCGGCGACCAGCGGACGCTCGAGCTCGTCGCACTTGTTGAGGAAGGTGACGCGGAAGGCGAAGCCGATATCGCCGAAGATGTCGGAGTTTTCCGCCCAGGTGATCACCGTGCGCGGGCTCATCACCGTCGACAGATCGCCATTGGCGAAGGCGTTACGGGTGAGATCGGCAAGGCGGACCATCTTGTTGACGATGTCGCGGCCTTCCTGGGTGCGATAGTGCTTGGCCTTGGCCAGCACGATCTCGACTTCCTCGTCATGGCTGAGATAGTTCAGCGTGGTGACGATCGACCAGCGGTCCATCTGGCCCTGGTTGATCTGCTGGGTGCCGTGATAGAGGCCGGAGGTGTCGCCGAGGCCAACCGTATTCGCCGTGGCGAAAAGCCGGAACGCCGGGTGCGGCTTGATCACCTTGTTCTGGTCGAGCAGCGTCAGGCGCCCCGAGACTTCGAGCACGCGCTGAATCACGAACATCACGTCCGGGCGGCCGGCGTCGTATTCGTCGAACACCAGCGCGACGTTGTTCTGCAGCGCCCAGGGCAAAATGCCGTCGCGGAATTCGGTGACCTGCTTGCCGTCGCGGACCACGATCGAGTCCTTGCCGACGAGGTCGATACGGCTGATGTGGCTGTCGAGGTTGACGCGCACGCAGGGCCAGTTCAGGCGGGCGGCGACCTGCTCGATATGGGTGGATTTGCCGGTGCCGTGATAGCCGGTCACCATCACGCGGCGGTTGCGGGCGAAGCCGGCGAGAATGGCGAGCGTGGTGGCGCGGTCGAAGCGATAATCGGAATCGACTTCGGGCACGTGAGGATCGACTTCGGAATAGGCCGGCACTTCGAGATCGCTGTCGATCCCGAACACCTGGCGGACCGACACTTTCATGTCGGGCTGACCGGAAACTTCCTCAACTTTGGACAGGGCGGCGGTCGTCATCAATCCTCCGAGGTCCCGGGCGATCCCGAGACCAGTTATTGCACGTTGGCTGCGGCTGGGTGCGGGTGCGAACCTATCAGAGACAACGTGCCGGCAGAAGCCCGCCCCTCAATCAAAGTTCCGTTGTCTTTTCATTTAGATAGGTGAGGAACGCAGTTTTTGGAGGGCTGCCTTGCGAATCACGCTCGAATTTCGGGCGGGGTAACGGGGCTGCCCACGCAAATGGCACTTTCACCGCCTCTCCTGACTTATGTAGGGTCCAAACCGAAAAGCCCTAGCCCGCCACAGAGACGACGTGACGTCCTTCCTCGATCCCCTCATCGCCTTCGTCTCGGCCCATGCGTGGCTGGCCTATCTGACCCTGTTCCTGGCGGCCCTTCTGGAGGCCGTGCCGGTGGTGGGATCGGTGATCCCCGGCTCGACCATCATCCTGGCGCTCAGCGCCCTGATTCCGGGCGGCGAACTGAAATTGCCATGGGTGCTGCTGGCGGCCGCGCTCGGCGCGGTGCTCGGCGACGGCTCGGCCTACTGGATCGGGCACCGGCGGCAGCGCGAAATCCTCAGCACCTGGCCGCTGACCAACTATCCCCGCGTGGTCGAGGAGAGCGAGAGTTTCTTCCACCGCTTCGGCACCTGGGCCGTGTTCTTCGCCCGCTTCGTGCCGCCGATCCGCGCCTTCGTGCCGGTGACCGCCGGCGCACTCGGCATGGCGCCCGCAAGATTCTATGCGGTGAACATCCCGGCGATCCTGGTCTGGGCCCCCGCCCATGTGCTGCCGGGCGTGCTGGCGGTGACGGCGCTGCACGAATATGCCGGGCTGCACCACCATGAGCATGTCGGCAAGCATATCTGGATGTTGAGCGTGGTCGGGTTTGCGATCGTGCTGGGCGTGGTGGTCTGGATCTATCGCCGGCGGAACGGTGGTGTCGCGGAACCGAAGCCGCGGTAGATTCTTCTTACCCTCCCCTGGAGGGGGAGGGTCGGCTCAGATTGAGCGTAGCGAAATGTGAGCCGGGGTGGGGTGATCTCTCCACACGGGCACTGCTCATCGCGGAGAGACCGTCACCCCACCCCGCTCGCGCTTCGCGCGATCGACCCTCCCCCTCCAGGGGAGGGTGGCAGGCGGCACTTATCCCGTCCCCACCCGCCGCCCCGGCGCCGGGCCCACATACCTTGCCCGCGGGCGGATCAGCTTGCCGAACTGCAATTGCTCGCTGGCATGGGCGATCCAGCCGACGCTGCGGGCCATGGCGAACAGTGCGAGCTCGCTGCCGGCCGGCAGGCGTAAAGCGTGCACCAATACTGCGAGCGCGTAGTCGATGTTGACGAGCTCGCCGGTCGCCTCGACGATCCGCTCCGGCACTTCCTTGGTGAACTTGCGCGGCGCGCCGGCGCGCGACAGGGCATTCAGCAGCGATTGCGCACGGGGATCGCCGCGCTTGTAGACACCGTGGCCGAAGCCGGCAAAGCGCTCGCCGAGCGCGACGCGTTCGCGCACCACGGGCGCGACGTCGCGATCGACCAGCGTCTTGACCAGCTGCGAGGCCAGCACACCGGCGCCGCCATGCTTCGGCCCCTTCAGCGCGGCGAGGCCGGCGATCACGGAATCATAGAGGTTGAGGCCGGTCGAGGCCGCGCAGCGCGCGGTGAAGGTCGAGGCGTTCAATTCATGATCGGCGAGCAGAACCAGGGCGCGGCGGATCAGGTCGGGCGCATGCTTGTTATCGGGCGCCCAGGCACGCGCGACCTGCTGATGCAGCGGCTCGGCCGACGGCTCGGCATTGAGCACCGTCGCCACCAGCAGGCGAACGATGCGCGCGCCGACCATGGCGCGGCCGTCGGGGGCGCGGGTGAATGCGCGGGGATCAGCGCTGGTGGCGAGCGCCAGCACGGCGATGGCGCGGTCGATCGGCGCAGCGCGGCGCGCGGCCTCTGCGATGGCGCGCATCTCCGCGGATATCTCCGGCTGATTATCCGGCGCGAAGGGATCGACGCCGGCGACGTCCCAGAGCAGCGTCGCGGTGTGCTCCAGCGTGTCGTTCTCGGCGAGATCGACGCAATTGACGCCGCGATAGATCGCGCCGTCCTCGGTGATGGTCGAGATCTCCGTGTCCATCACCGGCAGGTCGGCATCGAAGCTGCGCAGGCCGCGCGGCTCCGGCGACGGCACCCGGCGCTCCTTCAGGGCGCGGACGTCCTCGGCGCGGTAGCGATTTTTCCGCGAGTCCGGCGTCGGCTCGGAGCGGATCAGGCCGCGGCTGACATAGGCGTAGAGGGTGGCCGGCGAGATCGCGAGCTCGGCGGCGGCCTCCCGGGCGGAGAGGTAGAGGCCTTCCGAATTTTTCATATTGATTTATGTAATCAAGATTGATCAATCTGTCGAGAGGCCCGACCTTTCCCCTGCGTGCAATACAAAAGGGAGATTGGGCCATGAACATCCACCTCACCAAAAGCCAGATCGGGCTGGACGGCGTTCCCGCGGCCGAGACCGTGCTGAGCCATGTCGACGGCGAGCGCGGCGAGCTGATTATCGCCGGCGAGCATGTCGGCCGCCTCGCCGCCAAATCGAGCTTCGAGGGCGTCACCGCCCGGCTCTGGAACGGCGCCAGCAAGACGACCTTGAGCGAAGCCAATGTGCGGGCGAGCCTGGGCACCGCGCGCGAGCGCGCCTTCGCGCGGCTGGACGAGTTGCTGCCGGCGACGCGCGGCATGGGCATCGTCGACGGGTTTCGCGCGGCGGTCGCGGGCCTTCGCGCCGAGCACGGCCTCGAACATGAAGCGACCATCGTCGGCGCGTTCCCGGTGATCGCGGGCGCGCTGGTCCGCCGCGCCAAGGGGCTCGAGCCGGTCGCGCCCGATCCGAATGTGAGCCATGCCGCCGACACGCTGCGCATGCTGCACGGGCGCTCGCCCGCAGCGCGCGAGGTCACGGCGCTGGACGCCTACCTCGTCACCGCCAGCGACCACGGCATGAACGCCTCGACCTTCACCGCGCGCGTGGTGGCCTCGACGCAGGCTGACCTGTTTGCTGCGGTCACCGCGGGTTATTGCGCGCTCACGGGTCCGCTGCATGGCGGCGCGCCGGAACCGGTGCTGGAAATGCTGGATGCGATCGGCTCGCGCGAGCGCATCCAGCCCTGGGTGGATGCGGCACTGGCGCGTGGCGAGCGGATGATGGGCTTTGGCCACCGCGTCTATCGCGTGCGCGACCCGCGCGCCGACGTGCTCAAGACCGCGGTCGAGGCGCTGGCGTCCAACGGCACCGACCTGCCGTTCGCCGGCGAGGTCGAGGCCTATATCCGCAGCGCGCTGCGCAAGAAGAATCCGGACCGGCCGCTGGAGACCAATGTCGAGTTCTTCACCGCGATCCTGCTCGATGCGCTGGCGATTCCGCGGCAGGCGTTCACGCCGATCTTCGCGGTGGCACGTTCAGCGGGATGGACCGCGCATGCGCGCGAGCAGCAGCGGACGGGGCGATTGATCCGGCCGAGCTCGTCCTATGTCGGGGCGATGCCGGAGATGTGAGGGATCGCGGATGTCTCCGCGAGCACGGAATTGTAGGGTGGGCAAAGGCGCACTTGCGCCGTGCCCACCATCTCTCTCGATCGCAAAAATGCGTGGGCACGCTTCGCTTTGCCCACCCTACGATACTGCGCTTGTCCGGGACGACACCAGAGAATGCCGAAGGAGACCTCAGGCCTCCCGCACCACCGTCTTCAGATAATTATACGCCTTGATGATCTCGATCAGGCGATCCTCGGTGGAGCGGTCGCCGCCGTTGGCGTCGGGGTGGTGCTGCTTGACCAGCGCCTTGTACTTGCTCTTGACGTCGGCGAGCGTGGCGTCGGGGCCGAGGCCCATGACCTGGAGCGCCTTGCGCTCGGCGTTCATCACCTTGCGCGTCTCGGCCTTGGGCTGGGCGTCCGGGCCCTTGCGCCAGTTGGCACGGCCGTTGATCTCGGAGAACATGCTGAATGGATCGGACGCCATGTCGATCTCGGCTTCCGCACCCTTCTTGCCGCCATTGGCGCCCATCTTCCAGGTCGGGCGGTGGCCGGTCAGCGCGTCCTTCTGGTAGCGCGCGACGGCGTCGGCATTCATGCCGGAGAAGAAATTGTAGTTCTGGTTGTACTCGCGCACATGGTCGAGGCAGAAGTGCCAGTACTCGCGCTGGTTCTCGCGGCCCTTCGGCGCGCGATGCGCGCCCTTGTTCGCACAACCCGCCCACTCGCAGTTGACCACGGTGTCGCGCGGCTTCACTTCCGGCTGCTTGCCTCGCGGCTTCACGCGGATGGAGTCGAAGAACTTTGATGAATCGATCGGCATGGCTGACTTTGACTACGCAATGCAAAAACCTTCAAGTCTTGACATTGCAATTAGCATGACACCCCGGAGATTGACGGGGCACGATGACGCGCTTTAATGGCGCTCATGGTTATGAAAGATACTATCAGCAACAAGTTGCAGGAAGCTTTCACCCCGGAAAGCCTCAAAGTCGTCGACGAGTCACATTTGCATGAGGGCCACGCCGGTCATCGACCGAGCGGCGAGACGCACTTTCGTGTTTATATCGTGTCTGATGCCTTCAAAGGGAAGACCCGGGTCGAGCGCCATCGCATGATAAATTCGGCGCTGGCCGCGGAACTTTCCGGCAGCGTGCATGCGCTCGCGATCCACGCGCAGGCGCCGGGGGAAGGTTGAAGCTCTTCACCCTCCCCTGGAGGGGGGAAATCAAAACGACGTTCCGGCCCTTCTCGGCCTGGGTTCTTCCAGCTCCGCCTCGCGCGGCACCGGTGAAATACGGAGCGCAGTGATGCGGTTGCGTTCGCGGCGGAGGACGCGGAAGCGGAAGCCGTGGAAGGTGAAACTCTGGCCGCGGTCGGGGATCGAGCGCGCCTCGTGAATGACGAGGCCGGCGACCGTGGTTGCCTCCTCATCGGGCAGGTGCCAGTCCATGGCGCGGTTGAGGTCGCGGATCGGCACCGAGCCGTCGACAACGACCGAGCCGTCCGGCTGGGCACGCACGCCGGCGACCACGACGTCGTGCTCGTCGGAGATGTCGCCGACGATCTCTTCCAGAATGTCTTCCAGCGTCACGAGACCTTCAACTTCGCCGTACTCATCTACGACGAGCGCGAAATGGGTCTTTCGGCGCCGGAACGCCTTGAGCTGCTCGGCGAGCGGCCGCATCTCCGGCACGAACCAGGGCGGCAGCGCGATGGTGGAGACGTCGATGCGCGAGGTGTCGCCGTCGGAGGCGCGGATCGCGCGCAACAGATCCTTGGCGTGCAGCACGCCGATGATGTTTTCCGGCTTCTCGCGCCAGAGCGGAATGCGGGTGTATTCGGTCGCCAGCACCTCGCGCACCAGGTCGTCCGGCGGCATGTCGGCGTTGATCATCATCATCTCGGTGCGATGGATCATGACGTCGGAGACCTGGAGCTCGCGCAAGTCCAGCAGGCCGCCGAGCATGTCGCGGTCCTGCTTCTCGACCTTGCCCTCGTGGTGCAGGAGGTCCACCGCGCCGCGCAGGCGCTCGGTCGGCGACAGGATTGCCTGGTGCTCGCCGGCGAGGCCGAACAGGCGCATCAGCAGGCGCACGATGACTTCGACGACCGTCAACAACGGCCCGAGCACATACATCGTCAGCCGCATCGGCCGCGCCACGGCGAGCGCGACGCGGTCGGGCGCGTTGATGGCGATGGTTTTTGGCAGGACTTCCGCGAAGATCACGACCAGCGCGGTCATCACGCCGGTCGCATAGAGCACGCCGACATCGCCGAACCAGGCCGTGAAGATGCCGGTGGCAAGCGCGGACGCCCCGATATTGGCGATGTTGTTACCGAGCAGCAGTGCACCGATCAGCCGCTCGCGCATGTCGAGCAGCTGGGAGACGACATCGGCCTCGTGATGACCTTGTTTCGACAGCCGCAGCATGCTGGCGCGCGAGGCGCCGGTCAGCGCGGTCTCGCTCGCGGCGAAGAACGCCGAGACCAGCAGGCAGAGGACGACGATGGTGAATCCGAGCCAGTCCATGCACCACTCTAGTTACGTCTGACGCGTTTTCCTGGCGCGAACCGGTATCCCCTTCGCTGGAAAACGCTTTAGCGAAATAAAGCTCAGCCGCGCATCAGGCCTTCTGCGCGAGCTTCTCTTTGAGGAAATCGCGCACCGGCGCCGGCTCGACGTCCTTCGCGATCACCGCGCGGCCCACGGCCTCCAGCAGGATGAAGGTGAGCTTGCCGCGCTTGACCTTCTTGTCCTGCGCCATCAGCGCCATCAGCGCGTCGGCGTCCGCAAGCCCCTCCTGCGCAAAGCCCGCGATGTCCTGCAGGCGCGTCGGCAGGCCCGCCTCAATGAGATGGCGCTCGACGCGCGCTGCGTCCGCCTCGCCGATCATGCCGAGCTTGGCCGAGAACTGCGCCGCGAGCGTCATGCCGATGGCAACGCCCTCGCCATGGAAGAGGCGGTCGGAGAAACCGGTCGCAGCTTCCAGCGCGTGACCGAAAGTGTGACCGAGATTGAGCAGCGCGCGCTCGCCGGTCTCGCGCTCGTCGCGCGAGACAACGCCGGCCTTGGCGCGGCAGGAGGTCGCGATCGCATGCTCGCGCGCCGATCCGCCCGTGAAGATGTCGGAATGGTTCTTTTCCAGCCAGCTGAAGAAGGCCTCGTCGCCGAGCACGCCGTATTTGGCGACCTCGGCATAGCCGGCGCGGAACTGGCGCGGTGACAGCGTGTCGAGCACGGCGGTGTCGGCGATGACCAGCACCGGCTGATGGAAGGCGCCAAGCAGATTCTTGCCCTGCGGCGAGTTGATGCCGGTCTTGCCGCCGACGGAGGAATCGACCTGCGCCAGCAGCGAGGTCGGCACCTGCACGAAATCGACGCCGCGGCGCAGGATCGCCGCGGCAAAGCCGGCGAGATCGCCGACCACGCCTCCGCCGAGCGCGATGACGAGATCGTTGCGCTCGATCTTCGCGGCGATCAGGGCTTCGCTGACCTTTTCGAGGCCGGCATAGGTCTTGGAGATCTCGCCTTCCTCGACGACGATGCGCGAGGTCGGAATGCCGGCGGCCGCAAGAGATGCTTCGGTCGGCTCGAGCCAGTGCTTTGCCACCGTTCGGTCCGTCACGATGGCCGTGCGGACGCCGGGCCGCAGCGCGGCGACCCGTTCGCCGAGCGAAGCCAGCACGCCGCGGCCGATGACGATGTCATAGGCGCGGTCGCCGAGCGCGACGTCGACGTTGACGGGATCGGAATGTTTCAACGGCGCGGTCATCGTGCGGCACTCGCAACATCGGCAGGTGGTGGAGCGGACTGTTCGCCGCAGAGATGGGCGCGCAGCGTCTCGATGCACTCCTCGACGATCTTGTCATGCGGCACGTCGCGCGAGGCGATCGTGAGGTCGGCCTTGCCATAGATCGGCTCGCGCTCGGTCAGGAGGCGCGTCACGGTCCCCTCGGGGTCGGCGGTCTGGAGCAGCGGACGGTCGGCACGGCGACGCACGCGGCGCATGATGACGTCGTGGTCCGCCCTGAGCCAGATCGAGACCGCCTTGGCGGCGATGCGGGTCCGAGTCTCCTCGCGCATGAAGGCGCCGCCGCCGGTCGCCAGCACCACCGGGCCGCCCTCGAGCAGGCGTGCGATCACCCGGGCCTCGCCGTCGCGGAAATGCACCTCGCCATGGCGCTCGAAGATCTCCGGTATGGTCATGCCGGCCGCCGCCTCGATCTCGGTGTCGGCGTCGACGAAGGGCAGCTTGAGCCGCGCCGCCATGCGGCGGCCGATGGTGGATTTGCCCACCCCCATCATGCCGACGAGCACGATCGAGCGCGCACCCAGGGCCGACAGGATGTCGGCCTCAGGCGAAGCGGGAATCGGCAACGCGGCGTCGGACATAAATCTCAGCTCTAAATCTCGCTCGATCTGCCGCCAAAGGCGGCAGGGTTTGGCCACCTATACGACCCCGCAGGGGCCCTCGCCAGAGGACTCTTGCCACGAAACGGCGAACATGTTGGATGATTTCATTGGTTAATTCGCCCGCCTGGACCTCAGGAACCTTTGCACGATGCCCAGCCTGTTCCGCTTCCTGACGGTCGTCGCCGTGATCGCCGGCATCGTCTATGGCGTTGTGTTCGCGCTGGCGAACTTCGTGAACCCGAAGCCGCGGGAAATGACGGTGACGATCCCGCCGGATAAGTTTCTCAAGAAATAGCAGCTAGGCTCCGGGGCATGCCTGCAAAGCCCTCCGATACCAAGCTCACCGGCCTGTTCCTCGACATGCTCGCGGCGGAACAGGGCGCCGGCCCCAATACGCTCGACGCCTACCGCCGCGACCTCACCGATTTCTCGGAATTTCTCGGCCGGGGCGGCCATACATTTGCGGACGCGGAAACGCAGACGCTGCGCGACTATCTCGCCGACCTCGACATGCGCGGCTTCAAATCCACCAGCGTCGCGCGGCGGCTGTCGGCAATGCGGCACCTCTACCGCTTCCTGCTCAACGAGCGCATTCGCGGTGACGATCCCGCGGCGATCCTGTCTGGCCCCAAGCGCGGCCGCGGCCTGCCAAAGGTGCTGTCGATCGCGGATGTCGACCGCATGCTCCGCCGCGCCAAGGAATTGAGCGAGGCGGAGGATGCCTCGCCGTCGAAGCGGCTGCGCTCTCTAAGGCTCTACTGCCTGCTCGAGGTGCTCTACGCCACGGGCCTGCGCGTCTCCGAACTGGTGGCGCTGCCGCGCTCGGCGGCCAAGCGCGATGCGCGCATGATCGTGGTGCGCGGCAAGGGCAACAAGGAGCGCCTGGTGCCGCTCAACGAGGCCTCGCGCCAGGCGATGGCGGATTACCTCGCCGCGACGGAGGCCGCGAAGGCGGAGAAAAAGAAAGACAGCCTCGCCGCCTCGAAATGGCTATTCCCCTCCTTCGGCGAGAGCGGACATCTGACGCGGCAGCACTTTGCCCGCGACTTGAAGGAGCTCGCGGTCGCCTCCGGCCTGCAGGCCCGGCTGGTCTCCCCGCACGTGCTGCGCCATGCCTTCGCCAGCCACCTGCTGCACAACGGCGCCGACTTGCGCATCGTGCAGACCCTGCTCGGCCATACCGACATCTCCACGACGCAGATCTACACCCATGTGGTCGAGGAGCGCCTCAAGAGCCTGGTGCGCGACCTGCACCCGCTGGCGGAGAAGTAGTTACTGCCCGTAGCCCGGATGGAGCGAAGCGTAATCCGGGCTACGGGCAACTCATGAAACCGCCTTGACTTCGGCCACATCTCCGCAGAAAGAGCCGGGGCCTCACGACTGATTTGGCTCCCTGCCACGAGCGCACAAGCCAACTCGTTGAAGAAGCTACACTTCTTTCCGTGACCCAACCTCGCTTCGCTTCTTTCGCCCCGTCCCCCTATACTGAGTTGATGCAAGACCAGATGCGCAGCTATCTCGACTTCGAAAAGCCCGTCGCCGAGCTCGACTCCAAGGTCGACGAATTGCGCGCGCTCGCCGCCACCGGCACCGACATCAGCGACGAGGTCGGCCGGATCGAGGACAAGGCGGCGCAGGCGCTGGCGGACCTCTATACGAACCTGACGCCGTGGCAGAAGACGCTGGTGGCGCGGCATCCGCAGCGGCCGCATTTCAACGATTTCATCAAGGGGCTGATCACCGAATTCACCCCGCTCGCCGGCGACCGCAAGTTCGGCGAGGACGAGGCGCTGGTCGCAGGCTTCGGCCGCTTCCGCGGCGAGCCGATCTGCGTGATGGGCCAGGAGAAGGGCGATTCCACCGAGAGCCGCATCCGGCACAATTTCGGCATGGCGCGCCCCGAAGGCTATCGCAAATGCGTTCGGCTGATGGAGATGGCCGAGCGGTTCGGCCTGCCGGTGCTGTCGCTCGCCGATTCCGCCGGCGCCTATCCCGGCATCGGCGCCGAGGAGCGCGGCCAGGCGGAAGCCATCGCGCGCTCGACCGATGCGTGTCTCGCGCTGACCGTGCCGAACGTCGCCATCATCACCGGCGAGGGCATGTCGGGCGGCGCCATCGCGATCACCACCGCCAACAAGGTCCTGATGCTGGAGCACGCCATCTACAGCGTGATCTCGCCGGAGGCGGCGTCCTCCATCCTCTGGCGCGACGGCACCAAGGCGCAGGAAGCCGCTAACAACATGAAGATCACCGCCCAGGACATGCTCCGCTTCGGGGTGATCGACCAGATCCTGAAGGAGCCGGTCGGCGGCGCCCACCGCGACCCCGCCGCCATGATCGCCACCACGGGCGAGGCCGTCGCCAAGGCCTTCGAGGAGCTCCAGGGCCTCGACGGCGACGCCATCCGCAAGCAGCGGCGGCAGAAATTCCTCGATATCGGCCGGAAACTGGGCTGATTCGCCTCGATTCCGGTCTCGTAGGGTGGGCAAAGCGAAGCGTGCCCACCATTCCGAGCCGTACGGGTAGCCAGATGGTGGGCACGGCGCTTCGCGCCTTTGCCCACCCTACGAGACCTTTCGGGCAGCCCCACCCACCCCCGGTAACGCCGCGTTAACCCTTTTTTTGCCCAAATCGGCGATCTCAGTGGCGGTTTGGCCGCAAGGCCCAAGTTCCGGCCCAGTTCCAAGTTACGCCCAGTTTAAGTCTCTGTTGACCACACCTTTGGGCCAACGCCCTCGTGATCCCCGCTCGGGTTGCGACCACATGACCCAGAGGTTAGAATTTTAATCAATGGCTTCAGGGCATAAGCGCTGGAGCGTGGTCTGAACGAGCCCGTCACGGCGGGTGGTTTTCCGGTCGGATCATGCTCCAAAAGAATTGGGGTTCGCGCTCTCTGCCCGGCACGGTGTGGGGTCCATCTTGATTTCTCGTTCGCTTGCTCGCGCGCTCTTGGCTTCGGTTGCGCTGATGACGGCCGGCGTCCTGCTGGCCGGCTGCGACACCGACCAGGTCTCGCTCGCGACCAACGCCAAGGCCAACCAGCCGGTGCCGCCAAAACTTCTCGCCGCGATGGTCGAGAAGAACATGGATCTGCAATCGCCGATCCTGGTGCGCCTGTTCAAGCAGGAGGCCGAGCTCGAGGTCTGGAAGCAGACCCGCAACGGCCAGTTCGCGCTGCTCAAGACCTATCCGATCTGCCGCTGGTCCGGCGACCTCGGCCCCAAGGTGCGCGAAGGCGACCGCCAGGCGCCGGAAGGATTCTACTCGATCAATCCGGGCCAGATGAATCCGCAGTCGGCCTATTACCTCTCCTTCAACACGGGCTATCCGAACGCGTTCGACAAGGCGCTGGGTCGCACCGGCTCGCAGCTGATGGTGCACGGCGACTGTTCTTCGCGCGGCTGCTACGCGATGACGGACGAGCAGATCGCGGAGATCTATTCGCTCGGGCGCGAATCCTTCTTCGGCGGCCAGAAGGCGTTCCAGCTGCAGGCCTATCCGTTCAAGATGACGCCGGTGAACATGGCCAAGCACCGGAACAATCCGAACATGGCCTTCTGGAAGATGATCAAGGAAGGCTACGATCATTTCGAGGTGACGCGGCAGGAGCCGAGGGTCGATTTCTGCGAGAAGAAGTACGTCTTCGACGCAACGAAGCCGGCCGACGCCAAGCGCGATCCGGTGTTCGACGCTTCGGCCAAGTGCCCGGCCTATGTGATCCCCGAGGACGTCGCCAGCGCCGTGCGCGAGAAGCAGGCGAAGGACGAAGCCGAATACGCAAGGCTCGTTGCCAAGGGCACGCCGATGGCGCGCATGAACACCGGCATCGACGGCGGCATGAACAAGATCTTCGCCGCCAAGATTCCGGAAGGCTCGACCGGCCTGTCGGAAGGCGCCGAAGGCACCACGCTGCAGATGCTGGCGATGGCGAAGGCGCCGGGCACGATCCCCGGACACGTCAATCCGCCCAAGCCGAACCTCGACGCCGCCGCGGTCGCGCCTGCGCCGCAGGAAGAGCCCGTCGTCGCCGTCAGCGCGCCCACGACCAACACCCGCGTCGCCGCGGCTCAGCCCGCCGAGAAATCGCAAGGCGGCGGCTTCTTCTCCAACCTCGGCCGCAAGATGGGCCTCGGCACCGCCGACACCACGGCGACGACGACGCCTCCGCCGCAAGCCACCGCGTCTGTCGCGCCGGCCACGACGTCCACGACGCCGCCGACCGCAGCGTCCCGCCTGAAGGCCGCAGTGACGCGCTTCGTGCCGGGGCACGACAAGTCCAAGGACGCAGCGAAGGACGCGCCGAAGCCGACTGTTGCCGCCGCCAAGCCGGCAGAGCCGCCGAAGCCGCAGCCCGACACGCGCCTCGCCCAGACCCGCCCTGCGTTGAAGCCGTCGGTGAGCGATGGCGCGGGTGAAGCGACGCAGATCATGGGAGCCGCACCGGTGGTGCAGTCAAACTCGTTCGACAGCCGCTTTGGGGCGGTGAAGTAAGCGCTTCCCCGCTTTCGTTTCGGCGCTTCTTCAATCGACAATATTTCCCCGTCATCCTGAGGTGGCCGCTTCTTCAGCGGCCCTCGAAGGGCGACGGCCCGGCTGCTAGCTCGGCCGTGCATCCTTCGAGGCTCGTGGCACGATGCGTTCGCATCGCGCCACTCGCGCCTCAGGATGACGGAATTGGCTGCACGTAGCCCGGATGAGCGCAGCGACATCCGGGAATGTCGCCGACGGTCCCCGCATGTCGCTTCGCTCATGCGGGCTACGGCAGTTGAGATGGGGCGAGAAGGCTGCGCCTCACTCACAAGCAAGAGGCAAATGGCTCACTACGGCGCCAGATACCGCATCAGCTCCGGATTGCCCCTCACCTCGCTCGCCGCGCCCTGTAGCGCGACTCTTCCGCGGTCCAGGACATAGGCATAATCAGCGACGCGCAGGGCCAGATCGAGGTGCTGCTCGACGATGATGACGGCGATGTCTTTCGCGAGCTCGATCAGGCGCTCCGTGATCTCCTCGATGACGCCGATCCAGACGCCTTCGGTCGGCTCGTCCAGCAGCAGCAGTTTTGGATCGCCTAACATGGCGCGGCCGATGGCGAGCATCTTGCGCTCGCCGCCGGAGAGGGTGCCGGCGGGCTGGTCGAGGCGCTGGCCGAGCTTTGGGAAGATGGTCAGCACGCGGTCGACGGCAGAGGCGTCCTTGCTCGCGAGCGAGCCGACGGCGAGATTGTCGCGCACCGACAGGCGCGCGAACACCGAATGCTCCTGCGGCACATAGCCGATGCCGGCGCGGACGCGCTCCTGGGTGGCGCGGCGGCTGATGTCGCGGCCGTCGAAGGCGACCTCGCCCTTCCACGCCGGCAGCTCGCCGACGATGGTCTTCATCAGCGTGGTCTTGCCGGCGCCGTTGCGTCCGAGCACGGCGACACCGCCGCGCCAGGGAATGCCCAGGGTGACGTCGAACAGGACCTGGCTGCGGCCATAGCCGGCGTCGAGATGCTTGATGTCCAAAAATTCAGGCACGGCGCAGATAGATCTCCTGGACGGATTTGTTGGCCTGGATCTCGGACACCGTGCCCGATGCCAGCACCTTGCCCTGGTCGAGCACGGTCAGGCGATCGCAGATGTCGCGGATGAAATCGAGGTCGTGCTCGACGATGACGAGCGAGCAATGTTCCTTGATCGGCTGCAGCAGCTCGCCGGTGACGCGGCGTTCCTCCAGGCTCATGCCGCCTGTCGGCTCGTCGAGCAGCAGAAGCTTCGGCTTGCCGGCCAGCGCCATGGCAATCTCCAGCCATTGCTGCTGGCCGTGCGAGAGCGCGGCGGCCGCATCGAAGGCACGATCGGCGAGACGGAACTGCGTCAGCATGGTCATGACCTGATCGTGCAACGCACCGCGTGTGCGCGAGAACACGAGGTCGAACAGCGAGGATTGCGCCTGCAGCGCCAGCAGGATGTTGTCGTAGAGCGTCAGCGTCGGCAGCACGCTGGTGATCTGGAATTTCAGGCTCATGCCGGCCCGCGCGCGCTCGGTCGGCGTGAACGCGGTGATGTCGGTGTTGACGAACGACACCTTGCCTTGCGTCGGCACCTCGGCGCCAGCGATGCACTTCATCAAGGTGCTCTTGCCGGAGCCGTTCGGGCCGATCAGGCCGTGAAACTCGTTCTCGCCGACGGTCAGCGCCGCGCCGTCGAGCGCGGTGAGCTTGCCGAAGACCTTCTTGATGCCGGCCGCTTCAAGGAGCATTGCGCTTCTCCTTGATCCTGGCACCAAAGCTGCCGACCCGTTCGCGCTCGCCCAAGACAAAACTGATCAGGCCAAGGGGCCGGAACAGGATCACGAGCAGCAGCAGCAATCCCAGAATGATCGGCCAGATATCGCGGTAATTGTCCGACAGCCAGAAGCTGACGCCCTCCACGATCACGGTGCCAATAACGGCGCCAATCAGCGTGCCGGAGCCGCCGAACAGCACGTAGAGCACGACCTGGGTCGAGACCACGACGCCGACCATGTTGGGCCAGACGAAGCCTTCGTGGAAGGCATAGAGACTGCCGGCAAGACCGGCGATGGCGCCGCCGATGGCGAAGATGATCGCCTTCAGGTGCTGCGCCTTGTAGCCGAAGAAGGCGATGCGCTGCTCGTTTTCGCGCAGGCCCGCGAGCGCAAGCCCGAACTGCGAGCGCACCAGGAAGCGGCAGAGCAGGTAGACGACGACGAGGATGCCGAGCACGAGATAATAGAAGGCCGGCCCTTCCGAGAACTCGTAGCCGCCGAGCGACATCGGTGCGATCGAGGGAATGCCGTTCTGGCCGCCGAGATAGTACCAGCCGCGCGCGAGGCGGTCGGCAGCGTAGGAGCCGGTGAGCGTGCCCAGCGAGACGAAGATCACGCTGGAGGGATGCCGGCCCAGCAGCAGGAAGCCGCCGAGCAAGAGCGCGAAGGTGAGACCGATCAACGTGCCCGCCGGCAACACCAGGAAGATGTTGGTGATGTCGAGATCGCGTGCGAGCAGCGCGACGCCATAGCCGGCCGAGCCGAAGAACAGGGCCTGGCCAAAGCTCATGATGCCGGCATAGCCCCAGACCAGATCGAACGACAGCGCGAACAGCGCGAGGATGATCACGCGCGTCGCGAACACGGTGAGATAGTCCTGCAGCACCAGCGGCGCGAGCAGCGCCGCGACCAGCACGACGCCCTCCACGATCGGCAGGACTTTTCGCACCGCGACGACTTTTGCCGCCGTTCGGCTGCCAGCCATGGCAGCCTGCGCTTCCCCGCCGATCTCGGCGGGGACCGCCTGCTTCACTGCGCCCATCGCTTTCGGCATTCTGCCTCAGCATTCCTTGGGATCGACGAGGCCGTTGCTGCGCGCGACGATCTCGTAGTTCCCGCCCTTGGCGACCGCGGTGTACATCTTCATCTTGCAGTGCCGCTTGCCCGGCACCATCTCGGCAGGTCCCCCGGGACCCTCGGCGATCTTGGCATGGTCGAGCGCAGCAGCGACCGATTCGCGATCGATCTTGCCGGCTTCCTTGACTGCGGCTTCCCACAGCTTCAGGCCGCGATAGGTGCCGGTCGCGGCGCTGCCGGCGGCGAACAGGAAGTTGCCCGGGAAATCCTTCTCGTAGGCCGCCTGAATCTTGGCGTCGAACGGGTTCTCCTTGGTCAGCACCTTGAAATAGTCGAGGCAGCTCGCAAGACCCTCGATCTCGGCGGCCTGATTGATGTTGAGCGTGTTCTCGTCGTAGTAGACACAGGCGAGACGCCCGCCGTTCTTGAGGAAGCCGGCTTCATAGAGCTGCTTGAAGAACGGGCCGACGCCCGGCGGAATGACGGTGTTGAAGACGACATCGACCTTGTTGGAGATGATGCGGTTGACGGTCGAGGAGAAGTCGACCTGGTCGAGCGGGTAGTATTCCTCGAACACGACCTCACCGCCATTGGATTCGATCACCTTGCGGGCATAGACGTTGAGCGTGTGCGGCCAGACGTAGTTGGCGCTCGGCAGCGCGAACTTCTTGCCGCCGTTCTTGATCAGCCAGGGAATGAATTCGTCGCACTGCTGAGCCGGCGTCGGGCCGGTGCAGAACAGATAGGGCGTGCACTCCTTGCCCTCGTAGAGCTGCGGATAGATGTAGAGCGTCTTGCCGCGCGCGACGATCGGATCCTTGATCGCGTTGCGCATCGAGGAGGTGATGCCGCCGAGCACCATGTCGACCTTGTCGCGCTGGATCAGTTTCCGCACGTTGCCGACGGCGACGGATTCGTTCGACGCGGTATCCTCGATGTAGAGCTCGAGCGGACGGCCGAGCAGGCCGCCGGCATTGTTGATCTCCTTGATCACCATCTTGGCGACATTGGCGTCGGCATTGCCGGCATAGGCGATCGGGCCGGTGAGGTCGGTGGCGATGCCGACCTTGATCGGCCCTTCCGCCGCGTTGGCCCAGTCGGCCGGAATTACCCAGCTGCCGACACCGGTCGCAACGGCGCCGGTGGCAAAGGCGAAATTGGACAGGAAGCGGCGGCGTGAAAGCTCAGGACGATCGAACATGTGACTAAACCCCTTTTCCAGCGATGAGGCCCTGCGGGCGGAATTTGATGAAGACAATGGCGAGCACGAAGACGAGGACGTCGGCGACGACAGGCGCCATCACCCATGGCAGTGCGGCACTCAGCGTGCCGATGACGCCGGCGCCCGCGACCGGCCCGATGAAGGAGCCGACTCCGCCGACCATCACCGCGACAAAGCCCTGGATGAGGAAGCGCAGGCCGAGATCGGCGAACAGGCTGAACACCGGCACGATCAGCGCGCCGGCAAGACCGGCGAGCGCGGCACCGAACGCAAAAGTGGCGCCGTAGATCAGCGGCGTCGAAATGCCGGAAGCACGCGCCAGCGACGGATTCTCCAGCGTGGCGCGGACGCGGAGGCCGAAGCTGGTGCGCGACAACAGCAGATAGCAGCCGCCCATCACCAGCAGCGTGATGACGATGATGGTGAAGCGCCAGGCCGAGATGTGCATGGCGCCGATGTCGATCGAGCCGCCGATCGGCTCGGGCACGGTCAGATAGAAGCCGCCGATCAGGCCGCGCACGGATTCGCGGATGATGAGGCCGAGCGCATAGGTGCCGAGCATGGCGACGATAGGCGCGGCGTAGAAGCGGCGAATGATCAACGCCTCCAAGACGAAGCCGAGAGCGCCGACCACGAAGGGCGCCGCGACCATGCCGGCCCAGATCGGCATTCCCTTGGCGTAGGCGAGGTAAGTGATGTAGGCCCCAAGCAGGACGAACTCGCCCTGCGCAAAGTTGAAGATGCCCATCATGCTGGCGATGATCCCGAGCCCCAGCACGATCAGGACGATGATCGCACCGAAGCTCAGGATCTCGAACGCCGCGACGAACGCGTTAGCCATGCGGTAGATTTCCGTCCGTCTGCATTGTTTCGCTTCTCACATCTTCTTCCAGTCACCGATCTGCTCGAAGGCATGGGCGGCGCGGTAGATGGTGGATTCCTCGAACATGCGGCCGACCAGCATCAGGCCGACCGGCAGGCCGTCGACCATGCCGCAGGGCAGCGACATCGCGGGGTGATGGGTGATGTCGAACGGCGCGGTGTTCGAGATCATCTCGAGCGCGCGCGCAACATATTCCTCGCGGCTGGCATTGGGCTCCGGCAGCTTGGTCGCCTTCATCGGCGTCGTCGGCAGCAGAAGCAGATCGTAATCCCCAAGCGCCTTGTCGTAGGCCGCGGTCAGGCGGCGGGAGATATTGAGCGCCTTGCCGTAGAAGCGTGGGCCGAAATTGTTGTTGATGTAGGTGCCGAGCATCATGAACAGCTTCGTGGTCTCGGACAGCGAGTCGGCCTGCCGGCGCCAGCCGCGATGAAAATCCATCAGCGAGGTCGAATAGAGATCGCCGCGGCTGAGGCCGTAGCCGTCGCCGAACATCATGGTCTGGGTCAGGCCTTCGGTGCCGATCGGGGTCCAGATCGCGCCGCCCAGGAGGTGCATCGGGATCGAGACGGTCTCGACGGTGGCGCCCAGATCCTTGAAGCGCTTTGCGGCCTCGCGCACGCTTTCATTCACCGCGGCCTCTGCGACCGGCTGCTCAAAACCTTCCTTGAGGATGCCGATCTTCATGCCCTTGACGCCCTGGCCGAGGGCCTTGGTGTATTCCTCGACCTTCGGCGCCTTGATGCGCGGATCGTAGCCGTCGTCTCCGGCGAGCACTTCGAGCAGCAGCGCGTTGTCGGCAACCGTCGCGGTCATCGGACCGGTATGGTCGACATAGATCTCGATCGGCATGATGCCGGTATAGGGTACGAGGCCCCAGGTCGGCTTCATGCCGTAAATGCCGCAGAACGAGGACGGCATGCGGATCGAGCCGCCCTGATCACCGCCGATCGCCATGTCGACCTCGCCGAGCGCGACCACGACGCCCGAGCCTGACGACGAGCCGCCGGCCGAGTACCCCATCTTGTGCGGATTATGCACGGGCCCGTAGGAGCCGGTGTGGCTGCCGCCGGACAGACAGAAATGCTCGCAATGCACCTTGCCCTTGATCTCGGCGCCGGCATCCAGCATGCGCGTGACGATGGTGGCATCGAAATCGGGCACATAGCCTTCCAGCGTCGACGAGCCGTTGGTCATGGGCACGCCGGCCAGCATGATGTTGTCTTTCAGCGCAATGGTCTTGCCCTTGAGCTTGCCGCTGGCGGCGCCCTTCACGGTCGACTTGCGATACCAGGCATTGCGCGGGTTCTCTTCGGCCGAGGGCCGATAGCCCGGCGTGCGCGGATATTTAACCTCGGGCAATTCGTCCGGCATCGCGGCAACGAGATTGTAGGCTTCGATCGAGCCCTGCATCAGGCCGCGGAACGATGCGACGTCGTCATCGGTGAGCGAAAGGCCGCATTGTTCGGCGACACTGCGAAGTTGGGCGGGCGTGGGAAGGACAACTGTCACGGAGCTCTCCTCTGAGGCTTCTTGATCCCTGGCATTGGACGGAAGCCGCTTGCTCGCGCCTGCACGGCGCGGGCCAACCGGCTTCACGTCGATATTACAGACGGAAATATTTTCCTTTTCAAGTATTATTTCGCAAGTCCGCTGCGGCTATCGGCAGCCGCCTCTCAGAGCGTCTTGATGATCTTGAAGTCGAGACCGTCGGCTTCAGCGAGGTACATCGGCATCTCGGCGCGGCCGTCGCGAAGCGTCACGGGGCCGCGGCCCGCCGTATAGACGGTGTTGCGCGCGGCCTTGAGCAGCGGACGGAAGGCCAGCGAGCCGGCGCGATTGGCGACGGATTCAAGGAAGCGCAATCCTTCATAGTTCGACTGACCGACGGAGCCGACCGGCGGCGCGTTGGCACCGAACATGGAATGATACGCGCTGAGGAACTCGTCATTGGCGCGCGAGACCATGCCGTTGAAATAGCCGGAGGCGCAGAACAAATTCTCGGTGTTGTCGGCGCCGATGCCGAGCAGCACGGTCTCGTCCATCGCACCGGCCAGCCGCAGCGTGGAGGTGGCAAGCCCCGCCTCGGCAAAGGCGCGGTTGAAGGTGATGCTGTCGGTGCCGATCAGCGAGATCAGCACCACATCAGGCTTGGCGGCGCGGATGCGCGCCAGATGCGGCTCGTGATTGTCCTCGCCGACAGGCACGAACTCCTCGCCGACGACCTGGCCGCCGGCCTCCTTGATGTAGCGCTTCACCGAACGATGCGACTGCCACGGCCAGACATAATCGCTGCCGATCAGGTACCAGCGCGCGGCCTTCTTGACGTCCGCCAGCCAGTGGATCGCCGGCCGGCTCTGCCAGCGCGGCGTCTCGCCGATCGCCATCACGCCCGGCGTGCGCTCGCCGCCCTCATAGACCGGGGTGTAGATGTAGGGGATGCGGTTGCCGGTGACCTTGCGCAGCGCGACGCGGACCGCGCTGATATGCGAGCCCATGATGAGGTCGACCTCGTCGAAGGCGATCGCCTGCTCGGCGCGGCGCACCACCTCATCGATGGGTCCGCCGGAATCGTAGATCGACAGCTCGAGCTCGCGGCCCAGAATGCCGCCGCGCTTGTTGATCTCGGCGACCGCCAGCATCGCACTGTTGGTGGAGGTCGGGCCCCAGATTCCGGGCGAGCCGGTGAAGGTGAGGAAATTGCCGATGCGCAGCTTGTTGCGCGCGCCGCGGCGCTTCATGAAATGCGCATCGACCGGAGACAGGTCGAAGTCAGCCGCCGATGACGACAGATTCCTGAACAGCAGGGACGGCGGCAACGCCGGGCCGCCGTGAGCCGGGAAGTTTACCGTCGCGCGCACGCCAACTCCTGTCTGGCACCAGACCTGAAAGCACATTGAGCAGGCGGCCGCGGCTTCCGCCCTTTTGTTGGGCAATGATCCTATTTTGAAAATATTGAATATTCAAGAATTGAAGTGCATATAGATGCAGCATTGATTGCAAGACATTCACTCATTTGGGTCAAGACGAAGTCTTAGCCGTGGCAAAACCGTCGAAAGAAAACACCCCGATCACCGAACATCTCGCTTACCTGCTCGCGCAAGCCAACCGGGAGATCAACCGGCAGCTGGAACTGCGCTTGAGCAAGGAGGGCGTTCCCGTCGAGCAATGGCGCATCCTGAAAGTGCTGTCGGATGGCAACGGCCATTCGATGGGCGAGCTTGCGGACGCGGTGCTGCTCAACCATCCAACGCTGACCAAGATGATCGACCGCATGGTCTCCGACACGCTGGTCTACCGCGTGCAGGACCCGAACGACCGCCGCAAGGTGCTGATGTTCATCTCCGACCGCGGCAAGGTGCTGTGCAAGAGGCTCAACTCGCTCGCGGTGGACCAGGAGGAGCACATCCTGGAGAGCTACGGCGACAAGTCGACGAGCGAACTCAAGCGGCTGCTGGAGAGCCTGATCGACAGCTCGAATTGAGCTGCGTGAATATCAATTCCATCGTCGTCCTGGACAAGCGAAGCTCGCGGCCACGCGCAGCGTTGTCGCGAGCGGAGCGCAGATCCAGGACCCATTGCCACCGCATTTGGTTTGACGAAGACTCGCGGTCGCCAGCGTCGCGCCACAACTTACTCTTGGGGTAATAGGTCCTGGCTTTCGCCAGGACGACGACGTGGGGCTAACTGCGCGCCACACCCTCAACTGTCATCGCCCGCGAAGGCGGGCGATCCAGTATTCCAGAGACATTAGTGATTGAGCCGAGAAGCCGCGGCGTACTGGGTCGTCCGGTCAAGCCGGGCGACGACAGCGGAGGATGAGGCACGAGTATCGCGCCTCACGCGCGCGTGGCAGCGAAGCTAGTCGCTACGCATACCGCCCGTGGCAGTGCTTGTACTTCTTGCCCGAGCCGCACGGGCAATCCTCGTTGCGGCCGACCTTGCCCCAGCTGGCCGGGTTCTTGGGATCGCGCAGCGCGGCGTCGGTGGCCTGCGCGCCGAGCGTGACGCTGGCGAGCGCCATCTCGTCCTCGCCGGTGTTCGGATCGAACTTGTGCGCTTCCATCTGCGGCAGCACGGGCGCTTCCTGCTCCGGCGGGACGATCTCGACCCGCATCAGCTGTGCGGTGACGGCCTCGCGCAGATGCGCGCTCATCTCCTGGAAGAGATTGAAGGCCTCGGTCTTGTACTCCTGCAAGGGATCGCGCTGGCCGTAGCCGCGCAGGCCGATGACCTGGCGCAGGTGGTCGAGCATGATCAGGTGCTCGCGCCAGAGATGGTCGAGCGTCTGCAGCAGGATGGTCTTCTCGACGTAACGCATCACGTCGGGGCCCCATTGCGCGACCTTGGCCGCCATGTGCTCGTCGGCCTTGGTCTCGATGCGCGTGAGCAGCTCCTCGTCGGCGATGCCCTCTTCCTTGGCCCATTCGTCGACCGGCAGGTCGAGATCGAGCACGCGCTTCAATTCGTCCTTCAGGCCGGCGACATCCCACTGCTCGGCATAGGCATGCTCGGGCACGTGCTTGGCGACGAGGTCGTCGATGAAGGCGTGGCGCATGTCGGTGACGGTCTCGGCGACGCTGTCGTCCTTCATCAGGTCGACGCGCTGATCGAAGATCACCTTGCGCTGGTCGTTCTGGACGTTGTCGAACTTGAGCAGGTTCTTGCGGATGTCGAAGTTGCGGGCTTCGACCTTCTGCTGCGCCTTTTCGAGCGCCTTGTTGATCCAGGGATGGATGATCGCCTCGCCCTCCTGCAGGCCGAGACGCTGGAGCATGCTGTCGAGGCGATCCGAGCCGAAGATGCGCATCAGATCGTCTTCCAGCGACAGGAAGAATTTCGAGCGGCCGGGGTCGCCCTGACGGCCGGAACGGCCGCGCAGCTGATTGTCGATGCGGCGGGATTCGTGGCGCTCGGAGCCGATGATGTAGAGGCCGCCGGGCTTCTTCACGGTCTTGGCGGGCTTGCTGCCCTTCGCCGGCTCGATCTCGACGGTCTCCTCCGCCTTCAGCACGATGTCGCGGAAATGCGCGATGTCGGCCTTGATCTGCTCGATCTTCTTCGCCTTCTCGGCCTCGTCCTCGATGCCGGCAGTCTCCTGCTGGAGACGCATCTCCAGCGAGCCGCCGAGCTTGATGTCGGTGCCGCGGCCGGCCATGTTGGTCGCGATCGTGATCGCGCCGGGCACGCCGGCTTCGGCGACGATGTAGGCTTCCTGCTCGTGGAAGCGCGCGTTCAGCACCGCGAACAGTTTTGACGGCTTGCCGGCGCGGGCGGCGGCATAGAGCTTGTCGAGCGCGTTCTCCTTGCCGAAATCGATCTGCTTGTAGCCGTTCTGCTTCAGGAACTCGGCGAGCACTTCCGACTTCTCGATCGAGGCGGTGCCGACCAGCACCGGCTGCAGCCGCGCATTGGCGCGCTCGATCTCGGCGAGGATGGCGGCGTATTTTTCCTTCTGCGTGCGGTAGACCTCGTCGTCCTCGTCGAGGCGCGCAATCGCCAGATTGGTCGGGATCTCCACGACCTCGAGCTTGTAGATGTCGAACAGCTCGTCCGCTTCGGTCGCGGCCGTACCGGTCATGCCCGCAAGCTTCTCGTACATGCGGAAGTAGTTCTGGAAGGTGATCGAGGCCAGCGTCTGGTTCTCTGGCTGGACCTGGACGTGCTCCTTGGCTTCGAGCGCCTGGTGCAGGCCTTCCGAATAGCGCCGGCCCGGCATCATGCGTCCCGTGAACTCGTCGATGATGACGACCTCGTCGTCGCGGACGATGTAGTCCTTGTCGCGCGTGAACAGCGTGTGGGCGCGCAGCGCCTGGTTGATGTGGTGCACGACGGAGACGTTCTCGACGTCGTAGAGCGACTCGCCCTTGAGCTGGCCGGCGTCGCGCAGCAGCGTCTCGATCTTCTCCATGCCGGCTTCGGTCAGCGTCACCGTGCGCTGCTTCTCGTCGACCTCGTAGTCGGACTTGTCGAGCCTGGGGAGGAAGCCGTCGATGGTGTTGTAGAAGTCGGAGCGGTCGTCGAGCGGACCGGAGATGATCAGCGGCGTGCGGGCTTCGTCGATCAGGATGGAGTCGACCTCGTCGACGATGGCGAAGAAGTGCGGCCGCTGGACCATGTCCTCGAGCCGGTACTTCATGTTGTCGCGCAGATAGTCGAAGCCGTATTCGTTGTTGGTGCCGTAGGTGATGTCGCAGGCATAGGCCGCCTTGCGCTCGGCATCGTCGAGGCCGTGCACGATCACGCCGGTGGTCATGCCGAGGAAGCCGTAGATCTGGCCCATCCAGCCGGAGTCGCGGCGGGCGAGGTAGTCGTTGACGGTGACGACGTGGACGCCCTTGCCGGCGAGCGCGTTGAGATAGACCGCGAGGGTCGCGACCAGCGTCTTGCCTTCGCCGGTCTTCATCTCGGCGATGTCGCCCTCGTGCAGCACCATGCCGCCGATCAGCTGGACGTCGAAATGACGCTGGCCGAGCGTGCGCTTGGCGGCCTCACGCACCGTGGCGAAGGCGGGCACCAAGAGGTCGTCGAGCGTCTTGCCCTCCGCGAGCTGCTTCCTGAACTCGGCGGTGCGGGCCTTGAGCGCCTCGTCGGAGAGTTTCGAGACTTCGGGCTCCAGCGCGTTGATCGCGTTGACGCGGGACTGGTATCCCTTCACCCGCCGGTCGTTGGCGGAGCCGAAAAACTTGCGGGCGAGCGCGCCGATCATGCCTAGTTCCTGTGTTCGCGATTCAACCGCGTTGCAGCCAAGAAGTTGTCACCCGCCTGCCTTATCAACTCACCGTGACGCCTGCTGGCGTCAGAGCCCGGACTGCGGGGGGTCATCCGCCATATGGGTGGGAATTGGGCAAGTCTGGGTTCAACGGCCAAAAACGCAGCAAAATAAACGCCATCGCCATGGTCGCGACCGGGCAGAGATATGGCCCGGTCAGGGCCTTGTCAACGGCGGGCGCGTTGCGGCTAATTCATCATTTTGACAGACTTTTCGCGTTGCCAAGCCCCCCTGATTGGGCGAGTGTCCGCCCCGCTCGAGCAGCCCCCTGCTTCAACAAAAGGATTTTCCATGACCACCTCGTTCCCGGTAACCAAAACCGGCCTGCGCTTCGGCCTCGCCACCGCCCTCGTGGGCTGCCTTGCGCTGGCGCTGATCGCGGGTCCCGGCCGGGCTGCCGACGATCCGGTCCTGGCGAAGGTCAATGGCGTGGAAATCAAGAAGAGCGACGTCGCCATGGCCGAGGAGGAACTCGGGCCGAGCCTTGCCCAGATGGACCCGGCGACCAAGGACGAGAACGTCCTGTCCTTCCTGATCGACATGAAGATCGTCAGCAAGGCTGCCGAAGACAAGAAGGTCGCCGACAGCGAGGAGTTCAAGAAGCGCCTGGCGTTCGCCCGCAACCGGCTGCTGATGGACAGCCTGCTCGCCAATGAGGGCAAGGCCGCCACCACCCCCGACGCGATGAAGAAGGTCTATGAGGAGGCCTCCAAGCAGATCACCGGCGAGCAGGAGGTGCGCGCCCGCCACATCCTGGTCGAGACCGAGGACGAGGCCAAGGCGGTGAAGGCCGAGCTCGACAAGGGCGCCGATTTCGCCGAGCTCGCCAAGAAGAAGTCCAAGGATCCGGGCTCCGCCGACGGCGGCGACCTCGGCTTCTTCACCAAGGAGCAGATGGTGCCGGAATTCTCGGCCGTGGCGTTCGCGCTCGAGCCGGGCAAGATCTCCGACCCCGTGAAGTCGCAGTTCGGCTGGCACATCATCAAGGTCGAGGAAAAGCGCGCCCGCAAGGCGCCGGACTTCGAGCAGGTCAAGGCCCAGATCGAGAACTACGTCACCCGCAAGGCCCAGGCCGACTATGTCGCCAAGCTGCGCGCCGAGGCCAAGGTCGAGCGCCTGGACCAGCCGGCGGCGGACGCCAAGCCGGCCGACGCGGCCAAGCCCTCCGACAGCAAGATGGCTCCGCCGGCGAAGAAGTAAGAATTCGCTGTCACTTCGCGGACGCCAATAGTATCTAACGTCGCAATGGCCGGGCACATGCCCGGCCATCTGCATATCCAGACCTCACCAAGGCACCCGCGATGTCCTCCTCCGTCTCTCCCCTCGCCCCGAAACACGTTCCCGACATGCCCGTGATCGCGGGCATCCGCCTTGCGACGGCCGAGGCCGGCATCCGCTACAAGAACCGCACCGACGTGCTGCTGGCGGTGATGGACAAGGGCACCGCGGTGGCCGGCGTCTTCACCAAATCGAAATGCCCGTCGGCGCCGGTCGAATGGTGCCGCGCCAAGCTGAAGGGCGGCAAGGCGCGCGCCCTCGTCGTCAATTCCGGCAATGCCAACGCCTTCACCGGCAAGACCGGCCGCGCCTCCACCGCGCTGACCGCGAAGATCGCGGCCAAGGCCGTCGGTTGCAGCGAGGGCGAAATCTTCCTGGCCTCGACCGGCGTGATCGGCGAACCGCTGGACGCCACCAAATTCGACGGCGTGCTTGGCCGCCTGGCCGAAGCCGCCGCGCCCGGCGATTATCTCGCCGCGGCCAAGGCGATCATGACCACCGACACCTTCCCGAAGGTCGCGACCGCGACCGTCAAGCTCGGCAAGGCCAAGGTCACCATCAACGGCATGGCCAAGGGCGCCGGCATGATCGCCCCCGATATGGCGACGATGCTGTCCTTCATCTTCACCGACGCGCCGATCGCACCCGCCGCGCTGCAGGCCCTGCTCAAGAGCGGCGTCGAGGACACCTTCAATGCGGTGACGATCGACGGCGACACCTCGACATCGGACACGCTGCTGGCGTTCGCGACCGGCGGCGCCGCCCAGCACGGCGCGCCAAAAATCAGCCGCGCCAGCGATCCGCGCCTGAAGGCCTTCGTCAAGGCGTTCAACCAGGTGCTCGCCAATCTCGCCGAGCAGGTCGCCCGTGACGGCGAAGGCGCGCGCAAGCTGGTCGAGATCACCGTCGAGGGCGCCAAGACCAAGGCCTCCGCCCGCAAGATCGCGATGTCGATCGCGAACTCGCCGCTGGTCAAGACCGCGATCGCCGGCGAGGACGCCAATTGGGGCCGCGTGGTGATGGCCGTCGGCAAGGCCGGCGAGCCGGCCGATCGCGACAAGCTCTCGATCTCCTTCAACGGCATCCGCGTCGCCAAGAGCGGCGCGCGCGATCCGTCCTATGACGAAGCGCAGGTATCGGAGGCGATGAAGGCCCCGGAGATCGCGATCAAGGTGTCGCTCGGCCTCGGCAAGGGCCGCGACCGAGTCATGACCTGCGATCTCACGAAGGAGTATGTGGCGATCAACGGGGATTACAGGTCGTAGTGCAGCGGTCATTCCGGGGCTCGCGAAGCGAGAACCCGGAATCCAGAAGTTTATGCGGCTCGAGATTCTCTGGTGCGCAATTGCGCACCATAGTTCGATGCTGGCGCATCGTCCCGGAATGACGCCTCTGGCCTCACCCCGAGATCCTCGCGTCCGCCACCGCCTTCTTGAACAGCGCGTTCATGGCGTCCGAGATGCCTTGCGTCGGGCTCACCTCGAAATACAGCCCGGGCGAAGCACAGCTCTGCATGTTCTTCGCGATCTCGCTGTTCGGTGACGGCCCGAACGGTCCCTTGTTGAAGGGGTCGATGTAGGTCATGTACCAAGAGTTGGTCGGCAGCTGCAGATAGGTGGTGTAGAGCACCGCGATCTTGATGCCACGGTTCTTGATGGTGGTGCAGAGCGAGACGTCGATCGGCGACTGGCAGCGTCCACCGCTCACGACCGGCTTGGAGCAGCCGGTGTTATACTCGTCGGCGACGCCGTCGGAGACGAAGAACAGATACTTCATCGGCGCCGCCGAGGTGCCGGCGCCCGGGGCGCTGATCGCACTGTTGATCGCCGGGAAGACCGTGCTGAACTGCGTATCCTTGTCGGCGGTGTAGGAATCGTTGTTGCCGTAGACGCCCATCAAATCGATGCCGCCCGCCGCCGTCTTCGCACTCGAGAGGCTCGCCGACAGCGAGAACAGCGCGCGCAGGCCGATGGTCTTCGACGAAGCGCCGAAATCGTAGATCGCCATGCGGAACTGGTTCGAATAGGTCTCGGTGGCACCCGCCGTATCCATCAGCGACTGCGTCGCGCTGCGCAGCACGTCGATCCGCGTCGTCACCCCGAGCGTCTTGGCGAGGTTGTAGTAGTTGTTCGCGTCGTTGTAGTCGTGACAGGCGAAGGCGCATTTGTCCGACGTGTTGTTGACCATCTTGCTGACGTCCGCCGGCGTCGCCGCCACGCCCATCGACGGCGAATTGTCCAGCAGGAGGTAGAAGTCGACATAGAGCGGCATGGTCGCCGTCGCGGTCGACGTCCCGCTCATGTTCAGCGCGGTCTTGCCGATCACGCCGAGGAACATGGTGTTGATGGTGCCGGTGAACGAGACTGCCGAGGTAACGGTCGAGCCGGACTTGACCACCGTCGGCGTGACGCTGTTCAGCGTGTAGCCGGTCAGGTTGGCGACGTTGGCATTGAAGATGTTCGTCGCGTCGGTGATGCCGGCGGGGATTGCGCCATCCGACGTCATCGCGCCCGCGGCGGCAAAGGCCGGCGAGGTCTTGGCGACCGAGCCGACGCTGGCCGCATCGGCAGCGGCCTGGAGCTTGGAGCGGACCTGCGTCGCACGGGAGTAATCGACCGCGCAGCCGACCACCGTGATCAGGGGGACGCAGCAGAATGCGAAAATCACCGCGACATTGCCGCGCCGGTCGCGGACGAGACGGCGCATCATGGAGCAAATCGCAGCGCGCATGGGTCGGCCCCGGAATGGTTCAATCGTTTCCACTCTAGGAACCGTCGATTAAATATGACTTATGGAGGCCGTAGAAACGCGGGCCAGGACGGGGTTAACGAACCGTTACGGCCCATCCTCAGCGAGCGACTTCAAGCATGGCCGATCTCAAACTGACTCTCGTGGTGGCCTGCGCGCTGGTCGACGCCGACAAGCGCGTCCTGATCGCGCAGCGCCCCGAAGGCAAAGCACTGGCGGGCTTATGGGAATTCCCCGGCGGCAAGCTCGAGCCGGGCGAGCGGCCGGAGCAGAGCCTGATCCGCGAGCTCCATGAGGAGCTCGGCATCACCGTCGCCGAACCGTGCCTGGCGCCGCTGACCTTCGCCAGCTACGGCTACGAGACCTTCCACCTGTTGATGCCGCTGTACATCTGCCGGCGCTGGGAAGGGATGGTCACCGCACGCGAAGGCCAGAGCCTCGCCTGGGTCCGCGCCAACAAGCTGCGCGACTACCCGATGCCGCCCGCGGACATTCCGCTGATCCCGCATTTGATTGATTTGCTGATGTGAGGCAGGACCTCATCCTGAGGAGACCGCGCAGCGGTCGTCTCGAAGGATGCCGCGCGGCAAGAGCGGGGCCTGCATGGTTCGAGACGGCGCTGACGCGCCTCCTCACCATGAGGATCACTGCTTCCCCGCCTTCTTCACCGCCTCCGCCAGGCTCGCCTTCGCCGATCCCGGCTTGAGCGGCTGCTGCTGGCTCGCATGCGGCGCCCAGCCGGAGAGCCAGATGATGTCGAATGTCGCGCGGATGCGGCCGTCGGCATCGGCAAAGCGCTCGGCATAGATCTCGGCCATCCGCAGCAGCGTCGCGCGCCGACTCGGTGTGCGGCGCCGTTCGATCAGCACGTTGGTCGCGCCCATGCGGCGGAGATCCTGCATCAGCGCGAACGCATTGCCATAGCGCACCACGACGCGGTCGACATCGGTCACCGGCAGCGCAAAGCCAGCCCGCTGCAGCAGCGCGCCGATGTCGCGAAGGTCAGCGAACGGCGCGACACGCGGCGACACGCCGCCCTCGCATTCCGCTTCGGCGGCAGCAAAGGCCTGCCGCAGCTCGGTCAAGGTGTCGCCGCCGATCATCGCCGCCAGCAGCAAGCCATCCGGCTTCAACGCGCGGCGAACCTGTGCCAGCACGCCCGGCAGATCGTTGACGAATTGCAGCGCCAGCGCCGAGACGACGAGATCGAGGCTTTCCGGCGCGAACGGCAGTTTTTCCGCGCCGGCCGTATCGATTGCGATCCGTTCGATGGAAGGCAGGCGCGCGCGCAGCGACGACGGACCCTCGCCGGGACTCCAGAGATCGACCGGCGCTTGAAACTCCCGCATCACCGCCGCCAACCGGTCGGACATGTCCTCGGCAACCCGATCAAGCAGGAATGTGACCTCGCCTTGCGCCTGCGCGCGCTGCTGCCGTGCGTGCAGCAAGGCGCGATCAAACAGAGCGGGCGGGGTTTGGGGAGGTACAGCCATGCAGTTTGGTTACGCTCATGACGGCCACTCTGGCAACCCACGCAATCGAGAGTCAGGTGGAACGGCCAGACGGGCCGTCGTATAATTAGGCCTCACCGAGGCTCCGGCAGTGTTCAGCATTCATCTTCGCGATATCAACGCCGAAATTGTCGAGGCGTGGAGAGCAGCGTTTGCCGATGTCGCAGACGTCGAGGTCTCGCTCGGCGACATTTTTGCGCAGGAGGCCGATGCGATCCTGAGCCCCGCGAACAGTTTCGGGCACATGGATGGCGGGATCGACCTTCTCTATTCGCGATATTTCGGCTGGGACCTCCAGACCAATCTGCAAGCCCTCCTGGCAGAGCAACACTATGGCGAGCTGCCGGTCGGCCAAGCGATCGTGCTTGCCACGGGTCACAAGCGCTTCCCGTTCCTCGTGAGTGCCCCCACGATGCGAGTCCCCACGCGCATCGATCAGACCGTGAATGTGTATCTCGCATTCCGGGCAGCTCTGATCGCTGTCATCACGCACAATGCCGGTGACGACGAGGCAATCCAGTCCTTGCTCGTCCCGGGTCTAGGGACGGGCGTAGGCGCAATGCCCCCTGCGCGGGCCGCCCGCCAAATGCGGCTTGCCTACGACTCGATCTTGGCGCCGGCTTCGGAGCGACGGAGTGCTCGCGCCATCCTGAGAGAGCATCACGAACTGCTTTCCTGATCCCGTTTCGGGCCACCGCCGCTTGAGCGCCGTCGACGGGAACGCTAGCCTCTCCTCATGGAAGCCAACGCCGCCCCCTCCCGTTCCCTCGCCGCACCGCTGCGTGCCGCATGGACCGCGGGCCACCATGCGCTGGCGCGTGCGGCACGGCTCGCCCTCGACATCGCACTACCGACGCTGTGCGTGTCTTGCCGTGAGCCGGTCGATGGCGAGGGCGTTTGCGCGGCGTGCTGGGCGCGGCTGTCGTTCATCGAACGGCCCTATTGCCCGCGGCTCGGCATCCCCTTCGTCTATGATCCCGGCCCCGACATGCTGTCGATGGAGGCGATCGCGAGCCCGCCGGCCTACCAGCGCGCCCGCGCGGCGGTGCGCTATGACGACGTTGCGCGCACGCTGGTGCATGCGCTGAAATACCAGGACCGCACCGATCTGGCACCGGCCATGGGCCGCTGGATGGCGCGCGCGGGCGGCGAGCTGCTTGCCGGCGCCGACATGCTGGTGCCGGTGCCCCTGCATTGGCGGCGGGCCTGGCGCCGGCGCTACAACCAGTCCGGAGCGCTGGCGCGCATCATCGAACGGCAGAGCGGGGTCAAGGTGCGGGGCGACGTGCTGCGGCGGGTCCGTGCCACCGAGCAGCAGATCGGCCTGTCACGGGCCCAGCGCGCCACCAATGTGCAGGGCGCATTCCAGGTATCTCCGGACCGTCAGGCCGAGGTCCAGGGCCGCCGCGTCGTCCTGATCGACGACGTCCTGACCTCGGGTGCCACATTGGACGCCTGCGCGCGTGCCCTGCTCCGCGCCAAGGCGGCCCAGGTCGACGTGCTGGTGTTCGCCCGGGTTGTGGAGATCAGGTGAAGTCCCATATAATTCAATGAATTCATGACATGAAAGCGCCAGACGAGATGACTGCTGCTGTCGAGATCTACACCAGGCCGGGCTGCGGCTATTGTTCCGCCGCGAGGTCGCTGCTGACCCGCAAGAAGGCGACCTTCACCGAGTTCGACGTTGCCAGGAACCCGTCCTGGCGCCAGGAGATGTACGACCGCGCCGGCGACGGCTCGACCTTCCCGCAGATCTGGATCGGCGGCACCCATGTCGGCGGCTGCGACGACCTCTACGCGCTCGACCGCGAAGGCAAGCTCGACGGCATGCTCGAAAGCGTCAAGGCGGCATCATGAGCGACAACAGGACCTTCACCGCCGCGATGGTGCAGATGCGCACCGGCCTGATGCCGGAGCCGAGCCTCGCGCAGGCGACCCGGCTGATCCGGCAGGCGGCGGCGGGCGGCGCCGATTACGTGCAGACGCCCGAAGTCAGCAACATGATGCAGCTGAACCGCAAGGCGCTGTTCGAGCAGCTCCAGAGCGAAGAGGATGACGCCTCGCTGAAAGCCTACCGCGCACTGGCGGCGGAGCTGAAGATCCACATCCATGTCGGCTCGCTGGCGCTGCGCTTCTCGCCGGAGAAGGCGGTCAACCGCTCCTTCCTGATCGGGCCCGAGGGCAATGTGCTCGCGAGCTACGACAAGATCCACATGTTCGACATCGAACTGCCGGACGGCGAGAGCTATCGCGAGTCCGCCAATTACCAGCCGGGCGAGACCGCCGTGATCTCCGACCTGCCCTGGGGCCGGGTCGGGCTGACAATCTGCTACGACGTGCGCTTCCCCGCGCTCTACCGCGCGCTGGCCGAGAGCGGCGCCTACTTCATCACGGTGCCGTCGGCGTTCACCCGCAAGACCGGCGAAGCGCATTGGCACGTGCTGCTGCGCGCGCGCGCGATCGAGACCGGTTGCTTCATCTTCGCCGCGGCGCAGGCAGGCACCCACGAGAACAAGCGCGAGACCTATGGCCACTCGCTGGTCATCGATCCCTGGGGCGAGATCCTCGCCGAGGGCGATGTCGAGCCCGGCATCATCATGGCCAAGATCGACCCGGCCAAGGTCGAGACCGCGCGCCGCGCCATCCCGTCGCTCCAGCACGGCCGCCGCTTCGGCGTCGCCGACCCCAAGGCCGGGCCGGACCATCTGCATCTCGTACGGGGATCGGCATGATCCGCTACGCGCTCCACTGCGACCGCAACCACGCCTTCGAGAGCTGGTTCCAGAGCTCGTCGGCCTATGATTCGCAGGTGAAGCGCAAGCTCGTGACCTGCCCGATCTGCGGCTCGGCCAAGGTCGACAAGGCGATCATGGCGCCGCGCATCGTCGGCAAGAAGGGCCGCGGGCGCGCAACGCCGCCGCCGGAGCCCGTGGCTGCGACCACGCCCGAGGCTGCGCCGTCAGGGCCGACCTCGCTGCTGATGTCGCAAGAGCGCGAGCTGCGCGCCAAGCTCAAGGAGCTGCGCGATCACATCGTCAAGAACGCCGACAATGTCGGGGAGCGCTTTGCCAACGAAGCGCGCGCCATGCATTACGGCGACAAGGAGCACCGCCCGATCTACGGCGAGGCCTCGCCGGAAGAGGCGAAGTCGCTGATCGACGAAGGCATCGAGGTCTCGCCGCTGCCGACGCTCCCGGAAGACAGGAACTAGGCCCCCACCAGCACCGCCACGCCGATCACGATCAGCGCGATGCCTGCAAGCTCGCGCGGTGCGATCGGCTGCTTGAACGAGTAGTAGGCCACGCCCTGCGCGAACAACACCTCGATCAGCGCGAGCGTGCGGACATTGGCGGCGGCCGTCAGCGCGAAGGCCAGGAACCAGAACTGTGAGGCGAAGGCGCCGGTGAAGCCCGCCAGCATCGACGGCCGCCACATGCCGAGGATGCCCCGCAACACGTCCGGCGCACGCCAGAGCAGGTAGATCGTCAGCACCAGCGTCTGCACGAACAGGCCGAGCACCAGCGTGAACGACGAGGCCGTCACGAACGACACGTTCGGCACCGTGATGATCGCGCCGCGAAAACCGACCGCCGAGAGCGCGAATGCCGCCGCGGCGACGAGGCCGGTGATGGTCGGCTTCAATTCCGCAAAACTCTTCTCGCCGCCGGGGCGCAGCGCGGTGATGACGACACCGATGGTCGCAATCACGATCGCCAGCACCTTCAACCAGGTGAGGTGATCGCCGAGGAAGACGAAGCCGAAGATCGCGGTCTGGATCGCCTCGGTCTTGAGGTAGGCCGTGGTCACCACGAAGGAGCGGTCGTTCATCGCAAGCAGCATCAGGCCGGTGGCGACGATCTGGCTGAGCGCGCCGAGCAGCAGCCATGGCCAGAACGCCGACGGCGGCATACCGATATGATCGCCGGTCGCGACCAGCACCACGCCGAGGAACAGCAGCGAGAACGGGAAGCCGAACAGGAAGCGGATGTTGGTCGCGCCCCAGGTCCCCAGCGGCTTCGTCAACGACCGCTGCATCGCATTGCGCGCGACTTGGCCGAGCGCAGCGACGACGGTGAAGGGAATCCAGAGGCTGGTGACGGTGAGCATGGGGAGTGGGTGGGATAGGAAGGGAGTGCAGCTAACCTGCAGCCAGAGGCGAGGCAGGTCAATCACGCGGATGTCATGGGTGCGTTGCTCTCGCAACAAACTCCGCTGTCGTCCCTGCGAACGCAGGGACCCATATCCCCAGGGAGCAGTTTTGCGGAGGCTGCCAACCCGTGCGTCCAACACCGTCCGCCCACCGATGGATTCCGCGGTATGGGTCCCTGCGTTCGCAGGGACGACAGCCGGGGGCTTGGCGCGGACCTTTCGTATCAAACCAAGAGATCGCTGAGATCACGCCATTCCGGATTGTCGCGCTCGATCAGTTCGATTTTCCAGTCGCGCTTCCAGCGCTTGAGTTGCTTTTCGCGGGCAATTGCGTCTTCCGCCCGCTCGAAGGACTCGGTGTAGACGAGCCGATACACCCCGTATCGCTTGACGAACTCCGAGCCCTTGCCGGCGCGGTGCTGCTCCAAGCGCGCTTGGAGTGAGTTGGTGACGCCGATATAGAGCGTTCCATGATGACGGCTGGCGAGGATGTAGACGTAGTACATGCTCGAGGCGCCTGTCTTTGCTAACCACAGGGTCCTGGGGTTATGGGTCCCTGCGTTCGCAGGGACGACACCGTTCTCGGAGTAACAGCTCGTACCTCACCCACGATGGTTCACACCATGCCTTCCGCGACCACCATGTAGTTCACGTCCATGTCCGACGAGAGGGCCCATTTGTCGGCGAAGGGTGAGTAGACGACGCCGGTCTGTTCAGTGATGACGAGGCGGTTGTCGAGCAGATACTTGGTGAGCTCGTCGGGGGTGACGAACTTGTTCCATTCGTGCGTGCCGCGCGGCAGCCAGCGCAGGACGTATTCGGCGCCGACGATGGCGAGCGCAAAGCTCTTCCAGTTCCGGTTCAGCGTCGAGACCACCATCAGCCCGTTCGGCTTCAGCATCGACGCGCAGCGCTTCAGGAACATGCCGACGTCGACGACGTGCTCGACCACCTCCATCGCCAGCACGATGTCGAAGCGCTCGCGCGGATCGATCTCCTCCACCGTGGTGCAGCGATAGTCGATCGCAAGGTGGCTCTTGTCGGCATGGAGCTTGGCGGCGGCGATGTTGCTCTGCGAGGGATCGACACCGATGACTTGCGCGCCGAGCCGCGACAGCGGCTCGCAGAGCAGGCCGGCGCCGCAGCCGATGTCGAGCACGCGCAAGGACCCGAGGCAGTTGAGGCTGCGAACGTTGCGCTCGAACTTGCGGCAGGCGGCGTCGCGGATATAGCCGAGCCGCAACGGGTTGATCCGGTGCAGCGGCGCCATCTTGCCCTTGGGGTCCCACCACTCCGCCGAGAGTTTTGAGAATTTCGCGATCTCGGCGGCGTCGACGGTCGAGCCCGGCTGGGCGGAGAGGGAAGTATTTTGCTGCATGCTCATGGTTACGCGCGGTCCTACCGCGTGGTGATCGAACTACGGAAAGCGAGCGGCGAGGCGATGGTCCGGATGGTTTCGCGACCTTCGCCGACGCCGTTGATGGTCACGTCGCCGTAGTTGAGAATCCGTCCAAGAATCGTCTGGTTGACATCGACGCTCTCGACCTTGTCCAGCGCCATCTCGAAGGTGCGACGCTTGATGAATCCGGTCTTGTGCACGACCCTCAGATTGGTGACGTCGGTCTCGGTGGTGAAGCGATGGAACCAGCCCTTGAAGGTCCAATACAAGGCCGCCAGAGCCACGAGGCCCGCAGCGACGAGGCAAAGCAAGACGAGCCCATCGGCGGTGACCTGTCGGGACAGGAGGAACAGGACCAGCGCCACGATCCAGGCCACAATCGCAGGGAGATGGAAGATCCAGTGCGCATTGGTCGAATACAGCACCCGCTCGCCCGGCTGCAGGATCTCGTCGATATAGCGCGCCATGATCTGGTTAACCCACTCCCCCGACCCTGCCCCCGCAGGAACCCGCTTGCCCCCGGCCCCGCCGCTCTGTATACGCGCGGTCGGTGTCCGCAGGCACCCGTCCGGTGCGGGTCACCATACTGATCCTTATGAGGGAATGCACGCGTCGTCATGAGCCGCCTCGTGATGAAATTCGGCGGCACATCCGTCGCCAACATCGAACGCATCCGCAACGTCGCACGCCATGTGAAGCGTGAGGTCGACGCCGGCCATGAAGTGGCCGTGGTCGTCTCGGCGATGTCGGGCAAGACCAACGAGTTGGTGGCCTGGTGCACCGAGGCCTCGCCGATGCACGACGCGCGCGAATACGACGCCGTCGTCGCCTCAGGCGAGCAGGTCACATCAGGCCTCCTCGCCATCGTGCTGCAGGGCATGGGCATCCAGGCCCGCTCCTGGCAGGGCTGGCAGATCCCGATCAAGACCAGCGACGCCCATGCCTCGGCCCGGATCGAGGACATCGACGGCAGCGAGATCATCAAGCGCTTCCAGGAGCGCAAGGAGGTCGCGGTCATCGCCGGCTTCCAGGGCATCAACGCCGAAACGGGCCGCATCACCACGCTCGGCCGCGGCGGCTCGGATACTTCGGCCGTGGCGGTCGCCGCAGCCGTCAAGGCGGACCGCTGCGACATCTACACCGACGTCGATGGCGTCTACACCACCGACCCGCGAATCGTGCCGAAGGCCAAGAGGCTCGACAAGATCGCGTTCGAGGACATGCTGGAACTGGCCTCACAGGGCGCCAAAGTGCTCCAGGTCCGCTCGGTGGAACTCGGCATGGTCCACAACATGCCGATCTTCGTCCGCTCGAGCTTCGACAAGCCCGAGGATATCGATCCGCATGCCAACCAGCCGCCCGGCACCCTGATCTGCGGCGAGGAGGAGATCATGGAAAACCACGTCGTCACCGGCATCGCCTTTTCGAAGGACGAGGCCCAGATTTCGGTGCGCCAGATCCAGGACAAGCCGGGCGTTGCGGCCTCGATCTTCGGCCCGCTGGCGGACGCCAACATCAACGTCGACATGATCGTGCAGAACGTCTCCGAGGACGGAAAGACCACCGACCTCACCTTCACGGTCCCGGCGGCCGACTACACCCGCGCCAAGGACACGATTACCGCCGCCAAGGCCGAGATCGGCTATGCCCGGCTCGATACCGCCACCGACGTCGCAAAAATCTCGGTGATCGGCAGCGGCATGCGCAGCCACGCCGGCGTCGCCGCCCAGGCGTTCTCGGCCCTCGCGGGACGGAATATCAACATCCGGGCCATTACAACCTCCGAGATCAAATTCTCGGTTTTGATCGACACCGCCTATACCGAGCTGGCGGTGCGCACCCTGCATACGCTCTACGGCCTCGATCAGGCCTAAAGCGCGACCCGTCGCGCTTCAGATTGTCGTTTGAGCATGGTCTTTCCGGAAAACCGCTTCGCACTTTTCCGGACCATGCAGGGGCTAATTTTCTCTTAGCGGTCGCAGCAAACGCGAAGGTGTACACACCTTCGCGTTTGGCAGGCGTTTTGCTTGGCAAAACAAGCCCTAATTCGCTATACGCGGACAGGGTGGGCTGCCGGAAACTGTGCCCCAGTTCAGGCGGTGCTGATTCGGCTCCGGCAACCGCCGGGGCCGGCGCCGGACGAGCAAATTTGTTGTTTTTCTGGATTTCGGGCGAGCCGCCGCGGGCCCCTTCGGCCCCGGCAGACGGAGGAGATTGACGGTACATGCGGAGCGCGTCGGGAGGTCCCCGCGTCTTGTTGAGACGGCTCCGCGAAACCATGGCGGAGCAGGTCTCGGCCCAGGAGCGGCTGGACAAGATCGTGGTGCTGATCGCTGCCAACATGGTGGCCGAGGTGTGCTCGGTCTACGTGCTGCGCGTCGACAACACGCTCGAACTCTACGCCACCGAAGGTCTCAACCGCGAGGCTGTGCACCATACCGTGCTCAGCGCCCATGAGGGCCTGGTCGGCCTCGTCGCCAGCGAGGCGACGCCGCTCAACTTAAGCGACGCACAAAGCCATCCGGCCTTCTCGTTCCGTCCCGAGACCGGCGAAGAAATCTACCACTCCTTCCTCGGCGTGCCGATCCTGCGCGCCGGCAACACGCTCGGCGTGCTGGTGGTGCAGAACCGCGCCAAGCGGAACTATGTCGAGGAGGAGCTCGAGGCGCTGCAGACCACCGCCATGGTGCTGGCCGAGCTGATCGCCTCCGGCGAATTGTCCGCGCTGGCCCAGCCCGGCCTCGAGCCTGCCGCGCGCCATTCGGCGCAGAAGGTCGGCGCGATCCTGTCGGAAGGCATCGCGCTCGGCCATGTCGTGCTGCACGAGCCGCGCGTCGTCATCAAGGACTACATCGCCGAGGACCTGCCGAAGGAAATCAAGCGGCTGGATACCGCGCTCGCCAAGCTGCGCGCCGATCTCGACCGCATGCTGGAGCGCGGCGACGTCGCCGAGGGCGGCGAGCATCGCGAGGTGCTGGAAGCCTACCGCATGTTCGCCAACGACCAGGGCTGGTCGCACAAGCTGCACGAGGCGGTCGCCACCGGCCTCACGGCGGAAGCCGCCGTCGAGCGCGTGCAGTCCGACACCCGCGCGCGCATGCTGCGCTCGACCGATCCTTACTTGCGCGACCGCCTGCACGACCTCGAGGATCTCGGCTATCGCCTGATGCGGCAGCTGGTCGGCCAGGATCACGCGCCGTCACGTGAGCAATTGCCCGACAATGCCATCGTGATCGCCCGCGCGATGGGCCCGGCGGCGCTGCTCGACTACGACCGCAAGCGCCTGCGCGGCATCGTGCTGGAGGAAGGCACCGCCAATTCCCACGTCTCGATCGTGGCGCGCGCGCTCGGAATTCCCGCCGTCGGCGAAGTGCCGAACGCACCCGGCATCGCCGATCCCGGCGATGCCATCATCGTCGACGGCACCTCCGGCTCGATCTATGTGCGTCCGTCGCAGGAGATCGAGGCCGCCTTCGCCGAGCGCGTGCGCTTCCGCGCCCGCCGCCAGGCACAGTACCTGGCGCTGCGCGACCGGCCCTGCGTCACCAGGGACGGCCAGAAGGTCGAGCTGATGATCAACGCAGGTCTCGCGATCGACCTGCCGCATATCGAGGACACCGGCAGCGCCGGCATCGGCCTGTTCCGCACCGAGCTGCAGTTCATGGTGGGACAGAGCCTGCCGCGCACCAGCGACCAGCTCGCACTCTATCGCACCGTGCTGGATGCCGCAGGCACCAAGCCCGTCACCTTCCGCACTCTCGACATCGGCGGCGACAAGGCGCTGCCCTACATGGAAGCGGTGATTGAGGAAAATCCCGCGCTCGGCTGGCGCGCGATCCGGCTCGGGCTGGACCGACCCGGCCTGTTGCGCGGCCAGATCCGCGCGCTCTTGCGCGCCGGCGGCGGCCGCGCGCTGCGCATCATGTTCCCGATGATCTCGGAGGTCGCCGAGTTCGATTCGGCGAAGGCGCTGGTCGAGCGCGAGCTGACATATCTGCGCCAGCACGGCCACACGCTGCCTGAACGAATCGACATCGGCACCATGGTCGAGGTGCCCGCCCTGCTCTACCAGCTCGACGAGCTCCTGAAGAAGGTCGACTTCATCTCGGTCGGCTCCAACGATCTGTTCCAGTTCCTGTTCGCGGTCGACCGCGGCAATGCCAAGGTGTCCGAGCGCTTCGACACCATGTCGGCGCCGATCCTGCGCGCGCTGCGCGACATCGCGCGCAAGGCGCAAGACGCGCAGAAATCGCTCTCGCTCTGCGGCGAGATGGCCTCCAAGCCGATCGGCGCGCTGGCGCTGATCGCGCTGGGCTATCGCTCGCTGTCGCTCTCGGCGACCGCGCTCGGCCCGGTCAAGGCGATGGTGCTCGATCTCGATGCCAAGAAGGCCGAAGCGATGCTCGGCCCGCTCCTCGACGCGCCCGCGGGCAGCGTCTCGATCCGGCAGAAGCTGACGGAATTTGCCGAGGCCGAGGGCCTTGCGTTGTAGCGGGCCTGTCGCCCGCTTCCCGCCGCCCTCGCCTCCTTCCGCCCTTTGAGACTGAACCGATGTCGTCACTCCCCGAAGCCAAACTGGACGTTCTGCTCGCGCATCATGCTTCGCTCGAGGCCGAATCGCTCGGACAGCTCGCCTCCGAGCGCTACGTCCAGATCACGCGCGAGCTCGCCGAGATCACGCCGCTGATCGAGGCGGTCAAGACCTATCGGTCCGCCGTCAAGGAGCTCGCCGATACCGAGGCGCTGATCGCCGATCCCGCGACCGATGCCGAGATGCGCGGCATGGCCGAGGCCGAGCGCGACGAGCTGACGCCAAGGATCGAGGAGCTGGTCCAGAAGATCCGCGTCGCGCTTCTGCCCAAGGACGCCATGGACGACCGCAACGTGATGCTGGAAATCCGCGCCGGCACCGGCGGCGACGAGGCCTCGTTGTTCGCCGGCGATTTGTTCCGGATGTACGAGCGTTTCGCCAGCTTGCAGGGCTGGAAGGTCGAGGTGATCTCGGCGAGCGAAGGCACGGTCGGCGGCTACAAGGAAATCATCGCCGAGGTGCAGGGCCGCGGCGCGTTCTCGAAGCTGAAATTCGAATCCGGCGTGCACCGCGTGCAGCGCGTGCCCGACACCGAGACGCAAGGACGCATCCATACCTCGGCGGCGACGGTGGCCGTGCTGCCGGAGGTCGAGGACGTCGACGTCGAGATCAAGAACGACGATCTGCGCATCGAGACCATGCGCGCGCAAGGAGCGGGCGGCCAGCACGTCAACAAGACCGAATCGGCGATCCGCATCACCCACATCCCGACCGGCATCGTGGTGATGATGCAGGACAGCCGCTCGCAGCACAAGAACCGCGCCTCGGCCATGAACATCCTGCGCTCGCGCATCTACGACGCCGAGCGTCAGCGCGTCGATGCCGCGCGCTCGGCCGAGCGCAAGGAGAAGGTCGGCTCCGGCGATCGCTCCGAGCGCATCCGCACCTACAATTTCCCGCAAGGGCGCGTCACCGACCACCGCATCAATCTGACGCTCTACAAGCTGCCGCAGGTGATCGCCGGCGAAGCGCTGGGCGAACTGATCGACGCGTTGACCACCGAGCACCAGGCCGCGCAGCTCGCCGCGCAAGGCGTGGCGGCGTGACGCGCCGCGTGAGCAACGCCTTCACCGGACAATCGATCGAGAGCGCACGCCGCGCGCTGGCGGCGCAATTGAGATCAGCACAGCTCGACGAGGCCGAGCTCGACGCCCGCATCCTGATCAGTGCCGTGCTCGGCCTCGATCTCACCGGCCTCATTGCGCAGGGCGCGCGCGCCCTCACGAGCGCCGAGGCGTCGCAACTCGCGCAATATGCAGAGCGCCGGATCGCGGGCGAGCCGGTGGCGCGCATTCTCGGCACGCGCGAATTCTGGGGCCTGCCGTTTCGCCTTTCGGAGGCGACCCTGGTCCCGCGTCCCGACACCGAAACGGTGGTCGAGCGTGCGCTCGAGCTTTTTCGCGAGCAGAAGATTCACCGGCCCCGCATCGCCGACATCGGCACCGGTTCGGGCGCGATCCTGCTCGCGCTGCTGCACGAAATTCCCGATGCCTTCGGTGTCGGCACCGATCTCAGCCTCACCGCGCTCGGCACCGCGCGGGGCAATGCCGCAGCCCTCGGCCTTGGCAACCGTTCGGCCTTCGTCGCCTGCTCCTATCTGGCGGCGCTCTCGGGTCCGTTCGATCTCATCGTGTCGAACCCGCCCTATATTCCCTCCGCCGAAATTCCGAAATTGAGCATCGAAGTGCGCGAGCACGATCCGCATCTGGCGCTCGATGGCGGCAACGACGGATATGACGCCTACCGGGTCCTGATCCCGCAGGCGGCCGAGCGCCTCGCCCCGGGCGGCGCGCTGGTCGTCGAGGCCGGACAGGGCCAGGCCCGGAACATTGAAACCTTGATGGCCGCTGCCGCGTTGGTGGTGGACAGGCCGCCCAAGGCCGATTTGGCGGGCATCCCACGGGCCGTTTCGGCCCGAAAAATGCCCCCATAAAAGCCGGATTGGTCTGTAAAAAGCTCTTGGAATATCCCTTGGGAACGACTACGTTCCGGTCAACACATCGGTGCCGGCCCCGTAGACCTACGGGCGAAAGCCGGGCTCTCGGGCGAGAGCTTTACTGATTTAAAGGTTCCAAGCCGCAGGTCCTGTTGAGCGCGATGGCCAGTGGAGCTGCGCTGCTCTCCGACCGCAAAGTGAACGAAAGCCTGATATTGCGCTTGAACACTTACGCAAGAAAGCTGGGCTTGTTTCGGCAGGCGATATGAATGGGTTCGCTGGCAATGAATGCTGGCGGGTGGGGAACGCGTCTTTGTTGAACGCGACGGTCGACGAACATTGGCAGGGTTCAATCCGCTCTCGCGCGCGGTGCGTGCGAGCACTGTGAACCGCTGTCATCAGGTCACTCTCTTGCAATCAGTGATGCGTGCAACCTTTAGGGCTGGAATTAAAGGCAGGACATGAGAAACGGTCAGAACAAGCAGCGGATGCGCAACCGCAACAACAATAACAACAACAACAACCGGCGCGGCCAGAACCCGATGACCCGGGTCTACGAGTCCAACGGGCCCGACATCAAGATCCGCGGCACGGCTTCGCATATCGCTGAGAAATATCTCCAGCTCGCGCGCGATGCGCGCTCCTCCGGCGACCCCGTTGCAGCCGAGAACTACTACCAGCACGCCGAGCATTATTTCCGCCTGATCGCGGCCGCCCAGGAGCAGTTCCGCCAGAACCAGCAGCCGCGCGGCGACGAGCCCATCAGCAACACCAGCGGCGACGACAGCGAGGACGACGGCGAGAATTTCTCGGCGTTCGGCCAGGAGCCGGGCTTCGTTCCGCAGCCGCCGCAGCAGCAGCCCTTCATGCGCGACCGCGAGGGCCAGCGCGATCATCACCAGCGTGATCACCAGCAGCGCGACAACCAGCAGCCCTATCAGCGCGACAATCAGCAGCCGCGCGAGCATCGCGAACGCGACCACCGTCCGCAGCCGCAATATCAGCCGCAACCCGCGAACCAGCCGCAGCCTGTCATCGCCGATGCCGGCAGCGTCGACCGCCTGCCCTCCTTCATCACCGGCGCACAGCCGCAGGTGAATGGCGGCCAGGGCGGCTTCGAAGGCGGTGGTGGCGGCGAGCGCTATCCGCGCCGGCGGCGCCGGCCGCATGGGCCGCGTCCCGATCGCGAGGCGGCTCCCGCCGCGTCCAGCGACGAAGTCGCCTCAGGCGAGTAAGCCTCTTCTGATTTTCTGATCTCGATCGTCCCGGCCTCGCCGGGACGATTTGTTTCAGCTGCGCGTCACCGTCGTCGAGGACGGCACCAGCACGGGCTTGGCCAGCGAGGGAATCAGCCGCGCCCGTTCACGCTTGGCGGGGATCGCGCGATAGACCTGCTTGGTGGCTTCGACGATGTGCACGCCGGCAAAGGGCAGCGACAGCGCCGCCCCGGCACGCTCCCACATCTGCGCGGATTTCAGCACCCAGCCGCCGGCATAGGGCGGCATGAACAGCGCCTCGCCCCAGGCCGTCGGCGTGAACCAGGTCTGGCGCAACAGATCGGTGATCTGCGAGCGCGAATACGGCCGGCCGTGACCGAACGGCGTGCTGTCGGTGCGAGTCCATACGCCGCGCCGATTCGGGATCACCGCGATGACGCGGCCCGAACCCGACAGCACCCGCCACACCTCGCGCAGCAGCGCGGCCGGATCGTCCGACATCTCCAGCGCATGGATCAGCAGGATGCGGTCGACCGCGGCGTCGGGAAGCGGCAGCGAGAATTCATCGACCAGCGAGGCCAGCGCCGGCCGGCCCGTCGGCCATTTCAGGACACCCTGGGCCGCCGGCATGAAGGCGATGCAGCGCTCGGCGTCTTCGCGGAACAACCCCAGATAGGGCGTGGGATAGCCGATACCGAGCACGCGATGGCCCTCGGCGCCCGGCCAGCGCTCCCGGATGCCGCGATTGATCATTTGCCGCGCCACGATCCCGAGGCGGCGGGAATAGAACTCGCGGAGGTCGACGACGTCGATGGTCATGACGGCAATGTAACATGCGCGAGGGCACGCCTGCGCGCGGAATATTGCATTGCCTGGGCAACGTTAACGCCATATTTGTCTGGCGGGGCTGAGCGCGATGGAGAGGTCATGGCCGCCGAAATTCGTACTTTCACCTGTTTAAACGACAATTTCGGTTATCTGATCCACGATCTGGAAACCAAGGCGACGGCGTCGATCGACGCGCCGGAGGCCGGCCCGATCCTGAAGGCGCTCGAGCGCGAGGGCTGGCAGCTCACCGACATCCTGATCACCCACCACCATGGCGATCATGTTGGCGGAGTTGCCGAACTCAAGCAGAAATACAACTGCCGCGTCGTCGCGCCGCACGACAAGACGACTGAGATCGCGAACGTCGACCTGCGCGTCGCCAATGCCGACGTGGTCAAGATCGGCAATCTGCTGGCGCGCGTGGTGGAGACGCCGGGCCACACGCTCGACCACATCTCCTACGTGTTCGACAATGAGAAGACGGTGTTCGCCGCCGACACGCTGTTCTCGATCGGCTGCGGCCGCGTGTTCGAAGGCACCTATCCAATGATGTGGGATTCGCTGTTGAAGCTGCGCGCCCTGCCCGACGACTTCAAGCTCTATTGCGGCCACGAATACACCGCATCCAACGTCAAGTTCGCGCTCACCGTCGATCCCGACAATGCGGCGCTGCAGGCGCGCGCGGCGGAGGTCGCAAGACTCCGGGCCGAGAACAAGCCGACCATTCCCTCGCTGCTCGGTGACGAGAAGCGAACGAACGTGTTCCTGCGCGCCGATGAGCCCTCGATTGCAGCCAGGCTCCATATGAAGGGCGCAGACGGCGCCACGGTGTTCGGCGAGCTCCGCGAGCGCAAGAACAAGTCCTGAAGAACAGGTCCTGACGAGGATCGATGCCGACCGCAGCCGAGATCATCGCACGCCTCGAACTTCGCCCGCATCCCGAAGGCGGGTACTATCGCGAGACGTTTCGCGACCAGACCACGGACGCCAACGGGCGGTCGCGCTCGACATTGATCTATTTCCTGCTCGCGCGCGGCGAACGCTCGCACTGGCATCGCATCGACGCGGTCGAGACCTGGCACTACTACGCCGGCAGTCCCTTGACGCTGCGCATCGCCCATGAGGGCTGCTCGCAGCACGAGGTGCGGCTCGGCACCGATCTCATCGGCGGCGAGCGGCCGCAGGGAATCGTGCCGGCCAATGCCTGGCAGATGGCGGAGACCACGGGCGAGTGGACACTGGTCGGCTGCACCGTGGCACCGGCGTTCGAGTTCGCGAAGTTCGAGCTCGCACCGCAGGGCTGGGAGCCGTAGCTCCCCACCGTCATTCCGGGGCGCCGCGCAAGCGGCGAACTATGATGCGCAATTGCGCATCTGAGAATCCATCTCGCCACCGTTGACGCGAATAAATGGATTCCGGGCTCGCACTTCGTGCGCCCGGAATGACAATCACCGTTTCCTCAGCACCATGTCCTTCGCCGCGATCAGGCCGCCGCCGGCGATCAGGATTGCGGCAATGGCGATGTTTGTGCTGGCTTTGGCAAAGCCGGCGGCGATGAGGAAGCCGGTCGAGAGCAGCGGCGTCGCGTAGGAGGCGGCGCCGAGCACGCGGATGTCGCCGCGCTTCATGCCGATATCCCAGGTGTAGAACGCGGCGCCCACGGGCCCGATGCCGAGCGCGATCACGGAAAGCCATTGCAGCGTGGTCTCCGGCCACACGGTGGTTTCAAGCAGGCCATGCATCAGTGCGGCGAGCACCGATGTGGCGAGACAGAAGCCCGCGACCGCATCGGTCGGCACCGCTTTCAACCGGCGCGACAGCACCGAATAGGTCGCCCAGACGAACGCCGCGATGAAGGCCGCGATCAATCCCGGCACGGCTCCGGGCGCAAAACCGCTGGTGTTGCCGGCGAACAGCAGCACCGTGCCAATGAGGCCGAGCACGGCGCCGATGACATGATGCACGGCCAGCCGCTCGCCCGGCAGGAACGACGAGAACAGCACGATCAGGAGTGGCCAGAGATAGTTCAACAGGCCGGCTTCGGCCGGCGGCGCGAAGCGCAGCGCGAGGAAATACAGCGCGTGATAGCCGAACAATCCGCCGACGCCGACGACCCACACCACCAGCGGCTGACGCAGGCTTTTGGCGGCATCGCCGCGGCCGATCCAGGTCAGCAGGCCGACGAGACCACCGATCGCAAACGTCATCGCGGCGAGCTGGAACGCCGGAATCTTTCCGGTCGCCACCGTCATCACCGAGAGCAGCGACCACATCAGGATCGCGGTCAATCCGATCAGCGTCGCGGTGCGGGGAGTCATTGCAGGAGGCCTCGTCGTTCCGGGATGGCGCATAGCGCCAGACCCGGAACCTCGAGATTCCGGGTTCGCCGCTGTCGCGGCGCCCCGGAATGACAGGGCATGATGCCCGGGACAAGCCCGGGCATGACGAAGTCACCTATATGATCGAACGTGATGCGATCGCATCACACCATGTACTGGCCGCCGTTGACCGTCAGCGTCGAGCCGGTGATGGCGCCTGCCTCATCCGCGGCGAGGAACACGACCGCGCGCGCGATCTCCTCGGGCTCGCCGAGGCGGCCGATCGGGATCAGCGGCAGGATGGCCTTTTCCAGCACGTCCTTCGGCACCGCCTGCACCATCTCGGTGTTGATGTAGCCCGGGCAGATCGCATTCACTGTGACGCCGCCCTTGGCGTTCTCCAGCGCCAGGGCCTTGGTGAAGCCGATCTCGCCGGCCTTGGCCGCGGAATAGTTCACCTGGCCGAACTGGCCCTTCTGGCCGTTGATCGAGGAGATGTTGATGATGCGGCCGAACTTGCGTCCGCGCATGCCTTCGATCACCTGGCGCGACATGTTGAACAGCGAGCCGAGATTGGTGCCGATCACGGCGTTCCATTGCTCGAGGCTCATCTTGTGGAAGGCGCCGTCCTTGGTGATGCCGGCATTGTTGACGAGCACGTCGACCGGGCCGACCTCGGCCTCGACCTTCTTCACGCCCTCGGCGCAGGCGTCGAAATTGCTGACGTCCCATTTGTAGACGGCGATGCCGGTCTCGGCCTTGAACTTCTCCGCCGCCGCATCGTTGCCGGCATAGCTTGCCGCGACCTTGTAGCCGGCCGCCTTCAGCGCCTTGCTGATCGCAGCTCCGATGCCCCGCGTACCACCCGTCACCAGTGCAACACGTGCCATATCGTATTCCTTCCCTTGGACTCTTCCTTGGACTCTTCGGACGCTTTTGAGTGATCGTTTTTAGCTACGGATTATGCGGGACGTTTGACGGACATCAAGAACAAAACGCCCGGCTGAGCCGGGCGTTTCTCTTTAGTCGAGGCCTGCGCGGTTGCGAAGAATATTTGATTTGCAACCGCTGCCTTTTTAGTCGCGTGCAACGCACTCAATCAGGTGTGCGGCGCACGCGTCAGCTTGACGTCAGCGACCTTCAGTCGCGCGCCAGACACATCGCGATACCCATGCCGCCGCCGATGCACAGCGTGGCAAGGCCCTTCTTCGAATCGCGCTTCTGCATCTCATGCAGCAGCGTCACCAGCACGCGCGCGCCGGAGGCGCCGACCGGATGGCCGATCGCGATCGCGCCGCCGTTGACGTTGACCTTCGAGGTGTCCCAGCCGAGGTCCTTGTTGACGGCGCAGGCCTGCGCCGCGAAGGCCTCGTTGGCCTCGATCAGATCGAGATCGCCGACGTTCCAGCCGGCTCTCTTCAGCGCGAGACGCGAGGCCGGGATCGGGCCCGAGCCCATGATCTTCGGATCAACGCCGGCCTGCGCCCAGGACACGATGCGCGCGAGCGGCTTCTTGCCTTCCTTGGCGGCCTGCTTGGCCGTCATCAGCACCACGGCGGCAGCGCCGTCATTGATGCCCGAGGCCGAGCCCGCGGTGACCGTGCCGTCCTTCTCGAAGGCCGGCTTGAGCTTGGCCATCGCGTCGAGCGTGGCGCCATGGCGCGGATATTCGTCGGCGCTGACGACCACGTCGCCCTTGCGGGTCTTGATGGTGACGGGAACGATCTCGTCGTTGAACTTGCCGGCCTTCTGCGCGGCCTCCGCCTTCTGCTGCGAGGCGACCGCGAACTCGTCCTGCTGGGCGCGGGTGATCTGCCACTGGCGCGCGACGTTCTCGGCGGTGTTGCCCATGTGGTAGCCGTTGAAGGCATCCCACAGGCCGTCCTTGATCATGGTGTCGACCAGTTCGAGGCCGCCCATCTTGACGCCGCCGCGCAGGTGCTGGGCGTGCGGAGCCATGCTCATGGATTCCTGGCCGCCGGCGACCACGATTTCGGAATCGCCGTTGAGCAGCGCCTGGTAGCCGAGCGCGACCGTGCGCAGGCCCGAGCCGCAAAGCTGGTTCACGCCCCAGGCGGGGCTCTCCACCGGAATGCCGGCTATGATCGAGGCTTGGCGGGCTGGGTTCTGACCCTGGGCCGCGGTCAGAATCTGGCCCATGATGACTTCCGAGACCCGACCGGGCTCGATGCCACCGCGCTCCAGCGCGGCCTTGATGGCGACGGCGCCGAGGTCATGGGCGGGAAGGGTCGCGAACGCTCCGTTGAAGCTTCCGACCGGGGTGCGGGCGGCGCTGACGATGACGACATCGTCTGACATGGGGCATCTCCTGGGGCTTGAGGTTCTTGTGAAGGGGCAGGCGGGGCTGGAAAAACGCTCGCCAGTCTCGTCAGCCATCCTGTTAACGTCGTTGAGGCATGTCAATCGGCGGGGGGCCGAATTCATGCCGCAGCGCATTCAAAATAGCGTTCTTGGCGCTTTCGCAAGCACGTTTTTGCTGCCCGATTAACCGTGGCGCACAAAACGGTAGCGTGACCCCTTTGAAAATGCTTATTTTGTTGCGTTGCGTACTCTTCCCGCCCTGCGGCATAGCCCGCCGGGTTCCCGTTCTCAGCGTTTTTGCAAGTGAGAGCCCATGGCGAAATCAGACCAACCCACCACCATCAAGAAATACGCGAACCGCCGGCTCTATAACACCGGAACGAGTACCTACGTGACGCTGGAAGACCTCGCCGCCATGGTCAAGGACGGCGAAGATTTCCTGGTCTACGACGCCAAGACCGGCGACGACATCACCCGCTCCGTGCTGGCCCAGATCATCTTCGAGCAGGAGAACAAGGCCGGCCAGAATCTGCTCCCGACCACCTTCCTGCGCCAGCTGATCCGCTTCTACGGCGACAGCATGCAGATGGTGGTGCCGAAATATCTGGAGCAGTCGATCGCGACACTGACCCAGGAGCAGGAGAAGTTCCGCAAACAGATCGCCAACACGTTGTCCGGCACGCCGTTTGCGCCGCTGGAGGAGCAGGTCCGCCGCAACATGGAGCTGTTCCAGCAGACCTTCTCGATGTTCAAGCCGTTCGCCGCGCCCCGCCCGGCGTCGAGCCCCGAGCCGGAGCCCGATGCGAGCGCCGAGGCGCCCAAGGACAGCAACATCGACGATTTGCGCCAGCAGATGAAGGAAATGCAGGAGCGCCTCGAGCGGATGTCGAAGAAGGACGAGTAGCTCCTCCGTTCGTGCCGGCGCGTCCGCATACGGCGGACGCGCGAATTGCCAGTTGATCCCGGCAGCGCCGCTTGCGCGCTGCCGTCCCCGGCCAAGGCCGGAGCACACCATGTCCGACCGCACCACGCACTGGGACAACGTCTACGCCACCAAGGGCGAGGCCGAGGTCAGCTGGTATCAGGACAGCCCGGCGATCTCGCTCGCGATGATTCGCGCAGCCAACTCCGATCGTGGCGCAGCCATCATCGATATCGGCGGCGGTGCTTCGCGGCTGATCGATGCACTGCTGCAGGACGGATATCGCCATCTTGCCGTGCTCGACCTCTCCGCCAACGCGCTCGACGTTGCGAAGAAGCGAATCGGCCAGGCCGCTTCAACGGTCGAGTGGATCGTCGCCGACGCCACGACATGGCAGCCGACCAGGACTTACGATGTCTGGCACGATCGCGCGGCGTTTCACTTTCTGACTGATCCCGATGACAGAGCGGCCTACGTCGAGCGCCTGCGGTCGGCGGTCAGCGCTGGCGGGCAAGTCATCATCGCGACGTTTGCGCCCGACGGTCCGGAGAAATGCAGCGGCCTGCCGGTGCAGCGCCATGACAGCGCGAGCCTCGCGGCTGAGCTCGGACCGGAGTTTGAACTGGTCGAGGCGCGGAGCGAGACGCACCACACACCGTGGGCTTCGACGCAGGCGTTTCAGTTCAGCCGATTTCGGAGGCGGGGCTCATAAGGCGTGGCGCATGCCACACCCCCGGTATCGTCCTGGCGAAAGCCAGGACCCATACCGCGAGGTCTATCAGTAGCGATCGATGGCAGTACCGAACGACGAATCTTCGCCAAACTTCTCCCTGGGGTAATGGGTCCTGGCTCCCGTGCGCAATTGCGCACTAGGCCAGGACGACATCGGAGAGCCTACGCCGCCAGCTTCACCGCATGCGCGAAGTCCCAATAAAGCTTGCGCGCCTTGGTGTAGAACGGGCCCGGCTTCAGCTCGCGATCGTCGATGCGGATCACCGGCGCGACCTTGGCGAAATTTCCGGATGAGAAAATCTCGTCGGCTGACAGGAAGTCGGCATAGCGCAGCGTCTTCTCGACTACAGTGACTCCGTCGCCGCGAAGCAGGCTGATGACGCGCTGGCGCGTGATGCCGTTGAGGAAGGTGCCGTTGGGGACCGGCGTGAACACCACGCCGTCCTTGGCCATGAACACGTTGGAATTGCCGAACTCGGCGACATTGCCGAGCATGTCGAGCATCAGCGCGTTCTGGAAACCGCGTGAGGCCGCTTCGGCGAGCGCGCGCGAATTGTTCGGATAGAGGCAGGCCGCCTTCGCTTCGACCGGCGCGCATTCGGCGGTGGGCCTGCGGAACGGCGACAGCGTGATCGCGTTGCCGACCGGTTTCGGTATCGGCGCCTCGTAGATGCTCAGACACCAGTTGGTGGAGTCGGGATCGAACAGCACGCCGCCGCCGAGCCCGCTCTGCGCCCAGTACATCGGGCGGATATAGAGCTCGGCATTCGCCGCGAAACGCGCGATGCCTTCGTTTGCGAGCGCGAGCCAGGTGCCGGCATCGACCACCGGCTTCAGGCCAAAGCTGATCGCGGATTGATTGGTGCGCGCACAATGACGGTCGAGATCGGGCGCGACGCCCTCGAACGCACGGGCGCCGTCGAACACGACCGAACCGAGCCAGGCCGCATGTGTGCGCGGCCCCATGATCGGCACATTGCCGTCATGCCATTTGCCCTCGAAGAAGGTCCAGCTCGGTGAATATTCGATGGGCTTCTTGATCTCGGCCATGACCGGCCTCCCTTGGCACGATGCCGCACTATAGCGCCACTATTGGCGGAACTTCTAAACGATTCCCTGCGCAGAAGAGGTAGGTTACCCTTTCCCATGAGGTAGGCCACGCCTTCCCGTAAGGGAGAGAAGGAAGCAGCATGCCGCTCGATCCGCTCGCAAAGCGTTTGTTGACCATGATGGCTGCGGCCGGGCCGCAAGCCCGGAGCCGGCCCAGCGTCGAGGCACGGCGGCAGTCGCTGGCAAAGCTCATGCAGTTCGCACGCACTGATGCGCCTGACGTGACCGCGGCCGACGGCATGCTGCCGGGCCCCGGCGGCGAGCTTCCCTACCGGCTCTATTCACCCGCGTCTGCCGGCGAATCCGCGCCGGGCTTCGTGTTCTTCCATGGCGGCGGCCTCGTCGCCGGCAGCATCGCGACGCATGACCGCATCGCCGCGGCGCTGGCGCATGCGACCGGATGCCGCCTGGTCTCGGTCGATTACCGGCTCGCGCCCGAGCACAAGTTTCCCGCTGCCGTGGACGATGCGATCGCTGCGACCGAATGGGTCGCGCGCGAGGCGCCCTCGCTCGGCATTGATGCCGGGCGGCTCGTGGTCGGCGGCGATTCCGCCGGCGCCACATTGGCGGCAATCGTGTGCCAGGAGGCTTTGCAGAACGCCGGCCTCTCCATCGTGGCGCAATGCCTGATCTGCCCGGTGCTGGATTTCGAGGAGACCTCGCCATCGCGCCAGGAATTCGCGGAAGGACACCTGATCGACCGCATCACAATCGAAGCCGACCTCGCCGACTATCTGCCCGAGGGCTTCGATGCCGCCGATCCGCGCATCTCGCCGCTGCGCGCGAGCAAGCTCGCGGGCCTTCCGACCGCGATCATCCACACCGCTGAGTTCGATCCGATGCGCGACGAGGGCAATGCCTATGCGCGCAAGCTTCTCACCGCGGGTGTCGCCGTCGAGCATGTCTGCCACGACGGCATGGTTCACAATTTCCACGCCATGGGTGCGATCCTGCCACAGGCGCAGCTCGTGCTGTCGCAGATCGGCGAGCAGGTCAGGCGGGCGGTGGAGAAGTAAAGGCGTGAATCAAGCGCGCGCGCCGAGCACCGCCCTGGCTGCCACGACATATTCCGGCCAGTGCGCGTCGGCATAACGTTCCGCCTGTCGCGCGCAGGTAATATCGGGCGAATGCGCGGCTGCGATCGTGCGCGCGAAGCGCTCTTCGGCGACCGTCACGTCGCCGGGTTCGGCCGACGGCACCGCGGCGGCAACAGCGGCCGGAGCAACAGCGAGCCCCGCCAGACCAGTGAGCAGGATGCGGCGTGACGTGTTCATTTCTGTCGTCCTCCATAGTCCGCCTGCACTGTGGCGGGCGAGTGTGTCAGTGCGATCACGGCAGGGTAACTCCGCACATCCATGCCGTCCATCGTCTGCGGATAGCGCTTGACCGCACGAGCGATCACGTTCCATCTAGCAACGGTTTTGCCATCAAATCGCCACGCGTCGGATCGTCACGTGCCCCATCGCAGCCAATCCCGTCGTCCGGTTTTGCGCGCTGCCGCGACGGGACTGCTTTGTCTGGCGATCCCGGCAGGCGCCGCCTTCGCGGCCGACGATGAGGAGGACAAGCCCGCAAAGCCGGCTGTGCCGAACATCTATCTCGACCTGCGCACCATGTATGCGGCGATCCCGGCGGGCACGCTCGGACTCGGCTTCGGCACCACCTCGCTGTCGGCGGCCTTCGAAGCCCTGGCGGTACGACGCGGCACGACGCTGCTGAACGGCTTGCCGGCGGCCAAAGCCATCGCCGTCGACCTGCCGCTGACCGTCGACGTCACCGATCGTGTCTCGCTCTATGGCGGCGTGTCGGGCTCGACCGTGAACATCGGCAGCGGCTGGTCGTCCTTCGATATCACCAGCTGGAACATCGGCGTGCAAGCCGACCTCTACCAGCAGAATGGCGGCAAGATCCCGACCATCACGCTGCAATCGACGCTGACGCAGTCGGTGCCGAACGAGCAGGGCATGACGAATTCCTTCAACAACATCCTGGAATTCGACTACGCGCTCGACGAGGACGAGACGCGGGGCTGGCTGGCCGGCATGCAATATACCTACACCACCATTGCCAGCCCGCTCGCCAGTATCCGGCCGAACACGATCCTTTATGCCGGCGGCTACTATCAATGGCCGAACAACTGGAAGTTCACCGGGCGGCTCGGCATCCAGTCGTTCGGCGGCGCGCAGTTCGCAGGCCGAACGATAGCGGAGTCCTTCACCCAGCCGACCCTGCGCCTCGACCTCGACCGCATGGACGACAACGACAACCGCCTGTTCGGCATCACCGCGCAGATCGCGTGGACGCCGAAGCCGGCCTACCAGCTGACGCTGCGCACGCCGCTTTATGCGGTGCGTAACTGACCGGGGTCGTAGCGGGATTTACGACAAAGCGTGGCGGCCGCTAGCGACCGGCCGGAACAACCTTCCGTCTTGCCCGTCAACCGATCGTTAATCTTCATCCCAAAACATCGCTTGCGTTACCCCGACGCAAGGAACCTTGCGCGACACTACGCCGACTTTTCACGTCGTTACGCGTCGGAGACTGCGAATGTCCCGCTTGGTTTCGGAACGGACGTTCCTTGCTGGGAAGATCTTCTTCAATTTCGGCCAGTCGTCGATCGATTGCATCGTACGCCGGCTGACCGAGGAGGCTGCGACGCTCGAGATGGAGAGCGGCCTCGGCGTGCCCGAGCGGTTCCAACTCAGGCTCCCGGGCCGCGAGATTCTGGCCTGCCGCGTGGTCTGGCGATCCGACCGCCAGGTCGGGGTCGCCTTCGAGCAGCCGGGCAGCGAGCGGGCGGCGGGCGAGGAGCGGGAACGCTCGTCCGACGCATTGATGCGCGGCCAGATGCTGGCGCTGCGCGCCGCGCTCGATCATGTGCCGACCGGCATCGTGCTGCTCGACTCTCACCTCAGGGCGCGCCTGATCAACCGGTCGTTTCGCCAGATGTGGCGCCTGCCCGACGAGGTTGCCGACAGCAATCCATCCATTCTCACGCTGCTTCACCACGGACGCGACACCGGCGCCTATGAGGTGCCGGACCCCGAGCTCGATGCCCTGGTGGCGGAGCGCGTTCGCGTGATCGAGGCCGGCGATCCGACCCCGATCGACCTGCGCCGGACCAATGGCGATGTCGTGCGCGTCCAGGTCACGCCGCTGCCCGACGGCGGCCGCATGCTGACCTATACGCCCGTCACCGACATCGTGCGCGCCTCCGACGAGTTGAAGCTGCTGCGGGATGCGCTGGAGAATGTTCAGGACGGCGTGCTCCTTCTCGATGCCGACCTGCACGCGACCTTCATGAACCGGCGAATGCGGCGGTTCTGGGAGGTCAGCGAAGACGAGGCGGCGAGCCGGCCGGCCTATTCGTCGCTGGTGCGGCGCCTGCATCGCGCCAGCGCGCCCAATCTTCCCAGCAGCGAGCTTGCGAAATTTCCGGCGCGGCGCGTCGAGGAGGTCAAGACCGGCGATCACGTGCGCGACCTGCAGACGCCGGATGGCCGCCGCATCAGGGCCCATTGCACCACGATGTCGAATGGCGGGCGCATGCTGACCTATGTCGACATCACCGATCTGACGCAAAAGGCCGCGATGCTGGAGACGCTCGCCACCACCGATCCGCTCACCGGGCTCTACAACCGCCGCCACTTCCTCGAGAGCCTCGATGCGGAATGGAGCCGCTTCCAGCGCTACTACCGCTCCGTCTCGGTGCTGATGCTCGACATCGACCACTTCAAGTCGGTCAACGATCGCTACGGCCATGCCGTGGGCGACGCCGCGATCAAGGCGGTCGCGGCCGCCTGCCTCGACGGCAAGCGCAAGTCGGACATCGTCGGCCGTCTCGGCGGCGAGGAATTCGCCGTGCTGCTGCCCGAGACCAGCCTGTCCAAGGCAAGGACGGTAGCCGAGCGCATCCGCAAGCGCGTGATGAGCACGCAGGTTTTTGCCGAGAAGATCCAGTTCGGCCTCACCGTGAGCGTCGGCATCGCCGAGGCCACCGCCAGCATGTCCGGCATCGACGCGCTGATGGGCGCGGCCGATCATGCGCTCTACCAGGCCAAGAGCGAAGGCCGCAATCGCTGCATCGCCTGGGCGCCCCCGCCGCCTGCAGGCAAGGCGGCGGAGTGACCGACGGAAGCTGCGTCTATTCCGGCACCGGCACGTCGAAGGTGTTGAGCGTGACCGAGACCATGCAATAGACGCCGACGAGGTAGGACAGCTCGGCCGCGCCATGCTCGCCGAACTCCTTCACCGCCGCGCGATAAGTCAGCTCCGGCAGCACGCCGCCGCTCACCAGGGCAGAGGCCATGTCGTAGGCGACCGCCTCCTGCTTGGTGAGATCGACCGGCCGCTGGCCGGCGACGATGGTCGCGAGCTTCTCGTCGGAAAGGCCGCGCTGCTCGGCCACCAGCACATGGGCATACAGCTCGTAGCCGGAGCGGAAATGCGAGCCGGTGACGAGGATCGCGACCTCGCGTACGGCAGCGGGCAGCAGCGGGTTCGACGCGATCGCCTTGACCAGCTCCCACACCGGCTTGCCGAAGCGCGGCTCGCGGATCCACGGATTCCAGGGCCCGAGCAGCGCGCCGTCGTCGCGCATGTTCACAAAGCCCTTGAAGTGGTCCTTGATGCCGGCCTGCATGTCGTCATAGAGCGGCTTCTGTTCAGCGGTCAGATCCTTGGGATCGAGAATGGGGAGGCGCACGGCGGGATCTCCTCGTTGAGAAGGGCTAACGGTCGCCCGCGTGCGTGCACGTGGCAAGTGAAGTTGCCGTGACGACCGTGCGATTTGGCAAGTGGTATGGAAGCGCAAACACAACCATGCTATGCCCTTCGTATGTCATTGGCGAGGCACAGGATGGCCGATCTAGTCGTCGGACTTGATAGTTGGATTATTCAGGACGGCAACTATGGTGAATTCGCGCAAGCGACAAATGTCTCGTTCGCGCTCGAATTCTGTCCAGTCGTCCCTCTTCCGAGGTACGGTCGGCTCGACCACAAGGCGCCATCGTTCACGCACATTCTCGAGAGTTCCTACGAAGTTGTGGCCCAGGTCGTGTACGCGCGACATGACTGGTGGGTGTTGGACGCTGGCATTCTCATGTACTGCGACGGAAAACCCCCAGACAATGCTCGCCTGGGCACCTGGTTGGGAGGCCTGATATTCGTCGGAATCGACCCGTTCCCTTACTTTGAAAATCATGCGCACGAACCAGGTGCGCCGGCCATGGTCTACGATTGGAAGATCGAGAAAATCGAAATGGAGACAGGCCCATTCATTGAAACGAAGCCGAAGCACTTCGAGCGAGATCCTGAGAAACGCGGATGGAAAGAGGTTGCCAAGACCGACGACTGGCACGAAGACGGGAGCTATCTGCTCCAATGTACGCGTCTAGGTGGTCCGCGCTGGCCCAAAAGCAGGGATCGTCCCTGACTCGTGTCTAGCATACCACTTCAGCACATTATGCACTTTGCGGATTGACAACGTCTTCGACCGCGACATCCAGCGGCTGCCCGGAATCGAGGAACGACAATAAGGTCTTCTCGAACGGCGCCGGATCGAGACCGCGCGCTTTCAGCCATTCCGGCTCGTAATAGGTCTGCCGGTAGCGCTCGCCGGAATCGCAGATCAGCGTCACCAGCGATCCCGTCACATTCGCCTTGCGCATCTCCGATGCAAGCCGGCACAGCGCCAAAAAATTGGTGCCGGTGGAACCGCCGACCACGCGGCGCAGCCGGCGCGACAGCACGTTCATCGCCGCGATCGTCGCCGCGTCCGGGATCTTCATCATGCGGTCGACGACGCCCGGCACGAAGGACGGCTCGCAGCGGGGGCGGCCGACGCCCTCGATCAGCGACGGGCGATCGCAAACGCGGGAACGGTCCTGCGAACGGAAGCAGTCGAAGAAGGCGGAATGCTCGACATCGGCGACGCAGAGCCGTGTCGGATATTGGCGATAGCGCAGATATCGTCCGATGGTGGCCGAGGTGCCGCCGGTGCCGGCACCCATCACGATCCAGTCCGGGATCGGCCGCGGCTCGCCCGCCAATTGCGTGAAGATCGATTCGGCGATGTTGTTGTTGCCGCGCCAGTCGGTGGCGCGCTCGGCGAAGGTGAACTGGTCCATGTAATGGCCGTTCAGCCGGGCGGCGAGCACCGCCGCCTCCGCATAGAGCGCGCGGCCGTCATCGATCAGATGGCAGTTGCCGCCATAATGCTCGATCGCGGCGATCTTCTCCGCCGAGGTCGTGCGCGGCATCACGGCATAGAAGGGCACGCCGATCATCTGCGCGAAATAGGCTTCCGACACCGCGGTCGATCCCGACGAGGCCTCGACGACGGGCGTGCCTTCGCGAATGTGGCCGTTGCAGAGCGCATAGAGGAACAGCGAACGCGCCAGGCGATGCTTCAGGCTGCCGGTCGGATGCGTGGATTCGTCCTTCAGATAGATGTCGATGCCGGATAATGCCGGCACGATCAGCCGGATCAGATGCGTGTCGGCCGTGCGGCACTGGTCGGCCTCGATCGCGGCGACGGCCTCGTCGACCCAGCCGCGCCGATAAGATGGCCCGGCCGGATTGTGCTGACGGAAGGGGAATGTCTGCATCGCGTGAATCTCTCATGACGCGGATCGCGCATCAATAGGTCCGGATTTTGTTTTGACGCGTTTTCTGGCGCGAACCGGTTTCCACTTCGCTGGAAAACGCTTCTCGCTCAAAACTCCAGCGGCGCGTTGTCGACGACCTCCTTCATCACGAAGAAGGTGCGGGTCTGGCGCACGCCGGGCAGCGCGATGAGCTGCTCGCCATGGATGCGGTTGAAGTCCTCCATGTCGCCGACCCGGATCTTGAGGAAGTAGTCGAAGTCGCCGGCGACGAGGTGGCAGTCGAGCACGAATTTCAGCCTGGCGATGGCCTGCTCGAAGATGGCGAAGCTCTCCGGCGTCGAGCGGTCGAGCACGACCCCGACCATGACCAGCGTGCCCTTGGCCACCTTCTTCGGGGCGACCATGGCGCGCACAGTGGCGATGAACCCGTCCGCGAACAGGCGCTGGGTGCGGCGATGGCAGGTGGCGGGGCTGATCGCGACCGTTTCGGCCAGCTCGGCATTGCTGAGCCGACCGTTATTTTGCAGCAATCTCAATATCTTAAGGTCGGTTCGATCCAGTCTCGCGGCCATGAAAGAAGCTTCCGACAATATAGATTATCTCGGAAGAAATAGTATCCATTGGCGCCATTGATGCAAGAAGGCACGCAATATCGACGCAATATTTGAGAGCACATTTTCCCACGGCAATGCTAGCCAGATCCCAGATCAACGCCAATCGGGATGACCTGACCATGCTGGAAAAATTCGCGCGCTACCCGCTGACCTTCGGACCGACACCGATCGAGAAGCTGGAGCGGCTGTCAAAACATCTCGGCGGCAATGTCGAGATCTATGCCAAGCGCGAGGACTGCAATTCCGGCCTCGCCTATGGCGGCAACAAGCTGCGCAAGCTCGAATACATCATTCCGGATGCGATCGCCTCCAATGCGGACACGCTGGTGTCGATCGGCGGCGTGCAGTCCAACCACACCCGCATGATCGCCGCCGTCGCCGCCAAGATCGGCATGAAGTGCCGCCTGGTGCAGGAAGCCTGGGTGCCGCACGAGGACGCCGTTTATGACCGCGTCGGCAACATCATGCTCTCGCGCATCATGGGCGCCGACGTGCGCCTCGTCGACGACGGTTTCGACATCGGCATCCGCAAGAGCTGGGAGCAGGCGATCGAGGAAGTGAAGGCGGCGGGCGGCAAGCCCTACGCGATTCCCGCCGGCGCTTCCGTGCATAAATATGGCGGGCTCGGCTATGTCGGCTTTGCCGAGGAGGTACGCAGGCAGGAAGCCGAGCTCGGCTTCAAGTTCGACTACATCATCGTCTGCACCGTCACGGGCTCCACCCATGCCGGCATGCTGGTGGGCTTCGCCGCCGACGGCCGTGCCCGCAAGGTGATCGGCATCGACGGCTCGTTCACGCCGGCGCAGACCAAGGCGCAGGTGCTCTCGATCGCGCAGAACACCGCAAAACTCGTCGAGCTCGGCAAGGACATCGTCGCTGATGACGTCGTGCTGATCGAGGACTATGCCTATCCCGCCTATGGCGTGCCGTCCGAAGAGACCAAGGAGGCGATCCGCCTCACCGCGCGTCTCGAAGCCATGATCACCGACCCCGTCTATGAAGGCAAATCGATGCAGGGCCTGATCGACCTGACCAAGAAGGGCTATTTCGAGAAGGGCGCGAAGATTCTCTACGCCCATCTCGGCGGCGCGCCGGCGCTGAATGGCTACGGCTACGCTTTCCGGAACGGCTGAGCTGGGTCTCGCCTCCCCCCAATGTCGTCCTGGCGAAAGCCAGGACCCATTACCCGACTGCCAATTGTTGCGACTCACTGGGCCAACCAGCGTGCCTTTTCCCACGGCCTGTGGCTATGGATCCCGGATCTGCGCGCGCTTTAGGCGCGCTTGTCCGGGATGACGATGTGGAGAGATCGGGGCGCCCTTACCGCGTCCTGATGATCTGCAGCAGCTCGTCGCCGTAATGCTCGAGCTTCTTGTCGCCGATGCCCGGCACGTTGCGCAGCTCGTCCAGCGTGGTCGGCCAGGCCCGCACGATGCCGTCGATGGTGGCATCGTGCAGCACTACATAGGCCGGTACACCGCGCTCGCGTGCGACGTCCGAGCGCCAGGATCGCAAGCGCGCACGCAATTCGGGATCGACATCGCCCTGCGGCGCGTTTGCGGCCGGCGCAAGATCGCCGCGCCGGGATTTCGCACGGCTTGACCGGATGCGGCTGCCGGGTGCCTCCTCGCGCAGCCAGACTTCCGTTTCTCCGCGCAGCACGCCGCGCGCGGACTCCGTCAGCTTCAGCGCGCCATAGGCCTCGCTGTCGCTCTGCAAATGGCCCATCGCCACCAGCTGCCGCAGCACTGTGCGCCACTGCTTCTCGTTGAGCTCGCGCCCGATAGCGAACACCGACAGCTTGTCATGGCCGAACTGCGTCACCTTCTCGGTCAGGCGCCCGATCAGCACATCGATCAGGTGCATCGCGCCGAAGCGTTGCCCGGTGCGATAGGCGCAGGACAGCAGCTTTTGCGCCAGCACCTTGCCGTCGCGCATCTTTGGCGGCGTCAGGCAATTGTCGCAATTGCCGCAGCTCTCGCCCTGCACGGTCTCGCCGAAATAGCCGAGCAGCCGCTTGCGTCGGCAATGCGCAGTCTCGGCGAGGCCAACCAGCGCATCGAGTTTGCGGATCGAGACCCGCTTGAAATCCTCGGACCCGGCCGACTCGTCGATCATGCGGCGCTGCTGCACGATGTCGGAGAGGCCGTAGGCCATCCAGGCCGCCGACGGCTTGCCGTCGCGCCCGGCGCGTCCCGTCTCCTGGTAATAGGCCTCGATGCTCTTGGGCAGGTCGAGATGGGCGACGAAGCGCACGTCGGGCTTGTCGATGCCCATGCCGAAGGCGATGGTCGCGACGATGACGATGCCGTCCTCGTTGAGGAAGCGATCCTGGTTGCGCGAGCGCACGCTGCTGTCGAGGCCCGCATGATAGGGCAGCGCGGCAATGCCGGCCTCGTCGAGCGCGGCGGCGACCTCCTCGACCCGGTTGCGCGACAGGCAATAGACCACGCCGGCATCGCCCGCATGACGCTCGCGGATGAATTCCTTGAGCTGCGACACCGCGTTGCGCTTGTCGACGATCTCGTAGCGGATGTTGGGGCGATCGAAGCTGGAGACGAATTGCGGGGAACCGGCAAGCTGCAGCCGATCGACGATCTCCTTGCGCGTCAGCTCGTCGGCGGTCGCGGTGAGCGCGATACGCGGCACGTCGGGAAAGCGCTCGGCGATGATGGAGAGGCCGACATATTCGGGGCGGAAGTCGTGGCCCCATTGCGAGACGCAATGCGCCTCGTCGATCGCGAACAGCGCCACTTTCGCCTGCGCCAGCAGCGACAGGCAGCGCGGCGTGACCAGCCGTTCCGGCGCGACATAGAGCAGGTCGAGATCGCCTGCGATCAGGCGGCGCTCAACGTCGGAGGCTTCCTGCGGCGACAGCGACGAGTTGAGCGCGGCGGCGTTGACGCCGGCCTCCAGCAGGCCCGCGACCTGGTCGCGCATCAGCGCGATCAACGGCGAGACCACGATGCCGCAGCCTTCGCGCAGCAAGGACGGCAGCTGGTAACACAGCGACTTGCCGCCGCCGGTCGGCATCAACACGAGGCAATTGCCGCCGTCGGTGACGTGCCGGATGATGTCGCCCTGCGCCCCGCGAAACCCCGGCAGACCGAACACCGAATGCAGCACCGACAGCGCATCGCGGCCGTTGGCCGGCGCGGGCAGCGGAGCGGTGGATGGAGCGTTCATGGGTGTATCGGAGCAGGGCCGCGGGATTCGTCACAAGGCCAGTCGCATGGCGGAGCGGCCGTGGCAAGTCCATCTTGCCCCTCTCCCCTTGCAAGACGGGGGCTGGCACCGCGAGCACGGAATCGTAGGGTGGGCAAAGGCGCACTTGCGCCGTGCCCACCATCGATCCGACACTGCAACAGAAGCCGTGGGCACGCTTCGCTTTGCCCACCCTACGATATCTGTGGTCAAGGATAGAACCCCTCATCTCCCGCAAGCGGAGAAGGAAAAGCAGCTACGCCCCGATTCGTCGCAGCGCTTCCGCGACGGTCACGATCGGCATGTTGCGCTTTCCGGCCGCCTCCAGCGCGTGGCGCATCAAATGCGGCGTGCAGCCATAGGGGCTCGGCGCATTGGCGACGTCGTGGCTGTAGAAGATCAACCAGCCGCCGCTTGCGACCGCCTCGTCGAAATAGCGATCGACGCCTGCCGCATCGATCTCGCAATCGACCAGTGGCGAGGCGCGCAGGAACTGGAGGTCGATGACGTCGCGATTGACGCCGGGAAGAATGCCGCGCGCCGAGCGGAACGCCTTCGCCAGCTGCGGCTTGCGCCAGACCGAGGCGATCCCATAGGGGTAGGCGAAATTCTCCAGCGTGATCGAGGAATCGATACCGCGGAAATGGCTGCGGTTCCGCTCGATCTCGCCGGCCATTGCGACTTCGTCGAGATCGGCCGAGCTCTGATGCGAGAAGGTGTGGCACGCAATCTCGTGACCGGCATGGTGCAGCCGGACGATCGCGTCACGCGACAACCCATGCCAGTGATCCGACGGCCGATCGATCAGGCTGCCGGCGATGTAGTACGTGCCGCGGCCGCCATGCGCTTCGAGCAGCGAGGCGCCCTCGCCGGCGGCGCTGTCGGGCGCATCGTCGAAGGTGAAGCTCACCATCGGCGCATGCGCAGGCAGCCGGTGCGGCGCGGCACGGAAATGCCGGGCAAGCCGATTGCTCACGCGTCCCTGGAGTGCCGACCACACGACTACGTTCCTGTGATTCCGTATTTCTCTACTGAAACATTCGTGCGCCGGCTGAGGCAAGCCTAACGCTTTGGTAATCCTAACGCAGAACCAACGCCCTTTGGCCTAGCGCGCCAGGACCGAGGCGTCGGCTTCCGCGCCGAGATAGCGCAACCAGTTGCGGAAGAGCGCCGCCGCCGCGCTCCCGGCGGCGATATCGGCGCGCAAATTCAGCGCCGGCAGGTCGTTGGTCAGCGCCGGATGACGCTCCTGCCTCGCCCGCTTCTCGAAGCGAGCCAGCTTCTCTTCGGTGACTGCGTCAAAATAGCTCACGGGCACGTGCGGGTAATTCTCGCGCTCGCGCGCGAGGTAGCGGCCCACGTCGCGCAGATATTCGCGCTGAAGCGACAGCGCGTCATATTCCGGATGCCCCTGGAAGAACACGAAGCGGCTGGCATATTGGCGCACGAAGACGTCGACCCCGGCGTCGGCCGAGCGGGTCAGCACTTGGTAGCCGGCCTGCACGAGGTCGCTCTCGGCGATCTCGTTCAGGCGCGAATGCGAGACCTTGAGCGGGGCAGGCGCCGCGCGCGTGAGGGAATCATCCGCCACCGCTTCGCAGTCGAAGATGCCGTGACACTTGGCCGGTAGGCGGCGCCGTTCGATACCGTCGAGATGCAGCACCGCCGCGTGCGCGGCAAGGCATGACCAGATCGTCGAGCGCGTGTTGGTCCTGGCCCAGTCGATGAGATCGGTGAGATCGCGCCAGTATGGTTCCTGATGCAGCTCGGGCGCGACCGGCTCGGCGCCGGTCACGATCAGCCCGTCGAATTGCCTGCGCTTGAGATCCGCGAGATCGGAATATTCGCTCTCGACGTGCCATTTCGCTTCCGGCGACCGCTTGACCGACGGCAGCGAGAAGCAGTGGAAGCGGATGCGGCGCGGGCCCGCGGCGGCCTGCAGCAGCTTCATGAACTGCCGCTCGGTCGCCTTCAGCGCCGGATCAGGCATGTTGTTGATCAGTCCGATCGTGAGCTCCGGGCCGGCATGATCGCGCGCCAGATCGCCCTCGGCCGGCACCAGTGCCGGGCTCGATATGCCTTGATCCCTGTCGATCAAGATCGTCATCGAACCGTCCGCCTACTCCGCGGCCTGGAGGCGCGACGACGGACAGGCTTTCTCCAGCGCCTGGTCGATGTCCTCGATGATATCAGAGGAATGCTCGATGCCGATCGACAGGCGGATCGTCTCCGGCAGCACGCCGGCGGCGCGCTGCTGCTCCACCGACATCTGCCGGTGCGTGGTCGAGGCCGGATGGCAGGCCAGCGACTTGGCATCGCCGATATTGACGAGGCGCGTGATCAGCTTCAGCGCATCATAGAAGGTCTTGCCGGCTTCCATGCCGCCCTTGATGCCGAACGTGAACAGCGACGAGGCGTTGCCGTCGAGATACTTTTGGACGAACGGGTAGTAGGGGCTGTCGGAGAAGCCTGTGTAGTTCACCCAGGCAACGCGCGGATCATCGCGGAGGAATTCGGCGACCTTGCGGGCGTTCTCGACATGGCGCTCCATGCGCAGCGCCACGGTCTCGATGCCCTGGAGCAGCAGGAAGGCGTTGAACGGCGACAGCACCGAGCCCATGGTGCGCTGATAGACGCTGCGCGCGCGCTCGATATAGGCGGTGCGGCCGAAGCGCTCGGCATAGACGAGGCCGTGATAGGAGGCATCCGGCTTGTTGTAGGCGGGGAAGCGATCGGCGTATTTCGCCCACGGGAAATTTCCGGAATCGACAATGGCACCGCCGAGCGTGGTGCCGTGACCGCCCAGGAACTTGGTCAGCGAGTGCACGGCGATGTCGGCGCCGTAGTCGAACGGCTTGAGCAGGATCGGGGTCGCGACCGTGTTGTCGACGATGAGCGGCACACCATGCGCATGCGCGATTTTCGCCAGCGCCTCGATGTCGCAGACATTGCCGGCGGGATTACCGATGGTTTCGGCGAACACCGCGCGGGTATTCTCGTCGATCAGCTTCTCGATGGCATCGGGCTTGTCGCTCTCGGCGAAGCGGCCGGTGATGCCCTGGCGCGGCAGGATGTGCGAGAGCAGCGTGTGCGTGGTGCCGTAGAGCTGCGGCACGGAAACGATGTTGCCACCGTGGTCGGCGACATTGACGAAGGCAAAATGCAGTGCGGCCTGGCCGGTCGCGACCGCGAGCGCGCCGACACCGCCCTCGAGCTCGGCGATGCGCTTCTCCAGCACAGCGCTGGTCGGATTGGCGATGCGGCTGTAGCGGAAGCCCTCGGCTTCGAGATTGAACAGGGCCGCGCCATGATCGGCGCTGTCGAAAGAGTAGGCCGCGGTCTGGTAGATCGGCACGGCGACCGCGTGCGTGGTGGCTTCGGGTTCGTAGCCGGCGTGAATAGCGATCGTTTCGTTGCGCATCGTGCCACCTCCGCGTGGAGCGGGCCGCACTTATTGGCCTATATGAGGCGTGTGCGTTGTCCGCCGTCCCTCTGTTAGAGGCGGGTGGTAAAGCGGACAATAATTCGCGTAGAGATAGAGGAAGTAACCCTAACGGTTGTTGGTGAATTGGCTAAAATTCGCGTTAAATTGAATTAACGAATGGCGAGCCGGCGATGGCCCACCGCGACACCTTCCTTCTCGTTCTTGCGGGACACGGTGGCATAGGTCGCCGCCGGTCGTCCCTTCGTGAGAACGCCGATGCGTCGCATCGGCCATGGCATCGGGTGAGCGTCTCCAACACGCACGCTCCATCGACATCGCGATGTCGTCGCAACTGCAGATGGCGATGCTTTGTCGACATCCATGCGACCGGCTTCAGACCATGAGGCGCATCTCTTCGAACAATGACGACTCGCGGAAAGCGATGCACGATGATCGCGGCATCGTCTACCACGCCGTCCTCGCTTACTGCCGGTTGAAGCACTCTTGGTTGGCGCGGCATCCTTGCAATTGAAGGCAAGCCTTCGAGAGGTCAAGCACCCCGGATTACTACGGAAGCGCGCCGCGCGCCGTGCGCGAAATCGCCTATTTTTCTCGAGGATTTTCTCTCACCGGCGACACGATCGGAAACGCCGCAGACACGCACGCTCACACCACGGTCAACCGTTGCGTAAGTTCCACGATGCTAGCATCCGCGCATTGCTTTCATTCAAGGATGCGCTGCTTGCCCACTGCCACCGGGAATGCCCATGGCCTGCTCTCGCGCTTCGTCTCCGACCGGCGCGGCAACATCGCCGTCATCTTCGCGCTGGCGCTGGTGCCGCTGCTGTCCTTCGTCGGCGCGGCCGTCGACTATTCCCTCGCCGCACGGGCGCGCGCGAGACTGATGGCTGCGCTCGACACCGCCGTGCTGGTCGCCACCGCGAAGAGCGAGATCACCAAGAGCGCGTCGGCCGCACAGAGCGACGCCCTGAACACTTTCGCCGGACAGATGTCCGCGTACGGCCTGGCGACGAGCTCGGTGACCATCACCGTGACCGACAGCGTCACCACCCGCACCGCCACGGGAACGGCGTCATCGTCCGTGACGACCTATTTCATGGGAATCGTCGGTTACAAGACCATGGCGATCTCGGCAAGTTCGAGCGCGGCGGCCTCGCTGCCGTCCTATATCGACTTCTACGTGCTGCTGGACAACTCGCCGTCGCAGGGGCTCGGCGCCACCACGGCCGACATGACTGCGTTACAGAATGCGACATCCGACAGCTGCGCCTTCGCCTGCCACGACATCTACACGTCGAGCTCGAAGAAGACCAAGCAGACCAACAGCTATTATTCGATCGCGAAGAACCTCGGGATCAAGATGCGGATCGACCTGGTGCGGGATGCGACGCAATCGCTGACGGACACGGCGACTGCGAGCCAGCTCGTCAGCAACCAGTACCGGATGGCTGTCTACACCATGGGCAGCGATTGCGCCTCGATCGGCCTGACCACGATCTCGGCGCTGACATCGAGTCTGTCTTCGGTGAAGACGGCGGTTTCCGCCGTCGACCTGATGACGATTCCCTACACCAATTACAACAACGACATGTGCACGGATTTCGACGGCATTCTGTCGTCGATGAACGGCGCGATTCCGACACCCGGCGACGGCTCCTCGTCCTCGCCGCAGAAATGGCTGTTCTTCGTGTCGGACGGTGTGGCCGACTATTACTATCCCTCGACCTGCACCAAGACCGTGATCTCCTCGTCGGGCCGATGCCAGGAGCCGCTGACGACGACGATCTGCGACACCATCAAGGCGCGCGGCGTCAAGATCGCCGTGCTCTACACCACCTATCTCGCGATCACCAACAACAGCTGGTACAACACCTACATCGCGCCATGGCGCAGCTCGATCGCGACCAAGATGCAGGCCTGCGCGACGTCGGGCTATTACTACGAGGTCTCGAGCGACTCGAGCATCACCGATGCGCTCAACGCACTGTTCCAGAAGGCGATCGCCTCCGCGCATCTGACCAACTGACCGGCCTCTGCGGGCCCCGCGCCTGACGCGGAGCCCTTGCGCATGGCATCAGGCCATCGTCTCCCAAAGGCGATGGGCGATCACACCGGCACGCTTCTCGATCGCGGCTGCGGCATCGAGCGCGAGGTCCTCACGATAGCGGCCGGCAATGAGTTGCACACCGATCGGCTTGCCCGCGTGGACGGCGACCGGCACCACCGCGCCGGGCAGGCCCAGCACGTTGATCGCGGAGATGAAGCGAATCTCGCCCCAGAAGATCTCCTGCACGCGCTCGGCGCTGACCGTGTCCTCGCGTGGGCCCGGCGTCGGCTGCACCGTGGTCGGTGCCAGCACGACCGGATAGTCCTCGAAGAACAACTGCCAGGCACGGATGTGGCCGTTGCGCGCGGCCGTCGCCTGCATCCAGGCCTTGAGATCGAGCCCATTGGCCTTGGCCCTCATGCCGCCCCAGGCCTTGTGGAAGTCCTCGGTCGTGACCTTCAGCATGCCGGCCTCCTGCATCACCACCGTCTCGTTGGTGATGATGTCGCACCAGGTCTGCCAGACGCCGTTGATGTCGGGCACCTCGACCTCGGTGACGCGGTAGCCCGCGCGTTCCAGGTGATCGGCGGCCTGCCGCAGCGCCGCAGCGACCTGGGGATCGACGTCCATGTCGTCGGGGATCTTCGCCAGCGCGACCTTGATCGGCCCCTTCGGCTTTGGTCCCACCAGTGGCGCCGGCACCCACCAGGGATCGCGCGGGTCACGCTGGCTCATCGCCTCCAGCGCAAGGCGAACATCGGCGACATGGCGGGCGAGCGGCCCCTGCGCCGACATCAGATGCGCCAGCATCGGCCGCTCGGCCGTTGCGCTTCCGTTGAAGGCGGGGATGCGGCCCTGCGTCGGCTTGATGGTGGCAACGCCGTTGCAATGCGCCGGCCAGCGCAGCGAGCCGCCGATATCGTTGCCATGGGCGATGGTGCCGATGCCGGCGGCAACCGCCGAACCCGCGCCACCCGACGAGCCGCCGCAGGTGATATCGGGATCCCAGGGATTGAGCGTCAGGCCGTGCAAGGGATTGTCGGTGAAGCCGCGGAAGGAGAATTCCGGCGTGTTGGTGAGACCAATGACGATGGCGCCCGCCTTCCTCAGGTTGCGGACGACAGGCGAATCCGACGGCGCGATGAGGTCCTTGTTCGCCGGCACGCCGTTGAAGTTCGGCCGCCCCTCATAGTCGACGTTCTCCTTGATGGTGATGGGCACGCCGTGCAGGAGGCCGAGCTCGCCGCCCTTGGCGCGCTGCTTGTCCGCCGCATGCGCCGCCTTCAGCGCCTCCGCGCCGAGATCGACGACGACCGCATTCAGCCTGGGATTGACGGCGCGCATCCGGTCCAGATGCGCCTCGACGGTCTCGACGGCGGAGATTGCGCCGGATCGGATCGCGGCCGCGGTCTCGACCGCAGACCATTGCCAGACCGATCCCTTTGGACGGCGCGCGGTGGTCGATTTGCGCGGTGCGGCCTTCCTGACTGTCTTCTTCGCGGTTTTCGCGACGGTGCCCTTTCGGGCGGTGCTCGTCTTGTTGGGGGTCTTCGTTACTTTCTTTGCAGTACTTTTCTTCTTGGTCGCCGCCTTCTTCGCCACGTCGCATCTCCAAAAAATTGCGCCGCGGAGGTTATGGAGGTCATGCGACCGTGTACAGGTGCGTTTCTGCATGGCGCGTTGTCGCGACGCTCTGTCACGCCCGGCGCCGCGGATCGAGAAGATCACGCCAGCGGAGGCGACGACCCGCTTGCGCACCGCGCTCGGCAATCTCGGCACGCTGCAGCCGTATGATGTCGCCCTGTCAGCCGCGATCGCCGGCCCATCCCTACACCGGTGGTGGATTGAGCCGCGCAAAGCCCTCCTGGATGCGATAGGGGTAATAGGGATAAGGCGGCATCACCGCGCTGACCTCGTCGAGACGCTTGATCTGATCCGCGCCCAGCGACCAGCCGACGGCGCCGAGATTGTCGCGCAACTGCGCCTCGTCGCGGGCGCCGATGATCACGGAGGAGACCGTGGGGCGCGACAGCAACCAGGCGATCGCGACCTGCGGCACGGTATGGCCGGTCTCCGCAGCGATCGCGTCCAATACGTCCACGACGGCGTAAAGGCGCGCATCGTCCACGGGCGGGCCGAACTGTGCGGTGGCGTGCAGGCGGCTCGCTTCCGGCAGCGGCTGGTCGCGCCGGATCTTTCCGGTGAGCCGGCCCCAGCCGAGCGGGCTCCAGACCAGCGCGCCGACGCCCTGATCGCGCGCGAGCGGCATCAGCTCCCACTCATAGTCGCGCCCGAGCAGCGAGTAATAGACCTGATGGGCGACATAGCGTGGCCAGCCATGCCGGTCCGCAACGGCGAGCGACTTCATCAGCTGCCAGCCCGCGAAATTCGAGACGCCGACATAGCGCAGCTTGCCGGCGCGCACGAGCATATCGAGCGTGGACAGCACCTCCTCGATCGGCGTGAACGCATCGAACGCGTGGAGCTGAAGCAGGTCGATATGATCAGTGCCGAGCCGGCGCAGCGCCGCGTCGATCGAGGCAAGCAGCCGCTGCCGCGACGAGCCGGCATCGAGCGGGCCCTCTCCCATCGGCAGGCTCATCTTGGTCGAGATCAGAACCTTGTCGCGGCGGCCCTTGATCGCGGCACCGAGAATCTCCTCGGAGGCGCCGTTCGAATAGACATCGGCGCTGTCGAACAGATTGACGCCGGCATCGAGACAGATATCGACCAGCCTGCGGGCCTCCTCCGCGCCGCTGCGGCCCCAGGCCGAGAACAGCGGGCCCTGGCCGCCGAACGTGCCGGTACCGAAGCTGAGGACGGGGACCTTGAGCCCGGAAGCGCCGAGATTACGGTATTCCATGATCGCTCTCCTATTCCGCCGGGCACGCCGCGACGACGGTCTGCCTGCGGTCGAGCTGGAGGCTCCACAGCGCGAGCACGAGGCCGAGCGCGGTGATGCCGGCTGCGACCAGCGGCAGCGCCGAGAGGCCGAGCCCGCGATCGATGGTGACGCCGCCGGCCCAGGCTCCCAGTGCGTTGCCGAGATTGAACGCGGCGATGTTGAGGCTGGAGGCGAGCGTGCGGCCACTGGGACCTGCGGCTTCCAGCACGCGAAGCTGGAGCGGCGCGACGGTTGCGAAGGCGGCGATGCCGAGCAGCAGGATCAGCACGATCGCAGGGATCTTGACCGACAGCACTGCGGCTAGCCCAAGCAGCACGAGCGCGAGCGCGGCGAGCGTGCCGATCAGGGCGCGCGCAAGGCCACGGTCGGCGAGCTTGCCGCCGGCGACATTGCCGATCGCAAGCCCGACGCCGAACACCAGCAGGATCGGCGACACCGCGGCCTCCGAAAAGCCGGTGAAGCGCGTCAGGATCGGCTGGATGTAAGTGAACACGACGAACAGGCCGGCGAAGCCGAACACGGTCATGGCAAGGCCGAGCAGCACCTGCGGACGGCCGAGCACCGCAACCTCCTCGGCGAGCGAGATCGGCTTGTCGCCATTGCCGACGTGGCCCGGGACGAGCGCCGCAACCACAACGAAGGCAATCACGCCGATGACAGTCACCGCCCAGAACGCCGCGCGCCAGCCAAGCATCAGGCCGAACCAGGCGCCGAAGGGCACGCCCAGCAGCGTTGCGACCGTGAGGCCGATGAACATGGTCGCGATGGCGGAGGCGCGCTTGTCCTCGGCGACGAGGCTGGTGGCCACGACCGAGCCGACGCCGAAGAACGTGCCATGGGCGAGCGATGTCAGCACGCGCGCCGCCATCAGCAATTCGTAAGTGGGCGCCAGCGCACAGGCCGCATTGCCGAGCGTGAAGATCGCCATCAGCGCCAGCAGTACGGTTTTGCGCGGCAGCCGTCGCGTGGCCAAGGTCAGCACCGGCGCACCGACGAACACGCCGAGCGCATAGCCCGAGATGAGCAGGCCCGCGACCGGCACGGAGACGTGCATGTCGGCGGCGACCTGGAGCAAGAGGCCCATGATGATGAATTCGGTGGTGCCGATGCCGAAGGCACCGGCGGTGAGCGCGAGGACGGCGGGAGGCATGCGTTGCTCCAATGGATGAGACGAGCCACGCAGATAGCTGCACTGCGGCAAAACCATTAGAATGTCCGCAATCCAATCATTTATGACGTGAATTCAACATGGCTCGTTTCGACACCAACCGCTCCGCCGAGATGGAGGTCTTCGTCCGCGTCGTCGACCTCGGCGGCTTCACCCAGGCTGCGCGAAAACTGCGCCTGACGCCGTCGGGCGTGAGCAAGCTGATCTCGCGGCTGGAGGCACGGCTCGGCTCGCGCCTGATCAACCGCACCACGCGCAAGCTCACGCTGACCGAGGAAGGTCAGTCCTTCTACGACCGCGCCGTGCGCATCCTCAGCGAGATGGAGGAAGCCGAGCGCGAGGCAGCCTCGGGCGCCGCGCCGCGCGGCCGCCTTACCGTGAACAGCAACATCCCTTTCGGCATGCTGCACATGATGCCGCTGATCCCCCGCTTCCTCGAACAGCATCCCGAAGTCACGCTCGACCTCGTACTGACCGATACGCTGATCGACCTGATGCAGGAGCGGGCCGACGTCGCCATCCGTGTCGGACCTCTGAAGGCCTCACGCCTGATCGCACGCAAACTCGGCACCAGCCGCATGGTGGTCGTCGGCACCCCAAACTACCTGGCACGCTTCGGCACGCCGAAGACGCCGGAGGATCTTGCCGATCACCGCGGCATCGGCTGGACCTTTCCGCGCATCCGCGGCGGCTGGCCATTCCGGCGCGGCGACCGCACCGAGGAAGCCGTGCCGCCACCGGTGGCGCGCGCCAGCGACGGCGAAGCCGCCCGGCGCCTCTGCCTCGGCGGCGTCGGCCTCGCCCGCCTCGCCCTCTTCCACATCGGCCCCGACATCGAAGCCGGCCGCCTCGTGCCGGTGCTGCAGGGCTACAATCCCGGCGACCGCGAAGACATCCACGCCGTCTATGTCGGTCACACCGCGCCGCTACCCGCCCGCGTGCGCGCGTTCATCGATTTCCTCGCAGAGCATGTCAGGGTGAGCGATCCCGCGCTGAAGCGGGCCGGGGATGGGAGGTGGAAATTGGTGGGATGAGCCCACGGCGGGAGGGAGAGTGTCAGTCAATCCCCACCGACAGATGAAGCATTTTTGTCTTCCTAGGCCAAACGCCGCGCGACTCGTATTCGCGCACCGCTGCCCATAACGGCACTAGCGAACGATCCGTCGCCGGGTCGATGCGGTCAAGCGAAGGCCACAAATCTCGGGACGCCGGCCGCCGACGCCCGTGAAATTAATTGCTTCTGCATTTGCGGCGTCGCCTCCTAAGATCGGTCCGTGCTTGACGAATTCCAGCGTCCGCACGAGCACGGTCAAGTGCGTGATCCCGCAACGAGGCGACGACGATCATGAGCAATGCCATCACTGCCACCGGAGAGAAGCCGCTGACTCCGGCCATGCTGCGCGAGTTGTCGGTGCGGTCCGATTGGCAAGGTCTGGTCCGCGCGGCCAGCCACTACGGCGTCATCGTCGTTGTGGGCGCGCTGATCTGGCTGGTCTCGTCGCGATACGGGATCGTCTGGGCGTTGCCGCTGGTTGTCATCCAAGGTTACTTTGTCGCATTCCTGTTCATGGTGGTCCACGAGACCGCACACAAGACGGCGTTTCGCAGCCGCGCGCTTAATCTCACCTTCGGTCAACTCTCTTCGTTCGCGGTCGGCTTGCCTTACGAATATTACTGCCTGTTCCACTGGGATCATCATCGCTATACGCAGGATCCAATGAGGGATCCGGAACTGCTGTCGGTCCCGATCCCGACCTCGGACGCGCAGCTGGTGATCGTCTACAGCGGCTTGCGGCAGGTTGCCTTCCGGGTGCGGCTGATGCTTCGCCATGCGTTGACCGGAAACGCCACGTCGCCCTGGATTCCGGAAAGCAAGCGCCACATTGTCGTGACGGAAGCGCGCCTCCATCTGGCAGGCTACGTCGCGCTGCTGCTGGCATCGGTCGCGCTGCACAGCTTGATCCTGTTGTGGGTCTGGGTCGTCCCCGTGATCGTCGGTCAATTGTTTCTGCGTCCGTATCTCCTTGCCGAACACACCGGTTGCGATCGCACGCGCAGCGCCTTCCAGAATACCCGCACCACCTATACCGCCATGTTCGTGCGCTGGTTCGCATGGAACATGCCCTATCATGTCGAACACCATGCCTATCCTTCGATTCCGTTCCATGCGCTGCCGAAACTGAACCGGATCGTCGCCGATCAGATCGTCTACCGGGGCCCGGGCTACATCGCAGTGACACGGCAGACGTGGGCCTGGTTTCGCCGCGCACGCAACGGCATCGAAAGCCCGATCGGTTCTGATTGAATCGGGATCAGGGCTTGATGAAAGCCAGCAGAGTGCCGTTGCCGTAGGCTACGATGCGCCCAAGGTGCGAGCAGCTTGATGAATTTATTGCCCCAGTCACAGTCGGAAGCTGGTCTGCTTGCGCAGAAATTGGACAGCGTCGGGCCTTGTCGATTAATTGCTTCACGGTCTCCCGTCTTGAGACGACCCTCGTGTCACGGTCGATCACTCCGGTCGCCGGCATCACAGGGGTTTGGCATGCGATCAACAACCGCTCTTCGCTCTGCCGTGTTCGTGCTTACTGCGTCCATCCTGTTTACGACGCCTCAGCGCGCGACTGCCGGAGAATTGCTGAAGGCGCGGCTCGCCCAGAATCTCGGGCCGATCTCGGGACTGGCGATTGTCGCCAACGCGAAGGGTATTTTCGCCAGGCAGGGGCTCGACATCTCGGTCTCCAATTTCACCAGCGGGAAGCAGTGCCTCGATACGGTGCTTGGGGGAGGGGCGGATATCGCGACAACCGCCGAGGCGCCGGTCACGGCGGCCGCGATGGCGCAACAGCCGATCGCCTTCGTGGCGGGGATGGAATATTCGGATCTCAAGACCATGACCGCAGCTTCTGCCGGGATCAAGACGAAGGCCGATCTGCGTGGAAAGCGGATCGCCTTTACGGCCGGAACCGGCAGCGAAGTTTACACCTCGGTTCTGTTGAAAGCGGCGGGCCTGACTTCGAAGGACGTGACGCTCGTCAACCTGCGCCCTCAGGAGATGCTCCCCGCCATGGCGGCCGGCAGCATCGACGCGTTCGATACCTGGGAGCCGCACGTCGCGAATGCGAAGAAGGCTCTTGGCGAAGGCGCGATCCCGCTTGATACCAAAGGTCTCTACTCGGAGACCTTCAATATTGTCGTGACGCAGTCTTATCTCGCGGCCAACCCGTCGATCGTCAGCAAGTTCCTGGCGTCCCTCATCGAAGCCGAGGGCTGGCTCAAGGCGAATCCGGATGATGCGATCGACGTCATCGCCGCAGCGACCGGGATGAAACGCGACGAATTGGCTTCGATCTGGCCGGACTATGTCTACCATGTGCGTCTCGACGACAGGTTTCTCACGACTCTGAAAACCCACGCCGCCTGGCGGCTCGAGACCGGCAATCATCCCCCTGGAGCGAGCATGCCCGATTTCACGAAAGTCCTGGTGACGGCGCCGCTGAAGGCGCTCGACCCGGCTCGCGTCACGCTGGAGGCGCGCCCGTGAGCATCGGGGGACGCAGCCGTGCGAGCGCGACCGCACGGCTGAGCGTGCTGGTCGCCGTCCTCTCCGTGCCCGCCTTCACAGGCGTGTGGGAACTGGTTGCGCGCTCCGGCATCGTGAACGCCGTGCTGTTTCCGCCGCCATCGACCGTCGCTGTCGCCATTCTCGAATGGATTCGCAGCGGACAATTCTTCGCCGACCTGATGGCGAGCCTCTCGCGCGTGGCCGCGGGATTTGCGATCGGGGCCGCGGGCGGCATCGTGCTCGGCGTCCTGACTGGCCGGTTCCGGCTGGTGTCCAGCCTGCTTTCACCCTTGTTTCACATCCTTCGTCCAATTCCTCCCATAGCCTTCGTGCCGATCGTCATCCTTTGGTTTGGCCTCTCGGAGACTGGCAAGCTTTTCCTGGTCGTTTGGGGCGTGTTCTTCACGGTATGGCTTGCGACCCACATCGGGGTGCAGAAAGTCGACCGCGGACTTATCCGTGCCGCGCAGATGCTCGGCACGCCGCAGCCGCAGATGCTGTGGGAGATCGTCCTTCTTGGCGCGCTGCCCTATATCACGGTCGGTCTTCGGACCGCGGTGAGCATCTCCTTCTACACGCTGGTCGCCGCCGAGTTGGCGGGAGCGTTCGCCGGTATCGTCTACCGTATCGAAATTGCGCAACAGAACATGCAAACGGGTCAGGTCATGGGCGGGTTGGCGGCTCTCGGGCTGCTTTCCTTCGTCGCCGACCGTTCCTTTGCGATTCTTGCCGAACGCGCCGTGTGGTGGCGATGACCCCGAGCCTGCTTCGTCCAGACCAGCCGCTCAGGCTCGTGGATACGTCCCCGCCGTCCGCCCCGGCGCGTCAGGCGATCATCCGGGTTGAGGATTTGAGCATCGTCTTCGATGCGCCGAGCGGACAGGTCGTCGCGGTCGATCGCGTATCCCTGGCGGTAGCCCAGGGAGAATTCGTCTCGATCGTCGGTCCATCCGGCTGCGGCAAGTCCACGCTCCTGAATGCGATGGCCGGCCTCGAGCGGCCGTTCGAAGGCCAGGTGCTCATAGCCGGCGAAGCAATGCGCGCGCCACGGCCCGAGATCGGGATGGTCTTCCAGCAGCCCCATCTGTTTCCGTGGAAATCGGTGCGCCGGAACATCGCGCACGGGCCGCGCGCCCTCGGCAAGCCGAAAGCGGAGGCGCTGCGGATTGCCGACGACCTCATCGAGATGATCGGGCTGACCAGGTTTGCGTCGGCATATCCGCACACGCTATCGGGAGGCATGCAGCAGCGGGTTGCGATTGCCCGTGCCCTCGCCAATCAGCCGCGCGTGCTGTTGATGGACGAGCCGTTCGGAGCGCTGGATGCGCAGACCCGGGCGGTCATGCAGGACAATCTGCTCGAGCTCCGCGAGCGGATCAACGCAACGATCGTCTTCGTCACACACGACATCGATGAAGCGATCCTTCTCTCTGACCGCGTGCTGATCATGAGCGCGGGACCAGGCCGCATCCTGAGGGATCTTCAGGTGAGCCTGCCGCGACCGCGCTCCAGCGCCATCGTTGCGGAGGCTGCCTATCTCGCCCTCAAGCGGGATTGCCTTGACCTGATCCGCTCGGAAGGCCGCAGGGCCTTCGAGCAAATGGAAGTCAGGACGTAGGCGCCTGCCGACAGGTCTGGCATGGCTCTTGAATGATTTTCCCTTGCGGCGGCAAGGGAGCGAGCGGATGTCGGCGGCAAGTCTCGGGAATACGGCCGGCATCATGCTGGCGGGATCGGATGCTCTGGTCGGGTCGCTGCCCAGCTTGTTGGATCCGTTGTGTGAGGCTGACCGGCGTCGTGTCCTCGCCATCGGCCGCGAGGAGGTCCTGCAGGCAGGCAAGCATGTCTGGCGTCAGGGCGATCTGCAGAACGGCATTTATCTGATCGAAGAGGGACGTATTCGCAGCTACTACGCGGCTCCTTCCGGACGTGAGGTGACGCTGGCCTACTGGTTCGCCGGCAATTTCGTCGGCGGCCCGGATCTGTTCGGTACTGGTGCCCACGTATGGTCTTCGGTTGCGGTGGAGCGGAGCCAGGTGACATTCTTGCCCGGCCCAGCCCTGCGCGCGCTGGCGCTTCAATCGGCAAGTATCGCGGTCGCGCTGCTGGATGCGCTCGCCTTCAAGGCACGGTGCTACTCGGCCATGGCGCAAATGCTGGGGACCCGCTCGGTGACCGAGCGGTTGCATCGTCTGTTGGTCTTTCTCTCGAAGATCTACGGCTCGCAGCAGGGCCGTGAGATCGTGATCGGGATTCCGTTCACGCATGGTGATCTCGCCAATCTGATCGGCTCAACCCGCCAATGGGTGACGGTGCAGCTTTCCCGCATGCAGGCAAGGGGCGTCATCCGTTATCACCGGGGCCTGATTGTGATCCTCAATCTGCGCGCTCTCGATCTCGAAGTCGTCTAGGACGTGGCCTTCGGATATACTTTTAGATCGAACAGTCCGGCCTTCGCATCGGGCAGCCATCGCTCGGCAAGGTCGAGAAGGGCATGATCACGCCACGCAGGCGCCAGCAAAGTGATGCCCATCGGCATGCCGTTGCCGAGCGTTGCGTTGGGAACGGCCACCGCGCACAAGTCCACGAGATTGGCAAAATAGGAGTAGTAACCGAGGCGGTTGTTGAGCGTGATGGGATCTTCCATCATCTCCGAGATCGTGAAGGGGCGTGGCGCGGTCGGGACCACCAGGACATCGATCTCCTCGAAAAGCGATTGGATCTGGCGTCGCAGCTTCAAAAGTCGATGTTGCGCGGCGAACGCATCTGTTGCGGAAAACCGGGCAGCTGCGCCCAGCACGTTGCGGATGACGTCAAGCAGGCCTCCATGATCGATGTCCAGGAGCTTGCTGATCGCCGCATGACGTTCGGCAATCCAAGGCCCTGAAAAGAGCATTTCACCGGCTTCGGCGAAAGGCGCGAAGTCAATTTGCCTGGCTTGGCCTCCCAGTCCCGAAAGCCTCGTGCAGGCCTGCCCGTAAAGGTCATTGCATTCCGGCATGCCGAATGAATTGAGATGACCGACGGAGACCTGGCCGAACCGGAATTTGCGAGGAGATGGGGAGGACGAGGCAATCCGTTGGCGGCTATAAGGATCGCTGTCGTCGAATCCTTCGATCAACCCGAGCAGAATTCGGCCTTCGGCAATGGAATTGCAGAAAATCGAGGGACAATCGAGCGTCGGACAGTTCGGCACAAGCCCCCGGGATGAGACGAGGCCGACGGTTGGCTTGATCCCGATGATCCCATTGAAGCCTGCGGGAATCCGGCCCGAGCCGCCGGTATCCGTGCCGAGAGCGAAGGCAACATGGCCGGATGCTACGGCAGCAGCCGAACCGGAACTCGAACCGCCGGAGACATACAGATCGTTGGCTGCGCTGGAACAGGCGCCATAGGGAGATCGTGTGCCGGACAGTCCGGTTGCGAACTGATCCAGGTTGGTCTTGCCAAGACAGATCGCACCTGCGGCCGTCAAACTCTCGACGCATCTGGCCGATTGCGCAGCCACATATTCGAATGACGGACAGGCTGCCGTCGTTGGCATGTCCTCGACGTCGATATTGTCCTTGACGCCGAATGGCACGCCAAGGAGCGGCAGGACTTCACCCTGCTCCGCTCGCCGCACAAGGGCATCTGCCTCAGCCAGCGCTTCTTCCAGGGGCCGCACATAGATCCAGCAGTTGCGGTGCCGGTCCCGTGCGATGCGCTCATAGGCGGTTCTGATGATGGAGGCCAACTCGGCGGGCGAACGTAGAGGTCGGCTCTGCGCGGATAAGATCGCTTGCGGCACGGAATAAACTCCTGAGGGCATGACCGCACAAATATGAAGCCGCTGCCCGGCAGGGAAAGCAACTAAGTGCCTCTGCCGTACGGCCAGGAGCCGAACCTGCAACCAAACCGTTATGAGCGGCAGCACATCGATCGCGCGCGTTGTTTTTTTTGCTGCGTTTTCGTTCGGGTTTGATCGCGTTCGCAACGGTCGTCGGACTGTTGCTGTGCAAGCTGGTGCGGATGAGGCGCGACGTTCAGACTTTCTATCTGAAGGTCATAGGTTCAAATCCCATCCGCGAATTGAACCCACCAATCAGATCGGGTTGCGCAGCGGATCCGTTCGACTGCCGATCTCGTCATGGAGCGCTAGGAATTGCGCGGTTCAAGTATCCTAAATCGCAGTCTGGCGTGCAAAATCGCGCAAATGGCGGAGAGAGTGGGATTCGAACCCACGGTACGGTTTCCCGCACACACGCTTTCCAAGCGTGCGCCTTAAGCCACTCGGCCATCTCTCCGGAGCGCCCTCTCTTGAAGGGGCGCCGGTGATTTTGCAAGGGATCGCGGGGAAATCGGGTGAATTTTCCGTAAGATGTTGTATTTAAACAATAATATCAGGCGTCTGCGGGGGCTTTGGAACCCCTTGTGGGCTGAACCGGAGGCGGGTTTGGCGCGACGATTCACCTGAGGCAACCAAACACGACCGGGGACGCCATGACCATCCGCAACACCATCGCCGCACTGAGCCTGATTTCGGCCGTCAGCTCCACCTTTGCCGTGCCGGCGCTGGCCCAGGTCTGCACCCGGCAAGGCGTCGATGTCAGCTGCGACGACGGGCGGCGCGGGGTGCTGTCGGGCGATGCCATCCTCTGGCCGGACGGGACGCGCTCGAGTTCGACGCCGCATCAGAGCGTCATCATCGGCAACAAGAGCTCGATCCATGTCGGACCCGGCGTATTCGTCGGCCAGGGCAAGGGCATGGTGCCGCTGGACGATCCCAACGCGCCGAACAAGCGGCAGTGCGCGATCCTGGACGGCGTGTCATATTGTTATTGAGGCGTCGTTTTTCACCTCGCCCCGCTTGCGGGGAGAGGTCGGATCGCTCTTGCGATCCGGGTGAGGGGGTACAGGTCCCTCGACAAACTCACGCGTGGAGAGAGCCCCTCACCCCGACCCTCTCCCCGTAAGAACGGGGAGAGGGAGAAGAGGCTAAATCAACCGCACACCCGATATCGCCGACCTCAGCCAGCGCAGCGCTTGCGGCGGCTGGGCGGCGAGCGGAGCGACGGCGGCTTTCTGCGTGCGGCACTTTTCCAGTTCAGCGACGAAATCGGTGGACCATTGCTGGATGGTGTGGCCGCGCAGCTTCTTCATCATCGCGTCCCAGCGCATCTTGCGCTCGGTGAGCGGCATCGCGGCCGCGATCGCGATCGCGCGCGCCATGCCGTCGATGTCGTGCGGATTGACCTGCAGCGCCGCGTCGAGCTCGTTGGCGGCACCGGCAAATTTCGACAGCACCAGCACGCCGGGATCGGACGGGTTTTGCGCGGCGACATATTCCTTGGCGACGAGATTCATGCCGTCATGCAGCGGCGTCACCACGCCGACCTGCGCGGTACGATAGAGGCCCGCGAGCACGGCCTGGCTGAAGCCCTTGTTCAGATAGCGGATCGGCGTCCAGTCGACCTCGCCGTGGCGGCCGTTGACGTCGGTGACGAGGCGCGCGACCTCGTTCTGGAGATTGCCATAGGCCTCGATCGCGCCGCGCGAGGGATTGGCGATCTGAAGCAGCGAGATGCTGCGCAAAAACTGCGGCTGATCGGTCCAGAGCCGGTCGAACGCGCTGATGCGGTTGACGAGACCCTTGGAATAGTCGAGCCGGTCGACGCCGATCGCGAGCCGCTCGCCATTGAGGCTGCGGCGCAGTCGCGACACATCGGGATGCGATGCCGACTTCGCCGCATAGGCTGCGAATTTTTCCGCATCGATACCGATGGGGAAGACTTCGCAGCGCGTGCGACCATGCTGCGAGATCACGACACCGTCTTCGATGGTGAGACCAAGCTCGCCGCCGACGTAACCGAGAAAATTCTGCCGGTCCTCCTCGGTCTGGAAGCCGAGCAGATCATAGGCCAGCATCGCCGTGATCAGCTCACGATGATTGGGTACGCCCTGCATCACCGCGGCCACCGGCCAGGGCGTATGCAGGAAGAAGCCGATCGGATCGTCGACGCCGAGTTCGCGCAGCTCCGCGCCGAGCGCCAGGAAATGGTAGTCCTGCACCCAGAACGCGGTCCGGGCCTTGCGGAAGCGCATCAAGGCGCGCGCCATGAAGGCGTTGACCTCGCGATAGCTGACATAATCCTCGAGCGAGACGCGAATCAGATCGCTGCGCGAGTGCAGGGCCGGCCACAAAGCCGAATTGGCGAAACCTTCGTAATAGCCGCCGTAATGCGCCGCCGGCAGATCCAGCGTTGCGATCGCGCCCGAACCCAGCGCTTCGATCTCGGCAAACGGTTCCTTCTGGTGGCCGTCACGCACGCGGCCCGAGGAACCCACCCAGATGGCACCAGAATGCTCGACGACGGGAAGCAATGCCGCAGCAAGGCCGCCCGTCATGGGCTCGTTGGGCTTGCCGCGGGCGACGCGATTTGAAACGACAACCAAGTTCACAGGTCGTCCCCTCCTGTTCATTCCACCCCGTTTAACTGCCGTTCATCAATATGGTTCCTGTCATGATTTCTTCGGATTGAAACCAAAATCGGGCATGCGCGTTGGAACTGGATTCGCCTGCGGAACCCGGAAATTTCACTGCAAAGACAGCATTTGCGGTCGCATCGCACAGCACGCATTGCGGTTCGCAATGACGTCGTGCGGATGGCATTGTGTCTGTGACGTGGCGCTGCCTTCGTTTCACCTTGGATCGAGCAGGCGCGCGAGGAACATGCGCACATCGGCGGGCGCATCAAAGTGTCCGTTCACGCCCATGGCGCGGCGGCCGACCGAGAAGGCGAGCCCGTCCATGTCGGGCATGATCGCGAACACCGTCTCATCCGTGACGTCGTCGCCGATGAACAGCGGGCGGCGCCCCCTGAAAGGTTCATGTTTCATCAATTCGCGCACGCCGCTCGCCTTGGTGAAGCCCGAATGCTTGATCTCGCAGACGAACTTGCCCGGCAGCACCTCGATGGGCGCGCTGGGCAGGTCGGCGCGGATCAGCGAAACGGATTCGTAGATCGCCTTCTCCGCATGCGGCGCGAGGCGGTAATGCAGCGCCAGCGAATAGCCCTTGTCCTCGAGCAGAATGCCGGGCGAAAGCTTGGCGATCGCAGCAAGCCGCCGCTTCAGCTCCTTGTCCAGCGGTGGCGCGTGCACGTCGTCCGCTTCACTGTCCACCGACAGCCGCATCTCCGCGCCGTGACCTGCAACCGCGCGGAAGACGTCGGGCGCGAAGATCAGGTCGATGTCGTTGAGCGAGCGGCCGCTGACCAGCGCCAGCGCTCCGGAGGTGCGCTCTGTCAGCCGGTTGAGCGTCTCCGACAGGCCCGGCGGCACCCACACCTCGCGCGGCGTCGGCATCAGGTCGAGCAGCGTGCCGTCGATGTCGAGCAGGATCGCGGTCTCGTCGAGATGCGGGACGAGCGCATGCGGCACCGGCACCACATCGGGCGCGTCGTCGTCGAGCATGGTGCGCTTCTCGTCCAATGCCATATCCGCAAGTTCCGATTTCATCAGTCTACTCCATAAAGGCGAGCGGCCGCGCGATTTGTTCGAGCGATTTTCGTTCCGCGGAGACGGCATAGCGCCACGCCACGATCGCGGCCGCGATCATCAGGAAGGCCCCCAGCAGATAGCCGGCGAACACGCTGGTGCGTGATCCCGTATCGATCAGCACGCCGAACAATGCCGGTCCGATCACGCCGCCGATGCCGGTGCCGACCGCATAGAACACCGCGATCGCCAGTGCGCGCACCTCGAGCGGGAAGGTCTCGCTGACGGTGAGATAGGCCGCGCTGGCGGCGGGCGAGGCAAAGAAGAAGATCACCATCCAGGCGATGGTCTGTCCTTGCGCACTGAGCGCGCCGATCGTGAACAGATAGCCCGAGAGCGCCAGCAGCAGCCCGGAGATGCCGTAGGTGAACATGATCATGGTGCGCCGTCCGAGCGTGTCGAACAGGCGGCCGAGCAGCAGCGGGCCGAGGAAATTACCGGCGGCAAAGGGCAGCAGGTACCAGCCGACATGATCGGCGCTGATCCCGTAGAAATCGGTCAGCACCAGCGCGAAGGTGAAGAAGATGGCGTTGTAGAAGAACGCCTGCGCGCTCATCAGCACGAGGCCGACCAGCGCGCGCTGGCGATAGGTGGAAAACAGCGTATGCACGACCTCGCGGATCGGCGTGTGATCGCGCATCTTCAGCCGGATCTTCGTGAAGCGTCCGGAATCCTGGTCATGCCCGATCACCGAGCGCTCGATGTCGTCGACGATCGCGTGGGCTTGGTCCGGCCGGCCGTGGATCATCAGCCAGCGCGGGCTCTCCGGAATCCACATCCGCATCAAGAGCACGACGAGGCCGATAGCGGCGCCGATGAGATAGGCGAGGCGCCAACCAAGATCAGGGCCCATCAATGCAGGATCGAGCAAGACGATGGCCGCCACAGCCCCCATCGCAGCGCCGATCCAGAAGCTGCCGTTGATGACGAGATCGGTCCAGCCGCGATAGCGCGCCGGCACCAGTTCCTGGATGGTGGAATTGATCGCAGTGTATTCGCCGCCGATGCCGGCGCCGGTGAGGAAGCGAAACAGCGCGTAGCTCGCGATATCCCAGGACAACGCGGTCGCGGCGGTCGCCGAGAGATAGAGCGCGAGCGTGATGAAGAACAGCTTCTTGCGGCCGATGCGGTCGGTGAGCCAGCCGAAGCCGAGCGCACCGAGCACGGCGCCGGCGAGATAGGCGGAATTGGCGATGCCGAGATCGAGATTGGAGAAGTGCAGCGTAGGACTTTGCTTGAGCGCGCCGGAAAGCGCGCCGGCAAGCGTGACCTCAAGCCCATCCAGGATCCAGGTGATTCCGAGCGCCAGCACGACGCGGGTGTGAAAGCCGCTCCACGGCAGCGCGTCGAGACGCGAGGGAATGCTGGTTTCGACGATGCGATCGGAAGCGATCGCCGCAGGGACGGCAGGTCCGTAGTTCAGCGTTGGGGTTTGCTGCAATTCCATCGGGTTGTTGGATCTGACCAAAGGAAGCGGCCCCGGTTCACATGACTGGACGGGGCGATCCGATCATCGGGGGTGCGGCATTCCGCCTGCCACCTGCGACAACGTCTGCGGCGATGTCAGGTTCCCGCAGGAACAGTCCCACTTGCCGCCTGTTTGCGACGGAGCCGCAAGGAGTTGACGCATGGCTCATGTCAGAAAGACGACACATTCTCGAAAGAGCGGCACGCACAAGACTGCGCGCCGAAAGGCCAGCGCGAGGCGTCGTACCACGCGCAGGGGCACGAAGCGCGCGACGCCGAAGCGCTGGTCGCAGCGCGTGACGAGGGAGAGCGACGCGCTCGATCTCAAGCAAGGCGTGTTCAAGCTGACCAGCGCGAAGAAGATCGCGGCGTCGCTGAAGCGATCGGCCGAGCACAGCTCACGCCGCAAGACTGGCGCATACCGCTCGGCGCTGTCGATGCTGACCTTCTACATCAACCGCGCCGGCAAGACGCTGCCGAAGACCCAGCGCACGCGGCTGGAAAAGGCGAAGGTGGAGCTGAAGCGGGCGTTCGGGCGGGAGTGAGATTGTAGGGTGGGTTAGGCGAAGCCGTAACCCACCGCTTTACTCGCGGCAGTGAAATCAAGGTGGTGGATTACGCTTCGCTAATCCACCCTACGAATTCCTTCTGCCGTCTCTACGCCGCGCGGATATTCCCCATGAAGCGGTCGAGCTCGGCGCGCAGGCGAGTGCTTTCGGAGGACAGCGACTTGGCCGAGTTCAGCACCTCCTCCGAGGCCGAGCCGGTCTCGGCGGCGCCGCGGTTGACCTGGCCGATGTCGGTGGCCGCGGTCTGGGTGCCCTGCGCGACGGTCTGGACGCTGCGGGCGATCTCTTGCGTGGCCGCGCCCTGCTGCTCGACGGCGCTCGCGATCGAGGTCGAGATCGACGAGATCTGGCCGATGGTGGCGCCGATCTCCTTGATCGCGGCGACCGATTCGGCCGTAGCGCCCTGCATGCCCGCGATGTGCGAGGAGATCTCGTCGGTGGCCTTGGCGGTCTGGCTTGCCAGCGACTTCACCTCGCTCGCGACCACCGCAAAGCCGCGGCCGGCATCACCGGCGCGTGCCGCCTCGATGGTGGCGTTGAGCGCGAGAAGATTGGTCTGCTCGGCGATCGCCGTAATCAGCTTGACCACTTCGCCGATCTGCTGGGCGGCATGCGACAGTTTGCCGATGCGGCCGTCGGTCTCCTTCGCCTGCACCACGGCGGCTTCCGCGATCCGGCTGGAATCGCGGACCTGGCGGCCGATCTCCTCGACCGAGGCCGAGAGCTCTTCGGTCGCGGTCGCGACCGACTGCATGTTGGAGGAGGCCTGCTCGGAGACGCCGGCGACCTGGCTCGAGAGGGTCTGCGTGGTCTCGGCGGTCCGGGTCAGGGTCGAGGCCGCCGATTCCAGCTGCACGGCCGAGGCCGAGACATTGGAGACGATGGCGCCGACCGCACCCTCGAAATCGTCGGCAAAGCGGATCAGCTCGGCGCGGCGGCTGGCGGCCTGCTCCCGGTTCTGGACTTCGCTGGCGGCGGCGTCGCGCTCGGCCTTGGCGATCGCCTGAACCTTGAATTCTTCCACCGCGCCGGCCATCTCGCCGATCTCGTCCTTGCGCCCCAAGCCGGGCAGCACGACGTCGAAATTGCCCGAGGCAAGTTCGCGCATCGCCTTGCACATCGCGATCATCGGACGCGAGATGCCGTTGCCGAGCATCAGCGCGAGCGCAGCGCCGACGGCGAGGCCGCCCAGTGCCAGCATCAGCATCAGCCGCTCGGTCTCGACGATGGTGGTATTGGCGCTGGCCTCGATGCGCTGCTGGTCGGCGGTGAGATCCGAGCGCAGATCGGCCGAGAGCTTGAGGATGGACGCGGCCGTCTTGGTCATCTCGCCATTCGACTTGACGATGACCTTCACGTTCTCGGTCAGCTTCGAGAATGAGGTACGGTACTGCTTCAGGAGGTTGCCGATCTCGGTGACGCGGTCGGTGATCTTCTGGTCGTTGGCGTAGATCGAGACCAGCAGGGTCTCCAGGAACTTGATACGGGCGATCACGCCGTCGGCGGTCTTCGGCTCGGGCTTGGCGACGAAGGCGCTGACCGAGGTGGAGACCGCGAGATATTGCGAGGTGACGTCCTTGGCCGTGGTCTGGACCGAGGCGAGACCGGCGAGCGCCGCGGTATCGGCGAGGTCGTCGAACTTGAAGCGGATCTTGTTGCCGACGCTGTTGAGCTCGTCGGCCGCGATCTTGTTGTTCTCGCGCGTCAGGGTGATGATCTCACCGAAGACCTTGGTGAAACGCTGGAACTCGGCCTCGAGCTTGCCGACCTGCTCGCGGCGCGCAGCGCCGGTCGTGGCCGCCATGGACTTGGCGATTGCACCCCTCAGATTCTCTTCCGCCGCCTTGGCTGCGGTCTCGTCATCGGTCGCGCCGGTCAGCGTATAGGCCCGCGCCAGTCCCTGATAGGCGATCAGCTCGCGGTCGACGGTCCGCGCAAGGTCCGCTTCGGATACGCTGGTCCGGTAGGAGGCCACGGCAGCCTGGATCCGCTCGAAGCCGAAATAGGCGAAAGCCATGCTGACGGCGAGGATGGCCAGCACCGCCACGAAGCCGAGGATGATTTTTGCGCGAAAGCGCAAGGTGAGCAGCTTCGATGTGTTCGGCTTCGACTTGACGGGCATTCCCCCACCCCATTCCATTCGCGGAAAACCAGGCGCAGCCCGGGAGCAGCCCGCTCCCCGACTCGTATGCACGGTAGTTGGCAAAGGATAAGCGGCGGTAAATTTGTGGCGCCGCAACTGGCGGTTAGGTGTCGCGGGGAATTGTTAAGGCGGGCTTTCTCGCACCGCTAAAATTCTGCTGTCGTCCTGGACAAGCGAGCGGAGCGAGCGCTGATCCAGGACCCATTACCACAGCACGTGGTTTGGCGAAGGCTTGGGGTTGCCGGTCTTCGCCCAACTGGCTCCTGGGGTAATGGGTCCTGGCTTTCGCCAGGACGACGATGGAGAGAGCGCCTACGCCGCCCTGATATTCCCCATGAAGCGGTCGAGCTCGGCGCGCAGGCGGGTGCTTTCGCTAGAGAGCGACTTGGCCGAGTTCAGCACCTCCTCAGAGGCCGAGCCGGTCTCGGCGGCGCCGCGGTTGACCTGGCCGATGTCGGTGGCCGCGGTCTGGGTGCCCTGCGCGACGGTCTGGACGCTGCGGGCGATCTCCTGCGTGGCCGCGCCCTGCTGCTCGACGGCGCTCGCGATCGAGGTCGAGATCGACGAGATCTGGCCGATGGTGGCGCCGATCTCCTTGATCGCGGCGACCGATTCGGCCGTAGCGCCCTGCATGCCCGCGATGTGCGAGGAGATCTCGTCGGTGGCCTTAGCGGTCTGGCTTGCCAGCGACTTCACCTCGCTCGCAACCACCGCAAAGCCGCGGCCGGCGTCGCCGGCACGCGCGGCCTCGATGGTGGCGTTGAGCGCGAGAAGATTGGTCTGCTCGGCGATCGCCGTGATCAGCTTGACCACCTCGCCGATCTGCTGGGCGGCATGCGACAGCTTGCCGATGCGGCCGTCGGTCTCCTTCGCCTGCACCACGGCAGCTTCCGCGATCCGGCTGGAATCGCGGACCTGGCGGCCGATCTCCTCGACCGAGGCCGAGAGCTCTTCGGTCGCGGTCGCGACCGACTGCATGTTGGAGGAGGCCTGCTCGGAGACGCCGGCGACCTGGCTCGAGAGGGTCTGCGTGGTCTCGGCGGTGCGGGTCAGGGTCGAGGCCGCCGATTCCAGCTGCACGGCCGAGGCCGAAACGTTGGAGACGATGGCGCCGACCGCGCTCTCGAAATCGTCGGCAAAGCGGATCAGCTCGGCGCGGCGTCCCGCCGCCTGCTCCCGGTTCTGGACCTCGCTGGCGGCGGCGTCGCGCTCGGCCTTGGCGACGGCCTGAACCTTGAATTCTTCCACCGCGCCGGCCATCTCGCCGATCTCGTCCTTGCGCCCCAAGCCGGGCAGCACCACGTCGAAATTGCCCGAGGCGAGCTCGCGCATCGCCTTGCACATCGCGATCATCGGACGCGAGATTCCGGTGCCGAGCAGGAAGGCGAGAACCGCACCTAACAGCGTGCCGCCGACGGCCAGCATCAGCACGAGTTGCTCGGTCTGCCCGATGGTCGCTTCCGACTCCGAATCCAGCCGCTGCTGCTCGGCGACGAGGTCCGCCTTCATGGCGGTCGCGCCTTGCAGGATCGCACCGGCCGAGCCGCTCATTTCGGTGACGAGCTCATCCACCATCTTGGCGTTGGCGATCAGCTTCTCCAGCGCTTCGCGATAGGCCACCAGGATGGTCTTGGCGTCCTTCAGGCCGGCGACGATCTTGTCGTCCATGGAATAGACCGCGCCGAGCGAGTTCTCGACGAATTTCAGCCGCGCCAGCGCGCTGGTGGCGATCGCCTGGTCGGACGTCAGCACGAAGTTGGTCGCCGCCGCACTCGCGGTCTGGAACTGGGCGTTGACCTGCTTGGTGCCGAACTCGATCGCCTGCGCCTCGGAATCGGAGGCATTGTTGCCGACATCGTCGAGCTTGTATTTCAGCAGGTTGGCCTGGCGCGTGAGCTGGTTCTGCACCAGCAGCGCGCTGTCACGCTTGGCCTGCAGCACTTTTGCGAAGGTCGCGGAGAAGTTGGAGAACTCCTTGGCGAGCTTGTTGAGGCTCTCCTGCCGCGCCGGCTTCTTGGCACCCTTGATGGCCTGATCGATGGCGCTCTTCAGGCTGGCCTCGGCATCGAGCGCCGCCTTGGCGTCGTCTTCCTTGCCGGTGACGACGAAATATTTGACGGCCGAACGATAGGCGAGCAGCTCGCGGTCGATGTTGCGGGCGAGGTCGGCTTCGGACACGCTGGTACGGTAGGACCCGACCCCGGACGACACCCGCTCGAAGCCGAAATAGGCGAAAGCCATGCTGCCGGCCGAGATCACCAGCACGGCAGCAAAGCCGAGAATGATTTTTGCGCGGAACCTGAGGGTCGGAAAAATTGCACGCTTCGACGGCGACGCGACACGCCCGGACATTCCCAACCCCCAACTTATGTTCTTGCAACGACTAGCGGCGCGGAAGCAGCCCTTCCCGAACCGTGCGGAAAATTAAGGCAGAATCGTCAAGGGGTGGTAAATCCGTCCGGTTTGCATCCTGAATAGAGAGTTCCTCCCGAAGGGCGTGTCCGGCCTTGCGGGACCGGGCGCCGTGTTGCGGCTCACCGGAAAACGCCCTACTCTCGAATACTTATCAGGCACTTGGCATTAGACCGAGCTGGTCCTCGAGGGGAGAAACGGAGTGGGGCAAACCGATTTTCGGTTTGGCGGTGCGTCTGGCGTTGCCGTGGCCAAATCGAAGGCTGCGAGCGTCGATGAAGCCGTGGCCGAACTGGCGGCCCAGCTCCCCTCCGACGAGCTGGCGCTGATCCTGGTGTTCCTCTCCCCCAGCTACGATCCCCATCACTTCATCGCCGAGATCACCCGGCACTTCGACGAGACCCAGGTTTGCGGTTGCACCACCGCGGGCGAGCTTGCCCCCGATGGCTGGGACGAAAACAGCGTCGTGGCGCTGGCGTTCAGCCGCGCTGATTTCTCCGCGGCGGTGCGGCCCATTTTCAACCTCGACAGCTTCCGCGTCGAGGACGGCCGCAGGATCGGCGGCGAGCTCCGGCACGAGCTGTTGCGGGCCACTCCGCAGGTCGACCGCGGCAGTGCCTTCGGCCTCGTCCTGATCGACGGCCTGTGCCGCCGCGAGGAAGCGGTGATGTCCGCGCTCTATGCATCGCTGGACGACATTCCGGTCGTCGGCGGGTCCGCAGGCGACGGGATGCGCTTCGAGAAGACCTTTGTGTTCTTTGGCGGCAAGGCGCACAGCAATGCCGCCCTGCTGATCCTGTTGAACACATCGTTGCCGTTCCGCGTCTTCAAGTGCGACAATTTCGAGCCGCGGGCGCAGAAGATGGTCGTGACCGAGGCCGACATCGAAAATCGAATGGTCAGGGAGCTGAACGCGGAGCCTGCCGCGCTGGAATATTCGCGTGTGGTCGGCATCATGGACGCCAAGCTCGATCCGTTCTCCTTTGCATCGCATCCGGTGCTGGTGCGCGTCGGCGGCTCCTATTACGCGCGCTCGATCCAGCGCGTCGAACCGGACGGCTCGCTGCATTTCTTCTGCGCCATCGACGAGGGCATGGTGCTGACGGCGGCGACGTCGCGAAGCCTGGTCGGCGCGACCCGCGAGACGTTTGCCGATATCCGCGACCAGATCGGAGAGGTCTCGCTCTATATCGGCTTCGAGTGCCTGCTCCGCCGGCTCGACGCCGAGCAGCATCAGCTCACCCGCGACATGTCCGACTTGTACCGGCAGAATCGGGTCGTCGGTTTTCATACCTATGGCGAGCAGTTCGGCTCCATGCATGTGAACCAGACCTTCACGGGCGTTGCGATCGGAAGGCGTCCGTCGTGACGGACATGTGGCAGGGCCCCGATGCGGTCGACCAGCTGCGGCGCGAGGCCGCCAAGCTGAGGAAGATCAATGCCGCGCTGATGTCGCGCGTCGAGCGCTCGATGGACCAGCAGCTCAACGCCTTCTCGCTGTTCGAAACCGCCATTGCGCTCGACCACAAGGTTCGCGACCGGACGCACCAGTTGCGCGAGGCGCTGCATTCGGTCGAGCGCGCCAATGAGGGTCTCTACCGCGCCAAGCAGCAGGCGGAGGCGGCAAGCTCGCTGAAATCCTCGGTGCTGATTTCGGTCACCCACGACCTGCTGCAGCCGCTCAACGCGGCGCGCCTGACGCTGTCGGCGCTGACCGAGATGATGGAGTCGCAGGAGGCCGGCCTGCTGATCGACCAGGCCAACCGCTCGCTGGTGATGCTGGAGGACCTGCTGCGGTCGCTGCTGGAGATCGCCAAGCTCGACGCCGGCGCACTCAAGCCCGACGTGCGCGCGATCGCGCTGGCGCCCTTGTTCGAGCAGCTCCGCAACGAGTTCGAGCCGATCGCCGCGCGGCAAGGCCTGTCCTTGCGCATCCGCAGCTCACCGCTGGCGGTGACGTCGGATACGATGATGCTGCGGCGGATCCTGCAGAACCTGCTCGCCAATGCCATCCGCTACACCCGCAGCGGCGGCGTCGTCATGGGATGCCGGCTGAGAGGCGACCGCATCTGCGTCCAGGTCTCCGACACCGGGCCTGGAATTGCGCAGGCGCAGCAGGAGGCGATCTTCCGCGAATTCCAGCGCGGCGAGGCCATTGCGACCGACCAGGCCGGCTTCGGGCTCGGCCTCTCCATCGTCCGCCGCTTCGCAACCGTGCTCGGGCACGAGGTGCGGCTGTCGTCGCAGCTCGGCAGGGGATCGACCTTCACCCTGGAGCTGGAGCCGGCCGACCTCACTGACGTCGGCGACGCGGTGCACGAGGTCAAGCTCGCCGAGCGGCACTACAATTATAGCGGGCTCGAAGGCGCAAAGATCCTGCTGATCGAAAACGATCCGAACGGCTCGGAGGCGATGGCCGCGCTGCTGGAGGGATGGGGCTGCGACGTCGCGACCACGCGATCAGGCGCGGACGCGCTGTTGCGCCTCAGCGAGCTCGGCGGCGCCCCCGATGCCGTGATTGCCGACCTCCATCTCGATCACGGCGAGAGTGGCCTGTCGGCCATCGCCGCCGTCCGGGAGCAGTTGAAGCTCGACACGCCGGCCATGATCATCACCGCCGACTATTCGGAGAAGGCGGCGAAGGAGGCGAGCCTCCACGGCCTCGAAGTGCTGAAGAAGCCGATCAAGCCTGCCGAGATGCGGGCGCTGCTGTCGTTCCTGCTGAGCTAGCGCGCGGCTGCTTACATCAAATATCGCAAAACAACCCCATGCACAGTAGAGGTAATATCTTACGCCGGGCCAAGGTTTTGATTTATTGATGAATCATCTGCCGGATGTTGCGCGCCCGGCACGGCAAGAAGAGGCGAAACCGCGTCACTGCTGATCCGGATGTGCCCGCTCGCGCCTGGTGCCCTCGGCTGCCAGCGTCGCGAAATCGATCCGGGACATTTCGACGATCGCCTTGGTGCGGCTCAGCACGTTGAGCTTGCGCAGGATGTCGGAGACGTGGACCTTCACGGTGGTCTCGGAAATCTTCAGCTCATAGGCGATCTGCTTGTTCTGCAGGCCGCGCTTGAGCATTTCGAGCACGCGCAATTGCTGCGGCGTCAGATCATGCAGGCGCCTAATGAGATCCTGCGCGGGGCCGGAGGCGCGCTGCGGGCGGACAAGCGCGCGATAGGCGGCGGGAACACAGACCGAGCCGCGCAACACCTCGCCGATCGACTGCGCCAGCTCCTGCTTGGACGATGATTTGAGGATGTAGCCGGACACGCCGAGCGACAGGGCGCCGGACATGATCTGCGGATCCTGATGCCCGGAGACGATGACGACGGGAATCCTGGGAAACGCCTTGCGGATGCGGATGATGCCCGAAAGACCTGTGGTGCCCGGCATCGACAGGTCGAGCAGGATGAGGTCGAGCCCGGTGGTCGCCGCGACCTGCTCGAGCGCGCCGTCGATCGACGTCGCCTGAAAGATCTCGGCCGCCGGCGCCACCATCTGGAGCGCGGCCTCGAGAGCCTCGCGAAATAACGGATGATCTTCGACAATCAGAAATCGCATCACGGATGAGCCATTCCCTCATTATTGCCGGGTTCGAGGTCGAAGCGAGAATGTCTCAACCCAGTCAGAGCGAGTTGATCCAGGTCAAGCACGACATCGCGCCTCATTGCGGCCGCCCGCGGTCGGCCCGCGCATAGGGCCGGGCCTTGGGATCGGGCAAGTCCATCTTGCCGATCTCGATGATCGCCTTGTTGCGGCTGAACAGGCCGAGCTTGCGCAGAATCTCGGTGATGTGCGCCTTCACCGTGGATTCGGCGAGCTGAAGCTCCTGGGCAATCTGCCGGTTCGGATAGCCGCGCCGCAAGAGATCGAGCACGCGAAGCTGCTGCGGCGTGAGCTCGCGCAGCTTGACCTCGAGCGCCTTGCTGGCCTCGGCCCGCCGCCGCGGCGTCGCCACGAAATCCTTCGGCACCGACACCGATCCCTTCAGCACGCCCTCGATCGATTGCGCCAGCTCGCGCTTCGACATCGACTTCGGCAGATAACCGGCGGCTCCCAGCTCCAGCGCCTCGCGGACGACGCGCTGGTCCTCGTCGCTCGACACGATGGCGACCGGCAGGCGCGGACAGGCCTCGCGCAAGCGCAGAAAGCCGGAGAAGCCGGTCGAATCCGGCAGCAAGAGGTCGAGCAGCGCGAGGTCGATGCCCTCGCCCTGCTCGGCCGTCAGGATATGAAGGGCATCCTCGATCGACATCGCCTCGAAGATCCGCGCCTCCGGCAAGGCCAGCCGCACCGCATTGCCGAGCGCCTCGCGAAACAGCGGATGATCGTCGATGATCAGGAAGCTGGTCATGGCGCCTTCGCAGGACTGCACCGCTGAATGCTGCACCGTACAGGCATCCGCCGCCGTAGCGGAAGAGGCAGAACCGTGCGGCACCCGTCCGGCACCGGGATGGTGCCGGATGGACGCTAGCACATCCTCCCGATCGGGTTCGGTCAAGATCGTTCAGTCGTTCGACTCGGACTGGACCGTCAGCAGGAAGGAATAGATGCTGTCGAACTGGTCGTCGGTGTAGACCTCCTTCCAGGCCGGCATGCCCTTGGTCGGCCGTCCCTCATGCACGGTCGTCCAGAACTTCTCGCGCATCTCGTCGCCGTAGCGGTGACGCAGCAGCCGCAGATCGATCTTCCGCTCGCTCTGGATGGCGTCGGGGCCGTGGCAGTGCGCGCAGGTTCCGTTGAAGATCTCCTTGCCCGCGCCGACGGCCTCGGCACCTGGCGCGGCCGCGTCGCCCTTGGTCTCGGTCGCCACCACATTGGCAATCTCCGTCACGCCGGCTCCGGTTCCCGTCCCCGTCGTGGTGGCCGCCGGCACCGCGCCGAAGCGAACCGGCGCGCCGGTCGGCAGGCCGTATTTCACCGCGAGTGCGCCGATCGTGCTCTGAAGCTGCGGCAACACGGCATCAACGCGATCGCGCAGCTCGGTCGAGGTCTTGGCAAAGCCGATGGCGGCGTCCCATGACAGGCCTTCGCCTTCGGTAAGCTCGATCTGATAGCGGCCATTATAGGTGGTCTTGTTCAGCCAGCCGGCGACCGGCCCCCAGATGAAGGCGACGTCGGCCCTGCCCTGGTCGAGCGCCTGCATGCCTTCCTCGGGCGACAGCACCGTCACCTTCTGGATGTCGTCGCGGCTGGCGAGCAGGTTTTGCGGCGTGCTGGCGAACTGTACCGCGACGCGCTTGCCCTTGAGGCCGTCGATGCCGCCGGGTGCCTGGCCCTTGGCCGCGACGAGGGCATAGCCCTCCTTCGCGAAGCTGCTGGAGAAGATCACGGCCGGCCCCATGAAATCCTCGGACCGCGGCAGCCCGATCATGGCGTCGCATTGCTTGCCGAGCAGCGTGACGCGCACGGTGCGCTTGCCGAAATAGGATTTGTACCAATCATAGGCGATCGGCCGACCGAGCGCCTGCGCCAGGGCCTGCCCGATCTCGACATAGAAGCCCGGCTGCGACGCACTATCGCTCGAGAATGGAAGGTTGGTCGGATCGGCGCAGAGACGAAGCGGCTGCGCCTCGTCGGCGCGCAGCGGCGAGGCCGGAACGATCAGCGCCGCGGCGGCACATGCGAGCAAGGCTGAGATGGAGCGATGTCGGCTCGCACCGATGGCAGAATGATTGGCACGCATCCTCGTCTCCCCTAGCGTTGTTGGGCCGGAGCTTGTTGAGCCTGGCGCTGCGACATCGGGCATCAACCGATGCCGCAGCTCATGTCTGGAAAAAGCGCGCGCGTATCCCGTCACCTCGAGAGGATACGCGCGCGAGTGGTCACTGGACGGAGAACACAAAGAGCGAACCGCCCTCGGGAGCTGCGGCCGTCATCTTCTTTCCTACCTCGCCCAGGAACGCAGGCAGCGCAGCCGTGCGGCCGACGACGATGGCGACATATTGCTTGCCGTCGACCTGATAGGTCACCGGACCTGCGCCGATGCCGGAGCCGAGATTCTTGCTCCACAGCACCTTGCCGGACTTCGCATCGATGGCGCGGAAGTCGCCATGGATGTTGCCGGCGAACACGAGACCGCCGCCGGTGGTCAGCGTGCCGCCGTTGAACGGCAGGTCTTCCTTGATCGACCAGACCTTCTTCTGCGCGACCGGATCCCAGGCCACGAGCTCGCCGAGGAAGCCGCCGGGGCCTTCCTTGGTCGGGAACTCGGCGCCGAGATAGAACACGCCGCGCTTGTAGGCGACGTCGCTGACCGACCAGTCCATGCAGACATTGTTGGACGGGATGTAGACGAGGCCGGTCTGCGGGTTGAACGACATCGGCTGCCAGTTCTTGCCGCCGATCAGGTTCGGGCAGATGTCCTTGGCGGGATGATTCGGCCCGGGACGCTTGTCGGGATCCTCGACCGCGCGCATCGTGGCGATGTCCCACTTCTTGGCCCAGTTGGAGAACACGTACTTCTCCGCCGACAACACCTTGCCGGTCTCGCGGTTGGCGACGAAGAAATAGCCGTTGCGATCCGCCTTCATCAGTGCCGGAACGGTGCTACCGCCGATCTTCAGATCCGCGAGCACGGCTTCGTTGACGCCGTCATAGTCCCAGGCATCGGCCGGCGTGGTCTGGATGTGCCACTTGATCTTGCCGGTGTTGGGATCGAACGCCACCGTCGAAGCGGTATAGAGGTTGGTCAGCTTGCCGAAATTGCCGTCGCCGGTCGAGCGCACAGCGGTGTTCCACGGGCCGGGATTGCTGGTGCCCCAATAGACCGTGTCGCTCTTCGGATCGTAGGAGCCGACCAGCCAGGCCGCGCCGCCGCCATGCTGGGCGGAATCGCCCTTCCAGGTGTCGCCACCGGGCTCATCCGGCGAAGGAACGGTGAAGGTCTGCCATACCTGCTTGCCGGTGTTGATGTCGAAGGCCTGCAGCGAGCCGCGCACGCCGTATTCGCCGCCGCCGAAACCGGTGATGACCTTGTCGCGCACGACGAGCGGCGGCGAGGTGATGACGGAACCCTGCTTGTAATCGACCACCTTCGTCGTCCACAGCACCTTGCCGGTCGCGGCATCGAGCGCCGTCAGCTTGCCGTCGAGACGGCCGACGAAAATCTTGCCGTCAGCGTAGGTCACGCCGCGATTGTTCACGTCGCAGCAGGCGTATTGCAGCACGTCCTCGGGAATGTCGGGCTCCCAGGTCCACTTGCGCGCGCCGGTGGCCGCATCGAGCGCGTACACGTATTTCGGGCCCCACGAGCTCGAAACGTAGAGCGTGTTGCCGATGACGATCGGCGAGGATTCATTCGAACGCAGCGATGCCAGCGAGAACGAATAGGCGAGCGTCAGCTTGCCGGCGTTCTCGGTGTTGATCTGCTTCAGCGGGCTGAAGCGCGTGTTGCCGTAGTCGTGGCCGGCGACGGCCCACTGGTTCGAATCGGATTGCGCCTTGAGCACGGTCTCGTTAGCGCGAGTGCCGGATGTAGCGGCGGCGAGCATCGCAATCATGGAGATGCCGGCCAAGAAGCCCTTCGTTCCAAAGGTCATGTATTCCCTCCGCGATGTTGTTGTGAACGCCTCGTTGGGCGCCTGAGCGCGCTGCGCTCGTGATGCGCAGTTCATCTGCGAGCCATCGTTCGAAATTACAGCATCGCCTTTTCGCGCTTAGTATAGGCGGAAGGTAGTAGTGCAGATCATCGGCGGCTTTCGCTGCTCATCTCGTTGTCCTGCCTTGCGTCTTGCCCGTATTTTTCAGCTCGAAATGCGCCGCCGGATTACGGCAGCATCGCGCCGCAATCCGATTTGTCCCCCGTGCATCGGTCACGATGATGGCGCTACCACCGCCGCAAAACTTTCGAAGAAATTCGCGGCGAGTTTGCGCGACGTCGAGTCGATCAGGCGCGAGCCGAGCTGCGCGAGCTTGCCGCCGATCTGCGCGTCGGCCTCGTAATGCAGGATGGTGACGTCAGGCGATTCTTCTTCCAGCCTGACCTTCGCGCCGCCCTTGGCAAAGCCGGCGACGCCGCCGGCGCCCTCACCGACGATGCGATAGCCGTTGGGCGCATCGATGTCGGTCAGCGTCACCTTGCCGCTGAACGTCGCCTTCACCGGACCGACCTTCAGCACCACGGTCGCCGTCATCTCCGTCGGCGATGCCATCTCGAGCGATTGGCAGCCGGGAATGCAGCGCCTGAGAATATCGGGATCGTTGAGCGCAGCCCACACCGTGGCCTTCGACGCCGGGATCCGCTGACTGTCGTTCATCTGCATCGCTTCCATCCCTTTTGACCGTTGCTTGTACGGTTCGACTAGGGGGACGTCCGGCTGCGATCAATCGCCAGGAAGTACTAGGCCTCTTTTTCTGACGTCTCATTTACTCAACGTCATTCCGGGGCGCGACGAAGTCGCGAGCCCGGAATCCATTTACCGGCGGACTCCGCCGCCCGATGGATTCCGGGCTCCCCTCGCTCCGCTCGGGCCCCGGAATGACGGAGTGGATTGCAACACCCGGCCGGCGCGGCCGGTCGGCAACGATTTGCTGCATCGCCGTAAGCAAAATCAACGACTTAGCTCGCTTCCGCCTACTACCAAGATCGCGATTACAAGGGCGTGAGCGCGTGCTCCTATTCGTGACAAGGAACAAGGCATCAAAGGGAGAAGCGACGCGCGAGGAGCGCGACGTCCAAGGCCAGAGCTCAAGGCCAGCGCTTCGCGCGATCGCGGTTGAGCGCAGGCCGCATCTGACGACGTGGACACCGTTTTCGCTGGGCTCATTGCAAGGTCGCGCCATGCGCTGGTGGCGGCACGACATGTCGTGGCCGAATCGCACATCTGCGAGAGCAGCCACGATGACCTTTCCATGACGCGCGGTCACCAAAATCCCAGTTGCAAAGTTCCGTTCGCGCTGTCTCTAATTAGAATAACTACAAACATTCGGGAGGAGTACGCCGTGTCTACAGTCAAACTGACGGTCAACGGCAAGGCCGTTGCCGTCGACGTCGAGGACCGCACGCTGCTGGTCCACGTTCTGCGCGATCACCTCAACCTGACCGGCACCCATGTCGGCTGCGACACCAGCCAGTGCGGCGCCTGTGTCGTGCACATGGACGGCCGCGCGGTGAAGTCCTGCACCATGCTGGCGGGCCAGGCCGACGGTGCCAACGTCACCACGATCGAGGGCATCGCCAAGGGCGACGAGCTACACCCGATGCAAGCCGCCTTCCGCGACAATCACGGTCTGCAGTGCGGCTATTGCACCCCGGGCATGATCATGTCGGCGATCGACATCGTGCAGCGCCATGGTGGACAGCTCGACGAGGCCACCGTCCGCCAAGAGCTCGAGGGCAATATCTGCCGCTGTACCGGCTACCACAACATCGTCAAAGCCGTGCTGGATGCAGCCGGCCGCATGAAGGTCTCGCAGGCGGCCGAGTAAGCGGCACGCCTCGAAAGCAGAACCACCGCCGCAGCTGTCGATGGACAGCGCGGTCAAAACAATTTCCGGTCGGGAGGACCAGACATGGGTGTTGAAGGCATCGGTGCGCGCGTCGTGCGCAAGGAAGACAAGCGTTTCATCACCGGCAAGGGCCGGTATGTGGACGACATCAAATTGCTGGGCATGACCCATGCCCATTTCATCCGCAGCCCGCATGCACATGCCAGGGTGAAGGGGATCGACTCCTCCGCGGCACTGAAGATGCCGGGCGTGGTCGCGGTGCTCACGGGCCAGCAACTCGTCGACGACAAGGTCGGCAACCTGATCTGCGGCTGGGCCATCACCTCCAAGGACGGCAGCCCGATGAAGATGGGCGCATGGCCGGCGATGGCGCCGGAGACGGTGCGCTTCGTCGGTCAGGCCGTCGCTGTCGTGATCGCCGACAGCAAGAATCTGGCGCGTGACGCGGCCGAAGCCGTGGTCGTGGATTATGAGGAGCTCCCGGCCGTCGCCGACATGCACGCCGCGATCAAGGCCGGCGCGCCGCAGCTTCATCCCGAAGCACCCGGCAACCAGGTCTATGACTGGGTGATCGGCGACGAGGGCGCGGTGAGCGCCGCCTTCTCGAAGGCAGCCAATGTCGTGAAGCTCGACGTCACCAACAACCGCCTCGCCCCCAACGCGATGGAGCCGCGCGCGGCGATCGCCGACTATGACGCGGCGGAAGAGCATTTCACGCTCTACACGACGTCGCAGAACCCGCACGTCGCCCGGCTCGTGCTGTCGGCGTTCTACAACATCGCGCCCGAGCACAAGCTGCGCGTGATCGCGCCCGACGTCGGCGGCGGCTTCGGCTCGAAGATCTTCATCTACCCCGAGGAGATGGTGGCGCTGTGGGCCTCCAAGAAGGTCGGCCGCCCGGTGAAATGGACCGGCGACCGCACCGAGGCGTTCCTCACCGACGCGCATGGCCGCGACCATGTCACCCATGCCGAGATGGCGTTCGACGCCAGCAACAAGATCATCGGCCTGAAGGTGAAGACCTACGCCAATTTCGGCGCCTACATGTCGCTGTTCTCCTCGTCAGTGCCGACCTATCTCTACGCGACGCTGCTGTCGGGCCAGTACAATATCCCGGCGATCCATGCCGAGGTGATCGGCGTCTACACCAACACCACACCGGTCGACGCCTATCGTGGCGCGGGCCGTCCCGAGGCGAGCTACCTCATTGAACGCCTGATGGAGACGGCGGCGCGGCAGCTCAAGGTCGATCCGGCCCAGCTGCGCCGGACCAACTTCATCACCCAGTTCCCGCACCAGACGCCCGTGATCATGGCCTATGACACCGGCGACTTTAATGCCTCGCTCGATGCCGCGATGAAGGCGATCGACTATGCCGGCTTCGCAGCCCGCAAGGCGCAGGCGAAGTCACAGGGCAAGCTGCGCGGCATCGGCGTGTCCTGCTACATCGAGGCCTGCGGCATCGCGCCGTCGAAGGCCGTCGGCAGCTTAGGTGCCGGCGTCGGCCTGTGGGAGTCCGCGGAAGTGCGGGTCAACCCGGTCGGAACCATCGAGATCCTCACCGGATCGCACAGCCACGGCCAGGGCCACGAGACGACGTTCTGTCAGCTCGTCGCCGACCGCCTCGGCGTTCCCATCAGCCAAGTCTCGATCGTCCATGGCGACACCGACAAGGTGCAGTTCGGCATGGGCACCTACGGCTCGCGCTCGGCGGCCGTCGGCCTCACCGCGATCCTCAAGGCGATGGAGAAGGTCGAGTCCAAGGCCAGGAAGATCGCCGCGCATGCGCTGGAGGCGTCGGAAGCCGACATCGTCATCGAGAACGGCGAGTTCAAGGTGACCGGCACCGACAAGGCCATCGCTTTCCCGATGGTCGCACTCGCGGCCTACACCGCGCACAATCTGCCTGACGGGATGGAGCCGGGCCTGAAGGAGAGCGCCTTCTACGATCCCACCAACTTCACCTTCCCGGCCGGCACCTATATCTGCGAGCTCGAGGTCGACGCTGGGACGGGCAAGACCTCCTTCGTCAACTTCGTTGCGGCCGACGATTTCGGCCGGCTGATCAACCCGATGATCGTCGAGGGCCAGGTCCATGGCGGCCTGGTTCAAGGCATCGGACAGGCGTTGCTCGAGCACGCGATCTACGATGCCAACGGCCAACCGGTCACGGCCTCGTTCATGGACTACGCCATGCCGCGCGCCGACGATGTGCCCTCGTTCAACCTCTCCCACACCACGACGCTGTGCCCGGGCAATCCTCTGGGCATCAAGGGTTGCGGTGAGGCCGGCGCGATCGGGGCGTCAGCGGCCGTGATCAACGCGATCACGGATGCGATCGGCAAGAACAATCTGGAAATGCCCGCAACCCCGGATCGGGTGTGGCGTACGATCAACGCGGCTTGAGAGGGAGGAACGAACATGTACCAGACCACATATCATCGCGCCTCCTCCGTGGACGAGGCCGCCAGCCTGTTCGGCAAGAGCAGCGAGGCCAAATTCCTTGCCGGCGGCCAGACGCTGCTTCCGGTGATGAAGCAGCGCCTCGCAGGACCCTCTGACGTCATCGACCTTGGCAAGATCAAGGACATGATCGGCGTCGAGGCCTCCGGCGACACGCTGACGATCAAGGCCGCCACGCCGCATTACGATGTGGCGACCAGCGACACCGCGAAGAAGGCGATTCCCGCGCTCGCCTATCTGGCGTCGCTGATCGGCGATCCCGCCGTGCGCTATCGCGGCACGATCGGCGGCTCGATCGCCAACAACGATCCCGCCGCGGACTATCCGGCCGCGCTGCTCGCGCTCGACGCCACCGTGAAGACCAACAAGCGGTCGATCGCGGCCGGCGATTTCTTCAAGGGCCTGTTCACCACGGCGCTCGAAGACGGCGAGATCATCACTGCCGTCTCGTTCCCGGTTCCGGCGAAGGCGGGCTATGCCAAGATGCGGCATCCCGCTTCGCGCTTCGCGCTCACCGCGGTGTTCGTCGCGCAGACGAAATCCGGCGAGATCCGCGTCGCCGCGACCGGGGCGTCGCAGAGCGGGGTGATGCGGGTTGGCGCCATCGAAGCTGCGCTGAAGGCGAACTGGTCCCCGTCCGCACTCGACAGCATCAGCATTCCCGCGAGCGGATTGCTGGCGGACATCCACGGCACCGCCGAGTACCGCGCCAACCTCGTCAAGGTGATGGCGCAGCGCGCGGTGGCTGCTGCGGGCTGACAATCCCGCGCCAGCGCCTCGACGCAAATTTTCCGCGGCGCGCACTTCGGTGCGCGCCGTTTTATTTTGCCCATGCGGCATGAAAACCGCTTGCCTCGCTGGCGGGAAGGCGGGAAAAGTTAATCAGCCGATTAACTCGCCCCCAAGAGCAACGTGAGGCGTTTGCCGGATCACCGGCACCTGCCCGCGACCCGAGGAAACAACAACGTGCTCGATAAACCCTCCCAAAACTCCTCCATCCGCACCGCCGGCCCGCTCTCGGGCTTCCGCGTCGTCGAATTCGCCGGCATCGGACCCGGCCCGTTCGCCTGCATGATGCTGGCCGACATGGGCGCCGACGTCGTCACGCTCGACCGCGTCGGCGCGAAGAAGAGCATGAAGTCGGTGGCAGGCCGCGGCCGCAAGGTGATCGAGCTCGATCTCAAGGACAAGACAGCGATCGCAGAGGTGCTCGATCTGCTCGCCAGCGCCGACGCGCTGGTCGAGGGTTTTCGCCCCGGCGTGATGGAGCGGCTCGGCCTCGGGCCGGACGTCGTGCTCGCGCGCAATCCAAAACTCGTCTACGGCCGCATGACCGGCTGGGGCCAGGAAGGCCCGCTCGCCAACGCCGCCGGTCACGACATCAACTACATCTCCATCACCGGCGCGCTCGCCGCGATCGGCACGAAGGAAGCACCGGTGCCGCCGCTCAACCTGGTCGGCGATTTCGGCGGCGGCGCGCTCTATCTCGTCGTCGGCGTGCTCGCAGCGCTGCTGGAAGCCTCGAGGTCCGGCAAGGGGCAGGTGGTCGATGCCGCGATGTGCGACGGCGCGGCCTCGCTGATGTCGTTCTTCTTCGACATGACCACGCTCGGCCGCTGGACCGAGGGTCGCAACCAGAACTTCCTCGACGGCGGCGCGCATTTCTACGGCGTCTATGAATGTGCCTGCGGCCATTTCGTCTCGATCGGCTCGATCGAGCCGCAGTTCTACGCGCTGCTGCGCGAGCACGCGGGCCTGACGGACGCGGATTTCGACGCGCAGATGAATCCCAAGGCCTGGCCGGCGCTGAAGGAAAAGCTGAAGGCCGTGTTCAAGAGCAAGACGCGCGAGGACTGGTGCAAGATCATGGAAGGCACCGACATCTGCTTCGCGCCGGTGCTGACCATGTCGGAAGCGACGGAGCATCCGCACATGGTCGCCCGCAACGTCTTCGTCGAGCGCCACGGCGTGAAACAGCCGGCGCCGGCGCCGCGATTCTCACGCACGCCGTCCGCGGTGCGCGAGCCGGAGGCGGCGGAGATCACCGCGGTGACGAAGGCGTGGAAGCGATAAATCCAGCCCCGGCAAAGATCTCGTAGGGTGGGCAAAGGCGCGAAGCGCCGTGCCCACCATTTCTCCGTGAGAGACAAAGAAGTCGTGGGCACGCTTCGCTTTGCCCACCCTACGGCAGTGTGCGTGAGGCTAAGACCTTACGCCGCGTTCCCCACCTTCAGCACCCCGCGCCGGATCTGGTCTTCCTCGATCGATTCGAACAGGGCCTTGAAATTGCCCTCGCCAAAGCCGTCATCGCCCTTGCGCTGGATGAACTCGAAGAAGATCGGGCCGATCGCGTTGGCCGAGAAGATCTGCAGCAGCACCTTGGTCTGGCCGCCGTCGACCACGCCTTCGCCGTCGATCAGGATGCCGTTCTTCTGGAGCCGCGCAACGTCTTCACCATGCTTGGGCAGCCGCGCATCGATCTTCTCGAAATAGGTCTCCGGCGGTGACGGCATGAAAGGCAGGCCGGCCGCGCGCAGGCCTTCGATCGTGCCGTGGATCTCGCGGCAGCCGCAGGCGATGTGCTGGATGCCCTCGCCGCGATAGGTCTTGAGATATTCCTCGATCTGGCCGGAATCGCCGGCGTCCTCGTTGATCGGAATCCGGATCTTGCCGTCCGGGCTGGTCAGCGCGCGCGAGAACAGGCCGGAGGCGCGGCCCTCGATGTCGAAGAAGCGGATCTGGCGGAAGTTGAACAGCTTCTCATAGAAGCCGGCCCAGACATCCATGCGGCCGCGATGGACGTTGTGGGTGAGATGGTCGAGATAGAACAGGCCGGCACCCGCGGGGCGCGGATCGCGCGCCCCTAACCATTCGAACTCGGCATCATAGGCCGAGCCCTTCGCGCCGTAGCGATCGACCAGATAAAGCAGGCTGCCGCCGATGCCCTTGATCGCGGGCACGTCGAGCGTCTTCTGCGCCGATGATACATCGGCGGGCTCGGCGCCGAGCGAAATCGCGCGGTCATAGGCCGCCTTCGCATCGACGACGCGGAATGCCATCGACGGCGCGCAGGGGCCGTGCGCGGCGACGAACTCGAAACCGTGGGTGCCGGGCTCCTCGTTGACGAGATAGTTGATGTCGCCCTGGCGGTAGACCGTGATCTTCTTCGTTCTGTGGCGCGCGACGGGCGCATAGCCCATCAGCTTGAACAGCGCGTGCAGCTCGCCCGGATTGGGATGCGCATATTCGACGAACTCGAAGCCGTCGGTGCCCATCGGATTGTCGGCGCTGATCGTGGCCGGCGGTGCATCGTGCGGAAACGGACCCATGCTGCTCTCCCAAATGGCTGCTGGGAGGAACTATCCTTCATCGGACGCGCAAGGAGCGTGCAAACGGGACGCGATTTGGCTATTGTATGCATGATCCGTGCATAGAATGGACAAAACACGCATGATATCCGTGGACGCTTTCGACCTCAAGATCCTAACCGCGCTGCAGGACGACGGCCGCCTCACCAACCAGGAGCTGGCCGATCTCGCAGGACTTTCGGCCTCGCAATGCTCGCGGCGGCGGATGCGGCTGGAGGAGGAGAAGGTGATATCGGGCTATCACGCCGATCTTTCCAGCGAGGCACTCGGCTTCGGCGTGATCGCCTTCATCCAGGTGGGACTTGCGACGCACTCGCCGGACAATTCCAAGCGTTTTCGTGCACTGGTGAACCGGATCGACGAGATCCAGGAGGCCTATTCGCTGACGGGCGATGCCGATTACGTGCTCAAAGCCGTGCTGCGCGATCTCAAGGGCCTCTCCAACCTCGTCAACGACGTCCTGATGCCGCACCAGAGCGTGGCGCATGTGCGCTCCTCGATCGTGCTCGACCGGTTGAAGGAAAGCGCGAAGCTGCCGCTGAGGGATTTGAAGGCTGGCTGAAATCGAGGGAACTACGGCCTTCGCGCTGCACGCGCCGTCTGCGATGATCCAGGCCAATCGGGAGACTCTTGTCATGGCCCTCCAGCTGCGACCGAACTGCGAATATTGCGATTGCGATCTGCCGCCTGACGCGCCGAATGCGCGGATCTGTTCGTACGAATGCACGTTCTGTGCGGACTGCGTCGAGACGAAGCTCTTCAACGTCTGCCCGAACTGCGGCGGCGGCTTTGCCCCGCGTCCGATCAGACCGACGCAGGAATGGCGGCCGGGCGTGTGCACGACCAGGCAGGTGCCATCTGACAAGCGGGTACATCTGAAGTACAGCGTCGAGGACGTCGCGGCGCATTGCGCGCGGGTGCGCGACGTGCCGCCGGAGAGGCGGTGAACTCGTAGGGTGGGTTACGCAGCGTAACCCACCACTTCTGCTGCCGCGGACGCCAAAGAGGTGGGTTACGCTAACGCTAACCCACCCTACGAAGCCCGAACGCGCGGCTACTCCGCTGCCAAAATCGTCCCCTCGACCTCGCCGAATCCGACGCGATAGCCGTTGCCCTGGCACCAGCCGCGCATGACAAGGCTGTCGCCGTCTTCCAGGAACGAGCGCTTGGCGCCGCCGGGCAGTTCGACCGGCTCGGTGCCGTTCCAGCTGATTTCGAGCAGACTGCCGCGCTGGTTCTTCTCCGGGCCGGAGATGGTGCCGCTCCCTAAGAGATCGCCGACATTCATGGCGCAGCCGCTCGAGGCGTGGTGCATCAATTGCTGCACCGAGGACCAGTACATGTATTTGAAATTGGTGCGGCTGATGCCGGCGGGCGCATTGGCACCCGCAGCGCGCAAGGACACGTCGAGCTCGACATCGTAGTTCTGCGGCTTGCCCTGCTTGAGATAATCGAGCGGCACCGGCTGCTGCTCCGGCCCCTTCAGGCGGAACGGCTCCAGCGCCTCGCGCGTCACCACCCACGGGCTGATCGAGGTCGCGAACGCTTTTGCCAGGAACGGGCCGAGCGGCACATATTCCCATTGCTGGATGTCGCGCGCGCTCCAGTCGTTGAGCAGCACGAAGCCGAAGATCATCTCCTCGGCCTGGCTCTCGGTGAGCATGCCGCCCATGGCTGAGGGCTGACCGATGACGGCGCCCATCTCCAGCTCGAAATCGAGCCGCTTGCACGGACCAAAGCTCGGCAGCTCCACATTCGGCGGCTTCAGTTGCCCGCGCGGCCGCTTCACCTTGGTGCCGGAGACCACGACGGTGGAGGCGCGGCCGTTATAGGCGATCGGCATGTGCAGCCAGTTCGGCTGCAGCGCGTTGTCCTTGCCGCGGAACATCACGCCGACATTGGTGGCGTGCTCCTTCGAGGAATAGAAATCGGTATAGCCGGAAACCGCGAACGGCAGATGCAGTTTTGCATCGCGCATCGGCACCAGTGTCTGCTTGCGCAGCTCTTCGTTGTCGCGCAGCTCCGGATGATCCGCGCGCAGGAGCTCGCTGATGCGAGCCCGCGTCTTCGTCCAGACTTTTGGTCCGAGCGCCATGAAGGGATTGAGCGAGGCGCCGGAGAACACGCCGAGCGGGCCGACATCGAGCCGCGAGTCCTGCTCCAGCTCCCAGAGATCGAGCACATAATTGCCGATCGCGACACCCACCCGCGGCGTCGGATTGGCCACTGTCGAGAACACGCCGTAAGGCAGGTTCTGGATCGGGAAGTCGGAGGCGGGATCGACTTCGATGAAGGAGCGGAGGCTGGGGTCGTTGGGGTGGGGCATTGGTTTCCCGTGGCGCAGCGGTGACGGTGTCACCCTCCCCTGGAGGGGGAGGGTCGGCTCATATCGAGCGCAGCGAAATTGAGACGGGGTGGGGTGATCTCTCAACACGGGCAGTGTTCCTTGCAGAGAGACCGTCACCCCACCCCGCTACGCATTCCGCTTCGCCGCATGCGTAGCGACCCTCCCCCTCCAGGGGAGGGTAAGCAAGACTACGGCTTGCTCGGATCGAAGCGCTTCTCGAGGCCCTTCCAGCAATCGGCGTAATCGTCCTGCAGCGTCGAGGACTTCGCGGCGTGCGCGGTGACGCGCTGCGGGTAGCGGGTTTCGAACATGAAGGCCATGGTGCCGGTCAGCTTCACCGGCTTCAGCTCGCCGTTGCTGGCGTGCTCGAAGGCGTCGCGGTCCGGGCCGTGCGGCAGCATGCAATTGTGCAAGGAGATGCCACCAGGCACGAAGCCTTGCGGCTTGGCGTCGTAGACGCCGTAGATCAGGCCCATGAACTCGCTCATGATGTTCATGTGGTACCACGGCGGACGGAAGGTATTGTCGGCGACCATCCAGCGCTCGGGGAAGATGACGAAGTCGATATTCGCGGTGCCTGCGGTCTCCGACGGCGAGGTCAGCACCGTGAAGATCGAGGGATCGGGATGATCGAAGCCGATCGCGCCGACGGGTGAGAAGGTGCGCAGATCGTATCTGTAGGGCGCGTAATTGCCGTGCCAGGCGACGACGTCGATCGGCGAATGCGGCAAGGTCGTCTTGAACAGCGAGCCACCCCATTTCACGAACAGCTCGGTCGGCGTATCCTTGTCCTCGTAGTTCGCGACCGGTGTGAGGAAGTCGCGCGCATTGGCGAGGCAATTGGCGCCGATCGGGCCGCGCTCCGGCAGAGTAAATGCGCCGCCGTAGTTTTCGCAGAGATAGCCGCGCGCCGGACCGTTCGGAATCTCGACCCGGAACTTGACGCCGCGCGGGATCACAACGATCTCGCCGGGCTCGGCATCGATGCGGCCGAACTCGGTGACGATGCGAAGATTGCCCTGCTGGAGCACGAACATCAGCTCGCCGTCGGCATTGTAGAAATGCTGGTCCACCATCGACTTGGTGATGAGGTAGACATGCGCGGCCATGCCGGCTTGCGTGTTGACATCACCGGCCGTCGTCATGGTCTGCACGCCCTGCACGAAGGTCACGTCCTCCTTCGGCAACGGCGTCGGGTCCCAGCGCAGCTGCGCGATCGGCAAATCGTATTCGTGGCACGGCGCCGAGCGCCACAGCCCGGCATCGACCTTCTCGAACCGGCCGGAGTGCTTCACCGAGGGCCGGATGCGATAGAGCCAGGAGCGCTCATTGGTGCCGCGCGGCGCGGTGAAGGGCGAGCCGGACAATTGCTCGGCATAGAGGCCATAGGCGCAGCGCTGCGGCGAGTTGCGCCCGATCGGCAGCGCGCCCGGCAGCGCCTCGGTCTCAAAACTGTTGCCGAAGCCGGACATGTAGCCCGGCGTCACCTGGGCCGAGCTGCGGACGATCTGGTCAGGCGAGGTATTGATGTTCATGACTATCCTCCTCCTTGCAAGGCGGCCCACATTTCCTGGTCGCGCTTGTCGGTCCAGATCACGGGGTCATCGATTCCGGACGCTTCGTCATAGGCGCGCGACACGTTGAACGGCAGGCAGTGCTCGTAGATGGCGAAGCTGTGGAATTTCGGATCCATCACCTCACGTGTCGCCGCCATCGATTCCTTCAGCGTGCGGCCCTTCGCGACCGAGATTTCGGCGGCGCCATAGAGCGAGGTGACGAAGTCGCGCGTCATCGCGATGGCCTCGCGCACGGTGGCCGTGCCCTTCAGCGCATCGCCGCGACCCGGCGCGATCGCCTTGGGATTGAAGTTACGGATCTCGTTCAGCGTCAGCGGCCATTCGCGCAAATGCGCATCGCCGCAATAGCAGGCCGAGTGATATTCGATGAGGTCGCCGGAGAACATCACCTCGGCATCCGGCACCCAGGCGACGATATCGCCCGAGGTGTGGCCCGCGCCAAGCTGCATCAGCCGCACCTCGCGTTTTCCCAGATAGATCGACATCTCGCCTTCGAAGGTGAGCGTCGGCCAGGTCAGTCCGGGAATGCTTTGGACATCCTGGAACAGGCGCGGGAAGCGGCCGTATTCGGAATCCCAATCCTGCTTGCCGCGCTCCTTGATGAGACGATAGGTCTCCTGCGAGGCGACGATGCCTTGCGCCTTGTAGGCGGAGGCGCCGAGCACGCGGACGGCGTGATAGTGCGACAGCACGACATATTTGATCGGCTTGTCGGTGACCGCGCGCACGCGCTCGATCACCTTGTTCGCCATCGCGGGCGTTGCCTGCGCGTCGAACACGAGGCAGCCGTCGTCGCCGACGATCACGGCCGTGTTCGGGTCGCCCTCGGCGGTGAAGGCATAGAGATCGGTGCCGATCTCGGAGAAGGTGATTGTCTTCTCGGAGAGATCGCCGGTGGATGCGAAGTTCTTCGCCATCAATTCATCCTTACGAGGTTATTGTTGTTGCTGTTGCTGCTGCTGACCGTCGATCATCCGGCGCACGGCGAGCCCGATCGCCTCGCGCAGCACGTCGAGGTCGCCGATATGGTTGGCGAGGATCAGCACCAGCGCCGCGTCGAAATCGGCGCTCTGCTCCTCGGTGAGGCCGCGATGCGCCTCGACGATGGCGCGGAAGGCGTCGTCCGGGCGAGCGAAGTTCGAGCTGGTGGAAAGCGGCATGCGAAACCTCAATTCAAGCCTGCGGCACGCGACAGCGCTGCCGCAATCGCTTCGCGCGTCGGATGCCGGAAGCGCGCCGCAACATAGCCATCGGGCCTGAGCAGATAGGCAGCGCCCGACTCGGCGTCGTAGCGCTTTGCGACGAGACCCGAGGGATCGCCAAGTCCGCCCTCTCCGCCGATGCGGATATTTTTGACGCCGTCGGACGCATCGAACGCCGCGCCATTGCTGAACGACAGCAAGGTGAAGTCCGTTCCACCTTTGCGGAAGGCATCCGTGAGATAGCTGCGCTCTGCAATGGGCGCATCGAGCATGGAACAGCCGGGACGAGGACCACCTGTCCACGCATCGGCGTCGGGTGACGACAGCGGCGTATCATAGCTGCAAGGCACCGAGAGCCGGCCGCCATTGACCATGCGCTTGCCGAACTCGGTCTCCTTGGCCAGCGACAGCACCGCCTTGCGCAACCGCGCCTCCTGATGCGAGTTCGGCGCCATGAAATCGGTCGAGCGCGTCGATTCGCGGATGTTCTCGTCCGCCGCCATGCTGCGTTCGACGTGGTAGCTCTCCAGCAGGCTCGCGGGCGATTTGCCCCGCAGCACGCGATCAAGCTTCCAGGAGAGATTTTCGGCGTCTTCGAGTCCCGAGTTCGCCCCGCGCGCACCGAAGGGCGAGACCTGATGCGCGGAATCGCCGGCGAAGATCACGCGGCCATGGATAAAGCGGTCCATCCGCCGGCACTGGAATTTGTAGAGCGAGATCCACTCGAACTCGAACTTGTCGTGGCCAAGCATGCGCGCGATCCGCGGCCGCACGTTTTCCGGCTTCTTCTCGAGAACCGGATCGGCATAGCGGTTGAGCTGGAGATCGATGCGCCAGACATCGTCGGGCTGCCGGTGCAGCAGCGCCGAACGTCCGGCATGGAACGGCGGATCAAACCAGAACCAGCGCTCGGTCGGAAATTCCGCGGTCATCTTGACGTCGGCGATCAGGAACTGGTCCTCGAACACCTGGCCGGCGAATTCCGCACCGACCATCTGCCGCAACGAGGACCGCGCCCCATCGCAGGCAATGACATATTGCGCATTGAGGCGATAGGCGCCCTCGGGCGTTTCGATCGTCAGCAGCGCGGAATCGTTACGCTGCTCGAGCGCCGTCACCTTGTTGCGCCAGCGCAGATCGATCCCGGGCAGATCGTTGATGCGATCGACCAGATAGGCCTCGGCGTAATATTGCTGGAGGTTGATGAAGGCCGGCCGCTTGTGGCCGTCTTCCGGCAGCAGGTTGAACTGGTAGAGCTGGGATTCGCCGTGAAAGATCCGCCCGACGCTCCACACCACGCCCTTGTCGACCATGCGGTCGCCGACGCCGAGCCGGTCCCAATATTCCAGCGAGCGCTTCGAGAAGCAGATCGCGCGCGAGCCTTCGCCGATACGGTCGGCGTCATCCAAGAGGACGACACGCTGGCCGCGCTGGGCGAGATCGATCGCCAGCGACAGCCCGACCGGGCCGGCGCCGACGATCACGACCGGATGCTCCGCGGGGCTTGGCCCGGGGCGGTCCTGATCGGGATGACGGCGATAGCCGAACTGGGTTTTGGCCTGATGCGTATTGGCCGGCGCCATACACTAACCTCGGCTCTGGTCAGAACAGGACTGATCTGCTAGATAGTCTCACGTGCAACTATTTTGGACCGGAGCCGGCCGGCCGTCAACTGGAAATCGGAGCGCTCTCCTTGGCGAGGACATCCAGCGACATCGCGCTGAAGACACGCGACCCCGGCGAAGCCTCGCCGCGGCCGAAGGCACGGCTCGATCTATTCAAGTTCGTGCCGTTCCGGCTCAACCGACTTGCGGCGGAAGTGAGTTCCGCGCTGTCGGTCGAATATCAGGAGCGCCACGGCCTCGACATTCCGGCCTGGCGCGTCATCGCCACGCTCGGATTCCGCGTTGATGCCTGCAGCGCGCAGTACATCTCGCAATGCACCCGCACGCACAAATCCACCATCAGCCGCGCGGTCACCACGCTGCTCAATGAGCAACTGATCGAGCGCGTCGAGAACGAAGCCGACCGCCGCGAATTCCGCCTGCAGCTGACGAAGAAGGGCCGCGCGCTCTATGAAGAACTGTTCCCGCAATTGCTGCGGCGTGAGGACGAGATTTTGGCGTGCCTCTCCGCACAGGAGCGCAAGCAGCTTGCGGCCCTGCTCGGCAAGATCGAAGCGAGTCTCGATCTGATCCAGACCAGCGAAGAGGCCGACGCGAAGCAGGCGTATTAGGGACTCATAGAGGCGCGAACGTCGGCGTTTGGGAGTCCGGTTGAGAGAGCTTGGTAGGCCCGTGACGGCACTGGCTTATATAGCGATGCTCCTTGTGGCGTTTGCCGCAACTCGCGCATGCGCCGCTGACATAGGTTATCTGGCTCCCCCCGGAGTCGCGACAAACGAGTTTCCCTCACCGCAGCGCCCTGTTGCACGGATCGTCAGCCCACGCCGCGCCGCCGAAGAGCGCCGCGACGCCCTCAATGAGTCCGGTCAAATCGCAAATGCTCTTGAACTGAAACCAGGCATGACAGTCGGCGACATTGGAGCAGGCGATGGCTACCACACGGTCAGGCTCTCCCGCCTCGTCGGACCCGCCGGCTCTGTCGTTGCCGAGGACGTCACGCGGGACTACCTCATCGAACTCGCCAGGCGAACAGAGCTTCTGAAGTTGACGAACGTGCAATTCGCGCTCGGCGAACCACACGATCCGCGTCTGCCCGCTTCCTCGCTGGATGCCGCAATCCTCGTGCACATGTATCACGAGATAGCCCAACCCTATGCCTTCCTCTACAACCTCGCGCCCGCCCTGAAGCAGGGTGCGCGGGTCGGAATTGTCGATCTCGAGCTTCCGACGTCGAAGCATGGCACGCCGATTGAACTCTTGCGCTGCGAATTGACCGCCGTCGGCTATCGCGAGGTCGCCACATATAAGCTCGCAGGTGACGGAGGATATTTGGCGGTATTCTCTCCGCCGGAGGTAGCGGCTCGAAAATCTCCCCGCGATATCGTCGCTTGCAGGAATCCTGCCGGCGCTCGTTGACACCACGCCAGCCGCCCGTCTCAGAGGCGAAGAAGCGCCGCGCGCTGTACGAGGAGCTGTTCCCGCAATAACTGCGGCGTGAGGACGAGATCCTCGCCTGCCTCTCCGCGCAGGAGCGCAAGCAGCTCTCGACCCTGCTCGCCAAGATCGAAGCAAGTCTCGACCTGATTCAGACCAGCGAAGAGGCCGACGCGAAGCAGGCGTATTATGGCGTGGGCTCGCAAGGTCCCGATGTCGGCTTCTTGGGGGTTGAGCAGGAGTCTTAGGCTTTATCGGAGCATTGCGGGTTTTGACCGGAAGCGGACATCGTTTGCGGGGAGTTTGATTCGGAACCGAAGCGGGACCAGCCTGTTGGTTCGATCAGCCAAGCGGAGTCTCACAATGCGGATCATTCTGATAACGGCGGTTGGCTGGGCGTTGTCGTGCGGATTTGCGACAGCACAGACCGATCCCAAGGACATGACAACTGGACGCTCGGCACCGGAAGAAAAAGGTCAATTGCAGCCACAAGGTTGGACCGGACCGCTGGACACGAAATCGGGTGGCGCGCCGCCGGAAAGCCCGCAAGGTCAAAGCCCACCGGGAATGCAGGCAGCGCCGGACGGATCAACCAAGGTGGTGACCGAGCCACGCAAGTAAGTCTAACTTCTGGACGCCACGCAACTCATCACCGACCTGAAGCGCGGTGAGATTGGGATGAATCGTCATCGCGCTTGGGGTTGCTGTTTACGCATGATCTTTCCGGAAAACCGCTTCGCACTCTTTCCGGATCATGCTTTGGAGCGCATCGCCAAGGGCTCTATTAAGGGTTCTATTTCGGAGTGCTGGTCTGGCCACCCGAACCGGTGGTCTGCTCACTTCCCGGTCGGCCGGGAGGATGCGCAGAAGCGCCTGGCTTGCCTTGATCGGCCACGTATCCGGACTCTCCGGAGTTGCGGGTCTTGATCCCTTTGTCAGCATCACGCTGCATCTGCTCGTTGGGCTCGCCATCCTTGAGCCCTTGGTCTACATCACGGCGCATCTCCTCCTTGGTTTGCTCACTGGGGGCGGCCTTTTGCTGCTGGGCCGCTGCTTGGTAGGTCATTGCGCTTCCGGCAACTACGATCAACGCGAGAACTGCTGTTCGCATGCTTCTCCTCCACGGCTTGCTCCCGCCCCTTAAACGCGCGAACATCCCGAGGTTTCCTAGTTCCAATCGCCATTGTCGAAAGGCGCATCTCGGCCTTCATCCTTCGAGACGCGCGCAAGAGCGCGCTCCTCAGAGCCTGACTCAAAAAGCGTAGACGCTTTCAGGTCCTGGCCAAGCGGCGAGTTAGGAGCCTCAGATGGGCGACGAGCAGCCAGGCGAGCTCGGGTTCGGCCCCATGTCCTGCAATCGTCATACATGGAGTGGTCGGACCTCTTGTGGCCAGCCGCAAGCCGTTGCGATCTTGCCGGCCCAAAACTTTGCGGACTCCTGATTGGAGACATTCACGACGGTGAAGCCACCGAGATACTCGGGGACATTGGAATACCGACCTTCGCCGAAGTGCAGTTCGCCGCTGGTCTCGTCAGCACTGAAAGCCTTGCTCAGGTCTTCATCTACTCCCGCGGCGAAGATGTGCACGCCCGCCTCCTTCATCTCCGCTACGACTGCCCTGACCAACCGCCCACGGGACTGAAACCACTCTTCGGAGTGATCACCGACCCATTGCTGGTTGAAGTAGATAATGTAGTGCGTCATGTGATCTCCTGTTATCTGCGGCCCGAAGAACACGCTCCGGTAGATCATCGGTATTTCGCATGTTCAGCTTCTGGCCCGGCTCGGACCTCCGGCGATGCTCGTTTGCGCGCTGCTTTCAGGAGCGCAGCGGATATCAGGCCCGGCTGATCTTAGCCGCGCTTAGGACTTACAAGTACACGCCCCGGATTCCGTCACTTCGCAAACGATCGCGTCGGCGGCAGGTGCAGCGCCCACGCGTCGACCTTGTCGCTGGCGCGCGGATAGATCTCGGTCACGATCGGATCGTGGCCGGGAATGAACCTGTCAGGGTGGCCGGCGAGGCGCTCGATCGTCTCCCAGCCCTGCGCCATGTCGCCGACATTGTAGACGATCGGGAATGGGCTGCGTCGCTGGAGATTGGCGTAGTAATGCGCGGCATCGGATGCGAGCACCACGGGCCCGCGCGCGGTCTCGACCTTCACCACCTGCAAGCCGTCGGAATGGCCGCCGACACGGTGCACGGTGACGCCGGGCGCGACCTCGCCGTCGCCCGAATAGAAGGTGACGCGCTCGCCATAGACATGGCGCACCATCTGCGTGACGTGCTCGACCGAGAACGGATGTCGCAGCAGTCCGTTGCACATGCAGCGCCCCGTCGCGTAAGCCATCTCGCGCTCCTGCAGATGGAAGCGCGCATTCGGGAAGCGGTCGAGATTGCCGGCATGGTCGTAATGCAGATGCGTCACGATGACGTCGCGGATGCTCGAAGCCGCGACGCCAAAGCGCTCGAGCGCATCGACCGGATTGAGCGTCAGCTTGCGTGCCCGCGCGCTCGCCTCCTCGGCATTGAAGCCGGTATCGACCAGGATATCGCGGCCGTACCCTCGGATCAGCCAGACGAAATAGTCGAGATCCTGCGCCGCGCTGTCATGCGGATCGGGCGCCAGGAAGTTCATGCTGGGGGTGCGTGGCGACATCGTCGCATAGCGCAGCGCGTAGATTTCGTAGACGTTTCCCATGGCTCTTGGCTTTGCTTTTTTGTGAGGGGAGCTGAACGTGCGGACGCACCAAGCCATCGTCCGCCGCAAAGGTCAAACAGCCGAGGCTTGCTGCAATGTGAGACCAATCACATTTTCGTCGCCATGAGTCCCCTAACATGAGTCCCCTAACATGACTGCTGCAACATGGCCGCTTGCCATGCCCAACCAGGTCGGGTCGAACCCAAACATGACAGCCCGTTCATTCCACTACCGGCATGCGTCTGCATTGCGCTCAATCGTCGCGATAATGCCGAATCTCCAAGAGGTTGACGCCCCCTCCCCCCGGTTTGATAATGCCTGGAGCGTAAGTTAAGGTCGCCGCGGCGCAAGCTGGAACGGCGCCTTTTTGGCTGGACCGCGCTGATTATGAAAATTCGCTTCCTTTTCCTTCTCCCTTTGCTGGTTTCGCTCGTCCCGACTGCGCCATCGCTGGCGGCCGGCGACCGCTTTGCGCTGGTCATCGGCAACGCCAAATATCCGGATGCGGATGCTCCGCTGAAGGAACCGCTCAACGATGCGCGCGACATGGCCGACGAGCTCAAGCGCGACGGCTTCTCGGTCGAGATCGGCGAGAACCTGACCGGCGACGGCATGCGCCGCGCCTTCGACAAGCTCTATGGCAAGATCAAGCCGGGCTCGGTGGCGCTGGTATTCTTCAGCGGCTTCGGCATCCAGTCGGCGCGCCAGAGCTACATGCTGCCGGTCGATGCGCAGATCTGGACCGAATCCGACGTGCGCCGCGACGGCTTCAGCCTCGAGACCGTGCTCGGCGAGCTCAACACGCGCGGCGCCGGCGTCAAGATCGCGCTGATCGATGCCTCCAGGCGCAACCCGTTCGAGCGCCGGTTCCGCAGCTTCTCGGCGGGTCTTACGCCCGTCATCGCGCCGAACGGCACGCTGGTGATGTATTCGGCGGCGCTGGCCTCGGTGGTCTCGGACGCCGGCGGCGACCACAGCCTGTTCGTGCAGGAACTGCTGAAGGAAATCCGCGTCCCCGACCTGATGGCCGAGGAGACGCTGAACCGCACCAAGATGGGCGTCACCCGCGCCTCGCGCGGCGAGCAGGTGCCGTGGATCTCCTCCTCGCTGGCCGAGGATTTCTCCTTCATTCCGGGCGCCGCCGGGTCGCGCCCGACAACAACGACGACAACGGCCCCGCCGCCTGCGCCGCCGGTCGTCGCCAACAACCCGCCGCCGGCACCACCCGCCCCGCCGTCACCGCCGGCGCCCGCGAAGCCGGCTGACACGGCTGCCGCGCCTGCCCCTCCTCCGCCACCGCCGCCCGCACCGGCTCCGTCACCGAAGCCGCAGGTCGAGGCGGCCCTGCCCCCGCCACCACCGCCGGCGAAACCGGCCGACCCCGCGCCCGCGCCGAACGCGGATAGCGGGCCGAGCGCGGCCGCCTTGGCCGAGGATCCCACCATCAAGGGCCTGACGGCCAAGATCGCGGCCAATCCTGACGATGTGAACGCGCTGTACCGGCGCGGCCAGGTCTATGCCAGCAAGGGGGCCTACAGCCTCGCCATCAAGGATTTCGACGACACGCTCCGGATCAACTCGAAGGATGTCGAGGCGCTGAACAACCGGTGCTGGACCCGCACCGTGGTCGGCGATCTCCAGGGCGCGCTGAAGGATTGCAACGAGGCGTTGCGGCTGCGGCCGAACTTCGTCGATGCGCTGGACAGCCGCGGGCTGGTCAATCTGAAGTCGGGCGCGGTCAAGAACGCGATCGCCGATTTCGATGCGGCCCTGAAGATCAACCCGCGCCTGACCTCCTCGCTCTACGGCCGCGGCCTCGCCAAGCAGCGCAACGGCTCCGCCCAGGAAGGCGCGCTTGATATTGCCAATGCCAAGGCGATGGATCCGAACATCGTTCAGGAATTCGCAAGCTACGGAGTACGCTAGTATTTTTTTGAGTTCAGGCAGCAGATGCCTCGAACCTTGGCGGCCCACGGAAGACTAACGGTCGGATGCCGCAGGCGGCCTTTCCCGGGGGGCCCCATTGCAGGAATTTTGGAACCGCGCGGGCACGCTGCGCAGGAGGGACTAGCTATGAGATTGGCTGCAAAGGGACTGACCGCAATCCTGTCCATCTTGGCCATCGGCGCGACACTGTCGCTGCCGGCCGCCCCCGCCTTCTCCGCCGATGACGGCAACAGCAAGAACGTCACCGAGGACGAGATCCTTCGCGCGCTGGCGCCGCCGGCGAAGAAGCCGCTGACCCGCGGCCTGTCGATGGCCCCGCAGGCCGATCCCGCGCCGAACGCGGCGGAGACCAAGCTGATCCAGTCCGTGCGCGGCCGCTCCACGCGCTCGCTGTCGTCGACCGAGCGCGAGGAGATCGCCTCAGTCGCCAAGGACAAGCCGAACATCGATCTCGAGATCACCTTCGACTACAACTCGGCCAATATCAGCGCCAAGTCGATGCCCTCGGTGCAGGCGCTCGGCCGCGCGCTGACCAGCCCCGACCTGAAAGGCTCGACCTTCGTGGTCGCCGGCCACACCGACGCCGCCGGCGGCGAGGCCTACAACCAGGACCTGTCGGAGCGCCGCGCGGATTCGATCAAGCGCTACCTGGTCGAGAAGTACAGCATCTCGGCGACCGACCTCGTCACCGTCGGCTATGGCAAGAGCAAGCTGAAGGATCCGAGCCAGCCCATGGCCGAGGTCAACCGCCGCGTGCAGGTGGTCAACATGGAAAACAAGACCACGGCCTCGAAGTAGGCGCGACGTAATCCTTTGCAGTGACCCGTCGTGATGTGGTGTAAAGTCTCGCGTCCAAAGCGCGTCCCGCAGCCTTGCGGGACGCTGCTTTATTTCAGGGAAATGCTCTTCATGGGCCTCGTGCGGACGGCCGTGAGCCAGGCCAGGATGATCCGGCGATGAACCTCTCCGAATACCTCAAGCCAGCCGGAACCGTGGCCTTCGTGGTGGCCCTCGGCGTCGGCTATTATCTGTTCGAGCATCGCCGCCGCCCCGAGGCGAAGGAGACGCCGAGCACGGCGCTCGTCATCGTGACGAAGTCGACCAATGCCTGCTTCTCCGATCTCGTCCGGGTGACCGGCTTCTTCGTGCCGCGCCGCGAGGCGGTGGTCGTTGCCGACCAGGAAGGCTCCAGGGTCACCGACGTCTTCGTCACTGAAGGTACTCTGGTCACCGACAACCAGGAGCTGGCGCGCCTGACCGCGCCGCCGCAGATTCCGGGCCAGCCGCAGCGTCCGGGACCGCAAGGCCCCATTTCGCTGAAGGCGCCTGCGCCGGGTCTCGTCACCGAGGTGCGCACCATCGTCGGCGCGCCCGCGTCCCCGCAGGCCGGGCCGATGTTCCGCATCGCCGTCAACAACGAGATCGAGCTCGACGCTCAGGTTCCGGCGGTCCACATGACCAAGCTCAGCCCCGGCGCGACCGTGCGCATCAGCCGCGACGACGCGCCCGATCTGATCGGACGGGTGCGGCTGGTCGCGCCCGAGATCGACCGCACCACGCAGCTCGGCCGCGTCCGCATCAGCGTCACCAACAATCCCTCGCTGAAGGTCGGCGTGTTCGCCCGCGCCTCGATCGACGCCAAGCGAAGCTGCGGCGTCGCGGTCCCCAAGACCGCGATCGACCATCTCACCGTGCAGGTCGTCAAGGGCAACACGGTCGAGACGCGCAAGGTGCGGGTCGGACTGTCGTCCGACACCGCGACGGAAATCCTGGAAGGGCTCGAGGTCGGCGAAATCGTCGTGGCCGACGCCGGCTCTTCGCTCCATGACGGCGACCAGATCAAGACCATGTTCGCCGATGAACTCGATCGCACGCGGGTACGCTGATGGCTCTCAATATTTCGGCATGGTCGATCCGTCATCCGCTGCCGTCGGTCGTCTTTTCGATCATCCTTCTGGTGCTCGGCTGGACCTCCTTCGTGAAGCTCGCGGTGACGCGGCTGCCTTCGGCCGACATTCCCGTGATCTCGGTCGCGGTGTCGCAGTTCGGCGCGGCGCCCGCCGAGCTTGAATCCCAGGTCACCAAGACCATCGAAGACGCGGTCTCCGGCGTCGAAGGCGTCAGGCACATCACCTCGCAGATCACCGACGGCCTGTCGCTGACCACCATCCAGTTCGCGCTGGAGACCAACACCGACCGCGCGCTCAACGACGTCAAGGACGCGGTGACGCGCGTGCGCTCGAACCTGCCGCAGAACGTCACCGAGCCGCTGATCCAGCGCGTCGACGTGATCGGCCTGCCGATCGTCACCTATGCCGCGATCTCGCCCGGCAAGACGCCGGAGCAGCTGTCCTATTTCGTCGACGACGTGGTCAAGCGCGCGCTGCAGGGCGTGCGCGGCGTCGCCCAGGTCGAGCGCATCGGCGGTGTCGAGCGCGAGATCCTGGTCTCGCTCGATCCCGACCGCCTGCAGGCGATGGGGCTGACCGCGGTCAATGTCAGCCAGAGCCTGCGCGGCACCAATGTCGACGTCGCCGGCGGCCGCGCCGAAATCGGCAAGAACGACCAGGCGATCCGCACGCTCGCCGGCGCCAAGACGCTGAGCGATCTCGCCGGCACCATGGTTCCACTGTTCGGCGGCGGCGAGGTGCGGCTCGACGATCTCGGCACCGTCACCGACACCATCGCCGACCGCCGCACCTTCGCCCGCTTCAATGGCGAGCCGGTGGTCGCGCTCGGCATCAAGCGCTCCAAGGGCGCCAGCGACGTGAAGGTCGCCGCTGCCGTGCAGAAGCGCATCGACGCGCTCAAGGCGGCCTATCCCGACGTCGACCTCAAGCTGATCGACACCTCGGTCGAATACACCAACGGCAATTACGAAGCGGCGATCTCCACCCTGTTCGAGGGCGCCATCCTCGCCGTCGTCATCGTGCTGCTGTTCCTGCGCGATCTGCGCGCCACCATCATCGCCGCGATCTCGCTGCCGCTGTCGATCTTCCCGGCGTTCTGGGCGATGGACCTGCTCGGCTTCTCGCTGAACCTCGTCAGCTTCCTCGCCATCACGCTGTCGACGGGTATTCTCGTCGACGACGCCATCGTCGAGATCGAGAACATCGTCCGGCACATGAACATGGGCAAATCGCCCTACCGTGCCGCGCTGGAAGCGGCCGACGAGATCGGCCTCGCGGTGATCGCGATCTCGCTCACCATCATCGCGATCTTCGCGCCGGCGAGCTTCATGTCGGGTATCGCCGGACAGTTCTTCAAGCAGTTCGGCATCACCGTCTCGGTGCAGGTATTCTTCTCGCTGCTCGCCGCGCGCTTCGTCACGCCGGTGCTGGCCGCCTACTTCCTCAAGCATGGCCATCACGAGGAGCCGCCGCCCGGCCGCATCTTGCGATCCTATCATCGGATCGTCGCCTGGTCGGTGAAGCACTATTTCATCACGGTGCTGATCGGCTTCGGCATCTTCGCCGCCTCGATCTGGAGCATCACGCTGCTGCCGCAGGGCTTCCTGCCCGCGCAGGACAGCGCGCGCTCGCTGCTGGCGCTCGAGCTGCCGCCCGGCACCCAGCTCGCCTACACCGAGAAGGTCACCGAGGACATCGTCGCGCGGCTGCGCAAGCGGCCGGAGGTGAAGAGCATCTTCGTCGACGGCGGCCGCGTTCCACCCGGCACCCAGGAAGTCCGGCGCGCCGCCCTGATCATCAACTACACGCCCAAGGCCGATCGCGACATCACCCAGCGCGAGCTGGAATTCTCGATCAGCCAGGAGCTGGAGAACATTCCGGACATCCGTTTCTGGTTCCTCGACGAGAACGGCCTGCGCGCGATCTCGCTGGTCGTGACCGGCGTCGACGCCAACATCGTCAACAACGTCGCCAGCGAGCTCGCGACGCAGATGAAGCGGATTCCGACCATCTCCAACGTGATCTCGGAGACCACGCTGGAGCGGCCCGAGCTGCGCATCGAGCCGCGCGCCGATCTCGCCGCACGCCTCGGTGTCTCCACCGAAAGCCTGTCGCAGACCATCCGCGTCGCCACCATCGGCGACGTCGGGCCCGCGCTCGCGAAGTTCGACGTCGGCGACCGCCTGGTGCCGATCCGCGTGCAGCTCGAGGACGCCGCGCGCGGCAATCTGAAGACGCTCGAGCAATTGCGCGTGCCGCTCGGCGAGCGCGGCGAGAAGGGCGGCGTGCCGCTCTCGGTGATCGCCGACGTCAAGCTCGACCAGGGCCCGACCAGCATCAACCGCTACGACCGCGAGCGGCAGGCGACCGTCGCGGCCGACCTCGTCGGCTCCGCCGCGCTCGGCGACGCCACCAAGAAGATCTACGACCTGCCCGTGATGAAGACCTTGCCGAAGAGCGTGAAGGTCTCACCCTCGGGCGACGCCGAAAGCCTGAACGAGCTATCCGACGGCTTTGCCACCGCGATCACGGCGGGCCTGATGATGGTCTATGCGGTGCTGGTGCTGCTGTTCGGCACCTTCCTGCAGCCGATCACCATCCTGTTCTCGCTGCCGCTCTCGATCGGCGGCGCGATCGCGGCCCTGCTGATCACCGGCAAGCAGCTTACGACACCGGTGTGGATCGGCATCCTGATGCTGATGGGCATCGTCACCAAGAACGCGATCATGCTGGTGGAGTTCGCGATCGAAGCGATCCGCGACGGCAAGCCGCGTGAGGAGGCCATGATCGACGCCGGCATGAAGCGTGCCCGCCCGATCGTGATGACCACGATCGCCATGGCCGCCGGCATGATGCCGAGCGCGCTCGCGGTCGGTGCCGGCGGCGAGTTCCGCTCGCCGATGGCGCTCGCCGTGATCGGCGGCCTGATCTTCTCGACTATCCTGTCGCTGGTGTTCGTGCCCGCGATGTTCATGGTGATGGACGACCTCGGCGCCCTGATCTGGCGCTTCGGCAAGCGGCTGATCGTGCACAGCGAGGACGCGGAGACCGGCGACCATCACGGAGCTGCGCCTGCGGGACCGGCGCCGAAGAACATCGTGCACCCAGCGGCGGAGTAGGCTTCGCACGATGGGCGGCCATGTGCCGCCCGTGCCCGCGGTCTGAGTTACTGACGTTGCATTACGTGCGAAGCAGCCTGGCCGCCCTACTCGTTCCGCGCGATCGCGGTCAGCTTGGTCATGTTCCGCAGCAGGATCCGGCCGCGCTGGAGATCGAGGATTGCGTCCTTGCGCCAGGCCTGGAGCTGGCGGTTGACGCTCTCGCGGGCGGCGCCGACGAAGACGCCGAGCTGCTCCTGCGAGATGTGCACCTCGGAGCCGAAATCGGCGGCGAGCGCGCAGAGCCGCCGCGCCAGGCGCACCGGCAGCGGCTGCAGCATGGATTCTTCCATGCGCTCGCTCTGCCAGCGGATGCGCTGGCACAGCAGGGCAATGATCTTGATCGCGACCTTGGGCTCGCGCTCGAGGAAGCCGAGAAAGTCTTCGCGCCGCAGTACGAACAATTCGCTGACCTCGCCCGCGGTCGCATCCGCAGTACGGTTCTGGCCGTCCAGCACCGCGACCTCGCCGAACAGGTCGCCCGGCCCCATGAAATTCAGCGTCAGCCGGCTGCCGTCGGAGGCGCCGGTCTCGATGCGGACCTGGCCGCGGCGCACCCCGAACAGCGCGTCCCCGGGATCGCCCTTCTGGAACAGCACCTCGCCATTCGCCAGATGCTGGGTGTGGCAGAGATTGGACAGCCGCTGGAGCTCGTCCGCGCCGAGATCGGCGAACATCGGGTTCATCTTCAGGATGACCGCAAATTCGGCCTGTTTGCTCATTTCAACGTCCTTGTGAATTTGCGTGTCAATTTCACCGGCAAATCGCTTGGAACCATCGTCTTCAGGATCGCGTAAAACCGCGCCGGAGAAGTGTGTCATAAGTCACATAACTTTGCAGCACCCCCTGACTATTTTTGACCGCTTGGAGCCGCTTCCCGTCCGGGGATAAACTCACGCGCAAGGGACGGGTGAGCGGCCGGATTCGGCGCCGTTGGTCCGTCGTTGGAAAGTCGACATGAGAGCAGTGAAATTCGCCGGCGCCGCGGTCGCCGCTATCATCATCGTGATCGCGCTTCTGCTCGTGGTCGGAATCCCCTCGGGCTTCCTGACCTCGACGATTGCCTCGCGCGTCGAGAGCGCGACCGGCTACCGCCTGTCGATCGACGGCACCACGAAGATCAGCCTGTGGCCGACGCTGAACGTCACGCTGAACGACCTCACGCTCCAGGACCCCAAGGACCGCAGCGGCATCACGCGTCTGACGGTGGACAGCGTGCAGGCCGACATGTCGCTCTCCAGCGTGTGGTCGGGAACCCCTGAGATCAGAGAGCTCGTCGTCACCCATCCCGTGCTCTATCAGCCGCTGCTGCGTGAGCGCCTGCCGAACGCCGGCGCCGCGTCGAAGCCGATCGCGCTCGACACCGCCGGGGCGACCATCAACCGCATCAAGGTCACGGACGGCGAGGTCGCATTCGCGCGCGTGCGCGACCGCGTCGAGGGCCGCATCAGTGCCATCAACGCCGACGCCGTCGTCGGCCGCGATCGCAAGGTCGACATCACCGGCACCGCGCGGGTCGGCGATCATCCGACCAAGTTCGACATCAAGGCGACGGCGCCGACGCCGCCGGCCGAGCGGCCGACCATTCCGGTGGATTTCGCCATCGACATGCCTGACGTGCTGAAGTCCCAGCTCACCGGCCACGCCGAGATGCGGCTCAACGGCGACGTCGTGATGATCAACGGCGTGAGCGGCAAGCTCGGCGACGGCGCCTTCAACGGCTGGGCTTCGGTCGACATCGCGAGCAAGCCGCTGGTCAAGGTCGATCTCGATTTCCAGCGCCTCGCGATCCCGCTGGCGAAAACACCTGATGGTGCGTCGGGACAGCCCTGGAGCAATGCGCCGATCGACGTGTCCGGGCTCAATTACGTCGATGCGCAAGTGAGGATCTCCGCGAGCGAGGCCGTGATCGGCGATGCGCGCATCGCGCCGCTGGCGCTCGACGCAAAGCTCGCCGGCGGCGTGCTGAAGGCCGGCACCGCCAATCTCGGCGCCTATGGCGGGCAGGTCTCGGGCGAGGTGATCCTGGATGCGACCACCGGCGCGCCGAGTTTTGCCATGCATTCCGACCTCGTCGGCGTGCGCGCGCTGCCGCTGCTCCAGGGGCTCGCCGAATTCGACCGGATCGACGGCAAGCTGCAGGCCAAGCTCGCCTTGCGCAGCGCCGGCACCAGCCAGCGCGCGCTGATGGCCAACATGCAGGGCACGGCCTTCGTCAATTTCCAGGACGGCGCCATCCGCGGCATCAATGTTGCGCAGATGATCCGCTCGCTGACGACCGGCACGCTGTCCGGCTGGCAAGGAAACCAGGACCCCAGCCAGGAGCAGAGCACGGATCTGTCGCAGCTCTCGGCCTCCTTCCGCATCGACAAGGGGCAGGCGGTGACGACCGATCTCAATCTGATCGGGCCGCTGGTGCGCGTCACCGGCGCAGGCACCATCGCGCTCGACACCAAGATGATGGGCTTTCGCGTCGAGCCCAAGCTGGTGATGACGACCGAGGGCCAGGGCCGCACCTCCGACCCGGTCGGCTTCGGCATCCCCGTGATGATCCAGGGCAGCTGGTCGCAGCCGAAGATCTACCCTGACATGGCCGGCATGCTCGACAATCCAGAGGCCGCCTACGCCAAGCTGCGCGAGATGGGCAAGGGCCTGTTCGGACCTGATGGCGCCGGGCTCGGCAATATTTTGGGAAGCCTGGGTCTCGGCGGCGCCACCGCGCCGGGCGGCAATGCAACCGGCAATACCAATCCGCAAGCGCAGCAACCGGGGCAGAACAATCTGCTCGGCGGCCCCTTGGGCGAGGCGATCGGCAATCTGATCCAGCAGGGGCTTTCCAGTGGCGCCGGAACAGGCACTAGCACCGCGACGGGCACCGGGCGCAGTCGCAGCCTGCCGGCAACGCCATCGACCCCGGCACCGCAGGCCTCGCCCACGCCCCCCGCCCAGGAGGAGCCGCCGGTGGCGCAGCAGGACAGCCAGCCGATGAATGACGTTCTGCGGCAGCTCTTCAATCGATGATGTCACGCCAATCCGCTTACATCGCCTTCCCCGTCCGCTGCTTCCTCCGAACGGATCAGTCTGCGACAATTCACCACCCTTCGGCCCGTCCCCGCGTCCACAACGGGTAACCACACCGGCGGTCCACCCGTCCGCCGGCCCAAATTGTGCTAGAAAGGCCATGGGCTGCACGGCCCGTAGCGCCAGCGTCGATGGCGCGAGAGGATCCGGATGGCTGGGGCGAACGACAAGACACGGTTTCTGCGCGAGGGCCTGTTCGCCAAATACGTCGTCTCCCTCGTCGGCCTCGTCGTGTTCGTGCTCGCCGTCAACGGCGCGATGGAGACCTGGATCTCCTATCGCGCCACCAAGACGCAGCTGACCGGCGGGCTGGAGGACAAGGCGCAGGGCGCCGCCCGGCGGATCGAACAGTCGATCTCCGAGCTGGAGCGCCAGATCAGCTGGGTGACGCGGGCGAGCCAGGACACGCTCGAGAAGCGCCGCGCCGACTACGCATCGCTCCTGCACCAGGTCTCGGTCGTCAGCCAGCTGTTCCAGCTCAACGGCGAGGGCCGCGAGGTGCTGCGCGTCTCGCGGCAGTCGACCACGACCGGCGGCAATGCCGACCTCTCCCGCGACATGCGCTTCACCGACACCGTCGCGCGCGGCGTCAGCTACGCGCCGGCCTGGTTCTCCGACCGGACGCCGTTCATGTCGATCTCGGTGGCGCATTCCGGCTTCAACGCCGGCGTCACCGTCGCCGAGATCGACCTCAGCTTCCTCTCCGACTTCCTCTCCGACGCCCAGGTCGGCAAGGCCGCCTTCGCCTATGTGGTCGACCCGCGCGGCCGCGTGCTGGCGACGTCCGCCAGAGGTCCCGATGTCGGCAAGGATTTGTCGAAGCTGCCGCAGGTGGCGGCCGCGATTTCGCCCGGCGGCGCGCCCGAGACGTCAGGCACCGACTTCAACGGTCATGCGGTGCTGACAGCTGCGAGCACCGTGCCGAAGCTCGGCTGGAACGTGATGTTCGAGCAGCCGACCACGCAGGCCTTGACGCCGATCCGCGACCAGCTGGTGCGCGTCGCGCTTCTGATCGGCATGGGCCTGATGGTCGCGATCCTCGCCGGCACGCTGCTGGCACGCCGCATGATCATCCCGATCACCGCATTGCGCGACGGTGCGCACAAGCTCGGCGAAGGCGATTTCAGCCATCGCATCGACGTGCACACCTCCGACGAGCTGGAAGACCTCGCCGGCCAGTTCAATCGCATGGCGACGCAGCTCCAGGAGACCTATTCAAACCTGGAGACCAAGGTCGAGGAGCGCACCCGCGATCTCGCGCAGTCGAACAACGAGCTCAAGGTGCTGGAAGAGGTCGGCCGCGCCGTCTCCTCCTCGCTCGATCTCAACGCCGTGCTGCCGACCATCGCCGCGCGCGCGATCGAGATCACCCATGCCGATGCAGTGCTGATCTACGGCTATGACGCCGAGGCGCGCCGCTTCAACCTGGTCGAGGCGGGCGGCATCGACAGATCGGCCGAGGGCGCCCATGTCACCATCGACGAGGGCGAGAACATCCTGAGCGATGCCGCCAGAAGCGGCGAGCCGATCGCGCTTGCCGATCTCGAGCATGCGGCCGGGCAGCCGCTGCGCGACGCCGCGATCGCGGCCGGCTTCCGCTCGGTGCTGGTGGTGCCGCTGGTCGACCAGCAGGGCACGCTCGGCGCGCTGGTGGTGCTGCGACGCGCCGGCGGCGAGTTCGCCGGCAGCCTCATCGGATTGATGCGCACCTTCGCCAACCAGGCGGTGCTGGCGATGCGCAATGCGCGTCTCTTCACCGAGGTCGATCACAAGAGCCACGCGCTGGAGGCGGCGAACGAGACCGTGCGCGCCCAGGCCGACAAGCTGCGCGTGCAGACCGAGCAGCTCAAGGACTGGAACAAGTCGCTGGAGGAGCGCGTCAAGACCCAGCTCGGCGAGATCGAGCGCATCCGCAAGCTCGAGCGTTTTCTGGCGCCGCAGGTGGCGCAGTTGATCGCCTCCTCCGACAGCCCCGAGGGGCTGCTCACCAGCCAGCGCCGCGAGGTCACGGTCGTGTTCTGCGACCTGCGCGGCTTCACCGCGTTCACGGAAGCGACCGAGCCGGAAGAGGCGATGAACGTGCTGCGCGAATATCACGCCGCGCTCGGCAAGCTGATCTTCAAATACGAAGGCACGCTCGACAAATATGCCGGCGACGGCGTGATGATCCTGTTCAACGCGCCGATCCAGTTCGAGGACCACACCCAGCGCGCGGTGAAGATGGCGGTGGAGATGCGCGACACCATCGGCCCGCTGACCGAGCGCTGGCGCAACCGCGGGCATAGCCTAGGGTTCGGCATCGGCATCGCGCTCGGCTATGCCACGCTCGGCCAAGTCGGCTTCGAGCAGCGGCTGGAATATGCCGCAATCGGCAGCGTCACCAACCTCGCCTCCCGCCTCTGCAGCGAGGCCAAGCCCAACCAGATCGTGGCCAGCCGCCGCGTCTACGGCATGGTCGAGCCCTGGGTCGAGGCCCGCGCGCTCGACGACCTCCAGCTCAAGGGCTTCAATCACCCCGTGCTGGCGATGGAGATCTTGAGCTGGCGCGAGGAGGTGGAGAACGTTGTGGATGCCGCGGCGGCACGGCGGAGGATGTGAGCGCAAGTGGCTAACGCCATAGACACGCGCCTCACACTCCACCGTCATGCCCCGGCTTGACCGGGGCATCCAGTACGCCGCAGCCTATCGATCAATCACTGCAGTCGCTGGAATACTGGATCGCCCGATTAAATCGGGCGATGACACCTCAGAGTGCAGCGCAGCTTCTACGATTCATCGGCGACGCCCAACGAACCACATCCCTTCTCCCCGCGACTAACCATCGCCTCAACGGCGAGGCGGATTTCGTGGGAGACGACCCGTGACGCTTGCCTTGCCTTCGCGCGCGTATGATTTGCAGATGCTGGACCGGCCCGCGGACCGTGCGCGCGACCAGGGCTGGGTTTATGGGCTGCCGCCGGGCATCAGCAGCGAGCAATGGCCGCTCGATCCCGTCACCGGCTATCCGCTGATGCACGGCTTCACGCTTCTGCTGCCGGAGGATTATCGCGTGCATGGCGAGGACATCGTCGCTGTCTCGTTCTTCGCCACCGCGCCCGATCATAATGACGGCGGCGCGCCTGATGATCCTGAAATCCGCGAGGCCGTGATGGCCCGGCCCACGCACCCGCGCCTGTCGCGCATGACCGACATTCTCGACTACGAATATGCCGCGCTGTTGCTGACCAGAACCGAATACGACGGCGCGTTCGCGACGCCGCCGGCGCCGCTTGCGCTGGCGACTGCCGACCGGCCGCGCTGGCTCGACGTCGGCGGTGCCAATGCGTTCTACGAGGCTGCCGCGCCTTACGCCAAGAAGATGTTTGCCGGCGCACCGCGCGCCGATCTCACCGAAACCCGCGCGATCGCGCTATCGCCGCGCGCGAGCGATCCCAATGCCGGCAAGGGCCCGCAGGACGAGTACACGCGCGAAAACCCGCCGACCGGCTATCAGCCCTATTACTACTATGTCGGCGGCGTACCGAGCCGCGACAATTTCCGCCTGCACGACTGGTGCAAGGACCACGCCCACAACCATCTCGGCGGCACCATGCGGCCCTGCCAGGCGGTGCCGGAGATGAGCCCGTTCTACGTCGAGTTCGAGGAATATTTCGGCGGCTACAATTTCGGCGGCGGCAACGCGCAGCTCGACTTCAAGGACATGAAGTTCGACTGGGCGTGCGGGTGATCACGCCCCCCGCTTCGGCCCGATCGCCTCGAAGCCCGCCTTCTGCTCATCGCTGAGATCGGCCTCGAAATCGTCGAGCGCATCGGTGACGCCGGTCACCTCTCGCAGCATCGTTGCCAGCCGTGCCTTCACGGCCGCGAGGCGGGCCAGCGGGGTCGCGGCGGCCTCTGCGGGGCAGGCGCTCAGCGTCTCCATGGTGCGCAGCGTGGTGTCCTGGAGCACCTCGAAGCGGGCGCGGGCGGTGTCGTCGAGGCGGAGCGTGGACGCAATGTCATCCGCAGGCCATTGCTGCTGCACGAGCTGCTCATACTGGCGCTGCGCCTTTTCGTCGTAGCGGGGATCGTAATCCGGCTGGCAAGCAGCAGTGGCCTGCGCGTCCTTGGGCTGGCGAGACGCCAGCGCAGCGCGACGATCGTTGGCGAGGGCATTGAGCCTGGCTTTCTGGTCGTCGCTGAGGAGACCGGCAAACTTCGCGAGCGGCGCTTCGATCGCATCCGTCGCCTTGATCATGGCCGCGATGCGCTCGCGCATCAGGCCGAGACGCTCCGATGCGGTCGCGGGCGCCTGCGCCGGACAGGCGGCGCGGATGGTGTCGCGCGCTGCATTCCAGGCAGCAGTGAGCTCGTCGAGCGCCGCGCGCTGCAACTCGTTGGGTGCCACAGTCGCGGCGATGCGATCGACGGGCAGGCCGGCGGTGTCGCTGGCGTCGCAAATGCTCTCGACCGAGGGGACCTTTCGCGCGCGCCTGCCCTGCGGCACGGTGTAGGCGGCAAGCTCGCCTGCCGCATAGGGCGAGAACAGCGCGGCATAGATGTCGCCATAGCCATAAAGCGAGATGCTAGTGGTATCGGCGAAGATGACCGCATTTGCGAGATCGTCATATGCGAACGGCCAGAACACCGGGCCGGCCCAGCCATAGCTGCCGTCGGGGTGGCGCCACCAGCCCTGCGGGCTGCGCCCACCGTGCCAGCCCGACAGCGCGGCTTGCGCCGTGAGTGCCGCCCGCAGGATGTAGGGATTGGCCGGCTGGCCACGCTCGGCGCCGCGCGGATCGTAACGAGGATCTTGCGACCTCAACGCGGCGGAGCGGTAGCGGCCGCCCCGCACCGCCATGCGGGCATGGCGCAATCGCGACAGGCCGATCACGTGACCGACGGCGAAACGGGCGACACCGAGCGGGCCGCCGCGCAATCCGAACTGTGCCTGCGCGCTATTCGGCAGTAGCACTGCCGCAATGACGAGAATCGCGCCGGCAAGCGCCAGTCCCATGCGTCCCGACCCGACCGCCGACTTGGCCACTGCCTGGCCCTCCTCCCGCACGACGCGCGCATTGCGTCTCACCCACAATGACGCGCAGGGGAACCAAATGTTCCGGAGGTGGACAGCGCAAAGCGTCGCTGGCGCGCATCGGCAGCGCCGGTGCGCCGCGTCACTGCGTGTTCTTCGGCAACACGAATGTCTGGCCGGGGTAGATCAGGTTCGGATTGTGGATCTTGTCGCGGTTGGCGTTGAAGATCACCGCATAGCGGGAGCCGTCGCCATAGGCGCGCCGGCTGAGCGCCCACAGGCTGTCGCCGCGGGAGATCACCCGGCTGCCGCCCGCTTCAGTCGGTGCGGCGCTGAGGGCGTCGGCCGGCGAGGCCGATGCGACCGTCGTGCCCGCCGGCGCGCGTGCCATGCTCCTCGGTTTCGGTGCCGCCATCATTCTGGGCCGAACCGCGGGCCCGTCAGGCGTTGACGCCAGGCGCGGTGCGGCCGACGGCAGCGACGCCACGACATCCGACTTGTCGTCCACCTTCTGGGCCTGCTTCGCAACCGGCACGGGACGCGCGGGCGGCGGCGCGATTTCCGCGATCGTCACCGGCATGGTCCGGCTGGACTGCGTGACGGTGCCATCGGGCGCCCTGGCGCGCAGCGTCAGCTCGTAGCTGCCGGCGGGAAGCTGCGGCGGCGTCATCACGAACTGGCCCGACGCATCGGCCGTGACCGAATGGAGCGGCTGGCCGTCGCGCAGCAGCTCGACCTTTGATCCCGGTGCGGCCTGGCCCGCGATCACCGCCGCCTCGCCGTGATCGTCGACGCGGGCAACATCGAACCTCGGCCCGGCGTCGGTTGCGGCCGCCGGCGGCTTGACCGGCGCGAGATCGGCGAGCGCGGCCGTGACCTGCTTCTGGGCCTCGGCCACCGGCTTCGGCGCCGGGGCTGGCGCCGGCTGTGCGGCGGCGAGCTTCGGTTCTTCGGGTTTCGGCTCTGCCTTGTTTGCGGCTTTGGGCTCGACCTTGGCCTCAGGTTTGGACTCAGCCTTGGCGTCGGGCTTGGCGTCGGGCTTGGCGACGACAGCGGTCTCGGTGCCCGCTCCGCCCGGCAACAGGCGGCGCAGCTCGGCGGGACCGATCACGAGAACGGTGCCAACCACCGCGAGCAGGCAGAACGCAATGAGGGCCTTGGTTGCGGTCATCATCAGAAGTCGAACCCTTGTTGGCAAATCAGCCGATGACCGTAGCCTGCGCCGATTTGGTTACGGCAGCAAGTCGCTCGAAGGGATGATCGACCATCGTTTCCAGCCGCCGCGGATGAACCGGCGCGGCCCTTACCGAGTCAAATCAGCGAGGCCGCACCGCGGCTATTTTTTAAGGATTTTCCCGTGACCGCATTCATCCGCCCGGCCCGATGGCTGGCGCTCGCCTTGACGCTTTTCGCCGGCCCCGCGCTCGCCGCCTCCGGCCCGCCGCCGGGCTACATCCTCACCGACAACGCCGATCTCGCCTTCACCTCGCCCGACGGCGCCACCAGGCTCGAGCAGTACATGAAGGACAGCGAAGACCTCTTCGAGGTCAAATGGCAGGTCTGGGCGCGGCGCGGCGATCAGATGACGGAGCTCAAGCCCGAGCAGGGCTATGGCGCCGGCTTCCGCTTCACCAGCGACTCGCAATGGCTGGTGCGAATGCAGAAGACCGGTTCGGGCTCGCAGGATCTTTTTCTCTACCATTTCGAGCACGGCGCCTTCGTCAATGCGACGAAGAACTCGCTCAGCGATCTCGCCTGGGCCTATTTCCACAGCCGGCCCGACACGAAGAGGATGAAGCTCGACTACCACATCTCGGCCAATCTCGTGAAAGGCACGGAAGACGGCTATCGCTGGCTCGGCGTCGACTGGCCCAACAACCGCTACCTGCTGATCTCGCTGTCGGGCGAGATGGACAAGCATCCGAAGAACGTCGCGGTGAAGGGACTGGCCAACTGGCGCTGCCGCTACGACCTCAAGACCGGAACCTTCGACGTGCCCAAGATGTTCGCCAAGCAGAACGCGGAAGCGCTGGAGTGGGAGATCAGGCGGTGAGGCGTTTGTAGGGTGGGTTAGCTGGCGACTGCGCAAAGCGCAGTCCGCTGGCGTAAACCACCACTGTTCGCGTCTGCGGCAACGGAAGTGGTGGATTACGCTCCGCTAATCCACCCTACGGACTGCGCGATGGAACCAACCCACTGATTCCACTCCGATTCATATTTTCCTAACCCTTTGTGGTAACGGGGTCTTGTCGGTTTTGCTGCATCTTGCATCCCACGGGAGGGCTGGATGGGCACATCGATTCGATGGACCGCGCGGATGCGCGCGCTGCTGCGCCGCTGGCGCGGCGCGCCGCTGACATGGCTGATCGCCGGCGGCTTCGTGCTGATGCTTGCGACCGCCATCGGCACCGCGCTCACCGTCGACCGCTTCCGGCAGAACGCGATCGAGAGCGGCCGCGACAGCCTTGAAAGCGCAGTACGGCTGCTCACCCGGCATTACGACCGCGAGTTCGCGGATTTCGCGGTGTTCCAGAAGAGCGTCATCGCCGAGCTCGAAAGCCATGGCATCGAGTCCGCCGACCTGTTCCGCAGCCAGATGAGCACGCTCGCCATGCACGAGGCGCTGCGCGGAAAGGCGAGCGGCTGGTCCGACGTCGCCGGCGCCAATGTGTTCGATTCCGAAGGCCTGCTGATCAATTCGTCGCGGCGCTGGCCTGTCGCCGACGTCTCGGTCGCCGACCGCGGCTATTTCAAGCGGCTCAAGAACGATCCGATTGCGCAGGAAGAGATCGAGGTCGTTCCCGGCCGACTCGGCAACGGCCCCGCCATCGTGTTCGCCCGACGTGTCTCCGGGCCACACGGCGAGTTCCTCGGCATCGTCTCGCGTGCGATCGCACCGGAGCAGATCGAATCCTTCTTCGCCTCTGCGGGGCTCGGCGAAGATTCCTCGATCGCGATGCATCACCAGAACGGCCAGCTGCTCGCGCGCATCCCGCACGCCGATGCCATGATCGGGCAGAATTTTCGCCAGGGCACGCCGGAGCAGATGGCGGTGTTCGAGCGCACCTTCGTCACGACCCAGCTCGCGAGCCCGATCGACGGCAAGGACCGCATCGTCGCCTCGCGCCTCCTGACCGGCGAACCGCTGGTCGTGGTCGCGACCAGATCGCTGGACGCGACGCTCGCCACCTGGCGCACGCAAACGAAATTCTTCGTCGCCGTCGCCGTGCTGTCGATCGGCCTGCTGGTGCTGACGCTGTTCCTGATCTTCCGCCAGGTGACGCGCCGGCTCTCGCTCGAGAAGCAGCGGCTCGACACCGCGATGAACACGATGACGCAGGGCCTCTTGATGTTCGATCAGGACGAGCGGCTGATCGTCTGTAACCGGCGCTACATCGAGATGTACCGCCTGTCTGCCGACGTCGTGAAGCCCGGCGCCTATTTCCGCGACGTGATCCAGCATCGCCACGACACCGGCTCCTTCGACGGCGACGTCGATGCCTATTGCGACGGTATCCTGGCCAGCGTCGAGCAGACGCACAGTGCGATCGTGGAGACGGGTGACGGCCGCCTGATCGAGATCAAGAACCAGCCCGGTGCCGCCGGCGGCTGGCTCGCCACCCATGACGACGTCACCGAGCGCATCCGCGCCGCCGAACGCATCGCGCATATGGCGCATTACGACGCGCTGACCGACCTGCCCAACCGCGTGCTGATGCGCAGCCATCTGGAGCGCCGCGTCGCCGAGCTTGCCCAGGGCAAGCCGTTCGCGATCCTCTATATCGACGTCGACGAGTTCAAGGGCGTCAACGATTCGCTGGGACACGAGGTCGGCGACGAGCTGCTGCGCCAGGTCGCGAACCGTCTGCGCGCCTGCGTCAGCGGCAACGACCTCGTCGCGCGGCTCGGCGGCGACGAATTCGCCATCGTCAAGGCCGGCACCTGTGATCAAGCCGAGCTGACCGCGCTGGCGGATACGATCCTCAAGACGCTGCGTGTGCCGGTGAACTGCAAGGGCCAGGAGATTCCGACCGATGCCAGCATCGGCATCGCGATCGCGCCGGACCACGGCGACAATCTCGAAGACCTGCTCAAGCGCGCCGATCTCGCGATGTACGCCGCGAAGTCGGAAGGCCGCGGCACCTTCCGCGTCTTCGTGAGCGAATACGACGCCAAGGCGCGGCAGCGCCGCCAGCTCGAGCTCGATCTGCGCCAGGCGCTCGCGCGCGGCGAGTTCGAGGTGCACTATCAGCCGCTGGTCGATCTCGCCGCCAACGTCGTCACCGGCTGCGAGGCGCTTTTGCGCTGGCGCCATCCCGAGCGCGGCATGGTCTCGCCTGCGGATTTCATCCCGGTCGCGGAGGACACCGGCCAGATCGGCGAGATCGGCGAATGGGTGCTGAAGCAGGCCTGCCTCGAGGCCGCAAGCTGGCCCGGCAATATCCACATCGCGGTCAACGTCTCGCCGGTGCAGTTCCGGTCGCGGTCACTGGCACTCAAGGTCGCCGCTGCGCTTGCGGAATCAGGGCTGGCGCCCGGCCGGCTCGAGCTCGAGATCACGGAGACCGTGCTGATCCGCGACGACGAGGAGGCGCTGACGATCCTGCAGCAGCTGCGCGAGCTCGGCGTGCGCATCGCGCTCGACGATTTCGGCACCGGCTATTCGTCGCTGAGCTATCTGCACCGCTTCCCGTTCGACAAGATCAAGATCGACCGCAGCTTCATCAGCGACATCGGCCAGTCGGAAGATTCGTCTCCGATCGTGCAGGCCGTGGTGCACATGGCCGCCGCCCGCCACATGGCGACGACGGCGGAAGGCGTCGAAACCGAGGCCCAGCGCGAGGTGCTGCGGCAGCTCGGATGCAGCCAGATGCAGGGCTGGCTGTTCAGCCCGGCGGTGCCGGCGGCGAAGCTGAAGCAGCTGCTGTCGGCGCAGGCGGCCGCAGCCTAGATCGGCCATGTCGTTCGGGCACGACAAGATTTCGAAGAAAATCCTGTAGCGCCTGAAGCGATCGGCCGGCCCCAGCCCCGACATAGCACCGAGCAAGCACACCGGAGAGCGCGACGCGTCAGCATTCCTCCGTTACCCCCATGCGCACTGTTACATGCACAGCTCCTCGAGAGCCACAACTCGAAGTCACGAGACAGGTCAAGGTCCTTGATCTTGGTCAATGTCGGCCTCAACCGGCGGGCCTTCTTATGCAAAGGGGGACGACAAGCATAGGAGGAGAACGATGAAGCAGACAGCTTTCAGAAATTTTGCAATTGCAACTTCGACTATCGCTTTTGCTGCACTGTTCACCGTCGACTGGTCTGAGCAGCGCGGGCTTTCGCTCTCAGTTGAGAGTGCCCAAGCGAGGCGACTCTATGTCAGCCCGTATCCCTATAATCACTACATACCCGATCAGACCGGTCTCCCCTGGTACGCAGTGCGCGCCTACTACGCTGGCGGCCCCTGGTGTGGCGTCGGCGGCAGGACGGGATACGGCACGGCCGTTGGGGTCTTTGGACGTGCTTCCTATACCTGCTATGACGGTTGGGATAGCTATGCGAAGCTCAACGGTATTGGCTGCACGCCCGGCACATTGATCAAGGGCGGTGACGGAATCATGTACGTCTGCCAGTAAGCGCGCGAACCACAAGGAGAGGCGGCGCAATCGCCGCCTCTTTCATTTTGAAAGCGCCGTCCATTCTCGCCGTCGCGGGCTCGATTGGCTCGATCCGCACCATCGAAGAAAACTCGTTGGTAGCGTCAAAGTCTCTGCCTTATCCGAGCCCGCAAGCCCCCTCGTCCATCTTTGATCTAGCGCAATCCTACCCCGGCGCGGAGGCAGCATCTTTTCAGCATGGGGCAAGCCAGTCATGGAGCAAGTTCATGAGACAATTGCATCTGACAAAACTTGCAATCGCGAGCTCAACTGTCGCATGCGCGGCGCTGTTCTCGTTCAGCTGGTCTGAACAACGCGGCATCTCTTTGTCAGTGGAGAGTGCCCAGGCACGGGTCGGCCGGCCGCTCACCCCAATGAGCGTCGCAGGTGTTGCTCGCCGGCAAGACCGGCGGGCTGCGTACGGGTATCGAGCCGGAGTCGTCGGCGCTGGCGTCGCCGGCGCGGCTGCCGTGGGCACGGCCGCTGCCGTGGCGGCCACATCCCCCAACTGGGGATGGGGAACCGGCCCTTACACAGGCGCCGGCAACTATGGAGTTACGGGCGTCAGTCCCTACAGAGGTGGGCCTTCCTCCTATGGTGGAGGCTTGGCAGCCAATGCCTACTATGGTGGAGGCTTGGGAGCTAATGCCTACTATCCCACAGCCAGCGACAGTACTGGCTGGTACATAACGCCCACCGGCATGGCCTGCACATCGGGGGCTTTGATCACAGGCGCCAACGGCATGCCGTTCCGCTGCCCGTAAGACACAGACGAAATTGGGTACAGCGGACATGGACTTCGGCCCGCAGGGGATCGGCGACGTTATGCCACCGATCTAAAGGGTCGCGCGAATAAGTGATTGTGCGCAAAGCAACGGAATTGGTTGCACGCCCGGCACGCTGATCAAGGGCGACGAAACACGCAGCGACCAGGAGGCGGTCCACACGGCCGCCTCCAGATCAAACTCTTTTTGCTCCTGCATGCGGACTGATGCTGCCTTCGAAGGGCGCCAACCTTGCTCGGCATGATTTCAAGAGGAGCGTGACGATGATCAGGTTATTTGCTGTTGCCGGTTTTGCGCTGGCCATCGCGACATCGACGCAGGCAATGCCACTCGCGCCGATTCAGTCGGACGACCTCATCACGCAAGTCGCTGCCGGCTGCGGGCCGGGTAGGACAATGGTCAATGGTGTGTGCGTAGCCAGAACCACAATCCGCCAAACCCGCCGGGATGTCCGCAGGTGCGTGCGATGGAATGCAGGCGTCTGCGCGCTGTATCAGTGAACCACCATCGCGCAGGCATCTGATCGGCCGCCCGCAATTTAACCTCGAGAAGACGTAGTTCGTCGCGCCTGCTTCGCGTCGGGAGGGCGAACACTCGCGAAGCTGCGCCGGCGTCACCTGTTACCGCAGCTTCCCTTTCGGACAATGGTGCGAGCAGCAATTTCAGGCTCCAAATTAGCGGCTGACCTCTCGCGCAAGTGTGCGCCCATAGGTCGGCTTGGCGGGGCTCCAGAGCAGTACAGGTGAACCATGCTTGTCCGGGGATGGCGACAACTGTGTTCCCCACGGGGCAGGCGCCCGCGCATCAGTGTGCGCGCGTGGCTCGCGGCGAGCCACAAGCCTCTTGCGTCAAATGAGTGTTCTCTAGATCCGCTTACGTCCCCGATCGTCATGGACTGGTTGAAGAGCAGTTTGCATCCGCCTGAGGACCGATTGGCGCGGCGTCAAGGCTGCTTCGCTCCTCAAAACAACGATCAGTCTTGATGGAGAGGCGATGCTGTAAGCCCGCCATGCCTGGAATCTGCAGGCTTGGAGTTTGCCCGTAAGGCTCGCGGAGCGCCGAGACAGCGATGGAACTATCACTACTCCGCTGCAATTAGAACGGAGATGACGGCAATCTGGTATGTAACCCTTGCAGTTCGCAGACATGGCCTGCTCCGGAAGCCGCGAAGTCCCCACGAAACGAGGACGTTTGCGACCGAGGCCGAGGCCAAGGCGTTCGCTCGATCAAAGCTCGAGGACGGCTTGGTCCTGTTAGCCGGCACGATCAATCCGCATTCTCCCAAGCAACTCATTCCGGCGTCTCGCATCCGGTCCTGGCTGGCTGACGATCAAGAAGGAAGAGCCAGCAATGCCGCTTGTCCCGACTAGGCGAGCAAACGGCGCACACAATCTTTCCACGGGGAAAGCCACCAAGGCGTGCCTGCAGCGCCAGAGGCGAGCGTTAGGCCATGAGGTGCTTGCCCACGAAGTTCATAAGCAACATGACAATTATCAGCACGCCCATCACCACCACGGCGATGTTTGCGACGCGTCGCAACGGCCCGCCAAGGGGGTTCAATTCGATCAAAAAGCGCAATAGCCAAATCACGAGGCCGATGACAACGATGTTGATGACTAGATAGATCAGACCTTCGAGCATGGCAGGCCTTCTCAGATCTCGGGCGACACGCGCCGTTTCTTCGTCTTCTGTCGAGAACGCACTTGTCCCGGCGGAGCCTTCGCTGCGTCAGCAGTGCTGCGCAGCGCAGCCTAGCTCCGAGAGCACGAAGGCTCGGGATTGTTTCGTGCGCTATGCAGCTTTTGCCAAACTTCCGAATGGCAACCTCGTCTAACATGGCTTCTCCCCGTTGATGTAGATCAAGCGACGCATTCGCCATGGGGAGAAGCATCGGAAGGCAAGGTACACTGGCCACGAGGAGGCTCACGATGACGCGGACTCGCGGAATACAGCTCGCATTCGTAGCAATCGGGCTGGCGTGCGGATTCGGTGCGATCAATTGGTCGGAAAGCGACGGGCTGTCGCTTGTACAAAGCGCAGAAGCCAGGGTCGGACGACCGGCAACACCGATGAGCGTCGCAGGCGTTGCGCGCAGACAGACGCGACGGGCAGTCGTAGGGGGAGCTGCGGTCGGCGCGGCGGCCGCCGGTACGGCCTGTGTGCGCGTACTGGTGAACGGCTCCTACGTGTGTCGCTGAGAAACTGCCGTTCCGCGGGTTCGATGTCGCGGTCCCCAGCAGTTTCACTCGCACCTCGCAGCTCGTTCTGCTCGCAGAGCCAACCGGCGCTTCCACGGGCGCTTGTTGTGCCTGGATAGGCAACGAAGCTGATGCACTCGCAAGTACAGCAAACGAAAGCTGCTTTCGTCTGTTCAACCGCTCGCCTCGAACGCGGCCTCTCGCGCCTTTGGCTATGCGCTTCCGGCGAGACTGACGATGTGAACACTGACGCTGCCGCGCGTTGCCGCCACGTTGGTCGGCTACGGCACTTTGAATGCGGCCTGGGGATGTCGACCTTGGCAAAGGAGACATCCCCAGGCTTAAAGTTGATTAGCCGCGCAGGTTCAGACCATCACGCGGCTTGTATGAATCAACATCCCGTTTCAGTCCTCGTCCTCTGCCTGCGCACGACGTCGTTCCACGACATCGCTCATGTCGTGGAGCACAAGGACCGCGAGGGCCCCCATGCGCTGCCTCTGTTCGGGATTGAGGGTCTTGTAGAGTGGCTGCCACGCCTCAGCGAGCTTATCCAAATCGGCGGAGCGTTGAGCCAATGTCTCCGAGCGTCGTTGCAGGAAGGCGATGGGGTCACGATTTCGCATCGTTTCGACGGCATTTTGGTCGGCCCGTCTACCCACCGTTTCCGAGATTTTTGCAACACGGGCCCTCCGATCCTCCGCTCTGGCACGAATGGCGCTCTCGACGGGCGGCCAGAGCTTTTCCTGGTCAGGTGTCAGCTGCAATGCGGCCTTGGTCAAATCGATCCGCATGTCCACCAGTGTATTCCGGTCCACCGCGTTGAGCCGTTCCGGCGTCGCAGGGGAGGACGGAGCTTGCGCGCTGGCAATCGACGGCGCGGCAAGAAGGAGTGCAGCTGTTCCGATCACTACTATTTTCATCATCGGCAACCTCCTAGGTGAGCAGCCCCCAGGCACCACGCTAACAATGGTCGGCAGGGCGATGTCATATTGATTCAAATCAAAGGAGTTGGAGAAGGAATTGTGGCGCGCAGGCTGAGCAAGACATGCGGCATGTCCGTTCTTGTGCCACCATTCTCCACCTGTAATTGCGCGAAGATGACCGACCCCTTTCCGCAAAATAGGATCAAACGCTGCGGATCGTAGTTATCGCTCCGCCGAGCTGGCCGGAACCGTGACCGGCGAGCGTCAGCCAGCATCACGTCACACGCAACGCAGGCGATTGGCGCCTGCGTTCTTGCGCGCGTGCGCGGATCGAGCGAGGCGAGATGGCGATCGTGACCTTCAGGATGATTCCTCTTCTGGCGGCTGTCGCCATGATCGGCCTGTCCGCACAGGCCCGCGACGACGGTCGCTACGCGAACTCGCCGCTCAAGGGCTGGTTCGAAAGCCTGCACAGCAAGGCTGGAGGTCCGTGCTGCGCCGACGCCGACGGCACCGCACTGGATGACGTCGACTGGGACACGCAGGACGGACACTACCGCGTGCGCCTTCTGGGCGAGTGGATCACCGTGCCGGATGACGCCGTGATCAAGGAGCCGAACCGCGCCGGCCGCACCTTCGTCTGGCCCTACTACGTCAACGGCCGCGCCATGATCCGCTGTTTCATCCCGGGCAGCATGACGTGAGATCCGGACGCGCGTGCCGCGGGCCATTCGTGGCGTTCATGGTGCACCGACGATTGCGGTGAGGTGACCTCGCGATAAATCCACGCTAGCCTCCTCGTGCAAGAACAAGAGGAAGCGCCAATCGTGTACGACTACATCATCGTGGGCGGCGGCTCGGCGGGGTCCGTGCTGGCCCACCGGCTCTCCGCGAAGAGTGCCAACAAGGTCCTGCTCTGCGAGGCCGGACAGGACACACCACCCGGCAACGAGCCGGCCGAGATCAGGGACAGCTATCCGGGCACCGCCTATTTCGATCCGCGCTTCCACTGGACCGAGCTCAAGGTCACGACGCAGGTCGTCAGCCACAACAATCCGAACGAAGCGCGACCGCCCTTGCGCAAATACGAGCAGGCGCGCGTGCTCGGCGGCGGCTCGTCGATCAACGGCCAGATGGCCAATCGCGGCGCGCCGACCGATTACGACGAGTGGGATGCGCGCGGCGCCGAGGGCTGGACGTGGAACGACGTGCTGCCGTTCTTCAGGAAGGTCGAGCGCGACCTCGATTTCGACGGGCCCTATCACGGCAAGGACGGCCGCATTCCGGTACGCAGAATTCCCAGGGCGCACTGGACGCGGCATTCGGAGGCGTTCGCGCAAGCCTTCCAGCAGGCCGGGCATCCATTCGTGGCGGACCAGAACGGCGAGTTTGTCGACGGCTATTTCCCGGTGACGCATTCCAACCAGGCCGAGCAGCGCGTCTCGGCCGCGATGGGCTATCTCGATCGCACCACGCGCCAGCGCGCCAACCTCACCATCTCCACCAACACGCAAGTGCGCCAGCTGCTGTTCGAGGGCACGCAATGCGTCGGCGTGAAAGCCGTGGTCGACGGGCGCGAGCAGGAATTCCGCGGACGCGAGATCGTTCTCTCCAGCGGCGCTATCCATTCGCCGGCGCATCTGCTCCGCGCCGGCATCGGCCCGGTCGGCCACCTCAAGGACTTGGGGATTCCCGTGCTGATGGGCTTGCCGGGTGTCGGCCAGCGCCTGATGGATCATCCCTCGATCTCGCTGTCGTCCTTCGTCCGCCGCGGCGCGCGCATGAACGAGCACACAAGGCGCCACATGCAGCTCGGCCTGCGCTATTCCTCGGGCCTCGCCGGCGTGCCGAAGGGCGACATGTTCGTCGTCGTTCTCAGCAAATCGGCCTGGCACGCGGTCGGCGCGCAGATCGGCTCGCTGCTGACCTTCGTCAACAAGACCTATTCCGAGACCGGACAGGTCAAGCTCGCCTCGCGCGATCCCGCGGCCGAGCCGATCGTCGAGTTCAATCTGCTGTCGGACCGGCGCGACCTCGAGCGCCTGATGAGCGGCTTCCGCAAGATGGCGGCGGTGCAGATGAGCGACATCGTCAGGAAGGTGACGGACAAGCCGTTCCCGGCTGCCTATACCGACAAGGTCCGCAAGATCGGCGTGGTCAACAGCAGGAACAAGATCCTGACCAGGATCGCGGCAACCCTGATGGACGGTCCGGCGGCGCTACGTCACTATCTGATCGACAATTTCGTCGTCGAGGGCTTCACCTTCGACCAGGTGATGAACGACGACGAGGCGCTGGAAGCCTTCGTGCGCAAGGCGACCATCGGCGTCTGGCACGCCTCCTGCTCATGCCGCATGGGCCGGGCCGACGATCCGATGGCGGTGGTCGACAACCAGGGCCGCGTCAAGGGCATCCAGGGCCTGCGCGTCGTCGACGCCTCGATCTTTCCGGTGGTGCCGTGCGCCAACACCAACTTTCCGGTGCTGATGACGGCGGAGAAGATCGCTGCGGCGATGGTGCAGTGATTGCGACGACGGTTTTTGTAGGGTGGGCAAAGGCGCGCTCTTCGCGCCGTGCCCACCATCTAGACGTGGTGGGCACGCTTACGCTTTGCCCACCCTACGGATCTTTGGCTTACGCCGCCCTGAGGTCGCCGACGAAGCGGTCGACGTCGCGCTTCAGATCATCCGACAGGCGCGCCAGCATTTTTGCGGAATCCAGCACCTCGCCGGCGGCGGCGCCGGTCTGGCCGGCGGCCTGCGACACGCCGGAGATGTGGCGCGAGACCTCATTGGTGCCCTGCGAGGCCTGCTGCACGTTGCGTGCGATCTCGCGCGTCGCAGCGCCCTGCTGCTCGACGGCCGCCGCGATCGCGGCCGCAATCTCGTTGACCCGCTGGATGGTGGTGCCGATCGACTGGATCGCGGTCACCGAGGATTGGGTCGCGCCCTGGATCGCGGCGACCTGGCCGGTGATCTCCTCGGTCGCCTTCGCGGTCTGCGTGGCGAGGTTCTTCACTTCCGATGCGACCACCGCAAAGCCGCGGCCGGCTTCGCCGGCGCGCGCCGCCTCGATGGTGGCGTTGAGCGCGAGCAGATTGGTCTGCTCGGCAATGCCGGTGATCAGCGCGACGACGTCGCCGATGCGCTGCGCGGCATCGGCCAGCGCCTGCACCTCGGCATTGGTACGATCGGCCTCAGCGGAGGCGGCGCCGGCAATGCTGGAGGATTCGGCGACCTGACGGCTGATCTCGCTGATCGAGGCCGAAAGCTGCTCCGTGGCCGCGGCAACCGTCTGCACGTTGGACGAGGCATCGCCCGAGAGGCTTGCGACCGAAGCGGCCTTGGACGAGCCCTGCTCGGCGGTCGACGACATCGACTGCGCGGTGGCGTTCAGCTCGCCCGAGGCGGAGGCGAGCGTGTGCAGCGATTCCGTGACGGTCTTCTCGAACTGTTCGATCAGCCGTTCGACGGCAAGCTGGCGCCGCTCCTTCTTTGCCTGCTCGGCGGCCTGCTCCTCGGCAAGACGATCGCCGGCGATCATGTTCTCCCTGAACACGGCGACCGCGCGCGACATTTCGCCGATCTCGTCGCCGCGCTCGCTGCCGGCGAGCTCGATCGCATAGTCGCGTTCGGCGAGGCGACGCATCGCCTGCGTCATCTTGCGGATCGGCGTGCTGACGCGGCGGTTCACCAGGATGAAGCCGAACAATGTGATGGCGAGCGCAACCAGCATCATCCCGCCATTCAGCGCGAGGCTCCATTTCGCCGAAATCATCTGCTGTCCGGCGCGAGCGACCATTTCGGCGAGCGCGGCCTGGCCCGCCTCGACGCTGGAATTGAGGATCGCCGTGTTGAGCTTCGACAGATCCTCGATCTTGATGTCGATGGTCTGGTTGTTGCTCAGCGCCTTGATGAAGCCCTGCTGGCGCTCCGTCATGGCGGCGGCCTCGCCCTGCTTCGAGCGCGCGATGACGTCGGTGAGGCTTGCCGGCGCATCGGGGCGAGCGGCTGCGTCGAGCACCTGGCTCCAGGCCTGCTTGGCGCGGCCGGTGTCCTCGGCGGCGCCGACCATGTCGGCGGCACTCCAGGGCCTGCCGCTCGCGGCCGCAGTTTCCAGGCGAATGGCGACGAGGCCGCCGAAATTTCGCGCGGCCCAGGCCGACTGCTTCACGGCGAGCAGATGATCGACCACGGGATCGGTGAGCTTGAGTGCGTTCTCGAGCTCGGCGGTCAGGGCCAGGATCGCATCGAGATAATCCTGCGCGGCCTTGCGAAACTCGTCGCCGACCTTCGGATCACGCTCCGCCTTGGTCTGGTGAATGGCGGCTTCCGCTTTGGGCCGCAGCGGCACGAGCGCGTCATGGATCGCGACGAGCTTGCCGAGCGCAGCGGCGAGGCGCAGATCGGCTACGCCGTCGAGACGCTCGAGCACGCTTTTGTAGGCGGCTTCGGACAACTGCCGGTTGGTGGCGATGCGGTTATCGGCATTGGCATTCGCCGGCGCATCCGCGACCAGCGCCGACAGGAAGGTGCCGCGTTCGAGCCGGAAGCCGAGCAGCGTCGCAAACAGCTGCTGGTCGGTGCTGGCGAAACGTTCGACCTTCTGCGCGGCGCCATTGCGTTCAATGGCCCCAAGCAAACCGGTCGCGAGCTGCCCAACCAGGAACAGGCCAAGGACGCCGATGATGGCGCCGAGAACGGAACGAATGGAGGGATTGCCGAACAATGCCATGGGAGCCGGATCTCTGCGGAAAAGATGCAGAAAAATACCGGCCGGCCCCTAAGAATCCGTTCACCAAGCCCGCCCGCGGCGCGTGGGCAGGGCCAGTGAGATACGGAGATGAAGACCTAAAGGCGTGACAGGCTCATTTCACCTGCTTGGCCGCCTGGATCTCGACGAACTCGGCGTCGGGATGCGTGACGATTGTGGTGAACATGATGCCGCTGATGATGATCGACCAGGCGGTGTCCCAATAAATCCAAAACACGTGCCACCCTCCGTTCTGGCGTCCTCCGCCTGCGGGATCAGGGTAACGGCAAGGCGAGGCTGCCGTTCCTGACGCGAGCGCGGCGCAAGCGAGGCGCTATTTGGATTTGGTCGGCGGCGATGCGCGATCGGTTTGATCGGTGTGGCGCTTTGCCACGACATCCTCGTCGCGCGGGCCTTCGTGCGGGCGCGGCGGCAGCTTGGGCTGGCCGGCCTGACCGCCATGCTTGCCGCCCATGTCGCGCTTGCCTTCGAGATCGTTTTCGCGGGGCATACCGTTCAATGCCTGCGCGCGGCATTGGTTCGCTGGCATTGCCCTGTTTTCGCCTGTGAACGAGTTCATAGAAGCGTTGCGGGTTGCGGTGCACGATGTTCAGCGTGCGTCGCCGCATGCCTTTGACGAACGGGACTTGCACAGACAGGATTTGGGCTGATGCGAAAACGACTGGTCGCCTCGACCATCTTGACCTGCGCCCTGCTCGCGGTTGCGGTGTGGACCGTGCTCGGGCCGCCGAACCGCCCGGCCGGACCGCATCTGCCCTCCCGCAATTTGACGGCTGCGGTGCGATAGCCGCACCAGCGAGACCGATACAATTTCGGCATCGATCGATCTCAATTGGAATTTGGTGCGGCAACGTGCCGCCCGCTATCCTCTCCGGCAAAACAACAACGCCGCACTGCCCCGAGGAGAACGCTCATGTCGAGTCCGACCCGCTGCATCGTATCCAAAGCGCCCCGCGCTGCGATCGCCACCACTCTCACCTTTCTTGCCCTCACCCTGGGAGCCCGTGCCGGCATGGCCGAGACCTTCGCCTATGTCGGCAACGCCGACAGCAACGACATCAGCGTGTTCAAGCTGGCCGAGAACGGCGAGATGACACCGGTGCAGACCGCCGCCTTTACCGGCGTGGAAAAACCGGGGTCCTCGACGCCGCTCGCGATCACGCCCGACCACCGCGTGCTGATTGCCGGCGTGCGCTCGCAGCCGTTCCAGGCGGTGAGCTTTTCGATCGACCAAAAGACGGGCCAGCTCAGCCATATCGGCAACGGACCGCTCGCCGACAGCATGGCCAACATCGCCACCGACCGCGGCGGCAAGGTGCTGTTCAGCGCCTCCTATGGCGGCAACAAGGTCGCGGTGAATCCGCTTGGAGCGAACGGCGTGGTGGGCGCGCCGACGCAGGTGATCCCGACCGGGCTGAACGCGCACGCCTTCCTGCCCTCGCCCGACAACCGCTTCGTGTTCGCGACCAATCTCGGCTCCGACCAGGTGCTGAGCTTTGCATTCGAGCCCACCACCGGTGCGCTCACGCCGAGCGATCCGCCGACCTACAAGTTGCCGGAAAAATCGGGGCCGCGACACTTCGTATTCCATCCCAATGGCAAGTTCGTCTATCTGCTCCACGAGCTGAACGGCGATGTCGCCGCGTTCACCTACGAGGCCAGGAGCGGCGCATGGGACGAGATCCAGCGCACCACCGCGCTGCCTGAAGGGTTTTCCGGAAAACCCTGGGCCGCCGACATCCACATCACGCCGGACGGACGCTTCCTCTATGCCTCCGAGCGCACCACCAACACGATCGCCGCCTACAAGGTCGACGCGGCCAGCGGCAAGCTGACCACGATCGGCAGCGTGCCGACCGAGAAGCAGCCGCGCGGCTTCAACATCGATCCCAGCGGGCGCTACCTCGCCGCGGTCGGCGAGCTCTCCGACGGCATGACGGTCTATGCGATCGACCAGGGCAGCGGCGCGCTGGCCAAGCTGAAATCCTACCCCACCGGCAAGAAGCCGAACTGGGTGGAATTCCTGAGCCTGCCGTGAGGGGGCACGACCGCCTACGTAATCATCCGTAATTTCGCCGGACCCGGCGTTGCCATCATATGGCGGTCATGGACCGCCATATCCTCTTCAAATGCCCGCAGACCGGCATGAACGTGCAGCATCGGCTCGACGACGCGCCGGCCGATCGCACGCACGTGTCCGTGGCGTGCCCGGCCTGCACGCGGCTGCATCTGATCGACCGTTCCACCGGCAGGCTGCTCGGCGATCGCCGGAGCTGAGCCGTCCCCTCGGGGCCGGCCTGGCCGGCAGCGAACCTGTTGTCCAATCCCGCGACTAATCAAGGACTTGCCGCGTCAGCCCGGACGGCATGGCATCCCGCGCTGGGACAACGCTGCCGTAGTCCGGGCTGCCGCCATCTGCTATCGATTGGAGGCATAGCCCCCGTGGAATTTCCGATGCGCCCTTTGTCCCGTGCCGTTGTTCGAAGCCTGTATCCCGCAGCCGTCGCCGGAGTGCTCGTCCTCGGTCAATATCCGGCCGGAGCCGCCGATGACGATGCGCCCAAGGGGCCGGCGGTCACGGTGCTCAAGGTCGCGAAATCCTGCTTCTCCGACATCGTCGAGGCCACCGGCACCATCATCGCGCGCGAGGAAACCTCGGTGCGGCCCGAACGTCCGGGCCTGAAAGTGACGGAGGTGCTGGCGGAAGCCGGCGACACCACCACGGCCGGCCAGGTGCTGGCGCGCCTCGCGCTGCCCGAAGGCGGCACGCTTCAGGTCACCGCGCCCGTGGCGGGCGTGATCGCGACCTCCACCGCCCAGATCGGCAATCTCGCCTCGGCCAAGGGCGAGGCGCTGTTCACCATCGTGGCGCGCAGCGAATACGATCTCGTCGGCCTGGTCGCGACCACCGATGTGCGCAAGCTCGCCGTCGGTCAGCCGGCGACGGTGCGTATCGCCGGCGCCGGCGACCTCGAGGGCAAGGTGCGCCGCATCGGGCCGACCGTCGAGCCGAACATCCAGCAGGGCATGGTCTATATCGGCATCTCCTCGCAGAAGCGGCTGCTGCTGAACGCGAGCGGGCGCGCGCTGATCAAGACCGGCCAGAGCTGCAACGTCGCAGTCCCCCTCACCGCCATACAGTATTCGTCGGCCGGCACCGTGGTGCAGGTGATCCGCCGCAACCGCGTCGAGACCAAGCGCGTCGAGATCGGATTGATGTCGGGCGGCAATATCGAGGTTCGCGACGGCCTCAACGAAGGCGATGTCGTCGTCGCCCGCGCCGGCGCGCTGCTCCGCGAAGGCGACCCCGTGCGCCCGGCGATGGCCAGCGCGGAAGCGGCGAAGTAGCGCATGACTTCGTAGGGTGGGTTAGCCGAAGGCGTAACCCACCTCTTTGCTTTCCAAGCAGACGAGAGAGAAGTGGTGGATTACGCCTTCGGCTAATCCACCCTACAAGGGCCGCTGTGATTGCCGCGAGAAACTAACCGCCGGCTTCGCCGAAATGGACGTCTTCGAGCAGCGAGGACGACACGGTCGGGACCTGGACGCCCTCGGAGGCGCGGGAGATGGCGACGCGGGTCTTGTTGAAGACGGCTTCGGCGCTGCCGCTCTGCGCATTGAGATTGCCGAGCAGCTCGCCGACCAGCACGCTGTGCTCGCCCTTGCCGTCGTCGACGACCTTGCCAGGCGAGGCCGAGGAGAGGATCAGCGCATTGTCGGGCGCGCTGATCGGCGCGAGGCCGTGGCTGTAGGAACGGAAGCGGCGCTCGTAGGGGTTACGGCGGGAGGCGTCGACGACGACGAGCTTGGCCTTGGCGCCCTGCTCCTTCATCATCTCGAGCACGCCCTCGATGGAGACGCCGTGGCGGCGGACGTCGCTTTCCTTCCAGATCACGGCATCGACCGGCAGCATGTAGCTCTCGCGTCCCGCCTGCACGCCGAAGCCGCCGAAGAACAGCATGACGACGGTGTCGCGCTTGATCCGGGACTTCAAGCGATTGACGGCGCGGACCATGTCGTCCTTGGTCGCGTCTTCCACCATGTCGACGTCAAAGCCGTTCTTGCGCAGCGACGAGGACAGCGCGCGGGCGTCGTTGATCGACTGCGTCAGCGGCGCGCTGGCGTCGGGATAATGTCCATTGCCGATGACGAGCGCGAGGCGCGAGGTCTGGCCGATCGATCCGGTGATCTGGTCGGTGGTCACGGCCTTGGCGGCATCGAGCGCACGCATGTTGAGGGCAGCATGGGCGCCGATCACCAGCGACACCGTGCCGATCAGGGCTGCGGCCAGCGCGATGGTGCGTCGGGAAATGTCGAGCTGCCTTACATTCATCTCGGTTCATTCCTGTCAGTGCCAAAGACCAGCCAAGCGCGCGCACACTGTTTGAGTAGCGCGATAGCGTCTTTAGGTTTGAGGGATTGGCCCGGGGAGTGCCCCCGAATTGCGCGCAATTTGCGGCGCCGCACCAAACAAACCCTTAACCGGATATCGCCCTGCCGGCAATAGATCGCCCAAAATTTGAGCTAAGTCACTGAAGCCATTGGTTAATTCTCCAAGTCGATTTTCTCGATTTATGGCATCCCCGTACCCTTCCGGGGCCTCATCATGCAGGCCTCGTGCCGGCTAATTCCGTGACATCAGTCACATTTGTTTTTCCCGCGAATCCGGGTAGCTTTTCAAAGACTTGCAGGGGGTGGCGGGCGGACTGGGCGCGCCCGTCGTTCCCGGGCAAGGCCCCGCGACCAGGTATTTCATGAGCTTTCATTATTTTGCCGGCGCCGCCTGCCGGGCGCTGACGGCGCGGAAGGACGGCCCCTCTCTCTATGAGGTCTGCGATCCCGTGCTGGCGGCGACGGCCAGCGGCGATCCGCATCTGGCAAAATTCTACAAGACCGCGCTCGGCAATCCCGCGCTGCGGATGCTGCTCCGCCGGGCCGGGCTACCCGAGCTGCGCGACGAGGCGAGGCTGGCCCGGCTGCGCGAGTCGCTCAGGCGCGCCCGCGATGATGCCGAGCCGGATTGGGCAGCCGTCGGCCAGCCCGTGGCCGATCTCGTCGACAGCATCGCGCTCGACCACCCCAAGCCGCCGCCGGCGATGTTCACCGGCACCATGCCGCAGACCTCCGAGATCGACAGCGTGATCCGCGACTGCGCGCAGCACCTGCTCGGCTCGTACCGCCGAAACGGTTTTCTGCCGACCTATGCCGCCTTCAACCTGATCGGCGATCCCGATTGCCGCGGCCGCGAGCTGATCATGGCGCTGACGGGCCTGAACGCGCGCGGCTACAAGAACTCCTCGCTGCTGTTCAACCTCGCGCGCGTCTTCATCGCGCGCTCGCCCGCGCGCGCCGTGGTCAATCCGCCCTGGAAAGGCATCGCCGAGCCGATGTGGGAGCCGGTGCAGATCCGCCACCGCTCGGCCTATTACGATGCCTTCTTCATCGAGGCGCTGCTCGGCTATGTCGAGACCGGGCTCGCCTCGCCGGCCGACAAGATCGCGGCGGAGCGCGCGATCGCCGACATGGTGAATTTCTGCGTCAATATCAGCCGCGAGGAAGTCGAGGGCACGGACGGCGCGCGCTTCAACGTCATCACGGCGCTGGCGCCGGCGCCGCATCCGCGCTTTTCCCGCTTCTTCGCCCAGATCAAGCAGGACCTCGGCTTCGGCGTCTATGTGCCGGATTGCGACACCACGGCATGCTCGATCTCGGCGGCAACACAGGCCGGCTGCCTTGATGAGATCATCGACCAGCCGCTGCTGGACTTCTACGCCGGCTATCAGGTGCGTGCCGGTGTCAACGCGCCGCGCGTCACCGTGCCGCTGAACGACAATATCGACTATGAAGGCGGCGTCGCCACCTGGATCGACAATCTCAAGGGCGAGCGTCCCTATGGCAACGATCTCGATCCGACGCTCAATCTCGACATTCTCGAGGTGAGCTTCCGAAACCTTGCGCGCTGGAAGATCCTGGAGACGCCGGCGCGGCTCGCCACCGTGCACCGGATCATCGGTTTCCAGAAACGGCTGGCAGCCAGCGGCGCCTTCGCCAATCCGCGCTCGCACATCTATTATCTGCCGGAGCTCTACAGCGCGTATTTCGGCCGCTGCTATGCAGCGTTCCTCGCGCTGCCGCTGGCGGCGCAGGCGGCGATCGATCCCGACGGCGATTTCGATTTCATCCGCCATCGCGTGCTCTCCTACGTCAAGGGTGAGCTGATGGCCGCGGAGATGAACGTGTTCGACGCCGCGCTGGCGCTGATCGCACTCGGCCATCTCGGCGCCGACCCGCGTGCCTTTGCACCGGCGCTGAACGTCATCATCGCAAGCCTCGGCGAAGGCGGCCGCCGTGGCCCGTTCCGCGCCTACGAATGGAACAAGATGAAGACGCCGACGCGGATCCTGGTCGGCGGCCCCGAGGTGACCTCGGCCTTCGTGCTGATGGGCCTGGCGGTGGCGAAGCGGGCGATCGCGGGGCGGGGGTAGGTCTCGTGCAGAAGCGTAGGGTGGGTTAGCCCTGCAGATGCGCGAAGCGCATCTGCTCAGCGTAACCCGCCTCTTCTGCCGCCGTGGAGAACAAAGAGGTGGGTTACGCCTACGGCAAACCCACCCTACGAGACCTCCCGCAATGACAGGAAGTTGAAAGCCCAACTGTTAGGCATATGCTGGCCCGGAGGCCAAAAGCCGACCACAATTGCGCGGCTTATCGAGATTGTCCTGAACACCCGGACCGGCATGTTGCGAAAATTCCTGATTGCGCTGGCCTTGCTCGCCCCGTCGCTTGCCCAGGCCGCCGACATCACCGGCACGGCAAAGGTCCGCGACGGCGATTCCGTCGTGATCGGCAACACGCGGATCCGGCTCGGTGGCATCGACGCGCCATCGTCCGACCAGCTCTGTCTCAACACCAAGAGCGAGCGCTGGACCTGCGGCGTGGCCGCGCGCGAGGAACTCGCCAAATACACCGAGGGCAAGAACTGGGTCTGCCACACCCGCGCGATCGACCGGCGCGGCCGCACCGTGGCGCGCTGCGAGGTCGGCGGCGAGGACATCCAGAAATGGCTGGTGCGCAACGGCTGGGCGCTGGCCTACACCCGCATCTCGCACGACTACGATGCGGACGAAGCTGCCGCGCGCGAGGCAAAAGCCGGCATGTGGCAGGGCGCCTTCATCGCGCCCTGGGACTGGCGCGTGCGCAACAAGAAGACCGCCATCCTGGGCGCCACCAAGCCGCCGGAGGGGGCGCATTCCGTGCTGCTCGCTTCGGCCTCGGGGCCGGTCGCGCCCTCGCCCGACTGCACCATCAAGGGCAACGTCAACACCGCCGGCGAGTGCATCTATCACCAGCCGACCAGCCGCTGGTACACCCAGATCAAGATGAAGATCAGCAAGGGCACCCGCTGGTTCTGCTCGGTCGAGGAGGCGGAGGCGGCAGGCTGTCGCGAGACGAGGCGATAACCGACGCCAGACCTGCGTTTTAAGCGCTTTTCTTGGCTTCCAGCGCCGCGTAAAAGTGAGATTCAGCAACCCACAATCCTGTTCTCAAGCAACAAGGACCGACAGCAATGACCGTTCGCGCGGGCCGGGAATTTCTGGCCATCCCCGGGCCCACCACGATGCCCGACGAGGTGCTGCGGGCGATGCACCGTCCGGCGATCGACATCTACTCCAAGGAGATGCTCGACCTGACCGAGAGCCTGCTCAGCGACATCTCGAAACTGTTCGCGACCAAGGGCAAGTCCTACATCTACATCGCCAACGGTCACGGCGCCTGGGAGGCCGCACTGAGCAACGTGCTGTCGCGCGGCGACAAGGTGCTGGTGCTGGAGAGCGGCCGCTTCGCGATCGGCTGGGGCAACGCGGCCGCCCTGATGGGCGCCGAGGTCGAGGTGCTCAAGGGCGACTGGCGCCGCGCCGTGCGGCCGCACGAGGTCGAGGAACGCCTGCGCCGCGACAAGGAGCACAAGATCAAGGCCGTCGTCGTCGTCCAGGTCGATACGGCCTCGGGCGTGCAGAACGACATCGAGGCGATCGGCAAGGCGATCAAGGCGAGCGGCCATCCCGCGCTCTACATGGTCGACACCGTGGCCTCGCTCGGCTGCATGCCGTTCGAGATGGACAAATGGGGCGTGGACGTCGCGATGTCCGGCTCGCAGAAGGGCCTGATGACGCCGCCCGGCCTCGGCTTCGTCTCCGCCAACGCGCGCGCGCTCGAGGTGCACAAGAAGGCGAACATGTCGACGCCCTATTGGAGCTGGAGCGAGCGCGAGGGCACCGAGAATTATCGCAAATATGCCGGCACCGCGCCGGTGCATCTGTTGTTCGCGCTGCGTAAGGCAATCGACATGCTGCACGAGGAAGGGCTTGAAAACGCCTTCCGCCGCCACAGCCTGCTCGGCGAAGCCGCGCGCCGCGCGGTCTCCGCATGGTCGGAAGGCCAGGTGCTCGGCTTCAATGTCGCCGAAGCCAGCGAGCGCTCCAACACCGTGACCACGGTGACCATGAACAACGGCCATGATCCCGCGGTGCTGCAGCGCTATTGCAAGGACAAGTGCGGCGTCGTGCTCGGCACCGGCATCGGCGATCTCTCGGGACAAGCCTTCCGCATCGCCCATATGGGTCACGTCAATGCGCCGATGCTCCTCGGCACGCTGGGAGTTGTCGAGATCGCGCTGAACGCGCTGAAGATCCCGCACGGCAAGGGCGGGCTGGAAGCGGCGGTGTCGTATCTCGGTGAAGAGGTGGCGGCGTAAGCTCGGCCCAACACAAAGGTGTCGTCCCGGCGAAGGCCGGGACCCATACCGCGTGATCTATCGATAAGGCGCGGTGCCAGTACCAGCCGTTTCACTGCGAGTCTTCGCCAAATTCCTCCCTGGGGTTATGGGTCCCGGCCTTCGCCGGGACGACAGCGGAGTGTTGGGCTACGGCAATCGCCGTACACGATACGCTTCCACCTGCTTCTTCAGCTCATTCAGCGACGCTAGCGGCGTCTTCGGATCGACGCGATATTCCCCGCTTGCCAGCCACTTCAGCACCATGGCGTCCACCACCGGCGAATGGTGGATGACGTCGCTGTAATTATCGAGATCGTGGGTCACCGCCTTGATCGCGCGGAAATCGTGCAGGCGCACGTTCGGAAGCTGCGTCAATCGCTGCGCGATGTGCGCCGTGAGATCAGTGACGATCTTCAGCGTCTCCGGTGAGGCATCGCGCATGGCGACGAATTGCAGGATCGAATAGGGCGGGAAATAGACGTCGAAGGTCACGTCCGGATGGCGCGTGATGAGACCTGCGGCATCGTGCTCGAAATGCCGGACCATGGCCTCATAACCATAGCCCTCGCCGAGGAAACGGCTGCGCGCGGGAGCGGTGATGTAGGCGAAGGCGGCGAGCGTCTTCGTTGCATTGTAGTCTCGCGCAATGTCGAAATTCCGCGGCAGCGCGTAGATGTCGTCGACATCATCCAGCGCGAACTTGACGGGAAGATAAGGCGCCGCTCGGGTCAGCGGCTCCCGCAGCGGCGGGACAGACCGCATCACCGTGAACAGCGATTCCTTGGCCATCGCCGCGCTGAAGACATAGGACGCAATCCCCCTGGCCGTTCCGCGATAGAGATCGACGGACAGATAGGGATCGGCCTCGATATCGGCGGCATCGACGAAGCTGAAATCGTCCATCGCCCAGATCACGCGCCGCGCACCGCGGTCGATCGCCTGCTCCAGCACGAAGGCCTGCTGGCGCGAATTGGAGCCGGTCATCGCCAGCTTGAGCGAGCGGACGCCGAGCGCGCGATCGATGTCGCTCTGGCGGAAATGGATCGCGAGCGAGGTGCCCATGAAGGCGGTGTCGAACGACTGGCTGCGGATCAGTCCGGCATTCTGCACGCGCGTGTCGTCGGAGTAGAACGCCGCCATGAGACGCGAGGGACGAAACAGTTGCAGGGGATCGACGACGTAGGTGAGCACTGCTGCGCCCAGCAGGCACACCACGCTGGCGAGAAGAAGACGCTTCAGGCTGGTGAAGGATGCGCGCATCAGAACCGGAAATAGATGAATTCGCTGTGGCTCTGGATGCCCAGGACCCCGAACGCGAGCACCAGCGACGCCGCATAGAGAGCCAGTGGCCGCATGCGCCCTGCCAGCAAGGCTTCGCCGACCCGGCGATCGCCGTGATCGTAGCCCATGATGTCTTGCGTGTTCGGCGCCAGCCACACCAGCGCGGCATAGACCATGACCTGCACCAGAGCCGCGATCTCCTCGCGGCCGCAGACGATATTTGCGGGATCAGCCATCGCATGCAGAACCCGCAGCGCCCAGGCAACGCTCTCGGCGCGGAAGAACACCCAGGCGATGACGACGGCAAGAAACGTCAGCACGGCGCCGGCGATACGGACCGGACGCGCAAGCAACGCCGGAACGCTCGGCACCAGCGCGTTGAAGGCGTGGTTGACGCAGAGATAGGCGCCGTGCAGCGCGCCCCACACGACAAAAGTCCAGGCCGCGCCGTGCCAGAGCCCGCCGAGCAGCATCGTGATCATCAGATTGACGTAGCGCAGCACGCGGCCCCTGCGGTTGCCGCCGAGCGGGATGTAGAGATAGTCGCGCAGGAACTGCGACAGCGTCATGTGCCAGCGCCGCCAGAACTCGACGATGCTGAAAGCCTTGTAGGGCGAGTTGAAGTTGACGGGCAGGAAGATGCCAAACATCAGCGATATGCCGATCGCCATGTCGGAATAGCCGGAGAAGTCGAAATAGAGCTGGAACGTGTAGGCGAGCGCACCGAGCCAGGCCTGGTCGAAGCTCGGCGAGCGCGCCTCGAACGCGAGCGCGACCAGGGGCTGGATGCCGTCGGCAAGGCAGGTCTTCTTGAACAGGCCGATCGCGAAGATGATGATGCCGCACAGGATCAGATGCGCATGCGGATGCTTGGACTCCTCCCGCTCGAATTGCGGGATCATGTCCTTGTGGTGGAGGATCGGCCCTGCGATCAGATGCGGGAAGTAGGTCACGAACAGCGCGTAATGCGGCAACGCATAGGCCGCGACCCGGCCGCGATACGCATCCACGAGGAACGCGATCTGCGTGAAGGTGTAGAAGGAGATGCCGACCGGCAGCAGGATGTGGACCGCAAGATGCGTGCCGAGCAAAGCGTTGATGTTCTCGGTCGCAAAGCCCGCATATTTGAAGATGCCGAGCACGAGGAGATCGCCGGCGACACCGAGGGCAAGCACGGCCTTTCGCGGCATGGGGCCGAGCTTCGCCACGATGAGGAGGTGACCGACGCCGTAGTTGAAGGCGATCGAGATCAGCAGCAGGGCGACGAACTGCCAGCTGCCGATCGCATAGAAGGTGATCGAAGCCAGCGCCAGCCAGATCACGGGCGTGAAATTGCTGCGCCGCCCAAGCCAGAAATAGCCGGCTAGTGCGACCGGCAGGAACAGCAGGATGAACGGGTAGGAATTGAACAGCATCAGGCTGGACCGGCGGCGGGATATGGAGCCTAAAGCATACAAGGGGCCGGTCAACAACCCGGCGACTTGGCGCAGGCACGCTGGCAATTCGCGGAATCAGGACGATATAAGGGAACGCGGCGAACCCCTTCCTTCCCCCCTCTCCCCGCTTGCGGGGAGAGGCGAAGAGCAGCAACGCCGCGACACGTAGTTGAACGAGGACCGAGTGACACAAGCCAAGACGCCTTCGAAGCCCCCCGTCGCCCCGCGCCAGCCGCATTCATTCACCCGGCACGGCATCACCGTGACCGACGACTATGCCTGGCTTAAGGACGACAAATGGCAGGAGGTGCTGCGCGACCCCAAAGTGCTCGACCCTGACATCCGCAAATATCTGGACGAGGAGAACGTGTACACCGAGAGCCTGCTCGGCCATACCGCGTCGCTGCAGAAGACGCTGGTCGGCGAGATGCGCGGACGGATCAAGGAGGATGATTCCAGCGTGCCGTCGCCAGACGGGCCGTTCGCCTATTTCCGCAGGTTCCGCGAAGGCGGGCAGCACGAGTTGTTCGGACGCATGCCGCGCGACGGCGGCAACGAACACATCGTGCTCGACGGCGACGCACTCGCCAAGGACCACAAATATTTCAAGTTCGGCGGCAGCCGGCATTCCTATGATCACAAGCTGCAGGCCTGGAGCGCGGATACCAAGGGCTCGGAATATTTTTCCATCCGCGTCCGCGACTGGGGAAGCGGCAAGGATCTCGACGATCTCGTCGAGGAGACCGACGGCGGCGTGGTCTGGAGTGCGGATTGCAAAAGCTTCTTCTATGTGAAGCTCGACGACAATCACCGCCCGATGCAGGTGTGGCGGCACAGGCTCGGCACCAAGCAGGCCGATGACGCGCTGGTCTATGAGGAGCAGGATTCCGGCTGGTTCACCCATCTGCATGAGAGCACCAGCGGCCGCTTCTGCGTGATCGCGGGCGGCGATCACGAGACAAGCGAGCAGCGGCTGATCGATCTCGCCAACCCCGAGGCGCCGCCGCGCCTGGTCGCGGCGCGCGAGGAAGGCGTGCAATATTCGCTGGCCGACCGCGGCGACGAGCTGTTTATCCTCACCAATGCCGATGATGCCATCGACTTCAAGATCGTCACCGCGCCGCTTGGCTCGCCCGAGCGCAAGAACTGGCGCGATCTGATCCCGTATCGGCCGGGCATCTACATCATCGACCTCGATCTCTATGCCGGCCACCTGGTGCGGCTGGAGCGCGCCAACGCGCTGCCGTCGATCGTGATCCGCGATCTCGCTGGCGGGGGCGAGCACGCCATCGCTTTCGACGAGGCCGCCTATTCGCTGGACACGATGGGCTCCTACGAATTCGACACGACGAATTTGCGCTTTGCCTATTCGTCGATGACGACGCCGTCGGAAGTCTACGACTACGACATGGTCAAGCGCACGCGCACCCTGCGCAAGCGGCAGGAGATTCCGTCAGGCCATAACGTTGCCGACTACGTCACCACGCGCATCATGGCGAAGGCGCTAGATGGCGCCGAGGTGCCGGTCTCGATCCTCTATCGCCGCGGGCTGAAGCTCGACGGAGCGGCGCCGCTGCTGCTCTACGGCTACGGTTCCTATGGCATGGCGATGCCGGCCTCGTTCAACGCCAACCGCCTGTCGCTGGTCGACCGCGGCTTCGTCTACGCCATCGCCCATATCCGCGGCGGCGCCGACAAGGGCTGGGGCTGGTATCTCGACGGCAAGCGCGAGAAGAAGACGAACTCGTTCGACGACTTCTCAGCCAGCGCCCGCGCGCTGATCGATGCGAAATATACGAGCGCAAAGCGCATCGTCGGCCATGGCGGCTCGGCCGGCGGCATGCTGATGGGCGCGGTCGCCAACCGCGCCGGCGAATTGCTCGCCGGCATCGTCGCGGAAGTGCCGTTCGTTGACGTGCTCAACACCATGCTCGACGACACGCTGCCGCTGACGCCGCCGGAATGGCCGGAATGGGGCAATCCGATCGAGAGCGAGAAGGATTTTCGCACCATCCTGTCGTACTCGCCCTACGACAATGTCGCGGCGAAGGAGTATCCGGCGATCCTGGCGATGGGCGGCCTGACCGACCCGCGCGTCACCTATTGGGAGCCCGCCAAATGGATCGCACGCCTGCGCGCCACCATGCGCGGCGGCGGCCCGGTTCTCCTGCGCACCAACATGGGCGCCGGCCATGGCGGCGCATCGGGCCGGTTCGACCGTCTCGATGAAGTCGCGATCGTCTACGCGTTCGCGCTGTGGGCGGCGGGAATGGCGGAGGCCGGGGTGTAGCCACACCCACCGCCGTCGTCCCGGCGAAGGCCGGGACGACAGTGGGGTTGTAGGGCGAGTTATCGCCCCACAAGCAAGCCCTGTAGGGTGGGCAAAGGCGCATCGCGCCGTGCCCACCATCCTTCAACGATGTGACGAGAGCGGTGGGCACGCTTCGCTTTGCCCACCCTACGGCAGCTGAGTGTTCGGCGAGATTTCGCCTAACACTCCTAGGACTACTCGCCTCACACCGCCCCGTGCGCCTCGACATACAGCGCGTAGACCGAATGGCTGCTCGCCATATAGAGCCGATTATTCTTCGGCCCACCGAAGCAGAGATTGGCGCAGCGTTCGGGCAGTTTGATGAAGGCGAGCGGCTTGCCTTCGGGATTGAAGACCATCACGCCGTCGAGGTCCTCCGACTTGCCCCTGAGCGTAAACACCCGGCGGCCGCCGACATCAGTCGGCTCGGCTTGCAATGCGCCGTTGGAGCCCCAGCCGCACCAGAGATTGCCGTCGCGGTCGACGCGAAAGCCGTCGAGCGAGCCCTGGTCGGCTGCGTCGATCAGCTTGGTCTTGCCGCTTAGGGCACCGTCGTCGCCGACATTGTAGCTCCAGATGCTGCGGTTGGGCGTGCCCTTCCACTCGACGATGTAGAGCTTCTTCTCGTCGGGCGAGAAGGCGAGGCCGTTCGGATTGACGAGGTCGGTGAGCACCGCACTGATCTTGCCGTCCTTGGCGATGCGATAGACGTTGGTGGTGGCCTGCTCCGCCTTTTCCTTCTTGCCTTCCCACTCGCCGTTGATGCCGAACAAGGGATCGGTGAACCAGATGCTGTCGTCCGACTTCACCACGATGTCGTTCGGCGCGTTCAGCCGCTTGCCCTCGAACTTGTCGGCGAGCACGGTGATCTTGCCGTCCTTCTCGGTGCGGGTGATGCGGCGGGTGACGGAGTGCTCGCATGTGACGAGGCGGCCCTGGCGATCGCGCGCATTGCCGTTGGCATAATTGGCATTGGCGCGGAACACGCTGGTCTGTCCGGTCTTCTCGTCGAACTTCATGATCCGGTTGTTGGGGATGTCCGAGAACAGGAGATAGCCGCCTTCGGGGAAATAGGCGGGGCCTTCGGCCCAGCGCATGCCGGTCGCGACCTGCTCGACCGTCGACGAATAGAGCCGGTATTTTCCAAAGCTCGGATCGAGGATCTGGACGGCCGGATCCGGGTAGCGCTGGTTGGGCGTGAACGCGAACGACTGGGCGCCGGCGGCGCGGGCAAGAAGCGTCGAAGCCGCCGCCGCGCCGGCGCCGGCCATGAGGTTACGTCGCGTGAAATTCATAAAAGTCCTCCCTGCTTGATAAAAGGCCGGCGCTTGATGCGGCCGGCCTGTTTCTTGACGTGATGCAGACTTGACCTAGCGGCCGTTCTTCTTCCGCCATGCCGCAAAATCGGTGAGCGTTTGCGGATCGGTCGCGGGATAGAGACCAAAAATGCCGCGGCCCTTGCCGACTTCCTCGGTGACGAAGTCTTCGAACGCGGTCATCTCAAAAGTTTCGCTGGCGATCTCGTCTGCGAGATGCGCGGGGATCACGATGACTCCGTCGGCATCGCCGAGGATGACGTCTCCGGGAAACACCGGCGCGTCGCCGCAGCCGATGGGGACGTTGATCTCGATGGCCTGATGCAGCGTGAGATTGGTTGGAGCACTCGGACGGTGGTGATAGGCGGGAATGCCGAGCTTTGCGATCTCGGCCGAATCGCGAAAGCCGCCGTCGGTGACGACGCCGGCAACGCCGCGCTTCATCAGACGCGTCACCAGGATCGCACCGGCCGAGGCCGCGCGCGCATCCTTGCGGCTGTCCATCACCAGCACGGCGCCCGGCGGGCAATCCTCGACCGCCTTGCGCTGCGGATGGGAGCGGTCCTTGAAGACGTCGATGGTGTTGAGGTCCTCACGCGCCGGCATGTAGCGCAGTGTGAAGGCCTCGCCGACCATTGTCGGCTGGTCTGCGCCAAGCGGATGCACATCCTGGATCATCTGGATGCGCAGGCCGCGCTTGAACAAGGCGGTGGCGACCGTGGCGGTGGAGACGGATTTGAGCTTGTTGCGGGTGGCTTCGCTGAGTTTTGTCATTGGCGCTTTCTCTCTCGTTCGTCATTCCGGGGCACTCGCGCTAGCGAGTGAACCCGGAATCTCGAGGTTCCGGGTTCGCTTCGCGCCCCGGAACGACGGTGAATTTAGTAGATAGACGGCTCGCCGATCGGCGCGCCGAAATCGGTCTCGAGGAAGTCGAAGTCGCAGCCGTCATTGGCCTGCTTGATGTGTTTTGTGAACATCCAGCCATAGCCGCGCTCGAAGCGGCGCTCGGGCTGCTTCCAGGCGGCCCGGCGCTTGGCGAGCTCGGCTTCGGGAACGTCGAGATTGATCGTGCGTGCGGCAACGTCCAGCGTGATGCGGTCGCCGTTCTGCACCAGCGCCAGCGGGCCGCCGATGTAGGATTCCGGCGAGACGTGCAGGATGCAGGCGCCGTAGCTGGTGCCGCTCATGCGTGCGTCCGAGATACGCACCATGTCGCGCACGCCCTGCTTCACGAGTTTTGTCGGGATCGGCAGCATGCCCCATTCCGGCATGCCCGGACCGCCCTGCGGCCCCGCATTGCGCAGGATCAGGATGTGATCTTCGGTGACATCGAGATTGGGATCGTCGACCGCCGTCTTCATCGAGGGATAATCGTCGAACACCAGCGCCGGCCCGGTGTGCTTGAGGAAGCGCGGCGCGCAGGCGGAGGGTTTTATGACGCAGCCGTCGGGCGCGAGATTGCCCTTGAGCACCGCGAGGGCGCCTTCCTTGTAGATGGGATTGTCGATGCCGCGGATCACGTCGTCGTTGTGAACCTCGGCGCCCTCGATGTTCTCGCCGAGAGTCTTTCCGGTGACGGTGATGCAATCGAGATGCAGATGCGGCTTGATCTGGCCCATTAGCGCCGGCAGGCCGCCGGCATAGAAGAAGTCTTCCATGAGATAGGCATCGCCGCTCGGCCGGACGTTGGCGATCACGGGCACCTTGCGGCTGGCGATCTCGAAATCGTCGAGGCCGATGTCCTGGCCGGCGCGGCGGGCCTGCGCGATCAGATGGATGATCGCATTCGTGGAGCAGCCCATTGCCATCGCCACAGCAATGGCGTTCTCGAACGCCTTGCGGCTCTGGATCACCTTCGGCGTCAGGTCCTCCCACACCATCTCGACGATGCGGCGGCCGCATTCAGAGGCCATGCGGATGTGGTTGGCGTCGGCGGCAGGGATCGAGGAGGCGCCCGGCAGCGTCATGCCGATGGCCTCCGCGATCGCGGTCATGGTCGAGGCCGTGCCCATGGTCATGCAGGTGCCATAGCTGCGGGCGATGCCGGCCTCGATGTCGAGCCAGTCCTTCTCGGAGATTTTCCCGGCGCGGCGTTCGTCCCAGTATTTCCAGCCGTCGGAGCCGGAGCCGAGCGTCTTGCCTTTCCAGTTGCCGCGCAGCATGGGACCAGCCGGCAGGTAGATCGCCGGGATGTTCATCGAAGTGGCGCCCAACAGCAACGCCGGCGTGGTCTTGTCGCAGCCGCCCATCAGCACCACGCCGTCGACAGGATGGCTGCGCAGAAGCTCCTCGGCGTCCATCGCCAGCAGGTTGCGATAGAGCATTGTCGTCGGCTTCAGCAGCGATTCCGACAGCGACAGCGCCGGCAATTCCAGCGGCAGGCCGCCGGCCATCAGGATGCCGCGCTTGACGTCATCGACCCGCGACTTGAAATGCATGTGGCAGGGCTGCGCGTCCGACCAGGTGTTGAGGATCGCGATGATCGGCCGGTCCTTCCACTCCTCGGGTGCGTAGCCCATCTGCATGGTGCGGGAGCGGTGGCCGAACGAGCGGAGATCGTCGGGCGCGAACCAGCGCGCGCTGCGAAGCTGGTCGGGGGTAATTTTCTTCTTGGTCATGATTGGGTGCCCCATTTCTGCACGGTGTTCCGCTCGATGGCGCGGAAGATCAGGTTCTCGACAAAGAGCCCGATGATGATCACCGTCAAGAGGCCTGCGAAGACCGCAGGTATGTCGAGGAGGTTGCGGTTCTCGAAGATGAACCAGCCGAGCCCGCCCTGGCCCGAGGACACGCCGAACACCAGCTCGGCCGCGATCAGCGTGCGCCAGGCGAAGGCCCAGCCAATCTTGAGGCCGGTGAGGATCGAGCCGAAGGCGGCGGGGATCAGGATCTTGGCCACGTAAGGCAGCCCGCGCAGGCCGTAATTGCGGCCAACCATGCGCAACGTGTTGGACACGCTCTTGAAGCCGGAATGGGTGTTGAGTGCGACCGGCCACAGCACCGAATGGATCAGCACGAAGACGAGGCTGCCATTGCCGAGCCCGAACCAGATCAACGCCAACGGCAACAGCGCAATCGCCGGCAGCGGGTTGAACATCGCCGTGACCGTCTCCAGGAAGTCGGTGCCGATCCGGGTCGAGATCGCGAGGATCGTGAAGATCGCGGCCAGCACGATGCCGGCCGAATAGCCCATGAACAGAACCTTCAACGAGGTCCAGGCCCGCATCGGAATGGTGCCGTCCCTGGTGCGATCGTAGAGCGTGGCGATCGTGTCGTGCAGCGTCGGAAACAGCAGCGGATTGTCGAGCGTGACGCCGTAGGCTTCCCATACCGCCGCAAGGAACAGGATGATGACGGTCTTGCGGACAAATCCGTCGTTCCAGAGCAGCTCGGCCACGCTGAGCTTGCGCTCGACCTCGCTCGCACCGGTGGCGGCGGCGACCGGCGCGTCACGCAGCAATATTCTCGCTTCGCCCATGACAGGCTCCCTCAATGCGCGGTGGCTTCGCCGGCGAACAGGAGATCGTGGATCTCCTTCTCCAGCCGGCCGGCGCTGCCGTCTTCGTTCGAGACCTTGTCGACGTCGACCACCTCGGCTTTGACCCGGCCCGGATGCGGCGACAGCAGCAGGATGCGGTTGCCGATGCGGATCGCTTCCGCGATCGAATGGGTCACGAACAGCACGGTGAATTTGGTCTCGCTCCAGAGCTGGAGCAGCTCGTCCTGGCAGGTCCGGCGCGTCAGCGCGTCGAGCGCGGCGAACGGCTCGTCCATCAGCAAAATGTCCGGCTCCATCGCCATGCCGCGCGCGATCGCGACGCGCTGCTTCATGCCGCCGGACAGCGTGTGCGGATAGGCATCGACCACGCGGGTGAGACCGACCTTCTCGATATAGGCCCGCGCCTTCGCCTCGGCGTCCCTGCGCGACAGTTTTCGCGCGGTGAGCAGCGGAAACATGACGTTGGCGAGTACGCTCTTCCAGGGCAGGAGCTGGTCGAACTCCTGGAAGATCATCATGCGATCCGCGCCGGGGCCGTGGATCTCGCGATCGCCGATGGTCATGCGGCCCTCGCTCGGGCTCATATAGCCGCCGACAGCCTTGAGCAAAGTGGACTTGCCACAGCCGGACGGCCCCAGCAGCACGAAGCGGTCGGACTTGTCGACGGTGAAGGAGACTCTTTCCGTGGCGGTGACGACGGCGCTGGAGGTCTTGTAGCGCAGCGTCACCCCGCTGACGTCGAGCAGTGCCATCAGTTGCCCTTCAGGTCGTGCGCGACGGGGAGATAATAGTCGGTCCAGGCCTTGGGCTGGTTCTTCAGCGTGCCGGTCTTGTAGAGATGGGCGGCGAATTTCATCGTGCCCTGCGGCTCGAGATTCCACTCCATCATGCCGGGCTCCTTGAGGAGATCGAGCAGCTCCTCCACCGAGGTCTTGTCGCCGGTGATCTCCTTGTAGATATCGACGGCCTGCTTCGTGTCGCTGCGGATCAGATCCTGCGCCTCCTTGGTGGCATCGCGCACGGCCTGGATAATCTTCGGATTGGCGTCGGCGAATTTGGTCGTGGTGAAGAACTGCGCCTGGCTGAGCGGACCGCCCATCACGTCAGGCGAGCTCAGCACGACATGCGCGCCCGGCACGTTCTTCAATTCCAGGAACGTGAAGGGCGGGATCGAGAAATGGTTGTGCACCTCGTGCTTGGGATTGGCGAGCGCCGCATAGGCATCGGGGTGACCGAGCTGCACGGTGTTGGCATCCAGCTTCGACCATTGGTCGGCACCGAAGGCTTCGGCGGCCGCGATCTGCAGCACGATCGCCTGGGTCGAGACCTTCACCGTCGGCACCGCGATCTTGTCGCTCGGGCCAAAATCCTTGATCGACTTGATGTTGGCGTCGCGGCTGATCAGCGTCATCGGCTGCGCCGAGGTCGCGACGATGCCCTTCACGCCGCCGCGGGTGCGGTCCCACAGCAGGAGAAGATTGCCGGTGCCGGTGTTGAGGATGTCGACGCCGCCGGCGAGCAGCGCGTCGGTCTGCGCGCCGCCGCCGGAGAAGGTGATCCATTTGGTGGTCACACCCGCTACGCCGAGCGAAGCTGCGTGCTTCTCGATCAGCTTCAGCTTCTCCATGATGTGGCTCGGCATGTAGAAAATGCCGGGCTGGCGCGACAGCGCGATCTCGGATTTCTGCTGAGCCTGCGCCGCGGGCGCAGAAAGGGCGCTGGCGGCCAGGACGGCGGCCGCAAGCTTGCTGCGAAGATGCTTGATCATTGTTGTGTGTTTCCTCCGGGTGCGCGTCGCGCTGCGTTGACCCTGCTGATGCACTAATATATTAGTGCATCAAAGGCAAGCCCGCTGGGACCCGACATGGAAGCAGCCCATACCGCGCCGCGCGCGGCGTCACGACCCGCCCGGCTCGACCGCGCCCGCCAGGCCGCGCCGCAGGTGTTCGAGCGGCTGCGCAATGCGATCATCGCCCTGGAGCTGCCGCCGGGCGCGCCGCTGTCGCGCGCCGAGCTCGCCAGCCAGTTCGGAATCAGCTCGACCCCGGTGCGCGATGCCCTGATGCGGCTCGAGGAAGAGGGCCTGGTCGACGTTTTTCCGCAGCACGCGACCGTGGTCAGCCGGATCGACATCAGCCGCGCCCAGCAGGCGCATTTCCTGCGCCAGGCACTGGAACTGGAGATCGTCCGGCTGCTCGCGGAGACGCATGACGACGCCCTGATCATCCGCCTCGACCACGCCATCGCACTCCAGCAGCAATTCGCCAAAGCGGGCGACTTCGAGGCCTTCATGGCCGGCGACAACGACTTCCACGCCCAACTCTATGCGGCGGCCGGCAAGCAGGATCTGTGGGCGCTGGTGCGCAGCCGCAGCGGGCATATCGACCGGCTGCGCCGGCTGCATCTGCCCTCACCCGGCAAGGCCCAGAACATCGTGCGCCACCACAGGCTGATCACGCGTGCGATCGAGGCGACAGATCCCGATGCCGCGCAACAGCATCTGCGCAAGCATCTGTCGGGCACGCTCAGCGAGCTCGACAAGATCCGGAGCCACCATCCGGAGTACCTGACGGATTGATCAGGCCACATCGCGGACGCTACGACGTTCCGGCCCGCGATAATCGGCATCATCGCCATCGCGGCGGTCCATCGGACCAGTGCGCAGCCTGACGAAGAAGGCCTGGACCTCGGTGGCGAGGCGTTCGGCCGCTCCCGAAACGTGGTTCGCGGCCCCCAAGACGTCATCGGCCGAGCGGTTGGTTTCCGCGATGGCGCCGGAGACGGTGCCGATGCTGCTCGCCAGCGTCTGCGTTCCCGACGCCGCCATTTGGACGTTCTGCGAGATCTCCCGCGTCGCCGCGCCCTGCTCCTCGACGGCGCTGGCGATCGCCGCGGTCACCTCGTCGATCCGGCGCATGGCGGTTGCGACCTCCTTGACGGAGGCGACTGCGCTGCCGGTCGAATTCTGGATCGCGGCAATGTGCTGGGCGATCTCCTGCGTCGCATTGCGGGTCTGGTCAGCCAGCGCCTTGACCTCGGACGCGACCACGGCAAAGCCGCGACCGGCCTCGCCGGCGCGCGCCGCCTCGATGGTGGCGTTGAGCGCCAGCAGGTTGGTCTGGGCCGCGATCGCCTGGATCAAATCGACCACCGAGCTGATGCTCTGTGCGGCCTGCGCGAGACCCTCGATCTCGCTCTCCGAGCGCGCGGTCACCTCGCCCGCGGAGCGCACGGTCTTGTTGGACAGTTCGATCTGCCGGCCGATCTCGACGATGGAGCTCGCGAGCTGCTCCGCCGCCGCGGCGACGGTCTGGACGTTGACCGCGGTCTGTTCGGAGGCGGTCGCTGCGGACGCAGCCTGGCTCGTCGCGTGGTTGGCGATGCCGCCGAGGCTCTCCGCGGTCTGCCGCATGGTGCCCGCATTCTCGCCGACCAGCGCGAGCAGATCGCGCGAGGTCGCGCGAAAGTCCTCGACCGCGTCCTCCATGTTGCGGTTGGCCGCTTCGCGCGCTTCCGCTTCGCGCGCGAGAGACGCCGCCGCCTGCTGCTGGGCGATCACATTGTCGCGGAATTTGGCCACCGCCTGCGAGACCACGCCGATCTCGTCGCCGCGCTCGGCCGTCCTGAACTCGACACTGGTGTCGCCGCCGGACAGGCGCGCTGAATCGCCCACCAGCTCGACGATCGGACGGGTGATGGAGCGCGCGACCAGGATCGCGATCACTGTGGCGAGCGCAAGCCCCGCTGCGAGCAGGATCCATTGCAGCAGCAGCAATCTCTCGACCGCGTCGGCGACGTTACGCGCATCCTCGGCTAGCTTCGACTGCTGGTCGCTCTTGAGACCGCCGGAGCGCTTGCCATCGGCGTCCTTGCGACCGTCGAGCAGATCGAGGATGCGGGCCGCGCGCGGTGCGGCCTCGGTGGACAGGATGAAGACCGGCATGTTCCATTGCGGCGTCTGGCGGATCGCGAAGATCTTCTGCGGCAGCGGGGTAAATGCCTCGTTCGCCTTGACGATGGCCCGGTAGGCGGTCGCCTGCCGTTCGGTGAGCAGATCCGCCTGGGTGCCGACCGATGCGAGCGCGGCCCTGAAGGTCGCCAACGGCTTTTCGAACTTGTCTCGATCGGCGGCCTCGCCCGAGGCCACGTACAGGCGCAATTGCGATCCCGCGGCAGCAAGATTGCCGCGTACGTCGGCAAAGGTCTTGAGCAGGCGCTTGCGCTGCGGCGTCGCCTCCAGCGTCTCCTCCTCGTCGATCATCGCGGTGATCTCGGCGAACATGGTCGCGATCAGCGGCGCGGCCTCTTTCGCCAGCAGCTCGCTCGCCGGATAGGCCGACGGGGTGAAGGCGGCGAGCTCGGCCTTGTCCTGGGCCTGGCGGAATTCCGCCATCAGCGCTTTGGCTTCACTCCAATTGGACTTGTTCTGCGGATTGGAAAAGCCCTCCGCCATGCGGTCGACTGCGGCGGCCGTGCGGTCCAGCTCGGCCCAGACTGCGGCCCGGTCGCGCTTACCCTGCGCATCGCCCGTCAGCAGATAGCCGCGCAACGTCGAAAGCGTGGAATAGAGATTGCCGACGAGCTCCGTGCTCGCGATCGCGACCGGCGCCCGCTGGTCCACGACCGCCCTGATCCGCGACGAAATGTCGGAGACGGCGGCAACGGTGTAGATCACGGTCGCCGCGAGCAGAATGCAGATCAATGCAAAGCCGCCGAGCAGCCGGGTGCGAATTCCGGTGTTCGCGATCGATTTGAACATGAGAGGTCTCGTGTTGATGCCGGTTGGGGGGACGGCTTCGTCGGTTGCCAGAATGCGAAAATGAAATGCGCGAAATACGGATACGGAAACTATCGGAGATTGTAGTCCACGGCCTTTAATCCATAATGAAGGCCCCGGCCCCGTACAACTACGGCGGGAACAATATCTCCTGTTACTGAAATGGGTTACGGCATTCGGAACCAAAGCTCTAACTCATATGCACGCAAGAGTGCGTATGATGTGCAAAGGCATTGCCTCCCGGCGCGCCAGGAAAGGCAATCCCGGCAAACGCGAGGCGCTTGCGGCCCGGACAGAATCCGCGCAACAATTTCGCATTTGTTGCTTTGATTTGAGGTCGCTGGAACGTCCCATGCGATCAGGAGGATTTCAGACGTGGCCAACATCCTGATCGTGGATGACGACCCGGCCGTGCAGATCACGATCCGGCTGCTTCTGGAAAGAGCCGGCCATCACGTCACCGTCGCCGGCGATGGCCACAAGGGACTTGCACTGTTCGAGGCCAGCCCGTTCGACCTGCTGTTTCTCGACATCTTCATGCCCGGCATGGACGGGCTGGAGACCATGCGCCACATCCGGGCGCTGGCCCCGGCCATCCCAATCATCGTCATTTCCGGGCGCTCGATCACGCCGGAGGCCTATGCGGAGCCGGATTTCCTGAAAATGGCGACCAAGCTCGGCGCGGTGGCGAGCCTTCAAAAGCCGTTCCGACCCGATGCGCTCCTCGCCGCGGTCGACGGTTGCCTGAAACCGGCGCCGTCATCATCCACGCAGCAATCCGGTACCGGCTCCGGCCGCCGATGACAGAGCCATCCATGGGGCGCAGTCACAGGACATTGGGGACCGTGCGCGACGCGGCACGAAGGCCGACATGACCCTCGCGACCCGGCTGGCCATCGCAATGATTCTGCTGGTCGCGGCTGCGGTCGCTGCGGTCGGCTGGCTGAGCCATTACAGCCTGGAACGGGCCCTGCTGCCGCGCGTGCTCGACCGCATCGAAAGCCATTCGCGGCTGCTCGTCTCCCAGCTCGAGGCCCATGCGAACGGCGCGCGCGCCGACGTCGCGACGTTCCGCTCCCGCGCCGCGGCGCGAGGCATGATCGATGCCCATTTCAACGGCGGGGTCGATCCGGTCGATCACCTCTCCGAAAAGACCTGGCGCGACCGCCTGCTGACGCGCCTCGTCGCCGATGTCGGCGCCAACCCGGCCTACGCGAAATACCGCATCATCGGCACCGACGGCGCCGAGTATCTGCGCGTCGACCGTTCCGGCCCGAACGGATCGGTGCTGGCCGTTCCCGACGATCAATTGCAACACAAGGAGGAGCGCTTCTTCTTCCAGGAAGCGATCAAGCTGTCCGAAGGCCAAGTCTACGTCTCGCCGGTCGACCTGAACATGGACGATGGCGTCATCCAGATGCCCCATGTTCCGACATTGCGCGTCGCGGCGCCGCTGTTCGGGCCCGGTCAGCGCCTGTTCGGGATCGCCATCATCAATGTCGATATGCGTCAGGTGTTCGACCGCATTCGCATATCGATCCGGCCGGGCGAGCAGGTCTATGTCGTCGGCCGCAACGGCGACTATCTCGTGAATCCGGATCGCACCCGCGAGTTCGGCACGCAATTGGGGACGCCGACCCGTTGGCAGAATGACTTCCCCTATTTCGCGAAGCTTACCGGATCGACGCAGAGCGCCAGCCAGGTCGTGCCGGGCAGCGATGGCAAGCCGGGCGGCTCGGCGATCGCGCCCGCGATCCTGGCCGAGGACCAGTGGGTCGGCATCATCCGCGTCGTCCCCAACGCCTCGTTCATGGCGCCGGCCGTCGCCATCGGACAGACAACCCTCACGATCGGCCTCGTCGCGGTGCTGGTCGCCGCCGTGCTGGCCGTGCTGCTGGCCCGATCCCTGACCCGGCCGATCGGGCGGCTCACCGCCGCGGTCGAGGCGATCGGGCACGGCAAGCCTGCGGAGATTCCGATCGACGCGTCGGGCGAGACGGGAATGCTGGCGCGCGCCTTTGCCCGCATGGTCGAGGAGACGAAGGCAAAGACATCGGCGCTGGAACATGAGATCGAGGAGCGGCGGCGTACCGAGGCTGCCCGCGACGACCTCGCCGTGCGCGAGCGCCTGTTCAGCGCGGCGGTGCAATCCTCCGACGATTCGATCGTCATGCAGACGCTCGAAGGCAACATCATCGGCTGGAACGCTGCGGCCGAACGCCTCTACGGCTATTCGGCCGGGGAAGCGGTCGGACAGCCGACCTCGATCCTGTTGCCGCCTGATCGTCGCGAGGAGGGCAAGGACTATCTGCGGCGGATCGCGCGGGGCGAGCGGATCGAGCATTTCGAGACCGTGCGCCTGCGCAAGGACGGCACGCCGGTGGAGATCTCGGTGAGCCTTTCGCCGATCAGGGGGCCGTCGGGCGAGATCATCGGCGCCTCCGGCTCGGCGCGCCGCCTCACTGACGCGCGACGAACCGAGCGGGCGCTGCAGCAGCAGCTCGAGGAGCGGCGACAGCTTTTCGACGCCTCGCAGGACCTGATCATGATCATGAACTCGCGGGGCCATATCGTGCAGATCAGCCCGAGCTGCGAGGCCATTCTCGGCTACCGGCCCGACGAGATGATCGGTCGCAGCGGCGCGGATTTCGTCCATCCCTCGCATCTCGAACGATCCCGCGAGGACATGCGCGCGCTCAGGCGCGGCGAGCACCCGAAGCTCGCCGACACCCGCTGCTTCCACAAGGACAGGCGTGAGGTCTGGCTGTCCTGGCTCGGCAACTGGTCCGACCAGGCCAAGCGCTTCTTCTTCGTCGGGCGCGACATGATCGAGGCGAGGCTCGCGGAAGAATCCCTGCGCGACAGCGAGCAGCTCGCGCGCAACATTGTCGAGACTGCGCTCGACGCCTTCGTCCAGACCGACGAGCGCAGCATCATCCTGAACTGGAGCTCGCGGGCCGAAGAGCTGTTCGGCTGGCGCCGCGACGAAGCGCTGGGCCGCAGTTCAATCGACCTCATCGTCGCGCCCGGTGAGCGTGACAGGGTCAGGGAAGGCCTCGCGCGCTTCCTCGATTCCAGGGACGGCCAGATACTCAACCGCCGCCGCGAGCTGATGTGCTGCCGCCGCGACGGCAAGGACTTCAGGGCCGAGCTGAGCGTCACGGCGCTGAAGCGTCGCGAAGGCATCCTGTTCAACGTCTTCTACCGCGACCTCACCGACAAGATCGCCTCCGAGGAGCGCATCCGCCACGCCGAGAAGATGGAGGCCGTCGGCCAGCTCACCGGCGGCGTGGCGCACGACTTCAACAACATCCTCACCGTGATCACCGGGACGATCGAAATCCTCGGCGACGCCGTGGCCAAGGAACCCGAGCTCGCAGCGATCACCCGGATGATCGACGAGGCGGCCGGACGCGGCGCCGAGCTGACCCAGCACCTGCTCGCGTTTGCGCGCAAGCAGCCGCTGCAGCCACGCGAGATCGACATCAACTCGCTGATCATCGACACTGCAAAGCTGCTGCGGCCGACGCTGGGCGAGCAGATCCAGATCGAATCGGTGTTCGAGGACGAGAGCTGCGTCGCGATCGTCGATCCCAACCAGCTCACCACCGCGATCCTCAACCTCGCGCTCAATGCCCGCGATGCCATGCCCGGCGGCGGCAAGCTGATCGTCGAGACGGGCACCGCCTATCTCGACGAGGTCTATGCCAGCGTCAACGATATCAGGCCCGGCCACTACGTGCTGATCGCCGTGAGCGATACCGGCACCGGCATTCCATCCCACATGCTGGCGCGGGTGTTCGACCCCTTCTTCACCTCGAAGGGACCGGGCAAGGGCACCGGGCTCGGGCTATCCATGGTCTACGGCTTCATCAAGCAGTCCGCCGGCCACATCAAGATCTACAGCGAGGAAGGCCACGGCACCACGATCAAGATGTATCTGCCGCCGGGCAAGACCGCGACGGCGGTCGGCGACGGCGTGACGCCCGCGACGATCGAGGGTGGACACGAGACGATCCTGGTGGTCGAGGATGATCGGCTGGTGCGCGACTACGTGCTCGCGCAACTGCATTCGCTGGGCTACGTCACCCTGCAGGCTGCGAACGCCGCGGAGGCGCTCGCAATCGTCGCCGCCGGAAAGCCGTTCGACCTGCTGTTCACCGACGTCATCATGCCCGGCAAGATGAACGGGCGGCAGCTCGCCGACGAGCTGATGAAGACTCGCCCCGATCTCAAGGTGGTCTACACGTCAGGCTATACCGAGAACGCGATCATCCATCACGGCCGGCTGGATTACGGCGTCCTGCTGCTGGCAAAGCCCTATCGCAAGTCGGATCTGGCGCGGATCATCCGCAAGGCGCTGAACGGGTGAGCCGCGATCTCGTGTCCCGAACAAGGCGCAGCGTGTAAACGCTGCGACGCAGAGCCGGGACCCAGAGCTGTCAGCCGTGGAGTTGAAGAAATGGGCCCCCGGCTCAGCGGCGCATCATTTCATGATGCACCGCGTCCGGGGCACGAGACCATTTTACGACGCGCGCTGGGCCGCAGTCATCACGATGCGGATCAGGTCGGCGGCATTGCGCGCACCGAGCTTCTTCATGATGTTGGCGCGGTGGTCCTCGATGGTGCGCGGGCTGATGCCGAGAGTGCGGCCGGCCTCCTTGTTGGAGGCACCGGAGGCGAACTGCTCGAGCACCTCGCGCTCCCTGCGCGTCAACGGCTCGCGGCCGGGGAAATGCAGCGAGCCGAATTTCGGCGACGCGTTCTCTGCCTGCCGGCGCGCATAGGCGCCGATCGCCTCGTCGAGCCGGCCGACGATCTCGCTGCCGCGGAACGGCTTCTCGATGAAGTCGAGCGCGCCGTTCTTGATGGCGCTCACCGCCATCGTGATGTCGCCCTGCCCGGAGATCATGAAGATCGGCGCAGGATAATCCTCGCCGTGCAGCTCCTTCAGAATGTCGAGACCCGACTTTCCGGGAATGTGCACGTCGAGCAGGATCGCAGCCGGTGTGCGGTTTCGCGCAACGGACAGCAGCGCTGCACCGTCCGCAAAACAGATCACCTCATAGCCCGCCGCCTTGAGCACCATCGACAAGGTGTCGCGAACGGCAGGGTCGTCGTCGACTACGAAGATTTCACCGCGAGAGCTTTGTTCGGCCATGTGCCACATCCAGTTGGCATGAAGGACTCGCGTCCGCGCCCTCCCGTTATGGCGTTCGGCGCGGATTCGGCCCACCCGTATTTGTACGGGACATGGACTTAACGCACAAGTAGCGGGGAGGTGCCTTATTGCGGGAGACGGAGAATATCCATGCTAAATTACGCAGGCACACCCCCGCTCGCCGCGATGGCTGACGCCGACAGCCGTCAGTTGATCGCAGCTGAACTTCGCTCTCTGATCGCGCGCATCGACCTCAGTATGCGTCTGATCGACGCGGCCATGACCGCGGACGACATGGAGCCGGAGGACGACAGCGCTACCGCGGGTTCCAACAAGATCTTCGTGCTCGACGACGTCACGCCGCGTTTTGCCACGGCAGGCGCCGCCCTCAACGCCTGCCGGGCCGAGCTCGATCACGCCCTGCAGCAACTGTCGGAATCGGACAATCCCGCGTAAGCCGCAACCGCGCGCTGCCTGCCGCGACCCTCTGCATGACAGCTCCGCAGCCTAAAGCGCGGTGAGATTTGGATGGATCGTCGTCGCGCTTTAGGTTGTTGTTTACGCATGATCTTTCCGGAAAACCGCGTCGCACTTTTCCGGATCATGCTTCAGGCGCGGTGCCGCTCCACGATCGCGTCGGTCGCGACACCACCCCAGGTGTGGATCGCCGGCAGGCCCATCGCGGTCTTGCCGAGATTGGCGAGGCTGATGCGCAGGGCCGCGAGGTCGAGCGGCTTGGGCAGGCTCTGGAGCTCGATCCCGACCGAACGGGCGAAGCTGCGGGCGGCGCTGCGGCGCTTGCCGTCCATGCCGCTGATGACGATCACCGCACCGGCGAACTTCGCCTCGGCCATCTCGCGCAGCACGTCGATGCCGTCGCCGTCCTCCAGCACGAGATCCAGCGTCACGCAGTCGAAGCGCGCGGCGCGGAGCTTTTCGATCGCCTCCGCCACCGACGGCGCCACGGTGACCTCGTGGCCGGCCTGCTTGGCGGCGACGGTGATCAGGCTGCGCTGCGTGGCGTCGTCATCGACGACCAGGAGCTGAAGCGCACGCCGCTCGGCGACGTCGGGCAGGTTCGATGTGACGGGGGAGAGGGAACTTCTGGGCATTGCCGGATCCTGAGATTGAGACAGGCAATGGATACACGGCGCGCGCTTAGGCGACGTAAAGCCACTGCGGCAAATTCGTTCGGATGTTTCAGCAAATATAAAGCAACGTGGCGGAAAGCGCAGGGCCGCGCCGCGTGCGGGTCAGGCTGCCGCGTCGTGACCGCCGGATGCGCCGCGCTTCTTGCGGTTCTTGCCGCGCAGGAACTGGATGTCCATTTCGGCGCCGTTGACCCGCACCAGCTCGCAGCGGCGGTAGGCAAGGCCGGTCGACGACAGCAGCAGGAAGAACTCCTTCAGGTTCAACCCCTGGATCGAGCCTTCGACCGTCAGGATGGCATCGGTGTCGGAAATGGCGTTGAGCTTGCAGTCGCGACGCCAGGTGCCGTCGATGGCCATGATGCAGACATCATAGCCGCGGCTGAACGTCACGCGTTCGGCGCCCTTGCCATCCTCGGCCATGCCTATCGTCCTGCCATCACCGCGATGCGCGGCGCCGCGCCGGCGAGAGCCGGCTTGGCAGCCGCCGCACGCGGATCGTTCGGCTTGTAGAGGCCGCGCCGGTCCGGAATCGGCCGGAACGTATCGGTCAATCCGACCACGGTTTCCGCCGCGCCAAGCACCAGGAAGCCGTCGGGCTCGATCTGGCGCGCCAGGCGGTTGAAGATGTTGATCTTGGTGTCCTGGTCGAAATAGATCAGCACGTTGCGACAGAAGATGACGTCGAACGTCCCGAGCTGGGCAAAATCGTGCAGCAGGTTGAGCTGCCGGTGCTGGATCATCGCCCGCAATTCGGGATTGATCTGCCAGGTCTCGCCGGTCTGCTTGAAATACTTCACCAGCATCTGGATCGGCAGGCCGCGCTGCACCTCGAACTGGCTGTAGATGCCGGCCTTGGCCTTCTCCAGCACCTCCTGCGACAGATCGGTCGCGATGATCTCGACGCGCCAGCCGGTGAGGGCCGCACCCATCTCCTTCAGGCACATCGCCAGCGAATAGGGCTCCTGCCCGGTCGAGCCCGCGGCGCACCAGATCCGCACGCTGCGCTTGCCGGCGCGGGCCTTGATGATCTCCGGCATGATGTGGTCGCGGAAATGATCGAACGGGACCTTGTCGCGGAAGAAGAAGGTCTCGTTGGTGGTCATGGCTTCGACCACGTCGGTGATCAGCTGGCGCGAGCCGGCCTGCAGCTTCTGCACGAGCTCGGCGATGCCGGAGAGCCCGGCCTTGCGGGCGAGCGGCAGCAGGCGGCTTTCGATCAGATATTGCTTGTCTGCGGACAGATCGAGACCGGAATTATCCTTCAGAAACTTACGCAGATACTCGTACTCGGTCGGGGTCACGGATGGCCTCTCAGAAAGCTGTACTGGAACACTCTGGCCCAAACACTTTAGGCCAGACACACTCAGACCATGGCTTGTCCGACCGGGATCAAACCAACTTCAGCGAACTTGTCGGCGATAATGTCTTTGTCGAAGGGCTTCATGATGTACTCGTTGGCGCCGCCGCTGAGCGCCTGAGCGATATGAGCCACGTTGTTCTCGGTGGTGCAGAACACCACCTTCGGCTGGTCGCCGCCGGGCAGGCGGCGCATGTGGCCCATGAACTCGAAGCCGTCCATGACCGGCATGTTCCAGTCGAGCAGCACCGCATCGGGCAGCTGCCGCTGGCAGATCTCCAGCGCCTTCGAGCCGTCCTCGGCCTCGGTGACCTCGAACTCGAGGCCTTCCAGGATCCGGCGCGCGATCTTGCGTACGACGCTGGAATCATCGACCACCAAACACGTTTTCATTTTGGTTCTCCGGCTTCGATGTTTTCGTTGGCTTACGCTGCCATCTGCACTTTGGTTTCGAGATCGAGGACGCGATCGACGTCGAGCACGACCATGAGCTGGCCGTCGAGACGGTGAACGCCGCCGGCGAGCTTGGCCATGCGGGGATCGAGGTTGACGGGGTTCTCTTCCATGCCGGCCTCGGGCAGGCGCAGCACCTCACCGATCTGGTCGATCAGCAGGCCATAGGATTCACCGCGCAAATCGACACCGACCGCCATCGGGGTCTTGCCGTCCTC
>NZ_JAFCJS010000011.1 GCF_018130825.1 Bradyrhizobium liaoningense | reverse complement strand
GAGGACGGCAAGACCCCGATGGCGGTCGGTGTCGATTTGCGCGGTGAATCCTATGGCCTGCTGATCGACCAGATCGGCGAGGTGCTGCGCCTGCCCGAGGCTGGCATGGAAGAGAACCCCGTCAACCTCGATCCCCGCATGGCCAAGCTCGCCGGCGGCGTTCACCGCCTCGACGGCCAGCTCATGGTCGTGCTCGACGTCGATCGCGTCCTCGAGCTCGCGCCGGAGATGATGGCGGCCTGATACGGCGGCATCGCCGCCGACGTGCCAGTAATTGGAAGTGCCCCCGCAAAGGGGGAGGAAGCAGAGGTTCACATGCGAACTTGTCTCGTCGTTGATGATTCCAGCGTCATCCGCAAGGTTGCGCGCCGGATCCTGGAGGGCCTCGACTTCCAGATCCTCGAAGCCGAGGACGGTGAGAAGGCGCTGGAGGCCTGCAAGCGCGGCCTGCCTGACGCGGTGCTGCTCGACTGGAACATGCCGGTCATGGACGGCTACGAGTTCCTCGGCCATCTCCGGCGCATGCCCGGCGGCGACCAGCCCAAGGTGGTGTTCTGCACCACCGAGAACGACGTCGCGCACATCGCACGCGCGCTGCATGCCGGTGCCAACGAGTACATCATGAAACCGTTCGACAAGGACATCGTGACGGCGAAGTTCCAGGAAGTCGGACTTATCTGAGCGAACGCCCGGAGGCTGAACGGATCCTTCGGCGATTGTTTTCAACTGAACCGTTTCAGTCTGAGTTGGTGAGTAATGAGTGTTGCGTTCGCAGGTAATTCGACCACGGGCACGTCGCGCGAAGCCGGGCCGCTGCGGGTGATGATCGTTGACGATTCCGTCGTCATCCGCGGTCTGATCTCGCGCTGGATCGGCGCCGAGCACGACATGGAGGTCGCTGCTTCCTTGCGCACCGGGCTCGAGGCGGTCAACCAGCTCGAACGCATCAACCCCGATGTCGCCGTGCTCGACATCGAAATGCCCGAGCTCGACGGCATCTCGGCGCTGCCGAAATTGCTGGCGAAGAAGCGCGACCTCGTCATCATCATGGCCTCGACCCTGACCCGCCGCAACGCGGAGATCAGCTTCAAGGCGCTGTCGCTCGGCGCCGCCGACTACATTCCGAAGCCGGAATCGACCCGCGAGGCGTCCGCCGCCGACACCTTCCATCACGACCTGATCCAGAAGATCCGCCATCTCGGTGCGCGGCTGCGCCGCAAGCCCGCCGTTGCGAGCCCGCCGCTCGCGCCGGCGAGCCCGGCCCCGACCGTACGTGCACCAGCCATCGCGCGGCCGGCTGCGCCCGCACCGGCTCCGGCCTTGCATGCCCCGTCGTCGGGCGCGCTGTCGACGCGTCCGTTCTCGACCCAGGCACCGAAGGTGCTGCTGATCGGCTCCTCGACCGGCGGCCCGCAGGCGCTGATGGCGCTCGTCACCGAGCTCGGACCTGTCATCGACCGCTTCCCGGTGCTGATCACCCAGCACATGCCGCCGACCTTCACCACCATTCTTGCCGAGCATCTGGCGCGTTCGAGCCGCCGCCCGGCCGCCGAGGCGGTCGACGGCGAGCCGGTGAAGCCGGGACGCATCTATCTTGCGCCCGGCGGCAAGCACATGCGCCTCGCGCGCAGCGGCGCAGACACGGTGATCGCGCTCGACGACGGCCCCGCCGTCAATTTCTGCAAGCCTGCGGTCGATCCGCTCTTCACCTCCGCCATCGACATCTGGCATGGCGCCATCCTCTCGGTGATCCTGACTGGCATGGGCTCGGACGGCATGCGCGGCGGCAAGGATATCGTTGCGGCCGGCGGCAGCGTGATCGCGCAGGACGAAGCCTCCAGCGTGGTCTGGGGCATGCCGGGCGCGGCCGCCAATGCCGGCATCTGCGCGGCGATCCTGCCGCTCAACCAGATCGGCGCGAAGGTCAATCGCCTGTTCGCGGGAGACCGCTCGTGACGCCGACGGACTACGATTATCTGCGCAAGTTCCTGAAGGAGCGCTCCGGCCTCGATCTCTCGCCCGACAAGCAATATCTGGTCGAGAGCCGGCTGCTGCCGCTCGCCCGCAAGGCGAGTCTTCCGGGCATTCCCGACCTCGTGCTGAAGATCAGGAACGGCGACGGCCGGCTTGCGACCGACGTGGTCGAAGCCATGACCACCAACGAAACCTTCTTCTATCGCGACAAGATCCCGTTCGACCACTTACGCGACACCATCCTGCCGGGCCTGATCCGGGCACGCGCGGCGCGCAAGAGCTTGCGCATCTGGTCGGCGGCCTCGTCGACCGGGCAGGAACCCTATTCGATCGCGATGTGCGTGAAGGAGATGGGCTCGGCTCTCGCCGGCTGGCGCATCGAGATCGTCGCCACCGATCTGTCGCAGGAGGTGCTGGAAAAATCCAAGGCCGGCATCTACAGCCAGTTCGAGGTGCAGCGCGGCCTGCCGATCCAGCATTTGATGAAATACTTCACGCAAGTCGGCGAGCTCTGGCAGCTCAACGCCGACATTCGCGCCATGGTGCAGTTCCGCCAGCTCAACCTGTTGCAGGACTTCTCCCATCTCGGCACGTTCGACGTGATCTTCTGCCGCAACGTGCTGATCTATTTCGATCAGGACACCAAGGCGGTGATCTTCGAGCGCATGGCGAAGGCGATGGAGGCCGACGGCACCCTGCTGCTCGGGGCTGCCGAATCCGTCGTCGGCATCACCGACGTGTTCCGTCCGATCACCGAGCGGCGCGGCCTCTATCAGCTCAATCCCGCGCGCTCCGGCCGGGCGATGGGCGGACTGATGCCGCAGCCGCTGAAGGTCGCCGCGGCGAGGTGAATTCTCTCTGTCATTCCGGGCTCGCTCGCTTCGCGAGCGCCCCGGAATGAGGAGAAGATCTCACAAAATCGCATGCGGCAGAAACCGCGAGCCGTTGCCCGTGATCGGGCTCTCGTCCTCGCGGATCGACAGGCCGCACGGCTCGTGGTTCACCAGCCAGCTTCCGATCACCGGATAGAAGCCGGAAAAGTTCGGCAGCGGTGACAGCGCCTGCCGCACAAAACCTTCAGCGCCATAGGGGCCGGCCTGCTCGTCGAGCGGCATGCCGCCCGACACCAGCGTGACATTGGCGCCTTCGCGCGACAGCAGCGGCTTGCGTACATACGACGTTCCGAGCTCCGCCGCCCGCGCGTCATCCTCGAAGAAGGCCGGCAGCAGGTTGGGATGGTTCGGAAACATCTCCCAGAGCAGCGGCAAAATGCCCTTGTTGGAGAGCACAGCCTTCCATGGCGGCTCGATCCAGCGCGTCGGGGCCTCTTTCAGCTTTGCGCCGAAGGCGTCTTGGAACATCCATTCCCAGGGATAGAGTTTGAAGGCGAGCGCGATGTCGGCCTCGTCGAGATCGACGAAGCCGCCGTCCTCGTCGCGCCAGCCGACTTGTTCGATGTCGAGCAGCGTGGTCGAGAGTCCGGCCTGGCGCGCCGTGTCTTCGAGATAGGCGAGCGTGCCGGCGTCCTCGTCATTGCCGGTGGTGCCGGTGAGATGCAGGTGACGGCCGGCGGCGATCGACTTCCATGCCTCGATCAAGCGCTCGTGGATCGAGTTGAACTGATCGGCGCGCGAGGGAATGATGCGGCGTTCGATCGCCTGTTCGAGCCAGGTCCATTGGAACACGGCGGCCTCGAAGATCGAGGTCGGCGTATCCGCATTGTATTCGAGCAGCTTTGCCGGCCCCTTGCCGTCGAACATCAGGTCGAGCCGGCCATAGAGGCTGCGGTCGTCCCGCTCCCAGCTTTCGGCGATCAGGCTCCAGAACGCTTCCGGAATCTTCAGCCGTCGCAGATGCCGCTCGTCGCCGATCACGCGCCCGGCAAGCTCCAGGCACATCGCGTCGATCTCGCCGGTCGGCGTCTCGATGCCGCGCTCGATCTCGTCGAGCGTGAAGCCGTAATAGGCGCGCTCGTCCCAATAGCGGTCGCCGCCATTGGTGTGGAAGACGAAGCCGCATTGCGCTGCGGTCTCCCGCCAGTCGTCGCGCTCGAGACAGGTGATGCGCTGCATGGTCAACCGCCGCCCGAGAAGCCGTGCCCGAACGCGCCGAAGCCGCCGCGGCTCAAGCTGCTGTGGCCGGAATCGGATGACGTGCTCGACGAGGAATGGCTGGAGGAATCGCTGCTGAAGAAGCTCGATCGCGACGATGAGCCCGAGCCGCCGCTGCCGCCTGAGGAACTGCTCCTGCTGGTGCACGCGGTGCTCGTCTGCACCGCTGGATCCGTCCCGGGAGGAGGGGGCTCGCAGCTCTGCCGCGGCATCAGCGTGTAGGCGGTGGTGCCGACCGCGATCGTGCCCATCACGAGGAGAGCGACGTGACCGGAGCGCTTCACCGGCGGTCGGGAAGGCGGCGGCTCGGGAGGTGGCCGGCGCTTGCCGAACTGCTTGCTGGAGGGTTTGTCGGCCATCTCAGTAGATCATGCAGGCTGCGTTGAGGAGGCCGGCGGCGAGCGAGGACAGGCCGAGCCAGATGGCGGGCGCAAGCTCGCCGGCGGCGATCCGCGCCGACAGGTTCGGCACCGGCACCTTGACGAGGAAGAACACGATGACCTGCACGACCAGCGCGATCGTCGCCCAGATCAGGCAGTCCAGCACATTGGCCGAATGGGCGATCGCGCTCACCAGCGGTGCGACGAAGCCGAGCAGGCTGAGGCCGAGCGCGATCGCGGCGGCCGGCTCGTCGTCGCGGATCAGCTGGAACTCGTTGTAGGGGGTGATGCGGGTATAGACGAACAGATACGCCACGATCGCGATCAGGCCGGTGCAGAAATAGACCAGGAAGGCGGGCAGGCCGGCGAGTGATTGCAGGATCATCGTTCCCCCATCGTGCAGCGACCATTCGTCGGCGGGGAGAGCGTAGCGGTTCAACCACGGGAGCGCGACGAAGCAGCGCTCAGCTCCCCTAAAAAACGAAAACCCCGCCATTTGCGGCGGGGTCCAGGCTGGGAGGAGCAAGCCCGGGGGCTTGCGACGTAACCCTGAGATCAGGCGGGGATGCGCTCTTCGTGCTCGTGCGGCTCGCGCAGCACGTAGCCGCGGCCCCACACGGTCTCGATGAAGTTGCGGCCTTCGGAGGCGTTGGCGAGCTTCTTGCGGAGCTTGCAGATGAAGACGTCGATGATCTTCAGCTCCGGCTCGTCCATGCCGCCATAGAGGTGGTTCAGGAACATTTCCTTGGTGAGGGTCGTGCCCTTGCGGAGCGAGAGCAGCTCCAGCATCTGGTATTCCTTGCCGGTCAGATGCACGCGCTGGCCGCCGACTTCCACCGTCTTGGTGTCGAGGTTGACGACGAGGTCGCCGGTCTGGATGACCGACTGGGCATGGCCCTTGGAGCGGCGCACGATCGCGTGGATGCGGGCCACCAGCTCGTCCTTGTGGAAGGGCTTGGTCATGTAGTCGTCGGCGCCGACGCCGAGACCCTTGACCTTGTCCTCGATGCCGGCGAGGCCGGAGAGGATCAGAATCGGTGTCTTGATCTTGGAGACCCGGAGCTGCTTGAGCACGTCGTAGCCGGACATGTCGGGCAGGTTGAGGTCGAGGAGAATTATGTCGTAATCGTAAAGTTTACCGAGATCGACGCCTTCTTCCCCCAAATCGGTCGTGTAGACGTTGAAGCTCTCAGACTTCAGCATCAGCTCGATCGACTGCGCGACGGCGCTGTCATCTTCAATCAGCAAAACGCGCATGCCAGTTCCCCATAGTCGCCGCTCCTGGGCGTCAGGTCGGCCGCATTCGCGGCACTCAACAAAACGCCTTTGAACAACTGATTCGGATCCTGACAACAGATGGTTAACAAACTCTGATTCTGGAACGCAAGTCCCCCCGGTGCAATTTTTATCGAATCGCCCTAAGGTCTTGCGCTGGAAGCAGCTTTCGTTACCCCGATCCGTTCAAGCTCCACTTTAAGAGACGGGCCTAACCGACTCCCGCGACTCAGCCTTCTTCTGAAGGGGAGGCGCGCTCAGTCACAAAGACAGTGACGCAATGATTAATGATGCGGGTAAACACGAAGTTAAGCGCCGTTCAGAAATATGGCGAAACTTAAGAGTTTCACCGTGAAGGCCCGGAGCACGACGGCAATCACCCTCATGAAAGCCCTCTTATGAAGGCGGCCCCCTTATGAAGGCTCTTGCCGAACAGATCGGCGACATCGACGGCGTCAACATCTATGGCCGCGTGGTCGGCGTGCGCGGCCTGATGGTCGAGGTGGCAGGTCCCATCCATGCGATGTCGGTCGGCGCGCGGCTCGTGATCGAGACCGGCGCCAACCGTTTCATCCCCTGCGAGGTGATCGGCTTCTCCGGCAACAACGCCGTCGTGATGCCGTTCGCCGGGCTCGATGGCGTGCGCCGCGGCTGCAAGGCGGTCATCGCCAATGCGGCCAACCAGGTGCGGCCCTGTGCGGCCTGGCTCGGCCGCGTCGTCAATGCGCTGGGCGAGCCGATCGACGGCAAGGGGCCGCTGCCGCAGGGCTCCTCGCCGATGCCGTTCCGCAATACGCCGCCGCCGGCGCATTCCAGGAAGCGCGTCGGCGCGCCGCTGGATCTCGGCGTGCGCGCGATGAACACCTTTCTCACCTGCTGCCGCGGCCAGCGCATGGGCATTTTCGCGGGATCCGGCGTCGGCAAATCGGTGCTGCTGTCGATGCTCGCGCGCAATGTCGACGCCGCCGTCAGCGTCATCGGGCTGATCGGCGAACGCGGCCGCGAGGTGCAGGAATTCCTGCAGGACGATCTCGGCGAGGAGGGGCTCGCGCGTTCGGTCGTCGTGGTCGCAACCTCGGACGAGCCGGCGCTGATGCGCCGCCAGGCGGCGTATCTGACGCTCGCGGTCGCCGAATATTTCCGCGACGAGGACCAGGACGTGCTCTGCCTGATGGACTCGGTGACGCGCTTTGCCATGGCCCAGCGCGAGATCGGCCTGTCCGCCGGCGAGCCGCCGACCGCCAAGGGCTATACGCCGACCGTCTTCACCGAGCTGCCGAAGCTCCTGGAGCGGGCCGGGCCGGGCCTGGGCGAAGGCGCCATTACCGCGATCTTCACGGTGCTGGTCGACGGCGACGATCACAACGAGCCGATCGCGGACGCCGTCCGCGGCATCCTCGACGGCCACATCGTGATGCAGCGCTCGATCGCCGAGCGCGGCCGCTACCCCGCCATCAACATCCTCAAATCCGTCTCCCGAACCATGCCGAAATCAGCCGACCCGCAGTTCTGGCCGACCATCCAGAAGGCGCGGGCGGTGATGGCGACCTATGCCGACATGGAGGAATTGATCCGGCTCGGGGCCTACCGGGCCGGCTCCAGCCCCGAGGTCGACGAGGCGATCCGCCTGCACGAGCCGCTGGAAGCGTTCTTGCGGCAGCGCAAGGACGAAAATGCCTCACTGGCGGACGGCTATCGGCAGTTGGCGCAAATCCTCGGCAATTTGGAAACGGAACGCTAACTTTGTCAGTTCATCATCCGATCCCACAGAGTAGCAGAGCCGGTCTTGGCCCTAATCGGGCCTGTGGGGAGACCGGTGCCGTCCCACGTGCAGCTAGGGGACTTCTGGGGAGTACGAGTCGATGAAGTCACGTGATACCCTCATCCGCCTGAAGAAGTTCCAGGTCGACGAGAAGCGCCGCCGGGTCACCCAGATCGAGACCATGATCGCCGATTTCCAGCGGATGTCGGTCGATCTCGAACGCGAGATCCAGACCGAGCAGGAGCGTGCCGGGATCAACGATCCCTCGCACTTCGCCTATCCGACCTACGCCAAGGCCGCGATCCAGCGCCGCGAGAACCTGACGCGCTCGGCCGACGAGCTCAAGGGCCAGCTCGACGAAGCCAAGGCCGCTTTGGCCGAGGCCTTCGAGGAGCTGAAGAAGGTCGAGCTCCTGGACGAGCGCGACCAGGCCCGCGAGCGCGCCGAGGAGAACGCCCGTGAGCAGGCCGACCTCGACAGCATCGGCCTGATGCGCGCCCGCATCGGCGCCGTCGCTTAAACACACATCTATCGGTCAAACCACCGAGAATAGGCAAAACCCGGACCCGCAAGGTCCGGGTTTTCGTATGGGCTGTCCACAGCGCGGCGCCGCGCCCCTTGGTGGTCGGCTTTGCCGCGCGCTATGGTAGCGAAGTGCCGGGGCCTGCGCGGAACGCGACGGCCCACGTGTTGGGGGGCTGAATGCTGACGCCAGCAGAGCTGGTCGGGCTGATCGAGGCGGTCGCCAGGGGCGATCAGGCCGCGTTTGAGCGCCTCTACGTCGCCACCCGCGCGAAACTTTATGGCGTCGTGCTCCGTATCTTGCGTCGGCAGGATCTCGCAGAGGAGGTCATTCAGGAGACCTACGTCAAGATCTGGAACAGCGCCGGCCAGTTCAATCCGGCGCTCTCGTCGCCGATCACGTGGATGGCGTCGATCGCGCGCAACCGTGCGATCGACATCGTCCGCAAGAAGTCGGAAGTCTCCATCGAGGAAGAGCCTCAGGCGATGGAGGTTGCCGCCGACAGTCCCGATCCGCTGGCGCGCCGGGAGATGACCGAGGAGCTGAAGCGGCTCCTGGAATGCATCGGCCGGCTCGAGCCGGACCGTCAGAAGCTCGTGCTGCTCGCCTATTACAACGGCTGGAGCCGCGAGCAATTGGCGGAGAAGTTTTCGGCGCCCGTCAACACGGTGAAGACGTGGCTGCGGCGCAGCATGCTGGATATCCGGGAGTGCCTCGGATTGTGATGGCTCGGACGACGAGGAAGGTTCTGGACTGCAATTGATGGCCTACACGGAGGACCATATCGCGCTCGCCGCGGAATATGCGCTCGGCACCCTCGACGCCGACGAGCGCGCGCAGGTCGAGACCATGATGGCGGTGGACGCAGCGTTCGCCGAAATCGTGCAGGCCTGGTCCTATCGGCTCGGCGTCCTCAACCAGATGGTCGGCACGATCGAGCCGCGTCCGATCGTGTGGGAGAACATCAGGGCCGAGCTCGCGCGGACGGACTTTGCACAGGAGTCACCCGTGCAGGCCGAAGCCACGCCGCCTCCCGCGCCAGCGCTGGAATCGTCCCCGTTTGACGCTGTGTTGCCGCCTCCTTCGGACAGCGCGCCGCCGGCCGAGCCGCAGCCATCCGCAGCGGAGCCGCCGGAAGCGGCGCGGCCGGCTTCCGATACGCTCTCCGACGTCGCTCCGATCTTCATGCCGCAGGTCCATGCGCCCGATCCGGGCGTGGTGCATGCGCCGCCGCCAACCGTCGCCGACAACTCCAACGTGATCCGGCTCGAGGGCCGCGTGAAGCGCTGGCGCACCATCGCATCCGTCCTCAGTGCGCTTGCGGCCGCGCTGCTGGTGACGCTGTCGCTCCAGATCTTCCAGCCAGATGCGCTGCCGGGCGCGCTGCGTCCGCCGCCGCGCATCCAGACTGTCGAGGTCAAGGCACCGGCTCCGCTCGCCGCGTCCGCGCAATATGTCGCGCTGCTGCAGGGCCAGGGCGGCGGCCCGGCCTTCATCCTCACCATCGACGGCGCGACGCGGAATTTCACCGTGCGCAAGGTCGGCGCCACGCCGGAGCCCGGCAAGAGCTTTGAGCTGTGGCTGATCTCCGACAAGCTGCAGCGCCCGCGCTCGCTCGGCGTGATCGGCCAAGGCGAGTTCACCGCGCGTCCGCTGCTCGCCGGCTACGATGCCGACCTCGTCAACGGCGCGACCTACGCCGTCACCGTCGAGCAGGCCGGCGGCTCGCCGAGCGGCCAGCCGACCTCGGCGCCGGTGTTTTCCGGCAAGCTGATCGAGACCGTGCCGCCGGCGCAGCCGCAGGTGCCCGCGAAGAAGTAGGTGCTGCCGTAGCCCGGATGGAGCGCAAGCGTAATCCGGGGCCTTGCAATACGGAGAGACCGCCCCGGATTTCGCTGCGCTCCATCCGGGCTACAAGGTGTCGCCCTCGTCCATCCCGCCGTCGCATTTCGACAATCCCGGCCAAATCCCATCCCGGTTTGAACCTCCCCGCAATTCGCCGCGTCAAATCCCCGGAATTTGCAGTCGGCGCGGCCGATCATAGTGCCGAAGAGGGGCGAGAAATCAGATGGATGCAGCGAGAACGCCGGGCATCTTCATTCACCAATATGCAGGCCTGCCGATTGGTGCGGCCTTCGAGCATTGGCGCGACAGAGCCTTCGGCGCCTGCGGCCTCGACATCGGGCCGAGCCAGGGCGACAGCATCGATTGCCGGCTCCAGGTCAGCGTGGTCGACAATATCGTGCTCGCCATCCCCGAAGGCGCCTCCGCGCAATATTCGCGCACCCAGAGCCATCTTGCCGACGGCAGCGACGATCTCGTGCTGATCGCGGCACATGCGGGCCTCGTCCGCGTCGGGCAGAACGGCCATACCGTGGAGCTTGCGCCCGCGCAGATGGTGCTCGTCGACATGGGCATCACCGGTACCGTCGGCCACACCATTGAGGATCGTTTCACCAGCATCCGCATGCCGCGCCGCGCGCTGCTCGACATCAATCCGCGCGCCGAGGACAAGCTCTCGCAAGTGCTCTCCGACGGCGCGGTCGCCGAGACCATCTTCCGCTATCATGCGCTCGCCGCCAATCACGCGCCGCATCTCGACGCCGTCGGCCAGCGCCTGACCGCGCAGCACATGGTCGATCTCGTCGGTCTCCTGCTCGGCACCGATGCCGAGCACGCCAGCCTCGCGCGCGGCCGCGGGCACGCGGCGGCCCGCCTCGACCTGATGCAGGCCGACGTAATGGCCGCGCTCGGCCGCAACGATCTCTGCCTGGCCGAGGTCGCGACGCGCTCGGGGCTCAGCCCGCGCCAGGCGCAGCGCCTGTTCGAGCAGGCCGGCACCACCTTCACCGAATTCGTGCTGGAGCAGCGCCTCTTGCTGGCGCGAAAGCAGCTCGGCGATCCCCGGGCGAGGGCGCGCAAGATCAGCGACATCGCGCATTCCTCGGGCTTCTCCGACCTTTCCTATTTCAACCGCGCCTTCCGCAAGCGTTTTGGCGCGACGCCGTCGGAACTGCGCGAGGCGTAAGGCTCGCGATTTCGTGCAGCAGCCCTGCGCCGCCGCAGTTGGTCGATCGCGACGAATGCGCTATATCTGCTCGCGCGGGCAGGCCGCAGGATCTCTTTGGAAAGTGCGAGTAGGCGGACATGGCGCGTATCGTCGTGCTCGGCGCCGGGTTTGCAGGTCTGTGGGCGGCCATCGGCGCCGCGCGCAAACGCGACGAGATCGGCGCAGCGGGCGGTGACATCGAGATCCGCGTCATCGACCGCAATCCCTATCACAACATCCGCGTGCGCAATTACGAGACCGATCTCAGCGAGGTTGCGCTTCCGCTTGCGCAATTGCTCGATCCGATCGGCGTCACGCATGGCCTCGGCGAGGTCGAGGCCATCGACCCGGCGCATCGTCGTATATCGCTCGTCACCAGCGGCGGCGAGGAGACGCTGAGCTATGACCGTCTCGTGCTCGCGCTCGGCAGCGAGGTGATGCGTCCCGACATTCCGGGCCTTGCCGATCATGGGTTCGATGTCGATACCTATGCCGCGGCGCTTCGCCTCGAGGATCATCTCGCCTCGCTTGGGCGCAGCGCGCCGTCGCCGGGGCGTTCGACGGTCGTGGTGGTCGGCGCCGGCTTTACCGGCATCGAGGTTGCGGCCGAAATGCCGGACAAGCTGGCGCGCGCCGGCATCACCGGCAGCCGCCGCATCATCCTGGTCGATCCCAATCCGGCCGTGGGCGCCACCATCGGTGCGCAGGCGCGTCCCGTGATCGCGACGGCGCTCACCTCGCTCGATGTCGAGACGCGGCTCGGCGCGCGCGTCGTCTCGATCGAGGCCGCCGGCATTCGCCTGAGCTCGGGCGAGTTCATCCCGACCCAGACGGTGATCTGGTGCGCGGGCATGCGTGCGAGCCGGCTGGCGGCGAGCTTTCCGGGCGCGCGCGATCGCCTCGGGCGCCTGCTGGTCGATCCCTTCATGCGCGTTGCGGATCTGCCTGGCGTGTTCGCGGCCGGCGACGTCGCCTCCAGCGTGGTCGACGGGCTGCATCCGACCGTGATGTCCTGCCAGTTCGCCCGGCCCATGGGACGCTTCGCCGGCCACAACGTGGTGGCCGATCTTGTCGGTGAGCCGATGCTGCCGCTGCGGATCGACTGGTACGTCACTGTGCTCGATCTCGGCGGCGGGGGCGCGCTCTATACGGAGGGGTGGGATCGCGAGGTCCGCGCCACCGGCGCGGCCGCGAAGGCGACCAAGCAGACCATCAACCGCAAGCGCATCTATCCGCCGCTCAACGGCAGCAAGGATGAGCTGTTCGCGGCAGCGGCGCCGATCGTGCAGGCGCCGCCGCCGACCTACGGGACGCCGCGCCGTTGAGCCGGGTCATGCGTCCATCGGCCAATCGTCGGCAAATAACCCGAAGCAGACGTTCAACGCCGCCAGCTATTGAGCTTCAACGTAGCGTATGATGCTCTGGTTCTGGACGTTCGCCACCAATTCATCCGCGCGGGACAAGAGACGACGGAGCAGGGGCGACGGATTGGCCCGATTGTATCCCAGCGCCAAATCGACCGTTGGCGTGCCGCCCTCGAGCGCTCTGGCGACGACGTTCGGTGCCAGCATGTTCTGCGCATAGAGAGGGACGAGGCTAATTCCGCCCGTGGAGGCCACGAGCGACATGGCCGATGATATGTTTTCGCCTTCGTACTTCGCCTTCAGAGTAATACCGACCCGAGATGCGTAGTTCTGGATGACCTCCTGCAAGACGGGCGACGTTCTTGCCGAACTGACATAGATCTCGCGCGCGAGATCCTGGGGACGGATCTTCTTGCGCGATGCCAGACGATGTTCGGCCGGCAACACGGCTATCAAGGGCTCCTTCGCCAACATCTTGAAGACGACGCCCTCGTTGTCTTTCTCGGGACGAAGGAAGGCTATGTCCAACTTTCCCCGCATCAATGCGAGCGCGAGTTCTGGTGAAGATTGCGTGCTGAGCGTGACTTCAACATCGGGTGCTTCCTCGCGGAGGATGCGCAGAAGCTGGGGGAGCCACATCACCTCCAACCCGACGAGAAAACCCATCGAGAGGACGGGCCTTTGCGGTTGCGCCGTCTGCCGGGCCCCCTCCGTTGCCGCCTCAACCTGCAGCAGCGCCAGCCGCGCATGATCAAGAAACACTCTTCCGGCAGCGGTCAGCGTCACGCCGCGCGCCTGGCGCTCCAATAACTGTACGCCGACTTCGGCTTCCAGATCGCGGATCTGCCGGCTCAGCGACGGCTGAGAGGTGTTCAGTCGCCGCTGGGCGGCAGTGAGCAGGCTGCCTTCTTCAGCGACGGCAACGAAATAGCGCAGGTGCCGGAGTTCCATGACCCCTCGTATATCTTCCAGGCATAGCTCGAAGCGTACAAGGTCTTGGTCAGCGGCCAAAGAGAGATTTACCGTTTCGCAGTCTGCAACCAAAAAAGGACAAAGAACAATGTCGACTCCGAAGCCCAGCATCGCTTCTGCCATGGCCTTTGGGCCGATGGCTCCTGCTTCAGCAAAGTGATCCCCGCGCTCGAGGCCAAGGAAAGGGCTCGCTGGGGCCTTTGACTCTAAAACTCCGGCCACAAACTTTTCGATGAATGTCTAACAGCGCAGATGGAGCGACTCGATGCCCACGATCACGACGACAGACGGCGTAAAAATCTTCTACAAGGATTGGGGATCAGGTCAGCCAATCGTTTTCAGCCACGGTTGGCCGCTGACAGCGGACGACTGGGACGCCCAGGTGACCTTCTTCCTTCGCCACGGCTACCGCGTGATCGCCCACGACCGGCGCGGCCACGGCCGATCCGACCAGCCCGGCACCGGCAACGACATGGACCACTGGGTTGCCGACCTCGCGGCCCTGACCGAGCATCTCAACCTGCGCGACGCGATCCACATCGGCCACTCCACAGGTGGCGGTGAGGTGGCTCGCTATGTCGCTCGCCACCAGGAGCGCGTCGCGAAGGCGGCGCTGGTCGCTTCACTGACGCCGAACATGTACCGGAGCGAGGACAACCCGTCCGGTCAACCGCCGGAGTGGTTCGAAGCGATCCGGGCAGGCGTGCTGGGCAACCGGTCGGAGTTCTACCGTTTCGTCCCTGAGAATCCGTTCTACGGCTACAACCTGGATGGGGCGAAGCCTTCGGAGGCGATCATTGCCAACTGGTGGCGCCAGGGCATGGCCGGCGGTGCCCTCGCTCATTACGCAACCGTCGACTCCTGGCTTGAAGATTACACCGCAGACCTCAAGAAGATCACCGTGCCGGTGCTGGTAATGCATGGCGAGGCTGATCAAGTCGTCCCGTTCGCAAGTTCAGTGCCGCGCGCGGTCGACCTGCTGAAGAGCGGGTCACTGAAGACTTATCCCGGCTATCCCCACGGCATGCTCACCACGCATGCGGATGTCCTCAACCCCGACCTGCTCTCGTTCATCAGGTCGTGACGACATCTCTCATCGATTATCGCCTAGGAGTTTGGGGATGTAGATTGAGGAGGGTTCGGGTTTCGTCGGGTCGGCCCAGCCACAAGCCCTCGCGGTGCCCGACGGGCAAAACACGCTAACCGTGGGGCAACTCCCACCGGCAAAAATATTCTACTTTACCGAAATTCGGAGACGGCGTATCCATTGCGGCAACCCGGCCCAAGGAAGAGGGGCGTATCGCGATCGTCTCGAACGCGGGCCGGGCGGCGGTGGACGCGGGTCACATCGGCGCGAAGGGTTTTGCAGGGCGGGCGACCGTGAGCAAAATAAGTCGCGCACACGACCGGTGCGATCTGCGTACAGCAAAATCGTGTGGTCCTGGCGCCCGGGGTCTGTGCGCCAAGTCTTGCGGTGATGCGTGCGGCCCAACCGGGCCCTCGCGTCAGTCATCCGCAAGGCGACGGGGGCAATAGTGCATCGCTCCCCGGGGAGAGCACGACATAAGCCGTAAGCCCACTGCGCAGGGAAGGCCGGTTGCTCGGCTCCACCTGTATGCCGCTGTGCAGATTCTTGTTGCCACCTTTCGCACAGTGGACCGTGGGTGCCCGGCCGGCACCCGGTCTTCCCTGCGCCCTCTTTCAATCGAGGGCGAGGCGACGAAGCATAGCTCGGGCGAAAGATGCCGCGAGGATGCGAAGGTGTGTCTGCAATGAAGACGCGAATGAATGGAGCGACGCCGTGACCACTCACTCCGTCATTGCGAGCGCAGCGAAGCAATCCAGAATCTTTCCGCGGAGGGATCCTGGATTGCTTCGCTACGCTCGCAATGACGGTTGGAGAGGGCATGCGCTCGCAAGGACGAGCTAGCCCAGACGTGAGAAAGCGCCCGTGGGGGGCGGGCGCTTTCCGTAGTCGACTTGGGGTTGGGGTCGTCTACATATCCACGTGGCGACTTTGGGGGGCTGGTAAAGAGCCGCGTGAATTCACAAAACTCGTCAAATCTCCTTAGCGAACGAGGGACGCGTTCGAGCTGGTGATAGCGACCGGCTTGCCGGCCTTGATGACGCGGGCCGTCTGGGTCAGGCCTTCATCCGAACCCGAGCGTGCCGTGATGCCGAAGCCTGCCACCGCGATCCCCGCAACGAGGGCGACGACCACAATCTTCAAATGGGTCGCGCGATCGGCGCTGTAGATCGAGTGGTTCATGGAAGCCTCCTGCCGCCACCTACCCGAAGTAGTCGCCGGCCGTTCGAGGCAGGTTCATGCTTCCGGTGCCCAACAACGTAGTATTGGGTGGATTCGTTCCCAAGAGGCGATCACAAGAGCGTGACAGGACGTGAAAGATCGCGATCAAGAAGAGGCTCTTGATCGTTCTTTTTTATAATTATTTCAAAGCTGTAATGTGCCTGCCGGGCGCCTTTTCGGTCGTTGGTCCACAAGGCGCCAGGAACTCAAAAACCATTTGCCTGTGGCCGAAAAACACACGGCTTCTTAAGGCAAATCAGATGCTTCCGACCGTTTTCAACCTCGCCCTAGGGTGGATTTCAGCTTGTGACAACACAGTCGTCTGAGCCCGGAACCGCTCGACCAGGGAGCGCACGAAGGGACGAATTGCCGCGGAGGTGACCAGCACCGGCGCCTCGCCTTCGCGCGCGGCGCGCTCGAACGCCTCGCGCACGGCGGTCATGAACTCCGACAGCTTCGAGGGCTGCATGGCGAGGCTGCGCTCTTCGCCCTGGCCGATGATGGATTCGGCGAAGGCCTGCTCCCACCGCGCCGACAGCGCGATCAGCGGCAGATAGCCGTTATAGGAGGTGTTCTGCGCGCAGATCTGCCGGGCGAGGCGGGCACGGACGTGCTCGACCATGGTGGAGGGATTGCGCGAGAAGGCGAGCGAGTCCGCGATGCCCTCGAGGATGGTCGAGAGATCGCGGATCGAGATGCGCTCGGCGAGCAGCAGCTGCAGCACGCGCTGGATGCCGGAGACCGTGACCTGTCCGGGGACGATGTCCTTGACCAGCTCGCTCTGCTCCTTCGGCAGCTCCTTGAGCAGTTTCTGCACCTCGCCATAGGAGAGCAGGTCCGACATGTTGGCCTTGAGCAGCTCGGTGAGATGGGTCGAGAGCACGGTCGCGGCGTCGACGACGGTGTAGCCCTTGAGCGAGGCTTCTTCCTTGAGGCTGGCGTCGACCCAGGTCGCGGGCAGGCCGAAGGTCGGCTCGGTGGTGTGGATGCCGGGCACCTGAACCTGGCTGCCGCCGGGGTCCATGACCATGAACTGGTTCGGCCAGATCTTGCCGGTGCCGGCGTCGACCTCCTTGATCTTGATGATGTAGGTGTTGGCCTCGAGCTGAACGTTGTCGAGGATACGCACCGCCGGCATCACGAAACCCATCTCGATCGCGAGCGAGCGGCGCAGCGCCTTGATCTGCTCGGTGAGGCGGTCGGTGCCGTCGGGCCCGTTGACGAGCGGCAGCAGGGCATAGCCGAGCTCGATCTTGAGGTCGTCGATCTTCAGCGCCGCCGAGATCGGCTCTTCCGCCGCGGCCGCGCCGGCTGCACCCGGTGCACCGGCGGCAGGCGCGGCGTTTGCAGCTTCCTCGGCCTTCACGGCGGTACGCTTGTGGTTGCGGGCGTGCCAGGCGAGCGCGCCGGCGCCGGCGCCGAGCGCCAGGAAGGGGATGGTCGGAATGCCCGGCAGGGCCGCCAGCACCAGCATCACCGCCGAGGACATCGCCAGCGCCTGCGGATAGCCGGAGAACTGCTTCATCAGCGCCTTGTCGGCGGCGCCGGACACGCCGGCCTTGGAGACGAGCAGGCCGGCGGCGGTCGAGACGATCAGCGCCGGTACTTGGGTGACGAGGCCGTCACCCACCGTCAGCAGCGTGTAGCTGCGTCCGGCGTCGGCGAAAGACATGCCCTGCTGCGCCACGCCGATGATCATGCCGCCGACGACGTTGATGAAGACGATCAGAAGGCCGGCGATGGCATCGCCGCGGACGAATTTGGAGGCACCGTCCATGGCGCCGAAGAAGCCGCTCTCGTCCTCCAGCTCCTTGCGGCGCTGCTTGGCGACCTTCTCGTCGATCAGGCCGGCGGAGAGGTCGGCATCGATCGCCATCTGCTTGCCGGGCATGGCGTCGAGGTGGAAGCGCGCGGCGACTTCGGCGATACGGCCCGAGCCCTTGGTGATGACGACGAAGTTGACGATGATCAGGATGGCGAAGACGATGATGCCGATGACGAAATTGCCGCCCATCACGAAGCTGCCGAAGGCTTCGATGACGTGACCGGCGGCGTCCGTGCCCTCGTGGCCGTGCGACAGGATCAGGCGGGTCGAGGCCATGTTGAGCGACAGGCGCAGCATGGTCGAGATCAGCAGGATGGTCGGGAAGGCCGAGAATTCCAGCGGCGCCTGGATGAACAGCGACGTCATCAGGATCAGGATCGAGAGCGTGATCGAGATCGCCAGGAACAGGTCCAGCACGATCGCGGGCAGGGGAAGGATCAGCACCACCAGGATGGTGAGGATGCCGAGCGCCAGCGCGATGTCGCCGCGCTTGAGGATGTTGACGATCTCGTTGAGGGAGGGGACGCCGGGCTTGGTGCCGCCTACGCCCTGTCCCGCGGTGACGTCGACCATCGTAGCTGCCTCCCCGCGCGACTGCCGGCCGCGCGCCCCAAACGTCTGCGCGGCGGCCGATGGGCCGCCGTTCCGAAAGTGAGGCACCGCACTGGCGTCCACGGGGGGTCTCCCGTTCTACGCGGCTGACGACACTCGACTTCACTCGGCAATTCTTGCCGGGTGTATGGTTAGCAAAGGGTTAACGGAGGGTGCTGGCGGGGGCGGACCGGGGTGTTTCAGGGCTCCGCGGGCGTCATTCCGGGGCGATGCGCAGCATCGAACCCGGAATCTCGAGATTCCGGGTCTGGTCCTACGGACTATCCCGGAATGACGGGGCAGGTGGCAAAGCGCCCCTACTTCGCCTTCTGCATCTTCGTCACCGTGTACCCCGAGGTCGCCTCCTCGGCCTCGAAGGTCACCTTGTCGCCGACCTTCACCTGCTTGAGCATGGCGAGGTCCTTGACGCGGTACACCATGGTCATGGGCTCATCCATGCCGAGGCTCTTGGCCGGCCCGTGCTTGAGCGTGATCTTGCCCGCGCTCTCGTCGATCTTCTTGACCTCGCCGCCAATCGAAGCGCCTTCGGCCGCGATGGCTCCGGCAGCAAGGCTCACGGTCAGCGCCAGCGCTGCAGCGATGCGGATGATGCGGTTCATGGAAATCTCCACTGTTACTTGACGGTGACCTGGCCGACCATGCCGTACTCGCGATGGTCGGGGATCAGGCAGGAGAACTCGAAGGTGCCGGCCTTGGTGAATTTCCAGACGACCTCGGCCGTCTTGTTGGGCGCAAGCCGCACGCCGTTGGGCTCGTCGTGCTCCATGTGCGGATGCTTCTTCATCACCTCGGCATGCGCGAGATTCTCCTTGGTGGTCGCCAGCAGGAACTCGTGGTCCTCCTTGCCGACATTGCGCAGCACGAAGCGGATCTGCTCGCCGCGCTTCACGCTGATCTTCGACGGCTCGTACGACATCTCGCTCAGCGCGATCTCGATGGTGCGCGCCGGCTTCTTGGGATCGCCGGGCTCGCCCGCTGAAAAGGACGCATGGCCGTGATTTTCGTGCGCGCCGGCGGACGAGATCGAGAGCGCTGCCAGCGCGAGGACGAATGTGACGGTCTTCTTCATTGTAGTCTCCAGTTGGTGGTTCATCGAAACGCTCACATCTTCATGTTCTTCATCGGCGGACTGCCTGGTTTTTGCCGCGCCGGCTCTGCCGCCGGCGCCGTGACCTCGTAGGCGACGGTGCCTTGCGGGAATTTGTACGGACCGGGATCGCGGTAATCGTCGCGCGCGAGGTCCTCGCGGATCTTCATTACCGTGAACATGCCGCCCATCTCGATCGGCCCGAACTGGCCGGTGCCGGTCATCATCGGCAGCGTGTTGTCGGGCGCGGGCATCTCCATGTTGCCCATCGCCATGCCGGTCGAGCCCATGGCCATGCCGTCAGGCGCGAGCTTGCCGACGGCCTTGGCGAGATCCTTGCGCGACACGCCGATGAGGTTGCGCACGTCGTGCCCCATCGCGTTCATGGTGTGGTGCGACTTGTGGCAATGGAACGCCCAGTCGCCGGGATTGTCGGCGAGCACGTCGAACACCCTGACGGCGCCAACCGGCACGTCGGTGGTCGTCTCCGGATATTGTGCGCTTTCCGGAACCCAGCCGCCGTCGGTGCAGGTCACCGCAAAGCTGTGGCCGTGCAGATGGATCGGATGGTTGGTCATGCTGAGATTGCCGATGCGCACGCGCACCTTGTCGCCGAGCCTGACGGGCAGCGGATCGATGCCGGGAAATACCCGCGCATTCCAGGTCCACATGTTGAAGTCGGTCATCTCGTTGACATGCGGCAGATAGGTGCCGGGGTCGACGCGATAGGTGCTCATCACGAACACGAAATCGCGGTCGACGGGCCGGAAGTTTTGATCGCGCGGATGCACGACGACCATGCCCATCATGCCCATCGCCATCTGCACCATCTCGTCGGAATGTGGGTGGTACATGAAGGTCCCGCTCTTCTTCATCTCGAACTCGTAGACGAAGGTCTTGCCCGGATCGATGTGCGGCTGGTTCAGTCCGCCGACGCCGTCCATGCCGCTCGGAATGATCATGCCGTGCCAGTGCACGGTGGTGTATTCGGGCAAGCGGTTGGTGACGAAGATGCGGACCTTGTCGCCCTCGACCGCCTCGATGGTCGGGCCCGGCGACTGGCCGTTATACCCCCACAAATTCACCTTCATGCCCTCGGCGAACTCGCGCACCACGGGTTCGGCGACGAGATGGAATTCCTTCCAGTCGCCGTTCATCCGGAACGGCAGCGACCAGCCGTTCAGCGTGACCACGGGGCGATAGTCGGGGCCGCTGATCGGGTGCAGCGGCGGCTGCATCACCACCTTGTCCATGGTCGGCGCTTCCGGAATCGATGCGGCCTGGACGCGGCCGCTGATGGCCGACGCGCCGGCAAGCGCGGCGCTGCCCAAAAATCCTCGGCGGGAAAACATGCTGGCCTCCATCTCAGTGGCTGCCGCCATCGGCAGGTGCTGCCGCGGCGATGGTGGTTGACGTCTCGCCGCCGGCGGCAGTCGCGCCGCCGCCATTGACGGCGGTCTGCAGGTCGGCCTGGGCGAGGAAGAATCTTTGCCTGGCGTCGATGGCGCCGCGCAGCGACGCGAGGCGTTGCCGCGCTTCGGTGAGCAGTGCAAAGATGTCGACCTGCATGCTGGAGAAGCGCAGCTGCATCTCCTCGGTGATGATCTTGCGCAAGGGGATGATCTCGCGCTGGTAGTGGCTGGCGATGTCGTAGGTGGAGCGATAGGCACGATAAGCATCGCGCGCTTCGGAGCGCACATTCGCGGCCCGCTCGGTCAGGCGGTTGAAGGCGAGATTGTAGGTCTCGGCTGCCTGCCGCACGCGCACCTCGCCGCCGTCGAAGATCGGAATCTGGAACTGCACGTCGAAGCCGCGTTCGCGGAACGGCGGCCCTTCCGGATCCTGGGTGCGGCGGGAGATGCCTGCGAGATCGAGCAGAGTCACGAAGCGCGTCGCCTCGGTGAGGTTCAGGGCCTTTGCCAGCGCGGCCAGCTCCAGCCGTGCGATCTGCAGGTCGATGCGATGGGCGACCGCATCGACTTCGATCGAGGGCAGGGCCTGCGGCCGGCGCGGCAATGGCGGCAACTGGTTGGGCAGACGGAAATCCAGGCCGTCGTCCCACAGCCCCATCAGGCGCGCCAGCCTTTCGCGTGCGCTCGTCGCCGCCTGCCGCGCGGTGGCGAGATCGGCGGTGGTTTCGGCATAAAACACCTGCTCGCGGGCCTGATCGAGCTTGTTGAGCGAGCCGGTCTCGCCGAGCTTGACCGCAAGCTGCGCGGTGGATTCCGCCGTCGCTTTCGCGTCGGTGAGCAGCACCACCATCTCGTTGCCGGCAACGGTGTGGACATAGGCGCGGCGCACGTCGGCGGCGAGCCGCAGGGTCGCCAGCGCAGCGCGCAACTGCGCCCCGCGGAAACGTTCGCGGGCGATGTCGGAGCGGAACGGCAGGGTGGCGAGCGCAAGGATGTCGCCGACGACCTGGCGCTCGATCTCGCTCGCGCCATTGCCCGAGATCCGCGAGATCGAGAACACCGGATTGGGCGGCAGGCTCTGCTCCACCAGATCGGTTTCGGCCAGCGCCAGCTCGTTATAGGCGGCTTGCAGCCCCTTGTTGTTGAGCAGCGCGATCTGCACGGCCGCATCTACACTGAGCGTCCGTGCCAGCAACTGGCGAACGCGCGCGTCGACCGCGGCGGCGCCTTCGGCCGTTCGCACGAAGGCGACGTCCTTGTTGATGGTCTGGCTCGCCAGGTCCGAGACGGCCGTCATCCCGCTGTCCGGCGAAAATGCGGCGCAGCCGGAAAGGCCGAGCGCACTGAGGACGAGCAGGCCTCGCGCAAGAAGATGTGCCATGGCGCGCTCCTACCGGTCTTGCTTCGGTTGCGGCGTGACGGCGTCGTTGCGGTCCCGCCACGGCGCCGGCGTCGCAGGCCGCAGGCTGGTATAGGGCGCAATGGTCGAGCGATAGCCGACGCGCGCCACCTTCGCCGCGGGATCGGCGGGGTCGGCACTGGCGATGTGCGTCGTTGCCGGCATGCAGCCGGACAGCGCCAGCGCGGCGAAGGCCGGCAGCAGCCAATTGAATCGAAAGTGTCGTCCATCCACCGCAGATGCGGCGGCAGACTTCGCCCCGGAAAGCGCAAGCATGTCTTGTTCCTGATCTGGAGACCACAGGTTCGCGCGCGCAAAAGCGTGCGCGGACCAACGTCGTTGCGTCAGATCAGGCGATGGGGGGGCGGTAGTGCTGGGGCGGCGCCGTGCTGTGCAGGCTGGCCACGATCTCGGGCGTGCAGGTCGATGTCGGCTGGACCGGTGTGGCGACGATCGGCAGATCGGCCGGCAGCGCACTCACGCACATCATCGCGCAGCACGGGCCCACGGTTCCCTTGCCGCCATGTTGATGCGGCGCGGGGGCATCCTTCGCGGCGGTCTGGTGATGGGCGTGAGTTCCCGCATGGTCATGCGAGGCATCGCCATGCTGATGGTTCGCCATCTGGTGATGCACCGGCACGGGATCTGCGAGGAGCGCGTCGTCGAGGCATGGTGCGGGACCAGTGCCCAAGGCGAGGCTTGCCGCCGGCGCGAGCACGCAGAACAGATAGGCGAGGGCGATGATCCGCCCCACCTTGATCCGCATCGATCGCGTCAACCGCAACAACATTCCGCCGATATGCTCCTCGCGCGGCAAGGTTGCACACGCTGATTGCAAACTAATGTCAAAACGCGTCTTCGCCAAGCTCCTTCTTACCGCAGTGCACCGCGCATGCCCAATATATCGCCACGTTGCTTGACCGTGTGGCGATCCGCGGGCCATGGTCCGGCCCGTGCACGCACCCATTCATCCAGGACACGCGCCTGATTCGTTCAGCCCTGATTCCCGTCAGGCCTGGATGCGGCTCGTCATTGCGCTGGTGATCGGCTCGATCGGCGCCGTCGGCATGTGGGCGGTCGTGGTCGTGATTCCAGTGGTGCAGGCGGAATTCGGTGCCACGCGCGGCGCGGTGTCGCTGGCCTTCACGCTGATGATGTTCGGTTTCGGGCTGGGCGGCGTGATCGCCGGCAAGATCACCGACCGGTTCGGCATCGTGTCCGCCATGGCGATCAGCATTGCTTTTCTCGCCGTCGCCAATGTGCTTGCGGGCCTGTCAACTCAGCTCTGGCAGTTCGTCGCGGCGTATTTCCTGATCGGCCTCGGCACTTCCGCGACCTTCGCGCCGCTGATGGCGGAAGCCTCGCATTGGTTCGAGCGCTACCGCGGGCTTGCCGTGACCATCGTTGCCAGCGGCAACTACGTCGCCGGCACGATGTGGCCGCCGATCGTGAGCTGGGGCACGCAGACCGCCGGCTGGCGCTACACCCACATCGGCATCGGCATCGTCTGCGCGAGCACGATGGCGCTTCTGGTCCTCGTCCTGCGCGCACAGATGGGCGACGACCAGACCCGCGATCATGCCAATGCTCCGCCGCCGCGGGTGGATCTCAAGCTCTCGACCAACACGCTGACGGTGCTGCTCTCGATCGCCAGCATCTCCTGCTGCGTCGCCATGGCGATGCCGCAGGTCCATATCGTCGCCTATTGCGGCGATCTCGGCTATGGCGTCGCGCGCGGCGCCGAGATGCTGTCGCTGATGATGGCCTGCGGCATCGTCAGCCGCATCGGCTCGGGCTATCTCGCCGACAAGATCGGCGGCATCCGTACGCTGCTGATCGGATCGCTCGCGCAGGGCTTTGCGCTTGTGTTCTATTTGTTCTTCGACAGCCTGGCCTCGCTCTATCTGATCTCGGCGATGTTCGGCCTGTTCCAGGGCGGCATCGTGCCGAGCTACGCCATCATCGTGCGCGAAGCGATGCCGGCGAGCGAGGCGGCGACCCGTGTCGGCATCGTGATCTTCGCCTCCGTGTTCGGAATGTCGTTCGGCGGCTGGGTATCGGGTGTCATCTTCGATGCCACCGGCTCCTACGGCGCGGCCTTCGCCAACGGCGTCGCCTGGAACGCGCTCAATATCGGCATCGTCGTGCTGCTGCTGATCCGCTCGCGGATGGGCTCGGTGAAGACCGGTCCGGGCTTTGCGACCTAAACCGCCTGTCCCGCCTTCAGGAGCGAGCAGCCGGTGATCTTGTAGCTGCCGTCCGCCTGCTGCTCGAGCGTGTAGAGCGCCTCCCAGGCCTCGCCATTGGCATCAATGATATGGACGCGCTGGGCGATCCAGCTGCCCTCACTCTTGCTCTCGCCAAATTCGAAGCTTTTGTGACGATAGACAGGGGCGTAGCCGTTCTGCACCATCGACATGAAGATGTCGGGGGCGGGGAAGATTTCCTTGATCGCCGGTGCGGCATAGGAATAGGCGGCGCTCGCGTCGTCGCGGACGAACGCCTGCTCCTGGGCGCGGATGACGCTTTGGGCCGTCGCGACATCGTCGGCGCGTGCTGAAGGGGCGCTGAAGGCGACACAGAGGGCGACGAACAAGGCGGCAATGCGCATGGCAGGCTCCGCGTTGAAATCCCGGCGGTACCGATCCTAGCACGCCCACGGGAAATACGGGCTCGCTACCGCTTCCGTTTCACCGCCGGTTTTGCAGGCTTGGCCGCGGGGCGCGCCTTTGTCTTGACGGCCGGCTGCACGCGCAGGCCGTCGACGAACACGTCGAGCATCCGCAAGACCGACGACTGCCAGCCGGGCTGGTCGTGCATGTAGCACATGCCGATCAAGGCCCTGAGCAGATCCTCCGGGCTGATATCGGCGCGCATCTGGCCGGCCGCGACCGCGCGATCGAGCAGCGAGCCGATCGCCTTGGTTAGCCGGTCCATCGAGAAGGCGGCGAGTTCGGATGTGCTCTGGAACGTCAGCGCCAGCGCGGCCGACATGCCTTTTTTCGTGGCAACGAATTCGACAGCAGAATTCAGCCAGCGCCTGAGCGCATCGACCGGGTCCTTCGTAGTCTTCAATTGTTCGGCAAGTTCGCTGAGCTGCTCGACCTCGCGCCGGTACACCGCCTCGAACAGATCCTCCCGCGTTGGAAAGTGCCGATAGAGCGTGCCGATGCCGACGCCGGCGCGTTTCGCCACGGCCTCCAGGCTCGCCTCGGGGCCGCCGGCGTTGAACACGGCCTTGGCCGCCTCGAGCACGCGCTCGCGATTGCGCACGGCATCGGCGCGGGGCTTCCGGATCTGGTCGGTGTGGTCGTCCATATCAGGCAATGTAGATCACGAATTGGTTAGATTGAACCCTTGGCTGGCTGCATCGCGTTGTACGCGCACGGGCTTTGACGAATTCCAAATATTTCCGGGTGGCCCTTGTTAAGCGGAGGATGCCTCCGTATTTTCATTGAGATGTCGGCCGGGTTCCGCCTGGCTGGCGCATATCGACGGCGGCCACGGAGGTGGCGCGCTGGCCGATGACTCATGTCCATATCTGATCGGAGCCTTGTATGAACCACTCCATCAGCCTCACCGTGAACGGTGCGCGGCGCGATTTCGTCCTCGACGATCCGCGCGTCACGCTGCTCGATCTCTTGCGTGAGCGCCTCCATCTGACCGGAACCAAGAAGGGATGCGACCGCGGCCAGTGCGGCGCCTGCACCATTCTCGTCGACGGCAAGCGTATCAACTCCTGCCTCGCACTCGCCATCAGCCATGACGGCGCCGACATCCTCACCATCGAGGGCGTTGCGCGCGGCGATCAGCTTCATCCGGTGCAGGCCGCCTTCATCGCCCATGACGGCTTCCAGTGCGGCTTCTGCACGCCCGGTCAGATCATGAGCGCGATCGGCATGATGCAAGAGGCCCAGGCCGGCAACGATCCCGAGCGCATCCGCGAATGCATGAGCGGCAATCTCTGCCGCTGCGGCGCCTACGCCGGCATCGTCGATGCCGTGCTGGAGGCGCAGGCCGGGATGGACGAAACCAACCAGAGGCGTTCCGCATGAAACCGTTCGATTATGTCAGGCCGGCCACGGTCACGGAGGCCGTTGCCGCCGCCGCGCAGCCGGGCGCCGTTTATCTTGCCGCCGGCACCAATCTGCTCGATCTGATGAAAGGCGGCGTGAGCCGGCCGGATCGCTTGGTCGATGTCACGCATCTCGACGGACTCGATGCAATCGAAACGCTCGCCGACGGGTCGTTGCGCATTGGGGCGCTGGTGAGCAATGCCGATCTCGCGCATGATGCGGAGTTCGCGCGGTCGTATCCTGCGGTGGCGGAAGCGCTGCTCTCCGGTGCGTCCGCGCAATTGCGCAACGCCGCGACCGTCGGCGGCAATCTGCTGCAGCGGACTCGCTGCGCGTATTTCTACGATTCCGTCAGCCGCTGCAATAAACGCGAGGCAGGCAGCGGCTGCGATGCCCGCGACGGCGAGAACCGCGGCCATGCCGTGCTCGGCTGGAGCGAGAGCTGCATCGCCACCCATCCGTCCGACTTCTGCGTGCCGCTCGTCGCGCTCGATGCCGTCGTCGAGATCGAGGGCAGGAATGGCCGGCGCGAGATCGAGCTCGACGCGCTGCATCGCCTGCCCGGCAACACGCCCGAGCGTGAATCGGCGCTCGAGCCCGGCGACCTCATCGTCGCGGTACGCCTGCCGCCCGCAGCGCGTGGATTTTCCGCGCATGCGCGTTACCTCAAGGTCCGCGAGCGCACCTCCTATGCCTTCGCCGTCGTCTCGGCTGCGGCCGCGCTGCGCATCGAGAACGGCAGGATCGCGGAGGCGCGGCTTGCGCTGGGTGGCGTCGCCGCAAAGCCGTGGCGTGCCCGCGCCGCGGAGGATGTGCTCAGGGGCGTCGCGCCAACGGCCGACGCCTTCCAGGAAGCGGCCTGGCGCGCGCTCACCGACGCAAAGCCGTCCAGCGACAACGCCTTCAAGATCGAGCTGGCGCGCCGCATCGTCGTGCGCGCGCTGACCCTTGCCGCTGCCGGCACGCCCGCGCGCATCCCCGCGCTGCCGGCCTCTCCCTTTGCCTCGACCTCCGGAGCCATTCATGCCTGAGCTGAATCTCACCAGCGCACCCGCTCATCTGCGCCACGGCTCGAACATCGGCCAGCCGCTGACCCGCCGCGACGGCATCCTCAAGGTCAAGGGACAGGCGACTTACGCCGCCGACAATCACCCGCCCGGCATGCTGTTTGCGGTGATGGCGGTGTCCGGCATCGCACACGGCCGCGTGACCTCGCTCGATGTCGCTGCCGCAAAACGTCATCCCGGCGTGGTCGACGTCATGACGCCGGACCATAAGCCAGCGCTCGCGATCGACCCCGAGATCAAGACCAACCCGTTCGTGTTCCGGATGGAGGTGTTGCAAAGCAACGAGGTCCGCTACGCCAACCAGCCGATCGCCGTCGTGATCGCCGAGACGCTGGAGGCGGCGACGGAAGGTGCGGCGCTGCTGGCGCCGCGTTACGAACCGTTGCCCGCGCTCGTCGGGCTCGATGCCGGCGAAAGCTTCGTGCCGCCGGTCGTCGGTGTCGGCAATCCCACGGAGCTTCACCGCGGCGATGTCGAGGCGGGCCTCGCCTCGGCCGAGAAGCAGATCGACGCGATTTACGAGACGCCGCCGCAATATCACAACGCGATGGAGCCGCATGCGATCGTTGCCTCCTGGGACGGCGACCGACTGCAGATCGACATGCCTACGCAGGGCCTGATGCTGTCGCTGGCGCGCATCGCCGAGCTGTTCGGCATCGCGCACGACAAGATCCACATCCGCAGCCCGTTCCTCGGCGGCGGCTTCGGCTCCAAGGGTTTGATGGCCGGGCCGCCGACCCTCGGCATCATGGCCGCCAAGCTTGTCGGCAGGCCTGTGAAGCTGGTGCTGCGCCGCGAGCAGATGTACGGACCGGTCGGCCATCGCGCGCCGACGCGGCAGCGCTTGCGCATCGGCGCCGACGGCGAAGGACGCCTGACCGCGCTCGATCATCACGCGCGAACGGTCTCGAGCACGTTCGACGATTTCTACGAGCCCGCGGCCGACGCCTCGCACACGCTCTATGCGGCGCCTGCGATCCGCACCTCGCACGATGCCGTGCGCGTCAACACCGGCACGCCGCTGTTCATGCGCGCGCCCGGCGAGGCGACCGGCTCGATCGCGCTCGAGAGCGCGATCGACGAGATGGCCTGGGCCTGCGGCATCGACCCGCTCGCTTTCCGCCTCAAGAACTACGCCGAGGTCGAGCCGATGACGGGACGGCCCTTCTCCTCGAAGGCATTGCGGGCCTGCTACGCGCAGGGCGCGGCGCGGTTCGGCTGGGCAAAGCGTCCGCTGCAGCCGCGGCAGATGCGCGACGATGCCGGCCTGCTGGTCGGCTGGGGCATGGGCACCGCGACCTTCCCCGCCCTGATGTTCCAGGCCGAAGCCCGCGCGGCGATCCGCCGCGATGGCTCTGGCGTGATGGAGATCGGCGCGCACGACATGGGGCAGGGCGCCTGGACGGCGCTGGCCCAGATCGCGGCCGATGCCGTCGGCCTCGATATCGACCGTGTGGAATTCAAGGCCGGCACGTCCGACCTGCCCGATGCCGGCATTGCCGGCGGCTCGGCGCACACGGCAACCGCGGGTGCTGCGATCCACAGCGCCGGCGCGGCCGTGATCGCAAAGCTTGCCGACCTCGCCACCAAAGACGAACGCTCGCCATTGTTCGGCGCCGGCAATGCCGGTGTCATCGCGCGGGACGGCAGGCTGATCCGTCGTGATGACGAGAGCCGCAGCGAGAGCTATGCCGAGATCCTGGCGCGCGCCGGCGTTGCCGAGGTCGAGGCCCGCGGCACCGGCGCGCCAAATCCTGCGGCGATGGAAGAGTATGCGATGCACGCCCATGGCGCGGTGTTCGCCGAGGTGAAGGTCGATCCCGAGCTCGGCCAGGCCCGCGTCACCCGCATGGTCGGCGCCTTCGCCGCGGGGCGGATCGTCAATCCGCACCTGGTGAAGAGCCAGCTGTTCGGCGGCATGATCTGGGGCCTGTCCTTCGCGCTGCACGAGGAGGCCATCACCGATCGCCGCAGCGGCCGCATCATGAATGCCAATCTCGGTGAGTACCACATTCCCGTGAATGCCGACGTGCCGCCGCTCGACGTGATCACGGTCGAGGAGCACGATCCGCATGTCAACGCGCTCGGTATCAAGGGTGTTGGCGAAATCGGCATCACCGGCAGCGCCGGTGCGGTCGCCAACGCGGTCTGGCACGCGACCGGCGTGCGCGTGCGTCGCTTCCCGATCAGGATCGAGGAGTTGCTGACGCAGCCCTGAGAGGGAAGAGGCGGGGCGAGATCATCTCGCTCCGCCGCGTCTCGCTAATGCAGCTTCTTGCGGACCGCCTTGAGCGCCTCGCGCTGCATCTCGATGTAGGCGGCGATGGCCTTGCGCAGCTCGCGCGAATGGAGCTTGTCGGCATCGCGCTGGACTTCGTCGAGCGCGGCTTCTGCATTGGCGAGCGTGATCTTCATCTGCGAGCCCTGTTACGAAGCGGCCCCGGAGTGCCTAGGAGTCCGGGGCCATAACCTCAGCACCTCTAAAGCCAGGCTGCTCGGCTACGGTTCGAATATATAACGGTGTGGGCCGCAGAAATTGAGATGGCTCAAGCTCCGTAAGAAACCGGTAGCTCCGTAAGATCCCGGATGCGCCGATCGCGCGTCAGAACGTCGGCGGTGTGCAGGCCGAGATCACTTCGCACGGCTTGCCGCCGACGCAGCGGAAGCGGTGTGGGCGGCGGCTCTCGAAATAATAGGCATCGCCGGGATTGAGAATGCGGCGCTCGTCCTCGACGGTGACTTCGAGCTTGCCTGATATCACGATGCCGCCTTCCTCGCCGTCATGGACGAGATGAACGCGTCCGGTGTCGCTGCCGGGCTCGTAGCGCTCTTTCAGAATCTGCAGGCTGCGGCCGAACAGATTGTCGCCGACTTGCCGATACGAGATCGGCTTCTTGCCGACCTCCGTCAGCTCCTCCGCGCGGTAGAAGATCTTGCGCCTCGACTCCGGCTCCAGCGCGAAGAACTCGGCAAGCCCCATCGGGATGCCGTCGAGGATGCGCTTGAGCGCGCCGACCGAGGGGTTCATCTGGTTGGATTCGATCAGCGAGATCGTCGAATTGGTGACGCCGGCGCGTTTGGCGAGTTCACGCTGCGACAGCTTGTGGCGCGCCCGGATGAATCGCAGCCGTCCACCGATGTCGACGCTCATAGCCTGGTCCCGTGTTGCAGGTGTTGCGGATCGCGCAAATATGGACCGGCTGCCCCAGTGAAATCAATGGCTTGCAGGTCACCAGAAAAGGACTTGTTGCGCTTTTCAAGCCGTGGCTCTGGTAACCCGTCAGCAAAGGAGCGCGGCCGTGACCCTTCATCAGATTCCGAACACTATCAAGACCGACTCGTTCTGGATGCCGTTCACGGCCAACCGGCAGTTCAAGAAGGCGCCGCGCCTGTTCTCCTCGGCCGAGGGCATGCACTACACCACGGTCGACGGCCGCAAGGTGATCGACGGCTCCGCCGGCCTCTGGTGCGTCAATGCCGGCCACGGCCGCAAGCAGATCGCTGCCGCGGTCGAGCGCCAGCTGATGACGCTGGATTTCGCGCCGACCTTCCAGATGGGCCATCCGCTGGCCTTCGACTTCGCCGAGCGCCTCGCCGAGATCGCGCCGAAGGGCCTCGATCGCGTCTTCTTCACCAACTCCGGCTCCGAGTCGGTCGACACCGCGCTGAAGATCGCGCTCGCCTATCATCGCGCCAACGGCCAGTCGAGCCGCACGCGCCTGATCGGCCGTGAGCGCGGCTATCACGGCGTCGGCTTCGGCGGCACCTCGGTCGGCGGCATGGTCGCCAACCGTCGTGCGTTTGCGACCCTGCTGCCGGGCGTCGACCATATCCGCCACACCCACGATCTCAGCCGCAACGCCTTCGCCAAGGACCAGCCCGAGCATGGCGTCGAGCTCGCCGACGATCTCGAGCGTCTGGTGGCCCTGCACGGCGCCGAGACCATCGCCGCCGTCATCGTCGAGCCGGTGCCGGGCTCGACCGCGGTGCTGCCGCCGCCGAAGGGCTATCTGCAGCGCCTGCGCGAGATCTGCGACAAGCACGGCATCCTGCTGATCTTCGACGAGGTCATCACCGGCTTCGGCCGCCTCGGCACGCCGTTCGCCGCCAACTTCTTCGGCGTCACGCCGGACCTGATGACGACGGCCAAGGGCATTACCAACGGCACCATTCCCTGCGGCGCCGTGTTCGCGAGCCGCAAGGTGCATGATGGCATGATGGTCGGCCCGGAAAACCAGATGGAGCTGTTCCACGGCTACACCTATTCCGCGCATCCGACCGCCTGCGCCGCCGGCATCGCGACGCTCGACATCTACAAGGACGAAGGCCTGCTCACGCGCGGTGCATCGATCGCCGAATACTGGCGCGATGCGCTGCATTCGCTCAAGGGCCTGCCGAACGTCGTCGACATCCGCAATTGCGGCCTGATGGGTGCGGTCGAGCTGGCGCCGCGCGACGGCGTCGTCGGCGCGCGCGGCTATGACGTCATGGTCGACTGCTTCAACACCGGCCTCTATCTGCGCATGAGCGGCGACAGCTTCGCGATGTCGCCTCCGCTCATCGTCGAGAAGAGCCACATCGACCAGATGGTCTCGATCCTCGGCGACGCCATCAAGAAGGTGGCCTGATAATTGCTCTCGCCGTTGCGAGTTGTTTCCTTGCAGCGGCGAGCGTGATGCCGCGGGAGTTTGACGAAGCGTGAAAGTTCTGATCCTCGGCAGCGGTGTCATCGGTGTCACCTCTGCCTACTACCTCGCACGTGCCGGCCATGACGTGACGGTCGTCGACCGTCAGCCGGAGCCGGCACTGGAGACCTCTTTCGCCAATGCCGGCGAGGTGTCGCCCGGCTATTCATCGCCCTGGGCCGGTCCCGGCGTGCCGGTGAAGGCGGTCAAGTGGCTCTTGATGAAGCACGGCCCGCTGGTGATCCGGCCGAAGCTCGATCCCGTCATGTGGGTCTGGCTGCTCAAGATGCTGCGCAACTGCACCAGCGCGCGCTACGCGGTCAACAAGAGCCGGATGATTCCGATCGCGGAATATAGCCGCGATTCCTTGCGCGATTTGCGCCGCGACATCGGCATCCAGTATGACGAGCGCTCGCAGGGTACGCTGCAGCTGTTCCGCCAGCAGTCCCAGCTCGACGGCACCGGCGAAGACATCGCCGTGCTCAAGCAATACGGCGTGCCCTTCGAGGTGCTGAGCCGCGAGGGCTGCATCGCGGTCGAGCCGGCGCTCGCCGGCGTGAAGGAGAAGTTCGTCGGCGGGCTTCGTCTGCCGCAGGACGAGACCGGCGACTGCCACATGTTCACGCAGGCGCTGGCCAAGCATGCCCAGGCGCTCGGCGTGCGCTTCATGTTCAACACCGGCATTGACCGCATCGTCACCGAGGGCGCGCGCGTCAGCGGCGTTGCGACCAGTGCCGGCCTGTTGCAGGCAGATAGTTACGTGCTCGCGCTCGGAAGCTATTCGTCGCAGATGGTCGCGCCGCTCGGCATCTCGCTGCCGGTCTATCCGGTGAAGGGCTATTCGATCACGGTGCCGATCAAGGACGCCTCCGGCGCGCCGGAATCCACCGTGATGGACGAGAGCTACAAGGTCGCGATCACCCGCCTCGGCAATCGCATCCGCGTCGGCGGCACCGCCGAAATTTCCGGCTATTCGAGCAAGCTGTACGATGCGCGCCGCGCCACGCTCGATCATTCCCTGACCGACCTGTTCCCGCGCGGCGGCGATCTTTCCAAGGCGACGTTCTGGAGCGGCCTGCGCCCGATGACGCCGGACGGCCCGCCCGTGATCGGCCCGACCCAATACGCCAACCTCCACCTCAACACCGGCCATGGCACGCTCGGCTGGACCATGTCCTGCGGTTCGGGCCGCGTGCTCGCCGACATGCTGTCGGGCAAGAAGCCGGATGTCGATGTCAGTGCGCTGTCGGTGGAGCGGTACAAGCATCGGTTTGGGTGAGCGGTTTCCCCGCGAGTCCAAATCCATCACCGTCACCCTGAGGTGGCCGCTTCTTCAGCGGCCCTCGAAGGGCGACGGTCCGGCTGCATCGAGGCCGTACATCCTTCGAGGCTCGCCTTGCGATGCGATCGCATCGCAAGCCTCGCACCTCAGGATGACGGGATTGAAAGCGTAGCTGCGGAGCGAAGAGAAGCCTACCCCGCCCCCGTCACGCAATTCACCCACAGCACCACGGCCTTCGCATCATTCGCCGGGTTCGAAAACCGGTGCGGCCTGCGGCTTGCGAACCGAAAGCTGTCGCCGGTCTTCAGCGACCAGGTCTCGCTGTCCACCGTCAGCATCATCTCGCCTTCGAGCACGAGGCCGGCTTCCTCGCCGTCATGGGTGTAGAGCTCATCGCCGGTGGAGCCGCCGGGCTCCAGATGCACCAGGAACAGGTTGAGCCGGTTGTCGGCGCTCGCCGGGCTCAGCAATTGTTTTGAGACGCCAGTGCGCCAGAGCTTCAGCTCGGGTCGCTGCAGGCCGCGCGTCACCACCTGGTCGGAGGCGCCGTCGGCGCTCGGGCTCGCGCCGAACAGCGCGGCGATGCCGACGCCGAGCACGTCGGCAAGGGTTGCCAGCACCCGCAGCGATGGCGACGACAGGCCGCGCTCGATCTGGCTGAGAAAGCCGATCGATAAATCCGTGCGCGCGGCGACCGTCTCCAGCGAGAACTGCCTGACGCGCCTGAGGTCGCGGATGCGGCGACCGACCGCGACGTCCATCGCGGGCTCGGCCGGCCTGGCGACGGCCTTGGCTTTCACCTTCCTGGCCGGCTTTGCGGCGGCCGGTTTGCGCATTCTTTTGCCACCGCTCACGTCAAACCGCTTCCTTCATGTGCATGAAAACCGCTTGCATCACCTGCGAAAGTGTGACCAAATTTTCATATTGGTGAAAATAGGCCGAAACGGCTTGGCCCGCAACGTCTGCGAACAAGACATCCGCGAGCGCCGCCATGGGCCGGACCCAAAGGGGGATGTGATGAAGCGTTTCGTTCAGGCCGCAGTCGCGGCACTCGCGCTGTTTGCCGCCGCGCCCGGCTCGGCGCAGCAGGTGCTGAAGGTCGGCTCGACGCCGACAGGCATTCCCTTCACCTTCCTCGACACCAAGACCAACACCATCCAGGGCATCATGGTCGATCTCGTCACCGAGATCGGCAAGGACGCCGGCCTCAACGTGCAGATCGAGCCCATGGCGTTCTCGGCGCTGATCCCGTCGCTGACCTCGAGCAAGATCGACATCATCGCCGCCGCGATGTTCATCACCGCGCCGCGCAAGGAGGTCGTCGACTTCTCCGATCCGATCTACACCTATGGTGAAGGCCTCGTGGTGCCGAAGAGCGACACCAAGGCCTACACCACGCAGGAAGACCTGAAGGGCGAGACGGTCGGCGCGCAAGTCGGCACCGCCTTCGTCGACGCGCTGAAGAAGACCGGCCTGTTTGCCGACGTGAAAGCCTACGACACCATCCCCGACATCCTGCGCGACGTGAACACCGGCCGCCTCAAGGCCGGCTATGCCGACTATCCGATCCTTGCCTACAATCTGAAGCAGGGCGGCTTCCCCGAGGTGCGTCTCGTCGACGGCTACAAGCCCGTCACCGTCGGCTCGGTCGGTATCGGCGTGCGCAAGGGCGAGACCGCGCTGCTCGGCAAGATCAATGCCTCGCTGGCGAAGCTGAAGGCCAACGGCACGATCGACAAGATCCTCGAGAAGTGGGGACAGAAGGCGCAAGGTTGATTGGACCTGATCGAGCGAAGGCTGCCCGATGAAAGGCTTCTGGCACGACGCCGCCGAGTTCTTCCCGATCCTGATGAACGGCGTCGCACTGACGATCGTCGTCACCATCGGCTCGCTGCTGCTCTCGACGGTACTTGGCCTGATCTGGGCGATGATGCGGGTCTCCGGCATCAAGGCACTGTCGATGCTCAGCGCCAGCCTGATCAACGTGATCCGCGGCATCCCGATCATCGTGCTGTTGTTCTATCTCTACTTCGTGATGCCGGATCTCGGCGTCACGCTGTCGGCGTTGCAGGCCGCCATCCTCGGGCTCGGCATCGCCTACTCGGCCTACCAGGCCGAAAATTTCCGCGCCGGCATCGAGGCGATCGACAAAGGACAGATCGAGGCGGCGCAGTCGATCGGCATGGGCTGGTGGCTCACCATGCGCCGCGTGGTGCTGCCGCAGGCGGTGCGCATCGTGCTGCCGCCCTACGGCAACGTCATGATCATGATGCTGAAGGACTCCTCGCAGGCCTCGACCATCACGGTCGCCGAACTCGCGCTGCAGGGCAAGCTGATCGCGTCCTCGACCTTCAAAAACACCAGCGTGTTCACGCTGGTTGCGCTGATGTATCTCACCATGAGCATTCCTTTGATCCTGCTGGTCCGTCACTTCGAGAAGCGGGCCGGCAAGCGATGATCGAGCTGAGCGACGTCCACAAGAGCTTTGGCCAGAACGAGGTCCTCAAGGGCATCACGGCTTCCGTCGAGAAGGGCGAGGTGGTCTGCATCATCGGGCCATCAGGCTCCGGCAAGTCGACCATCCTGCGCTGCATCAACGGTCTCGAGAGCTACGACCGCGGCGAGATCAGCGTCGAGGGATTGAAGGTCGACCGCGATGCGCCGTCGATCGTGAACATCCGCACCCAGGTGTCGATGGTGTTCCAGCGCTTCAACCTGTTCCCCCACCGCACCGCGCTGGAGAACGTCGTCGAAGGTCCGCTCTTCGTGAAGAAGGAGCCGCGTGCCCAGGTGCTCGAGCGCGGCCGCGCGCTGCTTGCCCAGGTCGGCCTCGCCGAGAAGGCCGACGCCCATCCGCCGCAGCTCTCCGGCGGCCAGCAGCAGCGCGTCGCGATCGCGCGGGCGCTGGCGATGCAGCCCAAGGCCATCCTGTTCGACGAGCCGACCTCGGCGCTCGATCCCGAGCTCGTCGGCGACGTCCTCGGCGTGATGCGCAAGCTCGCCGACGACGGCATGACCATGGTCGTCGTCACCCACGAGATGGGCTTTGCCCGCGACGTCGCCGATCGCGTGCTGTTCATCGACGGCGGCGTCATCGTCGAGCAGGGGCCGGCGAAATCGGTGCTCAATCAACCGCAGCACGCGCGCACGCAGGACTTCTTGCGCCGCGTGCTGCATCCGCTCTGACCGGACTTCGCCATGACGCGCCTGCCTCTGCCGCCCTCGCTCTATGCCGACACCGCCGTCGCGCCGGTCGCAACGCCGCTGCTCGACGTCGACAAGTCGGTTTCCGTCGCGATCATTGGCGGCGGCTATACCGGCCTGTCCACGGCGCTGCATCTGGCCGAGCAGGGCGTCGAGGCGCTGGTGCTGGAGGCGCAGGAGCCGGGCTGGGGCGCATCAGGCAACAACGGCGGTCACACCAATCCTGGCCTGAAGCACGATCCCGATCAGATCGAGGCCGATTTCGGCGCCGAGCTCGGCCGCCGCATGATCGAGTTCTCCTACGGCACGCCGGACTTCACGCACGATCTGATCCGCCGCTACCAGATCCCGTGCGAAGCACGGCAGAACGGCACGCTGCGCGCGGCCTACAATGAGGCCAGCGCCGCCGCGATCGAAAAGACCGCGCAGCAATGCATCCGCCGCGGCATGCCGGTGTCGTACCTGAACCGCGAGCAGCTGCGCGAGATGACCGGCACCGACCGCTACATCGGCGCCATGCTTGATACCCGCGGCGGCGATCTGCATCCCCTCAGCTATGCCCGTGGCCTTGCGCGCGCCGCGATCTCTGCGGGCGCGAAAGTCCATGGCGAGACGCCGGCGCTGTCATTGCGCCGCGAGGGTACGCGCTGGCGCATCGAGACGCCGCGTGCGGTCGTGCATGCGGACAAAGTGCTGCTTGCGACCAACGGCTTCACCGACGATCTCTGGCCGGCGCTCCGCCGCACCATCGTGCCGGTGTTTTCCTCGATCGCCGCCACCGCGCCGCTCTCCGACGCGGTCGCCCGCTCCATCATGCCGACGCGCCCCGTGCTCTACGAGAGTGGCCACATCACCGTCTATTATCGCATCGACCAGCAGAACCGCCTTCTGATGGGCGGCCGCGGCCCGATGCGCTGGATCAGCTCGCCGCACGACGTCGCCTATCTTATGCGTTATGCGGAGCGGCTGTGGCCCCAGCTCAAGGGCGTCGCCTGGACCCATGGCTGGAACAGTCGGCTCGCCATCACCAAAGATCATTATCCGCATGTGCACGAGCCCGCGGAGAGCATGCTGATCTCGCTCGGTTGCAACGGCCGCGGCGTCGCGCTCTCGACGGCGATGGGCGCGCAGCTCGCGCGCCGCCTGATCGGCGGCACCAGGGCCGAGCTCGACATGCCTGTCACGGGCATCAAGCCGATCCCGATGCACGCGTTCTGGCCGGTCGGCGTGACGACCGCCGTGATTGCGGGCCGCGTGCGAGACCGGCTCGGCATATGAAGAAGGCGCCGCCTTGTTAGGGGCGGCGCCGCGTTAAAGTTGCTGCTCGCGTCAGCAGCGGCCCTGCTTCCACAGGCCGGGCGGGCAGCCCATGCCACGCCAGCCGACCTTGCGCCCATGGTACCATCCGGGTGGCGTGCCATGGTGATGATGGCCCATCCCATGGCCATGGCCATGACCGTGTCCGTGACCGTGTCCACCCTTTGCAAGTGTAGGGTTGGCAAACGCAAATCCGGCTGCAACGATCAGCGACGCTGCGAGCGCAAGTTTCTTCATCGTGTCCTCCAGTGGGGCGAGCGCACTTGTCCGTTCAATGAACCGACGGCGTGCAGCTAAGTTCCTTGCAAATGTGGAGGAGTCGTGACGCTCGCAGAGATGCGCAATCGTGCATCGGCGCAACGCGTGCTAGCACATTCGTGCTTGCAACATGCACGCGGCTCGCCGTTGGCACGCTCTCTCGTCAAACGGACTTTAGGCTTCCGCCACCGCGTCGGCCCAGGGCTGGAAGATCTCGACCGCGCCGGAATTGATCTCGCCCTCGCGCATCACCACGCTCGGGCAGGCGAATTTTTGCGGCAAAGCCTGCACGCGGCTCTCTTCATAGTCGAAGCGCGCGGCGAGCGTATTGCGCACCTCAGCCGGCAGGCGAGAATCGCCGATCACCACCGCGCCTTCGCTGGCGTCGATGCGCGGCTGGTGGATGGCGGCATCCAGGTCCATGCCGAAATCCATCGCGAAGGACACGATCTGCATGACCGACGGGAGGATGCGGCGCCCGCCGGAGGCGCCGACCGCGAGGCGTTTGCCATCCTTGGTCTCGGCGATGACGGGCGTGTAGTTGGTGAGGCAGCGTTTGCCGGGCGCGAGCGAGTTGGTGCTGCCCGGCGTCGGGTCGAACCACATGATGCCGTTGTTCATGGCGATGCCGGTGTGCGGCGTCACATATTTCGAGCCGAAGGACGAGAGCAGCGTCTGCGTCACGGCGGCCACGTTGCCGTCTCGGTCGACGACGGAGAAATGCGTGGTGCAGGCGGGTGCGAGATATTCGGCGCCGAGCGATCGCTTGCCGTCGGCATCGCCCATGTCCTTGAGACGCTCGCGATAGGCCGACTGCAGGGCGAGCGCATATTCGCTGTAGGCGGCCGCATCGGGCTCGCTTGCCGGCTTCAGATTTTGCTGCAGCAGGTGCAGCGCATGCGCCATGGTCGGTCCGGCCGTAAGCTCCGGCGTCGCAAAGACCTTGCCGCCGCGATAGGGGATCGCCAGCGGTTCGCGCAGATGGCTGCGGAACGCGGCGAGATCCTCCACCGACAGCGAGCCGCCATCGGCCTTGATGTCGGAGGCGATGCTCCTGGCGAGGTCGCCCTGATAAAAGTCGCGCGGGCCGGCCTCGGCGAGGTGCGACAGCGTCGCCTTCAGATTGTCCAACGGCAGCCGCGTCTCGGACTTGATGCCCCAGGGCGCGCTCGGCGGCAGGCCGTCCTTCAGGTATGTCGCCGCACTTGCGGGATAGCGCCTGAGATCGGCCGCCGAGTTCGCGATCGTCAGCGTGGTCCACCAATCGACCAGCATGCCTTCGCCGGCGAGTGCGACTGATGGTGCGACCAGGTCCTTCCAGGGCAGCTTCGCGTAACGGCGGTGCGCCTCCTCCATGCCGGCGACGACACCGGGCACCGCGACCGCGCCGGGGCCGTGGATGTTGCGGTCGTCCTTCACCCTCGGCCATGGAAACAGATCGGAGGCCGCGCCCTGGCCGCTGAGCGGATAATCGGCGGCGCGCAGGCTCTGCGGCGCACACATGCCGTAGTCGATCACCTCGGTGCGATTTTCCCTGGCGCGGTAGAGCACCATCGCGCCGCCGCCGCCGATGCCGCTATTCCAGGGCTCCAGCACGTTCAGCGCCATGGTGGTTGCCACGATCGCGTCCACGCAGTCGCCGCCCGCCGCCAGCACCTCGGAGCCCACTTCGGCCGCCCGCCGCGACTGCGCGGCGACGATGCCGCCCTTGGACTTGACGGCGGGTTTGCGGACGGTCTGGGCGAGGCTGAACTGGTGAGGCATGGTGTCGTCTTGATCTGTGTCTTGTTGTCTATGTCTTGGCTTCGTTGCGTCGACGTCGAGGCTTCGCATTGGCGGAGCGCGCGGACAATGGCACATTGCCGCCAACGAGAACATCCAAAGGGAGACGCGACATGGCAGGTGTGAAACAGGCGCGGGATGGCGCGGTCGGGATTCTGACCCTCGACGAGCCCGCGAGCCTGAACGCGATGACGCCGGACCTGCTCGGCGCGCTCGCTGCCGCGGTCGCCGAGACGACTGGGGACGAGGAGGTCCGCGCGCTGGTCCTGACCGGTGCGGGGCGTGGATTTTGCTCAGGACAGAATTTGAAAGCAGCCGGAGCGCTGGGCGAGGATCTCGCGGCCGGCGTCATGCGCTTCTACTGGCCGGCCTTCAAGGCGCTGCGCGAATGCCGCGTGCCCGTCGTCGTTGCCGTCAACGGGGTGGCGGCTGGCGGCGGCTTCAGCCTTGCGATGGCCGGCGACATCATCGTCGCGGCGCGCTCGGCGAGCTTCATCCAGGTGTTCAGTCGCATCGCGCTGGTGCCCGACCTCGGCTCGACCTGGCTGCTGCCGCGCCTGGTCGGCCGGCAGCGGGCGCTCGAGCTGATGCTGCTCAACGAGCCGCTGACGGCGGAACGCGCCCAGGAGATCGGCCTGGTGCGGCAGGTCGTCGACGATGCGCAGCTGATGGGGGAGGCGCTGGTGCTGGCGCGCCGCCTGGCGGAGGGCCCGACGCGCGCTTTGGTCGCAACCCGCACCCTGGTCGAGGAGAGCGAGCACGCGACCTATGAAGCGCAGTTCCACCGCGAGATCGAGCTGCAGGCCACGATCCGCAAGAGCGCGGACGCCATCGAAGGCCGCAATGCCTTCGTCGAGAAGCGCAAGGCGAAGTTTACGGGGAGGTGAAGGGCGCTGCCGTCCCCCAAACGCATCATGGCCGGGCCTTCGCCTCGCCGAAGCGGCTTCGGCCGCGCAGGCGGGACTAGCCCGGCCATGATGAGGAAGCGGAAATCAGCTTGAAAGCGCGGGAGCCGCGGAGCTCAGAGCGAGCGGTCGAGCCGGCTGGTCTGATATTTGGCGCGCCATTTCGGACCGGGCCCGCGCATGTAGTGAAGCTCGGGCCGGTAGGGGTTGCCGGCGATTCTCACCAGCGTCTGCCATTTGCTGGCGACGAAGCTCAGGGGCTGGCGGAGCAGGCTCAGTGAAGCGAATATCATGGCATCGACCTCAGTGCGGCTTGCCGAGCATGGCGGTGAAGGGGAGATCGAAGATCTCCTCGCCGTCGTCATCGCTGACGTGGATCACCCAGTCGCGCCAGTCTTCGGCACCGGGCGTCTGGATCATCGAGTGCATGATCTGGGCGGCGCGGTCGCGCGCCTCGGTCAGATTGGCGACGGCGGCGCCGTAGCGGTCGATCAGCGTGCCCTCGGTGTTGGAGCAGTGAAAATAGACCTGGACCATAAGCGCCTCCTGTAGAAAGCGGGACGGCAAACCGATACCACCCCAAGCATTCGCGAAACATTCGGGTCGAGCCCGGTAAGGGAATTTACGGAGATTGGTCGGCACCAAAGTCGTTACAGGTTTAATCACAGGCGAGTGATCACTGGACGGCGCCCGGGCGCCATGGAACAACGTCCGCGGGAAGTCGGGGGCACCGTGAACCAGTTCACATTCGGGAGCGGACGGCGAAATCTGCGCCTGCTGGCGGCAGTCCTGGCTGCCGCGCTGCTCGGTCTCTCGCCGGCTTCGTCCGAGCCGGTCAGGAAAAGCGGCTACGCGATCGGCTCGGACGTTTGCGGCAGCGGCGACCTCGCCTTTCCCAGGATCCAGATCGACATGAAGGCGGGATTTTGCGCCGGCCTCGTCGCCAGCGAAGAGGACCGCCTCAAATTCCCGCGTTCGATCATCCAGGTGCCCGGCCGCGACCTGTTCGTGGTGGCCGACATGGGCGGCTGGGGCCATACCGACGGGCGGCTGCTGCTGCTCGATCCGCATGCGCCCCAGGGCCAGCGGTTCAAGGAGCTGCTGACGGGGCTCGAATACCCGTTCGGTCTCGTGCTCGGCCCGGACAAAAAGCTCTATGCTTCGACCGCGGAGGCGATCTTCCGGTTCGATCCGCTCGCCGACAATCCGCGCAGCACGGTAGAGACCATCATTCGTCGCATGCCGGGGCGCCGGATCACGTTGCCTGACGGCACGAAGCTCGACGAGAGCGCGCACCCGCTCAAGCAGTTCGTCTTCGACAAGTCCGGACGCCTGTTCGTCAATATCGGCTCGCACAGCGACGACTGCATCACGCCGGCGCCGATCACGAAGCCCTGCGCCGCGGCCGAAGGCGGCGCCGCGATGGCTTCGATCTGGCTGTTCACGCCGCCCGCGGGCGGCGTGTTCCCGGCATTGAAGCCTGGCGATCCCGATCCGCCGCACACCGTCTATGCGCGCGGCTTGCGCAACTCGATGGCGCTGGCGCTGCACCCGAATTTTCCGGATGCCGGCTACGCCTTCCTGCAAGGCGAGAACGCCCGCGACCTGCCCGACATCTTCAAGCCGAATGAGGAGATCAACGCGGTCGAGCAGGGCAAGCACTATGGCTGGCCCTATTGCTACGACCTGTCGACGCCGAGTCCCGAATTCAGGCTCGTGCTGCAGTCAGGGACCTACAAATCGCTCTGCTCGGCCAATGCGCTCTACAAGCCACCGCTCACGCTGATGCCGCCGCATGGCGCGCCGCTCGCGATGCTCTACTATCACGGCGCCAAATTCCCCGAGCTGGAAGGCAAGCTGCTGGTCGGCCTGCACGGCTATCGTCCGACCGGCAGCCGCGTTCTCGTCTACGACGTCGACGATCACGGCTTTCCCAGGCCGAGCGCTCCGCCGGTGCGATATCACGTCAGTTGCGCGGCCGATCCCACGCGCAGCTTCCAGACCGATGCCGGCGAGGTCGCCGCCGCGCCGTTCGACGAGCTGATCACAGGCTGGCACCGCGTCAACGGCGCGCGGCCGCAAGGCGCTCCCGTCGGCATGACGGTCGCGGAGGATGGCGCGATCTGGCTGGTCGAGGACAAGAACCAGACCGTGATCCGGATCGATCGCGCCACCGGCGAGCTACCTCAGCCGCTGCCCTGCGATACGCGCAGCCAGGCGATGATCGACCAGCTCGCGGCCTTCGTCGCCAGGGATGCACAGAACAGCGTTCGCCTCACCACGTTGCGCAAGGGCCTCGTCGAGAAGCATTGCGTCGGTTGCCATTCGGATTTCGGCCTGAACGCGGGGCAATCGGATGCGGAGAAGGACAGGACGGTGCTCCGCTTCATGCTGTCCCAGGACGGCTGGATCTATCCTGGCGATCCCGACGCCGGCAGGCTGCGCACGCGCCTGCGCGGTCTCGGAGCCGAGAAGCTGATGCCGCCGGGCGGCGAGAGCCTGCCCAAGTCCGAGCCCGGTTACACGCGCCTGCTCGATACCGCGGACCTGCTCGTCGCCAAAATGGTTCCGGGCATGCGGATGCGGATCAAGCCCGGCCCGCCGCAGCGGAAGTTTTTCAGCAAAACCAACAAGGAATGCGGCGAAATACCGGCCGGAAAGGTCGTCGTCGTGACACAAAGGAGCGCTGTAGACAGACCCGGCTTCAGCCGATTCTTCCGGCCGGCCGATCCCTATCTGAATGGCGAGTGCACCGACGACGATGGCTATTACATCCGGCAGGACTTTCTGGTGCCTGTGCAGTAGCATCCTGCTTGTCGCGACGCCGCCGGCCGCTGCCGAAACAAAACTGTTCGACAGCGTGCAGGTGACGCCCGCCAGCGAATACACCTTCGGCATCGAAGGGCCCGCCGCCGATCTCGACGGCAATCTGTTCGTCGTCAATTTCGGCAAGCCCGGCACCATCGGCAAATTGCCTGCAGGCGGCGCCGCTTCGGAGCTGTTCGCGACCCTCCCCGAAGGCAGCGTCGGCAACGCGATCCGTTTCGATCGCAGCGGCACCATGTTCATCGCCGACTACAAGAAGCACAACATCTTCGCGATCGCGAAAGGCGCAACCGGGCCCGCCGTCTGGTTTCACTCCGACGAGATGAACCAGCCCAACGACATCACAATCGCACGCGACGGCACGATCTATGCGAGCGATCCGAACTGGAAGGGGCGCGAAGGCCACATCTGGCGCATTGCGAAAGCCGCGGACGGATCGGTGCAGGGGCAGGTGATGTCGGCGCCGCGCGCGATGGGTACCACCAACGGCATCGATCTCAGTCCTGACGGCAAGACGCTCTATGTCGGCGAATCCAGCAGCGGCCAGATCTGGTCCTATGCGATCAACGGCAACGAGCTCACCGCGGCAAAACTGGTCAAGGCATTTCAGCCCGACACCATCGACGGCCTGCGCACGGACGTTGCCGGCCGCCTCTACGTCGCGCGCATTCTCAAGGGCACCATCGCGCTGATGAAGCCGACCGGCGCGGTCGAGCGCGAGATCCCGCTGAAGGCCAAGGAGCCGACCAACCTGGCCTTCGGCGGCAGCGACGGCAAGACCGTCTTCGTCACCCAGCGCCAGGGCGGCTTCATCGAGGCCTTCCGCACCGACCAGCAAGGCCGCGAGCACTGCCTCCAGCGCGGGCGCTGCTGAGCACTTCAAAGGCGGTCTGCTTCCTGTGCAGGGCAGTGCGGCAGAGGCGGCATTCTTCTTGCTTGCATCTGGCCGCCGCAGGCATCAAGACATCTGTGGCATCGTCCTCAGCGACCACGGAGTGTTTGAGTGAAAGCCGTCCATACCGAACTGCACCGCAGCCACGATCCGCAATTCTTCCTGGTCCGCGGCGTCGTCAAGCGCACCACCGAGCAGCCGGAGCGCGCCGACCGCCTGCTCAAGGGCCTGAAGGACGGCAAGCATCAACTGGTCGAGCCGACCAGGTTCGGGCAGGGGCCGCGTGCGCGCATTCACAGTCCGGAGTACCTGACGTTCCTGAGCGAAGCCTGGGATGCCTGGACCGCGCTTGGCGATTCCGGTCCGGAGATGATCGGCAACATCCATCCCGTGCGCCACGCCGCGACCTATCCGACCCACATCGTCGGCAAGCTCGGCTGGCACACCGCCGACACCGCGGCGCCGATCGGCCCCGGCACCTGGGCCGCGGCCTGCGCCGCGACGGACGTTGCGGTCACGGCGGCGCAGATGGTGATGGACGGCGAGGATGCGACCTATGCGCTCTGCCGTCCGCCCGGCCATCACGCCTATCGCGACATGGCCGGCGGCTTCTGCTTCCTCAACAACAGCGCGATCGCGGCGGCGCATCTGCGCCTCAAGCACGAGCGCGTGGTGATCCTCGACGTCGACGTCCATCACGGCAACGGTACGCAAGGCATCTTCTACGCCCAGCCGGACGTCTACACGATCTCGATCCACGCCGATCCCGTCGCGTACTATCCCTTCGTGTGGGGCTACGCGCATGAGCGCGGCGAAGGCCCGGGCCTCGGCACCAATCTCAACATTCCCCTCGCCATCGGCACCGGCGATGACGGTTACATCCAGGCGATGGACGTCGCGCGCAAGGCGATCGAATCCTTTGCCCCCGGCGCCCTCGTCATCGCGCTCGGGCTCGATGCCTCCGAGCACGATCCGCTGAAGGGCCTTGCCGTCACCACGCCGGGCTTCCGCCGCATCGGCCAGGCCATCGCCAAGATGGGCCTGCCGACCGTGTTCGTGCAGGAGGGCGGCTATCTCTCGGATATTTTGGGCGCGAACCTGACTTCGGTGCTGGCGGGGTTCGAAGAGGCGCGCTGACCCTCGCCTCACTCCTTGAACAAAATCTGCTCCAGCAGGTCGATCCGCCTGATCCGGATGATGCTGCCGTCGATGGAAATGATGCGGCGGTTCTGGAAACGTTTCAGCATCATCGTCACCCATTGACGGGTCGAGCCGACCATGGCCGCGATCTGATCGTGGGTGATCTTGCGGTTGATGATGACGGTATCGCCGTCGGCCGTGCCGTGCAGCTCCGACAAGGTGAGCAGAAATTGCGCCAGCCGTTCGATCACCGACCGCGTGCCGAGAATCTGCGCCATCGACGAGTAGCATTTACCTTTGGCGACGAGGCCGTCGATCAGCGCCAGCGCGAAGCTGGGCATGCCGGTCAGGAGCTTCTCCAGAGCCGGGCCGGATAGCGCCGCGATCTCACAGGTCTCGATGGCGATGCCCGACCACATGTGGATGCCGCCGCCGGAGATCTCGGGGCCACCGATGAAATGTCCCGGCGTCCAATAGGCGAGCGTGATTTCGCGGCCTGACGGCGCGGTGTAGTAGACCCGCACCTGCCCGCGACGGATGATGAAGATGCCGTCGTGTCCATCGCCTTGGCTGAACACCATCTCGCCCTGCGGCACGGTGATCGTACGGGCGGCCGCGTGCACACGCGCCTGTTCCGGTGCCGGCAAACGATCGAGGAAATGCGCGCCGGCATTCAGTCCGTCGATCGTCTCGCTCATGAACAGGGCCGAGCTCGCGGGCCTTGCGCGTGTGCTGCGGGCGTGGCGCGCCTTCTCGGGGGCGGGCCAGTCGAACTGAACGCCCGCAAGAGGCCGCTCTGTGAAAGCGGCAGGCTCGGTCGCGGCAGCTTCCTTGAGTATGGTCATCGCAATCCGTCAGCTTTTCCGGAATCTTTGCGAATAGGTAAGAGCGGCGATGGCGCGATGTCCATCTCTTTGCGATCGTTCCAGATCACTTAGCAAAGCTTGATGTGTGCGGCGAGCGGTCGCGAAATGATTCCTCTGCCGGGGGCTTCGTCCTGAGAAAATCCTTTGCGGCGTTGCGCGTCGAAATTACGACGCGAGCGTTTCGCCATGCCGATGCAAATAATTGCTTCAAGCATTGCGACGCGCCTTCGATATTGCCGGCCAGCGTTTGTTGCCGGCACGCGCCCGGCTTGCCGAGGACAGTTCGATGATCGAATTCAGCTCTTTGAGAATAAGTGTCGCCGTTATCGCCATGACCGTTGCGATGCTCGAGCCGGCGCGGGCGGAGACGATCCGTGTGGCAGTCGGGACACAGGATACGACAATCAACTGCGCGACCGGCGGACTGCTCATTCGCGAGCTCAAGCTGCTGGAGAAGTTCCTGCCTCGTGACGGCAAGTACAAGGACGTCACCTACGACATCCAGTGGAAGAATTTCACGAGCGGTGCGCCGCTGACCAACGAGATGGTCGCGGGCAAGCTCGATTTCGGCGCGATGGCGGATTTTCCGGGTTCGCTGAACGGCGTTGCGTTCCAGAAGGCAGGACGCCGCAGCCTTTTCATCAGCGTATTGTCCGGCAGCACCGAGGGCAGCGGCAACGGCATCGTGGTGCCATCGAATTCGCCGGTGCAGTCGCTCGACGAGCTCAAGGGCAAGACGATCTCCGTTCCCTTTGCCTCGACCTCGCACGGCATGCTGCTTCGCGCCATCGAAGCCAGGGGCTGGAATCCCGAGACCGACGTCAACATCATCACGCAGGCCCCGGAGGTTGCGGGGCCGGCCTTGCAGGCGGGCAAGATCGAGGCGCATGCCGATTTCGTTCCGTTCGCCGAGCTGTTTCCGTGGCGCGGCTTCGCGCGCAAGATTTTTGACGGCGCACAGGCGAATGCCCCGACGTTCCACGGCGGCCTGGTTGATGCGGAGTACGCCGAAAAATATCCGGAGATCGTCGTCGCCTACCTTCGCGCCGCGCTCGAGGCCGATCGGCTTATTGCCGAGGAGCCCGAGAAATATAGCGAACTGATCGCCAAGGTGACCGGCATCGAGGCCGAGGTTGACTATCTCTTCCATGGCCCGCTCGGTCTTCAGACCCGGGACGTGACCTGGAAGCCGGAATACCGGCAGGCGGTCGCAACCTCGATCAAGACGCTGAAGCTGCTCAAGCGCGCGGACAGCGATCTCGATATCAATCAGTTCGTCACCGATAAATTCATCCGGATTGCGGCCGCGCAGGCCGGACGCGACTATGACGCGCAGCTGAAGAACTATGCGCAGCTGCCGCTTAGGGCCAAGGACGCCGCAACGGGTGCCGAGATCAGCGACTTCAGTCGCGTCGCGCAGGTCTGGGTCAGGGACGAGCCCCATGTGCGCCACTACGCCTCGCCCGAGAACGCGTTGAAGGCGCTCGCCGGCCTCGAGAAGGACGGCAAGGCCATCCGCGTGGTCTATGCCCAGGATCGCGAAAGCGGCATCAAGCTGTTTGCCAACCAGGCCTGGTTCGTGCGGTCGCCGCAAGGCGAGTTGAATGCGTTCCTGCTCAAGGATGCGGCCGAGCGATGGTCGAAGCAGAATGGCGGCGCCGTGCTCGACTTCGCGGCTGCGCGCGAGTCCCTCGTCGTGAGCCGGTGAGGCCATGGCGACGATTGTTCGGGCCCGGCCCGCGAAACTCCGGTGGACGATCCGCGGCCTTTCGATCCTCGCCTGCATCGCCGTGTGGCAGGTCGCTGCGACGACACATCTCAATCTCGGGATTGTCACCTTCCGCAATGTGCCGCCGCCTGTCGAGGTCGTCCAATCCGCCCTGGCCCTGTTCCGGTCGCCGAAACTGGCGGCGCATATCACCAGCAGCCTCTGGCGCGTGTTCGCTGGCTACGGTGCGGCGGTGGTGATCGGCGTGATCCTCGGTTTTGCGATCGGCCGATCGCGAGCCGCGAGCGACCTGCTGCTACCGCCGCTCGAATTGCTGCGGCCGATTCCGGCGGTGGCGTGGATACCGCTGTCGATCCTGATCTTCCCGTCGTCCGAACTCTCGATGATCTACATCACCTTCATCGGTGCGCTGTTTCCGATCGTGCTGAACACGGTCCACGGCGTTGCAAATGTCGACCGCCGGCTGGTCGCCTCGGCCCGCAGCCTGGGTGCGGGCGAGTTGGCGATCCTGACGGAGGTGGTGCTGCCGGATGCCGCGCCCAGCATCGTCACGGGCCTGGCGATCGGCATGGGCACCTCGTGGTTCTGCCTCGTCACCGCCGAGATGATCTCGGGCCAGTTCGGCATCGGCTACTACACCTGGGAAGCCTACACGCTCCAGAATTATGCCGACATCATCGTCGGCATGCTGATCATCGGCCTGCTCGGCATGGGATCGAGCTGGCTGCTGACGACGGCCGGCCGGCTTCTGATGCCCTGGCGCAGCCCGAAGGTGGCGCGATGAATATCCGGGTCGCGGATATCGGCGCGAGCAGCGTCGGCCGCATCGATGTCGCCGGTGTCTCGATTGCGCTCGGCGCGCGCTCCGACGCATTCGAGGCCGTGAGTGGCCTCGATGTCGCGATGGCGCCAGGCGAGTTCGTTTGCATCCTCGGTCCTTCCGGCTGCGGCAAGTCGACGCTGCTAGGTGCGCTGGCCGGGCATCTGCCGGTCACGGCTGGCCGGCTCATGGTCGACGGGCAGAAGATCCAGGGTCCGAGCCCCGATCGCGGCATGGTGTTTCAGCAGCACACGCTGTTTCCCTGGAAGACTGTTCGCGACAATGTCGCCTTCGGCCCGAAAATGCGCGGCCTTGCGAGGAGAGAGCGCGACCGTGCCGCCGACGCGATCCTGAAGCTGGTCGGCCTGTCCGGATTCGAGGCGTTCTATCCGGCGCAACTCTCGGGCGGCATGCAGCAGCGCGTCGAAATCGCCCGGGTCCTGATCAACCAACCGCGGGTGCTGCTGATGGACGAGCCCTTCAGCGCGCTCGATGCGCAGACGCGCGGCATGATGCAGGAGGTCCTGCTCGACATCTGGAGTAAAATTCCAACCACCACGGTCTTCGTCACCCACGACATCGACGAGGCGCTATTCCTCGCGGACCGCATCGTCGTGATGAGCGCGAGGCCCGGTCGGGTGATCGAGGATATCGTGCTGCCCTTTGCGCGACCGCGAGACCACGAGCTCGTGACTGAACCCGAATTCGTGCGCCTGAAGCGGCATGTCATGCAGCTGCTGCGGCGGCCGGAAGGCTCCGAGCCGCTGGCGCGGCTCAGCCCGCTCGGCGTGCCGTCCTAAAACATCCCGCTCGCCGCCAGCGCCTTGCAGACGTGCTGCATCTCGGTCTCGTCCGCGACCATGTCGAGCATGATCGTGGTCAGGCCCTTCGCCGCAAACGCCCTCAGCTTTGCGCCGATCTCCTCGTAGCTGCCGACGAGATAGGGGCAGTCCGCCTGGAAGGTCAGGAACGGCAGCAGCCAGTAGCCATTATCCTGAAGCTCGCCGCTCTGGCCTTCATACAGCCGCCGCTTCCATACGGAGTCGCTGTTCTCCACGGTGAGCGCGAGCAGCTCGCGATCGTCGGGGTTGTCGCGAAAGCGTGCCTTTGCCGCCTGCCGTGCCTCGTCGCTTCTCTCGCGTGCGAAGATGCCGAAGTTCATGCCGGGTGCCGCGGGGCCATGATCGAGATCGGGCGGCAGCATCTGCATCTTGATGCAGCCCGTTTCCTTCGCCACGCGCTGCGCTGCTTCCGATTGGCCGGCGATCAAGAATTCCGGCATCAGCTCCGCCGGCAGGCGTGGTCGAAGATGCAAATTGCTGGCGCGGTAGAACCGGCCCTCGATAGTCACGGGCCGCGGGCTCGAGAGCAGCTGGCGCATCAGCGCGACGAACTCGCCGAGCCTGATATAGCGGTCGGCATGGGTCTGCTCGTCGCCGAGGCCCTGCAAGTCGCTGATCGCGGTTCCCGTGATCATGTTGAGATAGACCTTGCGGCCGTAGAGCTGCGCAAAAGACGAGACGAATTTCGCCGCCGCGAACGGGTGCATGTAGACCGGGTTGACCGCGATCAGCGGCGAGCTTCGGGTCGTCTCCGCCATGATGTGCTGGGCCATGGCCCAGGGCTCGACGAACACGTCGTTGCCTTCGAACAGCAGAATGCCTTCGAAGCCGTTGCGGTCGGCGAACACCGCCACCCGCATCAGCTCGCCGACATATTGCTTGGGATCGCGGTTGCGCGAGATCGCGGGGAAGACGCGCAGCCGCGACGTCGTCATTCAGCCGCTTCCTGGAGCGGCCAGGCATTGCGGCTGATGGGAAGGCCGCCATGCGCCCGGGAGCCGTCGGCGATCGCGAGGCGATGCGAGGGGGAGGGCGAGCACAGCGAGAAGCGCCATCCCGAGGGATCGTCGGCGATGTCGGGCTTGAAGCTGATCTCGATGGCCTCGCGCGACACTTGCATCGCGAAGGCGTCGAGCGGCAGGTTGAGCCCGAAGCCTCTGGCCTTCAGATAGGCCTCCTTGAGCGTCCAATAGTCGAAAAAGCGCTCGATCGCCGCCGGCTCCGGCAGCTTGCGCAGCGTTTCGACCTCTTCCGGCGCAAAGAAGCGATTCGCGGTGGAAAGCGGGGCGACACGCCGTGACACGGTTTCGACGTCGACGCCGACAGCCTCGTGCCCCGATACGACGCAGGCGACGCAGCCGTCGGCATGCGACAGGCTGAAGTGCAGCGCGGTCGAGGTTCTGGGCGATGCGACAAACGGCCGCCCATAGCGGCCGGCCCCAAACGACCAGTCGGTGGGAGCAACATTCGGCGCGACCTGCGACAGCGCCAGGCGCAGCATGGCGTGCGCGAAAATATATTGCCGCCGATGCCGCTCGAACATGAAGCGGTCGGCGCGGATCCGTTCGTCGACCGAGAGCAGCCGTCGGCACGCGTCGGCCGCCCCCGGCGCGTCAATGGTCGCGATCAGTCCGACAAACAGTTCAATTCTGTCGTCTGCCATCAATTGGGCCTTTGGCGTCAGGCAGAGGCCAAATCCCCGGCTCTGACGGAAGAATCAACTGAGCAAGAATCAACCAGTGGACCGGTGTTAGCGGTCCACCCAGGCAAATTCTTGTCGATTTGCAGGCCGGTTTACAGGCGCAAGCTTGTGCGAGACCCCAACTCGACGAGCGAGCGGCTCAATTTCAAAACCGGAGGCCGGAAAATGAAGCCTGAAGATTCGTGCGGCGTCCCTGCCGACTAGTCTTACTTTTTCTTCTTGGCCTTCTTCGACCCGCTCAGCATCGAAAGGCTGGCGTCGACGTCCTTCAGCGCGGACTGGAGCTTCTTCTTCTCGGCGGTCAGCAGCTTTTGCAGCGCCTTGCGGTCCTTGTCGCTCAGCTTGGTGCCCTTGGTAAATTTGATGAAACCCATAACACTCCCCCGGTTGAAAATAATCGTCCAAATCAAAAAGGCGGGAATAATCTTGCGCGGCAGCGTCAAATAATCAAGATGCAACTTGATCATGCACAGCTTTGACGAGTGAACCTGTATTCGCCCTCGTGTACGGCCGGTCATGCCGCCTTGCGCGCGAGCAATTGGCCGAGTGGTGTGCCGGGTTGGTCGACGGCCGCCTCCAGCAGCGCGACGAAATTCGCCATCCATGTGCGGACGGTGTCGCCGTCGAGCAGATCGCGCTTGTAATTGCATGAACCGGTGATTCCGGTCGGGCGCTCCTTCAGCATCAGCGACAGCCAGGTCTGGTCGATCGGCAGCACCGGCTGGCCCTCGCGCGCGACGTTTCCGATCGATTGCACCGCAATCTCCGGCAGATCGAACGGCTGGCGCAGCGGATTCTGCAGCGTGAAATAAACCTGGAGCAGCGCGGCCGGGTCGATCCCCTCCCGCTCCAGATGGTCGGCCAGCATGCTGAACGGCAATTCCTGCCGCGCATGCGCATCGAGCACGCTCTGGCGCACCCGGCTCAGCGCCTGCGCGAACGACAGATCCGGCGTGATCGTCGTGCGGACGATCACCGTGTTCTCGAACGGGCCGACGATCCCGTCGGTGTCCGGCTGGGCGCGATTGGCCATGGCGGTGGCGACCGAGATGTCGGTGCGGCTGGTCCGCGCCAGCAGCAGGGCCTTCAGGCCGGTCAGCAGGCACATGAACAGTGTGCCGTTGTGCTGACCGGCGAATGCGGTGAGTCGTGCGATCAGATCGGGCTCGAGCCCGAGCGGATGGCGTCCGGTGGATACGCCGGAGCTCGCTTCGCCCTCGAAGATCGGAGCGGCGCCGCGCAAATTCTCCGTCCAGTCGGCGGCCTGGCGGCGGGCGGCGTCGGTGCTGCACCACCAGCGCTGCCAGCGCGCGACATCCGAAAAGGCCGGCGGCGGCCTCAGTAGCGGCGCCGCGGGGTGCCCGGCCAGTGCCGCATAGCGGCTCGACAATTCCTCGAACAGCACGCCGATCGACCAGCCATCGGCAATGGCATGATGCAGCGTCAGCAACAGCACGTGGTCGTCGGCATGGAGCCGCAACAGCCGCGCCCGCAGCAGCGGCGGCCGCGCGATGTCGAACGGGGTATAGGTTTCCTGCTCGATCAGGAGATCGATCTTCCTGAGCTCGAGCGCCCTGCGCCGCTTGTTGTTGTGCACCCGCCCGTCGCCGATGAGCTCGACGGTGAGGACGGGCCCGAGCTCGCTGGGTGTGGCAATGCGGCTGACGGGCTCTTCGCCGTTCCAGCCGAAACCGGTCCGCAGCGATTCGTGGCGACGTACGATGTCGCCGAATGCTTGCCCGAGGATGGCCGGATCGAGCGGGCCAGCGAGCCGGAAGGCAAAGGGCAGGTTGAACAGCGGCAGCCCCGGCAGGTTCTGCTCGATCCGAATCATCTGGTCCTGCGCGATCGAGAGCGTTGGCGACCCGCTTTCGACCAGCCGCGACACGCTTGCGGCAGGCTTGTGCGATTTCGCTGCCACGGCCTCGTCGACCCGACGGGCAAGCTCTTCGACCGTCGGCGCCTCGAAAATGGTCTTGATCGGCAGCGACACACCGAGCGCACGGGCGACGCGTGCCATCGCCTGGCCGGCCAGCAGCGAATGGCCGCCGAGATCGAAGAAATTGTCTGTCACTCCAAGGCTCTCGACCTTCAGCAGGTCGCTCCAGATGTCGGAAAGCACCTTTTCGGTGAAACGCCGCGCCGGCACGGCGGCATCCGGATCGGTCGTTTCCGGCAACGCGGGCGCCAGCAGCGCGGAGCGATCGATCTTGCCATGGGCATTGAGCGGCATCCGGTCCAGGAACAGGAAGGCGGACGGAATGGCATGGCCGGGCAGCCGGCTCTTCAAAAATTCGCGCAGTTCACTGGCGCTGACCCGGCTGTCGGGCGTGGCGACGATATGGGCGATCAGCCTGACATCGCCACCGGCCTCGCGGCGCGGTTCGACGATGCCGGCGCGCACGTCAGGATGGTCGGCAAGCGTGGTCTCGATCTCCTTGAGCTCGATGCGGTAGCCGCGGACCTTGACCTGATGGTCGGCGCGGCCGAGGCATTCGATCGTGCCATCGGCGCGGCGGCGGGCGAGGTCGCCGGTGCGGTACAGCCGGCCGCCGGCCTGGCGCGAAAACGGATCGGGCAGGAAACGCTGCCGGCTCTGCGCGGGATCGTTGACATAGAAGCGGCCGACGCCGGCGCCGCCGATGCAGAGCTCGCCGGTCACGCCGACCGGCTGCGGCTGGAGGTTGGCGTCGAGCACGTAGAGCTGGGTGTTCGGCAGCGGCGCGCCGACCGGAACGTTGCCCGTCGCGATCGCCGGCGCCCTGGTCAGACGATGCAGCGAGACGTCGTCGGAACATTCCGAGGCGCCATAGGCATTGATCAGCGGCACTTTCGGGCAGCGGGCGAACCAGGCGCGGCAGAGATCGACCGGCAGCGGCTCGCCGGTCGAGATCAGGAGCCGCAACTTCGCGAAGGCGCGCCGGACCTGTGCCTCGTCCATGTGGTCGAGGATCACACGGACCAGCGAGGGCACGATTTCCAGCACCGTGATGTCTTCGCGCTCGATTTCCCGCGCGAGTAGGATCGGGTCCTGCACGGTCGCGGTGCCGCAGACATGGACGCGCGCGCCGACCATGGGGCCTGCGAGGAACTGCCAGACAGAAATGACAAAACTCTGCGGCGCGGTCTGCGCGATCACGTCCCTAGGCGACAGCTTCAGCTCGGCAATCAGCGACGCCAGATGGTTCGACAGGCCGCGCTGCTCGATCATGACGCCCTTCGGCGCGCCGGAGGAACCCGACGTATAGATGAGATAGGCAAGGCTCGATGCCGCGCGTCGCGCGGCGCGGGCCGGTTTGGTCGCCCCTGGCGCGATGGTGTCGTCGATTTCGGCCACCTGGATGCGCTCGACCAAGGGCTCGAGCAGCGCCTCGACCATGGTCGATTGGGCGCGTCCGGTCAGCAGCACGCGGGCGCAGCTCGATCCGAGGATGGTCGCGAGCCGCGCAGTCGGTTGGTCCGGATCGAGATTCAGGAAGGCCGCGCCCACGCGCTGCACCGCGATCATGGCGGCAAGCAGATCGGGGCCGCGCTCGGCGAGCAGGGCGACCACCGTCTCGGGCCCGACACCCTCGCGCAGGAGCCAGCGCGCGATCGCCTGGCTGCGGCGCGCCAGCTCGCGATAGCTCAGGGATGCGCCACCGTCCGACACTGCGATCGCGTTCGGCGTCTTCTTCGCCTGGCGCTCGAAGCGTTCGCAGAGATTGCCGCGCATGGCGAAGTTGGCGGGAACGCCGTGGCCTTTCGCCAGCAGCTGCCGGCGTTCGGCCTCAGTCAGCAGCGGAAGGCGCGAGATGCGTTGTTCCGGATCGGCGATGACGGCCTTGAGCAGCGTCTTGAACTGCGCGGCCATGCCTTCGATCGTTGCCGCGTCGAACAGATCGGTGGCGTATTCGAAGAAGCCGGTGAAGCGCCCGTCGGCCTCGACCAGCTCGAGCGTGATGTCGAAGCGCGCCACTTTCGGGTCCACCTCCAGCCGCCGGGTCGACAGGCCGGTGAAGCGCGCCGCCTCGATCGAGGCGTTCTGCAGGATGAACATGATCCGGAACAGAGGATTGCCGTCCGTCCTTCGCGCGACCTGCAGCGCGCGCAGCACCTCCTCGATCGCAAGATCCTGGTTGCGATAGGCATCGAGCGTCACCTGACGCACCCGCCGCAACATCTCGCCGAAGCTCGGATCGCCGCCAAAATCGTTGCGCAGGATCAGGGTGTTGGCGAACAGCCCGATCAGGCGCTCGCTCTCGATCTGGTTGCGGTTGGCGATCAGCGATCCGGTCGCTACATCCTCGTGACCAGTGTGTCGGAACATCAGGCACTGGAACGCCGCGAGCAGGGTCATGAAGGGCGTGACGCCCTGGGCCTGGCTCAGCGCGCGGACGCTGCCCGAGAGGATTTTGGAGAACTCGAAATAGTGACGGGCGCCATGACCGCTCCAGACCTCCGGCCGCGACCGGTCGGTCCGCAGCGGCAGCGTGGTGACGCCGTCGAGCTGCGCCCGCCAGTAATCGAGCTGCTCCTTCGCCGCCGGCGTCTGCGCCCAGCCCTGCTGCCAGAGCGCGAAGTCGCGATACTGGAAGGCGGGCGAGGGCAGCGCCGCCACGTCCTTCTTGTGTGCCGCGGCATAATGGGCGGCGAGCTCCTCCCAGAACAACCGCTGCGACCAGCCGTCGGTGACGAGGTGATGCACGTTGACGACGAGCGCGTGGCTGGATCTGTCGAACGACAGCAATGTGACCTTCAGCGGCGGCTCGTGCGCCAGATCGAACGTGTATTGCGCGAGCTTGAGCGCCTCACGCCGGATGAGTGCCGACCGCTTGTCCGCGGGGCAGGGCTTGAGCTTGATCCGCTCGAACCGCGGCGGGGATTGCAGCACGCGCTGCACCGGCTCGCCCTGCCGTTCGACGAACACCGAGCGCAGCGCCTCGTGACGCGCGCAGATCGCGGTGAGGCCCGCAGAAAGCGCGGCGCCGTCGACCGGGCCTTTGAGCATCGCGACTTCGACGACGTTGTAATTGTAACGGGTGGGGTCGAGTCGCGAGAGCAGATACATCCGCTGCTGCTGGAACGACAGCGGCGCATCCGCTGTCGCCGCTGCGGCCTGGCGCCAGGCCGGTAGCGCATCGCGACGGGTTGCTGCAGTCTCCAGCCGGGCCGCAAGCGCGGCGACCGTGGCGCAATCGAAAATGTCCTCGAACGAGAAGTCGACGCTGAAGCGTTCGCGCAGGCGCGAGCGCATCTGCGTCACCGCGAGCGAGTCCGCGCCGAGCGCGAAGACGTCCTGATCGATGCCGACCTGCGGCAGCTCCAGCAAGCCGGCCCAAATCTCCGCGAGCTGAGTCTCCAGCGCATTGCGCGGCAGGCGCGTCTCGCCGGCATCCGACGTCTCCGCGATCAACCCGGCCAGCGCGTTGCGCTTGACCTTGCCGCTGGCGCCCTTCGGCAGCGCGGCCACGCTGCGGATCAGGCTCGGCACCTTGTACGCGGCAAGGCGCTTTCGCGCGAACTGGCGTAGCTGGTCCGAGCTCGCCTCGGAATTCGGTCGCAGCACCACGACGGCGGCGACGTTCTCGCCGAGCTTGGCGTGCGGGACGGCGAACACGCCGGCCTCCAGCACCGCGGGATGGCCGAGCAGCACGTCCTCCACCTCGAGCGGCGAGACCTTCTGCCCACCGCGGTTGATGACGTCCTTGATGCGGCCGACGATGAAGAGATAGCCGTCGGTGTCGAGATAGCCGAGATCGCCGGTCCGGAACCAGCCGTTGCGGAACGCGGCCTCTGTCGCCGCCTCGTCGTTATAGTAGCCACGCGTCATGTTGGCGCCGCGCAGCACGATTTCGCCGTGCTCGCCATTCGCGAGCGCACGGCCCGTCTCGTCCATGATCGCGATCTCGGGGCCCGCGGCGCGGCCGACCGATCCGACCTTGCGCAGCTCGAACGGATTGGCCGCGATCTGCGAGGCCGCTTCCGTCATGCCGTAGGTCTCGAGCACGGGAACGCCAAACGTCGCCTCCAGTCCGGAAAGGATCGCAGGGGCAAGCGAGGCCGAGGCGGAGCGGATCACGCGCAGCGACGAGGCCCGGACGCGGGCCGGGTCGGATTCCGCCGCCGTCAGCAGCGCGCGATGAATGGTCGGCACCGCCGTGTACCAGGTCGGCTGCAGCTCCCGCATCCAGCCGAAGAAGGACAAGGCGTCGAAGCCGTCGGTGCAGATCACGCTGGAGCCCGCGGCGAGCGCGGTCAGAAGGCCGGAGATCAAGCCATGGGCATGAAACAGCGGCAGGACGTTGAGCAGGCGATCATGGGATGTGAGCGACAGCACGCGGCCTGCATTAAAGGCAGAGAGGCACACATTGCGATGCGTCAGCGGCACCATTTTCGGCCGCGCCGCCGTGCCCGACGTCAGCAGGATGAAGGCATCGTTGTCGCCGCGCGAGGCGCCGCTCGTGCTCGCCGGCCCGACGGCCGGGCCCATGAACGTGCAGCCGCCGAGATCGTCTTTCGGACCCGGCACGAAATCGATCACCGCGATACCGAGCGCCTTGGCGACATCACGGCTCGGTGAGTTCATGTCGGCGCGGGTGACGAGCGCCGTCAGCTTCAATTCGCTGAAATAACGTTGCAGCTCGTCCGCCGTCAGGTCGGGATTGACGGGGATGCAGGCACAGCTTGAGGCAACCGCGATCAGCGCCAGCGCGCTGTCGGCCCCGCGCGGCAGCGCAACGGCAATCCTGTCGGCGGACGCAATGCCGAGCCCGCGCAGCGTACGCACGAGATTCTGTGTCCGCTCGCCAAGCGCGCCATAGGTGAGAGCCGGCCGGCCAGGGGCGAGCAGGGCGGGCGCCGCAGGACTCCTGCGGGCGTAGAAGTCGAGAAGGCCGCCGATATGAGAAAAGGTCTTCGTTTCCAGGCTCGCGCCGACCGATCCCGCTGCGGATGCAATGTCCGACAATGCCATTCCCTTTTGATCTGATTGGGCTATTCTTCCCAAGAGTTAGGGAACGCGTCCAGTCTGAGGTGAAGTTCGGGCCCCGAAATCTGTGGTTGAGGGGCCCCAAAGCCCTTCGACGGAGTGAAGGTCGGGCAGAATCACCATGCTGGAGAATGAGCCGGGCACGGCAACGGAAGGCGGGTTGAAGCGCTGGCTCGAGGGCGTCGGCCTCGGTCACTATTCCGATCTGTTCGCACAGCACCGCCTCGATCTCGACGTCCTGGGCGATCTCACCGAATCCGATCTGGTCGAGCTCGGATTGCCGCTTGGCGATCGCAAGCGGCTCCAACGGGCGATGGCGGCGCTATTCCAGGCTGAAACGGCGGAGCCGCCGGCCGCGGCAGGCCCGCAGACTCGGGCGGAGGTCGGAGCCGAACGGCGCCAGCTCACCACCATGTTCTGCGACATGGTCGATTCCACCTCGCTCTCGGTGCAGTTCGATCCGGAAGACGTGCGCGACATGATCGCGAGCTTCCGCGAGACCTGCGTCCGCGTGGTCAAGCACTACGAGGGCTTTGCCGCCCGTTTCGTCGGCGACGGCATCCTCGTCTATTTCGGCTATCCGACCGCACATGAGGACGACGCCGAGCGCGCGGTGCGTGCGGGGCTCGAGATCGTGCGGGTGCTGTCGACCGCGCGCGCGATCGAGCCGCGCGGTGCGCTCAGCCATTCGCCCGCCGTCCGCATCGGGATCGCGACCGGCCTCGTCGTGGTCGGCGATCTCGTCGGGCAGGGCACCGAAGAGCGCGACTCCGCGGTCGGTGAAACCGTCAATCTCGCCGCGCGGCTGCAAGCCCTGGCGCCGCCCAACGGCGTCGTGATCTCCGCCTCGACGCAGTCGCTGCTGAAGGGGAAGTTCGACTACCGCAATCTCGGTGTCCATGCGCTGAAGGGTATCTCGGAGAAGGCGCAAGCCTGGCACGTGGTGCGCGCCTCGCGGGTGGAGACCCGCTTCGCCGCCGCGATGGGCGCGCGGCTGACGCCGCTCGTCAACCGCGAGGAGGAGATTGCGCTGCTGATGGGCCGCTGGCAGCAGGCCAAGGGTGGCGACGGGCAGGTCGTGGTCAAGTTCGGCGAACCCGGCATCGGCAAGTCGCGCATCATCCAGGAAATCTTCGAGCGGATATCGGGCGACCGGCATGCGCAGGTCTCGTTCCAGTGCTCGCCCTACTACACCTCCACCGCGTTCTATCCGTTCGCCGAGCAGCTCAAATTTTCCCTCGGCCTCGACCGCGAGGATGCCTCCGCGTTGTCGCTGGCGAGCCTGGAGACCGCGATCGCCGCCGCCCATGGCGACATCGAGCAGGTCACGCCGCTGTTCGCCGCGCTGCTGTCGATTCCGACCGGCGATCGCTATCCGCCGCTCGACCTGTCGCCGCAGCAGCAGAAGGATGCGACCGTCGCGGCGCTGGTCGGCCACTTCCTCGGCCTTGCGCGCGAGATGCCCCTGGTGATCGCGTTCGAGGATCTGCACTGGATCGACCCGACCTCGCGTGAAGTGATCGACCTTCTGGTCGACCGGGTGCAGAACCGGCCGATCCTGGTCATCATCACCGCGCGCTCCGAATTCCAGCCGAGCTGGAACGCGCATTCGCACATCACCACGCTGGTTCTGAACCGCCTGAGCCGGCAGCTGCGCACGACGCTGGTCGAGCGCGTTGCCGGACGGGAGCTGCCGAAGGAGGTCGTCGAGGAGATCATCGTCAAGACCGACGGCGTGCCGCTGTTCCTGGAAGAGCTCACCAAGACCGTTCTGGAATCCAATCTCCTGACCGAGCGGCACGGACGCTACGTGCTGTCGGGGCCGTGGCGGCAGCTGGCGATCCCGGCAACGCTGACGGACTCGCTGATGGCGCGGCTCGACCGGATGGGCCCGTTCAAGCGGATCGCGCAGATCGGCGCCACCATCGGCCGCGAGTTCTCCTACGAGACGCTCCAGGCCGTCGCCAACACGCCGGCGGAGCAGATCGAGGCCGCGCTCAACCATCTGGAGGGGGCCGGGCTGGTCATGCGGCGTGGCCATCCGCCGGACGCACTCTACTCGTTCAAGCACGTGATGATCCAGAACGCCGCGCATGCGAGCCTCCTGCACAGCGAGCGCCGCAAGCTGCATGCGCGTATCGCGCAGGTGCTTAGCGAGATGTATCCGGAGAAGACCGATCGCGAGCCGGAGCTGCTGGCCCATCATCTCACCGAGTCAGGCCAGAGCGAGGGCGCCGCCAGCTTCTGGCTCAAGGCCGGCAAGCAGGCGGCCAGGAGCGGCGCCAATCTGGAGGCGATCGGCCATCTGCGCCGCGGCTTGAGCGTCGTGCAGGCCAATGCGCGCATGCAGGGCGCCGACGAGATGGAGCTCGAGCTGCGCATCGCGCTCGGCAACGTGCTGATCGCGGCCAAGGGCTATGCGGTGCAGGAGGTCGAGGAGAACTACATGCGCGCGCTCGAGCTCGGCCAGCAGCTCGACGACGACGAGAAGGCCTTCGCCGCGACCCGCGGCCTGTGGGTGTGTCACTTCATCCGTGCCGATCTCACCCGCGCGCACGATCTCAGCGTCGAGCTCCTGAAATTCGCCAAGCGCGAGCGGCTGAACGAGCGGTCGCAGCCGGCGCAGCAGACCGGCTATCTGATCGAGGCGCACCGTTCGATCGCGATGACCATGCTCTATCGCGGTCGCTTTGCCGCCTCGCAGCACCATCTGCATCGCTGCATCAATCTCTACAGCCCCGATCTGCATTCCGATCTGATGGTGCGGCACGGCACCGATCCCGGCGTCGTCTCGCTGTCCTATCTCGGCTATCTGCTCTGGTTCCTCGGCCGGCCCGACGCGGCGCGCCAGCACAGCGAGCAGGCGATCGCCAATGCCGAGAAGATTCGCCATCCTTTCACGCTCGCCTTCGCGCTCGTGTTCGGCGCCTATCTCTGCCAGCATCTGCGCGACGTCGAGGGCACGCGCGACTACGCCAACCGCGCCATGATCATCGCCACCGAGCACAATTTCCTGCACTGGAAGCAGCAGGCCGCGATCCTGCGCGGCTGGGCGCTGACGCAGCTCGGCGAGGCCGACGAGGGTCTCAGCCAGATGCGCCTCGGCCTCGACGAATACGAGGCGATGGATTCCTGGCTCGCCGGCTGCTGGTTCCGCTGCCTGCTCGCCGAAGCCTATGCCAAGGTCGGGATGCGCGATGCCGCCTTGCGCGCGCTGGACGGCGCGCTCGCGACCGCGCGGCGGACCGGTGATCATTCCTATCTTGCCGAAGTCTACCGCCTGCAGGGCGAGATCACGCTGTCGGACGGCGATCCGGCATCGGTGCAGGAGGCCGAGGATTTGTTCGGCCTGTCGCTGGAGACCGCGCGCAAGCAGGGCGCGCTGTCCTGGGAGCTTCGCACCGCCGTCAGCCTGGCACGGCTGTCGCATCAAGCCGGCAAGCGTGAGCACGCACGTCTCCTGCTCGTGCCGATCGTGGGCAGGTTCAGCGAGGGTTTTTACACGCCGGACCTCAAGCAGGCGATGCAGCTGGTCAACGAGCTCGATGCGGACGCGCCCGTTCGTGAACAGGCTGACGCGGCGAAATGAGCGATCTTGCCGCCGCGCGTGCGCGCTATGTGGAGTTGATCGCCAGGCGCGAGCGGATTTCCTCCAAGCGTCTGATCGACGCGCTCGCCACCGTTCCGCGCGAGGATTTTCTGGCCAGAGGCCCTTGGCGCATCAAGAGCGAGGCGGCACGCAGCTACCGGCTGACGCCGGATGCCGATCCCGTTCACCTCTACGACAATGTGCTGGTCGCGATCGACGCGCGCCGTAAGCTCGACACCGGACTGCCGAGCCTGTGGGCGCATCTGATCGACGTCCTCGACATCAAGGAGGGGGACCGCGTGCTCCAGATCGGCTGCGGGCTCGGCTATTTCTCGGCGGTGCTGTCGAAGCTGGTCGGCCCGAAGGGCCGCGTGCATGCGATCGAATGCGACGAGCGTCTGGCATCCCGCGCGGCAAGTTTCCTTCACGCCTATGCCAATGTCGATGTGGACCATAGTGATGGACGTGATCTGATCGGTGAAGTCGCCGACGTGATCATCGTGCATGCCGGCTTCCCGCACCCGCATCCACTCTGGCTCCAGGCGCTGCGCCCGCGCGGCCGCCTCCTGGTCCCGCTGACCCAGCGCGATCGCGAAGGTGCGGTGATCAAGATTACGCGGCGGGCGAAGGGCTTCGAGGCCGAGGCGGTGCAGCAGATCAGGATCTTCCCTGGCCAGGGCCGCGGCGTGACCGCGCTCGACGACCGCGTCGCCGACTGGTGGCAGCGCGCCGCCGCCCTGGCACCGCTGCGCTTTCGCGGGCTCGAGCAGGGGCTGCCGTCGGATGGCTAATTCTTCGTTTCATTTTACCTTGATTCCGTTTGTGAGTTTCCAGCATCTCGCAGTGCGGCTATGAGTGCGGCCTGACCGCCATCCGAGCGCGCCCATGCATTCCGTTGCCCTGCTGACTGCGAGCTATGCCAAGGATATCGAACGCTTTTCGCTGCTCAGCGAGAGCATCGACACGTGGCTGACGGGATACACGCGGCATTATGTTCTCGTTAACGATGAGGACGTCCCGCTGTTCGAGCGCTTCGCGTCCGACAAGCGCGTCATCGTTCCGGCCTCGCGCTACCTGCCGAAATGGCTGTTCGCGCTGCCGCCGGCGCTGCAGTTCATCAGCAAGCGGCGCGTCTGGCTGTCGCTGCTATCGTCGCCCGTGCACGGCTGGCACATCCAGCAGATCCTGAAGATCGCCGGCGTCCTCAGCGCGCCCGAGCAGCGCGTCTGCATCCTGGATTCGGACAATCTGTTCTTCCGCGAATTCGACGTCGGCCGGTATGCCGGCGGCGAGAAGACGCCGCTCTTCGTCACGCGCAAGGGGATCGACGCCGACCACCCCTTGCACGTGCTGTGGCTGCGCACCGTGGATCAGCTTCTCGGCGTCAAGGAGCGCGCGTTCCCGGCGGACGATTATGTCGGCAACGCGCTGGTCTGGGACAAGGACACTGCGCGTGCGATGACGGACGCCATAAAGTCGGCAACGGGCCTGAGCTGGGCCCTGGCGCTGTGCCGGAAGAAGAAGTTTTCGGAGTATCTGCTTTACGGCAACTTCGTCGCCAGTTCGCCGGAGCATCTTGCGGCACACCGGGTGACGGAAGACAGCATCGCGGTGTCGCACTGGGACGACACCCGCCTCGACCGCCCGGCGATCGAAGCGATGATGCGCGCAGCTTCCCCCGAGCAGGTCGCGCTCTGCATCCAGTCCTATTCCTCGACCTCGATCGAGGACATCCGCGACGTCTTCAGGCTGAACTCGGCTGACAGGCGCAGTCCGAGCCTGGCTCCCGATCAGATCGGAGACACGCTCGCCTTCGAGACGCCCAGGACACGCTAGCCTTTCAGGACATACTAGGCTTCAGGCGTTCTTCGTGAACTTGCTGATGACGTCCATGAACGGTTTTGGCTTGAATTCGCCGTCGAGCGGCAGCGGACGGTTCGGCTGCTTGTCCTTGCGGGCGAAGGTGCCGTTGATCCAGCTGTAGCGATCCGAGAGGCCCCAGGTCAGGATCGAGCGCACCGGTCCGCTGGCCGAGACGGCCGTCAGCAGGTCGTCGACGCGCTTGGCGACGATGGCGTCGCGCTCGGCGGGACCACCCGCCAGCTTCTGGTCGTCGACGTCGAGCTCGGTGACGAGCACCTCGAGGCCCCAGGAGCGCAGCTCGGTGACGAATTCGGCGAGCCCGTGCGTGTCGATCTCGAGCTCGGCATGCAGATGCGATTGCAGTCCCACGGCATGCAGCGGAACGCCCTGGTCGAGCAGCTCCATGATCAGGTTGCGATAGGCTGCGCGCTTGGCGATGAAGGAGTCCTTGGCCGACTCGATGTCGTATTCGTTGATCGCGAGCTTGACGAAAGGATCCGCCGCGGCCGCCGTGCGGAACGCCAGCGGAATCCAGTTCTTGCCGAGATGCTGCGTCCAGAACGTATCGCGCCGGTCGGTGATCCCCTTGGGATTGTCCGGGATCGGCTCGTTGACGACGTCCCACGACGTCAGCTTGTCCCTGTAGTAGGACACGACGGTGCCGATGTGGTCGAGATAGGCGCGCTCGACGCCCTTGGCATCCTTGATCTGCTTGGTCCAGTCCGGAATGTCGTGATACCAGGCGAGCGCGTGTCCGCGCATCGTCAGATCGTTCGCTCGCGCGAAATCGAGGATGGCATCGGCGCGCTCGAAGGCAAAGGTGTGCGCGTCCGGCCGCAGCATCGGCCATTTCAGCTCGAGCACCGGCACCACCTGTGTGCAATAGGTGCTGATGGCCTCGCCGAGCCTGGGATCGGCTTGCAGGTCCCAGAGCGTGGCCGCCGCACCAAAGCCCGGACGACGCTGGGCGAGCTTCGAGGCTGGTAATGCTGATGCAGAGGCGCCCGCCGCGAGAGTCGCAGCGCTGCCGAGGAGAAATTGGCGTCTGTCGAGCTTGGTCACGCGTGGTTCTGCATTACGGCTTCGGCGATCTCGTAATAGTGAAGCGCGCCCTTCTCGAGCGTCAGATTTTCGGTCACATAGTCGCTCGGCGCGAAGTCGCCGGCGCTCACATGCGACCAGAACTCGCTCCAGCCGGAGGTGAAGCCGGCCGCATCGGTGAAGGTCATGCCGCAGCGTGCGTCGAAATAAGGCACGGACGAGACGCCGCCTTCGTACCGCACCTTGTGCGGAAAATACTTCGGATCCTGCCACGGCCCGCCGCGATCCCACGCAAAGACGGGAACGCCGCTCGACAGCGCCTGCTGGCATGCGATGCCCTGGCTCTCATGCTCGCACAGAAAGATCATGCTGCGGCAACGCGCCAGCGCCGCCTTGTAGCCGTCTTCCTTGTAGTGACCGTAGCGGATCACCTCGACCGTGCGGCCGCTGGCCTCGAGATGCCTGCGGATCGGTTCGATCAGTTCGGGCTCGTATCGCTCGTAATCCCAGCGGACCTTGTCATAGAGCAGCACGTCCACGCTCTTGCGGTCGGCCGGCGTCGGCGTCCACAGGTCGGTGTCGATGCCGACGGGCCAGGCGTCGACATGGGGCCAGTGCGGGCGGAACATGTCGGCGTACCATTTACAGGGCACCAGGACGCGCTTCACCTGCAGGTCGTTCAGGCGCTCCGGTGCATCGACCGGGTGGTCATACATGGCGACCCCGAGCAGGAGCGGGTTCTTCCACTTGAACCAGTCGAGCACGAACGGTCGTCCGATGACGCAGGCGAGCTCCTCGGGGTGCTTCTGGATGTAGCGATAGTCGTTGACGCGGTAGCGGATGCCGAGCCGATCGAGACCCGCGCACAGATTGAGGAGGACGCGCCGCTGTCCGCTGATGAAGGACTCGCCCTTGACCAGGCGCCGCAGCAACGGCCGGACGTGGCGGTCTCCGGGAAACCAACGGTCGTCCCGCTCTTCAAAGAAAAGATTGAGGACCATCCTGTCGCGCTTTTGCATGCCGAAATCCGCCGGAACGAGCGGCGCGTCGGTGCCGCCATGCGGCCGGGAGGTCGGGTGCGCCCGCATTCGTTCGGCAACGTCCATGTCAGTCACTTCCACGCATCGGATGGGTCGGGCGACCTTTTGATATCATTGCTTCTTTTCAGTGATCCCGCCGGTTCCTACAAGGACAGGGCAAATTTAACGCTAACGCGCGATAACCGCTGACACGTTTCATTCGCGATCCGATTTGCAGGCTTATGCGACTATCTTGACCGGCGCTGGCGGCGCAATGCGATGGCCGCAGCAAAGGCCAACTGTTTTAACGCTCCGTTAATCCTCAAGGCGCCGCCGGTCCCGTGCTCGCATGTTGAATCGCCATTTCTCCATTTACCTCGTGGCCTACATCCTGCCGGCGGCGGTGGGCTTCTTCGCGGTTACCGCCTACACGCGGCTCCTGAACCCGGCGGAATACGGCGTCTATGTCGTCGGAATCAGCCTAGCCGGCATTCTCGGCGCGATTTTCTTTGCCTGGATCAAGCTGTCGGTGTCGCGCTATCAGGCCATGTCGGCGGAGGTGGATTTTCGCGGCACGGCGATGGTCGCCTTTGGGCTCACGGTCGCAGTGCTTTGTGCCACCACGCCGCTCGTGTTCCTGTTCCGCAGCGATGTCAGCGTCGAGCTGCTGCTCGCCAGCATGTTCGTCGCGATCATGGCCAATGCGGTCGACGTCGGCCAGGAATTCGAGCGCGCCAAGCTGCGTCCCTATCGGTTCGCCGCGATCTCGATCGTGCGCAGCGTCGCGAGCGTCGGCTTCGGCCTCGTCGGCATCTGGCTCGGTTGGGGCGGCATCGGCCTGCTGGCGGCGTTTGGCCTGGGATCACTCACCGGCATCATTCTTAATCTTGTCGGCGACCGCACCAGGATTGCGCGCTTCCAGCGCAGCCAGTTCATGCAGCTCGCGCGTTATGGCCTGCCGCTGACGCTGGCCGGACTTTCGGTCGCGCTGTATTCGAGCTGCGACCGTCTTATCGTCGCCTATCTCCTCGGCAAGGACGCCGCCGGCATCTTCGGCGTTGCCGCCGACCTGCCGCGCCAGTTCATGGTGATGATCGCCTCCAGCGTTGCCGCTGCGACCGTGCCCCTGGTGTTCCGGTCGCTGTCGGAGAACAACAATGAAGTCACGCGCGAGCGGCTGACCGAGAGCCTCGAGCTGCTGCTCGTCGTCGTCGCACCCGTCGCGATCTGGCTGGCGCTCGCCACCGACCAGGTTGCGGGCACGCTCGTGGGCGTCGATTTCCGTGCCGGCGTGTCGGCGCTGCTGCCGACCCTGGTGCTTGCCCGTTTCTTCGGCATCGCCAACCAGTTCTACGTCCAGATCAGTTTTCAGCTCGCCGAGCGTCCCTTCATGCTGGCGGCGCAGTCCTTCCTCACGCTGGCGGTGAGCGTCGTGCTGATGTTCGCGCTGGTTTCGGGCTACGGGATCTATGGCGCCGCGCTGGCGACGCTCGCGACCGAGGTGATCGGCTTCGTCGTTGCGGTCGTCCTGATGCACCGCGCCCATCCCGTGCCGTTCGACGCGGGCCGCCTCGCCGGCGTGGCCGTCTCCGCAGCGGTGATGGCGGCTGCGATCCTGGTCGCGCGCTCGCAGGCCAGTGGCACCGGCCTCGTCGCGCTGATCATCGTGAGCCTTGCCGGCGGGCTCGCTTATGCGGCAGCGGCCTGGCTGCTCAACGTCGCCAACGTGCGCACGCTCTCGCTCCGTGTCCTCAGGACCTTCAACCGGAAGGCGTTGGGCGTGTAGCGCGCCTCTGTCCGGCGGGGTTTCGCCGCCCTGACGTCAGGCCGGGCCGGCTGCAACCACCGGCGGGCCCCGGACATTCTGCCGCAGCGTGGACCGCCAGCTCCGGACCAGCCCCGGCCGCAAGCCGCCCTTCCGCCCGTGCGGGCCGTCGTATATGAGAGATTTACCGCCGGATCGTGCCGAATCTCGCCACAGACGGAACGTATGGCGGCTGTGATTTCTTAATTCAGAGATCGCAAACTGACATTTGACCGGCACGCGCGGACTGGCAGTTCGACCGAGGATGGCATGAAAAACCTGATGACAACGGCGCAATCCACCGTGGCGATGCGGCGTTGGCGGCCTCCCGGGATTGTGACGCTGGCGGCGATGGTCGCATTCGCGACGCTGGGCCCGGCGTCCGCAGCCAAGCAGGCGCGCCAGGCGGCTGAGGCGGTGGCGCAGCGCGAGGCCGGCGAGCCGATCATGGCGATCGTGTCGATCAAGAGCCAGCAGGTCACCTTTTACGACGCCGACGGCTGGATCATGCGCGCGCCGGTCTCGACCGGCACCACCGGGCGCGAGACGCCGGCCGGCATCTTCGCCATCGTCGAGAAGGACAAGGACCACCGCTCGACCATGTATGACGATGCCTGGATGCCGAACATGCAGCGCATCACCTGGAACGGCATCGCGCTGCATGGCGGGCCACTGCCGGGCTATGCCGCCTCGCATGGCTGCGTGCGCATGCCGTTCGGCTTTGCCGAGAACCTGTTCGACAAGACCAATATCGGCATGCGCGTGATCATCTCGCCGAACGACGCGGCGCCGGTCGATTTCACCCATCCCTCGCTGTTCGTGCCGAAGCGGGAGGCCATTGCGGCGGCGCCGGGCCGTATCGACAAGCTCTCGGCCGAAGCCGAGGAAGCCACACGGGCCGCCGACGAGACCAAGAAGGCCGCTGCCGCGGCCGCCAAAGAGGCGGCCTCGCTTCCGCAATCGCTGCGCAAGCTGGAGCAGCAGAAGGCCCGCGCCGACGCCGAGCTCGCCTTCGCCGACAAGACGCTTGCGAATGCAAAGACCGATCAGGCCCGCGCCAAGGCCGAGGAGCTGAAGCAGAAGGCGGCCGCCAAGGCCGCGGATGCAACGACGCAGCTCGATGCCGCCAAGGCCGCCGCGCAGCCGAAGCGCGACGCCGTCGCGGCTACGAAGGAGGCTGCGAAGATTGCAGCCACCAAAAAGGCCGACGCGGTGAAGGCGGCGACCGACGCCAAGCTCGCGCTCGAGCCGGTCTCGGTCTATATCAGCCGCTCGACGCAGAAGCTTTATGTGCGGCGGAACACGCACAAGCCGGCGCCGGACGGCGGCGGCGAGGTGTTCGACACCAGCATCGAGGTCCCCGTCACGATCCGCAATCCCGACCAGCCGCTCGGCACGCACATCTTCACGGCGATGGCGAAGACCGACACGGGCCTGCGCTGGAGCGTGGTCACGATCGAAAGCGGCGACGACGCCAAGACAGCGCTCGACCGCATCACCATTCCGCAGGAGGTGTGGGATCGCATTGGGCCGACCGCACTGCCGCGCTCCTCGATCATTATCTCGGACGAGCCGCTGAGCAGCGAGACCAATTACCGCACCGAGTTCGTCGCGGTGCTGAGCAACCATCCCCAGGGCGGTTTCATCACGCGCAAGCCGACCGCGCCATCGATGGACATTGCCAGCGACGACGGCTGGGACAATGGCGGCAACAATTTCGGCTTCTTCTTCCAGCAGCGCGATCCGTACGCGCAACCGGTCAATCCGCGCCGACAGCGCGGCCAGTATCCGTATTATCAATCGACGCAGCCGATGCAGCGGAGCTGGTGGTAAGCGCGCGGCCTCGGGCGACAACGCTTCGATTACGGCCGCGCGGTGATCACCAGCGCCTGAATCTTCGCTTCAACGGGGCCGGGGCCGTGGCAGGCCCGGATCTCCTCGGCAAGGGCGTCCGTCGCTGCCTGCAGCTTGCTCGCATCCCTCGCGTCGATCTCGTTGCGCAGCGGCGTCCCCTGGCAATAGGCGAACGCCACATATTCGGGCGTGGGCGCGCGGCTCATCGCGGCAAGCGTTTCGATCGAAATGTCGCGGAAGCCGGCTTGCTCCAGCTCTGCCTTGATGACGGCCTTGTCGTGATAGCCGTGCGGCGTCCGCGCCATGAAACGGGGCGGATCATCGGGAAAGACCTTTCCGAGCACGCGCGTCGCATCATCGGCGAACACGTTCTCCTCGATACGGTCCCAGACGTTGAACACGAACGTGCCGTTCGGCCGCAACACCCGCTTGGTCTCCGAATAGCCCTTAACACGATCCGGAAAGAACATGGCGCCGAACTGGCAGCAGACCAGGTCGAATGTGGCGTCGTCGAACGGCAGGGCGGTGGCATCCGCCTGGCGCCAGGTCATGCGCGGATCCTCACCCTGGCGCTGCGCCGCAACCGCGAGCATCGGTTCGTTGAGATCGGTTGCGACGTAGCGGATGCCGGGCGGTAGCGCTGCAGTCACGGCCCGCGTGACGGCGCCGGTGCCTGCGGCGGTTTCCAATATTGTGGACGGGGAGAGAGCCGCGACACGCTTTGCGATGTCGGCAGCGTAGTGGGCAAAGATCAGCGGGACGAGATACTCGTCGTAGATTTTCGGAATCGAGCCGGCGAAAACCTTGTCAGTGTTGGACATGCTTGCCTCGCTGAAGGTTGGACGCGAGGCGCATGTTACACAGGTTGCCGGCCACCGCACCAGCAGCGAGGTGACCCCCACCGGCGAAAAGCGCCTACGATTTGGCGACGACCTCGCGGATCGGACGCGTGCCGTCCCAGCTCAAGGCCGCCTGCCGCACCTTCTCGAAGAACGGACCCTTGGTGCCGCTGATGTCGGAGATCTCGATCACCGTTCCCGGATGCGCCTGCGTGTCGAAATAGGCAAAGCGTCCCTTGTCGCCGCCGATCTGGCCCTCATGGCCGATCCTGTAGCCCAGCCCGATCGCCTCGTCGTAGAGCGCCTGATAGTCGTGGCTCCAGTACGACATGTGCTGGAGGCCTTCGTGGCCGGCGTCCAGAAACTCCTTGTACAGCGAGGGCGCGTCGTTGCGCTGCTGGATCAGCTCGATCTGCAGATCGCCGGAGTTGGCGAGCGCAATGCTCATCTCGACCGATGAGTCCTGGCCGCGATGGCGGAACCAATCGGTCTTGACGCGGTCCATGTAATACCAGGGACCGACGCCCATCACCTCGATCCAGTGCTTCATCGCGGCCTGGATGTCCCGCACCACATATCCGTTCTGGCGCACCGCGCCGAAGATGCGGCTCATGCCCGCGCTCCCCTTGTCAGCCTGCTCACTTGACCTCGATGCCGGCGTCCTTGGCAACCTGTTTCCAGGCCGCGATGTCGCGGGCGTTGATGTCGCGCTGCTCCTCGCCCGGGACGAATTGCGGCGTGATGCCGAGCTTCAACAGCTTCTCCTTGACCTCGGCATCGCCGAGCGCGTCCTTGAGCGCCGCCGACAGCTTTTGCGCGATCGGCGGAGCAAGGCCCGCGGGCGCATACATCGCCCAGGACAGGCTGCGGTCGAACGGCACGCCCTGCTCCTTGTAGCTGGCGACATCGGGCAGGCTCGGCGAGCGTTCGCCGCAGGCGGCCAGCGCCTTGATCGAGCCGTCCTTCACCAACGGCGTCGCGGTCGCAACGTCCAGCGTCGCCAGCGAGATGTGGCCGCCGAGCAGGTCGCCGGCGAGCTTGGCGATGCCGTTGAACGGCACGTGCTCCATCTTGATGCCGGTCTGCTGCATCAGGATCTCCGCGCAGAACTGTCCGGTCGAGCCGATGCCCCAGCTGCCGTACTGGATCGGCTCGCCCTTTTTCGCCAGTGCAATCAGGCCCTTGATGTCATTGGCGGCAAAGTCCTTGGTTGCCACCAGGATGATCGAGGAGACGCCGACGCGCCCGATCGTCGTAAAATCCTTGATCGAATCGTAGGGCAGTTTTGGATAGATCGCCGGCGCCAGCACATGCGTGGTCATGCCGCCGACGGTGATGGTGTAGCCGTCGTTCGGTGACGTCGCCACCATCTGCGTGCCGAGCGTGCCGGCAGCTCCCGTGTGGTTCTCGATATAGATGCTCTGTCCGAGCGACTTGCCCATCCTGTCGGCGAGCAGCCGGCCGACCACGTCGCCGCCGCCGCCGGCCGCGTAGGGCAGCAGCATCTTGATCTTGTGGGTGGGGTAAGCGGCGGGGTCTTCCGCTCGCGCCGGCAGTGCGGCCAATAGCAATGCGAGAAACGAAAGCGTGACGGTGCGCAGCATCATGATGGCATTCCCTAATCTTCGAAACGAAATCGATAGGCCTCGCCGTGCCTGACAACGCGGCCTGCGGTCGGTGCCGGAAAATGGCCGGTGAGCAGATAGCTCGGCGTATCCGCGAGCTCCTCCAGCAGCGCCATCCGCGTTGCGACCGCCGCGGCCGGATCGACATCGGCGGCATTCGACAGCCACGGTGCCGCGCACTGGATCGGATGATGGATCACGTCGCCCGACATCACCGCGTGATCGTGGCCACCGTTGAGATGGATCTGCATGTTGCCGGCGGTGTGCCCGGGCGCGGGCGAAAAGCGTAAGCTCGCGTCACGATCGTTGAACAGGCGGTAATCAGTTTCGACAAGCTCCGCGAGGCCCGCAGCGACCACCGGCAGCACGGAATCCTCGAACGAGCCGTGGTTCACCGGGCTCTTCGGCGCCGCATTGTGCGCGGCCTCGAAATGCCGGTACTCCTCGCGGCCCATCAGATAGCGCGCATTGGGGAAGGTCGGCACCCAGCGGCCGTCGAGAAGGCGAGTGTTCCAGCCGACGTGATCGACATGCAGATGCGTGCACATGACGAAGTCGACCTGTTCAGGGGCAACACCCAGCGCCCGCAAGTTTTCGAGATAAGGCTGATTCAGGTTGTTCCACGCCGGCACGCGCGGCCGATGCTTGTGATTGCCGCAGCAGGTGTCGACGACGGCGGTCCAGCGCGGCGTGCGTACGAGATAAGAGTGGTGGCTGAGGATGAAGCGGCCGGTCTCGGGTTCGATATAGCGATGATCGAGCCAGCTGCGGTTCGCTGCGATGTCAACGTCGGTGACGTTGGCGAACAGCCAGGTCTTCTCAAAGGCGAGCGCGGGGATCTCGCTGACGAGATCCACCCGCATGCTGCCGATCCTCACCTGCCGCATGCTCAGTTCTTCAGGAGGTCGCCGAACGGGACCCAGCGCGTGCCGTCAAAGCGGATCAACTGCAGGCTCGTCATTGGCGTGTAGCGCTCGGGCGAGTTGTTCACCGCCGTGCCGTTGATCAGCATCGGCAGGCGCACGTCCTTCAGGCTGGTCGCCTGCTTCATCACATTGGCGCGGGTGAGATCGTTGCCTGATGCCTTCAGCACCGTCACCAGCGTCTGTGCGATGGTGTAGCCGTAGACGTTGAGCCAGTCGCTCTTGTTGGCGTCTGGCAGGTACTTGTCCATGAAGGCGGCCCATTCCCTGGTGCCGGCATCGTCCTTGTTGGCGGGGTCGGTCGCGTCCTTCAGGTACTGGCTGGAGATGACGCCGGTGGAATTGTCCTTGCCGGCCGGCTCCAGCACGCCGCTGATCGATGCCGAGACGTTGGAGATGATCGTCACGGGCTTCCAGCCGATCTCGCCGATCTTGCGGATCGCCTGCGCTGCGAATTTCGGCGTCGCCGCCACCAGCACGATTTCGGCACCCGCGGTCTTCAGTTGCAGGATCTGCGTGTCGACCGTGGGCGCGGAAGTCTCGTAAGCGGCGCGCGCGACGATCGCTTCGCCGCTGCCGAGCCCTTCCTCCAGCGCCTTCAGATAGTCCTTGCCGAGATCGTCGTTCTGGTAGAGCACGCCGATCTTGGCATTGGCGTGGCTCGCCTTGATGTATCTGGCGTAGGCGATCGCCTCGTCGCGATAGGTCGGCTGCCAGCCGACGGTCCACGGAAAGTTCTTCGGGTCGTCCCACTTCGCCGCGCCAGAGCCCAGGAAGAGCTGCGGCACCTTGCGGTCGTTGAGATATTTGTGCACGGCGCTGTTGGTCGGCGTGCCGACGCCGCCGAAGATCAAAAGAACCTCCTCGCTCTCGACCAGCTTGCGCGTCTGCTCCACCGTCTTCGGCGGGCTATAGGCATCATCGGCGATGATCATCTGGATGCGCCGTCCGTTGACGCCGCCCTCGTCGTTCACCTTGCGGAAATAGGCCTCCGCCGCTTTCGCGATCTGCGCGAACGCCGACACCGGTCCGCTCAGCGGCGCCGTGGTGCCGATCTTGATGGTCTTGTCGTCGGCGCCGGGATCGTATTTGGCGGATTGGGCGGAGGCGGTGTTGCTCGCGAGCAGCGGCAACAGGATGCATGCCGCGGCTAAGCGAAGGCGGGCAAAGCGCGCCATGAGGTCGTCTCCCCAAAATTGCTCTCCGCCTCTCGTTGGTGCGGAGTTGAAACGCGAGAACAGCGCCAGCAAGCAGGCTTGCGGACCGCGCCCGTTGCCGCCAGATTGGCGAAACGAACGATCGTTCGTACGGTTGACTAGCGAACGATCGTTCGTTAGTCAAGTCACATGGCTGTCCACACCTCCAGCGCGGCGGAAGCGGCTGCGCCCACGACGCGCGAGCGCATCCTCACCGAGGCGCTCAACCTGTTCGCGCAGAGCGGCTATGGCGGCGCCTCGATGCGCGAACTCGCCCGCCGCGTCGGCATCCGCGAGAGCAGCCTCTACAACCATTTCTCCGGCAAGGCCGCGATCCTCGAAGCGATCGTGAGCGAGCACGGCCCCGCAAGCTCCGCGAGCCGGCTCGAAGAAGTGCGCTACAAGCAGCTGGCGCGGCAGCCTGCCGCGTTCTGCCGGCAGTTTGCATTGGACCTTGTCGAGCAATGGTCCGATCCGCGCGAGCACCAGTTCCAGAAGGTCATCACCGCCGAGCGCAACCGCGTGCCCGGCATCCGCGCCAAGTTTGCCGACCATTTCTACGCGCGCGAGCAGAGCATGATGACGGACTATTTCCGCGGCTTCGCGCTCGCCGGCCTGATCTCGACGCCGGATCCGCGCGAGACTGCGCGGCTGTTCGCGGCCGGGCTCATCTATATCCGCCTCGAGCATTACGTGATGGGCGCGGTGCCGTCGCCGCGACCGAAGGTGATCGAGGCGATCGACCGCTATCTTGCCTTCTTCCTGTCGCTGATCGCGGCAGGCAATGACACCGACAACAAGAAACGAAAGCTCAAGGGAGAAACGCGTGGCAAGGCTGCCCCTGATTGATCCGGAGACGACGAGCGGCGACATCCGCGCCTCGTTCGACCGCATGCCGGTCAAGCTCAACATCTTCCGCATGATGGCCCACGCCGAGGCCAACATGATCCCGGCGATGCGGCTCGGCAATTCGATCCTGCACAAGCAGAAGCTCTCTGCCGTCAACCGCGAGCTCTTGATCCTGCAGGCCGCCCAGCTCGAAGGCGGCGCCTATGAATGGCGCCAGCACGTGCCGATCGCGCTCGGCGTCGGCTGCACGCAGGCGCAGGTCGATGCCGTCGAGCGTTCCGATTACGATGCCGCCGGCTTAAGCGAAGCCGAACGCGCCCTACTGAAGTTTGGCCGCGACGTCGTCGAGAACGTCCGCGTCGGCGAAGCCACCTTCGCGGCTGCTCGCGCGCATTTCAGCGATCAGGAGATCGTCGAATCCATCGTCGCGCTCGGCTTCTACATGATGATGGCGCGCCTGACTGAAGCGACCGAAACCGATCTCGATCCCGCGGCCGGCATGAAGGTCTATGACGGCGGCAAGAAGCAGGGCGGCTGACATGACTGAAGCCGAGACCAAGCCGGAGCGCTACGTCCGTCCGCCCAGCGCGGAGTCCTCCGGCGAAGCGCCGGGCAGGGGACGCTTGAAAGGACGCCGGATCCTCATTGTCGGCGGCGGCCAGCGCGTGTTCGATGCCGCCACCGACCCGATCGGTAACGGCCGCGCCATGAGCATTTTATGCGCTCGCGAAGGTGCGAAGGTCGCAGTCGCCGATCTCAACCGCAGCTCCGCCGAACAGACCGTGAAGCGCATCACCGACGAAGGCGGCGACGGTTTTGCGATTGCGGCCGATGTCACGTCGGAGGCGGATGTCCAGCGCATGATCGACGAAGCGCATCGCGCCATGGGCGGGCTCGATGGCATGGTGCTGAACATCGGCACCTTCGGCAAGACCGGGCTCGACAACGTCAGCCCAGAAGAGTGGAACAAGATCTACGACGTCAATGTCCGCGGCCCCATGCTGTGCTGCCGCGCCGCGATGCCGAAGTTCGACAATGGCGGCGCCATCGTCTTCATCTCCTCGATCGCCGCGCTTAAAGCCGGCTCGCAGATGGCGGTGTATGACTCCTCGAAAGCCGCGCTCGGCGGCCTCATGCGCAACATCGCCCATCTCGGATCGCGCCGCGGCATCCGCGCCAACCTCGTCTATCCCGGCCTCGTCGACACCCCCAACGGCCGCGAAGCCGGCGCCGGCCGCCCCAACCGCGGCAAGGGCCACATCCCGTTCGGCCGCCAGGCGACCGCATGGGAGATTGCTTACGCCGTGCTGTTCTTCCTGTCGGACGAGAGCGTCTACGTCACCGCGCAGACGCTCGCGGTGGATAGCGGTTTGAGCGGGATGTAGGCCCTGTTGCGCGTTCATCGCCCGTGCGATCGTGCGCGACAGATGAGATGGTCGACCGAGAGGTTCCCCGGCCCGTAAGCCATGATGCCGAGCGCCATGGCCGCCCAGGTGAGATGGATCGGCCAGCCGTCGGGTACCGTGAGCTCGACGATCACCGTCATGAACAACAATCCGAGCGCAGCAAACCGCGTGCCCAGTCCGAGCACCAGCAGGATCGGGAACAGGATCTCGCCCGAGCCGGACAGGAAGGCCATCACCGTTGGTGCCGGAAAATGATATGGCCCGCCCGGCAGGTGCAGCATGAACTCGTCGCTGAACAGCGTCACGGCGGTGTCGTTGAGCCGGAGGAAGCCGGCCCATTTGAGCATACCCGAGCGCCAGAACGGCACGGCGAGCGCGACGCGCAGCACGAGCTGGACCAGCGACGGGGCGGCAAGCGTCTGCACCAGTTGATTGGCCTTGTCGATGAGCAGGCCGAGGGGTGGAAGGCTGCCGCTTGCGGGCATGCGCTGGTCCGTAATCATGCTGGATCTCCAAAGGCAAATGAGATGAGCGCGCCGGCTTCGATCAGGCCGGCGATGTTCGCGGCGATGTCGAAGTCGGCTGATGCGTCGAACGCCGCCATTGCGGCCGCGCCGAGCGGCTCGCCGGACATCAGGCTGGCGGCAAAGACGGCGCCGCCGGGCGGAAGGTGGCGCACCGCGACGTCGCATTCGGGCCGGGTGATCAGGGCGTCTTCCGGCGTCGACGCATCGATGCGCACCACAGGCGCGCTGTCGCGGTTGGCGGCAAAGATCGTCACGGCCGCATAATGTGAGCGTACGATCCGTGTGGCCGGATGCGGCGTGAAGACGAGATCGCCAAGCCGTTCCGGCGCGATGGCGGACAGAAGCGCAGGCGACAGCGGTGATGCGTCGGCGGCGTGATAGGCATCGAGCCAGGCGCGCTCGATGCGCGCGACATCGGCCAGCCAGGGCATATCCTGCGCATGGGCGTAATTCGCGACGAAGTCCGGGAAGTCGCGGCCATAGTCGAACAGCAGCGGCGAGGTCGGCGGGCTATTGCGGACGTGGAAGCGCGCCATGGCGCGGAAGAAATCCGTGCCGGTGATGCGCTGCACCGCCGGATAGATCGCAGCCAGCGCATCGATCAGGCTGACCGTGACGTTGTTGCGGTAGACGTCATAGCGTCGGCCTGCCGGCTTGCCGTTTCGGCCGACCACGGTCGTCGGCTCGTCACGCGCGGGGTCGAGCAGCGGCGGCGCGAAGGCCGCGGCAAATCCGAGGTCAGCTTCAGGCCGCACGGCGATCCTCCGTCTCTGCGGCCGTCTGGCAGCGATCGAGGATCGCCTGCGCCGCGGCGGCCTCGGCGCGCAGGATCGGCCATTCCGGGATCTTGCTGTCCCATTCGATCAGCGTCGGCACGGGGCCGCGCCGCGCGATGATGATCTCGTACAGCTTCCACACGGCATCCGCGACCGGGCCGTCATGGCTGTCGATGAGGAGGAGGTTGCCGTCATCGTCGGTCTGCTCCGCGTGGCCGGCGAGATGAATCTCCCCGACGCGAGCAAGCGGAAAATCGGCCAGATAGTCGAGCGCTGAGTATCCGTGATTGGTCGCGGACACGAACACGTTGTTGATGTCGAGCAGCAGGCCGCAGCCGGTGCGCGCGGTGATGGCGCGAATGAAATCGGTCTCGCTCATCGTGGACTGGCGGAAGGTGACGTAAGTCGACGGGTTCTCCAGCAGTAGCGGACGGTGGATCGCCTCCTGCACCTCGTCGATGTGATCGCAGACGCTGGCTAACGTCGCCTCGGTATAGGGCAGCGGCAGGAGGTCGTTGAAGAAGCTGGTTTCATGCGTCGACCAGGCCAGATGCTCGGAGACCAGCGCCGGCTGATAGCGCGCGACGAGGCTGCGAAAGCGCGCCAGATGGGTCTTGTCGAGCGGCTGCGGCCCGCCGATCGACATGCAGACGCCGTGCAGGGACAGCGGATGGTCGCGGCGGATGGCTTCCAGCGCGCGATGCGGCGCTCCGCCCGCGCCCATGTAGTTCTCGGCATGCACCTCGAAGAAGCCGGCTTGCGGGCCGGCTTCGAGAATCGCCGGAAGGTGCTCGGGCTTGAAGCTGGTTCCGGCGACGCCGCCGAGCGGAAGTGAAAAGCGGAGCGGCACGGTGGCGGGCTTGGTGGCCGTGATCATGGTGCGTCTCCGCTTCCTTCGTGTTGGCGTGATGGATTGGCCGGGCCGCGTCAGACCGGCTTCAGCGAGCCCTTCTTGCCGCCGGGCAGCTCGATGCTGGTGCAGGTGCCGCCCTGGACGAATTTCCAGGCGTTGCCCTGGAAGTCGACGGTCGAGGTGCCCTGGCAGGTCGTGCCCGGTCCGGCGGCGCAATCATTCTGGCCCTTCAGCGCGACGCCGAAGCACTTTTCCTTCTTGGCGGCGATGGCGGCATCGGCCTCGGCCTTGGTCAGCGGACCGGCGGCGGCGAGGGTCGCGAGCGCGGTCGACATGGCGCCGGCGAGAGCAAGCGTAGTGACGACGTGTTTGGCAGACATCGAAGTTCTCCTTTTCAGATGCATCGCCTGGCAGGCGAAGGCGCATGGTCTTCTTCGTTTCGCGCGCAGCCGGCGTTACTGCCGGGATGCTCACGAGTCCGTGAGACCGATTGGTCGGGGCGCCCGGTTGGTGCGCTTGGGCCGGGATTAACGGGCAAGCGCCGGCGTAAATCCAATGCCTTGGCTCTATCGAGACGTTAGCCGCGGGGCATTGGTGCGGATGGCCCGCACCTGCCAGACGTAACGAAGGGCGGTCGGCGCCGTAGAGCGATGTCAGAGGGTGGGCGGATCCGCGAAGGCGAAAACGGCGATGAATGTTGATCCCGGACGGAGGCTTCAGGCGGTTGCAAAGCTGACGGTCAGCATTCGCCTCGCAGTGTCCGCCCTGGTCCTGGCCGCGATCCTGCTCACGGCCGCGCTTTCCAGCCTGCTGTGGTGGCGCACCGCGGAGGCAACCAGCCGCCAGCTCGCTTCCACCATCAACGAGCAGATCGTGGCGGCGGTGCGCAAGGAGGTCTCGGCCATCGTCGACGAGGCGCGCGCCGCGCATACCGCGATCCGCACGCTGTTCCTCCAGAACGTGCTCGACACCCGCGAGGCCGACAAGCGCGAGTTCGTTTTCCTGTCGCAGTTGCAGTCGCAGGCGACGATCTCCTGGGTCGCCTTCGGCTGGCCCGACGGCTCGTTCTTTGCTGCGCACAAGCTCGGCGATCGCCGGCTGGAAATGATGGAGATCTCGCTGACCGATCATCCGGGTCAGCGCCGCGTCGATGAATATGACGTCGTGCCCGGCGATATCGAATTCGCGAGTCGCCGTTTCGAGCCGACCGAGTTCCGTGTGGCCGATCAGGCCTGGTTCAAGGCCGGGCTCACCGCGGACGATCCGCGATGGTTCAGGGTGATGGACCATCCGACCGGCGAGCGGCCGTCGATTGCCTTTGCGGGACCGATCGACGTCTACCAGGAGCGGCAAGGCGTTCTGGCTGTCGTGATCGAATATACGAGGCTCGCGCGCTTCCTGTCGCAGCTCGAGGTCGGGCGTACGGGAACCGCCTTCATCGTCGATGATAGCGGTGAGCTCGTCGCAGCCCCGGACAAGGAGGCCGACGAGCTGCACCCTGCGCGCGGCGACATCACGCTGCTGCCGCTGGCGCGCGCAGCGCTCGAAAAGGCGGGCGAAGCCGGCCGCAAGGAGGCCCGGCGGAGCCGGCTGACATCACGTGGCGCGGCCTACGAGGTCGCGCTGACGCCGCTGCCGTTTCCCGGCTGGTCGCTCGCAACCGTGATCCCGGAGGCCGAATTTCTTGGACCCGTCGAGACGACGCTTCGCCGTCTGATCCTCGGCCTTGCCGTCGGCGCCGTGCTCGCGGCGCTGGCTTCGGCGGTGCTGGCGCGTTCCGTCATTGCGGCGCCGCTGTCGCGCGTCGTCGGCGAGCTTCGCCATGTCGAAGCGTTCGCGCTGGAGCAGGTCCGCCGGCATCCGTCGCGGCTCAATGAAATTGCGAGCCTGTCGGGTGCCATCGCCGAGATGGCCGCCGGCCTTTCCGCTTTCCGCAAGTTCATCCCCGCCGATCTCGTCCGTGCCCTGCTGCGTCAGGGCGTCGAGGCAAGGCCCGGCGGCAGCATCCAGGAGCTCAGTGTGATGTTCATCGATATCGCCGGCTTCACCGGACTGTCCGAGCGAATGGGCGATCGCGTGGTGCCGCTGCTGTCGCGCTATCTCGACCTCACTTCGGAAATCATCGTCGCCAATGCCGGCACCATCGACAAATTCATCGGCGATGCCGTGATGGCATTCTGGGGCGCGCCGCAGCCGCAAGGAGATCATGCCCTGCGCTGCTGTCGCGCGGCGCTGGCCTGCCGCAGGGCGATGGACGAGTCCGGCCTTGTCGACGATCTCGACCAGCCGCTTCAGATCCGCATCGGCATCAATTCGGGCCGCATGCTGGTCGGCAATATCGGCTCGGAGCTGCGACTGAATTACACCGTGATCGGCGATGCCGTGAACGTCGCCAGCCGGCTCGAAGGCGCCAACAAATCCTACGGAACGCGCATCCTGATCGGCGAAGCGACCGAACGCCTGGCGCGCGGCGCCATCGTCACGCGTGAGATCGAGAGCATCGCGGTTTACGGGCGGGAGGAGGGGCTCTCCGTTCACGAACTGATCGGAATCGTGGGTGAAGGTGTGACCGAAGCCGACTGGATCGCGGATTACGAGCGCGGCCTCGCCAACTATCGGGCGCGCCGGTTTGCCGTCGCGCTCGCCGATTTCGAGGCCGTGCTGGAGCAACGCGCCCACGACCGTCCCGCCGCGCTGATGCGTGACCGATGCCGGCAATTCATCGCGGCCGCGCCTGATGACGCTTGGCGTCCGATAGCGGCACTGACGTCGAAATGACGCGCTGATGCCGGCATTGTCGCGCCGGGATCGATATTGGTCGGATTCCGGCACCGGTCCCCGGCATGCCGCGCGCCCCGCGAGATTCAGATTGCGCGAGCTGACCATTCCGCCTAATAGAATTGGACAAATGACCAAATAGCATGGTCGGGCGGCCGAAAGCCGCGGCCGTGGAGGAACAGCTGCCCCGCGCGACATGCGCCGGCGGCCTCAGGGAACGGGAAGCGCAGCATGTCGCAGGCGAATGGTTTTGGTTTGGCGGGTGTCATCGGCATGCCCGTGGCGCATTCGCGCTCGCCGGTCATTCATAATTATTGGCTGAAGGCGCACGGCATCCGCGGCAGCTATGTGCCGCTCGCGGTCAAGCCGGAGCGGCTCGAGGATGCGCTCCGCGGACTCATCGCGCTCGGCTTCCGCGGCTGTAACGTCACCATGCCGCACAAGCAGACGGCGATGCCGCTGCTCGACCGCGTCAATGAAACCGCCAAGCGCATCGGCGCCGTCAACACCATCGTCGTCGAACAGGACGGCACGCTCTCCGGCTTCAACAATGACGGCAACGGCTTTGTGCAGAGCCTGCGCGACGCCAGGGCGGACTGGCGTGGCGATGCCGGGCCGATCCTGCTGCTCGGTGCCGGCGGCGCCTCGCGGGCGGTGGTGGTCGCATTGCTCGAGAACGGCGCACGCGAGATCCGCATCGCCAATCGCACGGCCGAGAAGGCCCAGGCGATCGCCAGGGAATTCGGCTCTGCGGTGAGCACGATTGCGTGGGAAGACCGCGGCGCGGCGCTTGGCGACGTCGCCCTGCTCGTCAATTGCACCGATCGCGGCATGGTCGGCAAGGCTGCTCTCGAGATCGACCTGTCGCGCTTGCGGGCGGAAACGCTCACCGCCGATCTGATCTATACGCCGCTCGAGACTCCGTTCCTCGCCGAGGCCCGCGCGCGCGGCTGCGTCACCGTGAACGGGCTCGGTCTGCTGCTCAACCAGGCCCGGCTCGCCTTCAAGGCCTGGTTCGGTGTCATGCCTGACGTCACGCCCGAGCTGATCAAGGCCATCGAGGCGACGTTCTGAACCGCCGGGGAGCTTGCGCCATGACGCTGCCGGTGTCTCCCAGGATCGATTGCCATATCCACGCCATCGATCCCGTCCGCTTTCCCTACGCTGACGACACGCCATACCGGCCAAGCGGGCAGGAGATCGCGCCCGCGGCCCAGTTGCTGCGCGTGTTCGATGCCTTCGATGTCAGGCACGCGCTCGTCGTCGCCACCAACACCGGCTATGGCAGCGACAGCCGTATCCTGCTCGACACGTTGAAGCAGGGCGGCGGCCGCTTTCGGGGCGTCGCCGTCGTCGAGAATGATGTCGACATCAGGGAGCTCGAGCGGCTGAAAGCCGCCGGCGTGATCGGCGTCGCCTTCAACGTGCCGTTCCATGGCGCCGCCTATTATCTTAAGGCCGCGCCGCTGCTGGAGAAGCTGAAGAGCCTCGAACTTTTCCTGCAGATCCAGGTCGAGCAGGACCAGTTGCTCGACCTGCTGCCGCTGATCGAAAAATCCGATGTGCGCCTGGTGTTCGACCATTGCGGCCGGCCCTCGGTCGCGCAGGGCCTGCAAGGCAAGGCGTTCCAGGCGCTGCTCGCAATCGGCCGCGAACGCGACGCGCACATCAAGCTATCCGGCTATTACAAGTTCTCCGAGCTGCCCCATCCGTATGAGGACACCTGGCCGTTCATCGCCGCGCTGGTCGAGGCCTTCACCCTCGACCGCTGTGTCTGGGGCTCGGACTATCCGTTCCTGCGCGCAGCCGAACGGCTCGACTACGGGCCGCTGCTCGCAGTGCTGACACAATTGTTTCCGGATCCGGGCGATCAGCATCGCCTGTTGTGGCGAACGCCGGCAAGGCTGCTCGGCTTCGACGGCGGGACGGATCAAACGAGATAACAACAGAGCAAATGGGAGGGAGGACGTCATGAGGCACTTTGCAGGGCCGATTGGAATCGCGATTGCGGCATCGCTGTGGGCAAGCGCGGCTTGCGCGCAAAGCACCGTGTACATCCCCGACGTCATCGAGCTGTCCGGGCCCGGCGCCGTCTCCGGCACCAATTGGCGCGACGGCGTTGCGCTCGCTGTCGACGAGATCAACAATGCCGGCGGCATTCTGGGTCGCAAGATCCAGACCGAGCACCTGGACACCCAGAGCAACCCCGGCATCTCGCGCGCCCAGGTGCAGAAGGTCCTCGACAAGGACCCTTATGCCGTGCTCGGTCCGATCTATTCGGGTTCGGTCAAGGTGAACATGGCACTGACGCAGGCCGCGGAGATCCCACAGATCGTCGGCGCCGAGGCCGCCGACATCACCACGCAAGGCAATCCCTGGGTGTTCCGCACCGCCTTCGGCCAGCAATTCTCGATGCCGAAGATCGCCAACTACCTGCACGACAAGCTCAAGGTGAAGGCGGTCGCGGTGGTCTGGGTCAACAATGATTTCGGCAAGGGCGGCCGCGACAATTTCGTCAAGGAGATGAAGGCGCGCAATATCGAGATCGCGGCCGATATCTCGACCGAGCAGGGCCAGGTCGATTTCGGCTCCGACGTCATCAAGCTCAAGGGCGCCAAGGCCGATGCGATCTTCGTCTACACCAACGAGGAGGAGAGTGCCCGCTTCCTCATCGAAGCGAAGCGGCAGGGCGTGGCAACGCCGCTGTTCGGCGAGACCACGCTGCTCAGCCAGAAGGTGGTCGAGCTCGCCGGTCCCGCCGCCAACGGCGTGCGCGGCCATGTCGGCCTGTCCGCCGATGCGCCGGTGCCGGCGATCGAGGACTTCACGAAGAAGTTCAGCGAGCGCTACAAGTACCGGCCCGATCACAACGGCATCAAGGGCTACACCGCCGTCTATCTCGTCAAATACGTCACCGAGAAGATCGGCAAGTTCGACAGCAAGGCCTTTGGCGCGGCAATGAAAGGCCTGACCCTGACGCCCGACAAGGCCCCTGGCATGCTGATGGAAGCCAGCTGGGATCAGAACGGCGACATCGACCGCGCCAGCTTCCTTGCCGAGATCATCGACGGCAAGCAGAAGATCGTCGAGACGCTGCCGAAGCTGAAGGGCGGCAAGGGCGAGTAGCGGCCCCGCCCGCGCCAGACTCAGAGCTCGTCGAGCGCGGCCCATTGCGGCACGTGCGCGGCGAGCTTGTCGAGCAGGCGCTCGAATTCGTTGCGCTCGGCCCGCGTGAGGCACGCGAGCATGGCGCGCTCCCGCTCGCGCAGGGCCGGGATGTATCGCGCATAGAGCGCGCGGCCGGCCGCCGTCATGAACAATTGCTGACGGCGGCTGTCGGTCTTGTCGGCGGCGCGCCGTATCAGCTTCTTCTTCTCCAGCGCGATGATGCCGCGACTGATATTGGCCTTGAGATGGCCGGAGAATTCGCAGATCTCGCTCGCGGTCACGCCTTCGCGGAAGTTCAGGAAGATCAGGGTGACGATCTCCGGTCGCGTCAGACCGAGCTCCATCTCGATCCGCCGGAACGACGGCTCGCGGTAGAAGTTCAGCACGTAACCCATCCGGTACGCGATCTGGAGCTCGGTCCCTCCGATCACCGCCGCGAGCGGCTCCCGCTCCGCCTGGAGGCCCTTGGTCGTGCCGTTCGATGATTTTCGAGATGGTCTCATATGAGACTTTCTGGTTGCTTTTCGATCCGGCATGATCTTAACATCGCCGCGCGGCCCGCAAGAACGGTCGTCGTCGATAGTTGTGGAGGAACGGATGGAGGCGACGCCGGCCTGGCGGAGCGCTACAGACCCGTCGTGCGAGCGCGAGGTTCGGTGTTTCTATGCGGGAACGCCGGCGCATCCGGTCTATGTCGATCATGTGGCATCGCCGCGCGCGGCCACGGGCAGGGCGCCCGTCGTCATGGTTCACGGCGCCGGTCACACCGGGACGTGCTATCTGGCGACGCCGGATGGACGGCCGGGTTGGGCGGTGCGGTTCGCCGCGGCTGGCCGGGATGTGTTGGTGCCGGACTGGCCCGGCCACGGCCGCTCGCCGCAACCGGCGGATTTTCCACGGCTGGGCACCGCCGACGTCGCCACCTCGCTGCTGGCGCTGGTCGAGCAGATCGGCCCTGCCGTGCTGCTGGTACATTCGGCGAGCGGACCGATGGCATGGTGGATGGCGGAGCGTCGTCCCGATCTCGTCCGCGCCGTGATCGGCATCGCGCCGGGGCCGCCGGCCAATCTGCTGCGCGATCTGCCCGACGATCCCGCATCGATCATCGCCTTGCGCGACGATGCCAGCGCCGGTCACCCGGTCTATTCGGATGAAACCAGGCCGGTGTGGCTGACGGCGGAGTTTGCTGCGGCCTATTGGGCCAATACGCCGCGCTTTCCGCAGGGCGCGTTCGAAAACTACTGCCGCTCATTCGCGCCGGAGAGCGCGCGCATCCTGAACGAGCGTTTCAACATCGCCGGCCGCGGGCTCAGGATCGGCGATCCCATGCGCCTGCGATCGACGCCGATCATGATCGTGACCGGGGACTGCGATCCGCGCCATCCGCGCGAGGTCGATGCGGCGACGGCCGGCTATCTCGGCGCAGAATTCGTCTGGCTTCCGGATCGCGGCATCGAGGGCAACGGTCACATGATGATGATCGAGGACAACAGCGACGATCTGGCCGCCATGATCCTGGCCTGGCTCGACGCCGTCAAATGCTGAGATATCGCATCGAGGGGGACGACAGATGAATTGGATTGCGCGCGCTCTGCTGCTGTTTGCGCTTCCCGTCGCCGCACAGGCGCAAGTCAGTGGCGACGTCGTCAAGCTCGGTGTGCTCACCGACATGGCCGGCGTCACCGCGGACATCACCGGCAAGGGCTCGCTGGTCGCTGCAGAAATGGCGGCCGATGAAATCGGCGGCAAGGTTCTGGGCAAGCCGATCCAGATCATTTCCGCCGACCACCAGCACAAGGCCGATGTCGGCTCGGCGATCGCCCGCCGCTGGTTCGACGTCGAGGACGTCGATGCGATCGTCGATGTGCCGAATTCGGGCGTTGCCCTCGCGGTCCAGGGCCTTGCCCGGGAAAAGAAGCGGATCGTCCTCTATTCCGGTCCCGGCACGACCGCGCTTACCAATGAGCAATGCTCGCCCTATGGCTTCCACTGGACCTACGACACCTATGCCGTCTCCCACGGCACCGCGTCTGCCGTGGTCAAGGCCGGCGGCAGCAGCTGGTTCATTCTGGCCTCCGACTATGCTTTCGGTCATCAGCTTCAGCAGGACGCGACCAGCGTGATCACCGCCTCGGGCGGCAAGGTGCTGGGTGTGGCCCGCCATCCGCTCAACACGCCGGACTTCTCTTCATTCCTGCTGAGCGCGCAGTCCTCCGGCGCCAAGGTGATCGGCCTCGCCAATGCAGGCAACGACACTGTCAACGCGATGCGGCAGGCCGGCGAATTCGGCTTGACGCAAGGTGGCCAGAATCTCGCCGCGCTGATCCTGTTCCTTCAGGACGTGCACGCTCTCGGTCTCAAGGGCGCGCAGGGCACTTACCTGACCACGGCGTCCTACTGGGACATGAACGAGGCGACGCGCGCCTGGTCGAAGACGTTCTTTGCGAAAACCGGGATGATGCCGTCGATGCTGCATGCCGGCGTCTATGGCGCCGTGCGCCATTATCTGAAGGCCGTCGCCAGCGCCGGCACCGACGACGCCGACAAGGTCGCAGCAGCCATGAAGGCGCTCCCCGTCGAGGACGTCTTCTCGGAGGATGCGCGCATTCGCGAGGATGGCCGGGTGACGCGCACCATGTATCTGGTCCGCGTCAAGAAGCCGTCGGACTCGAAATACCCCTGGGACTATTTCGAGATCGTACGCAAGATTCCGCCAGAAGAGACGGTCTGGCCGCTCGCGGAGAGCAAATGTCCGCTGGTCAAGGCCTCCAGCCGCTGAATCGGGGACGGCCGTCGAACGGAGTGGCAAAGCGAGCTCGCCACGGGCATGATGCGGGTGTGATATCTCGCCCTCTTGCGATCCCGGACGACCCCAACACATGAAAACCACGCTGCTCAGATCCGAAGACTACACCCGCTCGCCCTGGAAGAACGGCGGCGGCATCTTCACCGATATCGCGGGTGCCCATCGTGCAGACAGCCCGGTGAAGGACTGGAACAGCCTGCTCTGGCGCTTTGCCTCCACGCCGATCGTGGCGCCTGGTCCGTTCTCCTACATGCCCGGCATCGACCGCCTGCAGATGGTCGTCAAGGGGCGCGGGCTGGTGCTGAGGTCGCCGGGGCGGGAATTCGACGAGCGTGAACCTTTTACGACGGTGCGCTTCACCGGCGAGCTCGAGATCGTCACCGCGCTCGAGGCAGGTCCGGTCGAGGTCGTGAACCTGATGGCGCGGCGGGGCGCTGCAGAGATCGAGCTCGCGGCGCTGAGGGAACCGGGTGAGCGGCCATTGTCCGCCGGCACACATCTGGTCTACGCCGCGCATGGCGATTGCCGCATCCGTCTTGGCGGAGAGGATTTTGCGATTTCGCACGAATGTACGCTGAAGGTCGAGCTGACCGAGGCGTCCAGCCTGGCGCTCGTTTCAGGCTTGGCGGTGTTGGCGTCGATCCAGCTCGTCGGCTAGGCTGCAACCGCCCTTCCGATGCGCACGATCCGTGCAACTGGCTAGGTTGGCGCGACCCCGCCGGCGCACTATATCTGCTGTCGATGCAGACCGCCGCGAAGGGGCCGGATATGAACGCGCCACACCAGAATCCCCCTACGCTGTCCGACAGCGTTGTCGACTGGCTGACCAACGGCACGCGCGACGAGCGCTTCATCGACAACATCTTCGCGCAGATGTGCATCCGTCTCCAGCAGGCGGGCATTCCGCTCAAGCGGTCGACGATGCACGTCCGCATCCAGCATCCGCAATGGCTCGGCGCCGGTTTCATGTGGTCGGACGGCATGCGCGAGGCGAAGATAACGCGGGTCGACTTCGACGTGATCGAGCGATCCGAGTTCATCGGCAGTCCTATCAACGAAATGATGGACGGCGCGACCGAGCTCCGCGAGAAGCTCGAAGGCGATCCGTCGCTCGGCCGCAAGCACGCGCTCTATGACGAGATGCGCGCGAAAGGCTTGACCGACTACGTTGTCTGGCCGCTCCATCACACGCTCGGCAAGCGCCACTTCGTCACCTTCGCGACCGACCGGCCCGGCGGTTTCGAAGATGCGCATATCGCGGCCCTGAAGAACGTGCTGCCGGTGCTGGCGCTGGTCAGCGAGATCCGCATCAAGAACCGCCTGGCCCGTACGCTGCTGGAGACCTATGTCGGCTCGCATGCCGGCGAGCTGATCCTGGCCGGCGCCACAAGGCGCGGCACCGGCACCACGGTGCGCGCGGCGATCATGATCTGCGACTTGCGCGATTTCACGAAAATCTCCGACAACTGGCCGCGCGACGACGTCATCGATCTGCTCAACGACTATTTCGACGCGATGTCGGAGCCGATCGCGCGGCACGGCGGCGAGATCCTGAAATTCATCGGCGACGGCCTGCTCGCCATCTTCCCCCTGAGCCAGCCCGATGCCTGCGCCAACCTGCTGCATGCCGTGAGCGAAGCCCGCCAGGCCATGGCCGCGCTGAACGAGCGCAACAAGAGCAGCGCCCGCGCGCCGCTGAACTACGGCATCGGCGTCCATGTCGGCGACGTCATGTACGGCAATATCGGATCATCGAGCCGGCTCGATTTCACCGTGATCGGCCCCGCCGTCAACATGGCCTCCCGCCTCGAAGCGCTCACCAAGCAGCTCGGGCGCAACGTGCTGCTGTCGCGCGATTTCGCCGAGCAGGTCCAGCCGAAATTCGAGCTGGAGCGCGTCGGCGAATACGAGGTGCGCGGCTTCAGCGATCCGATCGAGCTGTTTGCGTTCTAGAGTGAAGAGCCTTGCCCGCCCGCGAGCGCCGCATAGCGCTCGCGCAGGTCGATGCGCCGTCCGGATGTCGCGGCCTCGGCGATGGCGAGCGTCACCAGCAGGCTGCGCGCGCCGTCCTCGACCGGCTGCAGCGACGGCGTCACGCCCCGGACCACATCGCGGAAATGATCGAGCTGGGCGACGTAAGGATCGATCGAGACCGCATGGTTGGCCTGAACCAGGATCGGCTTGTTCCAGTCCTGCGCGCCGCCTTCCTGCGTCCATTGATCGAGGCTCGGAAACTCGATCGCGCCACGGCGGCCCATCAGGCGGTAGCTGCTCTGCCCGCTGAACGGAAACTCCGGCGCCTCGCCAAGGCCCTGCTCCATGGTCCAGGGGGACACGGCGCAGTCGCTGAGAAAGAACGTGCCGAGTGCGCCGCTCTCGAACGCCAGCAGCGCGACCGCGGTATCCTCTACGGCGAAGCCGCGCTGGCGGTTCGCGGCGATGGCCTCCACGGCGACGATTTCGCCCAGCGTAAAGCGCAGGAAGTCGATCTCGTGGATCAGATTGATCAGGATCGGGCCGCCGCCGGCCTGCGACCGCCAGGGCGCGGCCTTGAAATAGTCCGCCGGCTTGTGGACGGCCCAGATCGCGGAGACGCCGACGACATCGCCGATGCGGTTCTCGCCAAGCAGCGTCTTGAGCGCCTTCACCTGCCTGTGGTGACGGCGGTGGTGACCGACCAGCGAGCGGACGCCGGCCTTGCGGACCTCGGCGATCAGACCCGCGGCGGTCTCGAGCGTACCGGTGACCGGCTTTTCGATCAGGATATGGATTCCGGCTCGCGCGCAGGCGATGCCGTTCTCGGCATGCAACTGGTTGGGCGAGGCGATGATCACCGCCTCGGGCCGCGCCTCGTCGAGCAGCTTGCGATAATCCCCGAAGACGCGCGCGCCGGGCTGTTCGGCTGCGACCTGCGCGGCATTGACGTCGGCAATGCCGACGAGCTCGTAGTCGCCATGCTCGGCGAGCTTGCGCAGGTGCTTGCGTCCGATCAACCCCGCCCCGATCACGGCAATCCTGATTTTCGTCATGTCATGCGTTCCGTTGGTTAAGCCCACCGTGACAGTCGCGTCGACCGGCGCCGCGGTCGCGGCCTTCGATCACGTGCCTGGCTGCATTGAACGCCGTGGCGATCCGCTCGCTTGCGTCCAGCGCCGGCATCGGCATCTCGACGCTGAGCGCAGCATCACCGGGCAGCGCCTCCAGCAGCGGACCGAGCGGCAAGGCACCGTCTCCGGGCGGCAGCCGTCCCTCGCGCGCCTCGGCGATGATGGCCGTTTCCGTTGCCGGCGCGTCGGCTGTGGCATCGCAGAGCTGCGCGGCGCGCAGCCAATGGTCGGGAAGGGTGATCAGGTCGGCGGCCCGGCCGCCCGAACGCGTCAGATGCAGCGCGTCGACCAGGATGGCGCCGTTCCTCTGGCCTGCATCGCGCACGACCGCCGCGGCCTGGGCGAGGTTGCCGACCGCGCGCCAGCGCATGAATTCGAGATCGACGCGCAGGCCAAAGGATGCGGCGAGCAGGCAGAGCTCGGCGAAATGGGCGGTGAGCCGCGGCCCGTCCGGATCGTCGCCGGAAGCGATGAGCGCTGTCGCGCCGAGATCGGCGGCGGCTTCGAGACAGCCTGCGAGCGAAGCAATCTCGATGCCCGGCTTGAGCTGGACCAGCTCGATATCGCTGACCCGCACGCCCTCGTCCGTCAGCACGCGCTTGAGTGCGCGGTGGGCCTCGGTGCCTGTTTGGGTCGGATAGGCCGGCCCGTCGGCGGTCGCGGGGATGAAGCGCAATGCGACCGTGGCAAATCCAGCCCGCGCGGCCTCGGCAACGAGCCGCGCCGGTGCAAGCTCCAATGCGGTGAGGTGGGCAAGACCGAGCTTTGTCACGCTTCAACGCTCCGGTGCGGACAAGCCCGCGAGCAGGAGACGGTGCGGCGGGCGCCGGTCGATTGCATCTGTCTCCTCCCATTAATTAATCCATAGGTTAATTGTTAATTAATCCACGGGATAATTGATGTCAAGCCGCCTCGATTGCGCTATGGAGGTGAGGCGATCCGGCGGCCGGAGCGAAGGACTGAACTGCGAGATGGCAAGTGTGAAGAAGCAGGGCGCGCGTGCCGCCAAGTCTGCGCCGGTCAAGTCTGCGCCGGTCAAGCGGCGCGACCGCGAGCGGACGCGGCAGGAGATCCTCGACATCGCTTTCGAGGAATTCGCCGAGAACGGCCTGTCCGGCGGCAACACCGATGCCATCGCCGCCCGCGCCAACGTCACCAAGCGGCTGATCTTCTACTATTTCAACTCCAAGGAAGAGCTGTTCACCGCGGTGCTGGAGATGGCCTATGCCGAGATGCGCGCGGCCGAGGAGGATCTTCATCTCGAGGCGCTGGAGCCGGAGGCTGCGATCCGCCGGCTTGCCGAATTCACCTTCGATTTCCACCAGGCCCATCCGCAATTCGTCCGCCTCGTCAGCATCGAGAACATTCATCGCGGACGGCACATGGCCAGCAGCCGCAGGCTCAAGGAGATGACGCAGCCGAGCATCAGCCAGATTGCCAAGGTGCTGGATCGCGGCGCGGCCGGCGGCGCGATCCGGCCCGGCATCGATCCGGTCGAGCTGCATATGACGCTGAATGCGCTGAGCTTCTTCGCGGTCGCCAACCGTCACACCTTCGAGGCGCAATTTGCCTTCGACATGTCCTCGCCCAAGGCAAGAGCCCAGCGCCGCGCCGAGACCGCCGATCTGCTTTGGCGCTACGTGCGCAAGGATTGAGCTGCGGCGAGCGCCGTGGAGGCATCGATGGATGTTGTTGCCAGCGCGGGAATGTCCGACTACGCTTCGCCTCAGGTAGCCCAGACGGACCCGCGATCAGCCGCCCGTTCATGCCCAAATTTCTTCGCATCGGTGTCCATCAGTCGAACGTCTCCGGGTACACGTCGAAGGCGTGGTGCATCAGGCGTGCCGGCTCGACGATCTTCCTGAAATGGGGCGCGGTGGAGGTCAGCGGCGCTGGTGCCGTGCGAACGGTCTACTGGACGCGCGTACCGCAGGAGAAGACGATCCGCTGCCGCACGTCGCAGCGCGCCGAGGACTATGCCAAGGCCGCGATCGCGCGGCGACGCAACCACCGCTATGAGCCACTGACCGGGGCTATCGCGAACCGGCGTCCATCGGCCGCGCGCAGTGCCGAGCTCAAGAAGGCGCTCGCCACCATCCTGATCGTCGACATCGTCGGCTCGACCGCGAAGGCCGCCAAGCTCGGCGATGCGCGCTGGACCAAGGTGATGGGCCACTATTACGCCGCCGTGCGCAAGGAGCTGAAGAGCTCGCGCGGCAGGGAGGTCGTGACCACCGGCGACGGCGTGCTGGCGACCTTCAAGGCGCCCGCCGCCGGCATCACCTGCGCGACCGCGATCCTGAAGGCCGTGCGCACGCTGGGGCTCGAGATCAGGGTGGGCCTGCACGCCGGCGAGTACACGATCAGCGGCGGCGAGATGGTTGGCCTCGCCTTCCACATTTGCACGCGCGTCGCCGCCAAGGCGCGCGGCGGCGAAGTGCTGGTGTCCAGCGCGGTGAGGGAACTGTTGAAGGCGCAGTCCGCGGTCAGCCTGAGGGATCACGGCATGCACCGGCTCAAGGGCGTGCCGGAGCGCTGGCGGCTGTACCGGGTGGAGGGGTGAGACGCGACGCTCCGGCTTTGGCCGCCAGCCCGCGATCGGTCAGCCGTTAAAACGTCTCGGTAATCTTGCTCAGGCGAGGGGGGCGATCCGGGTCAAATCCGCGGGCGCATGCCGCCTGCTCGATCATCCGATAGGCCGGAACGAGCATGGTGATCGGGTCGGTGGCAGGGTCATCCTCGGCCAGCCAGGGCAGCGAGCCATGCGGTCCGCCGCAGAGATGCAGCGCGACCTTTTGCTCACGCAACTCCTCTGCAAGTGCGTCCACACTGGCCGCAGTTTCATCCATCAGGCGCATCATGACGACGGGCGTGCGCGACGACAGCGCGGCACGTGGCCCATGCTGCAGCTCGGCGGCGCTCAGGCCGATGGAGGGCAGGCGCAGGATTTCCGAAAGCTTGAGCGCGATCTCCCTCGCCGAGCCCAGGGCCAGGCCTCGAGCTGCCACGAACACAGCCGACGCCTTGACGAGATCATCGGCAATCTCGGACCAGTCGAGCTCCAGCGCACGGTGCAGGCGCTCGGGCAGCCGGTCGAGGGCTGAGCGCAGCGCACGATCTTGCGCCAGCTCGGCAACCAGTCCGGCACTGGCGGCCATCGAGCCAATGACGGTCTTTGTCGCCGCGACCGAGTGCTCCTGGCCGGCTTCGATCGGAACGACGAACTCCGCTTCGTCGGCCACCGGCGACGAGGTCGTGTTGACGATGGCAATGGTGCGGGCGCCCGAAGCCCGCGCCGACCGTGTCGCTGCGACGAGATCCGGACTGCGTCCTGATTGCGAGATCACGATGAACAGCGCATCGCGCAGCATCAAGGGTGTGCGAAATGCCGTGATCACCGAGGGAGCACTCGCTGAAACGGGAAGACGAAGCCGCGTCTCGACAAGGTATCTCAGGAAAACCCCGGCATGCCCGGAGCTTCCCCGACCACACACGACGCACAGGGGGGCCGAGCCCATCTCAATTCGCTGCGCGATGTCGCGTGTGGCGGGGCGGCTGCGAACGATTTTCGCGACGGTATCGGCGCTTTCCAGGATTTCACTCGCCATCGCAGATGTCATCACGGCTCGACCGCTCCGCCCTGCTTGCGTACGGCCGGTGCCTTGCGATGCCGGTCACTATGCGAGTCCCGATCCCCGGCGAGCTCGGCAAACACGCGCCGGAGATTGCCGCCGCCGTCCCTCAGAATGGTCTCGGCATCAGCCCTGTCGACGCCCAGCGCCAGAAGGACCGCCGTCTTGACGTCTCCTTCTGCCTGCTCGAGCGAGCGCGCCGCGTGCGACGGATCGCAGTCGGCGATTTGCGCCACCATGGCTTCGGCGCGCCGCTTCAGCTTGGCATTGGTTGGCTGCATGTTCACCATCATGCCGCGATACACCCGGCCAAGACGCAGCATGATCCCCGAGGAGATCAGGTTGAGCACGACCTTCTGCGCAGTGCCGGCCTTCATCCGCGTGGAGCCGGCGATCAGCTCGCGGCCAGTCTCGATCAGGATAGGAAACTTGGCCGATGCCAGCAGTGCGGTGCCAGGATTGTTGGCGACACCCACCGTCATCGCACCGCAGGAGCCTGCCTGCTGCAGCGCGGCGACCGTGAACGGCGTTGTCCCGCTGGCGGCTACCGCAATCACCACATCATGCGCTGTGAGCCGCACGGCATTGATCTGCGCGACCGCATCATCAATGTCATCCTCCGCGCCCTCGATGCTGGTGACGAAAGCACTGTCTCCGCCGGCGACGACGAAGCGGACGCGCTCTTTGGGCCAGGCGAAGGTCGGCGTCAGCTCGGCGCCGTCCTGGACCGCCACGCGCCCCGAGGTGCCGGCGCCGACATAGACAAGGCGACCGTGATCGCCCAGCGCCATTTTGGCCGCTTCGGTCGCCGCCGTGATCGCGGGGAGAGCACGGCCGATCGCAGCGACTGCCGCAAGCTGGCCCTCCCACATCGCTTCCATCGCCACGGCCAGCGACCATGCATCAAGATCGGCAAAGCGGGGATCGACTTCTTCGGTGGCCATATCGTTGATCCATGCGCCATCAAACGCGGAACTTTGAAGCCGGCTCATGCTCGGTTTCCATTCTGGGTAGTTCAAGCCGCCGTCGCGCCACCAGTAACGCGCCGGCCGCCGCGTCGCCGTCAGGACGCTTCAGGCGGACGCGCAGGTCGGGCGTCAGCCAGGACGTAATCGCATCCGCAAGCCCACCCACCAGCGAGAGCCGGTCGGTTCCTCTCGCCAGGAATAGATCGAGCAGATCGCCAATGGCATCGGCTGCGCGTTCGACAATGCGGCGGCCGACCGGATCGCCTTGATTGGCGTGCCGCATCACGATCGGCGCGAATGCGGCGTAGTCCGTGGCTTTGGCTTCTTCGGACCAGGCCACCGCCTGATAGGGATCGTGATCGAATGCGCCCAGCACCTCCGAAAGCAATGGAGTCAGCTCGGCGCGGCGATCCGCGGCCCGCAGCGCCAGTCGGACAACCTGCAGGCCGATGTCGGCGCCGCTGCCTTCGTCCGACACGGGAAAACCGTACCCGGCGAGACGGATCTCGCGGCCGTCGACCAGGCCGACACCGACCGAGCCTGTGCCGGCCACGACGATGGCCCCGTCCGCGCCGCTATGGGCGCCAAGACAGGCGGCGAGGCCGTCGCTGATGAAGTTGACGGACGCAAAGGGATGCGCGATCTCGCCGAGCGCCGCTTTCGCGCCCCGGCGCCCAATACCGGCAAGGCCAATTCCGGCGTGCATTTGGGCGAAATCCTCGCGGCTCAGCCCGGCCTGTGTGGCCGCCGCTTCGGTGGCCTCCATGATGGACCGCCAAGCCTTGTCGACGCCGATCCGCGTCGTGGCCGGTCCCGAGCTCGCCTCGCCGAGCGCCGTGCCGTTTTCGTCTTCGATCCGGGCGCGGCAGCGGGTTCCGCCGCCATCAATGCCGAGATACGTGGTACCTTTTGTTCCCATGGAACGTTAACGCGAAGGTTTCGCTTGGGGTCCGCACAAGGTCCCCGTGGCGTACATATGAACTCTTGTGCGAGACTCGCCTCACGAGTCCGTGACGGCAATTCCCGGATCGATACCGATGGGCCACGCTGGTTCTGCCTCTCTCACGATTGCTGCGCAGCACATCTTCGATGGGACCGACATGCGCGGACCCGGCTCGGTCAGGATCTCGCAGGGACGGATTGAAAGCATTGGCTTCGACGAGGCCGCGGGGGCGTCAATCCGCCTTCCCCGAGATGCGATCCTTGCACCCGGATTCATCGACATCCAGGTGAACGGAGGCGGGAGCGTGCTTCTCAACGACCAGCCAACCGAGGCCGGAGTTCGCCGCATCGTCGAGGCGCACCGCAAGGCCGGGACCACGGGCTGTTTGCCGACCCTCATCTCCGATCGAAGCGAGGTCATCGAACGATTGGCTGCAACGGCCGAGGGGTGCCTCGAAATTCCCGGCGTGCTCGGCTTTCATCTGGAAGGTCCGGCCCTCAACAGGTCCCGCAAGGGCATTCATCCGGACGCCGAGATACGCTTGCCCGATCGGCGCGACCTCGCCGCCATCAAGAGTTTCGGGCGCCGCGGTCGCTCCATTGTGACCCTGGCCCCGGAATGCGTGCCCGCGTCCATGATCGATGAATTGATCGGCGCCGGATTGCGTATCGCGGCCGGCCACAGCGACGCCAGTGCAGCCGAAATCGGGCAGGCGGTCGATCGCGGTGTCTCGGGGGTGACCCACCTGTTCAATGCCATGTCGCAGTTGAACGCCCGGGAACCGGGCCTGGTGGGTGTCGCGCTGGGGGATGACCGGTTGTTTGCAGGGATCATCTGCGACGGCATCCACGTCGACCGCGCCGGTTTGCGTGTTGCCTTCCGTTGCAAGGGTCGCGATCGATTGATGCTGGTCACCGATGCCATGCCATTGGCGGGCACGAACGACCGGCAATTCATGCTCCAGGGAAGGGAGATCACGTTGTGCGACGGTCGCCTGACCGGCCGGGATGGCACGCTCGCGGGCGCTCACCTCACCATGATCGAGGCGGTCCGCAACGCTGCTGCGCTCATCGGAATCTCCCTCGTCGATGCCCTCATCATGGCGTCCCGGACGCCCGCTTCATTTCTGGGCCTTGGGTCCGAGCTTGGACGGATCGCGCCGGGATACCGCGCGGATCTTGTCGCCTTCAATCCGAACTTTGAGGTCCTCGGCACCTGGATAGCCGGTGTCGGCTCGATGGGCGAGGCGAGCGAGGCTTCCGGGCGAGGTTAGATGCGCAACCATCCCATCATCGTGCAGAAATATGGCGGTGTCTGCCTGGAAACACCGGCGAAGATTCGCGCGGTTGCGCGCAGTCTCGCCGACCTCCAGGGCCGCGGTCATCGTGTCGTGGCGATCGTCTCCGCCATGGGCACGACCACCGACCAGTTGATTGAGATGGCCCATCAGGTCAGCCCGACTCCGAACCGCCGCGAGCTGGATATGCTGCTGACGACCGGCGAGCGCATCAGCATGTCCCTGATGAGCATGGCGCTTTCCGATCTCGGCGTGCCTGCGATCAGCTTCACCGGCAGCCAGGCCGGCGTGATGACCGACGACTCCCATTCCTCCGCACGCATTCTGGATGTGCGTCCCATTCGCGTGCTCGAGGAACTCGACCGCGGACGCGTCGTGGTGCTGGCAGGATTCCAGGGCGTGAACCCGGCGACCAGGGAAATCACCACGCTCGGCCGGGGCGGCAGCGACACCACGGCCGTCGCGATGGCCGCTGCGCTGAAGGCCGAACGCTGTGAAATCATCAAGGAGGTCGACGGAATTTGTTCGGCCGATCCGCGCATCGTGCCGGATGCAAGGCCCCTGCGGCAGGTGGACTTCGCATCCCTGTCGGAGATGTGCTTCTGGGGTGCGAAGATCCTGCATTTTCGCAGCGTGGAGCTGGCGCAAAGTCAGGATGTGCCTCTGGTCCTCAAGCAGTGGGGTGGCGCCGGGCACAGCACGCAAGTGATGAAAGAGGTTTCAGGCATGGAAAACGGGAAGGTTCTCGCCGTCAACTCGATCGCCCGCATTGAGCACGTGGAAATCGATTCCACGGATCTCAATCACGGTTTCGAGAAACTCGCGCAGCATCTCAGGCAAAACAGCCTGTCGTGGCCGCAGCTCCTTGCATCACACTTCGCCGCAGGAAAAACCAGCATGACCGTGGCGTGCGATACGGAGTGGCTCGATGCCCTGCTGCGCACGCTGGAGCACGCCAAGGATCTGCGCAAGCAGCGCCAAGCTTCAAGCTCGGTGAGTCTCACCTGCTTCGGTGGCATCTCGTCGGAATTGCCGTTCAGCGCGTTGCAGGTTCTTAAGGATCACGGGATCGTCCCCGACAGGTACGTGTTGTCACCGCATTCGGTCAGCCTGTTTCTCCCTGTGGAGGACCGGGAGGCCGCCGTCAAAGCGTTGCACACGCTTGTCCAGCAAGCCTAGGATCTGTGCTCGCGATGCTGCGATATGCGGAAAGGCTCGCGAAGCTGACGCCGAACGACGCCAGCTTGTCGAAGGTGATCGAGGATTTACGCCGGGCGGCAACTCTTCCTTGAAGGCCTGTTGCGTTGCTTTGGGGCGTTGCGTTCGTCCAGCGCAAATGGGGATTGCGCATCGGTGTCCGGGGCAGGGCCAACTCTTGATTTGAATCAAACCGATTGCTCCCCTGCCATGGCAGCCCTTGTCGTGTCTTGCGGTCACAAGGGAGTGCTCGTCATGGGAATCCCTCGCGGCGCACTTGCAGTCGCAGCCATTTTGACCTTCGGTTCGACTCCGCTGCCGGCCCAACAGGTGACAGGCACTCCAGGCTCGCCGGGCGCCACCACCACCATCACCGGCAAGCAACTTCCATCACCCCCGTCGAAATTCGGCGGCGTGGTCAAGGAGAAGGCCTCGGAGTCGACGCCGTGGTGGGCGCCACGCGTCGTGCCACCGAAGGGCGCGCCCAACGTGCTGCTCATCATGACGGACGACCAGGGCTTTGGTGCACCCAGCACTTTCGGCGGCGTCATTCCTACGCCGTCAATGGATCGCATTGCCAAGGCCGGGTTGCGATACACCAATTTCCATTCGACATCGCTGTGCTCACCGACAAGGGCGGCGCTGATCACGGGCCGTAACCATCACTCGGTCGGTTACGGCGTCGTGGGCGAGATCGCGACAGGCTTTCCCGGCTACGACTCCATCATCCCGATCGACAAGGGCACCATCGGCACAATTCTCAAGGAGAACGGCTACGCAACGTCGTGGTTCGGCAAGGACCACAACACGCCGTCCTATCAATCGAGCCAGGCCGGGCCGTTCCATCAATGGCCGAATGGCATGGGCTTCGAATACTTCTACGGCTTCGTCGGAGGCGACGCCAGCCAATGGCAACCGAACCTCTTCCGCAACACGACGGCGATCTATCCATTCCTCGACAATCCCGGCTGGAACCTGGAAACCGCGATGGCGGATGAAGCCATTCAGTACATGAAGCAGCTCAAGGAGGTCGCGCCGGGCAAGCCCTGGCTCATCTACTACGTGCCTGGTGCAACTCACGCGCCGCATCATCCCACGCCTGAGTGGATCAAGAAGGTCAGCGACATGCACCTCTTCGACGAGGGCTGGAACAAGGTGCGCCAGACCATCTTCGCGAACCAGAAGCGGCTCGGCATCATGCCCGAACATGCCAAGCTGACGCCGTGGCCGAAAGGATTGCCGGAGTGGGATTCGCTCGGCCTGGAAGAGAGGAAGCTCTTCATCAAGCAGGCAGACATCTACGGCGCGTATCTCGCCTACGCCGATCACGAGATCGGACGGGTGATCCAGGCCGTGGACGACCTTGGCCAGCTCGACAACACGCTCATCATCTACATCGGTGGAGACAACGGCGCGAGCGCCGAGGGAATGGTCAACGGCACGCCCAATGAATTTACGACCTTCAACGGCGTGCCCGTGCCGGTGAAGGACCAGTTTCTCTGGTATCCGTTCTGGGGATCGGAACGGACGTTCCCGCATTTCGCCGCGGGCTGGGCATGGGCGATGGACACACCGTTCAAATGGGTCAAGCAGGTGCCGTCGCATTTCGGCGGGACGGCCCAGGGCGTGGTGATGTCATGGCCCGGTCACATCAAAGATCCCGGCGGCATCCGCCGTCAATTCCATCACGTCATCGACATCGTGCCGACGATTCTGGAGGCGGCCGGTATCGCGCAGCCCGACATGGTCAATGGCATCGAGCAGGATCCCATCGAGGGTGTGAGCATGGCGTACACGTGGGAAACGGCGACTGCGAATGCGCCTTCAACCCACACGACGCAATATTTCGAGATGCTGGGCAACCGCGCCATCTATCAGGATGGCTGGGTGGCAGCGACGGCGCCGGCAACACTGCCATGGGAGTTGAGCACCAGGACGCCGCCGGACGTGATCACCGGTTACAACTGGGAGCTCTACAACGTGCAGGAGGATCCGACCCAGTTTGACGACCTCGCTGCCAAAATGCCGGACAAGCTCAAGCAGATGCAGGATCTCTTCTACGCCGAGGCGAAGAAGTACAACGTGCTGCCGCTCGACAACTCGACATTGGCACGCTGGAACACGCCGCGTCCGAGCCTTACCGCGGGGCGCGGGGAGTTCACGTACTCCGGCGAATTGATCGGCACGCCGGCAAGTGCCGCGCCGAGCATCCTGAACAAGGGCTACACCATCACCGCCGAGGTGGTGATTCCCCAAGGTGGAGCGGAGGGCATGATCGTTACCCACGGCGGGCGCTTCGGCGGCTACGGCCTGTTCCTGAGCAAGGGCGAGTTTGGCGTCGGGCGCGGCAGGGTCGTGTTCCTCTACAACCTGCTCGACCTCAAGCGCACGACATGGGAGGGGCCCGAGCTGGAGGCCGGCAAGCACACCATCGCCTTCGAGTTCAAACCGGAGGCGACGGGCCTCGGCAAGGGCGGCACGGGCATCTTGTCGGTGGATGGCAAGGAGGTGGCACGCAACACGCTGGAGCACACCACGCCTGTCACTTTTCCCGAGGATGAGACGTTCGACGTCGGCCAGGACACCCGCACGGGGGTCGCCTTGCTGGAATATCGCTACGAGCCTCCGTTCAAGTTCACCGGCAAGCTCAACAGGCTGACATTCAACCTCGAGCCGGAGGGCCAAACCGTAGGCAAGAACTGACGATCCCTTCGCGTTTCAAAAAATCGCAAATCGGTTGCGATGGATCAAGCCGATCCCTCTCGGCTTCCTCCTTACTGGCGAGAAGGGAAAAGGGGGCATCTGCTTCGAGGAGGCAGGTCATGGTGCAACAGGTATTGGGTGGTGTTGCCGAAGACCTAAGCATTCAGGGCTGCGACGACGTCAGCGAAGCACAGTCGACTTTCGACCGCCTGTTGAGGGCCTATTTCGCAAGGCTTCTGATCAGAGAAATCCGGGCGTCGAACAGGATCGATTCCTCGTTTGAGCTTCCTGCTCCACCAAGCGGCCATTCGCTCTCGAAGTAGCATCACCCGGCGGGTGACGGTCTGGCATACCTTCGCACCGTTGCGATGCGAGATGCACGCGGTGGAGGAACGCCGGAGCCAGCTTGATCTGGATCAAGGCCGGTTCCGCAAGGTGATGTCTCGTTAGACCTGACGTTTTCCGAGTGCCGGAGATTGACATGTCTCTTGCTGCATCACGCGTCCTCATCCTCTCCTTTTGCTGCCGTGGCGATTGCGCGTACGGCATTTGCCGAGACAGCCCGCCCCCCGGGCTGCGTCAGCCGAAGGGGCGCCATCCCATGAGGACGATATGCTTGCTTGCAGTCCTTTTCGCCCTGGAAGCGGTGTTGACGACAGCCGCCTTTGCCAAGACGCCGCGCGCAAAAGTCGTGACGGTCGTCGATGTTCGCCAGGCTCCGCCTCGAGCGACGAGCTGCGGGAGCGGCTTTGTGTGCAGACAAGACTTATTTGATCGCGGCAACAGGAACAATTTGAGATCCGATTGGCCTGCTCCTCCGGCTCAGCCTGGCCAGTTCTGATCCGAATTTCTGTAATGGCATTGCAAGGTGGTTGGTTTGATAGAGCGCGAAGGAGGTCAAGATGTCGATGGCAGCACTATCTGCGGCACTTCTCGGAGCGCAATTGTTCGTAATCCCCGTCTCCGATCGCGTCCCCGAATTGAAGGTAGAGGCGACGTGCAAGGCGACCACAGCTGTTGACAAGGCAATGGGGCTTGCCCTTCCTCAGAGCTTTGCGGACTGCATGCGCGACGAGTCCGCCGCGCGGCAACAGCTCTCCGCGGTTTGGGGCGACGCTTCCGGTCCTGCTCGCGACAGCTGCGAAGGCGAAGCCACAGCCGCAGGAAGCCAGAGTTATGTCGATCTTCTCACCTGTATCCAGATGGCAGGGTGGGCGAAGTCACCCTCAACCGCGACGCGGCTGAGGGGAGCAAGCAGGACCCGAAATTCACAGTGATCGGCCTCGCGCTTCGAGAGCGCGGCTCACTCTGCCTGGCAGCCTATCGATTGTGGCTTCGGCGGGCCCGTCGGCTAAGCGGGCCGCGAAGGCAGCGGGGTCATCGCTTCCAGTTGCGCTGTCCGCGTTGCCAACACAGCGAGCAAGCTCTTGTGCAGCCGATCCTCGGGTTCGAAATTTTGCGCGAGCCTTCGGACGGTCTCGGCAAATCGCATGCGATGTGTCGCCGCGCTGTCGAGGTCTCCGCACCTCGCAAAGATCTCGGCGGCCGTGCGGTACACCCGCCAGGAAGCAATCGGGAAGTCGGCACTATCGACGATCTCCAGCGCGCGGGACAGGTGCAACTGAGCCTCCGCTGAATCGCCGAGGGCAAGCGCAGTACGTGCGAGCAGAGCGTGGGCCTGGGCCAGGTGATTGAGATCTGGCGCCGTAGCCACATAGTCGTGGAGCTGGCGTGCGCAGCTCTGAGCCTGCGTAAAGTCGTCAATCTGCAAGTAATATTCGCCGAGGCAATGATACACCTGCGTCGCGGCGGTAAATTCGATGTCGATGCCTTCTTCATGCCGGCGGCGCTCAATATCGTCAAATTGCCTGCGAGCTCCCGCCGGATCGTTCAGGCCGACATAGGCTTTCGCAAGGACCGCCCGCTTGTGGAAGTATGTCGACTGATCTCCGACCAGCAGACTATCGTCGACGTTCTCGCAGAGCTCCCGGGCTCCATCAAAGTCCATCGCTTCGACGTGCAACCACGCAAGCGTCAACCGGCACAGGGCGCTGCTGGGGCCGTTCGCGTTTCTGACGGCCAGTTCGAGGCCGGCCGTGATCTCACGTCGCAATTCGCGCCATTCGCCCAGATGAATGAGCGCGATTGATTCGAGCACGTTGAACAGAACGAACGTGTAGACGTCGCCGGCCAAACGCGCCAACCGCTTTCCTTCCGTGCCGGCGCGGCGGCACTCCTGGTACCGCGACCTCCAGCAATCTACGATGCCGGATATTCCGTTGCGCCTGATCAAGATGCCATAATTCGTGGCATTCGCGCTCAGCTCGATCGCCCTGTCGCAGAGCGTGGCATACTGTATGCGCCAGCCGTTGAGGAACAGGTTGACGCTCGCGCTGCTGCCCTGGACCAGAGCCTTGAATGTGTCGTCCGCAAGCGCCTGGCTTCGCGACAGTACGTCGTCAGCGGCCTCGAGGCAGGCGTGGCGATCCACGCGCAAGCAGAGACTGCTCACGGCCGTGAGGCCGTTGAGCTGCTGCTTGATCTCGCCCGCTTGTTCGGCGCAGGCAATCATGTCGCGCAGATCACGAATGGAGCCTGCGAGGTCGCCGCACGAGCGAAGCGCCCAGCTTCGCTCTCGCAGAAGAGCGATGCGGGTTGAGAGTTTGTCGGCGGCATCGAAACGATCAAGTATGCCAAGCGCGCGGGTGAGGTAGCTGGCGGCCTCCGCATGGCCGAGGCGTTTGGTCGAGCTGTTTGCCGCTTCCCGCAGGTAGCGCAACGCGCTCGGAAAGTCGCGACCCTGCTCAAAGTGAAGTGCGAGCGCGGGCGCTATTTCATGGGTGCGGCCGGCATAGGCTTCCTCCAGCCTCTTGCCCAGGCGCTTGTGCGTTTGTGCGCGGTGGCCGGGCGGCAGAGACTGGTAAATGATATTCTGATAGAGAATGTGACGAAAGGCGTAAGAGCCCGAATATGTTCCATCGGGCCACTCGGAAGCTCCCGAACGAACGAGGATTTGATCCTTGCGGATCGACGCTTCGATGTTCCTTTCGACGTCGATCGCATCGTCGGACAACCCGGCCGCAACGAGGGCCGCAGAAAAGTCTTCGCCGGCAACGCTGGCGACATCGAGCAGATGCCGCTCGCTATCGGTGAGGCGATCGAGCTCGTGGCCGATCATGTTCAGGAGGCTGTCTGGAATGCGATCGTGCGTAAATGCCGCCTGTGAGGACAGGCGCCATCTGCCGTCCATTTCGACGATCGAGCCCTGGTCGATCAAGTGTTTGAGCAGCGAGGCAACGAACAAGGGATTCCCCAGCGTTCGTTCGAATACGGGCTTTGACAGGCTGGAGGCAAGTCCCTCGTCGTCGAAGCGCAAGGCCAGGTAACGCTCGACCTCCGCAGGCGACAGTCGATTGAGGCGCAATTCGCTGCAGTATCCATGAATCTCGAGATCCCGGTGCAGGCGAGGGATGGGATGCCCGCCGACGGAACCGTCGGCCGGACGATAGGAGCAGAGGACCAGCACGCGCGCCTTGCCGTTCCCGCGCGCGAGGCGAGACAGCACGTCGAGTGTCGCGAAGTCGCTCCAGTGCAGATCTTCGAGAACAAGGACCCAGGGGCGGCCGGTGCTCAGCGCTTCCAGAAGATCGCAGAGTTCGCGCAGCATCCGCTCGCGCGTCGCGCCGAACACTTCATCCTGGAAAGCCGCGCGCTCCGATGCGTCGATGACGCCTGGTAATTGCAGTATCCAGGTGGGTGCGTGCGCGCGAATGGCCGAAATCAATTCCGGACCGTTTGCGCGACAACGGCTCACCAGTGCATCGATCAGTGGCAGAAAGACTTCGTCCGTTCCGAATCGTTCAGTGCAGCGCCCATAGAGCTGATCGAAGCCCTGTTCCGTCAGCTGTTCGACCGCCCTGGCGATGAAGGCCGTCTTGCCGATCCCGGCTTCCCCGGTGACAAAGGCCATCTGCCGTTTGCCGGACAATACCTGCTGCGTCATCTGGTCGATCATCGCGAAGGGGGCTGTCCGGCCGACCACCAGGGTGGAGACTTCAGTCGTCAGAGGTACGACCGCGCTCTCGACCTCCCTTTGTGCTTCCCGCACCGTGCCGATGAAGCGGACGCCTTTGCGCGGTAAAGTCTTGATCAGCCGTTGCGCGCCGCCGGAATCGCCTATTCCCGTACGGGCTGCGTTGATGCGGGTGGTGAGCGCTGACTCCGAGATGATGCGCCCGCCCCAAATCGCGCTGATCAGATCGTCCTTGGTCACCACCCGGGCGCGGTGGCGGATCAGATATTCGAGGAGGTCGAAAACCTGAGGCTGCAACGGAATCGTACGTCCGTCACGGCGCAATTCCCGCTGGTCGGTGTCGAGGACGAAATCGTCAAATAGATACAGCAAAACAATGCCTTCGGGGGAGCGCGCGAGACGGATATTCAACCGGGACACCGGCCCGAAATCAAGCACAGCGTTCAAAATGAAGGAAACGATAAGGACAAATTAAGCCCGCATTAAAGCGCGGCGCGGCGTCCCGTTCGATACTTCCGGCCGTATCCAGTCACTCACACAAGGTGTTCGTGTCATGCGCTTGGAAGACAAGGCGCGGCGTCGCACTCGCGTGTTCTATGGGTTGTTGTTTCACAAGATGTTTCAGTCGATCGCTGCATCCACCGCGCCATTATTCAACCGCAGAGTGTCAGCCAGAGGCGATGCGTCATTTTTAGCGCATTCGTTTGTCGCCTCCACGAGGTCTTCTCGAAAAGAAGGCTGGTCTGGGCGCCTCCTTCAGGCGCTCCACCATTCGCGACGGCTACAGGCAGAGCGCACTCTTCGACAGTATCGTCAGCTGGTCCAGTTTGCCTCTCCGCCAGATGTTGGAGGACACGACAATGTCGCTCGGTGAACAGTCGTCCGAGCGCAAACTTCGGATTCCGGCACCGAGCGAGACTACGCTGCTGGCAACGATCGCCATCTGCTTTCTCGTTCTGCACATCCTTGCAGCCGCGATGTTGACTTCGACCCGCCAGAACGATGTCGTGGCAGCGCCCGAGCCGCCCGGACTGTCGTCCGGGGACTAATCGCCAAGTCGTCATTCCAAGTCATCATTCCAAGTCGCCATTCAAAGTCGCCATTCCAGGATGCGACCGACCAAAAAAGGATTAGCTCATGGGCGACGTTGCGTCGTTCTGCCTGCTCAGTGTCGCTGTGTTTTGCGGGGCTTTCGTCTCGGGCCTCGCGGGCTTTGCCTTTTCGGCGGTAGCCGGCGCGATTCTCCTTCACGTTCTCCCACCAGTGGAGACGGTCCCGCTGATGATGGCCTGCAGCATCACCGTGCAAGCCGCGGGTCTTTGGGCCCTGAGAAAAAGCATCCCCTGGAAACAGAGCTCGGGACTGGTCGTCGGCGGGTTGCTCGGCGTTCCGATCGCCGTGTGGCTGCTGCAAGCTGCGGACGCGCGGATCTTCAGAGAGAGCTTTGGTCTCGCCGTCGCCTGCTATGCGGCCTATACGCTGTTCAGGCCGGTGCTCTCTCATCGCTTGCAGATGAATGCGGCACGTAATGCATTGATCGGCTTCGGCGGAGGCTTTGTCGGCGGGTTGACGGCGATGCCGGGTGCAATACCGACCATATGGTGTGACATCCACGGCGTGCCAAAAACCGAGCAGCGCGGAATGGTTCAACCCTTCATCGCCGCCATGCAGATATTCGCACTTGGTCTCATGCTGGTCCGAGGAGATCTGTCGACAAAGGTCCTGGCTGACTTCGCAGTCAGCATCCCGGCACTCCTCGCAGGAACGGCGCTCGGCATTTTTGTTTTTCGGTGCGTCGATGATGCGTTGTTCCGGCGAATTATTCTCAGCATCTTGCTGGTTTCGGGACTGTTGCTGGTATTGTAGAGCGCCTCGCGATGCGCAGGCCCCTCGCTTCTCGCCGCAGGACGGCCAGCGTCTGGGCTTCGTGATGCGCGGGTTGAGATGGTTTCCCGTCAGCAACTGCTCAGCCACGGCCTGCTCATCGCCAATGCACCCCTGACACCTGCTGAACGCCGGGTGTTGCTCGCACTGCTCGACGGGCACACGGAAAAGCAGATCGCGCAGAGGATTGACCAAAGTCCGAACACCACGCACTTCCACGTCAAGTCGATCTACGCCAAGTTCGGCGTGCGCAATCGCTCGGCGCCCACCGCGCTGTGGCTCGGCAAGCTGCGATAACGAACTTACACAGTTGATTTGCTGGTGGGCTCGGCAGGACCTCGAACCTGCAACCAGACCGTTATGAGCGGGAGAATATTGGTCAGCTTCGTTGATCTTCCTGCGGTTTTGCTCGATCCCAGTTGCCTTCGTTCCGTTTCTTTCACGCCGTTTCTGGTGCGAAACTGGTGCGGTGCTCTGGAATTGGCCTGAGGGCCATAAGCCGGTGATCGGCAGCTTTTGGTGGTGCAAAGCGGACCTTCGAACACGCAAGTTGCAAAGGGGGCCAAGAGCCGACCAAATCGGGCCATGCTTGCTTTTCTGATCCGCCGATCCAGGCATGGGCCAGACGACTGCGCGCTTAATGGGCGTTTAACGCTTTTGCGCAACAGATGGATCACCAGCGCGGAATTAGTCCTACTTGCAAGTGCGAGCCGAGCTCCCGGGGAGGGAATCGCATGGGACTGCTTTTTGTTGGAGTGCTGGCAGGAGTCCTGATCGGCTTTGGCTGGTTCGCGCCTTCCCGAGGGTATTTCCTTGGGTGTGCGTCACGACCCTGTTTCGACCGGGTTGCGGTCGCCCGACCCGCGCAGCCAATGCCGACGGCATTCGCGCCGGATCCCGTGATCGTCAAATCGAATTCTGCAACTCCGGAAAGGTCCGGCAAGAAATCATCTCCAAAGAAGGGCGGATCGGTCGACCTCGCCAAAGCGGCGTCACCGCGGACGACGATCAGCGTCCCGGCATCCGAACGGCCCGCGGAAGTATCAGATCCTGTCCTGGAAAAGGCGAAGGTCACCGTCGCGGCGAAGATGGAGGATCCAGGATCGACCGAATTCACCGAAATGAAGCGCACGATGCGAAAGAACACGCTTGGACGCCCCGTGGATACGATTTGCGGGCGTGTGAAAGGAAGAAGCGCATCAGGCGGCGAGACCGCAGAGAGACCGTTTCTTTATCTCGTGAAGGAGGATGAAGCATATGTCGTCGACGGCAAGTCGGGGTCGGCGGCGTCAACGGCGTATCGAAATATCTGCAATTAGGGAATGCGTCGACTGCGTCAGCGCGCGGTACGCGCCGAAATGAATTTGAGCGGAAAGAATTTCCACCCAGGCGCCAGGTAAAGCCGCAGTGCATAAGGCACTGGCGGCGGTACAGCGCCACTCTCGTGATGATCATTCAGGATGAATGCAGCAGCAGGGGAGACGCAATACGGAATGGGAATTTCGCGGAAGCTCTTTTCATCTCGAGGAAATCATGGACGACATAACAAACGCCTCAAAGCGGCTCGATGGATCGCTTCACTTTCCGGTTCTGGTAATCGTCGAACCGCTCCTGTTGCCTCGCACATGTATTCTGAACGTCCTCAGGCGGGAATTGGCGGAATTCGAGATCCTCGACATGGCAACGGTCGAAAGCCTGGACTGCACGTCAACCCGCGATGTTCGTCTGGTGGTGCTGAGTATCGCAGACAAGCCTATCGACGATCCCTCGGTTGAGGGCAGTCTCGCCTTCGTCGCGGAGTGTTGTCCCAACGCCGCCGTTGCAATCCTGTCGAACCATGACGACGAGCCGACCGTGCAGGCCGCGATGCAGCGGGGCGTACGCGGCTTTCTTTCTACCTCGCTGCCGATCGAGATCGCCATAGCTGGCCTGCGCCTTGTCCTCGTCGGCGGCGTCTACAGGCCGTTGCCTGTCGCCGGGATGAACAGGATACCGGATTTCGAGGCGCCGGATGCACGCAGGCTTGCGCGCGCATATCTTGTGAACGAGGGAGCCGGAGTGACTATCGAAAGGAGCGTGACGGATCTCACGCCTCGTGAGCAACAGGTTCTGGCGGAATTGGAGCTCGGCCTGCCCAACAAGCTGATCGCCGCCAAATTGAACCTCTCGGAAAGCACAGTCAAAATGCACATCCAGCATATCATGCGGAAATGTGCTGCGCACAATCGGACGGAAGCCGTGCTCCGCTGGCGCGGCCGGTTGCCGGCGCAGGGTCGCGATCACGAACCCGGCGCAGGTCCGATGCAGGAGACCTAGTCCTCTCTGAATGCACCACGGAAGCTGTCGAGCAGGGGCCTGAGCGCGTAGAGAGCCACGGTACCGCGCCCTGTCGTGATGAACACTTGAACCGGCATGCCGGGGACGATCTGGATGTCGTTTGCGACGATCTGCGCGTCGTCGATCCGGATTTTGGTCGCGTAGTATGGCTGGTCGGTACGCTTGTCGAGGAGCCGGTCTGCGGACACGTGCACGACAGTTCCCTTCAGGCGAGGTACGCGACGCTGATTGTACGGTAGGAGGTGAACCTCGGCATTGAGGCCGGGATGAACCACATCGATATCCTCGGGCCTCAGGCGCGCGGTCACGATGAGACGGTCTTGCCGGGGCACCAGGTCCATGAGCGGAGCGCCCGCTCCGATGACGCCACCGGCTGTATGAATCCGCAAATCGGTTATCACGCCGTCCTCTGGCGCCTTGACCTCCGTTCGCGATAGCTGGTCCCTGGCCGCAAGCAACCGCTCGCGGAGCTGGAATATCTGGTTCTGTGCTTCACGAAGCGACTGTGCGATCTCGTTCTGCCTCTCGCTCTCGAGCTTGAACAATGTGGCTTGCTGTTCGCTGATGACTTGCGCGGCGCGGGAAATCTGCGCCGCGATCTCGCCCCGCCGGCCCTCAACGTCGGCCAGTTCCCGCTGCAGGTTCAGAAGTCGCGGCCGCCGTTCGAGCCCCTTGTTGACGAGGGTCGCGACCATATCTAGTTCCTCCCGGACGATGCCGATCCGCTGCCCGGTGGCGCTCTCCTGCGCCGTGAGACCTTCGATCTCCTTCTCGACTTGACGCCTTCGTTCGCGAATGACCGCAAGCTGCGACTCGTGAACCTGCAGGCGCGCCTGGAAAATGAATTGCTGCGCCGACACCGCGGCGGCGGCCACTCCGCTCTGCCTGCTGTCCTGTTCCAGCGCGTCCGGAATTGCGATCCTCTCGAATCTCTGCTGCTCGGCTTGAAGCCGAGCGGCACGAGCAGCCGCATCCCAAAATTGGCCTTGAAGACTTTGTACCTCCGAGCTCGCCCGGGTGTCCTCCAGCGCGATCAGCGTTTGGCCGCTGCGCACGATATCGCCATCCGAAACCAGGATCTTGCTGACGATACCGCCTTCCAGATGCTGGATCGTCTTGCGACTCGATTCCGATTCCACGACGCCGGACGCGATCGCGGCGCTCTCGAGCGGCGCGAGGCTCGCCCATGTACCAAGCCCCAGCATGAAGCAGAGCACCAGCAGATTGCCCGCGACGGTGATAGGGCGAAGCCTTCCGCGTGGCGAGGTCGGCGTAGGCGTCGAGCACCATGGAAATTCCAGAGGCTCGAAATCGTCGATTGCGGTTACCAGGACGCCGGATCGTCGGGCGGGCGGGGGGCGCGCCGGCGCGCGCATGAGCCGGTCCCAGATCATGGGAAGTCTCGAGACGGCAGGATGCTTCCAGATGGTGAGAGAATTCAAGATCATGGCGCAACCTGCGAAGTAACCTGGGGTCGGCTCAGGTGCCGTTCAAAGATGTCCTCGCTGTCGCCGAACGCGGTGACCGCACCGTCTTCCATGATGGCAATCTTGTCCGTGGCGGCGAGGAGACCCATCCTGTGAGTGACGACGACAAGGATGACGCCTGCGAGCTTCATGCGCTCGATGGCATCCAGGAGCATTCGCTCGCCCCCGTAGTCGAGGCTGGCGTTGGGTTCGTCGAGAACGACGAGGCGTGGACTGCCGAAAAAGGCGCGGGCAAGACCGAGGCGCTGCCGATACCCGCGTGAGAAGATTGTTTCACTGTGAACCACCGTGTCGTAACCCTGCGGCAGGCGCATGATCGCCCCATGGATTCCGGCGAGCTTGGCCGCTTCGACGACCTTCCGCCGGTCGGCATCTTCAAGGCGTGCGATGATGTCGTTGATGGTGTCGCCGATCAGATTGATGTCCTGGGGGAGATATCCGAGGCCGTCGCCGTTTCGGCCCTCGCGAAGCAGCGAGACGTCGGTATTGTCGAGGAGGACACGGCCATGCGTCGGCATCGACAGCCCGGCGATCACCTGGCCGAGCAAGGACTTGCCTGACCCGGACGGACCGATGATGCCAAGGCATTCTCCGGGCATGAGGCTGAAGGAGACGCCGTTCAGCAGAAGATGGTCGGTCCCCGCAAGCCATACGCCCACATTGTCGACGACGAGGCCGCTTCGCGCCTGCGGCGGGAAAACCCCCGCGCTCTCCTGCCGGGCGACCGGGAATGCGGCGAGAAGTGCGCCGAGCCGCTGACAGGCGTTCACGGCCGTCACGAGTGATTTCCAGCCTGCGACCGCACTTTCGACCGGCGCGAGCGCCCGGCTGAACATCAGCGTAGAAGCAAAGATGATTGCCGGACTTTTCCCGTGATCGAGGACGAGCCACGCGGCAGCCCCCATGATCAAGACCTGCGACAGCGCGCGAACCGGCTTGGTGGCCAGTGAGACGATCTCGCCTCGCCGGAGCGCCACATCGTGCTCTCTGCCTGCGTGCTGCGCGTCACGGTGGATCATGCGCGCAGCGCTATCGAACATTCCCATGGCGCGGATCATGTGGATGTTGCCCGCGGCAGTCTGAAGGCGACCGTAGCTTCTGGAGAGCGCGGCGCTGGACCTGAGCAAAGCGTCTTCCGTGACCAGCTCTCCGGCGACCGTGAGTGCGAACAGGAAGGCGACGCAGCAGGCGCCCACCACGCCAAGCAGGGGATGGATCAGAACGAGGACAAGGAGGAACAAGGGCGCCCAGAGCGCGTCGAACAGCATCGTACATGAGCCGGACTCGACGAACTGGCGCAGCACGGTGAGGTCCCGATATGCGCCCGACGCTTGCGTCGAATCGCTGCGAAACGCCGATTCGAGGCCGGCCGAAAGCACGCAGGGACGAAGGCGATCGTCGAGCCAGGCGCCGAGGCGTCCAAGGACGGCGCGCCGCAATGCATCGAACACGCCGCCGACGACCACTGTGATCGCGACTATGAGCGTGAGCAGGAGCAACGTGTCGCCGCTCCGGCTCGACAACACCCGGTCGTAGATCTGAAGAAGATAGATGGAGGGCGCAAACAGTAGCAGATTGTAACTGCAGCTATATGCGAATACGAGACCCAGCGGTCCCACGCAGGACCGGAGGGCTGTGTGCAGTGGCGTCCGGATCTGCGGCAGGATGGGCAACCGAATGGGCGGCATCAGCATGATCGTCACCGCCTGAAATCGAGGTCCGGCGCGCCTGACTGATGGTCAACGCAATCCGGCAACCGCATCGGTAGATCTTCGGCGCGAAATCCGGGACCGGCGGCCGCGGCCGCCGGTCCCGCCGGTCGGACGAGCGGCTCGTCAGAGCGTGTCGAGATGGAAGGTCACTCCGCCACCCCATGCGAAGTTGCCGTCTCCGCCATCGCCGCCGATGCCGGCGACGACTTCCTGGTGCTGGTCCACCGCGAGCTTGTTGATCTGGGTGGCATCCGTATTGGCGTAGACCTTGGAGGTATCGTAGCCGCTGTAGGACTTCTGGCTGCCGTTCGACTCGGCGTCTCCGCCATGAGCCTTGGAGAACACCGAGGCCTTGGCGTTGGCGCCGCCGGCATCCCAATCCGCCGTCTGTTTGACGTGATCGCCGGTGCTCACGTGCACGTCGGCGCCTTCCGCCTTGTTGGTCGGATCGTAGTTGACAGTCGGCTTGCTGATGATGGCTCCCTTGAAAGTGCCGTCGCCGCCATTTCCGGCACTTTGACCACCGGTGTCGATCGATTTGACTTTGATCGTATCCGAGATGTTGATTGCCTTTGGCATCATTTGAGGCCTCCGTCGTTTTGTTGGCTGTCGTGCAACATCCATCCCGATCAGGCGGACGCGCACGGCAAGTCTGATCCGCCCGTGCGCGAGAGCGATAGATGTCAAATCGAACATCATCCGGTTTGGTGGGCCTACCTACGAAAGTACGATATTTCGTCAGGGGAGGGCGCCTCTGAGCGGGCTTTGCATGCGAAGAGCGGCGACGGCGCGTGCCGCGATGCGATCGATGCGACGTTTCGCTATGCCACGAGGTGAAGATCCGACAAGAGATGCGCGGCATCGCCACCTGGCGCGAGGTTGCCGTAGCCGCCGTCCCCGCCAACGCCGGCGATCTGGGTCGCACTCTGGTCGATGTGCACGTTGTTGACCTGATCGGCCACGGCCGTCGAATGTGGACCTGCGATTGCTATGTTGATGGGCGCGTAGATCGCGACGCTGACGTCGACCAGACTGCCCGCAAAATAACCGTTGCCGCCATTGCCTGCGCTGTTCGAACCGGTCGCGATCGTATCGGACCCGCCCCACAGATGATGGGAGAGAAGGTTTGCATGGCCGCCCGCTGCGGCGTTGTCGTTGCCGCCGTGCCCGCCAATGCCGGCGATCTGAACCGCGGATTGATCCACGGAGACATCATTTATCTGGACCGCGTAAGCGCTGGAGCCATAGCCCGCGATGGCGATGTTGATCGGGTTGTACACGACAAACGAGGTATGGACGAGTTCCCCGTAGAACATGCCGTCACCGCCATTGCCGGCCTGGCTTCCGCCCGTTTGGACGTCAAAGATGCTCGATCCCCAACTGGGGTCGAGCGTGATGACGCTGCCGCCGGCGGCCACATTGCCATGTCCGGCACTTCCGCCGACGCCCGCGATCTGTGTGGCCGATTGGTCGATGTCGACCGTGTTCGACTGACTTGCATGTGCAGTGCCGCCCGAGCTCGCCAACGCAATATTGATCGGATGATAGATCACCACGGGAGCGTCCACGATCGCACCCGAGAAATAGCCGCTGCCGCCGTTTCCGGCGCTGTTGTCGCCGCTCGCGATCACGCCGGAGCCTGAAAACGTACTGATGCTCCCACCCGCCGCAATGTTGTCATTGCCGCCATGGCCGCCGACGCCGGCCATTTGAAGAGCGGATTGATCGACATTCAAATTGTTGGACTGGTTGGCCAGGGCGACCGAGCCGTATCCCACGCTGATCGAAATGTTGATCGGTTCGTAGATCAAAAGGGACGCGTGAATGATGCCTCCGTAAAAATGGCCATCCCCGCCGTTCCCTGCCGTGTTCGCCCCGCTCTCGACCGAAGCAATGCCCTTCTCGGGAAGGGATGCGCCGGCAGCAGGCTTCGCGGACGGAACATCCGGGCCCGCTGCAGCGTGGTTGCCGGCGTGGCCGCCCATCTCGCCCCCCGATGGGGGATGTTTGGATTGAACCGGGTCGGAGTCTTTATGCTGGCTGTTCGCGCTCGCGGCGTATGCTCCAGGACCAGCAAACGGGCCGGGACGATGGAACATGGCGCCACCGCCGACCGGGTCAGCCACGAACGGAGCACTCGACGCAGGGCCCAATTCGCCCGCGCCATCGTACCCATCGTGGTGACGAGAGGCGTGATGCAGCCGGATTGCATCCGACATCCGCGTAAAATCCATCGTAGCCTCCCTCATCGCAATCGCTCCGCGCGATCGGACGGGTTCTGCACTCCGGAGAGAATGTCGTCCCGGGAAGGTCGAATGCCCAGCCGTCAGTTCGGATATAGCGCTCGTCTGGCATCCGTAACATCGGCTACATCCGTTCGGATGCGGCTACAGCCTTTGCATCAATCTTCCCGGTCCGCGTACTCATCTCGCCTGCGGCCATTGCCGGATTTGAACCGTATTGCGCCTAGGTCGCGGCCGCGTGTCCGGCCAGGGGCGCAATACCGGGGGGTTTCATGTCCGGTTATTTGCGATCTTGTTTCGCCGCTTCTGTACTTCTTGCAGGTCTCTCGACGTCGTCCGCGTCTGCGAACCCATTTTCCGCATTCTTCAAGCCCGAACCCGCGACAACCCCTGCGCCCGCTTCAGCGGAAGCGGAATGCTTGTCGCGGCCCGGCAACGTGATCGATTTATTGGTGGGCCCGGCAGGACTCGAACCTGCAACCAGACCGTTATGAGCGGCCGGCTCTAACCATTGAGCTACAGGCCCCGCCGCGGGACGGCCGCTTGAATGCGGCCGGCAACGGTGCGCGGTTCGTTTACAGGGCCTGAGGCGGGGGTGCAATCCTCAAGCGTTTTCAAAGCGAAGTGGTCCTCGGTTCGCGTCGGGAAAACGCGTCAAACACAGTGCTGCGATCGAGGGGGACGCGGGCGCGCGCGCAAAAGCACTGCTCGCCGGACGACTGCCGAATTCGGAATAATGGCATTTTGCCACTGTTTTGCCCGACGAGTCAAACCGCCCTCACGATCATCCGGCCGGTGCCCATTTTGGCGCCTCCTTAAGCCCCTGTGATTGCTCAATTCTTCTACTGTGCATGGGGTTGTTTTCGCACTTTTTGTTTGAGAGGGCCTGTTGGCCCCCTCAACTGCTTTGCCGGCGCGCGACGGACCCCGCGACGGGCCCGCGGCTTAATCCACCGACACCCCCGCGAACTCCACCACCTTGCGCCACTTCTCGGTCTCGTCGGTGACCAGCTTGCCGAACTCGGCGGGTGTCATCGGCCTCGGGATGCCGCCATTCTCGGTCAGCCGTGCGATCACCTTCGGGTCCTTCAGCGCTTCGCCGACGGCCTTGTTGAGGATCTCGATCACCTCGCTCGGGGTGCCCTTCGGCGCCGAGATGCCGTAGAAGCCGACCGATTCGAAGCCCGGCACGGTCTCGGCGATCGCGGGCACGTCGGGAACGATCGGCCAGCGCTGCGGCGAGGTGACCCCGAGCGCGCGGACATTGCCGCCCTTCGCCTGCTCCAGCGCGGACGGCAGATTGTCGAAGATCAGCTGCACCTTGTTGGAGATGATGTCGGGGAAGGCGATCGCCGAGCCGCGATAGGGCACGTGGATCATGTCGCACTTGGTCATCGCCTTGAACAGCTCGGCCGACATGTGCACCGAGGTGCCGTTGCCGGACGAGGCATAGGAGATCTTGCCCGGATTGGCCTTGCAATAGTCGATGAACTCCTGAACCGTCTTCGGCGGAAACGCGTTGGAGACCACCAGCATGTTGGTGAGCTGCATGATGCTCGCGACCGGCACCGTGTCGCGCAGGAAGTCGAACGGCAGCTTCTTGTAGAGCGAGGTCGAGATCGCGTTGTTCGGCGCGACGAACAGCAGCGTGTAGCCGTCGGGGGCTGCGTTGACCGCGGCCGCGGCCGCGATGTTGCCGCCGGAACCGGTGCGGTTCTCGACGATGAATTGCTGGCCGAGGCGATCCGAGAGCGCCTGCGCCATGATCCGCGCCACGATGTCGACCGGGCCGCCGGCGGCAAAGCCGATCAGCCAGTGCACGGGACGGTCGGGATAAGCCGCGGCGGCGGGAGGGGTGGTGCTGAAAAGACCTAAGAGGGCCGCGAGCCCAAACAAACCGTGACGCAAAATTCGCAACATGATGCCTCCCATTGTTCTATTGTCGTTGGGCTGCATGCTTTCACAAAAACAGGCGGCTGCCTACATCGCCGCAAGTCGGTGTTGACGCAAGCCCGCCGGGAACGACCATGAGATTCGCTCTTCCCATGCTTTTCGCCGCGGCGCTGCTCGCCAGCCCCGCCGCCGCCCAGACCGGAGGCAACGCCATTCCCGCCACGACACTCAGCCTCGGCACCGCGACACCCGGCGGCGGCTTTCCGCTCTATGGCAACGCCTTCGCGGAGGTGATGAACGCGGCCGATCCGGTCATCACCATCGCCCCGCGCAACACCAAGGGCAGCAACGAGAACATTCCGCTTCTGGAGAAGGGCGAGCTCGATCTCGCTTTGGTCGCAGGCGAGCCGGCCTATGAGGCTTTTGCGGGCATCGGGCGCGCGCCGGTACGGCTGAAGATCTTGACGGCAATCTATTCCAACCCCGGCATGTTCGTGGTGCGCGCCGACAGTTCCTACAAGACCATTCGCGACCTTGTCGGCCAGCCGGTCGCGTTCGGCGCCAAAGGCTCCGGCCTGCCGATCCTGGCGCGCTATGTGCTCGATGGCCTCGGCCTCAAGCAGGACGAGGACTTCAAGGCTGTTTATCTCGACCGCGCCGGCGACGGCCCCGCGATGGTCGAGGACCGCCGCGTCGCTGCGCTCTGGGGCGCCGGCATCGGCTGGCCCGGCTTTGCCGCAGTGGCCGCGAGCGCGTCAGGCGCGCGGTTCATCGCGCCGAGTGCTGAAGAGATCGCACGTATCCGCGCCAAGCATGCGTTCCTGAAGCCGCTCACCGTTCCGGCCGGCAGCTACCCGAAGCAGTCCGAGCCGATCGCCTCGCTCGGCTCGTGGAGCTTTGTGCTGACGCGCGAGGATCTGCCCGACGACATCGCCTATCGCCTCGCCAGGACCCTGCACGGCAATGAGGCGACATTCTGCAAGACACTCGCGCAGGCCTGCGAGACCACGGCCGCGAACACCGTCGCGGCCGCGCCGAAGGCGGAGCTGATCCATCCGGGTGTAATGAAGTATTTTCGCGAGATCGGCGTGGTGAAGTGACGATCGCTTTAAGCGATCGTCACTTCTTCACCAGCGGACACGCCGGGTCCGGCGGCCCGAACGCCTTGTCGCCGGAGATCGTCGTGAGGATCTTGTAATAGTCCCACGGATATTTGCTCTCCTCCGGTGTCTTCACCTGCACCAGCCAGAGGTCGTGCACCATCAGATTGTCCTCGCGCAGCTTGCCGTTGCGGGCGAAGAAATCCTCGATCGGCTTTTCGCGCATCTTTGCCGCGACCTTGAGCGGGTCGTCGGTGCCGGTCTCCTTGATGGCGTTGAGATAGTGCATCACGCTGGAATAGACGCCGGCCTGCCACATCGACGGCATCTTGTTCATCTTGGCGAAATAGCGCTTCGACCATTCGCGCGTCTTGTCGTCCATGTCCCAGTAGAACGAGGTGGTCAGCAGCAGGCCTTGCGCGGCCTGCAGGCCGAGGCCGTGGATGTCGGTGATCAGCGCCAGCAGCGCCGCCATCTGCTGGCCGCCCTTGAACACGCCGAACTCCGAGCCGGTCTTGATCTCGTTCATGTTGTTGGGGGGACCGGCGGCAATGCCGATGATCTTGGCCTTGGAGGCCTGCGCCTGCAGCACGAAGGAGGACAGATCAGGCGTTGCCAGCGGCGGCCGCACCGAACCCAGCACCTTGCCGCCATTGGCGGTGACGACGCTGGAGGCATCGCGTTCAAGAGAGTGCCCGAAGGCGTAGTCGTCGGTGATGAAGAACCAGCTGTCGCCGCCGCGCTTGACCACGGCATCCGCGGTGCCGACCGCGAGCGCGCGGGTGTCGAACACCCACTGGATCGCGTAAGGCGAGCAGAACTTGCCGTGGAAATCGGCGGTGCCGGTGGAGTGGGTGATGAACAGCCGCTTCTTCTCGTTGGCGACGTTCTGCACCGCGAGGCCGACGGCCGAGACCGGCACGTCGACGATCAGATCGACCTGGTCGACGTCATACCAGCGCCGCGCGATCGTGCCGCCGATGTCGGCCTTGAGCTGGTGATCGCCGATCACGACGCTGATCGGCTTGCCGAGCACGGTGCCGCCGAAATCGTCGATCGCCATCTGCGCCGCCGTCACCGAGCCCTGGCCGGTCGGCGCGGAGGCCGGGCCGTTCATGTCGGTGAGCACGCCGATCTTGACGACGTTGTCGGACACCTGCGCCATGGCGGCGCCCGGCAGCAGGGCCGCGGCCAGCGCGGCCGCGACCGGCAGTCCAAATCTCGCTCGCTTCACGTTTGTCCTCCCCTGATCCGGCGCGTTGGCCGGGCGTTGCTTTTGCCGGGTATGGCCCGGCTGAATTGGTTTCTTTTGCAACTATTTTGGGGTGGGCGTCAACGTCAGGCCGCGAAGCGGATCTGTCCCGCCGGCGAGGGGTCGTAGCCGGTCAGCTCCTCCGCGCGCTGGCGCAGCCGTCTTTCGCTGAGAAACCGGATCAGCGCCTGCATCGCAGGGCGGAAATAGCTGCGCTGCCGCATCGCGAGATCAAAGTTCTCCCAGACCAGCGGCACGAAATCGAGGCCGGCCGAGCGCGCCGCCGCGCGCGTCGCGATGCCGCAATCGGCTTGTCCGGCGCGGACCATTTCGGCGAGATCCGGCCCGGTGAGGGCCGGCGTCTCCACCCGCCGCAAATCGCGCGTCGTGGCGTCCGCGCGCTTCAGCAGCGCCTCGAGCAGCATCTGCGCGCCTGTGCCCTGTTGTCGCATCGCCATCCTGGCGCCGGCCGCGAGCACGTCGGCGAGGCCGCGCAGCCGTTTCGGATTGCCCGGCGGCAGCACGAGACCCTGCTCGCGCCGCACGAAGGCGACCAGCAGCGCGTCATGCAGGTCCGGAGCGTTTTGCAGCGCCGTCACACTGGCATCGGTGCCAAGATTGCCGGTGGCGTCCAGGCTGTGGAAGTGCACGGCTACGGCCATCACCTCGTCGCGCTGCAGGCGCTCGAGCCCGCGCGCGCTGCCCTCGCTCATCGATCCGAGGCCGGAGCCGGATTCGCGCAGGCTCCAGTCCAGCAGCTCGTCCTGGCTGCCGCCCATGACGGGCGGCGGCTCCGTGGTCAGCATGCCCGCCGGACGTGCGAGGCCCGAGAGGACCCAGAGGTCGAGCTCGTGCCGGGGGAAGAGCCACTTACCGGTCACCTTGCTGCAGGGGATCGCACCGGTGGTGACGAGTTCGTAGAGCTTGCGTTCGCCAAGTCGGAGATAGTCAGCGGCTTCACTGGTCGTCAGGAATTCCATCCTGCATTCCTATGCAAATTCTTGCTTCTTTTTGGACGTTCGTCGCAGGTGGAATTCTGCATTTCAATTAGTGTCCGCGGGAACCATGCCCGATCATCTCGTTGCTTTGCAACACATCCGCGCGCGCGATTTCTGCTTTGGTGAACGATCCTGAAGCGCGCGAATGGTGCGGGCCTTGCGGCTGTCGCGAACGTGCATGCGATCGGCGGTTTTGCAATCGCCATGCCGCGTCGTGCCTTGCCGAAATTTCCCGAACGACAGCGCGATGGCGTCACGAGTGCGGCGCAATCCATCATCATGATCGCGCCGTATCGAAGGGAACCAGCTCATGGCCGCTCGCCGCCTGTCCGTTGCATTCGCGCTTCTCTGCGGCCTTGCTGTGGGCGTTGCGGCCTCCTTCGCGGAGGATCGTGCGATCGTGCTGGCCACGACGACATCGACGCAGGAGTCCGGCCTGCTCGATCATCTGCTGCCGATCTTCCGGGACAAGACCGGTATCGACGTGAGGGTGATCGCGCGGCGTGCGGACGAAGTGCTCGACGGCGCGCGAAAGGGCGAGGCGGACGTCGTGCTGACGCATGCGCGGCCGCAGGAGGAAAAATTCGTCGCCGACGGTTTTGCCGTGAAGCGCTTTGACGTGATGTACAACGATTATGTGCTGGTCGGGCCGAAGAGCGATCCCGCCGGCGTCAAGGGCAAGGACATCGCGACCGCGCTCAAGGCGATCGAGGCCAAGGGCGCGCCGTTCGTGACGCGCGGCGATCGCTCCGGCACCCACGCTGCGGAGCTCGCGCTCTGGATCGTCGCCGGCATCGACATCGCTGCCGCCAAGGGCGCTTGGTATCGCGAGGCCAAGCAGGGAATGGTCGCGGCACTCGAGGCCGCGCGCGCCGCGAACGGCTACGTGCTGTCGGACCGCGGCAGCTGGATCGGCTTCAGCGATCGCGGTGATCTCAATGTCGTCGTCGAAGGCGACAAGCGACTGCTCAACCAGTACGGCGTGATGCTGATGAGCCCCGACAAGTTCCCGAACGTGAAGAAGGAGCTGGGGCAAACCTTCGTCGACTGGCTGATCTCGCCGGAGGGACAGGCCGCGATCGCCGCCTACAAGGTCGACGGCCAGCAGCTGTTCTTTCCAAATGCGGACAAGACGGGCGGCTGAGATCCTCTCCCGCGGTTGCCAAGCCGGACGAGGCATGGTCCATCATGGCGCATGACCCAGCGCCTGCCGCCATCGCTGACGCCGCTCGACACCGCGCTCGCTGCGTTGCTGCGAGGCGTTGATCCGGTCGCGCCGATCGCATTGCCGCTGTCCGAGGCCCTTGGCTGCGTCGCGGCGGGCGCGCCGCCGATGGCCGCCTATCCGCCTCATGACATTGCCGCCGCAGACGGCTGGGCGCTGTGCGCCAACGATCTCGTCGGTGCCTCCGCCTATGCGCCGCTGCCTTTGGCGACGGCCCCCGTCTGGGTCGATGCCGGCGATGCCATGCCGGAGGGATGCGACTGTGTGCTCGATGCCGACGCTGTGGAGGTATCGGGGCCGCTTGCGCAAGTGCTGGCGGAGGGTGTGCCGGGGCAGGGCATCCGACGCGCTGGAAGCGACATTGCCGCCGGCACGACGGCCGGCGCGAAGGGATACCCGGTCGGTCCGGCGGACCTGTTGCTTGCTGGCGTCGCTGCGGTGAACGGGCTGAGCGTGCGCCGACCGCGGCTGTGCATCGTCAACGTGCCGGGCGCGACGACGACGGCGCATATGATCGCCGGGATGGCTAATGCCGCGGGACTTGAGGTGCGGACGCATGAAGCCGGTGCGCGCGATGAAGCATCGATCGCCGATGTGCTCGACGCCTCCGCTTGCGACCTGCTGCTGACGGTCGGCGGCAGTGGCCTCGGTCGCCACGATGCCGCGGTGACGGCATTGGCCGGGCGCGGCGAGTTGCTCGCCCATGGCATTGCGCTTCAGCCCGGCCGCACCGCTGCGGTCGGACGGCTTGGCGAGGTTCCCGCCGTTGCTTTGCCCGGCTCGCCGGATCATGCGCTGGCGGCATGGCTGGCGCTGGTGCTTCCGCTCATCGATCGTCTGTCGGCACGGCAGCCGCGCCGGCAAACGACTCTGCCGCTCGCGCGAAAAATCGCGTCCACGGTCGGCATCGCCGAAATCGCACTGCTGGCCGAGGAACATCGTGCCTGGACGCCGCTTGCCGTGGGCGACTGGCCGCTCCAGGCCATCGCCCGTGCGGATGCATGGCTGATCATTCCCGCCAGCCACGAAGGATTTGCAGCGGCTACGTCCGTCGATGCCTATCTGATGCGGGAGTGATATGGGTTCCGGCATGACCATGATCCCAAAACCGTCCGACCGCAGCGCGCTCGAACAGGAGCAATTCCTCACGATCCTTTCGCGCGAGGAAGCCTTGGCGCGCTTCGAGGCGGCCTTGTTCCCGCGGGCGCTTCCGAGCGAGGCGCGCAAGCTCGCTGCTGTGCTCGGTTCGTCACTCGCCGAGGACATCACTGCGCCGATCGACGTGCCGCCGTTCGATCGTTCCAACGTCGACGGTTTTGCCGTCCGCTCGGCCGATCTTGCGACGGCCGGCGAAGGTGCACCGAGGCGCCTTGCGTTGAACGCCGAGACCATTCAGTGCGGCACCGCGCCGAGGATGCAGGTCGCCACGGGCACCGCCACACCGATCGCCACCGGCGGCCCGCTGCCGCGCGGCGCGGATGCCGTGGTCATGGTCGAGCATACCCAGCCGGCCGGCTCCGATGCGATCGACGTACGTCGCGCCGTCTCGCCCGGGCAGTTCGTGTCCTGCGCCGGCTCCGACATCGCGCGCGGCGAGGCGTTGCTGCGCGCCGGCACGATCATCGGCTCGCGCGAGATCGGCATGCTGGCGGCCTGCGGCATCGCGCAAGTGATTGTCGCGCGAAAACCGCGGGTCGCCGTGATCTCGACCGGCGACGAACTGGTCCAGCCAGGCGAGGCGCTCGCGCCGGCTGCGATCTACGACACCAACGGCGCGATCGTCGCGGCCGCGATCGACGAGAACGGCGGCGAGGCGATCTTCCTCGGCGCCATTCCCGACGATGAGGCCAAGCTCGAAGCCGCCATGCGCAGCGCGCTGGCGGATGCCGACATGCTGGTGCTCTCAGGTGGCACGTCCAAGGGCGCGGGCGATCTGTCCCATCGCATCATCGGCCGGCTCGGTCAGCCCGGCATCATCGCGCATGGCGTCGCGCTCAAGCCCGGCAAGCCGCTGTGCCTGGCGGTGTGCGATGGCAAGCCGGTGGTGATCCTGCCGGGCTTTCCGACCTCGGCGATGTTCACCTTCCACGACATGATCGTGCCGGTGCTGCGCAGGATGGCCGGCCTGCCGCCGCGCTCCGATGCCAAGGTCGGCGCGACCGTGCCGGTTCGCATCGCCTCCGAGCTTGGCCGCACCGAATTCGTCATGGTCTCGCTGGTCGAGGGCAAGAATGGCCTGATCGCCTATCCCTCCGGCAAAGGCTCCGGTGCGATCACGTCTTTCGCACAGGCGGACGGATTCCTGCGCATCGACGCGCTCGCCGACCAGATGCCGGCCGGGACCGAGACCGAGGTGACGCTGTTCACGCCGCATGTGCGGGTGCCCGATCTCGTCATCGTCGGCAGCCATTGCACCGGCCTCGATCTCGTTACCGCACAGCTTGCGCATGCCGGCCTGACGGTGCGCTCGATCGCGGTCGGTAGCCTTGGCGGCCTTGCGGCGGCCAAGCGCGGCGAATGCGATCTCGCGCCGATCCATCTGTTCGACGACAAGAGCGAGACCTACAACACGCCCTATCTCGTCGAGGGGCTCGAACTCGTCCCCGGCTGGCGGCGCATGCAGGGCATCGTCTTCCGCAAGGGCGACACGCGGTTCGAGGGCCTGGGTGCGAAGGAGGCTGTCGCCGCCGCGCTCACTGACCCCGCCTGCATCATGGTCAACCGCAACCAGGGCGCGGGCACGCGCATCCTGATCGACCGGCTGCTCGGCGGTGCGCGCCCGGAAGGCTATTGGAACCAGCCGCGTTCGCACAACGCCGTTGCCGCGGCTGTCGCGCAGCACCGCGCCGACTGGGGCATGACCATTGCGCCGGTCGCCCATGCGACCGGCCTCGGTTTCATTCCGCTCGCGGAAGAGCATTATGACTTCGCGCTGGTGACGGCGCGCAAGCAGCGACCGGCGGTGCAGGCCTTTCTGGATGCGCTGGGCTCGGACAAGGCGCGTGCGGCACTGGAGCGGGCGGGCTTCCGGCCGGCCTAAAGCGCGTGAACGCGCTTTAGATTCTTGTTTGAGCATGATCTGTTCGGAAAACCGCTTCACACTTTTCCGGATCATGCTCTAGATCGACGACGCGGCATTCAAGCTGCGCGATAGAGGGTGGGGGACGCGATGGCAAGGCCGCTTTCGGTTGCGATCGTCGGTGCCGGCATGGGCGGGCTTGCGACCGCCGCAGCGCTTCGCCGTGTCGGCGTCGACGTCATGGTCTACGAGCAGGCCTCCCAGTTCGCGCGCATCGGCGCCGGCATCCAGATCGGCTGCAACGCCATGAAGGTGTTGCGCGCGCTTGGTTTGGAACAGCGAATGCGGAGCCAGTCCTTCTATCCACGCTCCTGGAACAATCGCGACTGGAAGAGCGGCGACATCAAGTTCGATATGATTTTCGGTGAGAGCGCGGAAGAGAAGTTCGGCGCGCCCTATCTGCTCGCTCATCGCGGCGATCTCCACGCGGCACTGGCGAGCGTGGTGCCGCGTGAAGTTGTGAGGCTCAACCGCCAGCTGGTCGGCCTGGATGACACCGACGATGGCGTCCGGCTGACCTTTGCCGATGACACCAGTGCCGTTGCCGATGCCGTGGTCGGCGCGGACGGCGTGCATTCGACGGTACGCGATATCCTGTTCGACACCGCGCCGGCCAGGTTCACCGGCCGCATCGCCTACCGCACCACGTATCCCGCCGCTCTGCTCGGCGGGGAAAAGATCGACGACTGCACGAAGTGGTGGGGCGAGGACCGCCACATCGTGATCTATTACGTCAAGCCGGATCGCAGCGAAGTCTATCTCGTCACCAGCCAGCCCGAGCCTGATTTCCGCATCGAGTCATGGTCGGCGAAGGGCGATGTGCGTGATCTGCGTGCCTCCTTCGAAGGCTTCCACCCGCAGGTCGGTCAGGTGCTCGCGGCGTGTCCCGACGTGCACAAATGGGCGATCATGGACCGCGAGGCGCTCGATCGCTGGGCCGACGGCAAGGTGACGCTGCTCGGCGATGCCTGCCATCCCATGACGCCCTACATGGCGCAGGGCGCGGCCATGGCGATCGAGGATGCGGCCGTGCTGTCACGCTGCCTCGACGGTGTCGATCGCGACGGTGTTGCGAGAGCCTTCCGCCGCTTCGAGGCGACGCGGAAAGGGCGGACAACGCGGGTGCAGGAGACCTCGCGTGCCAACATCTGGCTCAAGGAAAGGACCGATACGAGCTGGGTCTACGGCTACGACGCCTGGTCGGTGCCGCTGGCGGCGTGATCGTGTTGGCGTTCACGTTCCTCGGCTTCGGCAAGTGCACGCTGCGCGGCGGGCGGCAGCGGCTTCGGGTCCGGCGGGACCTCGACGATGTCAGGCTTGCTCAGCTGCTTCGTGCGGTCGATCGTGGCCGAGAGATCGAACACGAAGTCGACGACTTCGAAGATGGCATTGAGGAGCGAGTCGGCCATGGTTGATCTGGAGGCGTGTCCCTAGCAGTGGTCGCGGCCGGCCTCGGTCCGGTTCGATCCTTCCATGAACTCCGGAGGCTGCCGCTGCGACCAAGGAATATGAGCCAGGCCATGACCGCATCGCCCCCTCTGAATTTCCGGAAAACCGCCGCCCTTGTAGCGGCTGCCGGGACACTGTTCTGGCTGTATACTTTCTATTTCATCGCCCATGTCCCGCCGGGCGACGGCACCGGATTCCAGTGGCTCGCGGTATTCCCGCTCGGCGCGATCTTCGGATTGTTCTTCCTGCCGGCCTGGCTGCTGGTCGCGATCGGACGCCTCCCGCGATTCACCACAGCCGTCGGTCTCTGCGGCCTGATCGCCTTCGCGATCATCTGGGTGCAGCTCCTCAACGAGTTTCCCAAATCGTAAGGCTGCTACGACGCGTCATCCAGCGCCGCCAGCCGTTCGGCCTCGGCGATGTCTTCGACCGTGTTGGCGTTGAAGAATGGGTCGAGCGGCTCGGCCGGCCATCTCACCGTCGCGAGCGGGTAGCGCGCGGTCCAGCGGTCGATCTTGCGGAGATCCTCGACGACCAGCGCGTGACGCAGCTCGTCACGCAGGGCAACACGCCACAAGCCGATCACCGGATGCGACTGGTCGCCGGATGCCGCGACCGCGAGCTGCGCGTTCTCTCGGCTCCGCGCTTCGTGTAGGCGTGCGACCAGATCGCGCGGCAGGAACGGGCAGTCGCCGGCGGCGCTGAGCACCCATTCGATGTTCGGCCGGTTCGCCGCGGTCCAGTCGAGCGCAGCGAGGATGCCGGCGAGCGGGCCGGGAAAGCCGGGCACGTCGTCTGCGACGACCTGCAGGCCGAAGGCTGCGAAGCGCGCGGGATCGCCGTTCGCGTTGAGGATCAGCCCGCTGCATTGAGGTTTCAGGCGCGCGATCACGCGCTCCAGAATGGTGCGGCCCCCGATGGTGCGCATCGGCTTGTCACCACCGCCCATGCGGCGCGCGAGGCCGCCGGCGAGCAGCACGCCAAGAGTCGGCGGAACATTCGTTGGCGGAATCTCAGTCGTCACCACCTTCACCCTTGCGCTTGTGCTTGGCTGATTCTTCCTCGACATAAGCGAGGTTTTGGTCGTAGACGATGCGCTCCTCGCCTGCGAGCACAATGAAGCGCTTTCCGCGCGTACGTCCGACCAGCGTCAGCCCGACCTGTCTCGCGAGATCGACGCCCCAGGCAGTGAAGCCGGAGCGCGAGACCAGGATCGGAATGCCCATTCGCACGGTCTTGATCACCATCTCCGAGGTGAGGCGCCCCGTGGTGTAGAGGATCTTGTCGGAGGGATCGACGCCGTGCCGGTACATCCAGCCCGCGATCTTGTCGACGGCGTTGTGGCGGCCGACGTCCTCGGTGTAGCAGAGCGGCTCGCCCGCCTTGCACAGTACGCAGCCATGGATCGCGCCGGCCTCGAGGTACAGCGAGGGCATGGTGTTGATGGTCTGCGTCATCTGGTAGAGCCAGGAGGTGCGCAGCTCCGCCTTCGGCAGCGCGACACTTTCGACCGCCTCCAAGAGATCGCCGAAGGCGGTACCCTGCGCGCAGCCCGAAGTCTGCGTGCGCTTCTTCAGCTTGGCTTCGAAATTGGTGTGGTGCTCGGTGCGCACCACCACCACCTGAAGGTCGTCGTCGTATTCGACCTCTGTGACCACGTCATTATATTTCAGCATGTTCTGGTTCAGCAGGTAGCCGAGCGCCAGATATTCCGGATAGTCGCCGATCGTCATCATGGTGACGATCTCCTGGGAGTTCAGGTAGAGCGTCAGCGGCCGCTCCATCGGCACCTTGATCTCGACCCTGGCGCCGGTCTGGTCGGTGCCGGCCACGCTCTGGGTCAGGCGCGGGTCGTCCGGGTTGGGGACGATCAGGGGCACCGGGGCTTTGTCGATCTTCATCATGGCCGCGACGTTAGCATGACATTCGGGTCAAGCCGATATAAGCATGGCGGGGAGAGAACGAAATGCCGCCTCGTCGTCATTGCGAGCGCAGCGAAGCAATCCAGAATTATATTCGCGGTGACAGTCTGGATTGCTTCGCTTCGTTCGCAATGACGGGGATAGGCCGGCGGGTTCCATCGGCTAGCGAGCCGTTGGCGGAGATCGAACGGTTATGAACGTCATCGGCCTTGCAGGCTGGAGCGGTGCGGGAAAGACCACGTTGTTGACGCGGCTGATCCCGCATTTCAACGCGCAAGGCCTGCGCGTGTCCGTCATCAAGCATGCGCATCACCAGTTCGACGTCGACGTGCCCGGCAAGGATTCCTGGCGGCATCGCGAGGCCGGGGCGGCAGAAGTCCTGGTTGCCTCGTCGAATCGCTGGGCCTTGATGCATGAATTGCGCGGCGCGGCGGAGCCGCGGCTGCCGGAATTATTGAGCAAGCTCTCGGCGGTCGATCTCGTCGTGGTCGAGGGGTTCAAGCGCGAGCCGCATCGCAAGATCGAGGTGCATCGCGCCGCCAATGGCAAGCCGCTGCTGTTTCCGGACGACCCCGGAATCGCCGGGATCGCGACCGACACCGCCATTGAAACCCGGCTGCCGACCGTCCATCTCGATGATATCCCCGCTGTGGCCGCGCTGCTGCTGCGCGCGGCGATGCCGGTCGAGGAAGCGGTGGCGAAGAGCGCCGCGATACGCTGACGAGGCACCATGGCGCAACTGTCAGACGATTGCTTTGCCTTCGGCGGACCGATGATGTCGGTCGACGAGGCCGTTGGCCTGATCACGACGCGCGTCAACGCGATCGTCGATCTGGAAACCGTGGGGCTCGTCGATGCCGACGGGCGCGTGCTGGCGCGCGATATCGCAGCGCCCCTACCGCTGCCGCCGTTCACCAACTCGGCGGTCGACGGTTACGCCGTGCGCAACGCTGACCTTCCGCAAGCTACGGAGCAGGCATTCCCGCTCGACGGCCGCATCCAGGCCGGCGGTCTTGCGCAGGCACCGATCAAGCCCGGCCACACCGCGCGCATCTTCACGGGTGCGCCGATGCCGCCGGACGCCGAAACCGTCTTCATGCAGGAGGATGTCCGCATCGATGCTTCCGGCAGGATCGTGTTGCCGCCGGGGCTGAAGCCGGGCGCGAATGTCCGCCCTGCCGGCGAGGATATTCCGAAGGGACACGTCGCGCTGCGCGCCGGCCAGCGCTTGCGGCCGCAGCATGTCGGCCTTGCTGCGGCGTTCGGCCTTGTCAGGCTCGACGTCGTCAGGCGCCTCCGCGTCGCGGTGTTCTCGACCGGCAACGAGCTGGCCTCGCCCGGCGAGCCGCGCGAGGCCTCGCAGCTGTTCGATTCCAATCGCTTCATGCTGATGGCGATGCTGCGCCGGCTCGGCTGCGAGGTCAGCGATCTCGGCATCTTGCGCGACGAGCGAACGTCGCTTGCGAGCGGCCTGAAGCAGGTGGCAGGCGCGCATGATCTGATTCTCACCACCGGTGGTGTCTCGACCGGCGAGGAGGACCACGTCAAGGCGGCGGTCGAGAGCGTCGGCTCGCTCGTGCTGTGGCGGATGGCGATCAAGCCGGGCCGTCCCGTGGCCATGGGCATCATCGGCGGCACGCCGCTGATCGGCTTGCCCGGCAATCCCGTCGCGAGCTTCGTTACTTTCGTCCATGTGGTGCGGCCGACGGTGCTGGCGCTGGCCGGTGCCCTCCCGGAGCCGATCGTTCCGATCCCCGTCCGTGCCGCCTTCACCTACAGGAAGAAGGAAGGCCGGCGCGAATATGTCCGCGTCTTCCTGCGCAAGGGGCAGGACGGTGCGCTCGAGGTAACCAAGTTTCCGCGCGAGGGTGCGGGGCTCCTGTCGTCGCTGGTCGAGACCGACGGCCTGGTCGAGCTCGGTGAAGCCGTCACGGGCGTCGAGCCTGGGCAGAGCGTCGGCTTCCTGTCCTATGCCGGCCTGATCTGATGCCCCACGCGTTGACGCCGCCGGCCCGCCCCGCCATGTTGCCGCGATGACCAGGACGACACTCGATCTCACCGGGCTGAAATGCCCGCTACCGGCCCTCAAGACCCGCAAGGCGCTCAAGCCGCTCAAGGCAGGGGACCAGCTCGAGGTCCACTGCACCGATCCCCTCTCGGTGATCGACATCCCCAACCTGATCCGCGAAACCGGCGACAAGGTCGAGATCACCGAGCGCAACGAGGCGCGCATCGTGTTCCTGGTCGAAAAGAGCGACGGCCCGTAGAAAGGCGAATGTTCACCGCCGCAACGCTTGACTATGGTGCTCCCACGGGGAACGGCCGGAGCTTCGCTGCAGTGCGATAAGGCCGGTTGCGGTGGATGATCTCAAACCTAAGACGTCGGGCATGAATCTCTCAACATCGAAGGCGAGCGCAGCTGCAGGTTCCGCGGCCGCCCGCGAGCCTGCCGTCAAGCTCGGCAAGACGGCCACGGGTCCCGAGTTCAGCGCACTGTCGCAGGCCTCCATCCTGATCGTCGACGACGAGCCGGGCATGCGCAATTTCCTGGTGCGCACGCTTGCGCCGCGCTGCAAGCTGGTGGACGAGGCGGCCGACACCGATCAGGCATCGCGCAAGCTCGATTCCAACCGCTACGACGTCGTCATTCTCGACAACATCATGCCGGGCAAGAATGGCGTCGATTGGCTCGCGGAGCAGCGCGCTGTCGGCTTTTTCGCCGACGCGATCCTGATCACCGCCTATGCCGACCTCGACACTGCGATCCAGGCCCTGCGCGCCGGCGCGGCCGATTTCGTGCTCAAGCCGTTCCGCTCCAACCAGATCCTCAACGCGGTGGCGAGATGCCTCGACCGTGTCCGCCTCCAGCGCGAGAACTATGTGCTGCGCTATGCTTTGCGCGCCTCGTCCGACCGCACCTTCCTGCGCGACAACCTGATCGGACAGTCGGCGCCGACGCTGCGCGTGCGCGAGACCATCGCACGCGTCGCGCGCCTGCCGACCTCGGTTCTCCTGACCGGCGAATCCGGCACCGGCAAGGAAGTGGCAGCGCGCTCGATCCACTCGCTGTCAGACCGCGCCGACAAGCCCTTCGTGCCTGTGAATTGCGCGGCGATCCCGCCCGAGATGATCGAGGCCGAGCTGTTCGGACACATCAAGGGCGCCTTTACCGGCGCCGATTCCGGACGCGAAGGCCTGTTCCTGTATGCGCATGGCGGCACGCTGTTCCTCGACGAGATTGGCGAGCTGCCGTTGCCGATGCAGAGCAAGCTGCTCCGCGTGCTCGAGGATCGCCGCGTCCGTCCCGTCGGCTCCGAGCGCGAGGTTCCGGTCGACCTGCGCTTCATCTTCGCAACCAATGCCGAGCTTCAGAAGGAGGTCGAGAAGGGCCGCTTTCGCGCCGATCTGTTCTACCGCCTCAACGTGATGCAGATCCACTTGCCGCTTCTGAAGGATCGCGGCGACGACGTGCAGGAGCTCGCCGCCATCTTCATGAGCAAGCTGTCGGCTCAGCTCGGCATGCCGCCGGTTCCGATCGATGCTTCGGTGCGCGCGGCGCTCGCAAGCTATGACTGGCCGGGCAATGTGCGCGAGCTGCGCAATTTGATCGAGCGGACGCTGATTCTCGGCGCTTTCCCCGACGACTTCGCCGGTCCCCGCAACGACGGCCAGTCCGCGCCCGCCGACAGTCTCGCGGAGCTCGAGCGCCGTCACATTCTCGGCGTGCTGAAAGAGGTCAATGGCAATCGCGAGGAGGCGGCGCGGCGGCTCGGTATCTCGCGCAAGACCATCGACCGCAAATGCGCGTTGTGGGATGTCTGATGCGGCACGCCGCAGCGATGAACCCGTGCGGGGGCGCTCCGTCCGCTTCCGCCTGCTCGCGATCGCGCTGTTGCCGATGCTGGTCATCCTGCCGCTCTTGCTCGGCGTTGCGATCTATCGCTGGAACGCAAAATTCGACGCGACCCTGATCTCCAAGGTGAACGGCGATCTCACCATCGCCCACCAATATCTCGCCCGCATCCTCGAAAAGACCGGCGTCCAGCTCCGGGCGCTCAGCCTGTCGGCCCGCTTCCAGGAGGTGCTGGCGCCGGATGCGCGCGGCTCCCTGCGCGATCTGCTCGACGAGACCCGCAAGGAAATCGGTCTCGACTTCCTGTATCTGACCAACGTCCGCGGCGACATCCTGGCCTCATCGCCGCCGTTGCAGCACCAACCGAGAAATGACTGGCCGATCATCATGTCGGCGCTGTCGGGGCAGGTCCCGGCGACGGGCATCGACATTTTCGGCAATGACGAGCTCGCCGCGATCTCGCCGACCCTGGCCGAGCGCGCGCGCCTCGACCTCGTGCCGACGCCGAATGCGGTGCCGACCGACCGCAGCACGGAGACGCGCGGCATGGTCGTGCATGCGGCGAGCCGCGCGATGCTGCCCGACGGCGGCGCCGCGGCGCTGGTCGGCGGCACGCTGCTCAACCAGAATCTCGAATTCATCGACACGATCAACGACCTCGTCTATCGCGCGGCGAGCCTGCCGGAGGGCAGCCAGGGCACCGCGACGCTGTTCCTGGAGGACGTGCGGATCTCGACCAACGTCCGTCTGTTCGAGGGACGGCGCGCGCTCGGCACGCGCGTCTCGGCGGCGGTACGCTCGGCCGTGCTGGGCGAGGGACGCACCTGGCTCGACAGCGCCTTTGTGGTCAATGACTGGTACATCTCCGCCTACGAGCCGCTGGTCGACAGTTACGGCAAGCGCGTCGGCATGCTCTATGTCGGCTTTCTGGAAAAGCCTTTCAGCGAAGCCAAATACCAGACGCTGGTGATCGTCATCGCGGCGTTCATCGCGATCACGGCCGCGACCGTACCGATCTTTCTGCGCTGGGCGAGCTCGATCTTCATGCCGCTGGAGCGCGTCACCGCGACGATCGGCGAGGTGGAGCGGGGGAACCTCTCCGCCCGCACCAAGATGCCTGTCTCGGGTGACGAGATCGGCCGCGTCGCGGTTCATCTCGACAGCCTGCTCGACCAGATCCAGGAACGTGACCGGCAGCTCCGGGAATGGAACGAGGAGCTGAACGTCCGCGTGCGGGAGCGGACCCGGGACCTCGAGCACGCCAATCTCAAGCTCGAGACAACCACCAAGCAGCTCATCATGTCGGAGAAGCTGGCTGCGATCGGCGAGATCACCGCGGGCGTCGCACACGAGATCAACAATCCGATCGCGGTGATGCAGGGCAATCTCGACGTCATCCGCAGCGTGTTCGGGGCCGATGCCGACAAGGCGAGGGTCGAGTTCCGCCTGCTCGACGAGCAGATTCACCGCATCAGCCAGATCGTGACCAAGCTGTTGCAGTTTGCAAGGCCGGAGGAATATGCCGGCTATGTCGAGCGCCATGCGCCGGCAAGCATCATTTCGGACTGTCTGCCGCTGGTGCAGCATCTCCTGAACAAGACCGAGATTGCCGTCGTCAGGGACGACCGCGCCAGCCGGCTGGTGCTGATGAACCGCAACGAGCTGCAGCAGGTGCTGGTCAATCTGATCGTCAACGCGATCCACGCCATGCCGGATGGCGGAACCCTGACGCTCCGCGCCTTCGATGCCGAGCGCGACGGCCATCAAGGCGTCGCCATCGAGGTCGCCGACACCGGCATCGGCATGAGCACTGAGGTGATCGAAAAGATCTTCGATCCCTTCTACACGACGAAACGGCGGCAAGGCACCGGGCTGGGCCTCTCCATCAGCCAGACGCTGATCAAGCGCCAGGGCGGACAGATCACGGCGGAGAGCCGCGTCGGTTCCGGCAGTACATTCACGGTGTGGCTGCCCGAGGCGGCTTGATTGGACATTTTGTCCGGGGATTTCAGGACATTTTGTCCCGCGCAGTACTTTGCGCTGCGGGAAGTCATTGATTCATCACAGCGCGACTTCTGGCACGGGCGTTGCTCATCCCAAGACAGGGTGTTGAGGGGGATGAGGGCGCGATAGCCGTCACTGCAACGCTGCTCGCGAGGCGAAGGGACATCACCCGCGAGCAGCTGCTTGCTCGGCGCACACGACGAGATGCGCGCCAGGCGATTCCACTTCGGCATGAAGTTCGACCGGTCATGCGCGGCTGCCAAGCACGCGTGCGACCGGTCTCAAACCAATGCGCCAGTAAGGCCACGCTTTGGAGGTAATGCTTATGTCAACTGCCGATACCGTTCTTGCACCTGTTGGTGCCTCCGGCTTTCTCGATCGTGAACGCACGATCGCGACAGCCGGTTTCAATCGCTGGCTGGTGCCGCCGGCGGCGCTGTGCATCCACCTCTGCATCGGCATGGCCTATGGCTTCTCGGTGTTCTGGCTGCCGCTGTCGCGCGCGATCGGCGTGACTGCGCCGAAGACCTGCGGTGACATTTCGCTGTTGCAGGAGCTGTTCACGACCAGCTGCGACTGGAAGGTCGCCAGCATGGGCTGGATGTACACGCTGTTCTTCGTGCTGCTCGGTATCGCGGCCGCGGTCTGGGGCGGCTGGCTGGAGCGCGTGGGTCCGCGCAAGGCCGGCTTCGTTTCGGCGCTGTGCTGGTGCGGTGGCCTGTTCCTCGGTGCGATCGGCGTCTACACCCATCAGCTCTGGCTGTTGTGGCTGGGGTCGGGCGTGATCGGCGGCGTCGGCCTCGGCCTTGGCTATATCTCGCCGGTGTCGACGCTGGTGAAGTGGTTCCCGGATCGCCGCGGCATGGCGACTGGCATGGCCATCATGGGCTTCGGCGGCGGCGCCATGATCGGCGCGCCGCTGGCGAACCTGCTGATGAACTATTTCAAGACCCCGACCTCGGTCGGCGTCTGGGAGACCTTCGTCGCGATGGGCGTCATCTACTTCGTGTTCATGATGATCGGCGCATTCCGCTATCGCCTGCCGCCGCCTGGCTGGCAGCCCGAGGGCTGGACCCCGCCGGTCAAGGCCAACGCGATGATCTCTAAGAACAACGTCCATCTCAACGACGCGCACAAGACCCCGCAGTTCTGGCTGATCTGGTGGGTGCTCTGCCTGAACGTGTCGGCGGGTATCGGCGTGATCGGCATGGCCTCGCCGATGCTCCAGGAGATCTTCGGTGGCAAGCTGATCGGCCTGCCGGACGTCGGTTTCAACGCGCTTGATGCCGGGCAAAAGGCGCAGATCGCGGCGATCGCCGCCGGCTTCGCCGGATTGCTGTCGCTGTTCAACATCGGCGGCCGTTTCTTCTGGGCGTCGCTGTCGGACAAGATCGGGCGCAAGAACACCTACTACACCTTCTTCATCCTCGGCATCGTGCTCTACGCGCTGGCGCCGACCTTTGCGGCGATGGGCTCGAAGCTCCTGTTCGTGCTCGGCTTCGGCATCATCCTGTCGATGTATGGCGGCGGGTTCGCCACCGTGCCGGCCTATCTCGCCGACATGTTCGGCACCCAGTTCGTCGGGGCCATCCACGGCCGGCTGCTGACGGCGTGGTCGACGGCCGGCATCATCGGCCCGGTCGTCGTGAACTACATCCGCGAGTTCCAGCTCGCGGCCGGCGTGCCGCGCGACCAGCTCTACAACACGACGATGTACATCCTGTGCGCGATGCTGATCGCGGGCCTGATCTGCAACTATCTGGTCAAGCCGGTCGATGCGAAGTGGCACATGAAGGATGCCGACGTCGCCAAGTTGCAGGCGGCGAGCGCCAGCGCCGCCGCCGCGGGGCCGCACGGCTCCTACGGCATCGGCTTTGGCGGGCTCGACGCCAAGGCGGCGCTGTTCTGGGCGTTCGTCGGCGTTCCCTTGGCTTGGGGGGTCTGGAAGACGCTGGAGAGCGCGGTCAAGATTTTCTGATCGCCCATTCATCGCGAGCGGGAGCGCACCATGCGCGCGCTCCCGCCGCCATCTCGATTGTTCAAAATGACCCCTGGGGGAATTCGATGGTTCGTAAACTCGTTTGTGCCGCCGCCATGCTGCTCGTCGCCGGCGCCCTGCAATCCGCATCCGCACAGACCGCTGCGGCACCGGCCCCAACGCCGCCCGCCGCGACCGAGGCCAAGCCCGGCAAGATCAAGCTGACCGTGCAGAAGCTGAAGGACATGAAGGCCAAGTGGAGCGCCAACAAGCCGAAGCTCAAGGAGTGCCGCAAGGATGTGAAGGCCAAGGGCCTCGCGGGCGACGATCGCTGGTTCTATATCGAGGAGTGCATGGGCAAGAGCTGACCCTATCAGCATCGGGGCATGGAGGGTCACCTGTAACCTCGGCGCGGGAGCTCGATACGATTTCGCTATCGCAGCATAGGAAGCCTTTATTGATCTCCAGACCAATTCAGGCTTCGTTTGATCAGTTGGCGCGTTGGGCGAACGCAAGGCCGTGTCCGGGCAGCGATCCAGGGTTGCCCTTGAGCTGCGCTTAAATGCTTCCGCGAGCATGATAATTCGCTTGGCATCTGGCATGCCAGAAGCTAGAACTGGAGCCGTTCTAAAAGACGAGATCGAGACGAATCGATGAGCCACGACGTGCAGCAGGTCCGTTCGTTCGAACATCCGGGCGAGGGACGGAAGCGAGCCAAGGCCACGCCCAAGGGGCGGCAGGTCGATCCGACCGCCGCCCACGAGATCGAGCAGTTGCTCGGCGACAGGCCGCGGCGGCGCGATCTTCTGATCGAATATCTGCACCTGATCCAGGACAAGTATCACCAGATCTCGGCCGCGCACCTTGCCGGGCTCGCCGACGAGATGAAGCTCTCCTTCGCCGAGGTGTTCGAGACCGCGACGTTCTATGCGCATTTCGACGTGGTGAAGGAAGGCGAGCCCGACATCGCGCCGCTGACGATCCGCGTCTGCGATTCTCTCACTTGCGCGATGCTCGGCGGCGAGAAGCTGCTCGAGGATTTGCAGAGCGCATCGGGGCCCGGCATCCGCGTCGTGCGCGCGCCCTGCGTCGGTCGCTGCGATACCGCACCGGCCGCTGAAGTCGGACACAACTTCGTCGATCATGCGACCGTCGCCAATGTGATGGCGGCCGCGAAGGCCGGCGACACCCACGCGCATCTCCCCAAATATATCGACTACGACGCCTATGTTGCCGGCGGCGGCTACAAGCTGCTGGGCCGCCTGCGCTCGGGCGAGCTGTCGAAGGACGACCTCCTGAAGTCGCTCGACGATGCCTCGCTGCGCGGCCTCGGCGGCGCCGGCTTCCCGACGGGACGCAAATGGCGCGCGGTGCTGGGCGAGCCCGGTCCGCGGCTGATGGCCATCAACGGCGACGAGGGCGAGCCCGGCACGTTCAAGGACCGCTACTATCTGGAAACCGATCCGCACCGCTTCATCGAGGGCATGCTGATCGGCGCGCATGTGGTGCAGGCCTCCGACGTCTACATCTATCTGCGTGACGAATATCCGGCCTCCCGCGAGATCCTCGAGCGCGAGATCGCAAAATTGCCCGCCGGCGGTCCGACGCTGCATATGCGGCGTGGCGCCGGTGCTTACATCTGCGGCGAAGAGTCCTCACTGCTCGAGAGCATCGAGGGCAAGCGCGGCCTGCCCCGGCACAAGCCGCCTTATCCGTTCCAGGTCGGCCTGTTCGGCCTGCCGACGCTCATCAACAACGTGGAAACGCTGTGGTGGGTGCGCGACATCGTCGAGAAGGGCGCCGACTGGTGGAAGAGCCATGGCCGCCATGAGCGTCACGGCCTGCGCAGCTTCTCTGTCTCGGGCCGCGTCAAGAATCCCGGCATGAAGCTCGCGCCCGCGGGCATCACGATCCGCGAGCTGATCGACGAATATTGCGGCGGCATGGCCGACGGCCACACGTTCTATGCTTACCTGCCGGGCGGCGCGTCTGGCGGCATCCTGCCGGCATCGATGGATGACATCCCGCTCGATTTCGGCACGCTGGAGAAATACGGCTGCTTCATCGGCTCGGCCGCGGTCGTCATCCTGTCGCAGAAGGACAGCGTGCGCGCGGCTGCGCTGAACCTGATGAAGTTCTTCGAGGATGAGAGCTGCGGCCAGTGCACGCCGTGCCGCGTCGGAACCCAGAAGGCGGCGCTGCTGATGCAGAAGCCGGTCTGGAACCGTGCCTTGCTGGAAGAATTGAGCCAGGCGATGCGCGACGCCTCGATCTGCGGGCTCGGACAGGCGGCATCGAATCCGCTGTCCTCCGTGATCAAATATTTCCCTGACGAGTTCAAGGAAGCGGCCGAATGACGAAGATTACGTTCGAGCTCGACGGCAAACAGGTCGAAGCCAAACCTGGCGAGACGATCTGGCAGGTCGCAAAACGGCAAGGCCGCGACATCCCGCATCTCTGCTATTCGCCCGCGCCCGACTATCGCCCCGACGGCAATTGCCGCGCCTGCATGGTCGAGATCGAGGGCGAGCGCGTGCTGGCTGCATCGTGCAAGCGCACGCCGTCGGTCGGCATGAAGGTGAAGACCGAGAGCGCCCGCGCGACCGCCGCGCAGAAGATGGTGATGGAGCTGCTCGTCGCCGACCAACCGGCGCGCGAGACCTCGCACGATCCGGATTCGAAGTTCTGGCACTGGGCCGAGACCACGGGCGTCACCGAAAGCCGCTTCCCCGCCGCCGAGCGCTGGGAGACCGATGCCAGCCATCCGGCGATGCGCGTCAATCTCGATGCCTGCATCCAGTGCGGCCTGTGCGTGCGCGCCTGCCGCGAGGTCCAGGTCAACGACGTCATCGGCATGGCCTACCGCAACCATGGCGCCAAGATCGTGTTCGATTTCGACGATCCCATGGGCGAGTCCACTTGCGTCGCCTGCGGCGAATGCGTGCAGGCCTGTCCGACCGGCGCCTTGATGCCGGCCGTGATGCTCGACGAGAACCAGACCCGCGTGACTTACGCGGACAAGAAGGTCGACTCGCTCTGTCCGTTCTGCGGCGTCGGCTGCCAAGTGACCTACGAGGTCAAGGACGAGAAGGTGATCTATGCGGAAGGCCGTGACGGTCCCGCCAACCACAATCGCCTCTGTGTCAAGGGCCGCTTCGGCTTCGACTACATCCACCATCCGCATCGCCTGACAAAGCCGCTGGTGCGGCTGCCGAATGCGAAGAAGGACGCCAACGACCAGGTCGACCCGGCCAATCCGTTCACGCATTTCCGTGAAGCGAGCTGGGAAGAGGCGCTCGACATCGCCGCCAAGGGTCTCGTCAAGATCCGCGACGAGAAGGGCGTGAAGGCACTGGCCGGCTTCGGCTCGGCCAAGGGCTCGAACGAAGAGGCCTATCTGTTCCAGAAGCTGGTGCGCACCGGTTTCGGCTCGAACAATGTCGACCATTGCACGCGCCTGTGCCACGCCTCGTCGGTCGCGGCGCTGTTCGAGGGCCTGAGCTCCGGTGCGGTGTCGGCGCCGTTCTCCGCCGCGATGGATGCCGAAGTCATCATCGTGATCGGCGCGAATCCGACCGTGAACCATCCGGTCGCCGCGACCTTCATCAAGAACGCGGTCAAACAGAACGGCGCAAAACTGTTCGTGATGGATCCGCGCCGGCAGTCGCTGTCGCGGCATGCGACCAAGCATCTGCAGTTCAAGCCCGGCTCCGACGTCGCGATGCTGAACGCGATGATCAACACGATCATCACCGAAGGCCTGACCGACGACCAGTACATCGCCGGCTACACCGAGGGATTCGAAGACCTCAAGGAGAAGATCAAGGAGTTCACGCCGGAGAAGATGGAGCCGATCTGCGGCGTCCCGGCGCAGACCCTGCGCGAGGTCGCGCGCACCTATGCGCGGGCAAAATCCTCGATCATCTTCTGGGGCATGGGCATCAGCCAGCACGTTCACGGCACCGACAATGCGCGCTGCCTGATTGCGCTGGCGCTGATCACCGGCCAGGTCGGCCGTCCCGGCACCGGCCTGCATCCGCTGCGCGGCCAGAACAACGTGCAAGGCGCCTCCGACGCCGGCCTGATCCCGATGTTCCTGCCGGACTACCAGCCGGTCGGCCGCGACGACATGCGCGGGGCTTTCGAGAAGTTGTGGCAGCAGGACCTCGATCCCGTGCGCGGCCTGACCGTGGTCGAGATCATGAACGCGATCCATGCCGGCGAGATCAAGGGCATGTACATCGAGGGCGAGAACCCCGCGATGTCCGACCCGGATCTGCAGCATGCGCGCCATGCGCTCGCGATGCTCGATCATCTCGTGGTGCAGGATCTCTTCGTCACCGAGACCGCCTTCCACGCCGACGTCATCCTGCCGGCCTCCGCGTTTGCGGAGAAGGACGGCTCCTTCACCAACACCGACCGCCGCGTGCAGCTCGCGCGCCAGGTGATCAAGCCGCCGGGCGATGCGCGCCAGGACCTCTGGATCATCCAGGAGATCGGCAAGCGCATGGGCCTGCCCTGGAATTATGCCGGGCCCGGCGACGTCTATACAGAGATGGCGGAACTGATGCCGTCGCTGAAGAACATCAGCTGGGAGCGGCTGGTGCGCGAAGGCGCCGTCACCTATCCAGCCGACGATCCGAACAAGCCCGGCAACGAGATCATCTTCACCACGGGATTCCCGACCGCGAGCGGACGCGGCAAGATCGTGCCGGCGAAGGTCGTCCCGCCGGACGAACTGCCCGACGCCGAATATCCGATGGTGCTGTCGACCGGCCGCGTGCTGGAGCACTGGCACACCGGCTCGATGACTCGCCGCGCGCAGGTGCTCGACCAGATCGAGCCCGAGGCGGTCGCCTTCATGTCGCCGAAGGACATGCGCAAGAAGAAGCTCGCGCCGGGCGATTTCATTCGCCTGGAGACCCGCCGCGGCGCCGTCGAGGTCAAGGTCCGCTCCGACCGCGACGTGCCGGAGAACATGGTGTTCATGCCGTTCTGCTACGCGGAGGCGGCGGCGAACCTGCTCACCAACCCCGCGCTCGATCCGTTCGGCAAGATCCCGGAGTTCAAGTTCTGCGCGGCGAGGGCCGAGCGCGCGGAGATGCGGGACGCGGCGGAGTAGGGGGCTGGCTCGCCGCCTTTGGGTGGCGCAAGGCCGCCAAACATTCGGTGTCGTCCCGGCGAAGGCCGGGACCCATAACCCCAGGGAGCAGTTTGGCGGAGGGTAGTCGTTCGGGACTGCGACCATCCGCAATGGAAAGATCACGCGGTATGGGTCCCGGCCTTCGCCGGGACGACATCTGAGGATATGGCGTGCATAAACCCCGCGCTGCCATCCCTTCGCGCCGTGCCGCACCGATGCTACACATCGCCCATGTCCAAAGTCACCCCAGCCACGCGCGCGCTTGACGCCGCCGGTGTTGCCTTCACCGTCCACGCTTACGACTACGATCCCGACGCCGAGAGCATCGGGCTGCAGGCGGCCGCCGCGCTGGGCGAAGATCCGGCACGTGTCCTGAAGACGCTGATGGCGCTGGTGGACGGGAAGCCGGTCTGCGTGGTCGTTCCGTCGGACCAGGAGGTCTCGATGAAGAAGCTCGCGGCGGCGGCGAGCGGCAAGTCGGCGCAGATGATGAAGCCGCCCGAGGCCGAGCGTGTCACCGGCTTCAAGGTCGGCGGCATCAGCCCGTTCGGGCAGCGCAAGCCGGTGCGCACCGTGATCGAGCAGAGCGCGCTCTTTCACGACCTGGTCTACCTCAATGGCGGCCAGCGTGGGTTGCAGGTGCGGCTGAAGCCCACCGACGTGCGGGATGTCCTGAAGGCGGTCGTCGCGGATGTGCTGGCGTGAAGGCGATGGAGCGGGATCGTGAGGTGGCCGCTGTTGCCGTGGCTCCTGGCCCTGCTCTGCCTTCCGGCTGAGGCGCATCAGATCAACCTCGTGACGGCTCGTGTCGCGCTGACAGGCGACCGCATGGTGACCGTCGAGCTCGGGCTGAAGGGCAGCGATGTCGATCGCCTGATCGGCGCGAAGACTTATGATGTGAGGCAGGATGCGGTCGATCCGGCCGCGGTGGAAGCGATGAGGGCCGTCATCCTTGCCTACTTTGACAGGCACCTGGCCGTGACAGGCGGCGGCACGGCCTGCCCGCCGGATGATGCCGCGATCCTGCCTGATGGTGACGGCCTCATCTATCGCAACAAATTCGCCTGCGCGAACCTGGCCGGCGACATCGTTTATCGCTCCACGGTGCTGACCGAGAAGGACAAGACCGCGCGCCAGGTGGTGCTGATCGCGCTGGGCAAGTCCGAGACGCAGGCCTTGCTCGACGCCGGCAATACGACGGTTACGCTCTCGACGCTGCCGCCGTCGCTGCTCTCGACTATGCGGCGCTATCTCCTGGCCGGCATCGAACACATTCTTCTCGGCTACGATCACATCGCATTTTTGATCGCAGTCGTATTGTGGGCGCGCCGGCTCTGCCCGGTCATCAAGATCGTCACCGCCTTCACTATTGCTCACTCCCTGACGTTATCGCTGGCAGCGCTGGATGTCCTGATCATCCCGAGCCGCATCGTGGAGCCCGCGATCGCGGCCTCGATCGTGTTCGTGGCGGTCGAGAACTTCTTTTCGCGTGACGTCGACAAGCGTTGGCGCGTGGCTTTTCTGTTTGGCTTGATCCACGGCTTTGGCTTCGCCGGCGCGCTTCGCGAGATCGGCTTGCCGCCGGATGCGATCGTCCCGGCGCTGGCCGCCTTCAACATCGGCGTCGAGATCGGGCAGATCGCGATCGTCACGCTGATGGTGCCGGCGCTTGGCCTGTTGGACAGGCTGACTGCGGTCGACCGGGCGGAGCCGGCGCGGGCGGCGCGGCTGGTTTACACGATGTCCGCAATGATCGGTCTTCTGGGCGGCTACTGGCTGCTGATGCGTGTGTTCGAGGCGTGATCGCGTCGGCGATCGGCCTATTGCTTTTGCAACAATTTCAGCCGGCAGCGCAGCGCCTCGCGGATATGCGCGCGCGCCAGCTGCTCGGCCTTGTCGCCGTCGCGCGCGGCGATTGCGTCGATGATCGCCTGATGCTCGCCGTGGCTGGTCGAGGGGCGGCCTGTCACCGTGAAGGTGGTCGGGCCGAGCAGGGCGATCCAGTCCTGCAACTCGCGGGAGGCGTTGTCGAGATAACGGTTGCGCGCCGCGCGGCAGATCGCCTCGTGAAAGGCGCGGTTGAGCCGAGCCATCTCGGCGGCGTCGGTCTCTGACGCCCCGATAAAGGCCTGCTCGATATCCCTGAGTGCGTCGATCTCCGTGGCCGAGGCATGCCCGGCGGCAAGACGCGCGGCGGCACCTTCCATGATCTCGCGCATGGCGTAGAGCTCGAGCACCTCCGAGATGTCGAGGTTGCGGACGATCAGGCCGCGGCCGCCGGCGGGCTCGACGAAGCCACGTGCCGCAAGGCGCCCCAGCGCTTCCCGCACCGGCGTGCGGCTGACCTTGAGCCGCTGCGCGACCTCCTCCTCGCGGAGACGGTCCCCGGCGCGATAGTTGCCGGCCTGCAGCGCCTCGCACAGCGAGCGGAACACGGCTTCGCCCAGTGCCACGCCGCCGCCGCGCCCGATTGATCCGCTTGTCTTTGCCGGGCGCTTGGCCATGCATCCTCGTCGGCCGCCAAGCGCATCCTGCCCATGCAGAGATGTCGCTTGCGACGTCTCTGTATATCTTTGTATACAAAAGTACGCAATGGCGGGCGCTGTTGATCCGTGCCGGCCGGCGGGCAGAATGTCTCTAACTTCGTCGCATCGGGCAGACGGCATGAGCAATAAATACGACGTGCTGGTGATCGGCGGCGGCAACGCGGCACTGTGTGCGGCGATCAGCGCCCGGCGCGGAGGTGCCTCCGTCCTCGTGCTAGAAGGCGCGCCAAAATTCTATCGCGGCGGCAACACCCGCCACACCCGCAACATGCGCTGCGCCCATGACGCCGCGACCGAAATCCTCACTGGTCCCTACACCGAGGAGGAGTTCTGGAAGGATCTGCTGCTGGTCACGGGCGGGCAGACCGACGAGGAACTCGCGCGCCACATGATCCGGGAGTCCAAGGACATCCTGAACTGGATCGTGGAGCAGGGCGTGCGCTGGCAGCCCTCGCTCGGCGGCACGCTCAGCCTCGGCCGCACCAACTCCTTCTTCCTCGGCGGCGGCCGCGCGATGCTGAATGCGTTGTATCTGACCGCGGAGCGGCTCGGCGTCGATGTCGAATACGACGCCGAGGTCACCGACCTCGTGATCGAGGACGGCATGTTCCTCGCAGCGCGCCTCAAGCGACCGATCAAGGGCGAGACCGAGATCCGCGCCACGTCGCTGGTTGCCGCCGCCGGCGGCTTCGAGGCCAACATCGAATGGCTGAAGCAATATTGGGGCGAGGCCGCCGATAATTTCCTGATCCGCGGCACGCCCTATAACCGCGGCTCGATCCTGAAGATGCTGCTGGACAAGGGCGTGCAGGAGGTCGGCGACCCCACGCAGTGCCATGCGGTCGCGATCGACGCCCGCGCGCCGAAATTCGACGGCGGCATCATCACGCGCCATGACTCCGTCGTGTTCGGCATCGTCGTCAACAAGTACGCGCAGCGCTTCTACGACGAGGGCGAGGACATCTGGCCGAAGCGCTACGCGATCTGGGGCCGGCTGGTCGCGGCCCAGCCGGACCAGATCGCCTACATCATCTTCGATTCCACCGTCGTGACGAGCTTCATGCCGACGCTGTTCCCGCCGATCGCCGGACAGACCGTCGCCGAGCTTGCCGGCAAGCTGGAGCTCGATCCGGCCGCGCTGGAAAAGACCATCACCGAGTTCAACGCGGCGGTGCGGCCCGGCACTTTCGACCACACGATTCTGGATGACTGCGTGACCGAGGGCATCACGCCACCCAAGACCCACTGGGCTCGCAAAATCGAGACGCCGCCTTATCTCGCCTATCCGGTGCGGCCCGGCATCACCTTCACCTATCTCGGCACGCGCGTGAACAAGGAGGCGCGCATGCTGATGGCTGACGGCAAGCCGTCCGCCAACATGTTCGCGGCCGGCGAGATCATGGCGGGCAATGTGCTCGGCAAGGGTTATGCGGCCGGCATGGGCATGACCATCGGCAGCGTGTTCGGGCGGATTGCGGGACGCGAAGCGGCGCGCAACGCCAGGAACTAGGGATCAAGAAGAAAGATGATGGGAGAAACCATGTCACGCATTGCCATCGCTTCGATCACAGCGCTGCTGATCGCCGGCCACGCCCGCGCTGCCGAGCCCATCACGCTGCGCGACATGGGGTCGTTCCACGTCGGTGGGCGTCTGGTCGAAATCTCCGGCAAGCCGGTGAAGGAGGTCATGTTCACGCCCGGCGGCGTGCCGGCCAAGGTCGATCCCAACGGCACCTATCAGGTCGAGCAGATGTACGTGCAGTATTTCCTGCCGGCCAACGAGAAGGGGGCCTATCCGCTGCTGATGTGGCATGGCGGCGGACTGACCGGAGTCACCTACGAGACCACGCCCGACGGCCGCGAAGGCTGGCTGAACTACTTTCTGCGCAAGGGATGGGCGGTCTACAATTCCGACGCCGTGGAGCGCGGGCGCGCAGGCTGGGCGCAATATCCTGACATCTTCAAGAGCGAGCCGGTTTTCCTCACCACGTCCAATCCGTTTGAGCGCTTCCGCATCGGCGACGGACCCAACTCCTACGACATGGATCCCGCCAAGCGGAAAGTGCTGCCGGGCAACCGGTTTCCCGTCGAAGGCTACGAAAACTTCGTCAAGCAGAACGTGCCGCGCTGGACCACGACTGACGATGCGACCGTTGCCGCCTATATCGCCGAGGTCGACCGCGTCGGTCCGTCGGTGATCCTGTTCCACAGCCAGGCCGGCAGCTTCGGCTTCAAGGTGGCGCAGGCACGGCCAGACAAGGTCAAGGCGCTGATCGCGATCGAGCCGGCCGGCATCGGCGATCCCGCCAAGGCGGATGTGCTGAAGAACATTCCAACCCTCATCATCTATGGCGACTATATCGAGCGCGACTCGCGCTGGCCCAAGATTCGCGCCAACGGCGTCGCCTTTGCGGACGCCATCAAGGCGGCCGGCGGCAGCGTCGACATCGTCGACCTCCCGCAGGCCGGCATCAAGGGCAATTCGCATATGGTGATGATGGACAAGAACAACCTCGAGGTCGCTGGCCTGATCCAGAAATGGCTCGAGGCAAAGGGCCTGGCGAAGTAGACCCATGCACGGAACCCAAATCCTCGACGAGGCCGACCGTCTGATGACGGTCTGCAATTCCTGCCGCTACTGCGAAGGATTGTGCGCGGTGTTTCCGGCGATGGAGATGCGGCGCGCCTTCTCCGACGGCGACCTCAACTATCTCGCCAATCTCTGCCATTCCTGCGGCGCCTGCTACGTCGATTGCCAGTTCTCGCCGCCGCACGAGTTCAATGTCAACGTTCCCAAGACGCTTGCGGTGGCGCGCGCCGAGTCCTATGCGGCCTATGCCTGGCCGCCGGCGCTGTCCGGTGCCTTCGCGCGCAACGGTCTCGTCATCAGCATCATCGCCGCGCTCAGCATGGCGGGCTTCATCCTCGGCTTCGCCGCGCTCAACGACCACAGCGTGCTGTTCGGTGTTCACACCGGGCCGGGCGCGTTCTACAAGCTCATGCCGCACAATGCGATGGCCGCGCTGTTCAGCGCCGCCTTCATCTACGCCATCCTGGCCCTCGTCATGAGCGTGCGCGCGTTCTGGCGCGACATCGGTCCAGCTATCGGTGGCCGGGCCGACGGTGGTTCGATCTTCCAGGCGATCCGCGATGCCGGCGAGCTGCGCTATCTCCATGGCGGCGGCGTCGGCTGCTACAACGAGGACGACAAGCCGACAGACCGGCGCAAGCTCTATCATCACCTGACCTTCTACGGTTTCCTGCTGTGCTTTGCCGCAACCTCGGTCGCGACGCTCTATCACTATCTGCTGGGGCGCGAGGCGCCATATCCGTGGTGGGACCTGCCGGTCGTGCTCGGCACGCTGGGCGGCATCGGTCTGATCATCGGGCCGATCGGCCTGTTCGCGGCCAAGACGCAGCGCGATCCGGCGTTGCTCGACGAGAACCGCTACGGCATGGATGTCGGCTTCATCGCCATGCTGTTCCTGACCGGTCTCACCGGCATGCTGCTTCTCATTATGCGCGAGACCACGGCCATGGGGCCGCTGCTCGCGCTGCACCTCGGCGCCGTGTTCGCATTGTTCATCACCATGCCCTACGGCAAGTTCGTCCACGGCATCTACCGCTTCGTGGCTTTGGTGCGCTATGCGCAGGAGCGCCGCAGCGAGGCGGGCTCTTGAGGGGCGTATGGGGCTGACGTATGTCTTCTCGGCTCGCGCACAGCGCGAATCGCTTGGGGAGCCCGCGCTCATGTATATGTTTTTGCCATTCTTGCTGGCGCTCGCGGGTTGCGCGAGCGTCTGGCGTTCGCGCGCGGGACTGAGCTATCTGCTCTGGAGCGCAACAATTGTCGTCACCGTCGCGTGGTTCTTCCATCACGCGACCGATCCGCTGAAATTCTCTTTCTGACGGTGTCGAGATGAGCATCGTTGATACGAGCAAGCAACGGCCGGTCGGCGCGATTCTGAATGCGCTTGGCTTGCTCGGGATCTCGTTGATCCTGACGGTCGCGTTCATCTATCAGCTTGCGCTTGGCGAATTGCCCTGCCCGCTGTGCCTGCTGCAACGGGCCGGGTTCATCGCGATAGGCATGGGGTTCCTGTTCAACCTGCGCCTCGGCGAGCGTCCGTCGCATTATGCGATGATCCTCATCGCCAGCCTCGTCACCGGCTTCATCGCGATCCGGCAGGTGTCTCTGCATCTGGCGCCCGGCGATCCCGGATACGGCTCGGCGTTGTTCGGGCTGCACTTCTACACCTGGGCGCTCATCGCCGCGGTAGGCGTCGTGTGCTATGTCGCTCTGGTCCTTGTCCTGAAGGATGCGGCCGGCAAGCGAGAGGGGGATGCGCCCATGGTCGGGCTCGCATCCAACACGGTCTTCGCGATCTTCGCATTGCTGGTTGCCGCAAATCTCCTGTCCACCGTGCTGGAGTGCGGCGCAGGTCAGTGCGACGACAACCCGGTCCGCTATCTCCTGCTCAAGTGACGGAGGCGGCGCGGAAGCGGCCGTCGCGCAGGAAGGCGATCGTCTGTTCGATCGCGGCGGCGTGACGCGGAAGCCCGGTGTGAGACGCCTTCACGACGATATGGTCGGTCATGCCGGCCAGCATCGCGCTCTGCACCGACACCCGCCCGTCATTGGGCTTCGGCAGAACCAAGAGGCCGGCGACGGGATCGATGAAGCGGCTTCCGGCGATCACGCCAACGGGGTAGTCCACAGAGGGCAGGGCACGGATCGCAGTCGTAAGTTCAAGTCCAGCCGGGCCGTAGAACGCGCGGTAGAGGCGGGATCCGCTGAGGAGATCGGCGACCTCGCTGCCGCTGTTCGGCGTGCCCAGCATCACGACGCGGCCAAGCCGGGCCGGGCGGTGTCTTGCAATGTAGGCGCGCGCGACGAGGCCGCCCATCGAATGCGCGACGAAATGCAGCGGCGCGTCACGTTCGGCGAAACGGGCGACCGCCGGATGAATGTCGTCCGCGATGGCCGCGATCGGCTTGCTGCGGCTGGGATAGTCGATGTTGAGCGCCGTGAACCCGCTCGCCTGGAGCGCCCGTTCCAGCTTGGTCAGGGACGCCGAGGTTCGCGCGATGCCGTGAAGCAGAACCACTCCGGGGCATCGCGCGTCGCCTGATTGAGGCGCCTCGCGCATTCGTCTACGCCACCTCGCGGTCCGGCGCGGATGCCTGCTCGCGGGCCATCGTCGTTGCGGTGACATAATCGGTCTTGCCGGTGCCGAGCAGCGGCACCTTGTCGACCACCATGATGGTTGCGGGAACGGTCAGCTCGGACGCGCCGATCGTCTTGGCCTGGGCCTGCATCGCACTGCGCTCGGCGTTCTTCTCCGTCGTCAGCAGCACGATGCGTTCGCCCTTGCGCGGGTCCGGGATCGACACCGCGACCGAAGCGGCCTGCGGCCACAGCGCCGTCGCGATGGCTTCGACCGCCGACAGCGAGACCATTTCGCCCGCGATCTTGGCAAAGCGCTTGGCGCGGCCCTTGATGGTGATGAAGCCGGCGGAGTCGATCGCCACGATGTCGCCGGTGTCGTGCCAGCCCTCGGGAAGCTTTTCGAGCACGCCGGGATTCTCGGCCCGCAAGTAGCCGAGCATCACGTTCGGCCCACGCACCGAGAGGCGTCCGCCTTCCTCGATGCCGGGAACCGGATCGAGGCGGCTTTCCATCAGCGGCGAGAGCCGGCCGACGGTGCCGGGACGGTTGGCCATCGGCGTGTTCATCGCCAGCACCGGCGCCGTCTCGGTGACGCCGTAGCCTTCGAGGATGCGGATGCCGTAGCGCTCCATGAACACCTGGCGCGTGCGGTCCTTCACCGCCTCGGCGCCGGCGATCACGAGGCGCAGGGTGCGGAAGTCGTAGGCATGCGCCGAGCGGGCATAGCCGGTGAGGAACGTGTCGGTGCCGAACAGGATGGTGGCGCCGGTCTGGTAGATCAGCTCGGGCACAATGCGGTAGTGCAGCGGCGAGGGGTACATGTAGATCGGAATGCCCGCGAGCATCGGCATCATCATTCCGCCCGTCAGGCCGAATGAGTGGAACACCGGAAGCACGTTGAACACCTTGTCATTGGCGTTGGCGTCGACCCGCGCCAGCGCCTGCGCCGCGTTGGCGAGGATGTTGCGGTGGGAGAGCACCACACCCTTGGGCGTGCCTTCCGAGCCCGACGTGAACAGCACGACGGCCGGATCGTTGGCCTGGCGGGCGACGCGCGGCGCGGTGCCCGCGAGCAGGCCCTTGATCTTGTCGGCCAGCCCGATCGAGGCGCGGACGTCCTCGAGATAGACGACGCGCGCCTCCGCGGAGATCGCGGCCATCAGCTTGTCGAGCTTGCCCTTCTCGATGAAGGCCTTCGAGGTCAGCACGGTCTTGACCTGTGCGGCCTTCATGGCGGCGAGGACGTTGACCGGGCCGGCCGAGAAGTTGAGCATTGCCGGGACGCGGCCGATGCTTTGCAGCGCCATGAAGACCACGGCGACGCCCGCCGAGTTCGGCAGCAGCACGCCGACATTCTCGCCGGCCGCGGTGCCCGTCTCGAGCTTGCGGCTCAAAACCTGCGCGCCGAGGATCAGCTTGCGATAGGTCAGCTTGGTGCCGAGCGCATCCTCGATGATGACCTTGCCGGTGTCGCGGTCGCGATAGGCGTGCCCAAGCGCTTCGAACAGGGTGTGATCGAGCATGGCGTTCTTGACCATCGCATCGATCATCACGTCCTGGAGCGCGGCGCCGGCGGCATTGCGGCGCGCCTTGCCCTTGAGCGCTTCATCGACCGGAAGCTTGACCGGCGGCAGGATGGTGACCGTCACGCGCGGAAACCACGAGCGCTTGATCTGGCTGGAGTTGAGATAGCTGAGATGCGAGCGCTGCGCACCTTCGATGCGGACCGGCACGACCACGGCGTCGGCCTTGTCCGCGATCATCGCGGTGCCGTCATAGACCTTCATCAGCGAGCCGGAGACGGTGATGCGTCCTTCCGGGAAGATGACGACAGGCTCGCCCGCGGCGACGAGCTTGATCAGATCGCGCGCGGCCAGCGGCTTGGTCGGGTCCATGGTGTAGTGCTTGACCACGCGCAGGAACGGCTTGGCCCACCAGGCCTTGGCAATGCCGGTATCGACCGCAAAACTTGCCTCGATCGGCAGCACGGCGTGCAGCAGCGGGCCGTCGATCAGGCTGACATGGTTGGGCGCGATCAGCATGCGCGTGCCCGGAGGCGGCAGGTTCTCGAGGCCACGCACCTCGGTGCGGAAGAGGGCGCGGAACAAAAGTCCGCCGGCATCGCGCACGCCTTCCTTGCCCCATTTCGTCAGCACGAACCACACCGCGCCGAAGCTGGCGAGGCCGAGGCCGAAGAAGATCCAGCCGACATGCAGTCCGCCCGCCTGCAGCAGCGCGACGAACAGCGAGCCGATCACCATGAAGGCAGCCTGCAGCACGTTGCCGGCGGCGATGATGCGCGCGCGCTCGGAGGGGACCGACCAAGCCTGGACCGCAGCGAAGGAGGGGACCACGAACAGGCCGCCGCCGAATGCGAAGGCGACGAAGTCGGCCAGCATGCGCAGGCCAGCAAACGAGGTCGCGAAATCGACCGCGGTGATGTCCTGGCCCTTGGTGGTCACACCGATGGCCCAGGCGAGATCAAGGCCGGCAAAGCCCATGATGATGGCGCCGATCGGCACCAGCGCGAGATTGGGGCGGACGTGGCTCAGGCTTGCGGCGAACAGCGAGCCGATGGCGATGCCGATCGCGAAGATCGCAAGGCACAGCGTCACCACGCCCTCGGTGCCGCCGACCACTTCCTTGATCAGCGCCGGCAGCAGCGACAGCACGATGGCGCCGACCAGCCAGAACCAGGAGACGATCACGGTGCCGTCCCACAGACGGTGGTCGGCATAGAGCGTCTTCAGCAGGCTGAGCGTCGAGGTCCAGGGATTGGCGTCAACGGGCAGGTCGGGCGCGGAGGGCGTTGTCTGCGGAATGCGGGAGGCGAAAGCCCAGGACAGCAGGGCCAGCACGACCACGGCGGAGGCGACCCAGCCCATATGCGCGGAGCCGGCGACGAACTGGCCGCCGGCGACGGTGCCGAGCAGAATGGCCATGAAGGTCGCGCCTTCGACCAGCGCGTTGCCGGTCGCGAGTTCGCCGAGCTCGAGCTGGTCCGGCAGCATGGCGTATTTCACCGGGCCGAACAGGGCGGCGATGGTGCCGAACAGCGCGAGCGCTGCGAACAGCAGCGGCACCGAATGCAGGAAGAAGCCGGCGGCGGCGAAGGCTGCGGCAAAAATCTCGGCGAATTTGAGCCGGCGTGCGACGACGGACTTGACGTATTTGTCGGCGAGCTGGCCGCCGAGCCCGGACAGGATGAAGTAGGGGAAGATGAAGACGGCGCCTGCCACCGTCACCAGCGCATCGCCATGGCCGGTCGCGGCGCTGTAAAGCAGGATGATGACGAGTGCGTTCTTGAGCACGTTGTCATTGAGCGCCGAAAAGAATTGCGCCCAGAACAGCGGCGCGAAGCGGCGTGACGACATCAATTCCCTGATCATGACTAGTCCTGTTTTGGAAAGGCAGCCTGAGGTTGATACGTTGGCGGTGAAAGTGTCACGACCGGAAGGGCATGGGACGAACGATTGCAGAGTGGCTGTTGTCGTCGGTCTGCTCTGTCCCCCTGGTCCCTCTGATCCTGTTGGTCTCCAAATGGTCTTGTTTGGTTCGCAAATTTCCTGACGCGGCCGCGTCAGCTTTGGGCGGAAGGGCCGCTCCGACCGGGATATGCGACGGGCCGTGAGCAAAAACTGAACCGCACCGGTGAGGCCCGCGACATCGGCTGCGAATGTCGGCAAATGGTAAGCCCTTCATTGCGGCCTTTCCTTGCATTCGAGCCGTTTCGCGGGGCGCGTCTAGGTGAGATGGGCGAGATGGCGAAAGGGCGACAGGCGGCCAAGCAGGCTGAACCGGCGGCCGTCGCGGCCACGGTTGGCCCGCCACATCCGGAAGGTCGCGCGCCGCTCGGCGAGCACGCCGGCAATGTCGCAGGCATTGGCGATGCGATCGATCGGCGCCATCACGAACTTGAGGGCAGCCCGGCCGAGGCCGGTCACGAGGGCTGCGGCGTCATCGACGAAGGTGGCGGCGATATCAACAGCGAGGGTTTGCATTTTGCAGGTCTCCGGGTTAAGTTGAACAATGTTCACATTGGTAGCTTGAAAATGAACAATGTTCAAGAAGAATCGCTGCGGGACCAGAAAAAAAATCGGCGCCGCGTCCAGATCCTCGAGATCGCCCGTGGCATAATTGCCTCTAAGGGCTTGAGATCACTCAAGGTTCGGGACGTCGCGGAGGCCGCCGGCTGCTCGGTCGGCAGCGTCTATAACGAGTTCGGCGACTTCGACGGGGTGATCCTGACCGTTAACCGGGAGACCGTTCAGGCGCTCACGGCCCGGCTGCGCGGGGTTCCGGCCGAGGATCCCATTCGCCAGCTCTACGGGCTTGCCGAGACCTATCTCGAATTCTTTGCCGAGCACGCCAATCTGCTGCGGTCGCTGTTCGAGCACCGGATGGAGGACGACCGCCCCTATCCCGACGACATCCTTCAGATGGTGATGGACGCCTTCGCGCTGATGCACGCGCCCCTGGTGCGGGTGCTACCGGATGCGGACGACGTGAAGATCGCGCTGCTGTCGCGCACCCTGTTCTCCGCGGTGCACGGCATCATCTCGCTCGGCCTCGAGGAGCGCATGGTGGCCGTGCCGCCCCAGATGCTGCGCCAGCAGATCGAACAGTTCATCGACGCGCATCTGGCCGGTCTCGGAATTCGGCCGGTCGGCGCACGGCAATCTCGATGAGGCGCCGCCCCTACCAGGCGTATCGCAGGCTCGCAGTGCCGGAGTAGGTCGTGCTGCGCGCCGCGAACTCGCCGTCGAACTTGGCGGATAGCGTGACGCCGTTCGAAAACTTCAACTCGGCACCGGCGGACGCGAGTGCGGCGTCTTTTGCCGGCGTCGCGCCATTGACGATGAAGCTCGCGCCAGGTAGCGCCTGGAATGCAGCGACGAGCGTCGGATCGCTGACCCAATCATGCGCCCAGGCCGCGCGACCGCGCAACGTGAGGACCGCATTCGGCGCGACCAGTGTCGCGCGATCGAAACGCGCGCCAACCTCGCTCCGTGTGTCGGAGGCGGTGCGTCCCTGATAGGTCAGACCGAAGCCGCTGCCGGCCGGATCAGTCTCGGTGTAAGTCGGCATGCGAAAAGCCTGCGCCTGCGCTGCAGCGTATGGCGTGAAGCCGCCGATCGGCGTGGCGAAGCGATAGCCGCCCTCGATGCGGCCACCGACGGTTTGTGCGTCGAACTTCGCGGTGAGCTGATTGCCGAACGGTGCGAGCCGATCGGTCGACATCCAATGATTGGCCACGGCGAGAGAGGCAGCGAAATAGGCCGGCCCGTTGCGTACGGCGGTGTAGACGCCGGCCTGCATCGCCTCGCTCTTGCCGCCGCCGATCGCCTGCGCGAGGTCCCATTTGGTGCCGCCACCCGAGAGCGCGAAGCCGACCAGCGCGTCGCGGCTGAAATGATAATCGGCGCCGGCCGCGACGCCGCCGGCGCGCGCGTTGAGGTCGTGGCTGCCGATCACAACGGGATCGCCGCTAGTGCGGTTGGTGCCGCCGAACGCGGTGCCCCAGGCCGACCAGCGCTCGGCAAAGGCCGGCGCTTTCGCGGCCGGCATGCCCAAGGCCTTGTTGTAGGCGAGGGCAACGGCTTCCGGCAGTGCGGGACGCTCGGGGCTGAAGCCGAATGCCGTGCCGCCCGCATCGACGAGGCCGCTGCCGCGGCCATCGACGAATGGATCGAGCATCAGGCCGAGGAACTGGCCCGTGAACTGGAAGGCACCCTGTCGTGCGCCGGTCGCAGCTTCCCCTGAGAGCTGGTCCAGATTGTAACGAAGCTGCGCATCGCTGAGACCCGCGAACGAGGACAGGAAAGGCAGGTTCGGGCCGAACGCGCTCAGCGCGCCAGCCACGGCCTTCTGGTTCTGCGTCTGGGCCAGGGAGAGGAACGCAGCGTCATTGTAGTTGAGCGTCAGGAGGACGGCGAACCCGTCATAGCTGAGAGCGGAGGTGAAGAACTGTGGATTGTATCCGCTGAGCGTCACGCCGGAGAAAGCGCCGGTGAGGCCGGTCGTCGTGGTCAGGATCGTATATTGCGTCGATGCGCCGTAAGCGCCCGCAAGCGTGGTGACGGCGACCGTGCCGCCGCTCAGCGTCGCGGTCACCGCAGCGATCTTGTCGGATTGTCCGGCCGCGTTGACCGAGATCGCATAGGTCGAACCGGCGTTGAATGTGGCATTGCCGTAGCTCGTGAGCGAACCGAAATTGCCGGGTGCGACCCTGCCGCCCGACAGCACGACGAGATCGCCAACATTGCCGTTGCCGCCAAGGGTGCCGCCGCTGCTGACCGTCGTCACAACATTAGGCATTGCGCCGTCGACGATGAGGGTACCGGCCTGGACGTTCATGATCGCTGTGTCCGTCGTCGAGCCGGTCAGTGTCCAGGTGGAGCTGCCGGTCTTTTCCAGCGCCTCGAATTCCCGGAACTGACCGGCCGAGCCGAATATGCTGAGATTGAACGCTGCGTTGGTGGCCCCGCCCAAGCGGAGCGTGTCCGTTCCGCTGCCGCCCAGGACCCACCCGGTGATGCCCGATCCGGCACGCATCTCGAACACGTCGTTGCCTCCCTTGAGGTCGGCAGCCGTGCTGACGCCACCGCTGCTGATCGTGCCTGAGTTGATGATGGTGTCCTGATTGGCCGAGCCGATGATTGCCGTGCCCGAGGCACTCGATATCGTGCCGGCATTGTTGATGATATTGCCGTCGGCTGCGCCGCTGAGATCGACGGCCGCGACATTGATGGCATGGACAAAGCCGCTCGACAGGATACTCGCCTGATTATTCGCCGACCCGGCGCCGATGCTGATGCCGATGGCTCCGGTAAAGCCGTTTCCGACCGTACCTCCGATTGCGATGACGTTGTTGCTCGAATTGGCCAGAGCTAGCCCCGACGTGCCGAGGCTCGATGACCCAACGATAGCGCCGGCGTCCACGGTGATGGTATTGCCGCCACCGCCGATCACTGCGATGCCGTCGCTGTTGGCGGACGTAACCGTTGCGTTGTTGAAGACCTTGATGGCGCTATTTGATGCCGCTTCGAAGACAATGCTCGCAAAGGTGGGATCGTTCAGGGACGTCGCGGTGCCGTCGCCGATGTTGACGGTCACACCGCTGACCACGGGTGCCGTCTTGACCTGGGTGTTGCCCGCCCCGGTGCAGGTGATCGAATCGCCTGACTGAAGCGTCGTCTGAGAACCGCTTCCGCTAATCACACAGGCCGCTGCAGCGGGGGCGGTAAACCAGGTCAGCGTGCTAGCCGTGGCAAGAGCACTGATTGCGGTGCTCACAAGAAACGCAGGCCGCCGATACGCCTTCGCGCGAGGGACATCCGGTGGGGTGAACGAAGCATTCCAAGGCACCTGCGAATTCCTTTTATCGTTCGGGTCGGACGGAATCCGGCCGCAACGCTGGGCAGTTGCCATGCTTAGTGGTGGAGATCCCGGCCTTCTTGGACCAGCGCGCAAAGCGATGTGTCGAAATGCGAAAGAGGCGACCTTTCCGGAAAAATGTGGCCAGGGCGCCACAACGGGGCCGTCCCGCAGCGTTTGCCCCTCATGCCAGGCCTGATCAGGGCGCCATTACGTATGGCTTGGAACGCACTCGGCCTGATCTCACGTGTCCGAGCGGCGGGTCCTCGTGCCTGACGAGATGCAGCGGCTCGCGGGCGGCCTTCAACCTCGTGCCGCGACGGCCTCGCGCGCCCGGGCTGCAACGACGACGACGTCCGGTCTCACGCTGTCGACCTGAACCCGGTTGCGGCCCTTTTCCTTGGCGCGGTAGCAGGCGGCATCCGCACGGCGCATCGCCTCCTCGAGCGTGGTATCCCGGTCGGCGATGCAGGTGACGCCGACGCTGGCCGTCACCGCGAAGCAGCGATCGTCCCAGGCGAAGTTGAACAGCTCGAGCGATCGCCGCAGGCGTTCGGCGATATCGACGGTGTTCGACGGCGAGCACTGCGGCAGGATCAGGCCGAACTCGTCGCCGCCGAGCCGGGCCACCAAATCGTGCGGCCGCCGGTCCTGTTGCAGGAGGCCGGAGACCTGGCAGAGCAGGCGGTCGCCCGCGAGATGGCCGCAGCTGTCGTTGACGTTCTTGAACTGGTCGAGGTCGAGCAGGATCAGCCCCAGCGGACCTGCCGCGACCTTGTCCAACTCGCCCTGCAGGCGCGCCTCGAAGGCGCGGCGGTTGGAAAGGCCTGTCAGCCAGTCGTGCGATGCCTGCCAGGCGAGGCGCTCCTTCTCGGCATGGAGTGCATCTTCGAAGGCCTGTCGTTGCAGCACCAGTCGTCGCGTGTGCCAGATCAGGAGCAGGATCAGGGTCGCGGCGGTCGCGATGTTGATGCAGGTGAGCGTCACCTTGATGGCGCGGGAGCCTTCGCCGAGCACAGTGGAGAAGCGCTTGGCATGCACCGTGAATTGGGTGTTGAGCTCCGAGAGCCGCGCCGACAGGAATTGCAGGCGGCCGTTGTCCTGAACGGGCCCCTTCGCCAGTTCGGACCGGATGACCTCGCCGAAGACGCTCAGCTCCAGCAGCATGGGATCGGTGGCGGCCCACTCGCGGATCGCTTCCTGGAGAAAGCTGACGCCATTGAAGTAGCGAAACAGCCAGATCAATCCCGGAACGTCATCAGGATGGTTGCCGCCTTGCAGGAAGCCGATGCGGGCGGCCTCGACGTCGACCGGATCGCGCTCGAGCGCCCAGCGTGCGAACTCGTCGCCGATGGGAACGGCGAGCGAGGCCTGATATTGCGCGAACTGGCGCGGCTCGCCCGAATGCAGATAGAGATTGAGGAAATAGACCGCGTTCTTCTGCGAGCGCGACCATAGCGCTTCGCCCGCGACATAGGCGCGGACCGATGACATCACCTCGAGGCTGAATCCCGCAATTGTCGCCTGGAGCACAACGACCATCACGAAAGGCGAGACGAGCTTGATGACGTGAAGGAAGCTGCGCCCCTTCATCGACGACGCTGTTCTGCGAAACACCCTGCGTTCCCCAAATCGCTCAACGACCCCCAGTGGAGCGTTGCGCCTGCAACGCCAAGTAGAGGAGAAGGTTGCTTAACCCCGGCTGAAAACAGCGCAGGACCGCATCGCAGGGTGAAGACGTCGTGAAGTGGATGGACGGAGATCGCTTCAAATGCCGAGAAAGCGGAACTGACGCGGTGTCGGCGAGCCAATGCCGCGCATTCGTCGTCTGCGGTTTACCCGATCGAGAGAATTGCTAGACCAGCACCGGCTTGCGTACGCGGCCGGCGTCGCCGAACACGCGCAGATAACGCTCGATCTCCGAGGGCAGGCCGGTTGCCTTCTCCGGATTGTCGGAGAGCTTGACGGCCGGATGGCCGTCGACCGAGGACACCTTGCAGACCAGCGAGATCGGATCGAGATCGAACGAGCCGTCCGGGGTGCAGCCGACGAAGTCGTTGGTGAGATTGGTGCCCCAGCCGAAGGAGAGCCGCACCCGGCCGGTGAAATGGTGATAGGTCTCCTCGATCGAGCCGACATCCATCGCGTCGGAAAAGACGAGCAGCTTGTCCCTTGGGTTGCGGCCCTTCTTCTCCCACCAGGCGATGATCTCCTCGCCGGCCTGGATCGGCGGCGCGCTGTCGGGGCGGAAGCCGGTCCAGTCGGCGACCCATTCCGGCGCATCGCGCAGGAAAGCCTTGGTGCCGAAGGCATCGGGCAGCGCGATCAGCAGGTTGCCGCCATAGGTCTGCCGCCACTGGTCGAGGATGCGATAGGGCGCCCAGCGCAACTCCTCGTCGTCCTTGGCGAGCGCAGCGGCGACCATCGGCAGCTCATGCGCGTTGGTGCCGATCGCTTCGAGATCGTTGTCCATCGCGAGCAGCACATTGGACGTGCCGATGAAAGAGGGCCCGAGGCCTTCCTTCACCGCCTCGACGCACCAGCGCTGCCAGAGGAAGCCGTGGCGGCGGCGGGTGCCGAAGTCGGAGAGCCGCAAGTTCTCCAGCTTGCGCAGCCGCTCGACCTTGGTCCACAGCTTGGCCTTGGCGCGGGCATAGAGCACGTCGAGCTCGAAGCGGCCGCGGCCCTTCATCGCCGCGCGCGAGCGCAGCTCGTTCAGGATCGCGAGCGCCGGAATCTCCCACATCGAGGTGTGGGTCCACGGTCCGTGGAAGTGCAATTCGTATTGGCCGTCGACCTTGCGCAACTCGTACTCGGGAAGGCGGAATTCGGCGAGCCAGCGGATGAAATCCGCCGAGAACATGTGGGTCTTGCCGTAGAACGTGTTACCGGCCAGCCAGATCAGCTCTTTCTTGGTGAAGCGGATGGTGCGGGCGTGGTCGAGCTGGGCGCGCAGCTCGCCCTCGTCGATGATCTCGGCGAGCCGCACATGGCGCGAGCGGTTGATGACCGAGAAGGTCACCCGCTGATCCGGGTAATCTTCCCGAATCATCTGCAACATCAATAGCTTGTAGAAGTCGGTATCAAGCAGGCTGCGGATGATGGGATCCAGCCGCCAGCTGTGATTGTAGGTCCGGCTCGCAATGTCGGTCACTGTCATGGGGCAATTCTAGCGTGCCCATCGCGAGGCAACCAGTGGGTTCCGCGAGGGGCAGGCTTCCGCGAATTCGGAGCGGGAGCTCAGTCTCCGGCTGCGGTCGTTGCGACGGTTTCGAGCTGGCTTCGAATCCAGCGATGCGCCGGGTCCTTCTGGTAGCGCTGGTGCCAGACCATGAACATCGGCAGCTCGGCCAGCGTCCGTGTGCGCGACGCCAATGGAATGCGCGTTTGCGCGAAGCCGCCCATCACGCCGGACGCGAGCAGGCTCGGCATGCTCGCGAGCATCTGCGAGCCGCGCAGGAACGAAGGCACGCCGGAAAAGCTCGGCACCGAGATCGCGATGTCGCGGTGGAATCCATTGGCGGCCAGGCGGCGGTCGAAGTCGAGCCGCTCGTTGTCGGTATAGACGACGGTGATGTGGCGCGCCGCGAGATAGGCATTGCGGTCGGAAGGCGCCGCGCGCGCCTTGGGATCGTAGTAGCAGACGTAGTGATCGCTGAGCAGCCGCTTCTGCACGATGTCGACGCCGGACGGCGGCAGCGGCGTGATCATGAGATCGCAGCGGTTTTCGCGCAGCATGGCGGGCGAGGGGGATTGCGAGGGGATGACGCGCAGGTTCAGGCTCTTCACCTGGCCGGCGACATGATCGAAGAAGCGCGGCAGCAGAAGGTCGCGCTGGAAGTCGTTGGCGGCGATCGTCAGCGACAGCTGCGCCCGCGCCGGCGCGAAGCTGACGCCGCCGGCGAAGCTGCGCATCTCGTCGATCAGCGCACGCGCCTTCGCCGCGAGGGCTTGCGCGTGCGCTGTGGCGACGATGCCGCGCCCGGACTTGGCGAACAGCGGATCGCCCGCGATCCGCCGCAGCTTGTTCAGGCCGTGGCTGACGGCGGATTGCGTCAGGCCGAGCCGTGTCGCAGCCGCCGTCACCGAGCCTTCCTCCAGCACCGCGAGGAACAATTCGAGGGCGTGGCCGTCGAGGGCCAAATGATCGATTTCTTTCATGGAATTCATTATAATCGATCTATTTATCTTGAGAATAGGTGGCGGCATTATCGTTCAATAAGCCGCGCACCCGGACCCCGGGACGCCCAAGGGAGAGACAACGCCGATGAATGCCCAGGCGCCAGCCTTGCAGGATCCCCGCCTCAACCGCCCCGAGCCGTTCGCGTCGCCGCTCGGCGATGGCGGCTTCTTCCAGCGCGACCGTTCCATCCATCCGCCGGCGCACGCGCCCGGCTACAAATCCTCGGTGCTGCGCTCCCCGCGCCAGGCGCTGTTGTCGCTGGAGAACTCGGTCTCGGAGATCACCGGGCCGGTGTTCGGCCACAACGATCTCGGTCCGCTCGACAACGACCTGATCCGCAACTACGCCAAGGACGGCGATCCCGTCGGCGAACGCATCATCGTGCACGGCCGCGTACTGGACGAGACCGGCCGGGGCGTTCCGAACACGCTGGTCGAATTCTGGCAGGCCAATGCCGGCGGCCGCTACCGGCACAAGAAGGACACGTATCTGGCGCCGGTCGATCCGAACTTCGGCGGCTGCGGCCGCGCGCTGACCGATGACACCGGCTATTATTATTTCCGCACCGTGAAGCCGGGTCCCTATCCCTGGCGCAACTACGTCAACAGCTGGCGCCCCGCCCACATCCACTTCTCGGTGTTCGGCTCGGGCTTTGCGCAGCGGCTGATCACCCAGATGTATTTCGAGGGCGATCCCCTGATCCCGGTCTGCCCGATCCTGACGACGATTCCGGACAAGGATGCGCTCGACCGTCTGGTCGCGCCGCTCGACCTCAACGCCTCGACGCCGTTCGACTCGCTCGCCTATCGCTTCGACATCGTCCTGCGCGGCCAGCGCTCCACCTATTTCGAAAATCGCACCGCGGGGAACTAAGTCCATGCCGCAGCCGCTCAACTATCTCAAGGAAACCGCCTCGCAGACCGCCGGGCCCTACGTCCATATCGGCCTGATCCCGGCCATGGCCGGCTTCGACATCTTCGAGAAGAACTTTTCCAACGTGCTGGTGACGCCGAACACCAAGGGCGAACGCATCACGCTGGAAGGCAGGGTGCTCGACGGCAGCGGTACGCCGCTGCGCGACGTGCTGCTGGAAATCTGGCAGGCCAATGCGGCCGGCCGCTACAACCATCCGGCGGATCGCTCGACCGGCGCGCTGGAACAGGAGTTTCGCGGCTGGGGCCGCGCCGGCTCCGACTTCGACAGCGGCCTCGTCACCTTCGAGACCATCAAGCCCGGCGCGATCACCGACAAGACGGGGCACAAATGCGCGCCGCACGTCAATGTCTGGATCGTCGCGCGCGGAATCAATATCGGTCTCAACACGCGGCTCTATTTCTCGGACGAAGAGGCCGCCAATGCCGCCGATCCCGTGCTCAACCTGATCGAGCAGCCGGCGCGCCGCAAGACGTTGATCGCGACGCGCAGCGAGCGCGCCGGCAAGGTCGTGTATTCCTTCACGATCAACTTGCAGGGGCCGGAGGAGACGGTGTTCTTCGACGTGTGAGGATCCGGCGGTCGTCGCGCAGGGTCACTCGACCCGGTCGTCGCGTTTGACCGTTCCGCGCGCGAGGAATTGCGGTGGCTGCCGCACCTCGCGCGATGCCGGGCGGTCGACCGGATCGCGCCCCACCTTTTGTTTCAGCTCAGCCAAATCGATAAAGACGTCCGCCTGCCGGCGCAGGTCGTCGGCGATCATGGGCGGCTGAGTGGAGAGTGTGGAGACGACTGTCACGCGGACACCGCGGCGTTGCAGGCTTTCCACCAGCGAACGAAAATCCCCATCGCCCGAGAACAACACGATCTGATCGACGTGTTCGGCAAGTTCCATCGCGCTCACGGCGAGATCGACATCCATGCTGCCCTTCACCTTGCGGCGGCCGGTAGTGGCGTCGACGAACTCCTTGGTGAGCTTGGTGACGACGGTGTATCCGTTGTAATCGAGCCAATCGATCAACGGACGAATTGACGAGAACTCCTGATCCTCGACGACGGTCGTGTAGTAGAAGGCGCGCAGCAGCGTGCCCCGGCTTTGAAACTCGCTGAGCAGGCGCCTGTAGTCGATGTCGAAGCCGAGCGCCTTGGAGGTGGCATAGAGATTGGAGCCATCGATAAAGAGTGCGATCTTCCCAATTGAAGACATTATGCACAAATCTCCAGTTCCGCACGAAGCCAGCCGGTCTCGCCGCCAAGGCACGGTGTATCGGCGGCAAAACACCGAAGGCGCCGATGGCCAGCTAAAAAAGCGGCGCAGACGACCGGACAGGGGTGGCCGTCTTGCGCCGAGGTTATGGAGGTCCCAATGCCACCAGCGCCAGGGCGCCGAATGCAGCCACGCTAGGGCGAGCGCATTCCCTGCTCAATTGTACTGAGGTTAAGGGCCTCTATCCAAAGGATAGCACCCCATATACGAAGGTAAGTGGGGCGCGCCGGCAACCAGCGCGCTTGCAGTGTTGCCTCCGACCATCAGCGCGCGTGGTCCTTCATCCGATGGGTCAGCCTTCGTCGTCATGAAGCTGCGCGCGAAAGGCACGCGGCGACAGTCCTGTGGCGGCCGCATAGACCCGGCTGAAATAGGCGGGGTCCTCGAAGCCGAGCGCGTAGGCGATCGTCGAGACCGGCAGGTTGGTGTAGACGAGGTTGCGCCGCGCCTCGCGGATCAGCCGGTTGAGGATCAGGTGCGAGGCGGTGTCGCCCGTTGCCGCCCGCGTCACGCGGTTGAGATGGGTCGGCGTGATCGACAGCGCGTCCGCGTAATCCGCAACGCTCCAGCGCTCCAGATGATGCTGTTCGAGCAGCGCCTCGAAGCGGCGGAACAGGCCGCTTTCCGCCGTGCCGTTGCCGCCGCTCCCGCTGGTGAGCGCGCGGGCCACGAGACCGATCATGGCTGCGGACAATGCACGCAGCACATGGGCGCGGCCGTAGTCGCGTCCCGCGTGCTCGGCGAAGATCTGCTTCATGGTGGCCCGGATCTGCGGCGTGCCGCGCACCACGCCCGATTGCGACAGGACTCCGCGCAGGCCTTCGGCCGCGAGCAGCGCCTCGTCCAGGATCTCGGCGGCGATGGTCAATACCCAGCCCTGGGTATCCGGCTCGAAGCGGAAGCCGTGGACGTGTCCGACCGGCACGTTGACGATCTGCATCGGCTTCAAGGGCACGACCCGGCCGTCGAGCGTCGCCTCGCCGCCGCCGCGCTCGATCAGCAGCACCTGGTGCAGCCGGGCATGGCGGTGCACCGCCAGCGTCCAGTCATGCAGCACAGAGCGGGACGCAATGGTCTCGCAATGCACGACGTCGGGCAGATCGCCCGATTCACCGAACAGATTGTAGACCCGGATCGCCGGGGCAGGGGCGGTGCTTCTCATGTTCGAATAGTACAAGACAATGGCGAAACCCTCCATCGGTTGGCAGCGCCAAATCTGCAAAAAAGTGCCGACGGGAGGACGCAAAAATGAAAGTTCAGGTCTGTATCATCGGCGGTGGGCCGTCCGGGCTGCTGCTGTCCCAGCTCCTTCATTTGAAGGGCATCGACACGATCGTGCTGGAGAAATACAGCCGCGATCATGTGCTCGCCCGGATCCGCGCCGGCGTGCTCGAGCACGGTTTTGCAAAACTGATGCGCGAGGCGCAATGCGGCGAGCGGATGGATCGCGAGGGCGAGATCCACAACGGGTTCGAGATTGCCCATGACGGCATGCTGTCCCATATCGATCTGCACAAGCATTCCGGCGGCAATTCGGTGCTGGTCTACGGCCAGACCGAGCTCACGCGCGATCTCTACGAGGCGCGCGACCGCTTTGGCGGCAAGGTCGTGCACAATGCCGAGGATGTGACGCCGCACGACCTGACCTCGGACCGGCCCTACGTGACGTACCGCTCGAACGGCGAGACGATCCGCGTCGATTGCGACTACGTCGTCGGCGCCGACGGCTTCCACGGCGTCAGCCGCAAGTCGATCCCGAAGGATGTGCTGCGCGAATACGAGAAGGTTTATCCGTTCGGCTGGCTCGGGGTGCTGTCGCGCACGAAGCCGGTGTCGCCCGAGCTGATCTATGTGAAGCACGAGCGCGGCTTTGCGCTCTGCTCCCTGCGTTCGCAGGTGCTCAGCCGCTACTACATCCAGGTGCCGTTGACCGACAAGGTGGAGGACTGGAGCGACGATGCGTTCTGGGCCGAGCTGAAGCGCCGTCTGCCGGACGACGTCGCAGGCCGCCTGATCACGGGGCCGTCGATCGAGAAGAGCATCGCTCCACTACGCAGCTTCGTCGCCGAGCCGATGAGCTATGGCCGCCTGTTCCTCGCCGGAGATGCCGCGCACATCGTGCCGCCGACCGGCGCGCGCGGACTGAACAGTGCGGCCTCCGACATCTACTACCTCTACCACGCCATGCTCGCGCACTATCAGCGCGGTGACGATTCCGGCCTCAAAGGCTATTCCGCCAAGGCACTGGCGCGGATCTGGAAGGCGCAGCGCTTCTCCTGGTGGATGACGATGATGCTGCATCGTTTCCCCGACCGGATCGAATATGAGGACCGGCTGCAACAGACGGAGCTGGACTATTTGCTCTCGTCGGAGACGGCCCAGCGGTTGCTTGCGGAGAACTATGTGGGCCTGCCGTTTTAGGCAGTCGCACCTTCACCCTCCCCTGGAGGGGAAGGTCGATCGCGCGAAGCGCGAGCGGGGTGATCTCTCCACGCGGGCAGCGTTCGAGGTGGAGAGAGCGTCACCCCACCCCGTCTCACACTTCGCTGCGCTCAATGTGAGCCGACCCTCCCCCTCCAGGGTCCCTCCAGGGGAGGGTAAGAAGAGGGCGCTACTTTCCTTCCAGCGTATTGACCGGTGTCCAGTCCGGCGGCGGCGGATTCTCCGTTAGCACTTTCGCTCGTTTCGCGAACAGGGCCGACGCAGGATCGATCTTCGCTACGCCGTCGAACGCATCGGCCGCCTTCGCAAACTCCCTTGCCCGCCAGCATGTCAGCCCTTCGGCATATGCCGCGGCCACCTTCGCCTGTTCCGCGCTCTCCGCGCCCCTCTCGGCCAGCGGCTCGAACACCCTGATCGCCTCGCCGCGGCCCATCACCCTGATCGCATCCAGCTCGCGCCAGGCGAATATGTCGCCGGTCTGCGCGACCGTCGCTTCCGAGGCCATGATCGCGGTGCCGTAATATTTGTTGGCACCTTCGAGCCTTGAGGCGACGTTCACGGTGTCGCTCATCACGGTGTAGTTGAAACGGCGGCGGGAGCCGATATTGCCGACCACGGCTTCGCCGCTGTTGAGCCCGATGCGGTGCGACAGGCCGTGGCCGGCGAAGGCGGGATTGCCGGCATTGAGCTCCGCCAGCTTCTCATGGCATTTCAGCGCCGCGCGGACGGCGTTGCGGGCGTGGGCAGGATCGTTCGCGGGTGCGCCGAACATGGCGACGATGGAATCGCCGATATATTTGTCGACGTAGCCGCCATGGCCCTCGATGATGTCGGTCATGGCGGAGAGATATTCGTTCATCAGCGTGACCAGCTCGCCCGGCGTCATCGTCTCCGCGATCGAGGAGAAGCCGCTGAGGTCGGAGAAGAACATGGTGACGTTGCGCATCTCGCCGCCGAGCGCCGGCATCTTGCCGGAGGCGACCATGGTCTCGATCACCTCGGGCGCGAGATAGAGCGCAAAACTCTTGCGCAGGAAGCGCTCGTCGCGATCGGCCAGCACGAAGCGATAGCCGATCATCATGGCGAGCGCTGCGAGACCGGCGAGCACGGGTTCGGTCAAGGGAAGCGCGATGGCATGCGCGAATGTGCTGACGGCGACAACAGCGTAGGCGATGGTGAGCGAAAGCCAGGTGATCGCTGCGCCGGTCGGAGCAAGCAGACAGGCGGCAAGAGCAACGATGGCGGCGAACAGAATTGTGAGGATCGGTCGCCACGGAGAGCCGAGCTCGGTGACGGCATCATGCTCGAGCAGATTCCGCACGACTGTGGCGTGGACGAAGACGCCGGCGACCGCGCTGCGGGCTTGTTGCGCGCTGCTCGCAGGCGCGGGCAGGGCGCATCGCGGCCCGGGTGTTCCATCATGTCCGGCAGCCAGGCGCATTGAGGTGAGCTTGCGGTCGTCGAAGGTGAGGATGCTGCCGAGCAGCACGATCTTGCCGTCGAAGGCGCGGCGGAAGAAGTCGGTGTCTCCCTTCTCGACACAGGCGCGCAAATCCGCGAAGGAATAGGTAGGGACGTCGCGGCCCATGCCGCGGAAATTGAGCGTGAGCGTGTTGGGGACCGCGCTCGGGATCGCGTAGCCGGATAGGTTTGTCACCCCGGCCGGCCCGGTCTCAGGCTTGGCGCCGAGTGCGCGCGCGGCGAGTTCGACGGCCATTGCAGGTACCGGTTGGCCCTCGATGGAAAAGCTCAACGGCATCCGCCGGATCACGTCGTCACTGTCGGTGTGGACGTTGAGGGCGCGGATATTGGATTTCACTGCGACCTGCTGTGCGCGATCGGGCCTGTCGGGATGGTCGTTGCTCAGAATTTCGCCGAGCACGAGCTTGCCGCCGTCGGAGAGCCGCCTGAGCGCAATCAGATAGTCCCGGTCAAATCCCCTTACACGGCTGCCGAACGACGCATCGCCAAAGGGAATTTCCGATTGCTCGATCGAGCTCGGAAAGATGACGTCGAATCCGATCACCTTGGCGCCGCCCTCGGTGATGCTGCCGAGCACGCGGCCGATCTCGCGCGTCCAGGTTTGGGTCGGCGATCCCTTGAAGGGCGGGGTGTCGTAGGTCTCCCCGTCGATCGCCACCACCACGACCGGCGACGTCGCGGGATCACGGCGGTCGCCAAGGATCTTGCCGCGCAGCGCCGTGAGGATGTCGAGAGAGAGACCTTGCAGCGTCTGAAGCGGTGGTGACGTGAAGACCGCGCCCGCAAGGAGCGCGATCAGGATCGCCGCAACGATGTCCCGCCTGCCGATCCGCCGCATCGCGCCTTCGCTAGGCCGCCTATTCGAGCCGCAGCAGGCGGCCGACGATCGGCGTCGGCGACGACGTGGCGCTGGCATCGACCTGGAAGGCGTAGCGCTTGGCGCCGAGGATGGCGAGATAGCTGCCGCCGGGGGTCAGCGACTTCCCGGCCTTGGCGAAGTCATAGAACTTGCCGCCAACCATGACCTCATTCTTCAGCGGTACGCTGATCGTGGGTTCCTTGCCATCGGTGCGCTCGATCACCAGCGTGCTGCCGCTCTTGGCCTGCACCAGCGGGGCGGTGCCGTAGAGCGTCGGCAGCTTGGCCGGGGCGCCCTTGCCATCCGATCGCATCGTGCGGAAGGTGGTCGCGGCACTCTGGTTGGCCTCGCGCTCGGACAGTTTTGCCGCATTGGTATCGCAGGGGACCTTTTCCCGCTTGACCTCGCCGAGCTGCACCGTGCTCTGCTCGGCGCCGACCAGCACGACGCCTTCGCTGATGGTTTCGCGCTGGCACGACTTGAGATAGCTGAGCGTGATGCTCGCCTTGGGCCCGAGCTTGATGATCTTACCGGGCGCCACGTAGTCCATGAACGCGATGCCGTCGACTTTGCCCTGGACGTCCTCGACGATCGCGGCCGGGGTCTCCGCCAGCGCGGGGGTCGCAACACAGAACGCGCCGACAACGGCGCCGATCAGACTTCTCATGGGTATTCTCATCCAATTCGACCGATGCTGTGCCGGTCCTGCCCTGATCCGATGCTTAGCAGCGGCGCGCCCAGGCAAATGTGACCGGAATCACTCTTTATTGTTGGTGCCACTCTAGCAGGAACAGGTTCAACCCGGCGACCGGAGAAAGCAGAGCCGCGGCAAGCTGTTGCCGGGATGGATAACGTCAGCCGGCCGGGACGGCCTCGGCCGAACGGTCTTCAGTGTGACGGCTCTCCGCTGGGCTCTCTTTCATGGGAACGAGCGGGGCCTCGGTCTTCTGGAATGGCGTCGCGTGCTGCCCGGCGGCGATCTTCACGACCTCGTCCCAGCGCGACAGAAAGGCCTCGACGCAGGCGGGATCGAACTGCCGTCCCGCGTTCTCGATCAGGTAGTTGCGCGCCATCTCGAGCGGCATCGGCTCCTTATATGGCCGCCGCGTCGTCAGCGCGTCGAACACGTCGGCGACCGCGACCACGCGTGCGGGAACCGGGATCTCGTCCGTCTTGAGGCCGTTCGGATAGCCCGCGCCGTCCCAGCGCTCGTGATGGCCTGCGGCAATTTGTGCGCCGAGCTGGATCAGCTCGCAGCTGGAGTCCGCCAGGATCCGTTCGCCGATCCTGGCGTGGGTGCGGATCACCGCCATCTCCTCGTCGGTCAGCTTGCCGGCCTTGAGCAGGATCTTGTCGGGAATGGCGACCTTGCCGACGTCATGCAGGGGCGCGGCAAGATAGATGTCGCGGCAGAGCCGGGCCGGCAGGCCGAGCTGCTCGGCGATGATGCGGCTGTAGCGGGCGACCCGCAGCGTGTGCTCGCCGGTATCGTTGTCGCGATATTCGACCGCGAGCGCGAGCCGCAGAATGATCTCCTCCTCGCGCTCGCCGAGCTTTTGTGTCGCGGCTGCGACTTCGCTGGCCAGATGCGCGGCGCGGTCATTGAGCTTGCGCACGGCTGCACCAAGCTGAATCAAATTCCGCAGGCGAACCGTCATCTCGACGCTCTGCGGCGCCTTGGGCAGGAAATCGGTTGCACCCGCCTGCAGCGCTTCCATCTTCACGTCGTCGGTCTGCCGCGACGTGATCATCGCGATCGGAATGTCGGCGCAGCCGGGGAGAGTGCGGAGCGTGCGGATGAAGCTGATGCCGTCCATGTGCGGCATCTCGTAATCGACCAGCACGAGGTCGAACACGCGCTCCCGCGCGCAGACCAGCGCGTCCACGGGATCGAGGAAGGTGGTGGCCTCGACCAGACCTTCGGCCTCGATGTGCCGTTTCAGGAAGTTGAGGACGGAGCGACTGTCGTCAACCAGAAGCGCTTGGGTCAGCATCGGCGGCCGGGCTTGTTCGGATGGCGAGGCATGACCTCAACAACTAGCCTTTGCGATTTAACGCGAAGCAAACGTTTCGCCGGCGGCAAGCTGCCTCATGACTGCGCGCGGCGCATGAGATTTGAGCGGGCCATGCACGTCTGCATGCATGCGCGAAGTTCTTCGAATTGTGACCCGTAGTTGTACGGAGTCCTTCGTTAGGGGTTTGCTCATTCGATTCACGTCAAACGTGTATCGGAATTTTGCAAAGGCGGGGTAGCGATGGCGCTCAATCCGACGGAGCCGAAATGGTCGCTGCGGTTGCCCGCCGATTGCAGCATCGCGGCCATTCGTAACGTCTATGACCTCATTCGCGAGGCGTTCGGCCGCCAGGAGCGGCTCGAGATCGATTGTTCCAGCGTCGACAAGGCTGACGTGACCTCGATCCAGCTTCTGCTGTCCACCGCCAAGACAGGCGAGGCCCAGGGCCGCCCGGTGGTGCTCACCTCATTCTCCCAGTCTCTGCGCAATACCTTGCGCCGCGCCGGCTTCGCCAGCGAGGCGATGATCGATCAGCATTTCCCGCAAAAGAAAGATGGCGCCTGATGGCCACGATTCTCACGGTCGACGATTCCCCCAGCATTCGGCAGATGATCAAGGTCGTGCTCGAGCCGGCCGGTCACAGCGTCATCGAAGCCGGTGACGGCGCGCAAGGGCTCGCCAAGGCCCAGGCCAGCAAGCTCGATCTCGTCATCACCGACCTCAACATGCCCGTCATGAACGGGCTCGAGCTGATCCGGGCGCTGCGCAAGCTGCCGAGCGCCGTCGGCATGCCCATCGTGTTCCTGACCACCGAATCCAACGATGCGGTGAAGCAGGAAGCCAAGAGCGCCGGCGCCACCGGCTGGATCACCAAACCTTTCAAGCCGGAGCAGTTGCTCGCCGTCGTCGGCAAGCTGGTGCGCGCATGAGCGCGATGGACCCGACCGAGGTCTTCCGCCAGGAAGCCAGCGAGCTGTTCGAGGTCCTGGAAGGGGCCCTGCTCGATCTCGGTCAGCGTCCCGACGACCGCGAGTTGGTCGATTCCGCCTTCCGCGCCCTGCATACGATCAAGGGTTCGGGCGCCATGTTCGGCTTCGACAAGGTCGCCTCCTTCACCCACGAATTCGAGACCGCCTTCGATCGCGTCCGCAAGGGCGAGATCAAGCCGACGCAGGAGCTGATCTCGGTCGCGCTCGCCGCCAAGGATTACATCCGCGCGCTGATCGAGGATCCCCAGTCGACCGACGATATCATAGGCGAAGCCATCCTCGACGACCTCAGGCGCTTCGTGTCGGCGGATCAGCCCGCAGCTCCGGTTGCCGCGATCGCGGAAGCGCCACCGCTGGCGCCGGCCGAGAGCAAGCAGGCCGGCTGGCATCTTTATCTGGAATTCGAATCGCACATCCTGCGCAACGGCTCGAACCCGCTCGATCTGCTGGAAGATCTCTGCAAGCTCGGCCCCTGCTTCGTCGTGCCTGTTACCGACGGCATCCCGTTCCTCGACGAGATGGAGCCGGAAGACTGCTATCTGAAATGGGACGTCAAGCTGCACGCGGCCTGCGACAAGGACGCGATCGACGACGTCTTCATGTTCGTCCAGGACGAGATGAAGCTGACGCTTTCGCCGCTCGAGCAGGTCGAAGCGCTCGCGCCGTTACCGCTATTCCAGCTGCTCGACGAGGAGCCGGCCCCGGTGGCCGAGATGCCTGTGCCCGCGATCGAGGTTGTTGCGGCGCCGGTCGCCGAACAGCCGGTCGCGAAGGCGGAGCCGAAACCCGAAGCCAGGCCGGAGCCGAAGCCCGAGGCCAAGCGCGAAGAGCGCGGCATCGCCACCGTCCGCGTCCAGGCCGAGCGCCTCGACGAGCTGATGGACCGGGTCGGCGAGCTCGTCATTGCCCAGGCGCGGCTGAGCCAGCTCGCCGCCTCCGGCTCCGATCTCTCGATCAAGATGATCGCCGAGGAGATCGAGCGCCTCGCTTCTTCTTTGCGCGACACCACGATGGGCGCCCGCATGGTGCCGATCGGCTCGCTGTTCGGCCGCTTCCGTCGCCTCGTGCACGACCTGTCGCGCGATCTGTCGAAGCCGGTCGAGTTCGTCACCTCGGGCGAGGATACCGAGCTCGACAAGACCATGATCGAGTGCCTCGCCGATCCCCTGGTGCATTTGATCCGCAACGCCATCGACCACGGCATCGAGGACACCGCAACCCGCGCTGCCAACGGCAAGACCGAGCAGGGCCGGATCGAGCTCGCCGCCGTTCATTCCGGCGCGCAGGTGCTCGTCACCGTGAAGGACAATGGCGGCGGCCTCAACACTGCGCGCATCCGTGCCAAGGCGGAAGAGCAGGGCCTGATCGCCGCCGGTGCCGTGCTGAGCGATCACGAGATCCACCAGTTCCTGTTCCACCCGGGCTTCTCGACCGCGCAGACGATCTCGGCGCTGTCGGGCCGGGGCGTCGGCATGGACGTGGTCAAGCGCACCATCGAGAACATGCGCGGCTCGATCGACCTGTCGACCAGGCCGGGCCAGGGCACGACCGTGACGCTACGCCTGCCGTTGACGCTCGCGATCATCGAAGGCCTCCTGATCCGCGTCGGCGAGGGCCGCTACATCATTCCGCTGTCGGCGGTGGAGGAATGCGTCGAGCTGACGGCCGAGGACGAGCGCTCGCGCGGCCGCAACTTCCTCAATGTTCGCGGCAACCTCGTGCCGTTCCTGCGCCTGCGTGAGCTTCTGACGGCCTCCGGTTCGCCCGACAAGCACCAGAAGACGATCATCATCTCGACCGGCGAGACCCGCGTCGGTCTCGTCGCCGACCAGATCATCGGCAACCACCAGACCGTGATCAAGTCGCTCTCCAAGCTGCATTCCGACGTCACGATCTTCTCCGGCGCGACGATCCTCGGTGACGGCACGGCGGCCTTGATCCTCGACGTCGCCCAGCTCGTCACGCTGGCGCAGTCGAAGGTCGAGAAGCAGCACATCAGCGAGGCGGCGTGATGAACGATAGCTTGGCCGGAGAGCATCGGACGGGTGCGATGCAGGTCGTGATGATCGGGCTCGGCGAGGAGAAGTTCGCGCTCGACGCCGGCCTCGTGCGCGAGATCATCGATCCCGTCCCCGTGACCAAGGTCGCCGGCGCCCGGGCCTTCGTTCCCAGCGTGATCAACGTGCGTGGCAACGTCATTCCGCTGGCGGATTTGCGCATCCGCTTCGGCATGCCGCAGCTCGACGACTCCGCCGACACGCGCATTGTCGTCATCGAGCTCGAGCTCGACGGCGAGCCTGTTCTGGTCGGCGTCACCGCCGACAAGGTCTACGAGGTCACCGAGATTTCGCAGACCGACGTGCAGCAGACACCGCGCGTCGGCATGCACTGGAAGCCGGAGTTCATTCGCTGCATCGCCAAATGGCGTGAAGAGTTCGTCATCGTTCCGAACATGGAACGCATTCTGAATTGAAATGAGGTCCCGTGGGCGGGACTTGGACTGGGGTCAGGGGCTGGAAATGAGATTTACGGTCAAAGCAAAGCTTGCCAGTGCGTTCGGCCTGGTCATTGTTCTGTCCATGGTCGCCGGCGGCGTCGCCTACATGAAGCTCGGCGACATGATGGCGACCGCTGACAGCATGGTACTGCGCTCAACTCGGATGGAGAAGGCGACGCAGATCGAGAAGAACATTCTGCTTCAGCTCCGGGCGGAGAAGAACTCAATTCTCGGAACGGAAGCCCAAGCCGAACAGTTTGCCGCCGATGCCGCCAAGCTTCGCGAGGAAGCAACGAAGACCAAGGATGAGGTCTACGCGTTGGCGAGCGAAGCCGGCAGGAAGCTGCTCGACGGCTTCGCGGTGGCATACGCAAAGATGAATGCGTACCAGGAAGAGACGTTCAGGCTGGCAAAAACCGACAAGGCGAAGGCTGTTGAACGCTCGATGGGCGACGGCCGTAAGGTCGTTGCGGATGCGATGGAATCCATGGGCGCCTACGTCACCAACACCAAGAAACAGCTCGCAGAGCAGGCCGTCCAATCCAAGCAAGAGGGACACCAGGCGCAGTTCCTGCTGATGACGCTTCTCGGTGTGTCGCTGATGGTCGCGATCGGTGCCGCGTTATGGATTTCGATCTCGATCAGCCGTTCGCTCGGCCGCGCCGTCGGGCTTGCCGGCGCAGTGGCCACCGGCGATCTCAGCCAGACCATCCCCTCAGCGAGCAATGACGAGATCGGCGATCTCATCAAATCGCTGAACATGATGGTCGAAAGGCTCCAGCAGATCGTTCAGGAGGCCTTGACCGCGGCGCAGAACGTCTCCGCCGGCAGCCAGGAACTCTCCGCCAGCGCCGAGCAGCTCTCGCAGGGCGCGACCGAGCAGGCTTCGTCCGCCGAGGAAGCCTCCTCCTCGATGGAGGAGATGGCGTCGAACGTGAAGCAGAACGCCGACAACGCCAACCAGACCGAAAAGATCGCGGCGCAGTCGGCCAAGGATGCCGAGGCCAGCGGCCTCGCCGTCGGCCGCGCCGTCGAGGCGATGCAGACCATCGCGGAGAAGATCACCATCGTGCAGGAGATCGCGCGCCAGACCGATCTGCTCGCGCTCAACGCGGCGGTCGAGGCCGCGCGCGCCGGCGAGCACGGCAAGGGGTTTGCGGTGGTCGCTTCCGAAGTGCGCAAGCTCGCCGAGCGCAGCCAGGCCGCGGCTGCCGACATCGGCACGCTGTCGACGGAGAGCGTGAAGGTCGCGCAGGAAGCAGGCCACATGCTGTCCAAGCTGGTGCCCGACATCAAGAAGACCGCCGCACTGGTCCAGGAGATCACTGCGGCCTGCCGCGAGCAGGATGTCGGCTCGGCGCAGATCAACCAGGCGATCCAGCAGCTCGACAAGGTCGGCCAGCAGAACGCCAGCGCCTCCGAGCAGGTGTCGTCGACCTCGGAGGAGCTCGCTTCGCAGGCCGAGCAGCTCCAATCGACCATCTCGTTCTTCCGCATCGAGCATGCCGGGCGTAGCGAGAGCGCCGCACCCGCGCCGATCGATCGCGCCGTCACCCAGCTGCGCGCCAAGGCGGCGCACATGGCGGCAGCGGATCGCGGTGCGAAGAAGCCCGCGCCCGTCCGCAAACCGGCCCGTGCGATGAAAGTCGCGGGCGGCGGCGGTTTCGCCTTCGATATGCATGACGGCGAAGACGACCGCGACGCCGAGTTCCAACGCTGATCAACCGGTCCGGCTCGCGCCGGACCGTACTCGTTTTTAAAACCTTCGGACCCCTGGACTGCATCATATGGCCGCAACCTCGCAATATCTGACGCTCGGGCTCGCCGGCGAGACGTTCGGCATCAGCATCCGCAACGTCCGCGAAATCCTGGACATGCGGCCAATCTCGCGGCTTCCGCATGCGCCGAACTTCCTGCTCGGCATGATCGACGTGCGCGGCAGTGGCTATCCCATCGTCGACCTCCGGACCAAGCTCGGCCTGCCCAGTGTCGGGGCCACTGAAGCCACCCGCATCATCATCCTCGACGTGCCGATGAAGGACCGCCTGGTCGGCGTCGGCTTCGTCGCCGACTGCGTGTTCGAGGTGACCGATATCGACGAGCAGGCGATCGAGCCGATCCCCGAGGTCGGCGGGACGTGGCAGTCCGACTACGCCGCCGGCATTGGCCGCAAGGGCGAAAAATTCGTCGTCATCTTCGACCTCGCCAAGCTGATGGCGAATGACAGGATCCCGGATGGGCGCGATGCCGGCGCCGATGCGCCTCGCGCCGCCTGAGTTTGCAAGAGTGAAGCGTGGTCAAGCGTAAGCACCTCAATTCGAACCAACGAGCCTAACAATGAGATTCACCGTCAAAGCCAAGCTTGCCAGCGCCTTCGGCATCGTCATCCTGCTCTCCATGATCGCCGGTGCGGTCGGCTACCTGAAGCTGGCCGACATGGTCGGCACCACCGAGGTTCTGGTCGCCCGCGCGGGCCGCATGGAGAAGGCTGCCGAGCTGAAGGAAGGCATTCTCTTCCTGGTGCGCGCCGAGAAGAACTCGATCCTCGCGGTGTCCGACGCAGAGCACGAGCAGTTCCGGCTCGACCTGATCAAGAACCGCGAAGCGGTCGCCAAGTCGAAGGACGAGATCTACGCCGCGGCCAGCGAAGGCGGAAAGAAGCTGATGGAGGCCTTCAACGTCGCGTTCGCCAAGCTGAACGCCTATCAGGACGAGACGGTCCAGCTTGCGAAGACCGACAAGCCGAAGGCGCTTGACCGGTCCATGCATGACGGCCGCAAGGTCGTTGCGGACACGCTGGAAGCGGCCGACGCCTATATCAAGAACGTCAAGAAGAACATGGCCGAGCAGGCCGAACAGGCCAAGCAGGACGGCGCCCGCGCCGAACTGATACTGATGAGCCTGGTCATCGCCTCGCTGCTGATTGCTGCCGTCGCCGCGACCTGGATTGCGATGAACATCAGCCGGGCGCTGGCGCAAGCCGTTGGACTTGCCGACGCGGTCGCGATCGGCGATCTCAGCCACAAGATCGAGTCCTCCAGTAACGACGAGATCGGCGACCTCATCAAGTCGCTGAACGCGATGACGGTGAACCTGAATGCGACGGCCGCGCTCGCCAACGAGATCGCGCAGGGCAACCTCATGGTCGAAGCGAAGCCCCTGTCGGACAAGGACACGCTCGGCCTCGCGCTCGAGCGCATGGTGGAGAAGCTCCGGCAGATCGTGTCGGAAGCCCTCACCGCGGCGCAGAACGTCTCCGCCGGCAGCCAGGAGCTCTCCGCCAGCGCCGAGCAGCTCTCGCAGGGTGCGACCGAGCAGGCCTCGTCCGCGGAGGAGGCCTCGTCCTCGATGGAGGAGATGGCCTCGAACGTGAAGCAGAACGCCGACAACGCCAACCAGACCGAGAAGATCGCCGCACAGTCCGCCAAGGACGCCGAGGCCAGCGGCGCAGCCGTCGGCCGCGCCGTGAATGCGATGCAGACCATTGCCGAGAAGATCACGATCGTTCAGGAGATCGCGCGCCAGACCGATCTGCTCGCGCTCAACGCGGCAGTCGAGGCCGCGCGCGCCGGCGAGCACGGCAAGGGCTTTGCGGTGGTCGCGTCCGAAGTGCGCAAGCTTGCCGAGCGCAGCCAGGCGGCCGCGGCCGAGATCGGCACGCTCTCGACCGACACGGTCAAGGTGGCGCAGGAGGCTGGCGCCATGCTCGCCAAGCTCGTTCCTGACATCAAGAAGACCGCGGAGCTGGTCGAGGAAATCACGGCGGCCTGCCGCGAGCAGGACGTCGGCTCGGCGCAGATCAATCAGGCGATCCAGCAGCTCGACAAGGTCGGCCAGCAGAATGCCAGCGCCTCCGAGCAGGTGTCCTCGACTTCGGAGGAGCTTGCCTCCCAGGCCGAGCAGCTGCAGTCCACCATCGCCTATTTCCGGATCGAGCAGGGCGGAAAGGGCCATGCCGCGCCGATCGACCGGGCGGTGACCCAGTTGCGCGCCAAGGCGGCGACCATGGCGGCGGCCGAGCGTCCGGCCAAGAAGCCGATGGCGAGGCCCGCGCGCGCCGTGAAGGCTGCCGGTGGCGGCGGCTTCGCCTTCGACATGAACGACGGCGAGGACGACCGCGACGCCGAATTCCAGCGCTGAGTTTCTTCGTGGGATCGGCCCCCAATGGGGGCCGATCTGTCGTCAGTCATTGCGTAGACGTGTAGGATTCGAGATGGCCCGTTCGGCCCGACATTCAGTGCAGGCGGCCATCCTGGACCGGGGCATGCGGCCATGATGCCCGCCGTGCAGGACACGGCCGTGCATCTGTCGGACCGCCACTTCCGGACCATCGCCGAATTGATCGAGGGCCAGGTCGGCATCAAGCTGCCGCAGGGCAAGCGGCTGATGCTGGAGGGACGGCTGCACAAGCGCGTGCGCGCGCTGAACTTCTCCGACCTCAACGAATATGTCGACAACCTGTTCGAGGCCGACCATTTCGACACCGAGCTCACCCATCTGATCGATGTGGTGACGACCAACAAGACCGACTTCTTCCGCGAGCCCCAGCACTTCACCTTCATGCGGGACGTCGCCGTTCCCGCTTTGCTCAAATCGCATGGCCGCAGGAACGCGAACCTGAAGATCTGGAGCTCGGCGAGCTCCACCGGCATGGAAGCCTACACGACCGCGATGGTGCTGGACGACATGACGCGGAACGGCTCGCGCTTCCAGTATCGCATCCTCGGGACCGACATATCGACCGCGGTGCTGCGCCTCGCCAAGACCGCGATCTACACCCGGGACGTGCTCGCGCCGGTGCCTGAGAACTTCGTGAAACGATATTTCCTCTCGTCGCGGGACAAGTCGCGCGGCGAGGTGCGGGTGGTGCCGGAGCTCAGGCGCATGACGCATTTCATGCGGATGAACCTCATGGATGCGTCCTATCCCGTCGATCGCGATGTCGACATCATCTTCTGCCGCAACGTCCTGATCTATTTCGAGCGCGAGACGCAGCGCAAGGTGATCGAGCAATTGTGCAACCATTTGCGGCCGGGCGGCTATCTGCTGGTCGGACATTCGGAATCGATGATTCACAGTGCAGTGCCGGGCTTGAAGCAAGTTCAGCCAACCATTTTCCAAGTCTAGCCGGAGCGCAACCACAATGCCGAGGGAGAAAGTTCGCGTTCTGATCGTGGACGATTCGGCGTCGGTGCGCCAAATCCTTCAGACGATCCTCTGTGAAGATCCCGATATCGAGGTGATGGCGACCGCCTCCGATCCCTTCGTCGCGGCCCGGCGCCTCGAGAAGGAGCTGCCCCATGTCATCATTCTCGATCTCGAAATGCCGCGCATGGACGGTATGACGTTCCTGCGCAAGATCATGGCGCAACGCCCGATCCCGGTGATCATCTGCTCCTCGCTCACCGAGGAAGGCTCCAACGTGATGTTCGAGGCGTTCGAGGCGGGCGCGGTCGACATCGTGCCGAAGCCGAAGATCGACACGCGCCAGGCGCTGCTCGAATGCTCGACGCGGCTGCGAGAGGCAGTGAAGTCGGCGGCTCGCGCGCGGGTCCGTCCGCGCTCGGAGCGCCGCGTGGTCGAGAAGAAGCTGACGGCCGACGCCATCATCCCGCCGCCGGTGCAGGGCAAGGTCCGGCCGACGACGGAACGCATCGTGTGCATCGGCGCGTCGACGGGCGGGACCGAAGCGCTCAACGACGTCCTCGAGATGCTGCCGCCGCATTGCCCTCCCATCGTGATCGTCCAGCACATGCCGGCGGGCTTTACCGCGGCCTTTGCCAGGCGTCTCGACAGCGTCTGCCAGATCCGGGTCAAGGAAGCCGAGGACGGCGAGCCGGTGCTGCCGGGTTGTGCCTATATCGCGCCGGGTGCCCGCCACATGCTGCTCCAGCGCATCGGCCTGCGCTACCAGATCGCGATCAAGGACGGCCCGCCGGTGTCGCGGCATCGCCCGTCCGTCGACGTGCTGTTCCGCTCCGCGGCCCAGCATGCCGGCGCCAATGCCCTCGGCGTCATCATGACCGGAATGGGCGACGACGGCGCGCGCGGCATGCTGGAGATGCGCAAGCTCGGCGCCTCGACACGGGCGCAGGACGAAGAGAGCTGCGTGGTGTTCGGCATGCCCAAGGAAGCCATCGCGCATGGCGGCGTCGAGAAGGTCGTGTCGCTGCACAATATCCCGCGCGAGATCATGGCCTGGTACCAGGCCGGACATGCCGTGATGGCAGGTTGACCGCAATGTCCGCCATTCCACCCCACACGCTCACGGAAGCGATCGCCGCGATCGAGGACGTCTCGTCGCGCATCGAGGACGTCTTCGCGCGGGTCGGTCACGAGCTCGGCCGCGGCCACATCATCTTCAAGGAGCTGAACCAGGGTCTCGCGACACTGTCCGGGGAACTCTCCGGCGCCGAGATCGAGGGTGCCGCGACGGCATTGCAGGAGATCGCCGCCCGGCTCAGCGAGCTGGCGCAGGCGCTGCCGGCCGAGAGCGCCCTGCTCGCGACGATCGGCGCGAGTACGGCAGAGGCGTCCTCGCTGTTGAAGCCGTTGTTCAAGCACATCCAGATGATCACCATCATCGCGCGGAGTGCGCGGATCGAGGCGGCTTCGCTCGATGGTGACCGCGAGGGCTTTCTCGCCTTCACGCAGGAAGCCTATGACCTCGGAAAGGCCGTGCAGCGCTCGCTCGAGGAGTGCGGAAAAGACCAGCAACGTCTGTCGGAAGCCGTCGCCACCGCCTCCACCCGGCAGAAGGAGTTCGAGAGCCGGTACCGGAATCAACTCGTATCGGAGAGCGCCGAGCTCGGCGCGGCCTATGGCGGGCTACGGGACCAGCGCAGCAAGAGCAGCCAACTCGCCGACCTCGCGGGCACCAGCACCAAAAAGATCGCCGAGGCGGTCGGCAGCGCGATCATCTCGCTGCAGGCCGGCGACAGCACGCGCCAACGCCTCGAGCACGTCTGTCACGGCCTCGGCCTTGCGTCCGGGTCATCGCCGAGCCTCGTTCCCGAACCGGTCGCCAGCGACGACGGCATGCGCGCGATCTGCCAGTTGCAGGCGGCCCTGCTCAGGGACGCCCAGCGCGAGTTCGGTGGCGATATCGGACAGATCGTCCGGGCGCTGACGGCCATCCTGCACGATGCCGGCAGCGTCGTCGGCCATGGCCGCACGCTGTACGGCGGTGAGGATGGCGGCTCGTCGTCGTTCCTGGCGCGCATCAAGCAGACGCTGGCGCATGCCTCGACATTGATCTCCACTTGCGAGGGCGCGGGCCGCTCCGTGGACGAGGCGCTCGCGATCGTCGAGGACACGCTGGCGAAGTTTCGCCAGGCGATATCGGGCCTTGCCGAGGCCACCGTCGACATCACCCTGATCGGAATGAATGCCGGCTTGAAGGCCAGCCATCTCGGCAGCCGCGGCAGCGCCTTCGTCGTGATCGCCAACGAGCTCAAGGCGACCGCGGACCAGGTCTCGGCGGGGGCGGCGCGGTTGCGACCCGTGCTCGACGGTATCGAACGTTCGGCCAGGGAGCTGAAGGAGCTGCGCGTGCAGGGCGATCCCACGCAGCTTGCCAAGCTCGAGCCGCAGATCCTCCAGGCGCTGCGCGAGGTCGAGGCGGGCAACGAACGGCTCGACAAGCTGATGAGCCGGCTCGTCGACGAGGGCGCCGAATTCGAAGGCCTGATGAATTCGGCACAAGGCCTGATGATCACGCTGGGCGAAGGCTCTGCGGCCCTGCCTGCTGTTGCGGCGCGCCTCGAGACCGCGAGCGCGGGCGTACAGCGGCCGCAGCCGCAAGCGCAGGACGAGGCCATGCTCGACGATCTCTTCACGCGCTACACGATGGAGCGCGAGCGGGACGTCCACCGCGAATTCCTGCAGACGCTCGGACTTGCATCGATCGCCGCCACGCGGCGCGTCGAGGCGGTCGAGGCCGCCGATGACGGCATAGAATTGTTTTGACGTCCGCGCCCGCGTCACCGCGCGCGCCTCTACCGCAATTCGATGGATCGGGTTTTCGGGACGTTAACCTTGCCGACAGCGCTGGTGGGTTGGCCATTGTCGCGCCCCAGAGTTGGTCGCAAATAGTCCGTCAACTTCGCGTCGAGAAATTTCGTATGTTGAAAGACGGCAAATACGCTGCCTGGTTCAGGACCGCGCGTGGCCAGGGCACTGGCGTGGTGGATCTCGCCGGGGGCCGGATTTCGGGCAGCGACAGCTTCTTCACCTATGGCGGCTCGTATCGTGTCGAGGAGAAGCACTTCTCGGCGGTCTTGACCGTGAACCGGCACTCCGATGGTCCGCCGAACGTGTTCGGGCCGGACCGGGTCGAGGTCGACCTCTCGGGCGTATGCAACGGCCTGCTGGCGACCTGCACGGGAACGGCCAGGGAAGCACCCGACGTGAAGTTCGAGGCGACGCTGATCTACAGCCAGGAGGATGCGCCGGCCTCCGACGGGCGCTGTGCGGTGGTCAGGCTCAACGCCGACAAATTGCCGAAGGGCCTCGACAGCCGGACCCGGCCGCGCCATCCGTTCACACCGACCAAGGCTCCTCCGCTGTCCTGAGGCGCCGGCGTCTTAGCTTTGCATTGACGCTGTTGTCGCGAAAACATCGCGGGACTGCACTGCAGCAACCCTGCTTTTAGAGGTGACCTCTAGGTTGAGGCCCATAACAAAAGGCGGACAGGGACATGCCTCAAATCTGGATGACATACGACGAGCTCGCGACACTCAACGGCTGCAGCGCTGCCGAAGCACGGCTGCAGGCGCTGCATCTGTCGCTCGATCGCCGCAAGAGCCGTGATGGGAACACGCGCGTCAAGCTGAGCCCGGCATTGATGGGCCGGTTCTTCGAGACCATTCGCGAAGCCGACGTCGCGCTCGACGATGCGATCGCAGCGCTGCGCGAGACCCATCGGCAGATGTCCGGCGTTCTCGCGACCGAGCACGAGAGCCTCAGGCGCGGCGTGGCGTAACTCCGCTGCGCCACCTGCACGACTAGGATGGCGGCCGCGGCAGGAAAGCCAGGATGGTTTGGGCCAGAAGGACGCCGACGGTGCCGCCGGCGGCCTTCTGCAGCACATCTGTGAGCCGCGGATCGCGATCCGGCGTTACCGCCTGCAGCACCTCGAGTCCAATCGCGACGGCCACCACGAACATGCAAGCCAGCTTGAACCGCCCGGGCAACAGGAAGGACAGAAGGAAGCCCAACAGGCCATAGGCGCTGAAGCGCTCGATGACGACGACCCAATAGGCCTCCGCGTGGCCCATGAGCACCGGCCTGCCTGCGAGCTTGGCGAGAGTGGCGTAGATGATGAGTGCGAGGCAGATTCCCGCGGCTGCGATGAGATGGTTGCGGCGCATGGCGCCAGCATAACGGCTCCGCCGGCCAGCCGCTTTCGAAAGCCAAGAACATCGTTAAAGTTCACGAACCTTCAGCGCATGGACCGGGGTTCACGGGCAAATCGCCGATCGGCGATGACGATCCATTGCGACGACGGTCTGGATCACATCACGCGTGCTGCCGCGATTTCACGCAGGCTGTTCTGAGTTGGCCGGAGCGGGCGTCGATCCGCCGGTTCTTCGGCCTGGTGACCCACAGCCGAACTGCCGCGAACAAGATGTTGATGCCGAACCAGATCGACATCACAACAAGGAAGGAGTTTGCCACGACGGCCTCCGCTTCCCGCATTTCTCATGGAAACAATGCAGGGCGCGGCCGAGAGTTCCGCCTTTGCGGAGCGGGCAGGCGATCGTCCCACCTTGACAGGAGTCACCGATGAGCAGGCTCAGGCGCAAAGCTATGCGCCCGAGCGTGACAAAGTCGTTCGCGGGACGTGACGTTCAGCGTCGATTGTAGGACCAGCCCTTGTCGACATTGGTCGGGTAGTGGGCCGCGAAGTACGGATTCTTGAGGCAGTTCCGCGCCGGATCATAGATCCAGTCCGCGCATTCCCGGTAGTTCAGGAATCTGCAATCGAAGCCAAAGGCGCACCACGGCGCACCGTTCGGAAATCCGAACCGCACGGGGACTTGCGCCGACGCCATGGAAGGCAGAGCCAGGAGCAGGGCGACGGCGAGTGCGCGGGACAACATGGTGCATTCCTCCAACAAACGATCGAGCGGATATCGCAGCCGGTCGCGCGATCATTCTCCGCCGAAAAAAGGACGACGCTCAATTGTCGTCGCTGGGCAGCTTAACATCCCGGCGCGGAGAGATCGAGTGTGCTGAAGGTATTTGGGCTTGCGTCGTTTGGCGGCCTTCCGTCGCTTGATGCGGGGAGGCGCGCACGTCCATGAGCTGTCGCGCGCGACCGGCGCGGCGGGCGTCAGTTCTTCTTGGTGCTCTTGGATTTCAGCGACAAGCCGAGACGCAAGGCCATGCGCTTGATCGCGTCGGGCGAGCGACCGAGAAGTTTCGCCGCCTCTTCCAGCGATGTCGAAGACTTGGCCAATTCCATCAGCCGGCGGTCTTCCTTGAACGACCAGGGCCTGCGCGCCATAACCGAATTCATCCTCTCGTCGACACAACGACAAAGCCGCCAAGCGGACCCACGTTCGCTCGACGGCTTTGCTTGGGTGGGGCCGGGCTTGGGGGAGCCCGGTGCGAAGATGGATATGCGATCCTTCGGCATTCGCAACAAACACCGCGGATTAAGCTAACCGCTCAACCTTACCAGGACGAAATCGGCGCGCGGCGCTCCGTAGTACCACGGGGTTTTCGCCCGCCGAGGTTGATCCGAGGCGGCAACGGAGCTCGAACCTCGGCGAGGATGCCGGGCGGGGATCGCGTTCGATATCGCCGCGATTCATGGCGTGAGGTCACGGCGGCGCCGATCCGCGACGAAGCCGATCGGGCCGCGAGCCCTTGTGCGAAGCCGGGGCCGTCGAAGCCGGCGCGCCAACCGCCGCATCTGTGAATGACGGACGACAAATCCGTGGACATCGCCTCGCCACGATCACTTGGGCGCGATTGCAGAATCGTTGTCGGGCCGGCGGCGCTTGCGGGGCGCGGAGTCGATTTGAATTGAATCATCGCGCCGGGCTGATCGCAACCGTGCCGAACCAGAATCGATCCAATCGCGGCGGCATGCCTCCCGCACTCAATCTCGACGAGCAGCATTGCGCGTCGCTCAGACGAGACGTCACGAGATCGTCGAATTCGTTCGGCTATGGTCGCGCCAACGACCGCGAACAAATCAAACAAATCAGAAGACCGAGATGCTTCAGAAAGCGCGAGCGGCACTTCCCCTCACGAAGATCAGAGAGTGGGCATTCGAAGGCGCATTTTTCAGCGTTGCGCTGATTGCGATGGCGGGATGGGTGTATTTCATCACGCTGTTGCTGGTGAGGTTGTTCCTCTGGTTCTTCAGCTGAGCGCGCGACGGATCGCTTCGCAAGCACGGTGCTGCCCAAAAAATCTCGGGCGTGGCAAGAAAATCAGCGCCGCTCATCATGATCTCGACACAACTCGAAGACGAGACTGGCGCATCACGTCGGCGAGGGGCGCTGCGTGCATTTCGATGGTTTGCAACCGGCGCGCCGGCTTGTATCGCGGCAGGGGAGTGGATGATGACGGGAACGCGGCTAGACGCCTTCACCGGTTCGACGGACACCGCGCCGCGGCGGTATTTCGTCGATGCGGGAGGCCGGCGCGTCCTGATTGGCCTGACGCCCGAGGAGACGTTCGAGTTCGAGCGGCTCGACAGCGGACAGGCGCCGGGCCGGGTGCAGCTGGCGTCCGGTGGCGGTGATATGTGGCCGGATGCCGGTGAGCGGCGCCGGCTCGAGCTCTATGAGAAGCACGAGGGCGCCTGGAAGGCCTGGATGGCGCAAAGCCGCACCGAACGGCGCGAAGGATTCAACCTTTATTAACCATCCCGGACCCATTTTCTGGTCTGGCGCCTCGAACCGGAAAATGCACGCATGTTTCAGCTCTTCTTGCGGGCCCGCACCCATAACTTCCTGAAGGACCGTTTCGGAGGAGAGCAGACCTTCCGGGCGCGCTCGCCCGAGCGAGACGCCGAAACCGACCGCACGCGGATCGAAGCCATCATGACCGCGATCGAGGATGCGCTCCACGCGGCGGAGCGGGAACAGTCGGGCTTGAACCGCCGGGTCGAGGACGTGCTGGCGCGTGCGGCGGTGACCATCGGCAACGGCGACGACGAATATCTCGAGCGCGAGGCGCTCGACAACCATCACCAGGATTTGTTCGACAAGGAAATCCTGAACGGCCAGCGCCGGCTCAAGGAGCTCGGCGCTTCGATCGCGCATTTCAAGTTCCTGAAGGCGGCGGTGCTGAGCCGCTTTCCGGAACACAAGCCTCCCGCAAGCTCCACCAATTAGAGTGCCGGGCGCAGGCTGCTAGATTGCGAGCATGCTGTTGCCCTGGATGGACAGCAGCGTCAGATTTCCGGTGGCATACGCGCCGGTGTCGATGTTGGCGCGATTCTCCAGCAGCTCGGCCTGCTTCACCGGCGTGTGACCGTGCACGACGTACTTGCCGAACCGCCGCTTGCTCTGCAGGAATTCGTCCCTGATCCACAACAGATCTGACTCGCGCTGTTCGGAGAGCGGAATGCCCGGGCGCACCCCCGCATGGACGAAGAAGAAGTCGCCGCATGTGAATGTCGGCCGCAGCTGGCGCAGGAATGCGATGTGCTCCGGCGGCATCGCGGAGGTGAGCTCGCGCACGAGATCTGACTGTTCGTCCTTGCTGAGGCCGGGCGCCGCGGACACGCCGTAGGACATCATGGTCTGGAGCCCGCCGAACTGAAACCATTCGGTGGTGCGCGAGGGGTCCTCCAGCACCGAGGTGAAATAGGCTTCGTGATTGCCCTTGAGAAACACCGTGTTGCGGCGGCGGCTGCGCTGGATCAGGAGGTCGAGGGTGTGGCGCGAATCCGGCCCGCGGTCGATGTAGTCGCCCAGGAAGACCTCGATGGCGCGATAGGGCCGGCTGTTCGCCATATCCGCGTCGATGACGGCAAACATCTGCTCGAGCAGATGCGCGCAGCCGTGGATGTCGCTCATCGCATAGATGCGCACGCCATTCGGTAGCTTCGGCCGGGGCGAATTTTTGGGCGCGGTCGTGGACATGGGGTGCAACTCTTTCAGAGAGCTTCGCCCGGGATGTCAATATCCTATCGACCAAAACCGGGCGCCACGAGCCGCTTTTTCCCTACCTTCCGCGCGTAAAGGTTGATTTCTGCGGGCTGATCGATATCCCGCCGCTTGGCGAGCCGTCGATCCCCAGCGTGTCCAGCCGACTAGCCGAAGCTCGGGCCGTCGAACGAGGGCGCGGCCTTGCCGCGATAGGCAGACGCCCGCGCGCGGACCACAGCCGCGCCGCAGAAATAGCCAAGCTGGAGCACCGCCGCAAAAACAAGAATCGTGACAACGATGTGTGCCGAATCATGTCCTTGCCAGGTCAAGCCCGCACCGAGGATCGCCGCACCGACGAGGATGACGGGCGGCAGGATGAAGACTCGGAATCGGCCTCCCAGCAACGATCCGATCAACAGGCTGAAAACGGCAACCGTACTCACGACACAACTCCCTGAATTGGTCACGAGTGTTAATGGCCGCGAGCTAATAACGGCTTAAGCGGCATGGTTGAACAGCTGTTCAAATGCGCGCGACATGTTGCGCTCAAATGACGCGATTTGACGGAAATCGTGGCGTGATGCCCGCATAATTGTCACATGCGTGACAGTAGTTTGTGCATTCACTTGCAACGACGCTGCGTTGCAGAAAAATCGGTTTGATTTTTTCGGTGCACTGCCGCAATGTCGCTTTGTTTAGTTAAGATATACTTGGCGCGCATCGAGAATTTTGGCGGATTGCTCGCATCCATTGCGAGAGAGCGTGACGAGGCAGCGAGGTTCGGATGGCTGTAGCAACTTACGGTTCGGAAAACTATTATTCGGGAATATCGAACCGACGCGGTGCCCTCCAGAGACCCCTCCAGGTGGCTTTGATCGCAGGTGACTTCGTCGCGGTGCTGCTCAGCTATTTCGCGGCGAGCGGCCTGTATCGCGTGCTCGTGGTCGAGCAGGATTCATCCGTCGGAGCCGGTCTCGTCGTCGCCGCGGTGTTCGTGATGATCTCCTACTTCCAGGGCGTCTACGATCACCATCGCCTGCTGAACACGATGTGGCAGCTGCGCAAGAGCCTGGCGGTCTGGCTGATCTCGCTGACCATTCTCGCCGTCGAGGCGTTCCTGCTCAAATCGTCTGCGGATCTGTCGCGCGGAACCACGCTGTTGTTCGCCGCGACCGGCGGCATTGCCTTGGGCGGACTGCGCGTGTTGTGGCGCCTGGGTCTCACCTCGAGCTATGCCAAGGGCCGTCTCGTCGACCGCAAGGTCGTGCTGCTCAGCCTCAAGCCCCTCGATTTCACCTCGACCCGATTCAAGGACCTGCGCAAGCACGGCTTCAATGTCGTGCGGCATTTCGTGCTCGAGCCGTCCGAGGAGGGCGCGGGCTGGGATCGCGAGATCCGCGACATCATTCGTCAGGCCCGGACGGCGGACGTGGAAGAATATCTCCTGGTCATCGACTGGGACGAGATGCCGCTTCTCCAGAAGCTGAGCCAGCACCTGCGCGTCGTTCCCCAGCCGATCCGCCTGCTGCCGGATTTTCCGATCGCCGATCTGGTCTCGCGTCCGTTCCAGCCCGTCAGCGGCACGGTCGCGATCGAGATCCAGCGTGCGCCGCTCAGCGTGTTCGAGCAGGCGCAGAAGCGCTGCCTCGACATCGGCATTGCTTCCTTCGCGCTTTTGTTGCTGGCGCCGCTGCTGGTGACGGCTGCGATCATGATCAAGCTCGATTCCAAGGGCACCGTGATCTTCAAACAGTTCCGGCGCGGCTTCAACGGCAAGCAGTTCGAGATCTGGAAGTTCCGCTCGATGACCGTGGCGGAGAACGGTCATGTCGTCACGCAGGCGACCAAGAGCGACGCGCGGGTCACCCGGGTCGGCCGCGTGCTGCGGCGGACCAGCATCGACGAGCTGCCGCAGCTCTGGAACGTTTTGCGCGGCGAGATGTCGCTGGTCGGGCCGCGCCCGCATGCGCTCGCGCATGACAATTACTACGACCAGCTCATCAGCAATTACGTCTACCGGCATCACATGAAGCCGGGCTTGACCGGTTGGGCCCAGGTCAACGGCTTCCGCGGCGAGACGCCGACCATCGATCTGATGGAAAAGCGGGTCGAGTACGATGTCTGGTACGTCAGCAACTGGAGCATCTGGCTCGACATCAGGATCATCCTGAAGACCGCACTGGCGCTGATCCACCAGGAAGCCTACTGAGCCGGGCCGCATTCGTCGCGCTGGATGTGCGCGACTGCCCGTATCACGCTTGAGGTTGCTGTTGACGCATGATCTTTCCGGAAAACCGCTTCGCACTCTGCGCTAACGCGGCCCTCCGGGTCCGGATCATGCTCTAGCGGCTCACACGAAAGCCGTCGCCGTCGGCCGGATAGCAGCGGTGACGAATCCGCAGACCCTTCTCCGCGACGAAATGCGAGAACAAGTCGCGATCGGCTTCGGGCGCCGTGCAAGTGCGGTCGAGCAGCGCGAGCCGCGCCTCCGTTCCTGCCGCCTGGTAGAGCGTGGCGGCGCTGGGAAACAGGCGGGCCTGGAAGATGTCGGCGAAGTCCTGGGCGGCGTAATCCCTGAGCGCGGGCGAGGCCGCGTGGAAGACGCGAAGCGCCAGCGGGGCGCGGATGAGCTGGAGCCAGGCCTCGTGCGGCGCGAAGCGATAGGACAGGTCGAGCAGCTCCGCCGTTCGCGGTCCAAAGCCAACCTGGCGAATTTCGGCCCAGTAGCTGCCGAACCAGCCCAGCCCTTCGGTCGGGGCGCACGCCAGCAGGGCCCGGCTCGTGGACGCGACGGCGTCAGCGTCGACGTCGATCTGCTTCAGGTCGCCTGAGCGCGTCGATTCGTCGGCGATCGCGAGCTGGAGCAGCAGCAGCTCGCGCAGCGTCTTGGCGCTGCACAGCCGGCGCGCGGCCGGCAGATTGTCCGCGACGATCCATCTCAGTCGATCGACATCATAGCGCTCGCCGCGCGCGACGCGGCCGGCGATCTGCGGAACCGCGGGGTTGGTCACATCGGGGACGACGGCAGCGATCCAGGCCAGCGTGACCGCAGCGAGTGCGACGGTCGAACCGCGCAGAAGCCAGCGAAACGCCTCGCCCCCCGCCTGCGCTGCCCGTTCGCTGGCGCTAGGCTCCCTCGACATAATAGCTGTTGTAGTGCGAGCCTTTGTACGCCTCGATCCGCTTCAGCATCTTCGGATTGGCGCGATTGAGCACGGCGCCCAGGAGCTTCTTCTGGATGCCCTCGGAGCTCGCCATCGACTCCTGCAGCGCGTTGCGGCTCGTGCGGCCCCACTCGATGACGTAGACCATGGCGTCGACGAGATGGCTGACGGCCTTGGCATCCGTCACCGGCATCACCGGCGCCAGATCGATGACGATGTACTCATACTCCTCGCGCACGACCGCGAGCAGGTCGGCCATCGCCTTGGAGGCAATCACGTCCGCCGAGTTGACCATGCGCGAGGCGACGACGGAGGGCAGGAAGTCGAGCCCGCTCTCCTTGCTGCGCTGGATGTGATAGCCGAACGAGCGCGGATCCTTGAGCGCCTCGACGAGGCCGGTCTTGGAATGCGGCGCCAGCGCCCGCGTCAGCGAGCGCGTATGGAGGTCGCCGTCGATCAGCAGCGTGCGGTGGCCGGTCAACGCGGTCAGATGACCGAAATTGGCGGCGACCGTGGTTTTTCCTTCCTTCGGCAGCGACGACAGGATGCCGATCACCTTGACCTCGCGCGAGAGCCGCGCGACGTCGATCGACACCTTGATGTTTCGTAGCGTCTCGGCAAATCGCGAGAACGGGTGCTCTACGACGTAACTGGATACATTCGCTTCCGGATGCTCCGCCGACGCTCTTGCCGGACGAATGTCGGGGAGGACACCGAGGCATTTCACCCCGAGCTGGTCCTCGACGTCGCTCGGAGAGCGCAGCACGTCGCTCATCAGCTCCTTGGTGAAGGCGGCACCGAAGCCGAAGCAGAGGCCACCGAGGAGGCCGCCGGCCAGCGCCAGCAGCGTCTTGGGCGAGCTCTTCTTGTCCGGCTTGACCGCCGTGCTGATGATGCGTGCTTCACTGATCGGGAAGCTCTGATTCTGCGTCGCGTTCTGGAGCTTTTCGAGGAAGTTGTTGTAGAGGTTGCGATAGGTGTCCGCCGCGCTCTCGAGGTCGCGCAGCTTGACCTGGGCCTGGCTGGTGCTGCTGGCCTGGGACACCAGATTCTTGAGATTTTCGTCCAGCGACGTCTCGCGGCTCTTGGCAATCTCGTATTCGCTGCGATAGGCGTCCGCGATACGGCGGACTTCGTCCGCGATCGCCTTGCGCAGCTCGTCCATGCGGTTGGCGAGGTTGATGGCTGCCTGGTGCGTCTTGCCGTAGCGGCTGGACCAGTCGGCATACTGGGCCGCGAGGTCGAGATATTGGGCGCGAAGTCGCGTGATGACGGTGTTGTTGAGGGCGTCCGTGACCGTCGGCTGGACCAGATCCTTGTCGAGCAGGGCCTCGATCCGGTCGAGGCGCGCCTTGGCTTCTGCCGTTGCCGCGCGCGCAGTGACGAGCTGCGAGTTGGCGTCGGCGAGCTGTTGTTCGCTCATCAGGCCGCGGCTGGTGCCGACGATGTTGTTCTCGGCTTTGAAGGTCTGCACGGCGCGGTCGCTGGCCGTCGCCTGCTCGCGCAGCTCGGCGCTGCGCTGCTGAAGCCATTCGCCGGCGCGCTTGGTCGACTGATACTTCGCCTCCAGGGCACCCACGATATAGGCGTCGGCGATCGCGTTGGCGATCTTCGCAGCCTTGTTCGGATCGATCGAGCGGTAATTCATGGAGAGAACATAGGTCGTCAGCACGCGCTCGACCTTGAGATTCTTCTGGAGCAGCTCGACCGCGCCCCGCTCGACCCGCTCTTTGCTGGGGGGGCCGTCCGATCCGAACAGCCCGATGACCTTGCCGATGACCAGCGGAATCAATCCGGGCTCCGAGCCGTTGAATTCGGCGTCTTCGGTAAGCTTCAGGCGCCGGACGATCGACAGCAGCAAGTCGTCGGACTGGAGAATTTCGACCTGGCTGTCGACGAAGCCCGGGTCGATCAGCGCGTTGGATGTTCCGCTGTCCTTGTCCAGCACCTGGGTTTGGCGCGTGTCCATCAGGATACGCGCATTCGCCGTGTACATCGGCGTTGCGACGACAAGGTAGAAGAGTACGAGTGCGAACGCGCCGGCCACGACGGCCGCGATCAGCGGCCACTGGCGACGCACGATATCCAGAGCGCGCTCGGCGCTGAGCGTCGTGCCACCGACCTCGATGGCATATCTCGGGCGGTGCGGAAACTGATCTCGAGGCTGAAACATTTCTGGAAATCTTGAGGTTGTCACTCGGGAAGGGGGACGGGTTTGAACGGATCGGCGAGTTCGGTCTTCCATTCACCCGACATCAGGCCGGCGCTCGAGCTTGCGCCCGTCGGCACTGCAGGTGGAGTGGGGCTGCCCGGCGCGGGCGCCGCCGCCGCATCCAGGTCCCCGAAATATCCCTTGAGCACGGCACCGTCGTGCAGCTTGGCGACGAACTCGCTGATCCTGCGTGCAACGTCGGGCTTGGTGGACACGCAACGGTCTTCAGCACGATGGAGTCCGGCGCCGATGGCAATGCGATCGGCCTGGCTGGCCTCGCGCAGCATCTCACGGACCGAATCGAGTGCAGCGATATCGGTCACCAGCACCCCGGTCAGCCGGCCCGTCAGCTTGTCCCTGTCGTTCTTCGACGATCGAAGAATCACCGTCGGGTCCGCGATGAAGGCGCTGACTGCGGCCGGAGGTGCGCGCTCGGTGCGGTCGACGCATTGAGCGCGCGCCGGCGCTGCGAAGGTTGCGCACAGCGCGACGACGACAGCCGCAGCGATCCGTGAGGCCGCAGCATGGCCACGCAACAAGCTATCGAGTTTGAGGAGGATCGCGCTCATATCTCGTTGCGAAGGATTGATGGTGTGTGGGGATTTAGGCCGTAGGTCCTTGATGGCCCAAAACTATGTCAAATTCTTGTGCGGCGCAAAATATAAACCAGCGCGGACCGAATTGCCATCCTTGCCTGGCCTCGCACCGCGATTCAACATGAACGAAACTCGTGCTGCAATCAGGCGCAGATTCAGCGAATGTTTGCACATGTTCGCATGCGTGAAGCACGTTTCTTAGGCAAACGCCACTACCCAAGACAAAGGCGCGAGGGACGGTCCATCGACCATCTCCTCGCGCCTGTCGGAACTAGTGACTTGAGAGGCGGTGCGGTTATTGGGCGGTGCGCAGCATCGCGAGACGGGTGGCGCGAAGGCGCTCGCCATGCTCGCCGATCGCGACCCAGAACCGCGGATTGCCGGCGGACTGCATCGAGATCCACTCGTATTCCGCTGCATTCCAGGGGCGCACCGAAGCGGACAGATTGTCCAGGACGAAGTCGCCATCGGCGAGCCGCGCAACCAGCACGAGATGGCCCTGGCCGCCATTGGTCAGCACAACTGCAAGTCGCAGCGCCGATGTCGGCCAGCCCATCTCGATCAGCTGATGACGCTTGGTGACTGCGTAGTCGTTGCAGTCGCCGGCGGACGGCGCAATCGTCCAGCGTGCCTGCATCGGATTGGTCGATTTCTGCATCGGCGTGATCGACGCATTGACCGAGCTGTTCACCTCGCGCAGCATGCTCATGGCCTGCTCGCCCGAGGGCAGGGTCCGCTCTGCGGTGTCGGAAGCGCATTCGCTGCCGTTGTTCATGCAGAACTTGACGAACTGCAGCGGCGCGAGCGCATTGTCGTACTCGCGGATGAACGTACCCTTCGCCTGATTGAGCGAACCGTCGTTCACGATTTCGGCCTTGGCGGCAGCACCGGTCGACGCGATCCCGATCGCGACCAGCGATTTGATGATCCAGCTCATGACATCCCCGTTTCGTCTTTTTTGTTGACGCTACGGGTATCTCACAAACGATTTGAACTTTGGTTCCGCGGAAATTTACAATTCTAACGAAATCGGCCGGTCGCTGGACCGGCCGGAGAGGGGTGGTTAATGCGCTGCCAACGCAGCGATTCCCGTCGTCAGCGCGACGGGCTTACCGAGGTCAGCACCGAAGTCGTCGTGGCCGCAAACAGTGTCTGCGTCTGCGACGCCGCGCTGGGGCCGGCTTGATTCAGGGCCGTGGGCGTGGTCGAGCTGGCCGCGCCAGCGCGGGCTTCGGCGGCGGTCGAGCCCGGTCCGCCACCGGCCGTCGTCTCGCCGGTCGGATCGGCGCCGTTCGTCGCTTCGGTCGGGATATCGCCGGTGATGCTGGTGAATGAGGTGATGAGGTCGGGATTCTCGGTCCTGAGGACCGCTTCCTGGATCAACTGTGCAACTTGAGGCTGCGACAGGACACAGGTTGAGGCGGCCGTGCCGAGACCGGCACCGATGGCGCGGCTTTGATCCGCGCTGCTGGCTTTCGCCAGCGAGACAATGCCCTCGACGGTCTCGGGGCGAGCGGTGAGGAGGTCGCGGACAGCCGAGGCAAGACCGCCTTGTCCGTCCTTGAACTGGTCGAGAAGGCCGCTCGGATTGGCGAGAAAATCGGTCGCACGTTCCGCCGAAACGATCCCGGTGTTGGCGACACAGCCCGCGCTGACACCCGTTGCGCCGAATGCCGCCGGCGATCCGGCGACCATCGCCAGTGCTCCGACGATCAAGCCGAAGCGGCTACCAAAATTCCAAATCATAACCCTGCCCATTTCCAATAGTTTTAGCTTAACTCGATTTGCACCAATTTGCCACGTTCTTTTCGAAATTGTGATGATCGCGATTGCGCGAGGCCGCATCCGACAATGGCCGCGAAAAACACGCCGTAGCCGGGGATTTGGAGCGAGAAATCGATGCAGCTATGTGCAACTCCCAACACGGCGACGCTTGCGCCGATCACGGGTATGTAGCGATCGCGCTTTCGGCGCAAGCTGCCGGTGAACAAATGGTAAAAGCACCAGAGGCAGACGAACGCGATCACGGCGAAGGCGGGAATGCCTAATTCGACGGCAATTTCCAGCGGTGTGCTGTGAGCGCGATCCCAGATGCCGAGACTACCGAGTGCTGCGGGTCGAATGGCGGGAAAAACCGCCTCGAAATTGCCCAGCCCGATGCCAAGCAGCGGGTGATCGGCGATGATTCCCGCTGATGCCTGATAGGCGGCAAGCCGATGAGGATCGATCAGCCCGTATTCGATGATTCGATCGGCCACGAGGCCGCCGATGAGTTGCAACAGCACCAGCCCCGCCGCCGCCGAACCGCCGAGGACCAACCATTTCCTCGATCGGCCGAGTTCGAGCGGCATGAGATAAAGGACGATCGCCAGCACGAACGCGCCCACCGACAGCAGCAGCCCTGCGCGCGATCCGGTCATGGCGAGAGCGATCGTGCAGATTGCGAAGCCTGCGCCGAGCGCCACCGGCGTGGAAAGAGCCTGCTCCAGCCGCGATCGCCAATTCGGTTGTGCTGGCGCCCCGCCTTCCTGGCGATGCATGGTGCGCAGGAGCGGCACCAGAAACAGCAGTGCGCAGGTGCCCCAGAACGTCGCTGCCGTATTTCGGTTGACGAACGTTCCGGTGGCGAAGCCCAGATAGGCTTCCTTCTGCCTGAACAGGACGATGTCAGGTGCGATCAGCTCGGCGAGAATTCCGTAGAGTGCATACAGGCAGCCCGCCCATGCCATTATTCGTACCAGCGAGCGCGCAGCTCCCGCATCGCTTGCAAGAATGACGGCGCGGGTGAAGGCGAGCGCCAGCAGCAGGACCGAACCAAATGCCAGCCACGGGCCGCGCGCGGTCGCGGAGAGGCGGTCCGGCAATGCGAGGCCGAATAGCCGTCGCGGCAGTTCCCAGATGGCTGCGGATTGTGCAGTGGGGTCGCTCCACATTTGTAACGCAATCATGACGCCCACCGTTGCGACGGCGACTGCCACAGGAATCAGCAGCATGGCGTTGCGACGACTCACGACTGAGAGATCAGCCGTCAGCAGGCTGCAAACGAGCAGCAAATTCCAGACACAAATCCACGCGAGGTCGAGGGATCCGAGCGGAAGTGGCGCCAGCACGAACACGGCTGCGGCGAAAAATCGCGATATCGCGCCCAAAGGCCCCTCTGTCGTTCAGCTCAGCGACGACGGAGCTATCAGAACTTCGCGCGAGATCAAGTTAATGCGCATCCCGTCACGATTTCAGCACGATCGGCGCGTTTACCATCGATGGATGCAACGGCCGAACATCAAGCGACGATGAGCGCTAAGCATCTCGATAAATCTCGGTTCAATTTGAGTGTTGCCAGTTGAACCGCAGGTCGAAGGAAGGCATTATGTTGCGACGCAGCATTTTGCTCTAGCTCATTGTCAGGTGCTCTGCCTTGCCGGTTCATAAGCCGAAAGCCCACTACGTGCCGCTCGACAGCGTTCGAGGTATCGCGGCCTTGTGCGTCGTCGTTCACCATTTTGTCGGCTCGGAGTTGCTCAAGACGACCCTGCCGCATCGGGCGTGGATCGACGTCGCGTTCTTTCACAATTCGTGGCTCTGCGTCGACCTGTTCTTCGTGCTCAGCGGCATCGTCATTTCGATGAGCTACATGAAGTCGGAATTCGGCGGGTTCGACTTCCGTGACTTCGTCTCGCGGCGCATTGCGCGAATCTATCCGCTTCACCTCGCGACGTTGCTCGCCTTCCTGTCGTTTCGATTGATGAAGATGGGCCTGGTGGCGGTCGGCGTCCTGCACTTCGCGGCACCCGAGATGGTGGTCAACAACTACGTCTCCTTCGTGGTGAACCTGCTGCTGCTGCAGGCGTCCGGCATCATTGGCTATCTGAGCTGGAATGGGCCGAGCTGGAGCATCAGTTCCGAGTTCTACACCTACCTCGTATTCGCAGCCGTGATGCTCGCGGCGCAGGCCGCGAGGAATGTCCGCATGGTCTACGCCCTCTCGATCCTGCTGGTCGTGGGCAGCCTCGGAATCATCCTGTTCGTGCTGCGGATGGAAAGCCTGGATTTTCATTATCAGTTCGGCATCGTTCGCTGCATTCTCAGCTTCTTCCTCGGGGTGCTGACGGTTCGTGCGGCGGCGATGGTGCGGCCGGGCGTGAGCCCTGTGCTTCAGTCGGCCGTGCAGATCGGCGCGGCGGTCACGGCGATCGTGATCATCTCCGTGGTCGGGTGGCTGCCGGCCATCAGCTTCGTCGCGCCGGTTGTCTTTGCGATCCTGCTCGGGTCGCTGATGGTGTTCCCCAATCGTCCCCTGCCCGAACTGCTGACGGCGAAGCCGCTGGTGTGGCTGGGCAAGCGATCCTATTCGATCTACATGGTCCACGCGCTGGTGCTCGTCCTGCTCGAATATTTTGCGCGCGGCGTTGGAACGGCCCGTTTCCAGTCGTTGGATGGTCTGCTGCCCGGCCTGCCTGCCTCGGTGCTGCTCGTCGCTTTCGTTGGCGCGGTGCTCGCGCTTTCGAACCTGACCTACGCCACCATCGAAATGCCGGGGTCGCGGCTGGTTCTCGGGCTGCTGAGGCCCCGTCCAGCCAATTCGCTCGCCGCAGCCGAGTGAATCGATGGCCGCTTATCCATCATCTTCAACGCTTGTTGCTCCGGGCTTCCGCTTCGCGGAACCGCCTATCGACGATGGCGTGCAGGCGAGCGGTTCGACCTTCAATCTTGAGGCGATCGCGCTGGTTCTCTACTTCTATCGCGACGCGCTCGCCGGCGCATTGCGATATTACCTGGCGGTCGCCAAGATCGATCCCATCTGGTTCCTGCCTGACATCTTCGCGATGGTTTGCATCCTCGCGTTCATCCAGCGCTACATCCTGGTGGGGAGAAGCCTGGTTGCGATCCTCACGCTGTTCTATATCGCGTTCGCACTTTATCTTGGATACGTTTTCCTCGGCTACTTCACCGGCATGATATCGTCGTTCAAGATGATCGCGCCGGTGTTCGTGGGGTTCTGCTTCTGCGGCCGCGATTTCGGCCAGTACCGGCGATTGCTGGCCTGGATTCATCCCCTCTTTTATCTGACGATTTTCGGCATCTTCCTGTCCTCCCGTATTCAGCTGCCGTGGGTCGGTTTTGCCTACGAGACGTTCGGGGGGACGCGACAGGCGAGCCGGCTCTGGTGGGCGGCGTCGGAGACGCGGCTGGCTGGCCTTGCGGCCGACAGCACCATGGCCGCCTTCTTCGTGTTCATCACCTACGTGGTGACGTCCGTGCGCCGCAGCCTGCTGTGGTGCCTGCTTTGGGCGCCGGTCGGCCTCTATGCGATCAAGCTGACGACCAGCAAGACCTCGCTGGGCGTGATGGTGATCTACGTCGTTTGTCTGGTCATTGTCCGGCTTCTGCCCGAGCGCGAGAAGTTTCCCATGCTGCGCCGAATGGCGCTGCTGTCGTTCCTGTCGATCCTGGTACCCGCGCTGCTGATGGCCCTGTTCTCCGGGAGCTCGCTCGTCAGCATATCGCGCAGCTTGTACAGCCTGCAGGACCGCGTCAACAACAGCTGGCAACTGCCGTTCGTCTACATGGCCGATCTCATGCCGGTGGGTTTCTTCTTCGGCTGCGGCCTCGGATGCTTCAACTATCCGCAGCTGCTGTTCTCGAACAAGCTCAGCTATTACGTGCCGGTGGATAATTTCTACCTCGGCACGTATCTGATGTTCGGGCCGATCTTCGTGGTGTTCGTGATCCTGGTCATCCTCGCGGTCGCGAGGACCAGGGACATCTACAAGCTCTCTTTCGCGATCGCGATGAATCTCTTCACCATCACGGTTCTGGCCTATGGTCCGGCAAGCGGCTTGATCATGCTGAGTGTGGTATTCAGCGAGGTCTTCGCGCGGGAAAAGGGGAGGGCTGACAGGATCGCCTCGAGTGCGGCGCCGCTGGCGCCTGACGTCGATGACCTGGTTTCGCGGCCGGCGTGAGGGCCATGTTGCCCCATGCAATGAGCTGCGTCGTGCGGCACGGGCTCCGGTCCGTAACTTTCCTTTATCTTGGGATCGGATCGCAGCAGTGAGCGGAGACAGCAAGAATTTCGTGGAGGCGATCCAGGGGCTGCGCGGCATCGCGGCGCTCAGCGTTCTGATCGTGCATCTGCAGGACATGCCGCTTCTGGCGGGCTTCCTGCCTCCGATCTGGCCGTGGCTCGAAGCCACGGTCAATATGGGCGGGCACGGCGTCGAGCTGTTCTTCATGATCAGCGGCTTTCTGATCCCGGCGAGCCTCATGCGTCACCGCAGTGTCGGAAAGTTTTTTCTCGATCGCGCTTTGCGAATCCTGCCCGTGTTCGTGATCCTGCATCTGATCCTGTTCACGGCGGGGCCCCTGGTCGGCTACAAGTTCTTCAAGGGCATCGATCTGCCGACATATCTCAAGCTGTTCTTCGTCAATCTCGCGTTCCTGCCGGACGCGCTGGGATTGCCGATCGGCCAGCAGAACGCCTGGACACTGAGCTATGAATGGGCGTTCTACATCCTGTTCGCGCTGGCCTTCATGATGGTGGTGCAGCGGAGGAACTGGCTGCTGGCGGCGCCGTTCATCCTGCTCGGTGTTGCAGGCATCGCGTTCCGGCCGATCGCCGCCTTCTTCCTGGTCGGATTGCTGTTCAGTCTCATCGACCTGCGGATCCGGATCGGCGGCTGGCTCGGGTTGCTGGCCGGCATCGTCTGCGGCGCCGCCATGTATGTGTCGATCGAATATGTGCATCCGCTGGTCGGGCTGCTGCCGGGAGCGCTGCTGTTTGGAATGGTCCTTGCTCCGGACTCCGGTGTTGCCGTCGCGCTGAGCGGCAAGTTCCTGCAGTTCCTCGGAAAGATCAGTTACAGCCTCTATTTGGTCCATCCTTTTGCGCTATTTCCGTTGCAGGTCATCGGCGTGAAGCTGGCGGCGCATGGCGTCAATCTGTGGCTGATCTGGGCCGCCTTTGCGGGCCTCGGTCTGGTTGCTTCGCTGATCGCGGGTGCGGTCAGCTACGAGCTGATCGAGGTGAGACTCCGCCGCTTGCTCGATCCGGCGCTGCGGGGCCTGTTTTTCGGAGTGCGTCGTGAAGCCCGTTATGTCGCCTGAGCGCGTCCCCATGCCATCGTTTCAGCCGGATCACGTACGGGTGACGTCATGATCATCAAGAATCTGCTCTCGATGTCGAGCGTGAACGTCGTGAAGTCGGCGGTTCAGTTCCTCATCACGCTGCTCATCACCTATTTCGTGACGCCGACGGAATTCGGGCTCGTGGCGTTTTCGCTGCCGTTCATCGCCTTCATCTCCATGCTGACCGATCTCGGGCTCTCGAGCGCGATGATCCAGAGGAGCTCGCTGACGAAGGAGGAGGCCGGTGCGGCGACGACCCTGATGGTTGCGATCGGGATCGGCTGCGCCCTGGTGCTGGCCGCAGCCTCGAAGCCGCTCGGTGCCTCGGTCAATATGCCAGGCCTGCCGGCGGTGCTGGCTGCGCTCTCCGGTTCGGTCGTCCTGTCGATCTCCGCGATGGGACCGCGCGCGGTTCTGGAGCGATCCCTGCGCTATCAGACGATCGCGCTGATCGAGGCTGGAGCGGCCCTCATTGCTGCGATCGTCGGCGTGGTCGGCGCCGTGTTGGGCTGGGGAATCTGGGCGCTGATCGCGTATTACGTCCTGATGCAGGCGGTGCGTGCCGTCGCGTTCTATGTGAACACCAGGCGCCACATTCACCTGTCCTTCAAATGGCGCAGCGTCGCCCTGATGCTGTCGTTCGGCGGCTGGGTGCTGGCTTCGAACGTCCTCAACTTCGCGGCGAGAAACGTCGGCAATCTCATGATCGGCGCCAAACTCGGCGCGGCGGCGGTCGGCCTGTTCGGTCTCGCCTTCCAGTTCATGACGCTGCCGCTGATGATCCTGTCATGGCCGGGCGGCGGAGTTCTGATGGCCACCTTGAGCCGGATGAACGGCGAGCAAGAACGGGAACGGCGCAAGGCGGCGATTTGCGCGGTTCTCGGCATGACGGCGATGATCACGTTCCCGGCGATGATCTATCTGACATTCGGGCTGAAATACCCCGTTGCGACATTCCTGTCGGCCCACTGGCAGGAAGTATTGCCGCTGATTGCGATTCTCGCGCCGGCCGGCGCCGCGCAGTCGATCGCGGCCTATGCCGGCCCGATTCTTCTGGCTCACGACAAGGCGCGACTTCAGTTCTGGGTCAGCACCGCCAACAGCGCCAGCATGATTCTCGCCTTCCTCATCGCATTGCCGTTTGGGCTCACGGCCGTGGCCGTCGTGTATCTGGTCGTATCGATCCTCGTTTGCGCGTTCATGCTGATCATCGGAGCCCGGAACTGCGCGGTGCCCTATGCATTGTTGCTTGGAGCCCTGATGCCGGCCACGGTCGCCACGACGCTCGGCGCCCTGTGCGCGCTCGTCGTGACGAAGGGGGATGTCGCAAGCCTGTCGCATTGGCTGATCGCGACGGCGGTCTATGCGCTGATCGTGCTCGGCAGCTATGTGGTATTCAGGCGGCGGATCTGGAGCAGCGTGCAGTCGCTGCTCGGCGGATCGGCTCCGCCGATTCAGGCAAATCTTCCCTCGGCAAGTTAGTAGAGATTGGTTGATGTCTTCAGGAGCGGGAATGGGGAGCGAGCCTCAGGCGGGAATTCCGTGGCGCGAGGACCTGATGGCGAATACCGGCAAGTCCGGTGTCGGAGCAGCCTTCATCGCCTTGCTCACGAGCCCGGGCTTTGCGGTGATCACGACCTGGCGGATAGCCAAGATGCTGCGCTTCCAGACACGCTGGGGGCACCAGATCACCTGGCTCTTGGTGCGGGCGCTGATGCGCCGCGGCTGCTACATCTCCGTTCTCGCGGAGATCGGCCCGGGGCTGATCCTGCCGCATCCGACCGGCGTCGTGATCGGCGAGGGCTCGCGAATCGGCCGTTCCGTGATGCTGTATCACAACGTCACGCTCGGACGGCGCGCCTGGGATGAACCGGGTTGCCCGACCATCGGCGACAACGTCGTCATCTACACCGGGGCCGTCATTGTCGGCCCGACTTCGGTTGGCGAGGGCGCCAACGTTGCGGCCAATGCGGTCGTGACGCGTGATGTTCCGCCGCATTCCGTCGCTGCGGGAGCACCCGCGCGCATCGTGCGCTCGGAAGCACCGGACCGCAAGCGCGCCTGAAACAGCGCGACGGGACCATCCTGCCGTTTGATCGTTCGTCGACGGCAAGAGGCGATCGCTCGCGCCTGAGCGCGAGCACAGCAATCTCTGGCGGGGCGAATGTTGTGGCGCTCCGAGGATGACGAACAGTTTTCTCCCGACGTTTCACGAGAGACGGTCAGCGCTTCGCGGTTCAATCCGCGGAGCAGGCGCGGGCTGCAGCAACGTATCTCAGCCGGATCCGTCGTCGATCTCAATGCGTGCGTGAAACCCTCGCATGAACATGCATTGCTGATCGTCTCTAATGATGTTGCATTGCTTCTCATCTGTAATCATTATGCGTTTAGGCAAATGCAATTCCCGGAACAATTCGATGATGCTTGAGGACAAGATTGCAGCGGCCAATGGTCGGCCGACTGGATTCGACTATCTCAGACTTGCTCTCGCCTTAAGCGTAGTCGCGGTGCATATTTTCCAGACCGGTTTAGGCGACGAGGCAGCAAGCGCCTATCTCACGCCCGTTGTTCGCCCGCTGGTGGCCTGCATATTGCCTATGTTTTTCGCACTGAGCGGCTTTTTGGTCGCCGGCAGTCTGGTGCGGACGCAAACCTTGCCGGAATTCTTTGCACTTCGCGTCATCAGGCTTGCGCCTGCGCTGATTGCGGAAGTTGTCCTGAGCGCGTTTGTGATTGGCGCCTTGTTCACGGCGCTACCGCTCTCCGAGTATTTTTCGCACCCCAAGTTCTGGGCTTACCTCCTGAACATCATTGGATATATCCATTTCACGCTGCCCGGCGTGTTTCTGGACAATCCGCGGCCGAACATGGTCAATCAGCAGCTCTGGACAATCCCGTGGGAACTGGATTGCTACATTGTGCTCGGGGCACTTGCGTTTGCAGGTTTGAAGAAGAGCAGGACGCTGTTGATCGTCGCAATTGTCGCAGCTCATCTCTTCGCGATGTATTGGTACAGCGTTCATGAGGCGAAGTCGCCATTGACTGCCAAGGCCGCGTTGCTGCCGATATCGTTTCTGGTTGGCGTGCTGTTCTACTTTTACGCGAGCAAGATCAGGTGGTCTTTTGCGCTGTTCGGCATCGCCCTGGCGGTTTCGTATTTCTTGCTCCGCCTTCCCAATGGCGACCTTGTCGTCGCAGTCCCGCTGACATACGTGACGGTGTTCCTGGGGGTTGCCAATCCCGCTCGAAACAAGGTCATGCTCAGCGGAGACTATTCTTACGGCATCTATCTGTACGGGTTCCCGCTTCAGCAGGCCGCTGCTCATCTGTGGCCGGGTCTGAACCTGGGATCGGCAGCGGCTGTCGTCGCAACTGTTTGCTTTGCAGCCTTTTCATGGTGGTGTGTCGAACGCCCGGCGCTGGGCGCTAGGAAGCTTCTCAAGAAAATCAAATGGCCTGCACGACTGCGCTTGTCAGCGCCCGATCGTACAGTCATGGAGATTGAGGACGCAGCCGTACGGAAATGACTGCCGGCCGGGAGTTCGACATCTGCGCGGCCACAGCGCTTCGGCCCTACTGAAGTCGCCCTTCCTGTTGTCAAAGAGATTGCGCCGGCAGGCTCACCTGCCGGCGCTTGTCTTTGTGCCAGACGAACAGGAAATTGCCCTGATCTAGCGTCGCGACCGTTATCTAGCGTCGCGACCGTTTGTTTCGCAGCTTTGTCGTGGTGGTTTGTCGAACGTCCGGCATTGGCCGCCGGGAAGCTCATCAAGAAAATCAAATGGCCTGCACGACTGCGCGTGTCAGCGGCTGATGGTCCGGTCATTGAGGACACGGCCGTCCGGCAAGGTCGGCGGGAAATTCGACACCGGCTCGGCCGCAGCTTCCCGGTCACACTGAAGTCGCTCTTCCTCTTGTCCCGGAGACTGCGCCGGCAGGCGAACCTGCCGGCGCATGCCTCTGTGTCAGACGAACAGGAAGTTGCCGTGATCGAGCGTCGCCGAATTGACGTTCTTCAGCAGGATGCTGTCGTTCGTCGACATCTGGATCAGCGTATCCGAGCCCGACTGCGAAATCTGCAAATGGCTGTAGTCGGCCACCAGTGATTTCAGGATTTCGATCGTGTCGTGGTTGGATGCTGTTCCGGCGTGGAAGCTCTTGATCTGATCGTTGCCGCCGTCGAACATGATGGTCGTGGTGCCCGGCGCCGCGGAGAAGACGTCGTTGCCGCTTCCGCCGGCCAGCGTCAGTCCCGCGCTCACCGCGGTGACGGCGTGGGTGCCGTCGCTGTTGGTCACGTCGATCGCGAGCAGCGAGCCACTGGAATTGTAGCTGTCGTGCTCGACGGCGCCCGGTTGGCCCGAGAGCTGGAACTTGAAGATGTCGGAGCTGCCGTCGGCGTTGTTGATGGTCTCCGTCGTCTTGACCCCGGTGCTGTCGTAAACATCCGTGATCTTGCTGCCGTCCGACTTGAGAACCTGCGTGTAGTCGAGCGTGCCGTCCGCGTGGGAGCGTTCGAGTAGCGTCACCTTGTTCGAAGAATCGAGGTGCTGGTGCTCCGTCACGTAGCTCTTGCCGGTGATGTTGTACGCGTAGTTGTCGTGGCTGCCATCGGCATTGTTGATGTAGGCCTTGGTCTTGACGCCTGACGTGTAGATGGTCGTCGAATTCGACCCGTCCTTGTTCAGCACGTAGTCGCTGGTCAGGCTGCCGCTGCTGTCGAACAGCTTGGTCTCCTTCGTGCCGTCGGCGTTGACGACGTAGATCGACGTCGGCAGTTCGTTCGCGTAGTTCGTCGTCGTCACGTCGCCGCCGGCGGTCTTGACGACATGCTGGGTGACGTCACCAGACGTATTGTAGGTGTCCGTCGTGGTCGACCCATCGGTGCCGTTGAGGATCTCGCTCGTCTTGTGACCGGTGCTGTCGTAGAGATCGGTGACCTTGCTGCCGTCGCTGTTGATCACCTGCTTGTAGGCAAGCGTGTCATCGGCATGAAGCCGGGTCAGGGTCGTCAGCGTGCCGGCCGCGGTGAGGTGCTGGATCTCGGTCGTATAGCTCTGGCCCGTGATGTTGTAGAAGGTATTGTCGTGGCTGCCGTCGGCGTTGGTGACGTAGAGCTTCATCTTGACGCCGGCCGAATAGACCGTGTTCGAGGACGAACCGTCCTTGTTCAGCACCAGGTCGCTGGCGATGATGCCGTTGGAGTCGTACAGCTTGGTGTCCTTTGACCCGTCGGCGTTGACCACGTAGACCGATGCCAGCACCGTGCCATTGTAGTTCGTCGTGGTGGTGTCGCCGGAGCTCGTCTTGACGATCTCCTGCTTCAGCGCGCCGGACGACGGGTCGTAAGTGTCGGTCGTCGTTGCCGACGAGGTGACGGTGACGACCGAGGTCTTGTGACCCGTGGAGTCGTACTGGGTCGTGACCTTGCTGCCGTCGCTGTTCAGCACCTGGCTGTAGGCCATCGAGCCGTCGGCATGGGTGCGGCTGACCAGCAGCAGCTTCCCGCTGGGATCGATGTGGTCGTGCTCGGTCGTGTAGGACTGGCCGGTGATGTTGTAGTAGTAATTGTCGCGGCTGCCGTCGGCGTTGGTGACATAGGCCTTGGTCTTGACGCCTGCCGTGTACAGCGTGTTCGAGGACGAGCCGTCCTTGTTCTGCACGAGGTCGCTCGCGATGATGCCGTTGGAGTCGTAGAGCTTCGAGTCCTTCGAGCCGTCGGCGTTCACCACGTAGACCGACACCAGCAGCGAGCCGTTGTAGTTGGTCGTTGTCACGTTGCCGGAGGCCGTCTGCACGACCGTCTGCTTGAGGACGCCGGCGGCGGTGTAGACGTCGGTCGTGGTGGCCGTCGACGTCGTGGTGACGACCGAGGTCTTGTGGCCCGTGGAGTCGTACTGCGTCGTGACCTTGCTGCCGTCGCCGTTCAACACCTCGCTGTAGGCCATCGTACCGTCGGCATGCGTTCGGCTCACCGACAGCACCTTGCCGCTTGCATCGAGATGGTCGTGCTCGCTGGTGTAGGACTGGCCGGTGATGTTGTAATAGTAGTTGTCGCGGCTGCCGTCGGCGTTGGTGACATAGGTCTTGGTCTTGACGCCCGCCGTATAGAGCGTGTTCGACGACGAGCCGTCGGCGTTCTGGATCAGGTCGCTCGCGATGATGCCCTTGGCGTCATACAATTTCGAATCTTTGGACCCGTCGGCATTGACCACGTAGACGGACGCCAGCAGCGCGCCATTGTAGTTGGTCGTCGTCACGTTGCCGGAGGTCGTCTGCACGATCGTCTGCTTGAGCACGCCGGCCGTGGTGTAGAGGTCGGTCGTGGTCGCCGTCGACGTGACGGTGATCACCGAGGTCTTGTGACCCGTGGAGTCGTACTGGGTCGTGACCTTGCTGCCGTCGCTGTTGAAGACCTGGCTGTAGGCCATGGAGTCGTCGGCATGCGTGCGGACGACGGACAGCAGCCTTCCGCTGGCGTCGAGCTGGTCATGCTCGCTGGTATAAGACTGGCCGGTGATGTTGTAATAGTAGTTGTCGTGAGTGCGGTCGGCGTTGGTGACGTACATCTTGGTCTTGACGCCGGCCGAGTAGAGCGTGTTCGAGGAGGATCCGTCCTTGTTCTGGACGAGGTCCGCGATCAAATTGCCGCTCGCATCGTAGGTCTTGGTGTCCTTGTCGCCGATCGCCGTGACCGTGACGTCACGCACCATCTTGCCGTCGGTGTAGGCGATGCTCTCCGTCGAGCCGTCGGTATTGATCGTGGCCTTGCTGGTGATGACGCCGTTCGTGAAGTTCGACGTGCTGGTCGATAGAAGCGTCGCCGAGGAGTCGTAGACCTTGGTCACGCTCCAGGTGTCGGTCGAATTGGTGACCGAGAACTGGTAGCCGCCCTGGATCGCCGCCAGCGCCTTCGTATAGTGCGAGATCATGTACTCCATGGTCGAGGTCGAGGCGACCGGAAGTACATGCGTGTCGGTGAGCGTGATGGTCTGAAGCGAATTCGAGGAGTTCAGCTCGGACATCTGTGACACGATGTCCTCAGCGGTTCCGCTGACATCGGTCACGGCGGGCGGTGTCGTGCCGCCTCCCGTCGGGGCGTCGATCTCGATGATCAGGGGATGATCCGTGATCGGAACCACGATCTGACTGACGTCGGTGTAGGTGGCAATCGGCGAGGAGCCCTGCAGCGGATCGTAAACGCTGATCAGATGATGGACGCTGCCCAAATTGACGGTGACCGAGGTGGTCGGGTTCGAGATCTCGGTGTCGGTCGCGTCGTTCCAGATCTTGGGTTCCGCCCAGACCACCAGCTCATAGGCGCCGTTGCTCTTGCCGAGAACCATGCTGTTCCCGCTCGCAGGCAGACCGTCGAGCGTATAGTTCAGCGAAGCGGTCGGCGTATGGCCGCCCGTGCCGTCGTCTGCCAGGATTGTCGTCAGGTTGTGGATCGCGGTCGCTGCGAGCTTCGGGGTTCCATCGCTGTTGAACAGGCCCCAGTGCGATTCGGAGTCCGTGGTGTCGTTGCTCGCCGAAGCGTCGAGCAGCTGATAGAGATAAGTTGTGCTGACGCCGTCCTTGTAGGCATCGACCAACGTGTTCAGGATCGACTTCGCCTGCACATTCTCGTTGGCGCCAATATAAGGTGTGTCGCTCTTGGTCGTGTAGCCGGTCTCGGTGATCACGACCGGATCGGTGCCGGTCACCGACGTAGCATTGCCGAGCAGGGCCTCAAGGGCGGCCGCAGGCGTCAGGCTCGTGCTGACATATGCGTGGGAGTTTGCGTAATCCGTCGAGCCCGAGAGGTCTCCGAGCTTTGCGTAGTCGGTGGTGTCGTTATAGCCCAGCGACAGGTTGTAGACCGAAATCTTGCTGAGCGTGCCGTCGGCCTTGATGGCGTTGTAGTAGGCGGTCTGGAACTGTGCCGCGGCCTCAATGGTCAAGGTTCCGTCGTAGTTGAATTCGTCGAGGTTGACCTCGTTGAGGCCCTCGAGCGCGATGACGCTGCCCGGATGGCTGGTCTCGAACGCCTTGACTGCATCGAGATAATCTTGAAGCGCGGATGTGCCGCCGATCGCGACCTTCGACTGAACCACGAGGTCAAACGTGTACCCGTCCTTGGCGAGGCCATCGAGGACCGGTTGGGCGGCCGGGCTCGTCGCAAGTCCGTCGCGCAGCTTCGTAACGCCGAGATATTTGAGGTCGTCCTCTACGAGTGCGAGGTTGTTGTAGCCTCCCCACCCATAACCAACGTGGGTATTGACGCCGATGGAACTAATGAAGGTGCTCGCCGACAGGATCGTCTGATCTGGTGATGCGGTAGTCATCGGTCTTCCAAAGCCTTTCTGGAGCGCGAGAGTCCGTTGCCGCTTGCGTCTGTCGTATCGACCAATCTCTGTTTTTCAAGTTGGTGAGATTGGTAAAAATGGAAGCACCCGGGAGATTCTCTCGCCGAGATTGTCCTGCGCGACGCTCGCAGCGCACGAATCTGCCTGCACTGATTTGCTTACACTGAGCTTCATCTGTGAAGACCACGCTAATGTGCTTGCAGCATGACGTCGCGATGGCGATGCAACGTCGATGTTGCATCGATGTTGTGCCGCTGCTCAATCAAGGCGCATCTGCTTGTCGCGTAGGCAGCATCGAGCTCGATTGTGTTAAGCGCCATTAAGCTATGGCCAGAGCAGATCGAATTGCCTAGAAGCGGATTGCCGTAAATGCACGGGCCGAACTTCGCATGTGACAATTGTTCTGACGTCGAAGGCTCGACTGGAGTCGCCCGAAGTTTCCCGAGAGCAGCGAGGAGCCAGGAATCGGATGCGATGGAACTTTCTAGCAAAGATCAGCGCGCTTCTTTTTGTCGCGGTGACGAGCGCGTCGGTGTCGTCGTCTGCCGAGGCGCTGGAGTGGGGCGTGAACGGACCCGCAGCGATGCGAAAGGATCCCGAGCCGTTCTTTCGCGTGATGAAGGAGCGCGGCTTCACCGTGATCAGGTGGGGCGTGAACCTGACGAAGGACAACGAGCAGACGGGAGGTCCGGCGTTCGCGAAGACACTCCAGCTGGCGAAGGCTTACGGGATAAGATTGCAACCGATCTTCGGCTTCCCGTTCCGTTGGGGAGACCGCACCGATGCAGGCCTGTATCCTGCCGGTGATCGCGAGGCGTTGTACCAGCAGGGATACAACCGGACGTATGCGTTCGTGAAACAGTTCAAGAATGAGATCGATCAGTGGGAGCTGGAGAACGAGATCAATCTCGTTGCCCGCGACCGCAACGACAAGCGCCTTTTCGGCCATGGGATGACCGCCGCCGAGTTCGAGATGCCGGCCATGGAGGATTGGGCCGCCGTTCTGCGCGGGGCGTCTGACGCGATCGACCGGATCAACCAGGAGAGCGGGTTGCACCTGAAGAAGATCCTGAACACCACCTCCACCATGTTCGGCTTTCTAGACTTCATGGAGTCGCGCGGCGTCCACTACGACCTGATTTCCTACCATTACTATGAAGTGCTGGGACAGGATATGCGCCATGCCTGGAACGGCTGGAACCCGCGTTTCGACCTGTTCAAGAAGCTCGCCTCCTATCGCCGGCACGTTCTCTTCAACGAGGTCAATTGCGGCGAGATCTACAAGCCCGATTACGGCAACGCTCCCGGGGACGCTGCAACCGAGCGTTGTCTACAGAATTTGAACGGTATGTTGACGGCGATTAGAGATCAGAAGGACGTCGTGGTCGATGCCGTCAACATCTACCAAATCGTCGACGAACCGGCCAAGAAGCCTCCGGAAAACCGCTTTGGCCTGATGTACGATTTGGACCGACCGAAGGTCGCGCTCTACCTCGTGTCGCGCTTTGCGGGGGGCAAGCTCACTCCGGAGGAAGCCGCCGAACTCAAGAAACGCGGCTTCTGAAGCCGCTTTTGCCGGCCTGTCGAGCGTCGCAGATCCGCAACGTCAATATGTTAGGCGCGCAAAGCTATGGCGGGCAAACCGCTGGCACGGCACGAAATTTGCCGCTAAGCACTGGTTAACGTCTCGTCTGATCGAACGGAGTAGAAGGCCATTCCCATGAAGGATCCCATGTCGGGCGCCCCGAATGTCATGTTTCTGGTTGAGGTCGTGAACTGCAATGACGGGATTGCATCCTATTGCGAGACCTTGGCCACGGGGCTGCATGCCCGCGGCGTGCAGATTCACCTCGTCTCCGGCGCCGTGCGGTCGGACGAGAAGTCGGAATACAAGCGCCAGAAGCTGGCCGCGGCCGTCAAGCAGTGGCACGTCGTTCCCGGACTTCGCAAGCTGCCCGCGCTGTCGATCTTCATGCAGCTTCTGAAGGTGATCCGGGAGAGCGACATCTCCGTGATCAACGTCCATGGGCTCGGCATGCTGATGTGGGGGCGGCTGCTGTCGCTGCTGACCGGCGCGCGCTGCGTGGCGACGTACCATCCTTCGGTGCTCGGCAACATCGACAAGGTGCAGAATGCGCCGCAATCGACGTTCAGCCTGGTCCAGATCCTGTTCTTCAACCTGTTCTTTCCGCACACCCTCATTCTGATGTCGGAGGAATCGCTCCGGCATCTCAGGCGCTACGTGCTGTTCGGGAAGAATCGGATCGCCAAGGTGTATGGCGGCGTCGATACCGTGCATTTCCGTCCGCCCTCGGATGCCGAGCGCCGCGATGCCCGCGCCAAATTCGGCGTCGCCGAGGGCGAGTTCATGTGCCTGCTCGCAGCCCGTCTCGCCTGGGTGAAGGGCCACGACCTGCTCATCAAGGCGGCGCGCAAGATCCGTGACAGCGCCACGTCTTCGCCCATCGACATCAAGTGCTACTTCGTCGGCAGCGGCGGCGCCGAGCGCGAGAAGGAAATCAAGTCGTTTGCCTTTGCCGGCGAGAAGGACAAGGACACCTTCAAGTTCCTCGGCTTCATGGGCGACGTCCGCGAAATTCTCTGGGCCGCCGACGTGTTCGCGCTGCCGAGCCGGTTCGAGGGATTCCCGCTCGGCGTTGCCGAGGCCATGGCGACGGGATTGGTTCCGGTGCGGACCCCGGCCGGGGGCGCTTCGGACCAGATCATCGAAGGCCAGACCGGCTACATCGTGCCGTTCGAGGACGTCGATGCGCTCGTCGGGGCGCTCGAAAAAGTGGCAGATCCCGCAACGCGCGCTGCGCTGTCGCGCAATGCCCTTGCGCGCGCCCAGCAATATTTCGGTGTCGGGCCGATGGTCGACGAGACCTTGAGGATCTACGGCTTGACCGGCGACATCAGCGGCAATGCGCTGGCTCACGCGGTGAAGGCCTGATCCAAAGCGCGATGGGATCCATCGCGCTTTGGATTATTGTTTGAGCATGATCTTTTCGGAAAACCGCTGCACACTTTTCCGGATCATGCTCTAGCTGCGGGCCGAGGCCAGCAGGTCGCCTCGCCACGTCACCAGGACGACGGCGAGGCCGGCAACGGCAATCTTTCCCGCAAGCCAGAGCAGGGAATCCGACGGGGCTGTCGCGAGCATGGCGACCGCCGCGGCCGCGACGGTTGCCTCCACGATCAGCAGCGCTCGCGGTGCCGCGCGAAACCGGATCAGCGGCCCGCTGGCGAAGAGGATGACGAGCGCGGTGGCGAGTGACGCGCTCGCGATTTGTCCCGCGACCGATATGTGCAGCAGCGCGCCGAACGAAGCTGCCGCCGAGACCAGCACGAGCTGGCACACCGCGACGACCACCAGCCGCGTTGCCGATTTGGTCAGATGCGGCACGATCGCGAGCGTGGCCTGAAGGTGGGTGTGGAGAAAATAGAAGATCGCCGCGGCCGGCGCGGCACCGAGAAAATCGACCAGCAGATCGGCCGGAACGAACAGGTGCGCCGCGTCCGGCAGAAGGCCGATCAGCCCGCCCAGCATGACGATCGTCGCACACAGGATGAAGTCGAGCATGCGGGCGGTCGTCCTGCGAGCTTCACCGTCGACGCTGCGCTCGAACTGGACGACGACGTTGGGATAGCAGACGGTGTGAATGGCAGCCACGAGAACGGAGAACGGCCGTTGCAAGAGGTCGATCGCCATCGAGAAGCCGGCGGCTCCCGTCGAGGCCCGGCCAAGCGTGGCGATCACGATCAGGCGCAACGTGACGGGGACAGAGAGATGGATGACGGAGGCAGCCGCGGCCATGATGCCATAGCGGCAGAAATTGCCCCAATCCGCCAGCATGGCTTGCCGCGACGGCCGCTGGAGCGAGGTGCGATGCACGATCAGGCTCACCAGGAGCACGGCGCCGTAGCCCGCGGCGATGCCGCACAGCGTTGCCGCCGCGGTGCCGTGGAGGTGCGCGGCCGCGACGGCGCCGGCCAGAAGGACGCTGGCGCGCAGGATCAGCAGGGCTGATGCCGTCGCCAGCCGATCGGACACGCGCACGATCATGAAATACAGGTCGGTGCCGCCTTGCAGCACGGCCAGCGCCAGCGCCAGGGCGACGACGCCTGTCTCCAGCGTGCTCAACAGCCCCGCCATGCTGCCGACCAGCAGCAGAACCAGCGCACTGAGCCCTCCGGCGGCGAACAGCGAGAATCGCAGGCGCGCCGCCTCTGCTCCGGAAGCGGCGGCGAGGAAGCGGACGCCGGCCAGTTGCAGCCATTCAAAGACGAAGACGCAGAACAGCTGGCTCGTGGCCAGCGCCAGCGAGAACGAGGTGTACTGGGCCGGAGAGAGGATATGGCTGACGGCGAAGATCAGAATGATCGCGGACGCACTCTGGTAGATGTAGCTGCCGAATGCGAGCAGGCTGGTCATGTCTGACGATGCGTGAGAGAGAATGTGGGGGAGTGGTCGAGGGGCGTCAGCGGCATTTCAGTCCGCCTGTCTCAGGTGCAAGCCATGCTGCGGCTGCGCATGATCTGGTCGAAGGCGGTGCGATAGCCGGTGACCACGTCGTCAAAGGCCCATTTGTCGATGCCGGACTTCAATCGGTCGCTCATCTCCCGAATCTGCTCGGGAGAGTCGACGATCGCCAGAAGGCTCTTGGCGATCGAGGCCGGATCGGGTGACGTCAGCCAGCCGGTCAAGCCGGGCTTGATCGCTTCCTGGATGCCGCCGAAGGGGGTGCCGAGCAGGGGCTTGCAGGCGGCTTGCGCGTCGGCGACGACGAGCGGACTTGGATCTTCCCAGACCGAGGGCACCACCACGACGTTCACCTGTTCGTAAAACTGCTTCGGCTGCACGAAGCCGAGAAACTCGATCCGTGCGTTCGGGGCGAGCTCCTTGATCTGCTTGCGCTGGCTCTCGGATGCGTGCCCCGCGATGACGAGCCGGATCCGCTCGGGCGGAATCGTCGCGATCGCGCGAACGAGATTGTAGATGCCTTTTTCTTCGGTCAGCCGGCCGATGAAGCCGAACGTGACGGTGCCGTCGACCAGGGCCGTCTCTTCGCTGCCGACGTCGGCCGTCGAGGCGTTTCGAATGACGATCTTCAGCGGTGTCTGCGTGAAGAGACCGAGCCGGGTATGGATGTCGAGAATGCGCTGGCTGACGCCGACCACGGCGTCCAGATGTCTCGTCGCCCCGCGGCGGCGATAGGTCAGCAGCTGGCAGCTCATGCAGCTCGCCTCGCAGGCGTGTCCGTCCGAGAAGCGCGAGCAGCGGGGGCAGGTGAGATAGTAATCGTGAAGCGTATGCAGGACCGGAATGCCGAGCTCTGCCGCGGTCCGCCACACGGCCGTGGTCAGCCCGGAGAGATTGTTGGAGTGCAGGATATCGGGCTTGAAGGCCTTGATCCGGGCGGCGACGATCTCCGACGCCTGTTGCCAGTCCTCGATCGCGTGCCAGATGCCGCGCACGGGCGCGCTGTGCTGCTTGGCGAAGGGGAAATAGATGTTGTGCACGGGCGCCGAATACACGTCGATGCCGTTGCAGGTCTCCATTGGCTGGTTCGACGCAGACGCGGCACGTATCACTTCCACGCTGTCGTTCTGCCCCACCAGGGTCTCGGCGAGGCGGCGGACGAAAGTTTCCGCGCCACCGACCACCTTCGGAGCCAACGGCGTCGGATAGAGGGATGACGTGATAAGGATCTTCATCGGAAAAGGTCTGTCCAGCTTTCCAGCCAAATGGCTTTCTGAAATCTCCGTTTCGGCTTACTGCCGGTTGGTGCGATTGTTGTTCAAATACACGTCCAAATATTGACCTGTTACTGAATCCGCCGAGAACCTTTCGGCAAATCCCGGCTGTGGAGGTCGCGCGACCTTCCAGTGCGATCTCTCGTTGAGGGCCTTCAGCATCAATTCTCCCAATCGCTTATGGTCGTTGGGCTCGTAGGACCCAACCATATTGGAGAACCCCGCGATCTCGGGAATCCCTCCCGCGGTTGAACAAATCGTCGCCCGGCCCGCGTTGATGCTTTCGATCAGCGTCCGCGGCAACGGCTCCGGCCAGACCGAGCTCACCAGGCAGACGTCGATGCCGGCATAGAATTCGGCCGCCCTGGCAAAGCCGAGCCATTCGATGTTGCCCCTGCTGCGGCTTTTGAGCCCCCGCACGTAGTCCTCAAGTCCCTTTCCGGCAATTTTCAGTTGCCACCCCTCGTTGGGAAGCAGCTCGGCGGCCTTGAGGACTACTTCAATACCTTTTTCGGCCTCGATCCGGCCGATAAACCCGAAGATCAGGTCATTCGAGCTCGAGGGCGGTGAGGGCACCACGGAGCTCGGATCGGCGATGTTGAAGATGACGCGACCGTCGGTTCCAGGGAAATATTTCAGCCTGGTGTGCTGGTCGAGCACGAACTGGCTGTTCGAGACCACCGCATCGACCATGCGCGAAGCCAGCAGATAGGGCGAGGTCATGGCCGCGCACAGCGTGCAGCGCTGCGTGCATGTCGCGTCTCCGCGAAACAAGGTCGAGCGCTTGCAGAGCAGGGAATAGTCGCGCAGCGTATGCACGATCCGGATGTTGCGCCGCTTGGCTTCCGACCACAACGAGACCGAAAATCCGGTGATGTTGTTGGTGTGGACGACCTCCGGCTTCTCGATGTCGAGAATTTCGGCGAAACGCGCCGCGGATTTGCGATTCCAGGTGTCCTGAAGATGCCACTTCAGGCGCTGGACCGAGGAGGGCTTCCTGTCGCTGCCGAACGGCCAGTAGTCGTTGTCCAGCGGCACACGATACACCCGCACGCCCTTGCGATCGTCGATGCTGCGATCCTGCTTGTTTTGAAGGCAGACCACCGAAACCTGATGTCCGCGCTGGACCAGCGCCTCCGCCAGCAGCGACACGGACACTTCGGCACCGCCGATGATTTCTGGCGGATAGAGCGTGTTAACGATCAGTATCTTCAAGGGGAGCCCCGGATTCAGCAGCCAGCTGCAGCGTCAGTTCGATGGCCGAATCTCGAAATCCGGCACGGCCGAGCCCTTGACGCTGACAAGCAGCGGCGTCGTCGATAACGCCGCCCAGGCGCCGGGCGCAGAACTCGGCGCTTGCCGACATACATAGCCGATCTCGATATTCGGTTCTGGATTTTTTAATCGAACCTCGAAGCGCTTCGACGAGTTCTCCGACCAGAGCGCCACCTTCGTGTCCGATCCGCTCTCGCTGCGAATCTGCACGACACCCGGCACGGGTATGGTTCGCGTTGCCTTCAGGCTGCTGCGTATGAAGGCCCAGCTTTCGCGAATGGAGCACACCGCGGGCTTCGGCGAATTGTCGAAATGATAGATCCCGAAATTGTCCTCGAGCTCGCCGCCCTTCGTCCCGCTGTCCTTCAGCTCGTAGAGCCATATCCCCTTCAGCCAGGGACCTGCGGTCGACGACCAGAGGATCATCTGGGCCATGTTGTCGGCGGAGAGCTGCTCGTTGACGCCGCATTTCGCGTTTGGCGTCGGCCATCCCGTCTCGGTCAGATAGATCGGATAGTTGGGATTGCCGGTCGCCTGTGCGACGCGCTGATGAAAGTTTTCCAGCCGTTCGATCGCTTCGGTCGCGCTGCGTCCGACCGGCGGCAGGCAATGGTTGTAGATGTGGATCGACATGCCGTCCGCGATGCGGGCGACGTCGGTCTTCAGAAGCGCGTCGGTGAATTTCCAGCCCGGATCGTCGCCGAGGGCGCCGATCACGAAGGGCGCGGAAGGCGCCGCCTGCTTGACCGCGGGCTGCACCAGACGGGCAAGCGCCACGTAATTTTCGACCGTGAATTGCGGCTCTGCGCGCGCCCGCAGATTGTACTCGTTCCACAATTCGAAGATCGGCTGACGCATCGCGACCGCTTGCGCGGCCGTCGCCGCATAGGTGACGAATCTCTGGCGCGCCTCGTCGGTCGTCGGCGGATCGGAGTTCGGGACGAGATGATGACCGGCGCCGAGGATGAGCAGCGGGATGCCGCCGCTGGTCCTGATCTGGGTCTCTAAGCGGCCGTTCAGGGCATTGAAGCCGAGCCGCTTGCCGGGCAGCTCGAAATCCGACCAGGGGAAGTCGTCCCGGAACGATGTGACCCCGAGTTCCTTCATCTGCTTGATGGCGGTCGCGGGCACGTAGCCGCGCTCGCTGGTGACGCCGCCGAGGCCCTGATGCGTGCCGACGCCCAGCAGCAGCCGCTGATCGAGTGGTTGCGCATTCTGCGCGTTCGCAGGATAGACGAGGCCAGCCGCGGCGCAGAGCCCACATATCAGCGTCCGGAAACGACGCGTCGCGCGTTTCCTCTTTTGCTCCGTCACGCTCGTATCCACTCCTGCTCGCGTCAACCCGACAAGGCTAGTCCTCTTCTGTGGCCCCAATTGGGTGAGGCGACCTTGTCTGCGCGCTCGTCATTGAGCGCGCTGAGTTGGGCTATTTGGAGTTCACGACCACGCTGCTGATGTTGTCGGCGTTGACGCTCGCCGCGTTCAGCGGGTTCATGAGCTTGACGAATTCGGTCGACGGCGATTCGGCCACCGAGATCACGTCATGATCGCGCATCCTGAACGTATCCGCCTGGAACCAGCCGTCGGGCTTGCTCATGTCGAACTTGTACACGGCAGGCACCGTCTTGGTCGGGAACTGCGTGACATCGACGCCGATCCTCTCCAGCAGCGGCTTCGGCTCGAACCGGTAGACGTAGATGGACTTGGAGTCCGCGCGGTTGCCGTCGAGGCCGCCCGCCTTCGCGATGGCTTCGGCCAGCGACATGTTGTCGTTCTCGAAAGTGAAGCGGCGGTTATTGGTGCCACCGATCGATCCCGGCGACGGCGTCGAACCAAAGGCCATATAGACGCGCGGAATGCGGGTCAGGAAGACGACGTCGCCCGGCGCGAGCAGGACGTCCTGGTCGGGGTGGTGCACCACCGACGACATCGACTCGCTGTAGGTGCGGCCCTCGCGCTTGATCGTGATCGTGCTCTCATAGGAGGGATATTTGGGGCCGCCCGCACGCGCGATCGCGCCCATCAGGCGAATGCCGCCCGGATCGACCGGAAAGCGCAGCGGCGAGTTGACTTCGCCGAGCACGCTGATCTGGTTGCCGCGCTGTTCGGCGACGCTGACGACGGCCTGCGGGTCGATGGCGCGGTCCTTGAGGCGCTCGCGGATGATGTTCGAAACCGCGCGCGGCGTCAGCCCGGCGACCTTGATCGATCCGGCGTAGGGAATGTTGATGTTGCCGGACTGGTCGACCTGCTGCCTGGGAATGTCGACGAAATTGCCCGGTCTCACGCCCGCTTCGCGCGGAATGAACAGGCCGCCCGCCTGGGCTTCGTACACGGTCACCGTGACGATGTCGCCGATGCCGATCGTGACGTCGCGATAATTGCCGCCGGGAAGACGCGAGAACACCATTCCGGAGGAATCCGTGAACGCATTCGTCGCCTGAAGGATCGCCGGATTGACCGGCATCAGGGCATAGGCCAGCGGCGCCGACGGTTCGGTGATGAGCGCGGCATTCGTCTGCGTGGCGACGGCATCCGGAGAGTCCAGGGGAATGAAGCCTGCGCAACCCGCCAGGGATACGCTGATCGCAGCAGCTGCCAGGATTCGGCTAATCCCGAAATCAAAAGAAAAACGTTCGGTCTTAGCCACCGCCATTCCCTCGTACTCATTTAAAATCGGAAACACCGTACAAATCCCGTGCTGCGGAGTCACTGCTACGTCTTCGACTTTATGGTAAAGCACTCATGGCTGTGACCTTATTGCCACTTGTGAACTGCGATTCACGTAAGAATGACTGTTCAAAATCTGTGCGACGGGTTCCTGTTTTATAAGCAGTTTGCAAACTAGACATACACATGTCGGATCAATGTCACGATTGGGGCTTGTTCCGAACTTGTTAGTCGCACGCGATGATGGTCCGAGCCTGCTTGGGTGCTGTTGCCAGGCCTCACCGCAATAGAGTTCGAATGTCGGGTCAAAGCTGCGCGCACCATCCGTTGTGTTTCCTGCGATTGGCCAGGCTCTGCGAGGCGTCGATCGAAATTTCCGCGACGGGATTCCGCCTCCGTTAACGCTTAGAAACGGAAGCTGGCGTCACGCTGGCGTCCGTAAGGTCTTCCTAATCCTGATCCGGCTAGTTGCACGGTCAAACAACAGGGAAGGCGAAGACAATGTTGCAGACCGGATCACTGCTGTTCGCGGCCGGCTTTCTCACCTGCGCGATGATGGTTGCCTCCGCAATTGCGTGGTCGTTCTCCGATAGCCGGGTGACCGGCCGCGAGTTCGCGCGGGAAGATGCCCGCCGGATGGCCTGATCCGCCAATCGTTAGGGGCGCAGATTGTTCGGAAGGTCGGACTGCAGCTTCGCCTGCTGCCCGGATTCGCTCCGGCGCATGTGCAGGATGTCGGCGTAGACCTGACTCAAGGTCCGGTGCGTCTGCTCGATGTCGTAGAGGCGGGTGAAGCGCTCATATCCGGCCTGGCCGACCGCAGCCAGGTCCATTCGGGTTGCGCGCTGAAAACCTTCAGCCAGCTTTTCCGCCGAGACTTCGTCGCAGAGCACGCCCGTCGCGTTGTCTTCGACGATTTCCGGCAGGGCGCCGATACGGAAGGCGATGATCGGTTTTGCGGCACGCATTGCCTCGATCGCGACCAGGCCGAACGCCTCCCAGCGTGACGGAATCGCGACCATGTCGGCCTGGTCGAGCTCGGCCTCGATCTGGTTGCGATTCATCCAGCCCAGCAGCGAGACGTTGGCCGGCAGGTCGCTCTGGCGGAATTTGCTGACGACCGAAGCGCCGATCAGGCGCACGTCGAGCGTGTCGCGAAGCGCATGGGCCGCATCGATCAGGAGGTCATACCCCTTCTGGCGATCGAGGCGTCCGATGAAGAGGACCTTGATCTTCTCCGACCGCCACGGCGCCGCGCTCTGGTCGAGCACGGGACGCTGCCTGGAAATCCCGTTGTGCACAAGAGCGAGGCGATTCGCCGCGATTCCGACCTGCGTGGCGTCGGTCCGCTCGCTCTCCGAGATGCACACGATGCGATGGGTGAATTTCGACAGCACCAGCTCGGTGAATTTGGTGACCTCGCGGCTGAGGCGGCCGGTCTCGCGGCCGAACGCCCATCCGTGCGGGCAATAGACGATGCGCGAACGCCGATAGGTCAGCCAGAGCACCGGGCGCACCACGAGCCCGGCGAACGAGGAGTGAAGATGGATGATGTCGGGCCGCAGCTGCCGCACCGCGCGCATCGTCGCGAACAGCATGCGAAACAGGCCGAGCGCGTTGCGGCCCTCGCGCGGAAACGTGGTGACGGCGTCATCCTCGATGTTCACCAGATCGCCGCGATGGTCGGACGGAACGACATAGTTGACGTTTCCGCGGCCGAAGCTGGCGCACTGATGCGGATGCAACTCGTTGAGATAGGTCGCGATGCCGCCTCTGACCGTCTCGGCGACATGCAGAACTTTCAGGCCGCTGGACAACGGTCATTCCTTCCTTGACTTGCAGGCACCGGATCTTGCGGACGCACGTCTAGTGCCGCCAAGCAGCAATATTTGGGCCGCTTCATTGTACGAGGCGCCCCGATGCGGTTTGCGGAGCCGGTTTGGCGAGGAATTCGAGCATTGCTGCGGCCGACTTGGCCCAGGAATATGTCGCAAGGCGCTTTTGCTGCCTCTCCTGTTCCGCAGGCGAAATCCTGCCGAGTTCAATTCTTTCGTGCATCCGTGCCGACAACCCGTCCGCATCGAGTGGTTCGAAATAGACGGCGGCATCGTCGCAGGTCTCGCGCACCGCCGCGGCGGAACTCGCAATGACCGGGCAGGCGAAGTACATCGCTTCCAGGGGAGGGATGCCGAAGCCCTCGTAGAGGCTCGGAAAAACGAACGCCGCGGCCCGGGAGAACAATGCCGCGATTTCCTCGTCCTTCAGGCGGCCTGCGACAACGATGCCGGCTCGCGATTCGGTGGCGCTGCCGCCAAAGACCTTGCTGTTGTCGCCTCCGACCACGACCAGTGGAAAATCGGCGCGGCCGAGCCGCTCGGCGGCGCGAACGGCGGTGTCGACGTTCTTGTTCTTCGTCATCGAGCCGACGAACAGGAAGAACTGGTGGGGCGCAATGCGCAGTTGATCGATGATCGAAAAATCCGGCGCGACGGTCGCGAAGTGCTCCGCGCTGTTCGGAATGACGGGCATCGAGGCGGGATCCAGCGACAGCACCTCGGCAAGTTCGTTGCGCGAAAACGCCGAAACTGTTGCGATCGTTGCGGCGCGCGCCAGCAAATGGCCGAGCGTCCGATGCAAGGCGAGGTAGCGCCAGCTGAAGAAGTCCGGCCGCCTGAAAACCTGCGCGTCGTGGATCACGACCAGATGGTCGCGATGGAGCACCGGGCCCGAATTGGCGAGGCTGATGAGGCGCGTGCCGGCGGCTGCGCGCGCCAGGTCGATCTGGTCCCACGCGTGGCCCTGCAACGATCCGACCTGCTTGACGTTGATGCGGCGAAGACCGGGAAGGGCTTGCGCATTTGGCGGCGCGAGAATCTGCCACTCTGCGTCCACCAGTTGTCGTGGAGCCTCTCCACTCGCGAGCAAGCCGTCCATCGCCTTGACGATCTCGGCGGCGTAGCGTTGCACGCCCGTAAGCGATTGTGACAGGAACCTGCCGTTGATGGAAAGTTTCAAAGCCGATCTTTTCTTGGTGGGTTTGTTGAGCGTCTGACGCGAACGTTGCCTCAAGACTAAGCATTCGCGCTGAAGATGCGATCTATGACGTGTAGCACAGTTGGCGCTATCGTCCGAGCATCTTCGCGAGGCCGATAGCATGCGACGATGCATGGCGCCATCATGTTTCCTACACATTTCGATGCGCTTACATGGACGTCTGATTTGATGACTGTCGCAATCGTCCAAACCTTGCCTCTCATGTCCTGGTCTGGCATTGCATTCGCGGAATGAACGAGGTGACAACTTTGCGGCCAGTGATCGTGACCGGTGCTGCCGGCTTTATCGGAATGCACGTTTGTGAACGGCTGTTGGCACGCGGCGAGCAGGTCGTTGGCATCGATTCAGTCACACCGTATTACGATCCGGCGCTGAAGCGTGCGCGTCTTGCAACGCTCGAGAACCGTCCGGGTTTCAAATTTGACGAGATCGATCTTGCTGATTTCGCCGCGGTGACGCGCGTGTTCGACGAGGTCGCGCCCGACCGCGTCGTGCATCTGGCGGCGCAGCCCGGCGTGCGCGCCTCGATCGACGACCCCATCACCAGCATCCGCGCCAATTGCGACGGCTTCGTCACCGTGCTCGAGGCGGGCCGTCGCCATGCTCTCAAGCATCTCGTCTACGCCTCGTCGAGCTCGGTCTACGGCGCCAACCGCACCTTGCCGTATTCGACCGAGCATTCGGTGAACCATCCGGTCAGCCTTTACGCCGCGAGCAAGAAGGCGAACGAGCTGATGGCGCACACCTTTGCGCATGTTCACAAGCTGCCGGTGACCGGCCTTCGCTTCTTCACCGTCTACGGTCCGTGGGGCCGGCCCGACATGGCCGCCTGGCTGTTCACGCGCGCGATCTTCGCCAATGAGCCGATCAAGATTTTCAACAATGGCGACATGTGGCGCGACTTCACCTATGTCGACGACATCGTCGAAGGCGTGATCCGCACGCTCGATCGGCCCGCGGCGCCGAATCCCGATTGGAACGCGGAGCGGCCCGAAAATTCGTCGAGCTATGCGCCGTATCGCGTCTACAACATCGGCAACAACCGCTCGGTCAATCTGATCGAGTTCGTCGAGACGCTGGAGAAGATCATCGGCAAGCCCGCGATCCGCCAGTTGCTGCCGATGCAGGCCGGCGACGTCCTGGAGACCCGCGCCGACATTTCCGCCCTCCAGCGCGACGTCGGCTTTTCGCCGTCGACCTCGATTGCGGATGGCCTCGGCCGCTTCGTCGCATGGTATCGCCGGTATCACGGCGTCTGATGGCCGCGATCGGCGGCACCCTGCGTGCCGCCCGAAATGCCCGATCTTGCAGTGGTTCTTGCGCTTTTGGCCGCCGGCGACCTTGTCAGCGGGCGCGAACGGTGGTTATCCGTCCTCTGAACCCCTTTTGACCCGAAACAAGTCGCAGGACCAAAGCTGAGCGGATCATGGCTGAGCGGATCGCTCTCATCACCGGCGTGACTGGCCAGGACGGCGCCTATCTCGCCGATTATCTGCTGTCGCTCGGCTATGTCGTGCACGGCATCAAGCGACGCTCGTCCTCGTTCAACACCGCGCGCGTCGACCATCTCTACCAGGACCGGCATGTCGGCAACGTGCCGTTCCTGATGCACTATGGCGACATGACGGATTCGAC
>NZ_JAFCJS010000010.1 GCF_018130825.1 Bradyrhizobium liaoningense | reverse complement strand
AGATCGAGCACCTGGCGGTCGAGCTCGGTGTCGGCGCCGTGCATCTCCAGCTCGATCTGCTTGCCGAGTTCGCTCGAGAGGTCGCGGACGATGCGAGGCAGCTTCTGCCAGGCATTGCCGATCGGCTGCATGCGCGTCTTCATGACGCCTTCCTGCAGCTCGGCGGTGACGTTGGAGAGACGCTGCAGCGGCACCTTGAACTCGGTGTCCTCGTTGCGGCGGGAGATCTCCAGCAGCTGGTTGCGGGTCAAGACCAGCTCGGAGACCATGGTCATCAGGTGCTCCAGCGTATCCACGTTGACGCGGATCGACTGGTTGGCGATGCGGTCGCCCTCGCTCGCCGTCTCGTCGGCCATCGACTTCTTCGGCGCCGCCTTCTCCTTGGCGGGTTTTGCAGCTTCCTTCGCGGCAGGGGCCGGCGCTTCAGCAGCGGGCGCGGGCTCGACCTTGGCGACGGGCGCGGGGACCGGCGCTTCGATCGCGGTCTCGCGGAAGGCGCGTTCGAGCTCGTCGAGCGAGACTTCGCCGGGACGCAAGGGGCGCTCCAGGGTCTGGTCGATCAGCGTGCCCGTGGTCATCTCTTTTGCGGGAGCAGGCGCGGCGGCAACAGGCGCTTCCGGCGCCAGCGGCGGGGCTTCGGCGACAGGAGCAGCAGCGCCCGCGGCCATGGCCGCCATGCCCTGCTCGACCATCGCTTCCAGCTTGTCGATGAGATCGCGGTCGGTGCCTTCGGGCTCGGCCTCGGTCGCCTCGAGCCCGGCGAGGATCTCCTTGATGCGGTCGATCGAGGACAGGATCACCGTCACCGCTTCGGCGGTCACAGGCATGCCGTCGCGAAACTTGCCCATCAGGGTCTCGCCGGCATGCGCCAGCGCTTCGAGCCGCGGCAGGCCGAGGAAGCCGCACGTACCCTTGATGGTGTGGACCAGGCGGAAGATGTTATCCAGGATCTTGGCGTTGTTCGGCTCCTGCTCGAACTTCACCAGCTGATTGTCGACGGTGTCCAGGCTCTCGCTGGTCTCCGTCAAAAACTCCCGCAACAGATCATCCATGGGGTACGCCTTACTGAGCTGGACTTCGACGCCTGAGCCGCGCCCGGCGTCGGCGGAAGTCTTCGCTTTAGATCGTTAGACAACCCCTTTCACGGTCCCGTTAATTTCATCCTCCGTGCTAATACGGATATTGAAGAGAAGTTTGCGGTTCGACCGCATGCGCCAACGCTTTCCGGCGAAGCCGCTACCGCGCCGTGACGGCAATTAACGTTGGGTAAACGCCGCGGGAAAGGCGCGGCGATGCGCGCGAAAAAGTCCTGCTCGTAAAGGACGATAGGCACGGCCCGCGGGAAATCGCCGGCGATCGCAGCTGCTCAGGTGGCCATCGCGTCGTGATCTGCTGGAATCCGCAAGATCCGCATTCAGAGTAAACGAACGCTTACCCCGCCGCCGATGCAACCGGTGCCGCGCTAACCGAGGCGCGCGGCCGAGACGACATCGTCGGGACGGTACCCCGCGAGACAATCGTTGATGGCGACGAGCAGCGCGCCCGGCGTGCACGGCCTGCGCAGGCAGCGTGCCGCGCCGAGCTCGAGCGCCATCCGGAGGAAGTCGGGCGCAGGTGAATTCAGATCTGCGAATGCGTAGCCGGACATCGCGATCAGCGGAATGGCGGGCGCGCGCTCGTGGAAGACCCTGATGGATTCGAAGCCGCGCATGTGCGGCATGAAGATGTCGATGATCATCAGGTCGAACTGTTCGTGTTCGAGAGCGCGCAGGCCTGCTTCACCTCCATCGGCAATCGTCACTCGAAAATGATTTCGCTGGAGATAGACCTCGATGGCCATGCACACCATCAGGTCGTCGTCGACAACGAGAATATGGCGCCGACTTTCTGTCCCCGTTGGAATTTCCCGTTTCGGCGATTCAAGAATTGAACCGTGGGACACGCCGTTCTCCTCTGGTTTGGAGCGAAGTATTGACGGTGGCGAACGCCGGTGGCGGAGCCGGGAAGGCGACGACGGACGCGAAATATGTGGCGGCGCCACTGAAGGGCGCGAAGCAATCGCCGACGGTTGATATGAGTTGGTGGGCGGGCGAGGATGCGCGGATTGCCCGACGTCCGATGGCAGTGGCAACCAATGTCTGCCGCCGACCGAAAGCTTCCGGCTCATCAAGGCCCCCTGCCGGTTCTTCCCGACTGGCGACATTGGATTGCACGCCAGCCGCGTGCGCGAATCAGCACGCACGCTTATTTCCGCCGCAAGCGTGCCAGCGTGTCTGCCCTCTAACGGGTATATGGACACTACCACAACCTCTGGAATAGGATTTATTTGCCGTGCAATTGCGTGACGGAAAGGGCGCGGCTCCGACCGTAGCTTGAACGCATTGGGATTGATCCTGCATGACCGCGAGCGGCCGCCCGCCCAATCAGTTGCTGCAAATGCTCGACGCAGCAGATTTCGATCGGCTGCGTCCTCATCTGGCGACCGTCGAAATGGTCAGGACATCTGTCCTGGGCGAGGCCGGCTCTCCCCTGAGATATGTCTACTTCCCACACGACGGTTCTGTTTCGATTTCGGTGAGCTTGTCCGAAGGACAGACGATCGAGGTCGCAATGCTGGGACGCGACAGCGTCGTCGGCGGCGGCGCGGCGCTGGCCGACGGTATCGCGCCGGCGGACGCGGTCGTACTCTTCCCCGGCACTGCGTCCACGCTGGAACTCGCGGCATTCCGGACGATCGCCGCCGCAAGCCTGCCGTTTCGAAGCTTGATGGTGCGCCATGAGCAGGTCCTGCTTGCGCATGCGCAGCAATCGTTGCTCTGCAACACGGTGCATCCGGTCGAGGCGCGGCTGGCGCGCTGGTTGCTGCGTGCCCGCGATCTGTCCGACAGCGCAAGTCTCCCGCTGACGCAGGAAGCGCTGGCGCAGATGATGGGCGTGCGGCGCAACGCCATCTCCCTCGTCGCGCATGCGCTGCAGCGGGCCGGCATCATTCGCTACACCCGCGGACAAATCGAGATCATCGATCTGCCCGCGCTGAAAGCGACATCCTGCGACTGCTATTCGGCGGTCAAGGCATCGCATTCGCGCCTGCTCGGAGCGCCGCCGTGACGCGAGCCAGGCGCGGCCATCTGCATGCCGTGGTGAACACAGTGCCGAGAGGAGGATCCTGCCCCCGGACAACTTGTCCCAATTGCCAATATATCCCGACGTGAACATGATGGAACTTACCCGTGTCGGGAGCAATTTTGCTTGCCGCGACTCACTGATGCAGAGACGGGAGGCAGCTTTGGAAACGATGGTGCGTCCATCCAACGGTTTCCTGTCCGCGCTGGCGGCGGACGACTATGACCTGCTCCGCCCGCACCTGCGCACGATCGAGCTGCCGCACGAGGCCGTGCTGGTCGAGACCGGCGAGACGCTCACGCGCGCTTACTTTCCGCACCGCGGCGTCATCTCGCTGGTGGTGAAGCTTGCCAAGGGCGAGCATGTGCAGGTCGCCATGATCGGCCGCGACAGCGTGCTCGGCGCGCTCTCGACCCTGGGCGATGCATGCGCACTGAATACGGCGATCGTGCTGGTTCCCGGCACCGCATCCGTGATGGATCTCGACCGGCTGCGCGTCGCGGCCGACCAGAGCGGAACCCTGCGCACCTTGCTGACGCGCCACGGGCTGGCGGTCTACGCGCAGGTCCAGCAGACCGCCGGCTGCAATGCCGCCCATCCCGTGGAATCGCGGCTGTCGCGCTGCCTGTTGCACACCCATGATTTGTCCGGCGACTACCGGCTGCTGCTGACCCAGGAGGCGATGGCGCAGATGATCGGCGCGCGGCGCAACAGCGTGTCGCTGGTCGCCAACACCCTGCAGCATGCCAATTTCATCCACTACAGCCGCGGGCACATCCAGATCCTGAACCTGGACGGCCTGCGCCAGACGGCGTGCGAGTGCTACGGCACCGTGAAGGCCCAGTACGACCGGCTGCTCGGCCAGCGCTGAGCGGCACGTGGTAAACCCGAAGTTAACGTTGGTCCGCAAACACCTTCCATCCCGCTACCGGAACTGAAATTCAAATGCCGTAGACACGGGGCGAGCCGCGCGCCGCATGCGCCGCGCGGCCAACGAACCGCGACCAAGGCGAGACCATGTTTGACGTGACCGTTGCGCCCGCGCCGGGAACCTTCAATGCCGAACCTGCGCGCGAGCCGGGCGCGTACGCGGCGCTGGTGCGCGAGATCGGCGAGGACGGCGCCGGCGAAGTGCGCGCCGTGTTCTGGAGCGAGACCTGCGCGCGCCTGCAACTGTTCCGCACGCTTTCGCTGGCGCAGCAGCACGCCAGGATCGCGCGCGAAGCTCATTCACTGAAGAGCGCGGCCGGAACGTTCGGCTATGCCAGGCTGGCGGCGCTGGCGCTGCGGCTGGAGAAGACCGCGGCGACGCTCGGCGACACCGAATTCCGCGATCTCCTGGACCAGATGGATGCTGCCTACGCCGCCGCGCGCGCGCAGGAGCCGCAAGGCTGAAGGGCGGGCTAAACCCGCCGTACTTCTACGGTTTGTGATTTTTAGAGATGGCTAATCATAGGTGGCGATAGTCGCGGGAAACCAGGAGGGTTTCCATGTTCACCTATGAGACTGCGGACCAGAAGGAAGTCCGTCGCTTCCGCATCGCTCAGTTCAACGGCCGGATGGCGACCGTGAAATCCGGCGAGTCGACGGTGACTGGCTTCGTCCGCTCGGTTCTGGAGCAGGAATCGAGTATCCCTCCGCGCTGGACCATCACCATCATCCCGAACGCGCCGAAGGAAGAGCTCAAGCCGCTGCGGCCCTCATCGCGCACGCGTCCCTTCGCTGAAGATTATTTCTGACCGCGATCGGGCTTCTCCAGCCCCCGGGCCGCCGCCGGCGGCGCAAGACAAGAGCTCAATCGATCGAATGCAGCAGCGCCGCGCGGACGAGATCCGCGGTGTTGCGCGCACCGAGCTTACGCATCGCCTCGGCGCGATGGCTCTCGAAAGTGCGCGGGCTGATCTGCATCCGAAGCGCACCCTGCTTGTTCGAATAGCCCTCGCTGATCAGGCGGAGCACCTCGCGTTCGCGCTTGGTCAGCCGCTTCTGGCCCGACAGGCCGATCAGCTCGGCGCTCGGCACGCGCTGCGGCTGCGGCGCGCGCGGGAGGTTCGATTCTGCGTCGTCGATCCGGGACGGAATCGGCGGGGCACCCTTGTGGGGACCGGCAAGCTGCTTGACCAAGCCGCAGACGCGCTCGGTCTGCGTCAGTGCATTCTCCACCACCCGCTGCAGATAGGCACGGTCGGCCGTGACGGGCGCGAGCTGATCGCTGTGATGCTTGATCTCGCCCATATAGAGCAGGAGCGCCGTCAGGGGACCGTTGAGCTCGCGGGCGAAGGCGGCCGCCATTTCGTCGGCCGCCTTGGCCCGGGCGGCATTCAGGCGGACGAAATCGAGCTCTTCAGCTGGAGCGGTGCTGCTTTCGTACCATTCCGACGGCCGCGAATCGGCAGCCGTATCATTCTGTGACCCCATGTGACCTGTTTAGCGGAACCGGGGCCGATCTGTGGTTAACTTTTTGCTCCGTAAGACTACGGTGATTTTGGCAGTTTTGCGCTAAAACATGGACATCGGCACAATTTATGCTTGCGCGAGGCTTGCCGCGACCATGCAAGGGTTGAGAACTTCACCCAAATCCCCAGCAAACAGGCCGAAGTCTCGTTAATCGCCGCCCCGGCCGGACGCCCGGGCCCCGGATTTTACGGATTCATTAACGGCGACTTGCTTCTCTAGGTCACGATTGCGAGCGCGCAAATGCCTCCACGCATTGGGCCGGTAGGCCAGCTGGAATCGTTGCGGAAGATTGCGTGCCATGAACGAGATCGATCGGCTGTCGGAATTCCTGCAGAGGCTGACGCCGCTGTCGCGCAGCTGTCTGCTCAGCGAGCTCGAGCGACTCGAGCTGTGCGGCATCGACATGCCCGGCTCGGCCGAGGTCCAGGCCCGCCTGCGCGCCGAATTTCGCAAGGACGGATCGACCCAGGCGCGCGCCACCAGCCCCTCGCGCTATTTCTTCGCGCCGCTCGAGCTGCTGCTGATCGACGGCGCGCCCGAGCATGCCAATGCGGGACGCATCTCGCGCAACACCCTAACCCCGATCTGGGAGTGGATCTGCCGCGACCTGCTGCCGACCATGGCGCGCGACTACGTCAAGGCGATCAACGACCAGGTCGCCGCCAACAACCCGAAGGAAGTGCAAAAGATCGCATCGAGCTTCCAGACCAAGGTCGTCAAGGTGCTCGAGAACACCTTCGCATCAGTGGAGAGCGCCGAGCTCGCCCGCGGCAAGCTCGCGCAATACACGGCCTCGCGTACCGCCTTCGACGACGTGAGGAAGATGCAGCATGTGCTGCGCGCCGGCGACGCGCTGCCGAAGTTCAACGAAAAGCTGCCCGAGAAGATTGCGAAGCTCGACGACGGCCAGGTCGCCCAGATCACCGCGCAGCTCGATGCCTTCAGGAAATCTCACCCGGATGCGCTGCCCTTTGCGCTGGCGCTGGTGGCGCGGCGGCTGAAGACGTCCTGGCAATTGGTGCGCCTTGCAACCAAGCCCGCCGCGAGCAAGGCCGCGGCCGACGTCGCCGCCACGCCCTATTCTAGCGTCGTGCCGATGGTGCTCGACCGGCTCGACGACAAGCGCCTCGCACTTAGGATCGCACTCCGGCACAACCGGGTGCTGGTCGCCCGCGACCTGCTCACCGAGATCTACGACACCGAATATGCGCTCAAGGTCCGCATCGACGGCATCGAGGCCAGCGAATGGGGCATCCGCCTCCAGCACTTGATGGACGCGATCGCAGCGTTGGTATCCGCCGAGGTGAGCCGCTTCCCGTCCAATGTCGGCCACATCCTCGGCTCGCGCCGGCTGCGCAGCCACGATACGCTCGGCGGCAAGCTCTCCTATCTCGCCTGGAAGGGGCGCGACGCCGTGCAGGACGGCGCGGCGGCGTTTCGCAAACTGATCGGTCAGACCTAGATTAAGGGTTCGGCCGCGAAGGGCCACGTTGCGCAGCGCGGCTAACGCGACAGGCACAGGAAGCGATCCATAAATCGCCCCGACAGCACGAACCTGAACCACCAATACATCATTCGCCGCATCGACATAGCTGTAATCCTAAACACAGCCCACCACCGGCTGAACGGAGCAATAGCGCAGATGCGGCAATGCACATGTGATGTGCTTCACATTTGCACCGCCGCGCCGGCGCGCATTGTCGCAGAACCGTCACGAGCGAAGCCGGAACATGCGCGCATCGCGCGAATATGAGTTCTTCGGCCATGCCGCCGCTCCTATGCTCCGATCCATCGCATGAGCATTGGGAAGGAATCCGCGATGAGGTCGAACCGACGGATATGGACGATGGCTGCCCTGCTGACGGCGGCGCTGGCGCTGACATCGGCGACGATGGCGCAGACGTCGCCGCCGCAGGGCAATGCGGCGCCGACCGCGGACAACGCGGTGCTGCTCACCATCTTCTTCAAGCACGACCAGTCGCGCCCGCTCGGCGAACTGAATGCGCAGCTCGACAAGCAGGGCTTCCGCAAGGCGTTTCCGCCGCCCGGCGTCGAGGTCGTGAGCTGGTACGTGATGATGGGCATCGGCCAGGTCGTCACGCTGCGCCTTCCCGCCTCGCGGCTGCGCGAGATCAATCGCGTCGTCGAGGACACTGCGTGGGGTCCCTACCGCACCGAGTTCTATCCGACCTACGACTACAAGGCGGTCGGGATGGCTCAACACGACAAGGCCACCGGCAACTGATACCGCTGTTATTCAATTGGGCGAAACGCGAACGGCTTCGTCCTATTGCAGGACACCGACTTCGCGCCCGCAACTCGCCGCGTCATTCGAGATTCCTCCGCGAAGACGGTGTCACGCGGCCGTCATGTGCGGCCGGACGTAAAAACTTCCCCAACGAGATCCGAACAATTTTAGACGTGGTGCGCGCTTTAACGTTACCCAGATAATTCAACAATCGGCTGAAGCTCTCCATATTTGAAACTGCTCCCGTCGCTAACACCGGTCGCGGAACGGGAGTGGTTTGCGATGAACGATAAAATTGTTGAGCTCGCCGGACGAAGGCCCAAGACCTTCGGGCGGCGAAAGATGACGCCGCGCGCTTGCGTCGCCGACGGCAAGCGCCATCTGCGCGCCTTCCTCGCTGAAGTGCTGGAGGACCTCGGCTTCGTCACCAGCGAATGCGCCAGCGCGGAGGAGCTGCAATCCGTCCTGACGCGCGAATTGCCGGACTTGATCCTGCTCGGCATCGCCGCCGACGGCATCGAGCCCGGAAAATTCCTGGAGACGCTGGTGCGCGAGAGCTTCGACGGCAAGGTCCTCGCCGTCGGCGCCCGCGAGTCGATCATCGTCAGGGCCGTGCAGCAGGTCGGCGAGGAATACGGTCTTGCGATGCTGCCGCCGCTGACCACGCCCTTTGCCGCGGAGACGCTGCGCGAGCGCGTCGCGATGCTGCTGCCGGAGGAGCCGGCGCCGAGCCCGGCCGTGCATGTCGGCGAGGCCCTGCATGCCGGCTGGCTCGAGCTGTGGTACCAGCCCAAGATCGATGCGAGGACGCTGATCCGCAGCGGCGCCGAGGCGCTGGTGCGGATGCGTCATCCGACCTGGGGCGTGGTGCCGCCCGCCTATTTCATTCCCGAGGCGGACGATCCTCATCTGCGCGGCCTGTCGGAATTCGTGATCGAGCGCGCCGTGCAGGACTGGCACTATCTGCTGGAGCGGCAGGGTCCGGTCGATCTCTCGATCAACCTTCCGGCCTCCTACCTGAAGGAGCCGCAGGCCGTGCGCGATCTCTGCCGCCGCGTGCCGACGCATCCGGCCTTCGGCGGACTGACGATCGAGATCGACAGCGAGGAGGCAATCCGCGACCTCGATCTCCTCGTCGAGGTTGCCCGCGAGGTGCGCCTGCACAATATCGGCCTGTCGATCGCCAATCTCGGCGCCAACTGGCCCTCGCTGATGGACCTCGGCAAGATCCCCTTCATCAAGCTGCAGGCCGACCGGCACTTCGTCACCGGCAGCGGCGATGATCGGCTGAAGCGCACGGTGTGCCGGCACATCGTCGAGCTTGCACAAGGCTACGGCGTCGGCGCCATCGCCGAAGGCGTCGAGAGCCGCGCCGACCTCGTCGCCGCCAACGAGCTCGGCTTCGACCTCGTGCAGGGCTTTTTGTTCGGCAAGCCGATGCCGCTGAAGAAGTTCGCAAAGAGCGCGCTGGCGCGGACGGTGATGGGGAGCGCATAACGGATGGTCTTTGCGCCCCTTCAGATTATCCGCACCGTCTGCCGCCCATTCCGCGGAAAGCTGCACGAGGCGCAATTCCGTTGAAGCGCTACCGCGCACGGGTGATCTTCCGTGCTTGCTGGAATTACCTCTGAACAAAGATGACAAAGCAGATCACCGTCTGCAGGAAAGATATTGCCACGAACGTCATCTTCGCCAGAGTCAGCATCTTCAAGCGGCCAATCGTTATCTCGTCGAACTCCGCGCCCTGGAGATACCTGCGAAGCCAGACATCTTCGACGAGATCTGCGGCCCAATACAACAGAGGGAAGATCAAACAATACGCCGGCCACGTCACCCCGGCATAAGAAAGCCAGGTCCAGGATGCATAAGCGGAGGCACCCGCCAGGCCGGACATAACAATGACATCCAGCGGGAATAAAATGGGCTTGCAATAGATTCGAACCAGATCCGGGTTCGTTCGAACGAACAACTCAAGCTGACTCGCCGAATATTGGAGCGATTTTTCCGGGAAGCGAACTGGCAGCGTCCGCAAAACTCCGGACGCCGGAACGAGGGTTCGGCGGGAGTAGATACCGACGAACTGAAAGAATGCCAGCGCGGCAAATATCGCAGCCAGAGGCGCAATGAGGGGCTCACCGTACTCTTCAACGAAGGCGCTCCATAGAGATCTGTTCCTGAGCTTTTCTTCGTTCTCAGCATCCGTCTTTTGGACCTCCTCAGTCGTTGGAAGATCCTCGGATCCTACCTTGTCGCCGCCTGATGGATCCGCCGGATGGCGGGGATTGGTCGCGCACGGCGTCAATCTGCCTTGACCGATCCACGATGAAAGGCCGACAGGTTGCGCGTTGACGTCCACGCGGCCAGCCTGCGCGATACCTGCGCAACTATGCTTCAGCATGTCCTTGGTCAAACCATAGGCGCCGGTCAGATTGGCTCGGCTCAAATCCGTCCTGGAAAATTTCGCTCCGGAGAAATCCGCTTCACGCAGGTCTGCTCCGTCAAAAGCAGTCCCTTCCAGTTGAGCCCCCCTGAGGTTCGCGTACCGTAAATCCGAAATCCAACACCGGTAGACCTGCCACTCGTCAGGATCTCCATCTTTTCCCCTGGAATATAGCTGGGCGCCACTGATGGCAGGCTTTCCATCGGCTCTTTGCGATGGGCTATTCTTGATGTCGTAGTCGGCGAATCTTGCTCCTCTCAGATCCGAGTACGCCAGCTTGGCGCTATTCAAGCTGGTTCGGCGAAACTTCGCCTGCGAGAGCATCGAGCAAGACAAGTCCAGCCCGCTCAGATCCAGATTGTCCAAACCGGCATGCTCGAGACGCAACTGCTGGCTCGCAGCCGTCGGCTTGACGCATCTGTCGCGTTTCACATGTTGACGATAGGCGGCCATCTTCGCGTCACCGAGCGACCGCAGTGCCCCCTGCACTGCGGAATTTGCCTCCTGTCGCGTCGTTTCGGTGATCTTGACGTCCTTACCGACGCCGGTCCAGCGTTCCCCTTTGCATTCCGCCGAAAGGCCCAACGAATCGCCCTCCGAGCGAGTCTGACTCGTTACGAAGCCGCTCAATATCTGAGTGGCCTGAAGCGCGTGAGACGAAGGATCATCGACCCCCAGCGCGCCGAGCGTCCTTACTCCCGCATTCGTGGCCGAGTCGTCCGTGGCTTTGGACGAAGATGTGTCGTTGACCTGCTTATCGTTGATCAGCTTCACGGCACTCATGAATGTCGCGAGGCGATCTTGCTCGGCCTTCGTTTTGAAATCGGCTTCCCAATGGTTTCGCGTTTCGAAGAACTGCGCCAGCGAAATCGCGAACGTCGCGACGAGGCCGACGGCCGTAAGCACCTGATAATTCGTTTGACGAAGCCGGTCCTGGACCTCGAGTTGGCGAAGCTGCTGCTCCGTGGAATGAATCGGCACCGAACTCCGTGGAGCAAACCACCAGAACCACAAGAAGACGGCGAGAACAAAAAACACGATAATGGAAACGACAATCGTAATCATTGCGATCCATTCTTCTAGAGTTTGCGAACCCGCTCGAGCCGGTCCTTGGCCTCGGCCAAATGGAGATTGGCCGCGATCAGGCCGAGATCGTTCCCTTCGTAATCGACGATGGGAATGAGGTTCGCGGCATCAAAGCGAGCCGCCTTCAGCAGAGCCAGGAGGTTTTTCGGAGCGTAGTATTCGGCCCACGGCCTCACCTGAACCGGTCGGCCCAGCCGTTCGATCGCACTGACGTGAATTTTCTCATTGATGACTTCGGCGTGGCGGTCACGGGCGACAACCCTTTCGCGAAAACCCACATCGATCCGAACGTTTCCGATCGACCGCTGAGCTGCACTTACCAAGCGATAGAAGTGCTTCCGCGCTTCGTGACGAGCGGCCATGAATGAACAGTCGGCAAGTTCCTTTCCCGTGACAGGCACATTCCAACCACGGCGCCGGTCGGCATAGACCGGGAAATCGTGACAATGGTGCAAGACACGCCGGAGCATCCAGTCAAGCGACAAATCGTCCAGAGCTGTCTGCTCGAATAGCTTCCGCCGCTCTTCGTCAACATAGCCACCTCCGATATCGGAGTGCGCACCAACAAACCAGACCTGCTCGGTTGGCGCGCTGATCTTGCCAAATTTTGGCTTACGCCACAGCGCCGGCTCGAAGCTCAAACGGTGCTCGTCAATGGCGAGCGCATGAAGATTGAGTTTCACGGTCTGGGAAAGACCCACGTCGTGAAACTCGAATAGGTCGCGATTTTCGTGCCAGAATGTCGGCAGCGGAATTCCGAGTGCACCGACGGTGTCGAATACGCCGAGGCAGGAGAAGTTGAAGGCAGGATAGACCAGGCCGTCCCAAGACCGCCGCGCAGGCAGCGTCCGATCCAGCGCATTGGTTCGGTAATAGCTCCAGAGCCTGGATTGGTTTTCGAGAGTGCATGCATCCGATCGTAGCAATCCGGCGGAACTGATGAGCCCCACCAGCGAACGTGCGGTGAACGAGCCTCGGGAGAACCCAAAGACAAAGACCTCGTCCCCATCGTCGTAGTTTGCCGCAAGGAAGTTGTAGGCGCGCCGAATGCTTCGACCGAGACCCGCGCCAAACGCCCCACCGAAAAAGCGATCAAGCAACCCACCCGTTCCGACGCCGCGCTCATAAAAGACCAGATGGTCTTTGGATGAAGCACCGGACTTGTATTTGCCGCGAGCAACAGCGGTCCGCTCTCTGCTGTTACTGGGCGCAGCTGTGTCCGACTTGCCGGAGGAACCGTCTTCCAAACACTTTGCGATTATCTCTCTTAGCCGGACGATGTTGGTGTCTGTCGGACCGAAATCTGCGTCGTTCCAGGTGCCGTCCAACAGCAAGATTATCCGCTTAGACATACAAAGCTCGAAATGAAGTCATGCAAAGGCGGGTCTGAGAAAATTCTGGCGAGCGCATTCCGGAAATGATTAGCCGGAATGACACTAGTTACTTTAAGTTGCGCGCTGTCGCAAGCATACATCTCGAGAAGTGGTGCCCAGTCAATGGACCGGCAGCCGAGATCTGCATCCACAGTGTCGGCAAACCGCCACGACCAAGCACCATCGACGATCGGGCCCCAAGGCCTATCTCTGTTCGGCAAGCCGATGCCGCTGAAGAAGTTCGAAGAGCGCGCTGGCGCGGACGGTGATGGGGCAGGCCTGAGGCAAAGGCCTCACGCAAACTTCCGCGCGAAGAAGACGCAGACGACCACGAGCGCGGTCGCGGCGATCATGCTCCAGGCGACCGGCTCGTGCAGCAGGAAGCCGGCGAGCGCGAGGCCGAAGAACGGCTGGAGCTGCTGCAGCTGGCCGACGCTGGCGATGCCGCCAATGGCAAGCCCGCGATACCAGAAGATGAAGCCGACGAACATGCTGAAGACGGAGACGTAGGCGAGCCCGATCCAGGCGGGCACATCGACGCCGCTCCACGCCGGCGGCCAGGTCAGGGCCACGACCGGCACCGTCAGTGGCAGCGCCAGCAGCAGCGCCCAGGAGATCACCTGCCAGCCGCCCAGGCGGCGCGACAGCGCGGCGCCTTCGGCATAGCCGAGCCCGCACAGCACGATCGCCGCCACCATCAGGAGATCGCCCGTGAGCGAGGCCGAGCCGTCGCTGGAGAGAGCGAAGCCAACCACCGTGGCGCTGCCGAGGATCGCGAACAGCCAGAACAGCGGCTTTGGCCGCTCGCCGCCGCGCAGCACGGCGAAGACCGCGGTCGACAGCGGCAGCAGGCCGATGAACACGATCGAATGCGCGGACGTGATGTGCTGGAGCGCGAGCGCCGTCAGCAAGGGAAAGCCGACCACGACACCGACCGAGACGATGGCGAGTGAGGCGAGATCTTTTCGTTCGGGTCGCTCCTGACGAAGCAGGAAGAGCACGGCGATCCCGATCAGCGCGGCAATGACCGCGCGCGCCGACGTCAGGAACAGCGCGGAGAAGCCGCCGACCGCCACGCGCGTCGCCGGCAGCGAGCCGCTGAAGATGATGACGCCGAGAAGCCCGTTGCCCCAGCCACTGCCCGCCGATTGCATGTCCACCTCTTTCCGGACCTTGACCTTCGGCCTTCCGCGCTGGCGGCGACAGCGACAATGCAGTACAATTTTGCCAGACTGTATTGATATGGAAGGTCATACACTTTGGGCGATGCGCCAGCAAAGGGTCGCAACGGAACGCGGACGACCGATGTGATGAGCGCGATCCGCGCCAGGGTCGCCGGCCGCGCGCTCGGTGCCGGCGACCGGCTGCCATCAATCCGGGGTCTGGCCGCGACGATGGGCGTTTCGCCCTCCACGGTGGTGGAGGCCTATGATCGCCTGGCGGCCGAGGGCCTGATCCGCGCCCGCCGCGGCTCGGGCTTCTATGTTTCGCCGAGCGTCATGCCGCCGCTTGCATTGACCGAAGCCGAGCCGCGCCGCGACCGCGCGATCGATCCGTTCTGGGTGTCCAGGCAATCGCTCGATGCCGATGAGAGCGTGCTCAAGCCCGGCTGCGGCTGGCTGCCGCCGGACTGGATGCCGGAGGACGCCTTGCGCCGCGCCGCGCGCGCACTTGCCCGCACGGATGCGAGCGTCTTGACCAATTACGGCTCGACGTCCGGCTCCCCTGCTCTGCGCCGACTGCTGTTGAAACGGCTGGCCGAAGACGAGATCGAGGCGTCGGTCAACCAGCTGATGCTGACGGGTTCGGGCACGCAGGCAACCGACCTGATCTGCCGCTTCCTGCTCCGCCCCGGCGACACGGTGCTGGTCGACGATCCCTGCTACTTCAATTTCCGCGCGCTGCTGCGGGCGCATCAGGCGAAGATCATCAGCGTGCCTCACACGCCGTCGGGCCCGGACGTCGCGCGCTTCGAGCAGATCCTTGGCAGCGAGCGGCCGCGGCTCTACATCACCAATTCAGCGCTGCACAACCCGACCGGCGCCTCGCTCTCGCTGCAGACCGCGCACCGGCTTCTGACGGCGGCGGCCGCGCACGATCTCACCATTGTCGAGGACGACATCTTCGGCGATTTCGAGCCGGAGCGCTCGCCGCGCCTTGCCGCGCTCGACGGGCTCAATCGCGTGATCCGCATCGGCAGCTTCTCCAAGACGCTGTCGGCCTCGGCCCGCTGCGGCTACATCGCGGGACGCGCGGACTGGATCGAGCAATTGGTCGACCTCCAGGTCGCGACCAGCTTTGGCGGTCCGAGCCCGGTTGCGACCGAACTCATCGCCAATGTCCTGGCCGGCGGCAGCTATCGCAAACACATGGACGAGCTCAGGCAGAGACTCACACGCACGCGCCGCGACATCGCGCGAAAACTTCAGGCGCTCGGCATCGAGCCCTGGCTGATGCCGCGCGGCGGCTTCTTCCTCTGGAGCCGCCTTGCGGACGGACAAGACGCCACAGCTGTGGCGCGCGCCGCGCTCGAAGAGGATGTGGTGCTGGCGCCCGGCAACGTGTTCAGCGTGTCGCAGACGGCAACGAGCTTCATGCGGTTCAACGTGGCGCACATGAACGAACCGCGGATGTGGGACGTGCTGCGGCGGGCGTTGAAGGCGGCTTGAGGATCATCGACGCCTAATACCACGGCTCCTCATACACCGGCTTGCCGTCGAGCAGCAGCCGCTTGATGGCGGCGCGGCCTGAGGGCAGCACGGCGGCGACGACGCGCAGCTTCTGCTGGTTGCGGGCCTGCTCGAGCGTCCTGCCCTCGCCTTCGGGCACGAAATAGCTTTCGAGACCGTATTTGACCGTCAGCTTGTCACAGAAGATGGGGCTGGTCGAACCGCAGGAATAGCTGACGCGGCCGCGGATCAGGATCTCGGGAGTCGTGACCGGAACAGGCTCGGCATGCACCGAGACGGCCTCGTAGAGTCCGTTGGCATTGGGCGCGAGCTTGACGAACACGACGGGATTGCGCGTGCCGGACGGCTTGCCGGTCAGGCTACCGGCCGGCAGCTGCGAAATGTCGTAGCGGAGCACGACATAATCGCCGCGCAGGAGATCGCGGGGATCGACGGGCTGGGTCTGTAGGGTCACCTCGCGGCCGTCGCGCAGGATCTGCATGCGGTCGGCGATCATCAGGACCAGCAGCACGCATTGGATCAGGATGGCGGCACCAAACAGCACGGCTTTCGGGATGCGCTGCCAGAACGCGGTGACGGATGCCATCATCTCGGTCATCGCTCGGCCCTCGGCAGCATGCGATTGAGCGCGGTTGCAAACACGACGGCGACGATGCCGGCGGCCGCAAGGAAAGCTGAGCGGCGTAGCAGCGAGCCCTTTACCGCCCAGGTGATGCCGGCGATCCCGAGCCAGCCGGCGACGATGCGCGGACGCACGTCATCGAGCATGCCGGAGACGACGAGACAGAGCATGGCGCAGAGCAGCGCGGCATAGGCGAACCAGGACTCGCCGGCCAAGGACGCCGGCCACATCGGCGCCGCGAGCAGGACCAGCCCGATCGCGCAGGCTGCAAGGACTTCACCTGCGCGCCTGGTGATCGCAGCCGACGCCAGCGCAAGGATCACACCGGCAACCCCGCACACAATCGCCCAAAGCGGCTGGCCCGCACCAGAACCGGTCCGGAAGCGGACGATGTCGTCGACCGTCGTCACCTCCAGGAATGCGGCGACGGCCAGCGAAAGCGCGCCGTAGATCGACAGGACGCTGCCGAGCCGGAGCGCCCTCGGCGACGGCGCGGCGGCGATCGCGAGCCCGGCGCCGAACAGCAGGGCTGCACCGTTCGCGAGCACGAATGACGGCTGAGCGCCGTCAAACTCGAAACGAAGCGACGTCGCGATCCACCAGGGCACAACCGCGATCGCGACGAGATGGGCGGCGATGCGGGAATGCCAGGCGAAGGCGAGAGCGGCGGCAAACAGCCAGACCGCTGGGAATGGAAGATGCAGGACATCAGGCGCATCATAGCTGCGCATGCAGGTCCAGACCGAGGCAGCCGCGAGGCCGACCGCAAGCGCGCCGCGCGAGCCGGTCAGCACCGCTGCGGCCAACGCGCCGATCGACCACAACAGCATGCCGCCGGCAAAGTCTTCGCCGAGATGATACATCTGCCCGACCAGCGCGATGCCCGCGCCGAAGATGATGGCACCGATGCTGGCGCAGAGATCGGCGAGAACGGTGCGCCCCGTCGCGGCGAACCAGGCGCCGAGACCGCCGGCGACGGCCATGCCGGCGAGCAGGATCGCAAACCGCATCAGCCGCGCGATCTCCGTCCAGTGCGCGGCAACGAAGGCAAGGAAGGCGGCTGCGATCAGGAGACCGCCGACGATGGCAACGACCACGGCGATGTTGATGCCGGGCGACAGCGGCGGCAGCGCATTGCGGATGGAGACGGCGGCCGCGGGCGCGATCACGCCGTCGGCTTCCCATTGCGCAAGGTCAGCTTCGAGGCGCTGCCGGTAGGCTTTGTCGAACATCGTCGTGGATTACCTGACTGCTGCCGGCGGCTGGCTCCGTGCCCGCCGGCGGGCTGTTGCTAGGTCGGCCCCTGCCGTTGGCAGGTTCAACCTTTATCATCGCTCGGGTGACTGGGCACCGGATGCTCAATAGCTGCACGGCACATTAGCCGCTCCGCTCGCGGATCGCCTGCGCGCCCGCCAGGATGCCGCGTTGGAGCGCGCGCGCAGCCGGCGAGAGGTCGCGGCCGATGCGCCAGATCAGATAGAGCTCGCGCTCGATCACGGGCTCGACCAGCTTGCGCCAGGTGAGCACGGGATGATCCGCCTCCGGCCAGGCGAGGCTCGGCAGCGGCGCGACGCCGACGCCTGCTTCGACCAGCGCCAGCAGCGTCGCCGGATGCTCGGCTTCATGGATCGGCGTGCCATGTCCAAGCTCCGCGAAGCCGCGCTCGATCTCGAGCCGGATCCCTGTGCCTGACGCCATCACCACGAGGCCGGCTTTCGATGCTTCCGTCCAGCTCACAGCATCGCGCGCGCTGAGCGGATGATCGCGGCGCATCACCAGCGCGAAATTGTCGACCAGCAGGCGCGAGGCGTCGAGCTCCGGATCGTCACCGGGCACATTGGCTATGCCGAGATCGACATCGCCGCCGCGCAGCGCCGCAAAGATCTGGTGCCGCGAAATCTCCTTCAACGTCACCGCGACCATCGGATGCTCGCGCTGGAATGTTGCGAGCACGCGCGGCATCAACCGCAGCGCCACCGACGGCACGCAGGCCACCGTGACGTGACCGCGGCGGTGCTCGCGCAAATCGCGCAGATCCTGGAGCTGGCGATCGAGATCAGCGAGCAGACGCTGGATGCCCGGCATGAAATCCGCGCCGACCTTGCTGAGCTGGAGCTTTCGTGTGGTGCGATCGAGCAGCCGCACCCGCAAGTTTTCCTCGAGCTGACGCACCGCCTGGCTGACGGCGGATTGCGACATCCCGAGCGCGCGCGCCGCCGCGCTGAAGCTGCCGGTCTCGACGACGCGGACAAAGGCGCGCAGCTGTTTCAGGTCGAGCTGATCTATTAGCATTGCTTATAAATATATCTCTCTATTCCGTATTGTTAATGAAAATCTCCAATGCAAGGATTTTGGGCGAAGACCGGGGATGACCATCAATTGGGCAGTCGACGAGCTAACTCGTTGTTCTGACAAGTCAAAGGACTGGGACGTGATCAACAGACGCGACCTCATGAAGTATTCGCTGCTGGGTGCGGCGACGGCGCCGCTGGCCGGCCTCATCACCCCGGGCTTCGCGGCCGGCAGCAAGGTGGCGATCGCCGAGGCGCTGCGGCTCGGCATGTACAACTCGCTTTATGTAGCCGCGGACAAGGGACTATTCGCCAAGCATGGCCTGGACGCCGATCTCTCCACCGCCGGCGGCATCGCGCTGCCGGTGCCGATCCTGCTCTCTGGGCGCGGCCAGATCGGCGTGACCAGCCCGGGCATGTCGGTCAACGCGGTTCGCGAGGGCGGCAAGATCAAGAACATCGCCAAGATCGTCGGCGGCGTGTCGATGTGGGGCATTGCGAAACCCGACAGCAAGATCAGGACGATCGAGGATCTGCGCGGCAAGACCATCGCGACGCTGAAATTCCCGTCCTCGACGATTCAAGTGCCGACCTACGCGATCAAGACCATCGGCAAGTTCGATCCGAAGGAAGCCGGCGTCGCCTTCCTCGAACTGCCGCCGGGCGCGCAGGCCGCCGCGGTGAAGGACGGCCGCGCCGACATCGCCACCGCCTTCGAATGGGACGTCAGCATCGCCGCCGAGCAGTTCGGCCTCGTGCCCGTGCTGTCCTTTGCCGATGCGCTGGGATCGCTCTGCTTCACCACCGCGATGGCGACGGAAGAGACGATCGCGAGCAATCCCGCCGCCGTGCAGGGGTTCTGCAATGCGATCGCGGAAGCGCAGAAGCTGATGCACGAAAACAACGCCGTCTTCACCGAGGTCGCAGAAAAATACTTCCCGAAGGTCACGCCGTCGGTGGTCGCGAGCGCAACGAAGAACTTCTTCGGCTCGAAAACCGCGATCCCGCGCAACCCGACCATCTCCGCCGATGAATGGGACCGCGCGATGCAGCTCGAACAAGGCGGCGGCGCGGTGCAATCCGCGCTGCCCTACGCGCAGATGGTCGACAACCGTTTCGCCGAGCAGGCCACCAAGCAGTTCGGTCTCGCGTCATGACAGTGAATACGTCTCCCGCGCGCGAACCGCGCTACGTCACTTTGCCGGCGCGGCCCGAGCCGCTTCGGCTTGCCGTCGACGAGACCGCGGTGGTCGTCGTCGACATGCAGAACGCCTATGCCTCGCCGAACGGTTATCTCGACCTCGCAGGCTTCGACATCTCCGGCGCCAAGGCTGCGATCACGGCGATCCAGGATGTGCTGGGTGTCGCGCGCAGCGCCGGCGTTCCCGTGATCTTCTTCCAGAACGGCTGGGACGCGGACTATGTCGAGGCCGGCGGGCCGGGCTCGCCGAACTGGCACAAGTCGAATGCGCTGAAGACGATGCGCAAACGGCCCGAGTTGCAAGGCAAGCTGCTCGCCAAGGGCGGCTGGGACTATGCGCTGGTCGACGATCTGCAGCCGAGGCCCGGCGACATCGTGCTGCCGAAGACGCGCTACAGCGGCTTCTTCAACAGCCAGTTCGACAGCATCTTGCGCGCCCGCGGCATCCGCAATCTCGTGTTCTGCGGCATCGCCACCAATGTCTGCGTGGAATCGACGCTGCGCGACGGTTTTCACCTCGAATATTTCGGCGTGATGCTGGAGGACGCGACCCATCAGGCCGGCCCCGACTACATCCAGAAGGCTTCCGTCTTCAACATCGAGACCTTCTTCGGCTGGGTCTCCAGTGCGAGCGACTTCCGCCGCGCCTTTGCTCAGACCGAAGCCGTTCCAGCAAAAGAGGATACGCTATGACCGATCGTGCCATCATTCCGCCGGGTACCCACGCCCCCATCGCCCCGTTCTCGCCGGGTATGATGGCCGACAACGTGATCTACGTGTCGGGCACGCTGGCCTTCGATGCCAACAACGACGTCGTCCATGAGGGCGATGCCGCCGGCCAGACCCGGCACATCCTGGAGACGATCAAGCGCGTGCTGGAGACGGCGGGATCGAGCCTTGCCGACGTCACCTTCAACTCGATCTTCATCACCGACTGGGCCAACTACGCCGCGGTCAACAAGGTCTATGCCGAGTATTTTCCGGGCGAGAAGCCGGCGCGCTACTGCATCCAGTGCGGCCTGGTGAAGCCGGCCTGCCTCGTCGAGATCGCCTCGATCGCACACAAGAGGGCGTGAGGTGGCCGTGCTCGACGCCGGCCAGGCCGCGGTGACGGGAACGCGATTCAAACTGCCATCCGCGCTTCGCATCGCGCTGCTCCAGATCGCGCTGCTGGTCGCGTTGCTCGCGGCCTGGGAGCTCGCGATCCGGTTCGGGCTGATCGCGGTCTATCTCTACGGCCAGCCGAGCGGCATCATCGCGAAAGGCGCCAAGCTGATCGCAAGCGGCGAGTTGCTCCGCGACGCGGCGCTGACCGCATGGGAGGCCATCGCCGGCTTCCTGATCGGAACGGTGCTCGGCAGCGCGGCGGGGCTGTCGCTGTGGCTCGTCCCGACCGGAGCTGCGGTACTGCGACCCTATCTCGTCGCGCTCAACGGCCTGCCAAAAATCGCGCTGGCGCCGCTGATCATCGTCTGGTTCGGCATCGGTCTCTCCTCGAAGATCGCGATCGCCGCGATCATCACCTTCATCGTCGCCGTCATCACCGCGCTCCAGGGCGCCAAGGAGGTTGATGCCGATCTCGTCAAGCTGTTGCGCTCGCTCGGTGCCTCCCGCTTGAAAACCTGGCGCACCGTCATCGTGCCCGGCGCGATGCCGTGGATCGTCGCAGCCTTCCGCCTCAATGTCGGCTTCGCCCTGATCGGCGCTGTCGTCGGCGAGTACATCGCCTCCAAGGAAGGCCTCGGTTACATGATCTACTATGCCGGCGTGCTCTACGACCTCAACGCAGTCTGGGTCGGCATCGCGACGCTGATGGTGGTCGCACTGCTGATGTACGGCGCGATCGATCTGATTGAGCGGCGCCTGCTCTCCTGATCCGAAACCACATCACTCCAATAGCTGGGACGTCATGGCTTTTGCACGCGGCAGGGATGCCGAGATCTATTACGAAGTTCACGGGCGCGGCACGCCGGTTCTGCTCTCGGCCGGCATGGGCGGCAGCGGCTCGTTCTGGGCGCCGCAGCTCGAAGCGCTCGCGAGCCGCCACCAGGTCATCCTCTACGACCACGTCGGCACCGGCCGCAGCGCAAACAGCAGCCGCAGCATCGCCGGCATGGCCGACGACATCGCTTGCGTGCTCGACCAGGCGAACGTCGATGCCGCGCATGTCGTCGGCCACGCCATCGGCGGCATCGTCGGAATCGAGCTGGCGCTGCGTCATCCGAAACGGCTGCGCAGCCTCGTTGTCGTCAACGGCTGGGGCCGCGCCGATCCGTTCCTGCGGCGCTGCTTCGAGATTCGAAAGCAGCTCCTGAATCAGTCCGGCCCGCAGGCCTATGTGCGCGCGCAGCCGCTGTTCCTCTATCCGCCGCAATGGATCTCCGAGAACATCGCCCATCTCGATGCCGAGGAAGAGAAGATCCTCAAGCATTTCCCGTCCGTCGCGACGATGAACCAGCGCATCGACATGTTCCTGGCGTTCGAGGGTGGCAGGCGCCTTGCGGAGATCGACGTGCCGACGCTGCTGTCATCCGCGAGGGACGACGCGCTGGTGCCGGCCTATCTCACCCGCGAGCTCGCCGCCGCCATTCCGGGCGCGCGCGTGCATGAGGTCGATTGGGGCGCGCACGCCTTCAGCGTGGTCACGCCAAAGATCTTCAACGACACGCTGCTCGACTTCCTAAGGGAGGTGGACCGATGAACGCGCTCGAGCACAACCTCGCAGCTTCAGAGCCGATCGTGCTGCGCGCCGAGAATGTCGGCGTCACCTTCGATGGCGCTGGCCGTCCGGTCGAGGCGATCCGCAAGGTCGACTTCGAGCTCCGCCGCGGCGAGACGCTGGCGATCGTGGGCCCCTCCGGCTGCGGCAAGTCCACGCTGTTCAACGCCATCGCCGGGCTGCTGCGGCCGACCCGTGGCCATGTCGAGGTCGGCGGCCGGCGCGTGGACGATGCCGCCGGCCATGTCGGCTACATGCTGCAGAAGGATCTGCTGTTGCCGTGGCGCAGCGTGCTCGACAACGTCATGCTCGGGCTCGAGATTCGCAAAGCGCCGAAACCACGTGCGCGCGAGATCGCGCTGGAGCTGATCCGGACTTACGGCCTCTCTGGCTTCGAGCACGCAAAGCCCGCGGCGCTCTCCGGCGGCATGCGCCAGCGCGTCGCCATCATGCGCACGCTCGCCTTCGACCCTGACGTGATCCTGCTCGACGAGCCGTTCTCCGCGCTCGACTTCCAGACCCGCCTGCTGATGCAGGCCGATGTCTCCCGCATCATCGCCGAGCGCGGCAAGAGCGCCATTCTCGTCACCCACGACATTGGCGAAGCCATCGCCATGGCCGACCGGGTGCTGGTGCTGAGCGCGCGCCCTGCGACGGTGCGCGCGCTGCATGTGATCGAGTTGCCGCGGGAGGGCCGCGACCCGGCAGCATTGCGCACCGACCCGCAATTCCAGGACTACTTTGCGAAGATCTGGGCCGACCTCGAGAAGCCGGCCAGCGTCGCGTGAGGACCGGATAGCCAAAATAGCGAACCACCCGAAGAGAGGGACAGAATGGCCCGAAGGCGACGCATCGATCTTTTCATATTCTGCAAAAGAGATGCTCGGACTGCGCCAATGGTTGGAGAAGACTCAAGGCTGTAGCCTTCGCACAACACGGCCGTAAACGGCCACACTGCGAGGGGGGACTGCATCCATGGAATTCGGCGTCTTCGTCCTGGCGCAGCAGCGCGGCTATCATCAGTGCTCGCGGCAGGTGATCAACAACGCGGTCGAGCAGACCGTCACCGCGGAAGCCGCGGGATCTGGCGCTCGCAGCGGCCTGAGCGGTCGCCCCGGATCTACGGTGATGAGAGCGCTCCTGTGTCTCGTCGCCGCGACGACGCTGGCGCTCCAGGTGGGCGCCGCGGCGGCCCAGACGGCCGCGGAATCCTGGCCGAACCGCGCGATCACCTGGGTGGTGCCGTTCGGGGCCGGCGGCGTCACCGACCTCGTCTCGCGCAAGATCGCGGAGCTGCTGCGGACGCGGCTTGGGCAGCCCGTGGTGGTGGAGAACCGACCCGGCGCTGGCGGGACCATCGGGACGGAATTCGTCGCTCGGGCCCAGCCCGACGGCTACACCGTGCTCTATGCCTCCGGCGGGCCTATGACGATCCAGCCGAACCTGGGGCTGGCGAAGCTCAACTACGACCCGCTCAAAAGCTACGTCCACGTCCGCGGCGTGAGCTCGGCGAACCAGATCCTGGTCGCGACCGCTGCAGCGCCCTACAGCACGCTGGCCGAGTTCGTCGCCTACGCAAAGGCCAACCCGGGCAAGGTCAATTTCGGCTCCCCCGGCCCCGGCACCGCCCAGCATCTTGCCGGCGAGATGTTCCAGGCGGCCGCCGGCATCAAGCTGACCCACGTGCCCTACAAGTCGGGCTCGAGCCAGATGACCGACATGATGTCGGGCATCCTGGACGTCTCCTTCGACTACCTCGCCGTGCTCAGGCCGCTGATCGACACCGGCAAGGTCAAGGTGCTCGGCACCACCGGCAGGGCGCGGCTGGCCGCGCTGCCCGACGCGCCCACGGTGCTGGAGGCCGGCTACCCGGACGCCGTCAATGCCGGCTCGACCTGGGTCTCGGTCCCGGCCGGTACCGACCCGAGAATCGTGGGCAGGCTCTCCGAGGCGCTGGCCGGCGCGCTCGCCGACCCCGCCATCGTCGCGGACCTCGCCGCCAACGGCCAGGTGTCGATCGCCGACAAGGGGCCGGCGGAGATGGAGCCGTTCATCGTCGAGGAGACCGCACGCACCAAGCGGGTGATCGAGAGCGCGGGCATCGCCGCGCATTAGCGCAGGCGCATGGCGGTGGACGTCGCGCACCCGAAGGAGCGGTCGTCGGCGTGGCGCGCGAGATCGCGAAGGAGCGGAAGGGGCCGAGCTGGAGAAGCCGGCCGGGATGGCGTGAGGAGCGAGCCTAATTCGCCTTGATCCCGGCCTCGCTGATGAGCTTGCCCCATTTCGTGCTTTCGCTCTGAATGAAGCGGCCGAACTGCTCGGGCTGCATCGGTGCCGGCTCTGCGCCGAGGGTGCGGATCTTCTCCGCCACCGAGGGATCCTTCAGAGCTTTGGTGAAGGCTTCATTCAACCTGCCGATGACATCCGCAGGCGTGCCGGCGGGAGCAACGAGCCCGAACCAGCCCACGGATTCGAACCCCCCAATGCCGCTCTCGGCCAGCGTCGGCACGTCGGGCAAGGACGGAAGGCGCCGCGCGGAGGACACGCCGATCGCATTGAGCTTGCCGTCGAGGATCAATTGCCGCGATGCCGGAATATCCAGCACCGCGAACGGGACATGCCCCGCGAGAACATCGACCGTCGCCGGCGCCGTCCCGCGATACGGGACCAGCTCCATGGCGATCCCGGTCTTCTGCGTGAACAGCGCAGCCGTCAAATGCATCGCCGTCGAGTTGCCGCCGTGTCCGATCGATAGCGCGCCCGGCTTGGCCTTGGCGAGCGCAATCGTCTCCGCGGCGGTGTGCGCCGGGATATTCACAGATGCGACCAGCACAAAGGGAATTTCCGCAAGCAGGGTGATGGGCGCGAGATCCTTCAGCTCGAACGGCATCGCGGCATTGAGGTGCGGATTGACCGTGAGCGCGCCCGCCGGCGCAACGCCGAGCGTGTAGCCGTCGGGCTTGGCCTGCGCGACCGCGGCCATGCCGATGTTGCCGCCGGCCCCCGCGCGGTTCTCGATGACCAGGCTCTGCTTGAGCTCGGCGGTGACGAGCGGCTCGAGCGCGCGGATGACGGTGTCAGCGCTGCCGCCGGGCGGGAAGGTCACGATGACCTTGATCAGTTGCTCCGGATAGGCGGCACGGCCTGCCTGCAGCGGCAACACGGCGAAAGTCGCAGCCGTCAGCACGGCCAGGATGCGGCGCCTTGCAACGTGAAACACGTTCTCCTCCTTAAGTGTGCTTTTGTCCTTGAAACACAGCCGGCGGCTTGCGCCGCCAGGCTGCCCGCCTGAAGTCGCCTTACGCCGCAGCGCCAGTGATCCGCGCCAGCAGGCCCAGTGGATCTGCGGGCGCGGCCTGTCCGCGCCAGGCGATGTGCTGATCGGGCCGCGCCAGCACCAGTTTCTCGGCATAGGCGCCGTTCGCCTCATCAGGTGCGATGTCGACCAGCGCGAGCGGCACGCCGCGCTCCTTCGCGGCGGATTGCAGCTGCGTCACATCGATCGCCGGGTCGAACCGCAACAATGTGTAGCCGGCTCCGAACGCATCGTAGAGCGATCGTCCATCGCGCAGGAAGAAATGCGGCGCGCGGGCGCCCGGCACTGTGGAGGGCGTGAAGCCGCCCATCGCGTAAGGCGGCGGCGTCTCGCCATCATAGGCGATGATCGGCGAGGCATCGTAATAGTAGCCGAAGTTCAATCCGGCGCAGCAATATTGCTGCACGTTGAGATCATAGGCCGCTCTCGCCAATGCCGCGCGCGCGGCGTGGCCGCGCGGCGTGTCGTCCTCGATCTCCGCCGAGACGCCGCCGCGTTGCGCCATCATCTTCATCGCGTGGTCCATCGCAAAGCGCGACACCTGCTCGGTGATCGGTTGGCGCTCTGCCTCATAGGCATCGAGGATCGCAGCCGGAGCCCAGCCGTTCAGATGCGCCGCCAGCTGCCAGCAGAGATCGACGGCGTCCGCAATGCCCGCATTCATGCCGTAGCCGGCATAGGGCATCCACAGATGCGCGGCGTCGCCGCAGATGAAGACCCTGCGGTCGCGGAAGCGATCGGCCACGAGGCGACGCCCGACCCAATCCTCCTTGCTGAGCACTCGGTATTCGAAGCGCTCGTCGACACCGAGGATGGCGCGGATCGACCAGTCGCGATCGACCGAGTCGAACTCGGGCTCGTCGGGCTTCAGATGATTGTGGATCAGCCAGCGGTCGTGACCGTCGATCGCAACTGTCGTGCCGGAGCGGCGCGGGTTGAGCGAGAGCACCATCCAGGCCGGCTTGTGCGCACCCATCAACTCCTTCAGTTGCGGCGCTTCGATGAAGGTCGACTGCACGCGCTGGATCACCGGCGTGCCGGACAGGCTGGCACCGATCGATTTGCGCACGAGGGAGCGGCTGCCGTCGCAGCCGATCACGAAGGACGCTTCGATGCGGAGCGAGCTGCCGCTGTCGAGATCGCGCGCGAGTGCGCCGACGTGGTCGCTGTGCTGTTCAATGTCCGTAATTTCCGTGCGCGCCAGGATCTTGATCCGCGGCTGCGCCGCGGCATGGCTGAACAGGATCGGCTCGAGATAGATCTGGTTGATCCGGTGCGGCGGCTCCGGCGTCGGCCACCAGGTGTCGGGGCCGCCAGTCGCGCTGTAGCGGCGCGCACGGGAGGGAATGTCGATACGGCAGAGCTCCATGCCGGTCGCCGTGGTCCGATAGGAGCAATCGTTGGGAAAGTCCGCAGGAAGCCCCGCATCGCGCAGCTTGGCGGCAACGCCGAGCCGTCGAAAAATCTCCATCGAGCGCGCCGACACGTGATTGCACTTGACGCTGGGCGGATCGCCGGCGTGACGGATCTCCGCGACGACGACGTCGATCCCGCGCGAGGCCAGATCCATCGCCGCGGTCAATCCGACGGGCCCGGCGCCCACCACCAGTACCTGTGTCCTCATGCTCGCTCCCATCCTCGCTACGGATTCTCCGCCGCGCAGCCTGCATTTTATTACAGGTCTGTTTATGCGATAAGCCGGAAAGAACTCATCAATTCATGAGCTTTGCCTATGAATGTCACCTTGCGCCAATTGCGGGCCTTCACCGGCGTGTACCGGACGCGCAGCATCACGCGGGCCGCCCGCGAGCTCGGGATCACGCAATCGGCGACGAGCCTGTTGATCCAGCAACTCGAAGCCCAGCTCGGCGTCAAACTGTTCGACCGCTCCACGCGCTCGGTGCAGCCGACGCTGGCCGCCGACGAGGCGTTCCACGCCGCCGAACGCATGCTGAGCGATGCGCAAGGCCTGTCGCGTCGCATGCGTGACCTCGCGCAGGCCCGCGCCGGCCGCGTCGCCTTTCTCGCCTCGGCCGGTACCGCATCGGCGCTGCTGCCTCCGGTGCTCGCGAAATTCCGCGCCAGCCATCCCGACATCGAGATCGACATGCGGGATGTCGCCGCCGACGATCTCGTGCCGCGCCTGAGCACGACCGATGCGGAATTCGCGATCGGCAGCGTGGAAGGTGAATTCGCGGAGATGACAGTCGAGACTCTGACCCGCGGCCGCCTGAGCGCCATCGGCCGCCGCACGGCGGACTTCGCCGCGCGCCGTTCCCTCACATGGGACGAGCTGGCGCAACTGCCGACCATCGCGATGCGCCGCGAGAGCCGGATCCGCATGCAGATCGATCAGGCACTTAGCGCGCAGGGTAAGCGTCTCGATCCGACCTATGAGGTGACGCTGATCAACACCGCGCTCGCCATGACGGCGCAGGGCCTCGGCCTCGCCATCCTTCCCGCCACGATGCTGCCGGCCGACCAGTTTCCGACGCTGATCGCAAGACCCCTCGTGCGCCCCGCCCTCACGCGCCCCGTGTCGCTGCTGCAGCGTCAGGGCCGGACGCTGTCGCCGGCGGCGCAGGCGTTTGTGACAACGGCACGGACGGTCCTCGCGCAACCGCCGGGACCTGGAACGGCGCAAGCAAGAGCGCAAAAATAGAAACTATGCCTTTCCTTCATTTCTATTTTAATCTCAATCGAGCGAGGTCAGTTTGAGGGCGCAACCAAGGAGCTCTCGTCATGACCAAGCAATCGAGCGAGACGCACGCCGAAGACGTCAGGCCCTCCACAAGCGACGACCCAAAGCTCATCGCAACGTTGTTGAAGCGCAATGTCGCGGAAGTGTTCGGCGAGAACAATCCTGACCGCCGCAGGGCAGCGATCCGCGACCTCTTCGCTGAGGATGCAGCCGTCCATGCTCCTCCCGGCGTCATCGTCGGACACGACGCACTCGACAAGTTCGCAGGCGATCTTCGCAGCCTGCATCCCGACTACGTCTACACGCCATCAGGAGAGCCTCAAGTCGTGCACGATTCAGCTCGCTTGGCCTGGGGTTCAGGCCCCAAGGGCGAGCCACCGCGCTACACGGGCGAGGATTTCATCCTCGTGCGGAACGGCAAGATCGCAGCGCTCTACATCTACCTGAATTCTCCGCCCGTCTGATCTCAATAAAACAGATTCCCACACGGCAACGAACACGTCGTGTCGTCGTCATGCGACTTCAACCAAGCACAGGAGTGACTACAATGGATACGACCCGTTATGCTTCTTTCATCGGCCGACTGCTGATCGGCCTTCCCTTCGCCATGAGCGGTTTCGGCAAACTTGCCGCGTATGGTGCGACGACCGCCTACATCGCCTCCGCCGGATTGCCCGTACCACCGCTTGCTTATGCGATTGCCGTTCTCGTTGAACTCGGTGGCGGCCTGCTGCTGATCGCGGGTTATCAGACACGCGCGGTTGCGCTGGCGCTGGCGGTGTTCTCGGTGGCAGCAGCGATCTCGTTCCACAACAACTTTGCCGACCAGAATCAGATGATCCATTTCCTCAAGAACGTGATGATGGCAGGCGGGCTGCTTCAGATCGTCGCCTTCGGCGCCGGCGCGCTCAGCCTGGACGCGCGCTTCCTCCACAACAGCGGTGGCGTCGCGGGAGTCGCACACGCGCGTTGAACGGCATTGATCACGGAAGACCCGTCGTCATCGGCGGGTCTCCTGTCATGTTCGACGCAAGTTCCGAGAGGGCATGGTCGCCTGGGCGGCATCGAGAGCCTGGCATCCAGAAAAGACCCGTCTTCAGGAGTTTTCTCGATTCGGGTCATGACGGCGGAGAGGGAGGGATTCGAACCCCCGATAGGCTTGCACCTATGCCGCATTTCGAGTGCGGTGCATTCAACCACTCTGCCACCTCTCCTGAAGGCGCCATATAGGAGCTGCGGCCCCTGTGGTTGGGGGCGTTAATAGGCGAGGATGGCGGGCCAGACAAGGCGCGAAAGGGGAAAATCCGCTGCCTCTTTTTGCCCCCGTGCCTCGCCCCGGAGGAACTGCCATGGAGCACCTGACGATCCGCGCCAACGGCGCAAACTTCCACGTGGTGCGCGCCGGACAAGGAAAACCGCTGCTTTTGCTGCATGGATGGCCGGAATTCTGGCTGACCTGGGAGCCGGTGATCTCAAGGCTTTCGGACCGCTTTACCCTGATCGCGCCTGACCTGCGCGGTTTCGGCGACAGCGACAAGCCGGACGGGCCCTTTGGGCCGGAGGGCCATGCGGCCGACATGCTGGCGCTGATGGAGGGGCTCGGCATCGACCGATTCGGCCTGGTCGGCCACGATGTCGGCGGCGCCGTGATGCAGCCGCTGGCGCGGCAGGCGCCGGAGCGGCTCGCCGGGCTGTTCTTCTTCGATTTCGTCTATCCCGGCATCGGGCCGCGCATGGCGGCGCCTGATCGGCTCAATCACATCTGGTACCAGTCCTTCCAGCAGATGGAGATGGCGCCGGCGCTCATCGGTGCAAGCCGCGACAACTGCCGGCTCTATATCAGCCACTTCCTGAAGGGCTGGGCGCATCGAAAAAACGCCTTCGACGACGTCCTCGACGCCTTCGCCGACAATTTCTTCAAGGACGGCAATCTCGCCGGCGGCTTTGCGCATTATCGGGCCTCGCATGCCGGCCGGGTCGCGATGATGAAGGGCGAAGCACCGAAGCTCCCGCCCATCGACGTGCCGACCTGCGTGCGCTGGGCCGAGCACGATCCGCTGTTTCCCTTTGCCTGGACCGATCGGCTTGGCGAGACCTTCAGCACGCTCGATCTCGCGATGTTTCCCGGCGTCGGCCACTTCCCGCATCGGGAATATCCGGATCGCGCGGCGGCGGAGATCGCGGCGTTCTTTCAGCGTGTCGGCTGGAGCTGAGAGATTTCTTGTTTTGACGCGTTTTCCTGGCGCGAACCGGTGTCCACTTCGCTCGAAAACGCTCTGAAAAAACGGGGTGGGACCGCCAGACGCGGTAAACACTGGCGGTCCCGTGCCGCTCATTGCAATTCTGGCCGTGAAGGGCGGCTTCGCCGGCCAGGTGAAGCGACGATTCGACCCTAGCGTGCAGCCCGCGCCAGGCAACGCAATCCGGTCCTTAACCTAACCGATCAAGGTTACTCCTTGTCGTTCTTACCTTTTTTCTTCCCGTTCTCCGTAGAATCCCTGTCCTTGCGGCGATTTGTGAAGCGGGCATTGCCGAGCCCGGTGCCGATGGTCAGCACGCCCCAGCGCTCGACATCCTGCATGAACGGCACCTCGGAGAGGCCCTGAACCACGCCGTCATTGTGCATCAGGATCGCGGTGTCGTGCTCGCCGATGACGGGGATGCCCTCGATCAGGCTCGCCGGCAGGTTGAACTTGCTGCTCTCCCAATTGCCCGGCAGGTTCTGCGCGCCCTTCTCGATCGAGCCGTCCGCGTTGATCACGCCGGGACAGGCGATGCCGATGAAGGGCGCGAGCTTGAAGCCGTCGGTCTCGGCCTCGGTGATCAGCCCTTTCAGCATCTTCGTCAGCCGCTTCACCGCGCCCTCGCGCGTCGGCTCGTCGTCGGCATGACGCCACAGCTCGGACTTCACGACCTTGGCCTTCGAGAGGTCCTTGGCCTTCTTCCAGTTGGTCTCGACCAGACCGCAACGGATGTTGGTGCCGCCAATGTCGACGGCGAGGATGCTGTCATGGGCCTCGAAGATCCAGGACGGCGCCAGATGCAGCGCGCCGAGCAGGCCGGCTTCATCGGGATGATGGCGGATCGGCTGCAGATCGATCTTGAAATCCTCGGATTTCAGGATGATCTCGGTGCGCGCGATCGCGAGCTCGCCCAGCCTGGAATCGCGAAAACCGCCGCCGACCACGATGCGCTCGGTCTTGGCCCAGGCCTTGGTCTTGAGGAAGCGCCGGGTCACGTAAGCGAGTTCCTGCGCAAAGTCCTCGATCGCGCTGTGCACCACCGCGGAGGCCTCGGTGTCGTCGCCGACCAGGATCGCGTCCAGCGTCTTCTTGCTGATGTTCTCCGACGGCTCCTTGCCGAACGGGTCCTCGCCGGTCTTGCGCAGCGGCTTGCGCCACCGGTCGAGGATGTCGCGGAAGGCGCCCTTGCTGGCGCGGTCGCCGAGGAAGCCGTCCTCGTCCTTCATCTCGATGTTGAAGCTGTCGACATCCACCGACGGCAGCCGCTCGGCGCCATGATGGGCGATGCCCGTCGTCTTGACCAGTTCGTCCGTTGCCATGGGAGCCCTTGCCCGCTTATCTGTTCCGACGGACTAACTGCGGGGGAACCGGTTTGTTGCAAGGCCGGCCGAGATTCGACGGCAGGCCGCCGGCGCGGCCAAATCCTTCAAATCCGGGCCATTTTCGGCGGTTTTCCTTGACTTGCGGCTGCTCGCCGCTATAAGTCCCACAGCTGGCGCGGGGCGTTTCTCGCGCCACTTGTTTTTGCGTGGGTTTTCAATGGGATAACTCCCACCCGCACAAAACGCAGATAAACCCATAGCGACTGACAAAAAGCCGACCCGGACGATGCTCGTCCCGAGGCCGGGATTGAACACGGAGAAAGAACGATGTTCGCAGTCATCAAAACCGGCGGCAAGCAATACCGCGTCGTCCCGGATGATGTTCTCGAAGTTGGCAAGATCGAAGGCGAAGTCGGCTCGATCGTGCAGTTGAATGAAGTTCTGGTGCTCGGCGGTGACACGCCGGTGCTGGGTGTCCCGACGGTCGCAGGCGCGTCCGTTGCGGTCGAGGTGCTCGACCACAAGCGCGGCCCCAAGGTCATCGCGTTCAAGAAGCGCCGCCGCAAGAATTCGCGCCGCAAGCGCGGCTATCGCGACGAGATCACGGTCCTCCGCATCTCCGAGATCCTGGCGGACGGCGCCAAGCCCACCAAGGGCCCGCGTCCGAAGAAGGAGAAGGTGGTGAAGGAAGCCGCCGAATAACGGGATTTGATCACGCCAATTCACGAATTGATGCGTGAGAAATCGTGAAATGATTCCGTCAAGGAATTGATCTAGAAATACGCAGGATTTCGGAGACGAGCCATGGCTCACAAAAAAGCAGGCGGTTCATCGCGTAACGGACGCGATTCGAAGGGCAAGCGCCTCGGCATCAAGGCGTTCGGCGGGGAGATCGTCACTCCCGGCAACATCATTGCGCGTCAGCGCGGCACCACCTGGCACCCCGGCCTTAATGTCGGCATGGGCACGGACCACACTTTGTTCGCCAAGGTTGAAGGTCGTGTTGCGTTCCAGGCCAAAGCCAACGGCCGCACCTTCGTATCGGTGCTCCCGATCGCAGAGGCGGCTGAATAGACGGCGGATCAAATTGGAGTCCGCCGGGTCCTACCAAACCGGCGGAGTCCCAGAGATCAAGAGATCGAAGGCTCCAAGGGGAGGCGGGAAACCGGCCTCCCCTTTTGTTTGACTTGCTCACTTTGACTTAGTGACTTTCACGGAGCCGGACATGTTGCAGGATTTCTCGAGCGCGACCTTGCAGGAGGCGAGACCTGATGTCGTCGCCACCGAGCGGCTGACCTTGCGGCGACCGACACTCGCCGATGTCAGGACCATCGCCCGGCTCGCCAACGACCGCCGCGTCGCCGAGAACACGCGCCGCCTGCCGCATCCCTATTCGCAGGACGACGCCGTCGAGTTCATCCGCGCCACCGCCGAGCTCGGCAGCGAGACCGTGTTCCTGATCGAGCACGACAGCGGCCCGGTCGGCATGGTCGGGATCGACTGCTCGAAGCCCGGCAATGCCGAGCTCGGCTACTGGCTCGGCGTCGAGCATTGGGGCCAGGGCTTCGCCACCGAAGCTGCGCGCGGGGCGATCGACTTCTTCTTCGAGGAGTACGAGGACGACCATCTCCATGCCGGCGCCCGCGTCACCAACCCGGCCTCGCGCAAGGTGCTGGAGAAGTGCGGCTTCCAGTGGAGTGGCGTCCAGCTGCACCGCTTCCTGGCGCTGGGCTCCTCCACGCCCGTCGACTACTTCCGTCTCTCCCGCGGCGTCTGGGCGTCGCTGAAGAGCTGGAGCAGTGCGCGGCGGGTGAGGTAGGCGGAGGCCGCGCCTCACTCTCCAATGTCGTCCCGGCGCAGGCCGGGACGACATTCGATTCGTGGTTAGGCCGGCGGATTCACCTGCTCGCTCTGCCGCCCCAGATCCCGCTCCCGCAGATAGATATAGAACCCGGCGCCGATGATGATCGCCGCGCCGACGATCGTCGCGATCGAGGGGACATCCCCGAACACGACGAAGCCGAAGATCACGGCCCAGACGATCATCGAATATTGATACGGCACCACGACGCTGGCCGGCGCCAGCTTGAGCGAGCGGTTGACGCAGAACAGCGCGGTCACCGAGATCAGCCCGGCCAACGCGAAGATCACGAGGCTGCCCGCCGTCGGCGGCACCCAGTGGAATGCCGAGAGCACCGCGCCCAGCGAGAACGTGCCGATGAATTGCGAGGACGCCATCACGATGTCGGGCGTCTTGCGCAGGCTGCGGGTGATCAGCATCAAGGTCGCGAAGGACAGACTGCCGCCGAGCGCGATCAGCGCCGGCAGGCTGACGGTCTGCGCCGACGGCCGCAACGCGATCAGGACGCCGCAGAAGCCGATCAGGATCGCGGTCCAGCGCCGCCAGCCGACCTTCTCGCCCAGAAAGATCGCCGACATCGCGGTGACGAAGATGGGGCCGGCGAGATAATAGGTGATGACGTCGGCGAGCGGCAGATAGACCGTGGCGAGGAAGAAGGCGGCGACCTCGAGCGTCGAGAGCACGACGCGAAACAGCTGCAGGCCCGGCCGCTCCAGATGCAGGAACTGGTGGCGCTGCTTCCAGATCAGCGGCGACAGCAACAGCAGCGCCGCGCAGGCGCGCAGGAACAAGAGCTGCCCCACCGAATAGGTCCCGACCAGGAACTTGCCCATGGCGTCGCCGAACGAGAACATGAAGATCGACAGCACCATCAGCGCGATGCCGGCCAGGCGCGCGGAGCGGTCGTCATAGGCGGAGAGATTCTTGAAGAAGGGCATTGGCGCCGTTTTAGTTGCGTGGACGCGCGGGACAAGCCCGCCACCGCCGAATTGAACGGATTGTCGCACTCTTCGCATCGCGGTAGCGATAGAGGGCGCACCGAGAAAAGAGCCGTGACATGACCGATTTCGATCCGACGCAGCATCGCATGATCCCCACGCAACGCTGGTTTGAGGATTTCGTGGTCGGCGAACGCTTCGTGCTGCCGAGCCGGACCCAGACCTCCGCGGTGTTCGCGGCATTCCAGACCGCGAGCGGCGACACCCATCCCGTGCATTACGACGTGGAATATTGCCGCAGCCGCGGCATGCCGCATCTGCTCGCCCACGGCTTCCAGACCCTGATCCACACCGCGCCCGGCGCCGGCCTGTTTCCGTTCATGGTCGAGGACTCCCTGGTCGGCTTCCTCGAGCAGTCGAGCCGGTTCCTCAAGCCCGTCTACGCCGACGACACCATCTATCCCGCGCTCGAGGTCACCGGGCTGGTGCCGGGACGCACGACGGGCGTGGTCACGCTAGGGAGTACCGTGTTCAACCAGCGCAAGGAGCTGGTGCTGGAAGGCATGCAGAAATTCCTGATCCGGCGGCGGCCGGAATAGCGGGGCCGTCTCGCGCGAGCGGAGCAGGCCGCCCCCTTGTGAACCACGGCGGAGAACGTGCCGACAAACCCCGTGCACGCTCCGCCCGCACACGAAGGCCCGCGATGGCACTGCTTCCGCCCTGCTCCGAGACATTCAAGCGTTCGCTGCAGCGCGCGACGTCCGCCACGCGAGCGAAAGGCTGCACGCATCCAGGCCCGCAGGATTTGCTGATTGCGTTGATCGAGGACGAGGACGCATCGCCGGTGATGCAGGCCTGCGGCATCGACCTGACGCGCTTGCGTCGGGATATCGAGTCCGAAGGCGCGACGGACCCGACGACGGGCCTCGGTCACGTGCTCCAGCTTGCCTTCAACGAGGCACAGCTGTCCGAACGGACGGTCGTGACCGGCGCCGACATGCTGGTCGAGCTGTTCGCCGAGCCGGTCGGGCGCTTCCTTCTCGCACAGGGCGCAACCCGCTACGATGCCCTGGTTTATCTGAGCCATGGTATCGCCAAGGGCGCGATTGCGGATGTCGAAGCCGACAGCGGCGATGCGCCTTATCTGGAACTCGTCCTGCTCAATGACTCCTACACACCGGCGGAGTTCGTAACCTTCGTTCTCGAAAACGTCTTCGGGATGAGCCGCGAGCGCGCCACCGCGATCATGTTTTCCACCCACGCGCGCAAGCGCGGCTCCTGCGGGATCTTCCCCCGCGCCGAGGCTGCCGTCCTTCGTGAAAAAATCCAGAATCTTGCAGCGGCCCGCCAGCATCCGCTTCGCTGCGTCCTGCTGCCAGCCGGCGATGCGCCGGACCAAGACCGACCATTGCCAAATTGAGGCAAGAGCGGGATCGGGAGTTAAGCAAGGGTCGAAATTCGCAGGATTTCGGCCGATTTGCGGGTAAGTCCGGGTTGCCGGGCGTGCCCGGCTGGCCTACCTATGGCCCATGAAATTCCTCGACGAAGCAAAGGTCTATATCCGCTCCGGTGACGGCGGGAACGGCTGCGTGGCGTTCCGCCGCGAGAAGTTCATCGAATTCGGCGGTCCCTCCGGCGGCAATGGCGGCCGCGGCGGCAATGTCATCATCGAGGTCGCCGACGGGCTGAACACGCTGATCGACTACCGCTACCAGCAGCACTTCAAGGCCCAGAAGGGCGAGAATGGCATGGGCTCGGACCGCCACGGCGCCAACGGCAAGAACATCGTGCTGAAGGTCCCCATGGGCACGCAGATCTTCGACGAGGATCGCGAGACGCTGATCCACGACTTCACCAAGGTCGGCGAAAAATTCGTGCTGGCCGAGGGCGGCAATGGCGGCTTCGGCAATGCGCATTTCAAGTCGTCGACCAACCGCGCGCCGCGCAACGCCAATCCCGGCCAGCCCGGCGAGGAGCGCTGGATCTGGCTGCGGCTGAAGCTGATCGCAGATGCCGGCCTCGTCGGCATGCCCAATGCCGGCAAGTCGACCTTCCTGTCCAAGGTCAGCGCGGCGCGGCCCAAGATCGCCGACTATCCCTTCACCACGCTGCATCCGCAGCTCGGCGTCGTGAACGCCGACGGCCGCGAGTTCGTGCTCGCCGACATTCCCGGCCTGATCGAAGGCGCGCATGAAGGCACCGGCCTCGGCGACCGTTTCCTCGGCCATGTCGAGCGCTGCCGCGTGCTGCTGCATCTGATCGACGCAACCTGCGAGCACGCCGGCAAGGCCTACAAGACGGTGCGCAAGGAGCTCGATGCCTATGGCGGACAGCTCACCGACAAGATCGAGATCGTCGCGCTGAACAAGATCGACGCGGTCGAGCCGGACGAGCTCAAGAAGCAGAAGGACCGGTTGAAGCGCGCCGCCAAGAAGACGCCGCTGTTGATCTCGGGTGTCACCGGTCAGGGCGTGAAGGAAGCCTTGCGCGCGCTCGCGGACGTGATCGGCGAGAGTCCGGTCTCCGCCAAGGCGAAGAGCGCGGCGGAAGCGGAGCCGTGGTCGGCTTGATTGTCGTCCCGGCGAAGGCCGGGACCCATAACCACCGAATGTGATTTGGCGAAGACTGGTCATTGCCGGCTCACGTCATAACTTCCGCTGCGGAGTATGGGTCCCGGCCTTCGCCGGGACGACACTGAATGTGTGGCGCGACCTCTCTCAACAGTTGTCTTCACTGGCGCGATATCGCAGCATCAATCACTCAAGAAACGGCAGGGATAACGCATGGCGCGCGCGAAAAACGTTCTCTGGATCATGTGCGACCAGCTTCGCTATGATTATCTCGGCTGCACCGGTCATCCCACGCTGAAGACGCCCAACATCGACGCCATGGCGAGGCGCGGCGTGCTGTTCTCGAAGGCGTATGTGCAGTCGCCGATCTGCGGGCCGTCGCGGATGTCGTTCTACACCGGGCGCTACATGCGCTCGCATGGCTCGCATTGGAACGGCTGGCCGCTGCGCGTCGGCGAGCCCACGCTCGGCGATCATCTCAACAAGATCGGCGTGCGCAACGTGCTGGTCGGCAAGACCCACATGGCGCCCGACCTCGAAGGCATGAAGGCGCTCGGCATCCCGCCGGAATCGATGATCGGCGTACATGTCACCGAATGCGGCTTCGAACCCTATGAGCGCGACGACGGCCTGCATCCGACCGGACGGCCGCGCCCGAAATACGATGAGTATCTGCGCAGCCAAGGTTTTGAAGCCACCAACCCCTGGGAGCACTGGGCCAATTCCGGCGCGGCCGAGGACGGCTCGCTGCAGAACGGCTGGCTGCTGGTGCACGCCGACAAGGCCGCGCGCGTGCCGGACGAGCATTCCGAGACGCCCTACATGACACGGCGCGCGATGGATTTTATCAGCGAGGCCGAAACCGATGGGCGGCCGTGGTGCCTGCACCTGTCCTACATCAAACCGCACTGGCCCTACATCGCGCCCGAACCCTATGCGAGCATGTATTCGACCGATGACATGATCCCGGTGATCCGCTCCGAGCGCGAGCGGCAGAATCCGCATCCGGTGTTCGGCGCCTATATGGACATGCGCTACTCCCGCAACATGGCGCGCGACGATGCCCGCGAAAAGGTGATCCCGACCTATATGGGCCTGATCACCCAGATCGACGACCAGATGGGCGTGCTGATGAAATTCCTGGAGGAACGTGATCTCCTGGAAACCACCATGATCGTGTTCACCTCCGATCACGGCGACTATCTCGGCGATCACTGGATGGGCGAGAAGGACCTGTTCCACGAGCAGTCGGCCAAGATCCCGCTGATCATCATAGATCCCTCCAAGGAAGCCGACGCTACGCGCGGCACACGCAGCGACGCACTGGTCGAAGGCATCGATCTCGCGCCGACCTTCGTCGATTATTTCGGCGGCAAGGTGCCGGGCCACATCCTCGAAGGACGCTCGCTGCTGCCGCTGCTGCGCGGGCCAACGCCGGGCGATTGGCGCAAGGTGGCGTTCTCGGAATACGACTATGCGATGCAGGATGTGCGGCTGAAGCTGAACCAGCCGATCGAGCGTTGCCGCCTGTTCATGGTGTTCGACGGCCGCTGGAAATACATCCACGCCTCCGGCTTCCGCCCGATGCTGTACGATCTCGAAACCGATCCGCAGGAATATGTCGATCGCGGCGACGATCCAGAATGCGCCGGCATCATCGCGCGGTTGCAGGCCGAGCTGTTCGACTGGGCGCTGCATCCCAACGACCACATCACGACGCCGCGCGAGAAGATCGCGGCCTATGCGGATAATCAGCTCCAGGTGAAGGGTGGGGTTCTGATCGGCATCTGGGACGAGAAAGAGCTCGCGGCGATCAAGGACGGCATCGCCCAGCGCGCGAAGATGTAGACCCTCATGGCGAGGAGGCGCGAAGCGCCGTCTCGAACCATGAAGGCCCCGCTGCCACAGCCGGGCCTTTCATCCTTCGAGACGCGCGCAAGAGCACGCTCCTCAGGATGAGGGGATAGAGCCCGCGGCCAGCTAGCGATCAACCACGCGCCCTTCAAATTCAGGCTTACCTGGCACCAGAAAGAGTCGATACCACTCAATATCCCTCCGCTCGGCAATTTCGGCATCCGAGAGTTTCGCGGTTTCGCCAAGGCTCGACTGATCGATCCCGAGATTTTGCGCCGCCGCGTAGACGGCATAATCGCCGCACTCGACTTCTGCGGAGAGTGCCGGATCATGATCGATCACCGACATGACGTGGATCCGCCCGCTTCCGGAATGGAAATGCACGCACGTGATTCGCTGCCATTCTTCCGATGAAGGTGGCAGATCGCTCGACACGAGCTCAACCCAATGGTCATTGAGATCAGCTTCGGTGTTAATCATCCGAAACGCAGGCACGCCGGCAAAACCTTGCTTTGTTTTCTCCGCGTCCCAGTTCTCTTCGCTTCCAAGGGGCCTGAACGGATCGTCACACACGACGATCTGATAGTGGCTTGCAAATACGCGCGCTGCACCGAGTAACCGCTGTGTCATGGCCCCGCAAACCAGATTCAATTCTCGATCTTATATCCCGTCGCCTTCACGATCGGCTGCCAGAACGCCGTGTTGGCAGCCAGCTCCTTGGACAATCCCTCCGCATTGCTGCCGACCGGGATCAACCCGATCGCGGTGAGCTTCTCCTTCACCTCGGGCTTGGCGAGTGCCGCGCTTGCGGCGGCGCCGAGCTTGCTCGCAAATTCCGGCGGACTGCCGGCGGGGAGCCACATGCCGTACCAGGCGTCAGCAACGAGATCGATGCCGCTCTCCTTCAGCGTCGGGACCTCCGGGGCGAAAGGCGATCGGTCCGCGCTCGAGACCGCGATGATCTTCACGCCCTTGGCACGATGCTGCGGCAACGCATCCGCCAATGTCGTGATGCCGAACGAGATATGGCCGCCGACGAGGTCGTTGAGGATCGGTGCGCTGCCGCGATAGGGCACGCGGGTCAGGGGAATGCCGAGGTCCTTCTCGAGCCTGGAGCCCATGAAGTGCGGAATGGTGCCGTTGCTGGGAACGCCGAACGAGGTCTTGTCCGGATGCGCCTTCAACCAGCCGACGAATGCTTTGAAGTCCGTCGCATCGATCCCCGGGCCGATCACGACGGCGAATTCGAATCGCGCCAGCAGCGACACTGGCATGAAATCCTTGTCCGTGTCGAAGCTCGGCGTCGCCTCGACCATGGGCAGCAGATACATGGTCGGCCCTGTCGTCACCAGCACCATGCTGCCGTCGGGGCTCGCGCCCTTCACCGCCTTGATGCCGATCAGGCCGTCGCCGCCGGTACGGTTCTCGACCACCATGGTCCGCTGCAGCACCGGGGCCATCTCCTGCGCAATCAGCCGGCACAGCGTGTCGCCGCCCGCTCCGGCTGCAAACGGGAAGATGATTTTCGTCAGGCCGGCCTGCGCTTGCGCCTCGCCCAGCTGCGCCAGCAGCGGCAGGCCGAGACATCCGGCCATGAACTTGCGACGATCCATACGTTTCCCCTCCAGACCATTTGATTGGCGGCATTAGAACCGCACTGCCGTCCGAAACAAGGCCAAAGACAAGCCCGACCCGCGCCGTTTACCATCCGACCCGCCTTGCGCCGGCCATCGTCCTGCTGCAAAAGCAGGCCTTACCGGCGCCGCCCCTCGCTCCGCCGTTTCCAACGCAGAGCAGTCAGTCACACACGCGCCGACACATAGACACATGGCCAGCCCCGAACTCAGTCAATTCCGCCGCATCGTCGTCAAGGTCGGCTCCGCGCTGCTGGTCGATTCCGACAAGGGCGAGGTGCGGGCGTCCTGGCTCGCTGCGCTCGCCGACGACATGGCCAAGCTGCACAAGGAAGGGCGCGACGTCCTCGTGGTGTCCTCGGGCTCGATCGCGCTCGGCCGCAGCCGGCTCAAATTGCCGCGCGGTCCGCTGAAGCTGGAAGAGAGCCAGGCCGCCGCTGCCGTCGGCCAGATCGCGCTGGCGCGGATCTGGTCGGAGGTGCTGGGGGCCCACGGCATCGATGCCGGCCAGATCCTGGTCACGCTGCAGGACACCGAGGAGCGCCGCCGCTATCTCAACGCGCGCTCCACCATCGGCAAGCTGCTGGAGTGGCGCGCCATTCCCGTGATCAACGAAAACGACACGGTCGCGACCACCGAGATCCGCTATGGTGACAACGACCGCCTCGCCGCGCGCGTCGCCACCATGGCGAGCGCCGATTTGCTCGTGCTGCTGTCCGACATCGACGGGCTCTACGACGCCCCGCCAAAGAACAACCCGAACGCCAAGCTCATTCCCGTCGTCGACAGCATCTCCTCGGAGATCGAGGCGGTGGCAGGCGATGCAGAGTCCGAGCTGTCGCGCGGCGGCATGCGCACCAAGGTCGAGGCCGCCAAGATCGCGACGACCGGCGGCACCCACATGCTGATCGCCTCCGGCAAGATCGAGCATCCCCTGCAGGCGATCGCCGATGGCGGCCGCTGCACCTGGTTCCTGACGCCCGCCAATCCCATCACCTCGCGAAAGCGCTGGATCGCGGGCACGCTGGAGCCGAAGGGCACGCTGACGATCGATGCGGGCGCGGTGACCGCGCTGCGCGCCGGCGCCAGCCTGCTGCCGGCCGGTGTGATCAAGGTCGAGGGCCAGTTCGCCCGCGGCGATGCCGTGATCGTGCGCGGCCCCGACAGCAGCGAGATCGGCCGCGGCCTGATCGCCTATGACGCTGAAGACGCCGAACGGATCAAGGGCCGCTCCTCGCCGGATGTGATGGCCATCCTCGGCATCAGCGGCCGCGCGGAGATGATCCACCGCGACGATCTGGTGGTGGGCGGGTAGGCCGAACGTGCGCCGGCTACTGCATGTCTTCGGCGCTGATATCCTGCCTGCCGTGCATAACGCGGATAATCTCGACGCCGTCCGGTAACGGAGCATAGAAGATCACATAATTGCCGACCGGGAAGCTGCGCAGGCCAGTCTTCAACTCCCGGCGTTCCCGCCCTGCGAGCGGATTCTCCCGGAGCATTTCGAATATCTCGCCGATGCGCGCGATCTGCTTGTCGGCGGCCCGGACACTGTTTGAAGCAATGAAGTCCCAGATCGAATCGAGATCGAGGTCTGCTTGCGGGGCTTTGCGAAATCTATTTGCCACGTTTGCGCGCGGCCAAACGTTGCCGTCCCCGCGCCTTGATGTCGTTCATCCATTCCTGGACATCGACCTCCTCCATCGGCCCGCTGTCAAAACCCTTCTGGATCTCCTCCCGCAGCGCCTCCAGCTTGAGCTTGCGCCGCTCCTCGCGCTCCTCGACGAGGCGCAGGCCTTCGCGCATCACCTCGCTCGCGCTGGCATAGCGGCCGCTCTCGACCAGAGTGTCGATCAGATCCTCGAAATGCTTGCCGATGCTGTAGCTGCTCGCCATGGGACGGCTCCGTTATCAAAATATGATACTTATTGATATTTGGGTATCCCGCAAGGATGCCCCATGCCTTCAGCGCGACCGGGCCATTGGCCGACCCGGCGGCGCGAACCGGGCCCCTGCCATACCCGCCCCGCCCTTCGCAAGAGCGGGATTTCCGTGCTAGGACACCGCCTTAGCAGAAGGTTGAACCCCCATGGCCGCCCCCCTCAAAGCCGTTGACGGCAATGCCGATCTTCAGGCGCTGATGTCCGATCTCGCCACCCGTGCCCGCGCTGCCGCGCGTGTGCTGGCGCTGGCGCCGCCGGAGCAGAAGAACCGGGCGCTGGAAGCCATGGAGCGGGCAGTCCGCGCCAACGCGGCCGCGATCCTTGCCGCCAATGCCGAGGACGTCGCCGAGGCCCGCGCCTCCGGCAACATGACCTCCTCCTTCATCGACCGCCTGACGCTGACGCCGGCGCGGGTCGAGTCGATGGCCGAAGGCGTCGGCATCGTACGCGGCATCGCCGATCCCATCGGGGTCGTCACCGAGAGCTGGCAGCGGCCGAACGGCATGACCATCGAGCGCGTGCGGGTGCCGCTCGGCGTCGTCGGCGTGATCTTCGAGAGCCGTCCCAACGTTGCGGCGGACGCCGGCGTGCTCTGCCTGAAGTCGGGCAATGCCGTGATCCTGCGCGGCGGCTCGGACAGTTTTCGCTCGTGCCGCGCGATCCATGACTGCCTGGTGCAGGGTCTGCGCGAAGCGGGCCTGCCTGAAGCTGCGATCACGCTGGTGCCGACGCGTGACCGCGCGGCGGTCGGCATGATGCTTTCAGGGTTGAACGGCGCCGTCGACGTGATCGTGCCGCGCGGAGGCAAGAGCCTCGTCGCGCGCGTCGAGCAGGAGGCCCGCGTGCCTGTCTTCGCGCATCTCGAAGGCGTCAACCACGTCTATGTCGATGCCAGCGCCGATCTCGCCATGGCGAAGTCGATCGTGCTCAACGCCAAGATGCGCCGCACCGGCGTCTGCGGCGCGGCCGAGACGCTGCTGGTCGATCGCGCGGCCGCCGGCAAGAGCCTGAAGCCGCTGGTCGAGATGCTGCTGGATGCCGGCTGCGAAGTGCGCGGCGACGATGCCGTGCAGAAGGCCGATGCACGCGTCAAGCCTGCAAACGACGAGGATTGGGACACCGAATATCTCGAGGCGATTATCGCGGCGAAGGTGGTGGACGGCGTCGACGGCGCGATCGCGCATATCCAGAACCACGGCTCGCATCACACCGATGCCATCGTGAGCGCCGACGAGCGTGCGGCGAAGAAATTCCTGAGCGAGGTCGATTCCGCGATCGTACTGCACAACGCCTCGACGCAGTTCGCCGATGGCGGCGAGTTCGGTTTCGGCGCCGAGATCGGCATCGCCACCGGTCGCTTCCACGCCCGCGGCCCGGTCGGCGCCGAGCAACTCACGAGCTTCAAGTATCGCGTTCACGGCACCGGGCAGACGCGGCCGTAAGCAACGTTGCAAGGCGCGGGGCATTGAGCAACAAATTCGTCGTGCCGCGTTTTGTGGCGCAAGCGGTCCCGCCCCACACGGAGGGCATGCGCATCGGCCTGCTCGGCGGCTCGTTCAACCCGCCGCATCAGGCGCATCGCGCCATCAGCCAGTTCGCGCTCAAGCGATTGCAGCTCGATCGAGTCTGGTGGCTGGTGACTCCAGGAAATCCGCTCAAGGAGAACGGCAATCTGCGCGAGCTCGGCGAGCGCATGCAGACCGCGCGCGACGTTGCCGACGATCCGCGCATCGAGGTGAGCTGTCTCGAATCCGTCATTCGCACCCGCTATACTATCGACACGATCAACACCTTGCGCCGCCGCTTCTCCGGCCTGCGCTTTGTCTGGATCATGGGCGCCGACAACCTCGCTCAATTCCACCGTTGGCAGGACTGGCGGCGCATCGCCGGCCAGGTGCCGATGGCGGTCATCGATCGCCCGCCGCAGAGTTTTCGCGCCCTCGCCTCGCCCGCCGCCCAGGCGCTATCTCGTTACCGTCTGCCGGAGAACAAGGCAGCGCTGCTCGCGGACCAGTCGGCGCCGGCCTGGGTGTTCCTGACCGGATTGAAGCTGAATCTGTCCTCGACGGGCTTACGGAACCCGGACGGGAGCTGGAAAGGTACGAAGTGAGACGGAGTGTGCCGGCTTCGTGGGGGATGTTGGCCTCTCTGGCATATTGAAACCCTTAACCCCACATGATGTAGTGTCACCCGTGAGTGCCGGATTCGGCCCTCGCGATACAGTGAAAGGAATGGTCCCTGGCCACATCTGTATTGTCCAAGTCTGTTTTACCCAAGGTTGCTAAGCCTACGCGTAAAACATCGACCAAAGCTGCGGCCTTGAAGGCGCAACCCGACGCCGACAAGACGCTGAGCCTGATCCTCTCCCGCCTCGAGGATATGAAGGCGGAAGAGACGGTCACCATCGACCTTCGCGGCAAATCGGCATACTCCGACTACATGATCGTCACCACCGGCCGGGTGAACCGGCACGTCGGTGCGATCGCGGAGAACGTGACGAAGGGCCTCAAGGAAACCGGCATCAAGAACATCCATGTCGAGGGCTTGCCCAATTGCGACTGGGTGCTGATCGATTCCGGCGATGTGATCGTGCACGTGTTCAGACCCGAGGTCCGCGAGTTCTACAACCTTGAGCGGTTGTACACGCAGGGCCCAGGGGCGGCGAAGGCGATCTAGAGGCTGACGAAGCCGATTTCGAATCGGCTGACGCGCATGTTAGCGTCGTGCGCGCGCGGAATGCGCGCGGTCTCGAAAACACGACCCTGAAACATCATGCGCGTTGCTGTCATTGCGGTGGGCCGGCTGAAGCAGGGCCCCGAACGGGAGCTTGCCGACCGCTATTTCGAGCGGTTCGACGAGGTGGGCCGCAAGCTTGGATTCCGCGAGCTCAGCATCCACGAAATTCCCGAAAGCCGCGCGCGCGACACCGCGACTCGGATGACTGAAGAGGCCGCGGCGATCTCGGCGCATATTCCGGAAAAATCCATCCTGGTGGCACTGGACGAGCGTGGCCAGAATCTCGACTCTACCGTATTCGCACGGCATCTCGGGCGCTGGCGAGACGAGGGTGCAGGACATACTATCTTCATGATCGGAGGGGCGGACGGACTTTCGCCCGAATTGCGCCGTAAGGCCAAGCTCGCGATCGCGTTCGGCTCTGCGACCTGGCCGCACCAAATGGTCCGCGTCATGCTTCTGGAACAGCTATATCGGGCCGCCACCATCCTGGCCGGCCACCCCTATCACCGCGCGTGATCCGCGCCACAACGAGCACCTTTGCCTAAAGCGATGCGAGCGCCCGTCCTCAACCTGCTGATTGCAAGCCTCGCAGGCGCAAACCTCGCAGGCACAAGCCTCGCGCAAGCTCAGACGGCAGCGCCGGCGCCCCAGACCGCGGCCGTCTCGCCCGACGCCATCAAGCAGCGCGAGCAGGAGCTGGAAGCTGCGCGCGCGAGGCAGAAGAGCGCGGAGGAAGCGCAAGCCAAGCTCAAGGCCGAGATCACCGCGCTCGGCCAGGACCGCACCCAGCTCAATCAGCAGCTGATCGACACAGCCGCCAATGTGCGCAGCGTCGAGACCAAGATCGACGAAGCCGAAACGCGGCTGAAGACGCTGAACGGCCGCGAGCAGCAGATGCGCTCCTCGCTCGATTCGCGCCGCGCCGACATCGTCGAGGTGCTGGCGGCGTTGCAGCGCGCCGGCCGGCGCACGCCGCCGGCGCTGCTGGTGCGCCCCGAGGATGCGCTGCAATCCTTGCGCACGGCGATGCTGCTCGGCGCCGTCGTGCCGGAATTGCGCGGCCGCGCGGAGAAGATCGCAGGCGAGCTCGGCGAGCTCGTGGCCCTGCGCAAGAACATCGCGAGCGAACGCGACCAGCTCGCCGCCGACCGTGACAAGGTCCGGAGCGACCAGACCCGCCTCACCGCGCTGATCGACGAGCGGCAGCGCCAGCAGGCGGCGCGCGAAAAGGACCTCGACGCCGAAAGCTCGCGCGCGATCGCGCTTTCAAGGCAGGTCGGCGATCTCCAGGGGCTCATCACCAAGATGGAGCAGGACCTGCAGAGCGCCGCCAAGGCCGCAGAGAAGGCCGCCGAGGCGGCAAGGCAGGCCGAGGCCAAGGCGGCGGCAAACGCGGCCGCCAGCGCCAAATCCGGCCCCGCCGCTTTCAAGGACCGGTCCCGGACCACCCCCGCGATCGCCTTCGCCTCGGCCAAGGGCCTCCTGCCGCTTCCGGTTAACGGTAACAAGATCAGGGACTTTGGCGGTTCCGACGGGGTCGGCGGTGTCCAGAAGGGCATTTCGCTGGCGACAAAGCCCGGCTCCCAGGTCACGACGCCGTGCGATGGCTGGGTTGTCTATGCCGGGCCGTTCCGCAGCTATGGACAACTCTTGATCCTCAACGCCGGGGGCGGGTATCATGTCCTGATCGCCGGGATGGAGCGCATTTCGGTCAACATCGGACAGTTTGTGCTCACGGGGGAGCCTGTCGCGACCATGGGATCGACCTCTCAAGTCGCCTCCATTCTCGCCACGAACGCGAGTCAACCTGTGCTGTATGTCGAGTTCCGTAAAGACGGCACTCCAATCGATCCAGGCCCATGGTGGGCCGCAAATGAAGGCGAGAAGGTTCGCGGATGATGCGCAAGACTTCAGTAATCCTCCTCAGCGCGGCCACCGGTGCGGCGCTGACGCTGTTCGTGACCCAGCCGCGCGCGGTGTTCATGGGCTCCAGCGCGCGAGCCGCCACCGCGGACACCTATCGCCAGCTCAATCTGTTCGGCGACGTGTTCGAGCGCGTGCGCTCCGATTATGTCGAGAAGCCCGACGACACCAAGCTGATCGAATCCGCCATCAGCGGCATGCTCACCGGCCTCGATCCGCATTCGAGCTACATGGACGCCAAGAGCTTCCGCGACATGCAGGTGCAGACCCGCGGTGAGTTCGGCGGCCTCGGCATCGAAGTCACGATGGAAGACGGCCTGATCAAGGTGGTCTCGCCGATCGACGACACGCCCGCTTCGCGCGCCGGCATCATGGCCAACGACATCATCACCAATCTCGACGACGAGGCGGTGCAGGGCCTGACCCTGAACCAGGCGGTCGAGAAGATGCGCGGTCCGGTCAACACCAAGATCAAGCTCAAGATCATCCGCAAGGGCCAGGACAATCCGCTCGACGTGACGCTGGTGCGCGACAACATCCGCGTCCGCTCGGTGCGCGCGCGCGTCGAGGCCGACGACATCGCCTATATCCGCATCACCACCTTCAACGAGCAGACCACCGAAGGCCTGAAGCGCGAGGTCGCCAACCTCTCGAATCAGATCGGCGACAAGCTGAAGGGCTACATCATCGATCTCCGCAACAATCCGGGCGGCCTGCTCGAGGAAGCGGTGACCGTGTCCGACTCGTTCCTGGAGAAGGGCGAGATCGTGTCGACCCGCGGCCGCAATGCCGAGGAGACCCAGCGCCGCACCGCGCATGCCGGCGACCTCACCAAGGGCAAGCCGGTCATCGTGCTCGTCAATGGCGGCTCGGCCTCGGCGTCGGAAATCGTCGCCGGCGCGCTGCAGGACCACAAGCGCGCGACCATCGTCGGCACGCGCTCGTTCGGCAAGGGCTCGGTGCAGACCATCATCCCGCTCGGCTCGGGCAACGGCGCGCTGCGCCTGACCACGGCGCGCTACTACACGCCGTCGGGCAAGTCGATCCAGGCCAAGGGCATCGTGCCCGACATCGAAGTGCTGCAGGACGTGCCGGACGAGCTGAAGTCGCGCACCGACACCAAGGGCGAGGCTTCGCTGCGCGGCCATCTCAAGAACGACGGCGACGAGAAGACCGGCTCGCAGTCCTACGTGCCGCCGGATGCCAAGGACGACAAGGCGCTCAAGCTCGCCGACGACCTGCTCCACGGCATCAAGAACAGCGCCTCCGCCGCGCCCACCCCGGGTGCCGACAAGGCCGCGACCGACAAGCCCAAGGCGGCGAACTAAGTGGCTGCGAACTAAGTCGGCGCATCAAGCAATCTTCCGAAAAGGGCGGCTCCTCGAGCCGCCCTTTTTGCTTGGAACTCCTGTCGTCCCCGGCCTATCCCGGCCTGCCGCCGCTTGACCGCGCCGTGGTATCGTCGGGATCAGTGATTCGGGATCGGGCATGACTGAAACGGCCGATGATCTGAGCGCCCCGCTCGGACAGGACAAGCCGCGCCGCAAGCGCCGGCTGCGGCTGCCGTTCACCGCCATGCAGCTGCTGGCCGTGCTGCTCGGGCTGTTCCTGGTTACCTTTGCCGGCTTCGCCATCTTCAACAAGGACCCGCTCGGCGGCGAGCCGATGACGCGGATCGCGATCCGCGAGCCCAAAGTCACGGACGAGAAGCCGGCAGCCTCCGGCCAAGGCTCGGAGAGCAAGCCAGAGGGCAAGCACGAGACGGCGCCGAAGCAGGCCGCCCCCGGTGAGCAGAAGACCGTCACCATGATCGACGGCTCGACCGGTGCGCGGCGCGACGTGGTGATCGGCGCCGGCGATGCCGCCGACAAGGGCGAGGCGGCGTCCGCCTCGCCGCCGGTGATGGCCGGGATCGATCCAAAGCTGCTGGAGAAGTCGCGCTACGGCATGATCCCCGTGGTCGCCGGCGACCTGAAGCCGTTTAACGTCTATGCGGCGGATGCCGACCGCGCCAAGGCCGCCAGGATGCCGGTGGTCGCCATCGTGATCGGCGGCCTCGGCGTCGGCGCCGCCAAGACCACCGACGCGATCATGAAGCTGCCGCCGGCGGTGACGCTGGCCTTCACGCCCTATGGCGCCGATCCCGGCAAGCTCGCCGAGCGGGCGCGGGCCCAGCGCCACGAGATCTTCCTGCAGATCCCGATGGAGCCCTACGATTTCCCGGACAACGATCCGGGGCCGCAGACGCTGCTGACCTCGCTCAGCCCCGACCAGAACATGGACCGCCTGTACTGGCACCTCAGCCGGATGCAGGGCTATGCCGGCCTCGCCAATTTCATGGGCGCCCGCTTCATCGCGACCGAGCCGGCGATGCAGCCGATCATCCGCGAGGCGGCCAAGCGCGGCCTCGGCTTCTTCGACGACGGCTCCTCACCGCGCAGCATCGCGTCGCAGGCCGCGGCGAATGCGTCGATGCCGTTCGGCAAGGGCGACATCGCGATCGACGTGGTGCCGACCCCGACCGAGATCGACCGCGCCCTGAGCAAGCTCGAATCGACCGCCCGCGAGCGCGGCGTCGCCGTCGGGACCGCCTCGGCCCTGCCGGTCTCCATCGAGCGCGTCAGTGCCTGGACCAGGACATTGGGCGACCGAGGTATCCTTTTGGTGCCATTGACAACCGCGATGCTGAAATCAAAATCCAGCTAAATCAACGGATTGGTACGGCACGGGTCGCGCGGGACCGGCATGCCCACCAAGTGCAGGCAAGAGGTCTGGCGGAATGGCGCGTTACGAGGATCTGCCCTACCGGACCTGCGTCGGTGTGATGCTGATCAATGCGAAGGGACTGGTGTTCATCGGCCGCCGCGCCGGTGGCATCGAGCATGTCGACGACGCCCATGTCTGGCAGATGCCGCAGGGTGGCGTCGATCCCGGCGAGGACACCTGGGACGCCGCCAAGCGCGAGCTCTATGAGGAGACCAGCGTGCGCTCGGTCGAGCGGCTCGGCGAGGTCCCGGACTGGCTGATCTACGACATCCCGCGCACGGTCGCAGGCCGCGCCTGGAAGGGCCGCTATCGCGGCCAGCGCCAGAAATGGTTCGCGGTGCGCTTCACCGGCAAGGACAGCGAGATCAACGTCGAGAAGCCCGGCGGCGGCGGCCACAAGGCCGAATTCGTGAGCTGGCGCTGGGAGCCGATGAAGAATCTTCCCCAGCTGATCATTCCCTTCAAGCGCCCGGTCTACGAGCGCGTGGTGAAGGAATTTTCCGCACTGGCGGAGGAATGATTTGCATCGTCATTCCGGGGCGTGCGAAGCACGAACCCGGAATGACGATCAAAGATGTAGCCGCATGTCGAACGATAAACCCTACCGCCCCAACGTCGGCATCGCCCTGTTCAACGCCGACGGCCGCGTGCTGATCGGCCACCGCTTCAAGGGCGACGGGCCCGAGATCATCCTGCCGGGGCTCGACTGGCAGATGCCGCAAGGCGGCGTCGACGAGGGCGAGAATCTGCGCGATGCGGCGATGCGCGAGCTGTGGGAGGAGACCAGCGTCGTCAGCGCCGAATTCCTCGGCGAGACCGACTGGTTCACCTACGAGTTTCCGCCTTACGACGGACCGCAGACGCATCGCCTCGCAAAATTCCGCGGCCAGCGGCAGAAGTGGTTCGCGCTGCGCTTCACCGGCAAGGACGACGAGATCGATCCGCTGACGCCGCGCAACGGCCAGCCCGCCGAGTTCGACGCCTGGCGCTGGGAGCGCCTCGACCGCGTCGCCGACCTCGTGGTGCCGTTCCGCCGCGACGTCTACCGCGCCGTGGCGCGAGAGTTTGCCGCGTTCGGAAAGTGAAACTGCGAAAACAACCCCATGCACAGTAGAGCGGGGTTGAAATCACGAGAGAATTTTCGCGCGAAGTTTCCGAGTGAGGGAGGCAAGACGCCACCACTCGCTCCGCTGCGCTCCCTCCCCCCTTGCGGGGGAGGGTAGGGGAGAGGGGTGGCTCCGGGCGAGATCTGAGTTCGTGGCTACCCCTCTCCCTAGCCCTCCCCCGCAAGGGGGGAGGGAACGCACCTATGTCGGAGCGCTAGTGGGGCACAATCAGAGCCAGCCCTAATTGATCGGTCCCACCGTGAACGGGCCGATCGCGATGACGTGGCAATCGCGGTCGCGCTTGGCGCAGTCGGCGAGCGCGGAGTTGACGGCGGTCTGCTCGTCGGCGGCCTTGAGGCCGAGGCCGGGGCGGCCCGAGGTGCCGACGGCGATGGCGTTCCAGCCCATGGCATCACCGAGCTTGCGCACGACCTCGTCGCGGGCATCGGCCACGATCGAGGGATTGCTCGCGGCGTGGAAGAAGCCGGTGATCCGGAGCAGCGTCGGGATCGGCACGACGAAATTGTCGTCGACCGCGACGATCATGCAGGCAACGCCCGCGATCGCACCGCACGATTCCAGCGAACGCCGCGCCGCGTCCTCGGCGGATGATGCGCCCAGCACCATGAAATATTGTCCGCCCGGTCCGAGCGCGACCGAGCGGGATTTCGCCGCCGGCACGAACATGTTCTCGAGCCGGACCTTTTGCGGATCGCGCACGATCGGAAAATCCTTCGAGGCGAACGCCCGCTCGGTCATGGCGTCATGCCGGAAGTACGGCGCCGGCGGCATCGGCGGCCTGCCGTGCGCGTAGACGACATTGTTGCCGACCGCATAGAGCTCGCAGCGCCGCGGCGATTGCGCGGCATCGGCACGCTTCTGGCACTGCTCGAGCGCGCCGTTGCGCGCGGCCTCCTCGCTCGGCTGGTTCAACACCGAGCCGGTGAAGCCGCCGACATTGAGCGCGAAGGCCTTGTAGTCGCCGGCCGCCGCATAGTCGCCCGCCAGATAGTTGCGGACGCGCTCGTTGATGAAGGGCACGCCGTCGGCCGCGAGCTTGCCTGTCATCGGCGCGGCGGAGGGCGATGGCGCAGGCATCGGCGCCATCGCAGCGCCGGCATTGGACGGAGGCATCGGAGCCATCGGCGCCTTTGCCATTTGGGTCGGCATCGGAGTCGGCGACGCGGCCATCGCAGTCGGGGTTGCGCTCGGCACGGCAACCGGTGCCGCGGCCGGCTGGGCTGCGACGCTCGCGGTCTGCTTGAGCTTGGTGTTGTAGAGGAAGCCGGTGACGATGATGCCGACGATCGAGACGACGGCAACCACCAGCGGCCACATCCACACCGGTGCGGCGGCCACCTTGGAAGCCGCCTTCTTCACCTGCGGCTTGGAATAGCTGCCGTCCTCGCGCCGCATCGCCACCATGTAGGCATGGACCGGCGTCGGGATGTTCTTCACCTCCTGCGCGCCGATATCGGCGAACTGCACCGACAGCTTGTTGGCGACCTGCTCGTGCACGGCGCGGGAGACGCAGATGCCGCCGACCTCGGCGAGGCCTTCCAGCCGCGCGGCGATGTTGACGCCGTCACCCAACAAATCGCCGTTGCGCTCGACCACGTCGCCGATAGTGATGCCGATGCGGAACGACATCTGCCGGCTCGGCGGATAGGCCATGTTGCGGGTTCGCAAGCTCTCCTGGATGTCGATCGCGCAGCGCACCGCATCGACCGCGCTCGGAAACTCCGCGAGCACGGCATCGCCCGCCGTGTTGAAGATTCGGCCGTTCGCCTTTGCGATGAAATCGTCGATGACTTCGCGATAGGAGGCGAGACGCCGCAGCGTCTCCTCTTCGTCTTCCGCGACCAGCCTCGAATACCCGGCAATATCGGCTGCGAAAATCGCCGCGATCTTGCGTTTCATCTGTGACCCGCCCCGGAACAAATTCGCGGGCGCAGAATGCCGCTATCTCTGGCGCGGTGCAACAAAGTTTCAGCGCCCGCCACGGTCGTGACGAGCGCTGAACTTATTCAGGAATTTTGAGCCTGAGCCCCGGAGCGGCTGCGCCGGGGCTTAGTGCATAGCCGTCGTGTTGAGCTCGTGCTGGATGCTCTTGTAATGGTCGAGCCGCGCGATCGCGAGATCGAGCTCGCCGCCTTCCTTCTCGGAAAGCTTTTCCTGCATTTCCGCGATCTGGTCGGCGAACTGCGCCCGATCAAGCTCTTCGATCGACGTGGCGACGTCGGCCAGCACGGTCAGGCGATCGTCGGACACTTCCGCGAGCCCACCGAGCACGATGACCTTCTGCTTCTGGCCGCCGGCGATGATCGTCAGGATACCCGGCCGCACCGCAGCCACGAGGGGAGCATGTCCGGCGAGCACGCCGAAGTCGCCCTCCCAACCGGGGACGTCGACCTGGTCGACCTCGCCCGAGAAGGCGAGCTTTTCCGGAGAGACGAGATCGAAGTGGAAGGTGGCCATAAGAAACCTGCGAATGGTGAGTGGCGAATGGCGAGTGGTTGAAACAGGGAGCAGCTATTCGCCGCTCCCTATTCGCTATTCGCCAGCTTAGGCGGCTTCCGCCGCCAGCTTCTTGCCCTTCTCGACGGCTTCTTCGATGGTGCCGACCATGTAGAAGGCGGCTTCCGGCAGGTGGTCGTACTTGCCTTCCACCAGGCCCTTGAAGCCCTTGATGGTGTCGGCGAGGTCGACGAACTTGCCGGGCGAGCCCGTGAAGATTTCGGCGACGTGGAACGGCTGCGACATGAAGCGCTCGACCTTGCGGGCGCGGGCCACGGTCAGCTTGTCCTCTTCCGAAAGCTCGTCCATGCCGAGAATGGCGATGATGTCCTGGAGCGCCTTGTAGCGCTGCAGCACCTGCTGGACCTGGCGGGCGACCGCGTAGTGCTCCTCGCCGACGACCAGCGGGGAGAGCATGCGCGAGGTCGAGTCGAGCGGGTCCACCGCCGGGTAGATGCCCTTTTCAGCGATCGAGCGCGACAGCGTGGTGGTCGCGTCAAGATGCGCGAACGAGGTCGCGGGCGCCGGGTCGGTCAAGTCGTCGGCCGGAACGTAGATGGCCTGCACCGAGGTGATCGAGCCCTTCTGCGTGGTGGTGATGCGCTCCTGCAGCGCGCCCATGTCGGTCGCGAGCGTCGGCTGATAACCCACCGCCGAAGGAATACGGCCGAGCAGCGCCGACACTTCCGAGCCGGCCTGGGTGAAGCGGAAGATGTTGTCGACGAAGAACAGCACGTCCTGGCCCTTGTCGCGGAAGTCTTCCGCGATGGTCAGACCGGTCAGCGCGACGCGGGCGCGGGCGCCCGGCGGCTCGTTCATCTGGCCGAACACCAGCGCGCACTTCGACTTCACGCTCGGATCCGGATTGTGCGGATCGGCATTGACCTTGGACTCGATGAACTCGTGATAGAGGTCGTTGCCCTCGCGGGTACGCTCGCCGACGCCGGCGAACACGGAGTAACCACCGTGCGCCTTCGCGACGTTGTTGATCAGCTCCTGAATCAGCACGGTCTTGCCGACGCCGGCGCCGCCGAACAGGCCGATCTTACCGCCCTTCGCGTAGGGAGCCAGCAGGTCGACGACCTTGATGCCGGTGACGAGAATTTCAGCTTCCGTGGACTGGTCGGTGTAGGTCGGCGCTTCCTGGTGGATGGCGCGCAGGCCTTCCGACTTGACGGGACCGGCTTCGTCGATCGGCTCGCCGATGACGTTGATGATGCGGCCGAGCGTGCCCTCGCCGACGGGAACGCGGATCGGCGAACCGGTATCGGTCACTTCCTGGCCGCGGACCAGACCCTCGGTGGTGTCCATCGCGATGGTGCGGACGGTGGACTCGCCGAGATGCTGGGCGACTTCGAGCACCAGGCGGTTGCCGCCGTTCTTGGTCTCGAGCGAGTTGAGAATGGCCGGGAGGTGGCCTTCGAACTGCACGTCGACGACGGCGCCGATGACCTGGGTGACGCGACCAACCTGGGCTGCCATTGAATGTCTCCTTCGATCCGAACTTCTAGACCACAGTCAATTTGACCGGGATGTTGCGTGTGATGAGTGCCAATCCGTCTTGGTCAGACGGCCTCGGCACCCGAGATGATTTCGATCAGTTCCTTGGTGATCTGCGCCTGACGCGTGCGGTTGTAGACCAGCGTCTGCTTGCGGATCATCTCACCGGCGTTGCGCGTCGCGTTGTCCATCGCGCTCATCTGCGCGCCGTAGAACGAGGCGTTGTTCTCGAGCAGTGCGCGGAAGATCTGGACCGCGAGGTTGCGCGGCAGCAGGCGGGTGAGGATCTCGTCCTCCTCCGGCTCGTATTCGTAAGAGGTCGTGCTGGCGGCAGTGCCCTCCTCGACCACCAGCGGGATGATCTGCTGGGCGGTCGGGATCTGCGCGATCACCGAACGGAAGCGCGAGTAGAACAGCGTGCAGACGTCGAACTCGCCGGCCTCGAAACGGGCCAGAATCTTCTTGGCGATGTCCTCGGCGTTGACGAAGCCGAGCTGGCGGACGCTGCGCAAATCGAGGTGCTCGACGATCTGCTTGTCGAACTGGCGGCGGAGCTGCTCGTAGCCCTTGCGACCGACGCAGAAGAATTTCACTTCCTTGCCCTGGTTCATCAGAGCAAGCGCGCGCTCGCGGGCGAGACGCACGATCGAGGAGTTGAAGGCGCCGGACAGGCCGCGCTCGCCGGTGCAGACCAGCAGCAGGTGAACCTGATCGCGGCCGGTGCCGGCCAGCAGCGCCGGCGCGCCGGGCGAGCCCGCCGCAGCGCCGGCGATGTTGGAGATCACCGCGCTCATCTTGTCGGCATAGGGACGCGCAGCTTCCGCCGCGGTCTGCGCGCGGCGCAGCTTCGAGGCCGCGACCATCTGCATGGCCTTGGTGATCTTTTGCGTCGCCTTGGTGGAGGCGATGCGGACGCGCATGTCTTTAAGTGACGCCATTCTTCGTTCACCCCGGCGGTTCGACTGAAGCGTCGGACCGCTAGCCTGTCCCTACTGCAATGCCCGGCCGGGCGCCGGGCATGCGTCTTATTGGTTTGCCTCTCGCGAAGCGGTCATGGCCGGACGAATCCGGCCATGCTTGCCGTTACGCGAAGCTCTTCGCAAAGCCTTCGACCACCGACTTCAGCTTGCCAGCGGTGTCGTCGGAGAGATCGCGGCTGTCGCGGATCGAGTTGAGGATGTCGACGTGCTTGCCGCGCAGCAGCGAGAGCAGGCCGTCCTCGAACGAGCGCACCTTGTTGATCGGCAGCGGATCGAGATAGCCGTTGGTGCCGGCCCAGATCACGCAGACCTGCTCTTCCATCTTCAGCGGCGAGAACTGCGGCTGCTTCAGGAGTTCGGTCAGGCGCGAGCCGCGGTTGAGCAGGCGCTGGGTCGAGGCGTCGAGGTCGGAGCCGAACTGCGCGAACGCCGCCATTTCGCGGTACTGCGCGAGCTCGCCCTTGATCTTGCCGGCGACCTTCTTGGTGGCCTTGGTCTGCGCCGAGGAGCCGACGCGCGACACCGACAGACCGACGTTCACCGCGGGACGGATGCCCTGGAAGAACAGGTCGGTTTCCAGGAAGATCTGACCGTCGGTGATCGAGATGACGTTGGTCGGGATGTAGGCCGACACGTCGTTGGCCTGGGTTTCGATGACCGGCAGCGCGGTCAGCGAACCCGAGCCATGGTCCTTGCTGAGCTTCGCGGCGCGCTCGAGCAGGCGGGAGTGCAGATAGAAGACGTCGCCCGGGTAAGCTTCGCGGCCCGGCGGGCGGCGCAGCAGCAGCGACATCTGGCGGTAGGCGACGGCCTGCTTGGACAGATCGTCATAGATGATGACGGCGTGCATGCCGTTATCGCGGAAGAATTCGCCCATGGTGCAGGCAGTAAAGGGGGCGATGTACTGCATCGGCGCCGGATCGGAGGCGGTGGCGGCGACGACGATCGAATATTCGAGCGCGCCCTGCTCTTCCAGAACCTTCACGAACTGCGCGACGGTCGAACGCTTCTGGCCGACCGCGACGTAGACGCAGTACAGCTTGATGTTCTCGTCGGGCTGCGCGTTGAGCGGCTTCTGGTTCAGGATGGTGTCGAGCGCGATCGCGGTCTTGCCGGTCTGACGGTCGCCGATGATCAGCTCGCGCTGGCCGCGGCCGATCGGGATCAGGGCATCGATCGCCTTGAGGCCGGTCGCCATCGGCTCGCTCACCGACTTGCGCGGAATGATGCCGGGCGCCTTGACGTCGACGCGCATGCGCTTGTCGGCCTGGATCGGGCCCTTGCCGTCGATCGGGTTGCCGAGCGCGTCGACGACGCGGCCGAGCAGGCCCTTGCCGACCGGCGCGTCCACGATGGCGCGGGTGCGCTTGACGGTCTGGCCTTCCTTAATCTCACGGTCGGCACCGAAAATAACGACACCGACGTTGTCGGTTTCGAGGTTCAGCGCCATGCCGCGGGTGCCGTTCTCGAACTCGACCATTTCACCGGCCTGGACGTTGTCCAGACCGTAGACGCGGGCGATACCGTCGCCGACGGACAGCACCTGTCCGACTTCGGAGACTTCAGCTTCCTGGCCGAAATTCTTGATCTGGTCCTTGAGGATCGCGGAAATTTCCGCGGCGCGGATGTCCATCAGCCTGCCTCTTTCATCGCGTGCTTGATCGAATTGAGTTTGGTGCGAAGCGAACCATCGACCATGCGGCTGCCCAGCTTGACGACGAGGCCACCGATGATCGAGGGATCGACTTTCACGTTCAGCGCGACGTCCTTGCCGGTCACCGACTTCAGGGCAACCTTGAGGGCGTCGAGATTCTTGTCAGAGAGCGCTTCCGCCACCGTGACGTCGGCCGTCGTCTCGCCCTTGAACTTGGCGACGAGGACGCGATAGGCGCGGATGACGTCGGCCACCGCGAACAGGCGGCGGTTGGCGGTCAGCACTTTGAGGAAATTGGCGGAGATCCCGGCAATGCCGGCCTTGTCCAGCACGGCCGAGAGGGCCTTGGACTGGGCATCGGCCGCGAACACCGGGCTGCGGACGAGGCGCTTGAGATCGGCGCTCTCGGTCAGCAAGGCATCGAATTTGTCGAGATCGGCTTTGACCTCGTCGACCAATTTCTGGTCGCGGGCCAGTTCAAACAAGGCCGTTGCATAACGGCCGGACACACCTGAAACGGACGTATCTTCTGCAGCCACAGACGCGCTCTTTTTGCTGTCAAACTCGCAAGGGAAAAACCGTCGCCGCGAAGCAGCGCCTAGCGATCCAAGCCCTTGGAATTCAAGCGGGACTTTGATTTCCGGCCGACACGGGAAGTGCCGGGTCCGTTAAAATCGCGGCTTTGCTAACATAGCAGGCGCGCACGTGCAACATGACGCCAAATTAAAGGCACGGGGTTCTGTCGCCAGTTCGTCGCACGTCGCGAGGACTCTCCGGCCGTGAAGGCGACGGACCTGCCGCGCCACGGAATTGCCCCGAGCCTGACGGCGGCAATCTGCGCTTTGGTTCCTGCCGCCAGCGCATACCCGCCATGAACACGGATCGCTGAGGCGTGATTCCCGCCTCCTCCGTTCCACTCGCCGAATACTTACCCAATTCTAAATGCCGGGGGCGATGACTTCGCTTTACAGTATTCGCAAGTAATACTGAGCTTAATAAATCGTTAAAGCCGAAGACTACGAAACATCGGTCGAATATCGTGCGGCGGTAACAAGATATTTCATGACGACCCCGAGCGGATTTACTGCCCAATTCACGCCTCATTGCGAATCGAAACGCCAAATCGCTCACAAACTGATGGGGGCTCCACTAGCCACATATGTGGCAATACTAGCTTAGGGACCAAGAAATGCTGTCTTTGAAGACGCTGGGCACCGTGACCCGGCCGCGAACGGCGATCGCTTTCGTCGCCGCCACTCTGATCGTCGGGGGAACCGCCACCGAGGCGTCCGCCAAATCCAGGCATCACCGGCATCATCACCGCCACCACGCCCAGGCCGATACCAACGCGACCCCCGATTGGCGCAACGCCAACGCGGCGATGACGTCGTCCTCGGGCACCGGCCGCAGCTTCTCCGGCATGGCGTCCTATTACGGCAACGAGTCCGGCAGCCGGACCGCGTCGGGCCAGCGCTTCAACCAGAACGCCATGACCGCAGCACACCGTTCGCTGCCGTTCGGCACCAAGCTGCGCGTCACCCATGGCGGCCAGAGCGTCATCGTCACCATCAATGACCGCGGCCCGTTCATTCGCGGCCGTGTCCTCGATCTCTCCACCGGCGCTGCCCGCGCCATCGGCCTCACCGGCGCCGGCGTCGGCCGCGTCACCGCAGAAGTCGTCTCCTAAGGCGTTCGAGGCGCCTCACATTGCTCGCGCACTTTCCATCAGTTTGATGCGCGCATGAAAACAAGTCCGCGGTCTTGGGGGACCGCGGGCTTTTTGTTTGTTTTTCGTAGCCGGGATGAAGCTGCCGTAGGGTGGGCAAAGCATCCTCCGGCGCTCGCAGAGCGGCGACGGAAGCGTGCCCACCAATTTCAATGGTGGGCACGCTTACGCCTTCGTTCTTCGAACGAAGACGCGCGCTTTGCCCACCCTACGAGAGCTTGAGAATTACAAAAAGCTCTGCGGATCGACGTCCACTTCCAGCTTCTGATTGCCGGTCGGCTTCGGACACACCGCGAGCCAGTTGCGCAAATAGTCCGAGAGATCGAAACCGCGCGCCGATTTCACCAGGATGCGGAAGCGGTAGCGGCCCTTGATGACCGCGAGCGGCGCCTCGGCCGGCCCCAGCACCACCACGCGCTCGTCGCGCGGCGCGAGCGCGACGAGACGGCGGCCGAGACCTTCCGCGCTCGGGCGGTCGCCGGCGGAAATGATCAGGCTCGCGAGCCGGCCGAACGGCGGATAGAGCGTCCTCTCGCGCAGGTCGATCTCGCTGTCGTAGAAGGCCTCGCGGTCGCAGGCGATCAACGCCTTCATCACGGGATGATCGGGCTGATGGGTTTGCAGATAGCCGACGCCGCGGCCCTGCTCGCGGCCGGCGCGGCCGATCACCTGGTTGAGCAATTGCCAGGTCCGCTCCGCCGCGCGCGGATCGCCGTTGGAGAGACCAAGATCGGCATCGACCACGCCGACCAGATTGAGCCGCGGAAAATTGTGCCCCTTGGCCACCAGCTGCGTGCCGATGATGATGTCGACGCGGCCTTCCGCGATCTCGGCGAGCTCGCTGCGCATCGTCTCGATCGATGTGATGAGGTCGCTCGACAGCACCATGGTGCGCGCTTCCGGGAACAGCGCGGCCGCCTCCTCCTGCAGGCGCTCGACGCCGGGACCGACCGCGACCAGCGATTCCTCGGCCGAACAGTGCGGGCAGAGATGCGGGCGCGGCATCGAGAAGCCGCAATGGTGACAGACCAGGCGCTGGCGGAAGCGGTGATCGACCAGCCAGGCATCGCAGATGGTGCAGGCGAAGCGATGGCCGCAGCCGCGGCACAGCGTCAGCGGCGCATAGCCGCGGCGATTGAGGAACAGCAGCGCCTGCTCGCGCTTTTCGATCGCGGTTCTGATCTCGGAGGCCAAGCGCGGCGAGATATAGCGGCCGCGCGCGGGCGGCTCGCGGCGCAGGTCGATCGCCTCGATATGCGGCATGTGCTGGCCACCGAAGCGCGAGGGCAGCGCGATGCGCTGATAGCGGTTCTTGCGCGCATTGACCTCGGATTCGACCGACGGCGTCGCGGAGGCCAGCACGACCGGAATCTTGGCGATATGCGCGCGCACCACCGCCATGTCGCGGGCGTGATAGTGCACGCCCTCGTCCTGCTTGTAGGCCTGGTCGTGCTCTTCATCGACGACGATGAGCCCGAGATTGGCGTAAGGCAAAAACAGCGCCGAGCGCGCGCCGACGACGACCGGCGCGCTGCCTTCGGAGATCGCTGCCCAGTTGCGCGCGCGGGTGCGCGGCGTCAGTTCGGAGTGCCATTCGATCGGCCGCACGCCGAAGCGCTGCGCGAAGCGGTCGAGGAACTGGCCGGTGAGCGCGATTTCCGGCATCAGGATCAGCGACTGTTTTCCGCGGCGGATCGCCTCGGCCACGGCTTCGAAATAGACCTCGGTCTTGCCGGAGCCGGTGACGCCGTCGAGCAGCGCGACATGGAACGTGCCGTTAGCGGCGAGCGCACGTAGCGTATCGGCCGCCGTGCGCTGCAGCGGCGAGAAATCTGGCCGGCCGTAATCCGGATCGGGCGGCGGCGGCGGCGCAGGCGGCGGCATCGGCTCGACCGTGAGCGTGCCTTCGTCGACGAGGCCGTCGATCACGCCGGCCGAGACGCCGGCCTCCCTGGCCGCCTCCGACTTGCCGTGCAGCAGCCGGTCCGACAGCACCTCGATCACCCGTTGCCGCGCCGGCGTCAGCCGCCGCGGCGGATCGCCGGTCAGGCGCACGCCGGGACGCACCCGCTCGGGGCCGAGATTGTCGCCCATCCGCAGGCACATGCGCAGCACCATGCCGCGCGGGCTCAGCGTGTAATTGGCGACCCAGTCGACGACCTGGCGCAATTCGGGCTTCAGCGGTGCGACGTCGAGCTTCTCGCTGACCTCCTTGAGACGGTTATGCAGGCGCGGATCGGGATTGGCGTTCTCGCCCCAGACCACGCCCAGCACCTCGCGCGCGCCGAGCGGCACGCTGAGGAGATCGCCCGCCTTCAGCTCCATGCCGCGCGGCACCTTGTAGGAATAGGTCTGGTCGAGCGCGACCGGCACCAGCACGTCGACCATGCGGGTCGCGGTGGCGGGGGCGGTGTTGCTACGCGAGCTGTGATCCATGGAAGGGAGAATCGGAACCTTGGGGTCTTGAAGCTAACGCCGCAGGGCGGCCTTAGCGAACAGTAAACGGGTGTGATGCGATATACTGTGCGGAATCACCACGTCCAGAGCGCATGAGCAAAGCGGCCGCCCCCTTGATCGAGCTTGCCAGCGCCGATCCCTCGATCGCGCAGGAAATGACGCGCTGGCTGGCGCATCTCGGCGCCGAGCGGCGGCTGTCGCCGAAGACGCTGGAGGCCTATGGCCGGGACTTGCGGCAGTGCCTGGACTTCCTTTGCAGCCATTGGGGCGAGCGCGTGACGCTCAAACGGTTCGCCGCGCTGGAAGCGACCGACGTCCGCGCCTTCATGGCGATGCGCCGCGCCGACGACATCGCCGGCCGCAGCCTGATGCGCGCGCTGGCGGGCCTGCGCTCGTTCGGCCGCTTCCTCGAGCGCGAAGGCAAGGGCAAGGTCGGCGCGCTCTCCGCGATCCGTGCGCCGAAAGTCGCCAAGAGCCTGCCAAAACCGTTGCCGATGGCATCGGCAAAGCGTCTTGCCGATGCCGACGAGCGCGCCGGCGAGGAACGCGAGACCTGGATCCTTGTGCGCGATGCCGCGGTGATGGCGCTCTTGTATGGCTCGGGACTGCGCATCTCCGAAGCGCTCGGCCTGAAACGCCGCGAGGTGCCGCGGCCCGGCGAAGGCGACGTGCTGATCGTGACAGGCAAGGGCAACAAGACGCGCATGGTGCCGGTGCTGCAGAACGTGCTGGAGCTGGTGCAGGAATACGTTGCGATGTGCCCGTATCCGCTGCCGGCGGAAGGCCCGATCTTCGTCGGCGCGCGCGGCGGTCCCTTGAGCCCGCGTATCATCCAGCTCGCGATGGAACGCCTGCGCGGCGCGCTCGGCCTGCCCGACAGCGCCACGCCGCACGCGCTCCGCCATTCCTTCGCCACGCACCTGCTCTCGCGCGGCGGCGACCTGCGCGCGATCCAGGAGCTGCTCGGCCATTCCTCGCTCTCGACCACGCAGGTCTACACCGGCATCGATTCCGAGCGCCTGCTCGAGGTCTATGCCAGCGCGCATCCGCGGCGCTGAAAATTATTTCAGAGCATTTCCCGCCTGCCTTATTTGCGGAATGCGGCGGTGCCGCGGTGGCGGAAATCGGGCGATCCCCGCCTTGATGGACAAGATTTAAGGTTACGCGCCGGAGTGGAGTGCTACGCTCTGTCACAGATAGTGCGCCCGGCCCGGCATGGCCGGTCGTCCCTGTCGTGACGGGGCTTCCATGAAGAACAAGAAATCTCCCGTGGTCTTCGTGACCATGCTGGCGTGTCTCGCCGCGCTGATGCCGACCAGTGCCTACGCCTATCTCGATCCGGGGACGGGCGCATTCGCGGTGCAGAGCCTGATCGCGGCCATTGCCGGCGGCCTGATTGCCATCCGTGCCTATGGGCGGCGGATCCTGGGATGGTTCTGGCGATCGAAGGCACATCCGCGGAGCTGGCCCAAGGACCCCTCAAGCAATGGCCAGCCGTGATCCCGGCTCTTTCCGCGATCCGTCCGCCACCGTCTTCGCATCGGGCGGCGCGATCCTTCGCTCCGTCAACGGCGAGGCCGAGCGGAATTTCCTGCTGCTGAAATCCTCCGGCGCCTATGACGATCTGCTCGGCCGGGGCTGGATCATCGGCGCGGAAGAGGCCGATGCGGCGGTGCTAACCGACATGCCGGAGCCCGCGCGCGGCACACGTGTGCTCGTGCATCCGAGACTGCCGTTCATCTCCTACCCTTACGAATGGCCGTTCGCCCTGCTCAAGCGCGCCGCGCTGCTGCACCTCGACGTGCAGCTGCGCGCACTCGATTTCGATTTCGCGCTGTCGGATGCGAGCGCCTACAACGTCCAGTTCGCAGGCCACCGTCCCGTCTTCATCGACATCTCCTCCTTCGTGCCTTACCGCGACGGCGACTACTGGACCGGCCAGCGCCAGTTCATCGAGCAATTCGTCAACCCGCTGCTGCTGCGGGCGCTGTTCGGGATCGCGCACAATTCCTGGTATCGCGGCGCGCTCGAGGGCATCGCGAGCCGCGACATCGTCGCGCTGCTGGGCCGCTTCAGGCGCTGGCTCGCGCCCGACATCCTGACCAACATCACCCTGCCCGACCTTATGCAGCGACGCGCGCGGCATGCGCCGGATGCCACCACCCGTCCGGCGCGCCCGCTGCCAAAAGCCGCGCTGCAACTGCTGCTGCGACGGCTGCATCGCTGGATCTCGAAGCTGGCGCCGAAAGCGATCGCGCCGACGGAATGGCAGCGCTACGAGACCGATAACGTCTCCTACGCCGGCGACGAAGAGCGCCGGAAGCGGGATTTCGTCGCGGATTTCGCCCGCCGCCATGCGCCCGCCAGCGCCTGGGACATCGGCTGCAACACCGGCCGTTACGCCGAGGCGCTGCTGCAGAACGGTGCGAAATCCGTGATCGGCTTCGATGCCGACCTCGATGCGCTGGAGGGCGCGGCAGCGCGCGCGGCGGCCGGCCACCTCGACTTCCTGCCGCTGTTCTCCGATGCGGCAAACCCGAGCCCCGCGCAGGGCTGGGCCGAGGCCGAGCGAACCGGCCTCTCCTCGCGCCGCAACGCCGACGCCGTCATCGCGCTGGCGCTGGTGCATCACCTCGCGATCGGCCGCAACGTGCCCCTGCCCTTCGTGGCGGAGTGGCTCGTCGGCCTCGCACCGCGCGGCGTGATCGAATTCGTGCCGAAGGCGGATCCGATGGTCCAGCGCATGCTGCGGCTGCGGCGCGACATCTTTGCCGACTACGACAGCGGTCGATTCGAGCAGGCGCTCGGCCGCCACGCGCGCATCGTGCGGCGGCTCGAGCTCGCGGCCGGCGGCCGCGCGCTGTACGAATTCGAACGCGTGGCCGGCTAGCCGCGATGCGCAGGCGAGACGATCACTGGCTGCTGCTGCGATCGCTGGCGACGGCCGCGGCGCTGTCGACGGTGGCGCTGCTCGATTTCTACGCCGAGAATATCGCCGCGCTCGCCGGTCCCGGCCGGGTCCTGCACTACGCCGCCGGCACTGTGGCGATCACGGCGATCGTCGCGGCCGGCTTGAAGATCCTGCTGCGGAGGCTTCCGCTCTGGCGCATCCTGCTCGCGACGGGATTGATGGTGTTCGTCTTCTTCTCCTACGATGTCGGCCTGATCCAGCGCGAGCTGAAGGCGCATCTCGGCCAGCTCGCGCCGCTGGCCTGGGTTGCGGCGACCTCGGTCATCGGCATCGTGGCGCTCGCCGCCATCCGCAATCGTGCCGCCGTATCGGTCGCCCTGGTTCTGTCGGCCGCATTCGCAGCGCCTTCGATCGCGCGCATTGCGGCCTTTGCGCTGCGCGACGGCCCCGCGCACACCGCCGCATCCGACAGCGCCGGGACGCGCGAGCGTTTTGCGCGCTCGCCCAACATCTACTGGATCGTGCTCGACGGGTATCCGCGGCAGGACGTGCTCGCCGAGGATTTCAAGTTCGACAACAGCGACTTCATCCGGTCGCTGCGCGGGCTCGACTTCGCCGTGCTGGCCAGGAGCCGCTCCAATTTTCCCGCCACCGTCAACTCGATCTCCAGCACGGCGAGTTTCGACTACACCGTCGAGAGCGAGGGCGAGACGCTGCGGCCGCTGCCGTTGCAGGACATGCAGGCACGTGTCAGGGGCAAGAACCGCACCGTGGCCCGCCTGACGTCGGCGGGCTACACCTATGTGCATTTCGAGAACGGCTACGATTACCTCACCGAATGCGCACCCGACCAGCCGCGATGCGTGCGCGGCAATCTCGGTCTGGACGAGCTCGATATAGCGATCCTCTCCAACACGCCGCTCGTCGACCTGGTGGTGCAGCGCCGGCAATCGACGCCGTTCGCATGGGGCGGCGTCGACGATCTCGACGCGAAGCTGAACGCCATCCGTGCGATGCCTTCGCCATTCTTCCTCTATGCGCATGTCCTCGCACCGCATCCGCCGATCCGCTTCCGGTCGGATTGCAGTTTTCGCCCTGCCGATCCGGATCTCCAGCGCTGGATTCCGGAGGCGCGGCCGACGTTCATCGAGCAGCTGACTTGCGTCAATTCACAGACGCTGGCGCTGCTCCATGACATCACGCAGGCCGATCCCGGCGCCCTGATCATTCTTCAGTCGGATCACGGCACGGCCTTCCGTGGCCAATTCAAGAAGCCGCCGACGGCCTGGACAGACGAGGATCTGCACGAACGGTTCGGCGCCCTCAACGCGATGCGGCTGCCCCACCCTTGTCGTGCGATGGCTGCCGACGACCTGACGCTGATCGACACGTTTCCCCTGGTGCTTGCCTGCCTCTCCGGCGCGGAGTTCAAGCCGCATCATCCACGTTTTTTCGTAACACCGTATGACGACAGCGCGGATTTCGGCCGCGCCATCGAATATTCCTCCGAACGCGTGAGATGAGCCCTCGCGCGGCATCGCCGCCGATGCCGGTGAACGCGCTTGGCGCTTGCGTCCGACGGCGCATTCGGTCAATCGTAGCGAGCGACATCCAGGAGGTCATATGAGCGCACATGAAAGCATGGAGCATGCCGAGCACGCCGAGCACGCGTCCGGATCGAACAAGAAGATCGCGCTCCTGATTGCCGTGCTGGCGCTGTTCTTGGCGATCTCGGAGACGCTCGGCAAGGGTGCCCAGACCGAATCGATCAGCAAGAACGTCGAGGCCGCCAATCTCTGGGCGTTCTTCCAGGCCAAGAGCATCCGCCGCACCGTGGTGCTGACCGCGTCCGAGCAGGGCAAGCTCACGCTCGGCGCCACCGCCGACGACGCCCAGAGGGCGGCGGTGCAGAAGCAGGTCGACGACTGGACCAAGACCGCGGCGCGCTACCGCTCCGAGCCCGAGACCGGCGAAGGCACCGAGCAGCTCGCCGAGAAGGCCAAACATGCCGAGCACCAGCGCGACGAGGCGACCGCGAAGTACCACCACTTCGAGCTGGCGTCCGCCGCCTTCCAGATCGGCATCGTGCTGGCGTCCGCCACCATCATCACCGGCATGATCGCGCTGGCCTATGTCGGCGGCGTGCTGACCCTCGCCGGCCTGATCATGACCGCCCTCGGCCTGTGGTGGCCGCACCTGGTGCATTTGCATTGAGAGGCTGAGCGCAACAAACTCCGCCTTCGCCGGGACGACACCCGGAAAGCTCACCGCGCCTGGTGCACGCTCTTCCTAAAACGCTGGATCATACGCAGCGTGCGGGCGGACCAGCCTTCGCCGTTGCCGGCGATCAGCTCGCGGATGCGGCGCTTGATCGGGTCGACCAGCAGGTGCGCCTTGGCGCGCACCTTCATCACGAGATCATAGATCCGCTCGAACCAGGGCATCTCCAACAGCTTGTCGCGCGTGACGTCGAACACGAAGGCGGTGACGCCGACGCCGGCGAGCTTTGCGAAAATGATCGTGAAGACCGCGCTGGTCCAGTACTCATGCGTGAGCAGCCACAGGCCGACCAGCTTGAGCGGAAACAGCGGAATGATGGGGACCGCGAACACGATCAGCGTCATGGCCGGCGACAGCGCGTCGACACGCTCCGTCAGCCACTGCTTGAAACGTGCGAGCGGGATGGCTGCGACAACCCGCGCGACGATCGGTTCGAGATGGTCCCACAGCCAGGCTTCGATCAGGAAGACGATCGCAAGCAGGACCCAGACCGGTTGAAGAAGGCGGCGCAGCATGTGTTTCCCGCCCGATTCCTCGCTAGGCGCGAACCTACATATGGATGGCCCGCTTGCCGACTGCAAGCGCGGCTTCCTTGACGGCCTCCGAGCGGGTCGGATGGGCGTGGCAGGTGCGCGCGAGATCTTCCGCACTGCCACCAAATTCCATGAGAACGCAGGCTTCATGGATCATTTCGCCGGCCTCTATGCCGATAATGTGCACGCCGAGCACGCGATCGGTCTTCGCATCTGCGAGAATCTTCACAAAGCCGTCGGTGGTCTGGTTGACCTTGGAGCGGCCGTTGGCGGTAAAGGGAAACTTCCCGACGGTATAAGCGACGCCTGCCTGCTTCAGCTCCTCCTCGGTCTTGCCGACGGAGGACACTTCCGGCGTGGTATACACGACACCCGGGATCACATCGTAGTTCACGTGGCCGGCCTGGCCGGCAATGATCTCCGCGACCGCAACGCCTTCGTCCTCGGCCTTGTGTGCGAGCATCGGGCCGGCGACGACGTCGCCGATGGCATAGACGCCCTTCAGGCTGGTGGCGAAATGCGGATCGATCTGGACGCGGCCGCGCGGGTCGAGTGCAACGCCGGCTTCCTTCAGGCCCAACCCGTCCGTGTAGGGCGTGCGGCCGATGCAGACGAGAACGACATCGGCCTCGATGGTCTCGGCGGCACCGCCGGCAGCCGGTTCGATTTTCGCGAGCAATGTCTTGCTGTTCGCTTCGACGCCGGTGACCTTCGAACCCAGCTTGAATGCAAATCCCTGCTTTTCAAGGATGCGCTGGAATTGCTTGGCGATCTCGCCGTCCATGCCGGGCAGGATGCGATCGAGGAATTCGACCACCATGACTTCGGATCCAAGCCGGCGCCACACAGAGCCAAGTTCGAGCCCGATCACGCCGGCGCCAATGACCAGCAATCTGCCTGGCACCTTCTCCAGCGACAGCGCGCCGGTCGAGGACACGATGCGCTTCTCGTCGATCTCGATGCCCTTGAGGCGCGCGATGTCGGAGCCGGTGGCGATCACGATGTTCTTGGTCTCGACCACCTGCGACTTGCCGTCGGTGGAGACTTCGACCTTGCCGGTGCCGAGGATCTTGCCAGAGCCCTTGAGCACGTCGATCTTGTTCTTCTTCATCAGGAACTCGACGCCCTTGACGTTGCCGTCGATGCCCTGCTGCTTGAAGTTCATCATCGCGGGAAGATCGAGCTTCGGCGACGACACCGACACGCCCATCTTGGCGAAGGAGTGCCCGGCTTCCTCGAACATCTCGGACGCGTGCAGCAGCGCCTTGGACGGCATGCAGCCGACATTGAGGCAGGTACCGCCGAGGGTGGCGTTCTTTTCGACCACGGCGACTTTCATGCCGAGCTGGGCTGCACGCACTGCGCAGACATAACCGCCCGGTCCGGTGCCGATGACGACGAGATCGTAGGTAGCCATGAGAGAAAGTCCCGTAGGTTTAGCGTGATGAGGATGTGTCAGCGTCCGCGCGGCGCGTCAGCGTCCGCCGGACACATCGAGTATGGCTGAGGTGACATAGGAGGCCTCGTCCGACATCAGCCAGACGATGGCGTTGGCGATTTCGTCGGCGGTGCCAACGCGCTTCATCGGCACCATGTGGGCCAGACGATGGGCGCGGTCGGGCTCGCCGCCGGCGGCGTGGATCTCGGTGTCGATCAGGCCGGGACGGATCGCAGCGACGCGGATGCCTTCGCTCGCGACCTCATAGCCGAGGCCAACGGTGAAGGAATCGACTGCGCCCTTGGACGCGGCGTAGTCGACATAGGTATTGGGTGCGCCGAGACGGGCTGCGACCGAGGAAAGGTTGACGATGACGCCGCCCTTGCCGCCATGCTTGGTCGACATCCGCTTGACCGCTTCGCGCGCGCAGAGGATGGAGCCGGTGACGTTGACGGCCATCACGCGCTGGATGCGTTCGGCCGACATCTCGTCGACCCGCACGCCGCTCTTGCCGACGATGCCGCCGTTGTTGACGAGGGCGCCCAGCGTGCCGAACTTGTCGGCTTCCTTGAACAGGCTGAGGATGTCGCTTTCCTCGGCAACATCGCATTTCACCGCGATGGCCTTGCCGTTGCTGGCCTCGATCTGCGTGACCACCTCGTCGGCGGCCTTCTTGTTGCTGGCATAGCCGACCACGACACGAAAGCCGCGCGCGGCCGCTGCAATCGCAGTCGCCCGCCCGATGCCGCGGCTGCCGCCGGTGATGACAACGACTTTATCCGTCACGCGCGCCTCCATGGTTCGACACGCGCCGCCGCACGAAAGGGCGACGGCGCTCGCAGAGCATCAGGGATCAGAGATCGAGCACCAGGCGCGCCGGATCTTCCAGGCTCTCCTTGACGCGGACCAGGAAGGTGACGGCTTCCTTGCCGTCGATCACGCGGTGATCGTAGGACAGCGCCAGATACATCATCGGGCGGACCTCGATCTTGCCGCCGACGACCATCGGCCGCTCCTGGATCTTGTGCATGCCCAAAATGCCGGACTGCGGCGCGTTCAGGATCGGGGTCGACATCAGCGAGCCGTAGATGCCGCCATTGGTGATGGTGAAGGTGCCGCCCTGCATCTCGTCGATCTTGAGCTGGCCGTCACGGGCGCGGCGGCCGAAATCGGCGATGCCCTTCTCGATGTCGGAGATCGACTTGTGGTCGCAGTCGCGCACCACGGGCACGACAAGGCCCTTGTCGGTGCCGACGGCGACGCCGATGTGATAGTAGTTCTTGTAGATCAGGTCGCTGCCGTCGATCTCGGCGTTGACCGCCGGGATGTCCTTCAGCGCCTGCACGACGGCCTTGGTGAAGAAGCCCATGAAGCCGAGCTTGGCGCCATGCTTCTTCTCGAACGCATCCTTGTAATGGGCACGCAGCGCCATGACGTTGGTCATGTCGACCTCGTTGAAGGTCGTGAGCATGGCCGCGGTGTTCTGCACGTCCTTGAGGCGGCGCGCGATGGTCTGGCGCAGGCGGGTCATCTTGACGCGCTCTTCGCGGGCGGCGTCATCGGCCGGCGACGGCGCGCGGACCTGCACGGCGGCGGCGGGCTGGTTGACCGGGGTCGGCGCGGACGCGGCGCGCTCGATCGCAGCGAGCATGTCGCCCTTGGTGACGCGGCCATCCTTGCCGGAGCCGGGAACGGTCGAAGCATCGATGCCGGTCTCGGCCGACAGCTTGCGCACGGACGGGGCAAGCGGCGCATCGGCCGGCGGCGCCTTCGGCGCAGCAGCGGCAGCAGCCGGAGCCGCAGCGGCGGGCGCCGGAGCAGCGGCAGGCTTGGCGGGCGCAGCGGCGGGCTTGGCAGCGCCGGCACCATCGGTGATCTGACCGAGCAGCGCGCCGACCGCAACCGTCGCTCCATCGGCGGCGATGATCTCGCTCAGCGTGCCGGCGGAGGGCGCGGGGACCTCGATGGTGACCTTGTCGGTCTCGAGCTCCACCAAGGGCTCGTCGACGGCGACGGGATCGCCGGCCTTCTTGAACCAGCGGCCGATGGTGGCCTCGGTGACGGATTCGCCGAGCGTCGGCACACGAATTTCAGTCATGGTCTCTTCCTTAAGGGATCGCCGGTAGCGGTCATGAATTCAGGTGTCATCGGCCTGCGAAAAGCAGGCCATCCAGCAAGCCGGGACGTTCGCATTCACGTCACGGCTACTGGATGCCCCGCCCCGGTGCGCGGTCGCGCACAAGGCGGGGCATGACGCAGTTCAAAAAGTTCAGCTCAGCGCTTCGTCCAGGAACGCCTTCAGCTGAGCCTGATGCTTGGACATCAGACCCGTGGCGGTCGCGGCGGAAGCGGCGCGGCCGACATAACGCGGACGCCGGCTCACGCCGTTCACCTGGTTCAGCACCCATTCCAGATAGGGCTCGATGAAGTGCCAGGCACCCATGTTGCGGGGCTCTTCCTGGCACCACACCATCTCGGCCTTCTTGAAGCGCGACAGCTCGGCCACCAGCGCCTTCAGCGGCACCGGATAGAGCTGCTCGACGCGCATCAGATAGATATCGTCGATGCCGCGCTTCTCGCGCTCCTCGTAGAGGTCGTAATAGACCTTGCCGGAGCACAGCACGATGCGGCGGATCTTCTCGTCCGGAACGAGCTTGATGGCCTCGTTCGGCAGCATCTGGGCGTCATCGTAGAGGATGCGGTGGAAGGTCGTGCCCTTGGCGAGCTCCTCGAGACGCGACACCGCCCGCTTGTGACGCAGCAGCGATTTCGGCGTCATCATGATCAGCGGCTTGCGGATCTCGCGATGCAGCTGCCGGCGCAGCACGTGGAAGTAGTTGGCCGGCGTGGTCGGGTAGACCACCTGCATGTTGTCTTCCGCGCACATCTGCAGGTAACGCTCGAGGCGCGCCGAGGAGTGCTCGGGACCCTGGCCCTCATAGCCGTGCGGCAAGAGGCAGACGAGGCCGGACATGCGCAGCCATTTGCGCTCGCCCGAGGAGATGAACTGGTCGAACACGACCTGCGCACCATTGGCGAAGTCGCCGAACTGGGCTTCCCACAGCGTCAGCGTGTTCGGCTCGGCGAGCGAATAGCCGTATTCGAAGCCGAGCACGGCTTCTTCCGACAGCAGCGAGTTGATGACCTCGTAATGGCCCTGCTCGTGGCCGAGATGGTTGAACGGCGTGTAGCGGCTCTCGTCCTCCTGGTCGATCAGGACCGAATGGCGCTGCGAGAAGGTGCCGCGCTCCGAATCCTGTCCGGACAGACGGACGTGATGGTTTTCGTTGAGCAGCGAGCAGAACGCCAGCGCCTCGCCGGTCGCCCAGTCGATGCCGGCGCCGGTGTCGATCGCCTTCGAGCGGTTATCGAGGAAACGCTGGATGGTGCGGTGAACGCGGAAGCCGTCCGGCACCTTGGTGATCTTGCGGCCGATATCCTTCAGCGTGGCGATGTCGACGCCGGTGACGCCGCGCCGCGCATCCTCTTCCTGATCGGCGATCTTGAAGCCGGACCACTTGCCGTCGAGCCAGTCGGCCTTGTTCGGCTTGTAGGAGGTGCCGGCCTCGAACTCGGCATCGAGCCGCGAGCGCCAGTCGGCCTTCAGCTTGTCGACCTCGCCCTCGGTGACCACGCCTTCGGCGATCAGGCGCTTCGAGTAGAGAGTGAGGGTCGAGGGATGGGCCGCGATCCGCTTGTACATCACGGGCTGAGTGAACGCGGGCTCATCGCCCTCGTTGTGGCCGTAACGACGATAGCACCACATGTCGATCACGACCGGCTTGTGGAACTTCTGCCGGAATTCGGTCGCGACCTTGGCGGCGAACACCACGGCTTCCGGATCGTCGCCATTCACGTGGAAGATCGGCGCGTCGATCATCTTCGCCACGTCCGACGGATAGGGCGAGGAGCGCGAGTAGCGCGGATAAGTGGTGAAGCCGATCTGGTTGTTGACGATGAAGTGCACGGAGCCGCCGGTGCGGTAGCCCTTCAGGTCCGACAGGCCGAAGCACTCCGCGACCACGCCCTGGCCGGCGAACGCAGCGTCGCCGTGCATCAGGAGCGGCATCACCGAGATGCGCATGTCCGGGGGATCGCCGTGCTGGTCCTGCTTGGCGCGCACCTTGCCGAGCACCACGGGATCGACGATCTCGAGATGCGAGGGGTTGGCGGTCAGCGAGAGATGGATGCGATTGCCGTCGAACTCGCGGTCCGAGGAGGCGCCGAGGTGGTACTTGACGTCGCCGGAGCCTTCGACGGCGTCGGGGTTGGCCGAGCCGCCCTTGAACTCGTGGAACAGTGCGCGATGGGCCTTGCCCAACACCTGGGTCAGCACGTTGAGGCGGCCGCGATGCGGCATGCCGAGCACGATTTCCTTCACGCCGAGATTGCCGCCGCGCTTGATGATCTGCTCGAGCGCGGGGATCAGCGCTTCACCGCCATCGAGGCCGAAGCGCTTGGTGCCGGTGAACTTGGTGTCGCAGAATTTTTCGAAACCCTCGGCTTCGATCAGCTTCGTCAGGATGGCTCTGCGCCCTTCAGGCGTGAACGAGATCTCCTTATCGGGTCCCTCGATGCGCTCCTGGATCCAGGCCTTCTGCGCGGCATTGCTGATATGCATGAACTCGACGCCGAGCGTCTGGCAGTAGGTGCGCTCGCAGATCGCGGTGATCTCGCGCAGCGTGCCGTATTCGAGGCCGAGCACGTGATCGAGGAAGATCTTGCGGTCGAAATCGGCTTCGCTGAAGCCGTAGGTGCGGGGATCGAGCTCTTCGCGGTTGCGCTGGGCTTCGATGCCGAGCGGATCGAGCTTGGCGTGGAAGTGGCCGCGCATGCGGTAGGAGCGGATCAGCATCAGGGCGCGGACCGAGTCGCGCGTCGCCTGAAGCACGTCGGCGGAAGAGATGTCGGCGCCCTTGGCCTGCGCCTTGGCGGCGATCTTGGCGCCGACCGCCTTCTCGACTTCGGCCCAGTTGCCGTCGAGGGCGGAGGTCAGATCATCCTTGGGCGTCAGCGGCCAGTTGTCCCGCTCCCAGGACGGGCCTTCCGCGTTCTTCCGGACGTCGGCGGGCTGGTCGTTGAGGCTCTTGAAGAACTCCTGCCACTCGGCGTCGACCGAGGACGGGTCCTTCTCGTAGCGGGCGTAGATTTCGTCGATGTAGGTGGCGTTGGTGCCCTGCAAAAAGGATGACAGGGCAAAGGCTGCGTTCGCGTCCTGGCGAGACATACTTGAGTTCCTGGCGATTTCGGTTCGCGCATAACAAACGGCGCTGGCGCCGAGCTCCCCGGCAGAGGCTCGGCGCGACAGGCACCCTTTACCCTATTTGCTGCGAAACTTCGCCCGGAAAAGCACGAAGAAGTGAATTAGCCCTTCAACTTTTCGGCAAGCGTATGCCCGAGGCGGGCGGGCGACGGGGACACTGTAATCCCTGCCGATTTCATCGCCTCGGTCTTGGAACCGGCGTCGCCCTTGCCGCCCGAAATGATCGCGCCGGCATGGCCCATGCGGCGGCCGGGAGGGGCAGTGACGCCGGCGATGAAGCCGACCATCGGCTTCTTGCGGCCGCGCTTGGCCTCGTCCTTGAGGAACTGGGCGGCGTCCTCCTCGGCGGAACCGCCGATCTCACCGATCATGATGATCGATTCGGTCTTGGGGTCGGCGAGCAGCATCTCCAGCACGTCGATGAACTCGGTGCCCTTGACGGGGTCGCCGCCGATGCCGACCGCGGTGGTCTGGCCGAGGCCTTCCTGGGAGGTCTGGAACACGGCTTCATAGGTCAGCGTGCCCGAGCGGGAGACGATGCCGACCGAGCCGGTCTTGAAGATGTTGGCGGGCATGATGCCGATCTTGCACTCGCCGGCGGTCATGACGCCCGGGCAGTTCGGCCCGATCAGGCGCGACTTGGAGCCGGCCAGCGAACGCTTGACGCGGACCATGTCGACGACCGGGATACCCTCGGTGATGCAGACGATCAGCGGGATCTCGGCGTCGATGGCTTCGCAGATCGCATCCGCCGCGCCCGGCGGCGGCACGTAGATCACCGACGCGTCGGCGCCGGTCTTCTCACGCGCATCGCGCACGGTGTCGAACACCGGCAGGCCCAGATGCGTCGAGCCGCCTTTGCCGGGCGAGGTGCCGCCAACCATCTTGGTGCCGTAGGCCATCGCGGCCTCGGAATGGAAGGTGCCGTTCTTGCCGGTGAAGCCCTGGCAGATGACCTTGGTGTTCTTGTCGATCAGGATGGACATGAGGTCTGCTTTCGCGAAACTAACTGAGTGAGAGGGTCAGTGGATGCGGCGGTAGACGCCGGTGAGCACGTCAGCCCAACCTTCCGCGTCCGGCGAGAACTGGATCTTCAACGAGTAGGAGTCCTCATTGATGATCTCGTAGACGTGGCGCGCATTTCCGCGGAGCGAGCCGCGCACCAGCGTCAGGGTCTGGCCGACCCAGCCGCCGGAGGCAGGCGAGGGCGGCGTGTAACCGAGCGAGTCGTACCAGAACAATTTGTAGGTCCGGTCGTCGCGGTCGTAGGTGAAGAGGCCGTGGGTAGCGAAGACCTGCTTGCCGTCGCGCATCTGCACCGCGTCCTGGATCAGATAAAATCCATTCAGGTCCATGCGCGCGACGACGTGAGAGGTTGCCGGCCCGCCCGCATTCCAGCGCGACGGGAAGACCACCTCTTCGCCATCCCATTCGCCGGCGAACGCGGCGAGGCGCGTGTGCTCGGGGAGCGGAGATGATGCGGCGAGATGGTCCTGGGCCATGGCCTTAGCCTCCCTTGACGGCCTTCACGATCTTCTGCGCGGCGTCGTCGAGATTGTCGGCGGGCACCACGTTCAGTCCGGATTCACGGATGATCTTCTTGCCGAGCTCGACATTGGTGCCTTCGAGGCGGACCACCAGCGGCACGCTGAGGCCGACTTCGCGAACCGCAGCCGTGACGCCCTCGGCGATCACGTCGCACTTCATGATGCCGCCGAAGATGTTGACCAGGATGCCCTTCACGTTGGGATCGGCGGTGATGATCTTGAACGCGGCCGCGACCTTCTCCTTGCTGGCGCTGCCGCCGACGTCGAGGAAGTTCGCCGGCGCCATGCCGTAGAGCTTGATGATGTCCATCGTCGCCATGGCGAGACCGGCGCCGTTGACCATGCAACCGATGTTGCCGTCGAGCGTGACGTAGTTGAGGTCGTACTTCGACGCCTCGATCTCCTTGGCGTCTTCTTCGGTCTCGTCGCGCAGCGCGAGCACCTCGGGGTGGCGGAACAGCGCGTTGTCGTCGAACGACACCTTGGCGTCGAGCACGCGGAGCTGGCCCTGCTTGGTCATGACCAGCGGGTTGATCTCCAGCATCGACATGTCCTTGGCGACGAAGGCCGCGTAGAGCTGAGCGGTGAGCTTTTCGGCCTGCTTGGCGAGGTCACCGGAGAGCTTCAGCGCGTTCGCAACCGTGCGGCCGTGATGGCCCATGATTCCGGTGGCGGGATCGACGGAGAAGGTGACGATCTTCTCGGGGGTGTTGTGCGCGACGTCCTCGATGTTGACGCCGCCTTCGGTCGAGACGACGAAGGAGACGCGCGAGGTCTCGCGGTCGACCAGGATCGAGAGATAGAACTCCTTATCGATGTCCGAGCCGTCCTCGATGTAGAGGCGGTTGACCTGCTTGCCGGCGGGGCCGGTCTGCACGGTCACCAGCGTTGCGCCCAGCATCTGCTTGGCGAACTCGGAGACCTCTGCGGCCGACTTGGCGATACGGACGCCGCCCTTGTCGCCGGCCGAGGCTTCCTTGAACTTGCCCTTGCCGCGGCCGCCGGCATGGATCTGGCTCTTCACCACATAGACCGGACCGGGCAGCGCCTTGGCGGCGGCTTCCGCATCAATGGCCTTGAGGACCGGGACGCCCTTGGAGATCGGCACGCCGAACTCACCCAGCAGCGCTTTGGCCTGATATTCATGGATATTCATATGGTCGCTCCCTGAACCCGCGGGCGGTGACCTCTTGGGCCCACCTCAGTCTTGTGGCTGGCATACCATATACCACAGGAACTGCAACCCGGATTCTTTGACTTCGAGATCTCTGGACTGTCGAACCGGAACCCGCCCCGGCAGCGGGGTCCCGGAAGTGAAACCGCCGAAGACCGGTTTTTCGATCTTCGGCGGGGTATTGTCTGAGCCTTAGCGGCCGAGAAGATCGGGGGCGATCTTCTTGCAGGCATCGACCAGGCCCTGCACGGCGCCGACCGACTTGTCGAAGGCCTCGCGGTCCTTGCCGGCGAGCTCGATCTCGACGACGCGCTCGACACCCTTGGAGCCGATCACGACGGGCACGCCGACATACATGTCCTTCACGCCGTATTCGCCGTTCAGGTACGCAGCCGAGGGCAGCACGCGCTTCTTGTCACGCAGATAGCTCTCGGCCATCGCGATCGCGGAAGCGGCCGGGGCGTAGAAGGCCGAGCCGGTCTTGAGCAGATTGACGATCTCGGCGCCGCCGTTGCGGGTGCGGTCGACGATCTCGTCGAGGCGCGCCTGCGAGGTCCAGCCCATCTTGACGAGGTCGGGCAGCGGGATGCCGGCGACGGTGGAGTACTTCACCAGCGGCACCATGGTGTCGCCGTGACCGCCGAGCACGAAGGCGGTGACGTCCTCGACCGAGACGTTGAATTCGTCGGCCAGGAAGTAGCGGAAGCGCGCGGAGTCGAGCACGCCGGCCATGCCGACGACCTTCTTGTGCGGTAGGCCCGAAGCCTTCTGCAGCGCCCAGACCATCGCATCGAGCGGGTTGGTGATGCAGATGACGAAGGCGTCGGGGGCGTACTTCTTGATGCCGGCACCGACCTGCTCCATGACCTTGAGGTTGATGGAGAGGAGGTCGTCGCGGCTCATGCCGGGCTTGCGCGGCACGCCGGCGGTGACGATGCAGACCTTGGCATTGTCGAGCGCTTCGTAGGAGTTCGCGCCGGTGTAGTGGGCGTCGAAGCCGTCGACCGGCGAGGACTGCGCGATGTCGAGCGCCTTGCCCTGCGGCACGCCCTCGGCGATGTCGAACATCACGACGTCGCCCAGTTCTTTCAGGCCGATGAGGTGAGCCAGCGTTCCGCCGATTTGACCGGAGCCAATCAAAGCAATCTTGTCGCGCGCCATGTGAACCTGTCCTTTAGACATCCGAAGGAGGGAAAACTGATGGGTGGTTATCCCTTTCGCTTCCCGCGTTCAAGTCGGCGGATGCCCATTTGTCGGGCTTGCCGATGCCTCGGGCACGCAGCCCTGTCATTCCGGGGCGCGCCGACAGGCGCGGGCCCGGAATCCATCGGGCGACAGCGTTAGTGGCGCAATGGATTCCGGGTTCGCGACTTTCGTCGCGCCCCGGAATGACAGCGCTGGCAAATAGGACTTAAGTCTCCACCAGGCCCTTGGTGGAGCCGCTGGCGGTGGAATCCTTGCGGCCGTGAGGCAGCGCCAGATAGGATTCCGAGCTCATTTCGATCAGGCGCGAGGCCGTCCGCTTGAACTCCATGGCTTCGGTGCCCTCGGTGGCGAGGTAGAGCGAGATCGGGTTGGCGTCCGCCGAGGCCATCAGCTTCACGGCATTGTCATAGAGCGTGTCGATCAGCGTGATGAAGCGCTTGGCGGCGTTGCGCTGGGAGAAATCCATCACTGGAATATGGTCGACCAGGATGGTGTGATAGTCGTGCGCCAGCCTGAGATAGTCGGATGCGCCGAGCGGCTTCTCGCAGAGATCGGCGAAGGAGAATCGCGCCACGCCATGGGCCGAGCAGGGCACGTGCAGGATGCGGCCCTTGATCGAAATGTCGCGCGACCTGCATTTGGCGCCGCCCGACATCTTCGACCAGGCGCGGTCGAGCGCGGCATCCGCATCGCCGTCGGCCGGCGTCAGCCACATCGGCACGCCCTGCAGCTTCTCCAGCCGGAAGTCGGTGCGCGCATCGAGTCGCGCGACGTCCATGTGATCGGTGATCTGCTTGATGAAAGGCAGGAACAGCGAGCGATTGAGGCCGCCCTTGTAGAGATCGTCGGGCGCGACGTTGGAGGTCGCGACTACGACGGTGCCGAGTTCGAACAGCTTTGCGAACAGGCGTCCCAGGATCATCGCATCCGCGATGTCGGTGACGTGGAATTCGTCGAAGCAGAGCAACCAGCTCTCCTCGAAGATCGCAGTCGCCGTCAGCACGATGACGTCGCCGTCGGCGATCTCACCGCGTGCGATGCTCTGGCGATAATCGTAGATGCGCTCATGCACATCCGCCATGAATTCGTGGAAATGTGCGCGGCGCTTGTGCTCGACCGAGGAGTGCTGGAAGAACAGATCCATCAGCATTGTCTTGCCGCGGCCGACCTCGCCATGGATGTAGAGCCCGTGCGGCGCATCGTCCTTGTCGCTGCTGAACAGGCGGCTAAGCAGGCCCTGCTTGCGCGCGGGCTTGTAACTTGCGAGCCGCTGGTCGAGCGCCGCATAGGCTTCGGCGACCTCGGCCTGCGCAGCATCCGGCTCGATCGCGCCCGATGCGATCTCGGCCTGGTATGCCTCGTGGAATGAGGAGTTTTGGGTGGAGAGCATGGCCCCTTACCGCCAGAGATGGGCGGAAATTGCAAGCCGTGAATTGGTGGGCGGGGTATGCGGTTTCGCGTCCCGGACGCGGTGCGGCGTGCAACGCTGCTACGCAGAGCCGGGACGCACTGTTTCGTACATCGATCGTGGAGCGATGGGCCCCGGCTCAGCAGTGCACCACTACTGCGTCCGGGGCACGAAAGCGGATCATTCACACAGCTCGTAGGCGTCCTCGACGATGTACGGGCCGCCGCCCGTCGATGCCCGCGACGAGAACAAGACAAAACGTTCCGCCATGAACGCCTTGCTCGGGAAGTAGCCGCGGATCGAGAGATAGTCGGCGACGTCGCGGTCGGAAGCGTCGTGCAAGCGTGCCAGCGTGACGTGCGGGGTGAACTTGCGTCCCTCCGGATCAAGACCGATCCGCTGCATCATGCGTTCGAGCTCGGCCTGCAATTCCATCAGCGGCTTGCTCGGCGCGATCGTGGCGACCACCGCGCGCGGCTTGCGGCCGCCGAAGCTGGTCAGCCCCTGCACCTTGACCTCGAACGGCTTGCGGTCGACGCGAAACAGCATCGAGGCGATCTCGTTGGCGGAGACGCCGTCGATGTCGCCGATGAAGCGCAGGGTGACGTGATAATTTTCGGGATCGATCCATCGGGCGCCGGGAAGGCCGCCCCGCAAGTTGGAAAGCGACTGGCCGATGTCGGCCGGGATTTCCAGACCAGTGAACAGACGCGGCATCGTTTCGCACTCCCGATGCTTGGGTACGGCCCTCGACCGAGAACCATATCCAAATTAGAGCCGGCGACGAATCACCGGTACCCTGATTCCTATCGCAGTTGTGTGACTCTGCGAAGCATCGCGCGGTCCACCCCGTGAAAACCCTGGGAATTAGGGTTAGCGTTGCCTGCTTTTCAACGCCGTTGCTCGGTTATCGTGCCAAGGAATGCCTCCACCATGGGCATGATGTTGCCGACGATGATGTCGACGCCCGCCGCGGTCGGATGGATGCCGTCGGCCTGGTTGAGCTTGGCGTCGGCGGCAACGCCCTCGAGGAAGAACGGATAGAGCGGCACGTCGAATTGTTTCGCCAGATCCGGATAAATCGAATTGAAGCGCGCCGCGTATTCGGCGCCGTAGTTCGGCGGCGCCAGCATACCGCACAGCATGACTGGAATCTTCCGCGCCTTGAGCCGCTGCACGATGTCGGTCAGCGCCGTGCGCGTCAGGGCGGGATTGATCCCGCGCAGCGCGTCGTTGGCACCGAGCTCGACGATGACGCCATCGGTTCCATCGGGCACGGACCAGTCGAGCCGGTCGCGGCCGCCGGAGGTGGTGTCGCCGGACACCCCGGCATTGGTCATGTCGACCGCTATGCCTTTGGCTTGCAAGGCTTTTTGGAGCTTTTGGGGGAACGCCTCCTGAGCCGGAAGGCCGAGACCGGCGCTCAAGGAATCGCCGAGAACCACAAGCTTGATCGGTTTTGTCGCCTCGGCCCAGGCCGGGTTCGCGACCGTCATCAAGGCGAACATCAACACGGCTATGTGCATGAACAATCCGTAACGCCTCTCGACCGCGCTATCGGAGTTGCCATATGACCGGACCATGGACACCTATTCCTCTTCGCTCGCCACGACCGCGATGGACACCATCGCCATCTCCAACGTCAATCTCTCATTGGGCACGGGCGCGGCACGCGTTCACATCCTCAAGGATATCAGCCTGCGCGTCGCCTCGGGCGAGACGATCGGCCTGATCGGCCCGTCAGGCTCGGGCAAATCCACGCTGCTGATGGTGATGGCGGGGCTGGAGCGTCCTGATAGCGGAGAGGTGGTGGTGAGCGGCACGCCTTTCAATGCCCTCGACGAGGATGCGCTGGCCCGCTTCCGCGGCCGCCAGGTCGGCATCGTCTTCCAGTCCTTTCATCTGATCCCGACCATGACGGCGCTCGAGAACGTCGCCGTGCCGCTCGAGCTCGCCGGCAATCCCGACGCTGCAAAGCGCGCGGCGCAGGAGCTGCAATCGGTCGGGCTAGGCGATCGCCTGCATCATTATCCGACGCAGCTCTCCGGCGGCGAGCAGCAGCGTGTTGCGCTTGCGCGCGCGCTGGCACCCGATCCCGCCATCCTCGTTGCCGACGAGCCGACCGGCAATCTGGATGAGGCCACCGGAAAGCAGATCGTCGACCTGCTCTTCACCAAGCATGCCGAACGCGGCATGACGCTGGTGCTGGTCACGCACGATTCCTCGCTGGCGCATCGCTGCGATCGCGTCATCCGTCTGCGCTCCGGGCGCATCGACACGCAGTCTACGCCCGCATGAGCGCGGCTGCCGAACCGTTCGCGAAGCCGAACGCCGTCGCGCTGTCGCTGCGCTATGCGCTGCGCGAATTGCGCGGCGGCCTGCGCGGCTTCTACGTATTCATCGCCTGCATCGCGCTCGGCGTGATGGCGATCGCCGGCGTCGGCTCGGTCTCGGCGAGCCTCTCCGACGGCCTCGCCCGCGAGGGGCGCACGCTGCTCGGCGGCGACGTCTCCTTCGTGCTGTTCCAGCGCGAGGCCAAGCCCGAAGAGGTCGCCTTCCTGCGTTCGCGCGGGACCGTCTCGACCGCCGCAACGCTGCGCGGCATGGCGCGCTCGGCCGAGGGCAAGCTCGCGCTGGTCGAGATGAAGGCGGTCGACGGCACCTATCCGATGCTGGGACAGCTGACGCTGGCACCGCAGTTGGCGATGTCCGATCTCGTCGCCGAGCGCGACGGTGCGTTCGGCGCCGCCGCCGATCCGACCCTGCTGGCGCGGCTCTCGCTGAAGACCGGCGACCGCGTCACCATCGGCTCCGCAACCTTCCAGATCCGCTCGACCGTCGAGGCCGAGCCGGACAAGCTCGCCGGCGGCATCGGCTTCGGCCCGCGCTTTTTGATCAGCGAGGCGGGCCTGCGCGCCACCGGGCTGATCCAGCCCGGCAGCCTGGTGCGCTGGGTCTACCGGGTGAAGCTGCCTGATGCCGCCAACAACGAGCGCGCCACCGAGGCCTTCATCGCGGATGCGCGGAGCGCCGCGCCGCAGGCCGGCTGGGAAGTCCGCAGCCGCTCCAATGCCTCGCCGCAGCTGGAGCGCAACATCAGCCGCTTCACGCAGTTTTTGACGCTGGTCGGCCTCGCCGCGCTGCTGGTCGGCGGCGTCGGCGTCGCCAACGCCGTCAAGAGCCATATCGACCGCAAGCTCGAGGTGATCGCGGCCTTCAAGGCCGTCGGCGCCACCGGGCGGGACGTGTTCGGCATCTACCTGGCGCAAGTCATCCTGCTGGCGGCGATCGGGTCCGTGATCGGCCTTGCGCTCGGCGCCGCCATGCCCTTCGCCATCGTCGGGCTGTTCGGCAAGCTGCTGCCGCTGCCGGTGGTGCCGGCCGTGCATGCCGACGAGCTCGCGCTGTCCTTCGTCTATGGCCTCCTCACTGCGCTCGCCTTCGGCCTGTGGCCGCTCGGGCGGGTGCATGACGTGCCGGTGGCGGCGCTGTTCCGTGACACCATCAGCTCCGAATGGCACCGGCCGCGGGCGAGCTATCTCGTGTTCATGGGCGTCGTGATCGTCCTGCTCATCGCGGTCGTGATCGGCCTGTCGTTCGACAAGCGCATTGCCGCGGTGTTCGTGGCCTCCTCCGTCGTCGTGTTCGCCCTGCTGCGCGGCATCGCCGCCCTACTGATGACAATCGCGCGGCGGCTGCCGCGGACGCGGCAGCCGATGCTGCGGCTTGCGATCGCCAACATCCACCGGCCGGGCGCGTTGACGCCCTCGGTGGTGCTGTCGCTCGGTCTCGGGCTCGCCGTGCTCGTCACCATCACCCAGATCGACGGCAATCTGCGCCGGCAGTTCCTCGCGGCCCTGCCCGACCGCGCACCGTCGTTCTTCTTCATCGACATCCCGAGCACGCAGGCCGAGCAGTTCGACTTCTATCTGCGCCAGATCGCGCCGGGCGCGAAGGTCGAGGACGTGCCGATGCTGCGCGGGCGTATCGTCGCCGCGCGCGGCGTGCGCGCCGAGGAGCTCAAGCCGACCACGGATTCCGAATGGGTGCTGCAGAGCGACCGCGGCCTGACCTACACAGCCGAGCTGCCGAAGGGCTCCAAGGTGGTCGAGGGCGAGTGGTGGAGCGCGGACTATTCCGGCCCGCCGCTGGTCTCGATGGAGAAGAAGATCGCCGACGGGCTCGGCCTCAAGCTCGGCGACGAGGTCGTGGTCAACGTGCTCGGCCGCGACATCCCGGCGAAGATCAGCAACCTACGCAACATCGACTGGCAGGGCATGGGCATCAATTTCGTCCTGGTGTTCTCGCCCAACGCCTTCAAGGGCGCGCCCCACACCCATATCGCGACGCTGACGGAGACCGGCGGCGATGCCGCGGGCGACGGCAAGATCATCAAGCAGGTGGCCGACGCCTATCCCATGGTGACGAGCGTGCGCGTGCGCGAGGTGATGGAGACGGTCGGCTCGGTCGTGACCAATCTGGCGCTGGCGATCCGCGGCGCCAGCGCCGTAACCCTGATCTCGGCGATCCTGGTGCTGGGCGGGGCGCTTGCCGCCGGCCACCGTCACCGTGTCTACGATGCGGTAATCCTGAAGACCCTGGGCGCGACGCGCCTGCGGCTGCTCGGCGCCTATGCGCTCGAATACCTCCTGATCGGGCTCGCCACCGCCGTGTTCGGCGTGATCGCCGGCAGCATCGCGGCCTGGATGATCGTGACGCGGCTGATGACGCTCAGCTTCGTCTGGCAGGCCGGCAGCGCGGCCGGCGTGGTGGCGGCCGCCCTGATCGTCACGGTTGGGCTCGGGCTCGCCGGCACGCTGCTGGCGTTGAACAAAAAGCCCGCCACGGTGTTGCGGAATTTGTGACAAATGGTAGCGGGCAGCCGTGCGGTAGCGAAATCGCACGATTCCTGCGATTAACCACGCTCCGCCCGTCTGGATTGTAGCCAAGGGCGACATTCAGCCGCGCGTGGACGGTTGCAGCGAATGTGTTAGTTTCCCACATATCGAATGGGTTCGGAGCCCCGATTGTTAGCCAAAATTTAGTCGGCAGGCAGCGGTATCCGAGATAGAGTTTGACGAACCGGCGGCATGGCGACCCTCGTGCCGGACCGGCCAACCAGCGGGAATTCGACCATGTCGGACCTAGACCGTAACTACGCTTCTCCTTTCGGCAGGGCCGCCGGGCGTGTTGACGCCGCGACGGTCGATGCCGGCCTGCGCGCTTACATGCTGCGCATCTACAATTACATGAGCATTGGCCTCGCCATCACGGGCCTTGCCGCGCTCGGCGTCTACATGGCCGCCGTGACCGATGTTCCGACCGCGGACGCCGTCCGTGTCGGCAAGCTGTTCCTGACGCCGTTCGGCTACGCGATGTTCGTCAGCCCTCTGAAGTGGCTGTTCATGCTCGCGCCGCTTGCGATGGTGTTCGTGATCTCGGCGGGCATCAACCGTCTCGCCCCCTCGACCGCCCAGATCCTGTTCTGGGTGTTCTCGGCGCTGATGGGCATCTCGCTGTCGTCGATCTTCCTGGTGTTCACGCACACCTCGATCGTGCGGGTGTTCTTCATCACCGCGGCGACCTTCGGTGCGCTCAGCCTCTACGGCTACACCACCAAGCGTGACCTGACCGGCATGGGCTCGTTCCTGTTCATGGGCCTGATCGGCATCATCATCGCGAGCCTGGTGAACCTGTTCCTGGCGAGCTCGATGCTGCAGTTCATCGTGTCGGTGGTCGGCGTGCTGGTGTTCGCGGGCCTCACCGCCTGGGATACCCAGCGGCTGAAGAACGACTACATCTACGGCTACGCTTCGGCTGGCGGTGACATCGCAGAGCGTGCGGCCATCACCGGCGCGCTGTCGCTGTACCTGAACTTCATCAACCTGTTCACGCTGCTCCTGCAGCTCCTCGGCCAGCGCGACTAAGCGACAGGCCCGAGAGAACGGACACGAACCCCGGCCGAGAGGCCGGGGTTTTTGTTTGGGGCCGCGGTGGCAGCCACATACGCGGTGTCATCGCCCGCGCAGGCGGGCGATCCAGTATTCCAGAGGCAGTCGTGATTAACCGAGAGGCCGCGGCGTACTGGATTCCCCGCCTTCGCGGGGAATGACGGCGGAGAAAGTGGTGGCTAAGCTCGCAATGACGGAGGATGTGGGATGCGCCCAGGCCCCTTCCAGCGCCCGCGGGAAGGCTCTAATCTTGCCCTCATGTCCGCACCTGAAATCAGGCCCACGACCGAGGCCGACCTTCCCGCCATCACCGCCATCTACCAGCAGGCCGTCCGCGAGGGCACGGCGACGTTCGAGCTGGATCCGCCCGACCTCACTGAGATGACGCGCCGCTACCGCGCGCTGGTCGACGGCGGCTATCCCTATTTCGTCGCGATCCTCGACGGGCGCGTGGCTGGCTATGCCTATGCCGGCGCCTACCGGCCGCGGCCGGCCTACCGCTTCACGGTGGAGAACTCGATCTATCTCGACCCGTCCTTCCACCGCCGCGGCCTCGGCTCATTGCTGCTGGAGCGGCTGATCACCGAATGCGAGGCGCGCGGTTTTCGCCAGATGATCGCGGTGATCGGCGATTCCGCCAATGCCGGCTCGATCGGCGTGCACACCAAGGGCGGCTTCAAGATGATCGGCACGCATCCCAATGTCGGGCTGAAATTCGGCCGCTGGCTGGATACGGTGATGATGCAGCGCGACCTCGGCGAGGGCGCGCGCACGGTGCCGACAAAGTAGGGCAGTCCCGTAGCCCGGGTGAGCGTAGCGATACCCGGGAACATCATCAGCAAAGATCCGGATGTCGCTTCGCTCATCCGGGCTACGAAGACTTCGCCACGGCACCGGTGTCGTAGGGTGGGCAAAGCGGAGCGTGCCCACCATCTGCGGCGATGGAGAAAGGACGTGGGCACGGCGCTTTGCGCCTTTGCCCACCCTACAGCACCGTTCGCTTGGCTACACCACCGCCAGCTTGCGATCGATCACCAGCAGCACGCGCTCGAGTTCGTGGCCGCGGCGCAGAATCAAACCCGTCGCCGAGATCACGCTGTACATGCCCTGCTTGCGTGCAAGGCGCGGATCCTTCTCGATGCGATAGATCGGCACTTCCGAGGCGCGGCGAAACACCGAGAATACCGCGCGGTCCTTCAGGAAGTCGATGGCGTAGTCGCGCCACTCGCCGTCGGCCACCATGCGGCCGTAGAGATTGAGAATACGATGCAGCTCGAGCCGGTTGAAGGTCACCCGGTTCGCCTGCGCGTTCGCAGCGGCGGGATACGCCGCCGCGCGCTGCCCGCTTGGATCGGCATCCTCCGGCATCAGACTCATGGGAAGCGCCTCCTCATCGCACGGCATGACCGCGTCCGCGAAAACCGTCCCCGGAACCGCGGATCATGACAGTTGCATGATTGCGCCAACCGCTGTCCTCCGCAAGGGCTCTCGATGGAACCCGGGAAAAGTGCCCTAAAGAGTCTCTAAAGGGTCTGGGGGCTCAACCGATGGAATCGGGTGCGGACCAGACCACACGCAGGGGTGGAACTCCGTCGCGACGAACCGTCACGGGATCGTGCTCAAGAATCTTAGTCTCGCCGCTTTTCCGCCCAGCGCCTGCCGCCCTGCATTGCGAAAAGAACGATGTGCGTTGACCCGGTCCTTTCGGTTCCGGATTCCTCAGCCCCCAGCCCCCCGGGGTCGAACAGGATCGGGTCTGTACGCGCGACAAGGAGGGCCAACGCGAGTTGGTCCTTTTTTGTTTGTGTCGGGATGTTGCTGGGCTCGACGAACTCCCCCTCACCCGCGCGAGTACTTTCCCTCCTCATCCTGAGGAGCCGCGAAGCGGCGTCCCGAAGGATCGAGGCCGAGCCGCATCAGCGGGGCCCTGCATGGTTCGAGACGCGCGCGAGGGCGCGCTCCTCACCATGAGGAGCGAAAGCGAATGCGACGCTAGGGAGAATCAGTGCAGCGACGTGTACGCCGCGCCGAGCATCGGGCCCGGTCTCTCGCGGCTGCCGTCCTGGACGTAGACCACCGCGCCGTCGACGCCGTCGCGCGTGAGGTTCTCGATCGGCACGGTCCAGCTCTCCGGGCGACCGGTCCAGTCGCCGACCTTGAGCAGGTTGCGCACCACGTTGTGATAGGTGATCTGCTGCCCGCGATTTTCGCCCTTGGCGATCGAGATCGGCACCGACTTGGAGATCGAGCAGATCCAGACCTCGCCGTGCGAGACCGCCGGCTCCTTGCTCGCGGCCACCGACACGTTGATCTGCTTGCCCGAGAGCGACATCGTCACCGGCACGCTCATCACGCCGATGCCCTTGTCGGTCTTGCCGATCGCGCTTTCGATGCCGGCGCGATCGCTGCCGATGACATGCGTCGAGCCATTTACCACGACCTGCGGCGTGTAGACCTCGCGGTCACCGCGCATGCGCGAATAGGCACGCTGCCGTGCAGAGAAACGCGAATCCGCCAGCGTGTCCTTCCAGCCGAGATAGTCCCAATAATCGATCGGCATGCTCAGCGCGATGATCGAGGGATCGCTGGAAAGATCGCCGATGATCTTGTCGGCGGGCGGACAGGACGAGCAGCCCTGCGAGGTAAATAATTCGACAACGGCGCGGGGATCGGCGTGGGCGGGACGGATGACGGCGACGATTGCACAGATGCCGAGTGCTCCCGACCAGAGGGCACCGGACCAACGTGAAATCAGGGGAGAAGCCGTCATTGTTGTCATGTCGAACGCCGCACACCAAAGCTCGTGGGAGGGGAAATCTTATCGATTGATGGTCACCGTAGTCTTACGGGGCGCGGCCTGCTCAACCATCCAGGAAACCGTGCAAAGCCGATTTTCCGCCGGATGGGCCCATCCAAAGCATGCCGCAAACGCGCGAAGGCGGCCTTGTGATAGGCCGCCTTCGTTTAACCTTCTACTCACGTCGCAGTGAGCCACCGTTCACAAATTCGCGCTTAGGCCGCGAGCTTGCGCAGCACGTAGTGCAGAATGCCGCCGTTACGGTAGTAGTCGAGCTCGTCCAGCGTATCGATGCGGCAGAGCAGCGAAACGCGCTGCAACGAGCCGTCGCCGGAGACGATCTCCGCGGTCAGCTTCTGGCGCGGCTTGAGGTCGCCGACCAGACCACGCAGCGTGACCTTCTCGTCACCCTTGAGGCCGAGCGACGACCACGAGGTGCCTTCCTCGAAGGTGAGCGGCAGCACGCCCATGCCGACCAGGTTGGAGCGATGGATGCGCTCGAAGCTCTGGCAGATCACGGCGCGAACGCCGAGCAGACGCGTGCCCTTGGCAGCCCAGTCGCGCGACGAGCCGTTGCCGTATTCGGCGCCGGCGAACACCACCAGCGGCGTTTCTTCCCGCTGGTACTTCATAGCGGCGTCGTAGATCGACATCTGCTCGCCGTCCGGCCAGTGCTTGGTGAGACCGCCTTCCGGAATGTTGCCGTCGGCGCCCTTCAGCATGAAGTTCTTGATGCGGATGTTGGCGAAGGTGCCGCGCATCATCACTTCATGGTTGCCGCGACGCGTGCCGTACTGGTTGAAGTCGGCGGGACGCACCTGGCGCTCGCTGAGATACTTGCCCGCGGGCGAGGTGAGCTTGATCGAACCGGCCGGCGAGATGTGGTCGGTGGTGATCTTGTCGCCGAACATGGCGAGAATGCGCGCCTCGACAATGTCGGTGACCGGCTCCGGCTCCTTCTTCATGCCTTCGAAATAGGGCGGGTTCTGCACATAGGTCGAAGACATGTTCCAGCGATAGGTCTCGCTCTCGACCGTCTTGATCTTGCGCCAGTTGGTGTCGCCCTTGAACACGTCGGCATACTTCTTCTTGAAGATCGCCGAGGTCACGAACTTCTTCATGAAGGCGTTGATCTCCTTCGTCGTCGGCCAGATGTCCTTGAGGTACACCGGCTTGCCGTCCTTGCCTTCGCCGATCGGCTCGACGGCGAGGTTCTTGGTGACGCTGCCGGCGAGCGCGTGGGCGACGACCAGCGGCGGCGAGGCCAGATAGTTCGCCTGCACGTCCGGCGAGACGCGGCCTTCGAAGTTGCGATTACCCGAGAGCACGGCGGCGGCGACGATGCCGTTGTCGTTGATCGACTTCGAGATCTCCTCCGGCAGCGGACCGGAATTGCCGATGCAGGTGGTGCAGCCGAAGCCGACCAGGTTGAAGCCGACCTTGTCGAGATCCTTCTGCAGACCGGAGTCGGCGAGATAGCCCGCGACCACCTGGCTGCCCGGGGCGAGCGAGGTCTTCACCCACGGCTTGGCCTTGAGGCCCTTCGCGGCGGCGTTGCGCGCCAGCAAGCCGGCGCCGATCAGCACGCTCGGATTCGAGGTGTTGGTGCAGGAGGTGATGGCGGCGATCACGACGTCGCCATGGCCGATCTCGAAGTTCTTGCCCTCAACGGTGAAGCGCTTGGTCGGCTCCTCGGCCTTCTTGTACTCGGTGCCGAGCGCCAGCGAAAAACCTTCGGCGACCGAAGGCAGCGCGATGCGGCCTTCGGGACGCTTCGGGCCGGCCATCGACGGCACGACGTCGGCGAGGTCGAGGGTCAGCGTTTCCGTGAACACCGGATCGGCCGACTTGGCGGTACGGAACAGGCCTTGCGCCTTCGCATATGCCTGCACCAGCGCGACGCGCGGCGCCGCACGGCCGGAGGTCTTGAGATAGTCGATCGCGGCGGCGTCGACGGGGAAGAAGCCGCAGGTCGCGCCGTATTCCGGCGCCATGTTGGCGATCGTGGCCTTGTCGGCGACCGAGAGATTGTCGAGGCCGGGGCCGAAGAACTCGACGAACTTGCCGACCACGCCGAGCTTGCGCAGCATCTGGGTCACGGTCAGCACGAGGTCGGTGGCGGTGACGCCTTCCTTCATCGCGCCCTTCAGCTTGAAGCCGACGACGTTGGGCAGCAGCATCGACAGCGGCTGGCCGAGCATGCAGGCTTCCGCCTCGATGCCGCCGACGCCCCAGCCGAGGACGGCCAGACCGTTGACCATGGTGGTGTGGGAGTCGGTGCCGACCAGCGAGTCGGGGTAGGCGACCTCGAAGGTGCCGGTCTTCTTGCCGACCGTCATCTTCTCCTTCTTGGTCCAGACCGTCTGGGAGAGATATTCGAGATTGACCTGGTGGCAGATGCCGGTGCCGGGCGGCACGACGGAGAAGTTCGAGAACGCCTTCTGGCCCCACTTCAGGAACTCGTAGCGCTCCTGGTTCTGCTTGTATTCCTCGGTGACGTTCTTGGCGAAGGCCTTGTTGTCGCCGAAGAAGTTCACGATCACGGAGTGGTCGATGACGAGATCGACCGGCACCAGCGGGTTGATCTTCTCGGCGTCGCCACCAAGCTTCTGCATGGCGTTTCGCATCGCAGCCAGGTCGACCACGGCCGGAACGCCCGTAAAATCCTGCATCAGCACGCGGGCCGGGCGGAAGGCGATCTCATGCTCCAGCGACTTCTTGCGCAGCCACTTCGACACCGCGACGATGTCTTCCTTCTTGACCGAGCGGCCGTCCTCATTGCGCAGGAGGTTCTCGAGCAGGACCTTCATCGAATAGGGGAGTTTCGAAATTCCCTTCAGACCATTCTTCTCGGCCGTGGGCAGGCTGTAATAGACATAGGTCTTGGCGCCGACCTTGAGGGTCTTTTTGCATTTGAAGCTGTCGAGCGAGGTCATGTAGGAAATCCCAATTGTTAGTTATACCCGGCAGGGTATTTTAACACCGTCAGCGTAGCAGGCTGGGTCGCTTGCAGGGGCAGGTTGAGTTGCTGCATCAAGTAGTTCCGGGCTTATAGAAGCTTTCTAACCGCACCGCCACAGCCACAATCGTGCCGCAGCAATTGCTGAGCCAAAAATTCCCATGCGCTACCCCAAGATTTCCTGAGGCCTGGCTTTGAGCGGATTGGACCAAGGCAAGATGCAACTGTCCGGACGCGGGGTCGCCTGCGTGCGCGGCGGCCGCGAGGTGTTTTCGGGGCTCGATTTCGCGGCGGTCTCCGGCGAGGCGGTGGCGGTGACGGGTCGCAACGGATCGGGCAAGACCTCGCTGCTGCGGCTGATCGCAGGCCTGCTCATTCCGGCCGGCGGGACGATCGTACTGGACGGGGGCGACATCGAAATGACGCTGCCCGAGCAGTGCCACTATCTCGGCCATCGCGATGCCCTGAAGCCGGCGCTGAGTGTGGTGGAAAATCTGGCATTCTGGGCCGATTTTCTGGGCGGCCAGCGCTTTGACGCCGTCGAGAGCCTTGCGACCGTCGGCCTCGACCACGCCACCCATCTGCCCGCCGCCTTCCTGTCCGCCGGCCAGCGCCGCCGCCTCTCGCTGGCCCGCCTGCTCACTATCCGGCGCCGGATCTGGCTGCTGGACGAGCCGACCACGGCGCTCGACGTGGCCGGCCAGGACATGTTCGGCGGCCTGATGCGCGAGCACCTTTCGCGCGGCGGCATGATCATCGCCGCCACCCACGCGCCGCTGGGGATCGATTCGCGGGAGCTTCGAATCGGGGGTGCGGCGTGATTCCCATGGACCCTCAGCTTTCCAAGCGGCCAGGCGCCGGCCTCTCCGTTCCCTCCCCCCTTGCGGGGGAGGGTCAGGGAGAGGGGTGCCACACGGGGATTCTCTCGTTCGGTCCAAGTCCTGTTCTGACCCAACGCGCACCATTTCCTGGGCTACCCCTCTCCCCCGCCCTCCCCCGCAAGGGGGGAGGGAGCACACCGCCTTTGCGGCACGATGGGAGCGCCCCATGACCGCCCTTGCCGCCCTGATCCGCCGGGACATCAGGATCGCGCTCCGCGTCGGCGGCGGGGCCTTGATCGGGGTGCTGTTCTTCCTGACCGTGGTGGTCCTGATGCCGTTCGCGGTCGGGCCGGACCTGGCGCTGCTGTCGCGGCTGGGGCCGGCGATCCTCTGGCTCGGCGCGCTGCTGGCGAGCCTGCTCACCCTCGACCGGCTGTTCATGGCCGACCATGAGGACGGCTCGCTCGACCTGATCACGATGAGCCGGACCCCGCTGGAACTCGCCTGCGCGGCCAAGGCGCTGGCGCATTGGCTGGCCGCCGGCCTGCCGCTGATTGTCGCAACCCCCGTGCTCGGCCTGTTGCTAAACCTCGACATGGTCGCGACCGGCGCGGTGGCGCTGACTTTGCTCGCCGGCACGCCGGCCCTGACCTTCACCGGCATGATCGGCGCCGGGCTCGCGGTGACGCTGCATCGGGGCGGGCTGCTCATGGCGGTGCTGGTGCTGCCGCTGTCGATTCCGGTGCTGATCTTCGGCGTTGCCGCCTCGCAGGCCGCGATCGTCGGTCCCATGACGTTCGGGGCGCCGTTCTCGATCCTGTGTGCGCTGTCGCTGGTCAGCCTCGTGGTCGGGCCCTTCGCGGCGGCGGCGAGCCTGCGGCATGGGCTGGATTGAGTTGGACTGGACTGACCTTGACCCCGATCAACTTTCGTGACGCGCTTTTATGCTGATTGCGTGAGCATCAACCGGTGATTATCAGGATACCATGACGCTGATCGACCTCGCCAACCCCACGCGGTTCCTCGCGCTGACAGCGCGGGTGTTGCCGTGGCTTGCGGCCGCGACCGTCATCCTGCTCACCATCGGCCTCTATCAATCCGCCTACGCGCCCGACGACTACCAGCAGGGCGCGACCGTCAAGATCATGTTCATCCACGTGCCCAATGCGTGGCTGTCGATGTTCGTGTGGGGCGTGATGAGCATCGCCTCGCTGGGCACGCTGGTGTGGCGGCATCCGCTCGCCGACGTCGCGGCGAAAGCCGCAGCCCCGATCGGCGCCAGCTTCACCTTCCTCGCGCTGCTGACGGGCTCGCTGTGGGGCCGGCCGATGTGGGGCACCTATTGGGAATGGGATGCGCGTCTCACTTCTGTGCTGATCCTGTTCCTGATGTATCTCGGCCTGATGGCGCTGTGGCGCGCGGTCGACGATCCCTCGCGCGCGGCGCGCGCCGCGGCGGTGCTGACGCTGGTCGGCGCGATCAATCTTCCGATCATCAAGTTCTCGGTCGACTGGTGGAACACGCTGCACCAGCCGGCATCGGTGATGCGCATGGGCGGCTCGACGCTCGACAAATCCTTCCTGATTCCACTGCTGCTGATGGCGATCGGATTCACGCTGCTGTTCGTGACGCTGCATCTGGCGGCGATGCGCAACGAGATCCTGCGCCGCCGGGTCCGCTCGCTGCAGATGATGCAGGCGAGCCGGGTCGCGTTTTCGAGCGAAGTGGGCACCGCTTCGCATCAGGAAAACGCGTCAACAGGAGCGGCGTGATCATGTCGCTCGGTCCCTACGCCTCCTTCATCGTAACGTCCTATGCCGCTGCGGCTCTCGTGATCGCGATCCTGATCGGCTGGATCGTGCTCGACTATCGCAGCCAAACCCGGCGCCTGCGCGAGCTCGACCGTAGTGGCGTCACCCGCCGCTCGGGCCGCAGCGCGATGGACGCGTCATGAGCCATCAGTCGACCTCCGTCCCGCCGCAGCGCCGCACCTTCCTCATGGTGCTGCCGCTGATCGCCTTCATCGGCCTCGCCGTGCTGTTCTGGTTCCGGCTCGGCAGCGGCGATATCTCGCGGATTCCCTCCGCGCTGATCGGACGACCGGCGCCGCAAACCGTACTGCCGCCGCTGGAGGGATTGCAGGACAACGGCACGCCGGTGCCGGGGCTCGATCCCGCTGCGTTCAAGGGCCAGGTCAGCCTGGTCAATGTCTGGGCGTCCTGGTGCGTGCCCTGTCACGACGAAGCGCCGCTCCTGACCGAACTGGCAAAAGACAAGCGCTTCCAGCTCGTCGGCATCAACTACAAGGACGCCGCCGACAACGCGCGCCGCTTCCTCGGGCGCTACGGCAACCCGTTCGGCCGCGTCGGCGTCGACGCCAACGGCCGCGCCTCGATCGAATGGGGCGTCTACGGCGTGCCGGAGACGTTCGTCGTCGGGCGCGAGGGCACCATCGTCTACAAGCTGGTCGGCCCGATCACGCCGGACAATCTGCAGAAGGTGTTGTTGCCGCAGATGGAGAAGGCGTTGAAGGCGGGGAGCTAGCGCCGCGCGCTCGTGCCACACGCTCAACTGTCATCGCCCGACTTGATCGGGCGATCCGGTATTCCAGAGACGTCAGTCGTATACGGAGAAGCCGCGGCGTACTGGATGCCCCGGTCAAGCCGGGGCATGACAGCGGTATGCTGGGGGGGCGCTTCGCCCTACCCCTTCCGCACATCCCCGGCTTCGGCCTCGCTGGTCTCCAGCGAGGCCGGCTCGATCCCGTAGCGCTTGGTCAGCGGCATCTGGGCGATGGCGAAGATCATGGTGATCGGGGTGACGCCGAACACCTTGAAGTTCACCCAGAAATCCGTGCTCTGGGTGCGCCAGACGATCTCGTTCAGCACTGCCATGCCGGCAAAGAACAGCGCCCAGCGCAGCGTGAGGATACGCCAGCCCTGCGGCGTCAGGTTGAACATCTGGTCGAACATCACGGCGATGAAGGAGCGGCCGAACAACAGGCCGCCGCCGAGGATCGCGGCGAACAGACCGTAGATGATGGTCGGCTTGACCTTGATGAAGGTCTCGTCGTGCAGCACCAGGGTCAGCGTGCCGAACACCAGCACGATCACGCCGGTCACGATTGCCATGATCGGGATGTGGCGCGTCACCACATAGGAGGCAGCCATCGCCGCGACGATCGCGACCATGAAGGCGCCGGTCGCGGCGAACAGGTTGAATTTCGCATTGACGAAGAAGAACACGAGCAACGGACCGAGCTCGGTCGCAAGCTTGAACAGCGGATGCGGCTGGGTCTTGTCCATTCTCAGCTTTCGATTCCGGCGATGGCGCGGGCGAAATCGCGCGCAGTAAACGGCGCGAGATCGTCGACGCCTTCGCCGACGCCGATGAAATGCACCGGCAGTTTGAACTTCTCCGCAAGCGCCACCAAAATGCCGCCGCGCGCGGTGCCGTCGAGCTTCGTCATCACGAGGCCGGTGACACCGGCGGTGCGATGGAACGCCTCGACCTGCGACAGCGCGTTCTGGCCGACTGTAGCATCGAGCACCAGCAGCACGGCATGCGGCGCAGTGTCATCCACCTTGCGGATCACGCGCACGACCTTTTCGAGCTCGTTCATCAGCTCGGCCTTGTTCTGCAGCCGGCCGGCGGTGTCGATCAGCAGCACGTCGATGCTCTGCTCCTTAGCCGCGGTGAGCGCGTTGAAGGCAAGACTGGCCGAATCCGAGCCCTGCGCGCCCGCGATGACCGGCGTCTTCGTCCGCTCGCCCCACACCTTGAGCTGCTCGATCGCGGCCGCGCGAAACGTGTCGCCGGCGGCGAGCATCACCTTGCGGCCTTCGGATGCGAATTTCTGCGAGAGCTTTCCGATGGTGGTGGTCTTGCCGGAACCGTTGACGCCGACGACGAGGATGACGAACGGCTTCTTGGCCACATCGATCTCAAGCGGCTTTGCCACCGGCGACAGCACCTTCTCGACCTCGGTGGCAACGACGTCCTTGACCTCGTCCGCCGAGATCGCCTTGTCGTAGCGGCCTGCGCCGACGGCATCGGCAATGCGCACCGCGACGGAGGTCCCGAGGTCGGCCCGCAAGAGCACGTCCTCGATGTCGTCGAGCATGGCGCGGTCGAGCTTGCGCTTGGTGACGAGGTCGGCGACCGCGGTCCCGAGCGAGGACGAGGTACGCTTCAGCCCGTTGGACAGGCGGCGCCACCAGCTCAGCTTGGGGGTCTCGGAGGTGGTATCGTTCATGGTGGCGTGTTAGCCGTTCCGGCTCGCAAACGAAAGCCTTGACCGAAAGTCTTGCAATTGCTCGATGTTCCCGCATTGACCGCCGACGAGATCCTGGCCCGCGTGCTCCATCGCGATGGGTTGATGCTGATCATCGACAAGCCGGCCGGCCTGCCCGTGCATCGCGGCCCCAAGGGCGGCGCCAATCTGGAGGATTCCTTCGACGCGCTCCGCTTCGGCCTGCCGCGGCCGCCGGTGCTGGCCCACCGGCTGGACAAGGACACCTCCGGTTGCCTCGTGCTCGGGCGCCATCGCAAGGCGACCGCCTCGCTGGGCCTGCTGTTCAAGCATGGCAAGATCGGCAAGACCTACTGGACCGTGGTCGAGGGCGGCCCTGCCGAAGATGAGGGCACCATCGACATGCCGCTCGGCCGGCTCAATGCCGAACGCGGCTGGTGGCAGAAGCCGGATCCGGACGGGCAGAAGGCGATCACCAACTGGAAGGTGATGGGCCGGGGCGATGGTTTCACCTGGCTCGCCATGGAACCGGTGACCGGGCGGACCCATCAATTGCGCGTGCATTCGGCCGAGAGCGGCTGGCCGATCTTCGGCGATAACATTTACGGCAACGGCCCGCGCTTCGGCGAGCCGAAGCTGCATCTGCATTCCCGCGAGATCGTGGTGCCGATCTCCCGCAACAAGGAGCCGGTCCGCGTGGTCGCGCCGGCCCCGCCGCATATGCACGAGAAGCTCCGTGCGTGCGGGTGGAATGGGGAATAGGTGTCGACCCTCATGGTGAGGAGGCGCGTCGGCGCAGTCTCGAACCATGAAGGCCCAACTGTCGCCCGCGGCCATCCTTCGAGACGCCGCTACGCGGCTCCTCAGGATGAGGAGTGGTGGCCGGTCTGGGAGCAGGGCAGTGCTCCGCCATCCGCGCCATGGTTTACGAAACGTTCAGGGCTCGCCTCTAATGATAACGGTCGCTTAGAACAAGCTTCCGTCAATCCGCTCAGGACGAGCCGCGCGTCATGCCCAAGGCCGAGCTATCGATCATCGACGAGGTCGAATCCGCACTTCGGATCGGCTCGCCGGAAAAGGGCCTGGAAACGGCGCGGCGCGTCACCGACCTGTTCCTGTCCTCCGCCGGCAGTTTCAGCGACGAGCAGATCGCGTTGTTCGACGACGTGCTCGAGCGTCTGATCCGCACCATCGAGCTGCGTGCGATTGCCGACATGGGCGCACGCGTGGCGCTGGCCGAGATCAGCGCGCAGCTCGCGCCGATCGCGCAGGCGCCGCCTTCCGTGATCCGCCGCCTCGCCAACAATGACGAGATCCGCATCGCCGGTCCCGTGCTGCAGGAATCCGCGCGCCTCGACGATGGCGAGCTGGTCAAGATTGCCTCCAGCAAAGGCGAGCCGCATCTGCTCGCAGTCGCCGGCCGCTGGTGGCTGAAGGAGATCGTCACTGACGCATTGCTGGCGCGGCGCTATCCCAGCGTCAGCCGCCGGCTCGCCGCCAATCCCGGCGCGCGTGTCTCCGGAAGCGGATTCACCGTCATCGTCGGCCAGGCCGAAAGCGATCCCGAGCTCGCCGTGAGCGTCGGCGTCCGCGTCGACCTGCCGTCGGAGCTACGCCGCCAATTGCTGCGCTCGGCGACGGACGTGGTCCGCACGCGCCTGTTGTCGCGCGCGCCGCCGCATCTGTTCGAGGAAATCCAGAGTGCGATCGCCGCCGTCGCCGTCGGCGTCGAGCGCGAGATGTCGGGCGTTCGCGATTTCGAAGGCGCCAAGCGTGCCATCGCCCATCTCAAAGCCACCGGCCAGCTCAACGAGGCGACGTTGCTCGGCTTCGCCAGGCAGCGGCGCTATGAGGAGACCGCCGCGGCCCTGGCGGCGTTGTCCGGATCGACCGTCGAGGTGATTCGCCCGCTGATGCAGAGCCTGCGCGAGGACGGCCTACTGGTGCCGTGCAAGGCGGCGCAGCTCAGCTGGGACACGACGGTCGCCGTGCTCGAAAGCCGTTTTGCGACCGGTGCGATGAAGCCGGCCGACCTTGCCAAGGCGCAGGGGCATTACGCGCGCATGACGCCGGACAACGCAAGGCGCACGCTGCGGTTCTGGCAGGTCAGGGCGTCGTAGGCGGCGCGCTTTTTCGTACGGCTCATCCACACCCTCGGTGTCGTCCCGGCGAAGGCCGGGACCCATAACCACAGGAAGCAGTTAAGCTACGGCTGCCAGTTACTCTGCTTTGTTGGGACAAGCACCGCTAGCAATCGATAGATCACGCGGTATGGGTCCCGGCCTTCGCCGGGACGACGTTGGGGAAACAGCGCGTCGCAACTCTCTACAGCCGGATTATACGGTCAACCGTTCGCCATCGCTGCCGGCGATCATCACCGGCACGATGCTGCCCACCCGCTCGTCCGCAATCGCCACCGGCAGATAATGCTCCGTGCGGCCCTGCCCCTCGCTCTCGATCAGCACATCGCGCGTCGCGCCGATCTCGGCTTGCAACCGCTGCCGTAATGCCGCGTCTCCCACCGCGCGCAGCCGCTTCGCACGCTCCTTGATCACGCCACCCGCCACCTGCGGCATCCGCGCGGCGGGCGTGCCGGGGCGCGGGGAATAGGGGAAGACGTGCAGGAACGTCAGTCCGCATTCTTCGACGAGATCGAGCGAGCGCGAGAACATCTCCTCGGTCTCGGTCGGGAAACCCGCGATGATGTCGGCGCCGAAGGCGACATCAGGGCGCAGGCGGCGGACCTGGTTGCAGAACGCGATCGCATCGTGCCGCAAGTGCCGCCGCTTCATGCGCTTCAGGATCAGGTCGTCGCCTGACTGCAGGGACAGGTGCAAATGCGGCATCAGACGCGCATCCTCAGTGATCGCGTCGAGCAGGTCGCTGTCGGCCTCGATCGAATCGATCGAGGAGATGCGCAGGCGCTTCAACTCGGGCACGTGCCGCAGGATCTGCTTGGTCAGCATGCCGAGCTTGGGAGCGCCGGGCAGGTCAGCGCCATAGCTGGTGAGATCGACACCGGTCAGCACGATCTCGGCATGGCCGCGCTCGGCCAGCGCCCGCACCTGCTCGACCACGGCACCCATCGGCACCGAGCGCGAATTGCCGCGACCGAACGGGATGATGCAGAAGGTGCAGCGATGATCGCAGCCGTTCTGCACCTGCACGAACACGCGGGGCAGGCCGGTCGCAAAGCCGTCGACGAGATGCGGCGCCATCTCCCGGACGGACATGATGTCGCTGACGGCGATCTTTTCGCTGGCGCCGATGTCGAACGCATCACGCGTCTGCTGCCACGCCTCGCTGCGCATCTTGTCGTCATTGCCGACGACGCGATCGACCTCGGCCATGCCGGCGAACATCGCAGCTTGCGTCTGCGCCGCGCAGCCGGTGACGACGATGCGCGCCTCCGGGCGCTCGCGCTTCAGCTTGCGGATCGACTGACGCGCCTGCGCGACCGCCTCGTTGGTGACGGCGCAGCTGTTGATGACGATGGTGTCGGAAAGGCCTGCGCCTTCCGCCTTGCCGCGGATCACCTCGGCCTCGAAGGCGTTGAGGCGGCAGCCGAAGGTGACGATGTCGACGGCCATCAGCCGACCGGCGCGAACAGCGCCGGATCGAAATTGCCCTCAAATTCGAAGGTCGCCGTGCCCGTCATCAGCACGTGGTCATCGCGCTCGCGCCATTCGATGCCGAGCTTGCCGCCGGGCAGCGTGATCTCGACCTTGCGCTCGGCGCGCTTCAGGCGCGCGGCCGCAACCGCCGTCGCGCAGGCTGCCGAACCGCAGGCTCGGGTCAGGCCCGCGCCGCGCTCCCAGGTGCGGATCGTGATGTGCTCGCGATCGACGATATGGGCGAGCGTGATGTTGGCGCGCTCGGGGAAGATCGGGTGGTTTTCGAGCAGCGGACCGAAGCGCCCGAGATCGTAGGCGTTGACGTCGTCGACCCAGAACACCGCGTGCGGATTGCCCATGCTCACCACTGAGGGCGAATGCAGGATCGGATTGTCGATCGGCCCGATCTGCAATTCGATGTAGCGGGTGTCGCGAAACTCTTCCGCCAGCGGAATGTCCTGCCAGCCGAATTTTGGCGCGCCCATGTCCACCGTGTAGAGCTCCGGCGCCGGACCCTGCCAGGCATTGAGCAGGCCGGCGGCGGTCTCGAAAGTCGCCGTGCTCTGGCCGGTCTTCTCGAAGATGCGGCGGACCACGCAGCGCATGCCGTTACCGCAGGCGCCGGCTTCGGAGCCGTCATTGTTGTAGATGCTGATGAAGGCCTCGGTGCCGTCGAGCCGCGGCTTCTGCAGCACCATGAGCTGGTCGTAGGGCACGCCGCCCTGCGCGGACGCCACGGCGCGGGCGTCGTCCGGCGTCACCCGGCCTGCGGAATCGCGCATGTCGACAACGACGATCTCGTTGCCGATGCCGTTCATCTTGGCAAATGCGTGGTTGGCCAGCGCGCTCATGAAAATTCCCGAATTTCGCCTGCCTTATATGGCGATCCTTGGCCGCTTGGCCAGTGATTTGCCACCCCGAGCAGGACATCTGCCATGACGCATCTGTCATGGGACGAATTCGGCGCTCGCGTGTTAGAACGGCGCGGTTCGCGCGACCCGGGATACGCGGCCCGGTTAAGGCCTTGGTGGGCAAGGTCTGGGGAGAATAAAATGAACATTTTTCGTCGTTTCGCTATGGCTGCGCTGATCCCGGCGGCGGCCATGTCGTTTGGGCTGTCCAGCGCGCTGGCGCAGACCCCGAGCCCGGCGCCGGCGGCATCGGCAAGCCCCTCTTCGACAAGCCCCTCTTCGACAAGTCCTGCGCCGGCCCCGTCGGCCTCGCCCGCTCCGGCTGCAAGTGCCTCGCCCGCCCCCGCGGCAACACCCTCGCCTGCGGCGAGCGCCTCACCCGCTCCTGCAGCATCGCCAGCGCCCGCAGCCAGCGCCTCGCCCAGCCCGCCGCCGGCTGCGGCCGCCACCCCTGCCCCGGTGCAGACCGCCGACCCCTTCGGCCTCGAGACCACGCTGGAGCCGAAGAAGGTCGTGATGGTCAAGGGCACTGCCAATTGGGATTCCGCCTTCGACACGCTGATCGACGCCTTCAAGGCGCTGAACACGCTGCTGGACAAGCAGGGCATCAAGCACGCCGGCAATTCGATGATCGTCTACACCTCGACGGATGACACCGGCTTCACCTTCCTCGCCGAGATCCCGGTCGAGCAGGACCCGAAGAACCTGCCCAAGGACATGAGCGTCGGCAAATCGCCGGAGGGCAAGGCACTGAAATTCGTCCATCGCGGCTCCTACGACAACATGGACAACACCTATGAGGCGATCACCAATCACCTCGACGACAAGAGACTGGAAGCCAAGGACACCTTCATCGAGGAATACCTCACCGATCCCCTGAAGACGGCGGAGGACAAGCTCGTGATCAATGTTTTCGTGCCGCTGAAGTGAGACTGATGAAAAAGCCTGCCGTACTCGCCGCCGTCCTTGCCACCACTTTGCTGGCCGCACCCGCGCGCGCCGACGATTTTCCCGCCGCGATCTCGGTGAGCGGCGAAGCCTCCGTGTCCGCGGCACCTGATCTCGCGCAACTCGACGCCGGTGTCGCCAACGACGCCAAGACGGCGAAGGAGGCCTCCGATGCCAACAACGCCGCGATGGGCAAGGTGCTGCTGGCGCTGAAGGGCGCCGGCATCGCCGAGAAGGACTACCAGACCTCGCGGCTGTCGCTGCAGCCGCAATACGGCCAGAACAAATCCACCGGCGCCTCGCCTGTCGTCGGCTTCCGCGCCTCCAACCGCGTCACCGTGAAGATCCGCGACGTGACCAAGGTGGCCACCATCATCGATACGCTGGTCAGCGCCGGCGCCAACGACATCGGCAACATCTCCTTCGAGGTGACGCAGGCCTCAAAGCTGCTCGACGACGCGCGCGAGCAGGCGGTGGCCGACGCGCGGCGCAAGGCGGAGATCTATGCGAAGGCCACCGGCGTGACGCTTGGCACGCCGCTCAGCGTCTCCGAAGGCGGTGGCCCGGTGCCGCTGTTTAGGACGCGGATGGACAAGGCCCCGATGGCTGCGCCCGCCGCGGTTGCGCCGGGCGAGGAGACGCTGTCGGTGACGGTGAATGTGAGCTGGGCGATCAAGCAGGGGCAGTAGCCTCTTTCGTAAGAGGCGCATCGCCGCAACACCTAATCAATCATTCGCGCTGATATCAGTAAAAAGGAACCCCGCCGGCGTCTTGGTAAAGACGAAGATGAGCTCGCCGCAGAAGATGAAGTAACTGTCGTTCTTATAATCATCGCGATCGTAGACGGCCTTGCCGCGCTGGATACACGCGCGATTTTTTGCCGTGAACGAGGTCCGATAGGTCTTGGCGCCAAATTGCGCGGCGTCGCGAATTGCGTTGTCGTTCATGAACGGCAATCGTGTCATACCGGCGACGGCGACGGAATCGTTTGCCTTCAGCGCCGCGCGAAACTTCTCGATGAAGCCATCGAATTCCTTCTGCAAGGCAGGAGAAGCGACGGCGTCCTTCGCCCGGGCGACGGCTGGAGCAAGGTTCACAAGAGCGGTTGCGAGCACAATTCTCAGCAAAAATCCCACAGGTCGGCTCCGTCCGTCGATCGATCAAGGTCTTCCGACCGAAAGAAATTCATGGTGTTTTGTTGCGTCAGGGGCTTTCTGGTTCAACGGCGCAGAGCCGCACGAACTTGTCGCCGGAGCAAAGCGGACATTGCCTTCGTCGCATCACGCCGCCGGGTTTATGGATACACGACCTAAATCTCCACCACCTGCCCCGGCTTCATCGCCACGAACTTCTCCTGCGGAATCTTCGCCGCATCGAGCGCTTCGACCAGCGCCTTGGCCGGCGCATCGATCGCTTCGTCCGTGAGCTGGAACGTGCCGTGGTGATGCCCGAGCGCGGCCTCGGCGCCGCAATCGGTCAGCGCTTTCACCGCATCTTCCGGGTTCATGTGCTGGTCGCGCATGAACCAGCGCGGCTCGTAGGCGCCGATGGGGAGGATGGCGAGGCGTAGGGCCCCGTGCTTCTCGGCGACGCGGCGGAAATGCCGGCCATCGCCATAGCCGGAATCGCAGACCACGTAGATTTTCCCGGCCGGCGTCTCCAATACGAAGCTCGCCCACAACGCCTTGTTGCGGTCGAACAGGCCACGCGCGGTCCAGTGCCGGGTCGGCACCAGATGCACGGCGACGCCTTCGCCGAGCTCGACGCGGTCGTGCCAGTCGAACGCTTCCGCCCTGATCGTGGGATCGACGCCGCGCATCGTCACATCGTTGCCGAGCGGGGTCACCACGCGCGGGCCAAAATTCTTCGCGAGGCGCGACAGCGTCGCCATGTCCAGATGATCGTAATGGCCGTGCGAGACCAGCACGACGTCGATCTTCGGCAGCTTCTCGAAGGCGACGCCGGGATCGTTGTGCCGCTTCGGCCCGGCCCAGGCGACCGGCGAGACCCGCGAGGACCAGACGGGATCGACCAGGATGTTGACGCCGCCGGCCTGGATCAGCCAGCTGGCGTGGCCGACGAAGGAGAGCCGCACCTTGTCGCCGTCGACCCGCGCCGGCGGGGTGTCGGCATGGGGGCTCGGAACCCAGTCCGGCCAGGTCGCCCGCTGCCGCTTGCCGCTGAACTGCCAGCGCAGCACCTCGCGAAGCGATTTTGGCGGCGCGCCGTCCGGATCGAAGAAGTGCAGGCCGTTGAAATGGTCGGAGGCGGGTCCGTCATAGGTCTTCATGCGGGACATCCAGAGGGAGGGGACGCCGACCAGGGCACCGGCTCCGGCAAGCAGTCCGAAAAGGCGGCGGCGGGTGACCGGCACGGGCGGGCTTCTAGGGTTGGTCGGGGTGGCAAGACATCACCGGCTATATGGGCGGGGCCGCCGGAAAAGGAACCCATCGTCAAAAATGACCTATTTTCAGAGTCTTATCTTACCAAAGGCGTCCCGGTACCCTAACTTTCCTTGACTTTTAGGCGGGAGCGGCGTTTAACCCCGCCACTTTCTCGGAAAGGCTTTCTTTTCGACCCGCCGACCGGCCCTCGAGGCCGGAGGTCAACGCCCGACAGCGCTATGCGCCCTCGGGCGCAAAGGTGTTTGGAAGATCGCCATTCTGGCGAGCAGGACAAGGACAACGGCATTGTTCGACAATCTGTCGGAACGGCTTGGTGGCATTCTCGATCGTCTGACGGGGCGCGGTGCGCTGACCGAAAAGGACGTCGACGCCGCGATGCGCGAAGTGCGCCGCGCGCTGCTGGAGGCAGACGTTGCGCTCGAGGTCGTGCGCAGCTTCACCGAGCGCGTGCGCGAGCAGGCGATCGGCGCCACCGTGGTCAAGTCGGTCACGCCCGGCCAGATGGTGGTCAAGATCGTCCATGACGAGCTGATCAACACGCTCGGCGCCGAAGGCCAGACCATCGACGTCAATTCCGTGCCCCCGGTGCCGATCATGATGGTCGGTCTCCAGGGCTCCGGTAAGACCACCACCACCGCGAAGCTCGCCCGCCGCCTGGTCCAGCGCGACAAGCGCAAGGTGCTGATGGCCTCGCTCGACGTCTATCGCCCGGCGGCGATGGAGCAGCTGGCCGTGCTCGGCCGCGACCTCGACATTCCGACCCTGCCGATCGTGGCGGGCCAGCAGCCGCCGCAGATTGCGAAGCGCGCGCTCGAAGCCGGCAAGCTCGGCGGCTACGACATCGTGCTGCTCGACACCGCCGGCCGCACCACGCTCGACGAAGAGATGATGGCGGAAGCCGCGGCGATCAAAGCGGCGGCCAATCCGCACGAAGTGCTGCTGGTTGCCGACAGCCTCACCGGCCAGGACGCGGTAAACCTCGCGCGCTCGTTCGATCAGCGCGTCGGCCTCACCGGCATCGTGCTGACCCGCGTCGACGGCGACGGCCGCGGCGGCGCTGCGCTGTCGATGCGCGCGGTCACCGGCAAGCCGATCAAGCTGATCGGCACCGGTGAAAAGACCGATGCGCTGGAGGATTTCCACCCCGATCGTATTGCCGGCCGCATCCTCGGCATGGGCGACGTGGTCTCGCTGGTCGAACGCGCCGCCGCCAATATCGACGCCGAGAAGGCCGCGCGCACCGCCGAGCGCATGCGCAAGGGTCAGTTCGACCTCAACGACATGCGCGAGCAGCTGTTGCAGATGTCGAACATGGGCGGCATCAGCGGGCTGATGGGCATGATGCCCGGCATCTCCAAGATGAAGAACCAGATCGCGGCGGCCGGCATCGACGACAAGATCCTGAAGCGCCAGGTCGCGATCATCGATTCCATGACGCGTGACGAGCGCCGTCATCCCGACCTGCTCAAGGCAAGCCGCAAGAAGCGCATCGCGGCCGGTAGCGGCCAGAGCGTCGAGCACGTCAACAAGCTCTTGAAGATGCACCGGAACATGGCCGACGTGATGAAGGCCATGGGCTCGGGCAAGCGCGGCCCGCTCGCGGGCATCGCGCAGGCGATGGGCTTTGGCGGCGGCATGAAGATGCCCTCTCCGGAAGAGATGAAGGCGATGCAGGAGAAGATGCAGGCCGGCGGCGGTGGCCTTCCGAATCTGCCGAAGGATCTGCCGCCCGGTCTTCGCAGCGGCCTGCCCAACCTTCCCGGCCTGACCGGGCTGAGCGGCAAGCCGACGCTGCCGGGCCTCGGCGGTTTCCCGGGCAAGAAGAAATGAGGAATTCGTCGCGGGGGATCGCACCGGTCTCGCGTGGCGCGGAATACCAATCAACCGAACAAAACGTACTTTGAAGGAGAACTAGATGTCCGTCGTTATCCGCCTCGCCCGTGCAGGCACCAAGAAGCGTCCCGTCTATCACGTCGTCGTCGCCGATTCGCGCTTCCCCCGCGACGGCCGCTTCATCGAGCGTCTCGGCTATTTCAACCCGCTGCTGCCGAAGGACAACGAGACCCGCCTGAAGCTCGACATGGACAAGGTGAAGTCCTGGCTCGCCAAGGGCGCGCAGCCGTCGGACCGCGTGATGCGCTTCCTCGATGCTGCCGGCGTCAAGAAGCGCGAAGCGCGCAACAACCCCGAGAAGGCCGTGCCGCGCAAGGAGCGCAAGGCGCAGGCCGAAGCCGCCGCCAAGGGCTAAGGCTAGATCATGTCGGCGCTGGTCTGCGTCGCGCGGATCGGCGCCGCGCATGGTGTGCGCGGTGCGGTCAAACTATGGACCTTCACCGAAGATCCGTTTGCCGTGAAGCACTACGGTCCGCTGCTCGCCAAGGACGGCAAGCGCCAGTTCGAGGTCGCGACGGCGCGCGAGGCGAAAGACCATCTGGTCGCGACGTTCAAGGGCGTCACGACCCGCGATGAGGCCGAGCGCCTCAACGGCATCGAGCTCTACGTCCCGCGTGAAAAACTGCCCGCGACGGACGAGGACGAATATTACCACACCGATCTGATCGGGCTCGCCGCTGTCACCACGGATGGCGATGCGCTCGGCCGCGTGCTCGCGATCCATAATTTCGGCGCCGGCGACATCATCGAGATCGCACCGCTCAAGGGCGCGACGATGCTGCTGCCGTTTTCGAATGCGGTGGTGCCGGAGGTCGACCTCAAAGGCGGCCGTGTCGTGATCGCGCTGCCGCAGGAGATCGAGGGCGATCGGGACGAGGACGAGACCCCTTCCGCGAGTCGTCCCGGCGAAAGCCGGGACCCATAACCACAAGTCGTGGTTTTGGCTAAGCTGGTAGCTCCAGCCGTCGCACAATTGAGTGCGATGGCTATGGGTCCCGGCCTTCGCCGGGACGACGAGAACTGAGATCCGATGACGTCCCCCTCACCCTGGCGCGCAACGGTGCTGACGCTGTTTCCGGAGATGTTTCCGGGGCCGCTTGGCGTGAGCCTGGCGGGCCGGGCGCTCGCCGCCGGGCTCTGGGAGATCGAGGCGCGGGACATCCGGGCCTCCGCCACCGACCGCCATCGCAGCGTCGACGACACCCCTGCGGGTGGCGGCCCGGGCATGGTGCTGCGGGCGGATGTTCTGGCGGCTGCCATCGATGCTGCAGAGATCGGGCCTGAGCGGCCGCGTCTGCTGATGAGCCCCAGGGGTCGGCCATTGACCCAGGCCCGCGTCATGGAGCTCGCCCAGGGCCCGGGGCCGCTGATCGTCTGCGGGCGGTTCGAGGGGATCGACCAGCGGGTGATCGACGGGAGGGGCCTGGAGGAGGTCTCGATCGGCGATTACGTGCTCTCAGGGGGCGAAATCGCAGCTTTGGCCCTGATCGACGCCTGCGTCCGGCTGCTGCCGGGGGTGATGGGCAAGGAAGCCTCGGGAACCGAGGAAAGCTTCTCCGACGGCCTGCTCGAATATCCCCAATATACCCGCCCCCAGCTGTTCGAGGGGGTCCCGATCCCGGAAATCCTGACCTCCGGGGACCACGCCAAGGTTGCCAGCTGGCGCCGGGCGCAATCCGAGGCCCTGACAGAGGCCCGGCGGCCGGATTTATGGGCCCAAATCCCACCCAAGCCCCCGAATCGGCCCCGTCGCCAAAAAACGCCAAAAAACAAGACAGACGGGTGACAAACGCTCCGGCTTGCCTTATAGGAGCGGCCAAATCCGCAATAGCTGGATAGACGAATTTCGCGCAGCCCCCGATCTGCGGCTGGGCGCGCCGATGGAGATTACCCCATGAACCTGATCCAACAGCTTGAAAAAGAGCAGTTCGAGAAGCTCTCCGCCACCAAGGAGATTCCGGAATTCGCCCCCGGCGACACCGTGATCGTCAACGTGAAGGTCGTCGAAGGCGACCGCACCCGCGTGCAGGCCTATGAAGGCGTCTGCATCGGCCGTTCCGGCGGTGGCCTCAACGAGAGCTTCACCGTTCGCAAGATCTCCTATGGCGAGGGCGTCGAGCGCGTATTCCCGCTGCTCTCCCCGATGATCGACTCGATCAAGGTGGTGCGCCGCGGCAAGGTGCGTCGCGCCAAGCTCTATTATCTCCGCAACCTTCGCGGCAAGTCGGCCCGCATCGTCGAGAAGCAGGACCGCCAGGCCGCCGTCGGCGAGTAAGCTTCGCCACCAGGCAAGTCTTTCGAAAGCGCGGGGCTCGGCTCCGCGCTTTTTTTGTTGCGTCAGTGCGGCGCGCAAGGTGCCCGTCCCTCACCCTGAGGAGCGCGGAACGCGCGTCTCGAAGGGCGAGGCCACCAGCCGGGCCTTCATCCTTCGAGACGCGCGCCAAGAGCGCGCTCCTCAGGATGAGGGGCATGCATGGCGCGCGTTGGCGGGCATTTGAAACCACTCGCGATTCCAATTCGGCCTGCTATATATTCTTGGAATGTTTCCAGATCTGACCAGCTTCGCACCTGTCCGGCGCATCGTCATCGACGATCGCTCGCGGCTGCCTGGCCGGTTCTTCGGACGCTTCGCGACCTCGGCAACGTCAGAGCTTACGCGCGCAGCCTAAAAGCTGCGCTGACGATTTTGTTGCCCGCGCGCGAGGCGCGCAATCCGCTTTCATAACATTCCCGGAGCTCAAGCTCATGTCCAAGCCGACCACCCTGTACGACAAGATCTGGAACGACCATCTGGTGCACGAAGCCAACGACGGCACCTGCCTGCTCTATATCGACCGTCACCTGGTCCACGAGGTGACCTCGCCGCAGGCGTTCGAAGGCCTGCGCGCGACGGGCCGCAAGGTCCACGCACCCGAGAAGACGCTCGCGGTCGTCGACCACAACGTGCCGACCACCGATCGCACCAAGCCGAACCCCGATCCTGAGAGCATCGAGCAGATCAAGGCGCTGGCCGAGAACGCCAAGGAATTCGGCATCGAATATTACAACGAGTTCGACAAGCGCCAGGGCATCGTCCACGTCATCGGCCCCGAGCAGGGCTTTACCCTGCCCGGCACCACCATCGTCTGCGGTGACAGCCATACCTCGACGCATGGCGCGTTCGGCGCGCTTGCGCACGGCATCGGCACGTCCGAGGTCGAGCACGTTCTGGCGACGCAGACGCTGATCCAGAAGAAGGCCAAGAACATGCGCGTCACCGTCGACGGCAAATTGCCCGACGGCGTGACCGGCAAGGATATCATCCTGGCCATCATCGGCGAGATCGGCACCGCGGGCGGCACCGGCTACGTGCTGGAATACGCGGGCGATGCGATCCGCGCGCTCTCGATGGAAGGCCGCATGACGGTCTGCAACATGTCGATCGAAGGCGGCGCGCGCGCTGGCCTGGTTGCACCCGACCAGAAGGCCTACGACTTCCTGCGCGACCGTCCGAAGTCGCCGAAGGGCGCGGCGTGGGACGCGGCGATGCGCTACTGGGAGAAGCTGCGTTCCGACGAAGGCGCGCATTTCGACCACGAGCTGCGCCTCGATGCAGCAAAACTGCCGCCGATCGTGACCTGGGGCACGAGCCCAGAGGACGTCATCTCGGTCACCGGCATCGTGCCCGATCCCGACAAGATCGCGGACGAGGCCAAGCGCATCTCCAAGCACCGCGCGCTGAAATATATGGGCCTGACCGCGGGCACGAAGATCACCGACATCAAGCTCGACCGCGTCTTCATCGGCTCCTGCACCAACGGCCGCATCGAGGACCTGCGCGCGGCAGCGAAGATTGCTGAAGGCAAGACCGTTTCAGCGAACGTCAACGCCATGGTGGTGCCGGGCTCCGGCATCGTGAAGGAGCAGGCCGAGGCCGAGGGGCTCGACAAGATCTTCATCAAGGCCGGTTTCGAATGGCGCGAGCCGGGCTGCTCGATGTGCCTCGCCATGAACCCGGACAAGCTGAAGCCGGAAGAGCGCTGCGCTTCGACCTCGAACCGCAACTTCGAGGGCCGCCAGGGCTTCAAGGGCCGCACGCATCTGGTGTCGCCGGCAATGGCGGCGGCTGCCGCGATCGCGGGTCACTTCGTCGACGTCCGGGACTGGCGGTAAGCCGGTTCCTGCAATTGTAGCGATCGCGGCAAAGCGCCGTTAATCGCCCGCAACGACACTGCGTCCTCGCGACGGTTCGCGAGGACGCAAAGCCATGGCCAACAAGCCCGAATATGTCGATCTGATCAGCGAGGCGACGCGCCAGCACCGGCGGCGCGCCGCGCCGCTTCGCATCGTCGCGAAGCCCGAGGTCGAGGAGACCTCAAAGCTCAGCCGCTGGCCGCCGGCGATGTTTCGGCAGTGGAAGGTCGAGAACCTGATGCGGTGGAAGGCTTCGTCGTGGAAGCTGAAGGATTGGCTGTAATGACCGGATGAACAAAGGGCGCCGTCACGGCGCCCTCTTCATTTCGATCGTGCTTACCAATAGCGGTACGGGTTGTGCCAGCGGCGCCAATGGTGCCAGCGGCAGATACGGCGCGGGCCGTAATAGGTCCAGATGATCCGGCAGCGGCGCGGATAGTGGTAGTAGGGATAGTAGCCGCCGTAATAATAGCGCCGGTGGAAGTGGCGATAGCCGAAATGGGGGCGATAGCCCCAGTGGCGGTGGTAGCCGCCGTAATGACGAAATCCGCCGTAGCGAATACCGCCGCCGTGGAAGGCCGGCGCGGCGCGGAAGCCGCCGCCATGAAAGCCGCCGCCGCGGAATCCGCCGAAATGTCCGCCGCCACCGCGGAAGCCACCGCCGCCGTGAAAATGTCCGCCACCACCATGTCCGCCGCCGCCATGCCGGACCTGCGTGACGAGGTCGTCGGCCGCGGCCTTCGTCGCGGGTGACGTCGCCGGATTGATCAAGCTGAGCGCTTCGGCGCGGCGCGCCGTCCCGGCCGTCAGCATCAGCGTCGCGGCAGCCGCAATCCCGAGCAAGCGCATCGGGCTTGCCCTGAGACCCAAACTCCTCGGCATGGAATTCTCCCTGAATGTGGACAGCGGCATTGCGGCGCAACGTCTCGCGCCGCCGCTGTTCATTTGCAGTCGCTCCCGAGATTAAATTACGGACAGCGACGTGAACGCGTTATGAATAGACGAGGTTTCCGAGCGGCACGACGCCGTAGCCCGGATGAAGCGCAGCGCAATCCGGGAATGGTGTCACACGCCGCACGAAATTCCCGGATTTCGCTACGCTCCATCCGGGCTACAAGATTGCGAAGGAATTCTTGCGATGACGGTCTACGCGATTGCGCAATTGAAGATGACTGACCGCGCTGCCTATGACCGCTATCAGGCGCGGTTCTTTGACGTGTTCAGGAAGTACAACGGGCGGCTGCTCGCCGCCGATGAACATCCGCGCGTGCTCGAGGGCGCATGGCCGCACGACAAGCTCGTCATGATGTCGTTTCCCGACGAGGCGGCATTCCTCGCCTTCTCGAACTCGCCCGAATACGAAGACATCTCGCGCGACCGCAAGGCGGGGGCGCAGGCGACGGTGCTGCTGGTGAAGGGATTTGCGCCGGCCGGTTAGCGGATCACCAGAACGGCCCGTAGCCGAACACGAAGGGGGCGGGCACGGCGTAGGGATAGGGACGATAATAGGCCGGGCGCGCGTAATAGCGTGGATCACGGCGCACGGCAGGCCGCACGATGTCAGAGGTTCGCACGTGTCGCCGCGCATCGAAAACCGCGATCCCCGCCGAGGCCTCCGGCACCGTCACCCTGTGTGCCGCAGAAGCGCGAGGCAGGCCGGCGGCAAGCGCGACGGCAAATGCGGCCAGTGCAATCCATCTCGCCATGATGACCCTCACGAGGCCTCCGCGCTGCCGGCGTCAGCCCCGGCGCCAGTAGCAGCTCATATGCGGCGTGATTACTGTGCCGCTGGGCCTGTGTTCCTGCACATAGGCGACGTTGCATTCGCGGACCGCGTCGGGACCGGGATTGTAGCGGGGATAGACGCCATCAGGGGTGTAATAGGGCGTGACGCGCAGGCGCGCCGGGGGCCGCCGGCGCGGTGGAGGGACGTCGTCGGGCGAGACCGCCTGGGCCAGCCGGATCTCGGGAGCAGCCATCTGCGCCTGGGCATTGGCCTTCGCGCCGACAAAAAAAGTCGAAAACAACCCCATGCACAGTAGAACCGGTACTGCTGTTCCCGCCCGCATCACATCACCACCGACCTGAGCCAACCCCTTGATGCGCCGTACGCTCCTCGTTTTCGCGCGCGGCGTCAACGCCCCGATCCTATAAAGCGGGATGCATCGCCGCGGAACCCGCGCTATGACGGTCTCATGTGGACGGAATTGAAAGCGCCCTCGCTGGCCGAAATGGAAGCGACGGCCCATGACATCTTCGACCGCCTGCCGGCGGAATTTCGCAAGCTCTGCGAGGGCGTGATTCTCCGCGTCGACGACTTCCCGACCGACGAGGTCCTGGACGAGATGGAATGCGAGAGCGAGTTCGACCTGCTCGGCCTGTTCCAGGGCGTCGGCCTGCCCCAGCAGAGTCTTGGCGACGTGGCGCGGCTGCCCAACATGGTCTGGCTCTACCGCCGCCCGATCCTGGACTACTGGGCCGAGCACGACGAAAGCCTCGGCCATATCGTCCGCCACGTCCTGATCCACGAGATCGGCCACCATTTCGGTCTCTCGGACGACGATATGGCCGCGATTGAGGCTAAGGCAGACTAGATCTGCCGAATTCGGCCTAGGATTCCCGCCCCGATCGCGATAAATAGCGGTTCCCCCAGACCTACCCGGGAAAGCGCAACCATGGACAAGTTCACCACGCTGGAAGGCGTCGCGGCGCCGCTGAAGATCATCAATGTCGACACCGACATGATCATTCCGAAGCAGTACCTCAAGACCATCAAGCGCACCGGCCTTGGCAAGGGGCTCTTCTCCGAGCAGCGCTACAAGGACGACGGCAGCGAGAACCCGGATTTCGTCCTCAACCAGCCCGCCTATCGCAATGCGAAGGTACTGGTGGCCGGCGACAATTTCGGCTGCGGCTCGAGCCGCGAGCATGCGCCCTGGGCGCTGCTCGACTTCGGCATCCGCTGCGTGATCTCGACCTCGTTCGGCGACATCTTCTACAACAACTGCTTCAAGAACGGCATTCTGCCGATCCGCGTTTCGCAGGAAGACCTCGACAAGCTGTTCGACGACGCCGAGCGCGGCGCCAACGCGACGCTGACGATCGACCTGCCGAACCAGGAGATCCGCGGTCCCGACGGCGGCAAGGTCAAGTTCGAGATCGATCCGTTCCGCAAGCACTGCCTGATCAACGGCCTCGACGACATCGGTCTCACCATGGAGAAGAAGACCTCGATCGACACCTATGAAGAGAAGCTCAAGCGCGAGCGCGCCTGGGCCTGATCGTAAGTTTTCGTCCGAGCCCCGGCGTTGCAAGCGCCGGGGCTTTTTCTTTGCCCCGCTCGTCTCCTATAGCTTCGCTGCATGCTGCCCGAGATCGTCACCTTCTGGCATGGCCCGATGGACGCACTGCGCCAGACCTGTCTGCGCTCGCAGCTCGCGGCCGGCCACAAGGTTACGGTCTACAGCTTCGACCCCATTCCCGGCCTGCCGGCGGGCGTCGCGAACGCCGAGGCCGAAGCGATCCTGCCGCACGCGTTCTCGGAGCGGCTGCGGCCGCCGCAGCCCGACGGCAGCTGGCGCGACTGGACCACGCTGCAGTTCAGCGACTTCTTCCGCATGAAGCTGATGGCGAAGGGGCTCGGCCTCTGGCTCGATGCCGACGTGCTGCTGCTCAAGCCCGCCGAGATCGATCCGGCAAAACCCTATTTCGCCTGGGAGCGGCCACGCCAGCTCGGCAATTCCGTGATCTACCTGCCGCCCGACCACGGCATCGTTGCCGCCTTTGAAGAGCTGATGGAGCAGGAGGAGCTGACGCCGAACTGGCTCTCGGTCCGCCACCGCATCACCTTCATGATGCGCCGCCTGCGCGGCGGTTCGAACCGGCTCTCGGATATTCGCGTCGCGATCTACGGCCCCGCGGCACTCACCGCGCTCGCGCGCCGCACCGGCGAATTGCAGAACGCGCTGCCGAAGCAGTCGTTCTATGCCGTGCATGCCGAGCCAAAGCTGTTCTTCGATCCCACGAGCTATCTCGGCCTCGTCACCAACCCCGAGATCATCGGCCTGCACATCTCGCCAAAGGGCCGCGGCGGCGAGAAGCCGATTCCGGGCAGCCTGTATGCCTGGGCGGCGGAGAGATTTGCGTAGCTCTCGTCGCGTGTCCCGGACGCGGTGCGGCGCGAAGTGCCGCTCCGCAGAGCCGGGACCCATCACGCCGGATTACTGGGTCCCGGCTCTGCGCAGCAGCGTTGCACGCTGCAGCGCGTCCGGGACACGACCTTGATCGCTTCTCAATTTGATCCAGCGCAACGCGCTCCTGCACCATTGTGCCTAATCTGGCTCCAATTCCACGATCCCAACGGAGCCTCGCATGAGCACCGCAAGCAGGCCTTATCCCATCGTTCAGGACCTCATCGAGTCCTTCGCAAACTGGCTGAAGCATCGCCGCGAGATGAACGAGATGCGGCAGCTCGACCGCGCCGATTTCGACCGCATCGCGAGCGATCTCAGGATCGCGCCTGATGATCTCGAAGAGCTGGTCCGCCACGGCAAGCATGCCGCGGACGAGCTGCCGAAGATGCTGGAACAGCTCGGCATCAGTGCCGAGGGGCTCGGCCGCGCACAGCCGCTGCTGCTGCGCGACATGGAGCGGGTCTGCGCGCTCTGCAATCACAAGGGAGAGTGCGGCCGCGATCTCACTGAGGGCACCGCCGCGGAGAACTATCACGGCTATTGCGCCAACGCCGCGACGCTGGAGTCGCTCGACCGCGCCGACCTCGCGCCGCGGTGATCGAAAATTGATTGTCCCGACGCGCGCAGCCGCTGCTGTCGCGCGCGACATGGAGCGGTTCTGTCCCGCTCTGCAGTCACAAGGGACAGTGCGGCCGCGATCTCGCCAGCGCTACCCTCACCGGGAAAGACCTCGACCATCTGCCGGACCGCCGATAGCGGCGCACAGCAGAGCTCCCACCTTGTGGGCACTTCGCCGCGTGGCGACGGGCGCCAATAGTATGATGTATGCAACATCCTGTTCGCGCGGCGAGGAGGCCGGAAAGCTCTCCGCAATAGTCCGTGCTTGATCTCGACTATTGGCTCTGTTTGGATGATTGCATTCGGCAATTCATACTTTGGACAATTATGGCAAATGGAATCGATGGATACAGTCGTTCATTGGGGGCTCGTCCACAAACGAATATCGTGACCGCCCAACGCAAGGAGATCGGGAACCGGCTCTTGGCGGCGTTGCCGCCGGCGGACCTCGGTTTGCTCACGCCCCACTTCCAGAAGGTCTCGTTCGAACCCGATGCCGTCCTGGTGCGATCGGGCGATGAGCTCGACCCGGTCTATTTTCCCCATAGCGGCGCAATCGCCTTCATGCTCGATATGCCGGACGGGCAAACGGTCGCGACCACCTTGATGGGACGGGAGGGCGCTTTGGCCTCGTTCTCCGTGCTCGGCCCGTCGCCTTCATCGGTGACCGCGATTGCCCGCGTAGCCGGCACTGCATCGGTGATCTCCGCCGCCAAATTTCGCGCTGCCCATGCGCAAAGCGCAGCCATCAGGAATGTCGTGCAGGTCCACGCCCGCGCCGTGCTGTTGCAGCTCCAGCACGTCGCCGCTTGCAACGCGCTGCACCGGGTGGATGGCCGCATGGCGCGGTGGCTCCTGCAGCTTCACGACCGCGTTCCCGAGGACCTGCTTCCGGTGACGCAGGAGGCGCTGGCGCAATTGGTCGGGGTGCGGCGGACGACAGTGACCCTGACGATGAGCAAGCTGCGCGAGGCCGGCGCCATCCCGTCCGAGCGGCGCGGGTTTGTCGAGATCCATCGGGGGCGGCTCGAGAGGATCGCATGCGATTGCTATGCGCTCATGCAGCGCAAGATCGATCGGATGTATTGCCAGGAATTGGCGGCGCCGCATCCTGCCGATAGGCCGTTCCGGGAAAGGGCCATGGTCGCCTCCGACTGAGCGGGCGACTTCCTCCTGGCGCGAGATTGCGCTAGGTGCTCGATAGCCGATGCGCCCCGGAAATCATGCGTCATTCACGGCGTAGCGGATCAGTCGTTCACAAGCCGCTTCGCTAACATCCGCTCCTGGTGCGCCGATGTCATCAAGGAAGTCGCGCGCGATGAAGCCCTCAAGAAAATAATCATACCGCGTGCCGGCTCGGAAGACCGGATCGGCGGTGTCAGGGGATTCACTCGAAACAAGGACTTCGGCGCTACAGCTCCACGGCTGGACCATGTAGATCGTTTCCGTCTCCGACCAGTTCTGTCGAGACAAGAGCAATTCTTGCAGAGTCACCTCATCCCCCCTCGGCATCAGAAGAGCCGATACGGCACTCTTAGGTGTACGCTCTAGCCCTTCCCCATCGCTGCGATTGCATCCGCGATCTCGATCGTGCGCCTGGCCATGTCGGCGTGCAGGCGCTCCACCATCGCACCATCCAGACGGATCGCGCCGCGCGCGGCGTTCTCCGGCAATTCGAACGCCGCGATGATCTTTCGGGCGCGTGCGACTTCCTCCTCCGGCGGGGTGAAGATCGCGTTGCAGGCGTCGATCTGCGAGGGATGGATCAGCGTCTTGCCGTCGAAGCCGAGGTCGCGGCCCTGCGCGCATTCGGTGGCGAAGCCGTCGGAATTGGCGATGTCGCTGTAGGGGCCGTCGAGAATCTCGAGGCCATGGGCGCGCGTCGCAAGGATGCAATGGGTGATCATCGGGATCATCGCGGCGCGGCCGGGCAGCATCCGGATGCGCGTCTCGCGCGAGATGTCGTTCGGGCCGAACACGAAACCGGAGAGCCGCGTTTTGGGATCGCGGCCGGCGGCGGCCAGCTCCTCGGCGTGCAGCACGGCGCGCGCGGTCTCGATCATGGCCCAGACCTTGACGGTGGGCGCGGCACCGAGTTCGGCGAGACGGCGGCCGATGGCGTCGAGATCTTCGATGCTTGAAACTTTTGGAACCAGGATGCCGTCGGGCGAAGCCTTTGCGGCCATCGCGACGTCATCGGCCCACCAGGGCGTGTCGAGGCCGTTGGTGCGGATCAGGACCTCGCGCTTGCCGAACCCCTTGGCCGCGATCGCGGCGGCGATCCCGTCGCGGGCCACCGCCTTGGCCTCGGGGGCGACGGAGTCTTCGAGATCGAGGATCAGGCCGTCGGCGGCCAGATTCCGCGCCTTTTCCAGCGCGCGGGGGTTGGAGCCGGGCATGAACAGATGGCTGCGGCGCGGGCGGGTCATGCGATCGTTCCTTCCAGTTTCCTCGTCTCTCTTATGACCTGAGCCGATAGCACTTGGCATGCCTATTCGAAAGGCTTGTTCGTTCCCGGGCTCTATGGTTAGGCATAGGTCATGATGACATTCCCGAAGCATTTGCTGGAAGGCTACAAGGCCTTCGCCACCCAGCGGCTGCCGACCGAGCAGACCCGCTATCGCGAGCTGTCGGTGAAGGGACAGTCGCCGGAAGTGATGGTGATCGGCTGCTGCGACAGCCGCGTCTCACCCGAGGTGATCTTCGATGTCGGCCCGGGCGAATTGTTCGTCGTCCGCAACATCGCCAACCTCGTGCCGGTGTACCAGCCCGACGGCAACGCGCACGGCGTCTCGGCGGCGCTGGAATATGCGGTGACGGTGCTGAAGGTGAAGCACATCGTGGTGCTCGGCCACGCGCAATGCGGCGGCATCCGCGCCTTCGTCGACAAGATCGAGCCGCTGACGCCCGGCGACTTCATCGGCAAATGGATGCAGATGTTCATCAAGCCCGGCGAGGTGGTCGAGCAGCGCGACCACGAGTCCATGGCGCAGTTCGTCGAGCGCATCGAGAAGGCCGCGGTGTTCCGCAGCCTGGAGAACCTGATGACCTTCCCGTTCGTGCGCAAAGCCGTGGATGCCGGCCAGATGCAGACCCACGGCGCCTATTTCGGCGTCGCGGAGGGATCGCTGTTCGTGCTGGACAAGGTCGCGAAGGAATTTCGCGCGGCGTAGCGTAGGCCGCCGCTCCTGTAGGGTGGGCAAAGGCGCGCTTGCGCCGTGCCCACCATCTCTCTCGATTTTAGGAAGGTGGTGGGCACGCTTCGCTTTGCCCACCCTACGGCAGCGGAGTTACGCCGCCTTCTTCTTCGCGGTGATCAGCTTGCGGTTGATCAGGACTTCCGCGATCTGGATCGCGTTGAGGGCTGCGCCCTTGCGCAGATTGTCGGACACGCACCAGAGCACGAGACCGTTCTCCACCGTCGCGTCCTCGCGGATGCGGCTGATATAGGTGGCGTCCTCACCGGCCGCCTCATAAGGCGTCGCGTAGCCGCCGGGCTCCTGCTTGTCGATGACGAGACAACCCGGCGCCTTGCGCAGGATCTCGCGGGCTTCGTCCGCGGTGATCGGATTCTCGAACTCGATGTTGACGGCTTCGGAGTGGCCGACGAACACGGGCACACGCACGCAGGTCGCGGAGAGCTTGATCTTGGGATCAAGGATCTTCTTGGTCTCCGCCATCATCTTCCACTCTTCCTTGGTGTAGCCGTCCTCCATGAAGACGTCGATGTGGGGGATGACGTTGAAGGCAATGCGCTTCGGAAACTTCTTCGCGACCAGTTCGTCATTGGTGTAGACGGCCTTGGTCTGCGAGAACAGCTCGTCCATCGCGTCCTTGCCGGCGCCCGACACCGATTGATAGGTCGAGACCACGACGCGCTTGATCGTCGCCTTGTCGTGCAGCGGCTTGAGCGCGACGACGAGCTGCGCGGTCGAGCAGTTCGGGTTGGCGATGATGTTCTTCTTCTTGAAGCCTTCGGTCGCGGCCGCGTTCACTTCCGGCACGATCAGCGGCACGTCCGGATCCATGCGCCAGGCCGAGGAATTGTCGATCACAACGGCGCCGGCGGCGCCGATCTGCGGCGACCATTCCTTCGACACCGAGCCGCCCGCCGACATCAGGCAGATGTCGACGTCCGAGAAATCGTAATGCTCGAGCGCTTTGACCTTCAGGGTGCGGTCGCCATAGGAGACCTCGACGCCGACGCTGCGGCGCGAGGCCAGGGCCACGACCTCGTCCGCGGGGAATTTGCGCTCATCGAGGATGTTGAGCATTTCCCGTCCGACATTGCCGGTCGCGCCGACGACTGCGACTTTGTAACCCATCGTTCACTCTCCGATGAAAAAGCCCGTTCCTGAAGCTGACGCTTAAACAGGAAGAGCAGCGCTTCTATGCGAGAACCGGCCTCAAGACAACGTTGGACCATGCCCGAAGGCCGTGGATGCAGTCGCCAGAGGCCAGGACGGCCGTTAGCCCTACCCAGATCCATCTGACGCTCGCAGCCTTCGCCGACGAGGTGGTCGGCACGGTGGCACGCCTGTTCGCCTATGTAGGGGCGCTGCTCCTGTTTGCCATCCTGGGCCTCGCCGCCCTCGGCCAGCTGCCTGCCTTGCGCGATGATGAGCCCGCCTCCAGGCCCGGCTGGAGCATCGCCGACCGCTCGCATCCGGCCTTCGCCCTCAGCCGGCTCGATTCATCCGAGAAAACAGCATCTTACGCCATCCTCCGGCATCCCGAAGGGGGCCGCAGGGACGTGATGCGCTGGGCGAGCGAGGCCGACAAGCCTCTGGCCCAGCTTGAGATCTACCGGGAGGGCGGCGAATTCGAAGTGGCCCGCCCGGCGGCGGCCGACCTCGCCGTCCAGATGGGTTTGGCTGCGGACACCCCGCTCGAACAGGCCGGCCTGATCGACACCAAATTCGGTCCCGTCGCCCTGTTCCGGCCGACCGGCACGGCGAAGGCGGCCTGCCTCGGCTACCTCAAGCGCAGCGAGGAGCCGGCGCTGCAGATCTCCGGCTTCTCCTGCCAGGGCGATACGCTGCCGGCGCAGCGCGCGGCGGTCGCCTGCACGCTGAACCGGCTGACGCTGCTCACCTCCGGCAACGAGCCGAAGCTGGCGGAATTGTTCGCCCGTGCCGAGCTGAGGCGCCGGGGTTGCGATGCCCAGGGCTCGCCGGACTGGCTGCTCGGCGCCGCGAACGCGCAATTGCGCGGGGCGCTTTGACCTGCGTCAAGGATCTGCATCAAGCTCAAGTGGCTGGTTTGCATGCAACTTTTGCCGGCGCGCCCGATTATTCCGCGCTGGTGTGACCCAATAGACCTAGTTGCAGCCACCCCGGCCGGGCTAGTATGGGGCGAAATCGACTGGCGGCGTGCCGCCTGAAGGGGACGTGATGAGCTCGAAATTCTCTGCCGCGAACAAACTGGCGACCTGGCTTGCGGCGGGCGCCGTGGTTGCGATCGCCTTCGCGGCGCCGGCTGCGGCCGACACCAAGACCAAGCGCTATGACGAGCGCGGCCGGCCCTATTATGGCCCGAGCGGTCCCAACGCGGTCTATCAGCAGGGCCGCACCCGTATCTATGTGAGCAAGCGCTCCTGGCTCGATGGCGGCACCGAGGTCAATCCGGGCGACCGCAAGTTCATGGATTACGCCTTCCCGCCGGAGATCGGCTATCCGACCTTCGCACGCGAGAACAACAACCGGCCGATCGATCGCCAGCCGCTGAGCACGCCGGCCGACGTCGGCGGCTATCCGCGGAATTTCCCGCTGTACTGAGCGGACTGATTTCCGAATCAAGATGGCCGGGCTCACGCCCGGCCATTTTTGTTTTGGTGAGATGCCGTAGGGTGGGCAAAGGCGCCCTTGCGCCGTGCCCACGATCTCTCTCGATCACGAAAAATGCGTGGGCACGCTTGCGCTTTGCCCACCCTACGATTCCTGTTGCTTGGGTGAGATGCGTGCGCATCACGCGTTCGCAGCCGGATCGTACCGCCTGCAAAATTCCTCGATTGCCTCGGAGCGGAAATCGCCGAGCCGTTCAAAGATGAGCGCATCCGGCCAATCCCACCAGGCAATCCGGCGCAGGCTTGCCGCGACGGCATCAGGAAAGCGCTTGCGGATGGGGCGCGCGGGAACGCCGCCGACAATCGTGTAGGGCTCGACATCGCGGCTGACGACTGCGCCTGCGGCGATCACGGCGCCGTCGCCGACGTTCACGCCCGGCAGCAGGATGGCGGCGTGGCCGATCCAGACGTCATTGCCGACGATGACGCGGTCGCCGCGGCGCTCGGCGAAGAAGTCGCGGTCGCGCGTTGCCGACGCCTCGTAATATTCGGGGCAATAGGTGAAGCGATGCTGGGACGGACGGCCCATCGGATGATTGGGCGCACCGATCCGCACCGAATTGGCGATCGCCGTGAACTTGCCGATCGCGGCGTCGGCGACGTCGCAATGCTCGCCGAGATAGGAGTAGTCGCCGAGCGAGGCGTATTCGATGCGGGTGTTGGCGAGAACTTCACAGCGCCGCCCGATCTGCGCCTCGCGCCGGCGCACCGTTTCATGGATGATGGTTTCCGCGATCTTGGGGCGGGGTGCGCCCATGAGGTGGCTCCGAGTGCAGGTGCCGTAGGGTGGGCAAAGGCGCGAAGCGCCGTGCCCACCATCTCTCTCCAATAGCGATGAAGTGGTGGGCACGCTTCGCTTTGCCCACCCTACGAGAGCGGTGCTTGCCGTCAGGCGTGCAGCTTCTGCAATTCCTTCAGGATCGCTTCGCCCATCTGCGTGGTGGAAGCAGCCGTGGTGCCTTCCGACTTGATGTCGGCGGTGCGCAGGCCGCTGGCGAGCACGGCGGCGATGGCGGCGTCGACCTTGTCGGCGAGATCGCCCATGTCGAAGGAGTAGCGCAGCGCCATGCCGAAGGACGAGATCATCGCGATCGGATTGGCGAGGCCCTTGCCGGCGATATCAGGGGCCGAGCCGTGCACGGGCTCGTACAGCGCCCTGCGCTTCTTGGTCTTGACGTCGACCTCGCCGAGCGAGGCCGAGGGCAGCATGCCGAGCGAGCCCGTCAGCATCGCCGCGATGTCGGACAGCATGTCGCCGAACAGATTGTCTGTGACGATGACGTCGAACTGCTTCGGCCACTTCACCAGCATCATGCCGCCGGAATCGGCGAGCTGGTGCTCGAGCGTGACGTCGGGGTATTCGCGCTTGTGGACCTGGGTCATGACCTCGTTCCAGAGCACGCCCGACTTCATGACGTTGCGCTTCTCCATCGACGTCACCTTGTTCTTGCGCTTCCTGGCAAGCTCGAAGGCGACGCGGCCGATGCGCTCGATCTCATAGGTGTCGTAGACCTGGGTATCGATGGCGCGCTTCTGGCCGTTGCCGAGATCGGTGATGGTCTTGGGCTCGCCGAAATAGACGCCGCCGGTGAGCTCGCGCACGATGACGATGTCGAGGCCCTCGACCGCCTCGCGCTTCAGGCTCGAGGCTTCCGCCAGCGCCGGGTAGCACACGGCGGGACGGAGGTTGGCGAACAAAGCGAGATCCTTGCGCAGGCGCAGCAGGCCGGCTTCGGGGCGCACCTCGTAGGGCACCGCATCCCACTTCGGGCCGCCGACCGCGCCGAAGATGATGGCGTCGGCGGCAAGCGCCTTGGCCATGTCGCCCTCGGAGATCGACACCTTGTGGGCGTCATAGGCCGAGCCGCCGACCAGGCCGGTGTCGGTCTCGAACTTGGCGATCCCGGCCGAATTCAGCCAATCGATCAGCCGCTTCACCTCGCCCATTACCTCGGGGCCGATACCGTCGCCGGGGAGCAGCAGCAATTTGTGGGTCGCCATGGTCGTTTCCTCTGAGATCGAATTCGGCCGGAGTGCTAGAGCGGCGTTGCGCGCTTGGCAAGACACCATTGCCGCGCCGCGGCTGTGCAAGGCCGGCAGGGCCTGCCACAGTGCGCCCTGCCGGAGTATCCCTTGCACGCCCCTGAGCGCCCTCCACCCGACGCGCACCCTGCGCGGCTGATCCTGACCCTGTCGCTGGCGGCGACGGTCGGGCTTGGTATCGGCCGCTTCGCCTATGCGCTGGTGCTGCCCGACATGCGGGAGGACCTCGGCTGGTCCTACTCGGCGGCCGGTTTCATGAACACCATCAACGCCGTCGGCTACCTCGCGGGCGCTCTTGTGGCCTCCCGGCTGATCCGGCGCGTCGGCTGGTCGGCGGCGATCCGCGGCGGAACCCTGGCTTGCGTCGCCGCGCTCGCAACTTGCGCGCTGACCGGCAATTTCGTCGCGCTGAGCCTTGCCCGCCTCGTGCTGGGCCTGGGGGCGGCGGCCGGCTTCGTCGCCGGCGGCGCGCTGGCCGCGGCGATTGCGCAGTCGCGCCCCGAACGGGCCAATTTCCTGCTCAGCCTGTTCTATGCCGGCCCCGGCATCGGCATTCTCGCCTCCGGGCTGATCGCCCCGTTCACGCTGCAATATTTCGGACCGGGCTCGTGGTGGCTGGTGTGGTGGGCGCTGACGCTGCTGTCCGTTGCCATGACGATCCCGCTATTCCTGATCCGCATCGAGAGCGGCGCGCGTTTCTCGGAAGGCAGCCACGCCGCTTTCGCGATCCTGCCCGTGCTGATTTATCTGGCCGGCTACTTCCTGTTCGGCGCGGGCTACATCGCCTACATGACCTTCATGATCGCCTATGTGCGCGATGGCGGCGGCGGCGCCGCGGCGCAGGCGGCGTTCTGGAGCCTGATCGGCCTGTCCGCCTTCGTCACGCCCTGGGCCTGGCGCGGCGTGCTGGCGCTCGACCGCGGCGGGCTCGCCACTGCGATCATCCTCGGCACCAACGCGCTCGGTGCCGCCCTGCCGATGTTTGGGCATTCGCCCGCATGGCTCGCGGTGTCGGCGATCGTATTCGGCGTCGCCTTCTTCGCCGTGGTCGGCTCGACCACCGCCTTCGTGCGCTTCAATTATCCGCCCGAGGTGTGGCCGACCGCGATCGCGGCAATGACGATCTCGTTCGGCGTCGGCCAGACACTCGGCCCGATCGTGGTCGGCGCGATCACCGATGCGCTGGGGAGCTTGAGCTACGCGCTGAATGTCTCGGCCGCGCTGCTGGCGCTGGGTGCTGCGCTATCGCTGCTGCAGCGAAAGGTGGGGCCAGCCAAGCAACCGGTGCCGTAGGGTGGGCAAAGGCGCGCAGCGCCGTGCCCACGATTCTCTTCATGATGGACGGAATGGTGGGCACGCTTCGCTTTGCCCACCCTACGGCAGCAGAGCTAGCTCCCACTGAACGAATTATACCCCTGGTCTTCCCAATAGCCGCCCTTGTAGTCGTTGGTGACTTCCATCGAGACCACGTATTTCGGGTTCTTGAAGCCGAGCTTTGTCGGCACGCGGATCTTCATGGGGAAACCGTAGGCGCGCGGCAGAATCTCGTTCGCGTATTTGAACGTCATTTGCGTCTGCGGATGCAGCGCGCTGCGCATGTCGAGCGGCGAGTTGTAGCCGTCCTTGTCGGCGCACTGGAACCAGACATATTTCGCGCGCGTGTCGGCGCCGATCAGTTTTAAGAAATCGCGCAAGGGCGTGCCGGTCCAGCTGCCGATCGCGCTCCAGCCCTCGACGCAGATGTGACGGGTCACTTGCGTCACCTGCGGCAGCTTGTAGAGCTCCTCCAGCGTCCAGGACTTCTTGTTGTCGACGAGGCCGCGCACTTCGAGCTTCCAGTCGGCGCCATCGACATCGGGCGCGTCGTCGAGATCGTAATAGGCATTGAAGGGGAACGGCTTCGTGATCGCGCTCTCGGGGAAGGTCGGTGCCAGCGCGTCGGGATTGAAGATGAAAGCCTGCACGGCGTCGTTGAATTTCGAGACCTGTGCCAGCAGCGTATCGGCCGAGGACGAGTCCACGACGTCGCAGCCTGTCAGCAGCGTCAGCGCCCCCAGGCTGGCGCCGCCCGCAATGAAGCGGCGACGGGTAAAATCCGGCATCGTCTTGATGGCGTCCTTGATGAGCAACCGCTTGTCGACGCCGGGAATCAGGAATGAACGCTTGGCCATCGCTATTCTCCTTATCGCCCGATGATCATCGCGCGCAGGCTCTTCGGCACCAGCAGCGCGAGCAGGACGTGAATGACGAGGAAGGCGCAGATCGCGGCCATGCAGAAGAAGTGCACGTAGCGCGCGGTCGGATAGTCGCCGAACAGCATGACGAGATAATAGAGCTGGACCGGCTTCCACATGCCGAGGCCGGACAGCACGATCAGCACGCCGACCACGATGATGCCGGCATAGAGCAGGCGCTGCACGTAATTGTAGACGGTGAGATCGTCATGGCCGAGCTTGAAGGTCAGGGCAGCCCTGACGTCGTGGAGCACGCCTGACGGCGTGATCGGCAGCAGTTTTTTCCGGAAGCGGCCGGTGGCGAAGCCGGTGACGACATAGGCGAGGCCGTTGATCATCAAGAGCCACATCGCCGCAAAATGCCAGAGCAGGCCGCCGCCGAGCCAGCCACCCAACGTGTACTCGCGCGGGAAGCTGAAACCGAACAGCGGCGACGCGTTGTAGATTTGCCAGCCCGACAGGATCATCAGGATCATGGCGAGAGCGTTGATCCAATGCATGACGCGGACCCAGGCCGGCTGGATCACTTTGGTCGGGGTGGCCCTGACCTGCTCGTCGGTGACTGTGAGGCTCGCCATGATGGTTCCGTCCTGAACGTCGTGTGACACCGAATATACGCCGATGCGTCCGCTTTCGTTACGCCCCGTTGGCCATCGAATCGATGCCCGCGGGCTATGCTGGTCACAAAAAGGCGAGCCGGGCACCCCCGGCTCGCCGTCTCGAAGCATCCGGTTTGGGGGATGAAACCGGGCTGCGCGGTGTTACGTCGCCGGCATCAGCACGGTGTCGACCACATGGATGACGCCGTTCGACTGGTTGACGTTGGTGATCGTCACCATCGAGGTACCGCCCTTGGCGTCGACGATCCAGACCTTGCCGTCCATCTTCTTGACCGTCAGCTCCTCGCCCTCGGCGGTCTTCAGCTTCTTGCCGTCGGTGAGGTCGGAGGCCTCGAGCTTGCCGGGCACCACATGGTAGGTGAGGATCTTGGTCAGCGTCGCCTTGTTCTCAGGCTTGACGAGGGTGTCGACGGTGCCGGCCGGCAGCTTGCCGAAGGCGGCGTTGGTCGGCGCGAACACCGTGAACGGGCCCTTGCTTTCCAGCGTCGGCACGAGGCCGGCGGCCTTCACGGCGGCGACCAGCGTGGTGTGATCCTTCGAATTGACCGCGTTCTGGACGATGTTCTTCGACGGGAACATCGCGGCCCCGCCGACCATCACGGTCTTCTCCTCGGCACGCACCGGCGCGACCACGGTCGCGGTGATGGCAAGGGCGCTGAAGGCGGCGGCAGCGAGATAGGCAATGCGCTTCGACATGGAGAATCTCCCGATTGAATTGAGCCGGCGATGGCCGGTGTTAGAGTTGGGCAACAACGGTGCTTGCGACCTCTTGGCGTGGAGCAGCAGCGCCGTCGTTGGACCGAACTACGGGAGGGTTTGCGATGCGGTTTCGGGGAAAAATTCTTTGTGATGCGTGAAACTATCGGGCGGCGCATCCGTGTGGCAGCGCGCGCTCAGCGCTCGGTGTCGTAGGGTGGGCAAAGCGCAGCGTGCCCACCAAACGCAAATGCGGAGAGAGATGGTGGGCACGGCGCTTCGCGCCTTTGCCCACCCTACAGCAGTGCGCCCGTTGCGGCGGTGTGCCCGTTGCGGCCGTGTGCCCGCTTCAATCCCTGTTGTTCGGCGTCTGGATGAACCCGCGATTGTGCGTCGGGCTGATCAGCAGCTCGTTGATGCAGACGCGCGGCGGCATGCTGGCGATGAAGGCGATGGTGCGCCCCAAATCTTCAGGCTGCAGCATCCGGGCCTGCTCCTCTTCGCTCGGCACCACCGGACGCAGCTTCAGGATCGGGGTCGCCACCTCGCCCGGCATCAGGCAGCAGGCGCGCAGGCCGTTGACGCATTCGTCCATGTTGAAGGAATGGGTCAGCGCCAGCACCGCATGCTTGGTGGTGGTGTAGGCCGGGCCCGGCATCTTCGAGACGTGGCGGCCGGCCCAGGACGAGACGTTGATGATCGAGCCGTCCTGCTGCTTGCGCATCGTCGGCAGCACCGCGCGCATGCAATAGAGCACGCCGTTGAGATTGACCTGGACCAGCTTGTCCCAGCCCTCCTGTTCCATGTCCTGCCAGCTGCGTTTGGGAACATTGATGCCGGCATTGTTGACCAGCAGATCGATGCGGCCGTGCTTGGCGACGATCTGATCGGCCGCCTTCCGGGCCGCCGCGGCGACGGACACATCCAGCGCGATGGCCTCGGCCGCCCCGCCCGCGGCCGTGATCTTGGCAACCACGGCATCCAGGGCGTCCCTGCGCCGGCCGGACACCACCACCGTCCAGCCATCAGCGGCGAGCGCCTCGGCACCGGCCTCCCCGATCCCGCTGCCGCCGCCCGTCACCCAGGCCACGCGTTTCCCGTTTTTTGACATGCAAACTGTCTCCGTTGCTTCATTGGGGCGGTTTTTGCTAATCCAGCCCTCGGTTTTGACCGGCCTTGTCAGTCTTGCGGTCGAGGAAATCTTGCATGAACCACGCAGCCAACGCCAACCTGTTTTCCCGCCTGTTCGACGGCCTGGATGATCCCAAACGCCTCGCGATCGAGACGCAGGACGGCGCCCATATCAGCTATGGCGATCTGATCGCGCGCGCAGGCCAGATGGCGAACGTGCTGGTCGCGCGCGGCGTGAAGCCGGGTGACCGCGTCGCCGTGCAGGTGGAGAAATCCGTCGCCAACATCGTGCTCTATCTGGCGACCGTGCGGGCCGGCGCGGTCTACCTGCCGCTCAACACCGCCTATACGCTGAACGAGCTCGACTACTTCATCGGCGATGCCGAACCCTCGCTGGTGGTCTGCGATCCCTCCAAGGCGGAAGGTCTCGCGCCGGTCGCCGCCAAGGTGAAGGCCAAGGTCGAGACGCTCGGCGCTGACGGCAAGGGCTCGCTGACGGACGCCGCCGACAAGGCGAGCAGCGAGTTTACAACGGTGCCGCGCGAAAACGATGATCTCGCCGCGATCCTCTACACCTCGGGCACCACCGGCCGCTCCAAGGGCGCGATGCTCACCCACGACAATCTGGCGTCGAACTCGCTCTCGCTCGTCGGCTACTGGCGCTTCACCGACAAGGACGTGCTGATCCACGCGCTGCCGATCTACCACACCCATGGCCTGTTCGTTGCGACCAACGTGACGCTGTTCTCGCGCGCGTCGATGATCTTCCTGCCGAAGCTCGATCCGGACCTGATCATCAAGCTGATGGCGCGCGCCACGGTTCTGATGGGCGTGCCGACCTTCTACACCCGCCTGCTGCAGAACGCGGCGCTGTCGCACGAGACCACCAAGCACATGCGGCTGTTCATCTCGGGCTCGGCGCCGCTGCTCGCCGACACCCATCGCGAATGGTCGGCGCGCACGGGACATGCGGTGCTCGAGCGCTACGGCATGACCGAAACCAACATGAACACGTCGAACCCCTATGACGGCGAGCGCGTGCCCGGCGCGGTCGGCTTTCCCCTCCCCGGCGTGTCCGTGCGCGTCACCGAGCCCGAGACCGGCAAGGAATTGCCGCGCGAGGAGATCGGCATGATCGAGGTGAAGGGCCCGAACGTGTTCAAGGGCTATTGGCGGATGCCGGAGAAGACCAAGTCCGAATTCCGGCCCGACGGCTTCTTCATCACCGGCGATCTCGGCAAGATCGACGACAAGGGCTACGTCCACATCCTCGGCCGCGGCAAGGATCTCGTGATCTCGGGCGGCTTCAACGTCTATCCCAAGGAGATCGAGAGCGAGATCGACGCCATGCCGGGCGTGATCGAATCCGCCGTAATCGGCGTGCCCCATGCCGATTTCGGCGAAGGCGTCACGGCGGTGCTGGTCTGCAACAAGGGCGCCGATGTCAGCGAGGCCTCGGTGCTGAAGGCACTCGACGGGCGGCTCGCGAAATTCAAGATGCCCAAGCGCGTCTTCGTCGTCGACGAGCTGCCGCGCAATACGATGGGCAAGGTACAGAAGAACGTGCTGCGGGATACGTACAAGGATATTTACGCGAAGAAGTGAGACGCGCTCGTCGTCCTTGCGGATGAAGCCGTAGGGTGGGTTAGCTCCGGGCTGCGCGAAGCGCAGTCCCTTGGCGTAACCCACCTCTTTGCATTCCGCGACGGCAGAAGCGGTGGGTTACGCTAGCGAACTGTGCTTCGCACAGCCGCCAGCTAACCCACCCTACGAAGTCAGCCCACCAGGCTCATCACAAACCTGCTGCCGACGATAAACAGATAACACCCGAATGCGGCCTCCAGCGTCCGCTTGGACATCGCGTGCGCGGCTCTCACACCGAACGGTGCGGTGACAAGGCTCATCGGCATTACCAGCACGGCGCCGATCAGCGAGACGTAGCCGAGCGCGAAGGGGACTTGCAGCGCTGCGACGCCGGGATAGGTCGTCGCCGCCGGCCAGCCGGCATAGATGTAGCCGAGCGCGCCGGGAATCGAGATCAGCACGGCGAGCGCCGACGAGGTCGCGACCGCCTGGTGAATCGGTCGGCTGTAGAAGGTCATCAACAGGTTCGAGAACAGGCCGCCGCCGATGCCCATCAGCGTGGACAGGATGCCGACGCAGAAGCCGTAGGCGCGCATCAAGGGTCCTTTCGGCAGATCGTCGCCGAACTTCCAGCCTTCGCGCGCGAAGATGAGACGCGCGGCCGCCGACCAGGCGACGCAGACGAACACGATCTTGAACAGCCGCTCCGGCGCGAAGCGCGCGACGACGCTGCCGGCGACGACGCCGATCACGATCGGCAGCCACCAGACGCGCAGGATCGACATATCCACGGCGCCGCGCTTGTAGTGCGCCTGGAACGAGCGGATCGAGGTCGGGATGATCACCGCGAGCGAGGTGCCGATGCAGAGCGGCATGCGCACCTCCAGCGGCACGCCGGCGATGCGGAAGCATTCGTAGAACACGGGCACGAGAATCGCGCCGCCGCCGATGCCGAACACGCCGGCCAGGAATCCCGAGAGCGCGCCGGTTGCGATCAGCAGCAGCGCGAGCTCGACGACGTCGAAGACATCGAGACCGCTCATCGGCGGCGATCCGCCGGCAGCTCTCGCGGACGCGCGATTGCCGTCAGGCTGACATGGGTGGGCATGGGCAAGTCCCGGACTGCTTGGATCCGGCCAAGGTAGACCCTTCCGTTTTTCGGCGCTATCTCTGGCAGGCGGCATACTCCCTTGCGAAATGCGGAAGGATGGCGATGGACCAGCTTGCGGCGATGGCGACCTTCGTGCGGGCCGTGGACGCCGGCAGCCTGTCGGCGGCGGCGCGATCATTGCCGAGCTCGCTGACGTCGGTGAGCCGGCAGATTTCCGCGCTCGAGCGGCATTTCGGCACGCGCCTTTTGATGCGGACGACGCGGCAGCTCGCACTCACCGAGGATGGGCGCATCCTCTACGAGCGCGCCAAATCGATCCTCGGCGAGTTCAAGGAGATCGAAGAGGGACTGGCCGGCAATCGCCGCGAGCCGTGGGGGCGGCTGCGCGTCAGCGCGCCGACATTGATGGGGCGCCTGCTGATCGCGCCGCTGCTCGGCGATTTCCTACGCGCCTACCCATCGCTATCCGTGGACCTGCTGCTGGTCGATCGCAACGTCGATTTGATCGAGGAGGACGTTCACCTGGCGCTTCGCGTCGGGCGCATGCCCGATTCGCAGCTGGTGATGCGAAAGCTCGCGGAGGTGCAGATGATCCACTGCGCCTCGCCCGATTACCTCGCCCGCCGCGGCGAACCGCATACGCCTGCCGACCTCACGCAGCATGATTGCCTGGTGTTTTCCGACGCGCCGGGCGCTGCAACGTGGCGATTCGGCCGCGAGGCGAATGGCGGAACGCGCGTCCGCATCCCGGGACGGCTTTGGATCAACAGCCTCGATGCGCTCGCGGCCGCCGCCGAGAGCGGCGCAGGCATCGTCCGGGTGCCGTCATGGCAGGTGGAGCGGCAGCTGGCTGAAGGACGCCTGCGGCGCCTGCTGCGCGCGCACGAGCCGGCGCCGGCGCCGCTGCACGCGCTGTATCAGCCGTCGCGACTCGGCTCGACGAAGATTCGCGCCTTCATCGATTTCCTGGTCGAGCGGTGGCGCGGAAGCGATCCGCTCAGCCGGTGATCTCTGTGGCGGGGTGGAATGCAGGGTGCGCATATCCGGACCGGATCAAATCAGATGGTGAGGAGGAGGGTTGGCGCCGGGGAGAGCAAGGCTGGTGACGCCTTTGGTCGATCTCTGCCCGGTTTGGACGGCATGGTCCGTTTAGAGGTGTTCCAATAGTAATTTCAACGCGCCTCGGCTCTTTCGGAAAGGGTGAATCAATATTCTTTTCTTCGTTGGCGGACCGAGGCCCTGGTATACCAAGCCCCTGATTGGCCTTGTTTCATCAAGGCTGTAGAGCTGAACCGGGGTTCGATTTATGGCGATTTGGTGATTGCGCAGGCCAAACCGACTCCGTAAATAGAGCCGACCTTTCGCGATCCCCGCGCGCGCCCTCAAGGGCCGCCATACAACATCAAAGCCCATGACCGCACGGATCGAACGACCGCTTTCACCACACATGCAAGTCTACCGCTGGACGCTGACGATGGCGCTGTCCATCATCCATCGCGCCACCGGTATCGCCCTTTACGCCGGAACCCTGCTGCTGGCCTGGTGGCTGATCGCGGCGGCTTCAGGCCCCGCCGCCTATGCCCATGTCCAGGCCTTCACCGGCAGCATCATCGGCCGGCTGATCGTGTTCGGCTACACCTGGGCGCTGATGCACCATATGCTGAGCGGCATCCGGCATTTCGTCTGGGACCTCGGCTACGGCTTCAAGGCCAATGAGCGCGAGGCCCTGACCTGGGGCGCAGCGATCGGCGGCATCGCCCTGACGGTGCTGATCTGGATCATCGCCTACGCGATCGGAGGTGGACGATGAGCGCAGCTGATACGCCCAAGCGCAGCATGCGCACCCCGCTCGGCCGCGTCCGCAATCTGGGCGCTGCGCATTCCGGCACATCCGATTTCTGGCGCCAGCGCCTCACCGCGGTGGCGATGACGCTGCTGATGATCCCGGTGCTGGTGATCATCATGATGACGCTCGGCCGCAACCAGGCCGGCGCCAAGCAGATCCTCGGCTCGCTGCCGATCGCCGTCATCATGATGCTCTTCATCGTCGCCAGCGCCTGGCACATGAAGATCGGCATGCAGGTCGTGATCGAGGACTACGTCCACAACGAGAAGCTGAAGCTCGTATCGATCATGCTCAACAACTTCTTCTCGATCGCGGTCGCGCTCGCCTCGATCTACGCGATTCTCCAACTGTCATCCGGAGTGTAACCCATGGCCAACGAGACGAATGGCAAGGGCAACGGCGCTCCCGCCACCAACGGCAAGGCCTATCCGATCGAAGACCACACCTATGACGTCGTCGTGGTCGGCGCCGGCGGCGCCGGTCTGCGCGCCGTCGTCGGCTGCAGCGAGGCCGGTCTTCGCACCGCCTGCATCACAAAAGTGTTTCCGACCCGTTCGCACACGGTCGCGGCGCAGGGCGGCATCTCGGCTTCGCTCGGCAACATGCACAAGGACGACTGGCGCTGGCACATGTACGACACCGTGAAGGGGTCGGACTGGCTCGGCGACCAGGACGCGATCGAATACATGGTGCGCAACGCGCCCGACGCGGTCTACGAGCTCGAGCATTGGGGCGTGCCGTTCTCGCGCACCGAGGACGGCAAGATCTACCAGCGTCCGTTCGGCGGCATGACCACCGAATTCGGCAAGAGCCAGGCGCAGCGCACCTGCGCCGCCGCCGACCGCACCGGCCACGCCATGCTGCACACGATGTACGGCCAGTCGCTGCGCCACGCGGCCGAGTTCTTCATCGAGTTCTTCGCCATCGACCTGATCATGGACGACCAGGGCACCTGCCGCGGCGTCATCGCGCTCAAGCTCGACGATGGCACGCTGCACCGCTTCCGCGCCCAGACCGTGATTCTCGCCACCGGCGGCTACGGCCGCGCCTACGCCTCCTGCACCTCGGCGCACACCTGCACCGGCGACGGCGGCGGCATGGTGCTGCGCGCCGGCCTGCCGATGCAGGACATGGAGTTCGTGCAATTCCACCCGACCGGCATCTACGGCTCGGGCTGTCTCGTCACCGAGGGCGCGCGCGGCGAAGGCGGCTATCTCGTCAACTCCGAGGGCGAGCGCTTCATGGAGCGCTACGCGCCGTCAGCAAAGGACCTCGCCTCGCGCGACGTCGTCTCGCGCGCGATGACCATCGAGATCCGCGAGGGCCGCGGTGTCGGCAAGAAGAAGGATCACATCTTCCTTCATCTCGACCATCTCGATCCCGCGGTGCTCGCCGAGCGCCTGCCGGGCATCTCCGAATCGGCCAAGATCTTCGCCAATGTCGACGTGACGCGCGAGCCGATCCCGATCGTGCCGACCGTGCACTACAACATGGGCGGCATCCCCACCAACTATCATGGCGAAGTGCTGACCAAGAAGGACGGCGACGACAACGCGATCATCCCTGGCCTGATGGCGATCGGCGAAGCAGCCTGCGTCTCCGTGCACGGCGCCAACCGCCTCGGCTCCAACTCGCTGATCGACCTCGTCGTGTTCGGCCGCGCCGCGGCGCTCCGTCTCGCCGAGAAGCTGACGCCCAACGCCAAGCAGCCGGAGCTGCCGGCGAACTCGTCGGACCTCGCGCTCGGCCGTCTCGACCATTATCGCTACGCCTCCGGCGGCACGCCGACCGCGAAGCTGCGCGAAGGCATGCAGCACGTGATGCAGAACAACTGCGCGGTGTTCCGTACCGGCGAAGTCTTGAGCGAAGGCCAGAACCTGATCCAGAAGGTCCACAGCGGCATCACCGACATCGCCGTGTCCGACCGCTCGCTGGTATGGAATTCGGACCTCGTCGAGACGCTGGAGTTCGACAATCTGATCTCGCAGGCCGTGGTGACGATGAACTCGGCCGCCAACCGCACCGAGAGCCGCGGCGCTCACGCCCGCGAGGACTTCTCCGACCGCGACGACAAGAACTGGATGAAGCACACGCTGGCCTGGCTCGACGATGCCGGCAAGGTCAAGATCGAGTACCGCCCGGTTCACAACTACACCATGACCAACGACGTGCAGTACATCCCGCCGAAGGCGCGCGTGTACTGATCGAACAGCGAAGGCCTTATCGAAATGGTTGAATTCGCACTTCCGAAGAACTCCAAGATCACCGGCGGCAAGACCTGGCCGAAGCCCGCGGGCGCGACCGAGCTCCGCGAGTTCAAGGTCTATCGCTGGAATCCTGATGACGGCAAGAATCCGAGCGTCGACACTTATTACGTCGACACGAATGATTGCGGTCCGATGGTGCTGGACGGCCTGATCTGGATCAAGAACCACATCGACCCGTCGCTGACCTTCCGCCGCTCCTGCCGCGAAGGCGTGTGCGGCTCCTGCGCCATGAACATCGACGGCCAGAACACGCTGGCCTGCACCCGCTCGATGCACGACGTCAAGGACGGCGCGGTGAAGATCAACCCGCTGCCGCACCAGCCGGTCGTCAAGGACCTCGTCCCCGACCTCACCAATTTCTACGCGCAGTATGCCTCGGTCGAGCCGTGGCTGAAAACGACCTCGCCCACGCCGCAGAAGGAATGGCGCCAGAGCCACGAGGACCGCGAGAAGCTCGACGGTCTCTACGAATGCATCCTCTGCGCCTGCTGCTCGACCTCGTGCCCGAGCTATTGGTGGAACAGCGAGCGCTATCTCGGGCCCGCCGCGCTGCTGCAGGCCAACCGCTGGGTCTCCGATTCGCGCGACGAGGCCACCGGCGAGCGCCTCGACAATCTCGAGGACCCGTTCCGGCTCTATCGCTGCCACACCATCATGAACTGCGCCAAGGCCTGCCCGAAGGGCCTCAACCCGGCCGAAGCCATCGCCGAGCTGAAGCTCAAGATGGTCGAGCGCCAGATCTAAGGGCAACCGAATCGGACATCGCGGGAGCCATCCAGCCTCCCGCGATCGCCCTCTCACGCCTGCGCCGTGGGACGAACGACGATATCGCTGACATCGACGTCTGCCGGCTGCTCGACAGCGAACGCGATGGCTCGGGCGATGGCATCCGGTGCGATGGCGATTTCGTCCATCATGGCTGCAATTTCCGCTTTGATCTTCGGGTTCGTCATTGAGCCCGGAAAGTCGGTCTTCACGAATCCCGGTGAGATGCCCGTGACGCGCAATCGCTTCCCCGCCTCGAGGCGCAGGCCCTCCGAGATCGTGCGGACAGCGTTTTTCGTGCCTGCATAGACCGCCTGGTTCGGTACGACCTTCAGGCCTGCCGTCGACATCACCGTCACGAAGTGACCAAAACCCTGCCGACGGAAGACCGGAAGCGCGGCGGCGATGCCGTAGAGAAATCCCTTGAGGTTGACATCGATCATCGCCTCCCAATCGTCGACATTGAGATCGTCGATCGGCGAAATTGGACCGATACCGGCATTCGCGACAAAGACGTCGAGCCTGCCATATGTCCGGCAGGCGAACGCAACGAACTCCTCGAGCTCCCGGCGGTCGGCGACATTCGTCGCTCTGTGAACAGCCTGCCCTCCGGCGCCAACAATCTCGTCGACCAGCAACGACAGCCGCTCCGCGCGACGCGCGCCGAGAATGACTTTTCCGCCGCGCGCAGCAAGGAGGCGCGCAGTTGCCGCGCCGATGCCACTGCTGGCTCCCGTAATGGCGATAACTTTTCCCTCCATCGTCACGGCTTCCCTCCTTTGGCAGAGATTCTTCCGCCCGCGGTTTTGCACCGTCGTCGTGGACGGTCTATGATCTGGACACCGTAATTTCGTCGCGAACGTCCAGAACCGATGACCGACGCCCTGTCCGATCTGCTCTCGTTTCTCGAAATCCGGGGTGCCCGGTGCACGCGGTTCGAGGCCGGCGGAAAATGGGCGTTCAGATTTCCCGCAAAGCCGGCGTTAAAATTCGCGGCAGTCCTGCGCGGAGAATGCTGGATCATGCTGCCGGGGCGGAATCCGCAACGGCTGACGGCGGGCGATACGTTCCTTCTCGCCGAAGCTCCGCAATATGTGCTCGCAAACGATCCGCAGCTCGAGCCGCAGGACGGACTGGCGTCCTTCGACTGGGAGCATTCCGACATCGCCCGCCACGGCGGATCCGAGACGGCGCTGCTCGCCGGCAGTTTCGTTTTCGAGGCACTTCACGTGCGATTGCTGCTCGATGCGTTGCCGGAGTTCATGCTGATCCCAGCGGCGGACGGGACGGCCCCTCTCCTGCGCGGCCTTCTCGAAATTCTCGATCGCGAGATTCACTCCGGGCAGATGGGCGTCTCCTTTGTGACCCGGCGCCTTGCCGAGGTGCTTCTCGTTCAGGTCCTGCGGGGGTACGGCACGCGCTACGGCAACGACGAAGCCAGCTGGGTCGGCGCCGCGGCCGATCCGAGGATCGGGGCCGCACTGAACCTCATGCATGCCGACGTCGCGCGTCGCTGGACGGTCGACGAGCTGGCGCGCGCTGCCGGCATGTCGCGGTCTGCATTTGCGGTCGCGTTCAAGCACAGGGTTGGCACGCCACCGCTCGATTATCTGTTGCGTTGGCGCATGCAGGTCGCGCGCTCCGGATTGCTGAGGGGCGAGACGATCGCGGCCGTTGCCGCCAAGGTCGGCTACGCATCGGCCAGTGCGTTCGGCAATGCGTTCAAGCGCATTCACGGCACGCCGCCAAAGCGATATGGGTCCGCTGACAGATCGATGCCGCGGGACGGTCCCGAGCCGGCAGGGGCGACTGGCGAGCTGAAGCCCGAGATGGTCGAGCGGCGGATCTAGCATCGTTCATGCCATGGCCCCCGGCCACCGCGGCCGGGGCATGCCACGATCGGCGTCAGTTTGAGTAGAATTTGCCGCAACGCGCGTGGCGCGCGATTCGATCGAATACAACCCAAGATTATAGTCACAAGCCGCTTCCTTCCCGGCGGGAAATTCAAGTAAGCTCTCCGGTCTGGGACCGGAGCGACCGTGCAGGGAGCGCAACGCAATTCGCTGAGGCTTTTGCAGTGGATGATGGTTGCATCCCTGGCGCTGCCGATTGCGCTGTTCGCGATCGCCTCCACGATCTCCTACACCTCGACCAGGGACATCGCCGACCGCGAGATCGAGCGTACGCTCGATGTCGCGCATGAGCATGCGCTCAAGGTGTTCGAGACCATCGACCGCAGCCTGTCCGAGCTCAACGAGGTCGTGCGCGGCCTTCCCGACGACGTCATTCGCGCGCGCGAAGCGGCGCTGCACCGCCGGCTGAAGCGGCTGACCGATTCGCTGCCGCAGCTCAAATCGGCCTGGATCTTCGACGCGGACGGAAAGGCGCTGGTCAACAGCCTCGTTTCGCCGCCATCTCAGTTGAGCTTTTCGGACCGCGACTATTTCTACGCCCATGTCGACCAGAGCATCGGCACCTTCATCGGCATGCCGCTGACGCCGCGTCCGCCCTACCAGGGCGCGCGCTTCTTCAGCATGAGCCGCCGCCGCGACTCCGACGACGGCAGCTTCATCGGCGTGATCCAGGCCTCCGTCCTGCCGGAATATTTCGAGAGTTTCTACGCCAGGATCGGCTCGGATCCCGGCAGCTTCTTCGCGATGGGTCGCACCGACGGCGTGGTGCTGGCGCATTTCCCGCGGCTCGACCGCGACCTCCGGCTCGATCCGGGCGGACCGGTCGGCCGCGAGATCGCCGCGCACCCCGCGCAGGGGCTCATGACCATCGCCTGGCCGTCGGACGGGATCGAGCGCCGCATCGGCTACAGGCGTGTCGCCGAATATCCGATCTATGTCAGCGCCGGGCTCGAGACGTCGGCGATCCGCGCGCGCTGGCTCGCCACCATGGGCCAGCATCTGGTGTTCGGCGTTCCCGCCACGGCGCTGCTGTTCCTGCTGCTCGCATTCGCCTTCCGGCGCACCCAGCATCTGCAGATGGAAGCCGCAAAGCGGCGCGAAGCCGAGGAGGCGCTCAAGCACAGCCAGCGTCTGGAGGCGCTCGGCCAGCTCACCGGCGGCGTCGCCCACGACTTCAACAATCTGCTGACCGTGATCCGCGCCTCGGTCGATCTGCTGAACCGCCCGCAGCTGAGCGAAGAGCGACGGCAGCGCTACATCACGGCGATCGCGGACGCGGTGGCGCGCGCGGCCAAGCTGACCTCGCAGCTGCTTGCCTTTGCGCGGCGCCAGACCCTGAAACCGGAAGTGTTCGACGTCGGCGAGCGTTTGCAGTCGCTGCACGACATGCTCGCGACGCTGCTGGGACCGGCCATCGAGATCGCGATGCGGCTGCCGGCGGAGCCGTGCCTCGTCAATGCCGATGCCAGCCAGTTCGAAACCGCGCTGATCAACATGGCGACCAATGCGCGCGATGCCATGCTGGGCAAGGGCAGGATCAGCTTCACCGTCGAGGCGGCGACGACCATTCCCGACACGCCGGCGCACGTCTCGGGCAGTCATATCCCGGCAAGCCTTGGCTTCGTCGGCGTCATCGTCAGCGACACCGGCGTCGGCATTCCGGCCGCGCGCCTCGGGCGGATCTTCGAGCCGTTCTTCACCACCAAGCAGGTCGGCCACGGCACCGGTCTTGGCCTGTCCCAGGTGTTCGGTTTCGCCCGGCAATCCGGCGGCGAGGTGACGGTCGCGAGCGAAGTCGGCCAGGGCAGCACCTTCTCGCTCTATCTCCCGCGCGTGCCCGCGGACCTCCTGCCGCAGCAGCAGGCGCCGAACACCGCGCCTGCGATGGCCGGCAGCGGCATGTCGGTACTGCTGGTCGAGGACAATATCGAGCTCGCCAATTTCGCCGCCGATGGCCTCACCGCGCTCGGCTACACCATCACGCTGGTCGACAATGCCGCCGATGCGCTTGCCGAGCTTGTCGTCGACGCCGATCGTTTCAATGTCGTGTTCTCCGACATCGTGATGCCCGGGATGACCGGGCTCGATCTGGCGCGGGCGATCCGCGATCGCGGCATCAAGGTGCCGGTCGTGCTGACCACCGGCTACAGCCAGGCGCTGTCCCAGGAAGGCAGCCTCGGTTTCGATCTCGTGCAAAAACCCTATTCGGTCGAGGAGCTGTCGCGCGTGCTGCACCGGGCTGCGCGGCTGCGGCGGGTGCGCGACGGCGCCGCCGAATAGGGCATTTGGGAACTGACCGGAACCGGCTGATTTGTCTCGCGTTATCCGGCCATGCAAAAGCCAGCCGGGAAACGCGACCAGGGCAAGACGCCACCCATTGTCGAGATCAAAGGCGAGAATGGCGAGGAGGTCGCTCCGCCGCCGCCCGAGGTGCTCGAACCCGATCCCGAGCTCTCTCCCGAAGAGGCCGAGCAGGCCCGCAAGGATTATCTGCTGACCCGGTTCTGGATCAGCGCGCGCGGCTTCTGGGGCCGCAACGGCGACCGCCTCGCCTGGCCGTTCTCGATCGGCCTCGGCGTGCTGATCGTCCTCACCGTCGGCTTCCAGTACGGCATCAATGTCTGGAATCGCGCGATCTTCGATGCGATCGAGCAGCGCGACGCGACGAGCGTCTTCCATCTCACCGCCCTGTTCTTCCCGCTCGCGATCGGCAGCATCGTGCTCGGCGTCGTGCAGGTGTTCGCGCGCATGGGCATCCAGCGGCGCTGGCGGGCCTGGCTCACGAGCAGCGTGCTGACACGCTGGCTCACGAACGGGCGCTACTACCAGCTCAACCTCGTCGGCGGCGACCACGAGAATCCGGAATACCGGATCGCGGAGGATTTGCGCATCGCGACCGACTCGCCGGTCGATTTCCTCGCCGGCGTCACCTCGGCGCTGCTGTCGGCCGCGACCTTCATCGTCGTGCTCTGGACCATCGGCGGCGCGCTCACCGTCACGCTCGGCGGCTCCTCGGTGACCATTCCCGGCTTCCTCGTGATCGCCGCCATCCTCTACGCCACGATCGCATCCGGCTCGATCATGGTGATCGGCCGTCGCTTCGTGCAGGTCTCGGAGGACAAGAACCAGGCCGAGGCCGATTTCCGCTACACGCTGACGCGCGTGCGCGAGAACGGCGAGAGCATCGCGCTGCTCGGCGGCGAGCAGGAGGAGCGCGACGGCCTCGACCGCAATTTCACCAACGTGCTGCGGCAATGGGCGCGGCTCGCAGGGCAACACATGCGCACCACGCTGGTGTCGCAAGGGTCGAGCCTGGTTGCGCCGGTCGTGCCGCTGCTGCTCTGCGCGCCGAAATTCCTCGACGGCAGCATGACGCTCGGGCAGGTGATGCAGGCGGCGTCCGCCTTCACTATCGTGCAGAGCGCGTTCGGCTGGCTGGTCGACAATTATCCGCGGCTCGCCGACTGGAACGCCTGCGCGCGCCGCATCGCCTCGCTGATGATGTCGCTCGACGGTCTCGAACGCGCCGAGCAGGGCGACGGCCTCGGCCGCATCAAGCGCGGCGAGACGCGCAACGAGGCGATGCTGGAGCTGCGCGATCTCTCCGTCACGCTCGATGACGGCACCGCGGTGGTCGGCGAGACCGAGGTGGTGATCGAGCCCGGCGAGCGGCTGCTGGTCGCCGGCGAATCCGGCACCGGCAAGAGCACGCTGGTGCGCGCCATTGCGGGGCTGTGGCCGTGGGGCGGCGGCAGCGTCAATTTCCATCCCGACCGGCGGCTGTTCATGCTGCCGCAGCGGCCCTACGTGCCCTCGGGATCGCTGCGCCGTGCCGTCGCCTATCCCGGGGCCGAAGAGGATTGGACGGTCGAGGAGATCGGGGAAGCCCTGCACAAGGTCGGCCTCGATCATCTCAAGGAGAAGATCGAGGACGAGGGACCGTGGGACCAGACGCTGTCGGGCGGCGAGAAGCAGCGCCTCGCCTTCGCGCGGCTGCTGCTGCACAGCCCTGATATCGTCGTGCTCGATGAAGCGACCTCGGCGCTCGACGAGAAGAGCCAGGACAAGATGATGAAGATGGTCACCGACGAGCTGCCGAAGGCGACCATCGTGAGCGTCGCGCATCGCGTCGAGCTGGAAGCCTTTCACAGCCGCAAGATCGTGCTGGAGCGCCGCAAGGGCGGCGCAAGGCTCGTCAGCGACGTCGACCTGATCCCGCGCAAGGGCCGGCGCAGGCTGCTCGGGCGATTCCTGAGGCAGCGGAAGGTGGCGAAGCAGGCGGCGTGAGGCACGCGGCCTGTAGCCCGGATGGAGCGAAGCGCAATCCGGGAAAGTCCATCCGTGCGGCGAGAATCCCGGATTTCGCTGCGCTCCATCCGGGCTACGGACCTTTCGCGAAGATTGGAGTCCCCGCCAAAACCGGCTATGCATGCGCCGCTTGCAACGAGGACCTGCTGCTTGACGCCCGACAATGCTCCATCGACCGCGCCGTTCGGCGCGTTTGCGCCGAACGCGGCGCAGGCCGCGATCATCAGCCTCGCGACGCGATCGGGGCTGAAGCGCGGCGCGTTTAGGCCCTGGCTGTCGCGGCTGGTCAATCTGCTGCGCGGCGGGCCGATCGATGTACAGTACCAGGGCGCCTCGTTTCGCTTCTATCACCAGGGCAGCGCGACCGAGCGCGGCGCGTTGTTCAATCCCGACTACAATCTCGACGAGCTCGACTTCCTGCGCCAGCACACGCCCGCTGGCGGCGTGTTCGTCGACGTCGGCGCCAATGTCGGCACGTTTGCGCTGGTGATGGCGCGGCAGGTAGGACCCACGGGCAAGGTGGTCGCGATCGAGCCGCATCCGCTGACCTTCGGACGGCTCTCCTTCAACCATGCCGCATCGAAGGCGACGCAAGTGCGCCTGATTCAGGCCGCGGCGGGCGAGCGCGACGGCGAGCTGATGATCGAGAGCGGCGGCGGCAATCTCGGCGCCACGCATGTCGTGACCGGCGCGGCCAGCGCCGACGCCATCAAGGTGCCGTCACTGCGCTTGATGCGCATTCTCGACGAGGCCGACGTGCGCCAAGTCGATTCGCTCAAGATCGACGTCGAGGGTTTCGAGGACCGCGTGCTGATCGGCTTCTTCCGCGACGCACCGCAATCGCTGTGGCCGCGCGCGGTGGTGATCGAGCATCTGTCACAAAACGAATGGCAGCAGGATTGTATTGCCGATATGGTCGCGCGCGGCTTTGCAGTCGTGCGCAAGACACGAAGCAATACGTTCCTGTCACGCTGACGGGACCAACAACGGAGGTTGTGATGATCGACCATCTCGGTTTCTCTGTCTCCGACTATGAGCGCGCGAAAGCGTTCTATGCGAAGGCGCTGGCTCCGCTCGGCTACGGCCTGATCATGGAGGTCACCGCGGAGCAGACGGGTCATGCTGCGGCGGCCGGCTTCGGCGCCGACGGCAAGCCGGATTTCTGGTTCGGCGGCGAAGGCGCCATGAACAAGCCGGTGCACATCGCGATCGCGGCCAAGGACCGTGCCACCGTCGATGCCTTCTACAAGGCGGCGATCGCGGCCGGCGGCCGCGACAACGGTCCGCCGGGCATCCGCCCGCATTATCACGCGAACTATTATGGCGCCTTCGTGCTCGATCCCGATGGCCACAACATCGAAGCGGTCTGCCATCTGCCCCAATAGGGCGCTTCGACACGATGCGATAAGGGAACATCGGCACGGCATCGTCGTTATCGTCCTCTGGACAATGATCTCGATGATGCCGATGCCGATCGAACCGCCCGAGATTCCACCGGCAACACCGGGGACTCCCGCTGAACCGCCGCCGGGCATTCCGCCTGGCAATCCGCAGCCCGACATCACGCCGCCGGTGCGCGAGCCCGGCGAAACACCGCGGCCCGACGAATTGCCGGGCCAAGTGCCTGAAGAGATTCCATCGCGCGGGCCGAACGGCCCGCTCACTCCCAATCCTGCGACGGACGCAACACCGCCGCGACAGCACATATGAGGCGACGCACCACATGTGAGGCGATTGCAAGAAGCGTCTGAATGCGCAATGAACGTCGCCATAGTGAGATGATTTGCGTGCAGAAATAAATCGGGCCGCGAGCGCTTCGCCCGCCACAATGCGGCCTAACGCGTAGCTGTTCATCCCAACCACTTCGTCAAAGAACCTTCCGGGGAAGTTCACCACCATGACCAACCTTCGTTTCGTGCTGCTTGCGACGACGGCTCTCACCGCGATGCAATTGGCCAACACTGCATCGCATGCGCAGAGCGCTTCGCCGCTCGTGGTTGCGCAGGCCCAACCGCAAGAGACGGGCCCTGACGGAAAACCGAAGCAGCCGCCGAAGGGCCCGCCTGCGGCCACGCCGCCTGCCGCGCCCGCGCGCCCCGCTGCACCGCCGCCCGCCGCTGCACCGCCCCACCCGCCCGCTGCGCCTCCGCCGGCTGCCGCACCGGCGCGCCCTGCAGCGCCGCCTCCGCCACCGCCTCCGCCCGCAGCTCGTCCGGCTGCGCCGCCGCCACCCCCACCGCCTGCTGCTCCGAAGCCTGCTGCGCCGCCTCCGGCCGCGGCCCCGCAGCAGCACGCCCCGACACCGCCGCCTCCTGCGCCGCCCGCGGCACGTCCGGCGCCCACGCCGCCGGCACCGCCTCCCGCCGCGGCCCCGCAGCACGCGCCGACGACCCCGCCTCCGGCGGCACGTCCGGCTCCGACACCTCCGCCTCCCACAGCGGCTCCTGCGGGGCGGCCCACGCCTGCGCCCACGCCAGTGCCAACGCCCGCGGCGCCTGCAGCCCGCCCCGGTGCACCTGCGCCGGCAGCCACTCCCGCTCCGACAGCGACACCCGCACCGACGACAACACCTGCGCCGACCGCAACGCCGGCTCCGGGCAGCACGCCCGGCGCACCGCCGGCTGGCCGCCCCGGCGCACCTCCGCCCGGCGCACGTCCCGGCTCGCCTCCGGCGGCGGGATCGCCGGCCCCCGGTGCTGCGCCCGCTCCAACGGCAACGCCCGCCCCTGGTGGCACCGCGACACCGCCGCCCGGACGTCCGGGATCGCCGCCCCCAGCTCCCGGCGCGGCCCCCGCCCCGACGGCGACTCCAGCTCCCGGCCAACAGGGTGGAACGCCTCCTGCCGGCGCACCGGCAGCCGGAACTCCGGCTGCGCCGCCCCAGGCCGGCGGTCTCCCGCCCCGGCCCCCGGCACCCGCCGGCGCTGCAGCTCCGACTGTCGTCCCAGGCTCGGCCGCCGCAGCGCCACCGCCGAACAGGCCGCAGTACGCACAGCCGACGGTCGCGCCCGCTTTCCGCGCCGCGCCGACCGTCGCTGCACCCTTGCCGCCTCCGCCCCGTCCGCCGCAGCGTGATCTCACGCCGCTGGCGATCGGCGCGGGCGTGGTGGCCGGCGCCGTGATCGGCGCAACCATCGCCGACATGCACAGGGAGCGGCGCGAGGTCGTCGAAGGCGGCCGCACCGTCTACACCGAGCCGGACCGCATCATCATCCGCGATCCGGGCGGGCAGGCCTATGTCCGCGGCAACGATCTCTATCGCTTCCGTTACGGCGCCCGCGACATCCGCACCGACACTGTCGGCGGCGAAACCCGCACCGTCGTGATCCGTCCCGATGGCAGCGAGGTGATCACCGTGGTCGGCCCGGACGGCTCGCTGCTGCGACGAATCCGCAGGGACCCCGGCGGGCGCGAGATCGTCATCATCGACAACAGCTACCGCGATCCGCGGTCGGTCGGCGGCTTCTATGTCGACGTGCCGCCGCCGGTCGTGAACATTCCCTACGATCGCTACATCGTCGACGCGCAGGAGGCGTCGCCGGACGTGATCTACGCGACGATGCAGGCGCCGCCGGTGCAGCGGATCGATCGGCGTTACTCGCTCGACGAGATCCGCTACAGCCCGAATGTCCGCATGCAGATGCCGAGCATCGACGTCAACACGATCAACTTCGAGACGGGATCGTGGACCATCCCGCCGGACCAGGCGGCCCGGCTGCAGGTGATCGCCGACGGCCTCAACCAGGCGATCCAGCGCAACCCGCGCGAGGTGTTCCTGATCGAGGGCCACACCGACGCGGTCGGCAACGAGGTCGACAATCTGTCGCTCTCGGACCGCCGTGCGCAATCCGCGGCCGAATTGCTGACGCAGCAGTTCAATGTGCCGGCGGAGAACCTGACGTCGCAGGGCTATGGCGAGCAGTACCTGAAGGAGCAGACGCAGGGACCGAGCCTGATCAACCGGCGCGTCACGGTCCGCCGCATCACGCCGCTGCTCAACGGCGGGCAGGCCTCGCTGCCGCCGCCCCCGCCCGGCACCGCGCCGCCGCGGTAAGGCTTACACAAATGCAAATGGCCGGGAGCGATCCCGGCCATTTTTGTTTCTCTTGTAGGGTGGGTTAGCCGAAGGCGTAACCCACCACTGCTCTTATCCGCGGGGGACAGAAGTGGTGGGTTACGCCGTGCGACTGCGCTTCGCGCAGTCCGCACCGCTAACCCACCCTACGGCACTAGCCCTTGTCGCTCTCGAGCTTGAAGATCTGCGAGCCTTCGCTGCCCGAAAGCAAACCGGTCTTCGAATAGAGACCGAGCTTTGTCCGCGTGTCGGCGATGTCGAGATTGCGCATGGTGAGCTGGCCGATGCGGTCGGCCGGCGTGAACGCGGCGTCCTCGACCTTCTCCATGCTGAGCCGCTCGGGCGCATAGGTGAGGTTCGGGCTCTCGGTGTTGAGGATCGAATAGTCGTTGCCGCGGCGCAGCTCCAGCGTGACCTCGCCGGTGACGGCGCGCGCGACCCAGCGCTGCGCGGTCTCGCGCAGCATCAGCGCCTGCGAATCGAACCAGCGACCCTGATAGAGCAGGCGCCCAAGACGCATGCCGCTGATGCGGTACTGCTCGATGGTGTCCTCGTTGTGGATGCCGGTGACGAGACGCTCATAGGCAATGTGCAGCAGCGCCATGCCGGGCGCCTCGTAGATGCCGCGGCTCTTGGCCTCGATGATGCGGTTCTCGATCTGGTCGCTCATGCCGAGACCGTGACGGCCGCCGATCGCGTTGGCTTCGAGGAACAGCGCGACCGGATCGGAGAAGGTCTGGCCGTTCAGCGCGACCGGCTGGCCTTCCTCGAAACGCACCACGACCTTCTCGGCCTTGACGGCGCAGTCGTCGCGCCAGAACGGCACGCCCATGATCGGGTTGACGATCTTGATGCCGCTGTCGAGGCTCTCGAGATCTTTCGCTTCATGCGTGGCGCCGAGCAAATTGCTGTCGGTCGAGTACGCCTTCTCGGCGCTCATCTTGTAGGCAAAGCCCTGGGCGGTCATGAACGCCGACATCTCGGCGCGGCCGCCGAGCTCATCGATGAACTGCTGGTCGAGCCAGGGCTTGTAGATCTTCAGGCCCGGATTGGTGAGCAGGCCGTAGCGGTAGAAGCGCTCGATGTCGTTGCCCTTGAAGGTCGAGCCGTCGCCCCAGATGTTGACGCCGTCCTCCTTCATCGCCGCGACCAGCATGGTGCCGGTGACGGCGCGCCCCAGCGGCGTGGTGTTGAAATAGGTGATGCCGCCGGTGGAGATGTGGAAGGCGCCGGACTGGATCGCGGCGATGCCTTCATGGACGAGCTGCGTGCGGCAATCGACGAGCCGCGCCTTCTCGGCCCCGAACTCCATCGCCTTGCGCGGGATCTCGTTGTAGTCGGCCTCATCGGGCTGGCCGAGATTGGCGGTGTAGGCGTAGCAGCGCGCGCCCTTCTGCTTCATCCAGAGCAGCGCCGCGCTGGTGTCGAGACCGCCCGAAAACGCGATGCCGACTTTCTCACCCTTGGGCAGGCTTTTCAGGATCGTGGTCATGGCGCTTCCAATCGGGTCTCAAGGGGCTGATTTCGGGGCGAACTTGACCGCGCGAATATCAAATTTCTCAGGACTCGGCACGCATTTAATGGCTCAAATCGACCGGGGCGGGGCCGGTCTTGCGGCCGAACAGGCGCTGGCGGAGCCGGTAGGCGGGCATGTTCAGCCGGGTGAGGGCAGCATCCACCGCCTCGTCCGAAAACCGGGTCCGCGGCCAGCGGTAGATCATCGCGTAGGCGAACCAGATCACGACGAAGCTGACGAGGCCGGCGATCGAGACATCGGTAAAGAAATGCCCGCCGAAGGCCATGCGCAGCCCTGACGTCACGGCACCGAAGATGACGGCGCCGGCATAAGCAAGCGGCCGCCATGCCGGCGGGGCCAGCGCGGCAGGGGCCAGCGTCCAGAACGCGGTCGCGCCCTCGCCCGAGAAGAACGAGCAATTGCGCGCGCAGCCGCCGCGCGGATCCCACCACGGCACGAATTGCTGGTCGCCGGCAAACTCCGTCACCACCACCGGACGCGGCCGGCCCCAATAGGTCTTGAAGGTGAGATTGGTGAGGATGCCGGCGGACAGGATGATCGTGACCAGCAGGAACACGATGGCGCGCCCCGACACCAGCAGCGGACGGTCCGGCCGGATCATCTTGACCACAAGCGCCACCAGCGAGGGCAGCACGAATGCCCAGGCGATCCACATCGCCGCGTCGCGCGCAAAGCCGGCCCACTCATTCAACTTGAGCGGAAAGGTTTTGGTTTCGGGATCGAAGAACAGCGATGCGAGCTTGAGATCGAGCTCGGGATAGAGGCCGAAAACGACGCCGATCACGAGCCACAGCGCCAGGGCGATGAAGAGTCCAGTCCGGTTCATGGCGCGCGGTTTAGCGGAGTGGGGCGGGGATGGAAACCCCACGAGAGGTAGCCATCCTCCCCTGGAGGGGGAGGATCGATCGCGCGAAGCACGAGCGAGGTGGGGTGAAGCCGCACAAATGGTCTCTCGATCATCCGCAAACTTGAGCCACTCGACACCGCCGATGCGGATAGTCTGTCACCCCACCCCGGATCGCATCGATGATGCGATCCGACCCTCCCCCTCCAGGGGAGGGTAAGCAAGTCACCGCGCCTCCGGCCGCGAATTCGCCGGCAATGGCGGAGGCGGCTTGCGCGGGGGCGGAGGTTCGCGCCAGGCGCCGGCATTGCGGCCGGCGATCAGCCAGTAGACGACGCCGGCGACGATACCAGCCCCCGTCATGATTTCGAGGTGACGCCGGACGATGCCTTCGAACTGCAGCGTGTCGGAATGGAAAGGGACGAGGCCGAGATAGCAGGCGAGCCCGACGAGGCCGCCGCCGACGGCATAAGCAAGCGCGCTGCGGATGTAGAGCGCTTCGGTGATGGCAACGATCACCGCCGCCGGCACCAGCGCGAAGCCCGAGACGAAGATGAAGCCGAAGCCGAGCAGGATATCGATCGCGCCCTGATCGACGGGGCCGGCGCCGAGATCGGCGAATTCCGGAAACAGCAGCGCGACGACCACGATCATGCCACCGACGAAGCAGGCGGCCAGGAAGCCGATGAAGATGACGACGAGGCGGCCGATCAGGGACATGAACAAAACCTATCCTTGCGACCTCAGCTCGCCAGTTTTGCTCGGTTCGCCTTGCGCCAAAGGCCGGCCGTGCGGCCCGCGATCAACCAATATGCAGCGCCCGCGACGATCCCTGCGACGACCATCGAGATCGGATAGGGCTCAATCAAGCTCGGCGTGTTGTGCCCCTGTGGGATTAGTTTGCGCTCAAACGGAGCAGCCACCAAATAGCACACAAGGGCGGTTGCAGCGCCGGCAACGAGGTAGACCCACGCAGCGCGGCGACAAGTTAGTTCCGTGATCGTCACCGCGACGATCGCGGGTAGCGCCGTCGTGGCGCACAGCAGCTTGAAGCCAAAGCCAAGCGGTTCGATCAGACCGGCGAAAACGTGCGGACCTGCGATCTTCCCGCGCAGCTGGAAGGATTCATATTCCAGCACGACGATCACGTAGAACGCCTCCGCGATCACACAAGCAGCCAGAAAGGCGAGCACGATGACCGGCAAGCGGCAGATCAGCGCCATCGCTAATCCGTCATCGCCATGGCGCGGAGCGCCTGGCGTTCGCGCGCCGAGAGCTTTTCGGTCTCCGACTTGAGCTGGCCGCAGGCGGCGAGGATGTCGCGGCCGCGCGGGGTGCGCACCGGGGAGGAATAGCCGGCGTTGAAGATGTATTCGGAGAACTTTTCGATCTGGTCCCAGTCCGAGCATTCATAGGCAGTGCCGGGCCAAGGATTGAACGGGATCAGGTTGATCTTGGCGTGAATGCCCTTGAGCAGCTTCACCAGCAGCTTGGCATCGTCGAGCGAATCGTTGACGCCCTTGAGCATCACATACTCGAAGGTGATGCGGCGCGCGTTCGAAGCGCCGGGATAATCGCGGCAGGCCTGCAAGAGCTCCTTGATCGGATATTTGCGGTTGAGCGGCACCAGCTCGTTGCGCAGCTCGTCGCGCACCGCATGCAGCGAGATCGCGAGCATGACGCCGATCTCCTCGCCGGCGCGCACGATGTTCGGCACCACGCCCGAGGTCGACAGCGTGATGCGGCGGCGGGAGATGCCGATGCCCTCATTGTCGCCGAGGATCAGCAGCGCATCGCGCACCGCGTCGAAATTGTAGAGCGGCTCGCCCATGCCCATCATCACGATGTTGGTGACGCGGCGCGTGCCGTCCTCGCGATCGGCCCAATCGTTCAGGCGGTCGCGCGCGACCATGATCTGGCCGACGATCTCGCCGGCGGTGAGGTTGCGCACCAGCCGCTGCGTGCCGGTGTGGCAGAACGAGCAGTTCAGCGTGCAGCCGACCTGCGAGGAGACGCAGAGCGTGCCGCGGTCGGTCTCGGGGATGTAGACGCACTCGACTTCATGCGCCTTCTCGACATTGTCGCCGCTCGGCAGCCGCAGCAGCCATTTGCGGGTGCCGTCGTTGGAGATCTGCTCGGCCACGACTTCGGGGCGATCGACGGTGAAATGCTGGGCGAGGTCGGCGCGGATGCCCTTCGAGATCGAGGTCATGTCGTCGAAGCTCTGGGCGCCGCGGAAATAGAGCCAGTGCCACAGCTGCTGCACGCGCATCTTGCGCTGCGCCGGCGCGACGCCGATCTCGCCGAGGCGGTCGGCGAGCTCGGTGCGCGACAGGCCGATCAGCGACGGTCTTGCCGGCGGCACATAGGTTTCGAGTGGAGTCTTCTCCACCAAGATTGCGTTGTGCGGCTCGGTCGTCGGTTGCATTGAATGGACCTAATGGCTTGGTCGTTCTGGGGCAGCTCGAAGAGCTGAACCCGGAACCTCGAGATTCCGGGTCTGGTCCTTCGGACCATCCCGGAATGACGGAAAAACTTGGAACCGCTCCTATATAGCAACCGGAACACCCGATTGCGACCTTATCGCCCTCAGCCTTAACGACTAGGCGTTACCGCCTACAATCCTGGGCGATCTTGTCGAGCGCCTGGGCGAGGCCCTTCAGCGAGAACGTGTCGGTCGTCTCCGTGCCCTTGGCCGAGACGCCCTTGACCACGAGATCGGCGGATTTGCGCATGGCCTCGACCATCCGCTCCTCCTCGGCCGCATTCTTGATCCAGAGGCCGTCGCCCTGCGTATACATCGCGAAGGCGGCGCCGCCGACCTCGACCGTCGATTCCGACCCCGGCTTCAGGGCGTAGCCGATCATGACCGAGACTTCGTTGTTCACCTTTTCCGCCGGCCGGGTCGAGACGAAGGCATAGGCGGGATCGCGCGGCCGATTCGGCGGGTTGGTCTTCGACGACGACGGCTTGGCCAGCGCGAAGCAGACCTTCTTGCCGTTCGGTGTCGCCGAATAGGCGCCCCAGGTGCCGAACTGGCCGATCAGGGTCGGCTCGGCGCCACCGGCAACCGCCGCGGCCGGGCCCACCGGTTTGCTCTCGGGCTTGGCAGCGGTCTTTGCGGCCGTATTGGCCGCCGGCGCAGCCGCTTTCGGTGCAGCCTCTTTGGGTGCAGCCTTGGGCGCCGGTTGCGCCGTCTGCGCGCGCGCGAGATCGGCGATCCCGCACGTCGTCATGCCGACCATCAAAACGAAAGATAGCACCCGCCACATGCTGGAGTGGTTCCCTCAATATTGTGACTGGAAGATGGCCCGGCCGCGCTTTGTCCCCGCAGCAGGGATAGCGGGGAAAGTTCAATTTGGGAAGGCAGTTAGCGGAAGTGGCGACGATCAGGTCCTGGATCGCGCGGCACGCTGGGCGGCCCATTGCGCATCGGTCCAGCCGAGCAGGTCCTCGGCGCCGGAACTGCGCAAATGCGCGCCGCCGTCGATCACCACCATCTCGCCATTGATGTAGGCGGCACGGTCGGAGACGAGGAAGCTGGCGAGGTCGGCGAGCTCGCCGTGATCCCCGGTGCGGCCAAGCGGGTTGCGGGCGGTCCAGCCTTCGTCGCGGCCCTCAGGGCGAAGCTGCCCCGATGCGCCTGATGTCGGGAACGGCCCCGGCGCGATCGCGACGGTGCGGATGCCCTTCGGGCCCCATTCGACCGCGAGACTTTTGGTCATGGCCAGCACCGCCGATTTCGCCATCGCCGACGGCACGGTGAAGGCGCGCCCCGTGATGGTGGAGGTCGAGAGGATCGAGAGCACGACACCCCCGTGACTGCCCTCGATCCAGCGCCTGCCGGCGGCGAGCGTGCAATACATCGCGCCATGCAGCGTCGGCGCCAGGATCGCGTCCGCGGCGCGGAAGGAGAGATGCTCGCTCTGCGCGATGAAGGTGGCGGCGGCATTGTTGACGAGGATGTCGAGCGGCGCCTCGCGCCAGATCGCATCCATCATGCTGTCGACGGCCGCGCCGTCGCGGATATCGCAGGCAATCGCCGTGACCTTGCCGCCGGTCTCTTCGCGCATCTCGCGCGCCGTTGCGTCCAGCCGGTCGAGCTTGCGGCCACAGATCACGAGCTCGGCGCCGAGCGCGAGGAAGCGACGTCCCATCGCGGCGCCAAGGCCCGAGCCGCCGCCGGTGACGAGGATGCGCTTGTTCCTGAGCAGACCCGTTTCAAACATCGTTTGAATCCTCGCTGTTTCCACACACCGCGTCATTGCGAACGCAGCGAAGCAATCCAGAATCCGTCCTGCGGAAATAGTCTGGATTGCTTCGCTGCGCTCGCAATGACGGGAGGATAGGTCCTGTGCATCGCTTTGGGCAAAGAATCCGGATTGTCGCCCGTGCCTAAATCCGGCAGAAACGACCCAACTATAATTCCACTCGAAACGCCCCAAGGTGCTGCCATGAAAGCCATCCTCTGCTCGCAATATTGCCAGCCCGACGATCTCGTTCTGGCCGAGGTGCCGGATCCGGTGGCGGGACCCGGCGAAGCCGTGATCGCGATCAAGGCGGCGGCGCTGAACTTCTTCGACATCCTGATGATCCAGGGCAAGTACCAGATCAAGCCGCCGTTCCCGTTCTCGCCCGCCGCGGAAGTCGCCGGCGTGATCGAGAGCATCGGCCCCGGCGTCACGGACCTGAAGGTCGGCGACCGCGTCGTCGCGTCCTGCGGCCACAACGGCGCGCGCGAGAAGATCGCACTGCCGGCGGCGTCGATCGTCAAGATCCCCGACAATCTCGACTATGACCGCGCGGCCGGCATCATCATTATCTACGGCACCGCGCTGCATGCGCTGGAAGATCGCGCCAGCCCGAAGCCGGGTGAGACGCTCGCAGTGCTGGGCGCTGCCGGCGGCACCGGTCTTGCCGCCTGCGAGCTCGGCAAGCTGATGGGCCTGAAGGTGATCGCCTGCGCCTCGTCGGACGAGAAGCTCGCGTTTGCAAAAGCGCATGGCGCCGAGCTGACGCTGAACTACGGCAAGGAAGATCTGAAGGAAGGCCTGCGCAAGCTCACGGGCGGCAAGGGCGTCGACATCATCTTCGATCCGGTTGGTGGTGCGTATGCCGAGCAGGCGCTGCGCTCGATCGCCTGGGAAGGCCGCTTCCTCGTGATCGGCTTTGCCGCCGGCGACATTCCGAAGATGCCGCTGAACCTCGCGCTGTTGAAGGGCTGCGATATCCGCGGCGTGTTCTGGGGCGCCTGGACGCGGCTCAACCCGGCGAAGAACCGCGCCAATCTCGAGAAGCTCGTGAAGTGGACCGCGGAAGGAAAGATTTCATCGCATGTCGACCGCACCTTCCCGCTGGCGCAGACCGCCGACGCGCTGAAGGTGCTGGCGGGACGCCAGGCGATGGGCAAGGTGATCCTGCATCCGTGATCGCGATGTCATCGCGACGCTGTTTCAGCACACACAACTGTCATCGCCCGGCTCGACCGGGCGATCCCAGCATTCCAGAGACGCCGGTGATCTAGCCGAGAAGCCGCGGCGTACTGGATGCCCCGCCCCCGTGCGCAATTGCGCACTAGGCGTGGCATGACAGTGGCGGACAGCGTGGACAACCGCGACATCGCAAGGTTGCGCACACCGCCGCCCGGAAAAAAATCCCTCAACCATCGCGGGCAAAATTGCGGTGCATGTCGCCGCGCCGCCGCAATCAAACCCAAATATCTCCAGATTCGCGCAAACGGCCGTCGTTTTTTGGGCTGAATCGGACGGCGATTTACCGGTTCCAGTTTGCGGGGCACTTCTGGACAATAACAAGAAGACTGAAACCGGGAGTGCCCCTGCGTTGCGTCAGTAATGGGGAGCATCACACCATGGAGACGACGGCCTACCGTCCGTCGAAGGAGTCGCACGCGCTCGACTCCGATCGACCTGCATCACATTCGTCCACCGCGGACTACATCCGTGCGCGCGCCAGACGCGCCGAACTTCCACAGGACGATCCGATTCCGCTGTTTCTGTCCGATCCGCGCGGAGCACCAGACCCACAGGAATATACGCCGCCGGCGCTGCGGCCCAGAACCAGGGTCGCGCCGCTTGTCGCTGCCGGGCTTGCGATATCCGCCGCGGCGATCGCGGCCGTGCTGTTTCAGTCCGAGCTGCGTAGTCTCCTCGCCGACTATGCCGGCAGCGCAACAGGCGCAGCTCAGGCCAGTCCGCCGGCCATACGCCAGGTCTCGCTCAAGGATCCGACTCGCGTGACCAACGCGATGCTGGCGAGCGCCGACAAGCAGGATCTTCCTGCACCGTCAGTGCCAAGCCGCGAAGCGATTGCGACCGCCTACCAGACTGCGCTGCAAGCCCAAGGCCAGGTCCAAAGCCAGGTCCAAAGCCAAGTCGAAGCACCAGCTCCGGCGCCGGTCGCGGCGCAGCCGGCGCCGCCCGAGCCTGCCAGGACGCTCGACGCCGACACACTGGCGGGACTGATGACGCGCGCGAAGCGCCTGATCGGCGTCGGCGACATCGCCGCCGCACGCCTGCTGCTCGAGCGCGCAGCCAACGCGAAGGATGCAACGGCCGCGCTGCTGCTGGCGCAAACCTACGATCCGGCAGTGCTCGGCACCAGCGATGCGCGAAGCGTCATAGCCGACGCGGCAGCCGCACGCGACTGGTACCAGCGCGCCGCCAGCCTCGGATCGGCGGAAGCGCGCCAGCGCCTCACCCGGCTCTCGAACTAGACCACTCCAGGGGACATCATGCGTAACGTTTTGAAAATGGCGCTTGCCGCCATCACGACCATCTGTGCCTTCGCGGCCCACGCCGAGCAGGGCGAATACGATCCGGCCAAGGTCTCCGACAGCCTCAAGGCCATCTTCCAGTTCGGCTCGAACTCGACCAAGCAGTCGCTGAACGCCAACACGGTCACGTTGATCACGGGCACGATCGGCGGCACCTACGTGCAGTTCGGTGCCGATCTCGCCTCGGTGCTCGACGACGGCAACAAGATCCGCGTGCTGCCGATCGTCGGCCGCGGCTCGGTGCAGAGCGTTGCGGACATTCTGTTCCTGCAAGGCGTCGATCTCGGCGTCGTGCGGGCCGACACGCTCGACTATCTCGAGCGCAAGGGCTTTGCCAAGGACATCAAGAAACAGTTCACTTACGTGACCAAGCTCTACAATGAAGAGATGCAGGTCATCGCGCCGAAGTCGATCGCGACGCTGAAGGACCTCGAGGGCAAGAAGGTCAGCGTCGACCTGCCCAATGGCGGGACCTTCGTCACCGCGCTGACGGTTTTCGAGCGGCTCGGGATCAAGGCGAACTTCGTCTATGTCGAGCAACGCATCGCGCTGGAAAAACTGAAGTCCGGCGAGATCGACGCCGTCATCGTGGTCGGCGGCAAGCCGTACAAATCGGTCTCGACCTTCGGCAATGACGGCCGCTTCCATCTCGCCAAGGTGGACTATGCCAAGCCGCTGCAGAGCGACTATCTGCCGGCGACGCTGACGGCGAAGGACTATCCGAACCTGATCAAGGAGGGCGAGAGCGTCGACACGATCGCGGTGCCGGCGGTGCTCGCGGCCTATAATTGGGCGCCCAACACCGAGCGCTATCGCAAGCTCGCGCTGTTCGTCGACGCGTTCTTCACGAAATTCCCGGCGCTGCAGAACCCGCCCTTCCATCCCAAGTGGAAGGAGGTCTCGCTCGCCGCGCCGCTATCCGGCTGGAACAGATTGCCGGTGGCGCAGCAATGGCTCGACAAGCACGGCATCGAACCGGTGACGCGCCAGCGCTTCGAGGCGTTCCTGAAGCAGAGCCCTACGGCCGCGAACGTCTCCGATGCGGACAGGGAGAAGCTGTTCAAGCAATTCCAGGCATGGGACGCGGAGAAGGCGCGGGCGGAGGCAGGAAAGAAGTAACGAGCGGCGTTGCGGCGACGGTATCGCAAGCGCTGTCTACACACTCACTGTCATCGCCCGGCTTGACCGGGCGATCCAGTACTCCGTGACGCCAGTGATTGAATCGAGGAGCCGCGGCGTACTGGATTCCCCGCTTTCGCGGGGAATGACAGCAGTGGGCGTGGCCACGACGTGCCGTCAACAACGGCTACCGCGCCACGTCCTCCTCCACGCCGCGCTTCAGCGCGGCGCGGGCGGCTTCGCGGTGCTCGGTCGTGATGTGGCTGGCGACCATGCGGATGGCGGTGGCGAGCACGGCGGCGTCATCGGCGAAGCCGAGGACCGGCATCACGTCGGCGACGAAGTCGAATGGCAGGATGAAATAGGCGATCGCGCCCAGCAGCGACGCCTGGACATGGCGCGGCGTCCGCCCGTCGAACGCGCAGTAATAGGCCGCAAGGAGATCCTCGGCGAACGGTAGTTGCGCGGCGACGCGCTTCAGCTTGCGCCAGAAGCGGCGGCGAACGCTCTCACGATCTTCCGCGAGCCGATCGGCCGGCTCGAAGCCGACGCTGTGCTCGGCAGCCATGCTCCAACTCCCCGTTCAGCGAGGGGCGGCGGATCGCCGCATGCCCTGCTGATCACAAGATGGGGATGCGGCCGGGCGCTGCAAGATGTCAGCCCGGTGTCAGCTAAGCCGTCGGCTTGGCGATGGCGTTCATCGCCTTGGCGAGCTCGATGTCGCGCGCCGTGACGCCGCCGGCATCATGAGTCGACAGCACCACCTCCACGGTCTTGTAGACGTTGCGCCATTCGGGGTGATGGTCCATTTTCTCGGCGACCAGCGCCGCGCGGGTCATGAAGCCGAAGGCCTCGTTGAAATCCTTGAAGACAAAGGTTTTCGCGATCGCGTCGCGACCCCCGACCTCGCTCCAGCCGGGGATACCGCCCAGTGCCTGCTTGCGTGCTTCCGCCGCCAGCCGTTCTGCCATGATCGTCTCCATGCTTCAGGGGAACTTTACCCTAACACCGTGCTTACGGTCGGGGTTCACGGGGGGATTTCCTCCTTCCGCTAACCATGACGGAGTTGTAACCCCGCCGGGCAAGAAATTTGCTACAATTGCGGGCCTAAATCGCCGGCCGAGATGAAGCTGAGCCTGAAACGCCTGTTTGGGAGATCGATGACCGGGGGTCTGGACCTGGCCGAAGCGCCCACTCCGCCTTCGCCGCGATCAGCGGCGCGGAAGACGGCGCTCGTGTCGCTCGCGCTGGTGCTTGCGATCATCGGCGCGCTCGTCGGCGGCTATTATTTTGCGATGCGTCCGGTGACGCTGAAGGTCGCGGTTGGCCCCGCCAACAGCGACGACGTCAAAGTCGTGCAGGCGCTGACGCAGGCTTTCTCGCAGAACAAAAGTTACGTGCGGCTGCGCCCGATCCAGACCGACGGCGCCACTGCCAGCGCCGAGGCGCTCGCGGAAGGCAAGGTCGATCTTGCCATCGTGCGCGGCGACGTCGACGTGCCGAAGAACGCGCAGGCGGTCGCGACCCTGCGCAAGAACGTCGTGGTGCTGTGGTCGGTCCAGGGCAAGGGCAAGAAGAAGGGCGCCAAGATCACCAAGATCGCGCAGCTCGCCGGCCATCGCGTCGGCGTGGTCGGCCGCACCCAGGCCAACGTCAATCTGCTCAAGGTGATCCTGCAGCAATACGGCGTCGATCCCGCCAAGGTCGAGATCATCCAGTTCCCGGCCAACGAAGCCGCCGAGGCGATCAAGTCCCAGAAGGCCGATGCCTATCTCGCCGCCGGCCCCGTCAACAGCAAGATCACAGCGGACGCCATCGCCGCCTCCACCAAGGATTTCGGCACACCGACCTTCCTCGCGATCGATTCCGCCGACGCGATCGCGCAGAATCATCCGGTCTATGAAGCCTCCGAGATTCCCGCCGGCACCTATGGCGGCTCGCCCGATCGTCCCGACGACGAGGTCAAGACCATCAGCTTCTCGCACCACATCGTGGCGCGCAAAGCCGTGTCCGAAACCACCATCGCAGCGTTCACGCGCCAGCTGTTCGCCGTGCGGCAGCAGCTGGTGACGGAATTCCCGCTGGCGGCCAAGATCGAGACGCCCGACACCGACAAGGACGCGGTGATCCCCGTGCATCCGGGCGCCGCCGCCTTCGTCGACGGCGAGGAGAAGAGCTTCCTCGACAAATACAGCGACTACATCTGGTGGAGCCTGATGGCGCTCTCCGCCATGGGCTCGATCGGTGCGTGGTTTGCGGGCTACCTCAAGAAAGACGAGCGCGACAACAACAGCCATCTGCGCGAACGCCTGCTCGACATGATCGCCGCGGCCCGCAAGAGCGAGACGACGGAAGAGCTCGACCAGATGCAGACCGAGGCCGACGAGATCCTGCGCGACACGCTGCGCTGCTTCGATCACGGCGCCATCGAGGAAGGCGGGCTCACGGCCTTCAACATCGCGCTCGACCAGTTCCACGCCGCCATCGCCGACCGCAAGGCGGTGCTGATGAGCCTGCCGCAAAACCTGCAACGCGCGGGCGCGCAGTTCAGGGCCGCCGGCAACGCGTAAAAGCTTGCCCGCGTTATTGCTGCGTCACATTGTCTCAATATAGCGTCTGACTTGACCGGCGGCCGCCTCGCGGCCGTCGCACGCGATATCCGGGCTGTCCCATGAACATCAAATTCTCCCGCCGCCGCTTCCTCACCACCGGCGCCGGCGCGCTCGGCGCCGTCGCGATGCCCTATCTGTCGCGCGCGGCCGACCGGCCGGCAGTCACCCACGGTGTGCAGTCGGGCGACGTCACCATCGACGGCGGCGTGGTGTGGGCGCGTGCCGACCGTCCAGCGCAGATGCTGGTCGAGGTGGCGACGACCGAATCTTTCAAGGACGCCCGCGCGCTGCCGCCGATCGCGGCGCTGCCCGAGAGCGACTTCACCGCAAAGATGCTGATCGAGAACCTGCCGGGCGGACAGGACATCTTCTACCGCGTCCGCTTCCGCGATCTCTCCCATGCCGCGATCGAGGGCGAGCCGGTGACCGGCCGCTTCCGCACCGCGCCGGCCGACCGCCGCGACGTCAGCTTCGTCTGGGGCGGCGATGTCGCAGGCCAGGGCTGGGGCATCAATCCTGACGACAGCGGCATGTTCACCTTCTCCGCGATGCGCAAGCACCGTCCGGATTTCTTCCTGCATTCCGGCGACACGATCTACGCCGACGGGCCCATTGCATCCGAAGTAAAACTCGCCGACGGCAAGATCTGGAAGAACGTCACGATTCCCGAAAAGGCCAAGGTCGCCGAGACGCTGGACGAGTACCGCGCCGCGCACAAATACAATCTCACCGACGACAATCTCCGCGCCTTCAATGCCGAGGTGCCGATCTTCGTGCAGTGGGACGACCATGAGGTGACCAACAACTGGTCGCTGTCGAAAGAGCTGCCGGCCGCCTACAAGGTCCGCGACATCGAGCTGCTCGCGGCCCGCGCCGGGCGCGCCTTCCACGAGATGTACCCGATGCGGGAAAGCATCACCGAGCCCGGCCGCGTCTATCGCCAGATCTCCTACGGCCCGCATCTCGACGTGTTCGTGCTCGACGAGCGCAGCTATCGGGGCCCGAACGGCGCCAATCTCGAGACCGCCTACGGCCCGGCGAGTTACTTCCTCGGCCCGGATCAGATCGCCTGGCTCAAGCGCGGCCTTTTGAATTCGCGCGCGACATGGAAGGTGATCGCATCGGACATGCCGATCAGCCTGATCGTCTCGGACACACCGAAGGGCGGCTCGGAAGCCATTGCGCAGGGCGACGGCCCGGTGCGTGGCCGCGAGTTCGAGATCGCCGACATCCTCCGTTTCATCAAGATGGCGCCGATCAGCAACACGGTGTGGCTGACGGCGGACGTGCACTACGCCGCCGCGCATTATTACGATCCGAACAAGGCGCAATTCCAGGAGTTCGAGCCGTTCTGGGAATTCGTCTCGGGCCCGCTGCACGCCGGCACTTTCGGGCCCAACGCGCTCGACAACACGTTTGGACCCGAGGTGCGCTTCGTCAAGGCGCCGGGCAAGGACAATCAGAACCTGCCGCCGTCGGCGGGCATGCAGTTCTTCGGTCACGTCAAGATCGACGGCGCCTCGGGCCAGATGACGGTGACCTTGCGCGACCGCGCCGACGTCGCACTGTGGTCGACTACGCTCGATCCCAGGCAGGCCTGATCGCTATTCCACGGCACCTACCTGAAGCGCTGCTTCCAGCGCGTCGCTCGAGCACGGCTTCTGCAAGCGCGGCTGGCCAGCCAACTCGGGCGGTATCCGCGCGTCGGCACCGTAGCCGGTGACGAAGACGAAGGGGATCTTGAGCGCAGCCAGCCGCTCGGCGATCGCAAAGCTCGTCTCGCGGATCAGCTCGACATCGAGCAGCGCAAAGTCGGGAGCACGCTTTGCGATTGCCTCAAGCGCCTGCGTCACCGAGCCGACGGTCCGCACGCTGGTCACACCGAATCCGACGAGACGATCCTCGAAATCGATCGCAATGATCGGATCGTCCTCGACGATCAGAACGTCAGTGGGGCGGCCTGAGCCATTGGAGAATGCGGGTGCCATGATCACAGCTTCTGCGTGAGGTTTTTTCGGATCAGGACTGCCGCGACACGATGCCTGCGCCCAGCGCATCGGAGGGTTCCCGGAACGAAACCCACCACATCGCAGTTCTCCCGTCTGTCCACTTGTGCACACAGGGAATGGACGGAACTCGCTAATGTGGGAGGAGGACAGGGGATTCACGATGGATGCGCGAATCGACAAGACCAGCGAGGTCGAGAGCCGGCCGGCCAACAATCTGCTGCGGCGCTTGAGCCAGGCGGACTATGCGCTGCTCGCGCCATACGTGACCGTCGAAGATACCGCCGCGAACCAGTTGCTCTACAATCCCGGCGACGACGTGCAGGTCGTCCACTTCCCCTGCGGACCGGCGCTTGCGACCTTTCTGGTGCCCAATGAGGACGGCCGCGACGTCGAGACCATTCTGGTCGGCCGCGAGGGCGCGGTGGGCGGCATCGTCAGTGAAGGATTCCTGCCGGCCTATACCCGCATCTGCGTGAAATTCGCCGGTCCGTTTGCGCGCATTCATGTCGCCAAGCTCGAGGCAGCCAAGCTGCGCTCGGCGTCGCTGCGCAACATTTTCGTCCGCTACGCCGACTGCATGCTGGCGCAGATCTTTCAGTCCACCGCCTGCAACGCCATCCACTCCATCGAGCAGCGCACGGCGAAATGGATATTGGCGGCGATGGAGCGAACCGGCGACGCGAGCAGCGTGCCGCTGACGCATGAGCAGCTCGCGACGCTGCTCGGGGTCGGGCGCAGCTATGCGAGCCGCGTGCTGCAGTCGTTCAAGGCCGAAGGCGTGCTGGATACGCGGCGCGGATCGATCCTGGTCCGCAACCGCGACGGCCTGAAGCTGCGCGCCTGCCTGTGCAATGACGCCGTGAAGATGCATTTCGAGGAGGTGCTGCGCGGAGTGTATCCGACGGAGGAGCGGGAGGCGGAGTAGCGACACTGCTCCCCCCTCGCGGTGTGCTATTGGCTCCGCTTCGACCTGCGCTAGTATACCCGCATGAGCGGGGCACTCCTTCACACGATCTTCGACATTGCGGCATGGCTGGCGGCGGCGGCCGCGCTCTCCTGGCTGTCGCGACGGGGCCTGCAGTTTCCGGCGCAATCCTTCGAGCTGCCCTACATCGCCGCGCTGGTGTTCGGCGCCGGCGTTGGCGCCTATCTGTTCGGGTCCGCCAATCTGTGGCTGTCGGGTCAGAGCGGCATTGCGCGCTCGGTCGAGGGCGCGCTGGCCGGCGGCATCGTGGCGATCGAGCTCTACAAATGGTCCGCGGGGATCAGGTTACGAACCGGCGCGCGCTTTGCGCTGCCGCTGGCCCTCGGCATCGCGATCGGCCGGCTCGGCTGCTACTTCGCGGGCCTCGACGATTTCACCTATGGCACGCCGACGGCGCTGCCCTTCGGCCATGATTTCGGCGACGGCGTTCTCCGCCACCCCGTGCAGCTCTACGAGAGCGCGGCGATGGGCTTGTTTGCGCTTGGCTATGTGCTGGCCGTGTTGAACCGGAATGCGTTCGCGATCACCAATGGATTCTACCTGGTTCTCGCCTGTTATGGAGCACAACGCTTCCTGTGGGAATTCCTCAAGCCCTATGGCACTCTGATCGGACCTTTCACGCTGTTTCACCTGCTGTCGCTGTCCATCCTGCTCTACGCCGCATTCATGCTGGCGACGGCGCCCAAAGCGAGATCCGTGCATGAACGCGCCGTTGCGTAAGTCGCGTCCCTACATCTTCTGGGGCCAGACCCAATCCCTCTGCGAGACCTGCCTGAAGCTGGTGCCGACCAAGATCCAGATCCAGGGCAACGAGGTCTGGTACGAAAAGCGGTGCAAGGAGCATGGCGTTCAGTCGACGCTGGTGTCGACGGATGCCGCCTATTGGCGCCTGTGCAAGGATTTCATCAAGCCGGGCGACCGGCCGCTGCAATTCCAGCATCGCACCGAATTCGGCTGTCCCTATGATTGCGGCCTCTGCGCCGACCACGAGCAGCACTCCTGCCTGGCGCTGATCGAGATCACCGAGCATTGCAATCTCACCTGCCCGGTCTGCTTCGCCGAATCTTCACCCGCACGAACGAAACTCACGCCGCTCGCGACGGTGGAGAGGATGCTCGACGCGCTGGTCGCGAGCGAAGGCGAGCCCGATCTCGTGCAGATTTCCGGCGGCGAGCCGACGCTGCATCCGGATTTCTTCGAGATCCTGGACGCCGTGCGCGCCCGCCCGATCCGCCACGTCATGATCAACACCAACGGCCTGCGCATCGCCCGCGAAAAGGATTTCGTGGCGCGGCTCGCCGAGAACAGGCGGGGGCTGGAGGTCTATCTCCAGTTCGATTCGCTTCAGCGCGATGCGCTGATCAATCTGCGCGGCGCGGACCTTCGAAAGATTCGCCAGCAGGCATTGGAAAATCTCGAGCATTTTGGCATCTCGACCACGCTGGTCGCGACCATCAAGCGCGGCGTCAACGATGCCGAGATCGGCGACATCGTGCGCCATGCATTGACCTGGAAGTGCGTTCGCGGCGTCACCTTGCAGCCGGTGCAGGACGCCGGCCGCAACGAGAACTTCGACAAGAATACCGACCGCATCATGCTGTCGGAGATTCGCAAGCACGTCGTCGAGACCGGCGTGTTCGGCGACAAGGACATGGTCCCGCTGCCCTGCAACCCCGAAAGCATCTCGATCGGCTATGGCCTGCGCAACGGCGAGAAGGTGCTGCCGCTGACCTCGCTGATCCCGCAGGAGCAGCTGGTTGCGGTGATGCCCAACACCATTAGCCCGGAAAAATATCCGATGCTGCGGGAAAAATTCGTCGATCTGTTCTCGCTGTCGTCAGGGCCATTGAACACAAGCGAGCGGGTCTGCGAATTGCTGTGCTGCCTGCCGAGCTTCCAGGTGCCGGAAGGGCTCTCCTACGAGAACGTCTTCCGCGTCACCATCGTGCAATTCCTCGACCGCTTCAATTTCTGCGTCGGCAACGTCAAGCGAAGCTGCATCCATTTCGTGACCGAGCAGGGCGCGATCATTCCGTTCGACACCTACAATCTGTTCTACCGGAACGGAAAGATCGACGGCATCCGCGCTGATCTGGCTGGTCAGACCTATCGCGAGGCACGCCAAGGCGAGGAGGTGCCGAGATGAGCGACACCGGCGCGCCTCCGCCGACGCCGGAGCCGCCGCCTCAGGAGGACGCGTCTGCGATGGCTCCGCCACGACGCAGCGGTTGCCTGACCGCTTTCATGGTGATCGCCGGCGTGGCGCTGCTTTTCCCCGGCCTGTGCTTCCTGGCATTCGCCGGCCAAGCCGACGCATTTGTCCCGATTGGATTGGTCCTGATCGGAATTGCGATCTTCCTCTTCATCCGCGTGGCGACCCCACCTAAACCCCGACAGTAGCGTCGCATCCTCATGAGCAACGTCGAGACGCCACCCCCGCCTCCTCCGGTCACCCCACCACCGCGCAACGGTTGCCTGACTGCGCTCATGGTGGTCGCGGGGATCGTCCTGCTGCTGCCGGGCCTCTGTGCGCTGCTGTTCGGCGGGGCCTCGGTGATCGACGGCGGCAAGATCGATTCCGACATCGCACCGCTGGTCTTCCTGGGGCTGACCGTCGGCATCGGGGGCGTCGTCCTGATCTGGGCGGCGATCAAGGGGCGGAAGGCCCCCACCCATCCCGGAACCCAGCCCTAAGCCCCGGGAATTCCCGGACAAAATTCAGTCAACCAACTGGCAAAGAACGCATTGTTTTTTGGCGGTTTTTGCATATATTGCGCCGCAAACGCGTAGGCTGCCCGGTCTGATATGGCCGGGTTTCCTTTTTGGGCGAAACAGGCCCCGTTTTCCACGTTTCCAGCGTTGTCCGTGAAGAGGTCCCGGTCTGACCGGCGAGATCGCGCTTAACCCATTGTCCGACCGCAAAGAAGCTCACCCATGAACCTTCGCAACATCGCCATCATCGCCCACGTCGACCACGGCAAGACCACATTGGTCGACAAGCTGCTGCAGCAGTCCGGCACCTATCGCGACAACCAGAAAGTCGCCGAGCGGGCCATGGACTCCAACGATCTGGAGCGCGAGCGCGGCATCACCATTCTCGCCAAGTGCACCTCGGTGACTTGGGAAGACACCCAGATCAACATCGTCGACACCCCCGGCCACGCCGATTTCGGCGGCGAGGTCGAGCGCATCCTCTCGATGGTCGACGGTGTGATCGTGCTGGTCGACGCCGCCGAAGGCCCAATGCCGCAGACCAAATTCGTGGTCGGCAAGGCGCTCAAGCTCGGCCTCAAGCCGATCGTCGCCATCAACAAGGTCGACCGTCCCGACGCGCGCATCTCCGAGGTCGTCAACGAGGTGTTCGACCTGTTCGCGGCGCTCGACGCCACCGACGAGCAGCTCGACTTCCCGATCCTCTACGGCTCGGGCAAGAACGGCTGGATGGCGAACTCGCCCGACGCATCCCACGATGTCGGCATGAAGCCGCTGTTCGAGCTGGTGATCAAGCACGTCGCGCCGCCGGTGGTCGAGGAAGGCCCGTTCCGCCTGCTCGGTACCATCATCGAGGCCAACCCCTATCTCGGTCGCATCATCACCGGCCGCATCGCGTCGGGTTCGGTGAAGCCGAACCAGGCCGTGAAGGTGCTGTCGCGTGAAGGCAAGCTGATCGAGAACGGCCGCATCACCAAGATCCTGGCCTTTCGCGGCCTCGAGCGCCAGCCGGTCGAGTTCGCCGAAGCCGGCGACATCGTCGCCATCGCGGGCCTGACCAAGGGCACCGTGGCCGACACGTTCTGCGATCCCGCCGTCGAGAGCCCGCTGCAGGCGCAGCCGATCGATCCGCCGACCGTTTCGATGACCTTCATCGTCAACAACTCGCCGCTCGCCGGCACCGAAGGCGATAAGGTCACCAGCCGCCTGATCCGCGACCGCCTGCTGCGCGAGGCCGAGGGCAATGTCGCGCTGCGCGTCGTCGAATCCCAGGACAAGGACGCGATGGAAGTGTCCGGCCGCGGCGAATTGCAGCTGGCGATCCTGATCGAGACCATGCGCCGCGAGGGCTTTGAGCTCTCGGTGTCGCGTCCGCGCGTCGTGTTCCAGAAGGACGAAGCCACCGGCGGCGCCATGGAGCCGATCGAGGAAGTCGTGGTCGACGTCGACGAGGAGCATTCCGGCGTCGTCGTGCAGAAGATGAGCGAACGCAAGTCCGAGCTGATCGAGATGCGGCCCTCCGGCGGCAACCGCCTGCGCCTGGTGTTCTACGCGCCGACCCGCGGCCTGATCGGCTATCAGGGCGAGCTGATGACCGACACCAAGGGCACGGCGATCATGAACCGCCTGTTCCACGACTACCTGCCGTATAAGGGCCCGATCCAGGGTCGCCGCAACGGCGTGCTGATCTCCAACGACCAGGGCGAGGCGGTGGCCTATGCCATGTTCAAGCTGGAAGACCGCGGCCCGATGATGATCGAGCCAGGCTGGAAGGTCTACAAGGGCATGATCGTCGGCGAGCACACCCGCGACAACGATCTCGAGATCAACGTGCTCAAGGGCAAGCAGCTCACCAACATCCGCACGACCTCGAAGGACGAAGCGGTGCGCCTGACCCCGCCGATCCGCATGACCCTCGAAAAGGCGCTGGCCTATATCGAGGACGATGAGCTCGTCGAGATCACCCCGAAGTCGATCCGCCTGCGCAAGAAGCACCTCGACCCGAACGAGCGCAAGCGCGCGGAAAAGGCCAAGGAAGCGGTGGCGTAAGGCCGCCGCGTCTCGGTGCCGTAGGGTGGGCAAAGCGCAAGCGTGCCCACCACGCGACAATGGTGGGCACGGCGCAAGAGCGCCTTTGCCCACCCTACAAAACCCGTTCCTGGAATATTGGACCAACTGCTCCGAAGCGCTATCGCGCGCAAGGGCGGGTGATGACGGCTATGCGCGCGGTGGCTTCTGGCTCTCCGGCGAACGTGCTAGAGCCCGCTCATGACCTCCCTGCCCTCCTCCGTGGACGTCGCGATCATTGGCGCCGGTGCCGCCGGCCTTGGCGCAGCGCATGCGCTGGCGGGCTCCGGCCTCTCCGTGATCGTGCTGGAGGCGCGTAACAGGCTCGGCGGCCGGGCCTGGACCGTGCAGGCCTCGCCCGAGGTGACGTTCGACGTCGGCTGCGGCTGGCTGCATTCGGCCGACAAGAACTCTTTCGCTACAATCGCAAAGCAGCTCGGTTTCGAGCTCAACAAGGACCTGCCGCCCTGGCGCGAGCGCGCCTACGGCAATGCGTTTCCGCAAAGCGAGCGCGACGATTTCATGCGCGCGATGGACGCGTTCTATGAACGCCTGTGGCAGGCCGCGCAAAAAGGCAAGGACGAGCCCGCGAGCCTGAGTTTGGAGGTGGGCAATCGCTGGAATCCGATGATCGACGCGATCTCGACCTATATCAACGGCTGCGAGCTGAAGGACATGTCCACGCTGGACTGGGACGCCTATGAGGACACGGGCCTCAACTGGCGCGTTCGCCGCGGCTATGGCGCGCTTGTTGCGGCCTATGGCGCGCCCTGCCCGGTGGCGCTGAACTGCAACGTCACGCTGATCGATCATGCGGGCAAACGCACCCGCATCGAGACGTCGCGGGGCACGCTGGATGCCGGCAGGGTGATCGTCACCGTGCCGACCAATTTGATCGCGGACGAAGCCATCCGCTTCTCGCCGCCGCTCCCGGCCAAGGTCGATGCCGCCGCCGGCCTGCCGCTCGGCGTCGACGACAAGGTGACGCTGGCGCTCGGCGATGCCGAGGCCTTCCCCAAGGAGGGCAATTTGCGCGGCGCCACCATGCGTACGGAGATGGGCACCTACCACATCCGCCCATTCGGCCAGCCCTGCATCGAAGGCTTTTTCGGCGGCAGCTTCGCCCGCGAACTGGAAGATGCCGGCGAAGGCGCCATTTCCGCGCACAGCATCGACGAGATCGCGGGTTTTCTCGGCAACGATATCAGGAGCAAGCTGAAGCCGCTGTACGAATCGCGCTGGGCCCGCGATCCCTTCGCGCGAGGATCCTATTCGCACGCGCTGCCCGGCCATGCTGGGGATCGCGCGGTGCTGGCGGCGCCAGTGGACGAACGGTTGTTCTTCGCCGGAGAAGCGACGTCGCCGGAGTTTTTTACGACCGCACATGGAGCGCGGGACAGCGGCGAGCGGGCGGCGAAGGAAGTACTGGTGGCAAAGGATAAGCCCTGACTAGGCGCCGTCGCTGCGGCGTCATACTCCAGCGTCGTCCCGGCGAAGGCCGGGACCCATACCGCGTGAACTATCGGTGTGCGGTGGTATTAGTACCGCGGATTGATTCCTTGACTGCCAGTCCTCGCCAAACTCCGCCCTGTGGTTATGGGTCCCGGCCTCCGCCGGGACGACACCGAATTTGTGGTGCCACCGCCCCCTCGAACTGTCGCATCACTCAATCACCCGCGCCCGCAAATCGGCATCGGGCACGAAGCACGCATCGTACTTCCCGAAGATGCGATAGCGGTTGCGCGCGATGAGGCTGTAGACGGGGTCCCGCAGCGGCTTTGGCACAACGAGTAATGTACGCACCCAGCCCCAGCCGGGGAGCTGTGACAGCACCGTCAGTGCGGCGTCCGACTTCATGAACACTTCGCCGCCATGGACGACGGCGTTGGTGTCGGGATCGCCGGGGTCGATGCCGAACGTGCGCGCCAACCGCGCCCCGTAATCCGATTGAACCGGCGTGAAACGAAACCTCTTCTGCGTATCGCGTTTGGCGACGAAGCGCACCCAGCGCGAGCAGAAGATGCAGACGCCGTCGAACAGGATGACATCATCGTCTGGCCATTTTGGCATCAGCTTCTCTCTTTGACGCGTTTTCTTCACGCGAACCGGGATCCACTTCGCTCGAAAACGCTATCGGTTATCCAGCATCAGGAGTGCGACCAGCATCAGCACGATCGCCGGCCCCGTCTTCACCAGCGCACCGAGCGGCTCGATCCAGAGGTCGGGCGTCAGCATCGCCGCGCCGACCATATAACCGAGCGACGCCACAATGCCCGCCGCCAGGCCGACGGCCGCGGTGCGGCGGAAGGCGATCAGCACGCCGATGCTCATGTCCATCAGGCTGGTGCCGATGGTGATGGGATCGACCAGCGCGGGCGGAAAATTGTGTGCGGTCAAGATGCCGGCGGCGGCGCGGTAGGACACGAACAGCGCGACGAAGCCGGAGACGAGCCAGAACGCGACCAGGCTCGCGACGATCAGCGCCTTGACCAGGAACAGCCGCGCGAACCATTTGTCCTGGATGGTGGCGGGGTGGCGCCCGATCGTCTCTGCCAGCGTCTTCGGCGCGATGCTTGTCGCGGCGATCCAGACTGACGGATCGCCCGTCACGCCGCGACGGAGCTCAGCGATCGCGGTGGAACGCATCGGCGGCATCCAGCCGAGATAATTGGCGAAATCGCCGATCTTTGCCCCGAGATCGAGCATGAAGGTCGGCATTGGGAGGCGCGGCCAGCCGGCCGTGCCGAACGCATGGCGAAACTGCTTGATGACGCCGGCCATGCTGACGGGCTCTGCCTGCATCAGATCCCAAGTCACGGCTTTGACGGAGGCATCGTCGATATCGCGCGCGGCGAGCCAGGCGATGGTGGCCGAGATATCCTCGACCGCAACGGGCTGAAATGGCGTCGCCATTTCCTTTTCCGGCAGGTCCAGCGGAAAGGCAGCGAGTGCGCGCAGCATCGCACTGCCACCGTAGGCGGACGGAGCGACCACGAAGCCGGGGCGCAGGATGGCGTAGGGAATGCCGGATGCCGCGATCAGCCGTTCGGCCTCGCGCTTGGTCGTCGCAAAGGCTGTCCGATCGGTCTCAGCAGTGCCGGGAATCGAGATGTGCACCAGCCGGATCGCGCGGCCGCTGTCGGCGACGGCCTGAAGCAGGCGCGCGACGAAATCGCGATGCACGGCGCCCGTATCGCTGCCGGGTCCGTCCTGGAGCACGCCGAGGCAGTTCACGACGAGGTCGACGGAGTGCTCGCTGAGAAGGTGCGTCAGCGCTGCCACGTCGAGCGAGAGGATCGGCAGCTCGATGTCCAGCCCGCTCATCGTCTGCGCCGGCGACAAGCTGCGGGCCACACCGATCACGCGAAAACTCCGCGCGCGCAAATCGTCGGTGACGAAGCGGCCGATCAGGCCGGAGGCGCCGAGCACTAAAATGGTTTTCATCATCGCGTCGCTCAAAACGGCTTTGCAATCATCAGCCAGAGGATCAGCATCGTCGCTCCGAAGCCGGGGAAGCCGAACGCGAACCAGCGGCGGAACAGCACGAAATAGCGTTCCGGCAGCGCCGCGCGTTGATCGGCAGCCTTGCGCGCGAGATCGCGCATCTCGATCTGCATGAAGACGACCGGCACCCAGAACAAGCCGGCAATGGCATAGAGCGCGAGCGAGACCAGCAGCCAGCGCTCCGTGATCGGCGTCGCGGAGAGCAGCATCAGCAGGCCGCCGCTGACCGGCTGGAGGATCACGGCCGACAGCGTGAAGATCGCATCCGCGATCACCACCACCGAAGCGGTGCGCGCGATGAACGCCGCATCCTGCGAGCGATGCGCCATCAGCATGAAGAAGGCGATGCCGGTCCCGGTGCCGAGGATGACGATGGCGCCGAGCACATGGAAAAATTTGACCAGGAAATACAGCGTCATGGCTTCTTGGTCGCCATTGGTTTCGACTGGTTCAGCGCACGTTCGAGGTCGATGCCCGCGGCTTTCACGCCGGCGTCAGTCTCGATCATCCCATGCCCCTCGTCGCCCACGGCGGGCAATGTGCGGAAATCGACCTTCCCGCCGGCGCCGCGAAAGGCATCTGCCAACGACTTCGAGAATGCCGGCGCAAAATAACTGTCATTGCTTGCCACGAACCATGTGACGGGAATGCGCGCCGTCTTGCCGAATTCGGCTGCCGCCGCCAGCAGCGCATGTGACGCACAGATCCGGTTTGGCTCGTCATTGGCGTGGCCGCCGCGCCCCGGCGCAAACACCGTGATCGGGGAGATCGCCTTTGGATCGGCATTCGCGAGCGCCAGCGCGCCCCATCCACCGGCGGAATGGCCGATCACGATCGCGGCATCCTTGCGGATAAAGTCCTGCTTTCGCAAATAGTCCAGCGCGAGCGCGATTTCTTCGGCCGTCGCGCGGCCGGAGCGCGCATAGTCAGGCTCGTCGCAATCTCCCTGGTCCTCGACATAGCGGCCGCCGGTCGCACCATGGCCGAGCCGCTCCGGCACCAGCACGGCAAATCCGCGCGCGACGAGGAACGCTGCGAGCGGGCGGTATTCCGGTTGCGGCATTTGCGCACGACGCAACGCATTCTGTGTCGAAGCGTGCGCGATGACCGCAAGCCGGAATGGACCGGCGCCAGCGGGACGAAACAGCAGCGCATGCGCGGCGATGCCGGCCTCCGGCGAGGGCACACGCCATTCCTGCCGGCGAAACGGCTCGCCCTCCGCGCCCGCTGCACCGAACGTGACCTGGGCGCACAGAGGCGACGCGGTCAGCAGGGTCAGCAGAGACAGGAGCGCAAGGATGTTGAAGAGCCGCATGAATGGCCAAAGGCGAGCACGGACAGCACCAGACTAGTAGGAACGAATCATTCTGGGCGGACTTTCTGCGTTGCCATTGCCGTTCATTGGTTGCCGCGACGCAGTTTTGCACCGACGCGTGGCAGGGGGTTGCCGTTCAAAGCAGCGGCTTGTCCTCTTTCGGTACAACATGGCCACAATACTGATGCAGAAAGTCCACAGGTTAACCGATAATTAACGATAGGTCTTGCCGCCGGCGCGGCGACTTGATTTGATCGCGTCCATGAGCACAACCCTGATCGAGGTCCGGCCGGCCAAAGCTGCAGATGCATCTGCGGTGGCATCGACGCATGACGAAGCCTGGCGTTCGGCCTATCAGGGCATCATTCCCGGCGCCGAGCTGGAGAAGCTGATCAACCGCCGCGGTCCGCAGTGGTGGGACAGCGCTATCCGCAAGGGCAGCCGCGTCAGCGTTCTGGTGTTCGGCGACAAGATCGCGGGTTATGCGAATTACGGCCGCAACCGCGCGCGCAGCCTGCACTTCGACGGCGAGATCTACGAGCTGTATCTGCGCCCCGAGTTTCAGGGCCTCGGCTTCGGCCGCAGGCTGTTCGCCGCAGCTCGCCGCGACCTGATGCAGAGCGGCCTGAAGAGCATGGTGGTGTGGGCGCTCTCGGACAACGATCCCGCGACCGAGTTCTACCGTGCCCTGGGTGGCCGCATGGTGGCGCGCTCCTCGGAGCGTTTCGGGCCGAAGTCGCTCGACAAGGTTGCCTTCGCTTGGACCAATTGAGCTGCTGAAATCCGGCCGGCAGCGCTTTCCTTCCTTCGATACCGCCCGCCCAATGCGCCGGTGATCGCTGGATTCATTATTTCACAAAAACACGATGGATTGGCGGGCCAAGCCCGCGTATGACAGCGCCAAAATCGCTGCCGGGCGCGATTTAACCTCGGCAACAACGGAGCCTTGAATGCGTATCGATGCTATCTCGATCGGAAAAAACGTCCCCCAAGATGTCAACGTCGTCATCGAAGTCCCCGTGGGCGGCGAACCGATCAAGTACGAGATGGACAAGGAGGCCGGCACGCTGGTGGTCGACCGCTTCCTGTACACGCCGATGCGCTACCCCGGTAACTACGGCTTCATCCCGCACACGCTGTCGGACGACGGCGACCCCTGCGACGTGCTGATCATCAACACCCGCGCCATCATTCCCGGCGCCGTCATGAGCGTGCGCCCGGTCGGCGTGCTGTTCATGGAGGACGAAGCCGGCGGCGACGAGAAGATCCTGGCGGTGCCGTCGTCGAAGCTGACGCAGCGCTACGACAAGGTGAAGTCGTATTCCGACCTGCCCGACATCACGCTGCAGCAGATCCAGCACTTCTTCGAGCACTACAAGGATCTCGAGAAGGGCAAGTGGGTGAAGATCCTGCGCTGGGGCGGCCCGGAGGAAGCGCACAAGCTGATCCTCGAGGGCATCGAGCGCGAGAAGAAGAAGAAGGGCTGATCCTTCCCCCTCGCCCCGCTTGCGGGGAGAGGGTTGGGGTGAGGGGGACTCTCCGCGAGGACGGCGACAGCTGACTCGCGGAGAGTCCCCCTCACCCGGATTGCTTCGCAATCCGACCTCTCCCCGCAAGCGGGGCGAGGTAAAAACCTACACCGCCGGCTTCGGCAGGCCGGCGATCGCGCAGGCCGCGCGCAGCGTATTCACCAAGAGACACGCCACCGTCATCTGACCGACGCCGCCCGGCACCGGCGTGATGGCACCGGCCACGCCAAGCGCTTCCTGATAGGCGACGTCGCCGACGAGGCGCGTCTTGCCGTCCTCCTTCGGGATGCGGTTGATGCCGACATCGATCACGGTCGCACCCGGCTTCAACCAGTCGGCGCGCACCATCTCCGGCTTGCCGACGGCGGCGTAGACGAGGTCGGCGCGCTTCACGAGGCCGGGCAGATCGCGCGAGCGCGAATGCGCAATGGTCACCGTGGCGTTCTCGTTCAGCAGCAATTGCACCAGCGGGCGGCCGACCAGGTTGGAGCGGCCGATGACGATGGCGTTCATGCCTTCGAGCGAGGCATGCACGCTCTTGGTCAGGATGATGCAGCCGAGCGGCGTGCAGGGCGACAGTGCCTCGAAGCCGCCGGCGAGACGGCCGGCATTGTTCGGATGCAGGCCGTCGACATCCTTGGCGGGATCGATGGCGTTGATGACGGCCTCGGTGTTCAGCCCCTTCGGCAGCGGCAATTGCACCAGAATGCCGTGCACGGCCGGATCGCGGTTGAGCTTTGCGACGACGGCCAGCAAGTCCGCTTGCGAGACGTCGGCCGGCAGCTTGTGCTCGAACGAGGCCATGCCGGCGGCCTGGGTCTGGGTGTGCTTGGAGCGGACATAGACCTCGCTGGCGGGGTCGCTGCCGACCAGCACCACCGCTAGGCCCGGCACCAGATTGTGCTCGCGCTTGACCCGCGCGACCTCGTCGGCAACGCGGGCGCGGAGTTCCGCGGCGATGACTTTTCCATCGATGATCTTGGCGGTCATGTCAGTTCCTCAGTCTGTCGATTTGGCGTCTGCCGCTTTGGCCTGGACGAGCTGGCGCAAGGCCTCGCCCAGCCGCGCCGGATCGCCGTCGACCGCGATCTGCTTCAGCCGCGAAGTGGCTCCGGATAGCAGTTTCACGCTGGCTTTGGGCACCCCGAGCGATTTTGCCAACAGGACCAGAACGGCCTTGTTGGCCTCGCCACCATCGGCAATGGCCCGCACCCGTACCTTGAGCACGCTGCGGCCATCGGCCAATTGCTCGATTCCGTCGATGCCGTCGCGGCCGCCGCGCGGCGTCACCCGCAGCGCGATGCTGATTCCAGCGGCGGAATAACGCCAGGGTTCCTTGCGAGCCTCGTTCGCGACCAAGGCGCTCCAGCCTGCTCAGATCACGTTCGGGTAGATGTAGTACAGGATCACCCGCTCGATGAACATGATGATCAGGATCAGGATGATCGGCGAGATGTCGAGACCGCCGAGGCTGGGCAGGAAATTGCGAATCGGCGCCAGCAGCGGCTCGGTGATCCGGTACAGGAACTCCGCCACCGCCGACACGAACTGGTTACGCGTGTTCACGACGTTGAAGGCAATCAGCCAGGACAGGATCGCGGAGGCGATCAACAGCCAGACGTAGAGGTCGAGCACGATGATGACGATGTCGAGAACGGCACGCATGGCTTTTGAGGCCTCTGGCTATTGAAAACTCTGGCTTCGGTCGGGATTGACGCCTTTTGCTAGATATCGGTTCCCCCCCGCCCAAACAAGGGAAGTTCGGACGCCGGAATGGCTAAAACCGGGTTACACCCGTCCTTGACTTGACCTTGGCAGGGACTTAAATGGCGCCCGGTTGTCGGCCGCGTTCACCAGAGCGGCCAGCAAAGGGGCCATAGCTCAGCTGGGAGAGCGCGTCGTTCGCAATGACGAGGTCGGCGGTTCGATCCCGCCTGGCTCCACCAGCCTTCGCTCGCTTCGCGAGCTTCGGCTAGGCAACCCTGGGGAAGTCCATCGTAGCGAAGTGAGCGAAGGCTGCCCCGCCATGGCCCGAAGGGCGACGGCGGGCTCTATCCGCAAATCTCCCCCTACCTCCCCGTAAACCTTGGCGGCCGCTTCTCCATGAAGCTCGCGACCCCCTCGCGGAAATCACTGCCTGCCAGCGCCACCATCATTTCCCTGTTGGCCTCGATCGTCGCCTCCGCGAGCGTCTGGAACGGGACATCGTAGAGCTGGCGCTTGATCACGGCCATCGCGCTCGGCGAGACGAAATCGGCGAGGTCGCGCGCATAGGCGTAAGTCTCCTCGCGCAGCTGCTCGGGCGGGCAGAGCCGGTTGACCAGTCCGATCCGCAGCGCTTCCTCGCTCGAAACGCGGCGTGCCGAAAGCAGCAGATCCATCGCATTGGCGTGGCCGACGATGCGCGGCAACATCCAGCTGATGCCGTGCTCGGCGATCAGCCCGCGCCGTGCGAAGGCCGTCGTGAACACGGTGTTGTCGGCTGCAAAACGCAGGTCGCAATAAAGCGCATGGACGAGACCGATGCCGGCGGTCGCGCCGTTGAGCATGGCGATGACGGGCTTCTTGATCGACGGATAGAAGCCGTAGCGCGTCTGCCAGTCGGGCCGGCGGTTCATGTCGAACGGCGGCAGGTTCGTTGCGCGCCTGACGTCATCGGGATCGAGGCCCTTCAGTGCATCCATGTCTGCGCCGGCACAGAAGGCGCGGCCGGCGCCTGTCAGCACGATGACACGGACATTGTCGTCGGCGTTTGAGGCTTCCATCGCATGACGCACGTTGCGCTCCATGACCGGCGTCCAGGCATTCATGCGATCGGGGCGATTGAGCGTGATGGTCGCGATCTTGTCGCTCACCTCATAGAGAATGTGTTCGTAGCCCATGACGCTCTCCCTTTGCTGCCGGCACGCGTTCGCGCGCGCTCGTTACGAACGAGCCTAGCATATCCAGGGATGGGAGAAGGACTTGCGCCAAGGCCTTATGCGAAGGACCTGCGCGAAGGCGCGATCACTCGGCGGCTTGCGCCAGCACCGGCCGGCGCGCCAGCCAGCCGTCGATGAAATGGTCGAGCCAGGCGCGCTCCGCCGCGTCATACACGGCCCGGTCCGCAAAGTGATGATGTCGCTCGCGCGCGCCGGGTGCGTTCAGGCCATCATAGCCGCGCGTGGTCCAGCAATGCATCATCGCGTAGGTCACATCGGGATGAAACTGCACGCCGAAGGCATTGCCGGCGCGATAGGCCTGGATCGGAAAATCATCGCCTTCCGCAAGCAGTTCGGCACCGACGGGCAACGTGAATCCCTCGCGGTGCCAGTGATAGACTTGCGCCGGCCAGTCCGGGCAGAGCGCGTGTCCCGCCGCCGTCGGACGAATCGGGTAATAGCCGATCTGGGTCAGCGCCTCCGCATGCGGCGCGACGCGAGCCCCGAGCTGCATCGCCAGCATCTGCGCGCCCAGGCAGATGCCGAGGAACGGTCGCTGTTCGCGAAGCGGAATTTCGATCCAGTCGATCTCGCGGCGGATGTAGTCGTCGGGATCGTTGGCGCTCATCGGGCCGCCGAAGAACACGGCGCCGGCATGCCGGTCGAGGGTTTCGGGCAGGGGATCGCCGAAGCGGGGACGACGGATGTCGAGGCGATGCCCGAGCGCGCGCAGCGCATTGCCGACGCGGCCGGGTGTCGAGGATTCCTGATGCAGAACGATCAGAACCGGCAACCGGTTTTCGGAGGCGGCGGCGCTCGGCGCCTTCTTTCGGAAGGGCACCACTCCTGCGCCACCAAACCTGTCCGTCCGGAACGACATGGCCTCTGCGAGTGCTATCGGTTCAGACCGCCAGCATAGCTAAGCGATGGTTAACATCGTGTGAGTTTGCGCACACATGCCGCACTACTGAAGCAAGCTCCGGGCCACTACGGTCGCGAAGGGCTGTCTTCAAAGCGTTTTCGAGCGAAGTGGATACCGGTTCGCGTGAAGAAAACGCGTCAAAACAAGAAATCTAGTGCCTCTGCCGCTGGAACCGGCTGGTGGCGGACAGGATGAAGCCGCGCGGAAAGAATCGCAGCGCGAACGGCACAATCTTGATGCCGAGACCCGGCAGCACTGCCCGTTTGTTCGCCATCAGGCCGTGATAGGCCTGCCTGGCAACATCGGACGCCGAAACGTTGAGAAGCGCCGTATTGTGTCCGGACCCGACACCAGCGCGGGCCTGGAATTCGGTCGGCACCGGACCTGGGCAAAGCACGGTGACGCGAACGCCGCGCGGCGCGAGCTCTGCCCGCAGCGCCTCGGTGAGTGAAATCACATAGGCCTTGGAGGCGTAGTAGACGGCCATGCCGGGGCCGGGCAGAAAGCCGGCGACCGATCCGACATTCAGAAGTCCGCCCTTGTTCCTGATGAGCTGATCGGCAAAGCGCAGCGACAGATCCGTCAGCGCCCGCACGTTGACATCGACAATACCGACCTGCTCGGCGCGGTCGCACTCGATGGCATCGCCGAACACACCAAAGCCGGCATTGTTGACGAGATGATCGAGCTCGACGTCTTCGGCTTTGAGGGCTGCGGCGATCTTCTCGCCGGCGTCCGCGTCCTGAAGATCGCAGGCGATCACGATCGGCTTCTTGCCGCCCTTGGCGGCGAGCTCATTGGCGAGCGCCTCCAGCCGGTCGGCCCGTCGCGCCGTCAGTGCGAGGCGGTGTCCGTTGGCGGCGAACACGCGCGCCAGCTCCGTGCCTATGCCCGCCGAGGCACCGGTGATCAACGTTACCCGCTCAGTCACGATCGATGTCTCTTGAATTGAAGTTTTTGGTCCCGCAATGGCGGAACGAGAGCATAGGCCGTGCGCGACAGGCAAGCGGCGCCCGCCGCATGGCCGCTTGAGCGGACATCAGGGTAAGCAGAAAATCCGGGAATTTACGGGCAAATCCGGGAGGAGATCGCCCACATTAAAGTTTCGTCATGTGATCAACACAACCGGCCGTCGGCCGGTTTGCGCGGATCAACCGGTCACGGCGCTGTCCTGCACCTGCCCGCCGGCACGCTCCGCAACGGCGTGCTTGAGCTCGATCCGGTCGCGCTGGGAGATCCCGAGCAGGTCGGAGGCGCGCCAGACGACGTTGTCCTCGAACTCCGAGACCTGGCCGTCGGCATAGACCAGCTCCCACATCATCTGCACGATGCGCTTGCGGCCCGCTTCGTCGAGCGAGCGCATGATGACGCTGGTGAAATGGTAGAGATCGACGGCGTCGCCCTCGACCTGGGTCGCATCGGTGATCAGACGATCCGCCGCGCCGCGATCGAGCCCGAAATGGCTTTCGATCAGGCTGTGCAGCTTGCGCTGCTCGGCCGCGCTCGGCTGGCCGTCCAGCGAGACCACGTGGACCAGCAACGCGGTCGCCGCGAGCCGATAATCGCTGTCGCCGAAGGCGCGATCCTGAGCCTGGGGAGCAACGATGTCGGCGATGAACTGGCGCAGGCCGTCGAGCATAAGGTCCTACCAAAATGGATGCCGCCGCGGGATGCGGCGGCTACCAGCATTATATGAGCGGGAAACTCAACCGGCGCAACGTGCGTCAGTTTCGCGCGTGCATTACGTTTCGGCAATCTGGGCGAGGAGCGAGCCAAGCCTTCCAATGTCGTCCCGGCGAAGGCCGGGACCCATAACCACAGGGAGTAGTTTGACGAAGGCTTTGGCGACAACCATCTTGCCCGTTTCAGAAATCACGCGGTATGGGTCCCGGCCCCGTGCGCAATTGCGCACTCGGCCGGGACGACGTATGGAGTTACGGTATCTCGTACACCACCATCTTGTCGGCGATGCCGCGCAGCGCGGCCTGTTTCTGGATCGGCTTGATCTCGCGCTGCTGGAGGAGTTCGGCGACCGCCGGCGCATCCGCCACCGGCCCAGTGATATGGATCTCCTGCGCGGTCGACAGGCTCTGCACGCGCGCGGCGATGTTGACGGTCTGGCCGAAATAATCCTGCCGCTCGTTGAGCATCACCGCGAGGCACGGGCCCTCATGGATGCCGATCTTGACGATGAGGTCGGTGGTGCCGCGCTGCTTGTTGAGCTCGTCCATCGCCGCGCGCATCCGCAGACCCGCGACGATCGCATGTTCGGGACGGACGAAGGTCGCCATCACGGCATCGCCGATGGTCTTCACCACCGCGCCCTTCTCGGAAGAGATGATCTCGAGCAGCGCATGGAAATGCGCGCGCACCAGATCGAACGCGGCGAGGTCACCGACGCGCTCATAGAGCGCGGTCGAGCCCTTCAGATCGGTGAACAGGAAAGTCAGCGAGGTGATCTGGAGCCGCTGATCGAGGCTGAGATTGTCCGCCTTGAACACGTCGCGAAACGTCTGGTTCGACAGCATCCGCTTGGCGGTGAGGAACGGCTTACGCTTGCCGATGAGATGATGAAGCGCCTCGGCCGCGATGAACACCGACGGCAGCACGCGCACGCCGGCCTGGTTCTCCAGCGACAGCCGCAACGGGCCGGGCCGCATCACCGTGGTCCCCGTCGGAGCCTGCACCTTGTTGTACATGATGGCGAGCTGCTGGCGGTCCTTGGTCGGCTCGCCCTGGACGTCGATGAAATGGGCGGCGTGCGTCACCGGCTCGAAGATGATGACGAAATCGCCCGGCAGCTGCAGCGACATGGTCGCCTTCTCGCCGGCCGGCAGCTCCATCGTGTCCAGCGTGACCTCGTTGGCGAGCGTCGCAAACGATTCCTTGTTGAAGTCGACGCCGGAGCTCCAGAACACCTGCTTGAAATATTCCCACACCGGAAGCGTGTCGGGATCGTGTGCCGCGATGCGCCGGACGCGCGGATTCACCGTGAAGGACACCTCGACCTGGTCGTCGACGGAGGCCTTGTAGCCGCAGGCGCAGAGCGCGCAGTGGTAATCATCGGGCTTGAGCGCCTTCAGGGTCGAGTGCGCCCCGAGCACGCCGCCGCAGCCAGGACAGAGCACATTCCAGCCGAGATCGAACAGCCCGAGCCGCGCCGAATGCAGGAAGGCCGAGATCACGTGCTCCTCGTCGAGACCGTGCTGCGTGGAGAAATCGAGCACGTTGACGCGGTTGAGCTCGTGATCCTCGCCATGCTCGATGAGATCCGCAATCGCATCGACCACCTTCGCATCGGCGGTCTGCTTCAGAACGGAAAACTGGGCCTGGATGTCGCTCATGGCGGGGCTCTATCTCGGTTGAATCACGCCATCGGTCAGACGAGCGCCTGTCATCGACGCGTGATGCGGAACATGGGTGAGTGGTCCGGCTGGGTCGTGACGACGCCATGCGGAATCACGGGAGTCTCGTCGGCCAATTCGACACGGAAGGCGCCGATCAGCCGGGCCAGCGCCAGCACGGATTCGGCCTGCGCAAACGGCGCGCCGATGCAGACGCGCGGGCCGGCGCCGAACGGCAGATAGGCGAAGCGGTCGGGCGCCTCTTTCGACATGAAGCGTTTGGGAATGAACGCATTCGGCTGATCCCACAGCTTCTCGTGCCGGTGCAGCAGCCACGGCGCGATCATGATGATGTCGCCCTTGCCGATCTCGACGCCGGCGGCGTTGTCCTTCTCGCGCGCGGCCCGCGCGACCAGGAACGCGGGCGGATAGAGCCGCATCGTCTCCTCGATCACGGCGCGGGTGAATTTCTGGCGGTCGATGTCGGCCATGCTGTCGAGATGTTCGTCCCGCGTCTCGGAGGCGACTTCCTCCTGCGTCTCCGGATCGAGCGCGAGCAGATAGAGCGCCCAGAACAGCGCCGTCGCCGTGGTCTCGTGGCCGGCGAGAATCATGGTCGCGACCTCGTCGATGAGCTGCGCGTCGGAAAAGCCCTTGCCCGTTTCGGGATCGCGCGCCTCGTCCATGAGATCGAACAGGTCGCGCGGCGGTGCGCCGTCCTTCTTGCCCATTTGGCGCCGCTCGGCGATCAGCATCGAAACGAACTCGGTCCAGCGCTTGCGGAAGCGGGCGCGAGCCCGATCCATCGGGGTCGGCCAGGACACCGGCAGCAGCATGTCGAGGAAGTAGGGACGCCCGAGCCGCTCGCCATATTCCATGACGAAGTTGCGCAAGGTGGCGCCATGTTGATCCATTCCGAACGAGAACATCGTGCGTCCGGCGATCTCGAGCGTCATGCGCTGCATGACCTCGCGCATGTCGACCGGCTCGCTTGTGCGCGCGTCAAGCTTGGCGATGGTCTCGTCGAGCACCGCCGTCATGTGCGGAACGAGGTTCGCGGTCGCGCGCGGCGTGAACGCCGGCGCGAGCGTGCGGCGCTGAAACGTCCAGGAATGACCCTCTGCGATCAGAAGGCCCTCGCCGAGCACCGGACGCAGCATGCGGATGCCGGCCGGCGTGCGCGTGTAGTTTTCGTAATTGGTGAGCAGGACATGCCGGATCGCATCCGGCTGGTTCAGGATGAAGCTGTTGCGGAAGACGAAGCGGCCCGGGATGACCTCTTCCTCGTAGGCACGCTGCCCCCAGGTGGCGATCATGTTGCGTCGGATCACCGCGAGCTTAGCAAGGAACGACATGTTGTCGGGTGCACGCGGCGGGGCCGGAGGGACGATGGGCCGACGCACACTGGCGATATTCATGGCTCTCTCCCGCAGATCTGACGCAAATGAATAGCTAGTAAGTCATCTCGGCAATCGCAATCCTGTTCTCGGCGGCCGGCCAGAGGCGTGCCACAATCCGTTCTTCGCCGAACTGGGCCACGATGTTACGCCCGATCTCGGCGGCCGGAAGCCGCAATGTTGCTGCCGCATCGGTGGGCACACCCGGCTTGACGTCGGCGGGCTCCTTGCCGTCGAACAGCACCACGTCCCGTGGCAGGCCGAAATAGCCGCGCGGACGCGACATGATCACGATCGCGCCGGCGTCCTTGTCCGCCGGACCGAGCGGGCGCGCGGGCCGGAGGTGCACGACGTCGGACGAGCGCGGGAAGGGCGATCGATAGAAGTGCGTGGTCGGCGCATCCGGCGCCGCCAGGACGAATTCGAGCGACCAGGCGGGATCGACCTGCGCCGAGCCCCAACGGCCGTCGGCGCCGGTCTTCGCGCTGTGCACGGCACCGCCCTTGCGCTCACCGGTATCGGGGTCGACGCGAAAGATCTCGACGGTTGCACCCGCCACCGGGCGGTTGGTCGACACGCCGCCGGGCGTGCCGGTGACGAGACCGCTCAGGCGGACACTCTGCTCCGGCACGATCGCAATTCGCTGGGGCTCGCGTCCGGCGATGAACTTGTAGATCTCGCGGAAGGCGCGCGGGTGAAACGCCACCTCGCGATGGTCGAGCGCGCCGAGCACGAGATTGGTCGCACCCTTCAGCTCCGGCCCCTCATTGGTGACGCCGGTCGGCGTGCCGGGTTTGCCGATGAAACGGCCGTCGGCTTGCGCGTATTTGTCCATGCCGTCGCTGCGCAAGGTGAGGAAGGCGACCCCTGGCGTCACCTCGCTCTCCCCCTCGTTCAAACCGCGCAGGAACGGCCCGCGGCCGTTGAACTCGTTTCCAAGCTGGTCGTCGGTCGCGAACACACCGTGATTGGGCGTGCCACACAGCACGGCGTGGCTGACATCGCCGGTACCGCCGCTTCTGATGACGTTGCGGATCGCGTTGCCGCCCCGCGAGCTGCCGACCAGGGCCACGCGCGGAGCTCCAGTCCGGCGCTTCAGCTCAGCGATGGCGGCAGCGAGCTCGCGGCGCTGGTCCTCCGTCGAGGAGCGGTTCGCCTGCTCGACCTTGTCGTCGCTGCGCGCCAGCGGATCGGTGAAATTGATCGCCATCATGCGATCGCGCGCGATGCCGTTGGATTCCATCCGCCACAAGGTCGTCATCCAGAGCGCGTCGTAGTCGCCGTTGCCGTGGACGAACAGGATCGGCGGCACTTCCGCGTTTTGCACGGCGGGCGCCGTCTGGGCCAGCGCGCCCATCCGCAGGCTCGCAGCCGCGAAGGGCAAGCTGCCCGCTCCCAGCAGGATCGTCCGTCGCGACAGCCTCATCTATTCCTCCCCGGCAAAACCATCTTTGCACCGCTTATACCGGCCTAACCACTGGACAGCGAAGGACTTTCGCGGGCATCACTGACTTTGCCGGAATCACCCGAAGACCACTTCTGCCAGCCCATATGGAAGGGGATATGACCGAGCAGCCGAACCGTCAGAAATTCGCCGGCGAGGGCATCGCCGCCCCCCTGCGGTTCACCGTATTCCGGCGCATCTGGCTCGCCAGCCTGCTCTCCAATCTCGGCCTCCTGATTCAGGGCGTGGGCGCAGCCTGGGCGATGACGCAGATGGCGGCCTCGGCGGACAAGGTGGCGCTGGTGCAGACTGCCCTGATGCTGCCGATCATGCTGATCTCGATGCCGGCCGGCGCCATCGCCGACATGTATGACCGCCGCATCGTGACGCTGATCTCGCTGGCGATCGCGCTCACCGGCGCGACCGCGCTGACGGCACTGGCCTGGCTCAAGCTGATCACCCCGGAATTGCTGCTCGTCTTCTGCTTCGTCGTCGGCAGCGGCAATGCGTTGTTTGGGCCGGCGTGGCAATCCTCGGTCAGCGAGCAGGTGCCACAGGAAGCCCTGCCGTCGGCCGTCGCGCTGAACGGCATCAGCTACAACATCGCGCGCAGCTTCGGTCCCGCGGTCGGCGGCGTCATCGTCGCCTCGCTCGGCGCGGTCGCGGCGTTTGCCTGCAATGCGGTCCTCTATCTGCCGCTGCTGGCGGTGCTGCTGCTCTGGCGCCGCTCGGTCGAGCCCTCGCGCCTGCCGCGGGAGAAGCTCAACCGCGCCATGGTCTCGGGCTTCCGCTACATCACCAATTCGCCGCCGATCAAGATCGTGCTGCTGCGCACGCTGGTGATGGGCCTGATCGGCGGCGCCATCATGGCGCTGATGCCGCTCATCGCGCGCGACCTCTTGCATGGCGGCGCGCAGACCTACGGCATCATGCTCGGCGCCTTCGGCATGGGCGCGGTGGTCGGCGCGCTCAACATCCATGAATTGCGCAAGCGCATGAGCGGCGAGGCCGCGATCCGCGCCTGCACCATCTCGATGGCGTTCGCGATGGCCGCCCTCGCCGTGAGCACCGAGCCGGTGCTGACGGCCACCGCGCTGGTGCTCGCCGGCGCGGTGTGGATGGCCGCGGTCGCGCTGTTCAATATCGGCGTACAGCTCTCTGCGCCGCGCTGGGTCGCCGGCCGGTCGCTCGCGGCATTCCAGGCCTCGATCTCCGGCGGCATCGCGATCGGCGCCTGGGGCTGGGGCCATCTCACCGACTATGCCGGCGTCGAGGTCGCGCTGCTCGTCGCCGCCGGCCTGATGCTGCTCTCGCCGCTGCTCGGGATCTGGCTCACGATGCCGCGCGTCGGCGCCCGCAACGAGGATGCCGAGGTGCTGGCCGATCCCGAGGTCCGGCTGTCGCTCACCGGCCGCAGCGGACCGCTGGTGGTCGAGATCGAATACCGCGTCGCCCAGGAGAACGCGCGCGCCTTCCACAATGTGATGCAGGATGTGCAGCTCTCACGGCAGCGCAACGGCGCCTATGGCTGGTCGATCGCGCGCGACATTGCCGATCCCGAATTGTGGACCGAGCGCTATCACTGCCCGACCTGGTTCGACTACTTGCGCCAGCGCAACCGCTCGACCCTGTCCGAACGCGCGCTGCATCAGCAGGCGATCGATTTCCACATCGGCCCCGAGCCGGTGCGCGTACGCCGCATGCTGGAGCGTCCGTTCGGCTCGGTGCGCTGGAAGGACGAGACACCGGACCGCGCCGGCGGCGAGGTGCTGCCCGTGGTCGCAACCGCGGCGGGGAGCAGCACGTAGGTATTGTGAATTCGTAGCCCGGATGGAGCGTAGCGCAATCCGGGGCAGTCTCGCCGCAGGACAGAATCCCGGATTTCGCTGCGCTCCATCCGGGCTACGGGAATCCCTACTGCCCGTGGTCCGTCAGCACCTTGTCGCAGGCCTTGCTGAGGCGGGTGCGGTTCTGCTTCAGGCACGCCAGCACGGCGCCATCGCCATTGTTCATCACGGCACGGCAGAAGCGGCTGACATCGCGCGCGCAGGCGTCGTGTCCGGGCTGCTGTTGCGCGGACGCGGCGGATGCGCACAAGAGCAGGGAAATAACGAAAAGAAATCTGGTCATCGCGTAATGCCTCTTACCCGGAACAATGTGCGGGCGAAGCTAGTGCGACGATCCCTCAGCCGCAACGGCTTTATTGGCAGGCTGCATGACACCGCCGCGTGGCCCCGGCTTGACGCCGGGGCGCATCGCGAGGGGAGCTAACCGACGCAACGATCGCAGTGCTGCTCTTACTGTTTGTCCTGCGCGTCAGCGACCTTGCGTGAGGCGCCCTTGGCGAGGTCCTTGTCCATCACCGCGCGGCAGCCGGCGCTCAGATCGGAGCGATGCTTGATCATGCACGCGGTGATCTTCGGGATGTTGGGGATCTCCGACGAGCACAGGCGGAAGGCATCGCCCGTGCACATCTGCTGCGCTTCGGCCGTGAAGGCGAAGCTCGAGGTCGTCGAGACGATCGAAACGAGGGCGGCAACGCCCAGCGCCAGGCCGGTGTCGCGGATCTTGCTACTCAGGGATTTGGTCGTGCAGGACGTCGTCATTTGAAGCTCCCATTGGCGCCGCCATAGCGGGCCCGTTGTTAATGGGAACTACGATGCTCCGGCAAAACAGTTTCCACTGTGATGACGGTCACGAGCGGCCCGCCTTCTGTGACGTCGGTCACTTTGTGCACCCCGCTGAAATTCCTCCGCATCCGCTGTCGTGTTGGTGTCACGTTAACTGTTCCTTCGCATTAATGGCTCGTCGCGCGGGAGATTCCGCCGGTTTGGTTGCGTAATTGGAAAGAGTAGCGATGCGTAATGCGTTGGGCCTGATGCTGGCCAGTGTAGTTGCGGCGGTCGTGATCGCCGCCGGCGGTTGGTTTTATTATTCCGCAAGCGCCGATCAGGGCGCCCCCAAGACAGTTGCCGCCCGTGCCGCCGATCCATTGCCGGCACAGGCGAAAATCGCCGCCAGGGACGACGTCGCGACCACCGCGACGATCGCGGCGAAGCCGACGGCCGTTGCCCAGGCACCAGCGCCTGCGCCCGCCCCGGTCGCGCCAGTTCAGCCGAAGCAGGCCTGCGCCAATCCGAACGCGCTGGGTGTGTCCCGCGTGGTCGAGATCGACACGACGGGCGGTCCGGGCTTCGGCTTCGAGCATTTCAAGCAGTTCGACTTCCTGACCGACAAGGAGGTCGTGCTGACCTTCGACGACGGTCCATGGCCGGTCAACACGCCCGCGGTGCTGAAGGCGCTCGCGGATGAATGCACCAAGGGCCTGTTCTTCTCGGTCGGCAAGCACGCGACCTACCATCCGGAAATCCTGCGCCAGGTGCTGGCCCAGGGCCACACGGTCGGCACGCACACCTGGTCGCATGTCAACCTGAACAGCAAGAAGATGACGGAGCAGCAGGTCAAGGACGAGGTCGAGAAGGGTTTTAGCGCGGTGCGGTTCGCGCTCGGCACCAACCCGGCACCGTTCTTCCGCTTCCCGCAGCTTCAGCACAATCCGGCGATGGTGACCTATTTCGGCACCCGCAACGTCGCGATGTTCTCGACCGACATCGACTCGTTCGACTTCAGGAAGGGTGCGACGCCGGAGAAGATCGTCGAGACCGTGATGACCAGGCTCGACAAGCTCGGCAAGGGCATCATCCTGATGCACGACTTCCAGAAGCACACCGGTGAAGCGATGCCCGCATTGCTCGCGCGGCTCAAGGCCGGCGGCTACAAAGTCGTGCAGATGAAGGCCAAGACGACCTTCCAGACGCTGCCGGAATATGACGAGGCGCTGATGAAGGACATGAAGGTGCCGACTGCCAGCACGAACACGCGCCCGATCTCGAGCGTGGTGCAGACGGTCTCGCAGTAAGCTCGATCGAAACGCCACCTCAAGACATCATGGCCGGGCTGTTGCCCGGCCATTTGCTTTTCTGGGGCGAGCAACCGCTTACCAGTAGATGCCGTGGTGATGCAGCTCGCTGATGATGCGGCGTTCGGTCGAGCTGCGCGTGTGCTTCGGCTTGTCCGCCTTCGCCGTGGTCTTGGCGGCGGGCTGTGGTCGGCAAATGCGCTGATAGCGATGTGATGGATCAAGGCGCTGGTGCCGCAAGAGGGATTCGAACCCCCGACCCCGTCATTACGAATGACGTGCTCTACCGACTGAGCTATTGCGGCGAACCCTGCCGGGACCGGAGCGATGCCGGTCCCGATACGCGCGCCCCTGATATCGGGCATGGCCCGAATTGGCAAGGACAAGCGGCGCCCGAAATGCGCCTCACGCGCCCCAGCGGGACCAGAATCCGCGCCAGCCGCCGGCCTGGGCCTTTGCATGGGCCTTAGGCGTGCCGATTTGTTCCGTAAATTCATCGCTCGGCCCCTCGTCATCGATCCCGGGATCATCGGGCGCACGGACGATCGGGATGACGGCGGGGATCGGGGCGGGGGCGGGCTTGCCGAGGTCGGCGCGGGTCCGGAACACCGGGGTTGCCGCCGGCGGCGATGATTCGGCTACCTCGGGGGCCGGATTGACCGGCTCGGCAGGGGCCACCGCCGGCTCCTCCTTGACGGCCTCCTTGGCCGTTTCCTTGGTCTCAGGGGGCGAATTGTCCTGGGCGGCCGGCATCGGGGCTGGTGCAGTCACGACCGGTTCCACCGGGCTCTGGCTCGGGCTTGCCGTCACCCGCTTCGGCGGCGGGGCGGCCAGCATGGCCTCCTCGAAGGCCGAGGATTCGATCGTGGTTCCCTTGTCCGAGGGCAGGCTCGCGACCGGTGTCTGCCACTGGAAGGCATCGAGCCGGCCGGTGACCGGGGAGACCGGGCGCCAGCGATCGCTGACATAGCCGTCCGCGGTCCAGGCCGGATCGTGGCGGGCGCGCACCGCGCGCAGGGTCCAGGCGCGGGCACGGCCGCTATCACCATGCTCGGCGCGCTCGATCTCGGCCATCAGCAGCGCCACGCGCTGGGTCGGATCGTTGAGATAGGGCGCCAGCACCTCGCGTCCGCGGGCGAACTCCGTGGCATCGATCGCCGCGCGCGCGATCGCGAGCTGGCCCTCGACATGGCCGGGCTTGTCGGAGGGCGTCTTGGCCGCGAGCGTCTCGACCCGCTGCAGGCGCTGCCGCGCGGAATCGCCGAGCTTCACATGGGCATAGGCCTCGGCGAGATCGGGATGCGGATTGGCGAGCCAGGCCGTTTCGACCAGCTTCATGGCGCGGCGCACCTGATGCGCCTCGCTCTCGAATTTTGCGGCGAGCACCGCGGCCGGCACCAGCGTCGGCGCGAGCTTGATCGCCTCCATCACGCTCTCGCGTGCAACGTCGCGGTCCATCTTTTCCAGTTCCAGCGCGCGCGCCGTGAGCAGCACGCCGCGCTGGCGGCGATAGGCCGGCTTGTCGATCAGGCCCGCGGACAGATTCGAATCGAGGATCGCGAGCGCACCGCTCCAGTCGCCGCGGGCGCATCGGAAGCCGAGCACCGCATGCGAGGCCCAGGTCGAGGACGGCGACAGCTTGATCGCTTCTTCCGCGATCATCACGGCACCGACCGCATCGTCGGCACGCTGCGCTTCGATGAACAGGCCGCGCAGGCCGAGCAGGCGCGTATCCTCGCGCTCGGCCATGGCGCGGAAGACGCGCTGGGCCTCGTCGCGATTGCCGTCGAGCTGGGCCGATTGCGCATGCAGCAGCAGCGCGAGCGGATCGTTCGGCGCGTGCCGCCGCGCCGCGTCGGCGTGCCGGCGCGCGAGCGCGGTGTCACCATGGCCGATCGCGAGCAGGCCGTGGGTGATGGCGTGGCGACCGCGCGCATGGCGCTTCTCGTGACGGCGACGGCGCACGCGGCCCGGCATACGCCAGAGCATCGTCAGGATGCTCCAGAGGAGCACGATTGCGACCGCAAAAAGCCCAAGCAAGAGCACGAACACCGGAATGCTTGGTGAGGCCCGAAAACCGCCCCAGGTCATCACGACATCGCCGGGCTGGTCGGCAACCCAGGCCGCCCCGGCGCCGGCGAGTGCAATCAGGACAAGGAAAAGGACGATGCGAAGCATGGCGATCCCTATTACGCGCCGATTGTTGCGCGAATCTTATTGAGCAGATTTGGCGAGATCCGCCATGGCATCGTCGGCGAATTTACGGGAGGCGGCGAGCGCGGCGTCGCGGGCGTCGGTCTTGTCGAGCCAGGCCTGCGCCGGCGCCCGGTCGGCCTCGGGCAGCGTCTTCAGCTCCCGCCGCGCCTCGACGAAATCGTTGCGCAGCGCCGCAGCCGTCACCCGCGCGACGATGGCGCCGCGATCGTTGCCGACGCCGTCGGTACGCTCGATGCGCACGAGTTTCGATGCGCCCGCCTGAAGACGCTCGACGATGCCGGCATTCGCGGCCGGGGCTTCCGCCGGCGGCGACAATTTCGGCACGATGTTGAGCAGCTCGCGGCTCAGCGCGACCGGCGTCGGGATGCCCGACGATGCAAACACGTCGAGCGGCTTCAGCATGTCGGGCTTGGCGGCGAGCGAACGCGCCGTGGACAGCTGCGACTGATAGGGATCGCCATGGCGCACCGCGACGTCGAGCAGGGCCGCCGCCACCACAAAGCGCAGCGGCTTGTCATCGATCGCTTTTGCATCGGCGATCTTCTCGCCCTGCTGCGCGAGCTCGGCGCGTTCGGTCTTGCTGGCGCGCTCGAGCTGCGCGATGCGGTCGGTGAGCGCGGCAATATCGGGCGCGGCGGGGCGCGGCGCGGATTTGCTATCGTTCAGCGCGCTCGCGGTCTTGTCGGACTGCGCGCGCAAATTGGCGATGTCGCTGCGCAGGGCGCTCGCCGACTTCTCCAGCGCGTCGATCCGTGCGGCCACGGCCGGATCGGCGACGGGCTTGCCGGCCTTGGCCTCGACAGCGGCGACGCGACCGCTGAGTGTATCCACCGTCGCGCTTGTCACTTGCGGCGCGGCCGGCGGCGCCTGCACCGCGGGCCAGCCCAGCATCCAGCCGACCCCGATCACGACCGCTGCGGCCACTGCACCGGAGAACGGCGCGATGACCCAGGGGGAAATCGGCCGCGAGGCGGAAGCGGGCGCAACGGAAGGCTGCTCCTCGGCTGACTCTGGGTGGGGCTCGGGCTTGGTCTCCTCGACCTTGACCTCTTCAGGCGCGGCCTGCTCGGCCGCCGGCTGAGCCTCGGGCTCGCCCGCCACCTCCTGCGGCTGGGTCGAGACTTCGGTGGCCTCCAGATCGATGGTGGGCGGGGTGCGCTTGGCACGACCGGTGTCGGGAGCCAATCCTGCGTCTTCAGGCTTGTCGTCGGCCATCGTGACGGTTCCTCACACTTCCATACCTTGCACAGATCCTGACATAGATCCTTTGGCAAACATCCTTGGCAAATAGCCTTAGGCGGCCCCGATTGCGTCGGATTCGGCCCGACCTCTTACGCCAAACGGGTACGCAAAGCACGCTCCAAGGTATCAAATAAGGCATTTTCGTCCGGCGTCGCGGCCACCAGAACCTGCGACGCGCCGGCATCGCGCAACACGCCGGCGACCGTCTCGGACAGGCAGCATTGCGGGATCGCCAGCGCCGAAATTTCGACGCCTTCATCCCGCGCCGCATCCAGGAACGCCCGTGCGCTGCGCCGGGAGTAGTGCAGCACCGCCTCGACCCCGTGGGCGGCAAAGCCCTCGCAGACCTCGCGTGGCAGATGCTTGACCGGGGCCATGCGATACGTGGTCTGCGTCACCACGTTGAATCCTTCCGCACCGAGCTCACCGCCGAGATCGCGCGACAGATCCGCGCCGGCAAGATAAAGCAGCGTGCTTTTCTTCTTCAGCACCTTGTCGCGCGCGCTTCGCACGACCTTGTCGCGCAAGGCCGCGGCATCGCCGCCGGCGACGATGACCTCGCCAAAGCCGGCGTCGCGCGCGGCAGAGGCGGTGTGCTCACCGACCGCGAACAGCGGCAGCTCCAGAAGGCCAAGGTCCCGCAATTGCACCGCGACGGCGCGGATCGCATTGGCAGACGTCACGATGACCGCGCCATAGCCCGCTTCACTCTCGTCGTGGAAGGCGACGGGCTCGAACTTGAGCACCGGCGCCAGCAGCACCACATGCCCCCGCGCGCGCAGATTTTCCGCCGTCGCCTCATTGTCGGGATGCGGCCGTGTGACAAGAATGGACATCGCTGGTGTTCCCGAAGCGCGTGACGGTGACGCATTCGCCGGGATGGCTGCGCGTGACGATTGCGCAAGCCGACCCCGGAATGCTACCGGACTTACCAGAACTCTGCTTTATGGATCAGTGCAAGGGCGCAAATTGGATAACGATTCGCCAATGCTGGTATTGGGTATCGAAACCACCTGCGACGAGACCGCCGCGGCGGTGATCGAGCGCGCGCCTGACGGCAGTGGCAAGATCCTGTCCAACATCGTGCGGTCGCAGGTCGAGGAGCATGCCCGCTTCGGCGGCGTGGTGCCGGAGATCGCCGCGCGCGCGCATGTCGACGTGCTCGACGGGATCATCGACCGTGCCATGCACGAGGCCGGCATCGACTATGCCCAGCTCGACGGCGTCGCCGCGGCCGCGGGGCCTGGGCTGATCGGCGGCGTCATCGTCGGGCTCACCACCGCGAAGGCGATCGCGATGGTGCATGACACGCCGCTGGTCGCGGTGAACCATCTCGAAGCGCATGCGCTGACGCCGCGCCTCACCGACGGAATCGATTTTCCCTACTGCCTCTTCCTCGCCTCGGGCGGCCATACCCAGATCGTGGCGGTCACCGGCGTCGGCGAGTATGTGCGGCTCGGCACCACCGTTGACGACGCCATCGGCGAAGCCTTCGACAAGGTCGCGAAGATGCTGGGCCTGCCTTATCCAGGCGGCCCGCAGGTCGAGCGCGCGGCGGAAAACGGCGATGCCACGCGCTTTGCTTTCCCGCGGCCGATGCAGGGGCGGCCCGACGCCAATTTCTCGCTGTCCGGATTGAAGACGGCCGTCCGCACCGAAGCGAGCCGGCTCGCCGAGATCACGACGCAGGACATCAGCGATCTCTGCGCGAGCTTCCAGGCCGCGGTGCTGGATTCAACCGCCGACCGGCTCAGCGTCGGCCTCAAGCTTTTCCGCGCGCAGTTCGGCGCGCCGCGCGCGCTCGTGGCCGCCGGCGGCGTCGCTGCCAATCAGGCGATCCGCGGCGCGCTGCACGACGTCGCGCGGCAGGCGGGGACGCAATTGATCATGCCGCCGCCGGCGCTCTGCACCGACAATGGCGCGATGATCGCCTGGGCCGGCGCCGAGCGCCTCGCGCTGGGCATGACCGACACGATGGAGGCGCAGCCGCGCGCACGCTGGCTGCTCGACGCCAATGCGACCGCGCCGGCCGGCTACGGCAAGACGCGGGCGGGATATTGACGATGACCGCATTCCAATCCGTTGCGGTGATCGGAGCGGGCGCCTGGGGGACGGCGCTGGCGACGGTGGCGGCGCGGGCAGGGCGGAGCGTCACGCTCTGGGCACGCAACGCTGAGCACGCGACGTGGATCGCATCGACGCGCGACAATCCGCGGCTGCCCGGCGTGCGGCTGGCTCCGGAGATCGTGGTGACGAGCGATCTCGCGGAGGCATCGCGCGCGGAGATGCTGCTGATCGCAACCCCGGCGCAGCATCTGCGCGGTGCGGTCAACATGCTGGCCGCGCATCTCGCAAGGCCGACTCCGGTTGTCGCCTGCGCCAAGGGCATCGAGCACGGCACCCACAAGTTCATGACCGACGTGATCGCGGAAGCCGCGCCGCACGCGCAGCCGGCGATCCTGTCGGGTCCGAGCTTTGCCGACGACGTCGCACGCGGCCTGCCGACGGCGGTGACATTGGCGGCAAAGGACGAGGTGTTGGCGAGCGGCCTGGTGCAGGCGCTGGGCTCACCGACATTCCGCCCCTATCACTCCACCGATATCCGTGGCGTCGAGATCGGCGGCGCGGCCAAGAACGTGCTGGCGATCGCGGTCGGCATTGCGGTCGGGCGCAAGCTCGGCGCCTCGGCCCAGGCGGCGCTGACGACCCGCGGCTTTGCCGAGCTGACGCGCCTTGGCCGCGCGCTCGGCGCGCGCCGCGAAACGCTCGCCGGCCTGTCCGGCCTCGGTGATCTGATCCTGACCTGCGCGAGCCCGCAATCGCGCAACTTTGCGCTCGGCCTCGCCCTCGGGCGCGGCGAGCAGCCGTCCGCCGGCAAGCTTGCCGAGGGCGAATTCACCGCGCCGGTGCTGATCGAACTCGCGGCTTCGCAAAACATCGAGATGCCGGTATCAGAAGCGGTCGCGTCGATCCTGAGCGGTCGCAGCACGATCGACGCCGCGATCTCGGGGCTGTTGACGCGCCCCTTCAAGGCAGAGGAATGAGCATGGCGTACTGGCTGGTGAAATCCGAACCGTCGGTGTGGTCCTGGGACCAGCAGGTGGCGAAGGGCGCCAAGGGCGAGGCCTGGACCGGCGTGCGCAATTACACCGCGCGCCAGAACCTCGTGAACATGAAGAAGGGCGACAAGGCGTTCTTCTATCATTCCAACGAGGGCAAGGAGATCGTCGGCATCGTCGAGATCATCAAGGAGGCCTACCTTGATCCGACCGACAAGACCGAAAAATTCGTCTGCGTCGACATCAAGGCCGACAAGCCCCTGAAGAGGCCGGTGACGATGGCTGCGGTCAAGGCCGAGACGAAGCTCAAAGACATGGCGCTGGTGAAATATTCGCGCCTCTCGGTGCAGCCGGTGACGGCCGAGGAGTGGAAGCTCGTCTGCAAGATGGGTGGGATGTAGGCAGTGCCGTAGCCCGGATGGAGCGCAGCGAAATCCGGGAAAGTTTTCGTATTGCACGATCCCGGATTACGCTTCGCTCCATCCGGGCTACGATAGCCGAGCTTGTGTCTCCGGCAGCGCAAACACCTCGCAAGGCGCGACGATGCCGCGCAGCGAATGTGATCCGAGCGCGATCAGCGGCATCTCCGTCTCGGCGGCAAGTGTGCCCGACACCAGCACCGTCCGGCCGAGCGGCTTGCACAAGCCCTCGAGCCGGCTGGCGAGGTTGACGGCGGGACCGATCGCCGTGAAGTCGAGCCGGTTGGCGGCACCGATATTGCCCCACAGCATCTCGCCGAGATGGAGCGCGGCACCGAACGCGAGCGGCTGCAAGCCCTGCGCGCGGCGCTCGGCGTTGAGATAGGCCATCCCGGCTTCGGCAGCGCTTGCCGCACGAAGAGCGGCATCGCAGGCGCGGCGCGGCGATGCCTCGACCACCGGAAAGATCGCGAGCACACCGTCGCCGATGAACTTCAGCACCTCGCCGCCGAAGGCATGAACGGCGCCGGCGATGCGGTCGAACCAGGCGTCGAGCGCCGCGATGACCAGGGCCGGCGGTGCCGTTTCCGACAAGCTCGTGAAATTGCGCAAATCCGCATAGAGCAGCGCGGCCTGGATGGTCTCGCCGAGATCGCGCCGCAAGGGCGCCGCCAGCACCCGTTCCGCGCTGCGCTTGCCGAGATAAGCATCCAGCGTCGCCCGCAACGTGGCGCGCGCTGCGAGCACGGCAAGCGGCGTCGCGGCGAAGCGCGCGGCCTGGCGCAATTGCTCGATTTCGTCCGCGCTGAACGGACGCGGCCCGATCCAGCCGAGCAACGGCCCATCGGCCCGTCCGACGGCATCTTCGTGCACCTCGCCGCACGCGACCTCGCGCAGCCAGCGGCGGCCGCCATCGTTGGGCGGGTCGGGCGCAAGACCGCCCGGCGCGAAGCCGAGCGCTTCGATGACGCTGCCGCTCTCTGCGCGCCATAGCCAGGTCCGCTTCGCGATCAGCGGATGGGGCACCTCCAGCGTCAGGGCGCCCGCCGCAAGCGGCACGCCGTCGGCAATCAGATGCGTGCCGAGTTCCGCGAGCAGACGGTCGGCCCCGGGACAATCCGAGGCGGCATCGACGAGCCAGGCGAGGGTCGGGGCGAGGTTCATGGCCCGATGATGACGAGACAGGGCCGTCTTTGTCACGGGCAATCCTTGACGGAGCCGTGCAGCGCCGCCATGTCCCATCGTCACCTTCAGGGATGATCGCCGATGACCGAGCCGTTCATAGTGCGACGTGAGACCCAGATCGCGGCCCCCCGCGCCACCGTCTTCGCCTATCTCACCGACCCCGAGAAGATCCTGAGCTGGATGGGCTCCGACGCGACCACGGAACCGCATCCCGGCGGCCTCTATCTGCTGAAGGGTATCGGCCCGCGCGGCGGTGTTGCCCGCGGCGCCTTTCGCGAGGTCGTGCCGGTGCATCGTCTTGCCTATACGTTCGGCTGGGAGGGTGGTCAGGAAGTGCCGCCCGGCTCGAGCCTGATCGAGATCGACCTGATCGAACGCGACGGCGGGACGCTGCTGCGCATGACCCATAGCGGACTGCCGAACGCGGAACAGGCGGCGGCGCATGCGAAGGGGTGGGCCCACTATCTGGAACGGCTTACAAGCGCAGCGGCCGGCAGTGATCCCGGTCCGGACAGGGGCGTCTCGGACAAGACGTAGCTCTCGTAGGGTGGGCAAAGCGAAGCGTGCCCACCATTCACGACGAAGATTTGGATTGGATGGTGGGCACGGCGCTTCGCGCCTTTGCCCACCCTACGACAGCGCGACGTGTCGTTACACCGCCGCGGTCGCCACCACCTGCGCCAGCAGCTGCTCGCGCCGCGCCTGCGAGCGCTGGCCCTTCATCGTCGCAGCAAAACGCTCGAGGATGCCCTCTTCAAAGGCGGTGACGATGGTGTCGTGGACGTAGCTCTTGCGGCAGATCGCCGGCGTGTTCGAGAGCTTGTCGGCCGCGGCGCGGATCGCATCGAGCACCTGCTTCTTGCGGCCGCGCTGGCTGGTCGCCGGCGTGATCCGCGACAGCGATTCCACCACGACGGCGGACGCCATCAGCGTGCGAAAATCCTTCAGCGAGATCTTGATGCCCGCGATCTCGCGCAGGAACGCATTCACCTGCGTGGTGTTGACCGCACGCACGATGCCGTAGGCATCGCGGTACTGGAACATGCGTTTGCCGGGGACGCCGCGCAGAATGCCGATGGCGCGCACCAGCTTGGCCGCGTCGCACTCCTTGCGTACCGCCTTGCCGCCCTTGGCCTTGAAGGTCAGCACGAAGCTGTCCTCTTCGAGCGTGACATTGGCCTTCAGCAGCGTGGTGGCGCCGCGAGTGCCGTTGAGACGGGCATAGGATTCATTGCCGGGGCGGATCGCGGTGCGCGCGATCAACTCGATCACGGCCGAGAGCGCGAACTCGCGCGTCGGCTCGTCGCCGGACAGGAACGCCGAAACCTTGCGCCGGATTTTTGGCAGCGCGCCGACGAGCTTCTCCAGGCGATGCGCCTTGCGGTGCTCGCGGACCTTCTCCCAGTCGGCGTGATAGCGGTATTGCAGCCGGCCCGCGGCATCGCGGCCCACGGCCTGGAGATGCGAGCTCGGATCGGCGGAGTAGCGCACCTCGCGGTAGGCCGGCGGCACCGCCATGGCGTGCAGCCGGCGGATGGTGCGGGCGTCGCGGATATGGGCGCCGTTGGGGCGGACGAAGGAATAGCCCTTGCCGCGCCTGATGCGGCGGATGGTCAGCTCGTTCTGGTCGCCGAGCCGCAGGCCCAGTTCCCTGGCAAGCGCCTCGACCGTCGCCGCGGGCGCCGAATCGAAGACCTTTTTCGGGCTGGGACGGCTGGATGAGGCCGGTTTTGGCCATTGTCCGAGAGCCTTGGCCAGCGCAATAGCGGCAGGATCGGCTGAAGCGGGCCGCAACGTCCCGAGATTCTGCTGATCCATCATAGTCTTACGCCTTAGCCCTGCCTGTTATCGGTCAATGCCGCTGTTCTGATTTTTGTTCCACGGGGTCTCTTCGGACCCGGGTTGGCCATTTAGGGTGTTCCGAACCGTATTGCGAGTCCCGAATCAGTGAGAGACGGTTCCTAGATACCTCCGGCGGGCGCATGGGGGCTCTGCGCCGTCTGTTCTGACGATTTGGGTAAAGAGCCGAAAGGCGCCTGGCGGCCTGTTTCAGATTTGCGACAGCCGGCCCGCGCGGCTTGATTCTCCGCATGGCCCGCGGCTCGCCGAAGGTCCAGCTTGTGCTCCTTGTCGGGTCCGGTTAGCCCGACGCATAATCAGTCAATGATGATGTCGGCATTGCCTGAGCTTGCCGCATGTGGAGGAAAATATGTCCGAGAAGATCTACGACGTGCCGGCGGAATGGGCGAAACGCGCCTGGGTCGACCAGGCCAAGTACAAGGACATGTACGCGCGCTCGATCTCGGACCCGAACGGCTTCTGGGCCGAACAGGCCAAACGCATCGACTGGATGAAGGCGCCGACCAAGATCGAGAACGTCTCCTTCGCGCCGGGCAACATCTCGATCAAATGGTTCGAGGACGGCATCCTCAACGTCGCGCACAATTGCATCGACCGGCATCTGGCCAAGCGCGCCAACCAGACCGCGATCATCTGGGAAGGCGACGATCCCTCGCAATCCCGCCACATCACCTACAAGGAGCTGCACGACGAGGTCTGCCGGATGGCCAACATCCTGCGCACCCGCAACGTCAAGAAGGGCGACCGCGTCACCATCTATCTTCCGATGATCCCCGAGGCCGCCTATGCGATGCTGGCCTGCGCGCGGATCGGCGCGATCCACTCCGTGGTGTTCGCGGGCTTCTCGCCCGACAGCCTCGCCCAGCGCATCAACGACTGCCAGTCGAAGGTGATCATCACCGCTGACGAAGGCCTGCGCGGCGGCAAGAAGGTGCCGCTGAAGGCCAATGTCGACGCGGCGCTCACCAAGGCCGACGGCGTCGACTGGGTCGTCGTGGTCAAGCGCACCGGCGGTCAGGTCGAGATGAATCCGTCGCGCGATCTCTGGTATCACGACGCCGCCAAGATGGTGACGACGGAATGCCCGGTCGAGCACATGCACGCCGAGGATCCGCTGTTCATCCTCTACACCTCGGGCTCGACCGGCCAGCCCAAGGGCGTGCTGCACACCACGGGCGGCTATCTCGTGTTCGCCTCGATGACGCATCAATACGTCTTCGATTATCACGACGGCGACATCTACTGGTGCACCGCCGATGTCGGCTGGGTCACCGGCCACAGCTACATTCTCTACGGGCCGCTCGCCAACGGCGCGACCACGCTGATGTTCGAAGGCGTGCCGAATTACCCGGATAATTCGCGCTTCTGGAACGTCATCGACAAGCACAAGGTCAACATCTTCTACACCGCGCCGACCGCGATCCGCGCGCTGATGCAGAGCGGCGACGAGCCGGTGAAGAAGACCTCGCGCGCGAGCCTGCGTCTGCTCGGCTCGGTCGGCGAGCCCATCAATCCCGAAGCATGGGAATGGTATCACCGCGTCGTCGGCGACGACCGCTGTCCGATCGTCGACACCTGGTGGCAGACCGAAACCGGCGGAATCCTGATCACGCCGCTGCCGGGCGCGACCAAGCTGAAGCCGGGCTCGGCGACGCAGCCGTTCTTCGGCGTGGTGCCCGAGATCGTCGACGCCGACGGCAAGGTGCTGGAAGGCGAGACCACCGGCAATCTCTGTCTCACGCGGTCATGGCCGGGCCAGATGCGCACGGTCTATGGCGATCACGCCCGTTTCGAGCAGACCTATTTCTCGACCTACAAGGGCAAGTATTTTACGGGCGACGGCTGCCGGCGCGATGCCGACGGCTATTACTGGATCACCGGCCGCGTCGACGACGTCATCAACGTCAGCGGTCACCGCATGGGCACCGCGGAAGTCGAGAGTGCGCTGGTCGCGCACGAGAAGGTGTCGGAGGCTGCCGTCGTCGGCTTCCCGCACGACATCAAGGGCCAGGGCATCTACGCCTATGTCACCCTGATGGCCGGCGTGCAGCCGACCGACGATCTGCGCAAGGAGCTCGTGACCTGGGTGCGCAAGGAGATCGGCCCGATCGCCTCGCCCGACCAGATCCAGTTCGCGCCGGGCCTGCCCAAGACCCGCTCCGGCAAGATCATGCGCCGCATCCTGCGCAAGATCGCCGAGGACGAGCCGGGCAGCCTGGGCGACACTTCCACGCTGGCCGATCCCGCCGTGGTCGATGATCTCGTGAAGAACCGCCAGAACAAGAAGTCGGCGTAAGGCCTCGTGCCCCGGACGCAGCGCAGCGCTCCTTCAGCGGTGCGCTGCTGAGCCGGGGCCCATCTATCCGCGTAGAGAAAGAGCTGGGTCCCGGCTCTGCGCAGCAGCGCCATAGCGCGTCGAAGACGCGCGTAAACGCGCTTATGGCGCAGCAGCGCGTCCGGGACACGGCGCTGCCTTTCGCACCAACACCCCCTCGAAACAACGGCCGTTCACATCCTCACGCCCTTGTCAGGGCGCGCGGCGGCGTGGCCGCTTCTTTCCCGTCGAGTGTTGTTTTCAGGTCATTTACTTTATTTCGAACATTTTCTTTGTTCCCGCTGCTGGCTGGCCCTCAGCGGCCGTGCGTGGAAACCATCCGGTTAACGGGCGCGGTTAATACTGTGTGGGCGAGCGGGCCATTGCCGGGTTTGCGTAGATTTGGACGACCCGTTCGGGGCAACGGAAGGGAAGCATTGATGTCGATGAGGATTGCAGTGGCGCTGGCCGCCACCATCGGGGCAGGGGTCTTGATGTCGAGCGCGGCCGAGGCCCGGCCGGAAATGGTGGGGGCCCGCCTCGCCGACTATTCGCCGGGCACCATCGTGGTCAAAACCAGCGAGCGCAAACTCTACCTCATCCTCGATAGCGGCCACGCCGTGCGCTACCCCGTCGGCGTTGGCAAGTCCGGCAAGCAATGGGCCGGCACCACCCGCATCGACGGCAAGTATCGCAACCCGGCCTGGTCGCCGCCCGCCGAGGTCAAGCGCGACAAGCCGCAGCTTCCCGACGTCATTCCCGGCGGCTCGCCGCGCAATCCGATGGGCGTTGCCGCAATGACGCTGGCCGGCGGCGAATATGCCATCCACGGCACCAACGTGCCGGGCTCGGTCGGCGGCTTCGTCTCCTACGGCTGCATCCGCATGCTCAACGACGACATCACCGATCTCTACAGTCGCGTCTCGGTCGGCACCACGGTGGTCGTGACGCGCTGATCGTCAAAATCAAAGAGAATCGAAAAGGCCGCGTCGTTCGACGCGGCCTTTTTGTTACCAGAAGCGCCTGCTTCGCGCGCACCAGCCGTCGCGGTGCCCGCCATTGTAGCTCCGCACGTAACCGCCGGCGAGCAGCGCCGCCGAAACGTTGGCGGTTCGCCGGGTCGCGACGTCGGCGAGAACGCGCCCGTATTTGTCGGCGCCGAGATTGGTGAGCGTGACGTCGCCCTGGCCGAGCAGCCCACGCAGCGCGTCGGTCGCAGCTTCAGCCTTGGTCAACTCTTCCTGACAGGATGCCTTCATCTCGGGTGCATCGATGCCGCGCAGGCGAACGCGCACGACGAGATCGCGGCCGCCCTGCTGATGCACACGCGCGAGAAAGGTGTCGCCGTCGACGGTGCGGATGACATCGACCGGCTGACGTGCATCGGCGTTGGCGGATCGCTGCAGGATGATCTCGGCGTCTCGTGAGCGGCCGTCATCAGCATGCGGAATGGGCCAATTGGTTCCGTGCCGGAACGTAAGCACGATCGCAACCGCGACGCCGACCACGAACATCCACGGGAGCAAGCCGGAGAAGCGCCGGCCGAAAGGCGAGCCGCGGTAGGACGGCCGGTATGGATGGCTGGGATCGAAGCGCGGCATCCGCGCACGCTAGGGCTGAGTCGGCTGAACCGGCAAGAGAGTGGAGAACCGGCGCCTCAAAAGTCCGAGGCGATACCTTTGCGCTCCCAATCCCCGTAACGGGTGGGCTCGGGTCCCTTCGGTCCCTGCAATTCCTTCGCCGCCGTTTCGGCATGAGCCGCAGCAGCAGCCTGCCGGCGCGCTTCGGCCTCGGCCAACGCGCGCTGGGCGGCCGGCGAGAGCTGCTTGCGCTCGGGAACGGGGGGCTGGTCACTCATGGTCCGGCGCTTCTAGCGCAGGACGAGGCGCAACGCGACGTCCAATATCGCATTCCTGAAATCAGGCCCGGAGGGCTGAAAAAACCGAAAGCGATTCTTACATTTGGCATATTCGCGTGCCACAGATCGAACTCTCTAGGCATGCGCCCATAGCGGCGGAACTGCCGCTCGCTCAGAACCTTGCTTCCGCATGCCATCTCAACGTTTCGCCCCTCCGTCCGAAGTGCCTGGTCTCGCGGCGCGGCGGATTGCCGCCGACATCGTCGACGGCGTCCTGCACAAGCACCGCACGCTTGACGACCAGCTCGACGGCGGTGGCGCCCATCCCGGACTGAAGACGCTGGCCGACCGCGACCGCGCGCTGATGCGCCGACTGGTTGCGACCGTGCTGCGCCGGCTCGGCACGCTCGGCCATGTGCTGTCCCGCCTGCTCGACAAGGGCATTCCTTCCGACGCGCCGCGCGCGCAAAGCGCGCTGCTGATCGGCGCCGCCCAGATCCTCTGGATGGACGTGCCCGATCACGCCGCCGTCGATCTCTCCGTCCGCCTCGTGCAATCCGACCGGCGCGCCGCGCGCTATGCCGGCCTCGTCAATGCCGTGCTGCGCCGCTGCGCGCGCGAGGGCAAGGCGCTGGTCGACGAGGTCGCCACGCAATCGCTCGACTTGCCGCCCTGGCTGCTTTCGCGCTGGAGTGCGCATTATGGCGAGGCGACCACGAGGGACATGGCACTGGCGCTCGGCCATGAGCCGTCGCTCGATCTCACCGTTAAGTCGGACGCCGAACAATGGGCGAGCCGCCTGCATGGCGAGACGCTGCCGACCGGGACGGTGCGGATGCTGCTGCACGGCTCGGTGACCATGCTGCCCGGCTTCGCCGAGGGACAATGGTGGGTGCAGGATGCCGCCGCCGCGCTGCCGGCCCGGCTGTTCGGCGACATCAAGGGCAAGTCCATTGCCGATCTCTGCGCCGCGCCGGGTGGCAAGACCGCGCAACTGGCGCTATCGGGCGCGCATGTCACGGCGATCGACCGCTCGCCCGCCCGTGTGTCGCGGCTGCGCGAGAATCTGGCGCGGCTGTCGCTCCAGGCCGAGACCGTCGTCGCTGACGCCGTGGAGTGGGCCGGCCCGCCTGAAGGTTTCGACGGCATCCTGATCGACGCGCCCTGCACCTCGACCGGCACCATCCGCCGTCATCCCGATGTTGCCTGGCTCCGTCAGGAATCCGACATCGCCGCCCTGACCGCGCTCCAGCAGCGACTGCTGAAGAAATCCGTCTCGCTGCTCAAGCCGGGCGGCACGCTGGTCTACTGCACTTGTTCGCTGGAACCCGAGGAAGGCGAGCACGCCGTGGCTGCGCTGCTGGCCGCAGAGCCCGCGCTTCGCCGCGTCCCGATCGCGGCGTCGGAAGTCGCGGGCCTCGCCGAAATCATCACCGCAGATGGCGACCTGCGCACCCTGCCGAGCCATCTGCCGAACGCCGATCCCAAGCTCGGCGGCCTCGATGGATTCTTCGCAAGCCGGCTCGTTAAATCCTGATTTTGCACTGGTTTTTGCAATCCCGACGCAGATTCGCGCCGTTCAGGGTGGTGTCAGCCGGCCGATTTTGGGATTAATAAGGATTCGTCGGAATCCTCTCTCCCCCTTCAAGGCAAGGCGTGTCGGTCGCTCAACGCAGACGTATCTCGACGCTGGTCATGAACCGCTTCGCGCGGAACATGCTCGCGCGCGCGAGCGGCGGCTCGGTTGCGCTGTCGCGGGTGTGGCCTGGCCGTACCGACCGGCTGATCATCGCGCCGCATGACTTACGCACGGCGGATGCGACCCGCGCCGCCGAGATCTATGCCGGCCGCTTCGTCTTCGCCGGCAAGATCGTCAATTGCCATGGCCGCTCGATCTTCGATCTCGAGCCGCCGTCGGAGGATTGGGAGGTCGCGCTGCTTGGCTTCGGCTGGCTGCGCCACTTGCGCGCCGCCGACACCGCGCTGACGCGGGCCAACGCGCGCGCGCTGGTCGAGGACTGGATCGCCAACCCCGCCAACAAGCGCCGTCCCGTGGCGCGACGCGCCGACGTGCTGGCGCGGCGCGTGATCTCGCTGCTGTCGCAGGCGCCCCTGGTGCTCAACGACACCGACAACAAGTTCTACCGCCGCTATTTGCGCGCCCTCGCCCGCGAGATCCGCTTCCTGCGCTACACCATGGTCGACATCCCCGACGGGGTGCCGAAGCTGCAGGTGCTGATCGCGCTGTGCTATGCGGCGCTGTGCCTCGCCAACCAGGCGCGTCACATCCGCAGCGTTTCGAAAAAGCTCTCGGACGAATTGCAGCGGCAGATCCTGCCCGATGGCGGCCACATCTCGCGCAACCCGGGCGCGCTGATCGAGCTCCTGATCGACCTCTTGCCGCTGCGGCAGACCTTTGCCGCGCGCAACATCGCGCCACCGCCGGCGCTGCTCAACGCCATCGATCGCATGATGCCGATGCTGCGTTTCTTCCGCCACGGCGACGGCAATTTCGCGCTGTTCAACGGCATGAGCGCGACGCCGTCAGATTTGCTCGCGACGCTGCTCGCCTATGACGACACCCACGGCGCGCCGATGGCGAACATGCCGCACACCGGCTTCCAGCGCCTCGATGCCGGCCAGACGACGCTGATCATCGACACCGGTCCGCCGCCGCCGGCCGGCGTCAGCCACGACGCGCATGCGGGCTGCCTGTCGTTCGAATTGTCCTCCGGCATCAGCCGCATCGTCACCAATTGCGGCATGCCGACCACGGGCCGCGACAATTGGCGGCCGTTCGCGCGCGGCACCGCGGCGCATTCGACGCTGACCTATCACGACACATCCTCGTGCCAGTTCGTGGAGATGTCGGCGATGAAGCGGCTCCTGCATGGCTCGCCCGTCACCAGCGGCCCCGTGGAAGTCGAGAGCTATCGTGAGGTCGTGCAGAACGGCACGCTGCTCACGACCTCGCATGACGGCTATCTCTCCAAATTCGGCGCGATTCATCGCCGCATGCTGATGATCGCCAATGACGGCGCGCGCATCGACGGCGAGGACACGCTGTCGCCGCCGCAGGGCGGACGCTTCAAGGGCGCCGATGCCGATTTCGCGCTGCGCTTCCATCTGCATCCGGCCGTGAAGGCGAGCCGGTTGTCGGATGCCCGCGGCGTCATGCTGGTGCTGCCGAACCGCGACGTCTGGACCTTCGAGGCATTGGACGACAAGGTCGACCTCGAGGACAGCGTGTTCCTGGCCGGCAATGACGGCCCGCGCCGCACCGCGCAGATCGTGATCCGCCAGGACGCGCGGCAGGCACCTTCGATCCGCTGGAGCTTCATCCGCTCTACCGCCTCGCCCGCAGTCACCAATGCCCGCCGCAACGCTCGCCGCGAGCCGGAACTTCCGCTGTAAACGCACGAATTCGGCCCCATCTCGTCGTTGTGAAAACGGCCAAAAGCTGCTATCGAGCCCTCGCTCGCGCGACTGGCGACCTTGGATGGAGCACCATCGGGAAGCGCGGGACACATCCGCCGCGCGCCTGGGCATAGACACTCCCTTAGCAGAGGATCTTGCTCATGACTGACCATCCCCGCCGCGTCACCCGCGCCCTTCTCTCCGTCTCCGACAAGACCGGCCTGATTGAGTTCGCCAAGGCGCTTGCCGCGCACGACGTCGAGCTGGTCTCGACCGGCGGCACCGCCAAGGCGATCGCCGCGGCCGGGCTGAAGGTGAAGGACGTCTCCGACCTCACCGGCTTCCCCGAGATGATGGACGGCCGCGTCAAGACGCTGCATCCGAAGGTGCATGGCGGCCTACTCGCGATCCGCGACAACAAAGAACATGCGGAGGCGATGAAGGCGCACGGCATCGCGCCGATCGACCTGCTCGTCGTCAATCTCTATCCGTTCGAGGCGACCGTCGACAAAGGCGCGGGCTTCGAGGATTGCATCGAGAACATCGACATCGGTGGCCCCGCGATGATCCGCGCCGCCGCAAAGAACCATGATGACGTCGCCGTCGTGGTCGAGGCCGAGGACTACAAGGCTGTGCTCGACGAGCTCGCCGCCAACAAGGGCGCGACCACGCTGAAGCTGCGCCGGCGCCTCGCTGCGAAAGCCTACGCGCGCACCGCGGCCTATGACGCCGCGATCTCGAACTGGTTCAACCGCCAGCTCGAGATCGATGCGCCCGACTTCCGCGCCTTCGGCGGCAAGCTTATCCAGTCGCTGCGCTACGGCGAGAACCCGCACCAGACCGCGGCGTTCTACGCGACGCCGGACAAGCGACCGGGCGTCTCGACCGCGCGGCAGCTCCAGGGCAAGGAGCTGTCCTACAACAACATCAACGACACCGACGCGGCCTATGAGTGCATCGGCGAGTTCGACACCAAGCGCACCGCGGCCTGCGTCATTGTCAAGCATGCCAATCCCTGTGGCGTCGCGGAAGGCTCGAATCTCGTCGAGGCCTATCGCAGGGCGCTGGCCTGCGATTCCACCTCGGCGTTCGGCGGCATCATCGCGATGAACCGCGCGCTCGACGCCGACACCGCGCGCGAGATCACGAAGATCTTCACCGAGGTGATCATCGCGCCCGACGCCAGCGAGGAAGCGATCGCCATCATCGGCGCGCGCAAGAATTTGCGGCTCCTGCTCGCCGGCAGCCTGCCCGACCCGCGCGCGCTCGGCCTCACTGCCAAGACGGTCGCCGGCGGCCTGCTGGTGCAGAGCCGCGACAACGCCGTGGTCGACGACATGACCTTCAAGGTCGTGACCAAGCGTGCGCCGACGGATGCCGAGATGCGCGACCTGAAATTCGCGTTCCGGGTCGCAAAACACGTCAAGTCCAACACCATCATCTACGCCAAGGATCTCGCCACCGTCGGCATCGGCGCGGGTCAGATGAGCCGGGTGGATTCGGCGCGGATCGCGGCGCGCAAGGCGCAGGATGCGGCAACTGAGCTTAAGCTCGCCGAGCCGCTCACCAAGGGTTCGGTCGTGGCATCGGATGCGTTCTTCCCCTTCGCCGACGGCATGCTCGCCTGCATCGAAGCCGGCGCCACCGCCGTGGTGCAGCCCGGCGGCTCCATGCGCGACGACGAGGTGATCAAGGCCGCCGACGAGCACGGCATCGCCATGGTGTTCACGGGCACGCGGCACTTCAGGCACTGAAGTTTGGTGCGCTGAACTCTCAACGGGGTCGTCCCGGCCTAGCGCGCAATTGCGCGCGGGGGCCGGGACCCATACGCCGCAGCAATAGTTTTGCGAAGACTCGGAGTTACCAGCTCGTCCGGCAACCACTCCCTGTGGTTATGGGTCCCGGCCTACGCCGGGACGACAGCGGAGTTTTATCGCTCCCGCACCCGCATCAATAGCCCCAGCCCGGCGATGAAAAACACCACCAGCACGGCCATGCCGGCCTTCTGGCTCGCCGTCGCGGCGGTGATCATGCCGATCAGCAGCGGGCCGATGAAGGACGTGACCTTCCCGGTCAGCGCGAACAGGCCGAAGTACTGCGCGATGCGGTCCTTCGGCGCGAGGCGGATCAGCAGCGTGCGCGAGGCGGCCTGGAGCGGGCCGCCGGCGGCACCGATGAGACAACCCAGCACGAGATAGGCGCGCTCGGCCGCGCTCGAGAACAGGGGAGCGCCTGCCTGCGGCGGCGCCACGGTGACGAACAACACACTGTCCTTGTCGACCAGAAGGATCGCCGCCACCGACAGCAGCAGGACCAGCAGGCTGCCGGCAATCACGCGCTTCGGCCCGAGACGATCATCCAGCTTGCCGCCGAGCCATGCGCCGAACGTGCCAGCAATCGCGAGCATGATGCCGAAGGTGCCGATCTGGATCGTGTGCCAGCCGAACGTGCCGGCGGCATAGATGCCGCCGAACGCGAACAGCGACACCAGACCGTCGGTGTAGATCATGTTGGCAAGCAGGAACGCCGCGAGCGACTTCTGCTGCGGCAAGCTCCTGATCGACTGCTTCAGCTCCAGCAGGCCTTCGCGCAACGCCTCACGCACCGGCAGCTTCGCCGGATAGTCCGGCGTGAACAGGAACAGCGGCGTCACGAAGATGATGAACCACAGCCCGGTCAGTGGTCCGACGATGCGGTCGCCCTGATGCGTGACGGGATCGAGCCCGAACAGCGGCGTAAATCCGAGCAGCGTGCGTCCGGTCTCGGGATTGGCGGCGAGGAAGCCGAGCACGATGATCAGGCTGACGATGCCGCCGATGTAACCGGTGGCCCAGCCGGTGCCGGAGAGCCGGCCGATGCGCTCCGGCGGCACCAGGGTCGGCATCATCGCATTGTTGAAGACGGTGGCGAATTCCGCACCGACGCTGGCAAGCGCCACCACAGTGAGCAGCGGCGGAATGACCGAGGGATCGCCGGGCTTGCCGATCCACAGCGTGCAGGACGCCAACACCAACAGCGTGCCGAACCCTGCAATCCAGGGCTTCCTGCGGCCGGACGCATCCGCGATGGCGCCGAGCACCGGCGACAGCAGCGCGATGGCGAGGCCCGCAGCCGCCATCGCAAAGCCCCACAGCGATTGGCCCGTGGCCGGATTCGGTGCAACGCTGGTCGCGAAATAGGGCGCGAACACGAAGGTCGTGATCAGCGTGAAATAGGGCTGCGCGGCCCAGTCGAAGAAGATCCAGCTGACGACAGCCGCGCGCGGCGGATAGGTCCGCTGCACGCCGGCCATGCGCACATCGGGGGCGATCGTCGTCATTCCGAAGTCCTCATCACGAACAGTTTTGTCTCTCTTAGCGCAAACGGTATAGCATTGAGGAGAGGCGTGTGAACCGGCCCGAGGCCACGGCGGAAATTTGATAATGTCGTCATACTGGACCCGGCGGACATTTGTCGCCTTCCTCGCCACTCTAGCGTTTGGTCTAGCACCTGCGACAGCGCAGGATGCCCGGCGGGCCTATGTTCCGCCGCCGCTCGATACGGTGCGCGCCGTTGCCGCCGAGCACGGCATGGTGGTGGCGCAGGAGAAGATCTCCGCGCAAGTCGGCGCCGACATCCTGCGACGGGGCGGCAATGCGGTCGATGCCGCGGTCGCGACCGGCTTTGCCATGGCGGTGACCTATCCGCGCGCCGGCAATATCGGCGGCGGCGGCTTCATGGTAATCCATTCCACTGGCCGCAACGAAGACATCGCGATCGACTATCGCGAGACCGCGCCGGCAGCGACCACGCCGCAGATCTTCCTCGGTCCCGACGGCAAGCCCGATGCCGCGAAGTCGCGCGATTCCGCGCTCGGCGTCGGCGTGCCCGGCACCGTCGCAGGCCTTGCGCTGGCATTGGAGAAATACGGCTCGGGCCAGTTCACGCTGGCGCAACTGCTCGAGCCGGCGATCGTGCTCGCCCGCGACGGATTCGTCGTCAGCGACGACATCGCCGACAGCCTGCCGGGCTGGCACCGGCGCCTCGCGCGCTGGCCGTCCTCCACGAAAATCTTTTCGCGTCCTGACGGCACGTCTCTCGTCGAAGGCGATCGGCTGGTGCAAAGCGATCTTGCCGAAACGCTGTCGGCCGTCGCCGCACAGGGACCACGCGGCTTCTACGAGGGCCCGGTTGCGGAGAAGCTCGCCAAGGCGCTGTCGGATGCCGGCGGCATCATGACGACGGCCGATTTGAAGGCCTATCAGCCGGTGATCCGCACGCCCGTGCGCGGCACCTATCGCGGCTACGACATCGTCTCGATGCCGCTGCCGTCCTCCGGCGGCGTGGTGCTGGTGGAGACGCTCAACATCCTCGAAGGCTTTCAACTCGGCGATCTGCAGCAGGGATCGCCGGCATCGCTGCATCTCCTGATCGAGGCCATGAAGCGCGCCTATGCAGATCGCGCGCGCTATCTCGGCGATCCCGCTTTCGTCAACGCGCCGATCGAGACCCTCACGTCAAAGGATTATGCGGGCAAGCTGCGCGCGGGCATCTCCACCGATCGCGCCACGCCGTCGAAGCAGCTGGCCTCCGCCGCCGAGGCGCCGCGCGAGGGCAGCAACACCACGCATTTTTCGGTCGTCGACAGCCGCGGCAACGCCGTCAGCAACACGTACACGCTGAACTTCAGCTACGGCGTCGGCCTCGTCGCCGAAGGCACCGGCGTGCTGCTCAACAACGAGCTCGACGATTTCACCGCGGCGGTCGGTGCTTCCAACGCCTACGGCCTCGTCGGCTACGAGCCCAATCTGCCCGGGCCCGGCAAGCGGCCGCTGTCCTCGATGTCGCCAACCATCGTTCTGAAGGACGGCAAGCCGGTGCTGGTCACGGGTTCGCCCGGCGGCAGCCGCATCATCTCCACCGTGCTCCAGGTGATCGTCAACGTGCTCGATTACAAAATGGACGTCGCCGCCGCCGTCACCGCGCCGCGGCTGCATCATCAATGGCTGCCGGACGAAGTGCGCATCGAGCGTGGCTTTCCCGACCAGGTCCTGTCCGAGCTGAAGGCCATGGACCACGTCATCGCCGAGCCGATGGGGCAGACCTCCGCCAATTCGATTCTCGTGACGCCGAACGGTCCCCTCGGCGCGCCCGATCCGCGCACGCGCGGTGCGGAAGCCGCGGGACAGTAGTCTCGTCGTTGCATCGGCGCGTTGTTTCCCGGAAGGTCGACGGGTCCGCGTGAACCCGAAATGTCGGTGAGATAACTACCGTCCCACCTGATACGGCCCGCCCTTCTCCAGCGCGCGCGCATAGGCCGGCCGCGCATGGATGCGCTCCAGGAACGCCATGGCCTTGGGGTGGCCCTGCTCGAGCCCGCCGCGCGCTTGGGCGGCTTCGAGCGGAAAGCTCATCTGGATGTCGGCGGCGGTGAACTCGCTGCCGGCGAACCACTCGCTCTTCGCAAGCTCGCCTTCCCAATAGTCCATGTGCTGCTTGAGCTGCGGATTGACCAGCGCTGTCAGCGCCTGGTTGCAGACCTTGCGCACCAGCGGGCGCAACAGCGCCGGCGCCCGTTTCGGCATCAGCGTGAACAGCAGCTTCAGGAGCAGCGGCTGCATCGCCGAGCCCTCCGCATAGTGCAGCCAGTAGGTGAAGCGCAGCCGCTCCGGCGTGTTCGGCGGCGGGATCAGCCGGCCGTTGCCGTAGGTGGCGATGAGATATTCGATGATCGCACCTGACTCGGCGATGGTGTTGCCGTTGTCGGTGATGACAGGTGACTTGCCGAGCGGATGGATCGCGCGCAGCTCCTTCGGCGCCCGCATGTCCGGCTGGCGCTGATAGCGCACGATCTCGTAGGGCACGCCCAGCTCTTCGAGCAGCCACAGCACGCGCTGCGAGCGCGAATTGTTGAGGTGGTGAACGGTCAGCATCGTGAGGTCCCCAGGCTAGACGTGGTCGGTCGTCCCAGGCCGTTCGTGCCAGCCCGGGAACACAATGTCGAGCCGCAGGTGCGGATATTTTCACCCGGGTATATTGACGTTTAGAATTTACCCGGGTATTAAAACGCCCAGCATCGTCAAAAATGGCAATGATTCCAATGCAGAAGATTTTTACCGCCTTTCAGGGCCAGCGCCGCCTGGTGTGCGGGCCGGCAGGAGAGGTCGCGCTGGTCGTCAAGCGGGTGGCGCAACGGCCGGACGAGCCCATCGTCATCTTCGAGGACGCCACGGGCCGATCGATCGACTTCGATCTGCGCGGCGGGGATCGCGAGGTGCTGGCGCGCCTGGCGAAGCTTGTCCCGCCCCCTGTCGAGGAGACCGCAGAGCCGGCCGAGCCGCGCGGACGCGGCCGGCCGAAGCTCGGCGTGGTCGCGCGCGAGGTGACGCTGCTGCCGCGGCACTGGGAGTGGCTCGGCGCGCAGCCGGGCGGCGCCTCGGTCGCGCTGCGCAAGCTCGTCGACGAGGCAAGGCGCGCCAGCGGCGACAAGGACCGCGAGCGGCAGGCACGCGATGCGGCCTATCACTTCATGTCGACCATGGCCGGCAATTTGCCGCAGTTCGAGGAAGCCTCGCGCGCGCTCTTCGCGGATGACAGGCGACGCTTCACCGGACTGATCGCGGACTGGCCCACCGACATCCGCGACCACATCGTCAAGCTCGCCTACAGCGACCGCGCCTAAGGCGCGGTCTCTGTTCCAACCCCATCGACGGCCGAGCCGCGCGCTTCGCGCGGCAACGGCTTCGCACGTCCTGATGAAAGGCCTATCCCATGTCTGCTCCAAAGCCGCTCTGGAAAACCTTCCTCCGCTTCCTCGCGCCACTGGTGCTCAGCAATGCGCTGCAATCGCTGTTCGGCACCGTCAGCAATGTCTATCTCGGCCAGATGATCGGCGTCGACGCGCTGGCGGCGGTGTCGGCGTTCTTCCCGGTGATGTTCTTCCTGTTCGCTTTCGTCATGGGCCTGAGCACCGGTGCCACCGTGCTGATCGGGCAAGCGTTTGGCGCGGGTGAGCACGACAAGATCAGAAGCGTGGTGGGCACGACGCTCACGGTCGGCCTGGTGCTCTCGATTGCGATTGCACTCGTCGGCGGGATCTTGAGCCGGCAATTGATGACGCTACTTGCCACGCCCGCGAACATTCTGGACCAGGCCAGCGCCTATGCCCGTGTCGTGTTGCTCACCATGCCGCTCGGCTTCGTCTTCCTGCTGATGACCGCGATGATCCGCGGTGTCGGTGATGCGCTGACGCCACTCCTGGCGCTGGCGTTATCGACGACGATCGGCCTGATCCTGACGCCGATGCTGATCCGCGGCACGTTCGGATTGCCAGCCGTGGGCATCACCAGCCCGGCATGGGCGGCGGCGATCGCCAATGCGGCGACGCTGATCGTGCTCGCGGTTTATTTGCTGCAGAAGAAGCATGCGCTCGCACCGGACGCTGCATTGCTGGGTCATCTCCGGATCGACAGCGCCATGCTCGGCAAAATTCTCGGCATCGGGCTGCCGAGCGCGATCGGCATGGTGGTGATGGCGATCGCCGAACTGGTGCTGCTCGGCCTCGTCAACGGCTTCGGCTCGAATGCCACCGCAGCCTATGGCGCCGTCAACCAGGTAATGGGCTATACGCAGTTCACGGCGATGTCGATTTCGATCGCGGTCTCGATCCTCGGCGCCCAGGCCGTCGGCGGCGGCGACAGGGCCCGGCTCGACGGTATCGTGCGCACCGGTCTTGCGCTCAACATCGTCCTGACCGGCGGCCTGGTGGCGCTGATCTATCTCGCGCCGCGCGCCGTGCTCGTCATCTTCATCACCGACGACGCCGTGCTGGATCTGGCGAAGGGATTGCTCCACGTCGCCCTGTGGAGCTCGGTGCCGTTCGGCCTCGCCACGGTGTTTTCAGGCGCCATGCGCGCCGCCGGTGTCGCCTTCACGCCGATGCTGCTGTCGATCTTCGCGATTGTCGCGATCGAGCTGCCGGCTGCGGTTATCCTCAGCCGCACCGTCGGCCTCGAGGGCGTGTGGGCCGCCTATCCCATCGTGTTCTGCGCCATGTTCCTTTTGCAGATGGGCTATTACTTCCTGGTGTGGCGCAAGCGGGCAATCCGGCGCCTGATCTGATCGTCAAAGTATTATGACCGTCATTAAACGATGGACCTGTGGCGCGGCCTGCGCCACAATGCCAAAAAAGCGCCTCCAGGGAGAACGAACTTGCCCCGCACAGCCCCGCAATTCCTGTTCGATTTCGGCAGCCCGAATGCCTATCTCAGCCATCTCGCGATCCCGGCGATCGAGCAGCGCATCGGCGTCAAGTTCGAGTATGTACCGATCCTGCTCGGCGGCATCTTCAAATCGACCAACAACAAGTCGCCGGCCGAGACGCTCGCCGGCATCAAGAACAAGCGCGAATTCCAGCAGGTCGAGACCGAGCGCTTCATCAAGCGCTTCAAGGTCCAGCCCTATGTCTTCAATCCGCACTTTCCCGTCAACACGCTGAACCTGATGCGCACCGCGATCGCGGCGCAGCTCGAGGGCGTGTTCGAGAAATATGTCGAGGCCGCCTTCCACCATATGTGGCGCGAGCCGAAGAAGATGGACGACACTGAAGTTGCGATGAAGGCGTTGGCCTCGTCCGGCCTCGATGCGCAAAAACTGTTTGCCCGCGCTCAGGAACCGGAAGTGAAGGCGCGACTAATCAAGAACACCGAGGAGGCGGTCGCCCGCGGCGCCTTCGGCTCGCCGACTTTCTTCGTCGGCAACGAGATGTTCTTCGGCAAGGAGCAGCTGCGCGAGGTCGAGGAGATGGTCTCGGGGACTTGATTTTCGTATTGTGGACGAACCGGGCAATCATCTCCGGTGTCGTCCTGGCGAAAGCCAGGACCCATAGCCACCGAAGGCTAAGGATGTGACGAGCTGGGGCTCCAACTTGTCCGACAACGGGCAGTCGGGGTAATGGGTCCTGGCTTTCGCCAGGACGACGGCAAAGAAGAAACAACAAGGACAATCCCATGCGTATTCTCGTGGTCGGCGCCGGCGCCATCGGCGGCTATTTTGGTGGCAGGCTGTTGCAGGCCGGCCGCGATGTCACCTTCCTGGTCCGGCCGCGCCGCGCCAGCGAGCTGGCGAGCGCAGGCCTCGTCATCAAGAGCCCGAATGGCGACGTGACCTTGAAAAATCCGCCGACGGTGCAGGCCGATGCGCTCAAGGACAAGTTCGACGTCGTGCTGCTCAGCTGCAAGGCGTTCGACCTCGACGATGCCATCAAGTCGTTCGCGCCGGCGGTCGGTCCTGATACGTCGATCATCCCGATGCTCAACGGCATGAAGCATCTCGACATCCTCGATGCCAAATTCGGCAAGGAGCGCGTGCTCGGCGGGCTCTGCGCCATCGCCGCGACGCTGAACGAGAAGCGCGAGGTGGTGCAGCTCCAGCCGATGCAGTCGCTCAATTACGGCGAACGCGACGGCAAGCTGTCTGACAGGGTCAAGGCGATCGACGAGGCCTTCAAGAACGGCATCGTTGGTGCCACCGCCAGCCAGAACATCATGCAGGACATGTGGGAGAAGTGGGTGTTCCTCTCTTCGCTCGCCGCAAGCACCAGCCTGATGCGCACCTCCGTCGGCAACATCCTTGCCGCTCCCGGCGGCCGCGACTTCCTGCTCGGCATGCTCGATGAGACCAGCGCCATCGCCACCGCGTCCGGCTACCCGCCGGGTGGCCCGTTCTTCGAGCGCGTGAAGGGCAACATCACCACCGAGGGTTCACCGATGACGGCCTCGATGTTCCGCGACATCAAGGCCGGCCTGCCGGTCGAGGCCGATCACGTCATCGGCGACCTCATCGCCCGCGCCGACGCCGCCAAGGTGCCGGTGCCGAAGCTGCGCATCGCGTACACGCATCTGAAGGCGTATGAGAAGCAGCGGGCGGGGTAGCTGCACACTCCGCTGTCGTCCCGGCGAAGGCCGGGACCCATAACCACAGGGCATCGTTTGGCGAAGACTCGCCGTTATTCGATTGTCGCGCGGTACGAACACCTGTGCCTATCGATAGATCACGCGGTATGGGTCCCGGCCCCCCGCGCGCAATTGCGCGCTAGGCCGGGACGACGAGTTGTGTTTGCCGCAACAGCTCTACTCCTATTTGAAATTTGCCAGATAATGCGAGACGGCCGTGATTTCCTCGTCGCTCATGTGATAGGCGACATCGGCCATCGCGGCGACGCCGCCGCCGACGCGCACGCCGGCCTTGTAGTCGTGCAGCGCCTTGATGAGGTATTCCTCGCGCTGGCCCGCGAGCCGCGCCACGGCCTTGGTGCCGGCAAAGCTGTCGGTGTGGCATGAGGCACAGCGGCGGCCGACGGCGACTTGCGCGCCTTTTTTCGACAGGTCCGGATCGTTGTCTTCCGCTGCCTTCGGCGGCGGCATTTGCGAGAAATAGGCACCGAAATTGCGGATGTCCTCGTTGGTGATCTCTTCCACGATCGGCTGCATCTGGTCGTTCTTGCGCGAACCGGCGCGGAAGAACACGAGCTGCCACTGGATGAATTGATCAGGCTGGCCGGCCAGCGAGGGAATGTTCTCCGTCTGCGAAATGCCGTTCTCGCCGTGACAGCCGGAGCAGACGGCGGCCTTGTCCTTGATCGCTGAATTGTCGGCGGCGCCGACTGGAAGGGCGCCGAGCGTCAGGAGCGCAATCGCGCTGATTGCGTGCGAGGTGAACTGCCGGCGCATGGGGAATTCCGATCTGTCGGGTACGTCATTCCGGGGCGCACCGCTTGGCGCGCGCCCGGACTCCATAACCACCAATCGGGGTTATGGGTTCCGGACTTGCGCGCAAGTCGCGCGCAATCCGGAACGACGGCGTGGGACGTTGAAATGGATGAGGCTGCGGCCGCCTCGTGGCCACCGCAGCCTCCGTTTCGTCTTCCGCTACTTCTTGCTGTAGCTGATGCGATAGATCGCACCGGCCCAGTCGTCGGCGACGAGGATCGAGCCGTCCTTGGCGAGGATGATGTCGTTGGGACGGCCGAGATAGCCCTGGTCACCCTCGAGCCAGCCGGAGGCGAACACTTCCTGCTTGGCGTTCTTGCCGTCGGGCCCGACGATCACGCGCATGATGCGGGCGCCCTGGTACTTGTGCCTGTTCCAGGAGCCGTGCTCGGCGATCAGGATGTTGTTCTTGTACTCGGCGGGAAACTGGTCGCCGGTATAGAACTTCATGCCGAGCGGAGCGACGTGTGCGCCGAGGTTCAGCACCGGCGGCGTGAACTCGGAGCATTTGTGGCCCATCGCGAACTTCGGATCGGGCAGGTCACCCTGGTGGCAATAGGGATAGCCAAAATGCTCGCCGATCTTGCTGATCATGTTCAGCTTGTCGGAGGGCAGATCGTCGCTGACCCAGTCGCGTGCATTCTCGGTGAACCAGAATTTGCCGGTGCGCGGATCGACGTCGCCGCCGACCGAGTTGCGAACGCCGAGCGCCCAGATCTCGGCGTTGCCGGTCTTGGGATCGACGCGCCGGATCTGCGACACGCTGGTCGGGGGAATGCCGACATTGAAGGGCGGGCCGAACGGCAGGAAGAACCAGCCCTCCTTGTCGACCGCGATGTACTTCCAGCCATGCGCGGCATAGGACGGCATGTCGTCATAGACGACCTTGCCCTGGCCGAGATTGTCGAGATTGGCCTCGGCGTTGTCATAGCGGATCAGCTTGTCGACCGCGATGACGTAGAGCGCGCCATCCTTGAAGGCGAGACCGGTGGGCATGTTCAGCCCCTTGAGGATGGTCTTGACCTCCTTCTTTCCGTTGTTGTCCTTGACGGCATAGACGTTGCCGAGGCCGAACGAGCCGACGAACAACGTGCCCTTGTCACCCCAGGCCATCTGCCGCGCGGCGAGAACGCCGGGCGCATAGACCTCGATCTTGAAGCCTGCCGGCAGCTTGATCTTCTTCATCATCGCCGCGAGCTCGGCCTCCGACGCGCCGGTCGGCGGACCCGAGGGCGGCGCGAGGCCTTTCTGCGCCTCGGTCTCGTCGCCGAGGAACCAGTCGTCCGGCGGATGGGTCCAGAATTCCTTGGTGCCGGATTCGTATTTCTTCAGTACCCGGTTTTTGTCCTGTTGCTGCGCATTGACAACGCTGGTCCCGGCAAGAAGGGCAACCGCTGCAAGCGCCAACACGGATCGATGGAACATCGATGTCATCGCGTCACTCCCCTAAGGCAGCCGTCAGGGCTGCACGTTCTTGTTTTGCTGTTTGAGTAGGCGAAGTTCGGAGTCTGTCAGGACGACAGACGTAAAAAGGTTAGCACATCTGCGAGCGGTGAGAAGCGCATCGCGTGTGCTGCGGTTGCGCTCAATAAAAATTGAGACGGAATGTCAATGAGCGCGCACCCCGCGACGACAGCGCTCTCGCTGCAACGCGGAATCAAGATCGTGCGCGGCAGATCTTCAGACAGCGCGAAGGGGCCTCAAACCAAAACTGCGAAAACAACCCCATGCACAGTAGAAAGGCTCAGGCCGGTTTGCTCCCGGTGACGCCGGGCAGACATTTGATGCATCGAGCAAAATGACGAAGGCGGCGCTTACGGGGCGACAGGGTAGGGTCCATCGTCGAACACCGCATCATGGTAGCCCTTCGAGCCGACCTCGCGCGCCAGCGCGCTGCGGAAATCCTGGCCCGCACGCAGGCTCTGCAGCACATGCGCGAAGTCGAATTCGGGCCGCCAACCCAATTCGCGCCGGGCGCGCGCGTTGACATAGACGCGGTCGAGCTGCGGAAACAGGCGCCAGCCGCGCGCCGCGTAGAGCTGCGCACAATCCGGATAGAGCGCACGCACGACGCCTCCCGCGTCATCCGCCAGCGCCGCGAGATGATGCGGCTCGAACGGGCTCGTGGCCGAGACGATGTAGCGGGCAAATCCGATTTTTTGCGCGCGCTCGACGGCGAGCAGATGGGCGCTCACCGCGTCCGCTATGTCGAGCCGGCGATAGAGCAGCTCGTTGGCCTGCGCGTTGTCCAGCGGATAGGCCGACCGCATCGCCGGATCGTCATCGTCCTCCGGAAAGAAACGCGAGGTCCGCAGGACCACGACCGGCAGGCCGCGCTCGCGAAAGAACAGCTCGCACAGCGTTTCCGCCATCAGCTTGGTCGTGCCGTAGATGTTTTTGGGCACCGGCGGCAGCTCCTCGGTGACCCACACCGCCGCCTGTCCCGCTTCGGGGCGCAGCTGCGAGCCGAACGCGCTGGTGGTGCTGGTGAAGACGAAGCTGCGCACGCCGATTGCCACCGCAGCCTCGAGCAGGTTGAGCGTGCCGGTGACGTTGGTGTCGACGAAGTCCTGCTTGCCGTGAGTCGCCACATGCGGCTTGTGCAGCGTCGCGGTGTGGATGACGGCGGAGACGCCGTGCATCTGGCGCCGCGCGAACGCCGGATCGACGATCGAGCCGACCGCATCGGTGAAGGGGGAGGGCTTCAGATCGATCCCGCGCGCGGGCGAGCCACGCGCCTGGAGCGTCCGCAAAAGGGCCTCCCCGAGGTGACCTGCGCTGCCCGTAACCAGAATTGTCATTGCAAACCCAATACAGCCGCCAGCGGCGCGGAAGACCACGGCCCGGTCTGGTTTGGCTGGATGCTCTGGGAAAATTGGAGCGGGCGAAGGGGCTCGAACCCTCGACCCCGACCTTGGCAAGGTCGTGCTCTACCACTGAGCTACACCCGCATCCTGTGTCGGTCGCGTGACGCGCCGGCAACGGCTGTCGTATGCCAAAAGCGGGAGGGGAATGCAACAGCTACCGGCGGCATAGATACGCAATTGCGGGCCCTAAATGGAGCCCGAATGCGGCCGAATCGCCCGAAAACGGCCCGGAACCGCCGAATCGGCCCCGGTGGATTGAAATTCGGCCTATTCGGCCCAATTTAGGAGCCGACAACAAGCATCGGCGTTGGCGACGTGCTAAAGAGCCGCCATTCCAGACATCAGACGAGGGGATCCCGTGACGATCATCGACCAGGGTAACGGAGCGGCGGGCCCGGCTGCGGCCGATCTGATCAAGGACACCACCACCCAGACCTTCGTGAAGGACGTCATCGAGGAATCGAAGCGCCAGCCGGTGCTGATCGACTTCTGGGCGGAGTGGTGCGGCCCCTGCAAGCAGCTCACCCCCGTGCTGGAAAAGGCGGTCAAGGCGGCCAAGGGCAAGGTCAAGCTGGTCAAGATGAACATCGACCAGCACCCGGCGATCCCGGGCCAGATGGGCATCCAGTCGATCCCGGCCGTGATCGCCTTCGTCAACGGCCAGCCGGCCGACGGCTTCATGGGCGCGGTGCCGGAGAGCCAGCTCAACGCCTTCATCGAAAAGCTGACCAAGGGTGTCACCGCTCCGGGCGAGGTCAACGTCGCCGAGATCGTGCAGGAAGCCGATGCCGTGCTCGCCGAGGGCGACGCCGCGGCCGCCGCGCAGATCTATGCCGAGGCGCTGCAGCATGATTCGACCAACATCGCGGCCCTGGCCGGCCTTGCGAAGTGCTACGCCGTCTCCGGCGCGATGGAGCAGGCCAAGCAGACGCTGGCCATGGTACCGGAATCCAAGCGCAACGATCCCGCGGTGAAGGCCGTGCAGACGACGATCGATCTCGCCGAGCAGGCGGAGCAGCTCGGGCCCGTGGCCGAGCTGGAACAGAAAGTCGCCGCAAACCCACTCGATCATCAGGCCAGGTTCGACCTCGCGACCGCGCTCAACGCGCAGGGCAACCGCGCGGCCGCCACCGACCAGCTGCTCGAGATCATCAAGCGCGACCGCAAGTGGAACGACGACGGCGCCCGCAAGCAGCTCGTGCAGTTCTTCGAGGCCTGGGGCGGCACGGATGATGCAACGGTCGAGGGACGAAAGCGCCTGTCGACGATCCTGTTTTCGTAAGGAAAGCGTACAAGCGTCAGCGGGGACCAGATGCCGATCAACATCGAATATCGCGGACCCGCCGACCTTCCCGAAATCATTCCGGTGTTTCCGCTGCCGGGCGCGCTGCTATTGCCGCGCGGCCAGATGCCGCTCAACATCTTCGAGCCGCGCTATCTTGCGATGGTCGACGATTGCTTCCGCGACGGCCATCGCCTGATCGGCATGATCCAGCCCGACGTGGCGCACTCGCCGAAGAATTCCGACAAGCCGGCGCTGTTCCGCGTCGGCTGCGTCGGCCGCATCACACAGCTCGCCGAATCCGGCGACGGCCGCTACATCCTCGAGCTCACCGGCGTCTCCCGCTTCAAGGTGGTCGAGGAGCTCGAGGTGCTCACCGCCTACCGGCAGTGCAAGGTGGATTTCTTTACCTTCGTCGACGACTTCACCGCGCGCATGGGCGAGGACGAGGTCGATCGGGAGGCGCTGTTGTCGGTGCTCGCCGACTTCCTGAAGGCCAACAATCTCAAGGTCGACTGGGAGGGCGTCGAGAGCGCGCCCAACGAGGCGCTCGTCAACGCGCTGGCGATGATGTCGCCTTACGGCCCCGCCGAAAAGCAGGCCATGCTGGAGGCGCCGGACCTGAAGACCCGCGCCGAGATCCTGATCGCGGTCACCGAGATGGACCTCGCCAAGAAGCGCACCAGCGGCGATCCGCCGCTGCAGTGAGGGCCTGAAGCATGATCCGGAAAAGTGCGAAGCGGTTTTCCGGAAAGATCATGCGCAAACAACAACCTAAAGCGCGATGACGATTCATCCCAATCTCATCGCGCTTTAACGGCTCACGCAGCGCGGATGGCTGCCTCATCCCGCCGCAGCAGTCTGGCGACGTCGGATGCAGGCATCGGCCGGCTGAAATAATAGCCTTGTGTTTCGACGCACCCTTCCTCGCGGAGGATGTCGAGCTGCTCCCTGGTTTCGACGCCTTCGGCGGTCGTCGTCTTGCCGAGGCTGACTGCGAAACGAACCACCGCGCGCGCGAGATGGCGCGCGTCTGCCCGCGGGCTGGATAGTTCGGCGACGAAACTGCGGTCGATCTTGACCTTGTCGAACGGGAATCTCTGCAGAAAGCTCAACGATGAATAGCCGGTGCCGAAATCGTCCAGGGCAATTCGCACGCCGAGCTCGCGCAGCTGAGCGAGCACCGCAAAGACGGCCTCGCTGTCATGCATGATCACCGTCTCGGTGACCTCGAGCTCGAGCCTGTGCGGCGCGAGCCCTGAGCTCGCCAGCGCACCGACAATGACCGGGACGAGCTCCTTGCTCCTGAATTGGGCGGGAGACAGGTTGACCGCGATCCTGGCATGCGCAGGCCATGTGGCAGCCTCCGCGCAGGCGGTCCTCAAGACCCATTCGCCCAGCGGCACGATCAAGCCGGTCTCCTCCGCAAGCGGGATGAATTCGCCCGGCAGGACCAGGCCTCGCTGCGGGTGATGCCAGCGCAGCAAGGCCTCGAAACCGCAGGTCTCGCCGCTCGCGGCGCTGAGGAACGGCTGGTAGTGAAGCTCGAATTGACGCCCCGCGAGCGCATCCCGCATGTCGCGCTCCAAATTGCGTCGCGCATGCATGAGCTCGTCGAGCTCTGGCTCGAAGAAGCGGAATGCACCACGTCCGCCACTCTTGGCCGAGTAGAGGGCGAGATCCGCGCTCTTCAGGATCACGTCGGAATCGTTGCCATCGCGCGGCGCAATGGCAATGCCGATGCTGGTGCCCACCGTGACCCGGTGATCGCCGAGATCGAAGGGTTCGCAAAGCGCCTTTCTGATGTTCTCGGCGAGGGCGGCGGCCTCCACCGCCGGGTTGGTCACGTAATCGATCACCGCGAACTCGTCACCACCGAGTCGCGCGATCAACGCGGTTTCCGTGACGCATTCGCGCAGGCGCGCGGAGACGGCGCGCAGCAGCGCATCGCCCGCCGGATGTCCAAGCGTGTCGTTGACTTCCTTGAAGCGGTCGAGGTCGAGCATGAGCACGGCCAGATCGAGGCCGCCGTTGCGCGTCACCGCAATCGCATGCTCCATCCGTTCCCTGAGCAGCACACGATTTGGCAGATCGGTGAGCGCGTCGTGTTGCGCCATATGGGTGATCTTGGCCTCGGAGCGGCGTTGCTCGGTCACGTCGAGATGCGTGGCCACCCATCCGCCGCCGGCCATCGGCTGCCGCGTCACGCAGATCAGCCGGCCATCGGCGAACTCGTCGATCCTGCTCGAGACGGCATCGAACGGCAGGGCCGCCAGTTTCGAGATGAATTGCTCGGCGGCGCCCTCGCTGGAATCGCCCTTGAGAATGCCCTTCACGATACGATGCCTGATGATGTCGGCGTGCGATGTCCCCGTCCTCAGCAGCTCCGGCGGCAGCTGATAGAGCCGGGCATAACGCTCGTTGCAGACGACAAGCCGCTTGTCGGCATCGAACATGCAAAGGCCTTCGACCATGTGATTGATCGCCGTGTCCAGCCTCAGCGTCTGATCCTGGAGTTCCTGCTGCGAGTCTTCGAGCTGCTGCCGGGCGACCGAAAGCTGGCTGATGATCTCCTCGAACCTGGCGGTTCTGCTTGCCATGCGACGATCGGCCACCACGCCGATCAGGCTCATCCCCAGCACGGAAAGTGCGACACCGGCGATGGCAAGCGCGAGGAAAGCCGGAGAAAGCGAAAGACTATCCGTCGCGAGGGTGGGATCCGGCGTGATCTGCACGGCACCCATGGCCGTGAAGTGATGCGACACGATGGCGAGTGTGAGCAGGACGGCTGCTGCCAGCGTGCCCCGATAGCCCTGGTAGGTCAGGGCAACCGCCAGCGCGGCGTAGCCGAGACACATGCCCAAAATGATCGAGACGAATACGAGGTCCACCGACCAGGCGACCCGGCCAGGCACTTCAAGGGCCCACATTCCCAGATAGTGCATGCTGGCAATGCCGCCTCCGACGATGACACCCCCTGCCATCGCGCCCCAGCGGCCGGACGTGCCGACCGCAACACCGAAGCCGACCGAGGTCAAAAGCATTGCCGCGGCGAGTGAAAACGCAGTCAGCAGGAGGCCATAGCCGGTCGTGACGCCGGGCTCATAAGCAAGCATCGCGACGAAATGCGTCGCCCAGATTCCGTATCCGATGGCTGCGCCGGCAATCGCGATCCAGATCCACCGCCTTCTCGCGCGCGTCGCGATCGCACGATGAAAGATACTGGCCGCGACGATGCTCGCGACGAAGCAGACCAGGCCTGCGAGGACAACGAGCCGCCAATCGTGCTCAGCCGTAAGACAGGAAAAAACGCGGAACATGCAATCTGGCTCCACCGTCAATAGTGTCGATGGTGTACGCGCTAAACGTTCATCGCGTTAATTTTGTGCAACGCCCGATTGCATACTTACCGGCGCGTTAACGCTTCCTGCTCAATTCGATTTGTCGACCGCGCCCAGGCGGACGGAAGAAAGCGTGCAACGAACCGCTAGTGGTGACCGCGGATGCGCTTGCGGCCGGTGATCATCGCGCGGATCAGGTTCTCGCGCTGAAGCAGTCCCATCAGGAGCACGCCAAGCACGTGCAGCACGACCAGCACGATGACCGCGTCCGATGAATAGTGGTGGGTGTCCTCGACCCACCAGAGGCCGAAAAAGGTCACGGTCACCGACATCGCGCCCGTGATCGCCGAGACGGCGGTCGCCAGCAGCAGCGCCACCAGCATCAGCGTGCCGGCGGGATTGAGCCCGATATAGCGGCCGGTGATGCCGCGGCGCAGATTCCAGAGATAGCGCGGCCCGGCGCGCAGCCGGACGCCGACCATGCGGAAGCGGGAGTAGCGACTGCCCCAAAAACCCCAGACCAGGCGGAAGGCGAGAAGCCCAAGCACGGTATAGCCGACGATGCGATGCAGCCGGTCATAGACGGTGGGCGTGAACCACGCGGCCAGGATGCTGGCCGCGAAAGCCCAGTGCCAGAGGCGCAGCGGCAGATCCCAGACCACGACCGTCCGCGAAGCGGTTCGATCCGCGGGGGCCCTGTCGGACACCCCGCGCGCTTCTGGCACCGCTTCTTCGATCAAGCTGGGACCACCCTCAAGCCTCACTCTGCGCGGACGATCTCGCGCAGCTCAACTGGCAAGTTTTACTTGGCAGCCTTACTTGGCAATCGTGTGCTTCAGGCTGAGATCTTCCGGGCTGTAGAACAGCTCGTAGAGCTTGCCTTCCTTGACGCCGTACACTTCGTAGCACGAGCCTTCGATCTTGGAGCGCCGCACTTCGTAGCCCAGCGCCTTGGCCTTGGCTTCGGCTTCGCTGGCCGGCTTCCACGACGCCTTGTCGAGCTTGGTGCAATCCTTGAAACCGTCGGCCATGGCCGTCGATCCCGCGCCAATCCCGACCGTCAGTGCAATGGCAACAACACGAATGACCTTCACGAACTTCTCCTCCTCTGTCGTGGGCGCTGCGCGGAGCCGCGAGCGGGACCGAAGGAAGCAAAGGAGGAGGTGAAGTCAATCGGGTTCGGGCATGGATCGCTTTAGATAAGTTCTAACATCGTCTAAAAGCTGAGTGCTCTCCGCGCGCAGTCCGCATTTGACCCACCTCTGCGGCCTTACGCCTCACGCGCTCGCGGCGCACCGCCGGCCCGGCCAGGCCGCGCCTCACGCCACAGGATAGTTGCGTCGCAGCCAATCCGCCCAGGAGAGCTGTCCGCGAACACCTTGGCTGACGACGAAGCCCATGCCTCGCGCCGTGGCGTCCGACAGGTTCACCGGCAGGATTTTTTGATGCCATCCCCGGGCGTCCTGATACCGGCGGGCCAACGAGACGAGCTCGAGATCTTCGGGACCACCAATCTCGACACGCTCGCCACGCATTCCGTCGAAGGCGCAGGCCACGACGTGGTTGGCGACGTCCGACGTGTCGACCGGGTTGAACAGTGTCGTCGGCACCGGCCACATCGGAAGCCAGGCGAGGCCCGCGAGCAGCCGGTCGAGAAGATAGTAGAACGGCATCGCGCGAACGACGGACCAGGACAGTGCTGACGCACGCACCAGCCGTTCCCCGGCGAGCTTGACCCGCGCGTAGGGCAGGGTTGCCTCATCGAGGCCGACGATCGAGACGTGGAGAAAGTGCCGCACCTTGGACTCACTGCAGCATGACAACAGCCTCTCGGTGCCCTCGACGTCCACGGCGGAGGGCGACGTGAAGAAGTCCGTCGGACGAATGCCGCCGCGCCGCGCGATCGGCGAACAGGTCGCCGCATTGATCACCGTATCGACATCGTGCAGCGCGTCCCGCAACCCGGCACCCGTCGCGAGGTCGCCGATCGCCCACTCGACATCCGATCGCGGGCCCGGCGCGCGCGCAAACACCCGAACCTGACGTCCGTCGTGAACGAGGCGATCGACGATATCCCGGCCAAGATGGCCTGTACCCCCGGTGACGAGTGTCAGCGTCATGCCTCAACTCCCATTCGACGCTCAATAGCCTGCAACCGCCAGCACGACGACCGCACTGAGCATCATCCAGCCGAAGTGCCGGCCGCGCGTAGCCCATGCGTTGGCGATAGCGGAGAGACCGAACACGCAGGCCATGGTGACGACGATCCAGTGGCGTGCCGGCTCCGAGCCCATCCAGGGCGTCGCGATCAGGAGCACGCCACCGCCGATCCAGGCGACGGTCGAGGCCTGCCAGACCAGGCGGATCAGGGTGCGCAGCCGTTCCGGCTCGATGCGGGCGCGGACAAACACCCTGGCCTCGCCGAGGTAGCCGTGGATGAGAGCCACCACGATGGTCAGCAGGCCGGCGCATTGGAGCAGGAGATCACGCATCAACGCCTCCATACAGTTATGTATGGTCAACTAAGCGCTCGCCTGCCGCTTGTCAATACACTAGTGTATGGTCGAATTTGGAACCCGACATGACGGAACAGCTCTCCGCCGACGACTGGATCAAGGAAGGCCTGAAGGCGCTTGCCAAAAGCGGTTTCACGGCGCTGAAGGCCGATCCGCTGGCAAAAGCCATGGGGGTTTCGCGCGGTAGCTTCTATTGGCACTTTGCCGATCTCGGCGCGTTCCACGCCGCGGTGCTGAAGCGCTGGCGCGAGATCGCGGCCGAGCAGATCATCGCCGACGTCGAGGCGGCCGGCGACGAGCCGCTGCAGGCGCTGCTGCGCAGATCCTTCGGCGCACGGCTCGACCTCGAACGCGCGGTGCGCAACTGGGCAGCCTTCGATGCGACAGCGCAAGGAGCGGTGCGCGCCATCGACCGCCGCAGGCTCGACTATATCGAGCAGATGCTGGGAAAACGCGGGCTTGCCCCGATGGCGGCGACGGCCCGCGCGCAGATCCTCTATTGGACGTTTCTCGGCTTTGCCCTGTCGGGGGCGCCGGTGCCGGCGGCGCGGCTTCAGGACATGCTCGACGAGCTCCTGGCGATGGTCTCCGCCTGAGCAGCCGCCATGGGCGGGCGCGAATTTCTGTGGTAGAGGCAAGCAATTGCCGGAGACAAAGATGAACGCGCCTACCGAACGCCCCGAAGCCAGCGTCGATCCCAAACTGCTGGAGATTCTGGTCTGCCCGCTGACCAAGGGCCCGCTGGAGTTCGATTCCGCCAAGCAGGAGCTGATCTCGCGCAGCGCCAAGCTCGCCTATCCGATCCGCGACGGCATCCCGATCATGCTGCCGGAAGAGGCCCGCAAGATCGATTGAGGACGCGTCGCCCGTCGCTCGTTTGGAGCGGTGCCCGCGTCACACCCTCGGTGTCGTCCTGGCGAAAGCCAGGACCATATCCACCGAATTGTGTTGCTGCACGAGCCGGCAACTCCGGGTGTTCGCAAAACTATTGCTGCGGAGTATGGTCCCGGATCTGCGCGCGCTTGAGGCGCGCTTGTCCGGGACGACAAGGAGAGAGTGAGGCGCGAGCGTTCTCTAAACTTACGCCTTACAACGCCTCGCCCTTCAGCAGCCTTGGCACTTCGCCCGTCAGTCCGGCGGCCTGGCGGATGAAGAGGTTCTTCAGCGGCGGGGCGCGGTCGACGAGTCCGAGGCCGATGTCGCGCACCGTGCGCAGCAGGGTCGACTGGTTGGAGAACAGGAAGTTCAGCGAGTTGGTGGCAACGCCCATCGCCATGGTGTCGAAGCGGCGCCAGCGCTGGTAGCGTTCGAGCACGTCGGCGCCGCCGAGATCCATGCCGAGCCGCGCGGCATCGACGACGACTTCGGCCAGCGCGGCAACATCCTTCAGCCCCATGTTGAGGCCCTGGCCCGCGATCGGATGGATCACGTGCGCGGCATCGCCGACCAGCGCGAGGCGCTCGGCGATGAAGGAGCGCGCGACGAAATAGGACAGCGGGAACGCGCGCGGCTTGTCGAGCGCCTTCACCTCGCCGAGATGCAGGCCGAAGCGCTGCTCGAGCTCGCCGTGGAAGTCCTCGTCGCTGAGCGCGACGATGCGCACGGCCTCGGCCCGGCGCTCGGTCCACACCAGCGATGAGCGCTTGCCCGAGAGCGGCAGGATCGCGAAGGGACCTGCGGGCAAAAAGTGCTCCTCGGCGCGACCTTCGTGATCGCGCTCGTGACCGACGGTGACGACGATGCCGGACTGGTCATACTCCCAGCCATGGGTGGCGATGCCGGCACGCTCGCGCAGTCTCGACCGCGCGCCATCGGCGGCGACCAGGAGGCTCGCCGCGATCACGCTGCCGTCGCCGAGCGAGACGTCGATGCCCTCGGCGCGCGCATCGTAGGATGCAACCGTGGTGGCGCGAAGATCGATGCCCTCGGCCTCGGCGCGCACCACCAGCGCATCGATCAGGCGGCGGTTCTCGACCATGTGCGCAAAGGGCTCGCCCGGCGCGACGTCGCCGGCGAAGTTCAGGAACACGGGACGCGTGGCGTCCTCCAGTTTCGAATCGGTGACGACCATGTCGAGGATCGGCTGCGCCTCGCCCCTGACGTCGTCCCAGGCGCCGATCGCCTCGAACAGGCGACGACAGGCGGCGACGATCGCGGTGGCGCGCGGGTCCCGGCTCGGCCGTGTGCCGAGCGCGGGATCGGCGACGATGACGGGGATCTCCGGGCCGAGCCCCTGGCGCAACGCCAGCGCCAGCGCGAGGCCCGCAAACGCGCCGCCGCCAATGACAATGCTTCCCTGTACCGACATACCAAGCTTCCCGGTCAATTCTCGGTCTTGCTAGCAGACTTGAGCTGGGCGAAACAGTGCGGTGAAACAAGGGCGGAACGGCCCAAATGTGCCATTCCGGAGCATCCGCCCCGGAACGACGGCAAGAAGGTTCATTCCATGTCCAAAAGCCTGTTCGACCTCATTTCGATCCTCGACCTCGAACAGCTCGAGGTGAACCTGTTCCGCGGCAACAGCCCGAAGACGGACTGGCAGCGGGTGTTCGGCGGCCAGGTGATCGGGCAGGCGATGGTCGCGGCCTGCCGCACCGTCGAGGGGCGGCTGCCGCATTCGCTGCATTGCTATTTCATTCTGCCGGGCGATCCGAAGGTCCCGATCATCTACCAGGTCGAGCGCCTGCGCGACGGCAAGAGCTATTCGACCCGCCGCGTCACCGCGATCCAGCACGGCAACGCGATCTTCTCGATCATGGTGTCGTTCCACGCCGAGGAGGAAAGCGCCTTCGATCACCAGGACAAGATGCCCGATGTGCCGCCGCCGGAGAAGCTGACGGCGGAGGAAGTCGCGAAGCAACCGATCTTCAAGGAGATGCCGGAGTTCATCCGCCGCTATTACGAGATGGATCGTCCGATCGAATTGCGTCCCGTCGAGATCGGCCGCTATTTCGGCCAGAAGGTCGACGACGGTCGCATCCATATCTGGATCCGCACGGCTGCCAAACTTCCCGACGATCCCGCGCTGCATCTGTGCGCGCTGGCCTATGCATCGGACTTCTCGCTGCTCGACGCGATCATGGCGCGCTACGGCCGCACGCTGTTCGACAAGGACATGATGCCGGCTAGCCTCGATCACGCGATGTGGTTCCACCGCCCGTTCCGCGCCGACGAATGGCTGCTCTACGCCCAGGATTCGCCGAACGCGCGCGGCGGCCGCGGCCTGTCGCGCGGCCTCATCTTCAAGCCCGACGGCACGCTGGTGGCGTCAGTGGCGCAGGAAGGCTCGGTGCGCGAACGCAAGGCATGATCCCGAGACGTGGGAAGCGGTTCTCGGACGAGATCATGCTCGAGCAAAGAGCCTGATCGGCGTCAGCCGCCCTGCAGGCCCGTTGCCTTGATCACCGGCCCCCATTTCAGCCGCTCCTTCGTCTCGAACCGGGCGAGGTCCGCCGGTGTTCCACCGGCCGGATCGAGTCCCAGCTCGTGTAGCCGCTTCTTGGTCTCGGGCAGGGCCAGCGCCTTGGCGAACTCGCCGTTCAGAAGCTCGATGACCGCCTGCGGCGTGGCGCGTGGCGCGTAGAAGGCATTCCATCCCGCCATCTCGAAATCAGGCACGCCCTGCTCGGCGACGGGTTTTACGCCAGGCAAAAGCTCACTCGGCTTCAGCACGGTAATGCCGAGCGCCTTCAGCTTGCCGTCGTCGATCTGGGTGCGCACCGCCGTGACCGTATCGATGATCAGCGGAACCTGTCCGCCGAGCACGTCGGTCATCGCGGTCGCCGAGCCCTTGTAGGGAACCCCGAACATCGGTGCGCCGGTCACATCCTTGAGAAACTCGAAGATGACTCGCGCCGTCGTGCTCGGCAAAGCGATGTCGATCCGGTCGGGCTTCGCCTTGGCAGCCGTGATCAGATCCGCCACGTTGTTTGCGGCGAACGACGGGCTGGCTGTGATCACCAGCGGCAGCTTGCCGACCAGGATGATCGGCGCAAAATCCTTGGCAGGCGCGAACCCCATCGACGGATACATGAACTCGTTCATGGTCTGGGTGGCGTTGGTGCCCATCAACAGCGTGTAGCCGTCGGGCTCCGAATGCGCGGCCTGCTCGGCCCCGATATTGCCGCCGGCGCCGGGCTTGTTCTCGACATAGAAGCGCTGGCCGAGCGTGCGCGACAGATGATCGGCGAGGTATCGCGCGACGACGTCGGTGCCCTGACCGGCCTGATAGGGAACGATGATCTTGACGGGCCTCGTCGGATAGGTCTGCGCGAGGCTTGCGCAACTCCATAGCAGGGCCAGCAATCCCACGGCCCATCTCGCGGATCTCAGCATGCTCGTTTCCTCTCGTTATGATTATTTTGGTCGTCTTCTTGTTGGTGGTCTTATCGTGTCGCAGGGTCCTTCCGTTGCGGAATGACGACGCCGGCCTCGATCAGGCTGTCGATCGTACCCTCATCGAAGCCGGCATCCGCCAGAATTTCGCGCGCATGCTCGCCAAAGCGGGGCGGCCGTCGCGTGGCGCTGCCCGGCGTCTCTCGCAGCTTCACGGGAATGCCGGGCGCGCGATGGCCCTCGCTCTCGACCAGCATGTCGCGATGGGCGACATGGGCTTGCGCGAACGCCTGCGGCACGGTGTTGACGGCGCCGGCGGGAACGCCGGCCTGCATCAGGTCGCGGCAGAGCGCCTCCGATTTGAAGCCGGCCAGCGTGCGCTCCAGTTCAGTGCGTAGCGCTGCCACGTGGGTGAGCCGATCGGCGTTGGTGCGGAAGCGCGGATCATCCAGCAGGTCGCCGCGCCTGACTTTCTGGCAGAAGCGGCGGAACTGGCCGTCATTGAGGATGCCGAGGAAGATCTCGCCGTCGGCGGCCGCGAACTTGTCGTAAGGGGCGATGTTGGGATGGGCGCTGCCGAGCCGACCGGGAACGTTGCCCGAGCAGATCCAGTTTGCCGCGTGCGGCACCAGCAGGCCGAGCGCGGTGTCGAACAGCGTCACCTCGACGCGCTGCCCCCGTCCGGTCCGTTCTCGCGCCGCGAGCGCAAGCAAGACACCCGTGAGCGCATTGTAGCCCGTGACGTAATCGACGATGGGAACGCCGACCCGCGTCGGGCCCGAGTCCTGCGTGCCGTTGATGCTCATCAGGCCGCACATGGCCTGCAGCACCGCGTCATAACCGGGGAGGCCGCCGAGCGGCCCGTCGGCGCCGAAGCCCGAGATGGCGCAATAGATCAGTCGCGGAAAGCGCTCGGAGAGATGGGCCTCGTATCCGAGCCCCCAGCGCTCCATGGTGCCGGGCAGGAAATTCTCCACCAGCACATCGGCATCCTTCAACAAGCCTTCGAGCACCGCGCGCCCCAGGGCGCGCGACAAGTCGAGCGCCATGCCGCGCTTGCCGCGATTGACGGCGCCGAAATACGCCGCCTGTCCCGCCGCATCGAAGGGCGGTCCGAGGCCGCGCGTCTCATCGCCCGATGGCGGCTCGATCTTGACGACATCGGCGCCATGATCGGCCAGCATCTGCGTGCACAGCGGCCCCGCCAGCACGCGCGAGAGATCGACGACCTTGAGGCCGGTCACCGCTCCGCGCGTGAGATCAGGTGCGGGCATGCTCATGCGCCCAGTTGGTTGCTGTCAGCTACGGCTCGGCAATTGCACGATGCCGGTTCCGAGCACGGAGAGTTCGTCGTCCTGGTTGCGCGCTTCCTGCTCGATCTCGACGAGATGACGGCCGTTCTCGATGAATTTGCGCTTCACCTTACCCTTGATGAACAGGATGTCGCCTTCGGGATTGTGCCGGCGGATCTTGCAGGTCGCGCGGCGCAGGAAGCCGTCGTCGCCCATCCAGTTGGTGAGGTGATGGGTCAGCCAGGAGCAGCGCTCCGGACCGTAATCATAGGCGCCGGGCGCGCCGACCTCGAGCGCGAACTCCTCTTCCCAGTGCACGCGCTCGGGGCAATCGGGAATATTGAAGCGGTTGGGAATGCCGAGGCCGCGATGGGCATCCTGCAGCTTCCACGCGAGCTTGTTGGCGCGGATGTAGAGACCGCCCCAGCCTTGCGCATAGGCGATGAAGCCGGTGACGGTCATCGGCCCCTTCAGCATCACCGGCAGCGCCTCGCCTTCGGTGACGTCCTGCCAGTAGCGCGGACGCGAGCCCTGGATCCGCTCGTCGGCATAGTGTTTGTATGCGGCAGCCAATTCCTCGTCGCTGTAGCGGCGCGGCTCACGGGCCCTGACTTCCTTGTATTTGGTGCCCTGCTCGCGCGCGTGGTCGCGCTCGGTGCGGAAGCACCAGCTGTCCGCCTCGGCGACGAGGTCGCCCTGCTGGTTGAAGAAATCGACGTGATAGGTCTGCTGGATGGCGCGGCCGGCAAAGCGCGTCTGATGCTCGACGAGGTCCTTCAGCTTGGCCTCGGTCGAAATCACGTCGTTGCGCCTGACGGCCTTGTGCCAGGTCCAGTCCGCGCCCGACCACATGGCGTGGACGCCGGGCATCCCGCCGACATAGCCCGACACGATGCGGCTGGTCGAGAACAGGAAGCTCGGCAGCGCGATGATGCCGCCGTAAGCGGACTTGGCGGCGTAGTCGGGGTCGCACCACAGCGGATTGTCGTCGCCGATGCCGTGCGCGTAATGACGGATGTTGTCGCGCGTCGCCTCATAGCACCAGGGCTCGGCGGTCACGCCGATGGTCACGCCGATGCGCTTGCGCAGATCGTCGAGGCCCTCTTCGGTGATTTTCGGAAACCTGCTTTCGGTCTTGTCCAGCATGTGACGTTCCTCTCTTTAATTCGTCGCTTCTGATTGTCTGACGGCCTGCTCGCGGTCGCGCAGCACCTTGCGGTTGACCTTGCCGGCCGGCGTCTTCGGCAGCTCCGCGACGAAGCTGACGAGACGCGGATATTCGTGATGGCTGAGGCGCTGGCGCACGACGTCCTGGATCTCGTGCTCGAACGACGTATCGCCGGGACGGTCGGTGACGACGAACGCCTTCACCACCTGCCCACGCAGCGGATCGGGGACGCCGATGGCCGCGGCCTCGCGCACTTCCGGATGCTTGAGGATCGCGTCCTCGATCTCGACGGCGCTCATGGTCCAGCCGGCGGAGATGATGACGTCATCGGCGCGGCCGCCGTGATAGAAGTAGCCGTCGTCGTCGATGCGTCCGAGGTCCTTGGTCGCGATCCACTCGCCGCGACGCCAGACCTTCAGCTCGCCGGTCACGCCGGGCGCGCAGGGCTTGCCTTCGGCGTCGTGCACCTCGACGCGTCCGCCGGGGATCGGCTTGCCGAGGGATCCCGGCTTGACGACGAAGTCGTGCGCGCCGGGATAGCTCACCAGGATCACGCCGATCTCGGTGGTGCCGTACATGCTGCAGACCTGGTGGCCGAAGGTGTCGTGCGCGAAGGTCGCCGTCTCGCTGTCGATCGGCTCGCCGGTGAACGACAATTTCTCCAGGGCGTAGCGATAGCGCGGTGCGGCGCCGGAATTGCGCATCATGCGGTAGTGAGTGGCGGCCGCAGACATGTTGGTGAAGCGGTGCCGTTCGAGCGCCGCCAGCAGCCGCTCCGGATTGAACTTGCCGGCATAGGCCCCGATGGTGATGCCGAGTGCGAGCGGCGCCAGCGTACCGTGCCAGAGTCCATGTCCCCAGGCCGGCGATGACGGGCAGATGAAGCGGTCGCCGGGACGCAGGCCGGTGCCGTACAGCGCCGCCACCATCAGCGTGACGATCGAGCGATGGGTGTGCTTGACCGCTTCGGGCAATTCGCGCGTCGTGCCCGACGTATATTGATACAGGGCCATGTCGTCGGCCGCCGTCTCAGGGGTGAAGTGCGGCGCGAAGCGCTGCAGGCCGTTCAGGAAGGCGTCATCGGCGACCACGACCTCGGTGCCGATCCCGGCGAGCAGCGGCGCTTTCTCCGCGTTGGTCACGATCAGCCGCGGCTTGCAATCGTTGACGCGCAGCTTGACGCCGTCGGGTCCGAACAGCGTGAACAGCGGCACGGCGATGGCGCCGGCCTTCATGGTGCCGAACACCGCCACGTAGAAGGCGCGCGACGGCTCGAGCATGACCGCGACGCGATCGCCGGCCTTGATCCCGCGGCTCACCAGATCATGCGCGAAGCGCGAGGAGGCTTCCGCGAGCTCGGCAAAGCCCAGCACCTCGTCCGGCCCGTCGGCGCGGACGACGATCACGGCCGGGTCGGAGCGACCGGCGTGCCGGTCGATGCACTCATGCGCGATGTTCAGCTGCGCGCGATTGCCGTCGAACAATTCCCAGAGCTTCTCCGGAGAGAAGATCGTCTGCGCGGCGGCGTAGCTCGTGAAGTCGGTCAGCTTGGTCATGACCGGCAAGATACCGACGACGCGCCAATTGTCAAATAGCGTTATTAATTGTATATGTACAATTAGCGTGAATCACGCCGGAGCTTGCGGCGCGTGCCCGCGCGAGGCGAAAGATCAGCGCTGCGTTAGCGCTGACTCGATGAGTTGGTGTTGTTGCACTCCAGCCGCTGTTGTACCGATACGATCATGCCGAATGCCAAATCACCCCGTGTCCGCGCCGTGCCCGCGGTCACGCGCGCCGTCGCCATCCTCCGCCTGCTCAGCCGCAGTCCGGCGCCGCAGAGTCTCAAGGCGATTGCGGAAACTCTCGACCTGGTGCCGAGCACTGCGTTGCACATCGTGCGCGCGCTGCTCGCGGAGGATCTGCTGCAGGTCGATCCGCAGACCAAGCGCTACAGCCTCGGCGTCGGCATGCTGCCGCTGGCGCGCGCCGTGCTCGAGAACGCCGATTTTCCCAGCCTGATGCGGCCGAAGCTCGAGGAGCTTTCAGGCCGCTACGGCGTCACCGCAATCGGCGTCGAGGTGCCGGACCTCGACAACATGATCGTCGTCGCGCTGGCGCGCAGCCAGGCGCCGGTGCGTCTTCATGTCGACATCGGAAGCCGCTTTCCGGCACTGATCAGCGCCACCGGGCGCTGCGTCGCCGCCTTCAGCGGCCAGCCGGAGAAGGAGATCGAGAAACGTTTTCGCCTGCTGCGCTGGCACAACGCGCCGACCTTCGAGACCTGGCGCAAGGAAGTCGACCAGGTGCGCAAGCAGGGCTTCAGCATCGACCGCGGCAATTACATCGCCGGCGTGACGATCGTCGCCGTGCCCGTCCTCAACGCGAAGGGAACGATCTCGCACACGATCGCGGCCGTCGGCCTCGGCAGCCAACTGGACCGCGCGACCTCGCTGGCGCTCGCGCGCGACATGCGTGTTGTCGCCGAAGCGATCGCCCCACAACTGGCAATTCACGCCTGATACATCGGCGCGGAAAGCCTGATCGCCATAAGCGCGGTAAATCGCGCTTATGGCTTACCGGACCATCCTTAGAGCGAGCCGCGCGGAGCGAGTTCGGTCTGCGAGGCAAACCAGTTCATGATCCAGCGATACACCCACGGGATCGGAATGATGAGGCTGCACAGGATCGCAGCCACGATGCCGCGCCAGAGGATGTCGAGACCGCTGCCCTTGAACACGATCTCGCGCCGCGTGCCTTCGATGCTGCGGCAGAACCAGCGCATCTGGGCCGCAGCCACCCAGGCCCAGCCGATGATGGCGATGATCGAGATCGCGAACAGCAGATTCCAGCCAATATAGGCCCAGACCGAACCGGTGAAGCTGAGACCGAGCGGCTGCCCGTTGGAAGCGAGGTTCGCGACCATCCATTTGATCAGCAGCCAGTAGAGCACGATCTGGACGATGAACAGCAGATTGCTCAGCAACTGGCTGCCGACGAAGCCGAGCGCGATCGCCAGAACGATGAAGCCAAAAACCCAGGGCACCAGCGTCATCGCGCTGCCGGTGAAGCTGAGATTGGGCCGCCCGGGGACCTTGATGCAGGGTACGATCCATTTCGTGTACCAGACGAACAGCCACGGCACCGGAATGACAAAGCACGAGCCGATCACGAGCACGAGCGTGCGCCAGGTGAACTCGAGGATGCCGAAATCGACAGCGAGTGATCCGCCGCTGGCCGCGCCAGCGTAACCACCGGCGCCCATCGCCGGGGGCCCGCCGCCTGGAACCATCGGCGGCGCGCCGCCGCCGACCAGGCCGGGAATTTCGGCCGCCTTCTGCCAGCCGGCCATGCCCTCGGTCCACACCAGCGTGTCCGGGCGGACGACGCCCTGGGCGATCAGATCGCGGAACTGTCCTTCCGGAAAGGGCCCCTGCTGCTTGCCCTCGGATGCGTAGAACCAACTCGCCATGAAACGTCCCCCTCGAACATACTTATGTACCGGCCAAGGCGCTTAGGTTCACCGCTTCGGTTCACCGCATCCATGCCAAAAATGCATTGTGAAGGATGAACGGATGCCCTGTACAGAGGCGGCCGTTCACATGGCCTCCCTTGGCCAAACGTTTTTCCGCTTCAATCTGCAACTTTTTTGTGCCATTTGCCCGTAAAGATGCCAGATTGACGCGGCGCCGGGGACATACGGCGCGGCGCATCCCGGGGAATAGGCCTGACCATGAAACTCGTCGTCGCGATCATCAAACCCTTCAAGCTCGATGAGGTCCGCCAGGCCCTGACGGCGATCGGCGTCCACGGCATGACCGTGACCGAGGTGAAGGGCTACGGCCGCCAGAAGGGCCACACCGAGATCTATCGCGGCGCCGAATATGTCGTGAACTTCCTGCCGAAGCTGCGCATCGAGATCGCGGTCGCCTCCGACGTCGCCGACAAGGCCGTCGCCGTGATCACCTCGACGGCCCGCACCGGCCAGATCGGCGACGGCAAGATCTTCGTCACGCCGATCGATCACGCGCTGCGCATCCGCACCGGCGAGACCGACAGCGACGCGCTCTGAATTAGACACGACTGCTTGGATCGCACCGGGCAGCGACGCCACAGCGTGCGACGTAATTTCTATGCTGGGGGAAACAACATGGCGGGATTGTTGCGCCGTGCAGCCGCTTTGGCTGCGCCGATCGGATTCGCGTTGGTCATGGCCGCGCCGGCGCACGCCGCCGCCTCCGAGATCAACACCGCCGACACCGCCTGGATGATCGTCGCCACCGCGCTGGTGCTGATGATGACGATCCCGGGTCTGGCGCTGTTCTATTCCGGCATGGTGCGCAAGAAGAACGTGCTCGCCACCATGGCGCAGAGCCTCGCCGCGGTGACGATGATCTCCATTCTCTGGGTCGCGTTCGGCTATTCGCTCTGCTTCGTCGGCGACGGGCCGTGGATCGGCACGCTCGACCGCTGGTTCCTCGCCGGCATGACGCTCGACAGCGTCAACCCGGCGGCGAAGACGATCCCGGAAGCGCTGTTCATGCTGTACCAGATGACGTTTGCGATCATCACGGTGGCGCTGGTCGCGGGCTCCGTCGCCGACCGCATGCGGTTCTCCGCCTATCTGCTGTTCTCCGTCGCCTGGTTCATCTTCGTCTACATTCCGCTGGCGCATTGGGTCTGGGGCGGCGGTTTCCTCGCCAGCATGGGCGTGATGGATTTCGCCGGCGGCCTCGTCGTGCATCTGTCGGCCGGTACCGCCGGCCTCGTCGCCGCGAAGGTGATGGGGCGCCGTCATGGCTATGGCACCGAGAACCTCTCGCCGTTCGACCTCTCGCTCGCCGTGATGGGCACCGGCCTGCTGTGGGTCGGCTGGTTCGGCTTCAACGGCGGCTCGGCGGGCGCGGCCAATTCGCGCGCGGTGATGGCGATCATCGCCACCCATCTCGCCGCCTGCTCCGGTGCGCTGACCTGGGGCGCGATCGAATGGTCGACCCGGCGCAAGCCCTCCGTGCTCGGCATGATCTCCGGTGCGGTCGCCGGTCTCGGCACCATCACGCCGGCCTCCGGATTCGTGGCGCCCTGGCACGGCATCGTCATCGGCGTGATCGCCGGTGCGGTCTGCTACTGGGCCTGCACCTGGCTGAAGCACCGTTTCAACTACGACGACTCCCTCGACGTGTTCGGCGTCCACGGCATCGGCGGCCTGACCGGCACCCTGCTCGCCGGCGTGTTCGCAACCAGCGCGATCGGCGGCACCGCCGGCCTGCTCGAGGGCCATCCGCAACAGCTCCTGATCCAGCTCTACGGCGTCGCCGTCACCTTCGTCTGGGCCGCGGGCGTGAGCTTCGTCCTGCTCAAGCTGGTCGGCCTGTTCGTGCCCTTGCGCGTATCCCGTGAGCATGAGCTCGAGGGATTGGATATTTCGCAGCACGGCGAAGCCCTGCAATAGGCTTCCGCGCTACGTAATTACCTTCCGGCTGCCCGACGCGTGAGCAACATTGTGTCGGCAGCCTGTCGTGCCTGCGTTTTGAGCAGGCGTGACCAGCTTTTGAGCGCGACGTAATAGCGCACTGCACCGCAATACGCGCCAACCGCGAAAACACCCGTTTTCATAGTCCGTTAGGCAAGCCGCCTGATCTGGCACGGCATTTGATTCTAGGGGTCCGGCTGTGCCCGCGTAGTGAAACTTCTCCCTCGTGGCGAACCAGTCGAGAAACGCCCGGCCACGTCCGGACCGGGCCCAAGCGGGGATAGGACCCATGAAAATTGTTATGGCGATTATCAAGCCATTCAAGCTGGAAGAAGTCCGTGACGCCCTGACCGCCATCGGCGTTCACGGTCTCACGGTGACGGAAGTCAAGGGGTATGGCCGCCAGAAGGGCCATACGGAAATCTATCGCGGCGCCGAATATGCCGTGAGCTTCCTGCCCAAGATCAAGATCGAGGTCGCTGTCGCCTCCGACCAGGTCGACAAGACCATCGACGCCATCACGTCCGCTGCGAAAACCGGACAGATCGGCGACGGCAAGATCTTCGTCATCAATCTCGACCATGCGGTTCGCATCCGCACCGGCGAGGCCGATGCCGCGGCCCTCTGATTTCGCGCTCAACCTTATCCAATCAGGAGTAAACAATATGACGTTCAAGCGTCCCTATGGCGCGGGAATGGCGGCTCTCGCAGTCGGCCTGTTCGCTGCGACCGCAGCCTATGCCGAGCCAACGGTCAACAAGGGAGACAACGCCTGGATGCTGACATCGACAGTGCTGGTGCTGTTGATGACGATCCCCGGCCTCGCGCTGTTCTACGGCGGCCTCGTCCGTTCCAAGAACATGCTCTCCGTCCTGATGCAGGTGTTCTACACCGTCTGCGTCGTCACCGTGATCTGGGCCGTGTACGGCTACAGCCTCGCCTTCACCGGCGGTTCCGACTTCATCGGCGGCTTCTCCAAGGCCTTCATGATGGGCGTCACCACCGATTCGAAGGCCGCGACCTTCTCGGTCGACGCCAACATCTCGGAGCTCATCTATATGTGCTTCCAGATGACCTTCGCGGCGATCACGCCCGCCCTCATCGTCGGCGCCTTCGCCGAGCGCATGAAGTTCTCGGCGATCGCTCTCTTCATCCCGCTCTGGGTCACGCTGATCTACTTCCCGATCGCGCACATGGTCTGGTACTGGCCCGGCCCGGACGCGATCCAGGACGCTGCCAAGGCTCTCGCTGCGGCGGGTGATGCGGCGGCGAAGACCGCGGCGCAGGCCAAGCTCGACGAGATCAACGCCGACGCCGGCTGGATCTTCAAGATGGGCGCAATCGACTTCGCGGGCGGCACCGTGGTGCATATCAACGCCGGCATCGCAGGCCTCGTCGGCGCCCTCCTGATCGGCAAGCGCGTCGGCTACGGCAAGGAGCTGATGGCTCCGCACTCGCTGACCATGTCGATGATCGGCGCCTCGCTGCTCTGGGTCGGCTGGTTCGGCTTCAACGCCGGCTCCAACCTCGAAGCCAACGGCGGCGCTGCGCTCGCCATGACCAACTCCTTCGTCGCCACCGCGGCCGCCGCGCTGTCGTGGATGTTCGCGGAGTGGATCGTGAAGGGTCACCCGTCGGTGCTCGGCGTCATCTCCGGCGCTGTCGCGGGTCTCGTGGCCGTCACGCCTGCCGCCGGCTTCGCTGGCGTGATGGGCGCGATCGTCCTCGGCCTGATCGTCGGCGTTGTCTGCCTGTTCTTCTGCACCGTCGTGAAGAACGCGATCGGTTACGATGACAGCCTCGACGTGTTCGGCGTGCACTGCATCGGCGGCATCGTCGGCGCCATCGGCACCGGCATTCTCGTCAACCCTGCCCTCGGCGGCGCCGGCATCATCGACTACACCGCGATCCCGCCGAAGGTTGCCGATTACGACTTCACCGTGCAGGTGCTGGCCCAGCTCAAGGCTGTCGGCACCACGCTGGTGTGGTCGGGCGTCGGTTCGGCGATCCTCTACAAGGTCGTCGATGTGATCGTTGGCCTCCGCGCCAATGTCGAGAGCGAGCGTGAAGGCCTCGACATCACCGAGCACACCGAGCGCGCCTACAACATGTAACTCTCTCCTCCCGGGCGCGGTCTCCTTGGGGACCGCGTCCACAACTACGGTTTGGGCACATACCCGGCAATGCCCCGACCGTTGAGGGGCTCCAGCGCAAGTTGGAGCCCCTTTCTTTTTGCAAATTTTCTTTTTGACCAGGTGCCGAAGAAAAAGATTGCCATTCCAGATTGCCGGCGCAGAAATATCGACCTCAAGAACAACAAACGGGAGGTCGTCATGCGTTTGGAAGGCGGATGCTATTGCGGCGAAGTGCGCTATGTGGCCGAGGGCGACCCGATGATGCAGGCGCAGTGTCACTGTCGCGAGTGCCAGTACATCTCGGGCGGCGCGCCCAACACCTTCATCGCAATGCCGGCAGCCGGCTTCTCCTACATCACCGGACAGCCCAAGCAGTTCATGCGCAAGGACCTCGAACGCGCCGTGACGCGCGAATTCTGCCCTGAATGCGGCACGCATCTGGTGACCAAGGTTCCGGGCCTGCCCGCCGCGATCGTGAAGGTCGGCACGCTGGACGAGCCAAAGCAGTTCCAGCCGCAAATGGCGATCTACACCTGCGACAAGCAGGAGTTCCACGCGATCCCCGCGGGCATGAAGACCTTCGAGAAGCTGCCGGGACGCTGAAGCCGCGATGACGGTGCAATCCCTCTCCCGCAAGGCGGGAGAGGTGAGAGCCGTCATGCATCCCGTTGTTATCCGGTCCCATTTTTCCCGCTCTGGACGGCGGCGGCGACCGATGGTTAATCGCGTCTTAACCTCGCCCTATCTATGGTGAACTGAACCGCTTCCCGCCGGCGCCTTGGTGCGACCGGCCGTTCCAAGAGTACTGGCGCCCAGAATGGCTCTGACCGCTTCAACCCGTGCGCCGCAGGGCGGTGGCAGCTCCGATTCCGCACGCTCGCCCTTCGTCCGGCTGAACGAGCTGCTGGCCCCGCATCAGCCGGGCAAACCCTTGATTTCGCTTGCGGTCGGCGAACCGCAGCATCCCGTGCCCGACTTCGTCGGCCCGGTGCTGGCCAAGCACATCGCCGATTTCGGCCGTTACCCGATGAACCAGGGCACCGAGCCGTTCCGGAACGCTGCTGGCGCCTGGCTGTCGTCGCGCTTCAAGCTGCCGCGGCCGCTCGACCCTAAGTCCGAGATTCTCGTCCTCAATGGCAGCCGCGAGGGGCTGTTCCTCGCCGCGATCGCGGCCGTGCGCTATGTCGGCCCGCGTCCCGGCAAGCCCGCCATCCTGATGCCGAACCCGTTCTATCCGGTCTACGGCGCCGGCGCCCTCGCAGCAGACTGCGAGCCGATCTATCTGCCGACCACGGTCGAAAACGGCTTCCTGCCCGATCTCGACGCCATCGACGAGACGACGCTGGCGCGCACCGTTGCGTTCTATCTGGCGTCGCCCGCCAATCCGCAGGGCTCAGTCGCCAAGCCCGACTATTTCAGGCGATTGAAGCAGCTCGCCGATCGCTACGGCTTCATGATCCTCAGCGACGAGTGCTATTCGGAAATCTATACCCGCGAAGCACCGGGCAGTGCGCTCGAATGCGCCGGCCCCGATTTCATCCGCGTGGCTGCGTTCCAGTCGTTGTCCAAGCGTTCGAACCTTCCGGGCCTGCGCGTCGGCTTCGCCGCCGGCGACAAGAAGTTCATCGGCATGTTCCTGGAGCTGCGCAACATCGCAGCACCCCAGGTGCCGGTGCCGCTCCAGCACGTCGCGACCTTTGCCTATGGCGACGAAGCGCATGTCGAGGAGAACCGCAGGCTCTACCGGATCAAGTTCGATCTCGCCGACCAGATCATTGGCAATCGTTACGGCTATCGCCGGCCCGATGGCGGCTTCTGCGTCTGGCTGAACACCTCCGGGATCGGCGACGATGTGTCGGTGACGCTGAGGCTCTTCAAGGAAGCAGGCGTGCGCGTGGTGCCCGGCAGCTTTCTGGCGCGACAGCAGCCCGACGGATTCAATCCCGGCGCAGGCTATATCCGCCTCGCGCTGGTACAGGATGGTGAAACGACGGCGCAGGCGCTGCACCGTCTGGTCGAGACTCTGGGTTAGGCGGGGCCCGTGAGCATGTCGGCAATCGAACGTGTCATTCCACTGGTCGGCCATCTGCCGCCCTCGATCCGCGAGGGGCTGGCGCGTCGCATGCGCGAGCTCACCGGCCTCGGCCTGATCGCGCTGTCGGGCGTCGCCTCGGCGGCGCTGATGACCTGGTCGGTGCAGGATCCCAGCCTCAGCCACGCGACCTCGCGGCCGATCCGCAACATCCTCGGCTATGCCGGTGCGATCGGTGCCGACCTTGCGATGCAGATCCTCGGGCTCGGCGCGATCATGCTGGTACTGACCGTCGCGGTCTGGGGCTGGCGCATGATGACGCATCGCCCGTTCGACCGCGAGGCGCTGCGGCTCGGCTCCTGGATCCTCTGCACCGTGATCGCTGCGGGCTTCGCCAGCTGCTGGCCGCATGGTGGCGCCTGGCCGCTGCCGACAGGGCTCGGCGGCGTGGTCGGCGATGCGCTGGTGCGCGCGCCCGCGGTGATTTTCGGACCGGCCGGTACGATCTATCGCATGGTGCTGGGCACGATCCTGTTCGCCGCGATGGCGGCGACGTTCCTGATCGCCTGCGGCCTCGGCGCACGCGAGCACGATGAAGAGCTCGCCGAGATCGAGGATGACGACAAGCCGCTCGACGAGGACGAGGAGAGCGATCGCGGCTCGGTGTCGCTGGGCTGGCTGTTCCATGCGCTGATGAGCACCAAGGCGCGGCTGATCTGGCTGCTGGGCGCTGCCTACCGCTCGCTGGTCTCGAGCGGACCGAAGACCAAGGCCGTCGCGTTCAGCCGCCAGGAACCGAATCTCGGCGGCGGCGGCGGCCGCGCCGCGCCCTCGATCTCGCCGCAGGCCGAAGACGAGGATTACGAGGACGAGCACGAAGAAGAAGTGGAAGACGAGGAGGAGGAAGAGGAGGAGCCCGCCGCGCGCGCCCCGAAGAAGAAGGCTGCACCGAAGGCCGCTTCCAAAAAATCCTCCGACAAGTTCGATCTTCCCTCCGTCTCCATGTTGGCAGCGCCGAAGGCCGGCGACCGCCAGCCGCTCAGCAAGGCTGAGCTGGAGACCAATTCGCGCTCGCTCGAAGGCGTGCTGCAGGATTTCGGCGTGCGCGGCGAGATCGTGAAGGCCAATCCGGGCCCTGTGGTCACGCTGTACGAATTGGAGCCGGCGCCCGGCATCAAATCCTCGCGCGTGATCGGCCTTGCCGACGACATCGCCCGCTCGATGAGCGCGCTGTCGGCGCGCGTCGCCGTCGTCCCCGGCCGCAACGCCATCGGCATCGAATTGCCGAACGCGCATCGTGAGAAGGTTTACCTGCGCGAACTGCTGGTGGCGAAAGAGGCGACTGACACGGTCGCAAAACTGCCGCTCTGCCTCGGCAAGACCATCGGCGGCGACCCCGTCATCATCGACCTCGCCCGCACGCCGCACATGCTCATCGCCGGTACCACCGGCTCGGGCAAGTCGGTCGCGATCAACACCATGATCCTCAGCCTGGTCTATCGGCTGCGGCCCGATCAGTGCCGGCTGATCATGGTCGACCCGAAGATGCTCGAACTCTCCGTCTATGACGGCATCCCCCATCTGCTCACGCCCGTCGTGACCGACCCGAAGAAGGCGGTGGTCGCGCTGAAATGGGCCGTGCGCGAGATGGAAGAGCGCTACAAGAACATGGCCAAGCTCGGTGTGCGCAACATCGACGGCTACAACACGCGCCTGCTCGAACTGAAGGCCAAGGGCGAGGAGCCGACGCGCACCGTGCATACCGGCTTCGACAAGGAGACCGGCAAGGCGATCTACGAGGAAGAGAAGCTCTCGCTCGACCCGCTGCCCTATATCGTCATCATCGTCGACGAAATGGCCGACCTGATGATGGTCGCCGGCAAGGACATCGAAGGCGCGGTGCAGCGCCTAGCGCAGATGGCGCGCGCCGCCGGCCTGCACGTGATCCTGGCGACGCAGCGCCCGTCGGTGGACGTCATCACCGGCACCATCAAGGCCAACTTCCCGACCCGCATCGCCTTCCAGGTCACGTCCAAGATCGACAGCCGCACCATCCTCGGCGAGATGGGCGCCGAGCAGCTGCTCGGCCAGGGCGACATGCTCTACATGGCCGGCGGCGGCCGCATCAGCCGCGTGCACGGGCCGTTCGCTTCGGACGAGGAAGTCGAGAAGGTGGTGCGTCACCTCAAGACGCAGGGCCAGCCGGAATACCTCGAAGCGGTCACCGCCGAAGAGCCGACCGAGGACGAGGATGGCGCGGTGTTCGACGCCACCGGCATGGGTGCCGATGGCGGCGGCGACCTGTTTGCGCAGGCCGTTGCGATCGTCAAACGCGACCGCAAGGCCTCGACCAGCTACATCCAGCGCCGCCTGCAAATCGGCTATAACCGGGCCGCATCGCTGATGGAGCGCATGGAACTGGAAGGCATCGTCGGTCCCGCCAACCACGCCGGCAAGCGCGAGATTCTGGTCGAGGAAGAAGACAGCCATATGTGAGGCGAGGAGCCTCAAATCATCATTTCACGCGAAATCGTTATCTGCTTTTGCCCGAAATCACGCTAAAAAGGCGCCCAGCCATACAGGACGACGCGTTGATCAGACATAAGGACATTCGATTCGCTGCCACCATCGCTGCGCAAGGCGCGCGCGTGGCCGGCGTTCTTCTCGTCACCGCCGCGATGGTGACGGCGTCGTCGTTCGCGCAGACCGTGCCGGTGCCGAAGCCCGCGCCGAAGGGGCGCGACGGCGGCACCTCCGCCGGTGGGCCGGCGGTCACCGGCGCGACGCAGGCGCCGCCGAACCCGGTCATCCCGGACCCGCGCCGCAACGTGCCGAGCAGCATCTTCCAGACCTTCGATGCCAACCAGAAGGCGCAGGCGGCCAAGGTCAGCGCCTATCTGTCGTCGCTGCAGACGCTGGTCGGGAATTTCGTCCAGGTCGGCCCCGACGGCAGCAAGACGCAGGGCGATTTCTACATCCAGAAGCCCGGCAAGGTGCGCTTCGAATATGACGCGCCGAGCCCGATCGACATCATCGCCGACGGTTCGTCCCTGGTGGTGCGCGACCGCAAGCTTGCGACCCAGGACGTCTATCCGCTGTCGCAGACGCCGCTGCGCTTCCTGTTGTCCGATCGCATCGACCTGATGAAGGACACCAATGTCGTCAACGTCTCGGCCGACGACCTCTTCGTCAGCGTCACCATCGAGGAGAAGCAGGCGCTCGTCGGCACCAGCCGGCTCTTGCTGATGTTCGGCGCCAAGGACGGCCAGCTCAAGCAGTGGACCGTCACCGACCCGCAGGGCTACGACACCACGATTGCGGTCTACAATCTGGATTCGAGCAAGAGGCTCGACCCCGGCATGTTCAAGATCGATTTCACAAACTACGGCCAGTCGCCGGGCTGATGGTTCGTAGGGTGGGTTAGCCCGCGGCTGCGCGAAGCGCAGTCCGCCGGCGTAACCCACCTCTTCTGTTTCCGCGGATACGAACAGTGGTGGGTTACGCTGCGCTAACCCACCCTACGATTCCACGCCTGTGGACAAGCATTTTCCCCGCGCCAATCCATGCTAAGACGCATTCCCCATGCGTCTTTCCCTGACAACCTGGAACATCAATTCGGTGCGGCTGCGCATCGACCTCGTCGCGAAATTCCTCAAGAGCGCGCGACCGGAGGTGCTGTGCCTGCAGGAGACCAAGTGCATCGACGACGCCTTTCCGCTGAAGCGCTTCAAACGGCTCGGCTATGAGCATGTCGCGCTGAACGGGCAGAAGGGCTATCACGGCGTCGCCATCGTCTCGAAGATTCCGTTCGAGTCGAAGGACATCCGCACCTTCTGCGACAAGGTGGATTCGCGGCACATCTCGGTGTCGTTCGGCGAGAAGGCGGGCATCGCAAAGCCCTTGGTGCTGCATAATTTCTACGTGCCCGCGGGCGGCGACATTCCCGATCCCGCGCTGAACGAGAAATTCGACCACAAGCTCCGCTTCCTCGACGAGATGACAGCGTGCGAGCCGCTGCATCCGCGCGGTGAGGATCGCCATGTCCTGGTCGGCGATCTCAACGTCGCCCCGCACGAGAACGACGTGTGGTCGCACAAGCAGCTGCTGAAAGTGGTCTCGCACACGCCTGTCGAAACCGAGAAGCTGAAAGCCGCGCTTGCAGCCGGCGAGTGGGTCGACGTCGCGCGCGACCGCATCCCGATGTCGGAAAAGGTCTATACGTGGTGGAGCTACCGCTCCGCCGACTGGACCGTCGGTGACCGCGGCCGCAGGCTCGACCACATCTGGGTCTCGCGCGCGCTGAAGGACGCGGTCAGCGATTTCAAGATCCTGCGCGATGCGCGCAGCTGGGAGCGTCCGTCGGACCACGTGCCTGTCACGGTGACGCTGGAGGTGTGAAGTCCCGTAGCCCGGATGGAGCGCAGCGCAATCCGGGACGGTCTTTCCGGCAGGCGAGATTCCCGGATTACGCTTCGCTCCATCCGGGCTACGAAGCCGAGACCACTCAGCTCGTCAGCTTCGCACCCGCCATCAGAATATCGCTGGCGATCTGGCTCGAGCGCACCGCGAATTCGTCGCGCAGGCGCACAGCGGCGGCGGGATCGCTTTCGAGCACGCGCTGGAACAGGCTGCGCGCAACGCGGATGACGGAGGAATGCTCCAGCGCGATCGCGCTCGACGGCCGCTTCATCGGCACCACCAGCGCAAGCTCGCCGATCAGCGCGCCGGGACCGGCGATCATCTCGGCACCGGCGCCGTCCTCGACCCGGAACGCACCGCGCTGGACCACGTAGCCGGCATCGGCGTCGTCACCGAGATTGAACAGGACGTCGCCGCGGACGAAGTCACGCTGCTCGGAGCCGATCGCCAGCATGCGCAACGAGGCGTCTCCCAACAGGCGCAATGTCGGGACACGCTCGAGAAGCGCTACGTCGTCGTCGATTGACATTCAGGTCCGAGGCTCAAAGGCACGCCATCTAAAACGATTCGCGCGCCCCCAAAGCGTATCACGGCACCAGCTTGTAGCCACCGGCTTCCGTGACCAGGATCTCCGGGTTGGCGGCGTCCTTCTCGATCTTCTGGCGAAGGCGGTAGATGTGGGTTTCCAGCGTGTGGGTGGTGACCCCGGAATTGTAGCCCCAGACTTCCTGCAGCAGGGTCTCGCGCGACACTGGCATCTGGCCGGCGCGATAGAGGAAGCGGAGGATGGCGGTTTCCTTCTCGGTGAGCCGCACCTTGCGCGCATTGGCCGCGGTCAGCATCTTCGAGCCCGGGCGGAAGGAGTAGGGGCCGACCGAGAACACCGCGTCCTCGCTGGCCTCGTGCTGGCGGAGCTGGGCGCGGATGCGGGCCAGCAGCACCGCGAAGCGGAACGGTTTCGCGACATAGTCGTTGGCGCCGGACTCCAGACCCAGGATCGTATCGGAATCGGTGTCATGCCCGGTCAGCATGATGATCGGCGCCTTGAAGCCGCCCTTGCGCAAGCTACGGACAACTTCGCGGCCATCGGTGTCGGGCAGACCGACATCCATCAGAACGAGATCGGGAGAATTGGCCTTCGCGGCGCTCGCGCCCTTGGCGCCGGTATCGACGGCGGAGGCTTCGAATTCTTCGTGCAGCGATAATTGCTCCACCAACGTATCGCGCAGATCGGTATCGTCATCCACGATCAGGATCTTGCGGGCATTGGCCATGGGGTATCATCCTTTTGGAGTCCGGCTCGGCGCGCATGCATGCCGCGCCCGGCCGCGAGGGGAAGTTTAAGAGGGTCGCCGTTATTATTGTTGTTCGTGTTGAAGTAGTGGGCTGTTACCGATTCTCAAGCCAGAAGCACTCTAACCCAGAATAGCAGGGCGCTTTGATGAATGTCCTGTAATGAATTCGACATCGCACGTTCACATGAAAAACAACGTTGCTTCAGCTACTTACACCAGAAATCGGAGCTCCGGACCGCTGTCGGCGATCCGCGTTAAGCCTGCTGCCGGGAATCCGCGCCGGGGCTGGCTGACCGCCGGACCGCTGACGATACCGGTGGCGCTGGGGCGGGGCGGCATCCTCGCCAACAAGCGCGAGGGCGACGGAGGTACTCCGAGGGGTAGCTTCCGTCCCCGGCGCCTGTGGTGGCGCGTCGACCGGCACAGCCGCCCGCAGACTTTCCTGCCGGCGCGGATCATCACCGGCGCGGACGCCTGGTGCGAGGATCCCAACGACCGTCACTACAACCAGGGAATCCGGCTCGGCGAGGGGCAGGGCGGTGATCGGCTCAAGCGGGCCGACCACCTCTATGACTTCATCATCGAAATCGACCACAACACGCGCCCGCGCATCGCCGGCCGCGGCAGCGCCGTGTTCCTGCATCTGGCCCGCGACAATTTCGGCCCGACAGCGGGCTGCGTCTCCATGACCAAATCCGCGATGCTGCAATTGCTGCGGCGGCTGGGACCAAGAACAAGAATCATCATCGGGTGAGGGCACATGCTCGAGAAAGATCAGATCGCCGCCGCATCGCGCGTCCTCTTTGAACATTGGCGCGACGGCACCAAGCTCGATGCGCTCGAGGCGAGCTTGCGACCGCAGAGCCGCGCAGAGGGCTATGCCATTCAGGCCGGGCTCGAAACGCTGTCGCGTGGAAAATTGTTCGGCTGGAAGATCGCGGCAACGAGCGTATCAGGACAGGAGCACATCAACGTCTCCGGACCGCTGGCCGGGCGCATCATGAGCGACACCGTGATCGCCGACGGCGGCACCGCATCGATGAAGGGCAACGCGATGCGCGTCGGCGAGCCGGAATTCGCCTTCCGCATGGGACGCGATCTGCCGCCGCGCGCGACGCCGTACACTGTCGACGAAGTGCTCGCTGCAGTCGGCAGCTTCCATCCCGCGATCGAGATTCCGGATTCGCGCTTTGTCGATTTCGCCAGCGCCGGCGAAGCGCAGCTCATCGCCGACAATGCCTGCGCGCATCTGTTCGTGCTGGGCGCAACGACATCAGCGGATTGGCGCGCGATGGATCTCGTCGAGGAGCGGCCGCAGATCACGCTACGCGGCGAGCGCTATGTCGGCCACGGCAAGAACGTACTCGGCGATCCCCGCGTTGCGCTCGCCTGGCTCGCCAACGAACTGCGCGGGCTCGACATCACGTTGCGGGCAGGGGAGGTGGTGACCACGGGTACGTGCCATCCGCCGCTGCCGATCCAGGCCGGCGATCATTTCGCGGTGGATTTTGGTGTGTTGGGGAAAGTGTCGGTGGGGTTTGTGTAAAAGCCTCACCCACCGCCGTCGTCCCGGCGAAGGCCGGGACCCATAACCCCAAGGAGTAGTTTGGCGAAGACCAGAAGTGACCGGACTTTCGCCGGTACGAACACTGCTCGTCACCGAGAGATCACGCGGTATGGGTCCCGGCCTTCGCCGGGACGACAACCACTACCGATGCCCGAAGATCGCGCTGCCCACGCGGACATGCGTGGCGCCCAACATGATCGCGGTCGCGAAATCCGCGCTCATGCCCATCGAGAGATTCTTCAAGCCGTTGCGCTCCGCGATCTTGGCAGTCAGCGCGAAATGCGCAGCCGGCGGCTCGTCGACCGGCGGGATGCACATCAGTCCGGAGATCGTCAGCCCATAGGTGTCGCGGCAGCTCGCGAGGAAGGCATCGGCCTCGCCCGGCGCGACACCGGCCTTCTGCGGCTCCTCGCCGGTGTTGATCTGGACGAAGAGAAGCGGGTGCTTTTTTTGGGATTCGATTTCCTTGGCTAACGCCTGGCAAATGCTCGGGCGGTCGACCGAATGGATGGCGTCGAACAGCGCGACCGCCTCTTTCGCCTTGTTGGATTGCAGCGGCCCGATCAGATGCAACGCGATGTCGGGGTAAACAGACGTTAACGCCGGCCACTTGCCTTTGGCCTCCTGCACCCGATTCTCGCCGAATACGCGCTGTCCGGCGGCGATAACCGGGGTAATTGCATCCGCGACGAAAGTCTTGGAGACCGCGATCAGCGTGACGGAGGCGCGATCACGCCGCGCATCCCTGCAGGCGCGTGCAATTTCGGCTTCGACCGAAGCGAGTGCGTTTGGTGAATGGCCGGTTATCGGCGCGGCGCTTTTTTCTGTCATGACGTTGGATTGGCCGTGATCTTACGGAGGTAAGTCCAATTTTACCGAGTTCAAGAAAGAGTTTTTGAACCCTTCGCTTTACCTTAGCCCGCGGGGTGGGCAGCGAAGATGGCAAACGTCAGTTTCAACCGCAAACGAGCGAAACTCAAGCAGGTTCTCGGAATCCGGGCCCGGCTTGCGTTGCTTGCCGTGATTCTGGTTGCGCCCCTGATGCTCGAGCGCATTCGTTCGCTCGAGGATGCGCGCACCCGGCAGATCGCGCAGGCCGCAGCCGAATTCACCACCGTCGCGCGACACAGCGCCGATGCGCAGCGCGAGGTGATCTCGTCGGTCGAGACCATCCTGAAATCGGAAGCCTTCATCCGCGCCTCCGCCGGCGGCATCAGCAAGAGCTGCGACGTGCTGCGCGCGAGCCTGCCCTCGAATCTTCCCTGGATCCGCACGCTGCTGATCGCCGGCCAGGACGGCCGCATCCAGTGCGCCACCAACAACATGTATGTCGGGCTCGACCTCAGTGACCGGCCCTACTTCCAGCAGGCGCAGGAAACCGGCCGCTTCGTGCTGAGCGACTTCATCCTGTCGCGACCGGTGCCGTCGCCGACCGTGATGGCGGTCTATCCGGTATCGGCGTTCAGCGGCGTACCCGATGCCGTCGTGCTGGCCACCGTCAACCTCGACTGGATGTCGAAGGTCATGAACAATCTCGGCGGCCGCGCCGGTATCACCGCCGTGCTGGTCGACAGCGCGGGCACCGTGCTGGCCGCGCCCGCCGACCAGCACAGTGCGGTCGGCCGTCCGCTCGACAACATGCCACTGATGTCCGCGATTGCCGACAGGGCGCTGCGCTCGGACCAGGACGAAGGCTCGCTGTCCTTCCTCGCCGCCGACGGCTCCCGCCGCGCGGTCAGCTACATCCGCATCGCCGGCACCAACGCTCGTCTGATCGCCAGCATCGACGAGGACAAGGTGTCCGCGGCGGTGAGCCGCGACATCCGCACCGCCTATCTCCAGCTCGCTTTCGTCGTCGTGTTCGTGCTGCTCGGCGCGCTGATCGCCGCCGAGAAGCTCGTGATCAAGCCGATCGAGATGCTCGCCGACATGGCCAAGCGCCTCGGCGAGGGGGATCTCTCCGCGCGCGCGGCGCGCAACCGCCTGCCGGCCGAGTTCGTGCCGCTGGCCCGCGCGTTCAACGCGATGGCCGCGCAGCTCAGCCAGCGCGAGCGCGAGCTGATCGCGAGCAACGACCGCCTCACCGTGATGGCCTCGATCGACATGCTGTCAGGCCTCGCCAACCGCCGCGGCTTCCAGAGCCGGCTCGACTTCGAATGGATGCGCGCGCAGCAATATGGCAGCGACCTCGCGCTGCTGATGATCGACGTCGACCATTTCAAGCTGTTCAACGACACCTACGGCCATCTCGAAGGCGATTCCTGCCTGACGCGGCTCGGCGAGTCGCTCTCGGGCATCGCCGCCGACACGATGGGCTTTGCCGCGCGCTATGGCGGCGAGGAATTCTGCCTGCTGCTGCCGAACACCGATGTGAACCGCGCCGTCGAGATCGGCGAGCAGGTGCGTGCGGCCGTGCTGAAGCTGTGCCTGCCGCACATCACCTCGGCTCATATGATCGTCACCGTCTCGATCGGCGTTGCCGCGACGAGGCCCAACGAGGCCTTGCGCCCCGGCGACCTCATCGAAGCCGCCGACGCCGCGCTCTACGCCGCAAAACACCGCGGCCGCAACAACGTCGTCGAGCACGGCGTGCAGGCGATCGAGACCGGCGGCGCCGCCATGATGATGGCGGCCAGCGCCTAGCCCGCGCGGACAACTCTACCGGTCGACTTTACCTCGCCCCGCAGGCGGGACGCGACATAGTCGTAGTCGGGATCGTCAAAGCTGGCGTCCATTGCGAGTATCTTGGGGTTCTGGCCAGCCGCAACCTCGCATCGACCCCTTAATCACACCCCAACGGCGGCCTCGGTAGTTATGCGGAGCAGGGGCACAGGTTCCGAAGGTGAGGCAACCCATTGACCCCCCGAGGGCTTCTATGGCCTAGTCCGCCGTCTTTAGACGGCCGAACCCAAGAAAAAACCAACGATTCCATGACCTCCGAACGCTATAACGCCCACGATTCCGAACCGCGCTGGCAGGCTGCCTGGGACCAGCAGGCGATCTTCGTCTCGAAGAACGACGATTCGCGGCCGAAATACTATGTGCTCGAGATGTTCCCCTACCCGTCCGGGCGCATCCATATCGGCCATGTCCGGAATTATACGCTCGGCGACGTGCTGGCCCGCTTCATGCGCGCCAAGGGCTTCAACGTGCTGCATCCGATGGGCTGGGACGCGTTCGGCCTGCCGGCCGAGAACGCCGCCATCGAGCGCAAGGTCGCGCCGAAGGCCTGGACCTACGACAACATCGCCGCGATGAAGAAGCAGCTTCGCTCCATCGGGCTGTCGCTGGACTGGAGCCGCGAATTCGCGACCTGCGATCCCAGCTACTACAAGCATCAGCAGAAGATGTTCCTGGACATGCTCGCAGCCGGCCTCGCCGAGCGCGAGAAGCGCAAGCTCAACTGGGATCCGGTCGACATGACCGTGCTCGCCAACGAGCAGGTGATCGACGGCCGCGGCTGGCGCTCCGGTGCGATCGTCGAGCAACGCGAGATGAGCCAGTGGGTCTTCAAGATCACGAAGTACTCGCAGGAGCTGCTGTCGGCGCTGGACGGGCTGGACCGCTGGCCCGACAAGGTGCGGCTGATGCAGCGCAACTGGATCGGCCGCTCCGAGGGCCTCTTGATCCGATTCGCGCTGGATGCGGCGACGACGCCCGCCGGCGAGAGCGAGCTGAAGATTTTCACGACGCGCCCGGACACGCTGTTCGGCGCAAAATTCATGGCGATCTCGGCGGATCATCCGCTGGCACAAGCGGCTGCCGCGAAGAACCCGAAGCTTGCGGAGTTCATCGCCGACATCAAGAAGATCGGGACAGCGCAGTCGATCATCGACACCGCGGAGAAGCAGGGCTTCGACACCGGTATCCGCGCGGTGCATCCGTTCGATCCGAGCTGGAAGCTGCCGGTCTATGTCGCCAATTTCGTGCTGATGGAATACGGCACCGGCGCGATCTTCGGCTGCCCCGCGCACGACCAGCGCGACCTCGATTTCGTCAACAAGTACGCGCTCGGCAATACGCCGGTTGTCTGTCCCGAGGGCCAGGATCCGAAGTCATTCGTCATCACCGACACCGCCTATGACGGTGACGGCCGCATGATCAATTCGCGCTTCCTCGACGGCATGACGATCGATCAGGCCAAGGAAGAGGTGGCGAAGCGTCTCGAGACCGAGCTGCGCGGCAACGCGCCGGTCGGCGAGCGCCAGGTGAATTTCCGTCTGCGCGATTGGGGCATTTCGCGCCAGCGCTACTGGGGCTGCCCGATCCCGGTCATCCATTGCCCGAAGTGCGATGTGGTCCCGGTGCCGGATGCCGACCTGCCAGTGGTGCTGCCGGAGGATGTGAGCTTCGACAAGCCCGGCAACGCGCTCGACCATCACCCGACCTGGAAGCACGTCACCTGCCCCAAATGCGGCGGCAAGGCTCAGCGCGAAACCGACACCATGGACACCTTCGTGGATTCGTCCTGGTATTTTGCGCGCTTCACCGATCCCTGGAACGAGAATTCGCCGACGACGCCGGCGGTCGCCAACCGGATGCTGCCGGTCGACCAGTATATCGGCGGCGTCGAGCACGCGATCCTGCATCTGCTCTACAGCCGCTTCTTCACCCGCGCGATGAAGGCGACCGGGCACGTTGCGCTGGACGAGCCGTTCGCCGGCATGTTCACGCAGGGCATGGTGGTGCACGAGACCTACCAGAAGGCCGACGGCACCTGGGTGCAGCCGGCCGAGGTGAAGATCGAGGTCGGCGGCAACGGGCGGCGCGCGACGCTGCTCAGCACCGGCGAGGACGTCGCGATCGGTCCGATCGAGAAGATGTCGAAGTCGAAGAAGAATACGGTCGACCCCGACGACATCATCGCGACCTACGGCGCCGACGTCGCCCGCTGGTTCATGCTGTCGGACTCCCCGCCCGACCGCGACGTGATCTGGAGCGACGAGCGCGTCCAGGGCGCCTCGCGCTTCGTGCAGCGGCTGTGGCGGCTGGTGAACGACGCGGTGGAACTCGGCAAGGCAGCCCCCGCGGCCCGGCCGGCTTCGTTCGGCGAGGATGCGCTCCTCCTGCGCAAGGCGGCCCACGGCGCGCTGGACAAGGTGACCTCCGGCGTCGAGCGGCTGCACTTCAACGTCTGCCTCGCCCATATCCGTGAATTCACGAATGCGTTCTCGGAAGTGCTGCAGCGTCCCGGGCAGCCGGCGGCAGACCTTGCCTGGGCGATCCGCGAGGCCAGCCAGATCCTGGTCCAGCTGTTCTCCCCGATGATGCCGCACCTGGCCGAGGAGTGCTGGCAGGTTCTGGGGCACTCCGGGCTGGTTTCGGAGGCCGATTGGCCCCAAATCGAACGTGATTTGCTGGTTGAAGACAGCGTGACCCTGGTTGTCCAGGTCAACGGCAAGAAACGGGGTGAGGTCACAGTTGCAACAGCGGCCCAGAATCCGGAAATCGAGGCTGCCGTTTTGGCCCTCGATGCGGTAAAGCTGGCCTTGGACGGCAAGCCCGTCCGCAAGGTGATCATCGTCCCCAAGAGGATCGTGAATGTTGTCGGCTAGGATCCGCATCGCAGCCCGCCTGCTGGCAGTCGCCGCACTGGCGGCGCTGACGGCTGGCTGCTTCCAGCCGATGTATGCCGACCGTGGTGACGGCACCCCCGGCCTGCGCGAGAAGCTGATGGGGGTCGAGCTGCCGCCGATCAGCAAGCCCAATGCCTCCCGCGAGGCCCGCGTCGGCGTCGAGGTCCGCAATGCCCTGGCCTTCAAGCTCTACGGTTCGGCGACGGGCATGCCGCCGACCCACCGCCTAGACATCCGCTTCGCCTCCAGCCGCTCGTCCCTGATCGTCGATCCCAACACGGGTCTGCCGAACACCGAGAACTACGGCATCGACTGCCAGTACAATCTGATCGAGATCGTCAGCGGCAAGTCGGTCATGACCGGCACCACGTTCTCGCGCGTCTCCTACGACATGCCCGGCTCCTACCAGCGGTTCTCGCGCAACCGCGCCGTTCGCGATGCCGAGGATCGTGCCGCCAACGAGATCGCAGAGAACATCAACACCCGGCTCGCCGCGTTCTTCACCGCGGGCACGTAAGTCATCTCCCGTCATTCCGGGGCACGTGTAGCGCGGACCCGGAATCTCGATCCCCAACCTCTGGATTCTCAGGTGCGCGATTGCGCACCGTAGTTCGCGCCACGCGCGCCCCGGAATGACGATCTGAACCATGGTCGCACTGCGCGGAAAAGAGATCGACGCCTTCCTCGCCCGCCCCGATGCCGGCCGCCCCATTATCCTGCTCTACGGACCCGACGCCGGGCTCGTGCGCGAGCGCGCCGACGCGCTGATCGCCTCGGCGGTCGACGATCCCAACGATCCCTTCTCGCTGGTGAAGCTCGACGGCGACGAACTCTCCGCCGAGCCGTCGCGACTCGTCGACGAAGCCATGACGGTGCCGCTGTTCGGCGGCCGCCGCGCCATTCGCGTTCGCGCCGGCTCGCGCAGCTTTGCCGGCGGCATCGACACCTTGGCCGAGATGAGCGTGAAGGATTGCCGCATCGTGATCGAGGCCGGCGAGCTGCGGCCGGAATCGCCGCTGCGCAAGGCCTGCGAGAAGGCCAAGACGGCGGTCGCGATCGGCTGCTATCCCGACACCGAGCGCGACCTCGCCAAGCTGATGGAGGACGAGCTCCGCATCGCGAATCTGCGCATCGCGCAGGATGCCCGCGCGGCGCTGATGTCGTTCCTCGGCGGTGACCGCCAGGCCTCCCGCAACGAGCTGCGCAAGCTCACGCTCTATGCCCATGGCAAAGGCGAGATCACGCTGGATGACGTGATGTCCGTGGTCGCCGACGCATCCGAGCTGAAGCTCGATCCGATCGTCGACGGCGCCTTCGCCGGGCGACCCGACATCGTCGAGACCGAGTTTGCAAAAGCCATGATCGCCGGCACCTATCCCGGCGTGATCATCTCGGCCGCACAGCGCCAGGCCGCGTGGCTGCACAAATCCGCGCTCGCGATCGCCGACGGCCAGCCTGCCTCTGCCGTGCTCGACGGCGGCTATCCGCGGCTGCACTTTTCACGAAAGCCCATGGTCGAAACCGCGCTGCGCAATTTCAGCGTGGCGCGCCTCGCCGCCATCATCGAGCAGCTCGCAACCGCCGCGCTTGAGACTCGCAAGCAATCGACGCTAGCCGCCGCCATCGCCCAGCGCACGCTGATGGCGATCGCGGCGAATGCGAAGCGGCGGGGATAGGCCTCCGCTCTTTCCACGTCATTGCGAGCGCAGCGAGGCAATCCAGAGTCCCTCCGCGGAAAGATTCTGGCTTGCTTCGCTGCGCTCGCAATGACGAGGTGGATGCAGCACGCGCCAAATACTCAGCCGTCGTCCTGGCGAAAGCCAGGAGGTGGATTCACACTCGAAGTGCAACACTTGGGAGAAGGCCTCTGCCGGGGTCCTG
>NZ_JAFCJS010000001.1 GCF_018130825.1 Bradyrhizobium liaoningense | reverse complement strand
GCTGCCGCGTCCACCGCAAGCCCGGCTCGCGACAATGACGACCTCATGATCGCCCCTCAAGGATGAGCCGGGATGGGCCACACATACGACAAATCCGAATTTCGATAAAGCGGAATATTTTCGCCGACCGGGATTGACAGCCGGGCGACACAATTCGGTCCCGTAGCCCGGATGGAACTACAAGAGCAAGGAAGCAACAAAAAAGGCGGCGCAAAGCACCGCCCTTCTGCAAAATCCGGAAGTGGATCTGACCGACGAACTACGGCCGCTCGATACGACCGGTATCAGTAGCCCGGATCGTAATAATAGGGACTGCCGCCGTAGTAGCCCTGGCCGCCGTAGTAAGGACGCGGGCCGTAATAATAGCGGTTCTCATAATAGTCGCGGCGCCGCTGCTCGGCGATCACTCCGCCGATGATGCCCGCCGCTGCGCCCATGAAGGCGAGACCTGCGGCGTTCGGTCCACGCCGGTAGTAGTGGCGACGACGGGCTGCGCTGAAATCAGTGACGTCGGAGGAGGCCTGACCTGCGTTTGCGGGCGCCGCCTGTGCCGGCCGAGGGGCTGCCGCAGCCGAGGGCGATACCGAGGTTGCGAGCACCGCCAGGCCAGCGCACGCAGCCAGGACGGTGTTGCGGCCGGCTGCGGAAATCACGAGTCTGCTCATTTTGACTTTCCTCTGTTTTCGCCCAAACACATCCATGCAAACCGTCCGCAACGCCCAAACCGCTGAATTGGTTTCAGGATCGCGGCGATCTGCCACGCTTTGAACGATTGTAAACCGAACGATCCGATCCAGCTTGCGCCACTCAACCTGAGCGGATAATGAACAGCCGCGCCGTTTTTTCGGTCGCCGTAAGCGTTCACGTGAACCAACGCATCAACCGACGCCGTCGGGATCGATGCCAATTTTTGGGTTCAACGTGACTGACGCGTCCTATTCTTCAAGAGAAATCAGATGATTGCGGTTCGCAAACTGCCGGCGCGCTATGCGCCGATCGTGATGCCATTCGTGCTGTCCATCCTCATGACAGCCGTGGTGTCGGTCATTTCGACGCTGCGGAGCCTCGGCGCAACGCCGGCGTTCCTGGCCACCTGGCCCGGCGCCTGGGGGCTGTCATGGCTCGTCGCCTTCCCGACGCTGCTCGTGGTGCTTCCGCTGGTCCGCCGGATCGTGGCCTGCCTCGTCGCGTCCCCGTCCCAACCAGGTCGATAGAAGGCGCGGACGGCGGCGCACGCAGCCCGCCGTCCCGCCTCAACGCTTTACGACAACGCCCCCAGCACGCCGCGCGTCGCCTTGTCGATCTCCTCGACATAGCGGCGGCGGGCGAAGGTCTCGGTGAGGAAGCCGACCACCTTGCGGCTGTCGGTGGAATCGACCACCGCCAGCATCTCCGCTTCCGCTTCGTCGAACACCGCCATCGCGGATTTCACGTTCATTTCCGGAATCAGCACGATGTCGATCAGGCGGGCGAGCTCGATCACCTGGATGTCGTCGGCGATGGTGTCGAGATCGCTGGAGTACAGGTCGGGCAGCAAGACGAGGCCGACATATTCGTCCGCGTTGTTGACGATGACGATACCGGGCCGCGACCCCAGCGCGAATTCGCGGCGCACAGCCGCGATCGTCGTGGTCGACGGCACCTTGCCGACGTCGGAGCGCATCAGGCGCTCGACGGTGAGATTGCGCAGCCAGCCGACGTCGTTGGCGCTGCGGATGGTCTCGCCGCGCAGATGCAGGCGCCAGGTCGAGAAGGAGTGGCCGAACATGAAGCGCACGCAGATCGAGGTGACGATGCAGCCGGCCAGCACCACGGCGGTGACGTCGACATTGCGGGTCATCTCGAGCACGAGGAACGACATCGTCAGGGGCCCACCGACGATGGCGACGCCGAGCGTCGCCATGCCCGTCAGCATCGCCACCAGCGGATCGATCACGAAGTTCGGACTGATCAGTTCCAGCAGCTCGGCGAAGAATTTTCCGATCAGGCTGCCGACGAACAGCGAGGCGAAGAACAGGCCGCCGCGGAAGCCCGAGGCCAGCGAGATCAGGCACGCCGTCACTTTCAGGGCGATGATCAGCGCGATCAGGCCGATCGTCATGTCGTGAAACAGATCGAGCACCATGGCGCCGTGGCCGGCCGCCAGCACCTGCGGCGTGACAATCGCAAAGCCGCCGACGATGAGGCCGCCGAACACCGGACGCAGCCAGACCGGCAGCCAGGCGAACAGACGCTCGAACATCGGCGAGGAACGCATCACGGCAATGCCGACGCCGCTGGTGATGAGGGCGAGCCCGATCAGCGCCAGATATTGCTCGACGCCGACGGCGCTGACCTTGGGTATCTCCAATGAATACGGCGCGCCGCCGAGCCATTGCGCGGTCAGCGCGCCGGCGAGCGAGGCCGCCAGGATCGGCGCGGCGCTGCCGACCGAATAGACGCCGACGATCAGCTCGCAGGCGTAGAAGGCGCCGGTGATCGGCGCACCGAACGCGGCTGCAATCGCGGCGGCCGCACCGCAGCCGACCATCAGGCGCAGATCGTTGCGGCGCAGATTGAAGAACTTGCCGAGCAGCGAGGCGATGCCGGAGCCGATCTGGGTATAGCCGGCCTCGAGGCCGACCGACGCACCGCAGCCGTTGGAGATCAGCGTCTGGCTCGAGACCACCACGCTGTCGCGCATCGAGAGATTGCCGCCGCGCAGCGCGTTGGCCTCGATAGGGTCGACCGCGTTGGAGATCTTCATCCGCCGCCGCGACCATTCCATGATGCCGAGCGCCAACCCGCCGAGCGCAGGTGCGAGCAGCGCGGCCCAAGGGCTCACGCGCGCATTGGCCGAGAGGCGAACGTCGACGGGAATGCCGTAGATCACCACATGGGCGATCTGGGCGATCTCGGCCATCAGCGTCACGACGGCGCCGGCGAGCGTGCCGATCACGAGCGCCAGCGGGATCAGGTAGAATTCGTTGCTGCGCAGCAGCGCGCGCAGCCGAACCATGGTGCGGTTGGTTCCCTTGCGATCGACGAGATGCCTGATCCGTACGAACACCTTTTGCCCGCCCTACCCTTCCGACAGGCCGTAGCCGGCCATGCGCTGGCGGACCCGTTCGATCTCGTCACTGGAAAGCAGCGGCGGTTGTCCGATCTGAAGACAGCCGTGATATTGCCGCGCCAGCGTCTCGACCTCGACGGCGAGCCACATCGCCTTGTCCAGCGTCCTGCCGATCGCGATCATGCCGTGATGGTCGAGCAGGCAGGCGAGCCGTCCCTCCAGCGCCCGCACCGCATGTTCGGACAGTTCCTCCGTTCCGAAGGTGGCATAGGGCGCGCAGCGGATGCTGTCGCCGCCGGCAGCAGCAATCATGTAGTGCACGGGCGGGATCGCCATGCCCATGATCGCCAGGATGGTGCAATAGGTCGGATGGGCGTGGACGACGGCGTTGACGTCGGGCCGCGACTTCAGGATGTCGCGATGGAAGCGCCACTCGCTGGACGGCTTTTGCTGGCGCGCGTGCGAGCCGTCCATCGCCATGAACACGATCTGGTCCGGCGTCATGGCGTCATAGGGTACGCTGGTCGGCGTGACCAGAAGCCCGTCCGCATGCCGGACACTGATATTGCCTGAGGTACCCTGGTTGATGCCGAGCGCGTTCATGCGGCGACAGGCGTCGATGATGGCCTGTCTCTTGGCGAGCTCGTCCGCTGTCATCGACATCCCGATTTCCTGGCGCTGGTGAAGGGGAAGTACGTCAAAGCAACATGGCAGTGCAAGCGAAAGCGACCGGTCCGTCCGCCATCTGGACGGCGCGCGCGCTCTTTCTCGAAATAGACCGTAAAATCAACGAATTAACAGATTGTCGCAGGCCTACGCCAGGCTCGCCCGGACAGCCGCAACGCCGTTGATCACGAACTGCACCGAATAGGCCGCGAGCAGCATGCCGAGCACACGCGAGAGCACCGCGTTTCCGGTGCGCCCGAGGGTGCGGGCGATCAGGCTCGCGGAGAGAAAGCAGAGCATGCAGAGCAGGCAAACCGCGAGCACGATCGCGATGATGATCACAAGCCTCGCACCGTAGCCGGCGTCGCCCGACAGGAGCAGCGTGGTCGCGATCGCGCCGGGGCCGGCCATCATGGGGATGGCCAGGGGAAACACCGCGACGTCGGACGCGTGCTCCGAGGTCGCCTTGTCGGCCTCGCGGGCCTCGCGATGCGGACGATCGCCGAAGATCATCTGGTAGGAGACGCCGAACAGCAGCAGCCCGCCGGCGATCTGGAAGGCGGGGATGCCGATCCCGAGCTGGCGCAGCAGCCAGTTTCCGACCAGCGCGATCACGACCAGGATCGAGGCCGCGATCAGCGGCGCGCGCAGCGCGATCGTCCGCTTGACCTTGTCGGGCATGCCGGAAGTCGCGGCCAGGAACGCCGGCGCAAGGCCGACCGGATCGACCACCAGCAGCAGCGTCACGAAGGCGGACAGGGCGAAGTCGAGCATTGGAAAGCGTCTCTGGCGTAGCTCAGGCAGGAAGCCATAGCGGCTCGCGGCCGCCTTCGCGAGGAACATTTGCCGATCCCGACTCTTGATCGCCTGAGGATCGAGGAAGGGCATGCCTTCCCGTGTCATCTCGAGAGGAGGACCAATGGCCAAACGAGCGAAGAAACGCACGAGCAAGAAGACCGCGGCGCGCCGGCCGCGTCAGGCGCCGAAGATGCTCAGCGACCTGTTCCTGGCAACGCTGAAGGACATCTATTTCGCCGAGAACAAGATCATCAAGACCCTGCCCAAGATGGCCAAGGCCGCGCAGTCGAAGGACCTCACCGCTGCCTTCAACAAGCATCTGCGCGAGACCCAGGGTCAGGTCAAACGTCTCGACCAGATCTTCAAGATGCTGGGCAAGCCCGCACGCGGCAAGCCCTGCGAGGCCATCAACGGCATCGCGGACGAGGGCGCCGAGATCATGAAGGAGTTCAAGGGAGCCCCCGCCCTCGACGCCGGCCTGCTTGCAGCGGCGCAATCGGTCGAGCATTACGAGATCTCCCGCTACGGCACGCTGCGCACCTGGGCCGAGGAGCTCGGCATGCAGGACGCAGCAAGGCTGCTCCAGGAGACGCTGGACGAGGAAGAGGCGACCGATCGCTCGCTGACGGAGCTTGCCACCTCCGTCATCAACCTCGAAGCGGAAGACGAGTATCGCGCCGCTGCCTGATGCTGCGCCGCGCTCTCACGACAGAACGCCGCGGCCGAGCCGCGGCGTTCGCTTGTTGGATCGCACGATGGCGCATGGCACGTCAGCGCCACTGCACTGGATTTCCCGGGAACCAGCCCCATATGCAGGCTTTCCCAGCCCCGAGTCCGCATCATGCAACCCAAAAATCCCCTCGACTGGATGCTGTCCGAAGCCCTGGACTCGCTGACCCGCGCCGAACGGCTGCGGCACCAGTTCGGCCGCCAGGAAGCCTGCTGGGAGCCGCCGATCGACGTGCTCGAGACCGAGCATGAGCTTTTGATCCTGGTCGCGCTTCCCGGCGTCAATCCGGACAATGTCGAGACGGTCATCCATGACGGCGTGCTCGTGATCTCCGGCCAGCGCACGCTGCCGCCGGAGCTTCGCAACGCCCGCATCCACCGGCTCGAGCTGCCACAGGGCCGCTTCGAGCGGCGCATCGCGCTCCCCCTCGGCCGCTACGCCATCAGCCGCTTCGTGATGGACGGCTGCGTCGCACTGCGCCTCGCCAAATCCTGAGGTCGATCATGGCCACCGAACAGATGAATAACGCACAGACCAATTCCCAAAACGGCTCGGACGTGAAGATCCCCGAGGACGCGCTGATCATCATTCCCGTGCGCGAGATGGTGCTGTTCCCCGGCGCCATCGCGCCGATCGCGATCGGCCGGGCGAAGTCCATCGCCGCCGCGCAGCAGGCGCTGCGCGAGCAGCGGCCGGTCGGCATCGTCCTGCAGCGCAGCCCCGAGATCGAGGAGCCCGGGCCGGACGACCTCTACCGCGTCGCGACCATCGCCAACATCGTGCGCTACATCACCGCGCCCGACGGCACCCATCACATCGTCTGCCAGGGCGTGCAACGCGCGCGCATCCTCGACTTCCTGCCGGGGACGCCGTTCCCGGCCGCGCGGATCCAGCAGATCCCCGAGCCGACCACGAGCTCGCCCGAGATCGAGGCGCGGGCGCTGAACCTGCAGCGCCAGGCGATCGAGGCGATCGAGCTGCTGCCGCAAGCGCCGCCCGAGCTGGTTGGGATGTTCCAGGGCACCACCGCGCCCGGCGCGCTGGCGGACCTGGCGACGTCGTTTATGGACATCAAGCCGCAGGACAAGCAGGAGGTGCTGGAGACCATCGACCTCGCCTTGCGCGTCGAGAAGGTGTCGAAGCACCTGGCCGAGCGGCTGGAGGTGCTGCGCATCAGCAACGAGATCGGCCAGAAAACCCGCGCCACGTTCGACGAGCGGCAGCGCGAGGCGATCCTGCGCGAGCAGATGGCAACCATCCAGCGTCAGCTCGGCGAAGGCGACGGCAAGGCGGCCGAGGTCACCGAGCTGACCGCCGCCATCGCCAAGGCCAACATGCCGCCGGAAGCGGAGGCGCACGCCAAGAAGGAGCTGCGCCGCTACGAGCGCATGCCCGAGGCCGCCGGCGAAGCCGGCATGGTCCGCACCTATCTCGACTGGCTGATCGAGCTGCCCTGGGCGCTGCCCGCGGAGAAGCCGATCGACATCAAGGAGGCGCGGCGCATCCTGGACGCCGATCATTTCGGCCTGGAGAAGATCAAGAGCCGGATCATCGAATATCTGGCGGTGCGCAAGCTCGCCCCGCAGGGCAAGGCCCCGATCCTGTGCTTCGTCGGCCCGCCCGGCGTCGGCAAGACCTCGCTCGGCCAGTCCATCGCCCGTGCGATGGATCGCCCCTTCGTGCGCGTCAGCTTAGGCGGCGTGCATGACGAGGCCGAGATCCGCGGTCACCGGCGCACCTATATCGGCGCGCTGCCCGGCAACATCATCCAGGGCATCAAGAAGGCGGGCAGCCGCAACTGCGTCATGATGCTGGACGAGATCGACAAGATGGGCCGTGGCGTGCAGGGCGATCCCTCCGCTGCCATGCTGGAGGTGCTCGACCCCGAGCAGAACGGGACGTTCCGGGACAACTACCTGGGCGTGCCCTTCGATCTGTCGCGCGTCGTCTTCATCGCGACCGCCAACATGCTGGACCAGATTCCGGGTCCGCTGCTGGACCGCATGGAGCTGATCAGCCTCGCCGGTTACACCGAGGACGAGAAGCTGGAGATCGCGCGGCGCTATCTGGTGCGACGGCAGCTGGAGGCCAATGGCCTCTCGGCCGAGCAGGCCGAGATCGAGCCGGAGGCCTTGAAGCTGATCGTCAAGGGCTACACCCGCGAAGCCGGCGTGCGCAACCTCGAGCGCGAGATCGGAAAAGTGTTCCGGCATGCCGCGGTGCAGGTCGCCGAAGGCACCGCTGCGAAGGTCGTGGTGACGACGAAGGACATCGGCACCGTGCTCGGCCAGCCGCGCTTCGAGGGCGAGATCGCGCAGCGCACCAGCATTCCGGGCGTGGCCACCGGCCTTGCCTGGACACCGGTCGGCGGCGACATCCTGTTCATCGAGGCCTCGCGCGTGCCCGGCCGCGGCGGCATGATCCTGACCGGCCAGCTCGGCGAGGTCATGCGCGAGAGCGTGCAGGCGGCGCTGACGCTGGTGAAGAGCAAGGCGCCGCAGCTCGGCATCGATCAGTCGGTGTTCGAGAAGAGCGACATCCACGTTCACGTCCCCGCGGGTGCAACCCCGAAGGACGGGCCGAGCGCGGGTGTGGCGATGTTCACGGCGCTGACGTCCCTGCTCACCAACCGTACGGTGCGCAGCGACACCGCGATGACCGGCGAGATCTCGCTGCGCGGCCTGGTGCTGCCGGTCGGCGGCATCAAGGAGAAGGTGGTGGCTGCGGCCGCTGCCGGGCTGAAGCGGGTGATGCTGCCGGCGCGCAACAAGCGGGACTATGACGACATCCCGAAGAGCGCGCGGGACAACCTCGAATTCATCTGGCTTGAGCGCGTCGACGAGGCCATCGCCGCAGCGCTCGAGCCGGCGGAAGCCCAAGCCGGTGCGAAGGTCGAAGCGGCGGAGTGATGCGATGAAGAAACTGCTGGAGAAGGCCAAGAGATCACGCAAGACGCAGCGGCTGCGCCAGCTGCTCGATCGCGCCATCGACCGGGTTCGCGATGCGCTCGCAGGCCCCGGGCCGCGGCTTCAGCCGATCCCGGTCCGGGTGAAGCGCCGCAAGGGTTGAGCCCCTCCGTCTCAAGCCCCCGCGGCTGCCCCAAATAAAAGGCCCCCTCGTTGCGAGGGGGCCTTTGCGTTTATCAGGCCACGGCGTCCTTGGCAGCCTTGACCGGGCGGGCGCGGACGATCTTCCGGGCCGGCTTGGCCTTGAACATCATCTCTTCACCCGTGAACGGGTTGGTGCCCTTGCGCGCCTTGGTCGCGGGCTTCTTGATGACCACGAACTTGGCGAAGCCCGGCACCAGGAACAGGCCGTTCTTCTTGAGCTCCTTGTGGCCGACGTCGGTCAGCGTCTCCATGACGCTCTTGACGTCGCGCTTGGAAAGCTCGGTGGCGGTCGCAATCTTTTCGATCAACTGCGATTTGGACATTTGGGCTGGCATCGTGTCTCCTCTGATTCGTTGCCGGTTGCATATTAGACCAAGCGGCGAAGGCCTATAGCCTTCTGCACAGTTTTGTCGCGATTTTACGGGCTTTTTTGGCCCCCTGTGGCAAAAAACCCTGCTTTTTAGCTACTTCCGGAGCGAAAGAAGCCTCGGGCAGCGGATTTTACCTTGTTTCAAAGGCCCGCACGCAGCCTTGCTAAAGCTGATTCGCGGCTTTCGACAAGCGACGACCGGCCTCTTTATGCGAGGAGGGGTGCGTTTCACCCTAGAAAATAAGGGTTGGATCGCACTGCAACCGCTCTCTCTCCCCGTTTTCACGGGGAGAGATGAAGAGAAGACAGCTAGACGCGCTCGATGATAATGGCGGGCGCCATGCCGCCGGCGGCGCACATGGTGACGAGACCGCGCTTCAAATCGCGCCGCTCGAGTTCGTCGAGCACGGTGCCGATCAGGATCGAGCCGGTCGCGCCGATGGGATGGCCGAGCGCAATCGAGCCGCCATTGACGTTGACCTTGGCGCGGTCGAGCTTGAGGTCGCGGATATATTTTTCCGCCACCACCGCAAAGGCCTCGTTGATCTCGAACAGATCGATGTCGTCGATGGAGAGGCCTGCCTTCGCCAGCACCTTGCGCGTCGCCGGCACCGGCGCGTTCAGCATCAGGGTCGGCGAATCCCCCATATTCGCCATCGCCACCACGCGGGCGCGCGCTTTAAGGCCATGCGCCCTGGCATAGGCGGGCGACGCCAGCAGGATCGCGGCGGCGCCGTCGACGACGCCGGACGAGTTGCCGGCGTGATGCACGAAGTCGATCTTCAGATCCGGATATTTCTGCAGGATCAGGCCGCGATAGGTCGTGCCCTTGTCGTCGAGCGCATAGTCGGCAATCGCTGGAAACGCCGGCTTCAGGCTGCTGAGGCCCTCCATCGTGGTCTGCGGCCGCGGATATTCTTCATGGTCGAGCGCGAGGCTGCCGTCCTCGCGGTGCACCGGCACGAGGCTCTTCTTGAAATGGCCGTTCGCCATCGCATGCGCGGCGCGCTTCTGGCTTTCGAGCCCGAGCGCGTCGACGTCATGTCGCGTGATGCCTTCGAGAGTCGCGATCGCGTCGGCGCAGACGCCCTGATGCGACTGCGGATGCCTTGCCCGCAGGCGCAGATTGCCGCTGTCCATCATCATCGGACCGCCGCCGCGCCGCCCCTCCATCGACATCATCTCGCAGCCGCCGGCGATGACGAGGTCTTCGGCGCCCGCCATGATCGAGGAGGCCGCCATGTTGACGCTGGTGATGCCGGAGCCACAGAAGCGATCCAGCGTCACCGCGCTGGCGCGCACGTCATAGCCGGCATCGAGCGCCGACATGCGGCCGAGATCGCCGCTTTGCGTTGCGACCTGCGCGCTGCAGCCCCAGACGATGTCGTCGACATCGGCGGTATTGATGCCGGTGCGGTCGGCGAGCGCACGCAGCACGGTTGCACCGAGCTGCTGCGGATGAATGCCCGACAGTGCTCCCTTGCCGGCCTTGCCGACGCCTCGCGGGGTGCGGCAGGCATCGATGATCAGCGCGTCGGTCATGGGCGTTGTCCTCTTGTTATGAGTGTTGAGGACGGTTTTGAATCAGGGGGAGAGTGGAGTCAATGTGGCGCGGCCTTCCTTCGCCTCTCCCCGCCTGCGGGGAGAGGCCGGATTTTACGCGCAGCGGAAAATCCGGGTGAGGGGGAGCTTCGGCAAGGACGGTGACAGATGGACTCGCGGAGAGAGCCCCTCATCCCTGCCCTCTCCCCGTAAGAACGGGAGAGGGAGAAGAGTTACACCCCCGCGGCGTTCTTCGCGATCACGTTGCGATAGAAGCTCGCGCTGAGCTTGGGCGTGCGGACCTGGGTGTCGAAGTTGACGTGGTAGAGGCCGAAGCGCTTGCTGAGGCCGAACACCCATTCGAAATTGTCCATCAGGCTCCAGAGGAAATAGCCGCGCACCGGTACGCCCTCGGCGGTGGCGCGCTGCAGCTGGGCGAGATAGTTGCGCAGGTACATGATGCGGTCGGTGTCGTAGATCTTGCCGTCGGGCGTGACCACGTCGTCACCGGAGGTACCGTTCTCGGTGATGTAGATCGCATCCGTCTTCCAGATCTTGGCCGCGAGCTTCGGCACCCAGTACATCGTCTCGGGCGCGATGCGCAGCCAGTCCGAGCTCATGTGCGGGAACGATTTCGGGATCGGCAGCGGCATGAAGCCCGCGCCCTCCTGCGACGGCACCACATAGTTCTGCGGCGCGTAGATGTTGAGGCCGAGGAAGTCGACCGGCGAGGAGATGATCTTCAGCTCGGCGTCGGTGTATTTCGGCGCGTCGGCGCCGGCATATTTCAGGAAGGCGTCGGTATACTGACCCGTCATGATGACGTTGAGATAGCCGGCATTCATCTCGCGCAGCGCGATCTCGGCGGCGCGGACATGCTCGGGCGTATCGATCGCGGGAACGCAGACGTCGATATTCTCGGCAGGTCCGACCCTCGTGCCGTGACGGCCATGGGCCCGCACCGCCTGCACCGCGATCCCATGTGCGAGCGCGCTGTTGTGCCTGACCTGGTTGACCTCTCGTTGCGGCAGCGTCACGCCGGGCGCGTCGATGCCGAGGCCGTAGCCGAACTGCACGAAGCGGCCGCTCTCGTTCAGCGTGAACACGTTCTTGACCCGGTCCGTCAGGTGCTCGGCGACATAGGCCGCATAGTCGCCGAAGATCTTGCAGGTCTCGGTCGAGCGCCAGCCGCCGAAGCGGTCCTGCAGCGATTGCGGCAGGTCCCAATGATAGAGCGTCGCCCACGGCTCGATGCCGTTCCTGAGCAGCTCGTCGATGAGCCGATTGTAGAAGTCGAGCCCATTGGCGTTCGGCTTGCCGTCGCCATCCGGAAACACCCGCGGCCAGGCGATCGAGAAGCGATAGGCCTTGCAGCCGAGCTCCTTGATGAGCGCGATGTCCTCCTTGTAACGATGGTAGTGCTCGTTGGCGCGGTCGCCGGTCGAGCCGTCCTCGATCTTGCCGGGAATGCGCACGAACTTGTCCCAGATCGAGGCCCCTCGCCCGCCCTCGTTGACCGCGCCCTCGACCTGGTAGGACGAGGTCGCCGTGCCCCAGACGAAGCCCGTCGGAAAGCCGGTGTCGCTACGCGGCGCCGCTGCTGCGGGTTTGGCGTCGGCGCCGTCCAGAGGATTTGCGATTGCTGCCGCGGACAATCCCGCCAGCGCGGCAAACTGGCGACGCGAGACCTTGTCCGACATGTGATGCTGCTCCCGAGGAGTTGTTGCAGCCGCACAATGACCGGTCGCGGGCAATTTGAGAAGCAGTGGAGGCAGAAGTTGACGATGCAAAAATGCAGAAGAGCGCCCCGCACCGCAGCGCTCTATTCAGGCTCGATGCCGAGCCCCTGGATAATCTTGCCGGACGAGGCGAGCTGGTCGTCGAGGAAGCGCTTTGCACCCGCAGGCGTCACCGCATCGCCAATACGGACATCGAAGCCGAGGGTGGGCGCGCGCTCGCGCACCTCGGACGATTCCAGGGCGCGTGCAATCTCGGCACTCAGTTTTTCGACGATGTCGGCGGGCGTGCCGACCGGCGCCATGAACATGAACCAGCCCTGGAGATCGACGCTCTGCAGCGTCTCCGCGATCGCGGGAACGTCCGGCAGGGACTCGATCCGCCTGGCTCCGGCAGCGGCGACCGGTCGAAGCGTCCCTGCCTTGACGAAGGCCTCGGCGATGGATGCCGCCTGGATCGTCACCTGGATACGGCCTGAGATGGCGTCCTGCACCGCATTCGTGGTCGTGTTGTAGGGGATGAGGACAAAGCTGGTTCCGGCGTTCTTGTTGATGGCTTGAGCAATCAGGCCCGAGAGGTTGCGCGCACCGTCGACGGCGAGGCTTAGCGAACCCGGTGCCGATTTTTCCAGCTTGATCAATTCCGGCAGCGTATTGGCCTTCACCTCGGGATTGACGAGAAGGACGTGATTGCTTTTGGCCACCATCGCGACGGGCACGAAGTCCTTCACGGGATCATAGGGAAGCTTCTTGAACGTATAGGGATTGGTGACGAGCGCGGCCGATGTGGCGAACAGGAACGTGTAGCCGTCCGGAGCCGCACGGGCGACCGCCTGCGTGCCGACGAGGTTTGCGGCACCCGGACGATTCTCGACGACGAACTGCTGTCCGAAGGCCCGCGAGAGCTTTTCGGTGATGAGGCGACACATCACGTCCGGGCTGTTGCCCGCCGGCTGCGGCACGACGACGGTCACCGGTCTCTGCGGCCACGACTGCGCCAAGGCCGGAAGAGAGAAGCAAAGTGCAAAGCCGGCGAGCAGCAGGCGACGCGATAGTCCGGACATGGTGTTTCTCCCTGGAGATGCCGCTTTGCGGGCCTTTATTGGTCGCTCGCAGGCCGCAGCCGTCGCCGGCTGCGGCCGCTCGATCAGGCTTCGTCTGCGACGACATTCCTGAGCACGCCGAGGCGTTCGACCTCGATCTCGACGACATCGCCGGGCTTCATCCAGAGCGGCGGCTCGCGCCGTGAACCGACGCCCCCCGGCGTTCCGCTGACGATGACGTCGCCGGGCTCGAGCCGGGTGAAGGTCGAGCAGTATTCGATCTGGCGCGGGATATCGAAGATCATCTGCTTGATCAGCGCTTCCTGCATGACCTGTCCATTGAGGCGGGTCTGGAGCTTGAGCTCACTGAGCGGGCCGAGCTCGTCCGGCGTCATCATCCAGGGCCCGAATGCGCCGGTATCCGGAAAATTCTTGCCCGGCGTGAATTGATGCGTATGACGCTGGAAATCGCGGATGCTGCCGTCATTGTAGCAGGAATAGCCCACGACGTGGTTCATGGCGTCCGCGCGGGAGATGTAGCGGCCCGCCTTGCCGATGATGACCGCGAGCTCGCCTTCGAAATCGAGGTGGGTCGAGACGCGCGGCCGCACGATCGGCTGCAGATGTCCGGTCTGGCTGTTGGCATAGCGCGAGAAGATGGTGGGATGTTCGACCTCGGCGCGGCCGGTCTCCTTGCGGTGGGTCTCGTAATTCAGGCCCACGCAGAGGATCTTGTCGGGGTTCGGGATGACCGGCAGCCAAATGACTTTTGAGGTCGGAACGGCGGCGGCGGAGGACTTTGCATCCGCAACGCCGGCGAAGCCGGCGCCGATGGCAGCCTTGAGATCGGCATAGCGCGCTTTGAGCGTAGCGCCGACATCAAAGAAGGTCTCGCCTTCGACAATGCCCCAGGTGGTGCGGCCGTCGATCGCTACGGTGGCTAGTTTCACGGGGTTCTCTCCATTTTCAGATCGGGAATTTTGTCTTGCTCGGCCGGAATGTCGCGACGACGCAAATCGATCTCGGCTAAGAGCTCGCCGAGCTCGGTGGCATTGCGCGCGGTTCCGAAGACATAATGGTCGGGCCGAACGATCGCGGCGATGACGGCGTGACGGTCGAACCAATTCGCGAGTACGCCCTCGGTCTCTTCGAGCGCATTCGGCAGCCCTGCGCCGGCAGGCGCGACTACCGCTGGCGATAGGTCCGGGCGCGCGGTGCAGAGCGAGAGCATCGAAGCGGCATCATTGCTGCGGCCGTCGATCAACACGCGCCAGCCGACACCGGTCACTTCGTCCAGCAAGCGGGTCGTACGGCCGCTCGCGATGCGCGGTTGCGGAAACAGCGTGCCGCGCGCCGGCATCTCGTGGTGTGACAGACATCCTGCGCGGAGCGGCGGAATGATTTCCTGCCGCGTCAGGAGCAGCGGCTTGCCGCCGCCATCGGCCAGGATTTGCGCATCGCGCCGGCGGGCGGCCGCCGGATCGCGCTCGCAGATCGACTGGCCGATCGCCTTGATCTTGCCGGTCAGCTCGATGACGTGCTGCTTGCGTTCAATTGTGTAGCTGTCGAGCAGGCTGTCGGAGGAGACGCCCTTGAGCACCCGATCCAGCTTCCAGACGAGGTTCGTGGCATCGCGAAGGCCCTGGCACATGCCCTGGCCGATGAAGGGAGGCTGCTGATGCGCGGCATCGCCGGCGATCAGGATCCTGCCGTTGCGCCAATCGGCGGCAACGAGGGCGTGGAAGCGATAGGAGGCCGCCCGCCACAATTCCCCGTCATTTGGTGTGAGCCAGGGCGCGAGCAGCTTCCAGACATTGTCGGGCCGCTCCATCTGCCGCGCATCTTCGCCCGGCAGCAGCATGATCTCCCAGCGGCGATGGTTCTTCGGGCCGATCAGGAAGCTCACGGGACGCGCCGGATTGCAGAACTGCGCGGAGCATTGTGGCAGGCGGGCAAGCGCGTTCTCGTTTACGCGCACGTCGACCACCAGCCAGGGTTCATCGAAGATGAGATCCTCGAGCGCGAGACCTGCGATCTGACGCACGGTGCTCGATGCGCCATCGCAGCCGAGCACGTAGCGCGCCGTCACGGAACGGTGCCGTCCATCGCTGTCCTTCAAACGCGCCTCGACGCGATCGGGCGTTTGCACGAGATCGAGCAGCTCGACGCCGAGCTCGGCCCGCACGTTGGAAAAGCCCGTCGCGTGGCGGCGCAGCCCGGCCTCGACCGCGGGCTGGCTGAACACCATGCTCGGCGTGTAGCCGAGCGGATAGGGTTTTGCGACCATGTCGATGCGGCGGATCAACTGGCCGTCGACGCCAAAATGCTCCGATGCGGTGAAAGGCTCGATATAGGGCGAGATCGCATCAGTGAGCCCCATATTGTCGAAGTGACGGAAAATTTCGTGATCGAGCGCGATCGCGCGCGGCTTGTCGTACACGTCGGTCAGCCGGTCGATGACCAGCGTGCGATGACCGAGGCGGCCGAGCCGGCCTGCGGCAACGGCGCCGGTCGGTCCGAAGCCGACGACGAGCACGTCGTAGTCGATGGCACCGGCCGTGTCCGTCATGCGCGCGGCGCCCCGAAGGGAACGGCAAGCTGCGCCGCTTTACAGGCCTCCGATTTCGGCGGGGCGATGCCCCACTGATCGGTTCGTCCCGGAGGCCAGACCCAGTCGCTCGGTCCTTTCGCGACGTAGCTGTCGTCGATCTGCAGGACCTCGGCGGTGTATTCGATCACGGCACCTGCCGGATCGACGAAGTAGGCGAACACGTTGTCGCCCGGGCCGTGACGGCCGACGCCCCAGCCAATGGGATAACCGTGGTCCACCATGCGGCCGGAGCCGCGCATGACGGACTCCAGATCAGGCATGAGGAAAGCCACGTGGTTGAGACCGCTGCGAGGGGCCTCCGCAAGCACGATCGCGTGGTGATCGCTGTTGCAGCACAGGAACGCCATCAGCTTGGATCGATCCGACAGCCGGAATCCCAGGATCTCCTGATAGAATGCGGAGAGCTTTTCGATGTCGGCGCTGTTGATGTTGACGTGCGCCAGCCGCTCGGGGCGATCGGCGATCACGCGCGCCGGCCTGGTGCGATCGCCATGAACGAACTCGATGACGCATCCCTGCGCTTCGCGAACCACGAAACTTGTCCCGCCCGACGGCGCCGGCGACGGTGCGGGTGGACTGATCACCTCACAGCCGGCTTGCCGCGCACGCGCGAACAGGCGGCGCAGATCATCGTGCGAGCGGGCGCGGAAGCTGATCTTGCGGAGCGATGTCGCCTCGCCCGGCGTGAGCTCGAGGACGTGGAAGTCGCTGCCCGTCGCGGCAAGGTACACCGTGCCGTCCGCTTCCGCCGCGACGTCGAGGCCCCAGACCTTGCTGTAGAACTCGACCGAGCCGGCAAGCTGCGGCGTCGTGATTTCGACGCTGCGCAGGGCCGTCACCGGAAAGTCGGACATTGGGTTTCCTTGGTCAGGAAAGGCGAACGTCACCTCATTAATATGTACAAAATCTCACGTAAAGCAAAAATTTATAAATAGTTGGCTCTAGATCTGCTAATGTACATAAGTGCTGGAGATTCTGATGGATGCCCCATGAGCACTGACCTGCCCAGCCAGAGGGTGGACCAGCCGGCAACGCTGGCGACCACGATCTACGCGCGCCTCAAGGCCGACATCCTGACAACGCGGCTCGAGCCCGGACGCAAGCTGCAGTCGCGCTTCCTGATGGAGCAGTACAATGTCGGACAGACCCCGCTGCGCGAGGCGCTCAACCGCCTGACCACCGAAGAGTTCGTCGTCGGCATGGAGCAGCGCGGCTTCTATGTGAAGGAGGTCAGCAAGGAAGAGCTCCAGGAGCTGACCAAGACGCGGTGCTGGGTCGAGGGTCTGGCGCTACGCGAGTCCATGCAGAATGCCACCCAAGCCTGGGAAGAGGCTCTGCTGGTTGCACATCACCGGCTCGATCGTACGCCGCGCTCGCTCAAGCCCGACACATTCGAGGACAATCCGGATTGGGAGAAGGTGCACCGCGCCTTCCACGCGACGCTGATCGGACTTTGCGGTTCACGCCCCCTGCTCGGCTTCTGCGAGCAGCTCGCCGACCGGCTCTATCGATATCGCATGATGTCGATTGCAAAGGCCTATCCCGCGCGCAAGGTCGGTGCCGAGCACAGCGATATCCTCCAGGCGGTTCTCGCCAGGGACAGCGAGCAGGCCGTGCGTCTGCTTCAGCAGCACTATCAGCGCACCGCCGACGTCATCTATTCCGATCTCGACGGATTGCTGGCGTAGCTTCGTCTTGGAGACATGGAGCACGCTGCAGTCAGCGCGGGCGCTTCGGCAGCTTTGGAAGCTTGCCGGGATCGAACGCCGGCACCCGCTCGGTTTGCTCGGACGCCGGCGGCTGCTGCTCCGTCAGAATGAGCGTACCATGGAGAACCATTCCCGGCACTTGTTGTGCCGTCGCCGTGTAGGTCGCGATCTTGCCAGGGCAGCTGCCCTCGATGTCCAGCGTCAGCTCGTCCTCGATACCGAAGACCGTTGCACGTCCGTCGGTATGACGCTTCGTCGACACGGTTGCGGTGAAGCGATCTCCGTCCACCTTGCAGGAGCCGTGATAGGTCATCAGGCTGTCGCGGCCCCAGATCTGGCCATCCGCGACATGCACAATCCCGGTGCCCTGATCGATCGGCGTCTTGTACCAAGCCGCGTAGGTGCCGTCCTTCAGCATGGGAGCAGTCTCCCCTTGGTAGTCCCACACCAACAATCCGCATGAACAGCGCTAAGGAAGCGTTAATCACGCGGCCCGTGACAATCCGGGACGTCCCTGCGCAGCTCCTCTTCAAGCTCCTCGATGATGCTGTGAAGCAGGCACGCGGCAAGCGGGTCGGTGACTTCCCGCTCCAAACGCCGGTAACGCGCGATCTGGAATTCCCGCTCTTTCAACTGGCGCTCTGTCATCAGATGGGCCCTCCGACGAAATGACGCGGAGACAGCCCGGCAGTTTCGTTAAAGTTTTCGGATCTTTTGACATGGTTTCCCACCGGTAAAGAAAACATGGCACGCCTGTGACGCCGACACGCGCGCGCATTCCGCGACGCCGGTTCGCTAGCTCGAGGGCGGTTTTCTACCGCCGCACGCCGACGCGATTGACGCCGCCGTTCAGATTGGTTGCGCTCGCCGTGCCGGCGCGCACCGCAGCGCGGGCCACGGGACGCGGCCGGAGCACGACGCCGGCCCGGGCGACGCAGCTCGGCGGATAATCGATGTACTGGCAATAGACCACCGCTTCGGCCGGCGTCGGACTGAGCGTGAGGCTTGCCAGTCCCAACAGAGCGCTGGCTGCGAGGCCTGCAGCTGTCGCGGACTTGATCGAACGATGCTTGCTGCGATGCATGATGTCCTCCTCATGACGCATGCGAACCGATAGGCGGCGGGAGTTGCCACACGCCCCCAGTAAGACGTGATCATCAGGGGATCGACGCCGTTGATCTAGATCAACGGCGGAGCCATGCCTGGGCCGGGTCCATCACGCGACAGGAATTGGACGCCGAATGATCATGTCCTCTTTTCCTCACCTGCCCGGCCCGCCAACGCGCGACTGACCAGTTTGTCGGAAGCGTCCATCAGTGCGGCCGCATAGGACGGCTCCGTGGACGACGGGCTCGGCAGGATGGCCTTGGCCTTGTTGTCGAACATCGCGCCGCTGCGGCCGTCGAGATCGCGCGACACCAGGAGCGGTATCAAGCGCTCGGCATAAACGTCCGGTTCGACCATCATGAAGCTGGCGAGCCATTCCACGACGGCGAAAAGCGCGCGCGGGCCGAGCAGATTGGCGCGGATGTTGGTCTTGACGAAGCCCGGGTTGAGACCGAACACGTCGATACCGGGGAAGCGCCTGGCTGCATCGAGGGCAAGCACCTCGTTTCCGGCCACGGTGTTCGAGTGCGCCGCGAAGCGTTTGTAGCTCCGCTCCGAGTTCAAATCGTCGACGTTCGCCCTCTGATCCGTGCCCGGGAATCCCACGACGAAGATCCGGGGCCTCATGTCGGTCCCGGCGCGATCCTTGCCGAGACGCGGAGCGATCTCGTTCAGGATGACGAGGCGGCTCAGATAGCTGACGGCAAGATCGCGTTCGATGCCTTCCGATGTCACCTCGCGTTTGGGGCCGGCCATGATGCCGGTCGTGAAGACAACAATGTCGATGTTTCCGGCGGGCAGCGCGGCGCCGATCCGCTTCGCCTCGCGCATCGAGCCGAGGTCGGCCTTCATGAAGGTGATGCGCGGCACCTCCTGATCGCGGAAGGTCTGACCGACGACCAGGACATTCGCGCCCCTGGCCGCAAGCTGCTGGCTGAGTGCCCGACCGATCCCGCCGGTCCCGCCGATTACCGCGACATTCACACCAGTGAGCCGGAGGCTGTCGAGCGACGGCAAGCTCACGTTCAGGCTCTTGTCCAATTCCACGCGTTTCACTTCAGGTGCCTTCCGCAAGCATTGATGAATATGAGCGCTCCGCACCGCCGCGGCGGTGCAGCGCCGGTAAATGTGGTGACCGGCCTCAGACGGCGGCAGCCGCGTCCCATGCCGGATAGTCGGTGTACCCGCGGGCATCGCCGCCGAAGAACGTCCGCCGATCGGCCTCGTTCAGCGGCGCACCGGATTTCAGGCGCGCGAGAAAATCGGGATTCGCCAGGATCATCTGGCCGTACGCTTCCAGATCGGCCAGCCCCGCAGCGACGTCGGAACCGATGCGATCGCGCGGACGGCCCGGCCGGTTCACGATCAGCTTGCCGCGCCACAGTCGGCGGAGGTCGGCGAGCAGGTGATCGTCGCCCTGATGCATGATGTGAAGATAGGCGAGCGAGAGCTTGTCGAGCTCGGCGACCAGATGGCGATAGAGGTCCGGTCCCTCGGCGCCTTCGTCGATGCCCCACATCGTGATGCCCGGCGACAGGCGGATCGCTGTGTTGTCCGCGCCGATCTCCGCGGCGATGGCGGCCGCAACCTCGACGGCGAAACGTGCACGGTTTTCGATCGAGCCGCCATACGCGTCGATCCGGGTGTTCGCGCTCGGCGCGATGAACTGCTGGACCAGATACCCGTTCGCACCGTGGATCTCGACGCCATCAGCGCCCGCCGCCATGGCGTGACGCGCGGCATCGCGGAAGTCGGCGACGGTCTGGCGCACCTCGTCGGTCGTGAGAGCTCGTGGCTGCGGGATATCCTGCATGCCCTTCGGCGTGAACATCGGTGTGTTAGGCGCGATCGCGGACGGGGCCACACCCTGGCGGTGATGCGGCGTGTTGTCGGGATGCGACATGCGTCCGGCATGCATGAGCTGGATGTAGATGTGTCCGCCCTTGGCGTGCACGGCGTCGGTCACCTTGCGCCAACCGACGACATGCGCGGGCGTGTAGATGCCCGGCGTCGTCATGTAGCCCTGCCCGTCATCGGACGGCTGGGTGCCCTCGGTGACGATCAGGCCAACTCCGGCGCGCTGCGCGTAATATTCGGCGGCGAGGCTGCCGGGAACGCCATCGGCGTCGGCGCGAGAGCGCGTCATAGGCGCCATGACCAGGCGGTTGGGAAGGTCTAGTCCGCCGACGCGGACGGGACTGAAGAGCGAATTCACGGCGAGTTCCTTCTCGATGATGCTGAGAAGGAAGATGGAGCTTCCACCTGATGGAATAAATGCCGTATGATGGAACAAATTGATCCATATATGGAATAATTCCATGGAGCTGTTGAATGACATGGCGCTCTTCGTGGAGGTCGCGAAGGCCAGAAGCTTCCGGGGCGCCGCCGCGACCCTCGACATGCCCAACTCGACCCTGTCGCGACGGATCAGCCTCTTGGAGAAGGAAATCGGGCTTCGCCTGCTGAACCGGACGACGCGCCGGATCGAATTGACCGAAGCCGGCCAGCTCTATTTCGAGCGCTGCAAGCGCATCGTCGACGAAGCGCGCCTCGCGCACGAGCAGCTCGGCGAGATGCTGGCGCAGCCGAGCGGACTGCTGCGCGTTTCACTGCCGGTAGACTTCGCGAACACCTATCTCGCGCCGCTGATCACCGAATTCGCGCAGCACTATCCCGGGATCGATTTCGAATTCGACCTGACGCCGCGACGCGTCGACCTCGTTTCCGAGCCGTACGATCTGGCGATCCGCGTCGGGGAATCCGAGGCCTCGCATATGATCGCGCGGCCGCTCGCGCGCCTGCACGGCTATCTCTACGCCTCGCCGCGCTATCTCGAACTCAGCGGCGAGCCGCGCGAACCAGCCGACCTCGCGCGCCATCAATGCCTTTGTCAGACGAGAGTGAGCACCTGGACGCTGCAGAGCGGAACGCAAACGGTCGATGCCGATGTCGACGGCCGCTTTCATCTCAACAGCATCGGCATGCTCCGCCGCCTCGCTACGCTCGACATGGGCATTGCGTTCATGCCGCAGGAAATCGTAGCCGACGAAGTTGCAGCCGGCCGGCTGCGCCGCATCATGCCGCAATGGCAGGGCCAGCCCATGACCATCTACGCCGTCACCGAGACCAGACTGCTTCCGGCCAAGACGCAACGCTTCATCGAATTTTTGAGAGAACGGCTGAGCCGGGGGTAAACCCGCTCCGGCTCCTGGCTTGTCAATTGCGCGGCAAATTCATCTTCAAGAAAACGAAAATCCAACGGAATCCGCGATCTCACGGCACCTCGCCGCTCCTGCGACTCTCGCCGATGCTGTGCGGCTTGTTGAGGAAGAACTCCCGATTGCCGAGAGCTGCTTCCGCGTATTGATCGATCGCGACCTGGATCGCCTCGACGTGCATGCGGCACCAGCCTTCGAGGCAGGACAGGCGCCGCGCGTGCTCGAGAGCTTTCAGGAACTCCGGCGGCTCCCGCATGTCGGAGAAGTAGGTCGGCCTCTCTCCCTTCATGCCCGCGCCACCTCCCTTGGCGGAACGAGGCGGCGCTTCTCGACACCGATGCGCGGCGGCGCCGGCCGCCGGCGTGGAACGAAGAGGCTGGCGACGACGATCGGATCGGTGTCCCCGAGAGCGGTCCGCTCCTGGACGAGCCCGCTCATCACGGTCCGCATCTTCATGACTTCCTCGGCCACGAAGGTGCAGTCCTCGTCCCGGTTGATTTGCTCATGCATGATGGCCTCGGCCTCACGCATGCTCACACGTAATGCCCTGATGATCTTACGGATTTCATTGATGCGGTTGTCCATGGCTCGCTCCTTGGCTGGACGTGCAGCATAAGAACAAATCATGAACATTGTGTCAATCAGTCGGAAGTAGAACCGGCCCGGCTCACGTCCCCTTACGGGAAGGGTCGCCGCGGCGAAAGTGAGCAGCCTCTCTAGGACGACAGGCGAAGCCAGACGTCCCTGCTCACCAGCGTACCGCTGGGCGTGGCGATCTCCATGTCCACGACATGCAAAGAGCCGGGCTCGTCGGCATAGATGTACCTGAGGTGCCACATGCGGCCGAGGTCCGGCGAAATGACGAAGTCGTCCAGTCCGTCGGTGATGGCCCTGATCGCCTCGCGGTGGGTCAAGGGCGCGGAAAACATCGCATCGATCAGGTTGGCGAGGCTCATGCCCTCGACGAGCATGAGGCGCGCGACCTCGTCACCGTAAACGTGTCGGAGCGCCGCAACGATCGCGGCGACGGCGTCCGGATTTTTCAATGACACGACAAAGCGAGCCTCCGGGCCCATGATGCCGGAGGCGGGATATTTTACGCAAGCTGTCTGCGCAGGGCTGTGCGAAGCCCTGAGCCGCCTCGCTCTCCGCCAGGGCGCAGGCAGCCGGATCTCGGCGCGCCTAAAACGTCACCCGCATCCCCGCATAGAACGCGCGCGGCCGGGCCGGACTCAGCGAGCGCGGGTCTGTGAACTCGGCGCCGCCATTGGTGAAGTTGGGCAAGGCTTCGCGGTCGAAGAAGGTGCCGACGGTGGAGTAGCGGTTGTCAAAGATGTTGTTGACGCGACCGTAAAGCTGGAGGTTCTTGGTGACCTGGTAGGAGGTGTGGAGATTAAACACGGTGTAGGACGGCAGCTTCGGAAACTGGTTGGACTCGTCGCCGACGAAATACTGGCTCGACACAAAGAGCGCGTCACCTCCGACCTTCCAGACATCGGTCACTGCATATTCGATACTGGCCTTGATAAGGTGGCTAGGGAGGCGCGGAATGTGATTACCCGGCAGGACCTGGATGTTGCCGTCGGCGTCGGCGAACGGGCTGTCTGAGCCAAGCGTCAGCGCGTCGAGGAAGCGTGCATCCAGGAACGCGTAGCTCGCCTGGAACTGAAGCACATTCGACTTCAGGCTCACCTCGGCTTCGATACCCTGCCTGCGTGTCCGCCCGACGTTCTGGAAAAAGCCGAAGCCCGTCAGGCCTGGAATTGGGGTTGCTAGGATATCGTCGTAATTGGTGGCACGGTAGGCACCGATTTTCCAGCCAAGCGAGCCGATGTTCAATTCCTTGGTACCGCGGAAGCCCGCTTCAAACGTCTTGGATACGACCTGCTGCAGTGGCGGGTCGGCGATCAGGAACTGCCCGATGATGCACGGCCTCGCCGGATCCGCGCAGCCGAGCTCGAGTGGCGTCGGCACCCGGTTGGCTTCGGAATAGCCCGCATAGGCGGTCACTTCAGAGGTGATCTTGTAGGTGCCACCGATGATGGGATTGAATCGATCATAGTTATGATCGCCATTGAGCGCGGTGCCGAGTTGGTCCATCAGGGAGATGTGGGCCGCATTGAACCGCCCACCTCCCGTGATCGCGAAGCGATCGTCCACGTTGAACGTGTCGAGCGCATAGAGCCCCTGATATTGGTTGACGGTGCGAAGCGATACGGGGCCAATCGATGTCGGGTCGCCGGACTGGCCCAGGAATATGCCGCTGCCGGTGACGACATAGTTCGTGCCTATCGTCCCCAATTCGGCGCTACCGGTGAAGTGCGTGCGGCTGACATCATAGCTTGCGCCAATCACGAGGCGGTTCTCGTGACCGAACAGCTGATCGCTATTGGTCGCCTGCCCGGATACGCCAAACGTGATCGATCTCGTGCTGGTGCGATCTATCTCGCCGAGGATGGCATCCGGCGCAAAGGTATTGGCGAGCTGAACGCCATTCAGGCCGTTGGCCGGCGCTTGGATACCAGTCAAAGGATTGACCTCGCCAAAGCAAAGGAGCGTCGCATCAGCGTCGCAAGGCTGCGCATCGGTCGGGTTTCCGTCCACGGTACTCTGTTTGAAGCCTCGCAAATGCGCCGTGCCCTCAAAGGTCCAGGTCGGCGTCGCCTCCACCTTGCCGGTCAGGTTGAGATAGCCGACCTTGTTGGAAATGGTTTGTGGCGTTGTATAGGTCGCGCCCCAATATTGCTGGAGCAATTCGGCCGGAACAGTGCTGGGTCCAGCCAAGGAATTGTTGGCGATGCCGCCATTGATGTGGAACTCGTTGCCTTCGAAGCGATACCCGACGTCGCCGTAGAAGCGCCGGACGTCCGATGATGAGAAATTGCGGAAGCCGTTGTCGTGAATGCCTTCGAGCGCACCATAGACGGACCAGTTTCTGTCGACCTGCTTGCCCCATTGTGCAGAGCCCTGAATGCGGCCGAACGAGCCGCCCATGATGTCGATCTCGGCACCCTGATAGTTGAAACCGTTCTTCATCTGCAGGTCGATGGCGCCGCCGAGCGCATTGAGGCCGTACGCCGGATTGTTGGTCACCACAACGGCTGATCGGATCGCGGCCGTCGGAATCAGATCCCAATTGACGATATCGGAGAAGGCTTCGTTGATGCGTACGCCGTTCTGATAGACGGCCAGACCTTGTGGCGTCCCCGCCAGAGGTGAAGCGACGTAGCCGCGAAACTGAATATCGGGCTGGAAGGGATTGCCGGTCACTTCATTGATGCTGACGCCGGGTACGTACTGCTGCAGGGCATCGGTGACGTTGAGCGAGCCGGTCCGCCTGATCTGGTTGGCGTCGACCGCGTTGATCGCCGAAGGAACCTTGTCGACGTCGAGGCCTCGGCCAGTACCGGGCGAGGTCGGGTAGACGTAGATGCGTGTCTTGGGGCGGTTCGACGACGAAGCCCCTGCTCGCGCCACCGGCCGCGTCGGCGTTGTGCGCCTTGTCGCCGAGGGCGGCGCGGTCACCTCGACCGGCGGCAGGTTCTGGACGTTGGTTTCCTCCTCCTGCGCGGCCCCGGCAGGGCTGGCAAAAACCAGCCCCGACACCAGCCCCGTCGACACCGAGGCCATCAACAAACGACGCTTACCCCTAAGACGCTTGCCCATTCCTGCCTTCCCAACCCACCCGTGACCACCGGCTGTTCTGACTTTTCGCCGTTTGGTGCAGACGAGTGTAATCGGCAGGAACTCACGCGCCAGCCACAAAAGGTCGGGCAATATCCGCACCCGTTTTCCCGACCAAATCGGGAATTTTTCCCGATCGTGTCGCACCATCAGGCCGCCGCCGTCGGCACCAGCGCCTCGACGGTCAGGCCGCCGTCGCCGGACACGACATTGAGCGTGCCGCCCAGCGCCAGGATCCGCTCGCGCATGCCGACGAGGCCGAAGCCGAGCTTCTGGCCCGGCTCCATGCCGCGGCCATTGTCGCTGACTCGCACCCGGGCGCAGAGGCGGCCGTCGCGCGTCGGCTGGTCCGCAGGCTCGATGACGACATTGACCGCGGTGGCGCCGGCATGGCGAAACACGTTGGTGAGCGCCTCCTGCACCACGCGGTAGATGGTGAGGTCGGCGGTTTCCCCGGTCGCCCCCAGCTGTGGCGAGATCTTGGTTTCGATGGTGACCTCGGGATGGGACTCCCGCCACAGCCGGGACAGCGATTCAAGCGCCTGGCCGAGGCCGAGCTCGGCAAGGCCGACGGGCCGGAGGCGCTCCAGCACGCGGCGGGTGAATTGCTGGAGGGCGTTGATCTGCTCCAGGAGGGCGCTGCCGTGCTTGCGCACCGCCTCTGCGCTCGGCGCCTTGCCGTCCGCGAGCTTTGCCAGCGCGCTGGCATGGGCACGCAGCGAGAACAGATACGGCCCGAATTCGTCGTGCAATTCCCGCGCGATCTCCTTGCGCTCGACATCCTGCAGCGACACCGCGCGCTCGGCGAGGCGCCGCTTGTCCTCGACCGCCTCGCCGAGCGTCGCCGCTAGATGATTGAGCCTGGTGCAGATTGCGGCGAGCTCCGGCGCGCCGCCCGGCGCGACGCGCGCCTCGTAGTGCCCGCCCTCGAGCTTCCCCATCACCTCCGTCAGCGACTGCAGCGGTACCAGCGCCCGGCCGACCACACTCATCATCAGGAAAAACAGCACGAGCGCGATCACCGAGCCGACCTCGAGCTGGGTCACGATGCCGTCCCAGATCTCTGCGATCTCGTCATCGGGATGCGAGGTGATCCGGAGCGAGCCCGGCTTGCCATGGATCGACACCGGCACGCTCACGGCGGTCTGCTCGGGATGAACCAGGCTGACGAACCAGGCCGGCGGGGCGCGCGTGTCGTCGTCGGCATCTGGCCGCGGCGGCGTCAGCGGGTTCCCGCCGGAATCGAGAAGCGCGATGCTGACATGGCGCAGGCGGCTGAGATCGCGGGCGATCTGGTTCAGCCGCGCATCCGGATCGGGCGCCTCGTTGAGATCGGCAACGATCATCTCGATGAATTCGCGCGCGAGGCGGATCACGCTCTGATCCTCGGCCTGCACGCGCGGGCCGGCCTCAGCGACCTGGCGGCCGATATTGACGGCGAGGCCCAACGCCAGCAGCAGCGCCAGCAACAGGTTGATCCGCGCGCGCAATGATAGATTTTGCCACATTGATGTCGCCCGTGCCTCGCGAAGGTTGGCCCGCGCCTGTCCGATGACGTTGACAGGGGCGAAGCGCCCGATATCTAATCGAAAGCGTACAGCAATCCCGGCCGGGGTGCATGAGGCGACATGAGACGCAGCGGCGTTCCTGTTCGGATCATGCGGCGCGACAACAGGCCGGCGCTGTTACGGGGAAACGCCTATGCGCATTCTGATCGTCGACGATCATCCCATTGTCGCCTCGGGCTGCCGTGCCGTGCTGGCCGACGAGGGCGAGATCGAGATTCTGGAGGCCGCCGACGCCGAGGACGGCGAGTGCGTCTTCATCGTCGAGCGCCCCGACCTCTGCATCATCGACATCAACCTGCCGACCGTCTCCGGCTTCGAGCTCGCGCGCCGCATCCTCGAGCGTGCGCCGGAGGCCCGCATCATCATGTTCAGCATGAACGACGACCCGGCTTTCGCCGCGCGCGCGATCGAATGCGGCGCCAAGGGCTACGTCTCCAAGACCGGCGACCCCGACGACCTCGTCGAGGCGATCCGCGCCGTCGGCGGTGGAGGCACCTATCTGCCTACCGCGATCGCGCGCAGCATCGCCTTTGCCGGACCTGCGCTGGCGCAAAGCCCGCTGTCGAAGCTGAACGCGCGCGAGATGGAAATTTTGCGGCTGCTCAGCGCCGGCAAGAGCCTGTCGGAGATCGCTTGGCTGGTGCAGTCGTCCTACAAGACGGTGGCCAACACCTCCTCGATCATGCGACAGAAGCTCGGCGTGAAGACCTCAGTCGAGCTGGTCCGACTGGCGATCGACAGCGGCGTCGCCTGACGCAGGCAGCCGCAGCAAATTCGGTCACACAAGCGTTGCAATGTTGATGTGGTTAGATGCCACTGGAGCTTAGGGCATGACGATTCAGACTGTCTCGACCAACAAATCCTACGGCGGCGTGCAGGGCGTTTATCGCCATGCCAGCCAGGCGACCGGAACCGACATGGTGTTCTCGGTCTATGTTCCGCCGCATGCCGACGGCGCCAAGCTGCCCGTGGTCTGGTACCTCTCCGGCCTCACCTGCACACATGCCAACGTCACCGAGAAGGGCGAATTCCGCAAGGCCTGCGCCGAGCTCGGCCTGATCTTCGTCGCGCCCGACACCTCGCCGCGCGGGCCCGACGTGCCCGGCGATGCCAACAACGCCTACGATTTTGGTCTCGGCGCCGGCTTCTACGTCGACGCCACGCAGGAGCCGTTCGCACGCAACTACCGCATGTGGAGCTATGTCACCGACGAGCTGCCGAAGCTGGTCGCGGGAAATTTTCCCGTCGATGCCAAGCGGCAGTCGGTGATGGGCCATTCCATGGGCGGCCACGGCGCGCTGACGGTGGCGCTGCGCAACCCGCACCGTTTTCGCGCCGCGAGTGCGTTCGCGCCGATCGTCGCGCCTTCGCAGGTGCCCTGGGGCATCAAGGCCCTGACCGGCTATCTCGGGCCCAACAAGGATGCCTGGCGCAACCACGACACCGTGGCGCTGATCGAGGACGGCGCGAAATTTTCCGGTTTCCTGGTCGACTATGGCGATGCCGACAATTTCCTGAAGGAGCAGCTCAAGCCGGAGCTGCTGGATGCAGCCTGCAGCAAGGCCAACATCCCGCTGACGCTGCGGCCCCAGGCGGGGTACGACCACAGCTATTATTTCATCTCGACGTTCATGAGCGATCATCTGCACTGGCATGCGGCGAGATTGACGGCGTGATCTTTCTTACCCTCCCCTCTAGGGGAGGGTAAGAGTCCCCTACTCCGGCTTCCCGTAATTCGGCGCCAGCAGGCGGTTGCGGATCAGATAGCTCATCGTGCGCGTCCAGGATTCATCCGTGTTGCCGCGCATGTCGGCGCTGGCGGCGGTGATCATGTTGCCGGTCTTCACGTCGCGCAGATAGACGTTGAGATTGATGATCAGGTTCGAGACCTTCTGCACCATGCCGGTGATCTCGAGCTCGGCGCCCAGCTGTCCGGCGAGCTTGAGGTCGCAGCCGCCGCAGGCCTGCAAATTGGCGTGACGGGCGGCGTCCCGGACCGGCGCGATGTCGAGCACCTGGAACTTGCCTGAGTCTGCCAATTCCTTGCGCAGCTGCTCGCTGATGCGCTGGAGCCGCGCTTCTTCCGGCTTGGACCCGTAGAACTCGCCGGGCAGGCTGGTGTCGATCAGCTCGAAATCGAACACGGCGAGCTTCGGCGGGTCGGCGAACGCGGCCGAGCCCATCAACAGCAAAGCGATGAAACATATCAGCGCTCGCATGATCGTGATTCCGCCTCCTCTCGCCGCGACGACGAAATGCGGGGTTGCATGCCCTGACAAATCGGTCATGCTTGAAGCAGAAACAATTCTCCACCGGTGGTCAAGCCGGGGAGAACGCCTGGAGGAAATATGATCCGATGGTTGGTCGGCCTGATCGGCTGGAGTCTTGCCGCGACGATCGCACTCGCGGCCGACCCTGTCACGATCGGCGTCGGCTATCTCGGTGTCGCCGGCACCAGATCGACGCTGTCGCTGGTCGAGCAACCGGCCGAGAATGACGGCGTCGCCGGCGCCCGCCTCGCCATCGAGGACAACAACACCACCGGAAAATTCACGGGCCAGCGGTTCACGCTGGAAGAGCGTCGCATCAGGGAAGGCGAGGACGCGGTGCAGGCCGCAACCGCGCTTGCCGAGAGGAACGGCTTCATCATCGCCGATCTGCCGGCCGATGCGCTCTTGAAGGTTGCCGACGCCCTGCGCGACCGCGGCACGCTGCTGTTCAACGCCGGCGCGATCGACGAGCGGCTGCGCGAGACCGATTGCCGCGCCAATGTCATCCACACTGCGCCGACACGCGCAATGCTGGCGGATGCGCTCGGCCAATATCTGGTGTGGAAGAAGTGGTCGCGCTGGCTGCTGGTGGTCGGCTCGCACGACGAGGACAAGCTGTTCGCCGATGCGCTCCGGCGCACCGCGGCGCGGTTCGGCGCCAAGATCGTGCAGGAGCGCACATTTGAAGACAAAGGCGGTGCACGGCGCACCGACTCGGGCGTGACGCAGATCCAGCGGCAGATGCCGGTGTTCACGCAACAGGCACCCGCCTATGACGTGCTGGTCGCGGCCGACGAGAGCGAAGTGTTCGGTGCCTACCTGCCCTATCGCACCTGGGATCCGCGGCCCGTCGCGGGCTCCGCCGGCCTCGTGCCGCGCAGCTGGGACGCTTCGCAGGACCAGTGGGGCGCGATCCAGATGCAGAACCGCTTCATCAAGCTGAATTCGCGGCGCATGACCGCGCTCGACATGCAAGCCTGGACCGCGGTGCGCATGATCGGGGAAGCCACCTCGCGCACCAATTCCGGCGACGTCAAGAAAGTCACCGACTTCATCAAGGGCCCGGATTTCTCGGTCGCCGCCTTCAAGGGCACGCGGCTCACCTTGCGCGACTGGAACCTGCAGCTGCGCCAGCCGATCCTGCTGGTCGACGGCCGCATGGTGGTGTCGGTGTCGCCGCAGGAAGGATTCCTGCACCAGGTCTCCGAGCTCGACACGCTCGGCTACGATCGCCCGGAGAGCAAATGCAAGCTGAAATGAGGACGCAGATGTTGCGCATGTGGCGTGTGGGGCTTCTCTTCGGACTGGCACTGGCGGCGGCACCCGCGCATGCGTTCATCGCCTATGTCTCTAACGAGAAAAGCAACACGGTCTCGGTGATCGACACCGACAGCTGGACGGTGACCAAGACCATCAAGGTCGGCCAGCGCCCGCGCGGTATCGAGTTCACGCGTGACGGCAAGTTCGTGATGGTCGCGGTCGGCGACGACGACACCATCCAGGTGATCGATGCGAAGACGCAGGCCGTGGTCGACAGCCTGCCCTCCGGGCCGGACCCCGAGCTGTTCGCCCAGGATGCCGCGGGAAAAATCCTCTATGTCGCGAACGAGAACGACAACACGGTGACCGTGATCGACCTCGAGAAGCGCGCGCGCCTCGGCGACATCCAGGTCGGCGTCGAGCCCGAGGGCATGACAATCAGCCCCGACGGCAAGACGCTCATCAACACGTCCGAAACCACCAACATGGCGCATTTCATCGACACGAGCTCGCGCCAGATCGTCGCCAACGTGCTGGTCGATGCGCGGCCGCGCTTTGCCGAATTCAAGCACGATTCTTCGGAAGTCTGGGTGTCCTCGGAAATCGGCGGCACGGTCTCGGTGATCGATCCAAAGAAACACGAGGTGATCGGCAAGGTCACTTTCGAGATCCCGGGGTTGCGGAAAGAAGCGATCCAGCCGGTCGGCATCGGCATGACCAGGGACGACAAGACCGCCTTCGTCGCGCTCGGCCCCGCCAACCGCATTGCGGTGGTCGATGTCGCCACGCGCAAGGTGACGAAATATCTGCTGGTGGGACAGCGCGTCTGGCACATGGCATTCACGCCTGACGAAAAATACCTGCTCACCACCAACGGCGTGTCGAACGACGTCTCGGTGATCGACGTTGCCGCGCAAAAGGTGATCAAGACCATCCAGGTGGGCGAGCTGCCCTGGGGCATCACGATCGCGCCATGACCAGCCCTGCCCCGATCACCGAACCACGCGAGACGCCGAAGCCTGATCCGGTCGCGGTGCCGGCGCTGTCGATCGACGGCGTCAGCCATTCTTACGGCCCGCGGCGCGCGCTGATGGACGTGTCCTTCAACGTGCAGCCCGCGAGCTTCACCGCGCTGCTTGGGCTCAACGGCGCCGGTAAGAGCACGCTGTTCTCGCTCATCACGCGGCTGTTCGGCATTCAGTCCGGCCGCGTCGGCATTTTCGGCCATGACGTCAGCAAGAGTTCCGGCGAGGCGCTGCGGTTGCTCGGGGTCGTATTCCAGCCGCGCACGCTCGATCTCGATCTGTCGCTGACGCAGAACCTGCTCTATCACGCCGCGCTCCACGGCATCAGCCGCCGCGAGGCCTCAGCGCGCAGCGCCGAATTGCTCGGCCGTATCGGGCTCGCTGACCGCGCCGGCAGCAAGGTGCGCGACCTCTCCGGCGGACAGATGCGGCGGCTGGAGATCGCACGAGCGTTGCTGCACCGGCCGCGCCTCTTGCTGCTCGACGAGCCGACCGTCGGCCTCGACGTCAAGGCGCGCGCCGACATCATCAGCCATGTCCGCCAGCTCGTGACAGAGCAAGGCATCGGCGTGCTCTGGGCCACGCACCTGTTCGACGAGATCATGGCCGGCGACAATCTCGTGGTGCTGCACCAGGGCAAGGTGCTGGCGCAGGGGCCGATGAGCCGCGTCATCGCGGAGGCCAGCGCGCAGGACGTCAACACCGCCTTCATGCGCCTGACCGGCGCGCAAGTGATGCCGGGAGGCGGCACATGAGCAGCATCACCACGCGCGATGCGCCGCGCGGCTTCTCGGCCGCGGAGTACATGACCTGCCTCACCGGCATCGTCTGGCGCGAGGGCCTGCGCTTCCTGCATCAGCGCGAGCGCTTCGTCTCGGCGCTGGTGCGGCCCCTGGTGTGGCTGTTCATCTTCGCCGCCGGCTTCCGCCAGGTGCTCGGCATCTCCATCATCCCACCTTACGAGACCTACATCCTCTACGAGGTCTATATCGCGCCCGGGCTGATGGCGATGATCCAGCTGTTCAACGGCATGCAGTCTTCGCTGTCGATGGTCTACGACCGCGAGATGGGCAACATGCGCACGCTGCTGGTGAGCCCGCTGCCGCGCGGCTTCCTGCTGTTCTGCAAGCTGCTCGCGGGCACCGCGGTGTCGCTGCTCCAGGTCTATGCGTTCCTGCTGATCGCCTGGTTCTGGGACATCACGCCGCCGCCGTCGGGCTATCTCACCGTGCTGCCGGCGCTGATCCTGTCCGGCTTGATGCTGGGTTCGCTCGGCATGCTGATCTCGTCGGGCATCAAGCAGCTGGAGAACTTCGCCGGCGTCATGAACTTCGTGATCTTCCCGATGTTCTTCGCCTCCTCCGCGCTCTATCCGCTCTGGCGGGTGCAGGAAGGCAGCCCCTATCTCTATTATCTCTGCGAGGCCAATCCGTTCACCCATGCGGTCGAGCTGATCCGCTTCGCGCTGTACGGCCAGGTCAACTGGATCTCGCTGGCGGTGGTCGCAGCCTGCACAATCGTCTTCATGATCGGCGCGATTTTGGCCTATGATCCCTCGCGCGGGCTGGCGCGACGGGGCCCCGCAGGAGGCGAAGGATGAAGGTTCGGGTTCTGGCGACGGCTGTTCTGGCGCTCGCTGCGGCGAGCACGGCCGCGCGCGCGGCCGATCCGCGCTATCCGGACTGGCCGTGCACACAGGCAAAGGTGCCGGAGATCTCGCTTGCCGCCGTCTGGGCCGGTCCTACGCTGGGTGACGCCGAGACCAAATGGAAGGACGACGCCAAGGTCAGCGCGCTGGTCTCGAAACTGGCGGCCCGCAAGACGCCGCTGGACGAGGCCAAGAAGTCGGTGAAGGAGTTCCTGACCGGCTCCGCCGCCGACAAGGCCACCAACGCCAAGCTGCTGTTCGCCGGCCTGTTCGACACGCTCAACGCCCAGCGCTCGCAGGTCATGATCGGGCTCGAACGCGTCAGCCGCAAGCAGCGCGACGCCGCCGACAAGATCCGCGAGGAAACGCTCCAGCTCCAGGCCCTTCAGGGCGCGAATCCGCGCGACGAAGCCAAGGTCGAGGCGCTCAGCAACGAGCTGATCTGGAAGACCCGCATCTTCGAGGACCGCCACAAGGTGGTGCGCTTCGTTTGCGAGGTTCCAACCTCGATCGACCAGCGCCTGTTCGCGCTCGGACGCGTCATCCAGCAGGAAATGGAATAGCGTCAGCCAAGCTGACGGCTCACGAAAAGTTCCCGCGATTGCCTCGGGAACGTTAACCTTTTGCCGCGCAATCCGCCGGAACCAAATCGATTTATGATGGCTTGTCGAAGTCAACGCCAGACGTCGGGAGACCTCGATGGGAACAAAAAAATTCATCCTAGCGGGCGCTGCGGCCCTCAGCATGCTCGCATCCAGCGCTCTCGCTGACGACATGACCGGAATGGTCACGCGGATCGATCGGCTCAACGGCACGATTTCGATCCAGCAGATGCAGAAAGGCACGGTCGGCGCCAGCGCCGGCGGCGCCGGCGCGCTTCAGGAGTACAAGACCAAGGACGCCGCAATGCTGGATGCGGTCCATGCCGGCGACAGGGTGACGTACTCCGCCACCGACACCAACGGCACCGGGACGCTGACCAAGTTGCAGAAGCAGTAGCGCCGGGTTTTTCACCTCTCCCCGCTTGCGGGGAGAGGGAGCGCATCTGCGCTCGCTTACTACTGCTCCGGCCGCGGCTCCGGCTGTGCCTCCTCCGTCGGAAGTTTCGCGCGCTCCCAGCCGTCGGTGCCGTCGGGATACCAGGCAACATTGGAGTAGCCGTACGCCAATGCGCGCTTGGCTGCATTCCAGGACATCCAGCAATCGGCGAGGCAATAGATCACCACCAGCGCGGCCTTGTCGCCGCGCGAGGCACGCGCGAGGCCGCGCTGGAGATAATCGTCCATCGCCGACGGCAAATGGCCGTAGCCAGTATCGGGCAGCCACAGGCTGCCCGGAACGTTTCTGCGCGGGGCATCGCGCCACACCGTGCCTTCGGGCAAGTTCTTCGGCTTCGGCGGACGCGGCATCACGTCGATGAACGTGCCGCTCTTTGCGCGCCAGATCGCCTCGGCGTCGGCCGTGGTCAGCACCCGCGCGCCGACAAGCGTCGCCGGCACCGGCGCACGGTAATTGTCGGTGCGATATCCCTCGGGCTCGAACGGCTCCTGCTGCTGCGCCAATGCCGGCGCCGCCAGCATGGCGGCAACCAGCGCAGCGGCAACCGGCCATCTCATGGCGTCTTCTTGGCAGTCTCCGCACCGAGCGGCCTATCGCTCTCGTCCAGCAGCGGCACGCCGAAATCGAGCAGGATCTTGTTGATCTCGCCCTGGTTCTCCTGGATCAGCTTGTTGAGTTGCCGCTTCCAGTTCTGATCGGCGGGCCGCACGCCCATGCCGATACGATAGACCAGCTTCGGCCCGGTGGTTTCCTTCACCAGCGGCGTGACGTGGAGCGAAGCGCCAGCCTTCTTGGCGTAGTAGCCGGCCATCGGCCCCCACAGCACGCCGGCATCGATCTTGCCGGCGGCGAGGTCGTCGATCATCGCCTGCGCCGAATTGTCGAAGCGCGTATCGATCATCAGCGGATAGGGCTTTGCATCGCCCATCAGGCCTGCAAGCGCCATGTTGGTCGCGGGCGGCGTGCCGGCGACGATGCCGACATGCTTGCCCTTCAAGCGCGGATCCTCGAGCGTATCGACCTCATCGAGCCCGCTGCCCGCTTTCGCGACCAGCGCATAGCTCGTGCGGTAATAGGGATTGGTGCCCTGCACGAGGTCGTCGCCTTGCGGGAAGCCCATGATGACGTCGCAACGATGCGCGCCCAGCGTCATCCGCACGAAGCCCGTGGCCTGCGGGAAGAAGACATAGTCGAGCTTCTTCTGCAGCTTGTCCGCCAGGAATTCGGCGAGCTTGTTCTCGAAGCCTTCGCGCTTCTCGTTGGAGAACGGCAGATTGCGCGGGTCGGCGCAGACGCGCAGCACTTTCGGATCGACCAACTCGAACGAAAGATCTCCGGTCTCGCTCGTTTGCGCCATGGCGACGTCGCCCAGGGCGCAGGTTGCAGCCAGGCTCCACAGCAAGATCAACCAGCGACGATGTCGTCCGGCCTCCGTCATCGCGCTTCCTCCTCGTTTTGTTTGAATGTTATCCATGCAACGCATGACGCGCCATGTTTGGCCAAGCTTTGTGCTGGCGTTGCTTTGTTGCAGTGCAATGCGGAAAACCCTTTGAACTGAGGCGGAAAAGTGTCTCGCATTGCTCTCGTGATCGCAGCCTTGTCCCTCGGAGCAGCGACGCTAGCACGCGCCGGGGCGGCCGAATTGCCTGTGAGCGAAGTCGCGCCGGGAATCTTCGTACACTCCGGGACCATCGCCCTGATGAGCCGCGAGAACGAGGGCGATATCGCCAATGTCGGCTTCATCGTGGGTGATGACGCCGTGGCCGTGATCGACACCGGCGGCAGTTTTCGCGAGGGCGAGGCGCTGCTGGCGGCGGTGAAGGCACGCACCACCAAGCCGATCCGCTACGTCATCAATACCCATGGTCATCCCGACCATGTCTTCGGCAATGCCGCCTTCGCCGCGGACGGAACCAGCTTCGTCGGCCACGGCAAGCTGCCGCAGGCGCTGGCGGCGCGCGGGCCGTTCTATCTGGACAATTTCAGACGCATCATGGGCGGCGAGCTGATCGATCCCGTGAAGATCGTGCCGCCCACCCTGCTCGTGACGGACACACTGACGCTCGATCTCGGTTCGCGCCGCCTGACCTTGCGGGCATGGCCGGCCGGGCACAGCGACAATGATCTGACCGTGTTGGACGAGACCAGCAAAACCCTGTTCGCAGGCGATCTCGTCTTTCTCCGCCACATTCCGGTGATGGACGGCAGCATTCGCGGCTGGCTCGCCACGCTGAAGGAGTTGGAGACCATCCCGGCACTGCGCGTCGTTCCCGGTCACGGCCCTGTGAGCGAATGGCCTGCCGCGCTGGTCGATGAACGGCGTTACCTTTCAACGCTGCTGTCTGACGTCCGCACGCTGAACAAGAAAGGCGAGACGATCCGCACCGCCGCGGACAAGGCGGCCGCTGACGAGCAGCCGCATTGGCAATTGTTCGATGACTACAACGCTCGCAACGCAACTGCAGCATTTTCGGAAATTGAATGGGAGTAGCGGGCGCGCTACGCTGGGAGTCAACTCTGCTTCGCGCGCGCGAGACCATGACCATGACGGGATGCACACGCCGCCTGCCCCTGATCGCCGCCTTGCTCTGCATCGCCTTGGCGATGCCGGCGCGGGCTGAAGAGGCCTATGATCCCTGGCCGGGCCTGGTGCAGGACATCTTCAGCAACCGTCCGATGAACGATGGCAGCAACGTCATCGGCATCGAGATGCCGTATCGCGCCGAGGATGCGGCCATCGTGCCGGTGACCCTGCGCAGCAAGCTGTCGCCGGCCGACAGCCGCCGCATCCGCTCGATCACCTTGGTGATCGACCGCAACCCGGCGCCGATGGCGGCGAAGTTCGAGCTCGGCCCGGATGCCAATGTCACGGAAATCTCGACCCGCGTGCGCGTCAACAATTACACCGACGTCCACGCCGTCGCCGAGCTCAGCGACGGCCAGCTCTACGTCTCGAAAGTCTATGTGAAGGCCTCCGGCGGCTGCTCCGCACCGGCGGGAAAGAACGTCGAGGAAGCCAGGAACCGGCTCGGCCAGATGCGCTACCGGCAATTCGCTCGTGAGGACGGTCCCGCGAGCCGCGTCCGCGAGGCGCAGATCATGATCGGCCACCCCAACAATTCCGGGCTGCAGATGGACCAGGTCACGCAGCTCTATATTCCCGCCTTCTTCATCAACCAGCTGAAGCTGACCCAGGACGACAGCCCGGTGCTGTCGATGGAAGGCGGTATCTCGATCTCGGAAGATCCCAATCTGCGCTTCACTTACGTCTCCAACGGCGCCAAGCGTTTTCGCGCGGAAGCGAAGGATACGGACGGACACGTGTTCCGGAATGAATGGGACGTGGAGAAGCCGGGGACGTAACAGCGAAGCCGTCATTCCGGGGCGGTCCGCAGGACCGAACTATGGTGCGCAATTGCGCACCTGAGAATCTCGAAATTCCGGGTTCGATGCTTCGCATCGCCCCGGAATGACAGCGCTAAATCAAAAACACCTCACCTCGGCTTCCGCCTGCGCCCGGCGCAGATCATTCACCGCCGAGTTCGCCTGCTCCGAGGTGCGAAACTGCACGCCGAGATTGCCGCGCACCTGCGACATGCTGAGCGCTGTCTCTGCGGTTACATAGCGCTCAAAGGGCACGATCGAGGCGACCACGTCGATCGAGCAGGAACATTGCTCGATGGACTGCCGGCTCTCGCCATTGGCCTTCATGCAGCCATAGACATATTCCGCGCGCGCCGAGGTCGGATAGTCATTGGCCTCCCCGGCCCGCGCCACGCATGCGGTCGCCGCCAATACCGCCAATGCGGCGACAATCGGTCGTAGCTGCCCGGCCAGTTTCATGCGCGTCCTCCCGCTGGTTGCGACCAAAGCTATGCTATGCGTATTGTCCTGAAAAGCACTCTGTCAGAGGAAGCGGCTCACAAGGTGATGAGAGTTTTGGGACGAATATCGGCGCTCGCGATGACCCTGGCGCTGACTCTGACTGCACCGGCCGGGGCTGCGGATACCATTCGCCTTGCGGTGCAGAAAACCGGAACATTCTCCTGGGAGCTGGCCGCGATCCGCAGCAGCGGCCTCGACAAGGAGGCTGACCTGTCGCTGGAGGTCACCGAGCTCGCGAGCACCGAAGCCGGCAAGATCGCAATGCGCGCAGGCAGCGCCGACATCATCCTGTCGGACTGGCTGTGGGTGTCGCGCGAGCGCGCGCTGGGCGCCAAGCTCACCTTCTATCCCTATTCCAGCGCGCTCGGCGCGGTGATGGTACCGGCAGCCTCGCCGCTTCAGACGCTCGCCGACCTCAAGGGCCGCAAGCTCGCGGTCGCAGGCGGGGCGATCGACAAGAGCTGGCTGCTGCTCCAGGCGCGGATGAAGCAGGACGGCATCGACCTGAAGTCGGAAGCGACCATCGTCTACGGCGCCCCGCCTTTGATCGCAGCCAAGGCGCTCGACGGCGAGATGGATGCGAGCCTCAACTTCTGGAATTTCTGTGCCCAGCTCGAGGCCAAGGGTTTCAGGCGCCTCGCCGGCATCGAGGACATCTTGCCGAAGCTCGGCGCCAAGGGCGCGGTGGCCGCAGTCGGCTACGTCTTCGACGAGAGCTGGGCCGCGAGCCATAAGGACGCAGTGGCCCGCTTCATCGCGATGACCCGCAAGGCCAAGCAGCTGCTGGTCACATCCGATGCCGCCTGGGACAAGGTCGCGCCGCTCACGGGCACGACCGATCCGGCCATGCTCAAGACCTATCGCGAGCGCTACCGCGACGGCATTCCGCGCCGGAGCATTGACGACGAGGAGAAGGATGCGCGCGTGCTCTACCGCGTGCTGGCCGAGACCGGCGGACGCGACCTCGTCGGCCCCGCAGCCGAGCTCGACCCCGGCACCTTCTATCACGCAGTCCCCGGAGACTGAGGTGCTGCGTCTGCTCTCGTTCGCCCTGTTCCTCGCGATCTGGTGGATTGCCGCGCTCCTCGTCGGCGGCGCGAAGCTGCCCTCCCCACCAGCCGTGCTTCAGGTGATGATCGCAGAAGCATCAACCGGCGCGCTGTTCCTGCATCTCGGGGCGACGCTGGCCCGCGTCGCGCTCGCCTTCACCCTGGCAATGTCGCTCGGCAGCGCCATCGGCTACCTGATGGGCCGGGTGAAGCTCGCCGACCGGCTCGGCGATCCCTGGCTGATCCTGCTGCTCAATTTGCCGGCGCTGGTCGTGATCGTGCTCGCCTATATCTGGGCCGGCCTCACTGAAGCCGCCGCGATCGCGGCGATCGCCATCAACAAGCTGCCGACCGCCATCGTCACCTTGCGCGAGGGCACGCGCGCGCTCGACCGTTCGCTCGACGAAATGGCGAGCGTATTCGCGATGCCGCGCTGGCGCGCGTTCCGCCATGTCGTGCTGCCGCAGCTCGCGCCCTATATCGCGGCCTCCGCCCGCTCCGGATTGTCGCTGGTGTGGAAGATCGTGCTGGTCGCCGAGCTGCTGGGACGGCCGAACGGCGTCGGCTTCGAGATCGGCGTCGCCTTCCAGCTGTTCGACACGCCGCGGCTGCTGGCCTATTCGCTGACCTTCGCCGCTGTCGTGCTCGTCATCGAAACCTTGCTGGTGCAGCCGTTCGAAGCCCGCGCAAACAGGTGGCGGCCCCGTGCGGCTTGAGGTCGATATCACAGGCAAGACCTTCAGGAGTGCCGCGGGCGGAACGCACGAGGTGCTGGCGCCGGTCAAGTTCGCGCTTCAATCCGGCGAGGTCGGCGTGCTGATCGGCCCGTCCGGTTGCGGCAAGAGCACGATGCTGCGCATCATCCTTGGATTGGACCACGACTTTGCAGGCCGCATCGCGCGGCCGCCTGAGGCGCGGATCGGCATGGTGTTCCAGGAGCCGCGGCTGCTGCCGTGGCGCTCGGTCGAGCAGAATGTGCGGCTGGCCGCGCCTGATGTCACCGAGGCGAAGCTCTCCGAGCTGTTCAGGATTTTGGAGCTGGAAGCCCATCGCAGCCATTTCCCCGGCGAATTGTCGCTGGGGCTGGCCCGCCGCGTCGCACTCGCGCGCGCCTTCGCGGTGGAGCCCGATCTCCTGGTGCTCGACGAGCCCCTCGCCTCGCTCGACGACGCCCTCGCCGGCCGTCTGCGTGACGAGATCGCGACGCTGGTGGCGAGCCGGCCAGTGATGACGCTTCTGGTGACACACAGCCTGGACGATGCGGTGCGCCTGGGCGACCGGCTGTTCTTCCTGTCGCCGCGGCCGGCGCGGATCGTGGCCGAGGTGCCTATCGGCATCCCGCGCGACACACGCGGCGAAGCCGAGATTGCGGCGATCAAGGCCGGCCTCGCCCAACGAATTCACGGCGACCGCACTGCGCGAGATGTCTCATAGCCGGTCGCCTGGCCGACGTGCTAGACTAGGCCGGCGGCGGAGCTGATGATGACGCGGACGGTCGCCTTCGCAACGCTTGGTCTTGCAACGCTTGGTCTTGCACTCGTCGCGTCGACGGCGGATGCGCAGGACATGATGCGTGACGTCGACCTCACCTCTCCCGCGATGGTCTCCGCCGAAATGACGAGGCCGGAGGTCGAGGCCGTATTGGCCAAAGCGAGCCCAAAGCAGCCCGCCGATTTCACCGGCAAACGCCTGTCGGGCCTCGATCTCTCGGGGCTGGACCTGTCCAACGCGGTTCTCCGCGCCGCGCGGCTCAACAAGACAATACTCCGAGACGCCAGGCTTGACCGTGCGATCCTCGATCAGGCGTGGCTGCTGGATGCGGATCTGACCGGCGCGAGCCTGAAAGGCGCCAATCTGTTCGCCTCGCAAATGGCCCGCGCGCGTCTCGACGGCGCGAATCTATCGGGAGCGCGCATCGCTGCCGACCTCACCGGCGCAAGCCTGGTCGGCGCCTCGATCGCGGACGCGAATCTTGGCGCCGACATGCGCAACCAGTCGATGGGGTTGATGCGCGCGGTGCTGAGATCCGCCAATCTGGAACGGCTGAACGCGCGCAACGCCGATTTGTCGCGCGTCGACCTCGAGTTCGCGGTCCTCAGGGGCGCCGACCTGAGCGGCGCATCACTGAAAAACGCCCAGCTCGGCGGAGCCGATCTGACCGGCGCCATCGTCATCGACGCCGATTTCGACGGCGCCGATCTCGTCTCGACGAAGCTGATCGCACCGAACGGTCTTGACCGCGCCAAAAATTTCGACAAGGCAAAGAACCGCGAGCGCCTGATCAGGGAATGACGGCGCCTTTGGGAGGACTGGCTGATGCGTGGGGTTCTTGCTTTGATCGCGTTGTTGACGCTTGCCGGCGAAGCCGCCGCGCAGACCAAGGGCAAGGGCATCCGGCTCTGGAATCTCACGACGGAGACGATCTCCGGCTTCCAGCTTTCGCCGGCCGGCAAGACCGACTGGGGCCCGAACCAGTGCCTCAACGACAAGGACAAGGAGGTCGACCACGACGAGCGGCTGCGCATCACCGGCGTCGAGCCCGGCCGCTACGACGCCAAGGTCAGCTATCCCAATGCGCGGCAGTGCATCGTCCGCGACATCGAGATCAGGGCCGATGCGGTGTTCTCGATCGCCGACAAGGATCTGAAGGACTGTACGAAGTAGCCCGCCCGGCTTAAGCCTTGTCGTTCGGGTGCGGATATTCGCAGCGCCAGCGCACCGCCTGCCATTTCGGATGCTCGCCGACCCATTGCGCGATGTAGGGCGGTGCGGCCATCACGCATTGGCGGGGCGACCCCGAATAGTTGAACACCAGATGCTGCTCTTCGCAGGTCGCAGGCGAGAGCACCGCACACACAGTCACCACAAGGTCGATCGGGTTCATTCCGGGATCCTCTCGCGGGGGCACTCGAGACTAGCACGATAGGTTACGTGTCAGGGAGCGGGAAGTTTCAATCGGACGTGAGGATGGGGAACTACCTCCGTCGCCCCTCCCCGCACGTGGGAAGAGACGAAACAAGCACGCTAAAAATTCACCCCGAACACCAGTCGCGCCTGATGCCGCTCGAAATTGACGAGGTCGAGATTGCCGCCTGAGCCGGCCGGACGACCCCAGGCCTGCATGCTCCAGCTCAGGGTCAGCCGGGAGCGCTCGGAGAGCTGGAAATAGGCAGTCGGCCCGACAAACAGAGCCTGACCCGAAAACTCGCCGAGGCCGATGCCCTCATATTGCCGGAAGTAGCGCATCTCGCCGCCGAGAAGCACATTCGGGCGAACCCGCGCCAGGGCGGCAAACGCCGCTCCGACGGTCGAACTCTTCTCGGACGTCCCCGCCACCTCGAAGCGCGCCCATTCCGGCTGATAGATCAAATTGAGCGCGCCGATGACGAAGTTCGGAACGAGCTCACGGTCGAAGGCGAGCGTGAATTCGGTGCCGTACATCCGCCCCTTCGCGCCAGAGGTCTCATCAATGCGATCGCCATGGAACTCGGCGGCGACCGTGAACCCAAACGGCGCGCGCTCGCGGTCGAGCAGGCGATAACGCAAATCAAGCGAGGCGCCCTGGAAGTTGAACTGGCGGCGGTCGTCGATGTCAGGAACGCCGGTGATGTCGTGCCAGCTGGCGGTGCCGCCGAGCTCGATGCGGAAGTTCGGCAGCGGCACGACCTCGATCTCGACCTCCTGCGCGAGAGCGCGATAGGTGCCACCGCCCTTGCCGAAGCTGCCCGTCGTCTGGGTCTGGAATTCCCGCTCGCCGACGTTGCCGACGTCGGTGCCGATCATGAAGCCGAAGATGTGCTCGGTATCAAACCCCTCTTCGGCGCCTGCGCATGCCGGCGCGAGTGCGGCCATGCACGCAACCGCCGTCCAAAATATGTGGGGTCCAGTTCGCATCCAGCGAACACTACCACGGCTCCGATGGCATTCGCCACCGAAGCCGCGGCAGGTCCGTCAGTCTTACTTGCGCGCAGCGCAGGCGTACATGTTGATTTCCATGCCGACCGGCACTTCCACGATCTTCGGAGCTTTCCAAGCCATTCGGGGTCTCCCAAGGTATTGAGCGCGACATCGCGCGGGGCAAAACCTAGGGCTGCATCAAGCACAGCGCAAGCTGGAATCGATCCGCAGATACAGCGAACTGTCGCATATTGCTTGCGAATTTCGCTCTCGTGCAAATCGCCTTCGCTCCCAGTCAAGCGTCAACGCAGCAAGCGCAGCAGCGCGCGGCCGGCGCGCGAGTTGAGCTCCTTTGCATCCAGCGTTCCGTCCTTGTCGGGATTGGCCGCATTGAAGCGCTGCTCCACCACGGACAGATATTCGTCGAGCGTGAGAGTCCCGTCGCGATCGGGATCGGCGGCGGCGAGCTCTTTCGCCGTCAACCGTCCGCGCAATTCGCGCGCGTCCAGCGTGCCGTCGTGATCGGGATCGAGTTTTGCGAACAGCGCGCTAGCGGCCTTCTTCACCTCGGCCAGATCGAGCGTGCCGTCATTGTCAGTATCGAACATCTTGACGGCGGATGCCGACCAGGCCGGACCGGACAGAACTGCAAGCGTGAGCGCAAGTGCAACAGAGCGACGCGATAGCATCATGACCTCCCAGACCAAGAGCCCCGATTCGAACGGGATGAAAGCAACATAAGTCCGCAAGGCGAGCCCCGGTTCAAGCGAAATTGCAACCTGCGCGCCGCACAATCCGAGGAACCAGATTGCCGCGCCCCCCGCGCTTTTGTCCGGTACTGCGCCATGCCGCGGAATTTTTTCAGCGCCTGCGCACAAGTGAGAGCCGGCTGTCAGGTTTCTGTCAGGTGACCGGCATCTGGCATCCAACATATCGGCAGCGCGCATTCGACTTTCGTATTGACGCGTTTTGCATTCGGGCGGAGTGTTGCCGTCGCAGCGTCAAAAGGCGCGCATATTGGGAGGAACGGATGAAACGCTTTGCGATGGCCGCGAGCCTCGTCATGCTTGCATCGACTTGTGCGTACGCACAGACCACCGAGCAGCTGGTCAAGGGCGCGACCGATACATCGAACGTTCTCAATTACGGGATGGGCTACAATCTGCAGCGCTTCTCGACCCTGAACCAGATCAACAAGGACACCGTCAAGAACCTCGTCCCGGTCTGGAACTACTCCTTCAACGACGATCGCAGCGAGGAATCGCAGCCGCTGGTGTACCAGGGCGTAATCTACGTGACCTCGCACAACGCGACCATGGCGGTCGATGCCAAGACCGGCAAGCAGATCTGGAAATCCAAGGTCGAGTACCCCGCCGAGACGCCGCGCATCGTGTGCTGCGGCATCATCAACCGTGGCGCGGCGCTCTACGACGGCAAGGTGTTCCGCACCACGCTCGATGCCAACGTCATCGCGCTCGACGCCAAGGACGGCAAGGAGCTGTGGCGGCAGAAGGCGGCCGACATCAAGGAAGGCTATTCGATGACGGTGGCCCCGCTGGTCGCCGACGGTGTCGTCATCACCGGCATCTCCGGCGCCGAGTTCGGCACCCGCGGCTTCATCGACGGCTGGGATCCGGCGACGGGCAAGCATCTGTGGCGCACCCATTCGATCCCCTCGCCGGATGAGCCAGGCGGTGACACCTGGAAGGGCGACACCTGGAAGCTCGGCGGTGGCTCGACCTGGATCACCGGGTCCTACGATCCCGAGCTGAACACGGTCTACTGGGGCATCGGCAATCCCGGCCCGTTCAATTCGGCGGTGCGTCCCGGCGACAATCTCTACACCTGCTCCGTGCTGGCGATGGATCCCAAGACCGGCAAGATCAAGTGGCACTACCAGTTCTCGCCGAACAATCCGTTCGACTATGACTCGGTGGCCGAGATGGTGCTCGCCGACATGAATGTCGAGGGCAAGCCGACCAAGGTGCTGATGGACGCCAACCGCAACGGCTTCTTCTACGTGCTCGACCGTACCAATGGAAAGCTGCTCGCGGCCAACCCTTACGTGAAGGTCAACTGGGCGACCGGAATCGACATGAAGACGGGCCGTCCGATCGAGACCGACGTCAGCAAGGACGCGCGCGAGGGCAAGAAGGTGACGGTCTATCCGTCGATCCTCGGCGGCAAGAACTGGGAGCCGATGTCGTTCAACCCGCAGACCGGCCTCGCCTACGCCAACACCCTCGCCTTCGGCGGCAGGTACAAGACCGAGCCCGTCACCTTCAAGCAGGGTGAATGGTATCTCGGCATGGACCTCACTGACCTCTGGGAATGGGGTGACGGACCGCGCGGTCATCTGAAGGCGATCGATCCCATGACCGGCAAGGCCAAGTGGGAAGCCCCCGCCGACATCCCGCGCTTCTCGGGCGTGCTGTCGACCGCGGGCGGCGTCGTGTTCACGGGCGCGCTGACCGGCGAGTTCGAGGCCTTCGACGCCGACACCGGCAAGAAGCTCTGGCAGTTCCAGACCGGCTCGGGCATCGAGGGACAACCGGTGACCTGGCAGCAGGACGGCGTGCAATATGTCGCCGTCACATCTGGCTACGGCGGCGTCTACTCGCTGTTCTCCGGCGACGAGCGACTTGCCAAGGTGCCGCCCGGCGGCTCGCTGTGGGTTTTTGCAGTCAAGCAGTAACCACGGCATGATGCTGAAAGACGTAGCTCAGAAGACGGTGGCGACGATCGCCACCGTCGCGGTGCTGATGGCCGCGCTTGCGGCGACCGTTCGCGCCGCGGATGACGCAACCGGCAATCCCCTGCAGGCGCAGATCGACCACGGCAAGTCGACCTATGCTTCGAAATGCTCGCACTGCCACGGCCCCAACATGATGAACTCCGGCACCATCACACCGGATTTGCGCGTCTTTCCCGATGACAAGACGCGCTTCGTCTCCACCGTGAAGAACGGCAAGAACAACAAGATGCCACCCTGGGGCGATATCCTCAGCGACGACGAGATCGGCGATCTCTGGGCCTTCGTCTCGAGCCGGAGGAAGCCATGAGGGGCCGGCAGGTGCTCGGTCTTGCCGCGTTGCTTGCGGCGCTGGCGACGCCCGCGCACGCGGCCGATCCCTTGAGCATCTGTCTCGACGAGGACCGGCCGCCGCTTTCGGTGCATCACAAGGGCAAGTCCGACGCCGGCTTCGACGTGCTGCTGGCGCAGGCAGTCGCGGAGCGGATGGGACGGCCGCTTAAGATCCAGTGGTTCGAAAGCAAACTGGACGAGGATTCGAGCCCGCAGCTGGAGGCCAATGCACTGCTCTCCGACGGGCGCTGCGCCCTGGTCGGCGGCTACGCGCTGACGACGGATTCCCTCGTCAAGCCCGGCATGAAGACGGCGCGCCTGCCGGACTTCACTGGAGCCACGCGCGACGACCGGCGCCGTCGCGTCGCACTCGGCGTGCTCGCGCCAAGCCGGCCTTACGTCTATTCGCCCATGACAGTGGTGCTCGGGCCGAAGGCGCAGGGGCGCAAGATCGCCGACATCGGCGATCTTGCCGGCCTCCGCCTTGTGATCGAGAGCGGCTCGCTCGGCGATGCCATCCTGATGACCTTCGACAAGGGACGCCTGATCGACAGCATCACGCATCTCGTCCCCGGTCGCGACGACCTCCTCGGCGCGCTCAACCGCGGCGACCATGACGCAACGCTGATCGACCTTGCCCGCCTCGACGCCTACCGCGCCGCCCATCCTGATACGGCGATCAGCGCGTCCGGCTACTACTATCCGATCGGCGCCAATCGCGGCTATGTCGGGCTCACCGGCGATCCCGCATTGATCGAGGCGGTCAACAAGGCGCTGACGGAGCTCGCCGCGGAAGGAAAGACCGCAGAGCTCGGCAAGCAGGCCGGCCTGACCTATCTGCCGCCGCGCGAGCCGGCGATCCTCGGCGATGTCTGGATGAAGATCATTCAGCGGTGAAGCTCCGTCATTCCGGGGGCGAGCCCGGAATCCATTCCTCCACAGCGCATGCGGCACGATGGATTCCGGGCCTGCGTGCGGCGCACGCATCCCGGAATGACGGAGGATGTGGCTAGCAGCGTCTCAGTTCGTATAATGCAGCATTTATTCGGCCATTTGGTGAAGTCGTGAGTCCTGCCGCCACCAACCTGCGCGACGTCCTCTCCCGCGAAATCAAAACCGCCGAGCTGATGCGCGCGTTGATCGTCGTCGGCCCGATGGTGGCGGCCTATTTCATCGCGCGCGAGACGGCACTGCTCAATCTCGCCCTGGTCGCGGTCTCGCTGCTCATTCCCGCGCTCAGGCTGCACCTGCCGCCCAAGGTGATCGCGTGGCACTATCTTGCCATCCTCGTCACCTTTTCCGCGCTCGTTCTCGCCGCTCCGATCAAGCCGCTGTTCGCGATGCTGACGGCGCTGGCCGGCTTCCTGGCGGTCGCGGTGACGCGCTATGGCGAGCACTTCCGCACGCTCGGCAATTGGGTGTTCATCCCCGCCGTCTATCTCGCCTGCGAGGTGCGGGAGGGCGTCAGTCCGTCCGAAGCGCTGCGGCATGCAGGCGTGATCATCGCCTCCTCTCCGATCGCGCTGGCGCTGGTCTGCGCCATCCAGATCTACGACCGGCGGCCACGTGGCGACGCCGCTTCAGCATCGTTCGGATTGCCTGCCGCTGAATGGTTTCTGCCCGCGCTCGCAACCGCCATGGCGGTGTTCGCATCAGCCGCGCTGGTCGAGATGCTCGACCTCGCGCAGGGACAATGGGTGATGTGGTCGGCCGCAAGCGTCGTGGTCGGCGATCTCGCCGCCTCCACCGGCAAGCTGAAGCAGCGCGCGACCGGCGCGCTGGTCGGCGTACCGCTCGGCTTCCTTACCGGAATCCTGCTGCCACAGAGCCGGGTCGGTTACGCGCTCGCGGTGCTCGCGGCCACCCTGACGCTGATCTCGTTCTCCCGCTATATCGTCGGCTTCGGCCTGCGCTGCTTCTTCATCGCGCTCGCCGCCTCCTTTGCCGGCGGCGCCAGCGGCATCGCCGAGGAGCGCATCATCAACGTGCTGATCGGCGGCACGTTCGGCCTGATTGCGGTGGCCCTGACCGAGATCGTCTGGCTACGAGTCGCGCGAAAGGTGCGATCGTCCGGGTGACGCCGGAATGGGCACTGCGCCGCCCGGCCGAATGCGCCAATCTGTCTCGCCCACCGCCCATGCCGGCGCCAGCCTGATGCAGTACCCTCGGCAAAAAACGGGGAGAGAATCATGTCCGCCAAACTCGATCGCCGCCACTTCGTCGCCGCCGGGACCGCCGCACTCGCGATGCCTTTCGTCGCGCGCAGCGCCTCGGCGCAAAGCGCCTGGCCGTCGCGACAGATCCGCATGATCTGCAGCTACCCCGCCGGCGGACAGACCGACCTGCTCGCGCGCGCCTACGGCGAGTTCATCTCCAAGCAGGTCGGCAAGACGGTCGTCGTCGAGAACAAGCCCGGTGCCTCCGGCGCGATCGGCACGGCCGAAGTCGCCCGCGTGGAGCCCGACGGCCACACCATCCTGTGCTCGATCTCGACCACCTACATCATGAACCGGGTGGTGATGAAGAATCCGGGCTACGACATGGACAAGGACCTGGCGCTCGTCAGCGTCATTCCCGGCGCCGGCCTGCTGCTGGTCGCGAACCCCAAGACGGGCGTCAAGACGCTGGAGGATTTCGTCGCCTTTGCGCGCAAGAGCGGCAAGGTGAATTTCGGCACCTACAGCGCGGGCTCGGCCCCGCACATGACGATCAACGAGCTCAACAAGCAGTACGGCCTCAACATCGAGCCGGTGCACTATCGCGGCGAGGCACCGATGTGGACGGGCATGCTGGAGGGCACGCTCGACGCCGCCATGGGCAGCTACACGGCCGCACAATCGGTCCTGCAAAGCGACCGCGGCACCGTGTTCGCGGTGCATTCGAAGAAGGTCGACGCGATCCCCAACGTCAAGACGCTGCCGGAACAGGGCGCGACCTCAAAATTCTTCACGGTGAGCGGCTTCTCGGGCTGGGCTGTGCCGAAGGCGACGCCGCAGCCGGTGGTCGACCGCCTCGCCGAGCTCTGCGTCGCCGCCAACAGCGATCCGAAGGTGAAGGAGGTTCTCGCGACCTTCGTGCTCGAACCCGCGATCGGATTCAAGGAAAGCAATGCGCTGTACCAGCGCGAGCTGCCGATCTGGATCGAGAGCGCACAGTCGCTCGGCCTCGAGCCGGCCTGAATCTGGCGCCGTCTCCGCCTGGCGCGCCGGTTGCTCCCTTCCCGGCCCGCCCTCCGACCAAAGCCTAGTGTCGGGAACGCATTTTCCCGCTATGATTGTACGCCGCCGGAAGCCTCGCAAGGGCGGTCAAAAAGGGGCCGATCGCATGACACCGGATGCAGTCGCCGTCGCCGTTATGGTCATCCTGCTCTTTCCGATGGGCTATTTCACACTGGCTTCGCCCGCCTTCCTGCTGGTGAAGCTCGATATCCAGCCCGTCGCCCAGTTGCTGCGCGGAATGTTCAATGCCCATTTCCTGGTGATGCGCGTTGCTGCCATCGTCGGAACGGTGGTTCTCCTCCTCGACGGCCGCCTGCTCGCCGCGATGGGCGTCGGCATCATCGCAGCCCTGGCGATCTGGGGACGCCCCTGGTTCATGCAACGGATGGACGACCAGCTCAGCGCGCGGGACGCCGGCGATGCCGAGGCGCCGCGTCGGTTGCGCCGGCTGCATTGGAGCGGAATGCTGGGCAATGCGGCGCTGCTCGTCGCTCTCGTGGCCGGCATTCCCTATATCGCGACGACGGCGTAAGCGCGTCGGCCACCGCGCCGGAAGTTTTCTCCGGCGTAAGCCTAATGCTCGCCCGAGCTCGCGGCGCCCTGCTGCGCCTTGTGGATCGAGGACGGCACCACGCCGAAATATTTCCGGAACACGCGGCTGAAATGCGACGAGCTGGAGAAGCCCCAGGAGAACGCGACGTCGGTGATGGTCTTGCCGGCGTGCGCCTCGAGCTCCTGGCGGCAGTTCTGCAAGCGCGCCTGCCAGATGTAGTCGCTCACCGTGGTGCCGCGCTCGGAGAACAGCATGTGCAGATAGCGCTTGGAGCAGCCGAGCTCGGCGGAGATCTGGTCGATGCACAGATCGGGATCGCGCAAGTGCTCGCGGATGAAGAACTGGGCGCGCACATACATCGCTTCGGGCCCGACCCGGTCGAACATCGTATCGGCTTCGCGCAGCGGCAGCAGCAACAGGTCGATCAGGGAATCGGCGACGCCGACCGCGCTGTTCGCCGACAGTTTTGCCGCCTCGTCGAAGGTCGCATGGACGAAATCGTGGGCGATCCGCCCCGTCCCCGTCTTCGCCGACAATTTGCACGCAGGCATCCGCTGCGATGGGAAGCCGCGATCGCGCAACAGCGCCTTCGGCACGATCACCACGTCGTGACGCGTGAAGGCGGGGCTGATGATCGAATGCGGGCAGGAGACGTCATAGGCGATGATATCGCCCGGGTTGATCTCGATGTGGCGGCCTTCCTGCTCGAAATAGGACACGCCGTAGGTCTGGAAGTGAATCTTGATGTACGGGTGTTCATTGGCCTTGGCTCGCGCCAGCGTATGCGCGATGCGATGCTGGCTGACCTCGATCTGGCAGAGCTTCAGGCGCGAGACCGTGGTGTAGTCGATGCGACCTTCGAGCGAGGACGCCTCCAGCGGATCGACGTCGAAATACCCGCACAGGCTCGTCAGCCCGTCGATCCAGCTCTGGATCTGCCGCTTCGGCGTCATTCCGGTCGTCGAAAGCGTGTGAATTGTGTCGGACATTAATCCAGCCACTGGTTTGATCCGGAGATTCGACGCGAATCGCGACCAGCGCTGCCGGAGCCCTCAGCCGTGATTGCGTGACGTTTACCTCGAATTTGAGCGGTCTTTTGCAACGAGCGCCATCGTTCCATTGCCACTCTTGAAGCTTAATCCTCCGCCTTAGTTGCACCGCCGTCAAGGGGAACCTGAGCGTAGAAGGCGGCTCAAAAGGCTTACCGAAGCCGCTGAATTCGCTACTGCAAAATCAAAATCTTCGCCTCCGTGCGCTGTCAAGCAAACCGCCTTCTCTCTTGGGCAAGTTTCCCGTTGGCGAAGTGGCTAGGGATTGCGGCAGGAACAACAAGAACGGGCCGCTCCTGCACGTGGACCCGTGGCTCTCATCAGGAGGAGGAAACACCACAGCATCGTTTCTGGTCCCCGTGACCGCCCTGCACGAGCAGACGCCGGACGAGAAGCCCGGTGATTGAGCAATGCTTCGGAAACAATAAACGAGACCAACGGAGGAAATGACTATGCGCAAGGTGCTACTGGCGACCTATCTTGGCTCCGCGGCGGTTCTCGCCGTCGGCAGCGCATCAGCCAATGATGAGCTGATCAAGATGTCGCAGAACCCGAAAGACTGGGTGATGCCGGCGGGCGACTACGCCAATACCCGCTATTCCAAGCTGAACCAGATCAACGCACAAAACGTGGGCAAGCTCCAGGTCGCCTGGACCTTCTCGACCGGCGTGCTGCGTGGCCATGAAGGCGGCCCGCTGATCATCGGCAACGTCATGTACGTGCACACGCCGTTCCCGAACAAGGTCTACGCTATTGACCTTTCAAACGAGAACAAGATCATCTGGAAATACGAGCCCAAGCAGGACCCGAACGTCATCCCGGTGATGTGCTGCGACACGGTGAATCGCGGCCTGGCCTATGGCGACGGCAAGATCATCCTGCATCAGGCCGACACCAATCTCGTCGCGCTCGATGCCAAGACAGGCCAGGTGGCCTGGAGCTCGACCAACGGCAACCCTGCGAAGGGTGAGACCGGCACCTCGGCGGCGCTCGTCGTCAAGGACAAGGTCCTGGTCGGCATCTCCGGCGGCGAGTTCGGCGTGCAGTGCCACGTCACCGCCTACGACCTCAAGTCCGGCAAGCAGGTCTGGCGCGCCTTCTCCGAAGGTCCGGATGACCAGATCAAGTTCGATCCGGCCAAGACGACGGCGCTCGGCAAGCCGGTCGGGGCCGACTCCTCGCTGAAGACCTGGCAAGGCGATCAGTGGAAGATCGGCGGCGGCTGCACCTGGGGCTGGATGTCCTACGATCCCGCTCTGAACCTCGTCTATTACGGCTCGGGCAACCCCTCGACCTGGAATCCGAAGCAGCGTCCGGGCGACAACAAATGGTCGATGACCATTTTCGCGCGCGACGCGGACACCGGCACGGCCAAGTGGGTCTATCAGATGACGCCCCACGACGAATGGGACTATGACGGCGTCAACGAAATGATCCTCTCGGATCAGCAGATCAACGGCCAGGCGCGCAAGCTCCTGACCCATTTCGACCGCAACGGTCTCGCCTACACCATGGACCGCGAGAACGGCGAACTGCTGGTCGCCGAAAAGTACGATCCGAAGGTGAACTGGACCTCCGGCGTCGACATGGACAAGAACTCGCCGACCTATGGCCGTCCGAAGGTGCTCGACGCAGCTTCGACCGACAAGGCCGGTGAAGACCACAACGTGAAGGGCATCTGCCCGGCCGCGCTCGGCACCAAGGACGAGCAGCCGGCAGCCTACTCGCCGGACACGCAGCTGTTCTACGTTCCGACCAACCACGTCTGCATGGACTACGAGCCGTTCAAGGTGAGCTACACCGCGGGCCAGCCCTATGTGGGTGCGACGCTCTCGATGTATCCGCCGCAGGGTGAAAGCCATATGGGCAATTTCATCGCCTGGGACGGCAAGACCGGCAAGATCGTCTGGTCGAACAAGGAGCAGTTCTCGGTCTGGTCGGGTGCGCTCGCAACCGCCGGCGGCGTGGTGTTCTACGGCACGCTCGAAGGCTACCTGAAGGCGGTCGACGCCAAGTCCGGCAAGGAGCTCTACAAGTTCAAGACTCCCTCCGGCATCATCGGCAACGTCACGACCTATGAGAACGGCGGCAAGCAGTATGTCGCAGTGCTCTCCGGCGTCGGTGGCTGGGCCGGCATTGGTCTGGCCGCAGGCCTGACCGATCCGACCGCCGGTCTCGGCGCAGTCGGCGGCTACGCGGCCCTCAGCAACTACACGGCGCTCGGCGGTACGCTGACCGTGTTCTCGCTGCCGGCCAACTAGGCCTCTCAGCATCGCTCCGGCGCGTGGATCGCTCCACGCGCCGGTTCGTCTCCACCGAACGCCTTCCGAGGAAAAATCTCTTGCGTAAAATCTGCTTTGTCATTGCTGCGATGATCTTCGTTGGGTCGGGAGGAATTGCGATCGCGGACGGTCCGGGCGACCCGGCCGCCGTGAAGAAAGAAGACGACGGGAAATGGCTCGATAAGGAAGGAAACCCGACCTACAAGATTTCGGCCGACGGCACCGTGGACTGGTTCACCTATTCCGGCTACCGCCGCTATCACTCCGACTGCCACGTCTGCCATGGCCCCGACGGCATGGGATCCACCTACGCACCGTCGCTGAAGGACTCCGTCAAGACCATGAGCTACGGCGACTTCCTCGGCGTGGTCGCCTCCGGCCGCAAGAACATCTCGACCGCGCAGGAAAACGTCATGCCGGCCTTCGGCGACAACCCGAACGTCGCCTGCTACATGGACGATCTCTACGTCTATCTGCGCGCGCGCTCCACCGAAGCCTGGGGCCGGCAGCGCCCGGCCAACAAGGAAGCGAAGACAGAGGCCTACACCAAGGCCGAAGACGCCTGCATGGGCAAGAAATGAACGCTACGAGGACTGCCGAGACTACTTCCTGGCGTCTGACGAGAATTTGAGGAGCTACCAATGAAGACACGTGCCGCCGTCGCTTTCGAAGCAAAGAAGCCGCTCGAGATCGTCGAAGTCGACCTGGAAGGGCCCAAGGCCGGCGAGGTCCTGGTCGAGATCAAGGCAACGGGCATCTGCCATACCGACGCCTACACGCTCGACGGCTTCGACAGCGAGGGAATCTTCCCGTCGATCCTGGGCCATGAAGGCGCCGGGATCATCCGCGAGATCGGCCCCGGCGTGACCTCGGTGAAGCCGGGTGACCACGTCATTCCGCTCTACACGCCGGAATGCCGGCAGTGCAAAAGCTGCCTGAGCCAGAAAACCAATCTCTGCACCGCGATTCGCGCGACGCAGGGCAAGGGCGTGATGCCCGACGGCACCAGCCGCTTCTCCTACAAGGGCAAGCCGATCTACCATTACATGGGCTGCTCGACCTTCTCGAACTTCACCGTGCTGCCGGAGATCGCGGTCGCCAAGATTCGCGAGGATGCGCCGTTCGACAAGAGCTGCTACATCGGCTGCGGCGTCACCACCGGTGTCGGCGCCGTCGTCAACACCGCCAAGGTCGAACCGGGCTCGAACGTCGTCGTATTCGGCCTCGGCGGCATTGGCCTCAATGTCATCCAGGGCGCCAAGATGGCCGGCGCCGACAAGATCATCGGCGTCGACATCAACGACTCCAAGGAAGATTGGGGCCGCCGGTTCGGCATGACCCACTTCGTCAACCCGAAGAAGGTCACCGGCGACATCGTCCAGCATCTGGTCGGCCTCACCGATGGCGGCGCCGACTACACCTTCGACTGCACCGGCAACACCACCGTGATGCGCCAGGCGCTGGAAGCCTGCCATCGCGGCTGGGGCACCTCGATCATCATCGGCGTCGCCGAAGCCGGCAAGGAGATCGCCACCCGCCCGTTCCAGCTCGTCACCGGGCGCAACTGGCGCGGCACGGCCTTCGGCGGTGCGCGCGGGCGTACCGACGTGCCGAAGATCGTCGACTGGTACATGAACGGAAAGATCCAGATCGATCCGATGATCACCCATGTGCTCAAGCTCGAAGAGATCAACAAGGGCTTTGACCTCATGCACGAGGGCAAATCCATCCGTTCAGTCGTCGTGTTCTAGCCTACAGACATCACACCCAGGAGGATCGACCCATGACTGTTGCACTCCATCCATCGATCGACAACGGCCTCAAGCAGGGTAGCGGCAGCTTTGCCGGCGGCACCCTCGCCTGCAAATGCAGCGACCACCAGGTCAAGGTCGGCATCAAGGGCGATGTCGCCCACAACCACGCCTGCGGCTGCACCAAGTGCTGGAAGCCGCAAGGCGCGACGTTCTCCGTCGTCGCCGTGGTGCCGCGCCAGAATGTCACCGTGCTCGAGAACGGCGACAAGCTCCAGATCGTCGACCCCTCGGCGGTGATCCAGCGCTATGCCTGCAAGGCCTGCGGCACGCACATGTACGGCCGCATCGAGAACAAGAACCATCCGTTCTACGGTCTCGACTTCATCCATCCCGAACTGTTCCAGGAGCAGGGCTCGCAGGCGCCGCAATTCGCCGCCTTCGTCTCCTCGGTGATCGAATCCGGCGTCAAGCCGGAGCAGATGGCCGGCATCCGTTCGCGGCTGAAGGAAATCGGGCTCGAGCCCTATGACTGCCTGTCGCCGGCGCTGATGGACGCGATCGCGACCCACGTGGCCAAAGCCAAGGCCGCCTGAAAGGTGGTTTGAACGGGCCGCCTGAGCCGGCGGCCCACGCTCTCGCCACGCCCGTCCGATCGCTGATTCCCCTCCTCCACTCCCAGCGAACCGGACGGGCCTGGCTCACGGACCATTGCGGCGAAGCCGCCTCCTCGCCTTCGATGGACTGGCGAGAACCATCGGCTCCCTCAGTCCTGGTCTCTGAATGACTGCGCAGTGCCGCGCGCTTCCGACTAGAGGTCCGCGGTCCCTGCGTTTCTCCCTCCCTCGACTGAGGCATCCTGCTTCGTCCGCGCAGTCTTCCTGGCGGACGAAGCCTTTTTCGCTGCAAGGCGTCGCGCGATGCATGCGGCGTGATTTCGCGCCCTGCTTTTGACAAACCACCGATGCAATCTTTTCCCGGTGAGAACACTCGGCTGTGAACGCCGGGTCGGCGCGATCTCTGCTACGCTCACGCCGTCACGATGCCGCACGAAGTTCAAAACAACGAAGAACAAAACGGGAGGTATCGAGCAAATCCAGACATCGTCATCGGCGTTCCTGCCTCCCTCCGGGATTTGCCCGCGCGGGATGACGGAGGGATGTCGCGCTACGTCGCACAAACCACCGCCGACCCACGTCGGCGGTTTGAATTTGGCATGCTTATGAAGAGCGAGGGACGATCATGATCAAGGTGAAGATCAATGGCCAGGAACAGAGCTGGGACGGCGACCCGGATCTCCCGCTACTCTGGTTCTTGCGCGACGAGGCCGGGTTGACCGGCACCAAGTTCGGCTGCGGCCAGGCCCTGTGCGGCGCCTGCACCGTCATCGTCGACAAGCAAGCCGTGCGCGCCTGCATCACGTCGGTGAACGACGTCGCCGGACGCGAGGTCACGACGATCGAGGGGCTGCACCCGACCGGCGATCACCCGGTTCAAAAGGCCTGGCGCCAGGTCAATGTTCCCCAATGCGGCTTCTGCCAGGCCGGCCAGATCATGCAGGCCGCGGCGCTTCTGATGGACAATCCAAAGCCGTCGCACGACCAGATCCGCGAGTCGATGGCCGGCAACATCTGCCGCTGCGGCTGCTACCAGCGCATCGAGAACGCGGTCCATCTCGCCTCGACGGGAGTGTGACATGAATTACATCGACAATCCCCGCAAGCTTCGCGGCTTCGAAAAGAACATCAGGGTGGAAAAAGTCTCGCGCCGCAGCATCCTGAAGGGGCTCGGCGTCACCGGCGGCTTCGTGCTTGCCGCGCCCGTGATGTCACGCCAGGCGCTCGCCTATGAGACAGGTGCCGGAAAGATGCCGCACGGCGTCGTGGTCGATCCGCGCGTGTTCGTTTCGGTCGCGCCTGACGGCATCGTCACCATCGTCGGGCATCGCTCCGAAATGGGCACCGGCGTGCGCACCAGCCTGCCGCTGATCGTGGCGGAGGAAATGGAGGCCGACTGGTCGAAGGTGAAGGTGCAGCAGGCCCATGGCGACGAGGTCAAGTTCGGCAACCAGGACACCGATGGCTCGCGCAGCACGCGGCACTATCTGATCCCGATGCGCCAGATCGGCGCTTCCGCCCGCACCATGCTGGAGCAGGCCGCGGCCAAGCGCTGGGGCGTTCCGGCGACCGAGGTCAAGGCCGTCAATCACGAGGTCGTCCACAGCGCCAGCGGACGCAAGCTCGGCTTCGGCGAGCTCGCTGCCGACGCCGCCAAGGAATCCGTGCCTGCCATCGAAGGCCTCAAGCTGAAGGACCCGAAGAACTTCCGCTATCTCGGCAAGGGCCAGGTCGGCATCGTCGATCTCCACGACATCACCACCGGAAAGGCGCAATACGGCGCCGACGTGCGTTTGCCCGGCATGAAGTACGCCGTGATCGCGCGGCCGCCGGTGACCGGCGGCAAGCTGGTCAAGTTCGAGCCGGACGAGGCGCTGAAAATTCCCGGCGTCGAGAAGGTGATGAAGGTTCAAGGTTGGCCGTGGCCCTCGAAATTCCAGCCACTCGGCGGCGTCGCCGTGATCGCGCGCAACACCGGCGCGGCGATCAAGGGCCGCGACGCGCTGAAGCTGACCTGGGACGACGGTCCCAACGGCAAGTACGAATCGGCCGCCTACCGCAAGGAGCTCGAGGAGGCCTCGCGCAAGCCCGGTCTGGTCCTGCGCCAGGAAGGCGATGCGGACGCCGCCCTGAAGGGCGCCGACAAGGTCATCGTCGGCGAGTACTACATCCCGCATCTGGCCCATGTCAGCATGGAGCCGCCGGTGGCGGTGGCCGACGTCAAGGGCGACAGGGCCGAGATCTGGGCGCCGGTGCAGAGCCCGGGCGGCACGCGCGAGGACGTCGCCAAGACGCTCGGCATTCCGGAAGCGAACGTCACCGTCAACGTGACGCTGCTTGGCGGCGGGTTCGGCCGGAAGTCGAAATGCGACTTTGCGCTCGAGGCCGCGCTGCTGTCGAAGGAGCTCGGTGCGCCGGTGAAGGTGCAGTGGACGCGCGAGGACGACATCCACAACGGCTTCCTGCACACCGTCTCGGTCGAGCGCATCGAGGCCGGTCTCGACAAGAGCGGCAAGGTGATCGCCTGGCGCCACCGTAGCGTGGCCCCCAGCATCGCCTCGACCTTTGCGGCCGGCACGGTGCATCAGGCGCCCTTCGAAATCGGCATGGGCCTCGTCGACATGCCGTTCGAGATCGCCAACATCTCTTGCGAGAATCCGGAAGCCGCGGCGCACACCCGCATCGGCTGGTTCCGCTCGGTCTCGAATATCCCGCGCGCCTTCGCGGTGCAGTCGATGGTCGGCGAGATCGCGCAGGCCACGGGCCGCGACCAGAAGGAGACGCTGCTCGCGCTGATCGGAAGTCCACGCATCGTCAAGCCGGCGGTGAAGGACCTCTGGAACTACGGCGAGCCCTTCGACAGCTACCCGATCGACACCGTGCGGCTGCGCAAGGTGGTCGAGCTGGTCGCCGAGAAGGGCGAATGGGGACGCCAGGTGCCGAAGGGCCACGGTCTCGGCATCGCCGTGCACCGCAGCTTTGTCAGCTACATCGCAACCATCGTCGAGGTGGCCGTCGATGAGAAAGGCAAGCTGACAGTGCCGCGGGTCGACACCGCGATCGACTGCGGCACCTATGTCAACCCCGAGCGCATCGCCTCGCAGATCGAGGGCGCGGCGATCATGGGCCTGAGCATCGCCAAATACGGCGAGATCACGTTTAGGGACGGCAAGGTGCAGCAGAAGAACTTCGACGACTTCCAGGTCGTCAGGATGGACGACTCTCCTGTCGTGACCAACGTCTACATCGTGCCGCCCGGCCCGGACACGCCGCCGAGCGGCGTCGGCGAGCCCGGCGTGCCGCCGTTCGCGCCGGCGCTGATCAACGCCATCTTCGCGGCGACCGGAAAGCGCATCCGGAGCCTGCCGATCGGCAAGCAATTGGAGGCGTAAGGGAACGGAACAGAGGCGGCCTCGCGCCGTTTCCATCGATCTGACAGGAGCAGATCGATGATCAACATCTCCAAGGCGCTCGCAGTCTCGCTGTCGGGCGCCTTTCTTTTGACGGCCGCGGGCGCATTCGCCCAGAGCAACACCACGCCCCCGACCACGGCCACGCGCCCCACCGCGCCGGACCAGAACTCGCTTCCCAACGCCAACGCCCCGCCGGCATCGACGACCCAGACCACCGGGCAGCACAATCCGGATCCCAAGGTTCGGGAGATGAACCAGAAGGAGAAAGACAAGGTGGACCGGCAGGGGAAGTAGTTATCTCACGCGGCGCATTGATGTGCCCTCTCCCCTTGTTGTGGGAGAGGGCAGCGACGCTGGGAGATGCGCACTTGCTTGGGTGAGGGGTCTCCATCCTCACGAATGATCTTGCGCGTGGAGAGAACCCCTCATTCGGCGCCCATAGCCGAAGCTTCGCTTCGGCGTTCTCTTAAGAACGGCGGCCGAAGGCCGCCTATGCCACCTTCTCCCACAGGAGGGGGAGAAGGAAGGACAGCAACACACAAAATGCGGCGGACGTTGCCGTCCGCCGCATTCGCCACCCCCCCTTTGTTGCTCCGCCTTCGTCGATCCGCCCGCGGAGCTATTTCTTCAGCGCGAACACCCAGACCACGCCGCCCTGCGGTACGTTGGCCTCGATGCCGATGTTGTTGGTCACCAGCGCATCCTGGATGCGCTGCGCGTCCACGCCCCATCCCGACTGGATCGCGATGTACTGGGTGCCGTCAATCTCATAGGACACCGGCATGCCCATGATGCCGGAGTTGGTTTTCTGCTCCCACAACAGCTCGCCGGTCTTGGCGTTGAAGGCACGGAAGTTGCGGTCGTTGGTGCCGCCGGCGAAGATGAGATCGCCCGCGGTTGCCGTGACCGATCCGAATAGCTGCGACTTCGGGAAGTTGTGCTGCCACACCTTCTTGCCGGTGACGGGATCCCAGGCCTGCAGCTCGCCAAAATGATCCGCGCCGGGCTTTGTCTTCAGCCCGATGTCTTCGGGCTTGGTACCGAGCCAGAGCTCACCCGGCTTGAGCGCAACCTTCTCGCCGGTGAAGCCGCCGCAGAAGTTCTCGTTGGCGGGCACGTAGACCAGCTTGGTCCTTTCGCTATAGGCCGCCGACGGCCAATCCTTGCCGCCCCACAGCGATGGGCAGAACTCGACGCGCTTGCCGATGACGGGCTTGTGCGCGGGATCGACGATCGGCTTGCCGGTTTCGGCATCGATGCCTTTCCAGACGTCGGTGGAGACGAACGGCCAGCCGGCCACGTAGTTGATCTTGGTCGGCGTGCGCTCGAGCACCCAGAAGATCGCGTCGCGTCCCGGGTGGACCAGGCTCTTGATGTTGCGGCCATCGCGTTGCAGGTCGATCAGCATCGGCGCCTCGACCTCGTCCCAGTCCCAGGAATCGTTCTGGTGATACTGGTGATAGGTCTTGATCTTGCCGTTGTTCGGATCGAGCGCGAGCACCGACGAGGTGTAGAGATTGTCGCCGGGATGAGTCTCGCCGGGCCAGGGCGCGGCATTGCCGACGCCCCAATAGATCGTCTTGGTGTCCTTGTCGTAATTGCCGGTCATCCAGGCCGAGCCGCCACCGTTCTTCCAGTCGTCGCCCTGCCAGGTGTCGTGACCGGGCTCGCCTTCGCCGGGAATAGTGTAGGTCCGCCACAGCTCCTTGCCCTCCTTGGCGTCGAAGGCGGCGACATAGCCGCGCACGCCGAATTCGCCGCCGGAGCCGCCGACGATGACCTTGCCGTCGACGATCAGCGGCATCAGGGTCATATACTGGCCCTTCTTGTAGTCCTGCACCTTGGTGTCCCACACCACCTTGCCGGTCTTGGCGTCGAGCGCGACGACGTGATCGTCGGTGGTGGCGAGATAGAGCTTGTCCTCCCACAGGCCGACGCCGCGGCTGGTCGGATGCAATTGGAACAGATCGTCGGGAAGCTGCCGCTTGTAGCGCCAGTATTCATCGCCGGTCTTCGCGTTCAGTGCGATCACCTGCCCCATCGGGGTCGCCACGAACATCACGCCGTTGTTGACGATCGGCGGCGCCTCGTGGCCCTCGACGACGCCGGTGGCAAAGGTCCAGACCGGCGTGAGATTCTTCACGTTCGAGGCGTTGATCTGGTCGAGCGGGCTGTAGCCCTGCCCGTCATAAGTGCGCCGGTAGAGCATCCAGTTGCCGGGTTCCGGATTTTCCAGCCGCTGCGCGGTGACCGGAGAATAATTCTCGATCGGGCCGGCAGTTGCGGCTGTCGCGGCAAGACAGGTGAAGGCGACGAAGCCGGACAGGTACCATTGCTTCCTGGTCATGGACGTTCCCCTTTTTCATCCGTTTGAATTCTTGATTTGAATTCTTGTTCGTCCCGTCGTCCGCCCCTCGGCGGATGCGGCCTTTCGTGACGCGGGCATACCCCGCTCCGTCCATCATCCCGGCTGCGCGCCACCTACCTTTCCGACGAAGTTGCCGGCGACGCTGAGCGAGCCGTCAGCGAGCGCGAGCGGCAGCGCTGCGAGCCGCCGCGGCGCCGGCCCGAACACGACCTGCGCGCCCGCGCGAGGATCGTATTCGGAGTTGTGGCACATGCACTTGAACACCTCCTTGTCGCCGACATCGCTCTTCACCCAGGCGGTGACGGGACAGCCGGCATGCGAGCAGATCGCCGAATAAGCGAGGATGCCTTCGACGGCGCGCTCGCGGGTCTTCTCGTCGAGCTCTGCGGGATCGAGGCGGATGATCAGGATCTCGTTGAGCCGGGACGCGCTGCGTACCACCGATGTCTTGGGATCTTTCGGCCAGGCATGCACCGGCGGCCCGCCGGCCGCGAGGTCCGCCAAGGTGACGGGCTTTCCTTCCTGATCGCCTTCGGAGAAGACGAGCAGGTCGCCCTTCTGTGGCCGTTCGTCGGAGCCGGGAGCATCCTCGCCGGCGCGCGCTTGGGTGGAACAGCCGAGGCATGCGCTGGTGGCGAGCGCACCGAGCAGCAGCGTTCGCCGCGTCTGCTCCGTGCCCGCGTCAACTTCAGGTTCCGCAGCACTCTCGGAGGGTGAAGATGTGGTGTTGAACAATGCGCGAGCCATGCCCGCTAGCAGGCGCTGGAACTCTGCCGAAAACAAGGCGAAGACTTGGCGCCGCAGTGCATCAATATGGCTTTGCTCGCGTTGATTGAATGAGAGTGAACGCGAACAAGCGTGTTTTCGCGAATTCTACATCGCGTTGCGCGAACAGCATGATGATTTTGCAGATCAGACCGATGCTGTTGGAATTGGTGCAACGCCACGACGCGATGCGGGCTGCACGTTTCTCAGGCAGGCATTTTGTATTTCAAGACCTGAGCACGTGACGCGGCGAAGCGATGCGGCCCGCGACAGTTGCCGACGCCATCTCAAAACTGTCGGCGATGCGACGCGCCTTGTCGATGAAGAGCGCGGCTGCCGGAGGCGGGCACACTTCGCGTGCGGTCTGTTCGAACAGATCGAGCCAGCGGTCGAAATGATCGCCGACCAGGCTCAGCGGCAAATGCGCCCGCATCGGCGAGCCATGATAGCGGCCGCTCATCAGCACGACCGACGACCAAAAATCCCTGAGCTTGGCGAGATGTTCGTCCCAATTCTGAACGATCGCGAACACCGGCCCCAGCAGCGCGTCCTCGCGCACGCGTCCGTAGAAGCGAGTGACGAGTTCCCCGATCATCTCCTCTGTGATCCCGGTGCGCTCGATCGCATCCTGGGTCAGCAAGTTCCGCCGCGCGGCCGCAGCTTCCCGCTCGGCCTTCAGTCGATCCGACATGTCCTTTGCTATCCGTTCCGTTGTTCCCGCGAGGTCGCCCGTCCGACATTGTCGGGTCAATCGCGCGCGGCGTCTTTGTCGCAGCGCAAATTGCGGGATCGAGCAGCGGGCGTTTCGAGCCCGGCGCCCGCACCTTGATCAGAATCGTAGGGTGGGCAAAGGCGCACTTGCGCCGTGCCCACCATCTCTCTCAAATCGCGACAATGGTGGGCACGCTTCGCTTTGCCCACCCTACGGCACTGCGGATCCTTAGCACCCGGCTCCGTGATTAAGTACCGTAGCTGTAGAAACCCTGCCCCGTCTTGCGGCCGAGATGGCCGGCATCGACCATCTCTTTCAGCAGCGGCGCTGGCCGATATTTAGGATCGTTGAAGCCTTTGTAAAAGACCTCCATCACCGACAGCATGGTGTCGAGGCCGACGAGATCGGCGAGCGCCAGCGGTCCGATCGGGTGGTTGCAGCCGAGCTTCATGCCGGCGTCGATCTCTTCCGCTGTCGCGATCCCTTCCTGGAGCGCGAAGATCGCCTCGTTGATCATCGGGCAGAGGATGCGGTTGACGGCGAAACCCGGGCTGTTCTTGGCGGTGATCGCCACCTTTCCGACGCGCTGGGCGAAATCGAGCGCCTTGGCGTGGGTGTCGTCGGAGGTCTGCAGACCGCGGATGAGCTCCAGCAGCGCCATCACCGGAACCGGGTTGAAGAAGTGCATGCCGATGAAACGGTCGGGGCGATCGGTCGCGGCGGCAAGCTTGGTGATCGAGATCGACGAGGTGTTGGTCGCAACCAGCGTGCGCGGCGACAGCGTCGCGCAGAGGTCCTTCAGGATCTTGACCTTCAGGTCCTCGTTCTCGGTCGCGGCCTCGATGACGAGGTCGCAATCGGCAAGCTTCGCCCGGTCGGTCGTGCCGGTGATCCGCTTGAGCGTCGCCTCGCGATCGGCCGCCGACATCTTCTCCTTCTTGACCAGGCGCTCGAGGCTGCCGCCAACGGTCGACAGGCCGCGGTTCACCGCCGCATCGGAAATATCGACCATCACGACCGAAAGCCCCGCCGCCGCGCAGATCTGCGCGATGCCGTTCCCCATGGTCCCTGCCCCGATGATGCCAACGCTCTGGATCATTGCCTCATATCCTTCATCCTTGTGGGCCAGCCGGCTACCGACCCGGCCCCATTGTTCCTGCATCAGGGTCTAGCACCGCCAAGGGGCGCCTGCGACCTGATCCTGCCCTTCCTTAAAGCATCCGCAGGCGGAATAAAGCCGCCCGCCCGCGGCGAAAAGGCATGATTTGGCACCTTTGTGGCCTGTTTGGCCCGGGTTTGAACGACATCCCATCTGCGATGGCCGCCGGACGGCGGCCGACCTGTGGCGCAGGTCCTCATCTCACCCGAGACGCAGCACCTTGCCTGGATTCATGATGTTGTCGGGGTCGAGCGCACGCTTGATCGTGCGCATGATGTCGAGCTCGGTCCTGGAACGATAGTGCTGCAGCTCGTCGAGCTTCTCGATGCCGATGCCGTGTTCAGCCGAGATCGAGCCGCCCATGGACGTGATGAGGTCGTTGACGGCCCGTGTGATCGCCGGGGAATACTGGCCGAGCGTCTCGCGATCCATGCCCTTCGGACCCATGAAGGAGAAGTGCACATTGCCGTCTCCGATGTGGCCGAGCGGATAAGGGCGGATCGTCGGCAGGATGTCGAGCGCGGACTTCAGGCCCTTGTCGATGAATTCGGGAATCCGGGAGATTGCGACCGACACGTCGTAGCTCAAACCGGGCCCCTCGGCGCGCGAAGCCTCGGCCACGCTCTCACGGATGCGCCACATGTTGCGCGACTGCGTTTCGGTTTGCGCGATCACCGCATCGAGCAGGCGGCCCGCCTCAAGCTGATCGGCCAGGAACTGCTCCATCCTGTCCGACATGCCAGCACCGCCGTCCTGCCGCGGGCGGGCCGACGACCATTCCAGCAGGAGATACCAATCGGTCTCGGCCTTGAGAGGATCCTGGGCGCCGGGAATATGCCGCAGCACCATGTCGATGCATGCGCGGCTCATCAGCTCGCAGGAGCCGACATTGTCGTCGGACGCGGCATGCGCCTCCGACAGGAGCTCGATCGCCGCCCTGGGATCGCGGATCGCGAGCCATGCGGTGCAGACGTCCTTCGGCGCGGGCCAGAGCTTCAGCACCGCCTTGGTGATGATGCCGAGCGTGCCTTCGGCGCCCATGAACAGATGCTTGAGATCGTAGCCGGTGTTGTCCTTCTTGAGCGCCCGCAGCCCGTCCCAGACATCGCCGTTGGCGAGAACGACCTCGAGACCCAGCACCAGATTGCGCGCATTGCCGTAGCGCAGCACCTGCACGCCGCCGGCATTGGTTGAGAGATTGCCCCCGATCATGCACGAGCCCTGTGCGCCCAGGCTGAGCGGAAAGAAGCGGTCATGGCGCGCGGCCGTGTCCTGAAGCGTCTGGAGGATGCAACCCGCTTCCACAGTCATGGTGTAGCCGACGGGATCGACATTCAGCACGTGGTTCATGCGGCCGAGCGAGAGCAGGATGCCGCGGTGCGCCGGCCACGGCGTGGCGCCGCCCATCAGGCCGGTGTTGCCGCCTTGCGGCACGATGGCAATGCCGTTGTCGTGGCAGAGCCTGACGACAGCGGAGACTTCCGCGGTGCTGGCCGGTCGCACGACCGCTGCAGCGTGCCCTGCGAGCTCGCCGCGCCAGTCGGTCACGAACGGTCGTTTGTCGTGCTCGTCCAGAATCAAGCCCTTGTCGCCCACGATGGCCCGCAAGCGGTCGAGAACGGCCGGCGTCACGGGCGCGGTCGGAATGGAGGGAGCGGTGACAAGGGCAGCACCCGGCATGTGTTCCTCTCTTTGCGGCTCTTCTGCGCAGCCTTGGGCTGCGCCGGCCTTCTTTGTTATTTTCAGGTCTTGCGTTTGCACGATGAGGCTAGCATGAAGGCCGCGCCTGGGGGAACGTCGCCGGCCATGAGGTTCGCGCGGATCCGCCAAGGTTGCCGAAGGCAGGCGCCCTTCCGCCGAGGCCCCGCTTACCCTACTGTGCCCGGTCAACCCGGATTGGAGATCATGAGCCGCTTCTGGAGTCCTGTCGTCCACACGCTTTCGCCCTACGTGCCGGGCGAGCAGCCGAAGCAGGATGGCATCGTCAAGCTCAACACCAACGAGAATCCCTATCCGCCCTCGCCGCGCGTGCTGGCGGCGATCGCGTCGGCGGCGGAGCGGCTGCGCCTCTATCCCGACCCGCATGCCACGCGCCTGCGCGAGGCGATCGCGACCTTTTGCGATGTTGCACCCGAGCAGGTCTTCGTCGGCAACGGCTCCGACGAGGTTCTGGCCCACACCTTCCAGGCGCTCCTGAAGCACGATACGCCGCTTCTGTTCCCTGATGTCACCTACAGCTTCTACCCGGTCTATTGCGGCCTCTATGGCATAGCGTACGAGGAAGTGCCGCTCGATGCCGCGATGAGGATCGAGACCGCCGACTACAGGCGGCCGTCGAGCGCCATCCTGCTCTGCAATCCCAACGCGCCCACCGGCATCGCCCTTCCGCGCGCGGCGATCGCCGCACTGCTCACGGAAGATCCGGACCGGCTGGTGGTAGTGGACGAGGCCTATGTCGATTTCGGCGCCGAGAGCGCCGTGCCGCTGGTCGCGCGCCACGACAATCTGCTCGTCATCCAGACCTTCTCGAAATCGCGCGCGCTCGCAGGCCTCAGGGTCGGCTTTGCCATCGGCCAGCGGCCGCTGATCGAGGCGCTGGAGCGGGTCAAGGACAGCTTCAACTCCTATCCCGTGGACTGCCTCGCCATCGCCGGCGCCGTCGCCGCGATCGAGGACGAGGCATGGTTTCTCGAAGCCCGCGCTCGTATCATCAAGAGCCGCGACGTGCTGACGCGCGATCTCGGGCAACTCGGCTTCGAGGTATTGCCCTCGCTTGCGAACTTCGTGTTCGCGCGTCATCGCAGCCGGAGCGGTGCCGATCTCGCGGCCGCACTCCGCCAGCGCGGCGTGCTGGTCCGGCATTTCAAGAAGCCGCGCATCGAGGACTTCCTGCGCATCACGGTCGGAACGGAGGAGCAATGTGGCCGGCTGATTGAGGTGCTGCGCGAGTTGTTCTAATTCAGCGAATGCGGCGGCCGCCGCTTGAACACAATGGCATTTGCAGGGACCAGTCCGTGACGCGCCTTTGCCGCCTTGACATCGACGCCCCGGAGGCATGCGCCCGAACATCGAAGTTCAAGCGCGAATGAACGATTTCGCGCGATCCATCGTCGCCGCCTTCGCGCTGATCGGCGATGCCGACGCCGAGCTGCTCGGCATCGTCGCATTGTCGGTCCGCGTCAGCCTGACCGCCAGCCTCGTCGCGCTGCTGATCGGCGCACCGTTTGGCGCCCTGCTCGCGATCACCCGTTTCCGCGGACGGCAAGTCATCATCGTGCTGACCAATGCGTTGCTCGGCCTCCCGCCGGTCGTGGTCGGGCTCGCGCTCTATCTCTTGCTGTCGCGGTCCGGCCCGCTCGGGGCGGCGGGGCTGCTGTTCACGCCCACCGCCATGGTGATCGCGCAGACGCTGCTCGCGACGCCGATCGTGGTGGCGCTGGTGCACCGGCCGGCGAGCCTGCTCTGGGCGGAGTATGGCGATCTGGCGCGCATCGACGGCCTGTCCGCCTTCCGCAGCATGGCGCTCCTGCTCGCGCTGGGACGGACCTCGCTGCTGACGGCCTTTCTTGCCGCCTTCGGGCGCGCTATCGCCGAGGTCGGCGCCATCATCATCGTCGGCGGCAATATCCGCGGCTTCACGCGGACCATGACGACCGCGATCGCGCTGGAGACCAGCAAGGGCGATCTGCCGCTGGCGCTGGGGCTCGGGCTGATCCTGCTCGCGCTCAGCGTGGCGGTGTCGACCGTCGCCTTTTTGCTAGTTGGCCGCGTTGGGGAAAAATAGCTGCTCGCCGCCGACTTTGTAGCCGGCAATCGCCTGCTGTCCCTTCGGGGACACCAGCCAGTCGATGAAGGCCTGCCCATCCTGCGCCTTCACGTTCGGATGCTTGGCCGGATTGACCAGCATGACGCCATACTGGTTGAAGAGCCGCTTGTCGCCCTCAGTGAGAACAGTGAGCTCGCCGCGATTCCCAAACGACAGCCAGGTGCCACGATCCGACAGCAGATAGGCGTTCGAGGACGAGGCCATGTTCAGCGCGGGACCCATGCCCTGACCGATCTCGCGGTACCAGCTGTCCTTGCCGGCACTGAGGTCGACGCCCGCCTCCTTCCACAATCTCAGCTCAGCCGCGTGCGTGCCGGACTTGTCGCCGCGCGAGATGAACGCCGCCTTTGCCGCCGCGATCTTGCGCAGCGCATCGGTGACGTCCTTGCTGCCGGCGATCTGCGCCGGATCGCTCTTCGGGCCGATGATGACGAAGTCGTTGTACATCACGTCGAAGCGCTTCACGCCCTGCCCTTCCGACATGAACTTGTCTTCGGCGGGCCTGTCATGGACGAACACCACATCGGCGTCACCTCGCCGCCCGATGTCGAGCGCCTGTCCGGTGCCGACGGCAACGACCTTTACGTTGATGCCCTCGGCCTTCGAGAACAGCGGCAGCAGATGGCCGAACAATCCCGATTGCTCCGTCGACGTCGTCGAGGCCACGGTGATGGTGCGATCCTGCGCGAACGCGATGGTGGACCAGAGCAGAAGCGCTCCGATGGCGACTACCCTTTTCATGCCTCGTCCTCACACCAGATGCCCGGGAGTTCCAAGCTACCTTGAGAGAGCACCACGGGGAACCCCGACATTCGGCGCAACTCACATTGCTGCGACGCGCCACGCCCGAGTTTGGAACGCCCCTCCACGCACAGGTTGTCTCGGCAATGCAGCCTCGTCACGCCGCGGATTCGAATCGAGACGCTCACCGGCGACGCGCGCATGTTCTGCAATTGGTCCCACCTACATTGACATCGGTGTGACGGCCGGGGCAGTTTTTCACATTGCTGACGAATCAGCGATTGCCTCACGCAGAGTATCTCTTGGACAACTCCCAGTGCTTTCGAGACTGATATCGTTGCTGCGCCGCATTCCTGCGGTGAATTGGGCGTTGACCCGGCTTCGGCCTTCGCCGCATGAGGCCGGCATCGACGCCGCTCAGATCACCGCGGACAGCTCGCCGGCCCTCATCGTCGATGCCGCAGAAACCGCGCCGGCTCCGAGCATCAGCACCAGCGTCGATCCACTGCCCGGCGACGCAGGCATCGCGGTCGCCGCGGACGAAGCCGCGATCTCTGTCGTCGCGGAGAGCCCGTCGGCAGCGCCGATCGATGCGAGCGTCATCGACGATTCATTCCGGGAGACGCCGACAGAAGCCGAGCCGGTCGTCGTGGCGGAAACTGCAATCTCGCCGGTCGACGTCGGGCCCGAGCCAGCCGATATTCCCGAGCCCATCATCGACAACGATCCGCCCGCGCAAGATCCGGCAGACGTTGCGCCCAGCGAGGCCGAGCAGGCCGCGGTCGCATCTGTCGAGACCGGAAGTGAATCGGCCGACGCCGAGCCCATTGCTATCAGCAGCGGTCCATCTCCCGAGCTTCCGTCCGGCATCGAGCCGGTCGTCGCGGAGGAGACCGAGGTCGTGTCTGTCGACGTCGCGATCGCGACGGTTGACGCCCTCGTCGTCAACGACGATCACGCCTCCGGCATTCCCGCTGATGTCGAGCCCGCCGTCGCAGACGCGCTCTGCGTCGCGCTTGCCGGCAGCGAAGTCCCGGTGGAGGATGTCGCCGAGAGCGGCATCGACAGCGCGCCGACCTCCAGCGTCGCGATCGAGATCGAGCCGGCCCTCGCGAACGATCCTGCGCCCGTCGTCGCAGACACCACTGAAAGTTCCTCGGACGACACGCCCGGCGTCGTCACCGACATCGCGCCGGCGCAGGACTTGGCGCCTCCTGCACCGGAGGCCCGCAGCACACCGAAGGTTCGCGCCAAGCCCGCGGAACCGGCCGATCGCGCCGCCCTGATCCGACAGCGCTGGGCCGAGACCGGCATCAGAATGTGGAATCCGCGGCTTCACGGCACCGGCGATGCCACGTTGAACATCCAAGGCAGCATCGAGCTGCTGCCGCCCGCGCCCGGCGAGACCATGCCGCGCTACGACAAGCTGGAATTCAGGATGCTCGGCGGGCAGATCGTGTGCGAGGGCGTCATCATCGAGGCGCCCGCGCAGGCGGGCCATCGCAGCTTCACCCGCCTCGCCGAGCCGCGAGTTCCGGACCGGGTCCGCGAACCCGTGCGGGAACGGCAAGCCGCCCTCGCCTGACCCTTTTCCCTGCGGGGATGCTCGCCATATGCTAGGCTGACGCCCCGGACATGGGAGATCGCATGCGCACGACATCGTTGCGATTGATCGTCATCGCCGCCCTCTGCATCTCGCAAGGAGCATTGGCCGCGCCGAGCAAGCGGCCACGCCATGTGCCGCCAACGACGCATGCCGCCGATGCCGCAGCGCGCTACAAAGCCGACCGACTCTCGTCCTCGCGTGGCGAGACGATCCTCAACACGCCCGGCCAGACCACCGTGCTGACGCGGGAGGTCCTCGACGACATGAAAGCGACGAGCCTGCGCGACGCCATGCGCTCGACCGCCGGCGTGACGATCGGGCGATAGGCTCCCGCTCCGCTTTCATCAAACCCGCCGATATTCCCGCAAGGCCCACGAATTTTTGCGGACACAAGGCAGTTGCCCTCGACGCCAGCCACGACGTAACGTGCGCACGCCCGGGCCACGACGTTCGCGCCCGACCAAAACGACAAGAACACTGTGGGAGGCAAACTATGAGAAGGCTCGCGGCCGCGCTGTGTGCACTGGCCCTGTTCTCGACTGGCGCGCAAGCGCAGACCATCAAGGATTTCCTGGCAATAGCCATGAAGAAATGGACGGCGCCGTTCGAGCCGTTTCAGCTCATCGGCAACATCTACTATGTCGGCACCGACGGCATTGCCGTCTACGTCATCAGGACCTCGCAGGGCCTGATCCTGATGGATACGGCGATGCCGCAGTCGACCGGCATGATCAAGGACAACATCGCCAAGCTCGGCTTCAAGGTCGCCGACATCAAGATCATGCTCAACTCGCACGCGCATCTCGATCACACCGGCGGCTTCGCCGAGATCAAGAAAGAGACCGGCGCGCAGCTCATCGCCGGCGAGCGCGACAAGCCGCTGCTCGAAGGCGGCTACTATCCGGGCGACGAGAAGAACGAGGACCTCGCCTTCCCCGCCGTGAAGGTCGACCGCACCGTCAAGGAAGGCGACAAGGTTACGCTCGGCGACACCACGCTGACCGCGCATGCCACGCCCGGCCATTCGCCCGGCTGTACGAGCTGGGAGATGACCGTCAAGGACGGCAAGGAGGACCGCGAGGTACTGTTCTTCTGCAGCGGCACGGTGGCGCTGAACCGCCTGATCGGCCAGCCAACCTATCCCGGCATCGTCGACGACTATCGCGCAACCTACGCCAAGGTGAAGGCGATGAAGATCGACGTGCTGCTCGGGCCGCATCCGGAGGTCTATGGCATGCAGGCCAAGCGCGCGGAGATGAAGGACGGTGCACCGAACCCGTTCGTCAAGCCGGGCGAGCTCGCCACCTATGCGACCGGCCTGTCGCAGGAGTTCGACAAGCAACTCGCCAAGCAGACCGCGGCGCTGGAGAAGAAATAGCGCCCGTCAGATGGTGCCAGCCTCTCCCCCGACGAGGGAGAGGTGCGGCAACGCGTTGTGCCGGCGCACATGGTTAGCAGAGTGTAGCTGCGGCGCTACTTCGCAGTGATAGGGCTCGCGTCCCCCGCCTCATATCGTTAATGCGGCCTCACCAATGCACGCGGCCGGAATTGATGCAGCCGCGCGCAACCTGCGCTAGCTTTTCCGTATGGAACCCGTCTAACGCGCCCTTTACCCCTGCCGTGCAAGATCGCCCCGTTTTTGAAGGGATCCGGGGCGCGTATTGCAATGCCTGTCGCCAATTTGAAGTCTCGTTTGGTCGCCGCGACGCGGCTGTTTCGCGTGCCTGCCGACAACCCGGACCTGACGCGCGCGCAGTTCGACGCCTTCTCCAAGCAGATCCCGCTGCTCTACTTCATCCTCATGAGCAACACGATCGCCGTCGCCTACACCTACGTGAACGTGGCGCCGGACTGGCTGACGATGATCGTGCCGAGCGTGCTCACCGTGCTGGCGGCGCTGCGCACCTTCTGGTGGCTGCGCCAGCGTCACCTCGTGCGCAGCGATGCCGATATCCTGCGCAATCTACGCGCCACCAACTGGATGACGCTGCCGATCGGCGCGGGCTTCACCGCCTGGTCCTTCGCGCTCTTCCCCTACGGCGATCCATTCGCCAAGAGCCAGGTCGCCTTCTATATGGCCGTCACCGTGATCGGCTGCATCTTCTCGCTGATGCATCTGCGCTCCGCGGCGCTGATCGTGACGCTGGTCGTCGACGTCCCCTATGTGCTGTTCTTCTGGGCCACCGGCGAGCCGACGCTGAAGGCGATCGCGATCAACAACCTCCTGGTCTCGGGCGCGATGGTGACGGTGCTGGTCATCTACTATCGCGACTTCGCCGATCTCGTCGCCAGCCGCAAATCGCTGCTCGCACAACAGGCGGCGACACAGGCGCTGTCGGACGAGAATTTCCGCCTCGCCAATCTCGATTCCCTCACCGAGCTGCCGAACCGCCGCCGCTTCTTCGCCGAGCTGTCGAGCGCCTTCACGGATGCCGAGCGCAGGAACGTTCGCGTCGCGGTCGGCATCATCGATCTCGACGGCTTCAAGCCGATCAACGACAATTACGGTCACTCGGTCGGCGACCGCGTGCTGATCGAAGCCGGCCGGCGCATCCGCGAGGTCTGCGAGGGTTTTGGTCCGCAGCGGGTCGAATTCGCCCGGCTCGGCGGCGACGAGTTCGGTCTCGTCGTGTGCGGCGACCCCGATGATGCGGATCTGCTCCGACTCGGCCAGCGCATCGGCGACCAGGTGAAGCTTCCCTACCAGCTCGACACCGCCCATACGGGGCTGTCCTGCTCGATCGGCTTTGCGCTGTTCCCGCAATCGGCAACGACGGCCGAAGCGCTCTATGAATGCGCCGACTATTCGCTCTATCACGCCAAGCGCCATCTGCGCGGCCGCACCGTGATCTTCTCGAGCGAGCTCGAGGCCGAGATCCGCAGCCGCGGCGTGATCGAGAACCTGCTGCGCACCGCAGATTTCAGCACCGAGATGGACCTGGTGTTCCAGCCGATCGTGGACGCCATGAGCGAGCACACCACCGGCTTCGAGGTTCTGGCGCGCTGGCACAGCTCCCGCCTCGGCCTCGTGTCGCCGGCCGACTTCATCCCGGCCGCCGAGCGCATCGGCCTGATCCGGCCACTGACGCAGGCGCTGCTGGTTCGCGCGCTTGCGACGGCCAAGACCTGGCCCGACCACATCCGCCTGTCGTTTAACCTCTCCGCTCACGACGTCTGCGCGGCCGAGGGCATTCTGCCGCTGATCTCGATCGTCGAGAAGAGCGGGCTGCCGCCGCACCGGATCGATTTCGAGATCACCGAGACCGCCGTCACCTTCGATTTCGTGCGCGCGCAGCAGTCGATCGCGGCATTGAAGGCGATGGGCTGCGGCATTTCGCTGGACGATTTCGGCACCGGCTACTCCTCGCTGAGCCACGTGCACCGTCTGCCGCTCGACAAGATCAAGATCGACCGCAGCTTCGTCGCCGACATCAACGACAATCCGGTGAGTCACAAGATCATCAAGTCACTCACGGGCCTGTGCGACGACATGGAGATCGCCTGCGTCGTCGAGGGCGTCGAGACGCGCGCCCAGCTCGATACCCTGCGGCGGCTGGGATGCGACTTCATCCAGGGCTATTATTTCGCAAAGCCCATGCCGGGCCCTGTGATCGGCGAGTACCTGGCCCAGGAAACCCAGCGCCTTGCGGGCGCGGCCAAGGTCGTGGCCTGAGGCGCGGCTACTTCGAAAGGCTCGGCAGATCGAGCCCCTTGTCACGGGCGCAGTCGATCGCGATGTCGTAACCCGCGTCGGCATGGCGCATGACGCCGCTGGCAGGATCGTTCCAGAGCACGCGCTCGATGCGCCTCGCCGCTTCCGGCGTGCCGTCGGCGACGATCACCATGCCGGCATGCTGCGAATAGCCGATGCCGACCCCGCCGCCATGGTGCAGCGAGACCCAGGTCGCGCCGCTGGCGCAATTGAGCAGCGCGTTCAGGAGCGGCCAGTCCGACACCGCATCCGACCCGTCCTTCATCGCCTCGGTCTCGCGGTTGGGGCTGGCCACCGAGCCGCTGTCGAGATGATCGCGGCCGATCACGATCGGCGCCTTCAATTCGCCGCGCGCCACCATCTCGTTGAACGCAAGGCCGAGGCGATGACGATCGCCGAGGCCGACCCAGCAGATCCGCGCCGGCAGCCCCTGGAACTTGATGCGCTCCTTGGCCATGTCGAGCCAGTTGTGCAGATGCTTGTCGTCGGGCATCAGCTCCTTGACCTTGGCGTCGGTCCTGAAGATGTCCTCGGGATCGCCCGACAGCGCGGCCCAGCGGAACGGCCCGACGCCGCGGCAGAACAGCGGACGGATATAGGCGGGAACGAAGCCGGGGAAATCGAACGCGTTCTTCAGGCCCATGTCCTGCGCCATCTGACGGATGTTGTTGCCGTAGTCGAGCGTCGGAATGCCCTGCGCATGGAAATCCAGCATGGCCTGGACGTGCTCGACCATCGACGTCTTCGAGGCGCGCTCCACTGCCTTCGGATCGGAGGCGCGCTTGGCCTCCCAATCGGCCAGCGTCCAGCCTTTCGGCAAATAGCCGTTGATCGGATCATGCGCGCTGGTCTGGTCGGTGACGATGTCGGGCTTGACGCCGCGGCGCACCAGCTCCGGGAAAATCTCGGCGGCATTGCCGAGCAGGCCGACCGAGACCGCCTTCTTCGTCTTTGCGGCGTCCGCCATGATCGCAAGCGCTTCGTCGAGCGTTGCGGCCTGCCGATCGAGATAGCCGGTGCGCAGACGCATCTCGATGCGGCTCGGCTGGCATTCGACCGCGAGCATCGACGCGCCGGCCATAGTCGCGGCCAGCGGCTGCGCCCCGCCCATGCCGCCGAGACCGGCCGTCAGAATCCATTTGCCGGCAAGGCTGCCGCCATAATGGCGACGGCCGACTTCGACGAAGGTCTCGTAGGTACCCTGCACGATGCCCTGGCTGCCGATATAGATCCAGGAGCCCGCCGTCATCTGGCCGTACATCATCAGGCCCTGGCGATCGAGCTCGTTGAAATGGTCGAGCGTCGCCCAGTGCGGCACGATGTTGGAGTTTGCGATCAGAACGCGCGGCGCATCGGAGTGAGTGCGGAAGACTCCGACAGGCTTGCCGGACTGCACCAGCAGCGTCTGGTCGCCTTCGAGCTTGCGCAAGGCCGCCGTGATCCGGTCAAAGCTCTCCCAGTCGCGCGCGGCGCGGCCGATGCCGCCATAGACGACGAGCTCGCTCGGGCGCTCCGCCACATCAGGATCGAGATTGTTCATCAGCATGCGCAAGGGCGCTTCCGTCAGCCAGCTCTTGGCGCTGATCTCGCTGCCGCGGGGAGCACGGATGGTGCGGTCATTGTCCAGTCGGCGGTTCATGTGGACCTCTTAATCAAGTCGCGGAAACGGATCGGATTGAAGCGCGGAAAGCGCTGCTGCCGGCAATGCGTCGGCTTCGATCAGCGCGGCGGCCTTGGCGAGATCGCCGGCCATGTAGCGGTCCGCGCCGAGCGGGGCGACCTGCTCGCGCAGCGCGGCGATGACGCCGATCAGCGGCACGCTGGTCGCATGCGGCGCACGCAACGTGATGCCCTGTGCCGCGACCAGCAGCTCGATGCCCAAAATGGCGGCGAGATTGTCCGCCATGTCGGAGAGGCGCCGCGCGGCATGCGCGGCCATCGAGACGTGGTCTTCCTGATTGGCGCTGGTCGGCGTCGAGTCGATCGAGCAGGCGAGCGCGCGCTGCTTGTTCTCGGCATAGAGCGCGGCTGCCGTCACTTCGGCGATCATGAAGCCGGAATTGATGCCGGGATCGGGGGTGAGGAACGGCGGCAGGCCGAAATTGAGCGCAGGATCGACCAGCGTCGCAATGCGCCGCTCGCTGATCGCGCCAATCTCCGACAGCGCCAGCGCGAGCGCATCGGCGGCGAAGGCGACCGGCTCGGCGTGGAAATTGCCGCCGGAGACGATCTCGCCGGTCTCGACCAGCACCAGCGGATTGTCGGTGACGGCATTGGCCTCGACGATCAGCGTGCGCGCGGCCTGCGTGATCAGGTCGAGCGCGGCGCCTGCGACCTGCGGCTGACAGCGCAGGCAATAAGGATCCTGCACCCGCTCGTCACCTTCGAGATGCGACAGGCGGATGTCGCTGCCGTCGAGCAGCGCCGTCAGGGTCGCGGCCGCGGCGATCTGGCCGACATGGCCACGCAACGCCTGGATTTCGGGACGGAACGGCGCCGTCGACGCCATCGCCGCATCGACCGACAGCGCGCCGGTCACGAGCGCGGCACGGGCGAGGCGAAATGCACGCAGCACGCCCGATATGGCGTAGGCGGTCGAGAACTGCGTGCCGTTGATCAGCGCGAGGCCTTCCTTGGGCCCGAGGGTCAGCGGCGCGAGACCGGCCGCAGTGAGCGCCTCGCTGCCGGACACAGTTTCCCCGCCAACGATCGCCTGCCCCTCGCCGATCATCACCGCGGTCATATGCGCGAGCGGCGCGAGATCGCCGGAGGCGCCGACCGAGCCCTGCTGCGGCACCAGCGGATAGACGCCCCGCGCCAACATTCCCTGCAACTGCTCGATCACGTCGCGCCGGACACCGGAGGCGCCGCGCCCGAGCGAGACGATCTTCAACGCCATCATCAGCCGCACGATCGGCTCGGGCGTCGCCGGGCCGACGCCGCAGCAATGCGAGACGATGAGGTTGCGCTGGAGCAGCGTGGTCTGATCGGGCGGAATGCGCTTCGATGCGAGCTTCCCGAAGCCGGTGTTGATGCCATAGACGGGGACGTCGGCCTGCGCGGCCTGCGCAACGATCTGCGCAGCCGCCTCGACGCGCGGCCAGAATGACGGATCGAGGACGACAGGGGTGCCTTCGAGCACGCGCACGAGATCGTCGAGGCTCACTGCTCCCGGCTTGACGACGATCGCTGTACCCTGCTCCGTCACTGTGCCCTCCACACCCGCCGATGCAGCGGATTGAAGCCGATGCGGTAGACGAGCTCGGCGGGCCGCTCGATGTCCCAGATCGCGAGGTCGCACCACTTGCCGGCTTCCACCGTACCGGTCTCGGCCAGCACACCAAGCGCCCGCGCGCCTTCACGGGTGACGCCGGCAAGGCACTCGGCCACATTCATCCGGAACAGTGTCGCCCCCATGTTCATCGCGAGCAGGAGCGAGGTCAGCGGCGAGCTGCCGGGATTGCAGTCGGTCGCGAGCGCCATGGGAACGCCATGCTTGCGGAACGCCTCGACCGGCGGCTTCTGCGTCTCGCGAATGAAGTAGAACGCGCCGGGCAGCAGCACGGCCACCGTTCCGGCTTTCGCCATCGCCGCCGCACCGGCTTCATCCGTATGCTCGAGGTGATCGGCCGACAATGCGGAGTATTTTGCGGCAAGCGCGGCACCGCCGAGGTTCGACAGCTGGTCGGCATGCAGCTTCACCCGCAGGCCAAGCCCTCTCGCGGCCTCGAACACAAGCGCGGTCTGCTCAGCCGAGAACGCGATCCCTTCCATGAAGGCATCGACGGCATCGGCAAGGCCCGCCTTGGCGACGGCGGGCAACATCTCCTTGCAGACGCGATCGATGTAACGGTCCTTGTCGCCGTCGGCCTCCACCGGCAACGCATGCGCGCCGAGAAAGGAGGTGCGGATCGCGACCGGCCGCTGACGGCCGAGGCTGCGCGCGGCCGCGAGCTGACGCATCTCGGTCTCGGTATCGAGGCCGTAGCCGGACTTGATCTCCACCGTAGTAGCGCCCTCGCCAATCAGTGCATCGAGCCGCGGTAGCGCACTCGCAACGAGCTCGGCTTCGCTCGCCTTGCGCGTTGCCGCCACCGTCGAGACGATCCCGCCGCCGGCGCGGGCGATCTCTTCGTAGCTTGCACCCTTCAGGCGCAGCTCGAATTCATGCGCGCGATTGCCGCCATAGACGAGATGGGTGTGGCAGTCGACGAGGCCCGGAGTGATCCAGCGCCCCTCGCAATCGATCCGATCGATCGCGTCCGCATCGACAGGAAAATCCGCCTTCACGCCTGCATAGACGATGTGGCCGCCGCGCGCGGCGATGAGCCCGTCCTCGATCTCGCCGAGATCGGGACGGTCGGCGCGCATCGTGGCGAGCCGGGCATTGTGCCAGATCCGGTCGAAGCGCTCTGCCATGCGGGTATCCATTCGCCCTGGGATGCTTGACTTATATGTCTAGACATATAATCGTAAGGCGGTTCTGTCCAGCCGGCGTGTCATCATGTCCCGACTGCATTTCGCTTCCGCGCTCCTGCCTTCGGGCTGGGCCAATGACGTGCAGGTGGTCGTCACCGCCGGCGCGATCGCGGAGGTGACGCCGGGCGTGGCGCCGGCCGCCGGCGACGAGCGTCACGAAATCGCGCTTCCGGGACTTGCGAGCCTGCACAGCCACGCCTTCCAGCGCGCCATGGCCGGGCTCGCGGAACTTCGCGGCGATTCCACCGACACGTTCTGGACCTGGCGCGAGACGATGTATCGCTTTGCGCTGGCGATGACGCCGGACGATGTCGCGGCCGTTGCGACGCTCCTTTATGTCGAGATGCTGGAGCAGGGTTTTACCCGCGTCGGCGAATTCCATTACCTCCACCACGACCGCGACGGTTCGCCCTATGCCGATGTCGCTGAGATGGCCGCGCGGATCGCGCAGGCTGCCGAGGCCTCCGGCATTGCGCTCACGTTGCTGCCGAGTTTTTATGCGCATGGCTCATTTGGAGGCGCTGCACCCCATGCCGGACAGCGCCGCTTCATCTGCTCGGTCGATCAGTTCGCCGCGTTGATGACTGCCTCGCGCAAGGCCATCGCAACATTGCCGGACGCCAATATCGGCATCGCGCCGCACAGCCTGCGCGCGGTGACACCGGACGAACTGACCGCGATCATTCCGTTCGCCGAGGGCGGGCCGGTGCATATCCATGCCGCCGAGCAGGTCAAGGAAGTCGAGGATTGCCTGGCCTGGTCGGGCCGGCGCCCAGTGCAATGGCTGCTGGAACACGCTCCCGTCGATCAACGCTGGTGTCTCATTCATGCGACCCACATGACAGATGAGGAAGCGGCGGCGTTCGCAAGGACCGGGGCAGTTGCCGGCCTCTGCCCGATCACGGAAGCAAGCCTCGGCGACGGCATTTTTGCGGCACGCGAGTTTCTCGACGCTGGCGGCCGTTTCGGCGTCGGCACGGATTCCAACGTGCTGATCGGCGCCGCCGACGAATTGCGCCAGCTCGAATACGGCCAGCGGCTGAAGCACCGCCAGCGCAACGTCCTCTCCGGCGGCGCAGGTCGCTCGACCGGACGCACGCTGTTCGACGATGCGCTTGGCGGCGGCGCGCGGGCGCTGGCGCAGCCGACGGTCGGCCTCGCGCCCGGCGCGCGTGCCGACATCGTCACGCTCGACGCCGCGCATCCGTCGCTGGCGGGGCGTATGCATGACGCTGTCATCGATGGCTGGATCTTTGCCGCGGGCGGCAGCGCGATCGATTGCGTCTGGGCGGGCGGCAACAAAGTGGTCGAAGGCGGTCGGCACAAGCTGCGTCAGGCCGCGCGCGAGCGCTTCAACGCCGCGGTGCGGAGGCTCGTCGCATGAGCCTCACCGCAGACGCAGCCGACCAGCCGACGCTCTACAAGCGCATCCGCGCCGACATCGAGAAGCGTATCCTGACCGGCGAATGGCCGCCCGGGCATCGCATTCCGTTCGAGCACGAGCTGGTCGCGCGCTACGGCTGCTCGCGCATGACCGTCAACAAGGCGCTGTCGGAACTCGCCCAGGCCGACCTGATCGAACGGCGGCGGCGCGCCGGCTCGTTCGTGCGACGGCCGCAGCATCAATCCGCCGTGCTCAAGATCGCCGACATCCGCGCCGAGATCACCGCGCTCGGGCGCGCGTACGGCTACGAGCTGATCGGCCGCAAGCTGCGCGCGGCGACCGCTGCCGACCGCGACCGTCTCGGCGTCAAGAAGGCGGGCAAGGTGGTCGCGATCACTTGCCGGCACAGCGCCGACAACGTGCCCTTCGCGGTCGAGGACAGGCTGATCGATCTCGCCTCCGTGCCGCATGCGGCGACCGCCGATTTCTCGCGCGAGCCGCCCGGCTCCTGGCTGCTTCACCATGTCCCATGGACAGAGGCCGAGCATACGATCAGCGCCATCGTTGCGGATGATCGCACGGCGGAAGCGCTCGACATTGCCGTCGGCGCGCCCTGCCTCGTGATCGACCGCTACACCTGGCGCAGCGCGCGCACCATCACCGCAGTGCGCCTGCTCTATCCCGGTGACTCTCACCGCCTTGTCGCCCGATTCAAGGGAGGTTGAGAGAACGATGTCGGCACAATTTGTGCAACGCTTCGGGCAACGGTTCCCACAGACCGACAGAGATCAACAGGACGTCAATCCATCGATCGGCAAGAGGACGACAAACATGCGTAATTCAAAAGTATTTGCGACAATCATTGCCCTTACGGCCTCCACTCCGGTGCTCGCCGACGACGTCAAGGTCGGCGTCGGCATCTCCGGATGGACCGGCTTCGCACCGCTGACGCTGGCGAAGGAAGCCGGCATCTTCAAGAAGAACGGTCTCGACGTCACGATCAAGAAGATCCCGCAGAAGGACCGCCACCTCGCGATTGCCTCCGGCGACATCCAGTGCGCAGCGACCACGGTCGAGACCTGGATCTCCTGGAACGCCAACGGCGTCGCCACCAAGCAGATCTTCCAGCTCGACAAGAGCTACGGCGCCGACGGCATGGCCGTGCGCAACGACATCGCCGCGATCAAGGATCTGAAGGGCAAGACGGTCGCGGCGTCCGCGCCGGGCACGTCGCCCTATTTCGCGCTGGCCTGGATGCTCAAGAAGAACGGCCTCACCACGAAGGACGTCACCATCGTGAACCTCGAGCCCGCAGCGGCCGCACAGGCCTTCGTCTCCGGCCAGAACGACGCCGCGATGACCTATGAGCCGTATCTGTCGACCGTGCGCGCCGCACCGGACAAGGGCAAGATCATCGCGACCACGCTGGACTACCCGATCGTGATGGACACCTTCGGCTGCACGCCGAAATTCCTGAGCGAGAATCCGAAGGCCGCGCAGGCCCTCGCCAACAGCTATTTCGAGGCGCTCGACATGATCGCCAAGGACCAGGCCAAGGCCTATGAGATCATGGGCGCCGACGTGAAGCAGACCGGCGAGCAGTTCGGCAACTCGGCAAAGTACCTGCGCTGGCAGGACAAGGCCGCGAACCAGAAGTTCTTCGCCGGCGACTTCCTGACCTTCAACAAGGACGCCGCCGAGCTCCTGCTCGAGATCGGCATCATCAAGTCCGCGCCGAAGGTCGAAGACCTCTACGACGCCAGCTTCATCAAGTAAGCTCCGACAAGCTGCCGGTCCCGCCGCGAGGCGGGGCCGGGCCTGATCGACCACCCGGATAGATAGTTGATGCGTCCCCTGGATCCCGTGACTTCAAGGCAGCGCATTGCCTATGGCCTTGCGTTCTTCGTGCTGTTCGTTGCCCTCTGGTCGTGGGCGACCTTCGGCGGCCATGTGTCGAAGACCTTCCTCGCCAACCCGCTGACCATGGTGCAGGAAGGTTACGACCTCTTGGCCAAGCAGGGTTTCGTCTACGACATCGGTATGACGATCTGGCGCGTCGTCGGGGGCTTCGCGCTCGCGGCGATCATCGCGGTGCCGCTTGGTGTGCTGATGGGCGCCTACAAGCCGATCGAAGCGTTCCTCGAACCGTTCGTCTCCTTCGCGCGCTACCTGCCCGCCTCCGCCTTCATTCCACTGTTGATCCTGTGGGCCGGCATCGGTGAGCTGCAGAAGCTGCTCGTCATCTTCATCGGCTCGGTGTTCCAGGTCATCCTGATGGTCGCGGTGACCGTCGGCGCCACGCGGCGCGATCTGGTCGAAGCGGCCTATACGCTGGGCGCCAGGGACCGCGGCATCATCCGTCGCGTGCTGCTGCCCTCCTCCGCGCCCGAGATTGCGGAGATCCTGCGGTTGGTGCTGGGCTGGGCCTGGACCTATGTCATCGTCGCCGAGCTAATCGGCTCGTCCTCCGGCATCGGCCACATGATCACCGACAGCCAGGCCCTGCTCAACACCGGCCAGATCATCTTCGGCATCATCGTGATCGGGCTGATCGGGCTCGTCTCCGACTTCCTGTTCAAGGCGTTCAACGCCTGGCTGTTCCCGTGGAGGCTCGCATGACGATCCTCAAGGTCGAACAGGTCTCGCGCACCTTCCCCGCACGCCACGGCAACGCGCCGACCCGGGCGCTGGAGCCAACAGACCTCACCATCGGTAACAACGACTTCGTCACCATCCTCGGCCCGTCCGGCTGCGGCAAGTCCACGCTGCTGCGCATCGTCGCGGGCCTTGACCGCCCGACCGGCGGACGCGTCACGCTCGACGGGCGCGAGGTGACCGGTCCGGGCGCCGATCGCGGCATGGTGTTCCAGTCCTACACGCTGTTCCCCTGGCTGACCGTGCGCGAGAACATCGCTTTCGGCCTGCGCGAACGCGGCGTGTCCGAAGCGGAGCGGAACAAGATCGCGGATGCCTTCATCCGTCAGGTCGGGCTGTCCGGCTTCGAGAACCACTGGCCCAAGCAGCTCTCCGGCGGCATGCAGCAGCGCACGGCGATCGCGCGTGCGCTCGCCAATGATCCAAAAATCCTGCTGCTCGACGAGCCCTTCGGCGCACTCGACAATCAGACCCGCGCCCTGATGCAGGAAATGCTGCTCGGGATCTGGGAGCGCGATCAGAAGACCGTGCTGTTCGTGACCCACGACATCGAGGAGGCGATCTTCCTCGGCAGCCGCGTCATCGTCATGAGCGCCCGTCCCGGCCGCATCAAGGCCGAGATTACCGTGGACCTGCCGCATCCACGCTCGTACAAGATCAAGACGACGCCCGAATTCGTCCAGCTCAAGGAGCGGCTGGTCGAGGAGATCCGCACCGAGGCGCTGAAGGTTGCCGAACATGCCTGACACTCAATCCCACGCCAATGGCGAGCGCGTCCTCGCCGACCTCAATGCGTTGCGCGCCATCGGCGCCTACAAGACCGGCGTGCACAAGCCGACCTTCTCCGAGCCGCACCGACAATCGCTGGACTGGCTGGTTCAGAAGCTGCCCGGCGCGGGCCTCTCGGCTGCGATCGACGGCATCGGCAATGTGTTCGGGGCGAGCACGAAGCCCGGGCCGAAGCTGCTGGCAGGCTCGCATCTGGAGAGCCAGAACTACGCCGGCTGGCTTGATGGCCCGCTCGGCGTCATCTATGCGCTCGAAGCTGCCCGCGTACTCAATACCGATCCCTCGGTGAAGGGCGCTGTCGAAGTCGCCGCCTGGTGCGACGAGGAAGGACATTTTGGTAGCTTTCTCGGCTCGCGCTCCTATGTGGGGCAAGTGTCTGAGGCTGAAATCGACGCCGCGCGCGATCGCACCGGCGGTCGCGCCATGCGTGATGCCCTCGCCGAGATGGGGCTCTCGGGGCGAGCACGTGTCGCCGTCGAGCCGGGCCGGCACGTCGGGTATCTGGAGGCGCATATCGAGCAAGGCGACACACTCGAGAGCAGCCATCTTGCGGTTGGTGTCGTGACCTCGATCGTCGGCATCTGGCAATACCGGATCAATTTCAGCGGCGAGCAGAACCACGCCGGCACCACGCGGATGGCCGTGCGCAAGGACGCCGGTCTCGCGCTGGCGAAGTTCTGCGTCGCGATCGACGAACGTTTTCCGGCCGCATGCGGTCCGCGCACGGTGTGGACCACCGGCCGCATCACGCTCGAGCCGGGCGCGCCGAGCATCATCCCGGGCGGCGCCGAGATGCTGTTTCAGATCCGCGATGACAATCCCGCCGTCATCGCACGGCTGGAGGAGCTGCTGCGGACCATCGCGGATGAAGCCAATGCGAAGGGCCCCTGCACCGTCACCGTGGAGAAGATTCGCACCGGCGCGCCCGCGATGATGAACGCCGGCTTCCAGGACGCGATCGAAGCTGCGAGCAAGGCTCTTGCCGACGGACGCTCCATCCGCATGCCCAGCGGCGCCGGCCACGATGCGCAGATGCTCGCGACTGTCATGCCGGCCGGCATGCTGTTCGTGCCGTCGATCGGCGGCATCAGCCATCACTGGACCGAGAATACCGCCGATGCCGATATCGTCACCGGCGCGCAGGTCTTCGTCGACGCCTGCCGGCGCATCCTCAGCGGCTAGGCGGCCGATGCCGGCATGACCGCGGGCGAAGCTTATACCGAGACGACAACCGGCTATTGGCAGGAATTGACGCCGGACGTCCCGGCGCGCTTCTCGGCAACGGCACCCTATCGCTTCGGCTACCCTGTCACCCTGCCCTGCGGCCGCATCCTGGTCCTGCCGTTGCGCCGACTACCCGATGGCGATCACGCGGTCGCCTCGCTCATCGCCAACCAGGCCTCGCACCTCGTTGTCGCGACGCTCGCCGACCACATGGCGACACAGGCGCGCGCATTCGACGCCGAGATCATCGTGGGACTGCCGACCCTCGGTCTTGCCTTCGCGTCGCTGGTCGCCGAACGGTTCGGACAGCCGCGCTATGTCCCGCTCGGCTATTCGCGCAAGTTCTGGTACGACGACGCGCTGTCCGAGCCCGTCACTTCGATCACAAGCCCCGAGGCCGGCAAGAGGCTGCGGCTGGATCCGAACCTGCTGCCGCTGCTCGAGGGACGCCGGGTCGTGCTGGTCGATGATGCGATCTCGACCGGAACGACGGCGATCGCCGCCGTGCGGCTGCTGCAGAAGATTGGCGTCGACATCGCCGGCATGGTCGTCGCGATGAAGCAGACCAATCGCTGGCAGGCCCTGGTCGCGGCGCTTCCGGTTCGCGCCGTCTACGGCTGCCCGCTATTCCAGCGTAGCGAGGCCGGCTGGATGCCGCTCGTCGAGACGCAGCCTGCCATTCCCTGATTGGCCGGGGCGCCGATCGTAACGTTCCCGGACGCCGCAAGGCAGGTTGTCTTGAGCAGGATCGGGCAAATCCCGGCCGCTTTGGGCAAGACGCTGGTTCGCACAACACCTAGCCTGCTCGCCCCACGCGAGAAGGTTTACATGCCCGATGTCTCCGCCGCGACGCCTGTTTCGATCGTCGAAGCCCTGAAGGCGGTCGCCGGCAATCCGCCGAAGGTCCGCGCCAGCTTTGCCAAGGGCTGGTGCGTTCGCGGCACCTACACGCCGTCGGACCGCGCGGGCGAAGTCACGAGATCTCAGAGTTTTACCAAACCATCGCGCGTGCTGGCACGCTTCTCGGTCGGCGGCGGCAACCCTGCCGTCGCTGACACCAACAATCTGGTGCTGCGTGGCTTCAGCTTCAAGCTCGGCGACGACGATCACCGCTCGGATATCCTGGTGGAGAGCGCACCCGTGCATTTTGCGCGAACGCTCGACCAGATGCTGGCCTTCCTCGAGGCGCGCATGCCGGGGCCGGATGGCAAGCCGGATATGGCCAAGGTCGAGGCGTTCTCGGCGGCCAATCCGGAGACGCTCAACCAGGCGAGCTACATTGCCGCGCGTCCGCTGCCCGGCAGCCTTGCCGGCACGACCTATTGGGGCGTGCACTCCTTTCCAGCGACCAATGCGGAGAATGAGACGCGATTCATCAAGTTCAAGGTGGTCCCGGCCCGCGGCGAGATCGCGCTGAGCGCCGAGGAGGCCAGGACGAAGCCGGCCGATTTCCTGCGCGACGATCTGGGCGGCCGGATCGCTGGCGGCCATGTCCGCTTCAACGTCATGGCGCTGCTCGATCGACCCGGCGATCCCACAATGGACGTGACCATGCGCTGGCCGGATGAGGATCATCGCGAGGAAGTGCGGCTCGGCACGATCGTGATCACAGGCTTCGAACCGGATCAGGCCTGCGACGGCTCCATCTTCAATCCGGCCAACCTCGCCGACGGCATCGGCCACCCGCCGGACGAGATCTTTGCGGCGCGGCGCGCGGCCTACACCATCTCACTTGCAAAACGACGCTGAGTGCCAGCTTCGCGCGCGTCACCCCTCGCCGCCTGAGGCGTCGAGCGCCTCGCGGCGCCACGCTGCGGGGCTGAGACCGGCGATCGCGGAGAACACGCGCGTGAAGTGGCTCTGGTTGGCGAACCCGGCCGAGATCGCGATCTCCGACAGCGGCAGGTCGCGGACGCCCATCAACTGCTTGGCCGCCTTCACGCGCTGATGCAGCAGCCATTGGTGCGGCGGCATGCCGACGGAGATTCGAAATGCGCGCGAGAAATGGCTGACCGACAGATCGAGCTCGGCCGCAATCTTCTCCAGCGAAAGCTTGCCGCCGAGGTCCGATTCGAGCCGCTCGCAGGCGCGTTTCGCCTGCCACGGCGCGAGCCCTCCGCGCGCAAGTCCGGCCGGGCGCTGAAGTCCGCCATAGGTCCGGGCGACATGAGCGGTCAGCGCGAGCATCATGTGATCGACGAAGAGCTGGTTGGCCTCGTCCGGCCGACGCAGCCCGTCCTGCAGCGATGCGCCGATGTGGCGGACGATTGCATCGTCATGGCCAACACCGACCTGGCAGTCGAGCTGGTCGACCCGCGGCGCATTGCTCTGGCGGGCGATGCCGTCGAGCGCCGAGCGTGGAATATAGAAGAACAGCGAGTGGAACGGCTTGTCGATGACGTAGCGCGGATCGTGCTTGAGGTCATAGAGGTAGGTTGTGCCGGCGCGGACGTCCGCCTTCATGATGGATTTGCCGCGCTCCCAGAGCTCGCAGTCAGGATAATCGTGAAGCTTCAGGCTGACGAGAAAGGCGTCTTCAGCCGCCAGCGAGCCGGACAGACCAGGCACCGGGCGGTCATTCCGCGTCTCGGTAACGGCGAGCTCGGCGCTGTGCAGCGACCGCGCCACCAGCGCGGGCGGCGCATCCTTCAAGCGCAGGAAATGCCCGAGCCTCTGTCCGTAGGCGCCTGCCTGTGTCATCGGTCAGCCCTTCTGTGGCAGTCCAAGTGCAGGCCACAGCGTCCCGCAATTTCCACGGCGTATTATCGGACATCCGGCAACGACTGTCCACGCAGGCGCACGGGAGGCTCATCACAGATTTTCACAAATGCACGACAGATGCGGGAACTTTCCGCGGCCGGCGCGCAGCGCTAGAACGAGGTGCCCCCTCCGAACCTGAACTCCTGGACCATGTCGTATTTGCCCTTCGTGATCGGCACAGCGTAGTCGAAGCGCAGGGGTCCGAACGGCGAGGCCCAGATCAGGCCGACGCCGACCGAGGAGCGCACCACGTTGCCGTCATCATATTGCAGTCCGCAGGTCGGACAGGCCTTGGTGTTGACCTCGCCCGTGGCCGTCCACGACGTCGGCCCCTGATAGCCCCAGAGCGAACCGGCGTCGGCGTAGACCGCGCCCTTCAGGCCGACCTCCTTCGGCAGGAACCAGAACGGCATCTGCAATTCCATGGACGCGCCCCAGTATTTCGTGCCGCCGAGCGCATCACCGCTCGCGCCGTAATTGTAGTAGGTGATGTCGCGCGGGCCGATGCCGTTGGAGGCGAAGCCGCGCACGAGGTTCGGGCCCATCTGGAAGTGATCGAGCATGCGCAGATCGTTGTTGCCGATCTTGTTGAGGATGCCGCCCTGCAGGTGGATCACGTTGACGATCTCGGACACCAGCGGCGTGTAGTACTTGGTATCCACCGCGGTCTTGAGATAGGTGACGTCGCCGCCGACACCGGCGAAATCCTGGCGGAAGTCGACCAGCAATCCGTCCGTGGGGTTCTTGGTGTTGTCGAGCGTGTTGTAGTTCAGCGTGTAGCCGAGCGCCGACGTCCAGGTCGCGCCGTTCGCCAGTTCTTTCCGGACCGGCAGGCTCGACTCGCCGTCGCCGTAGCAGCCATAGCCATAGACGCCGGAATCCGTGGCATTGGTCGGGTCCACGCCGCCCAGGACATTCTTGATGTAGGCCGGCGTCGGGTTGTAGGCGAGCGAGGTATTCGACGCGTTGTTGTTGCAGTTATTGTAGGCGCTCGCGAGCGTGATGCTCTGCTGATAGAGCGAGTAGCGGAGCTGGAGCGAGAGATCCTCGCGCAGTGCAAAGCCCAGGCGCGGCGAGAAGCCCAGCGTCGTCACGCCGTAGCTCGTATAGCTGTTCGACAATTGCTGGCGCCAGTAGGTGTCGAAGCCGAGCGCCAGCCGGTAGTCGAGCAGATACGGCTCGACGAAGGACAGCGAGATGCCGCGCGAATACTGGCCGTAGCTGACGGACGCCTTGGCGTAGAGGCCCTTGCCGAGCAGGTTGCGCTCGGAGACCGAGACCTCTGCCAGCGCACCGTCGGTCGTGGAATAGCCGCCGGAGATCGAGAAGTCGCCGGTCGACTTCTCCTCCATGTCGACGACCAGGACGACGCGATCGCTGGAGGAGCCCGGCTCGGTGACGATCTTGACGCTCTTGAAATAGTCCAGGTTCTTCAGGCGCCGCTCGGCACGGTCGACCAGCGCGCGGTTGTAGGCATCGCCTTCCGAGATGTCGAACTCGCGGCGGATGACGTAGTCCCGCGTGCGGGTGTTGCCACGCAGATTGATGCGCTCGATATAGGTGCGCGGGCCCTCGTCGATGTTGAACACGACGGACACGGTGTGCGCCTCGAAGTTGCGGTCACCGCTCGGCCGCACCACGGCGAAGGCGTAGCCGCGACGAGAGGCCTCGATCTGCATCTCCTCGGTCGACTTCTCGACCGATTCTACGTTGTAGAGCGAACCGACACCGACGCGCGAATAGGAGCGCATCGAGGTCGCGTCGAAATTGGCGATGCTGGAGCGGAAATCGACCGAACCGACGCGATACTGCTGGCCCTCCTCGATCTTGAAGGTGACGTTGAAGCCCTTCTTCTCCGGATCGTATTCGGTGAGCGCGGCCACGACCTGGGCATCAGCGAAGCCGTTCTTGAGGTAGAAGCGGCGGATGAGGTCGCGATCGGCCTCGATGCGGTCGGGGTCGTAGATGTCGTTGTTGCCGAGGAAGCTGAGCAGATTGCTCTCATGAGTCTTGATCACGTCGCGCAGGCGCGCGGCCGAGTAGGCGCTGTTGCCGATGAACTCGACCGACTTCACGCCGGTCTTGACGCCCTCGACGATCGTGAAGATGAGATCGACGCGGTTGCTCGGCTGCTCGATGACCTCGGGCGTGACGCGCACGTCGTAGCGGCCGGAGCGGCGGTAGATCTCGGCGATTCGCAGCGTGTCGGACTGCACCAGCGCCCGCGAGAAGGTCCCCCGCGGCTTGGACTGGATCTCGGCCGAGAGCTGCTCGTCCTTGATCTTCTTGTTGCCCTCGAAGGCGATGCGCCCGATCACGGAATTCTCGACCACCGACACGACGATTCGGCCGCCAGCCTGGTTGATCTTCACGTCCTGGAATAAGCCTGTCGCGATCAACGCCTTGAGACCTTCATCGATCGCCGGTTGATCCAGACGCCCGCCCGGCCCGGGCCTGAAGTAGGAGCGCACGGTTTCGGCCTCGACGCGGCGATTGCCCTCGACGACGATCGTCTCCACCGCCTGCGCAGCCGCCGGCTGCGGCAGCAGCGCGACAGGGACTGAACTCGCAATCGATACACCGCACATCACCACCGCGATCAGCCAGGGCCGCAAAAACGACATTCCACACCTCAAGAGCACCTAGCCTGCTCTGAAACGAGACGGCTGTGGCCGCGGTGTGGCTTTGTGATTGCTGCATTGTTTCTGGTCGTTCAATTTGATTGGCGGATCGGCACGCAATCGTAGCAGCCATGGCGATCGGGCGTGCCGGCCGCGGTGACTGAACGGCATCGAGCCCGCTGCGAACACGGCTTGCCCATGCAGGCCTTCAGCAACATCGCGCAACGCCCGGATTCTTTACACAGACTTAAGCCGATGCGAGAGGCGGCGACATCAGGAACTCGCATGGGTATTCGTCGATGAACACGCTTGTCATGACCAGAACGGTGCTGGTCGCCTTCCTCGCCTCGACCTTGGCCGCTCACGCCGCGACCACCGGCAAGCGCGATCGACAACAGACAACACAAAATACGGTCTATGAGTACGGGCCGCACGGCCCCAACCAGTCCTATCAGTCCGGTCCGCACACGCGCATCTATGTCAGCAAGCGGTCCTGGCTGGATGGAGGGACCGAGCTGCTCCCCGGCGAGCGCAAGTTCAGCGACTACGCCTTGCCGCCCGGCACCACGTTCGCGCGCGAGAACAACAACCGGCCGCTCGATCGCCAGCCGCTCAGCCCCGACTCGGATCTGGGCGGGTTCGTGCAGAGAATCCCGATCTCGTGGTGACCGGCTTGCGGAAACTCTAGCCATCGTCTCGCTGAGCGAGACGATGGCTATGCTGTCGCATACCCTGATATTCCGCCGCTCGAAAGCCGGCAATCGCGCGTCAGCGGATATGATGTCCGCGTGTGCGCATCTGCCGCACGCGGCTCGACGTTCTCCACACTCATCTTGAACCATTCCAAATTCGCTCATCGCAACTTCAAGCAATTCTATTTTGCGCGTGTGGAATTCCGATCGCGTCACCAATAGAAGTCCGCGTCGTTCGACGTGCGCCAGCATGCAGTTGCGCGCGTTCGATCGATATCAGTTCGGCGAAATTGGGGATCATCATCGGTGGGCGTTGCTTTGTCGGAGAGGAAACATCGTTGGTTTGGAAGCGCAGCTGCGATCAACGCCACGATGTTCGGTTCGGTCGTATTCGTATCTGTTGAAATCCTGGCCTCCCAGGCGCAGGCCCAGAACAGCAACCTGCCGCCAGTCACCGTCGAAGCGCCGAGCGCGCCGAAGGCGCGCAGCAGCAGCACTGCGTCCAATCAGCGCACGCGGTCGCAACGCGCAGCCACGGCGAATCGCCGGGGCAATTTGGCAGCCAATCAGAATCGCGCGCCGCAGGCGGCTGGAGGCGCGGCTGGTGCGACGACAGGTTACGTCGCGACCAGCGGCACTGCGGGCACCAAGACCAACACGCCGTTGATCGAGACGCCGCAATCCCTCTCGGTCGTGACGAAGAAGGAGCTCGAGGATCGTAACGTCCAGACGCTGAAGGACGCCGTCAACTACACGCCCGGCGTCACGACCACGGCGTTCGGTTACGATCCGCGCTTCGACGCCTTTTCCATCCGCGGCTTCGACGTGACCTATACAGGCATCTATCGCGACGGCCTGCGTCAGGGCGGCGGCAATTTCGCCATTCCCAAGATCGAGACCTATGGGCTGGAGAGCGTGTCGATCCTCCGCGGGCCGGCGTCCGGGCTCTACGGGCTCGGCTCCCCCGGCGGCATCGTCGACGTCACGACGAAGCGGCCGCCGCAGACGGCGTTCGGCGAGGTGCAATTGCAGGCCGGCAATTACGATCGCTACCAGGGCGCCTTCGACGTCGGCGGACCGGTCCCCGGCAGCGACCAATTGTATTACCGGCTGACGGGCTTGCTGCGCGACGCCAAAACCTGGTTTCCCGGCAACGACGACGACCGCGCCTATATCGCCCCTGCCCTGACCTGGAAGCCGGACCTCGATACGACGTTCACGATCCTCGGGGAATATCAGACCAGCCGCACCGCCGCGAGCATCGGCAACGCGCGCACGGCCGATGGCAAGCTGACCAACATCTACTCGAACGATCCGGCGTTCAGCGCCATGGACCAGAAGCAGTTTCGCGTCGGCTATGCGTTCGAGCACAACGTCAATGACACCTGGACCGTCCGGCAGAATTTCCGGTTCTATCAGGTCAACACCGACGCGAAGTATACCCAGATCGATAGTCTCGACTTCGCGACACAAACCGCGACGCGTTCGGCCTGGCGAATCCTCGACAATTTCAAGACCGCCACCCTCGACAACCAGGCCGAAGCCAAGTTCATGCTCGGTGCGGTCAAGAACACCGTCCTGTTCGGCGTCGACTACAGCAATTCCCGTTACGACGACAAGATCGGGTACGGGCCGGCGCCCGATCTCAATCTTGCGACCATGAACTACGGCACGCAGGCGATCGCCACGCCGGCATTCTCGATCTTCACCAAGCAGTCGACCAACGAGATCGGAGTCTACGCGCAGGAACAGGCCAGGCTCGGTGGATTCATTCTGACGCTCAATGGCCGTCAGAGCTGGGTCTCGCAGAGCACGACGACGACGCTGGACGGAACGCCGCAGACCTCGGAGCCTTCGGCCTTCACCGGCCGCGCGGGCCTGAGCTATGTCTTCGACAATGGTGTTGCGCCCTATGTCAGCTATGCGACGTCGTTCAGCCCGCAAACCGGGGTCGACGTGACGGGTGCCACGTTCAAGCCGACCACCGGGGAGCAGACCGAAGCGGGCATCAAGTATCAGATGCCGCACGTTCCAGTGCTGCTGACCGGCGCCGTGTTCGACATCAAGCAGGACAATGTTCTGCGCACCGATCCCAGTGCGGTTGCATTCCAGGCCGCAACCGGACAGATCGAGTCCAAGGGCGTGGAGCTCGAGGCCAAGCTGTCGCTCCAGCCGGGCTTCGATCTCACGGCGGCCTACACCCACCTCAACGTTGTGATCACGCGTGGCAATACCGATACGACCGGCAACGAGTATTCCGGCATTCCGAGAGACTCGTTCGCGGCATTCGGCAAGTACACGTTCCAGTCCGGCATGCCCGTGGAAGGGCTGGGACTGGGCCTCGGCGTGCGCTATATCGGCGCGAACTTCGGCAACGACCAGAATACGTTCGAGAACGCCGCTGTCACGTTGTTCGACGCCGTGATCGACTACGATCTCGGCAAGCTCGACCGCAGCTTCCGCGGCGCCTATATGCGCGTGAATGCCACCAACCTGTTCGACAAGAAGTATGACACTTGCCAGTCGGGCTATTGCTACGCCAGCGCACGGCGTCAGGTGATCGGGACGTTGAGCTACCGGTGGTAGCTGAAGTCGGCAAGTGTCGTAGGGTGGGCAAAGCGAAGCGTGCCCACCAATCATCAGTGGTGGGCACGGCGCTTTGCGCCTTTGCCCACCCTACGATTCCGCACTTGTGGCACGCAGCCTCCTCAATCTCGTCATTGCGAGCGCAGCGAAGCAATCCAGACTGCTGCCGCGGAAAGATTCTGGATTGCTTCGCGCGCTCGCAATGACGGAGTGTGTGGCAGCACCTCAGTTCTCCGACATGCATTCGTAGGATGGGTAGAGCGAAGCGAAACCCATCACGCATCCTCCTCGCCGAAGCATGATGGGTTTCGCAAGTGCTCTAACCATCCTACGGCGTCGCAGACGCGACTTTGCATCCTCGCGGCCTAATTCGCCCGAGCTTTGCTTCATCTTTCCACCCTCTTATCCAAGAGGGCGCAGGGAAGGCCGGGTGCCGGCTGGCACCCGCGGTCCGCTGCGCAAAAATGTAGCGCAAAAGAACCGCACAGCAGCATACAGGTGAAGCCCAACACACGGCCTTCCCTGCGCGATGGTCGGACGGCTTATGCCGTGCTCTCCCGGGAGCCGAGTTCGTTCTGGCCTCCCTCACCCCAGCGAAATTCGCCGGCGCCGCGCCGGTTGACGCGATCACCGCCTCCGCCAAGGCTTGACCGTAGCAACGACGGCCAGGACCACACGGTTTTGCCGTACGCACGGTCCGCCATTTCGCCGCAGTTTTCCCAGCCCTGTCGACGGAGCCGGAAACTTACAGACGAGACGAACCTGAGAGCGCCGTTCGTCCGCACGAAGCCTTGGGGCTCACGGAGAGCAATCCGCCCTGCCCTCAAGCTCTCGCGCCCGACGCTGCCGCGTCCACCGCAAGCCCGGCTCGCGACAATGACGACCTCATGATCGCCCCTCAAGGATGAGCCGGGATGGGTAACACATACGCCATTTCCGAATTTCGGTAAAGTGGAAAGTTTTTGCTTCGTGCCCTTGACTCCGCAGCGAAACAGGGCCGATGTTGCCCCCGCCGCCGGCGCCGAGATGCCGCGCAACATCTGTTTACATTCAGCAACATTCTGGCTGCCGAAAGGCCACGATCCCTAGGCTAGTGGTTCCTGCCTCGTCCTGCCTCTCCGAGGGCCATGAGCGCCCTCCTCCTTTCGAGGCGAGGCCAGTGAACTTCAGCCGATTTGATGCCGTCACACTCGTCCGTCGAAATCCCCGCGCCTTCCGCAAAGGAGAACCGTCATCCGACGCCCCGCCCGCTGCGCAAAATCCTTTCCCGTGCCGGATCGGCGTGCCTCGCGCTGGCGCTGATCGGCTCATTGGCCGGCTGTGCCGTGGGCCCGGACTATGCAGGGCCGCCCCGGTTGGAGCTGCCGTCGCACTGGAGCGGCAACACTGCGCGGCGCGGCAGAGGCACGCTCGATCGCTGGTGGCTTCGCCTGCGCGATCCCTTGCTCAACCGGCTGATCGAACAGGCCGTCGAGGCCAATCCCGATGTAGCAAAAGCAAAAGCGGTGGTGCGCGAAGCGCGGGCCGCGGTGCAGCAGACCAGCGCCGGCCTGTTCCCGTCTGTCAGCGGTTCGGCCTCGGCGACCGACAACAAGGCGAGCTCGGGCTCCGCATCAGTCGTCGTCGACAGCGCGCCCTACGCGCTGCACCAGGCGAGCTTCGATTCGAGCTGGGAGCTCGACCTGTTCGGCGGCACACGGCGCAGCATCGATGCGGCGGTGCGCGGCGCGCAATCGGCCGAGGAGGACTTGCGCGACAACCTCGTCACCCTGATCGGCGACGTTGCCGCCTATTACGTCGAGGCACGCGGCTATCAGGCCCGGATCGCGCTGGCGCAGCGCACCGCGGTCTCGCAACGGGACACCGAAAAACTCACCCGCAGCAAATACGAGGCCGGCAGCGGCAACGCCGTCGATCTCGCCAAGGCCACCGCACAGGCCGCGAGCACCGAAGCCAACGTTCCGACCTATCAGGCCGCGCTCGCCGCCGACATCCATCGGCTCGGCATCCTGCTCGGGCGGCCGCCCGACGGAGTCGCCACGCTGATGGCGCGGTCCGCACCCGTGCCGGCGCCGCGCATGCCGCTGCCGACGGGCCTGCCCGCCGATCTTCTGATGAGCCGTCCGGACGTTGCCAGCGCCGAACGCAAGCTGGCACAGGCGACCGCCAAGATCGGCGCGGCCGAAGCCGACCGCTACCCGGCGGTGTCGTTGACCGGCTCGGTCGGCACATCTGCGTTGCGCGCCGGCGATCTCGCCAAATATTCCAGCGTGAGCTGGTCGGTCGGTCCTTCCGTCACCGTGCCGGTGTTCGACGCCGGCAAGCGGCTGGCAACGGTCAGGATCGCGGAAGCACAGCGCGACCAGGCGTTCGCGACGTTCCATTCGACGCTGCTCACCGCGCTCGAGGACGTCGAGAACGCACTGGTGTCGCTGTCGCAGGAACGCGTGCGCACAACCAAGCTGACCGAGGCGGCGAAGAACTACCGCGAGGCCGCGAAGCTGTCGCGATCGCTGTTCGAGACCGGCAGCGCCAGCTTCATCGACGTGCTGGACGCCGAACGCTCGCTCTATTCGGCCGAGGATTCGCTGATCCAGAGCAAGGTGTCGGCGGCCAAGGACTACATCGCGCTGGCCAAGGCGCTCGGCGGCGGCTGGACCGATCCGGTCGACGTGTCGACACCGATCATCGTGGACACCAACACGGGACCTCACGTCCGGGAGGCGCAGAAGTGACCGAGATCATCACCGTCAAGCGCGTGAAGATCGCCGCCGCGGTGGTTGCCGTGGTCGCGACCGGCATGGTGCTGGCGACGCGGGCCCCGGGGACATCGAGCAAGGCGCAATCCTACATCACCGCGCAGGTCGCGGTCAGCGATCTGCGCGAGGAGGTGCTCGCGAGCGGCACGCTGAAGCCCGCGCGGCTCACCGCGGTCGGCGCGCAGGTGTCCGGCCGGATCACCGCGCTCAACGTGCGCGTCGGCGACACGGTCAAGGCCGGCGACGTCATCGCCCAGATCGACCCCGTCACCAAACAGAACGATCTGCGCAACTCGGAAGCCTCGCTGAAGAATTATCGCGCGCAGAAGGTGGAGAAAGAGGCCGCCCTCGTGCTGGCCGAGGCCAACCTCGCGCGCCAGCAGGCGACGCTGGCGCAGCGCGCGACCTCGCGCAGCGATTTCGACAGCGCAGAGTCGACCGTGCGCCAGACCCGCGCCCAGATCGCAGCGCTGGAGGCGCTGATCGTCGGCGCCGAGGCCAGCGTCGAGACGTCGCGGGTGAACCTGGAATACACCCGCATCACCGCGCCGATCGACGGCACGGTGCTCGCCACCGTTGTGCAGGAGGGCCAGACGGTCAACGCGGTGCAGTCCGCGCCGACCATCGTCGTGCTCGGCCAGCTCGAGACCATGACGGTGCGGGCCGAGATCTCCGAGGCCGACATCGTCAAGGTCAGGCCGGGGCAATCGCTCTACTTCACCATCCTCGGCGACCAGGATCACCGTTACGAGGCCCGGCTGGAACAGATCGAGCCAGCGCCCGAATCGATCAAGAACGACGCCAGCTTCTCCTCGACCACCACGACCTCGAGCTCAAGCTCGAGCACGTCGAGCTCGACCAGCACGGCGATCTACTACATCGGCGTCTTCAACGTTCCGAACAAGGACTATGCGCTCCGAACCTACATGACCGCGGAGGTGCACATCATCACCGGCGAGGCCAAGCGGGTGAAGGTCATCCCGGCGCTCGCCGTGATGCGAAAATCCGACGGGCGCAGCACGGTGCGCACGCTCGGCACGTCAGGCGACGTTCGCGAGCGCGAGGTCAAGACCGGCCTCAACGACCGCACCACCGTCGAGATCAGATCCGGCCTCGACGAGGGCGAACGGGTCGTGACGGGCGAGGCCAGCGAGCAGACCGCATCGCGCGGCATGCCCGGCGGCCCGCCCGGCGGCGGAGGTCCCTGACATGACCAATCCGATCATCGATCTCCAGAATGTCCGCCGCGAGTTCGCCGCCGGCGACACCACAGTGGTGGCGCTCGACGATTTCTCGCTGAGCATCCAGCCCGGCGAGATGGTCGCGATCATCGGTCAGTCCGGGTCGGGCAAATCGACGCTGCTCAACATCCTCGGCTGCCTCGACCGCCCGACGTCGGGCGCCTATCGCGTCGCCGGCAGGAACGTCTCCGAGCTCGATGCCGACGCGCTGGCGGCGCTGCGCCGCGAGCATTTCGGCTTCATCTTCCAGCGCTACAACCTGCTCGGCGATCTCACCGCCGCCGCGAATGTCGAGATGCCCGCCGTCTATGCCGGCATCAATGCACGCGAGCGCCGGATGCGCGCGAACGCGCTGCTCGAGCGGCTCGGCGTCGGGCCAAGAGGCGGCCATCGCCCGAACCAGCTCTCCGGCGGGCAGCAGCAACGCGTCTCGATCGCGCGGGCGCTGATCAATGGCGCCGAAGTGATCCTGGCGGACGAGCCCACCGGCGCGCTCGACCGGCGCAGCGGCGAGGAGGTGCTGAAGATCCTGAGGGAGCTGCACCGCGAGGGACGGACGATCATCATCGTCACCCACGATGCCGATGTGGCTGCGCAAGCCGAGCGCATCATCGAGCTGCGCGACGGCAGGATTGTTGCCGATCGCCGTACGGAGACCGCGGGCGCATCGGAGCCGGTCGCCCGCACGGCATGGGACAGCGGTGCCGGCTGGACCGGCGCGCTGGGACGCCTGCGGGAAGCATCGCGCATGGCATTGGTGGCGATGGCCGCGCACCGGCTGCGCGCGTTCCTGACCATGCTCGGCATCATCATCGGCATCGCCGCGGTGTCGTCGGTGGTTGCGCTCGGCAATGCCTCGCAGCGCAAGGTGCTTTCGGACATTTCCAGCCTCGGCACCAACACCATCGAGGTGTTTCCGGGCAAGGATTTCGGCGATGCCCGCGCCGGCAAGATCAAGACGCTGGTGCTCGACGATGCCCGCGCGCTCGACCGGCAGGGTTTCATCGCCGGCGTCACCCCGACGGTGTCGACCAGCACCACGGTGCGCTATCGCGGCAATGAATCCAATGTGCTCGTGAACGGCGTCGGCGAGAGCTATTTCCTGGTCAAGGGCGCCAAGCTGGCGAAGGGCCGCCTGTTCGACGCGGACGCCGTCCGCAACATCGAGAGGCAGGCCGTCATCGACGACAACACCAGAAAAACCTTCTTCGCCGACGACCAGACCTCCGGCATCGGCCGCGTGATCTGGCTCGGCAAGGTGCCGTGCCGCATCGTAGGCGTGATCGCCCAGCAGCAGGGCGGCTTCGGCTCGAATCAGAATTTGGCGGTGTACCTGCCCTACACCACCGTGCAGGCGCAGTTCACCGGCGACCGGGCGCTGCGCAGCATCCTCTTGCGGATCAGCGACGAGATCTCGACCAATCTGGCGCAGGACGCGGTGACCACGCTCCTGACGCAGCGGCACAACACCCGCGACTTCGTCATCCTCAACACCGACGACATCCGCCGCACCATCACCAGCACGACGCAGACGCTGGCGTTCCTGGTCGCCGCGATCGCGGTGATCTCGCTGGTGGTCGGCGGCATCGGCGTCATGAACATCATGCTGGTGTCCGTCTCCGAGCGGATCAGCGAGATCGGCGTGCGCATGGCGGTCGGCGCGAGGCGCAGCGACATCCTGCAGCAATTCCTGGTGGAGGCGACCCTGATCTCGTCGATCGGCGGCATCGCCGGCATCCTGATCGCGGTCCTGCTCGGCGTCGCCATCAACGTCGCGGTGCCCGGCTTCCAGGTCAGCTATTCCGCATTCTCGATCGGCGCGGCGTTCCTGACCTCGACCGGAATCGGGATCGCGTTCGGCTTCTTCCCCGCCCGCCGTGCCGCCTTCCTCGACCCCGTGGTGGCGCTGAGCCGTGACTGACCGTAGGATTGCACCATGACCGTAGTTCTTCGGACGAGACAATCGTCCGCAAATCGACCAACGATCGGCGCCCCCGATGCGATCTCAACCATGACCAACGGCACGCCAAACATCCTGATCGTCGAAGACGACCAGCCGACCCGCGACCTCATCTCGCGTTATCTGCGCGAGCACGCGTTCGCGGTCGGCGCCGTCACCAACGGCAGGGAGATGGACCGGTACCTGTCGCAAAACCGCGCCGACCTGATCGTGCTCGATTTGATGCTTCCAGGCGAGGACGGCCTCAGCCTCTGCCGCCGCCTGCGGATGGAAACGGCGACGCCGATCATCATTCTCACCGCGAAAGGCGAGGATCTCGACCGCATCCTAGGCCTCGAAATGGGCGCCGACGACTATCTGCCGAAGCCGTTCAATCCGCGCGAGCTGCTCGCCCGGATCAACGCGGTGCTGCGCCGGCACGCGAGCGGCCTCACGGCGGCCTCCACGACGACGCGGCTGAAGTTCCAGGGCTGGACCATCGATCTGCGTCTGCGTGAATTGCGCGATCCTGAAGGCGCGCAGGTGCCGCTGACCAGCGCCGAGTTCGACCTGCTGCAAGCCTTCTGCGAGCGCGCCGGCCGTGTTCTCGGCCGCGACAGCCTCTTGAACATGACGCGCGGCCGACCCGGCGGAAGTTTCGGCCGCAGCATCGACGTGCTGGTCAGCCGTCTCCGCCGCAAGCTCGACCGCACCGAAGACACGTCCATGATCAAGACCATCCGGACCGGCGGCTACATCTTCACGCCAAGGGTGGAGGAAGCATGAGCCGCGCCGCCGACATCCTGGCGCTGTTCAGCTTCAGGCGGATCAGTGGCCAGATCGCCGCCCTGATCCTGGTCTCACTGCTCCTGATCCACCTCTCGATCGCCGGATATTTCCTGCTCAACCGGCCGAAGCTGCTGACCGACACGCCCGTCGAGCAGTTCGAGCTGATCGCGCGGATCATCACCAACACACCCAAGACGGAACGTGCTCTCGTCCTCGACAGCATCAGCCGGACCTTTCCGGCGCTCAAGCTGCAATTGCGGGACGGTGTTTCCACTTCCGTGACGCCGCTGCCGGCGCGGACACCCCTGCCCATCCCGTCCGCGCTCGGCGGCCGGGCCGAGCTCATTCGCGGCACCGGCGCGGAAGATAATCGCGTCTGGTTCTACCTCGCCAAAGACGACGTGCTCGAAGCGACGATGGGATCGCCCCAGATACCGGCCTTCGTCAGCGGCCTCTGGACCTCGACGCTGCTGTTCCTGGTGGCGAGCGTCACGCTGCTCGGCGTCTGGGCCGGCCGCGCGCTTTCCTCGCCGCTGTCGGCCTTCGCGCGCGCGGCGGAGAACTTCAGCCTGAACCGGACCTCGCCGCCGCTGCCGGAGAATGGGCCGGAGGAGATCAGGTCCGCGGCCAGAGCGCTGAATCGGATGCGCGAGCGCATCACTGCGCTGATGAACGACAGGACGCGCATGCTCGCGGCGATCAGCCACGACCTGCGCACGCCGATCACGCGGCTGCGGCTGCGCTCGGAATATATCGAGGATGCGGCGCAGCGCACGCAGACCGTCCGCGACCTCGACCAGATGCAGTCGATGCTGGAATCGGTGCTTTCCCTGCTGCGCAGCGAAAGCCCGGTGAAGCCGACACTGGTGGACGTCGCGGCGCTGCTGCAGATGGTCTGCGAGCAGTTTTCCGATTGCGGCCATGCAGTGACTTATTCGGGCCCCGATCGCGCCGCCTTCGTGCTGCGGCCGGACGAGATCATCCGCGCGGTCACCAACCTCGTCCAGAACGCAACGCGCTTCGGAACCAGGATCGACGTCGCGCTGTCGATATCGGGGGATCATCTCGTCATCGACGTGTCCGACGATGGACCCGGCATTCCCGACGACAGGAAGGCGGCGATGCTGGAGCCCTTCGTCCGCGGCGAGGACGCCCGCACCATGGACGAGACGACCGGATTCGGCCTCGGCCTCTCGATCGCACAGTCGATCGTGACCGCGCATGATGGAACCCTCGAGCTGCTCGACAATACGCCGAAAGGCCTGTGCGTTCGCTTACAGCTCGCCAAGACCGGCAACGCGCCGGAGGCGTCGCGGCCATAAAGTCGCGGCAATCGTCGGGCTTTTCGGCCTCGCCTCCTTCATCGCGCTTCCCCGGAGTTCCAATGTCTTCCGCCGACCGGCCGGCGACACGCCTTGCGACGCGGCTTGCCTTCCTTGTCGCGGGCTTCGGCATCGCGTGCTGGGCGCCGCTGGTGCCGTTCGCGAAGACGCGGCTCGGCGTCGACGACGGCATGCTCGGACTGCTCCTGCTCAGCCTCGGCATCGGCTCAGTCGTCGCTATGCTGCTGACCGGGATCATGAGCGCGCGCTACGGCAGCAGGCCGATCATCGTCGCCGGCGGGCTCGGTCTCGCGCTGGTGCTGCCCTTGCTCGCGATCGCGAACTCGCCCGCATCGCTGGCCCTGGCGCTGTTCGCATTCGGCGCCGCGCTCGGCTCGATCGACGTCGCCATGAACATCCATGCGGTGGAGGTGGAGCGCGCCGCAAAAATTCCGCTGATGTCCGGTTTCCACGCCCTGTTCAGCATCGGCGGTTTTGCCGGATCGGCGCTGATGACCGCGCTGCTCTCGCTGGGGCTCGGCGCGCTCGCCTGCACGCTGATCTGCTCGGTCCTGATGCTGATCGCGATGATGGTGACGTCGCCCCGGCTGCTGCGCTCCGTGCAGGTGCAGGACGGGCCGCTCCTGGTGCTTCCGCACGGCTCCGTCCTCCTGCTCGCGCTGCTCGGCGCCATCACCTTCCTCGTCGAAGGCGCGATGCTCGACTGGGGCGCGCTGCTGGTGATTGGTGCAGGCCTCGTCCCGGAGGCGCAAGGCGGGACCGGCTACATCGTGTTCTCGATCGCGATGACCGTGGGGCGGCTCGGCGGCGACGCCGTCGTCGCGCGCATCGGAGACCGCGCGACATTGTTCTGGGGCAGCCTCATTGCGATCGGAGGCTTCGTGGTGCTGCTCACAGCGCCCATCGCGGCGGTTGCGATGACCGGCTTCCTGCTGATCGGCCTCGGCGCGTCGAATCTCGTGCCGGTGCTGTTCCGCCGGGCAGCATGGCAGACGGTGATGCCCACCGGCCTCGCCGTCGCCGCGATCACGACTGCGGGCTATGCCGGCATCCTGATCGGTCCTGCCGGCGTCGGCTTCGTCGCGCGTATCGGCGGATTGCCGACGGCGTTCTGGCTTCTGGCCGCGCTGATGGGTCTGGTCACATTGTCGGCGCGCATCGTCACGCGCCCCACCGGTTGAGTCGTCTCAAAACCTGTTCAGCCCGATCGATTTGATCATGCGCGCCAGGCTCGCCGAAGTCGCCTCGACGAGACGCTGGAATTCGGCCGGATTCGAGTCGCTGTCCGGCTCCATGCCCTCGGCACGGTAATTGGCCTGCATCGCCTTGTCGGCCATGGCAATGCGCGTCGCCTGGGCGATCCGGTCGATGATCGCATCGTTGGTCTGCCGGGGCGCGAACAGGCCGAACCAGCCGTCATAGCGGAGGCCCGGCATGCCGGATTCGATGGCGGTCGGGATATCGGGGGCCACGCTCAGCCGCTTTTCGGTGGCGACCGCGATCATCCGGATCTTGCCGGCCTCGCTCCACTGCTGCAATTGCACCGACATCACGGCAATGATGAGAGGGATCTGGCCGGCGAGAAGGTCGTTGCTAGCCTGCGCGATGCCCCGATACGGGACATGGACGATGTCCAGTCCGCCCGCCTGCAGCTTGAAGGCTTCGCCGACGAGATGATTTCCGCTGCCGATACCGGGTGTCCCGTAGGACAGCTTTCCCGGATTGGCTTTCGCGTAGGCAATCAGCTCACGCAGATTCGTGACGGGGACCGACGGATGGACAACGAAAACAAGCGCGCTGGTGATGAGGCGGCAGATGGCGCGGAAATCGTCCATCGCATAGGACGGATTTTGCGATAGCAGCGGAATGGCCGCCTGCGTGCTGTCGTTTCCGAGCAGCAACGAGTAGCCGTCGGGCTTCTCGCGCGCGACTGCCGCTGTCCCGATTGCGCCGCCCGCGCCGGTGATGTTTTCGATGAAGACGGATCCGAGCAGCGACGACATCCTCTCTGCCCAGGGGCGCCCGATCTGATCGCCCGATCCGCCAGCCCCGTACGGGATCACCAGGCGAATCGGACGGGATGGATAGTCGGCGGTCTGTCCACTGCGCGGAATCGCCGCAAGCGCAGCTGCGCCCGACAATGCATGGACGATCTGTCGCCGCGAGAAGGAGGGCATATTGGAATCCGGAAGTCGATTGTCACGGCCCGAGGCAAGACCCGCTCCCGGACGATCCGCTTCGCAGCAATCGGCGACCGACGTCAATGCTCCGTCCGGACTAGCGGCGGCGTCACCGCCATGTCATGTGCTCTAAGCCGTTACTTTTAAAACAATATTTCGGAAGACGGCCGACCCACGCGGTCCACGCAGGGCTGTTGGCCCTGCCCACTGCTTTCGGCCAGTTTACTGTACGGTTCGTTCTGATAAACCACAAACGAATACCTTTTGACTCCCGTCGCGGGGGCAATGGCGCGTGCCAGATCGTAGCGAAGACTCGGCCATTTCATTTGGGCCCTTTCGACTGTTTCCAAAGTCCCGGCTCCTGGAGAAGGAGGGGTCGCCGCTCCATGTCGGCGGCCGCGCGCTCGACATCCTCATTTTCCTGGCCGAGCGGCCCGGCGAAGTCGTCGACAAGAGAGAGCTGGTCAAGCGCATCTGGGCCGACGTCAATGTCGACGAGGGCAGCCTGCGCTTCCATGTCGCAGCGCTGCGCAAAGCGCTCGGCGATACCGGCAAATCGGCGCGCTACGTCGTCAACGTGCCCGGCCGCGGCTATTGCTTCGTCGCCTCGCTCGCCCCGCCAGCCGCGCAGCCTACCATCGACATCCTGCCGCCCCGCGCCCTCCCCGCGCCGCTCTCGAAAATGGTCGGACGGGAGGAGGTCGTCGAAAAGATATCGAGTGGACTCTCGCTGCATCGCTTCATGACCCTGGTCGGCCCGGGCGGCATCGGCAAGACGGCCGTCGCCATCGCTGTCGGGCATCGCCGCTCCCAGGATTTTGGCGGACGGGTCTTCTTCGTCGACTTCGGCCCGCTACGGGATGCCGGCCACGTCGCAACCACCATCGCCTCCGCGCTCGGCCTGACCATCAGCGCCGAGAATCCGACGCCGGCCCTGTTGACGTTCCTCAAGGTCGGCCCGGCCCTGCTGATCCTCGACAGCTGCGAACATGTGCTGGACAATCTGGCCCCGCTCGTCGAGCACATCGTTCGCGAGGCGCCGCAGCTTCGCGTTCTCGCAACCACCCGCGAATCGTTCCGCAGCGAGGGCGAGCGCATCTTCCGGCTGTTCCCGCTGGATTGTCCGCCCGAGCGCGAGGGGATCGAGGTCGCCGAGGTCCTCACCTATCCCGCCGCCCAGCTCTTCGTCGAGCGCATCGCGCAGAGTTCCGGCCCGTTCCAGCTCAGTGCGGACGAAGCGCCGCTGGTCGCGAGCATTTGCCGGCGCCTCGACGGCATTGCGCTGGCGATCGAACTCGCGGCGGGGCGGGTCAACGCCTACGGCATCGCCGGCACCGCATCGCTACTCGACAGCCGCTTCTCGCTGCAATGGCGTGGCCGGCGCACGGCCGTGCCGCGGCACCAGACCCTCGCCGCCGCGCTCGACTGGAGCTACGACCTTTTGCCTGCGGCCGAGAGCGCGACCCTGCGCCGGCTCTCGGTATTCGCCGGGCCTTTCGCGCCGGAGGCGGCTGCCGCGGTTGCATCCGGTGACGGCCTCAGCGCATCGGAAACGTTGGAGGCCATCGACAGCCTGGTCACCAAGTCGCTGATCTCACCATCCGGCTCGCGGACGCTGCGCTATCGCCTGCTCGACACGACGCGGGCCTACGCTCAGGGAAAGCTCGGTGCGCTCGGCGAAACCAGGCAGTTCGCACGCCGCCATGCCGAGCATTTTCGCGACTTCTTCGCGCACGCCGAGGCCGACACATCGACGCCGCAGCCCGAATGGATCGGCATCTATGGCGCGGAGCTGGACAATGTGCGCGCGGCGCTCGACTGGGCTTTCGCGCCCGATGGCGATGCCGAGCTGGGAATCGCGCTGACGGCGGCCGCGGTCACGCTGTGGGTGCGGCTTTCCCTGTTCGCCGAATGCCGCGAACGATGCAGGACGGCACTCGCGGCGCTCGGCGACACCGGCGACGACCGTATCCGCATGCAGCTCCTGTCGGCACTCGGCTGGTCGCTGATGTATGGCGAAGGCCGCGCGCGCGAGGCGCGCCCGATCCTGGAAACGACCCTCGAACTTGCCGACCGGCTCGACGACAAGGATTTCCGGCTGCGCGCGCTGTGGGGCCTGTGCATCGACCAGTTCAACAACGGACAGTTCGGCAAGGCCCGTGCGTTCGCCGATCGTTTTGCGAACGCGGCGGCGAACTCGACCGACAAGACCGATGTGATGCTGGGCGACCGGCTGACGGCCGTCGCGCTGCACTATCTCGGCGACCAGAACGACGCACGGCTGCGCATCGACCGGGTGCATGCCTCGCTGCATGTGCTGGCGGAGAAGCCGAAGATCTTTCCGCTCGATCTCAGGATCTCTACGCAATATTTCCGCGCCCGCATCCTGTGGCTGCAGGGTCTCGCCGACCAGGCCCAGGCGCTCGCCGCCAGAAACATCGAGGAGGGCCGTGCCAACGGCCACGCCCTGACCTTCTGCAGCGTGCTGGGGCAGGCCGCCTGCCCGATCGCCTTCTGGGCCGGCGATTTCGACGCTGCGGAACGCCACGGCACCGAGCTGCTCGAGCACACCGAACGTCACGCGATCCGGCTGTGGGGATTGTGGGCGCGGGCCTTCAACGCGGCGGTCATCGCCAGGCGCGGCGACGTTGCGACCGGCCTGCCGCTGCTGCGCGAGGAGCTCAACCGCGCCGGCGATGCGCGCTTCCTGCCGCGCTTCCTTCCTTTGCTCGGCGAGCTTGCAGCGTGCTCTGGCGAGGCCGATCAGGTCGACCGCGGCCTCGACGTGATCGAGGACGCCCTGACCCGCTGCAATGACCGGCAGGAGCTGTGGTATCTGCCGGAGCTGATCCGCATCAAAGGGGAGTTGATGCTCAGGAGCGCGAGGAACTCAGAGGGCGCCGAAGCGCACTTTCGCAACGCCATGGATATGGCCGTCCGGCAGGACGCTCGCTTCTGGGAATTGCGCTGCGCGATCAGCCTCGCGCGGCTGATGGGCGGGGCCGGCCAGAGCGCCGAGGCTCTGGCCGTTCTGGAGAACGTCTCCAGATCGTTCACGGAGGGAACCGAGATCGCCGACAAGCGCACCGCGCGCGAATTGATGGCGCAACTACGGAACTGACCGCGCACCGATGCGCGCTAGCCTCCTACCGCCGTCGCGCGGCGCGGCAGCTTCCAGTCCGGCCGGATGAAGTGGCAGGTGTAGCCGTCGGGATAACGCTCGAGATAATCCTGATGCTCGGGCTCGGCTTCCCAGAACTCGCCTGCGGGCGCGACCTCGGTCACCACCTTGCCGGGCCACAGGCCGGACGCCTCGACGTCGGCGATGGTGTCTTCGGCAACCCGCTTCTGCTCGTCGCTGGTATAGAAGATCGCTGAACGATAGCTCGTGCCGAGATCATTGCCCTGGCGGTTGAGCGTGGTCGGGTCGTGGATCTGGAAGAAGAACTCCAGCATGGCCCGGAAGCCGGTCTTCGCTGGATTGAAGATGATCTCGATGGCTTCGGCGTGGCCTTCATGATTGCGGTAGGTGGCATTCTTCACGTGGCCACCGGTGTAGCCGACGCGGGTGGAGATCACGCCCGGCTGCTTGCGGATGAGATCCTGCATGCCCCAGAAACAGCCTCCGGCCAAAACTGCGCGCTCAGTCGTCATCTGTCCACTCCCACTTGACCACTCTGTCCGTTCTGCATCGGACTCATCATATGCCTTCGGCCGCCCGGCCGAAAGCCAAGCGTGTCCACCCGGTTCCCAGAACCGGATGGACCCGGAATATAAAGCGCGCCTCTAGCCCAATTTGGCGTCGAGCGTGATCGCGGCGTTGAGCACCTTCGACACCGGGCAATTCTTCTCGGCTTCGCCGGCGATGCGGGCAAAGCCGGCGTCGTCGAGGTTCGGCACTTTTGCGCGCAAGGTCAGCGCCGACTTGCTGATCTTGAAGCCCTTGCCTTCGGGCTCGAGCGTGACGGCTGCCTCCGTCGAGAGCTCGTCCGGCGTGAAACCCGCCATCTGCAGGCCGAAGGCCAGCGCCATGGTGAAACAGCCGGCATGGGCCGCAGCGATCAACTCTTCGGGATTGGTGCCCTTCTCGTTCTCGAAGCGGGTCTTGAACGAATAGGGCGTGCCGGCAAGCACGCCGGATTCGCTCGACAGATGGCCCGCGCCATCGCGACCGGTTCCCTTCCAGACTGCTGTTGCCTTGCGGATCATCTCAGTTCTCCTTGCTTGTTGTTGGCACCGACGCTCCGTACCGGCTGAAGGCGACATCAGCGTGACCGCCTGTCGCCGGCGCGCGAAGCCCAAATCATCGCGCGCCGTGGTCCGAGAATGCGGTTGCTTCAGGTTGGCAGCTCCTGACCGGCCTGCTCGCGCACGATGTAGTCGGCGTACCAGTCCGCCCAGTTCTCGTCGTGTCCCCCAGTGCGCTTCTCGTGCTCGCCATGCGCGACTGAGGCGCGACGCAGTGCCGCCGCCAGATCGGTCGTCGAAGCGAACGTCGTGCCGCCGCTCTCGATGCGTCCCGGCAGTCGCGTCGTGACCTCCTGGAACAGCCAGCCATTGCCGTCGGGATCGCTGAACGAGGCGAATGAGCTGTAGCTGCCACGCTTCGGGTCAGCGCCGCTGACCCGGACGCTGCCGAACAGATACGGCTCATCGGGGCCTGCGTGGAGATCGCCGGCACCGTGGAAGGGTTCGCTGACAGCAACGCCGCGGTCGAGCAGATCCTTCCGCGCGGCCTCCAGATCGGAGACGATCAGATACAGACCGCGTGCCGAGCCGGGCGCCGCCGCCGTGACATTCTTGCCGAAGATCACCGAGCAGGCCGACCCCGGCGGTGTGAACTGGATCACGCGCCACTCGTCGCCCGAGGCGAAATCGGCGTCCATTCGCCAGCCGAGGCGCGCGTAGAACGCCTTGGCGCGATCCACGTCGGACACCGGAATGACGACGACTTCGAGCTTCATGTCAACGCTGCGCGATGTCGAGGGCCTGGTCCCGGCGTCGCGATCGATTTCGAGTGTGGTCATGTCGAACTCCCGTGGTGTGAGTGAGGGATCCTTCAAGCGTCGGCCGGCATCACGATGCTCACCCGCGTGCCGCCCTGCCGGGCTTCGCCATGCAGCCGTGCATGAACGCTGCGGGCAAGCGCTTCGAGGATGAGGCTGCCGGTGCCCTGGAGCGGACCGATCGCACCAATGCCGTTGTCGGCCACCGTGCAGACCCAGGCGCCGTCGCGGCGCGCGACGTCGATGCGGATCAGGGCGCCGTTCTTGTTCGGGAAGGCGTGCTTTGCCGCATTCGTGACCAGCTCCGTCAGCATCAGTGCGAGGCGATGACATCGTGATGCAGACAACACGCCACCTTCGATGGCCACTTCGCAGCGGATGGCCGCCGGCTCCAGCACCGCCTCGGAGAGCGCCCCGCACAGATTTTCAAAGAAGGGCGCGACGGAGACCGCCAAGGGATCGTCGTGGTCGGACAAGAGCTGATAGAGCCTGCCAAAGGCAACGATGCGGCGCTCGAACCGATCCACCGCCAGCGACATGTCCCTGCTGCCGGCCCGCGTGAAGTCGCGGCGGACTGACGCACTCAGCAGCGTCAGCGTGTTCTTCATGCGGTGATGGAATTCCCGCAACACGAGCTCCCAATCACGCGATCGATCGTCGAGACCTGTGACAAACTGAGGTCGAACGGCGCTGCCGTGCGGCATCGAACCGATGGCGGACATGATAACCTCCCCGTTGGAACAGGATCTAACTCGAAGGCCATACTGGATGCGTCGCGCGCGTTTTGCCCGTTAGACGTTGCAAGATTCTGTTATGATCGACGGCGTCACAATCCGGCAGCGGAGACTGCCGTCGCGACGGTCAAGCACACTGACGAATTGTCGCGGGCTGCGTCATAAGCCGCTCGCGTTTAAGCAAAATTTGCCGCGGTTATTCTCCGGAGACTGCGGCGATCGCCACGCGATTCCGCCACTTTCGACCAGTTTACTCGCAACGTCGTTCTGCTAGACCAAAGTTGCAGACAGCAACCCTCCACTGGAACCATTGACTCGTGCCGGATACAAGCGACCAGGATTCGGCCATTTCCTTCGGACCATTCCGGCTGTTTGCAAAGTCGCGGCTGCTGGAGAAGGACGGCGTCCCGCTTCATCTCGGCGGCCGCGCGCTCGACATCCTGATTTTTCTTGCCGCACGCGCCGGCGAGGTCGTGGACAAGCGGGAGTTGATCAAGCAGGTGTGGTCCGACGTGAATGTCGACGAAGGCAGCCTGCGCTTCCACATCACGACGTTGCGCAAGGTGCTGGGCGATTCCGGCGAAGGCTCGCGCTACGTCGTCAACGTTCCCGGACGCGGCTATTGCTTCGCGGCCCCGCTGCTCCGCCCTGCTGCTTCTGACGGCCGGGCCAGCCCCGTCAGTTCGCGCCACGCGCTGCCGTCGCCGCTTGCAAGGATGATCGGGCGGGACGACGCCATCGCGAAAATTTCCGCCGGGCTCGCCCTGCATCGCTTTGTCACCATCGTCGGCCCCGGCGGGATCGGCAAGACCTCGGTCGCACTCGCCGTCGCCCATCGCGAGCTGGAGGCCTTCGACGGCCAGGTGTGCTTCGTCGATTTCGGCGCGCTCACCGATGCCGGCCTCGTCCCCGGAACGATCGCCGCCGCCCTCGGCCTGACGGTCAATTCCGACGACCCGATGCCGGGCCTGCTGACTTTCCTGCGCAGCCGGCGTTCGCTGCTGGTGTTCGACAGCTGCGAGCACATCCTCGACGAACTCGCCCCCGTGGCCGAGCGCCTCGTCCAGGAGGCCGGCGAGCTGCACGTTCTCGCCACCAGCCGCGAATCCTTTCGCACCGAAGGCGAACGCGTGCACCGGCTGTTTCCGCTGGATTGCCCGCCCGACCGCGACGGACTCGGCATTGCCGACATCCTTGCCTATCCTGCAAGCCAACTCTTCGTGGAACGCATTGCCGAGAGCCTGAGCGAGTTCGAGCTCAGCGAGGAGGACGCGCCGCTCGTCGCCGAAATCTGCCGGCGGCTGGACGGCATTGCGCTCGCGATCGAGCTCGCAGCCGGACGCGTCAACGCCTACGGCATCGCAGGGACCGCCTCGCTGCTCGACAGCCGCTTCTCGCTGCTGTGGCGGGGACGGCGCACCGCGATCCCGCGGCATCAGACTTTGAGCGCGGCGCTCGCCTGGAGCTACGATCTGCTGCCAGAAGCCGAGAGCGCGACGCTGCGCGGATTGTCGGTGTTCGTCGGGCCGTTCACGCTGGAGGCCGCACTTGCGGTCGCATCCAGCCAGGGCATCGGCGAAGCCGAGGCGGTCGAGGCGATCTCGAACCTGCTTTCCAAATCGCTGATCGCAACCTCGCCTGCGGAGCGGCGGCTGCGCTATCGCCTGCTCGACACCACCCGCACCTTCGTCGGCGACAAGCTCGTCGAGAAAGGGGAAGCGGACCGCATCGCGCGTGCACACGCCGAATATTTCCGCGATGTCCTGCGCGACATCGCACTCAAATCCTCGGGGCTGCGGACCGCGGGCGGTTTTCTGCCCTATGCCGACCATTTGCCCAATGTCCGGGCCGCGCTGACCTGGAGCTTCTCGGACGGCGGCGACCGGGCAATCGGCGTCGATCTCGCAGCCTCGGCCGCCCAGTTCTTCCTCGAGCTGACCTTGCTGACGGAGTGTTTTCGCTGGACGCAGCAGGCTCTCGCGTCTCTCGATACTGATACGATCGACAGCCGCCAGGAGATGACGCTGCAGGCCGCGCTCGGCGTCTCCGTGATGTTCACGCAAGGCAATACGGAGACGGTCCGCGCGGCATTCACGCGCAGCCTGCAGCTTGCCCGCGAGCTCGAGGATTTGCACTGGCAGCTCTGGCTGCTGCGCGGCTTGCACATCTACCTGACCAGGGTCGGAGATTTCCATGGCGCGCTCGGCACCGGCGAAGATAGCGAGAGTGTTGCGCGCAAGCTGAACGATCCCGCCGCAACGCTGAACGTGGAATGGATGCTCGGCGTCGCGCACCATTTGATCGGCAACCAGGACAAGGCCGTGCAGTTCTGCGAGAGCGCGATGGTGCACAATCCCGGCTCGCAGCGGCTGAACATCGGACATCTCGGCTATGACGACCGCATCGTCGCGCTGGTGGCGCTGGCGCGCGGGCTGTGGCTCACCGGCCGACCCGATCGCGCGGTCGAGGCGGCCAGATACACGGTGCGCGAGGCCGAGCTGCTCGAACAGCCGCTCACGCTCGGCATTTCCCTGGTCTGGACCATCTACGTCTTTCTCTGGGTCGGCGACTGGGCCAACGCAGAAACCTTGATAGAGCGGCTGATCGAGCATTCGGCGCGGCACTTCCTCGGTCCCTATCACGCCGTCGGGATCGGCCAGAAGGGCGAGCTGCTGCTGCGCCGCGGCGACCTTGCCGGCGGCATCGAGCATCTCCGCCGCAGCCAGGCGACGCTCTATGCGACGCGGCACCGGATCATGACGACGGTGTATGCGACGGCGCTCGCGGAGGGTCTCGCAGCGCAGAACCAGACCGGCGAGGCCCTACGCACGATCAATGAAGCGATTGCCCAGATTCCCGATCACGGCGAAGCCTTCGACATGCCGGAGATGCTCAGGGTCAAGGGCGATATTCTGGCCCACTCGGGCAACGCGGCGGAAGCCGAAAGCTGCTTACTCAAATCGCTAGATCTGTCGCGCCGGCAATGCGCTCTCGGCTGGGAGCTTCGCGGAGCGATCAGCCTCGGCCGCATCTGGCGCCAGGCAGGAAAAGCCCGCGACGCACGCGACCTGCTCGCCCCACTCGTGGCGCGCTACCAAGAGGGCCTCGCGACTCGTGATCTGGTCGCCGCAACGGGACTGCTGGACGCGCTGAATTAACAGCGTGTTCAACGGGATACCGACTAAATCCCCGCTCGCAACTCCTAACAACTTCTAACACGCCAATCCGCAAGCGCCCCGCCATGGTGGTGGCACCTCACGGTGAATATGGCGCGACATGGCTCTCCTTGACGATGTAATCGATGCCAGCGGCGGTTTGGCCCGCTGGAACAGCTTGAACCGGTTCACGCTCCATTTGTCCGTCGGCGGAACACTGTTCGCAAGCGCCGGACATGCCAGGGAGTTCAAGGATGTGACCGCGGAAGGCTCGACGCGAACGCAGTCCGTCCGTTTCACCGGCATCACTGGCGGGGAGTACTCGGGCTCCTTTCAACCGGACGCGATCACGATCGAAAGCCCCGATGGCGAGGTGCTGCGGACCTGGCGCAATCCGAGCCTTGCATTCCCCGAGGCCGGCTCTGCTGCGCTCGCGGACGAGCTGCACCTCGTGTTCTTCTGCGGCGTCGCGATCTGGAATTATCTGATCCATCCATTCCTGCTCGCCCATCCCGGTGTCGTGCTGGAAGAACTGCCGCCGTGGCGCGAGAACACCGAAACCTGGCGGCGGCTGCGCGCGCAATTCCCCCCGAGCCTGATCACGCTCGCGTCCGATCAGACCTTCTATTTCGATGAGAACGCGCTGCAGCGGCGAACGGATCACGATCTCTTCGGGATGAAGGTCGCTCATTACTCCTGGGCCCATGACAGTTTCGGCGGCATCGTGGTGCCGACGCTGCGGCGTGCACAGGCGCTGCAGCCTGACGGAACCGTGATCGCAAAACCCGTGCTCATGGATGTCGAGATTTTTGATGCCGTCTTCGAGTAGCAGCGGCGACGCGCCAACGAACGTACGGGCCCCGGCAGATGATCTGCGATCAAGCCGTCGCTCGATCAGCTATCACAGCGTCGATGTGAGCGGCCTGAAGATCTTCTACCGCGAGGCCGGGCCCGTGGACGCGCCGGCCGTGCTGTTGCTCCACGGGTTTCCCTCGTCATCGCGGATGTGGGAGCCGTTGCTGCCGCTGCTCGCCGACAGACATCACCTGATCGCGCCGGACTATCCCGGTTTTGGCCACAGCAGCGCGCCGCCGCCGTCCGAGTTCAGCTACACATTCGACAACATCGCCGACGTGATCGGCGAGCTCATCGCGAAGCTCGGCCTCACCAGCTACGTCCTGTTGATGCAGGACTATGGCGGTCCGGTCGGCTTTCGCATCGCGCTGGCACATCCCGAACGTATCCGCGGCCTCATCATCCAGAACGCCGTTTCGTATGAGCAAGGTCTGAGCCCGCTCTGGGAAGCGCGCCGCAAATACTGGGCCGATCCCGCTCATGAGCTCGAGGCGCTCAAGGCCAACTTCACGTCTCTGGAGGCGACGCGCCAGCGCCACCTCGGCTCCAGTGCGCATCCGGAGCGCTACGACCCTGACACCTGGATCGACGAATACGCGTTCCTGACGCGTCCCGGCCAGGCGGAGATCCAGACCACATTGTTCCTGGATTACCGGACCAACGTCGCGTCCTATCCGAAGTGGCAGGACTGGCTGCGCAGGACGCGGCCGCCGATGCTGGTGGTCTGGGGCAAATACGATCCCTCCTTCACCGTCGCCGGCGCCACCGCCTATCGCGACGATGTGCCGGATGCCGAGGTCCACATGCTCGAAGCCGGTCACTTCGCACTGGACGAGGCGACCGACGAGATCGCTACGCTCGTGCGCGGATTCCTCGCGCGGCTCGGCACAACGAATTGAAAAGCTTGATGAAGTCAGACCAACTGCGACGAGCTGTCACACCATGTGCGCTCGCACAAAATCTAACACATCCTAATCACCACTAACGGGCTTCTTGCCGGGCCCACGCCTATCCTCCGAGCATGGAAAGCCTTCTCGAAAGTCTGGTGAAGGCTTTGGGCTTGAAAGTTTGCCGGTCGCCAGCGACCGCGATGCGGAGAGAATGAGCGATGTTTACCGACTTGCAGGCGGCACATGCCTGGATTGATCTTCAGGCCGGCCCGCGGGATCACCAGGTGCATCAGGCCGCACAGCCGATTTCCAGCGAGAGCGGATGGCGCCGGCTCGAGCGCGGCCCGAATGCGGCGACGGAGGACATCGCGATTTCGCGATGGGAAGATTTGAGAGACAGCTCGTCGCATGTCGCGACGACCCCGGAGGATCGCTATTTCGTCGGCATCGCCCTGAAGACCACCCGCGCGAAATTGACGCGTGATCGCCAGATCATTTTCGACGGCACCATGCCCGCAGGCACGCTCTATGTCAGCGCGCCGTCAAAACCTCTCTGTGCGCAATTCCAGGCGCCCTGCGCCTTCCTGCACTTCCACATCGCGGTGGACCAATTCCCGATGCAATCGCCCGCGACCGACGGGCTTGGCGATCTCGTCCTCCTGCGCGATCCGCTCGCCGCCGAACTCGCCAAGGCGCTGATCGAGCGTGGCGATGCCGCGGACCATCAATTCGCGCGCTGTATCGGCCAGACCCTTGCGATGCATCTCACGCGGCTCGAGCCGCCACGCGCGCGGGTCAATGCGCTGCCGAAATGGCGGCTGCGACGCGTCGAGCAGCATATCGCCGAGCATTTCGACCGCAGCATCAGCCTGTCCGAACTCGCGGGCGTCGCCGGGCTTTCCAGGATGCACTTTGCGGCGCAATTCCGTGCCGCGACCGGCTATCGTCCGCGCGAATATCTGCTCAATCACCGGATCGAACATGCGAAGACGCTGCTGGCGACGACCGGGCGGCCGCTGGCCGAGATCGCGCTTGCCGTGGGCTTCTCTACGCAGGCGCATTTTTCGACCGTCTTCAAGCGCATCAGCGGCGAGTCCCCGGCACGTTGGCGCCTCGCCAGCAAAAGCGAGCGCTGTGAGATCGAAGCGCTGCCGCGGCATCGACCCGCTGCGGACAGGGACTGGATCGCCAGCGCGGCCGCTTAACTCGTCACTCGCTGCCTTTGGCGCAAGCGCCCTGCCGCTTGCGCCGGCTCACACCCTCTTCCTCCCGGGTCTGTGAGCCAGTTGGGGCCGTCCCTGCTCCCACACAGGACGGCCCCTTTTTCCTGGCCTGGTGAATCACCCATGCGCGCCGGTGCGGCCCGACTCGTACAGGAACCAGACCCGTCGCTCGGCCTCGTCGATCCAGTTCTCGATCAGGCTTGCCGTTGCGACATCGCCATATTCGTCGCAGAGCTCGTGCACGCGCCGCATCTCGCGCGTGAGCTGCTGGTTATCGCTGCGCAACTCCGCCAGCATGTCCAGGGGATCAACATAGTCAGCATCGTTGTCGAGGATGCGCTGCTCGCGCGCGATGTGGCCGATCGAGCGCAGCGTCGTGCCGCCGATCTTGCGGGCGCGTTCGGCGATGTCGTCGGTCATCGCAAAGATCTGGTCCGCCTGCTCGTCGAGCAGCAGATGATAGTCGCGAAAATGGCTGCCCGACATGTGCCAGTGGAAGTTCTTGGTCTTCAGATAGAGCGCAAAGACGTCAGCGAGCAGAGCGCGCAGCGCGGCGGGGATGTCGCGGTTCGCGTTGGCGCCGAGATCGGTCGGGCTTTGAAGGTCTGCCTTGGTCATGTTCGTTGATCCTTCGGTGAGGAGACGAACCCTTAGCAGCGCCGCGCACGTGGTTCTTTCGTCATGCGCGCGACGATTTCGAATTCGCACGGGGGATATTCCAGCGTCAAACTCGCCTCCAATTCCGTCATCCTGAGGTGCGAGCCATGGGACGCAACGCGTTCCATGGAGAGCCTCGAAGGATGAACGGCCGAGGGGATGCAACCGGGCCGTCGCCCTTCGAGGGCCGCTGAAGAGGCGGCCACCTCAGGGTGACGGGGATGGACTGGAGTTAGCTGCCCCACACCGCCATCGCGAGCGCAGCGAAGCAATCCCTACACCGGATCGAATGCCCGGATCGGCGGCAAATTGCCGGTGAACTTCTCGACCTCGACCGTCGTCAGCTGCCCGGTGCAGCCCTGCGCAAAGGAGGAGGTGCCGATGTCGCGGGTGAGCACGTTGGGATTGCCGTGAACGCAGAGCGGGGCGTCGTCCTCGGGATCCATCGGATCATACCAGGCGCCGGTCGGAAGCTGCACGACGCCGGGCGCAATGCCGTCGGTGACGTGGACGGCGGCAAGGCACGCGCCGCGGTCGTTGAACAGGCGGATGATGTCGCCGTCCTTGATGCCGCGCGCGTCGGCGTCAACCGGGTTCATGCGCGCGACCTCGCGGCCGCGGTGCTTTGCTCCAAGCGAATGGCCGCCGAAATCGAGCTGGCTGTGCAGGCGCGTCACCGGCTGGTTGGCGACGAGGAAGCACGGTGCGCCGGGCTTGGGCATGTCGGTCTTCTCCAGCCAGACCGGATGACCGGGACAATCGGCATCGCCATGGGCGGCGATCTTCGCCGAATAAATCTCGATGCGCCCGCTCGGCGTCGGCAGTGCATGATTGACCGGATCCTCGCGGAAGCGGCGCAGCCGGCCGCCGTCATCCGGCTGCTGCGGCACGACCAGGCTGCCGCGGCGCCAGAATTCGTCAAAGCTCGGCGCCTCCAGGCCGCGCTTGGCGAGCGAGGCGCGGGTCGGCTCGTAGAGATGCTGCAGCCACTGACGGGACGTGCGTCCCTCGGTGAAGGGTTCACGCGCGCCGAGACGATCAGCGAGATCGGCGAAGATGTCGTAGTCGTCGCGCGCAAGGCCGAACGGCTCGGCGATCTGATGCATCGCGACCATGAGAGGATCGTTGGTGGAATAGCCGATGTCCTCGCGCTCGAGCGTCATGGTCGAAGGCAGCACGATGTCGGCGTGCCGCGCCGTCGCGGTCCAGGCGAGCTCGTGCACGACGAAGGTGTCGAGCTGCGCAAAGGCCTTGCGCAGCCGGTTGATGTCCTGGTGGTGGTGGAAGGGATTGCCGCCGGCCCAGTAGACCAGGCGGATGCCCGGATAGGTCCGCGTCTCGCCATTGTAGCGATAGGTGGTGCCGGGATTGAGCAGCATGTCTGCGATGCGCGCCACCGGAATGAAATCGGCGACACCGTTGCGGCCCTGCCCCAGCGTCGGACCCGGCACGTCGTTGACGCGGCGGCCGTAATAACCGATCGCCCCGAGAGAATAGGCATAGCCGCCGCCAGGAAGGCCGATCTGGCCGAGGGCCGCCGCCAGCACCATGCCCATCCATACCGGCTGCTCGCCATGTTCGGCGCGCTGGAGCGAGTGCGAGACGGTGATCAGCGCGCGCTTCCCGGCAAGGCGGCGCGCCAGCTTGCGGATCGTGCTCGCATCGACGCCCGAGATCGCGGCAGCCCATTCGGCGTGCTTCGCCTGCCCGTCGCTCTCGCCGGTGAGATAGCGCAGGAAAACCGGCCAGCCCTCGGTGTAGCGATCGAGAAAGGCCTGGTCGTGGAGGTTCTCGCTCACCAAGGTATGGACGATGCCGAGCATCAAGGCGGTGTCGGTGCCGGGCACGCAGCTCATCCATTCCGCACCGGCCTCGACCGGCAGATCGTCGCGCAGCGGACTGACCAGGATGAACTCGCAGCCGCGCCGGCGCGCAGCTTCCATGGCGCCGCGCTCGACATGTTTGCTGATCGAACCGCCGGCCACCATGGAGTTCTTCAACGCCATGCCGCCGAATGCCAGCACGATGTCGGTCTTATCAGCAATCTGCTCCCAGGTGACGTTGCGCTTGGTGATGTCCTCGTAACCGCAGAGGATCTGGGGCAGCAGCACCGAGGATGCGCCGGAGGAGTAGGTGTTCACCGAACGCACATAGCCGCCCATCGCAATGTTGAGGAAGCGATGCACCTGGCTCTGGGCGTGATGGAAGCGGCCTGCGCTCGACCAGCCATAGGAGCCGCCGAACACGGCGCCGGGCCCGCGCGTGTCGCGGATGCGGCAGAGCTCGTCGCCGAGAAGGTCGAGCGCCTTGTCCCAGCTCACCGACACGAACTCGTCACGACCGCGACGGTCGTCCGGGCCCGGCCCGCGCTCGAGCCAGCCGCGGCGGATCGCCGGCTGCGCGATGCGCGCCTGGTGGCGGAGCGCGCCGGGGAAATTATCGATGATGCCGTTCGGATCGGGATCGCCCGCATAGGCCCTGACCTCGAGCCCGGCCGCGCCGTTGCGCGCCGAGAATACACCCCAATGGGAGGTGTGCGGCTTGAAGCCGTCCGAGAGGTCGAGGCCGGGGTCGGGGAAGCCAATCGTATCGTCCATCGCGAGATCCTTGTTCCGGGACATGGCACGGTTCAGCCGCGCCCCGAGTCAATTCCGGTGGCAGTATACCGATCCACCCCCTGATGTCGTCGGACTCAGGGTCGGCGGAAATGCTGGGCTCTCGTGCGCAACTGCATCTTGGTGAACATTCGGCGGGCAATCGACGACGATTCTACCGTAAATTTATCCTTTTATTTTCAAAGCCTTATCTGACCACCTTCGGAGGCCCCGGTCGAACCATTTGCAGGCACGCGAGATCTCCTGCAGCGACAACGACAAGGAAATGTGCGATATGCCCGCCCATCTCCTTAAACCAACATCGGCGTCATCATGATCCAGCGCGTCTTGCCCTACGAAGGACTCCTCCATGAAGTGGTCGAGCACAACGGTGCGCTCTACATCGGTGGAATCGTCCCCGAGGACACCAGCCTCGATATGTCGGGCCAGGCCAACGACGTCCTCGGACAATTGGCGCGCCTGTTGAAGACGCTCGGATCCGACCTCGCCAACGTCCTGCAGGTGACCATCTACATGACCGACCTGAAGGAGAAGGCGCAGTTCAATGCAGCCTGGAAGGCGCATTTCGCAGAAGCGCATCTGCCGGCGCGGGCCGCAATCGGCGTGGCCGATCTCGGTCCGGGCGTCAAGCTCGAGATGACCGCGATCGCTGCCCGGCAATAGCCGCGCGCGGGCGGTTCATCAGATGACCTTCGCCTGCGCGAGGCGAGCGATCTCGTCCTCCGACAGGCCGAGCCAGCGCTGGTAGATTTCGCGATTGTCCTGGCCGATGTCGCCGGCCGAGTTGCGGAGCTGCGCACGGTCGGCCGTGAAACGCGGCACGACATTGGACATCGCCACCGAGCCGAAATGGCGATCGGGTACGCGAGTGATCATCTCGCGCGCCAGGGATTGCGGATCGGCGGCGATCTGGTCGATCGCGTAGATCGGCGCCAATGTGCCCTCCTCGGCCGCAAAAGCGGCAAGCACCTCTTCGAGCGTATGATCGCCGCACCATTGCGCGAAGATAGCGTTCAACTCCGCCGAATGGTTGACGCGCCGTGCATTGTTGGAAAAGCGTGGGTCGTCGATCAGATCCGGCCGGCCGATCGCCCGGCAATTCGCGGCAAACAGCGCATTGGTCGAGCCCGCCAGCGTGACCCAGCGGTCATCGCGGGTCCGGTAGACCGCCGCCGGCGCGGAATAGGCGTTGCCGTTTCCGATGCGGCCGCGCACGTCCCCTAACTGGTCGAACTCGATGGCGGAACGTCGAGCAGCCGGAACACCGCCTCGGTCAGCGCGAGATCGATCTCTTCGCCCGGCGCGTCCGGATTTTTCGCCCGCTTCCACAGGGCCGCGAGCGCGCCGACCGCGCCGAACAGGCCGCCGATCGCATCGCCGAGGGGATAGCCGGGATGCATCGGCTGGCCATCGGCCTCGCCCGTGATGTAGGTGAGCCCGCCCATCGCCTCGAAGATCCGCGCGAAACCCGGCCTGTCGCGATACGGCCCATCCTGACCGAAGGCGGTGGCACGCAGGATGACGAGGCGCGGCTGGATCTGCCACAGCACCTCCTTCGACAATCCCCAGCGGTCGAGCGTCCCGGGCCGGAAATTCTCGATCAGCACGTCGAAATGCGGCAGCATCCGCTTGAACAGTTCGACGCCTTCCGGCTTGCGCAGGTCGAGCGTCGCGAACTTCTTGTTGCGGTTCACGCTCTTCCACCACAACGGCTTGCCGTCCTTGAACGGCGGAAAGGCGCGCACGCCGTCGCCCTGGCCCGGCATCTCGATCTTGAGCACATCGGCGCCGTAATCGGCCAGCAGCGTCGCGGCGAACGGCGCGGCGACGATGGTCGCGATATCCAGGACCTTCAACCCTTCGAGCGGCCCGCTCATTTCACTTCCCCGAACCCATTGAACTTGATTGACGGCTCACACCGCATCCCGCAGCAGCAGGCGCGCGATGTTGAGCTGATGGATCTGGCTGGTGCCCTCGTAAAGCCGGAACAGCCGGACGTCCCTGTACCAGCGCTCGATCGACGAGTGATCGGCGATGTAGCCGGCACCGCCGAACATCTGCACGCAGCGATCAGCCACGCGGCCGCACATCTCGGTCGCAAAGTATTTGCACATCGACGCTTCGAGCGCGACGTCCTCGCCGCGGTCGCGCTTGCGCGCAGTCTCGAGGATCATCGACTGCGCCGCGAAGATCTCGGTCCGGCAGTCGGCGATCATCGCCTGGACCAGCTGGTAGTTCGCGACCGGCTCGCCGAACTGAACGCGGTTGCTGGTATGGCGGATCGCCATATCGAGCATCCGGATCGCCGGTCCGGTCGACAGCGCGGCGAGGTGAATGCGCTGCTTGTTCAGCACCTTCACGATGATCTTGAAGCCCACGCCTTCGCGGCCGCCGATCAGATTGGCCGCGGGCACACGGCACTGGTTGAAATAGACCGCGCTCACGGGCGAGCCGGCCTGCCCCATCTTGCGATAAGGCGCACCGGTCGCAAGGCCTGCGCTGCCGCGATCGACGATGAAGGCCGAGACACCCGTCGCGCCTTTCGACTGCGGATCGGTTCGCGCCGTGACCGTGAAGACATCGGCGACGGGCGCGTTGGTGATGAAGCACTTCTCGCCGTCGAGAACATAGTAATCGCCTTCGCGGCGAGCGGTGGTCCGCACATTCGAGGCTTCCGAGCCGGCGTCGGGCTCGGTCACGGCGAGACAGCCAGTCCATTCGCCGCTGGCAAGGCGCGGCAGATAGGCCTGCTTCTGCTGCTCGGTCCCATCGGCGACGATGCCCTCCGAACCGATGCCGGTGTTGGTGCCGACGCGGGCGCGAAAGGCGACCGAGCATTGCGACAGTTCGAACGCCGCCAGCACGAGTTCTTCCGTGGTGAGCCCGGTCCCGCCATAGGCCTCGGGGATGCTCCAGCCGAAGAAGCCCTCTTCGCGCATGGTGGAGACGATGTCCGCCGGGACCTCATCGCCGTCTTCGACGCGCGCCTCGGCCGGAATGGCGATGTCGCGGACAAAGCGCCGGACGCGTTCCAGCAGGGCCTCGAAGGCGGCAGGTTCACGGATCATGGCACGGGCCTTCCGATGTCACTCATTCCTGGAGCGCTTCCTCGCGCCGCGCGCGGATCGTCGGCAGCATGATCAGGATGATCGCAATGACGGCCGCGGCCAAGAGGCTCGCCGAGATCGGCGACGTCAGCAACACGGTGGCATCGCCCCGCGACAGCACCATGGCGCGGCGGAAGTTCTCCTCGATGGCCGGGCCCAGGACCAGGCCCAAGAGCAGCGGCGCCGCCGGCAATTGCAGCTTGATCAGGACGTAGCCGAACACGCAGAACATGGCCGCCTCATAGACCTCGAACGTTCCGCTGTTGATGGAATAGACGCCGATCGAGCAGAACACCATGATCGCGGGGAAGAGATAGCGATAGGGAATGGTGAGCAGCTTCACCCACAGCCCAACCAGCGGAAGGTTGAGGATCAACAGCATGAGATTGCCGACCCACATCGAGGCGATCAGGCCCCAGAACAGGGTCGGGTTCTTCGTCATCACCTCCGGGCCCGGATGGATGTTGTGGATGTTCATGGCGCCGACCATCAACGCCATCACGACGTTGGAGGGAACACCTAGGGTCAGCAATGGGATGAACGAGGTCTGGGCGCCGGCATTGTTCGCGGACTCCGGGCCCGCAACGCCTTCGATCGCGCCCTTGCCGAACTGCTCGGGATGCCGCGACAGCTTCTTCTCCAGCGTGTAGGACGCAAAGGACGACAGCACCGCGCCGCCGCCGGGCAGCACACCCAGCAACGTACCCAGCGTCGTGCCGCGCAGCATTGCCGGCACCATGCGACGGAAGTCGTCGCGGGTCGGGAACAGATTGGTGATCTTCTGGGTGACCAGCGACAGCTTGTCGTCCTGCTCGAGATTCTTGACGATCTCGGCGAAGCCGAAGATGCCCATCGCCAGCGGCACGAAATCGAGACCATCGAACAGCTGGGGGATGCCGAAGGCAAAACGCTGGCTGCCGCTGTTCAGGTCAGTCCCGACGAGGCTCAAGAGCATGCCGAGCACGACCATGCCGATGCCCTCGATGAACGGGCCGCTCGACAGCACCGAAGCCAGGATCAGGCCGAGGATCATCAGCGCGAAGAATTCCTTCGGGCCAAACAGCAGCGCGGTCGCAGTCAACGGCCCCGCGAGCGCTGCAAGAGCGAGCGTCGCCACGCATCCGGCGAAGAACGAGCCGATGGCAGCGGTCGAAAGCGCGACGCCGGCGCGGCCCTGCTTGGCCATCTGGTAGCCGTCGATCGTGGTCACGACGGATGAGGACTCGCCGGGCAAATTGACGACGATGGCCGTGGTCGAGCCGCCATACTGCGCGCCGTAATAGATGCCGGCGAGCATGATCAGCGCGGCGTCCGGTTGCAGCGCATAGGTGATCGGCAGCAGCATCGCGATGGTCGCGAGCGGACCGAGCCCTGGAAGCACGCCGATCAGGGTGCCGAGCAGGCAACCGAAGAAGGCGTAGAGCAGATTGGCGGGCTGGGCGGCCGTGGCAAAGCCGATTGCCAGGTTGTGGAAGAGATCCATCGGCCGGCTCGCTCAGTTGAGAAGGGACGGCCGGACGGGCAATGGCAGCCCGAGACCATAGACGAAGACGGCAAGGCACAGCACGATGAGCACCGCCGCGTTGGTCAGCGCGCCGGTCCAGGTGAATTCGTGACTGGCCCTGCTCGACACCATGATCAGCACGAACAGCGCACCGATCAGGCCGAGCGGAAACAAGAGGGCGCCGAACAGGACCACGGATCCGGTGATCCAGGCGAGGCCCTTGAGGTCCCATGCGCGCAGCGCCTCCCGGCCCGCAGCCGGCTTCATCGCACCGAGGATCACGACAAGACCGATGGCGGCGAGCACGATCGCGAGCAGGCGCGGGAAATAGCCCGGCCCCATCTTCGCGGCCGTACCTGCGGGATACTGCAGCGCCGTCACGAAGAAGAAGATGGCAAAGGCGAGGAACAGGGCGCCGGACGCAAAGGCCCTGTGATTGCGGATCGCCAATCCCTTCATGTCCGTCCTCCCTCACCCGGTCCCTTGCTACCGTTCGCGGAGCGCTCCTCGAGTGCCTCCATCAGAACCGGCACGCCGATGGCGCAGGCATGCACGCCGAGATGCGCAGTCATCTGGAGGACCTGACGGATCTCCCGCTGACCGATGCCGAGCCGCAGCGCCCGCTTGATCTGCACCCGCAGCCCTTGCGGATTGAGCGCGGTGAAGCAGGCGTTCAACGCAAGCGAGATCAGACACTGCGATCGCCGGTCGAGACCGTCGCCTGCGGACCTGTCTGCGAGGAGATCGAGCAGGACGGCGAAATAGCCGGGATCTGACCGCAGCCATTGCTCGCAGAAGTCCGGCCAGTCTCCGAATTGCGCGACATAGGCATCGCGCAACGCCTGCTGCTCTTTGGTGAGTTCGGAACGATCGGCCTGGATTCCGGCGCTCGCCAATTCCTCGGCAAGGATGCCGATGCCGACGTTGCAGCCGTCCAGCCCCTGCATCGTCGCGAGGCGAAACACGCCGATGATCTCCCGCGCGGTGGCACCCTCCTGAAGCGCGAGGCGCAGGTGAAGCGCGAGGCCAGAGCGGAACAGATGCGTCGACGAGCCGTCGAGGGCGACGTAGATCAGCTCGCACATCTTGCGAGACAGCGGTCCGTTCTCTGCGGCATAGCCGCCGTATTTGCCGTAGGCTTCCAGAAACGCCGGATCGAGCCGCAGCAGGCCCTCGGTCCAGGGCCGCCAATAGCCGCGCGCCTTGACATAGGCTTCCTTCAGCACCTGCTGTTCCGGCGTCAGGTCGGACATCGCGCTTGTCCCGTCAGGCAATGTTGGTCAGGGTGATGCCGCCATCGACGGTGAGCACCTGCGCCGAGATGAAGCCGGCCTCGTCGCCGGCGAGGAAGCAGATCGCCTTGGCGATGTCATCGACCGTGCCGAGCCGTCCCAGCGGCGTTCGTGCGACCCGGCGCGCGTCGAGCTCGGCATTGCGGTTGCGCATCGTTCCTTCGGTCGGAATTGCTGAAGGGGCGACAGCATTGACGCGGACGTTGCGCGCGCCGAGCTCGGCGGCGGCAGCCCGCGTGATACCCATGACGCCGGCCTTGATGCCGCTGTAGACGATGCTGTTCTTGGCCGAGATCAGGCCGGCGACCGAGGCAACGTTGACGATGGCGCCGCCGCGTTCCGCATCCATGACCTCCGCGGCGGCCTGGATTCCCCAGATGATCGCCTTGAAGCCGATGTTGAGCATGCGATCGACGGTCTCCGGAGCGATGTCCGGAACGGATTGATAACGCACCCACGCCGCGTTGTTGACGAGGATGTCGAAACGCCTCTGCTGCTCCGCCAATCCAAGCACCGCCTGCCGCATGCCGTCGCGGCTGGAGACGTCCTGCGTAACGGCGACCGCATTGCCGCCGGATGCCTTGATCGCCTCCACGGTGTTATCGACGAATTCGGGCTTCAAATCATTGACGCCGACGATCGCGCCGCGCGCGGCGAGCTTGAGCGCGGTTGCGCGCCCGATGCCGTTTCCGGCGCCGGTGACGAGTGCGACGCGGCCTGCGAGCGTCTGATCCCTGGTTTCGGTCATGGCTGTCTCCCTCACGCTCCTGTCCTTCAAGCTCCTGCCTCGGCAAACGGAGCAATTTCCGATACGTAACGGCGGCCGAACGTGCTGATCAGGCCGCTGGCGTCACCCTGGGCCTGGAGCGTGCGGATGCGGCGCAGATGGCGATGCACCGGCACGTCCCAGGTGAAACCCATGCCGCCATGGATCTGCAGCGCGCCTTCGCTGATCGAACTGCCATAGGTCACCGCGGCCAAGAACGCGGCATCGCGCTGCACGGGACCACCATCCTCGGACAGGCTGCGCGTGATCGCGTGACGAATGCTCTCGAGGCCGAGCTTCTGGCGCGCCAAAGCATGGCGGATGGCCTGGTTGTAGGACAAGGCGTGGCCGAACTGGCGGCGCGTCGATGCATGCTCCTGCGCGAGCGCCAGACACGCTTCGGCCGATCCCAGGATGGCCGCGGCGCGGAGCACATTGGCGTCCGAGCTGAGCAGATCCCAGGTGCCGGCCGGCAGGATGGAGCCGATGGGAACCTCGACCTTTTCCAGCCGCACCACGTGCTCCGGCACCGTCAGATCGAGCCCGGCCGCGTCCTCCACCACAACGCCTTTGGCATTGGCCGGAATCAGCGCCGCGGCACCGCCACTCATCCGCACCAGGATATGGTCAACCGACGCCGCGCAAGGGGCGCGCGCGAGCGAACCATTCAGCAGCGACAACCCGCCGTCCCGCTCGGGAACAGCCTCACCCTGCCACGCGATCGTTGCCAACTTCTCGCCGGACACGATCGCAGCGGCAAGACGCGTCAGCGATGACTGGAGCAGCCGGCCGACGAGAATGGTCTCCAGCAGTGGAAAGCCGAGCAAACCCGAGTGAGCGGCAGCGATCACCGGCACCGCGAAACCGAGCGGCAGGGCTAGTCCCCCCACCTCTTCATCCGCGATGATCCCGAGCAGACCATCGCTGGCGAGATTTTGCGCCTGTTCGCGCACGCCCAGACCGGCACATGCGGTCACAGCGCGTGAAGCGGTTGCCGCGAACTCGTCGGGCTGAAGTCCTTCGGCCATGCTCATCATCGTCCTCTTCGAATAGCTTGCGACTACGTTCGTTCACTAGGCGAGATAACCGCCGTCGACCGGCAGGATGACGCCGTTGACATAGGATGCCATCGCCGATGCCAGAAAGATCACCGGCCCCGCGATCTCGTCGGGCTGTCCCACACGCTTCATCGGCGTGCGCGCCATCAGCCCGGACAGCCGCGCCGGATTGTCGCGCGTGATCTCGCTCATCTCGGTCGCGATGATGCCGGGCGCGACGGCGTTGACCCGGATGCCATCAGGCGCGAGATCGCGGGCGAGCGCCTGCGTGAACAGCCTCACCGCCCCCTTGGACGGCGAATAGCCGAGCGCACCATTCATGCCGCCAAAGGCCGCGACCGAGGCGACATTGATGATGGCCCCGTGTGTCTTGCGCAGCGCTGGGATGAAGGCATGCACCACGTTGAAGGTGCCGTTGACATTGACGTCGAAGACCTGGCGCCAGTTCTCGTGGGCGCGCGGGCTATCGATCGGCTCGCGGATGATGATGCCGGCATTGTTGACGATCACGTCGGCGGGGCCGATCTCCTCGTCGACACGCTTCGCCACATCACGACAGGCCTCCGCATCCGTCACATCGAGGGAATAGGCGGCCGCCTCTGTGCCTCCGTCCCTTATCTCGCGAGCGGCGGACTCTGCGCGGTCCTGGCGCAGATCGGTCAGGACCACCCTCGCCCCGGCGGCCGCGACGCCGAGCGCGATGGCACGTCCGATCCCCTGGCCCGCCCCAGTCACCACGATCAGACGATCGTGCAGCAGGCCCCCGACCTTGCCCTGGGAGGCCACTATTTGCCTCGCGACAGCTGGAGGATGCGGTCGGCGATGATGCCGAGCTGGATCTCGGTCGTGCCGGCATAGATCGTCTCAGCGCGCGCCTGCAGGTAGATGGCTTCGAACCGTCGCCGCGCCACCTTGACCGCGGGATTCTGCGGCAGCGATGACTGCGACAGCAATTCGATCGCGAGCGCGGCAAAGCGTTGATGCGACTCGCTCCAATAGAGCTTCGCAAGACTGCCGCGCGCCCCGATCTTGTCGCCGCTCGCGAGCGCCTCGACGGCGGTCTCGACATGCGCCTTCAGCACCTCGATCTCGACGGCGACCTCGCCGAGCCTGACCGCGTAGTGCCGGTCCGCAACCATCGCCGACAGCGCCGTGTCGGCCTTGCAGGCCGAGATCAGATGGCGCAGCTCGTTCTCGAAGCGCCAGGCGCGATACATGCGGTTGGTCGCCCGCTCGATCTCCAGCACGCGGATGGCCGCGGCCCAGCCCTCGTCGGGCGCGCCGATCGCGTCTTGCTGGGCGACCTCGACCTCGTCGAAGAAGACCTCGCAAAAGCTTTCGCGACCGTCGATCGACTTGATGGTACGCACGCGCACGCCCTTGGCATCGAGCGGCACCGCGAACATGGCAAGGCCGCGATGGCGATCCTCCAGCGGTCCGGTGCGAGCGAGCACGAGACAGCGCTGCGCGCGATAGGCGCCGCTGGTCCAGATCTTCTGGCCGTTGATGCGCCAGCCGTCACCGTCCCGCGTCGCACGCGTGCGCAGGCCCGCAAGATCGGAGCCGGCCTCGGGTTCGGAAAAACCCTGGCACCAGATGTTGCGCATCTCGAGGATCGCGGGCAGGAAGCGCCGCTTCTGCTCTTCGGTGCCGACCGCCAGGATGATCGGGCCGGCGAGCTCCTTGCCGATCGAATTGACGCTCTCCGGCATCGCCAGCCGGCCGATCTCCTGATTGGCGATGAGATGTTCGCGCAAGGAGCGACCATGCCCGCCATAGGCCTGCGGCCAAGTGATGCCGGTGAGGCCGGCGCGGTACATCGCGGCCTCCCAGGCCGCCGACTGCTGCAGCGTGGGCGACGCGAACGCGGCGCTGTCGCTGCGGAAGCTGGCAGGCAGATTGGCATGCAGCCAGCGACGCATCGCATCGCGATAGGCTTCGCCCGTCAGGTTCTCGCCCGCGATGGATTTGGTCGATACCGCTTCAAGTACACTCATCGCCTGCTTCCCGCTTTCGCCATACGTGCCGTCATGTCCTGCCGGCTATTCGTTCTTCACTGCGACTTTGAGAAGGTCGCAGGCGCTCTCCGAGGCCGGCCGCCACGCATCCTCGGGTGCGATCGTGCCGGTGATCTCGTAATAATCGTAGGTGTATTTGGATTCCGCCGGCGTCTTGATCCGCGCGACGTAGAGCGGACGCATCACCTGGCCGTCGGCCCTGATCGCGACGTTCTTCATCTCGAAATCATTGACCGGCGTGTTCTTCATCTGCCGCATCACGGCATCGCCATCATCGGAACCGGTGGCGGCGACCGCCTTGAGGTAATGCGTGATGGCACTGTAAGTCGCCGATTTGCCCTCGTTGAGCAGCTGACCATTGGTCGCCTCGGCATATCGCTTGGCGAAGGCCCGGCTCTCCGGCGTCATGTCCCAGTAGAACGGCGTCGTCAGCCGCACGTTCTGGAGATCCTTCAGACCGATCCCGTGGGTCTGGCTGATCATGAGACCGAGCGGGACGAGCAGTTGCGACTTGGTCAGCCCGAACTCCTGCGCCTGCTTGATCGTATTGGCGAAATCAGAGCCGGAGTTGGCGAGTGCGATCGCCTTGGCGCCGCTGGCCTGTGCCGTCAGCAGGAACGAGGACAGATCCGACGCATTCAGCGGATGCAGCACCGAGCCGACCACCTTGCCGCCGCCGGCCTTGATGAAGTTGGTCGCATCGGCCTGCCAGGCCTTGCCGAAGGCGTAGTCGACGGTCAGGAAGAACCAGCTGTCGACGCCCTGCGCGAGCAGCGCTTTCACCGTGGCCTTTGGCTGCGCGTAGGTATCGACCACCCATTGCGTGGTCATCGGCGAGCATTTGTCGTTGGTGAAGAACGAGCCCGCCGTGCCGGCCAGCATGTAGGGCTTCTTGCGGTTCTTCATGATCTCCTGCACCGCAAGCGCGATCGAGGAGGCCGAGCAGCCGACGATGGCATCGACACCTTCATTGTCGACCCAACGCATGGCAATGGCAACGCCCACATCGGGCTTGTTCTGGTCGTCGGCAATGACGAGCTCGATCTTCTTGCCGCCAACGGTTCCGCCGAAATCGGCGACCGCGAGCTTGGCGGCCGCGACCGAACCGAGACCGCAATTGTCGGCGTAGGGACCGTTCTGGTCGTTCATGATGCCGATTCTGACGACGTCGCCCGAGACGCCCTGTGCCGACAGCGGCGCGTGTGCGAACAGCAAGGCCATCATGCCGAGCGCCGCAATCGTCCATCCCCTCATGTCATCCTCCTTTTTCTACGCGTTTCCTCTGGGCCTGCTTCTGCAGCCTCTTGTCATTGAGTTCAGTGACCCTGGACCTGCCGCTGTCCGTGCGGGATCAGCAGCGCATCGAGCGCCACGGCGCCCTCGCCCCTGACACGGAGCAGCAGCGGGTTGACGTCGATTTCGGCGATCGTGTCGGCATGCGCGGCGGCAAATCGCGACAACGCAGCGACGGCCTGCGCCGCGGCGTCGAGGTCGGCGCGCGGCCGCCCGCGCGCGCCATCGAGCACGGCGAAGGCCTTCAGCGACTTCAGCATCGCCATGGCCTGCGTCTCGCTGACCGGCGCCATCTGCACCGCGGAGTCCTGCAGGATCTCCGCGAAGATGCCGCCGAGACCGACCATCACCACCGGCCCGAACACGGGGTCGATGCGGCTGCCGAGGATCAGCTCGGCGACACCCTTGGCCATCGGCGCCACGATTACACCATCGATCGCAGCGTTTGGTGCCTTGGTGGCGACGCGGTCGCGCATCTGCGCATAAGCGCGCCGGACGTCGGCTTCCGAGCTGAGGCCCACGACCACGCCACCCGCTTCCGTCTTGTGCGGCAGATCGGGTGAGGCGATTTTCAGCACCACGGGATAGCCGATCTCGGTGGCGGCACGCGCGGCGGCGTCCGCATCCTGGACCAGACGTTCGGCCAGCACCGGAACGCCGGCGTCAGCAAGCGCGTGCTTGGCGCCAAGCTCGTGGCGGAAGGCGGCGGCGGCAAGCGGCGTTGCTTGCGCCACCGCAGCGGGCTTGTCCTGCGGTCGCTGCGCCGCGGCCTGCAACCGCACCAATGCGGCAACGGTCGCACAACAGCCGTCGAAGCTTTCGATCGTCGGGAATCCCAGCGCGTGCAGCTCAGTCAGCGCGTCCTCCGGACCGTCGACACACAGGACGATCGGACGGTGCGGAAATTGCGCGCGCATGTTGCGCAGCGTGTCCATGTAGATCGAGCGCAAGCGCGGCAGATGCAGCGAGAACGGCAGCGGCAGGATCACCGTGTCGGTGCGCTCGTCCGCGACGACGGCGGTCATGATCTTCTCCAGGAGATCAGGACGGCTCGACATCTGCGCGGTGGCATCGACCGGGTTGCGGGCCGACGCAAAGGGCACCAGCTCCAGGATTTGGCGCTGAGTCTCCTGTCCGAGCTCCGGCAAGGTCAGCCCGACCGACTGCGCGGCGTCCGCGAGCAGCACGCCGAAGCCGCCCGACGCCGTGAGAATTGCGATGCCCGGCCCCTTCGGCAACCGGTCCGGCAGCAGGATCGATGCGGCATGACCGAGATCGATCAGCTCGTCGATGCTGCGCACACGCACCGCGCCGCAACGGGCAAACAGCGCGTCGAACACGGCATCCGATCCCGCCATCGCGCCGGTGTGCGAGGCGGCTGCGGCCTGGCCTGCCGCGGATGTGCCGATCTTCATGGCGATGACGGGCTTGCCGGCATCGCGCGCCTCTTCCAGCGCGGCGATCAGGCGGCCGGCGTCGCGGCAGGCCTCGAGGCAGCACAGGATCACCTTGGTGGCGGGATCGCGCGCCATCCAGGCAATGCCGTCGGCAACGTCGATGTCGCACTCGTTGCCGGTGGTGATGAAGCGGCTGACGCCGACGCCGCGCTCGCTGGCAAGGCGCATGGTGTAGCTGCCGAGATTGCCGCTCTGCGACACGATGCCGAGCGAACCGGCGGCCGGCATGCCGTGCTCGAGCACGATCGAGAACGTCGCGATGCTCTTCTCGGCGATGCTGACCGCGCCGAGGCAGTTCGGCCCCAGCAGGCGCATGCCGCTGCTCCGCGCGGCAACGCGGAGCCGGTCCTGCATGGCGCGGCCCTGCTCGCCGAGCTCGGCGAAGCCCGACGAGAAGACGACGACGCTGCGGACGCCGCGGGCAGCGCACTGCTCCACGGCCTCGCCCGCGCGCTCCGCATCGACCGCGATGATGGCGAGGTCAGGCGCCTCCGGCAGGTCAGCGACGGAGGCGTAGGCCTGCAGCCCCTGCACCGTCGCGGCCTTGGGATTGACCGGATAGATGCGGCCGGCATAGCCGTGCCGGCGCAGCAGATCGACGGGCCGCCCGCCGATCTTGGTCGCCTCCTGCGAGGCGCCGATCACCGCGATCGATTGCGGCGACATCAGCGCGTCGAGACCTTCTCCCGGCCGCATCTCAGCGCCCCTTGAACACCGGCGCGCGCTTCTCCAGGAACGCCATGCGCGCTTCCTTGGCGTCCTCGGTCTTGGACAATGCCATCGTGATGTTCTGCTCGAAGCGGTAGGCATCGCGCGGCGGCATCAGTTCGACCATGTTCGCCGCGTTCTTGGCGTATTCCATCGCGATCGGGCTCTTCGAGGCGATCTCGCGGGCGAGCTTCATCGCTTCGGGAAGCAGGTTTTCCTTGGTCGTGCAGGCCTCGATGATGCCGAGACGATAGAGCTCGGCGGCCGGCACGCGGTAGCCGGTGAAGAACATCCGGCGCATCAGGGAACGGCCGAACAGCGTGTTCAGCATGGCCGCACCGCCGGCGAGACCCACGTTGATCTCGGGCATGCCGAAGACGGCTTCCTCGCAGGCGTAGAAGATGTCGCAGGAGGCCATCAGGCCGACACCCGCGCCCAGCGCAACGCCGTTGATCGCCGCGATGACCGGCTTGGCGCATTCGCGGATGCAGTTGCCGGTCTCGCGCGTGATCCGGTTGTGGCTGTGAAACGCGCCGATCTTGGTCGGATCCGGCCGGTCCTTCAGATCTGCGCCGCTGCAGAACACCTTTCCGGCGCCGGTCAGGATCGCAACCCTGACATCCTGGCGCTCGGAAATCTCGTCGAACACCGCCACGATGCGGTCGCGCATGGCGCGATCGAGCGCGTTCACCGGAGGCCGGTTCAGCGTCACCAGCGCGATGTTGTCGGACACTTCGAGGGTGACGATATCTCCTGACATGGCTTCCTCCTTGAGCTTCTGTTCGTCTTGCTTGTGGTCGTATCGCTACGCCTGACCGATCGGTCAGCTTTCGGTGCTGATAACACCAACCGCTGTCGCTTGCAATATCCTCTCGCCGTCCTATTGACCGACCGATCGGTCAGCCATTAGATTTCGCCGCAAGCAAGAACGACCTTGAGGAGGATTTCCATGCCCAGGATCAGCCGACGCCGGGCGACAGCTCTGATCGCCGGCGCCCTCGCCGCGCCGCTTGGCGCGCCTGCAATCGTCCGGGCGCGCGCGTCGCAGATCTTCATCATCGTGCCCTATGCACCGGGCGGCTCGATCGACAGCCTGATGCGCTCGATCGCAAAAGCCATGGCGGAAAGCCTGGACCAGCCGGTCCTGGTCGACAACAAGCCGGGCGCCAACGGCATCGTCGGATCACAATACGTCGCGCGGGCGCCGAAGGACGGATCGGTCCTGCTCGCCGGCGGCACCGGGCCGATCTCGCTGAACGTACTGTTGCGCAAGAACCTGCCCTATAAGCTCGAGGACTTTGCCTCCGTCGCCATGCTCTGCAACGGGCCGCTGTCGCTCACCGTGAACGCGCGCACGCCAGCCACCGACGTCAAGAGCTTCGTCGCCTACGCCAAGGGCCGCGACAAGCCGCTGTTCTACGCCACGCTCGGTCCGGGCAGCGTCACGCATTTGTTCGGGATCATGATGGGCAAGTCGATGGGGTTTGCCGTCACCGAGGTTGCCTATCGCAACAATCCGGCCTCCATCATGGAGACGCTGTCGGGAGAATGCGACCTCAATTTCGCAACGCCCGCTGCCGTGATCGAGCATGCGCGCGGCGGTCAGCTCCGCATCCTCGCGGTCTCATCGGAAAAGCGCATGGCGACTCTCCCGGAGATCCCGACGCTGGCGGAATCCGGCTATCCCGACCTCACGGCCTCGTTCTGGACCGCGCTGCACGCGCCGGCCGGCACGCCGCGCGACGTTGTCGCACGGCTGAACGCGGCGGCCAACGCTGCGATGCAGAAGCCGGAGATCGCAAAGCAGCTCGAGACCGACGGCCTGATGGTGGATACCGGCGCGCCGGAACGGCTCGACGCCCAATTGACCAAGGACGCGGCGCTCTGGGGGCCGGTGATCAAGGCGCAAAACATCGTTCTGGAATGAGGCGTGGCTGCCGCCCGCCGGTCAGCGCGATTTGCGCCGACCTGCCTTGGGCGGCTCCGCCGTCGGAAGCTCGACCAGCTCGCCGCTGCGCAGGCCGTTGAAGATCATGTCGAAGAAGATGTCCGCGATCTGCTCGGGCGTTGCGGACTTGTTGGGATTGTACCAGCGATGCATCCAGTTGAGCGAGGACAGGATCAACCGGCCGGTCATGGGAACATCGACCTTGCGGATCTCGCCGGCATCGATCGCCTCCTGGATCAGGCCGCGCAGAAAATTCTCGAAGCGGTCGCGCCGCGTCAGCCGTTCCTTGTGCCTGTGACGGTCGGGATCGTTCCAGAACGCGGTCGTCGAGGCGATCCAGGCCCAGCGGTAACGCCGGAAATATTCCGCCGTGGCGACCATGAAAGCGCGGATCTTCTGCGACGGCGGCCCGTCAGGGATGCGATCGCGCACGAACAAATAGAGTTCGAGGGTCGAGCCGACCGCGACACGCGCGTAGATCTCGTCCTTGTTGGAGAAGTGATGATAGAGCAGCGACTTGGAGATGCCGCAGGCGAGCGCGATGTCGCGCATCGATGTACCCTCGAAGCCCTTGCTGGCGAACAGCCGCCCGGCCTCGGCAAGGATCTGCAGCACGCGGTCCGAGGCCTCGGCCTGGTTCGCAACGCCATCCTTCATCGTTGACAGTTCAGTCATAAACTCCGCAATCCATTCGTCAGCCAGAAGAGTCTTTAGAATGAAACTAGGTTTTCACCGACCGATCGGTCAAGCCCGGCGATTCCCGCGGAAGGAACCATGAGCACAATCCGCATCAGGCGCATCGGCACGACCAGGGACCGGCTTGGCGAGAGTCCGGTGTGGGACGAGCGCCGGCAGCGCCTCTACTGGATCGATTCTCTGGCCGGATCGATCCATGCGCTCGATCCCGTCAGCGCTGCAGCCGAGCAGTTCACTGTGCCCGCGCCGATCGGCTCGCTGGCACTGCGAGGCGACGGCGGCGCGGTCCTGGCCTTGCGCAACGGATTTGCGGCTTACGATTTCGACAAGCGCGCACTGACCGAAGGCCCGTCGATCGGGCTCGACCACCCGAAGGTGCGGCTCAACGACGGCAAGGCCGATCCCCATGGCAACTTCCTGGCGGGCACGATGCATGGCGACCGCGCGCCGGATGAGGCACCGCTCGGCGGCCTCTATCGGCTGGACGCATCGGGCTCCCTGCAACTGCTGGAGACGGACCTTGCCGTGAGCAACGGACCGTGCTTCAGCCCGGACGGCCGCACCTTCTACATCGCCGACAGCGCAAGGCGGATCATCTGGGCCTATGACTACCGGGCGGATGGCCCCCTCGCGAACAAGCGCGCCTTCGTCGATACGGAGGCGCAAGGATCCGGCTGCGACGGCGCAACAGTCGATGCGGACGGTCATCTCTGGTCCGTGCTCGTGCGCATCGGCAAGATCGCGAGGTTTGCGCCGGACGGACGGATCGTGCGGACCATCGACGTGCCGGTTCGTCATCCGACCAGCGTGAGCTTCGGCGGCCCCGATCTCGACATTCTCTACGTGACGTCGATTTCACGCAGCCACGCTCTCAGGGACGACCACCCCGATGCCGGCGGCCTGTTCGCCATCGAGGGCCTCGGCGTTCGCGGCCTGCCGGCGCACAGATTTGGCGCGGACTGACGGGGCTCTCCACTACCGCGTCGATCTCTTGACCTGCTTCGGCACGTTCTCCGCCATGTAGTCCACGAACACCCTGATCTTTTCCGGCAGATAGCTGCTCTGGAGAAACGTCGCGTACATGCCCTCGTCAAAGGTGGAATTCGTCACCCGGAAGCCCGGCAGCAGACGTATCAAGCGGCCACGCTTCAAATCCTCTGCTACGGTGTAATCATCCAGCAGGGCGATGCCGTGCCCGCCGGCGGCGAGATCGCAAAGCACCACCCCGTTGTTGCTGCTGAACGACGACGGCACGACGATCTCGCGTAGCCTGTTTCTGTGCATGAACTTCCAGACCACGTCGTCCGGCCCCATCCAGTAGGTCAGGCAATTGTGGCGGGTAATGTCCTCCGGCTCGCGCAATTTCGGCATCCGGGCGACATAGTCCGGTGAAGCCACGAGAATCCGCTCGCTCCTCAGCAGTCTTCGCTGCATGAGGGCCGGGTCCTTCGCCGCCTGGATCTGGAAGTCGACGTCGAATTCATCTTCGCGAAGCTGGGGACGCCGCTCGGACAGGCGCAGCTCCACCTTCAATTCCGGATAGAGCTTCTGAAAGCCCGGGATCAGCGGCGACAGCACCTTGATGCCGAACAGCGTCCGCGAATGCACCCGCAGCGTTCCGCGCGGCGCGGTCTGGAGGGCGAGCGCGGCGGCTTCGGCATCCTCGATGCCGTGCAGCACCTGCTCGGTCCGCTGGAAGAAGATCTTGCCGGCATCGGTCAACCCGAGATGGCGCGTGCTGCGGTTCAGAAGCTGCACGCCGAGTTGCGCCTCGAGCTCGCCGATATAGCGCGACACCGACGCCGGCGAGAGCCCGACGCGGCGCCCGGCAGCCGAGAAGCTGCCCTCGCGGACGGCGCTGACGAACAATTCCATGGCCTGGAGGCGATTCATCGATCTTTTCAAATTCTGCAAAGGACATGATCAGATTACGTCAATTGTTCGAAAATGCTCAAGCCCCTAACGTCATGAGAACGCGTCGCAAGAGCGACCAAGGTGGAGGAAGCAATCGATGGAATTCGGCGTATTCATTCTGGCGCAGCAGCGCGGCTATCATCAGAGCTCGCAGCAGGTCATCAACAACGCCGTCGAGCAGACCGTCACCGCCGAGCAGGCCGGCTTCGATACGGCCTGGTACGCCGAACATCACTTCAACAATTACAGCCTCTGCCCCTCGCCGCTGATGATGGTCGCGCATTGCGCCGGCCTGACCAGGCGCATCCGCCTCGGCACTGCGGTCTGTGTGCTGCCGCTGTACAATCCGGCGCGACTGCTCGGCGAGATCGGCTTTGCCGACACCGTCTCGAACGGCCGCCTCGATCTCGGCATCGGCTCGGGCTACCAGAAATTCGAGTTCGACCGTTTCGGCGTCGATCTCGACCATTCGCATGCGCTGTTCGCCGAATTCTACGACGTGCTCGAGGCCGGCATGCGCGAGCGCATCTTCTCCTATGACGGCGAGCATCTGAAGATGCCGCCGACCGCGATCGCCGTACGCACGGTGCAGAAACCGATGCCGCCGATCTGGGTCACGTCCGGCCACGGCGAGACCCTCGGCCGCGCCATTCGCGACAACCACAACCTGTTCGTCACCGCGCTGCTCAACGGCCTCGACGCAATCAAGGCCTTGCGTGAACGTCTCGAAGGGATCGCGGCCAAGGAAGGCCGGTCGATCGACGACACGCATTTCGGTTTCCTGCGCTGCGCCTATGCCAGCGACAATGACAGCGAGATCCAGTCGTATCTGGATAACGCGCGCTTCCAGCGCCGGCTGTCCGAGAGCCTGAAGTTCCGGCGCGCCCAGAGCGACGACGGTTACCTGATCAAGGAAGAAGCCGGGCCGAACGACATGAGCCTTGAGACGATGCGGAGCAACCTGCCCGTCGGCAGCGTCAACCAGGTGATCGACCGCATGCTGGAAGAGATCAGCATCCTCAAGCCGACCCACATCGCGCTGCAGACCCAGCTCGGCGATTTCGATCAGCGCACGATGCTGCGCCAGATCGAATTGTGGGGCAGCAGGATCATCCCCGCGATCCGGAAAGAACTGAAATCCGGCCGCGGCAAGGTCGCAAGCGAAGCGGTTTCGGCGTAAGCGCAACCGGCGAGGCGCGAGGTTCGGAGGCACGCCATGGGATGCCAGATGTCTCAAATGACCGATTTCCGCTCGGTCGAAGCCGCCGAATTCCGGCTGGCCATGCGCAACCTCGCGAGCGGCGTCGCCATCGTGGCGACGGGAACGGAAACTACACGGCGGGGGCTGACGGTCAGCTCCGTCACCTCGCTGTGCATGGACCCGCCCTGCATTCTCGTCGGCGTCAATTCAAGCTCCGAGACGCATACCGCCATCCTCGCCAACGGCGGCTTCGGGATCAGTCTCCTCGGCAGCGGGCAGGAGGATCTGGCGCTGCGCTTCGCTGGCGGCGCCAAGGGCATCGATCGCTTCGCCACGGCGCCGTGGGAGCAAGGCATTCTCGACGTGCCGCTTCTGGAGCCGGCGATCGGCGCGCTGGAATGCGTGCTGCATCATCACCAGGTGGTCGGCACGCACGGTCTCTTCATCGGCCGGATCGTGGCTACCCGCGGCGGCAACGGCGATCCGCTCGTCAATTTCCAGGGCGCATTGCGCGCGCTGCCGCAAGCCTAAAGCGCGATGAGATCTGGATGAATCGTCATCGCGCTTCAGGTTGTTGTCTACGCATGATCTTTCCGGAAAACCGCTTCGCACTTTTCCGGATCATGCTTTAGCCGCTTCCCTGGTGGCGATCCTGGCATCGTCACCAACCAGGTCGAGAGCGCAAGAAGGAGCCGCGTCGTGATCATCGAATGCCTGGACGGCGGCGCCGTCCGTCTGACCGAGCCATCCGACTTCAGAAAGTTCAAGCTGGTGCTGCGCGCCGAAGTCCGCACCGACACACAGAGCTGGAACGGCATCACGCTTCTCGACGATCGCAATGCGCTCGTCTCGATCGATCTGGTCCCGACCCTGCCGGGCCGTCCCGACGATGCAAGCTGGGATCAGGGCTACGCGGTGATGGTGGCCAAGGCCCGCGAGCATGGCTGGATCGATGCCGAGCGGCAGGCGATCCGCGCCCATGTCGAACGAGTGCCCTAGCCGCAGTTGCCCCGAGTCAGTCCAGCTTAATCCACACACCCTTCGTCTGCAGATATTCGTCGAGCTGTTCGGTGCCGCCCTCGCGGCCATATCCGCTCATCTTGTAGCCGCCGAACGGCATGGCGGGATCGATTGCGTGATAGGTGTTCACCCACACCGACCCTGCACGGAGGCTGCGCGAGATCACGTGCGCCTTGCTGACGTCGCGCGTGAAGACACCTGCCGCGAGCCCGTAGGGCGTCGCATTGGCTCTTTCCACGGCCTCGTCGAGCGTGTCGAACGGCAGAGCGGAAATGACCGGGCCGAAAATCTCGTCGCGGGCGATCTGCATCTCATCGGAGACACCGGCGAACACGGTCGGCTCGACGAAGTTGCCCTTGGCAAGACTGCCCTCCTTTGCGCGCCGTCCGCCGGCCACCACCTTCGCGCCCTCGTCGCGACCGCTTTGCAGGAAGCCCTCGACCTTGTCGAGCTGTCGCTGGGAAACGAGAGGCCCGATCTCCGTCGTTGGATCCGCGCCATCGCCGATCTTCAGCGCAGACGCGAACTTGCCGAGCCGCTCGACCAGTTCATCATGGATTTTACGCTCCACAAACAGGCGCGAGCCGGCAATGCAGATCTGGCCTGAATTGGCGAACGCGGCCATCGCGGCGATCGGCACGGCCTTGTCGAGATCAGCGTCGGCGCAGACGATGACCGGTGACTTGCCGCCAAGCTCGAGAGAGACCCGCTTGAGGTTGCCGGCCGACGCCCGGATGATCGCCTGGCCGGTCGCGGTGGAGCCGGTAAAGACGATCTTGTCGACACCGGGATGTTCGGCCAGAGGCGCGCCGGCCTCCGGCCCGGTTCCGGTCACCACGTTGACGACGCCGGGCGGCACACCAGCCTCGTTCATCAGATCCGCGATCAGCAGCGGCGTCAGCGGCGCCTCTTCCGACGGCTTGAGCACGATGGTGCAGCCGGTCGCGAGCGCGGGTCCGATCTTCCACACCGATGCCGCCGTCGGCGCATTCCACGGAATGATGGCGCCGACGACGCCGATGGGCTCCTTCCGGGTGAACGAGACGATATCCCCTGGCAGCGAATTATCGATGGTCTGCCCGTGGAGCGCGGTCGCCATGCCGGCGTAGTATCGCAGCATGCCGATCACGCGGAGCTTGTTCGCCCGCGTCCGGACGATCGGCATTCCCATATCGGCCGTATCGGATTGGCTGATCTCTTCCCAGTGCTGCTCGAACAGGTCGGCGATACGCAGCAGCAGCGCCTGCCGCTCGAACGGCTTGAAACGGCTCCACGGTCCGACGAAGGCGCGACGGGCCGCGGCAACCGCTGCGTTGATGTCGGCCGCTTCGCCACGCGGCACGCGACCGATGACTTCGCCGGTCGCGGGGTTGCGCGTCTCGAAGACCTTGCCCGAGCGGGCTTCCACCCAGGCGCCGTCGACGAACATCTTTCGGGTTCGGCCGTCGACCGGAAATCGGATGTCAGCTTTCGTCATCGGTGTACTCCTGTGTCGACGGAGGCGAGGGACGGATGCCCGCCACCGTTTGCTTTCGCGCTTTCATAGCGGTGATTCTGCGCCTCGGGCAGGCGTCAAACCGAATGTCAGGGCTGACCGGCCTTGGAAGGGTCGATCGAGATCTGGCGCTTCAGGGTGCGCAAGCCGAACGTCGTTCGCGACTGCCGGATGCCCGGTATCCTGTACAAAGCCTGTCGCAGGAAGCGCTCGTAGTGATCGGTATCCCGCACCACGACCTTAATGAGGTAGTCGTATTCACCGGTCACCAGATAGGCTTCCATCACCTCCGGAATACGCGACAGGGCGGCGCCGAAGCGCTCGAGTACCTTCTCGTCATGCTTGTCCAGCGTGATCTCGACAAAGGCGATATTGTTGTAGCCGAGATGGGCGTGATTGAGCACCGCGACATATTTCTCGATGGCGCCGTTTTCCTCCAGGCGCTTCACCCTGGTCCAGCACGGCGAGCTCGAGAGCCCGACCTGCTCCGCCAGCGCACTCGTCGTCAACCGGCCGTCCTCGCAAAGCGCCGAGAGAATCCGGCGATCCAGTTGATCAAGCTCCTCGACAGAGCTGCGCTTGGAGGGCATCGGTAAATCCTTCTGTCATTTGGTATTTTGCCGGGAAGACCTTCCGCCATTTTGGCACACCTGCCTGAATTTTGGGAAATTTTCTTGAAACAGGAGATTATCATGGGCCGCGAGAGAACGTGACATGCAACCTCAGCAGCCCCGGCGCGTCAGCGTGATGGCCACCACGCCCGACCCCTTTGACGGGATCGTCCGGCTTGTGCTCGACGCGGCGCGTTTCGGCTTCGGCCTCGACCAGGTCGCGATGACGACGCGATCCGATGGGAACCGAACGATACGGATGGTTCTTGAAGTCCAGCCGTCGGCCGACTGCGCGGACCTGACGGAACGGCTGTCACGCCATCCGGCGATCACGGACCTTCAAGTCGTGGAGCTCGCGTGCGAGGGCGCAGATCGGCCTGTCTCTCCAGGACCTGCAAACGAGCGGATGCTGCCATGACCAGCCCCACCCCCCTTCATTTTCACGTTCCTGAGCCTGCAAGCCGACCGGGAGGCAAGCCGGATTTCTCTGGCGTCTCGATTCCGAAGGCAGGCTCGGTCCGGCGTCCGCCGGTCGACGTGCTCCCTGAGGAGGTTCGTGACCTCGCCTACTCGATCATCCGCGTGCTCAATCACGAGGGCCGGGCAATCGGGCCATGGGTGCCGGACCTCTCCCAGGACGAGCTGGTCGCCGGCCTGCGCCACATGATGACCCTGCGCACGTTCGACGCGCGCATGCAGATGGCGCAACGGCAGGGCAAGACATCCTTCTACATGCAGCACACCGGCGAGGAAGCGGTGAGCTGCGCGTTCCGCATCGCCCTCGGCCCCGACGACATGAACTTCCCGACCTACCGTCAGGCCGGCCTGCTGATCGCGCATGACTATCCGCTCGTCGACATGATGTGCCAGATTTATTCCAACGAGCATGATCCGCTAAAGGGCCGGCAATTGCCCGTGATGTACTCTTCGAAAAAACACGGCTTCTTTTCGATTTCGGGCAACCTCGCCACGCAGTTCGTCCAGGCGGTCGGCTGGGCCATGGCGTCGGCGATCAAGCGCGACAACCGCATTGCCGCCGCCTGGATCGGCGACGGCTCGACGGCGGAGTCGGATTTCCATGCGGCGCTTGTCTTCGCCTCGACGTACAAGGCGCCGGTCGTCCTCAACGTGGTCAACAACCAGTGGGCCATCTCGACCTTCCAGGGCATCGCGCGTGGCGGCTCCGGCACCTTCGCGGCGCGTGGCCTCGGCTTCGGCATCCCTGCGCTCAGGGTTGACGGCAACGACTATCTCGCAACCTATGCCGTCGCAAAATGGGCGATCGAGCGGGCGCGGCTCAACCTCGGGCCGACACTGATCGAATACGTCACTTACCGCGCCGGCGCGCATTCGACGTCGGATGATCCTTCCGCCTACCGGCCGAAGCACGAATCCGAGGAGTGGCCGCTGGGCGATCCCGTGATCCGGCTCAAGCAGCATCTCATCGCAGCCGGCGCCTGGTCGGAAGAACGCCACAAGCAGACCGAGGCCGAGATTCTTGCCACCGTCATCGCCGCGCAGAAGGAAGCCGAGGCCTTCGGCACCCTGCATTCCGGCGGCAAGCCCTCGGCGCGCGATATCTTCGAGGATGTCTATGCCGAGCTGCCGCCGCATCTGCGGCGCCAGCGCCAGCAGATCGGAGTTTGATGCGATGCCGCGCATGACGATGATCGAGGCAATCCGTTCGGCGCTCGACGTCTCGATGGCTCGCAACGACGACGTCGTGGTCTATGGCGAGGACGTCGGTTTCTTCGGCGGAGTGTTCCGCTGCACGCAGGGCCTGCAGCAGAAGTACGGCGTCTCGCGCTGTTTCGACGCGCCGATCAGCGAATGCGGCATCGTCGGCACCGCGATCGGCATGGCCGCCTACGGCTTACGCCCCTGCGTCGAGCTTCAGTTCGCCGACTACATGTATCCGGCTTACGACCAGATCGTCTCGGAGGCAGCTCGCTTGCGTTATCGTTCGGCCGGCGACTTCACCTGTCCCCTGGTCATTCGCATGCCGACCGGCGGCGGCATTTTCGGCGGACAAACCCACAGCCAGAGTCCCGAGGCGCTGTTCACGCATGTCGCGGGACTGAAGACCGTAGTGCCGTCCAATCCCTATGATGCGAAGGGCCTCCTGATCGCGGCCATCGAGGATCCGGACCCCGTCATTTTTCTGGAGCCCAAGCGGCTCTACAACGGCCCGTTCGACGGTCATCACGATCGCCCGGTCACCGCATGGGCGAGGCACGAGCTCTCCGAAGTGCCGGACGGACATTACACCACGCCCCTCGGCAAGGCCGTGACGCGTCGGGCCGGCGAGGCTGTCACCATCCTTGCCTACGGCACCATGGTTCACGTCGCTCTCGCCGCCGTCGAGGAGACGGGAGTCGATGCCGATGTCATCGACTTGCGCACCCTGCTTCCGCTCGATCTCGAGACGATCGTGGCTTCGGTCGCCAAGACCGGCCGCTGCATCGTACTGCATGAGGCCACCCTGACTTCCGGCTTCGGCGCGGAGCTGACGGCGCTGGTGCAGGAGCACTGCTTCTATCATCTCGAAGCGCCGGTGATGCGCGTCACCGGCTGGGACACGCCCTACCCGCATGCGCAGGAATGGGACTATTTCCCCGGCCCAATCAGACTCGGGCAGGCGCTGCGCGACATCGCGGAGGCACGCTGATGGGCGAGCGCAGCGTCAAGCTTCCGGACATCGGGGAAGGCATTGCCGAAGCCGAGCTGGTCGAATGGCACGTCAAGCTGGGCGATCTCGTCCGCGAGGACGATTTGCTTGCCACCGTGATGACCGACAAGGCTTCGGTCGAAATTCCCTCGCCGCTCGCTGGCGAGATCAGCTGGATCGGCGCCCAGATCGGCGAAGCCGTGGCGATCGGCTCGACGCTCGTGAAGCTCAAGGTCGCCGGCGACGACGCCGCAGAGCCCAAAGACGAGGCGCCGGCGAAGGACGCCCCAGCGCCACCGGCCGCGACGAAAGCCGAAGCCCCGGATGCTCGGCCGGAGCCCGCCGCCCGCGTTCACCCCGCGGCGATCGAGACCCCGCCATCACCCACATCTGCGGTCCGCCGCGCGCCGGGCGAGAAGCCGCTGGCCTCGCCCGCGATACGCCTCAAGGCGCGCGAAGCCGGCATCGACCTGCGTCAGGTTCACGGCACGGGCCCCGCCGGACGCATCACCCACGAGGACATCGACGGCTTCCTGTCGCGCGGACCGGCGCCGGTCCACGGTCGCGGCCTGAGCCCGAAGACCGCCATCACCGACGTCAAGGTGGTGGGCTTGCGCCGCCGCATTGCCGAGAAGATGGCGCTGTCGAAGTCACGCATTCCGCACATCACCATCATCGAGGAAGTCAACGTCTCGCCGCTGGAGGATCTTCGCGCGTCGCTGAACAGGAAGCCGACGCCGGAGCATCCCAAGCTGACGCTGCTGCCGTTCCTGATGCGTGCCATGGCCAAGGCGCTTGCCGAACAGCCCGCGCTCAACGCGCTCTATGACGACGAGGCCGGCATCGTGCATCAGCATGCCGGCATCCATATCGGCATCGCGACCCAGACCCCGTCGGGCCTCGTCGTGCCCGTGGTGAAGCATGTGGAGGCGCGAGACCTCCGCGATTGCAGCATCGAGCTGAATCGCCTCGCGCAGCGCGCCCGCGAGGGCACCGCGACGCGCGAGGAACTGACCGGCTCGACCATCACCATCACCTCGCTCGGCGCGCTCGGCGGCCTTGCGACCACGCCGGTGATCAACCATCCCGAAGTTGCCATCGTCGGCGTCAACAAGATCGCGGTGCGTCCGCTCTGGGACGGCACGCAGTTCGTGCCCTGCAAGATGATGAACCTCTCCTCCAGCTTCGATCACCGCGTCATCGACGGATGGGACGCGGCCGTCTTCGTGCAGAGGCTCAAGGAGCTGCTGGAGAATCCGGCGACGATCTTCGTCGATCCCTGAGACGGAAGAAGCAATGACCGAGATCACCTGTCAGCTTGTCGTTATCGGTGGCGGCCCCGGCGGCTATGTGTGCGCGATCCGCGCCGGCCAGCTCGGCCTCGACACCGTCCTCGTCGAACGCGGCAAGCTGGGCGGAAGCTGCCTGAACGTCGGCTGCATTCCCTCCAAGGCGATGATTCACGTTGCCGAGGAATTCGAGAAGCTGACGGAGGCCGCCAGCGGCAAGACACCGTTCGGCCTGACGGCCGCGCAACCAGCACTGGACTTCAAGCAGGCGATCGCCTGGAAGGACGGCATCGTCCAACGCCTGAACAACGGCGTCGCCGCGCTGCTCCGCAAGGCCAAGGTCAAGATCGTGCAGGGCCATGCACGCTTCCGCGACGGCAAGACGATCGTCGTCGAGACCGAGACCGGCCCGAAGACGATCAAGGCCGAGACGGTCGTGATCGCGACCGGCTCGGCGCCCGTCGAGTTGCCGTCGCTGCCGTTCGGCGGCAGGGTCATCTCCTCGACCGGCGCTCTCTCGCTCGCAGAAGTGCCAAAGTCCCTTGTCGTCGTCGGCGGCGGCTATATCGGGCTCGAACTCGGGACCGCCTTCGCCAAGCTGGGGAGCAAGGTGACCGTGGTGGAGGCGCAGGACAACGTCCTGCCGCTCTACGATGCCGAGCTGACCGCTCCGATCACAAGACGCCTGAGCGCGCTCGGCGTCGAAGTGATGTCCGGCGCCAAGGCGCTCGGCCTCACCGCTAAGAGCGACGGATTGCGCGTCGAGACGGCCGACGGCCGCGAGCGCAGCCTGAAGGCTGACAAGATTCTCGTCACGGTCGGGCGCGCGCCGGTCACTGCCGCATTGGGGCTGGAGCAGCTCGTGCTCGACATGGACGGCGGCTTCATTCGGATCGGCCAGCATTGCGAGACCTCGATGCGCGGCATCTACGCGATCGGCGATGTCACGGGAGAACCGATGCTGGCCCATCGCGCCATGGCGCAGGGCGAGATGGTGGCGGAAATCGCCGCCGGCATGCCGCGCGCATGGGACAAGCAGTGCATCCCGGCGATCTGCTTCACCGATCCCGAGATCGTCTCGGCGGGCCTGTCACCGGAAGAGGCTCGCCGAGCAGGCATCGACATCAAGGTTGGGCAATTTCCCTTTGCAGCCAACGGCCGCGCGATGACGCGCCATGGCGAGCCCGGCTTTGTGCGCGTCGTCGCCAGGGCCGACAATCAGCGCGTCCTTGGTATCCAGGCGGTCGGCCAGGGCGTATCGGAGCTTTCTGCCGCGTTTGGCCTCGCGATCGAGATGGGCGCGGTCTTGCAGGACATCGCCGGCACGATCCACGCGCATCCCACGCTGGGCGAAGCGATCCAGGAAGCCGCCTTCAAGGCGCTCGGCCACGCCATCCACGTCTAGCTTCGTTACCGCTCCGATCAGGAGAACCGCCGGTCGATGCCGTCACGCAGGTGATACCAGGCGCTGACGATCGGGAGGAACCATGGTCGACCGCCATAGTAGAACTCGGTCGGAAACTCGGGCGCATCGAACGCAACGCGCCTGTTCGCCTTGCCGAGAATCTTGAGCGCGGTCTGATGGCCTAGATAGGTCATCAGCGCGACGCCGTTGCCGTTGCAGCCCATCGCGAAATGGACGCCTTCGTCGGTCCCCATATGCGCGACCTTGTCGAAGGTCATCGCGACCTTGCCGCGCCAGGAATGCGTGATCCGGAACTTGGAGAGCTGCGGCCAGACCTCCTCGAGCCGGGCGGCGAGCGTCGTCGCCGCCGTGCGCTCGTCGACATCGACGAAGCTCGGACGGCTGCCGAACAGGATCCGCGTGCCATCGGGCGAAGGCCGTGTATAGTACAGCTCACGCTGGCTGTCGGAGATCATGCGCCGGCCGGGATTGATCGCATCCATCAATTCGGGCGGGAGCGGTTCGGTCGCGATCTGGTAGCTGTAGACCGGAATGACCCGCTTGCGCAGCCGCGGCGTCGCCTGGCCGGTATAGCCGTTGGTCGCCACCACCACCTCGCGCGCACGCACTTCACCCCGCCCGGTGACAACGCGAAAGCCGCCCTCCTCGCGCTCGATCGCCTTGACCGGCGCGTGCGAGAACAGGCGGGCACCGCAGCGGCGCGCGAGGTCACGCAGTGAGCGCGCATAGAGTCCCGGATGCAGCCCGCCATAGTCGTCGACCACGATGCCGCCGTGATAGAACTCGGTCGCCGTGATGCGCTGCTGCTCGCTGCGGGGGATGGTGTGCACGGTCACGCCCGTCATCTGGTGCAGCAGTTCGCCCTGCCTGCGCAGGCGATCGAAATGCTTCGGCACAAAGGCAGCGAAGTAGCGGCCGCTCTTGTGATAGCCCGCGTCGAGCTTCTCCTGGGCGATCAGGTTCTCGATGTGCTCGAACGATGCGACGGAGTCGGCCAGCAGATCCGACACGCGCTCGCGCGCCTTGCCGCGCACGGCGCCCGTCATCACCATCTTCTGACCGCTGGAGACCATGCCGCCGCTACGCGTGCTCGCGCCGGCGCCCAGCGCTTCGGCATCCAGCACCACCGTGTCGGTACCGTTCCTGGCGAGCTCGGCCGCGGCTGACAACCCGCTATAGCCGCTGCCGACGACGACGACGTCGGCTTTGGCCGGAAGCGGATCCCTGGCGTCCTCGGGAGGCGCGGCGTCCCACCAATAGGGGTCCGTGATGAGCTGCGAAACGTCCATCTTCATCTCCTAGATCAAGGGGCCCTGCGGCGCGCAGAGCGCGTCGAAGCATCGGGCCGCATCGGCAAGCGCATCGGCGCCAAGCAAGGTTTCGAAGGTCGAAGCCGCCGCCGCGCCAAGCACGCTGCCGGCATTCGCGAGGAACTTTTCGCGCAACCGTGCGCGGCTGAGCCGATGCCGGCGGCTGCCACTCGGCTGCTCCGTGTAGCGCTCGACGATCGAGCCGTCCTCAAAAATGATCCGCAGGCGACTCGCCAGCGAGATGCCGCCGCCGGCCTTCGGCAGGCTGGCGTCGGGCTTCATCACGATGCGCGCCATCAATGCACGCACGCGATCGTCGGCGGCGAGCGCGTCGTCGAATTCGGCAAGGCCGAGCCGGCCGCGCATCAGCCCGACGGCAAGGCAATAGGGCATGCTGAACTTGCCCTCCAGCGCGGTCCTCGCGCCGTCATGGATCAGGATGCCCGGCGCCGCCTCGTCGACGTCGACCTCGATGGAGCGGATCGCGGCCGGATCGAGGTTGCGCTCCGACATCAGGGCGAAGAGCGAATCGAGCGCGGTGTGCGCGCAGGTGCAGCAGGGATAGGCCTTGATCGTCACGCCGGGAGAATCGAGCAGCCAGGGACGACCGAAATCGGCGGGCTCCATCTGCAAGGCCTGGCCGCCGAAGACCTTCACAAAACCCGTCGGGCCGAACAGGCTGCCGGGCGTCGACGAGAAGCCGCCGCGGGCCAGTTCTGCCGCCATGACTCCGCTCCGCGCGGCGTTGCCGGTCTGGAGCGATTTCGTGTCGCTGCCGAAATTGCTGCGTAGGCCGCCAGCGAGTGAGGCCGCAATTCCGAGCGCATGCCGCATGCGCTCGGGGGCCAGATCGAAAACGAGGCCCGCGGCCGCGGCGGCGCCAAGCGCACCCAGCGTCGCGGTCGCGTGGAAACCGCGCGTGTAGTGCGAGGGGTTGAGCAACGGTCCGAGGCGCATGATCAACTCGACGCCCGCGACATAGGCCTCGACGAGCCTGGCTCCGGAGACGGACGCGAGCTCGACTGCGGCCGCCGCCGCAGTCAGCACCGTGACCGTCGGATGCGACAGCGACAGTTCCGCCTCGTCGTCGTCGAAATCATCGATATGGCCTGCGACCGCGTTGAGCAGCGCAGCGTCGCGCGCCGGCAGAAAGCCCGCTCCGCCCCAAATTCTGGTGTGCCCGGGCGCAGCCGACGGCCGCGGCGCAAGTACGTGTGAAACGCGCAGAAAGGTCTCGGAGCGCAGGCCGGCCGCAGCCACGCCAACGAAATCGGCAATATGCTCCCAGGCGAGGGTTCGGATCGCGGGCGGCAACTCAGGCGCTCGCGCAACGATCGCGGCGGCGAGACTGGCTTCGAGAGTTGCGGCGTCAACGGTCATGGCACATTCGCTGGATACGAGTGGAAGGAGATGCTCAGCCGCGCGGGACCTGCGAGAGGCGGGTGAGAGACGGCTTATCGGCCTGCGCGCGCTCATGCCGGCCGAGCCCGGCCTCGAGACGTCCGCTGGCGAACGACAGGGTAGAGCAAAGCAAGAAATAGATGACGAGCACGACGCCATACAGCGTGAAGGGCGAGAGACCGCCATCCATGATAGTGGTGCGCTCGATGACGATCTGGGCGGTCTTCAGCAGTTCGCGCACACCGATCAACGCGCCGATCGAGGTCCCCTGCACGAGTTGCGTGACGAGGCCGAGATAGGGCGGCAGAATCGGCCGCAAGGCCTGCGGCAGGATGACGAACCGCATCGCCTTGAGCGGATGCAGCCCCAGGGCCGCGCTGGCATCGAATTGCCCTCTCGGAATCGCCTTGATGCCGGCACGGATGATGATCGCGCCGTTGGCGCCGCCCCATGCACCGAGACCCGCGACCGTTGCGCCGAACGGATTGAGGCCGATGCCGACGGCGGGCGCCACGAAGTAGACCATCATGATGGTGACGAAGAGAGGAATGTCGCGCATCACTTCAACGAGAATCCGGGACGGCCATTGCAGCCAGACCGACCTCGACAGCATCCCCGCGGCGAGCAGGACGGCAACCGTCGTCGCAGCGACGATGACTGCGAGCGTCAGCGCCAGGGTCAGGGCGAGCCCCTGCGCCAAGATCTCCTGGTTGATGAGGATGGTCTGCATCGCTATCGCGCCAGGAACGGTCGTTGCAGGTAGGATTCGAGCCTGGTCGCTCCGGCCGACATCGCCAGCACGAGGACGAGATAGAAGATGCAGATCGCGGCGAAGAGCTCGATGGTGCGGAATTCGAGCGAGTTGCGGTCAATCGCCACGAAGGTCAGCTCGGCGAGCCCTATGGCCTGCAGATAAGACGAGTTCTTCAGCATCGCGATGCTGGTATTGGCCATCGATGGAACGGCGGTGCGCAAGGCGATGGGAAGCGCGACCAGGAGCGCGTATTGCCAGGTCTTGAGCCCGAGCGCGCGCGCGGCATCGCGCGTGCCCTGGGATACCCCGACATAACCGGCGCGAAAGCTCTCGAGGTGATAGCAGCCACCCCAGACGGAGAGGCAGAGGACACCCGACCAGAACGCCGACAGCCTGACACCGATCACAGGCAGCCCGTAGAAGATGAAGAAGAGCTGGACCAGGAGCGGCGTGTTCCGGATGAAGGCAACATAGCCGCGGGCCGGCCAAACGAGGAAAGGACGGCCCGAGAGGCGCATGACGGCCCCGATCGCGCCGATCGCGAGCGAAAGCAGGATCGCGATCACGCTGACGATCAATGTCGTGCGCAACCCACGCAGCAGCGCCGGAAGCGTATCGTAGAGGTAGGCCCAATCGAAGCCGTCGATCATGCTGCGTCACCTCGAGGACGGCCGCGCGAGGCGGCCGTCATCCAGCAGGGCTGGCTCACTTCTTCGGTGCGTCGCTCTCGTAGAACTTGATCGTCTCGTCGCGAACCATGACATCGGAGACGACGGTCGGCACGACCTTGGAATAGAATTTTTCGTCGCGCAGCTTGCCGAGTTGCGCATCCAGCCAGGCTTTCCATTCCGGCTCGTTCTTGCGCACGCCCGCACCGATGAACGCGACGTCGAAGACTTCCTGTTCCGGCAGGATCGCCAGATCCTTGTTGGCCGAGAGGATCGGAAACAGCACCGAGGTGTCGCCTGCGTAACCGTCCGCCCTTCCCTGGCGCATCGCCTGAAGCGCTTCGGCGACTGTGTTCAGCCGCAGCGTCTGGACATCAGGCATGTTTTTCTCGAGCCAGACCGCCTGCGATGCGCCCTTGAGCACGGAGATGGTCTTGCCCTTGAAGTCCACGAGCGACTTCGCAGCGCCGCTCTTGAGCTGGATGACGCCGCTTGCGCCCCAGCAATAGGGAGTGGTGAAGTCGATCACCTTCTGCCGCTCGGGGTAGATGCCGAGCGTTGCGATGATCAGATCGACCTTCTTGGCGTTGAGCGTCGGAATGCGTGCCTCGGAGGTGACGCATTGCAATTCGGCCTTGTCGGGCGAACCGAACGCAATCTCGGCGATGCGCTTCGCCATCTCGACCTCGATGCCAGCGAACTTGCCCTTCTCGTCCAGGAAACCGGAGGGTGGGTAGTCGCATTTGACGCCGACCTTCAGGACACCCTGGCTCTTGATGAAATCCGGAAGCGACGGTTCAGCGGCGCGCGCGGCACCGAGGCCGGCCATGAGAACCCATACGCAGGCAGCGATCAGGCGGCCCGCGCCGCCGATGGTGGAAAGACGCATGACGATCCTTTCGATCGGTGTAGGCGCCGCCCCGGCATCGCAGCGTGACCGAAAGATTGACCGCCTCCCGGAACCGCGTCAACAAAAATTCGTATAGTGATTGAAATTTATAATTACTTCCATAATATGGATTTATTGGAGGCCAAATGAAAAAACAAAGCGGAGCACAGGCGCTGGAACGAGGGCTCGCCGTGCTCGAAGCCGTTGCCGCTGCGCCACCGGAAGGAATGCGGCTCACCGAAATCGCCGAGACCTGCGGACTGGAGCAGCCGACGGCGCATCGTCTCGTCGCGGCCCTCGAACGCGGCGGCTATCTCACCCGCGTCGGCGATACCAAGCGTCTCCGCCTCGGGCTCAAGCTATTTCAACTCGGCGCGACGGGGGCCGATGCCGGAGGTCTTGCCGCCGCGGCGCGCCCCGCACTGGTCCGACTTGCGGCAGCCTCGGGCGACTGCATGTTCCTGATGGCGCGTTCCGGCTTCGACGCCGTCTGTCTCGACCGCCAGGATGCGAACTACACGATACGCAGCCTCACCGGTCATGTCGGCGGGGCGACCCCACTGGGATTGGGTCCGGGCAGCACGACGATCCTTGCGCATCTGCCGGAGGCCGAGCGAGCGGAGGTGCTCGCCGCAAACCGCGACCGCATCCTCGCTCTGGGTCACGACGTGCCGTCGAAGGCGGATCTGGCGGCAATCTGCAAGCGCGGCTTCTGCCATGAGGTCAATCGCTCGGTCGCCGGCATCGTCGGAGCGGCCGTTCCGATCATGACCCCAAAGGGCCATCCGATCGCGGCGATCGCGATCGGCGCGACGGAAGCCCGGCTGCCGGAGACGCGATTGATCGACGTCATCGCCACGATGAAGGAGGAAGCGCGCAGGGTCGAGGCGATCATCGCTTCATCGCGAGACGGGCTTCTCTCGTGAGGGAGCGGCCGGCAGACGATCAGGCGCCGATGACCTCAGCCATTGGCGCCAGCGTCACTCCCGCTGCGGCAAGGCGCGCCTTCAGGCGCTGCGCCATCGCAACCGCGCCGGGCGTATCGCCGTGGACACAGACACTGTCGATGCGGGTCGGCAACCGCGCGCCCGACAGGCACGTAATCGCGCGGTCCTCGATCATGCGAATGACCCGTTCGGACGCGACCTCAGCATCATGAATGACGGATCCGGCGAGGCGGCGCGACACCAGATTGCCGTTGTCGGCATAGGCACGATCGGCATAGATCTCGCGCACCAGCGGCAGGCCGAATTTCTCGCCGGCCCGCTCGGTTTCCTGGCCGGGCATCACCACGAAGATCAGGTTGCGGTCGATGGTGCGGATCGCACGCGCCACGGCTTCGGCGAGGTCGCGATCCTCCGCGGCGATGTTGCCGAGCGCGCCGTGGGTCTTGACGTGGCGGACGGGGTGACCGGCGTCGGAGGCCAGCGCCATCAGCGCGCCCACCTGGTAGAGCACGATCTTCTCGATGTCGGCGGGGCGCTCGCCCTGGATGGGCCGGCGGCCGAAACCCCAGAGATCGAGAAAGCCGGGATGCGCACCGGCCTGCACGCCATTGGCCTTCGCCTCGCTCAAGGTGCGATGCATGACCAGCGGATCGCCGGCATGAAAGCCGCAGGCGATGTTGGCGGAGGTGACGGTCCGCAGCATCTCGGCGTCATCGCCGAGGCTATAGACGCCGAAACCTTCGCCCATGTCGCAGTTCATATCGATCAGAGTCATCGTCGTCCTCATTAGGCGTGCAGGTTCGATATACCCATGATACGGGGTGTGCGTCACGAAAAATCCGGCGCGCCGCTTGCATGGGGCGGTGACGCTTTTCGAAGGGCATGCGTAGCTCCAACACCTTTGCGACGGCATGAACGAGCATGTTGAATGATGCACTCTACGCGGTGCCGCGATTCCGCCGATCCGGCGACGCTGCGCTGACGGTCGAAGTCGGCGACGGCATCCACGCCGATGTCAACGCGCGCGTCGTCGACCTCGACCGTGCGCTGACTGAGCGTGCGCTGCCCGGCATCGTCGAGATCGTGCCGACCTACCGCACGCTGCTGGTCTGCTTCGATCCGGTCATGCTGTCACGGCGCGACATCGAGACCGAGATCATGGCACTGTGGCCGCCGGTCGCCCCGAAGGGACAGGCCCGCCGCCGCTGGACCGTTCCAGTCGCCTATGGCGGCGACAACGGCATGGACCTGGACTGGCTCGCACAGCGGCTCGACACCACCACGGACGAGATCGTCGCGCGGCACAGCGCAGCCGAATACCGTGTCTACATGATCGGCTTCATGCCGGGATTTGCCTATCTCGGCGGGCTCGATCCCGCACTTCATGTCGATCGGCGTCCGGAGCCCAGGCTCGTGACGCCGCCGTGCAGCGTCTCCGTCGGAGGCCAGCAGGCCGCGGTTGCGCCACCACTCGCCGCGCCCAGCGGCTGGCACATGCTCGGCCGCACGCCGGTGCGCTCCTATGACCCGCGACGCACGCAAGAACCCTTCCTGTTCCGCGCAGGCGATCTGCTGCGGTTTCATCCCATCGCCGCTACCGAATTTGCCGCGCTGGAGCGCGCGGCTGAAACGGGCGCGATCATCGCCGAGAGAGAAGAGTTGAAGGTCTGAGCGGCGCAATGTCTGTTGATCTCGAAATCATCGAGCCCGGTCTCGCAACGACCCTCCAGGATCTTGGCCGCAGCGGCTTCCAACGCTTTGGCATCTCGGCGTCGGGCGTGATGGATCCGATTGCGCTCGCAACCGCCAACGCTTTGGTCGGCAATAAGCTTGAGACGGCCGCCCTCGAAATCACCCTCGCAGGACCCACGCTCACCTGCGCCGGTGCCGATATCCGCTTCGCGCTTGCAGGTGCGGACTTCGCTATCGCCATCGACGGCCGGCCGGTCTCATCCCACGAAACGCACGATCTGAAGGCAGGCCAGCGCCTCTCGATCGGGACCGCGCGGGATGGCGCGCGCGCCGTGCTCGCCGTCTCCGGTGGATTTCAGATCGCGCCGATGCTCGGCAGCGTCTCGACGCATTCGCGCAGCCAGCTCGGCGGGCTCGACGGTGGTCCGCTGCGTGCGGGCGATCGGTTGCCGCTGGCAGCTCCCGGACTGCCGCCGCGGCCGCATCTGATGGTGTCCCCGGCGCACCGCCGCCGCACGCAAGGCCCCATTCGCGTCCTCCTCGGCCCGCAGGACGATGCCTTCAGCGCCGGAGGAATCGCAACGTTCTTTGCCTCCGACTACACCGTCACGCCCCTGTCCGACCGCATGGGATGCCGGCTCGAAGGGCCGCGGGTTCAGCACGCGGGCGCGGTCGGTATCGTTTCCGACGGCACAGTGTTCGGCAGCATCCAGATTCCGGGAAATGGCCAGCCGATCATCCTGCTCGCCGATCGCCAGACCACCGGAGGATATCCAAAGATCGCAACCGTGATCTCGGCGGACCTGCCGCGGCTCGCTCAGCTCCGCCCCGGCGAACGCATCCGCTTTCAGGCGATCGAGGAAGACGTTGCCGTGCAGCTCGCCCGCGACATGCGCGAACGGATCAGGCGCATCGATGCATCCCTGGTCGAGATCCAGCGTACCGCCGCACCGACGAGCGACCATTTGCTGGCGTGCAATCTCATTGGCGGCGTGATTTCCGCGTTCGATTGAACAGAGGCGAGCGCTGAACGGCCTCGCATCACTTCGGGTTTGGCTCCTCCAAACCCGCGCCCGGCTCATCGAACCGGCCGCCCCTCGCGAGCCGGACCGCATTTCCGAGCGCGCGCGCCACGTTCAGCACCTCCTGCTGAAATTCGCGGTCTTCGTCCAGCTCCTGATGCGACGTCGCATATTTCTCCATATAGCCGACATAGCCGTCGAGCTCACCGAAGCGACCCGCCGAGATCAGGTGCATGTCCGTCAGCCAGTCAGAGAGGGTTCTACGCACCCCCTCGGCGCCGACGCTGTCGCCGTGAACCACGAGGCCAAAATGGCGGCCGGCGAGATGACGCGGATAGGGCCAGCCTTTCAGCTCGATCGCCTTGGCCTCGTCCGCCTTCTTGCCGTGCGTCGAGGTCGGATCGGGATTTCCCCCATCGGCGCACACGAGCCGGTCCATCATCGCCTTGAATCCGGCCGGGACATGGTACCAGTTCACGGGCGTCACGATCAGGATGCCGTGGGCCGCGACCCAGAGCGGATAGATCTCGTTCATCCAGTCACTGGTCTGGCCCAGCGCGTAGTTCGGATAGCAGCTGCACGGCCAGTGGCAGAGCGGCATGGCGGTGGAAACGCAGGCTTTGCAGGGATGGATGTTCTTGCCGAACTCCGAGGTCAGGCGGGAAAGATCGAGGATGTCCACGGCAAAGCCCATCTCTATGAAGACCGGCTCGGCCATCTCGACCATGCGCCAGGTCTTGGACATTTCGCCAGGACAGGTGTGCTCGCTCCGGGCTGATCCGTTGATGATGAGGACGCGGAGAGGCGCACTGGCGTCATCATGCCGCCGCTGAGCCTCGATGACTGCAGAGCGGGCATTCAGCCAGTCGACCGCGAGATCGTAATCCGGATCGGAGAAGCCTGCCCCTGCCTTTCGGGTCACCGGCGCCTTGCGCGAATGACTGTAGGCATCCCAGGCCGCTCCGATCACAGCATCCAGCTCGTGCTGCAGGGGCGCAAACGAGGGATCAACGAACTGGTCCCTGTAGCGGCGCTCAAACTCCTGGCGCGACAGTTTGACGGGCGGCATTCCCTTGCGAACGTCCGGTTGCGTCATGCTGTCTCCTCTGGATATCGGTGCGATCCAATCAACCGGAGAGTGCTGCGTGCGGTTCCTAAGGCAGGAGGCGTCGCTGCTATAGGCCGCGCAGTACCATCTTGCTATTCAGGCCAGAATTCCGCGAGCTCCTCGGCGGTCACCAGATCGACCTGACCATGGAAGCGCGTGCGATACATCGTCATGAGCGCGTCATGGCCAACGTCGGATGAGCTGCACAGGGCGTCCTCCACGATGACGACCCTGAAGCCGAGATCGACCGCGCTCAAGACCGTCGACAGGACGCAAACATCGGTTTCGGCGCCGGTGATGACCACCGTGCCGATTCCTTTTTCGATCAACGAGGCAGCCAGCGCCGGATTGCTGAACGCCGAATAGGCCGGCTTGTCGATGATGCGAGCGGGCGGAACGTGGCGTGCCAGGGCCGGGACCAGGTCAAGCGCCGATGCCGGGAGATGGTTGCGGGTGGCCTGCTCCCAACGCCGGAAATAGCTGCGCCATTGCCCGGGACGGTCCTCCGGGTGTTGCGGCGTGATGAAGCGCGAAAACGCGGTTCGCGCCTCGTGGCGCGACACGATCGTGACGATCGCTGGCAGGACGCGCTCCATCCATGGAGTCTCCCAGAGACCGCCGGGCGCAAAGATGTTTTGCATGTCGATGCAGAGATGAACGGCATCGCGAATCTCCGCGACCTCCGACTTGCTATCCCTCATTGTCTGTCACCGACGGCCTGTATGACCCGTAGTCACGAGTCCGATCGATCCGTTTGCAACGCTCACGCCTGAGGTGCGTTGCGGCGCGCGGACTAGTTTCCGGCCACTGCAGGCCTGCCCAAGAAACCTGAAACAAGAACGCTGGTTCCAAGACGCGTCCGCGAGGAACAAGCAGGAGCCTGCCTTCTTAACCGGACAGAACGACGTCGGAGGTCAGCATGGGCGACACCACGATCAAGAAAGTTTCGGCGAGCCACTCCCCGATCGGGGAGATGGGACAGACGTACCTCGTCTCCGGAAAGCACGTTTCAATGCGCTTGTGGCAGAACGAGGCGCCGCAACAGGGCGCCACGACGCAGCGAGAGTACGAGACTGTTGGCTATGTCATTGCGGGGCAGGCCGAGCTCACGCTTGAAGGGCAAACGATCAATCTGAAACCCGGCGATTCCTGGCTTGTTCCAGCGCAGGCAAAGCACGCCTACCGGATTCAGAAGACCTTCACCGCGGTCGAGGCGACAGCACCGCCGGCCCAGGTGCACGGGCGCGACGATTGAACGGCCGCGCCGACCGGCGCGAAAGAGCACCGACCAAGCTGTCAGCGACGCTCCTCGCGCCGATCGTTTGGCGTTGGATGTAGCCGGCAGGCCGCCTCCTCTGCTCGAAGGTACGTAACCTTGACCGCTCCATGAGACGACCGTACCGCCACGGGGCGTGACGTCGTGTGGGCAGCGTCCTGGATCACCCACGGTCCTGAATAGGAACCCCCGCGACGACACCGAATTGGTACCGCACAATTCGGAGGACTTCGCATGGATGGGATCATTTATCTCGTTGGGTTGATCGTAATCATCATGTTCATCCTGTCTCTGTTCGGCTTGCGGTGATCATCATGGAAACGCTGGTGAGAGCCGAAGACGCGACGGTGCGCGAGCAAGGCCGATTGCGACCATGGAGCCTGCAATGGACGCCTGTCATCGCCGGCGCCTTGGCAGCATCGGCGCTTTCGCTGATCCTGATCTCGTTTGCAGCCGCCCTCGGGCTTGGCGTGGCCTCGGCGGCACCGACGTGGCGAGACGCATCGTTTGCACTTTGGCTGCTCTCGGGCGTTTTTCTGATCTTTCAAGCCCTCATCAGCTTCGGCTGTGGCGGCTATTTTGCCGGACGCATCCGGGCGCCCTATTCTTCCGTCAACGAGGACGTCGCGACCCGTGACGGGATGCATGGTGTCGCCTCCTGGGCACTCGCCGTCGTGATTGGCGCCGTCCTGACCGCATTGGTTGCCGGGGCGGCCAGCAAGCCATCATCATCGATGATGCAGGCGCCTTCGTCTTCCGAACCATCGGTTCTGAGTTACGAGGTCGATCGCCTGTTCCGCGCGCCGCGTCGGCCGCCGAACGTCGATTTGAGCGCCGAAAGAGCTGAGGCCGCGCGCATCCTGATGACGTCGTCCAGCCACAACGGCGTTGCCACCGACGATCGCGCCTACCTCGTCCAGCAGGTCACCGCGCTGACCGGCCTGACAGGCCCGGATTCGGAAAAGCGGGTCGATGCGACGATTGTGAACGCCAAGCAGGCGATTTCCAGGGCGCGCGCGGCCAGCATCATCCTGGCTTTTTCGGCGGCCGCTGCACTGCTGTTTGGAGCCGTTGCCGCCTGGGCCGGCGCCGCGGCGGGCGGACGGCACAGGGACGGCGCACCACTTTCCACCTGGATGACGCATTCGAACCGCTGGTCAAGCCGGCCGGCGGAGACGCCGCAGTCCATGCCTTAGAACGAAGAGGACGATCGCATAAACGGGCGCCCCGGTAACGGGGCGCCCTCGTTCATCAGAACCACAACGACCCCAGTCAGCAGCCCTCGTCGTCGGCAGCGGTCGACTTGCTGGCGTCGGCCGCAGTGGACTTGGTCGATTGCTCGGCAGCCGTCGGCTGGCTCTGCATCTGACGCTGGGCATCCTGCGACGAAGCCGCGGTGCCCTCGGTCGCCTTATTCATGGCCGAGGTCGGCGGATGCTCCTTGGCATTCGATGAAGCAACTCCCGTCGTCTCACCGGCTTTCCCTGTCGTCACCGGCCCGGAGCCGGCATCGCGGCTGGCCGTATTGCAGGGCCCGCCGAGCGCAATGGTCGAACTGAGCACGAGCAGAGTGCCGGCCAGCATTGATTTTCCAAGCATGACAATCTCCTTCCTCGCATTCACCGGCTAGTGCTTGGCGGAGCCGGGTCCCGCCATCTTGCGATGCGACCTCAACGTCGTCCCGCACCCCACGTTCCAGGCGCGGACGAGCGCCGCTATCGCTCATCCGGCTTTACGCCCCTTGCCTTACGGATTCGACTTGCATCGGCTCCATGGTCAACACTCGCAAAACGCCTCGATCAGCGAGACGTTGTTCGTCCCCGTTCAAACAGGTTTGGCAGGATGTGCCGTACCGTACGCGGATGACGGTCGTGAAGCAGTCGCGCGAGCGCTTCCCGCTCCGAAGCATGCCCCTTCATCGCCGTCTCGAACAGCGCCTCCTGGACATCGCGCGGCATATCACCCCACACGTCCATGGCAGCCTGACCCAGCAGATAGGCAAAGCGTTCGTCGGCCATGTCGACCCTCCCTCTCACGCCTGAGGATAGGAACTGCAGGCGCCTGCCCGCGTTCCAAACCCATTATTTCGAGGCGGGGGAATTGCGGACACGGGACTGTTCACTGAGGACATCCAATTGATGGATGACCCGCCGATCCACGGTTTGGACGATCTCTATCGCGGCCACCAATTCAGTCGGCGAACTCGGCGATGCAACCGGCCTTCAAGGCGCCCGAGCCGTCGGTGACGATCCGTGCCAACCCAAAGCTTTGAACCGCCAGGTTCTCGGCGAAATAGCGGGCTGTCGCGATCGTGTCATGCAGGAACCTATCGTCCGGATGCTGCTTCAGGCTGTCCGCGGCAGCCAGCGCTGCCTTGGCAAGATAGGCGGCACCGGCAGTGACGGCGAACAGACGCAGATAGGGCGTAGCGGCCGCCAACCGCTCTTCCATGGAAGTTCCGCCGTGCAGGAGATGGGCCGAGGCTCGCCGGAGATCGGCTACGGCGTCGCATAGCGAAAGGCCTGTCCGCCCGAAGAGAGCGTCTGCACGCTTCTCGATCGTGCGTCCGTAGCTCTCGTATTCGTCGAACAGCTTCGCCGCGGTCGCCCCGCGGGGAAGCTTGCGCGTCACGAGGTCGATGGCCTGGATTCCATTAGTCCCTTCGTAGATCGGCGTGATCCGGGCATCACGATAGAGCTGCGCCGCTCCGGTTTCCTCCACATAGCCCATGCCGCCGTGAACTTGCAGGCCGATCGACGCGACTTCGACGCCGACCTCGCTGCAGAACGCCTTGGTGATCGGCGTGAGCAGGCCGGCAAGGGCGGCAGCGTCTTCGCGCGCCGCGGCCGAGCCGTGTTCGGCCTGATCAATGGCCGCCGCGGCGGCATAGGCGATCGCGCGGCCCGCGGCGGTGAGCGCCTTCATCGTCATCAGGTTCCGGCGAACATCCGGATGCGCGATGATCGCGCAGGGCTGCGAGCTTCCCGGCGCGCGTCCCTGGCGTCGGATCTTCGCGAAGGCGAGCGCATGCTGATAGGCCCTCTCGGCGACTGCCACGCCCTGGATTCCCGTAAAGAGGCGCGCCTTGTTCATCATGGTGAACATGCAGGCCAAGCCCTCGTTCTCCTTCCCGACGAGCCAACCCAACGCGCCGCCATCCTCGCCGAAAGACATCGCGCAGGTCGGGCTCGCGTGGATGCCGAGCTTCTCCTCGAGCCGCGTGCATTTCACATCGTTGCGCCGGCCGATGCGCCCCGCCGCGTCGAGCAGAAATTTGGGTACGAGAAAGAGGGAGATGCCCTTCGACCCTTCAGGCGCATCGGGCAGGCGCGCGAGCACCAGGTGCACGATGTTCTCCGTCAGATCGTGCTCACCATAGGTGATGAAGATCTTCTGGCCCGTGATGCGGTAGGTCCCATCGCCTGCGGGTACGGCCTTGGCCTTGAGCGCACCGACATCGGAGCCGGCTTGAGGCTCCGTCAGATTCATGGTCGCCGTCCATTCGCCGCTGACCAACTCGGGGAGATAGGCCGCCTTGAGCGCCTCATCCGCGTGAAGGAACAACGCTTCGCTCGCACCCTGGGTCAGAACCGGCCCGAGCGCGAACGACATGCAGGCGCTCGTCCACATCTCCATGCAGGCCGCGGCGAGACGGGTCGGAAGCCCCATGCCGCCCCACTGCTCCGGCAGGTCGATCGCGTTCCAGCCCGCCCGGCTCCAGGCGGAGTAGGCTTCGCGCCAGCCATCCGGCAGAGTGACCCGGCCATCGGCGAAACGGGCGCCGATGAGATCGCCTTGCCGATTGAGCGGGCCGAGAACTTCGCTCGCGAACGTGCCGGCTTCGTTCAGCACGCTGTCGATGGTGTCGGCGCCGGCGTTCCCGTGCATGCCCGCGCGGATATGCTCGCCGAGATCGGCGACCGCATCCAATGCAAACGCGATCGATCGTACCGGCGCAGCATAGTCCATGTCTTCCTCCTTACGCCGTCGAGACGACCTGCCTGCGGCACTTCGCGCCGGTCGATTTAGTTATTAAATATAACTATTACGTGTCAATTGCATTTGTGGACGGGTTGGCCGGGAGAGCCTCGCGGACGTCGACGTGTGCAGAGACGAGCTGCACAACTCGCGCGCATGTCTTCCTCGCGAACGCCCCTCGCCGGCCGGAGGCGTCGCGCAGCCGCGTCGGCGTCACCTCCAGGTGCTCGGAGCGATCCAGCGGCTCAGAATTCGGTGTAGCCTTCGGCGCCCCGCGAATACCAGGTCGCCGGATCGGACGACGAAGGTGGGAGACCTCGTGCAAGTCGGTCCGGCAAGTCGGGATTGGCAATAAAGAGACGCCCGAACGCGATTGCATCGGCCTGGCCCGCATCGAGCGCGGCCTGCCCCTTCTCCGCGTCGTAGTCGGAGTTGAGCACCAACGGGCCGTTGAAGGCCCTGCGCATCAGCGGCGCGACGGGCAGCCGATCCGCCTTGCCGTTGGTCCCGTTGAAATCCGGTTCGCGCACCTCCAGAAACGCGATTCCAAGCGTGGAGAGCATTTTCGCCGCGACGACGAAGAGCCCCTCCGGATCATCGTCGTTCACGCCCTTGATCTCACCGTTTGGCGAAAGACGTACCGCCGTCCGGTCGGCGCCGATACTTTGGATAACCGCAGCCGTCACCTCCTGAAGAAGCCGAATACGGTTCTCGGCGCTTCCGCCATACCCGTCGCGCCGCAAGTTGGAACTGCTGCGGAGGAATTGATCGAGGAGATAGCCGTTCGCCGCATGGATCTGGACGCCGTCGAAGCCCGCGCGCACTGCGTTGCGGGCCGCGCTTGCGAACTGATCGACCAAGGCGGGAATCTCGGCGACGTCCAGCGCCTTCGCCTCCTCGTAAGGCAGCTTGCCGTCGTAGGTTTGAGCGAGACCCGGGGCCGTCGTTGCGGATGCGGACACCGGGCGACCGCGTCCCGGGAAGCTCGAATGCGTCAGCCTGCCCATGTGCCAGAGCTGAGCGACGATGCGCCCACCGGCTTGATGCACCGCGTCGGTGACGGCGCTCCATCCGTCGATCTGCTCCTCGCTCCAGATTCCCGGCGCGTAGGGCCAAGCCAACCCCTCGAGGCTTATGCCGATCGCTTCGGTGAGAATGAGCCCCGCCGATGCCCGCTGTCCGTAGTACTGCGCCATGATCGGCGTCGGCACGTGGTCGGGCGTGGCGCGGCCTCTCGTCATCGGCGCCATGAATATCCGGTTGGCGGCTTCGATGGAGCCGAGCCGGATCCGGTCAAACAGACTTGCCATTCGTCATCAACGCTTCAGCAAAGGACACTTCGATTCCGAGATCGGCCTGAAGGCATCTTCACCCTTCACCGTCTTGACGATCTCGAGATAGTCCCATGGTTCCTTGGACTGCTCCGGTTTCTTCACCCGGGCAAGGTACATGTCGCGGATGACGCGTCCATCCTCACGCAGCTTGCCTTGATGCACGAACGCGTCCTCGATCGGCAGTTCGCGCATCTTCGGCATAACTTTGGCCGGATCATCACCGCCCGCCGCACTGATGGCCTTGAGATAATGAAGCACGGCGCCATAGACGCCGGTCTGGATCATCGAAGGCATGACGCCGGTCCGGGCGTAGAACTTCTTCGACCAGGCACGGGTCTTCTCGTCCATGTTCCAGTAGGACGCCGTCGTCATGTAGGTGCCCTGCGCCTCGCGCAGGCCGATCGCGTGAACATCGGCATCGAACATCAGAAGCCCGACCAGTTTTTGACCTCCGCCGACGAGGCCGAACTCGTGCGCCTGCTTGATCGCGTTCTGCGTGTCCTGGCCGGCATTGGCGAAGGCAACGACGTTCGCTTTGGAATTCTGCGCCTGCAGGGCAAAGGATGAGAAGTCGGATGTGTTAGACGGATGACGCACGCTGCCAAGTACGTCGCCGCCGGCCTGCTTGATGAAACGCGTCGCGTCCTGCTCGAGCTGGTGTCCAAACGTATAATCCGCGGTGACGAAGAACCAGGACTTGCCTCCCTCCGCCACCATTGCCGACGCCGTCACCTTCGAAAGGGCATAGGTATCGTAGGTGAACTGCACGGTGTTGGCGCTGCACAGCTCGTCTGTCAGCGAGCTCGCGCCGGCGCCCGACAGCAACAGGACCTTGTTGCGCTCCCGCGCCATGTTGTGAAGCGCGATCGCGATCGCCGAGTTGGGAACGTCGACGATCGCGTCGATCTTGCCGTTGTCGAACCAGCCGCGCGCGAGCTGGGTGCCCACATCCACCTTCATCTGGTGGTCGGCGCTGATCAGCTCGATTGGCTTGCCGAGCACGGTGGATCCGAACTCCTCGATGGCCGTCTTGGCCGCTTCCACAGATCCCGGCCCGGTGTTGTCCCGGCCCCAGCTCGACAGATCGGTCATGACGCCGATCCTGACGGCATCGTCGGAGACCTGCGAAAGCGCCGGCGCGCATGCCCCTGACGAGATCGCCAGAGCACAAAGCAACCGTTTCATCATCCCAGCCATGCCCCTCCCCACTCTCCCGCACTTGCTGCGCGGCTTCTGATATTGTTCATAACATGAACAGTTATTGTCAAGAACAAATGAGAAAGCATTTGCACCACAGGACGAACCAAGCGAAGAACAAGTCCAACAGATGGAGCAAAGGAAAAGCGTGTCCGACCAAAAGCTTCGTCCGGCGCCGATGCGGGTCCGAGAGCAGGTCGCGGGGTCGGGAGCAGCGCCCCGACATGCAAATCCCGGGAACGAGTCGTCTGCACCGGTCAGCCTGAAGAAGCTGAACGGCCTTGCCGGCTACCTGATCCGGCAGGCTCAGCTATGGGTCTTCGAGGACTTCAATGCGACACTCGGCCCCCTCGAATTGCGGCCCGTGCACTTTTCGATCCTGACGATCGTTGGGGAAAACCCCGGCTTGTCACAGATGGCGCTATCACATGTTCTGGGCGTGGTGCGATCCGCCCTCGTCCCGATGCTGGATGGCCTGGAATCACGAGGCCTGCTGAAGCGCACCCCCTCGAAGACAGACCGTCGATCCCATGCCCTTTATCTGACCGCCGAAGGAAGGATGCTGCTTGAGCGTGCCGAGGTTCTCGTTCAGGAGCACGAGAAGAGGCTCATGAAGAAAGTCGGCGTCGCCGGCCACAAGCAGTTGCTGCAGATTCTTGCGACGTTTGGCAGGCAGAAATAGCCGCACCATGTCCGATCGGCCGATATCCGGCGGCCAGGACGAGACTTCAACAATCTCAGCCAAGCGCCTGGCTTGCAAGCGCGTAGGTTACGGGCGTCTGTCCAGAGCGATCATTCGGATCATGAAACTCTCCCCCCAGCGACATCGTCGTGACGGTGTCGAAAAAGACGAGCCCACACCTAGCCAGGAAGGAGCAGAACTCACCGTCGGCCAGATGCGTGTCGATCCTCAGAAACTGCCCGTCATGAGCGGCGACATGCGGCGCGACGACTAGGATCGCATCTTCGTCGCTTGACGCGACGACAGGCCCCACGACGTGCCCTCGCCCAAACGGACGACACAATGCGAACGCTTCGAGACGACCATGCCGATAGAGTCCGAACCCGGCGGATTGTCCGAGGAGCGCCGCAAGCAAATCGGGCCGCGCGGCGCCAAATGCCTGCGCATCCAGTTGAGCGATGGCCCGTAGATCCTTCCGAGCCAGCTTCCGGAGCTCACCCCCTTCGGAAGGACTCGGCACCTCACCGGATCGCTGCACCTCGGCTTGCCGCTGGAACACCGTTCGTTCGCGATGAAAGCCGAGCGAAAGATAGAGCTTGCGCGCTGCATGCGTTGCATTGAGGCGGAGATTGCGCCCCTTGGAGGCGGACAGAATGCGCTTCATGAGCCACTGGGCTGTGCCAAGCGCCTGAAGACGGGGCGAGGTGATGACCATGCCGACAGTTGCAAAATCCGCCCCATGAGGAAACCACATGGCCGATCCCAGCACCCGTCCGATTTCATCATGAACGGCGATGCCGTGGCCGGTGTCACGCAGAAACTGCCAGTCCTCCGGGCGGTGCGGCCAGCCGACGCCGATCGAGAGGGTGTAAAGTTGATCGAGCTCGACCGTGTCGATGTCGACCGCACGCGCATCGAATGCGTCGATGGTCAGCGAACGGGTCGTGCGGGACTTCATGTCTTCCCCTGATCGGCCTGACATTGGTCGCAGTAACTTCTTCTAAGTTCGCTCCAGAGCCGCGGTAGCGCTCAGCATAAACCGAGCCTCGCCGCAGATTACGTTTCAGAACAGCCATCTGGCGAAACAATCCACCAAATCGCGATTGCATTCGGCACCGGATGGAACACCGCTCCGATAGCATAGCGCAATCGGGTGAACCCGCCATGCCCTGCGTGTCCAAAGCCCCTGCGGACAGCGCCGCTCGCGCGGTCATCGACAACATCAAGCGATATGAAGCGGGCCTCGACCTCGTCGGGCTCTTGGATCGGACTTGTGGTTACTGAGAGGAGCCCAACTTGCTGCTGAAACGGATTGATCCCAACCCGACTTTCGCCCCGAAGGAATCCGGCCCGATCCCGGAGCGGCTCATTGCCGGCGCGCCGCATTTCAAGACCTGGGCGCAGGACGAGGCCAAGGGTGAGCTGGTGCATACCGGCGTGTGGGAAGCGACGCCGGGCGAGACGCGCTCCATCAAGGGTGAGACCTTCGAATTCTGTCACATCCTCGCCGGCAGGATCGAGATCACGCCGGATGGCGGTGAGCCGATCACGTTCAAGGCCGGCGACAGCTTCGTCATGAAGCCCGGCTTTACCGGCGTTTGGAAGACCCTCGAGACCGTCCGCAAGATCTACGTCACGGTGTCATGAGCCTGAGCTTCGATCCCGACCGGATTCCGCTGCCGATCGGCCATTTCATCGGTGATCGATTGCTGGAGACGTCCGGTCAGCTTCCGCTGCACCGGCCTTCGGATGGCGCGCTCTACGCCGAGTGTCCGGTTGCCTCGGCGGAGACCGTGGACGAGGCGGTCCAAACCGCCAGGAGGGCGTTGAAGACCAGCAACTGGGGCGGCGTGCGCCCGCGCGAACGAGCCAACGTCCTCAAGCGCTGGGCCGACCTCATCGAGAGCGAAGCCCAGATGCTCGCCAAGGTCGAGGCGATTTCGTCCACTCGTCCGGTCGGTCAACTCGTCGCGGGAGACATCGCGATCACCGCGGAGCAGATCCGCTTCTTCGCCGAATTCGCCGACAAGGAGGGCAGCGACCTCGTGCCCACCGACGACGAGCACCTCGGCATGGTCATGACCGAGCCATATGGGGTTGTCGGCGCGATCACGCCCTGGAATTTTCCGGTGAACATGGCGGGATGGAAACTCGGGCCGGCCCTCGCCGCGGGCAATGCGGTCGTGCTGAAGCCGTCCGAGATGACGCCGTTCTCGTCCATCCTTCTCGCCCAACTGGCCGTTAAGGCAGGCATGCCTGCGGGGCTCATCAACATCGTGCTCGGCGACGGGCCGACCACCGGCGCAGCCATCACCGGACATCCCGACATCGCCAAGGTGAGCTTCACCGGATCGACCCGCGCGGGCGCTGCCATCATGGCCAATATCGCGCAGACGGGCATCAAACCCATGACTCTCGAGCTCGGCGGCAAGAGCCCACAGCTCGTCTTCGCCGATGCCGATCTCGACCAGGCCGCCACTGCGATTGCGGGCAGCATCCTCGCAAATGCCGGCCAAGCCTGTGTCGCGGGATCTCGGCTCATCGCCCACAGCCTCGTGGCCGAGCCGCTGGTGGAAGCCATCATCGCCCGTATGCAAGCTGTCCAGGCCGGCCCCACTTGGGAGGCCGCATCGACCTATTCCCCGATCATCTCCGAGAAGCAGCGATCGCGGATTGACGCGATCGTGCAGGCGGCCCGCGCAAAGGGCGCCGAATGCCGCACGGGCGGCGGACCGATGGAGGGCAAGGGCTATTTCTATACGCCGACGCTGCTTGCAAAGGTGGATCAATCTTCTCCCGCAATCACCGAGGAGATCTTCGGACCGGTGCTGACGCTTCAGACATTCACGACCGAGGAGGAAGCCCTGGCACTCGCCGACCACCCTACCTACGGCCTTGCCGCCGGGCTCTTCACCCGTGACGTCGCGCGCGTCATGCGGATCACGCGCGCCCTCCCGGCAGGCACCGTCTGGGTCAACCGCTACGGCCGCTCGCGTGATCACATCCTGCCGACGGGCGGCTACAAGCACTCCGGCATCGGCAAGGATCTCGGGCGCGAAGCCTATCACGCCAATCGTCGCTCCAAGAGCGTGCTCATCCACGTCGAGAGGCATTCATGAAAGCTTATACGATCGCACTCATTCCCGGCGACGGCATCGGCCGCGACGTCACCGACACCGCGTGGACGGTGCTCGAAGCCGCCGCCAGGCATTCGGGCTTTGCACTCAGCGGAAAGACGTTTCCGTGGTCCTGTGCGTTCTACAAGGAGACGGGCGCCATGATGCCTGCCGACGGCATCAAGACGCTCGCGACGTTCGACGCGATTCTGCTTGGCGCGGTCGGCTGGCCGGCGGAGGTGCCCGATGCCGTGTCCCTGCACGGCCTGCTGCTGCCGATCCGGAAAGGGTTCACGCAATATGCCAATGTCAGGCCACACCGCCTGCTTCCGGGCGTCAACGGCCCGTTGAAGACCACCGAGTTCGACATTCTCTGCATCCGCGAGAACACCGAAGGCGAATATTCGGGCGCCGGCGGACGCGTGCATCAGGGCACCCCCGCGGAGATCGCGGTCGAGACCTCGGTGTTCACGCGCGCCGGCGTCGAACGGATCCTGCGGTTCGGCTTCGAACAGGCCCGCAAGCGGCGCAAGAAGCTTGCCTCAGTCACCAAGTCGAATGCGCAGAAATACTCGATGGTCTTCTGGGACGAAGTAACGCGACTGGTTGCTGCCGACTATCCGGACGTCGAATGCACGAGCTACCATGTAGACGCGCTCTCGGCGCGCATGGTCATGGCGCCGGAGAGCCTCGACGTCGTCGTCGCGTCCAATCTGTTCGGCGACATCCTGACCGATCTCGGTGCAGCCATCCAGGGCGGGCTCGGCTTCGCCGCCTCCGCCAACATCAATCCGGAGCGTAGTGCTCCGTCGATGTTCGAGCCCGTTCACGGCTCGGCGCCCGACATCGCCCATCTCGGGACGGCCAATCCGATCGCAGCCATCTGGTCCGGGGCCATGATGCTCGAACATCTTGGCGAGGCCAAAGCCGCTGTCCGCATCATGTCCGCCCTGGAGGCCACGACGTCCAGCGGCATCGGTACGGTTCCAGGCAAGGAGCGCACCGAGGCCATCACGACAGCCGTACTTTCCCGTCTCTCCTGAAACGACAAGGCGCAACAGATGCAGAACCTGAGTGACCAGCAGCTCTTCCGCCAGCAGGGCTTGATCGGCGGCCAATGGCAAGCCGCGCTTTCGGGCGCGACGATCGACGTGATCGACCCGGCGACGCAAGCCGTGCTGGGGACCGTGCCGGATATGGGACGGGACGACACACGCGCCGCCATTGCTGCTGCCGCGAAGGCCTACACCGCCTGGCGCGCGAAAACCAATGCCGAGCGCGCCGCGCTTCTGGAAGCCTGGCATGGTCTCATGATCGCGCATCTCGACGATCTCGCGCGCATCCTGACGCTCGAGCAGGGCAAGCCGCTGGAGGAGTCCAAGGGCGAGATTCGCTACGGCGCCTCCTTCGTCAAATGGTTCGCGGAGGAAGCCCGGCGGATCGGCGGCACCACGATCCCCTCGCCCACGCCGGACCGGCGCATCGTCGTTCTCAAGGAACCGGTGGGCGTGTGTGCGATCATCACGCCCTGGAATTTCCCGAACGCGATGATCACCCGCAAGGTGGCACCGGCACTCGCGGCGGGATGCACCGTCGTGATCAAGCCATCGGACTTCACGCCCTATTCGGCGCTGGCTCTCGGCGTGCTGGCCGAGCGCGCCGGCATTCCCGCCGGTGTCATCAACATCGTCACCGGCCTGCCGATGGAGATCGGCGCCGAGATCATGGCCAACGAGACGGTGCGCAAGATCTCGTTCACCGGCTCGACCCGCGTCGGCTCCCTGCTCATGCGCGGTGCTGCCGAGAGCGTCAAGCGCGTGAGCCTCGAGCTCGGCGGAAATGCGCCCTTCATCGTCTTCGACGACGCCGATCTCGACCTCGCTGTCGACGGTGCAATCATGTCGAAGTTCCGTAACGGCGGCCAGACCTGCGTCTGCGCCAACAGGATCCTCGTGCAGTCGGGCGTCTATGACGCCTTCGCGGCCAAGCTCGTCGCCCGCGTCAACTCAATGAAGGTGGGATCGGGCCTCGAGCCGGGCGTGGCGATCGGGCCGATGATCAACGAAGCGGCGATCAGCAAGATCAACCGCCATGTCGCCGATGCGCTGTCCAAGGGCGCCCGTATTGCCGCGCAACCGGCGAGCCTGCCCAGGGGTCCGCAATTCACTGCGCCGATCGTCCTGACCGGGGCCACCACCGACATGGTGCTGGCGCATGAGGAGACATTTGGTCCCGTTGCGCCTCTCTTCCGCTTCGAGACCGACGAGGAGGCGATCACCATCGCCAATGCGACGCCCTTCGGCCTCGCCGCCTATTTCTATACGCGAGACCTGAAGCGGTCCTGGCGCGTTGCGGAGGCGCTCGAAGCCGGAATGGTCGGCCTCAACACGGGCATGGTGTCGACCGAGGTGGCGCCGTTCGGGGGTGTGAAGCAATCCGGCCTGGGGCGCGAAGGCGCGCAGATCGGAATCGAGGAATACCTCGAGATGAAGGCCTTCCACATCGGCGGATTGGGCTAGGCCGCAATGGAGAGGGCGCGGGTGCGCGCCCTCTCGCGCATCTGATTGACGGCCCGCGACGGGGCCCAGTGTCCGACGCTACTGAACGCGATCCAGCATCTTGTAGTACATCCCCACCAGCGGCAGGAACCACGGCTTGCCGAAATGACCGGGCACCGCAGGCCAGTCGAGACCTTTCATGGGATTTCGGTCTTCGCGTCCGAGCATCGCATCGGCGATGATCATGCCGAGATGGGTCGACAGTTGCGCGCCGTGACCGGCATAGCCCATCGCATACCACAACCCGTCCTGATAGCCGGCGCGCGGGAAACGGTCGCTGGTCATGTCGACCAGCCCGCCCCAGCAATAGTCGATCTCGATGCCGGCGAGCTGCGGGAAGAGTCGCGTGAGACCGTCGACGAGAATGGCGCCGCTCTTGCCGTCGGAACGCTGGTCCGACGTCGCCGAGAAACGCGCCCGTCCGCCGAAGATCAGACGATTGTCGGGTGCCAGGCGGAAATAGTTACCGACGTTCATCGAGGTGACGCAAGTGCGATTGCCGGGCATGGTGGCCGCGATTTCGGTTGCATCCAGCGGCCGTGTCGCAATGATGAAGCTGCCGACGGCGACGAGGCGTCGCCGGAAGTAGCCGAAATTGGGCGTGGTGTAGGCGCCCGTCGCCAGCAGCACCTGATCGGCGGTGACGCTGCCGCGCGGCGTGGTCAGGCGATGGCGCGATCCTTCGCGCGCCTGCGCGGTGACCGGTGCCTGCTCGAAGACGATCGCGCCGCGGCGCTTGGCGGCCTCGGCCAGCCCGACGCCATAGCGTCCCATATGCATCATCGCGCTCTTCTTCGAGAGCATCGCGCCAAAGAAGGGTGAGCCGATCTCTGCGCCGAGATCCCGGGCGGACAGCAATGCGGTGTCCGGGTCAACCTCGCGATGGACCGCTTCGAAATTGCGCGCGATGGCGTCGAGATGCTTCGGCTTGGAGGCGAGCTTCAGCTTGCCGGCACGGCGAAAATCGCATGCGATACCCTCCTCCGCGATCAGCGCCTCGAGCGTGTCGATCGAGGAATCGAGCGCGTGGTAGAGCGCGACGGCTCGCTCCTTGCCCAATTCCGCCTTGGCGGCGAGATAGCTGTGGGCAAGACCATTGTTGAGATGCCCGCCATTCCGACCCGATGCGCCGCCGATCACCCGGTCCGCCTCGAGCACGACGACCTTCGTTCCCGCCTTGGCGAGCTGGCGCGCAGCTCCGAGGCCGGTGAAGCCACCGCCGATCACCGCAACATCATAATGTCCTTCGACGGGACCTTCGGCGCCGCCGGAAAAGCGCGGTGCGGTATCGTGCCAGTAGGAGACGTATTTCACCGCAGATCCCGCCGGCTCAAAGTCCGAACACACCGGGCAGGCCGCCGATGTCCTTGATCTCGACATAGCCATAATAGGGATTGGCGGGCTCGTGCCCCCGATTGACCCATACCTTGTTCTTGATGCCGAGGTCGTGCGCGGTCATCAGGTCGTAGCGGAAGGACGAGGAGCAGTGCACGACGTCCTCAGGCCCGCAACCCAGCGTATCGAACATGAATTCGAAGCCCTTCATGCGGGGCTTGTAGGATCGGGCCTGTTCGGCCGTGAGCGCAGCGTGAAACGGCGCCCCGAGCTTGGCAACGTTGGACGGCAGCTGCGCATTCATGGCGTTGGAGAGGATGACGAGCGGAATCTCCTTGGCGACCTTGGCGAGCCCGGCAGGAACGTCGGGATGCGGCCCCCAGCTCGGCACGCGGTCATAGACCATCTGCCCATGCTCGGACTTGAAGGCTACGCCGTTGCGCTTGCACGCACGCTCCAGCGCATTGTGGATCACGTCGGCATAGGGCTTCCAGTCGCCGAGAATCTCGTCGAGCCGATACGCCGCGAAATCCCGCACGAGCGCGGCCATTTGCGCTTCAGGAAGATGCGCGCGATAGATGTCCTGCGCCGCTTCCGCCATCTGGAAATTCGTCAGCGTGCCGTAGCAGTCGAAGGTCACGTATTTCGGGCGAAACTGGCTCATCATCCTATCCTGGTGCGCTCGCGCAATGTCAGGGCTGCAACAATAGAACGTCAACGCGGCATAAGATGCGGCTTTTGCGCCGGCTGCGGTGGAAGATATCGTTCCCGCCGGGCGCTTCAGACGATCTGCACGTCACCAAGATAAGAAACTGGTGCCGGACAGGAACACGAGTCGATGACCCAGAGCACCATATCGCTCACGGCCTTTCGCCCCGATCATCTCGAGGGCGCGTTACGTCTTTCGCGCCAAGCCGGATGGCCGCACCGCCGCGAGGACTGGCAACTGGCGCTCGATCTCAGCGCGGGGTTCGTCGCCCTGGATGCGGATGCTTCAACCGTCGTCGGAACGATCCTGATGACGCCCTACAAGCGGGATGTCGCGACCGTCAACATGGTCATCGTCGATGAAGCCGCCCGCGGCCGCGGATTGGGACGCCGGCTCATGGAAGCAATCATCGAGCAGGCAGGATTGCGCGCGCTGAGGCTGGTTGCGACCGGCGAGGGCCTGCCGCTCTATCAAAAGCTCGGCTTTCACCGGACCGGAACGATCATCCAACACCAGGGCATGGCATTGCCCGTCGCCGCGCCCGCCAATGTCCGGCCGGCCGAGTCACACGACATCTTCGGCATCCTCGAGCTCGACCGAACCGCGTTCGGTGCCGACCGCAGATGCCTGCTGCGCACGCTCGCGGAGGTCGGCCAACTCGCCGTGCTCGATCGTGGCCACGGGATCGCCGGATTTGCGGCGTCGCGCGCCTTCGGCAGAGGTGAAGTGATCGGACCCATCGTTGCAGCGAATGTCGATGACGGAAAGGCTCTGCTCAGCTTTTTCATGACCCGAAGCGAGGGACGTTTCGTTCGCGTCGATACTGCCGAAGCCTCGCAATTGAGCGCCTGGCTCTCCGAGCACGGGTTGGGCCAGGTGGGCGACGGCATCGCCATGCAGCGCCCCGTCGCGGTGGGGTCCAGTCCCTCCACATTCACCACATTCGCCCTCGCCAGCCAGGCCTTTGGATAAGCGGAGACTTTCTTGCTTAGCAATTCGCTCATCGAGCTCGACCGGGCTCACCTCATCCATCCGGTCGCATCCTATCGGGGTCACGAAGCGGCCGGCGTCAAGGTGCTGAAGTCGGCCAGGGGAGCGACCGTGACGGACGCTTCCGGACATCAGCTGATCGACGGCTTCGCCGGCCTCTGGTGCGTCAATGCCGGCTACGGGCACGAGAGCATCGTTGCGGCCGCTACCAGCCAGATGCGGGAGCTTCCCTACGCGACGGGCTATTTCAGCCTCGGCTCGGAGCCCGCGATCCGGCTTGCGGCCGAATTGGCACAGCGCGCGCCCGGCGATCTCAACCATGTCTATTTCACGCTCGGCGGCTCGGATGCCGTCGACAGCACGGTCCGCTTCGTCCGCTATTACTGGCACGCGCGGCGCGAGCCACAGCGCGAGCATTTCATCTCGGTCGAACAGGGTTATCACGGGTCTTCGACCGTCGGTGCCGGGCTGACGGCCCTGCCCGCCTTCCATGCCGGCTTCGGCGTGCCGCTCAGCTGGCAGCACAGGATCCCCTCGCACTATGTCTATCGCAATCCGGCCGGCGAGGACGACGACGCCATCATCGCAGCCTCGCTGGTCGCGCTCGACGCGAAGATCGAGGAGATCGGCGGCGCGCAACGCGTCGCTGCGTTCTATGCCGAACCGATCCAGGGCTCGGGCGGCGTGCTCGTACCACCGAAGGGCTGGATGAAGGCCATGCGCGCGCGGTGCAAGGCGCATGGCATCCTCTTCGTCGCGGACGAGGTCATCACCGGGTTCGGCAGAACCGGGCCGCTGTTCGCATGCAGCGAGGATGACATCATCCCCGACCTCATGACGGTCGCCAAGGGATTGACCTCGGGATACGTCCCAATGGGCGCGGTCTTCATGTCTGATCACGTCTACGACACGATCGCCGATGCGGCGGGCGCCAGCGCCGTCGGCCACGGTTACACCTATTCCGCGCATCCGGTCAGCGCCGCCGTCGCCCTGGAAGTGTTGCGCCTCTACGAAAACGGCCTGCTCGAGAACGGCGCGAAGGCGGGCGCACGTCTGATGGCGGGCCTACAATCGCTCAGGGATCATCCCCTGGTTGGAGACGTGCGCGGCCGCGGCATGCTGGCCGCCGTCGAACTCGTCACCGACAAGCAACGCAAGACGCCGCTTCCTGCCGCGGCCGAGCCAGCGAAACGCATCTTCGACCGCGCCTGGAAGAACGGCCTCGTCATCCGCGCTTTCCCAACAGGCGTGCTGGGTTACGCCCCGCCGCTCTGCTGCTCCGAGTCGGAGATCGACGCCATCATCGAGCGCACGGCGAGGACGCTCGACGATACGCTGGCTGATGCCGAAGTTCGCGCCGCACTGCGATAATAATAGGCATGCACAACGAGCCGGCTGCAAGCAGGTCCGAAACACTGGAAACAGAGACATCTTCGCAATTTTGTGCCGCCGCTCGCCGTTTTTTCGGCCAAAGCCGCGGAACTATCCTGCGAGACTTTGATCGCAGGAAAGAAGTGCAGTTCTGAGTGGAAACACGGCACCGTCGTTACGACGGACCGCGCCGGCATCCACCACAACGGCGCGGCAGAACAATCTGCCGCTCACCGCAACACGAGTCGTAGCCTTAATCAGCGAGGGGATTGACATGAGCGACACGACGAACTGGTCCTGTTCAGACGATGCCACGATCGAGAACGCCATTCGGCGCGGGGCTTCGCGCCGTGATCTTCTGAAGTTGATGCTCGCCAATGGCGTGGCCATGGCTGCAGCCGGCACGATCTTCGGCCGCGCGTCGGACGCGGTGGCGGCGACGCCTGTGAAAGGCGGCGCCCTGAAAGCCGCGGCCTGGTCCTCGTCGACCGCCGACACGCTGGATCCGGCCAAGGCCTCGCTCTCGACCGACTATGTTCGCTGCTGCTCCTTCTACAATCGCCTGACCTTCCTCGACCAGACCGGCGTGCCCCAGATGGAGCTCGCCGAATCGATCGAGAGCGGCGATGCCAAGACCTGGACAATCAAGCTCAAGAAGGGCGTCACCTTCCACAACGGCAAGGAGCTGAGCGCCGACGACGTCATCTTCTCGCTGAAGCGCCATCTGGACAAGGCGACCGGATCGAAGGTCGCTGCGATCGCGTCCCAGATGACCGACTTCAAGGCCGTAGACAAGACGACCGTCGAGGTCACGCTGGCGAGCCCCAACGCGGACCTGCCGACGATCCTGTCCATGCATCACTTCATGATCGTGGCCGACGGCACCACCGATTTCTCCTCGGGCAACGGCACCGGCGCGTTCAAGTGCAAGCAGTTCACCCCCGGCGAGCGCTCGATCGGCGTGCAGAATCCCAACTACTTCAAGGCCGGCCCGAACGTCGATTCATTCGAGTTCTTCGCGATCCCCGATGAAAACGCCCGGATCAATGCCCTGCTGTCCGGAGACATTCATCTCGGTGCCTCGATCAACCCGCGATCGGTCCGCCTCCTCGACGGTAAGGAAGGCTTTGCGCTGTCCACGACCACGTCGGGCACCTACACCGACCTGAACATCCGCATGGACATGGCGCCCGGCAACAACCGGGATTTCGTCGAGGGCATGAAATACGTGGTCAACCGCGAGCAGATCGTCAAATCGGCCCTGCGCGGCTTCGGTGTCGTCGGCAACGACCAACCCGTGTCACCCGCCAACACCTACCACAACGCGGCCCTCAAGCCGAAATCGTTCGACCCGGACAAGGCCAAATTCCATTTCCAGAAGGCCGGCGTCCTCGGCCAGACCATCGAGGTCATCACGTCAGAGGCACCCGGCTCGGCGATCGACATGGCCATGATCATCCAGGCCAGCGCCGCCCAGATCGGCATGAAGCTCGATATGAAGCGCGTGCCCTCCGACGGCTACTGGAGCAATTACTGGCTGAAGGCGCCGATCCATTTCGGCAACATCAACCCGCGTCCGACGCCCGACATCCTGTTCTCCCTGCTCTACAAGTCGGATGCGCCGTGGAACGAGAGCCGTTTCGTCTCGGAGAAATTCGACAAGATGCTGGTCGAGGCCCGCGGCTCGCTCGATCAGGCCAAGCGTCGCGAGATGTACAACGAGATGCAGGTCCTCGTGTCGGAGCAAGCCGGCACCATCATTCCGGCCTACATCTCCAACGTGGACGCCATCTCTGCCAAGCTGAAGGGATTGGAGCCAAATCCGCTCGGCGGCATGATGGGCTACGCCTTCGCCGAATACGTCTGGCTGACCGCCTGACCGGTGCAAGGCGAGGTCGCGGCTCGGGGCCCCGGGACCGGAACCCGAGCTGACCCAAACGAGCGGCGTGGCGTGGGAGGACGAATGTGAGAGGACAAGTTTCGTCGCTTGTGGTGAGGCGTCTTCTCATCGCCTTGATCACACTCGTGATCGTTTCCTTCGCCGTCTTCTTTGCCACGACGCTCCTGCCGGGCGATACGGCCACGATTCTGCTCGGGCAGTCCGCGACACCTGAAGCCGTCGAGGGGCTGCGCAAGGCCATGCATCTCGACGATCCCGCGATCATCCGCTTCCTGAGATGGATCGCCGGCCTGTTCCAGGGCGATTTCGGCAAGTCCTACGCGAACAACGTCCCGGTCGCCACGCTGATCAGCGGACGGTTCGTCAACACGATGAAGCTTGCAGGATTGACCGCTGCGATCGCCGTGCCGCTCGCGCTGACCCTCGGCATCACCGCTGCGATGTGGCGCGGCACGCTGTACGACCGCATCGTGACCGTCGGGACCATCGGCATCATCTCGGTGCCGGAGTTCATGATCGCAACGCTGGCGGTGCTGCTCTTCGCGGTTTACCTCAAATGGCTGCCGGCCCTGTCCCTCACCAACGAGGTCAAGTCGCTCCATGATCTGGTACGGATCTACGCGATGCCCGTCATGACGCTCACATTCGGCGTTTCGGCGCAAATGATCCGCATGACCCGCGCCGCCGTCGTCGAAACGTTGAATACGCCCTATGTCGAGATGGCACTGCTCAAGGGCGCCTCGCGCCCCCGGCTCGTGCTGCGACACGCACTGCCGAATGCGCTCGGTCCGATCATCAATGCGGTCGCGCTCTCGCTGTCGTACCTGCTCGGCGGCGTCATCATCGTGGAGACCATCTTCAATTATCCCGGCGTCGCAAAGCTGATGGTCGATGCCGTTTCGACCCGTGACCTGCCGCTGATCCAGACCTGCGCGATGATCTTCTGCCTCGGCTATTTGGCGCTGATCACGGCCGCCGACATCATCGCCGTCCTGTCCAATCCGAGGCTCCGATGACGAATCCGACCTCGTCAGGCCGGCTCAGCATGCGATTGGGCTATCGCTTCAATCTCGTGGGCATGTCGGCCCTTGGCATCATCCTCCTCTGGGCCGGCATCGCCCTGTTCGCTCCACAGATCATTCCGCATTCCGTGGGCGAGATCGTCGATACCGACTATTTTGGCCCGATGAGCCGGGAGCTCTGGTTCGGCTCCGACTATCTCGGCCGCGATATCTTCTCGCGCATCCTGATGGGCGCGCGTTATACGCTCGGCATCTCGCTTGCAGCCGTCTCCATTGCCTGCTTCAGCGGCGTCGCGCTCGGCATGACTGCGGCAGTCGCCGGAGGGTGGTTCGACAGCATGCTGAGCCGGTTTCTCGATGCGCTCAACTCTATACCCAGCAAGCTGTTCGGCCTCGTCGTGGTCGCCGCGGTCGGCTCGTCGATCCCGGCACTCATTGCGACGCTCTCGGTGATCTACACGCCCGGCGCCTATCGCTTCGCGCGCGCTCTCGCCGTCAACGTCAATACGATGGACTTCATGGTGGTCGCCCGTATCAGGGGCGAACGCCTGCCCTATCTCATCGCCTCAGAGATTCTACCAAACATTCTCGGCCCCGTGCTCGCCGATCTCGGCCTGCGCTTCGTCTTCATCGTGCTGCTGCTCTCCGGCCTGTCCTTTCTCGGGCTCGGCGTGCAACCGCCCTACGCGGACTGGGGCGCACTGGTTCGCGAGAACATCGGCGGGCTGCCCTTTGGCGCGCCGGCGGTGATCTTCCCCTCGCTCGCGATCGCAAGTCTCACCATCAGCGTCAACCTTCTGATCGATAACCTGCCGAGCAGGATCCGCGACCGGAGCGCCGAATGACGGGAAACCTCGTCGAAATCCGCAATCTGAGGGTTGAGGCAACGACCGACGCCGGCCGGCGGGTCGAGATCATCAAAGGCGTCAGCCTCGACATTGCCGAAGGCGAGATCGTCGCCCTCATCGGCGAGAGCGGCTCGGGCAAGACCACGATCGCCATGACGCTGATGGGCTACGCCCGGCAGGGCTGCGCGATCACCGGCGGCGAGGTACGGGTGGGCGGCGTCGACATGGTGAAGCTTTCGGAAGCGGAACGCGCCGGCATCCGCGGGACGAGCGTCGCCTATGTGCCGCAGAGCGCTGCCGCCGCCTTCAACCCTGCGCTCACCATCATGGATCAGGTCATCGAGGTGGCGCGCATCCACAGGCTCATGTCGGCCGCCGAAGCGCAGGCGAAAGCCCTCTTGCTGTTCAAGGCCCTGTCGCTGCCGGAGCCCGAAACGATCGGCAACCGCTACCCGCACCAGGTCTCGGGCGGTCAGTTGCAGCGTCTCGCCGCCGCGATGGCCCTAATCGGCCAGCCGAAGGTGGTCATCTTCGACGAGCCCACCACGGCGCTCGATGTCACGACGCAGGTGGAGGTGCTGCGGGCGTTCAAGTCCGTCACGGCGCAGCACAACATCGCCGGCGTCTACGTCTCGCACGATCTGGCCGTGGTCGCCCAGATCGCCGACAGGATCGTCGTGCTCAAGGACGGTACGGTCCAGGAAGTGGGGACGACCAACGATATCCTCGAGGAGGCCCGGCATCCCTACACCAGGGAGTTGCTGGCCGCGTTCAGGCCGAAGACCCAGCAGCGGCAGCCTGACGGCGAGGGCGTGACGAAGCGCCCGTTGCTCGAGGTCGACAATCTCACGGTCGGCTACGGGCCTCGCTCGCGCGATGGACAGCCGCTGATCAATGCCGTGCAGGCGGTCAGCCTCAAGCTGGATCAGGGGCGGAATCTCGGCATCATAGGCGAGTCCGGCTGCGGCAAGTCAACGCTTGCCCGGGCGATTGCCGGTATCCTGCCGGCTCATGCGGGCGACATCGTCTTCAACGGGCGCGAATTGGGAAAGGCCGGCCGCAACCGCACCCGCAACGAGCTCCGCCAGATCCAGATCGTGTTCCAGCACGCGGACACCGCACTCAACCCGGCAAAGTCGGTGGAAGATATCCTGAGGCGTCCCCTCACTTTCTATCATGGCATGAGGAGCAAGGCCCGCGACGCGCGGGTCAGCGAGCTGCTCGATCTGGTCCGCCTCCCCAAATCCGTGCGGCATCGATTGCCGGGAGAACTTTCGGGCGGCCAAAAGCAGCGGGTGAATTTTGCCCGGGCGCTCGCGGCCGAGCCGATGCTCATCCTGTGCGACGAGATCACGTCGGCCCTCGATACGGTCGTGGCGGCCGCGGTGGTCGAGTTGCTGAAGGAGTTGCAACGCGAGCTCGGCATCTCCTACATTTTCATCAGCCATGACCTGTCGGTGGTCGAGGCGATCTGCGACGAGATCATCGTGATGTATCGCGGTCAGAAGGTCGAACAGATCGCGTCGACCCGCCTGGCTGCACCGGAGCACCCTTATACGCGGCTACTGTTCTCTTCGGTGCCCAAGCTCGATACCGGCTGGCTCGACAATCTGGAACAGGACGCCGAACAGGTGCGGGCCTATTGCCATCCGTAGGCGCAGCCGGCAATCAAGCCGGAAACAGGCTGGTCAGCGGCATCTGCGAACGGACGATGGGCGACTTGAGGACGACGAAGCTGAAATACTTGTCGATGCCGATATCCATGTCCGTCAACCGCTCCATGATGGTCTGGTACTCGCCGATGCTGGCGGTGACGAATTTCAGCATGTAGTCGTACCCTCCCGAGACCAGATGGCATTCAATCAGCTGGTCGACTTTGTCGACGGCCGACAGGAAACGAGCGAAGTCGATCTGCCGATGGTTCTTCAAGGTCACTTCGGTGAACACCGTCAGCGTCTGTCCCAGCTTGCGCACGTTGATCTGGGCGGAATACCCCTCGATGTAGCCCTCGGCCTGCAGTCTCTTCACGCGCATGAGACACGGGCTGGGCGACAGATTCACCAGCTCGGCAAGTTCGACATTGGTGATGCGACCGTTCTTCTGGAGTTCGTGGAGGATCTTGATGTCGATCCGGTCCAGCTTCATGGGTGACTCTCCATTGAGCACGCGCCGGGAGGCGCAGCAGAAAATTGGGCACAACGAGCCAGAAGCTCACTTATCCTGCATCCATTGTCCACCACAGACATCATACCGCTCTGCTAGAACACAGTTTTGCAGCCGCCCGAGGATGCAGCATAAAGTGCTGAGCTTCCATCGAATCCGGCGCCGCGCGGGGCGATCCGCGGCTTACGATGCGCCCAGCGAAATCTAGGAAGCCAGGATGCCCGCACCACTCAGCCACATCGAGACCTCGCCGGAGCTCCCCCGCAGCGCCGACGTGGTGGTCATCGGAGGCGGCATCATCGGGGTGTTCGCGGCTTACTATCTCACCCTGCGAGGGCTCGGCGTCGCACTCGTGGAGAAGGGGCGGATCGGAGCCGAGCAGTCCAGCCGCAACTGGGGCTGGTGCCGGCAACAGAATCGCGATGCCCGCGAGTTGCCGATGGCCACGAAGAGCCTGGACCTGTGGGAAAAGTTCGGCACTGAAAGCGGCGAGAGCACCGGCTTCTCCCGCTGCGGCCTTCTGTATCTCAGCAACGACGAGGTCGAGCTCGAGGGCTGGGCGCGCTGGCGCGACTTCGCTCGGACGGTCGGCGTTACCACGCACATGCTCGATGCAGCCGCAGCAACGCAGCGCGGCGCGGCGACGGGACGCGCCTGGAAGGGTGGCGTCTTCTCGCCGACCGACGGCATCGCCGATCCCGCCAGGGCTGCGCCCGCGGTGGCGCGGGCGATGCTCAGGCGCGGGGGCACCGTGCATCAGATGTGCGCGGCACGCGGACTGGAGACCGAGGGCGGCCGCGTGAGCGCGGTCGTGACGGAGCGCGGCACGATTCGCACGCGTGTGGCTATATTGGCGGGCGGCGCGTGGTCCTCGTCCTTCTGCCATCAGGCCGGCATCCGACTTCCGCTCGCCTCGATCCGCGCGTCCATCCTGTCGGTGTCGCAAGGCGCGAAAGGCCTGCCGGACGCGCTCCACACCTCCGCCGTTTCGGTGACGAGGCGTGGCGATGGCGGATACACGCTCGCCATCAGTGGCCGCGGCCGCGTCGATCCGACTGCGCAGCAGCTGCGCTTCTCCCCGCAATTCCTGCCGATGTTTCGGCGGCGCTGGCGCAGCCTGCTTCCGGGCGGCCTCGAAGGCATCAAGTCCGGACATGAAACGCTCCAGCGTTGGCGCGTGAGCGAGCCGACACCGATGGAGCGCATGCGCATTCTGGATCCCACGCCCGATCAGAACACGATCGCGCTCACGCATCGGCGCGCGCTCGAGCTGTTGCCTGCCCTGAAGGACACCAAGATCACCGCCGCGTGGGGCGGCTACATCGACTCGACGCCAGATGGCGTGCCGGCCATCGGAGAGACGTCCGGCCTGCCTGGGCTGATATTGGCCGCAGGCTTCAGCGGCCACGGCTTCGGTATCGGTCCCGGAGCCGGGCATCTCATCGCGGATCTCGTGACCGGCGCCGCGCCGATCGTCGATCCCCAACCCTATCGACCAGATCGCTTTGCCGGACTTGCTGTCGGAAAAGTCTCTGACTTCTAGGGATCGCAACCGAGCGGCGCGTTGCTGCGGGGACATGCAACGCAGGCTCAGCCGATACTGATCTTGCGCGCCGTCGCATTGACCATGTCGCCCCAGACCTTCTCGTTCTGCTCGACGTAGCGGGAAGCCGGCATGGAGATGCAGAGGCCGCCGACCGGCCGGCCCTGCGAATCGAGAATGGCGGCGCCGATGGCGCAGACGGCCGGACGATAGCAGCGAAGATTCAGCGAATAGCCGCGCTTGCGCACACGTTCGAGCTCCGCGTGCAATGCCTCGGGGTCCGTGATCGTGTTCTCGGTATAGCGCTTCAGACCGCGCTGGATGATGGCTTCGATTTCCTCCGGCAAGAGGTGCGCCATCACAGCCGTGCCGATGGCGGTCGCATGAATGGGCGATCGATCGCCAATCGGACTGAAGGTCCTCACACTCTGGGTACAATCCGCGCGATCGATCAGAAGCATCACATCGAGCCCATCCAGGATCGACAGATGCACGGTCTCGTTCACCTGGTCGCGCAATTCCTGCATCGGCTTGCGAGCCACGGCGTACAGCTGTCCAGCCTGGAGCTCGGGCACCTGAAGGTGGAGCACGCGATGGCCGATCTGCCAGCGGGTCGCCTCGCCGCCGACCGGGCGCAGCCAGCCTGTCGTCGCGAATGTCTGCAGAATGCGCTGCGTGGTGGATTTGGGCAGATCGAGGCGGCGCGCAAGCTCGCTCACGCCGACCGGCTGCATCTCCGCGACGGCCTCCAGAACTTCCAGGCTCTTCAACAGACTCTTCATCACCCTGACCGCGATTTCTGCGGAGCTGTCCAGCCGCGTTCGCCATCCCGCGGGAATGGCCCCGAGCGCGGCCCATAGCACAGAGCCGGCTTTCCTCGACAGCGCTTGCCATCCCTCCAGGTCCTTGCTAGCTTCATAAATGGAACGACGTTCCGTATTGTGGCACAGCTGCTCGGCCGGGGCAAGACGTGCATGCGGCGCTCGTCCTCGACGGTCCGCGCAAGCGGACGGGTCCAACAAACAAAAGGAGTACTGGCCTTGACCCGAGACGGAGCGACTGCCCCCGGCCCAATCACCCGCCGCCTTCAGCTGAAGGCGATTTCCGGCGCCGTGGCCGGAAATCTCATCGACTTCCTGGATTTCGCGATTTTCGGCCTGCTGGCGAAGGTGATCTCCACGACATTCTTCCCGCCCGGCGATCCGACCGTGGCCTTGCTGCAGACAATGATGATCTATGCGTCGAGCTTCCTGATCCGGCCGCTTGGCGGGATCGTCATGGGGCGCGTAGGTGATCGCCTGGGACGCCGCTCTGCTCTTTTCATCTCGGTAAGCGGCATGTGCGTCGTGACCGCTCTCACGGCATTCCTGCCGAGCTACGCCGTGGCCGGCAGCTTTGCGACCGCGGGTCTCGTGTTCTGCCGACTAGCGCAGGGCTTCTTCGCCGGTGGCGAGTACACGGCCGCGACCGCCTATATCGTCGAACAGGGAAGCAGCCAGCACCGGGCGCTGCGCGCCTCTTTCTCTCCTGCTGCCGCCTATTCCGGCACCGCAATCGCAGTCGGCATCTTCACGCTCGTCTCGGCCGTCATCGGCGCGGAGAGCATGGCCAGTTGGGGCTGGCGCCTGATGTTCGGGCTTGGCGTGCCGCTTGGGCTGCTGGGTCTCTGGATCCGCACCCAGATCGATGAATCGCCGGAATTTCTGGCGATCGAGGAAGAGCGCCGTCGTCTTCGCAGAGAAGCGCCGCCGCTCTCGGCCGTGGTCCGCAGCCAGTGGCGGCGCATGCTGTTCTTCATCAGCATTCTCATGAGCCACACACTGTCGAACTATCTCGTGCTCGGCTTCCTTGCGACCTATCTCACCAACTTCGTGAAGATCAACGAGACGCATGCATCCCTGGCGATCTTCATTGCGCAGCTGGTGCTGATGGCGAGCACCATCTTCTATGGCTGGGTCAACGACACCGTAGGGCGGCGGCCAACCCTGCTGGCCGGCTGCGTGCTCGTGATCCCCGCGATGTTCCTTTCCTTCTATGTCGCAGGCTTCGCCACGCCGGCGAGCGCGATTGCCGCCGCCGTCATTCCGGTGCTGGTCTATCCGCTGATCACCAGCGGCATGACGATCGGGCTCGTCGACATGTTCCCGCGCGAGATGCGCGTGACCGCGAGCGGCATCGCCTACAACACGGGCACCGCGCTGTTCGGCGGGACTGCACCTCTGGTCGCGTCATTTCTCATCGAGCGGACCGGAACGCCCTACGCCGTTCCCTGCTATGTCGCAGTGATCGCGAGCATCTCCTTCATCAGCGTCCTTCTCTACTACGACCAGAGACGCTCCGCGCCCTATGTCGTCCCGGCCGCGGCCGTTGCCGATCCTGTGTCGTAAGCGCGGGAAAGATGCAACGATGACAGCTCGGTCCTCCATCTTCGCTTCGGACTTTTCCGAGACTCCCTATTGGTGGGACGACTGGCGTCCGAACGACGCCGGCGACGGCGGCGTGCCGCGCGAGGCCGATGTCGCAATCATCGGTGCCGGCTATGCAGGCATCTCCTGCGCCCTCGAACTCGCCGCTCACGGCACCGAGGTCGTCGTGCTCGAGGCCGAGCTACCCGGCATCGGCGCCAGCACGCTGAGCGGCGGCCAGGTCACCGGCGGCGTGAATGTCGGCAAGAGCATGTCCAAACGCGTCAGTGCGGCGGCCGCGGCCGCCGGCAAGGCCACCGTGGAGGACAGGCTACGCGAGGCCGCAGCCGGCTATCGCTTCCTCGAGACATTGATCGCACGACACGGCATCGACTGCGACTACCGCCGTGCGGGCCGCATCGCCGCCGCATGGACGGCCGCGCAGGTCCGCACCTGGGAAGGACGGATCGCCAGGCTCAACGCGCATACCGACAGCGACGTGCGAATGCTGGAGCGCAGTGAACTGCGCAGCGAGCTCGCGAGCGACGTCTATGTCGGCGGCGCATTGATCAACGGCGCGGGACATCTGCATCCCGCAAAGTTCTTTGGCGGGCTGCTCGCAGCCTCCCTCGCTGCCGGCGCGAAGCTAGCCTGCCATGCGCCCGTCACGTCGATCGAGCGCGCCGGCGCCGGCTACCGGATCGTGACCGGCCGCGGCGAGATTCGCGCAAGACGCGTCGTCATCGCGACCAACGGGTACACGGGCGCGGCCACGCCCTGGCTCAAGCGGCGTCTCGTCCCGGTCACCTCGCATCAGATCGCGACCGAGATCCTGCCCGCAGAGCTGCACACGTCGCTCATCCCCAGGGATCGCGGCGTGGCCGAAGCGAACCGGGTGACGGCCTACTACCGCTATTCGCCCGACGGACAGCGCTTCCTGTTCGGCGGTCGCGCGCGCTTCTATCCGCTCGACCGCAAGGCGAGCGCAAGGATCCTGTTCGCACAGATGACGGAACGCTTCCCGCAACTGCGCGATGTGAAGGTGAGCCATAGCTGGGGCGGCAAGGTCGCGGTGACGCTGGATGCCCTGCCTCATCTCGGGCGCGATCCGCAAGGCTGCTACTACGCCGCCGGCTGCAACGGCAGCGGCGTCACCACGATGACCTGGCTCGGCCATCGGCTCGCGCGCCATCTGCTGGGCGAACACGACCTGGCGCTCGACGCCTTCGGCACGCCGCTGCCATCCCATCCGCTCTACCACGGCCAGACGTGGTTCATGCCGATTCTCGGCAGTTATTTCCAGCTGCGCGATCACATGGAGAAGCGCCGCTGAAGCCTTGCCCGACCGCGGGCATGGTTCGACACGACTTTAAAGGAGAGACCTGAACTATGGGTTTGAGAATAGGCGTCGATATCGGCGGCTCTTTCACCGATTTCGCGGTGCTCGATGAGCGCAATGGCACCGTACGCAGCCTCAAGGTGTTCTCGCGCCCGGACGCGCCGGGCCGCGAGGTCGCCGACGGCATGCGCATGCTCGGCGAGCGCTACGGGATTGATCCCGCCGAGGTCGTGCATTTCACTCATGGCACCACGGTCGGCGTCAACGCGGTGGTGCAACGCAAAGGCATCCGCCTCGGGCTGATCACCAACCGCTATTTCGAGGATGTCCTGGTGCTGGCGCGTCTCAAGACGCCCGACATGTACCATCTGATGTCGGCGCGGCCGGAGCCGCTCGTGCCGCGCTATCGCACCTTCGGCATCGACGGACGGCTGGACGCCGAGGGCAAGGAGCTCGAGCCCATCGATGCGGCAAGCGTGCGCGAAGCGGTGGCCGGGCTGAAGCGGACCGGCTGCGAGGGCGTGGTGATCTCACTGCTGCACGCCTACCGCAATCCCGAGCACGAACGACAGGTGCGCGCGATCATCGCCGAGACAGCGCCGGAGCTCTTCGTCTCCTGTGCGAGCGAAGTGTGGCCGATCATCCGCGAATACGAGCGGACCAACACGGCAGTGATCGGCGGCTATGTGCAGCCAGTGGTCTCGAACTACCTGACGTCCTTGCAGGCAGCATTGCGCAGCTCCGGCGTGACCGCGGATCTCAAGGTCACCAAATCGAATGGCGGCGTGATGAGCGCCGAGCGCGGCAAGACGGACTGCGTCCAGATCGTGCTTTCAGGCACGGCATCCGGCGTGATCGGCGCCGCCTGGGTCGCGCAGCTTTGCGAGTTGAAGAACGTCATGAGCCTCGATATCGGCGGAACCACCGCAGACGTCGCGCTGATCGTCGGAGGCGAGCCGCAATACGCGACCGGCGAATATATCGGCGACCATCAGATCCACATCCCGTCCGTCTCCGTGACCTCGATCGGCGACGGCGGCGGTTCGATCGCGCGCGTGGATCCGTTCGGCGTGCTCAAGGTGGGACCGGAGAGCGCAGGCTCGACCCCGGGCCCAGTCTGCTACGGGCGCGGCGGACGCGAGCCAACCATCACCGATGCCTTCGCCGCGATCGGCGTGCTCGGCCAGACGGCGCTCGGCTACGATTCGGTCAGGCTCGACGTCGCCTCCGCGCGCGAAGCGATCGCTCCACTCGCGGCACGGCTCGGCGAATCGATGGAAGCCGTCGCCGAGGCGATCATCAATGTGTCAATCTCGGGTATGTATTCGGGGATCAGCCGGCTGATCTCGCGTTTCGGGATCGATCCCAGGGAGTTCGCGCTGATGGCCTTCGGCGGCGCGGGTCCGATGCTCGCCTGTCATCTCGCCCGTGCGCTCAATATGGAACGGATCACCGTGCCCCTGACGCCTGGTGTGCTGAGCGCGCTCGGCGGCCTGATCGCCGACACGCGCAACGATTTCGTCGCGGTCGCTTGGTGCACACTCGGAGACGACGATTGGGAATCGCTCGAGCGCACGCGGCTGACACTCGAGCAGGAAGCGCTCGATTGGGTGCACGCCGAGGTCGGCGCCGGACCGGTACCGGAACTGACTTACACCGCCGAGATGCGCTACCAGGGCCAGTCCTTCGAGATCGAAACCGCATTCGATGCGGAGGCCATGCGCACGAAGGATATCGCCGCCCTTCGCGAGGCCTTCCATCAGGCCCACGAGCGTCTCTATCGCTACCGCGACGAGAAAGCCGTCATCCAGGTGGTGGCGTTGCGCGTCGTGGCCAAGGTCCGCACGCCGCGTCCTGCGATCACCGCCATTCCGGACTCGACTGGGCCAGCGAAGCCCGCCGCGACCGTACCTTGCTGGATGGACGGCGCCATGCAGCGGATGCCGCTCTATCGGCGCGAGACGCTGCGCGCCGGCGACCGCTTCGCGGGTCCCGCGATCATCGCGCAGGACGACACCACCACCTGCGTGCTCCCCGACTTCGAGGTGAACGTCGACCGCTGGGGCAATCTTCACATCATCAATCTCGCCGCGAAGGCCTAAAGGATTTTGAATCATGCCACTCAGTGGTTCCGCTCTTCAGATCTTCGCCAATTACTGTGTGGCCGCCGCGGAGAGCATGGCCTACACGCTAATCCGCACGGCACATTCGACCTTCGTGAAGGAGACCGAGGATTTCTCCTGCGCGCTGATCACGCCGGAAGGACTGGCCTTCGCGTCCCCGAAGACGCTGGGGGCGACGTGGTACATCGGCCTCGACTACGGTCCAGTGCTGGGGTTGATCAAGGAGTATCGCCCCGGCGACATCTGCATGACCAACGACGCCTACAGCGGCAGCGTGGCGACGCATACGCCCGATATCCTGATGTGGAAGCCGGTGTTCTACCGCGACGAGATCGTCTGCTATGTCGGCGGCCACATCCACAACACCGACATGGGCGGCGCGGTCCCCGCATCGCTATCGCGCAGGCTGACCGAGATCCAGCAGGAAGGCATCCGCTTTCCGCCATGCAGGATCGTCGACCAGGGCGAGCTCGACGAAGGCCTGCTCGACATCATGACCATGAACGTGCGCGCGCCGTCGCAAAATCGCGGCGACCTGCAGGCGCAGATTGCCATGCTGGTGAACGGCGAGAAGCGCGTGCTGGAGATCATCGAACGCTTCGGCATCGACGACTTCAAGGCCGGCATGTACCAGGTGATGGATTACGCCGAGAAGCAGGCCGAGGCCGTCCTGAAGACGATCCCCGACGGCGAGTACTTCTTCGCCGAATATGCCGACGAGGACAGCGAGGGCGGCAAGCCGATGCGCGTGGCGCTGACGCTGACGATCGACAACGGCCGGGCCGTCATGGACTATACCGGCAGCGATCCGCAGCTCGCCTCTTCGCTGAACATGCCGACCGGCGGCATGCCGCGCCATGCGCTCGCGCTGGTCGGATTCCATTACGTTCTCTACACGCTGAACAGCGATATCCTGCTCAATTCCGGGCTCGACCGCGTGGTTCGCTGCATCCTGCCGGAAGGCACCGTCGTCAATGCGACGGCGCCGGCGGCCGTCGGCATGCGCAGCCTGACCTGCAAGATCACGCACATGCTAACCTTCGGCGTGTTCTCCCGCGCGATACCCGAGCGCCTGCCCGCCTGCTCGGCCGGCGGCATGGCGATCGTCACGGTGAAGACGATGGACCAGGCCGGGCGCGGCGTCATGGCTTCGCTCGGGCCGGTCGGCGGCGGCGCGGGCGGCATGGCGAACGGTGACGGCAGCGACGGCTCGGGCGCCAACAACGCCTTCCTGCGCAACACGCCGGTCGAGATCAACGAGCTGGAAGTGCCGATCCGCATGCGGCGCTATTGCCTCGCGCCGGACTCCGGTGGCGCCGGAGCCTATCGCGGCGGCCTCGGCCTCACCATGGAGTTCGAGGTATTCACGCCGGGCACCACCGTCACCGCACGCAATCGCGACCGCACCTATTTCGCCTCCTGGGGCGTGCTGGGTGGCGGCGCCGGCGCCAACGCGATCTTCACCAGGAATCCCGACGGGCCGGATACCGAAGCGCTCGGCAATACCGACGTGGTGCCCTGCAAGCCCGGCGACCGGATCCGCCTCGTGGGTGCCGGTGCCGGAGGATTTGGCGACCCGCTCCTGCGTGAGCCACGCCGTGTGCTGGTCGATGTTCTCTCGGGCTACGTCTCGGTCGAAGCCGCGCGCCGGCAATACGGCGTCGTCATCGAGGGCAACCGCGTCGATGAGGACGCAACGCGTAGGCTACGCGAGGAGATGCAGAAGGCGCGGCCGGAGCAAAAGGACGTGTTCGATTTCGGGATCTATCGCACCGCCTTCGAGGCCCACTGGACCGAGGCCCGCTATCGCGAGCTCACCGACATCCTGGCGCGGCTGCCGGTGGCATGGCGGTTCTTCGTCAAACATCAGCTGTTCGAGGCACTCGACGCGCGGCTCAAAGCCGGCAGACACGAAGAGCATGCCGGGCTGGTGCGAGAGCTCTTCGAACAATTGGCGGCGCGCTATCCCACGCTTCGCACGGAGCGCCAGGCGGCCGGCTAGATGGAATCACACCCCACCGACCGAAGGAACCCCAATGATTTCTCGCCGACTTCTTCTTTCAATGATGGCAGCTGCACCCGCAGCATCGCTGAACGGCATCGGCAAGGCCGAAACCTTGATGCAAGTCGGTTCGACGCCCACCGGCGTGCCTTTCACGTTCCTGGACACCGCATCGGGGACCATCCAGGGCATGATGGTCGACCTCATTCATGCCGTCGGCGACGATCTGAATTTCAAGGTCCAGATCCAGCCGATGGGATTCTCGTCGCTCATCCCGGCATTGACCTCGGGCAAGATCGAGATCATTTCGGCGGCGATGTCGGCTTCTCCGGAGCGAGCCAAGGTCGTGGACTTCACCGACCAGGTCTACGCCTACGGCGAGGGCGCGATCGTTCCGAGCCAGGACAAGGCCGCGTATCCCTCCATTCAAGCCATGCAGGGCTATCGCGTCGGGGCGCAGGTCGGCACCCGCTATCTCGATCTCTTGCAAAAGAGCGGCGTCTTTTCCGAGGTGCGCTCCTACGAGACGATCGCCGACATCATCACCGATGTTGCTGCCGGCCGCCTGCAAGCGGGCTTTGGCGACGGACCGATCCTGGGTTACCAGTTCAGCCATGCCAGCTATCCCAAGGTGCGGCTCGTGGGCGAGTACAAGCCCTTCGTCGTCGGTCCGGTCAATATCGGCGTTCGCAAGGGACAGGAAGCACTGGTGACCCGGATGAACGCCACCATAGCCAAATTCAAATCGGATGGAACGCTCGCCAAGATCCTGGCGAAGTGGAATCTCCCGGCATCAGCGAGTTAGACACCGGACGGGGCATCTTCGCCATTGCGCCGAACGTGTCATGAGCAAGTTCGGGGATAAGGTCATCATCCGCACCGAAGCGGCATCTGGCGCGGCGCATCAGCATCCGTTCAGGGCGAGACCAGCTTCTTGCGGACGGCATAGCGCACCAGCTCGGCGGTGGACGACATTCTGAGCTTGCGCATGGCCGAGGCGCGATGGGTCTCGACGGTCTTCACGCTCAGATTCAGGATCGCGCTGATCGACCTATTGGTATTCCCTTCCGCGATCAGCTGGACCACGCTCTGCTCGCGAGATGTCAGCAGCATGTCGGCGCGGTGCTGCTTGTTCGCCTGGTAATCATGAAGCAGCTTTTCCAGGAGGACGCTGGTGAAGTAGGGCCTGCCGTCGAGCAAGGCTTCGATAGCGGAAATCAGGTGCTTGCGGGCGTCGGACTTGAAGAGGAAGCCGCGGATGCCGGCCAGGATGGCCTCCGTCAGGAGTTCCTCGCTTTCGTGCATGGTCAGGATCAGCACCTCGGTTCGCACGTGCAGCGTCCTGAGGCGACGGCTGACCTCCAGGCCGTTCATGATCGGCATGGAGTAATCGACAATCACGACGTCCGGTCGGGTTTCGAGCGCCAGCGCGACGGCCTGCTCGCCATTGGTGGCCTCCCCGCTCACGATCCAGTCGGAACGCGTTCCAACGATCGCGCGAAGGCCGGAACGTACGATTTCATGATCATCCGCAATCAAGATGCGTTTCACGACATCGTTCCCGTTTGCCGGCTCCTGTCCGACCGGGCGGACAACGGCAGTGACCGGCCGCAAGGTCAAACGATCATACGGCGCCCTGCGGCAAGCGTTATCCAACAAAACCCTGAGATGTCCCGGCGAAGGTACTGACGCCAGGGTCGGCTCGCGGACGTCACCGTTCAGGCCTCGACCAGCCCGGTCCGGACCGCGTATCGGACGAGGCCCGCCGTCGAATTCACCTCAAGCTTGCGCATCGCGGCGGCCCGATGCGCCTCGGTTGTCTTGACGCTGAGATTGAGGATCGCGCTGATCCCCTTGTTGCTGTAGCCTTCCGCGACAAGCTTGACCACGAGCTGCTCGCGCGCCGTCAGCTCGTAATGCCGCTCGCCGTTGCCGCCCGCCCCGCGGTCGAATTCCGTCACGCAGCTCGTGGTGCAGAACGTCCGGTGCAACAGCAACGCCTCGACCGCCGCAAGCAGCAGCTTGTTGGCGTCCGACTTCACCAGGAACGCACGCGCGCCGGCCTCGAATGCCTGCTGCGCGATCAGGCCAGAATTGTGCACGGTGAAGATCAGGACCTCGGTCTGCAGCGGATAGTCCTTGATCCGCCGCGCCGCCTCCACGCCGGTCATCCGGGGCATCGAGAAATCGAGGATAGCGACGTGGGGCTGGCTCTCGATCGCCGCAGCGACCGCCTTGCCGCCATCAGTAACCTCTGCCACCACTTCCCAATCCGCTCGCTGTTCGAGCACCGCTCGCAAGCCGGACCGCACCGCTTCGTGATCGTCGGCTATCAGAATTCGTTTCATGGCAGCACGCTCCAAATCCTTCACGGCGGTCCGGCCGCCCTTCCGGCCTGCCGCCGCGGGCTAGTGTTCTTTCGCTGATCGTGTGCCTGCGTGGGCCCTCATGATGGTCGAGGCTCTTCGCCGGTTCCGCCTGTTCGCCGCGAAACGGCGCGGAAACATCGCGCACAGGACGGTTCCGGAAAGTGGTGGGGTCCGGCTGGAGCGGATGTCGAGCGTGCCTCCGATCTCATGCAGCCTTACCCGCATCGCGGGAATGCCGACTCCGATCGATGCCGCCTTGTGGCCGCGCCCGACGGCTTCGGGAAGACCACGTCCATTGTCGCTGATCGTCAGCGCGAAACGGCTGTCGGCAAGGTCGATGGAGATGGCCACTTCTGTCGCCTTCGCATGACGGAAGACGTTCGTGAGAGCTTCCTGAACAACGCGCAGCAGCGAGCGCTTCGTTTCATACGGCAGCCGATCGATATCCGGCACGATGTTCACGGTCACACGCAACGACGTGCGCGCCGCAAATCCTTCCGCGTATCGCTCGATCGTGGCCTTCAATCCCTCACCCGCCAGATTCCGCGGATGCAGGAGATAGGCAAAGGCGCGGAGCTCCCGGAGGGCTTCATCGACCGACGCGTCAATGTCGTCGCAGAGCCGCTCCGCCAGGGCCGCATCGCCCAGATTGTTCCGCATCCGCATCACGCCGAGGCTGGCGGCGATCAGATGCTGACAGGTCGAATCGTGCAGATCGGAGGCGATCCGCTGCTGGATGCCTTCCTGGATGGCAAGCAGGCCGACGTCGATATCGAGCCCGTCGTCGCATGCGGCGGCGCGCTCGAAAGCACCATTGCGCAGCTCGCGGTGGCTGCCGATCAACCGGACCACACCGCCATCCACGATCGGCACGACCGTCGTTTCCATCGCCCGCGGCGACCCGCCGAGCGCGAGTCGCTGGCGGATCCTGACCTCCGTTCCCTCCGCGAGGCCCGCCCGAAGCGCCTCGCAGACGGACCTTGCGTCGTCCGCACTCACGCAATCGAAAACGTCCATGTCGCTGACGTCTTCCGATGATACGCCGAGCCGAGACTCGAATGCCGGATTGATTCCCTCATAGGCGAAGTGTCCGCGGAAGGACGGACGCGCGGCGAAGAGAAGATCGGCCGAAGACGCCCAATAGAGCTCGTCGATCGGTTCCTGCGAACCTATGCGCAGCCAGTTCTTCAGACCGGTTCGATCCGACTCGCTGTCGGGGGAGCCATGTGGCTTCACGGTACGCACTCACTATATTCCGGCGACGCCCGATATTGGCGACGATATCGCAGGTCCCCTCCCCACCCCAGGAGCGAGACGTCCGCCACCGGATCCGGAAGACGCACACCATTGGGGCTGACCAATCATACACCCCGTCGCGCGGCCACACCATCAGGTAGTATTATTTCCGGATTAAAATCTCGAATTCGTGAGGCATGCTTTCGACGGCGAGCAATATGCAGTTTGTGCCACGCTCGCGACGTCAAATCCGATGCAACAGAGATTCAAAATCAGGGATGTGGGTGGCCGTGAGATCATTATGGCAACATGGTTGCACCGATATGCAGCAGCACGCCTTCCGCAATTTGCCAGCACCATTTCCGGCGCACGGCGGCCCGTCGGGCACGATGCGCGACTCAGCCTAGCGGCTGCTGCTCGCGCCTGACTTCTTCTTCCTCGCTGCCTTTGCCGCTGGTGCGGGGCGAGGCGGCGCAATATCGAGGGGATGCGACGGCTGTTGCAGACGGTGCGTCGCGGCATCATCCCGAAGCGCGTCGGTATCGAGACGCTGGCCTCGATCCACCGCATCGCGCGGATCGGCGAGCGCCACCGATGCCGCAAGGCTTCCGGCGACGATGCAGGTCAGCGTCAACAGGCGTCTTGCGGGCATCTTTCAGGTCTCACTCAAAAGGCGAAATCCAGGCGAGGGCCGATGCGAACGTCTCTGTATCGCCGCAGCGGAACGTTCGACGTTCGCGCCTCGTATAGCACAGTGGTCGTGAGCGACACATTGCTGGCGAAATTATACTTCAGGCCCACATCAACCGAATAAAGCTGATCCTGACGGCCGCTATTGAGCCCATCGGTGAACCAATAAGCCTCGAACAGCGGAGTGCTCACGATCGACCATCTGGGATCGAGCTTGACCTCGATACCGAGCACGGCGTCAAAGCGCCAGCGGCGCGCTTCCGCGAGATCTGAGAACCGATAGGTCAGCAGCAGCAGCGGCGAGAACGTCGCGTTGTCGATGCGGAAGTCGCGTGCCACCGAGCCCATCACATCATGGGACGCGAATGCGAGGTCGCGGTAGACCCCGTCGAAATCATACCGGTTTTCATAGATGGCAGAGAAGCGCCAGCCGTTCCAATTCTCGGTCAGACGCGCGCCCATGCGCGCGACGGCGAAGTTCCCGTCCTTCTCCCGCGAAAAGGCTTCGTACTGGGCCCGCGCGTAGAGCCGGTAGGACAGATCATTGGTGAGATTTCCGTCGAGCCTGACACTGACGTCCGGCTCGTAGTAGATGTCCGACTTGCGGTTGTCGCGGGTGAAGAGCGCGTTGTCGGTGAAGGTCGGCGAGACGGAACCGACGACGCTCCAGGACGGTGCGGAATAGTAGGGCACGGCGGCAATCGGGCTCGTCTTGAACTCGTTGAGATCAAGGTCCGCCGCCCCAGCCGTGCCCGCACTCAATAAGCCGAGGACGGGCAGGCCGACGATCGGCAGAAGAAATCCAGAGCTTCGCATGGCGCCCACCTCCGATGCTGCTCAGACCGGGTTTCGCGCCACGCTGCGCAATGATTGTGGCGTGTTAATGTCTTGATTTTAAATCACTGGTTGATCGGATCGACCAACGTCGGTCAGGGCCGCCAGACCGCGCACGCCTAGTAGTCAACCGCATCCCTGATGATCGGACACGTCATGCAATGACCGCCGCCGCGCCCCCGTCCGAGCTCGGCGCCGACGATGGTGATCACCTCGATCCCCTCCTTGCGCAGCAGCGTGTTGGTGTAGGTGTTGCGGTCATAGGCGAACACGACGCCGGGGGCCGCGCAGACGAGATTGGCGCCGCTGTCCCACTGGGTCCGCTCACGCAGATAGGCGTTCCCGCCGGTCTCCACGACACGCAGCTTCTTCAGACCGAGCGCTTCTGCGACGACGTCGACGAAGGGCTTCTCGTCCTTGCGCAACTCGAGGCCAGCCGGATTGTCGGCCGGCCGATAGGAGAATGCGGTAATGTTGTTGACGATATCGGGATAGAGCAGCACGCAATCGCGGTCGGCGAAGGTGAAGACGGTATCGAGATGCATCGCCGCGCGGAGCTTGGGCATCGCGGCGACGATCACCCGCTCGGCCGCCTTCTTCCTGAATAGCGCCGCAGCAAGCTGGCTGATCGCCTGCCTCGAGGTTCGCTCGCTGAGCCCGATCAGAACGTTGCCCTTTCCGATCGGCATCACGTCGCCGCCTTCCAGCGTGGCGAGGCCGTGATCCTGCGTCGGATCTCCCCACCAGACATTGACCCTGCCGGCGAAATCCGGATGGAACTTGTAGATGGCGGTGGCGAGGATCGGCTCTTCATGACGCGCCGGCCAGAACAGCGAATTCAGCGTCACGCCGCCATAGATCCAGCAGGTGGTATCGCGCGTGTACAGCGTGTTCGGAAGCGGCGGCAGCAGATATTCGGTCATGCCCGCCGCTTCCCGGATCAGCCTGAGCATCTCGCCACCATGGGCCTCGGGAAAATCGTGGGTCGACAGTCCGCCGATCAGGGTCTCCGCCAGCTCGCGAGGCTTGAGGCTTTCCAGATAGCCGCGCAGCTCGTCGATCAGCCCGAGCCCGACCTGATTGGGGACCACCTGGTTGTCGAGAATCCACTTCCTGGCTTCAGGGATGGCCACGGTGTCGGTGAGCAGGTTGTGCATCTCGACGACATCGATGCCGCGGTCGCGCATCTTCTGCACGAAGTCGAAATGATCGCGCTTGGCATTGTCGACCCACAGCACATCGTCGAACAGCAGAGTATCGCAGTTCGTGGGCGTGAGGCGCTGATGCGCGCGGCCCGGTGAGCAGACCATCACCTTGCGCAGCTGACCGACTTCCGAATGAACACCGAACGGGATCTTTGAATCCGACGTCTGTGCTGTCGCCATGGCAGATGCCTCGCCTAGATGGTGATGTAGCCGGTAGCCAGGCCATGAATCCCGACCACGGCGCCAATCACGGCCGCGATGAAGATGACCCAATCGATCGAAGTGAAGATCTTCGCCTTCTGCTGGAGGCGCGCCCAGAAATACAGCACCGTGCCGGGGGCGTAGAGGATCGCCGACAGGAGAAGATATTTCATTCCGGCGGCATAGATCAGGAATAGCGTGTAGACGACGGCGATACCGGCGAAGATCAGGTCGCGCCTGCGTTCGCCCGGGCTCTTTTCGTATGTCTCGCCCCGCTTGACCAGCAGGAGCCCGTAGGCGGCGACCAGGAAAAACGGAATGAGGTTCATGACGCTCGTCAAATTGAGCATCAACGCAAAGGCATCCCGCGACCAATAGGTGCTGATGACGAACAGCTGCACGACAATATTGGTGAGCCAGAGCGCGGCAGCCGGCACCTTGTTGGCGTTTTCGGTGCCGAACACGCGCGGCATGTCCCTGGTCCGGCCGGCGGCGGAGAGCACCTCGGCGCAGATCAGCGACCAGGCGAGATAGGCTCCGAGCACCGAGACCAGAAGTCCAATGCTGACGAAGACGGCGCCCCAATGCCCTACCACCGCCTCCAGCACCGTCGCCATCGACGGCTGCCGAGCGTCGGCGATCTCGGCGCGCGGCAGCACGGCATAGGGCAGCATCGTCACGAGCACCATGAGGCTCGTGACGACCGCGAAGCCAATGATCGTCGCGGCACCGACATGGGACCGTTCCTTGGCGTAGCGGGAATAGACGCTGGCGCCCTCGATCCCGAGAAAGACGAACACCGTGACCAGCATGGTCGCGCGGATCTGATCGAACAGACCCTTGTCCGGCATCCCCTCGCCTCCCCAGAAATTTGCACGGAACAGGTCGGCCTTGAAGGCGAACGCCAGGATGACGATGAAGATCAGGATCGGCACGATCTTGGCGATGGTGACGATGGTGTTGATCGCGGCGGCCTGTTGCACGCCACGCAGGATCATGAAGTGGAACAGCCAGATTCCGATCGAGGCGACGATGATCGCGGTGACCGTATTGCCGTCACCAAACACGGGAAAGAACGCGCCAAGCGTCGACTTGATCAGCACCCAGTAGGACACGTTGCCGATGCAACTGCCGATCCAGTAGCCGAGCGCCGACAGAAAGCCGGGATAGTCGCCGAAACCCGCCTTCGCATAGGCGTAGACGCCGGCATCGAGATCCGGCTTTCGCTCGGCCAGCGTCTGAAACACGCGCGCCATCGTGTACATGCCGCCGCCAGCGATGCACCAGGCGAAGATGGCGCCAAACGGACCGGTGGCGATGCCGAACGTTCGCGGCAGCGAGAAGATGCCTGAGCCGACCATGGAGCCGACGACCATTGCCGTCAGTGCGAACAACGAAAGCTTTTGGGCCGTTGGCGTCGCAGTCATGAAGGGACCTCGAACCGCGAACGATGACCGATGCCGTGACCGATCGGCCTGCTCATTCCGAGGCCGAACCATGCGCCGACGCATGAAGGCGGCCTATCAGGTGATTACCTAGTCGAGGTCCGGGATTACCCTCGCGGCACGATGCTCAGGCCGGGCCGGATGCATCGGAAGCGCCGGTCGACTCCTTCGCGCCAAACCAGGCCACATACAAGGTCGGAAGGAACACCAGTGTCAGAACGGTCGCGACGAGCAGTCCGCCCATGATCGCAAAGGCCATCGGCCCCCAGAAGACAGTCGGAGCAATCGGAATCATGCCGAGGACGGTGGAGACAGCCGTCAGCATGATCGGACGAAAGCGGGAGCTGCTGGCATCGACCGCGGCCTCCCAGGGTCCCTTCCCTTGCGCGCGCTCCGCCTCGATCTGACCGATCAGGATCACCGCGTTCTTGCAGATCATGCCGAGCAGCGCGAGGATGCCGAGAATGGCGACGAAACCCAGCGGTCTGCCGGAAAGCATCAGCGCCGCAATCACACCGATCAGACCGAGCGGCGCCACGCTCACGACCATGAACAATCGCGGGAAGCTCTGCAGCTGAATCATGAGAACCGTGAACATGACGAATAGCATCATGGGCACCACAGCCAGAACGGACGCCTGCGACTTCCTGCTCTCTTCCACCGTGCCGCCGACAACCACATTGTACGATGTTGGCAGGGTCTTTTTCAGATTCTCGATGGCAGGCGAGAGCGCGCCTACTACAGCTTCCGGAAGAGTGTCGCCGGCGATGGCCGCCTGGACCGTCAGAGTTGGAACGCGGTCACGCCGCCAGATCAGCGGAAACTCCTGCGTATACTCGAAGGATGCAAACTGGTTGAGCGGGACCGTCTGTCCGCTCGGCAGCGGTACCTGCAAGGTACGGAGGGTGGCTAGCGAGACACGCTGTTCGTCGGTTGCGCGCGCCACCACGTTGACCAGATAGATATCGTCGCGAAGCTGGGTGACGGGGGTGCCTGATATGACCGTATTCAGGACGGAGGCTATCGCCTGCGAACTGAGTCCGAGAAGGCGCGCTTCATCCTGATCGACACGAATGCGCACTTGGCGGTCAGGCTCCATCCAGTCGAAATTGACCTGCTTGGCCCCGGGGTAGCGGGAAACGATCTGCGCGACCTTGAGTGCGATTTCACGCACCTGCCCTACGTCGGGACCGCCGACCCGATACTGCACCGGCCAGCCAACCGGCGGCCCGAGTTCAAGCGGAGATACGGACGAAATGGCATTAGGAAATTCCTCTGCCAGGAATTTGTCCAGTTTCGCGTGCAACCGCTCGCTTGCTGCAACGTCCTTCGCAACGACAACCGCCTGCATGAAGAAATCGTTGGGCAGCTGGACATTGAGCGGCAGATAGAAGCGAATTGCGCCGCGACCCACATAGCTGCTCCAGTGCGCGACATCCGGATCGCCGGTCAACTTCGCGTCCAGGCGCTTGGCGGCCGCTTCGCTTGCGTAGATAGATGCGTTCTGCGGCAGACTAAGATCAACCAGCAGTTCCGGTCGATCAGACGACGGAAAGAACTGGCGCGGGATGAGAGGCAGTGCGAGAAGAGACGCAATAAAGAGAGCCAATGAAACAAGTATCGTCAGCCATTTTGCGCGCATCGCGAATGTGAGGAAATTCCGATAAAGGCGGTAGATCCTGCCGGGAGCATCGTCGCTCTTCTGCCTTGGCGGAACCAGAATGACGGCTCCGAGCAACGGCGTGAAGATGACCGCGACGAACCAGGACACGAGCAGCGCGATGGTGACCACGGCAAACAGCGAGAACGTGTATTCGCCCGCCGAGCTGGCCGCAAAGCCGACCGGAATGAACCCGGCGATCGTCACCAGCGTCCCCGCGAGCATGGCGAAGGCGTGAGTCCGGAAAGCGTAGGTCGCGGCCTCGACCTTGCTGGCTCCCTGCGCCAGCCGGGTGAGTGTCGCGTCCGTGGTTGTCATCGCGTCGTCGACGAGCAATGCAAGGGCGATGATCAAGGCACCCAGAGATATTCGCTGCATATCGATGCGGACGATCTCCATGATCGGAAACACGATCGCGAGGGTCAATGGTATGGCGAGCGCGATAATGAGGCCGGGACGAACGCCGAGACTGATGAAACTCACGGCGAGTATGATCGCGATCGCCTGCAGCAGCGACGTCATGAATTCGCCGATCGCCTGGCGCACGACGACGGATTGATCTGCGACGAGGCTCGGCTCGATGCCGATCGGCAGGTCCGCGGTGATCTGCGCCATCACTTTCTTTATGTTTGCGCCGAGCGCGAGAATGTCGCCGCCTTCCCGCATTGCAATCGCAAGCCCGATTGCCGGCTGGCCGTTGACACGGAACATCGGCTGGGGTGGGTCGACATAACCGCGCCGCACCTGGGCGATATCGCTCAGCCGCAGCATTTTCCCGCCGGCTGCAAAGTTGATGTTGGCAATATCTTGCTCGGACGAAAAACCTCCCGACACCCGAAGCGAAATGCTTTCGGAACCAGTCTCAATCGTTCCGGCCGGGCGCACGATATTTTGCGCCTGCAGTGCACCGAGCAGAGCCGACCGATCGATCCCGAGAGTCGCAAGCTGCTGCTTGGAGAATTCGACGAAGATCACCTCGTCTTGCGCTCCCAGCAGCTCGATTTTCGACACGTCGGGCACAAGGAGCAACCTGGAGCGGATAGCCTCGACGCGGTCACGCAGTTCGCGCTGAGTAAAGCCGTCGCTGGTAAAGCCGTAGATGATGCCGAACGTATCGCCGAAGTCATCGTTGAAGCCGGGCCCGATAACCCCAGCTGGCAGCGTGTGCCTCATGTCGCCGACTGTCTTTCGAACCTCATACCAGGTGTCGGAGACCTCTTTGGCGCTGGCACTCCCCTTCAAATTGACAAAGATGGTCGTAACGCCTGCCCGGGTGAAGCTGCGCAGAAAGTCCAGATGAGGCGTTTCCTGAAGCTGGCGTTCGAGCCGCTCCGTTACCTGCTTCATCGTCTCGTCGACGGATGCGCCCGGCCAGGCTGCCTGGACGACCATGGTCTTGATGATGAACGCAGGATCCTCGTTCCGGCCGAGCCGGAAATAGGACAGCGCTCCGGCGACCACCGCAACGATCATCATGTAGACGACAAGCGAGCGGTGCTTGAGGGCCCAATCGGAAAGGTTCAGTCCGATCATGGCGTCGACCCGAGCACGCGGACTTTCTGACCCGGATGAAGTGCCTGGACTCCGGCCGTAACGATGACTTCGCCGCTATCGAGTCCCTGCAAGATGATCGCTTGCGCCTCATCGAACCGCAACACGTCAACGTTGCGGATGGAGACCGTGCTGGTGGACGGATCGACAATCCAAACGGCCGGCCGTTGATTCATCTTGGTTAGGGCCGTTGACGGAATGTCGATCATCGGCCCGGCGTTCGTTTCGACCCGCCCCACGACGGTCGCGCCAAGTCGCATCGCCGCAGGAGGGTTCGTCAACCCCACCCTCACCTCGAAGGTCCGGGTGACGGGACTGGCTTGTGCAGCGACCTCCCGGATGCGGCCCTGAGCTGTTATTTTCAAGTCATCCACCAGATTGACCGTGACCTTCGGATCAACCGACCCGGATCGGATCAGTTGAGCGGGGACATCAAAGACGGCATCGCGACCGTCCTGCCGTGCGATCTTGGCGATCATCTGCCCAGCCTGGACGACCTCGCCGGCGCCTGGCCCCGTCGCAGTGATTACACCCGGCGCGTCGGCCATAAGCTCGGTGAAACTAACGAGATCATGCGCCGAGTTGAGTTGCGCCTCGGCGGCATCCACCTGCGACTGCGCGGTCTGTCGCGCCTGGGTTGCGGCATCGTAGTTGGCGCGCGTGGTCCATCCCTGTGCAAGCAATGTCTCCTGGCGATCGAAATGATTGCGAGCCTGCGTCAACTGGCCCTGAGCAGCGGCAAGCGCCGCCTGTGCCTGTCGCAGCGTGTTGAGTTCGTTCTGAGATTCCAGTCGTGCCAGCACCTGCCCGGCCTTCACCTGGTCTCCGATCTTGCAGGCGTTGTCCAGGAGGCGTCCGGAAATCCGGAACGCGATATTCACTTCATCCTCGGCTTCGATCCGGCCGGTAAACGTCAACGGAGTTGACGTCTCGCGTTTCTCGATAGTTGCGGTCCGAACCGGGCGTGGCGAGGGTGCGGCGTTCGTTTCCGCTTCCCTTTCACAGGCCGCCAGCAGCAGCGAGGAAGCGGCCGCAGCAAGGGCCAAGGTGAAGAGCTGTCGAGACGGCCTTCGCCTGCTGCGCATAATCATCTTCAGCCCCTCCGCGTTCCCGGACACATTGCCGGGCAGGCGAGCCTTTCCGGAGATTGCGATTTCCCGGTATCGTCCTCGGTATTTTTACCGAAGGGAGCTGGCGCAGACATCGGTAAATCTACCCAGTGCGGCCGGATGCAATCGTGGTCAACCCTGGAGCATGCTCAGGGGATTCCTGATGCTTGATCAGGCAAACACCCGATATCCCCGGTCACATCGATAGCGCAGGGTTCGATCTTCAAGTGAAGCGATGCCGCGAGGCAAAGCGAACCGCGCGGAGACTGTGCTTTATGTCATCGGCGGAGCTGACCAAGGAATTTGCGCTGATCTCGCCGGGGCGCGAGATAGTCCCTAGAGACACACGTGCTTGGAAGCGTCGTCCCTAGAAATGGAGCGGAAAATCCATGGGGTCATTGGGGGTGAGCGCGACTTCCCGAGCGGCATGGTTCCTCTGCCTCTGGCTCGTGCTTGCTGGCGCCAATCCCGGAGATATTCCTGCCGCCGCAGCCGCTGTTGGCGCGGCGACCTGGACAAGCTTGTACCTGCTGGAGCCCAGCGCCTCGCGGCGCTCACCGCGTGCCATCGCCCGGCTGGCGCTGCTTTTCCTGTACCACTCCGTCGTTGCCGGAGCGGACGTCGCAAGGCGCGCGCTCGATCCTCGATTGCCCCTGCGCCCGGGATTTGTGGCCTATCCAACCCGTCTTTCACGCGGCCTGCGCCGCAACGTATTCGCAACGCTCACCAGCCTGCTGCCCGGCACTGTGCCAACAGGAGACGAGAATGGGCACCTCCTCTATCACTGCCTCGACGTCGAACAGCCGGTGGCCGCAGAGCTTGCTGCAGAGGAAGCGGCCTTGATCCGAGCGCTCTACAATGACTGAGTTTCTCACTGCCGCAGTCGGCTTCATTCTCGCAATGCTGGCTCTGGGGCTCGTGTCGATCCTGCGTGGTCCGGGAGACGCTGACCGCATGATGGCCGCGCAGCTGATCGGGACCGCAGGTATTTCTGTATTGCTTCTGCTCGGCACCGTAACGGGCGTACCCGCTGCAATCGACGTGGCGTTGACTTTGGCACTTCTCGCCACGTTCGCGTCCATCGCGTTCGTCAAGAAAGGGCTCTCCCGCTTCGACGCCGATGGAGCCGGATCAACGGAAGACAAATGAGCCTCGCTCGCGACATCGTGACGATTGCGGCAGTGTCGACCGGCGCGTTCTTCTTTCTGGCCGGCACTGTCGGCCTTCTTCGCTTCCCCGATACGCTGACTCGTCTGCACGCGCTCACCAAGGCGGACAATCTCGGCCTGGGTCTTGTCGTGCTTGGGCTGCTCCCGCAAGCAGGGAGCCTCCGCGGCGGGCTGAAATTGGTTAGCATCTGGCTGCTCGGGCTCCTCGCGGGCGCGACAGTCTCCCAACTGATCGCGCACACCGCGCGCCGAGGCGGGCCGGCGCCATGAGCATCGTGACGGTCTTCGAGATCGCGCTCGCCGCCGTGGTACTGGGCCTCGCCATCTGGACTATCGCTGTTCCCGAAACCTATTCGGCAACGGTCGGTTTCGTTGCCTACGGATTGCTGGTCGCGCTGATCTGGGTGCGTCTCGACGCTGTCGATGTCGCGCTGACGGAGGCCGCAATTGGTGGAGGCCTGGGTGGTGTGCTGCTGTTGGGCGCAGCCGCGCGGCTGCGGAATGCCGATCTGACAGCCGTGGAAACGCCGTGCAAGTTGGTGCGCCTCTGCGCGGCCGCACTATCCTCGTTGATCGCGGCGGCACTCGTCGCCGCCATACTGCTCCTGCCCGATCCGGCACCAACGCTTGCTCCGGCCGCCGTCGCGAAAGCCTGGGCGACGGGCCTGGCCAACCCCGTGACCAACGTGCTCATGGCATTCCGCGCTATGGATACCATGCTCGAGAAAGTCGTACTCCTGCTGGCCATCGTCGGTGTTTGGTCGCTTGCGTCGGACCCGGCTTGGGGAGGTCGTCCGGGGCCGCGCCACGAGGCCAATCCCCATGGCGTTCTCGCCTTTCTTGCGCGCCTGTTGCCGCCCGTCGGTATCGTCGTCGGCATCTATGTCTTTTGGACGGGAGCCGACCATCCCGGCGGAGCTTTTCAGGGTGGCGCGATTCTCGCGTCCATGTGGCTTCTCGTCATCATGGCCGGATTGACGGACACGCCACCGGTGAGCAGTCGGTGGCTACGGTTCATCCTGGTGGCCGGACCTGGCCTGTTCCTAGTCGTTGGCATCGGAGGGCTTTGTCTTGGCCCGGCGTTCCTTGCCTATCCGCCCCCGCTAGCCAAGCCCCTGATTCTCGGTATCGAGGTCGCCATGATCCTGACGATCGCGGCAACGCTCGGCCTGCTGCTCGCCGGCGCACCGGAACGGAGCGAGCAACGATGAGCAGCGTGACGGTATTCGGATTGTGCGCTGCCGCCGCGGTCGGGCTTGGCCTATATGGCCTGATTACAAATCCGCAGCCGCTTCGCAAGATCATCGCATTCAATCTGCTGGGCAGCGGCGTATTCCTTCTGTTCGGCATCGTGGGACGGCGGGGTGCGGCAGCGGGCTTTGGCAATGATCCGGTGCCACAAGCCCTGGTGATTACCGGCGTCGTCGTCGCGTTTTCTGCGACGGCTTTGGCGATCGCCCTGTTGCTGCGGCTGTTCCAGACCGCTGGTTCCACGACGCTGCGCAGTGGCGCACCTGAGGGCGCTGGCCCCGATCCGTCCGGTGACTGATGCTACTCCATCCCACGGCGTTGGACGCGGCAACGACTACGGGCGGTTTCCTGCTGGTGCTATCGATCATTGTCCCGGTCTCAGGCGTTTTGCTGGCGTACGTTCTCGGCGACCGTCACGTCAGGCTGGTCGCGTTCGCAGTCATTCCCCTTGGATTGGCGATTGCCGCAGCTACCCTCGCGATCCTGCCGCAGAGCGATGGCCCCCTCGTTTACCTGCTCGGCGCCTGGCCGCCGCCGCTGGGTGTGGCACTGCGCGGGGACGGCTTGTCAGCTGTGATGCTCGCGACGACGGCACTCGTAATCTCCGCGATCTCCGTTTTTGCCGCGACTGATTTTTGTCCAGCGGCAGCCGAAACGCGCGCGCCGTTCACATTCTGGGTCCTGCTGCTGGCGATCTGGGGGGCGTTGAACACGATCTTCATCGGCGGCGACCTCTTCACCCTTTATGTCGCCCTCGAACTGTTGACGTTTGCCGCCGTGCCGCTGGTCTCGCTCGACGGCCGCGCCGAGACGCTGCGAGCCGCGCTGCGATATCTGCTCTTCGCGCTGCTCGGTTCCGTTCTCTACTTGCTGGGTACGGCACTGCTCTATGGCCTCTACGGTACACTTGACATCGTGCTGTTGTCGCGGCGCGTCAGTGCGGAGGCGGCCGCACTCGCCGCGGCGGCATTGATGACAACGGGTCTTCTCGCCAAGACCGCGCTCTTTCCGCTGCATCTTTGGTTGCCGCCTGCTCACGCCGGTGCACCGGCGGCGGCGAGCGCAATCCTGTCCGGCCTGGTCGTGAAGGGATCCTTCTTCATCATCATACGGCTCTGGTTCAACGTGATGCCCGCCTTGCCCGGCTTCGCCGCCACGCAATTGCTCGCGACGCTGGGAGCGGCAGCGATCGTATTCGGGAGCGTTGTCGCTCTACGGCAAGAACGCCTCAAGCTCCTCATCGCGTATTCGACATTGGCGCAGATCGGGTATCTCTTCTTGATGTTCCCACTTGCGTTCAATGCCTCGGGGAGGCTCGAGAGCGACGAAGCCTTGGCGGGGGGGCTGCTGCAGGCTGTCTCCCATGCCACCGCAAAAGCGGCGATGTTCATGGCCGTCGGATCGATCTACGTGGCACTGGGTCACGATCGCATCACGGAATTGCGCGGCATCGTGCGAGCTCGGCCCCTGAGCTTTCTGGCCTTTGCGCTGGGTGGCATCGCGCTGATGGGCGTACCTCCGAGTGGTGCATCCCTTGCGAAGGATCTGTTGCTCCAGGCGGCAGAGGAGAGCGGGCAGTGGTGGTGGGCGGTCGTGCTCCAGGCGGGCGGGATGTTTACGGCCGCCTATGTGGTGCTGGTTCTGGCGCACGCGCTGGCGGCTTCAGACGAGTCAATTGCCGTAACAGGCCCGGCATTGCGCAATCAGGACCTGGCGGCGCTTGCCCTGGCGCTCTGCTCGCTATTGCTCGGCCTCGTGCCCTGGGACCCGTATCTACCCGTTCCGTTTGGTACGGCATCGAACGTCTTCGGCATCGACAAATTGCTGTTGCCTGCCCTCGGGGGCGCGGTGCTGGCGATCCTGCTCAGTCCCTGGCCACATCCGCTCGCATCTTCGACGACCTGGAAGGCGCTCGTGAGCGTAGTCCGTCCGTTGCGGCGCGCCGCTGTTGAATTCGGCGGACTTGTCGAGCGAGGTGACGACGTCATTCGACAGTGGCCCACGGCGGGCATCTCCCTGCTCGTCGTGGCATTGCTGCTCGCCGCATTGATGTTGGCGGCGAATTGAGGACACCTCAACCGAGCTGTGGAACCAAGGGATTTCATCGATCGGGTCGGGCGAACGTTCTCGTCCTGCCCAAGCGATGTCCCGGATGCCAGCGTTGCAGCGCGCATGCGCCCATTGGGACATTCATCCGCGACGGCCAAGGGTTTCCTCTGATCGCGGAAGTACCCCTTGCACGGTACCGTCAGCAGGAATGTTCCGGTCCGCATTTTGTCGATCCAACGGGAGGTCTTCATGTCCGATCTGGTCGCGATCGTGTACCCGTCCGAGGCAAAAGCCGAAGAAGTGCGTCAGCGGCTGCTCAAGCTGCAGAAGGAATATCTGATCACGATCAGCGACGCCGTGATCGCCGTGAAGACGGATTCGGGCGGCATCAAGCTCAATCAGCTCGTCAACACCACTGCCATGGGTGCGATGACCGGGAGCTTCTGGGGCCTCCTCATCGGAGTCCTGTTTCTCAATCCGATCCTCGGGGTCGCCGTGGGCGCCGCGTCGGGCGCGCTCGGCGGCGCGCTCTCCGACTTCGGCATCGACGATTCCTTCATGAAGAACCTGTCGGCCAATCTCCAGACCGGCAACGCTGCCCTGTTCGTCCTGATCAAGCACATGACCGCGGACAAGGTGATCAAGGAGATCAAGGACGCCGGCGGCGTCGTGCTCAAGACCTCGCTCGATGAGACCAAGGAAGCGGCGCTGCGCGACGCGCTCGCCAGTGCGGTGGAGCGGCCGGCGGCCTGAGCCGCCGTCGTCCCGCGCCTCAACGGCGACCGCCGGCAAGTCGCAGCAGCATCATGAACAGGTTGAGGAAATTGAGATAGAGCGACAGCGCCGCAACGACCGACTTGCGGCCCGTGGCGGTGTGGTCATCCGAGATGTCGTACATCCCCTTGATCCGCTGGGTATCGTAGGCCGTCAGGCCGGCAAACACGCCGACACCGACGATCGAGATCAGCCAGTCGAGCGCGGTCGACCCCAGGAACAGGTTGATCAGGCTCGCGATGATGATTCCGATCAGGCCCATGAACAGGAAGGTGCCTAATCCCGAGAGATCGCGCCGGGTCGTGTAGCCGAGAAGACTCAGCGCGCCGAACATTGCGGCCGCGATGAAGAAGACGCGGGTGATCGAGGAACTCGTATAGATGTGCAGCAATATCGATAGCGATACGCCGACCAGCGCCGAATAGACGAAGAACAGGATCCGCGCCGTGGGCACCGACAGCGTGTTGATGCGCGAGCCGATGAAGAACACCAGGGCGAGCGGCGCCAGGATGAAGACCCACATCAGGGGGCTCTGGAGCAATTCGGGGCCGATGGCCTGATAGGTCACCCAGGCGACGACGGCGGTCAAGCCGACGCCGGTGGCCATGTAGCCGTAGATCCGCAGCATGTAATCGCGCAATCCGGTATCTATCCCGATCGCGCCGCCGGCAGCGTCGGTGGCCGTCAGGTTGTGATCATAGTTCGACATCGCTTGCCTCCTCTGGCACTCGCCGGATGAGGTTACGCTAGCCTTGGAACCTGCCGACCGACATCGGTCAATCTCCCGAGGGCCAACGGTGAAAACCACCGCCTTCCGATGCAAATTGCACGGCGGCGCCGAAGCGCCCACGGCAGCCGCGTCGTTACCAATCCGCAACTCGGGAACCTCTGCCTTCGGCTCTCAGTCTTTTGGCGGAGGCACCTTACGCCGTTGTCACTAGAGACCCGCCGTAGTCCGGCTTAATCGGGCGCATGCGCTTTTTCTTCCATATCGCTGACAAGTACGGTGTTTCGACCGACGGGATCGGATGCGAATATGCCGGGCAGGACGCAGCTGCCCTGCATGCCGGCCGCCTTGCCGCCGAGCTTGCCAAGGCTGGCGAATTCTTCCGCGGCAGTGTCGTGCTCGTCGCCCGGGCCACAGACTCCCTCCCCCGCCCGGCGAGCGAGAACGACGCCGCCGCATCGCTTCCGAAGAGCTGACGTCCGCACCTGACGCCCTGCGCGGCCGCCGATTTCCTGCCCTGCTGCCTACAGAGAATCCCTGATGGGCGCACGGGGTGCGGCCCTCTAAGGTCCGCGCATGAGGCGGCCGCTCCAACTGCGGCCGCCTTGGATTGGAAGGCCATCCGTCATGGCGGCGAACGAGGCCGATCAGAAACTCTCGCGCAACGCGCTGATTGCGCTTGTGATCGGGTCGATGGTCGGCTCCGGCATCTTCGCATTGCCGGCCCAATTCGGACGCACCACCGGTGCTCTCGGCGCGATCATCGCCTGGGTGATCGCCGGTACCGGCATGCTGACGCTCGCCTTCGTGTTCCAGTCGCTGTCCCGGCGCAAGCCGGCGCTCGATGCCGGCATCTACGCCTACGCCAAGGACGGCTTCGGCGACTATATCGGCTTTGCCTCCGCGGTGGGCTATTGGATCGGCTGTTGCCTCGCCGACGTCGCCTGTCTCATCCTGATCAAGGCCACGCTCGGGCAGTTCTTCCCCGTCTTCGGCGACGGCACGACGCCGATCGCAATCGCTTCGGCGTCCGTGCTGCTGTGGAGCGTGCATATCCTGGTGCTGCGCGGCATCAAGGGCGCTGCCGCGCTCAACACCGCCACGACCTTCGCGAAAATCATTCCGATCCTGCTGTTCATCGTCGTGGCTGGGATCGCCCTGAACGGCGAAGTGTTCTCGGGGAATTTCTGGGGTGCGGAGCGGCCGGACGCGCGGGACGTGCTGACCCAGGTCCGCGGCACGATGCTGCTCACGGTGTTCGTATTCGTCGGCATCGAGGGCGCGAGCGTGTATTCGCGCTACGCCAGGACGCGTTCCGACATCGGCATCGCGACTGTCACCGGATTTCTGACGGTGCTCTGCCTTCTCGTGCTCGTGACGCTCCTGTCCTACGGCATCCTGCCGCGGGCTGAGCTCACGGATCTGCCCACACCGTCGATGGCGGGCGTGATGGAAGCCATGGTCGGCCGCTGGGGCGGCGTGTTCATCAGCATCGCCTTGCTGATCTCGATCCTCGGCAACTACCTGTCCTGGTCGCTGCTTGCGGCCGAGATCCTGCACTCGGCGGCGAACCAGCGCACCATGCCGGCCTTTCTCGCGCGCGAGAACGCGCACAAGGTTCCTGTCGGGGCGCTCTGGCTCACGAATTGCGTGATACAGGCGTTTCTCTTCGTGAGCTGGTTCGCCGAATATGCCTTCACGCTCGCCCTGAAGATGACGAGCGCGATGACGCTGATCCCGTATTTTCTCGTCGCCGCGTACGGCCTTAAGCTCGCATCGACCGGCGAGGCCTATGATGCCGGCGAGCGCGCCCGCATCACCGACGGGATCGTCGCAGCCGTCGCGACGCTCTACGCGGCCGGTATGATCTACGCCGGCGGACCGAAATTTCTCCTGCTGTCCGCAATCCTCTATGCGCCGGGAACGCTGCTGTTCCTGATCGCCAAGCGCGAGCGCAAGGAGAGGCTGTTCAGGCCGGTCGAGTCCGTCCTGTTCGGGGCCATCGCCATCGCCGCGGGCGCCGGAATCTACGGGCTGGCTGTCGGAGCCATCTCGATCTGACCGATTGTCGCTGACCGCATGGAGGCGAGTATGAACATCTGGACCGTGTATCGCTCCTTGATCCTGGGCGCGGTGGTGGCCGTCGCCGCACCGTCGGCCATGTCCATGGCTCAGCCGAAGGATGGCACCGTGGCCGCACCGAAGCAGACCGGCGCGGCCACGCCAGGCGATGCAAGGCCCAACACCAATACGAATCCGGTCAAGCACCGCTACTGGCGTCATCGCGGCGGCAAGCATCCGCATTACGGCAGCCGCCGCGTTCGCACCTGAGACACGGCCACATGACGGCGGACCGATCAATGAGCGATTCCAGGATCGGACCAGAGCGGGTCCGCGGGGTCGTTCTGCACGAAAACCCCGTCGACGAATCCGGGCAAGCCGGACGGCCGAGCCTCCTCGCAATCGGCCTCACCTTGCTCGCCGTAGCCGTTGCCCTGTTCCTGGTGTGGCAGACGGTGTCCAGCCTCCTCATCGTCTTCGCGGGGGTGCTGTTCGCAGCCTTTCTGGATGCCGCAGCGCGGGCTCTGGCGCCGGTCCTTCCGCTCAGCCGCATCTGGCGTCTGACATTCGTTCTCATGCTGCTCTCGGCCTTGTCGGGCTTTGGACTGGTTTGGGGCGCCGGCAAGCTGCCGGAACAGACGCGCCTGCTGCTGAAGGTCATGGATGCGCAGGTCGATATCCTGCAAGAGCACCTGTTGTCCTATGGCGTGGACCTGCTCGGCCCGGAATGGGGGCGCGACTTCGCCCAATGGCTGTTCGCCGATCAGGGCCGGTTTCTCAGCCACGCGCAATTCCTGCTGGGGGGTGCCTCGAGCCTTCTGACCGGCGTGCTCGTCGTCGTGTTCCTGGGGATTCTCTTTGCCTTCGATCCCACCAGCCACCGCGAGAGCCTGGTCGTGCTGGTCAGGCCATCCTACCGCGCCCGCATGCGCGCCGTGATGGACGAGATCGGCAACGTCATGCGGCTGTGGTTCGTCGGCCAGTTGATCCGCATCATCCTGATGACGCTCTGCGTCTGGCCGGCGCTCTATCTCATCGGACTGCCGGGGCCGTTCCTGCTGGGACTGCAGGCGGGCCTGTCGAATTTCATCCCCTATCTCGGGCCGATCGTCGCCGCGATCCCGATCGCGCTCGTGGCGATGCCTCTCGGCGCCTCGCTGCTGATCTGGGCCGTCGTCGTCTACACCATCATCCAGTCGATTGAAGGCTATGTGATCGGCCCGCTGATCCAGCGCCGGGCGGTCGAGACACCGCCGGCCTGGACGCTGGTTGCAATCGTCCTGCTCGGCGCCCTGTTTGGCGTCATGGGCATCGCGCTGGCGATGCCGCTCGTCGCCGTCGGACGGGTCGCGATCATCCGGTTCTACGTCGAGGACTATCTCGGCGACGGTCGCGAGCCGGCAACGGAAAATCGTGGGTGACCCGCCATGAGCGAAATCGATGCACAGCAACACGATGCTCCCGAGCCTACTCTGACGCGCGCAGGGGCCGGCCATTTTCTCTGGCAGCAGCTTCCGTATGCCGTCGCGCTGCTGCTCGCCATCGCAGGCGTCGCCTATACGAACGTCTCGCACCAGCCTCTGGTCGGCTATTGGGAGTTCCTGGCGCTTGCCATCGGCGTGGTCTGCGTCATTACCAAATGGCCGGAGACCGAAGGCAGGGAGAGGCAGATCCGCCTGGTGTGGACCCAGGCACTGCACTGGATCGCAGTTCTGGTCACGATGAACATCATGCTGGTCTCCGGGGTACAGCAGATGCTTCCGACGCCGGCGACCGGTCTCGTGCTGCTGATGCTGCTTGCGCTCGGCACGTTCCTTGCGGGCGTCAGCCTGCTGTCGTTGCAGATCGCCTTTCTCGGCCTTGCGATGGGCGCGGCCGTGCCGGCGATATCCTGGCTGAAGCAGTCCATCTTCTTCTTCCTGCTCGGCGCCGTGCTGCTGATCGGCCTCGCGATCTCGTTCTGGCTGCGCCAGGACGGCCGCCCCGCGGGCGGCACGACCGGAGCCCAACACCAGACGGAGGCTTGAATGCGAACATTGCGATGTCTTGCGGCCATCTGCGCGGTGACCGTTCTTTGCACCACCACCACGTCCGCGCGCGCCGAGAGATTCAGGATTGGCAGGCTGCTGTGCTTCTCCGAACCTCGCGTCGGGCTGGTGCTGGGGTCGACACAGGCAATGCGCTGCGTGTTCAACGGACTGCGCCCGCCCCGGCAGTACGTCTACGAGGGACGGATCAGACGCGTCGGCCTTGACCTCGGCGTGACCAGTGCCGGCACGCTGTCCTGGGCGGTCTTCGCCCGGAATTCGCGGATTGGCCCCGGCACGCTCCGCGGCAGCTATGTCGGCGCGAGCGGCAATTTTGCCTTGGGTCCCGGCCTCGGCGCCAACGTCCTGATCGGCGGCTCGCGGAGGAGCGTGATGCTGCAGCCGATCTCGATCGAACGTTCGATCGGGCTCAATCTCGCGGCTGGCGTGACCCATCTGACATTGGGACCGCGAGGCCCGCAATAGTTCGTATCCGCCTGGTGGTTCGATGAAAACGACCTGGACCATGACACGTAATCGAAAACGCTGGCTGATTGCCTTCCTCGTCGCTGCTGTCTGCGCAGGTGGATACTTCGCCTGGCAGACACTTGGGAGCGACAGCCTTCCGAGCGGGTTTGCCAGTGGCAACGGGCGCATCGAGGCCGTCGAGATCGACATCGCCACCAAGACGCCCGGGCGCATCCGCGACATCCTGGTGCGGGAAGGCGATCTGGTCTCGGCGGGACAGGCGCTCGCACAGATGGACACCGTGCAGCTCGAAGCGCAGTACCGCCAGGCCGAAGCCCAATTGCGGCGCGCCACGATCGGCATCGAGACCGCCAGGAGCCTCGTGACCCAGCGTCAGGCCGAGAAGAAGGCCGCAACGGCCGTCGTCGACCAGCGCGGTGCAGAGCTGGACGCCGCCGATCGAAAGCTGCAGCGCTCCGAGCAATTGATCAGAACCAACGCCGTGCCCCAGCAGGTGCTCGACGACGACCGCGCGGCCGCCAACGGCGCCCGCGCAGCGGTCGCGGCCGCAGAGGCCCAGCTCGCCGCCTCGGGCGCCGCAATCAGTGCGGCCGAGGCGCAGGTCGTCGATGCGGAGGCTGCGGTCGAGGCGGCGAAGGCGGCCATCGAGAGCATCAAGGCCGACCTCAACGATTCGACACTTCGCGCGCCGCGCGACGGGCGCGTCCAGTTTCGCGTCGCCCAGCCGGGCGAGGTTCTCAGCGCCGGCGGACGCGTGCTCAATCTCGTCGATCTCGGCGATGTCTTCATGACCTTCTTCCTGCCGACGGCGCAGGCCGGCCGCGTCGCGATCGGCTCGGAGGTTCGCCTCGTCCTCGATGCCGCGCCGCAATGGGTCATCCCGGCCACGGCGACGTTCGTTGCCAGCGTTGCCCAATTCACGCCCAAGACGGTCGAGACCGAGGAGGAGCGGCAGAAGCTGATGTTCCGCGTCAGGGCGCACATTTCGCCGGAGCTGCTGCGGCGAAACATCGAGCAGGTCAAGACCGGCCTGCCCGGCCGCGCCTTTGTCCGCCTCGATCCCAACGCCGCATGGCCGGCACAGCTGACGGAACGCCTGGTCAAATGAATGACGCGTCGCCCGAATCTCGATCCTTCGTCGCGCCGGTGATACGCCTCGAGGCGGTCAGCCTGCGCTACGGGGCGATCCGCGCGCTCGATCGCATCGCCCTCGAGATTCCCGCGGCACGCATGGTGGGTCTGATCGGACCCGACGGCGTCGGCAAATCCAGCCTGCTGTCGCTTGTTGCCGGCGCTCGCGCCATCCAGGATGGCCGCGTTCAAGTGCTCGGCGGAGACATGGCCGACGCCGCCCACCGGCGGCGGACCTGCCCGCAGATCGCCTACATGCCGCAGGGCCTCGGCAAGAATCTCTACCCGACGCTCTCCGTATTCGAGAATGTCGATTTCTTCGGCCGCCTGTTCGGTCATGACAGGCGCGAGCGCGAGGAGAGAATTCGGCAGCTCCTGGGCAACACCGGCCTTGCGCCCTTCGCTGACCGGCCCGCGGGCAAGCTGTCCGGCGGCATGAAGCAGAAGCTCGGGCTCTGCTGCGCCTTGATCCATGATCCCGACCTGCTGATCCTCGACGAGCCGACCACCGGCGTCGACCCGCTCTCGCGCCGCCAGTTCTGGGAGCTGATCGACGAGATCCGGAAGGATCGCCCCGGCATGAGTGTCGTCGTCGCGACCGCTTACATGGAGGAAGCGGCGCGGTTCGACTGGCTGGTTGCGATGAATGACGGGCATGTGCTCGCCACCGGGACGCCGGCCGAGTTGCTGCGACAGACCGGCACCGACAATCTCGATGCCGCCTTCATCGCCCTGCTGCCCGAAGAGCAGCGCCGGGACCACAGGGAGGTGGTGATCCCGCCTCGCGCGAACGATCGCGACGACGACATCGCGATCGAGGCCGAGCATCTCACCGTCCGATTCGGCGACTTCACCGCGGTCGACAATGTCAGCTTCCGCATCCCCCGCGGCGAGATCTTCGGCTTCCTCGGCTCCAACGGTTGCGGCAAGACCACGACGATGAAGGTCCTGACCGGACTCTTGCCGGCCAGCGAGGGCGATGCCCGGCTGCTCGGGCGCGAGGTCGATCCCAAGGACATGGATGTGCGGCATCGCGTCGGCTACATGTCGCAGGCGTTCTCGCTCTATTCCGAGCTGACGGTCCGCCAAAATCTCGAGCTGCACGCGCGCCTGTTCCGGCTCGCACCTGATACGATCGACGATCGGGTCCGCGACATGGCCGGACGTTTCGATCTCACCAGGGTGATCGACGCCCTGCCCGACGCCCTGCCGCTCGGCGTCCGTCAGCGCCTGTCGCTGGCGGTCGCGATGATACATGCGCCCGATATCCTGATCCTCGACGAGCCGACGTCGGGCGTCGATCCCGTGGCACGCGACGGCTTCTGGCAGATCCTGTCCGACCTGTCGCGGCAGGACAGCGTCACGATCTTTGTTTCTACCCATTTCATGAACGAGGCCGAGCGCTGCGACCGCATCTCGCTGATGCATGCCGGCAAGGTCATGATCAGCGACACACCGGAACAGATCGCGGCACGGCGCGGCAATGGAAGCCTCGAGGAGGCTTTCGTCGCCTACCTCAAGGACGCGATCGCCGCGACGGAGACGACCGCGGCCGCTCCCGCGCCGCACATGGCAACCACCGGTACAGCGGAGACGCACGGCGCGCCACATGGCGCGTTGAGCTTCTTCGATCCGCGCCGCATGTTCGCCTATACGCAACGCGAAGCGCTCGAGCTCAAGCGCGATCCGATCCGCGCCACCCTCGCGATCCTCGGCAGCCTCATCCTGATGTTCGTGATGGGCTATGGCATCAACATGGACGTCGAAGACCTCTCCTTCGCCGCCATGGACCGCGACGACACAACTGTCAGCCGGGACTATATCCTCCAGATCGCCGGCTCGCGCTATTTCACCGAGCTTGCGCCGATCACCGACTATGACGATCTCGACCGCCGCATGCGCAACGGCGAGCTCAGTCTCGCCATCGAAATTCCTCCGGGCTTCGGCCGCGACGTCGCGCGCGGCAGCAATGTTCAGATCGGCGCATGGGTCGACGGCGCAATGCCGTCACGTGCCGAGACGGTGCGCAGCTACGTGCAGGCGATGCACGCGACCTGGCTGGCGCAGCGCGCCCGGCAACTCTATGGCAATGCCGCCACGACCGGCGACTTCCAGCTCGAGGTCCGCTTCCTCTACAACCCCGACATCCGGAGCATCGTCGCGATGGCGCCGGCCGTGATCCCGATTCTGCTGCTGATCATTCCGGCGATCCTGGCGACGCTGAGCGTCGTGCGCGAGAAGGAGCTCGGATCAATCATCAATTTCTACGTCACGCCGGTGACGCGGATCGAGTTCCTGGTCGGCAAGCAGCTTCCCTACGTCGCGCTCGCCATGCTGAACTTCTTCCTGCTGACCGCCTTTGCAGTCTTCGTATTCCGCGTCCCCTTCACGGGCAGCTTCGTCGCGTTCACGTCGGCCGCGCTCCTGTACGTCATCATCACCACCGCGATGGGTCTTGTGATCTCGTCCTTCATGACGAGCCAGATCGCTGCGATCTTCGCGACCGCGCTGCTCACCATGATTCCGGCCACGCAATATTCGGGACTCGTCGATCCCGTATCCTCGCTCCAGGGCGCGGGCGCGATCATCGGGCGGATCTATCCGGCCGCGCACTTCGTCACCATCACGCGCGGCACGTTCTCCAAGGGGCTCGACTTCGGCGATCTCTCCGGGCCGTTCCTGGCGCTTCTCGTCACCATCCCGGTGCTGCTCGCCCTCGGCGTCGCGCTCCTCAAGAAGCAGGCGACCTAGATGCGCAGCGGCAATATCGTTCAGCTCGGCATCAAGGAATTGCGCGGCCTCGTGCGCAATCCCATGATGCTCGCACTGATCATCTATGCCTTTACCGTCTCGATCTACACCGCCTCCAGGGCCCAGCCGGAGACGCTCAACGAGGCGGCACTGGCCATCGTCGACGAGGACAAATCGCCCGCCGCCACGCGCATCATCACGGCGTTCAGCCCGCCCTATTTCGCGGTTCCGCGGCTGATATCGCAGTCGGACATGATGAGCCGCATGGATGCGGGCCTCGACACCTTCGCGCTCAACATCCCGCCCAACTTCCAGCGCGACCTGCTTGCGCGGAGATCGCCGGCCATCCAGCTCAATGTCGATGCGACCCGGATGTCGCAGGCCTTCACCGGAAGCGGCTATATCCAGTCCATCGTCAGCGACGAGGTCAGCGAGTTCCTATCCCGCTATCGTTCGGCTGCACCCTTGCCGATCGATCTGGCGCTGCGCGCACGCTTCAATCCCGAACTCAACAAGAGCTGGTTCGGAGCCATCAACAACATCATCTCCTCCGTCACGATGCTGTCGATCATCCTGACCGGGGCGGCCCTGATCCGGGAACGCGAGCACGGCACGATCGAGCATCTGCTGGTCATGCCGGTGACGCCGTTCGAGGTGATGGCGAGCAAGATCTGGTCGATGGGCCTGGTCGTCCTCGTCGCGGCCAGCATGTCGCTCATCTTCGTCGTGCAGGGACTGCTGGCCGTCCGGATCGGCGGCTCGGTCCCGCTCTTTCTGTGCGGCACAGCGCTCTATCTCTTTGCCACCACCAGCATGGGCATTTTTCTGGCCACCTCCGCCGGCACGATGCCGCAGTTCGGTCTGCTCTTGATGCTGGTGCTGATGCCGCTGCAGATGCTGTCGGGCGCCACGACACCGAGGGAGAGCATGCCCGAGCTGATCCAGAACATCATGCTCGCCGCGCCGAACACCCATTTCGTGATCATGGCCCAGGCCATCCTGTTTCGCGGCGCCGGGCTCACCGTCGTGTGGCCGCAGCTGACGGCATTGCTGGTGATCGGCGGACTGTTGTTCTTCCTGTCTCTGCGTCGCTTCCGGCAATTCCTCAGATGAGGTCCTCGGGGACCAGCTCGCGTTAAAACGGGCACAGAACCCAAGGGGGATGCGAACATTCCCGCCCGGTGGCTCAGGGTTTCGTCTGATGTCGGCGCCGCGGGTTCGCCGCTACGATTCACCGTCTGTCGATGGAACCATCGTTGTCCGGGAGGATCGCATGACAGCCTATGACAGCCGGTCCGGCATCGAAGCGCTGGGCCCTCCGCCACTCTGGGTCTGTGCTCTCCTCGGCGCCGTCCTGATTGCCGCCGGCCTCTTCGCCTTGGGCGATCTCGCGTTCGCGACCATCATCAGCGTCAAGTTCATCGGACTGACCGCGATCGCCGCCGGCGGGTTCGAGATCGCGCATGCGTTCTGGACCAAGGAATGGGGCGGCTTCCTGTGGCGGATCGTTCTCGGCGCGCTCTACCTCGTCTTTGGCCTGCTGCTGCTCACCCAGCCCGACTCGGGCGCGCTGATCCTGACCTATTTCCTCGGCGCGGTGCTGTTCGCGTCCGGCGTCATTCGGTGCGTGCTGAGTTTTGCCTACTGGCATCAGAACGGCTGGATGATGCTGATCTCCGGCATCTTTGCCGTCATCGCCGGCGTGCTCATCCTGTTCGGCTTCCCCGACATCAGCGTCTGGGCGCTTGGCTTCCTGCTCGGTATCGACCTGATCTCGCATGGCCTCGCCTGGCTGCTCTATGCGTTGCAATCGCTGCGGACGGCCGAATCACAAAGGAGAGAAGCACAATGAATGCTCCCAACCGCCGCGCCTTCCTCGGTCTTGCAACGAATGCCATTGCCGCGGCCGCAATCGGCACCGTCGGCGTTCGCCTCATCGGTGTCGCGGAGGCGATGCCGATCGACCCCGATCCCGGACGGGCCGGCGAGTCAGCGCTCCCTGTCATGCCGGCGCAGTGGGGACCGGGACCCAGTCCGGGCTGGGGCGGCCCGGGCTGGGGCGCGCCGCCACCGCGTCCCGGTTGGCGTCCCCCACCGCCGCGTCGTCGCCGCCGCTGGGTGTGCTGGTGGCATCGGGGCCGTCGTCATTGCGGATGGCGCTGGCGCTAGGACGCTTGTCGGGCCCTTGGCAGGGTGATGGAGGAAATCGTGCGCAACAATTACCAATGGATCCTCGCCGCCGTGCTGGCCGCGCTTCTCGTTGCGGCGACCTGGTTTTGCGTGTCGGTCTGGCGCTCGACGCCGGCGATGCCGGTCTACGGCAATATCATCCTTGCCGGGGCCGCGGTCCTCTTCCTGGTGTCGGGCTGCGGCCTGATCGCACTGATGTTCTACAGCCATCGCAAGGGCTACGACGAACCCGCGCGGAGCGACAGGGCCGCGCGGGAGTGACCCAGTCCGCTGTTCTGAACCCGGAGCAAGGAGCGGACGATGAACCATGCGGACGTCCCGATCCGATTGCTGGCGGCAGGTCTCATGATCGGGCTGACCGGCGGGGCCGCCCGGACGCAACCTGCCGCCTCCGCGCCTTCAGTCGGGATCGTCGAAGCAACACGGCGGCCGATCACCGAGAGCAGCGAGTTTCTCGGCCGCATCGAGGCAATCAACCGGGTCAACGTTGCCGCCCGCGTCACCGCCTTTCTGGAACAGCGGCTCTTCAACGAGGGCGCCGAGATCAAGAAAGGTGACCAGCTCTATCGCCTCGAGCGCGGTCCATTCGAAGCCGATCTTGCGGCCAAGAAGGCGCAGGTGGCGCAGCTGGAGGCAACGCTGGAGAATGCAAGGCTGACGACGGAGCGCGCACGCACCCTGCTCGGCGGACCGGCCGGGCAGCAGTCGACCTACGACGCTGCGATTGCAAACCAGCGCAGCCTGGAAGCCCAGGTGCAGGCCGCGCAGGCGCAGGTCCAGGCCTCGCAAATCAACCTCGACTACACCGTGATCAGCGCGCCGATCGACGGCAAGATCGGACGCACGGCGGTGACGGAAGGCAACATCGTGAGCCCCTCTTCCGGCGTGCTGACCACCATCGTCAGCCAGGATCCGATGTACGTCACGTTTCCCGTGCCGCTGCGCCAGGGGCTCGAACTGCGCGAGCGATATGGTCCGCAAGGCGGACTCGAGGCGGTGGTGATCCGGTTGCGGCTGCCCGACGGGCGCATGTACGGCCAGTCCGGCAAGCTGAACTTCGTCGACAACAGCATCGCGCAAAACACCGACACGATCACGGTGCGGGGCGAGATCGCCAATCCGATCCTGCGTGCCCCCTCCGCGGCAGGCGTCATCGCCCACGAGCTGACCGACGGCGAGTTCGTGACCGTCGTGCTCGAAGGCGTCCAGCCGATCGAGGTGCTGGCGATCCCGCGCTCGGCGGTGCTGTCCGACCAGCGGGGCGACTACGTCCTCGTGGTGGGCACGGACAACAAGGCCGAGCAGCGACGCATTCAGCTCGGACAATCGACACCGACGATCGCCGCGGTCATCAATGGGCTTGCGGCCGGCGACAAGGTGATCGCCGAAGGCCTGCAACGGGTTCGTGCCGGCCAGACCGTCACCCCGGATCCGGCAAGCGCACTCATTCTGTCGAGCATGAAGGGCGCAGCGAGCGGGCTGGCGCCACCGGCCGACCGCAGCACCCCTCCCCCGACACGCCCGGCGGACGGCAGCCCATGATATCGGACGTCTTCGTCGACCGCCCGCGGCTATCGATGGTGATCGCTTTCATCATCACCATCGCCGGCGCGCTGGCGCTCACGCAGATTCCGGTGGCGCAGTTTCCGGATATCGTGCCGCCTCAGGTCACCGTGGCCGCGACCTTCCCCGGCGCCTCGGCCGAAGTGGTGGAGAGCAGCGTCGCCCAGCCGCTGGAGGCTCAGGTCATCGGCGTCGACCGCGCGCTGTACATGAAATCGACCAGCGGCAATGACGGCAGCTACACGCTGACGGTGTCGTTCGCGCTCGGCACCAATCCCGACATCAACACCGTCAACGTCAACAATCGCGTGCAGAGCGCGCTGTCGCAATTGCCCACGGAGGTGCAGCAGCAGGGCGTGACGGTGCAGAAGCGATCCTCCTCGATCCTGCAGTTTCTGGTGCTGTACAGTGCCGATGGCCGGCAGGATCCGCTCTTCATCACCAACTACGCCATCATCAACGTGCTCGACGCCATCGCCAGCACACCCGGGGTCGGCCAGGCCAATCTGTTCGCCAAGATGAACTATTCGATGCGGATCTGGTTCGATACGCAGCGGCTCACCAGCCTCGGCCTGACCCCGGCGGACGTGATCGCCGCAATCCGCGCGCAGAGCGTCCAGGCTCCCGTCGGCCGTATCGGGGCGCGGCCGATCAGCAACGATCAGCAGTTCCAGTTCAACGTGCAGACACTGGGCCGGCTCGCCACCGTCGATCAATTCGCCAACATCGTGCTGCGCGCCAATCCGGACGGATCATCGCTGCTCGTGAAGGACGTCGCCCGCGTCGAGATGGGCGCGCAAAATCTCGACAGCGAAGCGCGGATCGACGGGCGCGCCGCCGTCCCGATCGCGATCTATCTCGCGCCGGGCGCCAATGCGGTGACCACCGCGCGCGCGGTGGCGGAGACGATGCAGCGACTGTCCGCCCGGTTTCCTCCAGGCCTCAGCTATCTCGTGCAATACGATTCCACGACGTTCGTCCGCGACACCATTGCGGAGGTGTTGCGGACGCTGGGCGAGGCGTTCGTCCTGGTGGTGGTCGTGGTCTATCTGTTCCTCGGAAACCTCAGAGCCACGGCGATTCCGGCCGTCGCCGTACCGGTCAGCCTGGTGGGCACCTTCGCCGTCCTGCTGACCTTCGGCTATTCGGCCAACACGGTATCCCTGCTCGCCATGGTGCTCGCCATCGGCATCGTCGTCGACGACGCCATCGTCGTGGTGGAGAATGTCGAGCGCGTCATGGCGGAGGAGCCCGACCTGTCGCCGGCGGAGGCCAGCAAGAAGGCCATGAGGCAGATCACCGCGCCGATCATCGCCATTACCCTGGTGCTGCTCTCGGTGTTCGTCCCGATCGCATTCATTCCCGGCATCTCGGGCACGCTGTTCCGTCAGTTCGCGGTGACCATCAGCGCCGCCATGATGATCTCGGCATTGAACGCGCTCACGCTCTCCCCGGCGCTGTGCGCCCTGCTGCTGCGCCACGGCGGCCCGCGCCGGGGTCTCATCGGCCGCGTGCTCGGCGGGATCGACTGGGTGCGCGATCGCTACAGCGGCGGCGTCCGCCACCTGGTGCGCATGGCCTCGTTGTCACTCCTGCTCGTGGCGGTCTTTGCCGGCGGCATCTTCGGCCTGTCGCTGGTCACGCCGACGGGCTTCCTGCCGGAGGAAGACCAGGGAGCCTTCTTCACCTCTGTGCAGTTGCCCGATGGCGCATCGGTGGCACGGACCAGCGTGGTCACCCGGCAAGTCGAGGACATCCTGAAACAGATACCGGCCGTCGACCACGTCCTGGCAGTGATCGGCTTCTCGCTGCTCGACGGCGCCTCCGAGCCGAACAGCGCGCTCGTGGTGGCGCGGCTGAAACCCTTCGCCGACAGAAAGGCGGCCGCGGATTCGGCGCAGGCGCTGATTGCCAGGATGTTTGCAGCCGGCGCTCAGATTCGAGAGGCCAACGTGCTGCCGTTCAACCTGCCGCCGATCATCGGGCTCTCGACCGGAGGCGGATTCGAATATCAGCTGCAGGCGCTGGAGGGGCAGACTCCAGCAGCGATCTCCAGCGTCACGAACGCACTGATCGGCGCCGCCAATGCCGATCCGCGGCTTGCGCGCGTGTTCTCGACATTCACCGCGACCAACCCGTCGCTCTATCTCGATATCGACCGCCGCAAGGCCCAGGCGCTGGGCGTCACCATCAGTGACATCTTCACCGCGCTGCAAGCCACGCTTGGCGGCATCTACGTCAACAATTTCAATCTGTTCGGCCGGACCTGGCAGGTCAATCTTCAAGGCGAGGCGTTCGACCGCGCCGACACCTCGGACATCTGGCGGATCTATGTGCGCAACAGCACCGGCGAGATGGTACCGCTCCGATCACTGGCGGCGCTGAAGATCGTCACCGGGCCGCAGGTCATCACCCGCTACAACAACTACCGCTCGGTGACCGTCAACGGCAGCCCGGCGCCGAACATCTCCTCGGGCACCGCGATGGCTGCCATGACTGAGATCTCCGATGCCGTGCTGCCGTCCGGTTACACTTTTGCATGGACCGGCACCGCCTATCAGGAGCAACAGGCCGCCGGCCAGACCGGCATCGTGCTGATGCTGGCCGTCCTGTTCGCGTATTTGTTCCTGGTCGCGCTCTATGAGAGCACGGTGGTCCCCATCCCCGTGCTGCTCTCCGTCGTCGTCGGCGTGCTCGGATCCTATCTCGGCATCAAGGTCGCGGGGCTCAACCTCGATCTCTATGGCCAGATCGGCCTGGTGGTCCTGATCGCCCTCGCCGCCAAGAACGGCATCCTGATCGTCGAATTCGCGAAGGAGCAGCGCGAGGCGGGAATGGCGCTCGATGAGGCCGCCGTCCAGGGCGCCCATATGCGCTTTCGCGCCGTCATGATGACCTCGGCGGCCTTCATCCTCGGCCTGCTGCCGCTCGTCATCGCAACGGGCGCTGCCGCGCTCAGCCGTCGCGCGGTGGGCACGGCGGTGTTTGCCGGCATGCTGGCCGCAAGCTCGATCGGGATATTTTTGGTGCCGATGCTCTATGTGGTCTTTCAGCGCGTCCGCGAGCGCGCGAAGGCGGCTTTCAAATCAAGCCATCGGCCGAGTTCGTCCGATCGCAATGCAGTCTAGACAGGCTTCGGCGATGCCCATGTCAGCGAGGGGCGGCAATCACCCGCGTGCGGTCAGGGGATCGTTGAGGACGAGACCGGCCCGAGGCCAATCGACGGCAATCAGCCGCCCGGTGCCGGAGAGTGTGATGAAGGCGGTGCGCATATCCGGGCCGCCGAAGCAGATGTTGGTGCAGTAGACCTCATCCGCTTCGTGGAATTCGATCAACCGACCGTCCGGCGAAAACACGCTGACACCGCCACGCACCAGCGTTGCGACGCAGATGTTGCCGCCCTCCTCCACCGCGAGCGAATCGAACCGCTGGTAACCCGGCAGTCCGTGCAGCAGACGGCCGCCGTTGGGCGATGGCCACGGCTCCTTGGCAACCTCGCCTTCGCCGGTGATGGGATAGCTCCAGATCCGGCTAGTCTCGGTCTCCGAAACGTAGAGCGTGCGCCCGTCCGGCGAGAGCCCGACACCGTTCGGCGTCATGATCGGAAAGATCGCCTCCTTGATCATGGAGCCGTCGGTGCGCGCATAATAGACCGCGCCGCGATCCATCAGCCGGCCATAGGTCTTGCCGAGATCGGTGAACCAGAAGCCGCCCTTGTCGTCAAAGACGATGTCGTTCGGCCCCTTCAGATTGACGCCGTTGCAACTGTCGTAAAGAGTCTTGACGACGCCGGTAGCAAGGTCGACCTGCTCGATACGGCCTGTCGTGTAATCTTCGGCGCGGCCGGTCGGGCGAGCAAAATTGCGACTGTCCCTGTGCCAGGAGAAGCCGCCATTGTTGCAGACATAGCATTTGCCGTCCGGGCCGATGGCCGCGCCGTTCGGACCACCGCCGAGATGCGCGATCACCTCTTTCCGGCCCGAAGGAAGCACGCGCGTTAGCCGGCCGCCCTCGATCTCGACAACGATGACGCTGCCATCGGCGAGCGCGACCGGCCCTTCCGGAAAGGCAAGTCCGCTCGCAATCTCTCTGCCTTCGAGACGCATCCCCTCACTCCATATCCTTAGGCCGGCGCCGGCTGGCCCGCGCCGAGATAGGCTTCCACGGCCTCGGCCCGGCTCGCCGGCGTGGCGAGGTCTGCCGCGCTGCGATGACCGACGATGGCACCGTTGCGCACGAAATAGAGCTCGTCGGCCACCTTCATCGTCATGCGGAAATTCTGCTCGACCAGCATGATGGCAAGGCCGGTGTCCTGCTTGATGGTCACGAGGCGTTCGAACACGCGCCGGATCAGCAGTGGCGCCAGTCCCAGCGACGGCTCGTCGAGCAGGAGCAGCCGCGGCGCGCTCATCAGGCCGCGCCCGATCGCGAGCATCTGCTGCTCGCCGCCACTCAGCATCCAGGCCGGCGACTTCAGGCGGTTCGCGATCTCGGGAAACAGCTCCAGCATGAGATCGCGCCGCTGTCGCTGCACCCGCGCATCGAGGAAGAAGCCGCCGAGCAGGAGATTTTCGGCGACCGTGAGCGAGCCGACGATCTGGCGTCCTTCGGGGACATAGACGATGCCGCGCCTGACGCGCTGCCGGGCGGCGAGCGCAGCGATGTCCTCGCCGGCAAAACGCATCTCGCCCTCTGCCGGCACGAGGCCCGCGATGGCCTTGAGCACCGACGACTTTCCGGCGCCGTTGGCACCCAACAGCGCCACCACGCCTCTTTCCGGCACGGCCAGATCGACATTTTCGACGACGCGCGCCCTGCCATAGCTGACCGCGAGACCACGCGCCGAGAACAGCTCAGTCATCGGCGTCGTCTCCGAGGTAGACGCGGATCACATCAGGATGCGCGCGGATTTCCGCCGGCGTGCCGTTCGCGATCATCCTGCCGAAATTGAGCACATAGATGTGCTCGCAAAGCTCCATGATCAGGTCCATGTCGTGCTCGACGACGAGGAGCACCAGGTCGGGCCGCATCAGCCGCTTCAAGGCGCGCATCAGGTCACGCGTCTCGACGGCGTTCAGTCCCGCGGCCGGCTCGTCGAGCAGGATCGCCCTGGGCTCGCTGGCAATGGCGCGCGCGATCTCGGCGAGACGCAGCGTTCCCGGCGGCAGATCAGACGGTTTGTGATGGGCGGCCGAAGCAATGCCGAGCTCATTCAGCGCCGCTATGGCACGGCGCTCGGTGTCCTCTTGCTCGGCCCGTTGAGCCGGCGTCGGCACGAAGGCGCTGAACCAGCCGGACCGACGCTTCAGGGTGAGACCGACCAGGACGTTTTCGAGCAGCGACAGCTCCGGGCACATAGCCAGATTCTGGAAGCTGCGGGTGATGCCGCACGCGGCGCGCTGCGCCGGACCCATGCCGTCCAGCGGCGTACCACCAAAACTGCTGTGCCCGCGCTGGCCGTGATAGAGCCCGGTGAGGCAGTTGAACAGGCTGGTCTTGCCCGCACCATTCGGCCCGATCAACCCGGTGATGACACCGGGCTTCAGCGTCAGCGAGACATCGCTGAGAACCTGAAGCCCGCCGAAACCAAGCGAGATGCCTTCCGCGACGAGCCCGCTGCCGGTAGCGGTCATCATCGTCCCCTCCAGCGCGGCAGGAAGCGGCGCAAGTCACCGGCATTCGCTGCCAGTGTGACGACGACCAGCGCCACGCCGTAAAGGATCGGAACCCAGTCGCCGGCCTTCGCGAGATAGGTCGGCACCAGCGTGATGAAGGCGCCGCCGACCAGCGCCGCCGGCAGTGACAGCCTGTTCAGGCTGACGACCGAGCCGACCAGCAGGAAGACGCCGCTGAAGAAGGTAAAGCTGTTCGGCGAAACGGTCGACGATGCAAAGCCCGTCATGGCACCTGCCAGCGAGGCCAGCGCGGCGCTCAACGTGAAAATCGAGACGCGCGCCCAGCTCCGCGTGATCCCCATCGCCTCGGCCGCGCGCGGCTGGGCCTGCGCCATCAGCAGCGCCAGGCCCTGCGCCGACTTGCGGAAATGCGCCAGCGCCAGACAGACGACGACCAGAACCACGAGCGCCACATAGTAGCGCTGCAACGCCTTCGAGACGCCGGGAATCAGGTCCTGCGCGATGTAGAGACCTTCGAAGCCGCCGGTGAACTTCTCGAAGCCGATCAGGATCTCCGGCAGTGCGAGCGCCAACGCCATGGTGGCCACCGCAAGATAGATCCCGGACAGCCGGCGCGAGGGGAATGCAAAGACGAAGCCGCTACCTGCGCCGAGCAGGACCGCCAGCGGGAGGCTCACGGCGATCGACAGGCCGAGGCGGTGCTCGACGATCGCGACCGCGTAGGCGCCGAGCGCCACGAAGAAACTGTGCCCGATCGACACCTCGCCGCCATAACGCACCAGCATGCTGACGGAGAGAACGGCCAGCGCGTTCGCAAAGCACAGCGACAGGCTGTAGAGCAGAAAGCCGCCGGCAAGGAGCGGCAGCAGCGCCAGCGCCGCGACCAAGGCGAGCACCGACAGCCGCACCGCATCGACATTGCCGTTGCGCGCCGACACGCCGGCCTTGGTCCCGTGAGCAAGTTCAGACACGGCCACCGATCGCCCTTTCCAAAAGTCCGTTAGGGAAGAAGTTGAGCGTCAGCAGGATCACGCCGAGCAGGAACGTGTTCATGAATTCCGGCGAGACGTAGAACGAGAACAGGTTCATCGCGATGCCGACCAGGATGCCGCCGACGGCGGCACCCGGCAGGCTCGAGAAGCCACCGACCACGGCCGCGGTAAAGGCCTGCAGCATGAAGGACGGCACCGTCGTCGAGCTCAGGAAGGTCGTCGGCACGATCAGCAGTGCTGCGACAAGACCGAGGACAGCGCCCGCGAGCCAGGAGAACAAGTGGACCGAGCGGAGGTTCAACCCGCAGACCTCGCAGGCGAACGGGTTGGTCGACACCGCGCGGAACGCGACGCCGAGCTTGGTCCGCTCGATGATCACGAACAAGCCGGCAACGATCGCGATGGTGACCGCGAGAACGGCGAGATCATAGGACGAGATACGGACCGCGCCGAGGCTGAAGCCGAAGCGCGGTACCGGGAGGTCGAGATTGACGATATCGGCGCCGAACACGAGCTGCACGGCGCCCTGCAGGACCAGCCCGACGCCGAGCGTTGCGATAGTCGACGCAAGATCGGACTTGAAGACGATCGGCGCGATCAGGGCATAGCTTGCGACCGCAACCGCGCAGGCAATGCCGAGCGCCAGCGCCACCGCGCTGCCCCAGGACAGGCTCAGCAGGCTACCGCTGGAGAAGCCGTAAACCACGAAGGCGCCGAGACAGGCGAGATTGCCGTGCGAAAAATTCACGACGCGCGAGCTCTTGAACACCATAACGAGACCGAGCGCGCCGACGCCGTAAAGGCAGCCGGAGATGATGCCGGACCAGAGCAGCGGCAGGATGTCTCTGATGAATCCGGCCACGCTCACCCCTGCCCTTCGCCGGGCACGCCGCCCTGCTCGATGAACTCGATCACGCCGGGGAAATAGCGGCCCGACAGTCCGTGCCGGCACGCCGCGTCGTAATAGCGGCGCGCAAGCTCGGCAACGCCGGGACGGGTGCCGGTATCGGCGGCGAGCTGAAGCACATAGTCAAGGTCCTTCAGCACGTATTCCGGCGGAAAGGCTTTTGCCGGAAAGTTGCGCGGCAGCATCGCCTTGGTGCCGTGATTGCGCAGCACGAAGCTGTCGCCCGACCCCTTCGACACCGCGCTGAGCAGCGTCTCGGGCTTCACGCCGGCGCGCTCGCCGACCACCATCATCTCGGCCAATGCCAGCGTGTGCTCGAACACCAGCGCGTTGTTGATCAGCTTGACGACTTGGCCGCAGCCGACCTCACCGCAATGGGTGACGTCGGAGCCGATATAATCGAGCAGCGGCTTGATCTCTGCGAACACGGCCGCCTCAGCACCGACCATGATGCTGAGCTCGCCGCGCTGCGCGGCCTCCCGCGTGCGCGCCACCGGCGCGTCCGCGAAGGCGAAGCCCTTGGCCTTCAGGCGATCGGAGACGCTACGCGCCAGCGCGACCGGCGTGGTGCTGAGATCGACGATCGTCGTCCCCGGCCGCGCGGCCTGCGCGATCGCGGACGAGACCGCCTCCACCTGAGGTCCGCCCGGCAGCGACAGGAAGATGACATCCGCGGCGGCGGCAAGCGCGTCGAGCGAGGCGGCTGCTTCCGCTCTGGTGTCGGAGAGCGCGGCGATCGCCGCCGGATCGCGGTCGAGCATCAGCACACGGCCGGCATGCTTCTTCGCCATGTTCCTGCACATCGGCCCGCCCATGACGCCGAGGCCGATGAAGCCGATGGTCTTCGCTGCGCTCATGGGCCTAATCCATCAACATGCCGCCATTGACGTCGAGCACCGTGCCGGTGATCCAGTTCGACGCCGGCGAGCAGAGGAACAGAATGCTCTGCGCGATATCCTCGGGCTGGCCGAACCGCCCCAGCGGCACGGCGCCGTTCGGCGACGGCGCGGCGCGATCGGTGACAGTCGCCCACATCGGCGTCTCGACCGGACCCGGTGCGATGATGTTGGCGTAGACGCCCTTGGCAGCGCCGTTCTTGGCGACCCATTTCATCAGGCCATGCACGGCGGACTTCGCCGCGACATAGGCCGGGCCCGACGCGACGCCGCCGATCTTGGCGGCGATCGAGCCGAGCGCAACGATCTTGCCGAAGCCACGCTCGGCCATGACGGGATAGAGCTTGCGCACGGGATTGACCGTGCCCATCAGGTTGACGGCGAGGATCCTGTCCCACTCTTCATCAGTCGACTGCGGCAGCGGCGTATTGGCGATCGTGCCGGCGCAGAGCACGAGGATGTCGATCTTGCCGCGCGCCTTCAGCTCCGCGTCGATCAACCTCTCGACGGCCGCACGATCCGTCACGTCGCAGCGGCGATAGCTCGCCTTTTCCGGAAACTTGCCGCCGTCTTCGACGATGTCGGTGGCGATGACATCGGCGCCGGCGGCGCAGAACGCGGCAACCACGGCGCGGCCGATGCCGCCGGCGGCTCCCGTGATAAGGGCAGTTTGTCCGTCGAGACGCGAGGGCCCGCTCAAGGGCGATCCAGCCATGTCGTGCTTTCCTTGTTTTTCTTGCCTTGTTTTTCTTGGTAGTTGAGACGAGCAGCGGGCGACCGCGTCTTGCGGTCACCCGCTGAAAACGATTGGCTCAGGCCGGCTTGGCGTCGAAGGCCACTGCCGGATAGGGCTTGAAGTCGCGCACCATGACGAACGAGCCCTGCGCTTGCAGGATCGCTTCCTGACGCGTGCCGCGGTGATCGGCGCCGGTGAAGGTCACCTTGCGGGCGCCGCCGACCGAGGCGTTGCGCAGCGTGTTGCCCGCCTCGACCAGATTGGCGCGCGTGATCGGCTTGCCGCTGTCGACCAGCGCGCCGAAGATGCTGCCGAACAGCGCGGCATTGCTCCAGCCGTTGAGCCCGAACACGCCGACCGGATCGTTCGGATAGTACTTCGTCACGGCGTCACGATAGGCCTTGATCTCGGGTTCGGCGCTGTCGACCGGCAGCAGCCACGAGGAGAAGTAGACGCCGTTGAGGAGATCGCCGGTCAGCTTGTAGGTCGCGGGATCGGCGGTGAAGAAGGGCGCAAACCAGGTCAGCTTGACGCCCTGGCGGTCGGCCGCCTTCAACGCGGCCGCGAGATTGGCATTGGAGCCGAACAGGATCGCCGCCTGCGCCTCGGAATTGGCGATGCGGCGGATGTGCGGGGTGAAGTCGGTGGTCTTCACCTCGAATGGGACCGACTCCGCCGGCGTGAGCTTGTTGGCCTCCATGAAGAGATCGAAGCCGCGTTTGGCCGAACGGCCGAGCTCGTCATTCTCCCACAGCAGCGCGATCTTCTTCAGCTTGAGATCGTTGACAGCGAACTCGGCATTGGAGGCCGCTGACCAGCCGTAATCGGGCAGAAGCGGAAAGATGTTCGGCTCGGCGAAGAAGGCGCTGGCGCCGCCGATCGGCCCGATCATGGCGAGGCCGTTTTCCTTGGCGTAGGGAATGACGGCGACATTGGTGGCGGTGCCCACCGCGGCGACCAGTGCGAAGATGTGATTGTCCTCGACGAGGCGCCGGACGGCGGCAACGCTGCGCGCGGGATCGTAGCCGTCATCGAGCGTCACGTAGTTGATCTTCCAGCCCTTGATGCCGCCGGCCTCGTTGACGCTCTTGAAATAGGCGTCGGCGGCGTGGGTCAGGATTGCGTAGAAGGGGACCGGCCCCGTGACCGGCGTGAACCCGCCGATGGTGATGGTCTTGGTGGCGGCATCGACGCCGATCTCGTCGGCAAGGAGCGATGAGCCGGGATAGGCCGACGCCAGCGCGGCGGCGCCCGACAGCTTGAGAAAGTCACGCCTCTTCATAGGCCCTCCCCGATATTTGTTTTTCTCCGATGATCTTTAGAGGGAGGAACCGACTCGGTCAAGAAAAAATGCATTATGCATTATGTCGCGCCGGACGCGGTGCCGGCCAGGATCAGCTCGGCGCGGCGGATGACCGGAGCATCGATCATCTTGCCGTCCAGCGCCACCGCGGCGCCGTTGGCACCTTCGGCGACCTCCAGCACCCGGCGGGCCCAGACGACTTCATTGGCCGTGGGCAGGAAGGCCTCGTTGACCAGCTTGACCTGGGCCGGATGGATGCAGAGCTTTGCGGCAAAGCCCAGCGCCTTGGCGCGGCCGACCGCCGCGCCGAAGGCCGCAGAATCCGTCCACGATGTCGTCACGCCGTCGATCGGCGGAGCCAATCCGGCCAGCCGCGATTCCAGCACGATTTGCAGGCGAACCGGATCGAGCTCCTGTGCGGTCTCGGTCACGCCGGCATCGATGCCGAAGTCGAGATTGCCGAAGGCGAATTGCGAGACCAGACCGCTCTTGCCGATACTCCGCAGCTCCGCATAACCCCTGACCGTCTCTATCAGCGCGATGACCTGGCAGGGCCGATCCAGCGATCCCACCAGGCGATTGATCGCGCCGGGCTCAGCCTTCGGCAGCATCAACCTGGTCACGCCAGCGCGGCGGATCATGTCCATGTCGGCCGCGAAGAACGGAGTATCGGCACCGTTCACGCGTACGATCGCGTCGGTCCGCCCGCTCCACTGCGCGATGAAGCCGCGCGCCGCACCCTTGTCGGCTGGCGCCACCGCGTCCTCGAGATCAAGAATGACCTGGTGCGCGCCCGACGCGGCCGCCTTGTCGAACCGCTCGGGTCGGTTGGCCGGGACAAACAGGAAGGAGCGGGACAAAGCTCTGGACATTAGGCCTCAACCTCGATTATGCATCATGCATTATCGTTTGTACTTCTATCCTCCCCGAGGTGCCGCGTCTATGGTGGTCGCGGGCAAATCAGGCGGGGGCAGCGGCATCCAATGGAATATCGGACGAAAGAGGAGCAGGTCGCCGACTATCTCCGCGAGGGCATCATCTCGGGGCGGTTGCCGCGCGGCGCCCGGCTGAAGCAGACGGAGATCGCGCAGGAACTCAAGATCAGCATCACGCCGGTTCGCGAGGCGCTGAAGCTGCTCGAGGCGGAAGGCTATCTCGCGAGCGACTCCTACCGCGGCGCGACCGTGGCGCCGTTCGACGTCGAAGCCTCCACCGAGATCCTGAAGCTGCGGATCACGCTCGAGACCCAGCTGGTCGAAAGCGCCGTGCGCAACATCACTGCCGAGGAGATCGCGGAGCTGCGCGAGCTGGCGCGGCAGTTCGAGGAGGCCGCGCTCGCCAATGACAGCACGTCGGCGCGCGGCATCAACTACCGCTTCCATCGCCGCATGTACGATTTCGCGCGGTTGCCGAAGACGCTGCATTTCGTGCAGGTGCTGTGGGCGCAATATCCGTTCGACGTCATCAATCGCATCGGCGGCCGTGCGGTACGCGCTGCCAAGGAGCACAACGAGCTCCTGAAGAACGTGATCGAGGGCGACGCTGCGAGCGCCATGCTCACGATGCGGCAGCACATCGAAACCGGCTGGACCGAGCTGCGCAACAGCATGCCGGCCAGGTCCGAAAATCCAGTCAAATCGAAGAGCTCTGAGAAGGAGACGCTATGAAGCCGATGCTGCTCGTCATGGATATGCTGAACGACCTCGTCCACGAGAACGGCGCGGGTGCAAAGACATATGTCCCGCTGATGAAGGAGCGTGACGTGCTTGGCCGCACCAAGGCGCTGATCGCGAAGGCGCGCGCCGCCGGTGCGCTGATCGGCTATGTCCGCGTCGGCTTCTCGCCCGACTATCGGGAATGCCCGCCCAATTCGCCGATCTTCTCCCGCGCCAAGGGCGCCGGCCTGTTCAAGCTCGGCACCTGGGGCACCGAGGTGCATCCCGATCTGAAGCCGGAGGCCGGTGATTTCGACATCATCAAGCACCGGGTGAGCCCGTTCTACGGTACCTCGCTGGAGCCGATCCTGCGCGCCCATGGCGTGACCGATCTGATCCTCACCGGCGTCTCCACCAACGGCGTGGTCCACACCGGGGCGCGCGAAGCGCACGACCGCGACTATGCCTGCACGGTGTTGGAAGACTGCTGCGCCGGCGGCACCGCGGACGAGCACGAGAGCGCGTTGCGCTGCCTCGCCCGCTTCGCGGCGATCAAGACCAGCGCCGATGTGAGCTTCGGCTGAGCGACCCTCTCCCACTCCTCCTGGGGTGAGGTAAAGAAGCTAGGTCCCAAGCCAGCGCGGGTTGATCGCCTGCTGATAGGTGACGCCGCGCACGGCGTCGCTGAATTTCAGCTCGAACTCGATATTGTGCGCGAACTGCTGCTCCGACAATGTCGGCGGCACCGAGACCGTCATGCGCTGATCCGACACCGTGTGCTTGATCAGCTCGACATTCGTCTGCTGAAAATATTTGTCATGCAGCAGCTGTCCGGCGGTAGCAGGATCATTCCGGATCAGCTCCGATGCCCTGGCCATGCCGCGGACCAGCGATGCAGCGACCTCCGGGTTCTTGTCGAGAAAATCCGGCCGGCCGCACAGCACGGTGTAGAGAAAATTCTCGATGCCGGGCACCTCTCCGTGCGACGGGCGCGCCGCCCAGACCGCGAGGCCGTCCTCCACCGCCTGGTTGTTGGCAGGCGCCGTCGTGTTGAAGCCATCGATCTGGCCGGAGCGTAGCGCCAGATACATCTTGTCGAGCTTGACCACCGTGAGGCTGACATCCTTTTCGGGATCGAGTCCACCCAGCGAGAGGAGATAGCGCCAGATCTTGTCGGTGCCGCTGCCGCGACCGGAGATCGCGAGCGTCAGGCCCTTCATGCGAGCCATGCGCTCCTTCAGCGGCATCTCCGGTGCAAGGCCGATCTTCTCGGCCGTCTTCCGGCTGATCACGGCGTCGCTCGCATATTGCGACATCAGCGGCGCGAAGGCGTTGATCTTCTGGCCCTTGGCGACGGCGAGGATCACGTCGCTCATCACGAGACCGGCAACGTCGACGCTGCCGCCAAGGATCGCTGCCATGCTGTTGGTGCCGCTGCCGGTGTCGATCAGGCTGACGTCAAGGCCCGCGTCCTTCATGAAGCCCGCCGCCGTTGCCACCAGCAGCGGCAGATAAGCGAACGTGTAGCCGCCGATCGCGATCGTGACCGGCCTGCCTGCGCCTTGCGCCTGGCCTCGCGTGATCGCGCCGGCCAGCGCGCCTCCGGCCATACCACCCAGCATCGTCCGACGCGTGATCATGATGTGCTCCCTTGTCTTGTTGTTGTGACCGTCTCCCTCTCAGCGCCAGCGGAAGATCCAGCTCTCCAGCCGTCCGAGCGCTTCATTCAGCAGCGTGGTGACGAGCATCAGCGCGAACAGCGCGGCGAACACGCCGGCAGTGTCGAGCTGCCCCGCCGAGTTTTGCGTGAGGTAGCCGATGCCGGCATTGGAGGCCATCATCTCGGCCGCGACCGCGCCGACGAAGCCGTAAGGCAGCCCAAGCTTCAATCCGGTGAACAGCCATGGCAGCGCCGACGGAAAGATCACCATGCGTTGGACCGCGAATTTGCCTCCGCCCATGGTGCGGAGCGCATCGACCATCTTCTGGTCGACCTCGCGCACGCCACGCAGGGTCGAGAAGAACACCAGGAAGAAGACGCTGATCGCGGCCAGCACGATCTTCGGCGCGAGCCCGATGCCGAACCACATGATGAAGAGCGGCGCGAGCGCGACCTTGGGCACGCCGTACACCGCCGTGACGAACGGATCGACCGTGCGATGCAGGGTGTCGCTCGCACCGACCAGCAACGCGAACAGCACGCCGGCCGTCGCCCCCAGCACGAACCCCGCGAACGTTTCCTTGAAGGTGATCATCAGGTGATAGCCGAGCTGGCCGCTCACCGTCCATGCCACCAGCGTCCTGAACACGGCTGCCGGGCTGCTGACCCAGAACGGGTCGAGCAGCGGACCCGACGCGACCTGCCAGATCGCCAGCATCGCAATCAGGAAGATCACGCGATAGAGCCACACGCGGCTGGATGGGCTGAGGGCCGGTTCGGCCTGCGTCTCGGACAGTGCCTCTGTGCTCATGACGGCCGCCTCACTGGCGCTTCCAGGGCGGCCCAGAGCCGGCGGTAATGCTCCTCGAATGCGGGATGGAATCGCACCTCGTGCACCTCGCGCGGCCTCGGGATGGCGATCGGCTCGTCGAGCCTGATCTGGCAGGGACGCGGTGAGAACACCAGGACGCGATCGGCGAGCGTGATCGCCTCGACGATGTCGTGGGTCACGAACACCACGGTCTTGCGCCGCGCCGACCACAATTTCAGAAGCTCGGCCTGAAGCACCAACTTGAGCTGGGCGTCGAGCGGCCCGAACGGTTCGTCCATCAGCAGCACCGGCGGATCGTAGATCAACGTGCGGGCCAACATCGCGCGCTTGCGCATGCCGCCGGAAAGCTGGCTCGGATAATGCCGCTCGAAGCCCTCGAGGCCGACCTGCGCGATCAAGTCGCGCACGCGCGCGGCGATCTCGGTGCGGTCGACATTGCGCAGCTCCAGTGGGACGGCAACGTTCTGCTCGACCGTCCGCCACGGCAGCAGGCTGTCATGCTGCGTGAGATAGCCGATCCCGGTGTTGGCCGCAGCAACCGGCGCGCCCTGACACAGCACGGCCCCCGCGGTCGGCCGATCGAGGCCGGCGAGCAAATTCAGCACGGTCGATTTGCCCGATCCGCTCGGACCGACAATGGCGAGAAACTCACCATTGTTGAGAGAGAAGTTCAATCCGCTGAGAACCTCGACCCGGCCGTTGCGCGAGCTGAAGGTCTTGCCGACGCCGCGCAGCTCGACCGCGGGCGTGCACTCCGCCTCGCATCCTTGCGCAGGGACAACAGACAGGTGCGCCGATCTCATCGCCTTGACCTCCCCTGCACTCTTTTTGTTATCGCCCGCTCCGAAAGCAGCTCTCAGACCTGTGCGGCTGCCCGCATCGCGAGCGCACCGTTGGGGCTACTCGCCCAGAGATCCAGCACGCTGGCGTCGCTCTTGCCTTCCAGCCTGAAGGCCGAGCTCACGAACAGCGGCGAGACGCCCCTGAATTCGAACGACTTGAGCGGCCTTCCAGCATGCTTTGCCGCAAAGCCTTGCAGCAGCGTCGCCGTCAGGGGCCCGTGCACGACGAGATCGGGATAGTTTTCTTCAGCCCGCGCATAGGCTTGATCGTAGTGGATGCGATGCCCGTTCGACGTCAGCGACGAGTAGCGGAACAGGAGCACGGTGTCGGGCCGGAATTCCTCCGACCAAGCGGCATCCTGTGGAGCGGGCGTGGCCGCAGGCGCAGGCGCTCCCGGCGCCGCCGCCTCGCGATAGACGATGTCCTGCTCCTCGGTGATGCACACGGCGCCGTCGCAGGAGATGCTGTGGCTGACGGTCACGAACACCAGCTGTCCGGCACGGCCGGACTTAGCCTCGACCTTGAGAATGGTGCTCTCGCGCACGCCTTCCCCGCCGATGGTCAGCGGCTTGTGATAAGTGAGCCGTCCGCCGGCCCACATGCGGCGCGGCAGCGACACCGGCGGCAGGAAGCCGCCGCGCTTGGGATGGCCGTCCGTTCCGAGCTCATGGCGCGGCACGAAGCGATTGAAGAAGATCCAGTGCCATCCCGGCGGCAGCGGCGCGCCGGCCGCATGGTGTCCCTCGATGCCGAGCGTGGCGCCGAGCGCTGCGACACGGTCGGGCGCGATCTGCTCCCGGATCGTCTCCTTGCGACCGACCCAGGCCTGCCAGTCTTCTCCGGTCAGCGCTTGCCTCTCGCTCATCACGGCAACTCCACTTCAAGCGGTCAATAAATCACCTGCTGATCCATCAGGCTCTGGCGTTCCTCGCGGCTTAGGCCGAGCAGCTCGCCGAACACGTAATCCTCGTCTTCGCCGAGACGCGGCGTGCCGCGCGTCATGCCGACGTCGGACCTCGAAAAACGGATCGGCGCCTTCAGCGCCGCGCGACGGTGGCCGGTCCCATCCTCGACATCGATGACGGCTCCGCGCGCACGCAGATGCCGGTCATGCGCAATGTCTTCCATGTTGCAGGACACGTGCGCCGCGATCCCGGCAGCCTGCAACATGCGCTCGGCCTCGCCGGCCGTGCAGGCCATCGTCCAATGCTCGATTTCGCCGTGCAGCGGCCGCCGGTGCTCGTGCCGACTTGCGGCGCTCTGAAACCGTGGATCAGCCAGAAGATGCGGCGCATCCATCAGCTTCGCCAAGGCCTGCCATTCGTCATCGGAACGGACCGCGATGGTCAGCCAGCGATCTTCGTCGCGGGTCCGGAACACGCCGTGCGGCGCCATCCGCGGATGATCGTTGCCGATCCGCACCGGGCTTCCTCCCGCCGCGGCGAACAGCAACGCCTCGCCCACCAGCGAGCAGGCAACTTCGCGCGCGCTCACGTCGACATGTCCGCCACGGCCTGTGCGACGCAGGCGATACACGGCGGCCACCGCCGCCATCGCCGCATTCATGCCGACGCTGTGATCCATCACATGCCGCATCTCGACCGGCGGGCCGTCTTCGTAACCCGTGAGATAGCCAAGCGCACCCCAGGCTCCGAACAGCGGCGCATAGCCGGCGAAATGCGAATCCGGGCCGCTCTGGCCGGACGAGGACACGGACACCATCACCACCGACGGCTTCAGCGCGGCCAGCGCGGCATAACCGAGACCGAGCCGCTCCATCACGCCGGGCCGGAAACTCTCGCAGACGAGGTCGCTTGCGCCGACGAGCTTCCTGGCCAGCGCGACGCCCCTGGCGTCCTTCAGATTGATGCGCACCGAGAGCTTGTTGGACGCGACCTGATCGAAGCTCGCCGGCCCCATCCGGCCATAGACCGGATGCGGCTTTCGGAAGATGTCGGGTCGCGCCGCGCTCTCGACCTTGATGCACTCCGCACCGAGCTGCGACAGGATGTGTGTGCAGAACGGACCCGCCGCGTGCAGCGTAAAGTCGGCGATACGAACTCCGGCGAGCGGTTTCATGAGGCCTCCGCAGCGACGCGCGACCGATCGCGGTGGCGGCTGGTCGTGATCAGATGCTGATGTTCGCCCAGCCGCGGCGGCCCGGCTTTCAAGCGCAGCGCCGCGCCATCGACGTGGAGCGGCGCCGACAGCACCGGCAAGGAGCCGGCACCCGGAATCTTCACCGGCTGAAACAGCTCCCGCGCGCGCTCGTGGTCGCCGGACAGCACTTCGGCAGGGCTCGCATATTTCGCCATGGGGACGCCGAGCGCCTGGGCTCGCGCGACGATATCCGCGGTCTGTTGTTCGCGTGCCCAGGCACGAACGGCGCGGTTGATCTCGGCACCACGACGGCTGCGCTCCAGTTGGTCCGCGAGTGCGGGGTCGAGCATCCAGTCCGGACGGCCCATCAGTTCGACCAGGCCGCGCCACTGCCGCTCCTCGAGCGTCAGCAGCTCGACATAGCCGTCGGCGCATTCGAGCACGCCGCCATACTTGAACGAGCGCGTGCGGCGGTGTTCCAACGAACCGTCGCCGAAACGCTGGAGCGCAAATGCGCCCACCGCAAGCGCGGCGTCCTGCACGGAGACATCGACGCTTTCGGCTCCACCATGCTCACGGCCGATCAACGCCGACAGCGCGCCGAGCGCCGCCACCACACCGCCCTGGTATTCGGCGAAATGCCCGTAGACTTTCAACGGCGGACGATCGGGGAAGAGCTCGGCGGCAAGGCCGTTGGGCAGCAGGAAGCCTTCGCCCGAGGCGTGAATCAGGTTGATCTCCTCGGCCTCCCAGCCGGCCTTCGGCCCGACGGCACCGAACGGCAGCACCGACACGTCGATCAGCTTTGGATACCGCGCCCGAAGAGACTGTTCGTCGAGTTCGAGGCCCGCACGTTCGTCGGTCTGCAGGTCGTGGATGAAGACATCGGCCGTCGCCAGCAGGGCGGACAGCCCTGCCCGCCCGCTTGCCGTTTCGAGATCGCAGATCACGCTCCTCTTTCCTGCAGCCAGGAAGGCGAACAGCGCGCTGGCTTCCCCCGCCGGCGGAAGAAACGGCGGCTCAAGACGAAGCGGATTGCCGTCCGGCGGCTCGATCAGAACCGTCTCGGCGCCGAGGGTCGAGAGCAGCCGGCCGGCGTAGCCAGCCGCAACTCCGCGCGAGAGCTCGACGACGGTCACCCCGGCGAGCAGCGGCGCAACGGCCTCGTCCATCATGGCAACGCTTCCCCTTTTTGTTATTGGCCGGCGTTTTCGGGAGCACGATGCGAGACTGCGTATCGTGCTCCCGGGACATTCTTGGCGTCCGCTCTAGCGGATCGTCGGCAGCTCCAGCTCGAGTGCCGAACCGTCGAAGAACACGCGGTTCTTCACCTCGCGCGACGGCAGCATCACGGTGGCAAGGCCGGGCGTGGTCAGTTCACCGCGCTGGTTCTCGCCCCAGATCTCGAGATCGACCAGCGCAAAACCGTCCTTGACGTACTTCTTGCTGACCTTGCCCTTGCACCAGGTCGAGTCGCCCATGGTGTTGAAGCGCCGCATCTCGGTGCGCACGCGCTTCAAGAACGCCGCATCGCCCATCCAGTTGGTAACGAGGCTCGCGAGCCAGGAGGAACGCTGCGGGCCGTAATCATAGGTGCCGGGAACGCCGACCTCCTTGGCAACGGACTCGCGGTGATGACCGATGCCGGTATATTCGATGCCGCCGCCGGCCTCGGGATTGCGGAAGAAATGACCGGGATGCTTGACGGCAGATTTCAGCACGATGCCGTGGGTGTGGCCGCGGCCGCAGCCGACGAGGAATCCCATCGTGTCCATCAGCGACAGCGGCCCGCGCACGATCGGCGGCAGTTCGTCACCGACGTTGACGTCCTCGAAGTAGCGGACCGCGGTGCCGCGCATCCGCTCGTCTTCCTTCAGGATCGCCTCGTCGAGCGCCGCGAACTCGTCCGCGGTGTATTCGTATGGCTTGACGTCCTTGTACTTGCCGGCATCGCGCGCGGCCTTGCGCTCGTGGCGGGTGCAGGTGCCGAGCGCGCGGGCCACGATGTCGCCGCGCTGATTGGAATAGGTCGCTTCGACATATTGCAGCACGAGGCGGCCGGAGAACTTGCTCTCCTTCTCCTCGATGCCGACGACGCGCTCGATCGCCGTGATGCGATCGCCGGGACGGATGTGGCGAAACAGCTCCCAGTCGTTGCCGGCGTAGAAGCCGTGCACACCGGGCAGGCCCCAGCGGGTCCGGCCGATCCAGCCGAACGCCATCGGAAACATGGGATGGGCGACATTGGTGCCGTAGCGACTCTGGCGTCCGTGCTCGGCATCGCGGTAGAGCGGATTGAGATCGCCGATGCCGTTGCAGAAATTGCGGATGGTGTCTTCGGTCGCATCCTGAAGGTACGGGCCTTCGGGGCGAAGCTGGAGACCGATCATGCTGCGCGCCTGCGCGATCGCCTCGTCGGTGATCTTTCCCTCCGCCGGTGCGTGACCGACCTCTTTTTCCATGACGTCTGCCATTGTGGTCTCCATTCCCTGTTATGAGTTTGAGGTTTGCTAGGCTGCGGGTTTCATCGCGCGGGCCAATGCGGAAGCCGCCGCAGCCGAAAGGCCGTCGAGGTCACGCGCGATCACCACGCCGGCGCGGTCGAGTGCCTCGACCTTGGCCGCCCAGCTATCGGCATAGGAGCCGATCATCGCGGCGGCATGTCCCATCTTCTTGCCGGCGGGCGCGGTGCGGCCGACCAGAAGCGCCGCCGACGGCTTTGCATCCGGTCGCTTTGCATAGTCGGCGAGCGCGTATTCTTCCGAGCCGCCGATCTCGCCGAGATAGATGATGGCGCGCGTCTCCGGATCGTCGTGGAACAGCGCGATGGCTTCAGCGGCATTGACGCCGCGCACCGGATCGCCGCCGATGCCGATGACGCTGGTCTGGCCGAAGCCGGCCTGCGACAGGCGGAAACAGGCCTCATAAGAGAGCGAGCCGCTTCGGGAGATCACGCCGATCGGCCCGGGCGCGTAGCAGAATGAGGGCATGAAGCCGAGCTTGGCCTTGCCGGGCGAAATCAGGCCGGGCGAATTCGGCCCGACCAGATGCGCGCCGTGCTCCAGCGCTGCCGCACGCATCTCCATGGCATCGAGCACCGGAAGCCCGTCGCCGGGATAGGCAATCAGCGGACAGCCTGCCTCGATCGTCTCCAGCACCGCGTCGAGCGCAACCATGGCCGGCACATAGATCAGCGCCGCATTGGCGTGCGTTTCCTGCATCGCAGCCGCGACGCTCGAAAACACCGGAATGCCTTCGATGGCCTGACCGCCGCGCCCCGGCGCCACGCCGGCAACGACCCTTGTGTGGCTCTGCGCGAGATCCTTCACCGAGAACGTCCCGAACTTGCCGGTGATGCCGACGATCAGCACGCGCGCATCGGAGTCGAGGAGAATGCTCATGACCGCGCTCCCGCAACTTTCTTCACGATGTCGGCGACGGCCATCTCCAGCGTCGCATGGTTGCGGTGGCCGGCTTCGCCGAGGATCGTCGTCGCCAGATCGCTGCGCGTACCGTTGAGGCGCAGCGTCACCGGCTTCGAGGACGCTCGCCTGGCCAGAAGCTCGACGAGGGTTCTCGCCACACGATCGGTGTGCAGCCCGCCACCGAACATGCTGACCAGAATGCCTTTCACGTTCGGTGCGCGGTCGAGCAGATCGAAGGCAAGCCCGAAGCCCGCCGGGGTCGGATTTCCGCTGACGTCGAGGAAGCAGGCCGGCTGCGCGCCGGCGCCGTCGATCGCGTCCATCGCGGCCATCGTCATGCCGGCGCCACCCGAGATCAGGCCGATCTCGCCGTCGAGCCAGACCAGCATCAGGTTGGCCTCTTCGCACAGCCGGATCTCGCGCTCGGCCTTGTCGCGCGCGGTCGCAATGGTCGCCGCGGTTGCGGCTCTGCGGAAGGCGGCGGCCTCGTCGAGGACGACCTTGGCGTCCGCCGCGATCAACGCGCCGCCGCGGGAGACGACCAGCGGATTGATTTCGACCGTCGTGCATTCGTTGGCCTGGGCGATCTCGAGCAGGCGCCGCGCCGTGGAGATCACGCGCTCGCGCACCTTGGCATCGCTCTCCACGGGCTCGAGGAGCGCACGAAAGGCGTGGGCGCGGAAATTGCGGGCGAGCCCGACCGGATAGCTCAGCGGCGGCGGTCCATCCTCGATGTTAATCCCGCCGCGCGGCGAATAGAGCACGCTAAACCCGCCGACGCGGCTGTCGATCGCCACTGCGAGATAGAGCTCGCGCTCGATGTCCAGCCAGGATTCAACCAGCACGGACGCTGGCGCCTCGCCGCCGAACCGCATTCCCATGATGGCAGCGAACGCGCTTTCCAGTTCAGCCGGAGAATTCGCCTTTTGAATCCCGCCGGCCTTGCCGCGCCCTCCGGCGGCGACTTGCGCCTTCACGGCAACCGGGAAATCGACCCGGCAATCGCGGACCTCGTCCAGCGATCGGAGCTCGTGGCTTGAAGGTGTGGTGACGGCAGCGGCGCGCAGCAGCGCCTTGCCCTGGGCTTCGGTGACCAACATGAAATGCATAATGCATTCTATTTGGCGGCGGTCAACGCCTGATTCCTGAGATTTTCAGCGATATTTGGAGATGAGGGCCGAAAATTCGCAAAAACGGGCACGTGCAGACCGTGAAAGCCGCCTTGAGTCCTGCAGATAATGCATTTTATTGGCTCGGTCGCCGACGACGGGCCGCTAGCCCCCTCCCTGCTGGCCGACGTTGCTTGGACGAGGAAATTGCCTCTCCGTCCTCATCCGCGAGGCGTCGATCGTGCGATGTGCCAGGGAAAGGAGCTCCGCAGCCATGTTGACCGCGGAGCACAAGTCCAGGGAGGAGACGCCCAGAAGGGCGACGGCGATCTCATCGACCGCCGCTTGTCTCCAGAAAGACCAACGACGTCTCTGGAGATTGCAGGGAGCGGCATTCGCGCCGCTCTATTCACGAAATATTCTTGCCCTTGTCTCTCAGACGATTTGCGATGTTCGCCTCACATCTTGAGAGCGAACGGATCACGCTCTTCGTTTGAAAAATCGATCATGACGTTCTTGGTCTGCAGGAATTCGTCCAGTGCCGCGACGCCGCGCTCCTTGCCAAATCCGGAATCCTTGAACCCGCCGAAAGGAGCCATGGCGCTGGAGGCACGGTAAGTGTTCACCCAAACAGTTCCTGCGTGGACCGCCCGCGAGACGCGCAACGCGCGCGACAGGTTCGTCGTCCAGACTCCGGACGCCAAGCCATACTTGCTGTCGTTCGCAATACTGATCGCCTGTTCCTCGGTGTCGAAGGGAATGATCGAGAGCACGGGCCCGAACACCTCTTCCTGGGCAATCGTCATCCTGTTCTCGACAGCGGTGAAGATGGTCGGCTCGATGAAGAGACCCTTCCCCAGATCACCGCCTGTCGCAGGCTTTCCGCCGCAAGCGAGAACCGCTCCCTCCTTCTGGGCATCGCCGATGCATTTGAGGATCCGGTCGAACTGCGGCTCGTTCGCCACCGTTCCCATATCGGTCGTCTTGTCCAAGGGGTTGCCCAGCCTGATCTTCCGAGCGCGGGCGACGAGCCGCTTCACGATCTCATCATGGATCGAACGCTGAACAAGCAACCGCGAGCCAGCGATGCAGGTTTGCCCCGTTGCACCGAAAATGCCGGCGAGAGCACCAACCGTCGCCTTATCGAGATCCGCATCCTCGAATATCACGTTGGGAGACTTTCCACCCAGCTCGAGCGTCACCGGGACAAGCGAGCGCCCGGCCTCCGCTGCAATCTGTCGACCGACATTCGGGCTCCCCGTGAAACTGACCCGATCGATTCGGTCGCCCGTGAGCAGCGCCTGCCCCGTCCTGTAGTCGCCGGTCACGACGTTGACGACACCGGCCGGAAAGCCGGCCTCCCGGACCAGTTCGGCGAATTCCAGCGTCGTCACGGACGCATGCTCGGATGGCTTGATGACGACGCAATTGCCAGCCGCGAGCGCCGGAGCGAGCTTGTTGGCGAGCAGGCCCATCGGCGAATTCCAGGCGGTGATGAGAACCGCAACGCCGATCGGCTCCCGACGCGTGAAGTCGAACACATCGCGCTGGTCCAGCGGAATGGTGTCGCCAAAGATCTTGTCGGCGCAGCCCGCGAAAAACCGGTAGGCGCGCGCGGCAAAATGCATCTGCCCGTGCGTCTCGCGGATGATCTTGCCGTTGTCGGTGCTCTCCATGATGGCCATGCGCTCGGCTTGCGCGTCGAGCAAATCGGCCAGCCTGTTCAGCAAATTCGCCCGGGCGAGCCCGGTCGTCTTGCTCCAGACGGCGTCATAGGCTCTCCTGGCTGCCGCGATCGCATCGGCGACCTGCGCGGAGGTCGCCTGCGGCACCAACGCCCATTCCTCGCGGCTATAGGGATTGATGGCGGAAAACCATTCCTGGTTCGCCGCGGTCACCGTTTCGTTGGCGATGGCAATCCCGTACTTCTTCATTGGCATGATCCGTCATCTCCGCAATTGGCGAATTGTTGTGTGTCCGGTCCGGACAGCACGTCCCGCGCTGGCCTTCTTCTCGATTGATTGGGTTTCAGGCGGGATGTCCGATCGGATCGGCGTCCAATCGCGCGATCCCGTCGAGCCCTTCGCGCGCGGCAGGGAATAGCGACAGCACCTGCCGGTCGTGGCCTGGAATGATGTGGGACGGGCTGTCGGCCAGTTTCTGGATGACCGCGAATCCGTTCAGCATCTGCTTCATGTCGAACAGCACCGGGAATGGCCGACGCTGCAGGATGTTGGCGTAATAGTGCGAAGCGTCGGAGGCGAGCACGACGTGCCCGCGGCGCGTCTTCACCCTCACGACCTGGAGTCCTGCGGTGTGGCCGCCCAGCCAATGCAGCGATATTCCGTCGTCGAAATCGGAATTTGGATCGTGAAGGGTCACGCGGCCTTCGAAGTTTCGCCTGACGATGTAACTGACATCCTCCGCGTTATACGCCCTGCTTTGCTGGGCATCGCACATGCAGCGGCCGGTGCAGAAATGCATCTCGCGCTCCTGCACGTGATAGCGGGCCTGCGGAAACAGATCGTGATTGCCGGCATGGTCCCAGTGCATGTGGGTCAGGATGACGTCTTTGACGCTCTCGGGGGTGATCCCGATCTGCTTCAGCCCCTCGGCGACCGGTCGCGTGACGGCATAGTTGCGCGCCTTGCCGGCCCTCTCGTCGAAGCCGGTATCGACGACCACCGTACGGTCCCGGCCAACCAGCGCCCAGACGAAGAAGTCCAATGGCATCGGGGTGCCCGGCGCGTCGTTCTCGATGAAGTTCTCCGACGAGCGACGCTCGTCCTTCCTGGCGTACCGGATCGCGTAGATTTCATACTCGGACATGTCATCACTCACTGGCGCTCGATGCCGGCTTCCCTCGTTGTCGTCGCCCATAGCTCCATGTCATCCTTGACATGCTTGGCGAAATCCGCCGGCCCGATCCACTGCGCCTCGAAGCCGATATCGGCGAGGCGTTTGCGGATCTCGGGTTCTGCGAGCACCTCGCGCACGCCTTCGGCGAGTTTTGCAACGATCTCGGGCGGCGTATCCTTGGGAGCAAAGAGCCCGCTCCATGCGGAAATATTGATGAACGTGACACCTCCCTCCTTCATGGTCGGGATATCGGGGAAACGCGACGCGCGGTCCGGACTTATGGTCGCGAGCGCGCGGGCCTGACCGGCCTCGACCTGGGAGACCGCGGGCGCCATATCCATGAATGTCATGGACACGCGTTGTGCGATGATGTCGGTGACGACTTGCGGGCTGTTTCGATAGGGGACGGCGGCAATGTCGATCCCCGCCCGCCGCTTGAACGCTTCGCCGGATAGTTGGCCAAGCGCATTGGCATATCCGAACGTCAGAGTGCCGGGCTTGCTCTTCGCGAGGGCCACGAGGTCGGCCACGTTCTTGACCGGCAATCCGGGGTCGATGATCAGAAAATACGGAAACAGGCCAAACTGCGAAATCGGGGCAAAGTCGGCGACGGGATCGTATTGGATCGATTTCAGCATGCTGGGATTGGCCGCGTGCGTGGACGTGCCGCCGACCAGCAATGTGTAGCCGTCAGGCGCGGAGCGCGCGGCAGCCGTCGCACCCAGCGCCCCGTTCGCGCCGACCCGGTTGTCGATGACGATCGTCGTCTTCAGCAGCTCAGACAGCCGCTGAAACACGATGCGCGCAACGCCGTCGGTGCCGCTGCCGGGGGCGAACGGGGCGATGACGGTGATGCGCTGCGAGGGATAGCTTTCCGCCGCGGCTGCCTGGTTCCAATGTGAAACGAACAGCGCGATCGCCAACACCAATACCCGCACAGAACCCTCCCATTGATCGTCTTCTATTGCTTGAACCTGCGAGGCGGCGCCCGGCCGCCGTCGCATATCGATCACGACTTCTTCGCGCGCTCGATGATCTTGACGATGACCGGCCAGTAATTGGCGCCAAAGCCGGCTCGAGAGGCTTCAGTCAGAAGACTGGCGCCGAGCGCCGCTTCCCTCGCCTCGATCCCTGCGTCCTTTGCCATATCGAGCGCGTAGGAAACGTCCTTGTGCATATAATCGGTCGAGAACACCCGCTCCGGAAACTCCTGAGCCAACACCGCCTTGTAACCGTGATTGCGCAGCGCAAAGCTGTCGGCCGAGCCCTTGGAGAAGGCGTCGAACAAGGTTTCGGTGGATACGCCCGCCGACTTTGCGATCGCGGCGGCTTCACACAGCGCGGTCACGGTCCCGACCACGACCATGTTGTTGAGGATCTTCACCACCTGGCCCGATCCGACGTCGCCGCAATGGGTCACTTCGCTGGCAAAACAGCGCAGCAACGGCTCGATGCGCGCGAACACCTCCGCGGTCGCCCCCACTGAAATCGCAAGCGTCCCCGCTTCGGCCGCCGCCCGCGTCCGTGCAACGGGCGCATCGGCATAGTCGGCTCCCTTTGCGCCGAAGGCGCCGGCCAGCTCGCGGGTCAGTTTCAGCGGGCTGGTCGAGAGATCGACGATGGTCTGGCCGGCGCGGGCGAACTCCAGGAGCCCTCCCGGCATCTCGCATATCTTCTTCAGGTGCTCGCCGCTCGGCATGGAAATGAAGACGACATCGGCTTTGGCGAGTCCCGCGATCGAGCCGGCGTCGACCGCGCCGGCTTGAACCAGGCGCGCCACGGGCTCGGTGTTGATGTCGTGGATCAGGACCTTCTGCTTCGTCTTCTGCACGAGGTGCCGGCACATGGGTTCACCCATGACGCCCAAGCCGATGAAGCCGAAAGTCGAAGAGCCAGTCATAACAAAACTCCGGAATTTTTGGACAGACACATTCAGATGCCGAGATAGGCGCGCCGCACGTAATCGCTGGCCAGAAGATCCTTGCCCTTCCCGCTCAGCGCGACCGCGCCGGTCTCCAGCACATACGCATCGTTGCAGAGATTCAATGCAAGCTTTGCATTCTGCTCGACCAGGATGATCGACATGCCGATATCGCGGTTGATCTCGACGATGATGCGCGCGATCTCGTCGACAATGATCGGAGCCAACCCGAGCGACGGTTCATCCAGCAGCAACAGCCGCGGCCTGGCCATCAGCGCGCGGCCGATGGCCACCATCTGCTGCTCGCCGCCCGACAGCGAACCGGCCATCTGGCCCCTTCGCTCCACGAGGCGGGGAAAATATCCGTAAATCTGGTCCAGCGTCTTTCTCTGGTCCGCCTTGTCCCTCTGCGAATAGCCACCCACCAGAAGATTGTCGAGCACACTCATCTGCGGGAACACACGCCGTCCTTCGGGCGACAGTGCGATACCACGCCCAACGCGCTGCGGCGCGGAGGCCCCATCGATGCGCTTGCCGTCGAAATAGATCTCTCCGCCACTCACGGGCTTCAGGCCGATGATGGCCTTCATCGTGGTGGTCTTGCCCGCTCCGTTCGAACCGATGAGGGAGACGATCGCTCCGTCGGCGACGGACAGGCTCAAGTTGCGGACCGCCGTGAGCGGACCGTAGGCGACGTTTATTCCGCGAACGTCAAGCATGGACCGCTTCCTTGCCGAGATATGCCTCGATCACGACCGGGTTCGAGACGACTTCCGCAGGCGTTCCCTGTGCGATCAGCGTCCCGTGATCGAGCACCACGACGCGATTGCAGAGGCCCATGACGGTACGCATGTGATGCTCGACCATCACCATCGTGACGCCACGCTCGGACTTGACCCGGCGGAGAACCGAGGCGAGCTCGGCCGCCTCCTCCGGATTGAGGCCGGCGACCGGCTCATCGAGCATCAGGAGCCTGGGCTCGCTGGCAAGCGCGATTGCGACGCCGAGGCGGCGCTGCTCGCCATAGGACAGTTCGCGTGCCTTCAGGCCGGCGCGGCGTGTCAGCCCGAACAGATCGAGCACACGGTGCGCTTTTTCTTCGGCCGCCGCCCGCCATTTGTTCGAGAGAAACCCTCCCCACAGGCCGGTCAGCTTCGAGGCCAGCGTGCCACGCGCGACATTTTCGATGACCGTCGCCTCCGGGTAGATGGTCGCAGCCTGGAAGGTCCGCGAAAGCCCCTGGCGAACCGTTTGATTGGCCGGCTGCCCGGAAATGTCCCGCCCCAGGAACCGCACGATGCCCGCCGATGGACTGAGAACGCCCGAAATCACGTTGAACAGCGTGGTCTTGCCGGCGCCGTTCGGTCCGATGAGGCCGAGAAAGTCGCCCTCGTTGACCTCGAAGGATACGTTTCGAACGGCGACAAGACCGCCGAAGGAACGCTTCAAGCTATCGACTTCGAGCATGCTCATGGCACTTCCTCGGCCACGCGCGCAGCGCTGGTTGTCGTAGCCCGTTGGCGCGAACGCCAGGTCTGAATGAGGCTCGCGAGCCCGTTCGGAACGAACATCAGGCAGAGCACGAGCACGGCCCCGTAGATGATATGCTGCAGTCCTTCGGTGGAGCGGAGGAGCTCCGGCAGCGGCGTCAGCACGAGAACCCCGACGACCGGCCCCAGCACCCCGTCCCGTCCGCCCACGACCAGCATGGTCAGGTAGGAAACCGACTCCCAGAACGTATAAGAATCCGGCGAAATGAATCGGAGATAGTGCGTCGACAATGCACCGGCGAAGCCCGCGATGCCGGATCCGACCGTGAAGGCAATCACCTGGACGCGATGCGTATCGATGCCGCTCGATTCGGTGAGCCGCTGGTTCTCGGCGGTCGCCGCCATCATCGTACCAAGCGGCGAGCGATAGAGCAGCCAGGTCAACAGCAGCGTCGTCAGCGCACAAAAGAGCGCGAACGGATAGAATTGCGGCTTGGCGCGAAGGACGTAGCCGAAGATCGAAATCGGGGGCACGCCGACGAGGCCGTTTGCACCACCGGTGATCGAGCTCATGTCCAGCGCCAGCAGCACCGCGATCTGGCTGAACGCAAAGGCGACCAGCACGAAATACACGCCGCGCAAACGCAGGATGATCCAGCCAAGGGCCGCTGCGATGACGGCCGAGACGGCCGCAGCGATGAAGAGGGTCAGCAGGGGCGGCCAGCCCTTCATCGACAACAACGCCGAGACATATCCGCCGACCAGCGCAAAGCCGCCATGGCCCATGGACAGCTGCCCCGCCCGCGCGATGATGGCAAGGCCCAGCACGAGCATCAGGTTGATGCAGCCGACGGTCGCCAGATGGATATAGAACTGGTTCGGAGCGAACCAGGGCAGCAGCACGGCGAGACCGACGGCCACCGCAACTCCGACATAGGACATCGGCTTGGTTGTGGGAGGATTCACGCCTCACGCTCCTTTCGCCCCAGCAGGCCTTGCGGACGCAGCAACACGACGGCGATCACGACCAGGAATTGAAGGATCTCGGACAGCGAAGCGCTCACGAATGTGCCGGCGAAGCTCTCGATCAAGCCGATCAGCAATCCGCCCGCCACGGCGCCGGGAACGCTGCCGAGCCCACCGATGACGACGATCACGAAGGCTTTCAGCGTCGGCGCAAGTCCAATGAACGGAGAGACGGACAGGACCGGGGCCATGAGAACGCCAGCGAATGCCGCAAGGCTCACGCCCAGCACGAACGCGACGGGAAAGATGACGTCGACGCGGATGCCCTGCACCTGGGCGATCTCGGCGTCTTGGGCTACGGCGCGCATGGCCCGGCCAATCCTTGTATGGCCGATCAGCAGATTGAGCGACACGACGGCGACGATCGCTCCGATGATGACGACCAGTCGCGACCAGGGGAATACGATGCCGCCAACGGACAGCACCCCTGATACGACCGGCGGCACGGTGCGTGCGGACGATCCCCACATCAGCAGCGCGCTGTTCTGGAGGATGAGCGCGACGCCGACGGACGCGATCATCCCGTTCAGCTCGTTGCCGCGAAACTTGCGGAACACGATCCGCTCCATCAGCAGTCCCAGCAAGGCCGTGGCGCCGATGGCCAGCAGGACACTGATGGAGAACGGCAAACCGTTGCTGCCGTAAAGGATCGCGAACAGGAATGCGCCGGCCATGTAGAACTCGCCATGCGCGAAATTCACGATGCGCATGATGCCAAACACCATGGTGAATCCGATGGCCATCAGCACATAGATCATGCCGACCATAAGGCCGTTCACGATCGTCTGGACCAGGATGATATCCATGCTCACGGGATGACGACTCCAATCGTGTCAGTGAGGCGCAGGCGCACCTCACCTGTTCCAGCGGTCGCTTATTTGCACGCGTTGACGTCGCAGGTTGCCACCTTGGTCACGACGCCGTCTTTCATCTGCCCGACATAGAATGGGAGATCGATCTGGTGCTTGATCCCGTACTTCTGCTCGCCGGTCCAGCCCGCCTTGCCCATCGCCGTGGGTACGTCGGACAGTCCATCGAGCGTCGTCGCGATCTTGGTCGTGTCGTCAACGGTCCCGGCCTTCTTCATCGCCGTGAACAGCATCTGCAGGCCGGCATAGAAGAACGGACTGAACCCGTTCATGTTCGGCCCATACTTGGCCCTGAAGCGGGCGACATAGGCCGCCGTATCCGGCAGGCCGGTATCGATGGGCAGGTGCACGTAGACGCCTTCAGCCGCATCCTTGCCCGCCACCTTCAGCATCTCGGCGGCGACATCGCCGCCCGTGACGAACACCGGACCGCGGTAGCCCAGTTCGCGGGCCTGCTTGAGAATGAGCCCCGCGGTGGTCGGGGAATTGCCGCCAAGCTCTAGCCCGTCGGCCTTGGTCAGAAGGCGAGTCAGAATCGGCACGAAGTCGACGCGCTCACGCTCGAAATACTCGACCTGTAGCTTCGCGCCGGCCTTGGCATAGGAGTTGAAATTCGCCACGCCAATTTGCTGTCCGGTTTCGTCATTGGGAAGCAGCGACACGACCTGCTTGGCGGACGTGTTCTTCATGAGCCAGGCCACCTGCGGATCGGAGAATTCGCCGGTGGTGATGACCGGCCGGTACGCGAAAGGCGCATCAGCGCCAAGCGCCCGCGGCGTGAAGGCCAGCGTCATGGTGATGACTTTTCCGGACGTCGTCTGATCCTTGGTCGCCACGGCCGCAGCCGAGCCCATCGGTCCGACCACGAAGTGAATTCCGTCCTGGATCATCAGGCGATCCATCGCAGTGACCGCGTCGGCAGCGCGGTAGCGGTCGTCATACTGCTTGATCAGGATCTTGTAGCGCTTGCCGGCGACTTCGAGGCCGCCACCCTTGTTGACATCCTCGGCAGCAAAGTCGGTGGCGGCGAGCATGCCCTCCGCAAACGCGGCACCGGCACCGGAAAAACTGGCGTGCACGCCGATCGTGACACTGTCTTCGGCCCTGGCCGCAGAACACATGACCGATGCGGCGAGTACGGCAACCAACTCAAGACGCTTCATTCCAATCTCTCCCCAGATGATATTTTTGTCGGCCTTGCTCTTGTTGTCTCAGGTAAGGCTTTGTCGTTGCGACGCCGCCTGGCCGCGCCGCGTTCATGCGCGGGTTCAGGGAACCCAGGTCGTCTCCTCCGGCTCGTGCGTTCCTCGCGCGGCGAAGACGACTTTCTTCGGCGGCGCCTGAGTGCCGCGCGCTTGCAACAGACGCGAGACCGTCGTGAGGTCCTTGACCTTGTCGATCGTCTCGAGCCGTTCGAACAGCGGAGCGATATAGTCGCGTGGCAGGGCAGCGCCGGCTTGCCGCTCGAACTGCTCCCAGAGATCGGCTCCTGGCGGTGATTGAACTGCAAGAAGATCGAAAGCGGCCTCTCCTGGCGCTCCATCATTCGAGACCAGACCAGGAATCGCCTTTCCTTCGCTCCCGATCATCTCGGCGCAGGACGCTTCGTCCAAGGCTTCGGCGAGCAGAGCGGCCAGCAGGCCGCTGCGAAGGCTCAGACCAACCATGAGCGACGTTGCTCCGACCGGTCCGGCGGCAGGACTGTCGACACTCGCCATCCCTGCCATCAGCAGCGCGGCTGCAATCTTCGGGCGACTCAATTCGAGCACGCGCGCAGCGGCCGCGACGGCGCCGAACAAGGCGGCTCGGAGCTGGTCACCTTCCTTTGACAGCACCGGCACAAGAAGATGAGCGGCCTCCGCGCCCGATATCAGCGCATCCAGCAGGTCTTGCCCGGTTTTTCCGCGCTCCTCGCAAAGCCCGAAGAGCGCCACGATCCAGGCCGAATTCGCAGCATCGCGCGATGCTTCGGCTCCGGCCACCGCAGCTGCGGCATTGATCAACGCAGCATCGACCGCGCTCGTGCGTCGCTCGGTGCCGAAGACGAGCGACGCTCCCCCGCTCATCGCGACGCCGGAGGCACCCAGCAGCGCCTTCGTGATGGCGGCCGACGCGCCGGACAGCGCCCGACCGAACGCTGTGATGACCGCTGCCTTGGCCTTTGCTGCAGCTTTTGCATCTCGCTGCGCTGAATCGAAAGAGCTGATCTGCTCCGCCAGGCGTTCGGCCCAGGCATCAGGTCTCGACATCGTGGTGCCGGCGCTCATCGCGACGCCACCGCTGCGACCGGCGCAACGCCCTGCTGCGCAGCTGCGTTTCGGCCTGCGATCCTGCCGAATGTTGCGCCCGAGACGAGGCCGGTGCCCGCCGGATAGTTGTCGTAGAACAGACCGCCGACGAGTTCGCCGCAGCAGTACAATCCTTTGATCGGACGCCAGTCGGTGCCGATCACCTCGGCGTTCTCGTTGATCTTGAGGCCACCGAACGTGAAGGTGATTCCGCCCGTCGCGCTGTAGGCATAATAGGGCGGCTTGTCGAGCTTCAGGGCCCAGTTGGTCTTTTCGAGATCGAGACCCTTGGTCGAAACGCCGTCCTTCTTCGTGGGATCGAAGCCTTCGTCCGGCGCGCGGGCGTGATCGTTGAACTGCTGGACGGTCCTGAGCGCCTGCGCCTTGTCGTCGATATCGAGCTGCTCGATCAGATCTGCGAGGGAGTTCGCCTTGATGGGATCGCTGGTCGAATAGCGCGGCTCGAGCAGGTGGATCACCTTGCTGTCGAACAGCTGATACGCCTTGGCGCCCGGCTCGGCCAGAATGGCGCGGCCGAATTTGGCGTAGGTGAACAGCGCGCCGTCTTCGCCTTCATCGACGAAGCGCTTGCCCTTGCGATTGATCATCACCGAATAGACGTAGGACAGACGATTGCTGCGGTCGGTCATCTCGCGCGGCGCGAAGTCGCCCCAATCCGCGCTGATCGGCGTTGCATGGCAGCCACTCCACTGTCCCCACGGCATGGCGCCGATGGCGAGCGCCATCCGCAGACCGTCGCCCTGGTTGTGAGGCGTCCCGCGAACCTTCGCGGCGCCGACCAGCGGACCGATGTGCTGCGTGCGCATCTGAACGTTCGCCTCGAACCCGCCGCAGCCGAGCACGACGGCTTTCGCGCCGAGCGAGCGGACGCCTTCGTCGTCCTTGGTCTTGACGCCGACGACGCGGCCATTGTCGTCGACGAGCAGCTCCGAAACGGCGTTGCCGTAGCGAATCTCGATCCCCATGCGCTCGCAGGTCGAAAACCAGCTGCGCGACAGGCCGACACCCTCGTGCGCCGCGCGCACGACGAGGCCGCGCGCCCAGACCATCACGTTGTCCTTCTTGACGGCGGACAAGCTGATCGCCGGCTCCATCTTGATGCCGCCGGTATCCTTCATCCAGCGCACGGTCGCCTGCGAGTTCGACACGAGCAGACGAGACAAGGTCGGATCGGTGCGTCCGTTGGTGACGCGCACGAGATCGCCGTGAAAGTCTTCCTGCGTGTAGGGAGAAATGCCGTCGTAGAAATTCTCGAACTCGTCTTCGATGCCCGGCAGCAGAGCGCCGATCTCGCGCGGCTCGTCATAGGCGAAGCGCAGGACACCGCCGCTCCAATGCGTGTTGCCGCCTCGCATTTCGCGGGGAGCTTTCTCGAGAACGACGACACGATCCGCGCCGTTTTCTTTCGCTGAGACAGCCGCAGCCAGAGCGGCATTTCCCGCGCCAACGACGATCACGTCGAACTCTTCGTTCATTTCGGTTCCTTCCCGCCTACGTCTTCTGAACTTCTGTATTCTGATGGATACCAATGTATACAATGGAATGCAAGATAATTCGAGGCGATCTGGTTTTCCGGGAAAAACCTCGTAAAAACAGCCGGATATGGAAACTAATAAGAGTTAGGAGGCCGAACGAAGCGGCGCTGCAAGCAACAAGATCAGCCTCGCTCGCAGGCCGGTTCAGACACCGTCCTGTTCGCGGCGCGCCTCCAGCTCCCGCTCTTTCGTCAGGATCGCGCGACGGGTCTCGAGCGCATTCAGGACATGGGTGCGCGCCAGACGGTCAGCCTTCTCGCCGTCTCTCTGCGAAATCGCATGCACGATGGCGGCGTGCTCGGCCTGAGCGACAGCGAAACGGCCCTTGTCGGCCAACGTCGTCGGCCCCAGAAGCGCGATCGCATCTTGCAGGGCTGACAAGCTCTTTTCGAGATAGCGATTGTGGGCAGCGACCTGAATGGCGTCGTGCAATTCCCTGTTGTGCCGATAGAGCTTGACCGGCTCGCGATCGAGCTTTTCACCCCCGGCGACAAGTCTGGCCAGTGCGGCCAGATCTTTCGGACTCGCATGCTTTGCGGCCATCGCGGCCGCGGTACCTTCGAGCGCTGCGCGCATCTCGTAGAGTTCTTCGACCGCATCCAGGTCGAGAACGGACACGACAAGCCCGGTCCGCGGGCGAAGATCGAGCAAGCCCTCGAGCTCGAGCCGCGTCAGCGCCTGGCGCGTTGGCGTTCGGCTGATGCCGAGATGTTCCGCCAATTCGACTTCGCGCATGCGCCGCCCTGGAGCAAAGCGCCCTTCGACGATCTCACGCCGCAGCGCCGCGTAGGCGTAGTCGGCAGCAGATGCGAACTTCGTGCGGTCCGGCAACACCATCTCGTCGGTCATGAAGGCTTTCCGATCTCATTCGGCAGGAGCTGCTCGTAAGAGCGTAACGCGCCAAACCATCCATCAATGATCTGCGTCTGGTCCTACGAGGCACGCGAACGACGCAGGATATTCGGCGTCGCGCTGACTGTCTGGAACGAGGCAGCAGGCGTCCACCGAATAGAATAAGGGTAGCAGTCCCGCGCCTTAATGTATACAGTGGTATCCAAAGTATACAATGGTATGCAGAGAGCCACCCAATGCCACAAAGCAAACTCAAGGCGACCTTCATGCGCGGGGGCACGTCGAAAGCCGTCGTGTTCAACAGACAGGACCTGCCGGCAGATCCCGCGCAGTGGGACCCGATCTTCCTGTCCGTCATGGGATCGCCCGATCCCAATGGCCGTCAACTCGACGGAATGGGCGGCGGGCTGTCGTCTCTGTCGAAGGTTTGCGTCGTCGGCTCGCCGACGCGGCCGGATGCCGACATCGACTATACGTTCGCGCAGATTTCCGTGAAGAGCGCCGCGGTCGACTACAGCGCAAATTGCGGCAACATGTCTTCGGCGATGGGCCCGTTCGCCGTCAGCGAAGGCCTGGTGAAGGCGCCGGAGAACGGCGAGGCCGTCGTTCGCATTCACAACACCAACACCGGCAAGATCATCGTTGCACGTTTCCCCATGGCTGACGGGGAGGTCGAGACCGAAGGCGAGATGACGATCGATGGCGTCGGCGGACAGGGAGCACCGGTCCGGCTTGAATTCGTCGATCCGGGCGGCACCAGGACCGGTCGCCTGCTGCCGACCGGTCGCGCCTGCGATCATTTCGACATCCCCGGTCTTGGTTCGATCGAGGCCTCGCTCGTCGATGCCGCCAACCCCTGCGTCTTCGTCGCCGCCGGTTCGCTCGGCAAGGACGGCAGCGAGATGCCCGAGGCACTCGAGAGCGATCCGGTCTTTCTCGAACGGATGGAAGCGATTCGCTGCGCGGCCTCCGTGGCGATGGGCCTTGCGCCCGATGTCGCCGCAGCAGCCGAGATCCCGAGCGTGCCCAAGGTCGCGATGATCGTGGCGCCGCGCCAGATGACGACATTGTCGGGTCGGCGGCTTGAGCCTTCGGACATGTCGCTGGGCATCCGGATGATTTCGATCGGTCAGCCGCACCGCGCGGTCCCGATCACCGGCGCCACCTGCCTTGCCATTGCGGTACGCATCGAAGGCACGCTTGCGAACCGGCTGGCCCGCCCCGGCGATGGCCCGATCACCGTCGCCCATCCCTCCGGCACGACCGTGGTCGATGCAGCCGTGGAACATGCCGGTGATCCCGCAAAGGCGCGGGCCATTCATGGCGCGGTGTACCGCACCGCCAGACGGCTGTTCGAAGGCAACGTGCTCTATCGAACTGCCAAATCCACCGCGCAAGCACGACGCAGCGCGTAACGTTCCCGGAGCTCTCTTAGATGACTTATCTCGTTGCCGCCGACCTTCCCCGCGAATCCGCCGGCCGCCGCTTCCGCGAGCTGTTGAAGCGGCCCGGCATCCTGCAGCTGCCGGGCGCTCACAACGGCATGGCGGCGCTGCAGGCCAAAGCGGCCGGCTTCGACGCGCTTTATCTTTCGGGCGCCGCGATGACGGCGTCGATGGGCTTGCCTGATCTCGGCATCATCACCGTGGATGAAGTCGCCTTCTTCGTCCGCCAGATCGTCCGCGCCGCGGGATTGCCCCTCCTCGTCGACGCCGACACCGGCTATGGCGAGGCGCTGAACGTGATGCACGCAACCCGCGTTTTCGAGGACGCCGGCGCTGGCGCGCTTCACCTCGAAGACCAGATCCTGCCGAAGAAGTGCGGCCATCTGAACGACAAGAAGATCGCCGATGCGCACGATATGGCGGCCAAGATCGCGGCCGCATCGAAAGCGCGGCGCGATCTCGTGATCATCGCCAGGACCGACGCCGCCGCTAGCGAAGGCCTCGACGGAGCGGTCGCACGCGCCAGATTGTACATGGAAGCGGGCGCCGATGCGATCTTTCCGGAAGCGCTCAACACGGCCGAGATGTTCCGTGCCTTTGCGGAGCGCATGCCTGATGTCCCCCTGCTCGCAAACATGACCGAGTTCGGAAGGACGCCGTTCTTCACGGCCGCCGAGTTCGAGGCCATGGGCTACGCGATGGTGATCTGGCCGGTCTCTTCACTGCGCGTGGCGAACAAGGCCCAGGCGGAGCTTTACGCGGCGATTTCGCGTGACGGCGGTACGCATGGGGTCGTCGAGCGGATGCAGACGCGGGCGGAGCTCTACGCGACGATCGGCCTGCACGCCTATGAAGCTCTCGATTCGTCGATCGTACAGACAGTCGTTCCGGCCGGCATGCCACAACGCAACTAGCGTCGCGCGATCGACGTTCCTTCTCGTGATAGGGCAACCAGGCGCAGGGAGGTCGCTACCGGCCGGGGAGGTTCGCCTTACTTAGCGCGGACCGTCGGCCACCCGCTCCAGCTTCTGCAGGCAACGCGAGGTGCGGACCAATTCCGGCATGTCCTCGTCCGGAAAGTTCGTCTTCCAGTCGGTGACGCCGACCTCGCCGACATACATGTCGCCCCTGGAGTCCAGCGCGATACCATGCGGCGCGAGGAACTTGCCGCTCGCAAGACCGGGGCCGTCCTCGCCGCCGAGCCGCGCGATGCGCTTGCCCCTGGCGTCCACGATCGACAGCCGCGGGCCGAGATTGGGCACCTTGCGGTTGACCGGCATGGCGGGACCGAGCTCGCCGATGACGAAGGTGGGGTTCTTAGCCCCGCCGCAGCAGCACAGCGCACACGGCCGGTGCAGATTGTTCCACTGCGTCTCGTACTTGCCGTTGCCGTCGAACACCTGCACGCGATGGTTCTCGCGATCGGCGACATAGACCCAGCCATCGGCATCGGCGACGATATTGTGCACGATATTGAACTGGCCGGGATCGGTGCCAGGCGCGCCCCAGCTCCTGATCAGCTTGCCGTCCGGCGTGAATTTGTGGATGCGGGCGTTGCCGTAGCCGTCGGAGACATAGATCTCGCCCTTCGGCGACAAGGCCGTGTGGGTGCAGCGATGGAAGGGATCGCCGCTCATGAACGGTGCGGGCCTTTCGGGGACGCCGATCGTCAGCAGCACCTTGCCGTCCGTCGTGCATTTTCGCACGGTGTGGTCGCCGTCATCGGTGCAGTAGAGATTGTCGTCGGCATCGATGTGCAGGCCGTGGGCGCGGGAGAACAGCCCCTCGCCCCAGCTGCGCAGGAAATTGCCGTCGCGGTCGAACACCACCATCGGATGGGCGCCGCGGTTGAAGACGTAGATGCGATCCTTGCTGTCGACGGCGACGGAGGCGACGTCGGTGAGCTGCCAGCCATCCGGCAACTTCGCCCAGTTATCGACGACGCGGTAGCGATGCTCTCCAGAGCCGAGAATGGCTGACACCTGATCTCCCATCACTGCGTCCGTGCGGCGCTTGTCCCCTCAGGCGAAAGTGCAGCCCTTGGATTCGAGCACCTTGCCGATGCCGGAGAGCTCGAGAATGTCGCCGCCGGCCTTGAGCGCCTTCATCACGCCGGCTTCCTTGTCCTCGCGCGCCGCCGACTTGGCGCAGACATCGGCGATGTTCTCCTTCGGCACGATCACGACGCCGTCGTCATCGGCGCTGACGATGTCGCCGGGGCGGACGGCAATGCCGCCGATGACGATCGGCTGATTGATGGTGCCGAGGGTCTCCTTGACGGTGCCTTTCATGCAGAGGCCGTAGGAGAAGACGTTGAAGCCGGTGTCACGCACCGCAAGACCGTCGCGAACGCCGGCATCCGTGACCAGCCCGACGATGCCCTTGGCGACGCAGGCCGTCGCCAGCACCTCGCCGAAGCCGCCCTGCTCGGGATGATCGCCCGCGCTCACCACGAGCACGTCGCCGGGCTTGGCCAGCGAAATCGCCGTGATCAGCATGATGTTGTCGGCCGGATGGCAGCTCACCGTCAGCGCCGGTCCGCAGGCGCGCATGCCGGAATAGATTGGCTTGATGCGGGAGGTCAGCGCGCCCGAGCGCCCCTGCGCCTCGTGCAGGGTGGACGGAGGAAACTTCTTGATGCGCTCGACAAGCTCGGCGGCGGGCCGGTCGAATGTCCTGATCACATGCACCATGATAACCTCCTTGCAGTCGCGATCTCCGTTACACCTCCATAACCAACCGCCTTGGGGCGGCAAATTCAGATTTTAGGATTGCCGCATCGTGTTTCGTTATGGCTCGTCCTTCGGCCCATCCAGAGGCGACGTTGGGGCACCCGTGGCGATGGCGGTCGAGCCGAGATGGATACCGAGCGGTCCCCAGGTCTTGACGATGATCTCGAGCAGGATCTTGTAGACGGCGAATGCGGCATCGGACAAAGCAGCGTTATCGGAAATGCAGAGCGACATCTGTTGCGAGGCCGACGGCGCGTCGATCCTCCGAATGCAGAGTTCGTCGAGGTTCGGCAACTCCTTTGCGATCGACATCGGCAGCACTGCCGCCCCCACGCCGGCCGCAATCGCCGAAGAGAGGGTCGATTGGGAATGGATCTCGGCGACGATGCGCGGGCGGAGTCCGACCTCGGCGCAGACCCGCTCGACCGTCTGCCGCAGGAAGGATTCCCGATATGGCAGCAGCAGGTCGAATTGCGCGACCTCCGCCGCCGAAACGTCCTCCGGAGGCATCTGCACCGGATACATGCTGCGGGGTACGACAAGATAAAAGTACTCGCGCATCAGCGGCTTGTAATCGAGACCGGTCACCGGGCGCTCGCCATAGAGGACAGCCATATCCATGCTCCCCTTCAGCATCATCTCGCTGAGCATGACCCCGGAGCTGTCGTAGATGTGCGGCACGATGCCGGGATAGCGTTCGCGTACCTGCATCAGCAGCGGGGTCGCCAGCAATGCCGCCGAGCTGAGCGGGGCCAGGCCGATCGTGACGTTGCCGGTCAGCTCCGGCTTGTTGTCCAGAATGGTGCGCCTCGCCTCTTCGATCTGCCGCTGGATCGACTTGGCATAGCGGTAGAGGATTCGTCCGGCCTCGGTGGGCTTGACCCCGCGGGCGCTGCGGTCGAGCAGCTTGCACTTGAAATCAACCTCCAGGCTCGCAATGTGCTGGCTCAGGGCCGGCTGCGCGACATTCAGCACCTTCGCCGCGCTCGTCATGCTGCCGAGATCCACGACCTTGATGAAGGCCTCCAAGCGTTTCGTATCCAATACGGCGTCTCCGGATATCCCGTCAGGGAGCAATGCAGCAGCGATAGGCTGAAGCTATGGGATCAGAAGGAATTGTTCTTACCACTGGGAACCTGAGGGGCCTATAGCTAGTGCTGAACTCGTCCGCCGCTCGCGTTGCAGCCGACGCCACCAGCGGGTTGGACGGTAGCAGAGGAGCCCTCGCGGATGGGATTTTCGGACTATCGGACGGCCCTGGTGACGGGCGCATCCTCCGGAATAGGAGCTGCGACGGTTCGCCGCCTGAGTGCGGAAGGGCTCGAAGTCTACGCCGTCGCCCGCGACGCCGCTCGCCTGAGCGCCCTGTCGGCGGAGACCGGATGCCGCACCTGCGCCGTCGACATCAGCGACCTCGACGCGCTTGCCTCATTGGCGAAGTCGGCCGAGTTCGACGTCCTGGTCAACAATGCCGGCCAGTCCCGGCGCGGCAATATCCTGGACACCACGGCGGAGGATGTCGACGCCCTCATCGACGTCAATCTTCGCGCGGTCCTGCATCTGACGCGGCTGGTCGTGCCGGGCATGGCGCAACGCGACCGCGGCCATGTCGTCAACATCTCCTCGATCGCCGGCCACTACGCATTCGGCGGCGGCAACACCGTGTATCACGCCACGAAGGCGGGCATTCACTCGCTGTCGCAGCAGCTGCGTGTCGATCTCTACGGGACCAGGGTTCGCGTCACCGAGATATCGCCGGCCCGGGTCGAGACCGAGGTTTTCGGCCGGCTGCTCGGTGACCTCGCCGAAGCCAAGCGTCGCTTCTTCGACGACTATGATTCGCTTCAGCCCGAGGACATCGCCAATTCGATTGCGTTCGCGGTTGGATCGCCGGCGCGCATGAACGTCGCCTTCATGGAAGTCCTGCCGACCCAGCAGGTCGTCGGCGGCCTCAATTTTGCACAGAAGAGCCGGCCGCCTGCGGAGTGACGCATGAACGCCCCGAACTCGACAGGCCTGCAACGCGGAACGTGACTGTGGACCTCGCCAAAATCGAACAACTCGTCGATCTCGTTACGCGCTCCTCCATCGCGGAGCTGGATCTTACGCAAGACGGTACCCGCATCCGTATCCTCAAGCGCGCGTCTGCAGAAGCGCCCCCGGCCTCGGCGCACCATGCAAACCGGGTCACGGTTGAGGCCGCCCCCACGCTCGATCACCAGGAACGCGCTGCTCCCGAGGCCACCGCCGACATTGTCGTGCCCGCGCCGATGCATGGCATCTTCTACCGGGCTGCGGCGCCGGACGAGCCGCCGCTGGTCGAGGTCGGCGCACGGATCGAGGTCGGGCAGAAGATCTGCATCATCGAAGCGATGAAGACCTTCATCGATATTGCCGCCGAGGCGCCCGGCGTCGTGCTCGCGGTTCTCGCGGAGAACGGTGAGGAGATCGCAGCGGGTCAAGCCCTGTTCCGGATCGGTCCTGCGGGTTCATCCTGATGTTCGACAAGGTCCTGATCGCCAATCGCGGCGAGATCGCGCTTCGCATCCAGCGCGCCTGTCGGGCGATGGGTCTCAAGACAGTCGTCATTCACTCGGAGGCGGACCGCGACGCACGCTATGTCGCACTCGCCGATGAGGCACTCTGCGTCGGGCCGGCGCCGGCGAGCAGCACCTATCTCAACGTTGCGGCGATCCTGCTCGCAGCCGAGGTCAGCGGCGCCCAGGCAATTCACCCCGGCTACGGATTTCTCTCGGAGAGCGCGGAGTTCGCCGATCGGGTCGCGCGCGCCGGTCTCACCTTCATCGGCCCGCCTGCGGACTGTATCCGGACCATGGGCGACAAGGTCGCGGCCAAGCGCGCGATGCGGCTGGCGGGCGTGCCTTGCGTGCCGGGGCCGGACAGCGCCCTGCCCGATGATCCGGCCGAGGTGCGCGCGATCGCGCAGGACATCGGATATCCCGTCATCATCAAGGCTGCCGGCGGCGGCGGCGGACGCGGCATGCGGATCGTGCGCAGCGAAGGCGCACTGGACGAGGCGCTGGCGCTGACCCGCGCGGAAGCCAGCAAGGCCTTCAAGAACGCTGCTGTCTATATCGAGAAATTCCTCGAAAAACCCCGCCATATCGAGATCCAGGTGCTGTGCGACCAGCACGACAACCATCTCTGGCTCGGCGACCGCGACTGCTCGCTGCAGCGCAGGAACCAGAAGGTGGTCGAGGAGGCTCCCGCGCCCGGCATCGACCGCGCGCTGATCGAGCGGGTGGGCGCAAGCTGCGTCGAGGCCTGCCGGCGGATCGGCTATCGCGGCGCCGGCACCTTCGAATTCCTTTACGAGGACGGGCAGTTCTTCTTCATCGAGATGAACACGCGCGTCCAGGTCGAGCATCCCGTCACCGAGATGACGACGGGCATCGATATCGTCAAAGAGCAGATCCGGATCGCGCAAGGCGAGCCCTTGGGCATCGCGCAGGGCGACATCGCGCGTGTCGGCCATGCCATTGAATTCCGCATCAATGCCGAAGACCCCGCCAGTTTCGCGCCCTCGCCCGGCACGGTGACGCGCTGGGACGTTCCCGGCGGCATCGGCATCCGCGTCGATTCGCATATCACCGCCGGCGCCACAGTTCCCCGACACTATGACTCGCTGATCGGCAAGCTGATTGCCCACGGCCGCACCCGCGAGGAAGCTATGGCGCGTGCGCGTGTCGCCTTGTCCGAGCTGCGCGCCGAAGGCATCCGAACTAATGTGCCGTTGCATCAGGCGATCCTCGCCGATCCCACGTTCTGCCGTGGCGGCTACGACATCCACCATCTCGAGCACTGGATGAACGCGAAGGTTGCCGCGCCATGACGACGACGGACCGGCCGCGGATCAGCCTGCTCGGGACGTCGGCGCTCCTGTTCGAGGCGCCCGGCGCGTTCGACCTACCGCATCAGCGGCGCATCTGGGCGTTGGCGGCCACCGCGTCGAAATGGCCAGGAATCCGCGAGGCCATTCCCGGCATCACCAACATGATGCTGACTTTCGAGACCCCTCCGCGCGAGCTGGACGCCTTGATCGCCGCTCTCAACGACGGCTGGGACGCGGCGGACAGCCTCGCGATCGGCGGCCGCGAGATCAGGCTGCCCGTCACCTATGGCGGCGAGATCGGATCGTCGCTTCAGTCCGTCGCCGATCATTGCGGCCTGTCCGTCGACGACGTGGTCTCGATCCATGCCGCGCCGCTCTACACCGTGTTCGCGCTCGGCAGCCATCCCGGCTATTGCTATCTCGGCGGCATGGACCCGCGCATCACCATGCCGCGGCGACAGACGCCGCTGCAACGCTCCGCGGGCGGCTCGGTCTCCATCGGCGGATCGCAGACAGGTATCTCCGCATCGCCCGGCCCCAGCGGCTGGCACGCCATCGGGCACACGAGCTGGACGTTCTTCGATCCGTCCTGGCCGACGCCAGCCGCGCTCGCACCGGGCGACACGATCCGCTTCGAGATCGAACGGGTGATCCGGTGATCGAGATCTTGTCAGTCACGGGGCCCGCCAGCGTCCAGGATCTCGGCCGCTTCGACCAGTATCGCTTCGGGGTCGGCACGTCGGGTGCGATGGACGATGTCGCGCTGCGTGCCGGCAACATTCTTGTTGGCAACGACGAGAACGCCGCCGGCATCGAAATCCCGATGCTGCCGTTCAAGCTTCGTTTCGGCCGGGGCATGGCCTTTGCGCTCACGGGCGCCGATGTCGAGGCCGAGATCGCAGGACGCGTGATCCCGCCATGGTGGCGGTCGCACGCCCGTGCCGGCGATATCTTGACCATCAAGGCAATGCCCCGCGGCGCACGGCTCTATCTGACCGTTGGCGGCGGCATCGACGTGCCCATGGTGCTGGGCTCGCGCAGCACGCAGTTTCGCGGCGAGTTCGGCGGCTGGCGCGGACGGCCGCTCCAACCAGGCGACATCCTGCCCTGCGCCGTGTCGACTTCGACCATCGGCGAGCTCGGGGTCGAGCCGGCCGAGATCACGCTGGCGCGGCCGAACACCGGCGCGGACGAGACCATCGTCAGGGTCGTGATTGCCGGCGAGTATGACGGGTTCGACGCCGCCACGCAGGCGCTGTTCTGGTCCAGCAGCTGGAAGATCACGCCGCAGAGCAACCGTTACGGCTACCGCCTGCAAGGCCCCGCCGTGAAGCCGAAGGCACCGATCGAGAAACGCTCGCACGGCATCGTCCCCGGCGTCATCCAGATTCCGCCGAACGGACAGCCGATCATCCAGATGCGCGACGCGCAGACCTCCGGCGGCTACCCGAAGATCGCAACCGTGATCGGCGCCGATCTGTGGCGCGTCGGGCAGGCGCGGCTCGGCAGCAGACTGCGGTTCGAGCAAACCGCTTACGCCGACGCGCTGGCAGCCGAAGCCGAGATGTCGGTCTATCTCGACCGGCTCAGGACCAATGTGCGCCTTGTCGAGGAGAGCAGAACATGCCGATAGAGCTGACCGATATCGCGCGTCTGGCGCAGATCCTCGAAAGGTCCGGGGTCGACACGATCGAGATCGAGGAGCCCGGCCAGTCCTTGAAGCTCGTCGTCGACACGGGACCGCGAATGGCCGTGTCACCGACGCTCGCCGTCCCCGCCGATGATCATTCCGTCGTCGCCAAAGCAGACGTCGCGGGGCATTTCCTCGCGGCTCATCCCTGGCGGGATAAGCCGCTCGTCGCACAGGGCCAGTGCATCGAGGCCGGGGCGATCGTCGGCCTCGTCAAGATCGGGCTCTTGTATGCGCCCATCGTGGCGCCGGCCGCCGGCACCGTCGATGCCGTGATCGCGGAGCCTGGCGCTACGATCGGCTACGGCACACCGGTCGTGCGCATCCGCACGCTCAGTTGAGCAAGACGGTCGCGGGCGTGACTTCGCCGCCGCCCTGCTCGATCACGCGGCGCACGGTCGCGGCAAGGTTGACCGATCCGGGCGTGTCGCTGTGGATCAGGATCGAGCGCGCGTCGACCTTGATCGACTTGCCCTCGATGGTCTGCACGGTGCCGCTGTCCAGAAAACGCTTGACCCGCTCGGCCACCGCTTCGGTCGAGGTGATGACGGAGTTGGGAAGCTTGCGGGACACCAGATGGCCGTGCTCGTCATAGGCGCGGTCAGCCAGGAACAGAGTGAGGATGCGCAGGCCCACCTTGCGCGCGGCGCGCACGATCTCGGCGTCAGGCTGCGAGAACACGATGAAATCGCGGTTGATGGTCGCAATCGCACGGGCAACGACATCGGCCATGTCAGGGGCGGCATTGACCATGTTCCCCATCGCGGCGTGGAAGCTGACATGGGTCACGCGATAGTCCGCATTGGCCGCGATCGCCTGCAAGGCGCCGATCTGATAGACCATATGCTTCTCGAGCTCGGCGGCGTCCATCTGGATCACGCGGCGGCCGAATCCGAGCAGGTCGGGCAGGCCCGGATGGGCGCCGACCTCGACCCCCTTCTGCTTTGCCAGGCGAACCATGCGATCCATGATGATGGGATCGCCGGCGTGGAAACCGCACGCGACGTTGGCCGACGAGATGATACCCATCAGCGCCTCGTCGTCGCAGATGCGATAGTTGCCAAAACCTTCGCCCATGTCCGAATTGATGCCGATTTTCATGTTCGTACCCTGCTCTTGTTATTGTTGACGTCCACTCAAAGCGCTCGATAGAGATCTGCGGTCGCGCGCAGCTTCGCGAGATAGTCGTTGACGGGAGCCATGGCCGCGACCGCGTCCTGATAGCTCACCTCACTGAAGGCGATGACCGATCCCGGTGCCGCCTGGCCGAGGCGCCAGAGGTCGGCCTGGATCACGGCCGCCATCTTCGGATAGCCACCGGCCGTATTAGCATCGCTCATCTGGATGATCGGCTCGCCGGCCGGCGGCACCTGCACGACGCCGGCCACCACACCGTGTGAGCGCATCTCGACCGGCGCGTCCAATGTCAGCTTGCCGCCGGCGAGGCGGTAGCCGCCTCGATCGCTCTGAGCGCTGATCTTCCATCGCGTCGACCAGAACGTCGCCTGCATCGCCTCGGAAAACAGGTCGTACTCGCCTGCCCGCATGACGCGTATCCGCAGCACGCGATCATCCGCTGGAGCGGCGCCTTCGATCGCGACATCCGGCGGCACGACGCCGAAGTCGAAGCGGCCCTCGCCGCTGTGCGACGAACTCCCGATCGGCACGACGTCGCCCGCCTGCAAGGTACGGCCCTCGAGCCCGCCGAAGCCGCCGCGTACATGCGTGCTGCGCGAACCCAGCACGCGCGGAACATCGATACCGCCGCCGAACGTCGTGTAGACCCGCGCACCACGCCGCGGCGCGGTGATCGCGAGAACATCGCCCGCCTTCGCCCGCGTGCACCACCACGGCCGAACGGTTGATCCGGCCAGCGTCGCGTCGTGATCGGCGCCGGTGAGCGCAAATGCGGTCTCGGCCGAGAAGCGCAGGCGGAACGGAAAGGTCTGGATCTCGATGCCGGCCGCATTGTCGTCGTTGCCGAGCAGCGCATTGCCGGCGGCGAGCGCGACGGGATCCATGGCGCCCGAGGTGCTCACGCCGAAACGGCGCGCGCCGTGGCGGCCCAGGTCCTGGATCGTGTTGAAGGCGGGGCTGGTCAGGATCTCGATCACAGCTCGATCCGATCGATCCTGAATTTGACACGGTCGCCCGGCAGCATGAGCGAGGGCCGTTCGGACCGCGGATCGAACATGGCGATCGAGGCCCAGCCGATGGCATTCCATCCATTCGGACTTGTCAGCACCGCAACACCTGTCTGCATTCCGCCGATGGTCACCGAGCCTGCGCGCATGTTGAGCGACGGCACGGATTTGCGCGGCATGGTGATGCGTGGATCGAGGCCGTGGAGGTAGCCGAACCCCGGCGAGCTCGCGATCGCACAGACGGTGTATTCGCCTTCGCTGTGAATCCTGATGACGTCGCGCTCCGGCAGTCCGGCGCGGCTTGCGACTGCCGGCAAATCGAAGCCGAGCTCGCCGCCATAGACCACGGGAATCTCGATGAGCTTGCCGTCGGCCTTGCGGCCGGGCACACGATGCCACAGCTCGACGATCGAAGCGCTGAGCATGCCGATATCCGCCGGCGGCTGCTCGAATACGAGCATCACATTGGTGACGCCAATGACAGCCTCCTGGACGTTGGGCCAGGTGGAAACCGCATCCGCAAGGGCCCAGATGCGGCCCTGCTGCACCAGGTCGAAATCACCCGGTGCCTCGACCAGCATCGCAAGCGTGCCGATCAGGCTGATCTTCGGGCTTTTCTCGATCGTGCCGACAAAAGGAGCGTTGGGCTGATTAATCGACAAAAGGGCCTCGCTGGTCGAACGCCCGTGGCGCTGCCACCCCTAAAGCGCGATGAGATTTGGATGAATCGCCATCGCGCTCCAGGTTGTTGTTACGCATGATCTTTTCGGAAAACCGCTTCGCACTTTTCCGGATCATGCTTTAGATCTAGCCAAGCAGCGCAAGCCGATCCAAGACGATGTTCGTCTGCGGGTATAAGGGATGTCGATTGCCCGCAAGACGCTGCACTCGCCTCCGGCTTCAGTGACGCGCAATGACGTGATTGCTCGGCGACTCCCACCGCGCCACGACTTCCTCGCCCACCGCGTATCGGAGCCCGGCCTGCTGCGACTGGTTCTGCTCGAACACGATGATCTGGCCGCCACTCGGCGTCTTGAGATAGTAGTGACTGACGAACCCGCGATAGATGGCCTGGTCGACGCGCGCCGTCACGCTGTTGGCGCGTTGCGACGCCGGGCTTTGGCCAGCGCGCTCGACCACGATCGCCTCGGGCCTGATCGAAACCATCACGTCGCTGGCCGACGACGGGATCTGATCGACCTGAAGGCTCAATTCGGGCGAGACACGAATGACCGCTCCGCTTCCGTTGCGCTGCTCGACGGGCCCCTGAAACAGATTTGACGCGCCGATGAACTGCGCGACGAATTTCGAGGCCGGACGCTGGTAGATTTCCGTCGCCGAACCGACCTGCTCGAGCTTGCCGTCGCGCATGACCACGATCTTGTCGGCCATCGTCAGGGCCTCGTCCTGGTCGTGGGTCACCATGACGGTGGTCAGGCCGAGCCTGCGCTGAAGCGCGCGCAGCTCGACCTGCATGCTCTCGCGAAGCCCCTTGTCGAGCGCCCCGAGCGGCTCGTCGAGCAGCAGCATGGCCGGCTCGATCACGAGGGCCCGCCCCAATGCGACGCGCTGCTGCTGGCCGCCGGAGAGCTGCGCCGGATAGCGCTTGCCGAAGCTGGAGAGCTGCACGAGGCTGAGCGCCTCGCCCACCTTCCTTGCGGCATCGGCCTTGGATATGCCGCGCATCTCGAGGCCGAAGGCGATGTTCTCCTCGACGGTCAGATGAGGAAACAGCGCGTAGTTCTGGAACAGCATCCCGACATTGCGCCGATGCACGGGAACATCGGTCATCCTCTTGTCGTTCACGAAGACGTCGCCGGATGTCGGGCGGATCAGCCCCGCGATCATGCGCAGGCAGGTCGTCTTGCCGCATCCGCTCGGACCGAGCAGCGCCACCATATGGCCGGGCTCGATCGTGAGCGAGACGTCGTCGACCGCAACGGTGCGGTTATATTCCTTGCTGAGGCGGTCAAGCCTGACTTCGGAAGACCTCATGACAGCCTGTCCTAGCTCGTGAACACCTGATTATAGCGCTCCAGCCACGGACCGCGGCGCGGAACGATGAACTTCCAGTCCGGCGTGAACAGTCCGAGATCGGTTGCCTTGGTGTCGGGATAGGCCAGGAACTTGGCCGTCTCCGGCTTGAAGTCGATGCCGCCGACCGAGGGCGCGCTGAGTGTCTGCTCGGACAGCATCTTGGCGACCGAAGGCTCCAGAATGCGGTTGATCAGGGCACAGGCGAGCTCCGGCTCGGGTGCATTCTTGACCAGCGTCATGCTGTTGATGCCGGTGAAGGCGCCCTCCTTGGGGAAGGTCATGTCGATCGGCATGCCCTTGGCCGTATGCGGATAGATCGCCTTCGAATATTCGATGCCGCCGATCGTTGCCTGGCCCTGGGCCACCTGGAGCACCTGCGCCTCGCTATCGTAGATCGTCAGGACGTTGGGCTTGAGAGCCGCGAGCTTGTCCCAGCCGCTGTCGACCAGGTACTGCGCTTCCTGCAGCGGCTTGCCTGTCGTGAGCGCCGTCGCCACGATGAGCATCAACACGCTCTGGGTGTTCTTGGGCGTGTTCAGCAGGATCTGCTTGCGATATTTCGCGTCGAAGATCTGCTCATAGCTCTCGAGCGGCTTCGTCACCTGCGGATTGATGAACATGGCCGCGCTCGAGATCGAGAAGCCGACGCCGTAGCCATCCTCGAACAGATAGCGCTTATAGACCTTCTCGAGGTTGGGAATTTTCCCGGCATCGAGCTTGTCGATCAGCCCTTCCTGCTTGGCCTGGGGGATGCCGACATCGTCCATCATCATCATGCTGAAGCGCGGCGTATCTCGCGTGGCGCGCAGAGCGGCGATGTTGGAAAGCGTCGCGCCTTCGATCGTGAAGACGCGGCACTTGAACTCGGCCTCGAACTTCGGAATGACCTCCTTCTGGATCAGCTTGCCCAGCGCGGAGTTGTAGACGCCGACGTGCAGTTGCTTGGCGTCCTGCGCCCACGACCGGCTGATGATCGTCGGGAAAGCAACCGCGGATGCACCGGCCTTAATGAGAGTCCTACGTGTCAGCTTCATGGGTCCAATCTCCATCTAACCAATGCACATCAGGCAGCCAGCGCGCGGCGAAGGCCGACCAGTTTCTCCAGCAGCAGCACGCCGACCATCGCCATCAGGATGATGATCGTCGACATCGCCGGCACGGAAGGGTCAAAGACGTTGACCAGTTGCCGCATCAGGACGAGCGGCACGGGCGAGTACTCCGAGTTCGCCAGCCACATCGTGACCGGGTAATTGTCGAAGGACACCATGAAGGCGAACAGGCCGCCGGCGGCGACGCCCGAGGCGATCTGCGGCAGCGTCACGCGCCAGAAGGTCGTCAGCCGGTTTGCGCCGAGGGTGCGCGCGGCATCCTCCAGGTTCTCATCCACGAGCTGAAGGCTGGTGACGACGGTTCGGATGACATAAGGCGACGTCACGACCACGTGCCCGATCAGGAGGTTGAGCCGCGCATCCTGCGAACCGAGCTTGGTCAGCACCTGAAGCAGCGCCAGGCCCGTGACCAGCGCCGGAAAAATCAGCGGCGACAGCAGGAATCCCTTGATCGCCGCCAGACCGAAGAAATGGCCGCGCACCAGCGCGAAGGCCGCAGGCACGCCGAGCAGGAGCGAGCCCGCCGTGGTGCCGAGCGCGAGCAGGATGCTCAGCCGCATCGCCTCGAGGAAGTCGCGGTCCTGCAGAACTTTGGCGTACCATTTCAACGTGAAGCCCTGCGGCGGGAACGTCACGAAATAGGAATCGGAAACCGACACCGCCATGACGAGGAGCAGCGGCGCCAGGATGAACAGCATCATGCCGGCCGTGATGCTGTAGAGGATGAAGGCGCCGAAGCCGGAAAACCGCTCGTCCATCACTCGGGCCTCCTGAGCCGCCGGCCTTCCAGAAGCCACATCGAGACGCCGTTCACCGCAAGGACGAGGCCGACGAGAACGACGGCGATCGCGGCGCCGAACGGCCAGTCGTAGACGACGAAGATCTGCTGCTCGATCAGATTGCCGAGCATCACCGCCGAGGCACCGCCCAGGATCGCCGGAATGACGAAGGAGCCGGCGGTGAGCGAAAAGACCAGGGTAAAGCCCGCGACGAAGCCGGGCATGCTCAGTGGCAGCGTCACCCGAAGGAACACCTTCCACCATGGCGCGCCCAGCATCCGGGCTGCATCTTCGAGGTTGGGATCGATCTTGCCGAGCGCCGAGGCCAGCGGCAGAACCATCATCGGGAAGAACACGTGCAGCGATCCGATGACGACGGCGGCCTCGGTGTAGAGGACCGATATCGGCGCGTCGACGATGTGCAGCGACATCAGGATCCAGTTCAGCATTCCTTTCGGACCGTTCTGGAGCACCAATTGCCAGCCGTATCCGCGAACGACGACGCTGACGATCAGGGGCGCGATGACGATCAGGGTAATGATGCGCGTCACCATCGGACGGCTTTTGACCATCACCAGGGCGACCGGATAGGCGAGCACTGTCGCAAGCACCGAGGTGATGATGCTGATCCGCAGCGTGGTCCAGAGCACGCGCGCGTAGAGCTCGACGTTGACCAGACGGGCGTAGTGCGCCAGCGTAAACGGACGGCCGATGATGCCGCGGCTGTCCTGGGTCTGGATGCTCGAGAGCAGCAGCCCGAGCGCCGGATAGAAGAAGAAGTACGTCAGGAATGCCAGCATCGGGACGGCGAGAAGCCCGACCGGCAGAGCCAGGCGCCACCTCAGTGCCCGCCGGGTTGCCGGTGGAGCTTGAACACCTAAGACTGCCACCGCATCGTCGCTGGTGGTCATCGCTGGCCGTCCTCGACTGCTCGATACCAAGGCAACACCCCTCTTTGCACAAAGCTTATGCGTCGACATCCTACAGGACCAAGAACATCTTCGTTTAGGGGCATTAGGAAGGATTATGACAATTGGTTCGGCATCCTGCTCCGATCTTGGTCGACGAATGCCGCTGGCTGCATCTTTCGTTCTCCGCCGAGGGCCAAGCCTCCTGACATATTGACGCGTCAGCGCAGGCTTTCGCAGAAGCTCGCGATACGCCGGCAGCCCTCCTTCAGCGCTTCGGTATCGGTTGCGTAGGAGATCCGGAAGTACGGGCTCATGCCGTAGGCGCCGCCCGGTACGGCTGCGACATGCTGCTCTTCCAGCAGGGCCGAGATGAAGTCGGCATCGGTTTCCAGCCGCCGACCGCCCTTTGTGATCTTGCCGATGCAGCCGGCGATGTTCGGAAACACGTAGAAGGCCCCTTGGGGCTTGTGGCAGGTGATGCCCGGAATCTGATTGAGGAGCTTGACCACCAGATCGCGCCGATCGCGATAGATGTCGGCGCGCTCCTTCAGGTAGTCCTGCGGTCCATCCAGCACCGCGACGGCCGCTGCCTGGCTCACCGTGCAGATTCCGCCGGTCGCCTGACCGTGGACATTGTTCATCGCCGCAATCAGGTCCTTGGGACCGCCACAATAGCCGACCCGCCACCCGGTCATGGCGTAGGCCTTGGACGCGCCGTTCACGGTCACGACGCGATCCTTCAGCTTCGGCTCGACCTCCGCGATGGTGCAGAACTCGAAACCGTCATAGGTGAGATGTTCATAGATGTCGTCGGTGAGAATCCAGACGTCGGGGTGCTTCAGCATGACGTCGGCGATCGCGCGCATCTCCTCGCGCGTACAGGCAGCGCCCGTCGGATTGTTGGGAAAATTCAGGATCAGCCACTTCGTCCGGGACGTGATCGCCGCATCCAGGTCCGCCGGACGAAGCTTGAACTGGTTGTTCTCCGGGCAAGGCACCGCGATGGGCGTCGCCTCCGCAAGGAGAACGATGTCCGCATAGGTGATCCAGCCCGGCGCCGGAATGACGACCTCGTCGCCGGGATTGCAGGTCGCGAACAGCGCGTTGAAGATGATCTGCTTGCCGCCATTGGCGATCAGGATCTCGTCGAGGGCGTAGTCGAGATTGTTCTCGCGCTTGAACTTGCGCTGGACCGCGGTCCGCAGCGCAACGGTCCCCGGCTGCGCCGGGTACTTGGTATCGCCTGCGAGGGCAGCCCGATGTGCGGCCTCGATCGCATGCGGCGGCGTCGGAAAGTCGGGCTCGCCGGACGACAGGCCCACGATCTTGACGCCGGCATCCCGCAACTCGCGCGCCTTGTCCGTCATCGCCGCCGAGGCCGACACCTTCACGGTCTTGAGGCGGTTTGCGAGTTCAGGCATTGTCAGCTCCACTTCTCATGTCTTTCAAGCGCGCAGCCTCGGATCGGCTCGCAAATCGCAGTTCGCCGACGACCTGGAACGTGGGTACGACCTCGATCATCGCGACGTTCATCCGCGCCGGCGATCCCACCGCGAACGCAATGGCATCCGCGACGTCTTCGGACTGGAGCGTCTCGAAGCCGCCGACGAAGCGGGCATCCGGATTGTCGGCGGCGTTCTGGTTCTGGAAGATGCTCGTCGCCACGCGCCCGGGCGAGACTTCGGTAACGCGAACGCAGGTGCCGTAGAGATCGACGCGCAATTGCTGCGACAACGAATGAACGCCGGCCTTCGTCGCGTGATAGGCCACGGATGAATTGAATGTCGTGGCGTTCTCGCCGAAGGCATAGTGGCCGGCGATCGACGAGACATTGACCACGTGGCCGCGGTTGCGTCGCGCCATGCCTGGTGCGATCAGCCGCGTCAGGTGCAGGACCGCCCGCAGATTGACGTCGACCAGCGTGTCGACATCGTCGGGCGCTGTATCCAGGATATCGCCGCGCCGCGACTGGCCGGCATTGTTGACGAGAACATCGAATTCGGCCGAGCTCGCAAGGCGCTCCAAGGCGTCGCGATCGTTCACATCGACCGCACAGGCGTGACATCCCGTCTCGGCCGACAGGCTGGCCAGCCGGCGAACGTCGCGCGCCAGCGCATGAACCTCGAGCCCCTCGGCGCGGAGGCGCCGAACCGTCGCAGCCCCAATACCTGAGGACGCGCCCGTCACCAACGCCGTTCGGTAGTCCGAAAATCCCATCCGCAAGGCTCTCTTGCAGTCAGCCAGAGCGGCGGAAAGTTACGTGCGGAGATTGGCACGCGCATACAGCGGATTCGTTCTGCCCTCATAAGGACATCCAATATCCCGCCGAAACTCGTCGGGCGCGCGAGCCATAAGCACACCCGATGCAGGCAGAGTGAATTTCTCTTACTCGTCGCCGCGCGCATCCCCTTAGATTTCGCGATGCGCTTCGCTCAGCCATGGGAGACGGACTAGGATGTTGGAAGTCGGCAATCGGATCGTCATGGTCTCCGGGGCTTCGCGCGGCATCGGGCGCGCCGTCGTCGACCGGCTGCTGGCCTCGGGCTTCCGCGTATCGGCGGGGCTTCGCGATCCGAGCCGTCTCGCCGAAAGCGAGAGGCTCATGACCCACCGCTATGATGCCGAAGACGCCAAGAGCCCGATCGCCTGGGTCAACGCAACGGTCGCGCGGTGGGGCGGCGTCGACGCCATCGTCAATGCGGCCGGCATCAATCCGAAGGTCCGTGTCTCCGACGAGGGCGAGAACGAGCTGGATGAAATGTGGCGCGTGAACGTCAAGGGTCCCCTGCGCCTCGTCAGAGCCACCCTCCCTCATTTGGCCGTCTGCGGTCATGGCCGGGTCGTCAATCTGGGATCCCTCGCCGGCAAGCGCGTTGGAAGCAATGTCGGCTACGCCATGACCAAGTTCGCCGTGGTCGCACTCACCCACGGCATTCGCCGGGAAGGACGTGCGGCCGGCATTCGGGCGACGGTGATCTGCCCGGGCTATGTTGCCACCGACATGACGCTGAACGACGACGAGATTCCCCGCCACGAGATGAGCCAGCCCGGCGACATCGCCCGCCTGGTGGAAACTGCACTCATGCTGCCGAACAACGCCTCGGTCTCCGAGATGCTCGTGCACTGCCAGTTCGAGCCGACGCTTTAGGGCTTGGGCGGAAGGAATGCCAAATCACGACGAAGACTGACAGCGACACCGAATCTTCGTTTGCTGATTGAAGAGCTGCGAGATCGTGATGCCGGGTTGTGTCGGCGCGAACGGCCCGTCCACGAGCGCTCGACGTGTTTGGCAAGATCGAGGAGCTTCTGACGCAGCTGGACGTCGAAAACGACCCGTTGAAGAGCCCGTTCTGATACCCAATCGCTGCAAGCAATTGATTTATATGGTGGGCGCACCAGGGCTCGAACCTGGGACCCGCTGATTAAGAGTTCAACACGATCAATTCGCTGCTGTTTCTGAACGCGCGCCACACTACGACGATTTCTCAAATCCCCTTTTGTTTGCAGGCCTTTCTCGCATAGCTTCGCAGTCCTTCGCACTCAAACCTTCAAACACCTCAATTCATCATCACCGTTTGAGAACCGTTTTAGCGCCTCAGGACACTCATATGGCCGACATTCGCATTCTCCTGACCGACAAAACGATTGCCCAATTGCCTACTCCAAAAGATGGCTGGTATCTGGCGCGCGACACCGAGCTCAAGGGCTTCTTCGTCGTCGTCGGAAAGCGAAAACGGACATTTACGGTCCAGGGCGATCTCCGACAGAATGGAAAGCGCGCCTCATCTGTCAGGGTGTCTATCGGGGACACTTCGGAGATGTCGACCCGGACTGCGCGCGCGACAGCGAAGGAATACCTGGCCCAGATCAGTAAGGGGAAGCACCCAAAACCGGCGAAAGAAGAGGTTCGGCCCAACGCTGGTGAAACCGTCCCGAATAGTATGCCCGCGGCCGAAATAACGCTTCGGGAGGCCTGGCAACGATATCTGGAGGCCCATCTCATTAGGAAAGGTCGGAGCGAAAAGACGATAAGTGGCTATCGCGACCACGTCGAGCGGGTCTTTATTGACTGGCTGGACGCTCCGTTGCGGGAGCTCGGAATGGACCCGGCGCGAGTGGCCAAGAAACACGACGAGACCACTAAGAAGAATGGCCCGTACATGGCGAACGGCAGCATGCGAACGCTGCGCGCAATCTACAATCACGCCCGCAAGACTAACCGGTCTCTGCCCCCCGACAATCCCGCAGACGCTGTCGACTGGAACCGTGAGGAGCGCCGCGACACCGGAATGGGCAACCGCGATCTGAAGGGATGGTTCGCGGAGTTGGCTACCCTCGACAATCCAGTCCGCCGCGAATTCCACTTGTTCACGCTGCTTTCGGGGTCCAGACCAACCGCGTTGCAGGAGGTTAAGCCGGCTCACATTGATTTTCGGCGGCGAACGCTGCACATCTCAAAGCCCAAGGGTGGTAGGAAGCGGGCTTTCGACATTCCGCTGTCGCGGCAGATGATCCTGTGTCTCGTTCGCGCAATTCGGTTCGGTATGAAGATGTATCCGACCCAAGCGAAAGAATGGGTATTCCCCGCCGACAGCGAGTCAGGGCACATAGCAGAAACCAAGGAGGATCGAGACACGCTTTCGAAGTGGGGGAACGATCTACGTCAAACATTTCGAACCATCGCCACAGCCGCTGGTGTCTCCGAGTTCGATGCAAAGCTCTTGATGAACCATTCGATCCCCGGCGTTAATGCTGGCTACGTTACTCGACACAAGCTTCTTGAAGATCACCTACGCAGCCAGCAACAAGCGATCAGTAGCACAGTGTTCACCGCTCTAGGGGCATCGTTTACAAATGATCGCGCCCTGCGGAATTGGCTGGGATACGGAGCGGGTCGACGAGCAACCCAGGATTTCGAGACGTCAACCGATCTCGATCGAGAAGAATTTTGGCGGGCAGCCTAGCCTGAGCAGGGTTTATACTCCCGCACGCGATCTTATGGGAGGATTACGATACATCAAGCATCAGAATAGTGGCATGACCTGCGCCCGCCGTCTGCGCTCTCGCCAAACGATGTTTGTTGCCACGCCGGTTTCGTGGCTCGACGATGGCGTGAACGTTACGATCGCCTTGCCGCTACTCAGCCTCGCCCGATAGGCAGGCAAATTGCGTGTCGGCTGCATCGTTGCTTGTGCGCCCCCAAAACATCGCGACTTCAACTGTCAGCGTTTGGGCGCTGACGATGGCCCTCCTCTTCCACTGGAGTGCCTCTCCATTCCAGACGTCGAGTACCGCCGGCGCACGAACGGGTTCCTAATCAGGTCGACGACTCGGTTTGGCCTCGCGAGCCAATCGCTCCGCTTTCAACGCTCGCGGTTTTCATGAAATGACTGTTGCGCTTTTTCGTAGTCACTCACCTCTTTCGTCGCGTCGACCTGCTTGAACAGCTCGTTGGCCTGGCGCAAGGCCCGAGCCGCGTGTTCGTCCTTCATCATCTTGTTGCCCTCAAATTGCACGAACGCGCGCGACTCAAAAGCACCAGTACTGCGCCTGCCGGTCACGTTCGCAGCCTGATTTTCTGAGGCGAATAGCGCGTGCGAACAGATCGATCGATCGTAATGGCTGGCCACCATCACAGTTGCGTCCATTGCTTCGTCGGGCGCAGCTGCTCGCATGCCTGTCCAAATCAATCCGCTGTTCGATCACGAGTTCCCCAGGAAAGCTCTGAGCGAAAAGGAATTTAGCTTGGAACGTCGTCGCCTTACTCATATTGTCAGGCATCACCGACAACAGCCGACTATGGGCGTTGGTGACTGAGAGACAACGCGCGCTCCCGCCTGCAGAGGAGCGCTGTGATGACCCGGTACTACTTCGGCATCAGAGACGGCCAAGACCTCTATCCCGACGAAGAAGGACTCGAGCTCGCCGATCAGAAGGCGGCCGAGATCGAAGCTGCGAGAGCGTTAGGCGATCTAGGCTGTGTAATCATTAAGCGGCTGGCCGCCTGATGTCCGCTCACCCCCTAACAGCGGCGGGAAAGCGGACGTCTCCCGAGGTCGCTGAAGGGGCGGACGCGAAGCAGAAGCAGCGGAACTATTCTTGCGTTCAATCCGACAGAGCGCGAGTGAGGCAAAGGTGTTGCAACGTTCCTTGCACTGATCGTCGCACGCGCTGGGGGCCGTGAATTCGGAGCCGATCGCTCTGCCGAACGAGCGCGATGCCCCTCATGAGTGAGGCAGCCTTGCCAAGGCGTTTTGAGTTACGTTAGCCGCTAGCTACCGGACCGATGCAAAAAGGGATCCACAGACTCGACGAGCGCCAATTGGGCGGCAACGGGCGTGGACTGCTTCTCGGGCGGCAGCGAGCCGACAGAATGGACCGCAAGTCCAGTACCGGCGACAAAGGCCGCTATCGCAATTGCAGCAAGATATTCGATCCTCATGGCGATGGTTCCTCCGTCGACCCCCAGTAACTAACCGGACACGCCGAGAAATGGTTCCGAGAGCCCTATCTAACCCTCGCCTCGGAACGTCCGCTTGCGCGCCGTCCGAAAAGCATCCTCGTCAATCCGTTCGAGCGCGATGAAAGGTCTCCATCTATTCCACGCTGCAAGTTCCTCAATTCGTCGGCTCGGCCGCTCTAATCAATTCCCTCTTCCGCCCAACGCCGTCACGATCAGAAGTCGGGGAACGAAAGCTCCGGTCAATACTTTGGAATCATGAGACCGTCGCTCGCCGTTAAACTACACGGCGCATGTCGCGGATAGCCAAAGGTTCCTATCGCGGGACCCGCTGTTCTCAACAACAAGCGCTCGCACAGATAGCCAAAAGCGGCGGTCTCCGGTTCCATTCCAGAATTGCCAGCCGCGCTCGCGAGCGGGAGAGCTGCGTCAGGGGGGCGCCGATGCTGGCGCTTACCCGAACGAGGCCTCCTATGCGCAACCGCATTGACATAGATCCCAAGCACAGCCGAGCAATTGTTCAAGAGATTGGAGGGAGACTACGCGCGTTCCTGAAGGAAGAGACGGAATTACCGGGGAGCCTTAGAGCGCAAATCGACCGGCTGCGCGAATTGGACGAGCAGTCGCCATCAATCATTCCCAGTTCTGGGCACTGGGACAAGCTTCGCCGTTGAGCCGACCAGGACAGCACGGACGGCCCCACCGAATATGGAGGCGCAATGCCATCGGTGAAGCACCATGCCTCAAATATCTTGAATGAGTACGGTGCGGCGCAATGCGAATTGGTCGGCAAAGCCGTCGCCCTTACCGACGGACAGGCAGGCACCGTCGAGGACGTTTGGCTGGATGAATTGCACGGGCTTCGGATTTCGATCAAGGGCCACGACGGAAGATGGCCGGTCTCAACCATCAAGTTCAGGGAAAACTAGACCTCGGTTCAAATACGGACAGCCCCCCAAGAAGTAGGAACGAACCGCCACCCCGGTACAATTCAGGAACTGCCGCTTGCAGGTCGGCTGCGGGTCAATCTCGACATTCTTGAAGTTGGCCTGCCACGTCCAATCTACCCCCAACTTTCAGACATGTCGCTGCACTGCGCCAACTGAAGTGGCCAACAGGTGACCTCGCAGGCTGGGCCTCTCTTCGCCTACACCTAGACATCTAGTCAACGAACGCGGCCCAGTGGCGATCCTCGCGTATGGCTTTGAACTCCGTACGCAGCATCTGGATCTCGAAAACGCTGAGGCGCAACTTGGCGCGTGCGTCGTCAATCTGGTCCCTCAGCGAGTTGGCCTCGCGCCGCAAGGTGCGATTTTCCAAGATGGCCAATTGGGCCCGTGCAAGCAAGGGATCGAGCATTGGTCCAAGATGAAGTGGTCGCAACTTGGTTCGCCACCACACATGTTAATCAGTCGGATTTTTATCTTCCGATAGATTGAAACCTTGTCGACCGGGCCAAACCTTAGGAGCCGGCGTCGCCAGCAATACGCGCGATTTGGATAGCGCACGTTTGGAGCGCGCCAGCAACTCTTTGGTTAACAAATTGCCAGCCTCAAGTCGGCGCACCATTGAGCGGTATCGCGCAAGCGCCGCAACATAAGTTTCATCAGGGATGAACCTCATCTGCGCCTCACGAGCGCGAGCCGGCGTGGAGCTGTCGCGCGTCAAAGGTGATGCTATTCGGGTGGTTTCAAACCCGGCGATGTCAGCCACTCATTCATATGAGAGGCAGTTTCGGCATGTCGCGCTTTGCGGATGAGTTCGTCGCGGAGAGCGCCGGGCGGATGCAGCTTGGCTTTTTCGCGGAGGCGCTTCGCTTCTTCGGTAAGGCGGGTTTCAAGGGGAAGGGTCTGTTTGAAACGTCGACGCTGCATGACACAACCTCGTGCTTACGGGTCCTAATCCGTAGGGTTCAACAGTTCCAGTCCTAATATGCAGTTGGCTGGGCTTCAGTTCCCTGCGCGAAACGAAATTTTTGGGTATGTCCGTCCCGGGTTATGAGCGCCATTCGGACAGTCGGGCGTCCGCTTCCGGTCTACCCCGATGGAGCCGACAATTTGGCGCGTGGTCCGGACTTCGTCTTTGAGGCCAGCCTTCAGTCGTCCCAAGTAACATCGCAACACTCGCCGCATTGGAAAATGCGGACCGTCTTCCTTGTATGGGTGTCTAGTAGTGTGGCAAGCCAGTGTGCCGGCGCGTTGCAACGAAGGCAGCGGCGGTCCTCCTGGGACGGTTGTGGTGCCAACCTATCGCTGTTCAAAGAGTCCATCGTTCGCTCCATTGCGAACGAAACCGTCCGGTGAGCCTTAGTGGCGGTGTTGTTCCTGTAGTTTGCGCTCAAGGGTGTCAGCCATCTTGCGATACTCCTCGGCCATCTCCTCCATAGCTTTGCGAGCCTCATCATTACTGGTAGCGACGGCCTGTCGCTCGCATATTGACTGCAGGTGGCGATAGTCTGGAACCGTTCGATAGTCGGGAGCCATTAGGCCCAAAGCATCACCTGGCCAATCGTTCCCAACGTTTCAACGAAATTGGGCCGCACGCGATCTACCGATCGTCTGTTGTGGGTCAAACGCTACAAAACTCAATGTGAGCAGAATAGGTCCGCTGTCAGGCGGATAGTGTCCGAACGCCTAGACGGGAAGCTCACATTGAGCCCGCGCTCCGAGCTGTGATTCAAACTCCCAAACTGGGGGCTCGAATCATGCGCTACGAACTCACCGACGGGGAGTGGGCTGCCATAAGGCCAATGTTGCCGAACAAGCCGCGCGGCGTACCGCGGGTGAATGACCGCCGTGTACTCAACGGCATCTTCTGGGTGTTACGATCCGGGGCGCCATGGCGCGATCTACCAGAGGCCTTCCCGTATACGACTTGTTACAATCGCTTCGTTCGCTGGCGACGAGCAGGTGTGTGGGCGGCGATTATGAAGGCCTTGGCAGCCGCCCATGATCCCGCTCTGCAAATGATCGACACGTCGATTGCCCGCGTGCATCAACATGGAGCCTGCATCAACCGGAATAAAAGACAATGCATGGGACGGTCACGGGGCGGATTGACCAGCAAGATTCATGCGGTCGTGGATACAAACGGCCTACCGGTCCGACTTGCGCTGACGCCTGGCGAGGCCCACGACAATCGGCTCGCTGGAAAACTCCTGTCACGTATGAAGCCTGGATCTGCTGGCGGCCGTGGCTACGACGCCGATTGGATTGGAGAACTTGCGATCAAGAAAGGCGCATGGGCCAACATCCCGCCGAAAAGCAATCGCAGCGGACCGATCTGCTTCAGTCCTTACCTGTATCGCGCTCGCAATCGAGTTGAGCGGTTCTTCAACAGGATCAAGCAATGTCGTCGGGTAGCGACACGCTACGACAAACTTGCCGCCAATTACCTCGCCTTCGTCCAACTCGCGTCAATCAGGCTATGGCTCGGCGCTAATGAGTCCACGTCCTAGCCAAAGACCTTCCGCCGCTCGATGAGCGCCAGCACATGGCGATCGAGGTTCGAGCGCTGAGCGGACCACTCTTCCGGGCCGCCTTTGTATTTGAGACTGATCGGCTGAAGCAATGAGACCGGGCGTTTGTCCAGATGGATCAAGTCGTCTTGTCGCGGCAGGCCGGCTTGCCACACCTTTTGCTCAGCTCTTCGTCGCTGTCTTTGCGAGCTCGAGATCGATGGCGCTCACACAGGCCGTAGCCAATGCGTAATCCATGCTCGTGGAGGCCACGTTTTTCACGACCTCGCTAACAAGGCTTTCTTTGGAATAGACACTGGTGGTCTTGAACCTTGCGATCGCCCCGTCCGCGGCCGTGAACTGGGCAACGCACAGGGGTACGAGAACAGACATACGGCCACTGCTCTCCGCCGCGGCTCTCATGATTCTGACGCGCTCGCTCGTGACCCAACCGCCCCAGATGAAACCGACCGTCACGGTCGCGACGGCGCCAAGAGCGATCCCCTGAAGGAGACGGGTTCGCGACTCACCCTGCAACGGGGCGGGAAGTTTCATGCAGGTTGCCTTTCTTGAATGGCTGAATGCGCGTGCAGACGCGGGCTTCCGTCGACGACGCGCCAACCTGTCCAGCATCGAGCGACCGACGAGGAAGAGGTCAAGCGACATCCATAGGCTCAATGGTCAACTTGGACCGACCGCCATCAGGCTACAGACGACGCTACGGCGGCTCATAATCGCCTCACCAAAGCTCCCGGATGCGAAATCCTACCGACTTCGCCGCAAGCCTTGGAAGCCGGCAAGTAGAAGCTCCGATCCTTAGCTACCTCTTCTTCGCCGGCCCGAAATCCGGCTGCCAAGCAGCCTCTTTCCGGCTCGGCGCCGCCGCGATCACCTTGGTTTTTTCCTTCTTCGGCTTCTTGGCTTCGCGATTGCCGCGTTGCTGCCCCTTGGCCATCCCATCAATCTCCTGTTGGGGTTCGAGTTCGTCCAGTTCATCCGACTGCAGAACGCGCCCACGCGGCGTGCAGACGCGGACATCCATGTAGCCATCGCGAAGCAGCTTTCGCGCGAGGCGCAGCGCGACGGTGGCGCTGCCGCGACCGAGATTGGCGCTTCCATACTCGTTGGTCCCCGTGACCAGGTAAGGCACGCGCGTGCCCTTACCCATGGAGGACGGCCGCAGCACACACCAGAAGCAGAAGAAACAGTGGAACGATCACCGGCGGGACGATCCATTCCGAGGCGCGGAAACGCGGCATCGAATGCTCCTGCAGCTCTGTCGGCGGGAGCGCACGTGACCCTCAGTCACCGGTCGATGCCGTTGAGAAGAGCGGTGATCCGATCATCCTACGCCTGCGGCACACCAATAGCGAGAACTAAAACGACGCGCATGGACGACGGCCGCGCTGCCGCGTCAGCGCGCGCGGCAATGACGAATGTGCTGGCTATTGCCGCACGATGGGCGCATGGTCGTCGCCGCCGGTCGGTGGGGACTCCTCTTGCAAAAAAGGTAGGCGCGCATGACCATCCGCTCGCGGCGAGAGACCGTCACCTTCAGGCATCCGTTCCGAATCCGCGGCATCGAGAGGCTGCTGCCCGCGGGCGCTTACGAGGTCATCACCGATGAGGAGACGATCGAGGGTCTCACCTTTTCGGCCTTCCGCCGCATCGCTACGATGATCATGGTGCCCGCGGAAGACGTCCGCGACTCCATGGAGATGCTCTCGATCGGCTCGGTCGACCTTGCCAATGCGCAGGCTGCGGATGCGAGTGCCACCAATGACTGACCAGCCGGTCGATCTCGACAAGCATCGCGGCATGGCGGCGCAGAAGGCGACTGATCTGCGCCGCGCGCTGGCCGAAGTCGAGGCTCATGTAAGGGAACTGCGTGAGCGGGAAGCCGAACTCGAACACCGCATGATGACGGTGCCTGCCGCTTCGTGGCCAGAGGCCGCTGTCAAGGCGCGACATCTGCTCAACCTCTATGCCGCGAGCCTGCCTGTCGAGGACACGAGGCACCGCGCGCTGGTGGCGGCATTGCTCGACGATTTCGTGCGGCTCTCCGGCGAGGAGTAAAGCGATCCGGCGGCACGTAACGACGAGTTGAAAGAACAATTGTGCCAGGAAGCCACCATGCAGAGGAGTCCATCATGACGCTCACGAGCGGCCACTATATTGGTCACGAGTATGACCGGATGATCGTGCTGTTCTCGATGCGGGACGGCGGCAAGGAAATTCCTTGTGCAATCTCGACCTCCGCGATGGATTACCTCGAGCGCGGCCCGCAGGTCCGTCCCGAGCACCGCGAAGCCCAGTTCCTCCGCTTGCGCGACCGCATCGAGGCGCGCGCGGCCGGCAAGTATCGGGCGGCGGAACTTGAGGGCAATCCACGGGGTATTGTGCTGCGCGGCATCGACTTCACACTGTAGGACTATCGCCCCGTCAGCAAGACGCATCGCACGCTTCGGTCGGCGTTCACGTGTCCCGAAACCGACATTCCATTTGCTAAGCGCGTTCCTTGCTGGTGATCTCCGGCAAAGGCGGCTTGCGCTCCGGAAGCTTCTTCTTCGGGGGCGCTGGCAGCAACCCTTCCCTGATGGCCTGCTTCCGAGCGAGTTTGCGGGCCCGGCGAATGGCCTCTGATTTTTCGCGGGTCTTCCTCTCCGAAGGCTTTTCGTAGGAACGCCGCTGCTTCATTTCCCGGAAGACGCCTTCACGTTGCATCTTCTTCTTCAGAACACGAAGCGCCTGGTCGATATTGTTGTCGCGAACAAGTACCTGCAATTGAAATCCTCGCTTGGCTGCGAACGCGGCAAAACCTGCATGCAGCCGATGGCGCAGGAGTTCGACTGTGGTGATGAGAAAGTGAAGCCGGATTCTTTGCCGGCCTCAAACGAGCTGCGCGACCGGTCACGGAAGCCTAGTTAGGACACGCAGCCTGAGCCTCCCGGTCGGTCAAGTCAATCGACAAGGCCTTATCGTGACGTCGGAAGTTCGATACTGCTCGACGGGACCAAAACCAACCTTGCTGAAACAAATTGGCTGCGCTCCTTGTAAAAGGACAAATGGCGTGTATATTGACTTTATTCGATTAGCCGCTGTGCCTTGTTGAACGCGCCCGCGGGCTCCTTTTCCGAAGACATCGACGAAGTTGAAGGTTACCGCGTGATTGTCACGCGGCTCGCGCTCGTGCGCTTTGGAGAATGAAAATGACGACAGGTACTGTTAAGTGGTTCAACGGCCAAAAGGGCTTTGGATTCATCCAGCCGAACGACGGCAGCAATGATGTGTTCGTTCACATCAGCGCAGTCGAACGGGCTGGCCTCGCCGGTCTCGCCGAAGGCCAAAAGGTCAACTTCGAGGTCAAGACCGACAAGATGCGTGGCAAAGTGAGCGCTGAAAACCTCTCGCTGGCCTGATCTTGTGGCGCCGTTTCACGGATGTACTGAAACGGCCGCCCTGCCCGCTCGATTTCCGGATTGAGCGGGTCTTGTCCGTGGCAAAGCGGGAAGAAAAATGAGCGCCAGGAAATCAGCAGAGCCGTCCCCCGAAGTCACCGCACGCTCCAATCGTAGACGATTGGCTGTCGAAGAGGGCGCGCGGGCATTGGCGGATGTCGAGAGGCAGGCCATTGACGTTCGAACGAATATGGCGCGACTTCGGGAGCTCCGCGAGACGAAGGAAGCCGTCGACGCGGCTTTGCTCCCGTCCTTGCCGGCGGTCGCGCCGAAGAAACGCGGAAGTAAGTTGGCGCGATAGTCTATTCCAGCAACCGTCGATCCGTCGTGCGATCAATCACATTTGGTGGGCCAATCATGCGTAGGGCCAGATCAGACGGCGGCGGAACAATCACTTTTTCTCTTGCGCTCGGCGCAGCGCGGCAGATTTGCAGACTCCCAACGACGTTTCAGACGGATAAGCAAGCCTTTAGCTATCTTCATAAATATCGGACCGAGTTCGAGCAAATGGCGCGGGCACGCCTCGCTTCGGGAGAACTCGAAGACGGGATCGTCGTGCTCTCAATGCTCTAGGTTGAGCTGCTCAAGCACCAACGCTTCTAGCGCTCTCCGCTTTGGCGAAGATTGCTGTGCTGTGCCGCAGAGCTGATCGCCTTGCGAGCTGGTTGGATCCCGAGAGCGCTTGGGCATGATCACGGAATCGGCACCTGACATTTCGAGCATTCGAAGCTGCTAGTCTTTGGGTCATTGCAGATGAAGCCGTTCGGCACATGATCGGCGCGGGTAGCGGCGTCGCCCCTCTTGAAGTCGTAGCCATTCGCCTGTGAGAGGCTCGCCACATCGATCCTTCCACAGCGTGGGCACTGAAGGTCTACCGTCCATTTGTCGCGTCCGGTCACTACGGCGTATCCGGTTTGCCGGGCCAGTACTTCGACTTGGTCAAAATCCAATTCTTGGCGTCTTCGTTGGTTGCGAAGTCCCCGACATGCGAATCCGGCCCATGTCCAGTAACTACCGAAACGAACCAGCGACCGCTTGTCATCACCTTAGCTTCAAACCGAGGGAATATGTCCATAGGCGCAATATGTGCCATGGCTGGGCAAATCGCTAGCCGTAACTCTGGCGCGCGACATCATTCAAAATAGCGGGTTGGCGCTCAACATCGTGCGAGTGGCGGAGAAAGTGTCAGTCAATCCCTATTGAAAGGATAAAGCATTTTCTACCTTCCCAGACCAAAACTCACCGTTTGAACTACCGCCGGAAAATGGAATTTCACCTCCGAGCGGCGACAAGCAAGTTAGTCATGCGTGAGCAAGCGACGATATTCCGCCGCTTCCGATATTCGCCGCGCCAGCCGGCTTTGTCCAAACTCGAGCCTAAACGAGCGGCCGCCGTTCAGGCGAAAGAATTGAGCGGTGACCCAAGGCAAGAAGACAAGAACCGTTCCGCATACGACGACGAAGGTCATGGTTCGAGCCCCCAGTTTGGAAGCTTGAATCACAGGGGCTGGCCAGACGCAACGATTCCGGCCGATTGGACGCTTACGGGGTAGAAGCGGACAGCAGCCAACCGATAATTTCCGCTGAAAGCGGTCGAAGATGATCCGAAGCGGACTTGCGACCGACTACTCGCTCTGCCGAGGTATTCATCGAGTCGGCGGAACGCCGGTCGGTGGGGACGTTGACTTCACGGCGACGGAATCTTCGCGAGAGCGGGACAGTCACTATCGCGGCAGGAGCGGCGTAACGCCCGCTCAGCCCGCGATCCGGTCCATCCCCTCGCCGCGAGAGTTTCATGAACAAGCCCAAGCCGACATACTTCCGCAATTAGCTGGATTTGAGAGATAAAGTGCAGGCGCTAGATCCTGCGCAAACGGCTCAGGCTCTCGGATGAGCAGTTTACCAACGTCGTTCGCAAGTCGGGCAGCTCAATCTCGGCCGTTACCAAGGAGGCCTCTACGTTCAATGAGGTCTCCGCCTTGAAGTAACGAGCCACCGACGGCTTTACAGGCTGGTTCAAGGCACATCTTGGCGACCGCTGGTACCCTTCGATCCACGCAACAACACGCCGAGAATTGGCCGCGTCCTGATCGCTCAAGGCCGCGATGCGGCAGACGTTCCGATCACCCAGACTTTTGGACCCAACACGCTCATTCGCTTCAGGGGCTCGGCAGACGAACTTGTGTGAAATTGACCTCGCTAATTGCTAAGAAGACTGCTACACAGTCGGTATCATCGCGCGCTTCGTGGCTGTTATCGGTGACTGAGGGCTTCGCGCTCCCGCCTTACACCAGGAGAAGGCGGTCATATGTCAAATCCCGACAAATTCGACATTCGTGCGTGGCTCGTGCCACCGTTATTGGTACCGCTCTTTCTCGCACTGCTGGTTGGGTTTGCGGCCGTTCTATAGCGACAAGTCCGTTCAATGGCCGTGCGTTAAAAACACGATGCGGGGCGCTGGAGCCAACTTCAGCCATACAGGAATCTGAAATGGCGAACACCGCGATCATCAGGGATGCCTACGGCGTTCCGGCAATCTTCGTCGGTTCGAAGACAGGCCGGGACGATGCGCCCTTTGTATTCGTGAGGGTCGGAGGCGAGGAGCGCCGGATGCGTTGGTCTGAATGGGATTCTCTTCCGGCCTGGACCGGCGAGACGCCGCCCTGGGCCAGCAAAAGCAAATAGTGACGGGATCTTCAGCATGACGACAACTCGACTTGGCATATGGACGCCAGCGCTTTTGCTGGCATCGGCGCTGAGCGCATCTGCCTTTGCCGCGTCCGCTGTGGCTCCGAATTGTCGTGCGATCGAGAGCGCCAATGCGCGCCTCTCCTGCTACGATGCGGCGTTCCCACCAAAAACCCAAAATCCCGCCGAAAAGGGCGTCGACGCGTTCTCAGGATACAAGGACCCATTCCTTGTGGAAGAAGCTCGAACCGCCGCAAAGCTCAAGAATATTTGCCGCGGATGTTGAACTTCGCCGACCGAGCGGGCGTGTCCGATGAGGTGCGCTCCCATTCACAGGCCAGTCGAATGACGAAAGAAGATGATGAAGATCGCGAGTGCTCCGCCAAAGAAGGCGAGCCCTTCGTTTAGCCGGCGCGGTATTGGACGATAGGGCGGACAGTTCCGCGGATTCCGAGCAGCGCGAGACGCGCAAGCAGCGCCTGCTTGACGGGCCTACAGAATTCAGAGCGGTGCGCGTCGATCGTTCAGGGAAGAGGTCTAGTGATGTCGAATAATTGGGGTCCGTCGCTGTGTACGGGGTGGTTCGACACAAAGCTATGATAAGTCATGGAACATCAGGGTATTGAATACACGGTCGTCCAGACGATCAATCCGCCGGGCTGGAAATGGTCGTTCGAGCGAGATGGTCGGTCTCCAAGAACGGGAATCGCCTTAAACCGAGCAGAGGCTATCAGCGCGGCTCAGCGTGCAATCAACCAATCGCTTAAAGATCAGCAGCACCAACAAGCGCGCTCGGTTTAGAGTCTACCTTTATCTGAATTTGGTCTCTCAACATGTTGCTTCTCGATGCCAATGCGGCATCGATGCATGTGTTTGCAAGGGTCTTCGCCGGGGCGAAAAACTCCCGGAGCGTCGCGGCAAGCTCGCATTGCTGACCAGTCAGCCAGCGACTACGCTCAGAAACTCACAGATAGTTTCTCACAGGGACCGAAACAATGTGCTCGCTATCTTCTCGATAAAGGCGCATTGTCCCCACACCACCGAGCGGCCCTCAGCATCTATCGGTGGTGTGAACGCAAGTTGCGCTCCCGCTCAACCCGCAGCGGAGCATAAGCATGTCGGCTCGACGATCCCCAGCACACTTATCGACATTCGAGTATCGCCTTGCGCAAGAGGCAAACAGTCTGCGCTTACAGGCCAAGGGAATGCCCCTGGGCGTCCGGCGTACGGAACTTTTGCGAAAAGCCAGGCAGATCGATATTGCTGGAGAGATCAACAAATGGTTGACCTCGCCGGGACTGCAGCCGCCATCTTAGATTTGGGCGGAGTTCTTGCCCTCCCTGATGAACTCCCGCATGCCACGCCGAGACTAAGCTTTATCGGGATTTTACTCTCTCCCTCCCGGGGCTGGTAAGCCGCCGCCTGCGCTTCGTTTAAGCGGGCGGCGTTTTTGCGTGAGATGGAAAAGCATTGAGTGCGACGTCCAGCGTCCGATACTGATTTTCATGTAACTTTCCCGGCGAAGTCCGTCATCTCTAGCTTTATCGCTCTTTAGTGGACAGCCCCCGCACGGCCCTGAGCGCGAAACCCTCCTCCGAAAAGCCAGACAGGCTGACACCGGATCGCACATGAGCGAATGGCTGAGATCGCCCGGATTGCAGACGCCGAAGTTCTGGCGCAGCCTGCATAGACGCCGGTTCAGATTGAGCCCATGCTCCTCCCTCAATCGCGAGGGGACATCGTGACCGAGCGACTTATTCAAGCGGGCATTGTCACCATAGGCGCCGTCAACACCGGCCTAATCGTCTGGCTGATACTGATGCTCTAAGGCCGCTTCTCGCCTCCACGTGAACCTGGCTTAGCAACCAACCAACATCATCCCGGTTACATCCGCATCACCGGCCGAGATCGCCGAGGCGTCGGTGGCTGAGAGAGACGCGCGCTCCCGCCTTCAAAATGGAGCGGGTCATGGTTCCGATACAACAGCCACCGCGGGAACCGCCAAGCCATTGTCCTCTCTGCGATGGGGTTCCACGACTTTACCTGATGCTCCCCAACACGGCCAAAGGCACCGTGACTTACGTCTATCGCTGCCAAGAGTGCCACAAGCTGATATGGGACGAGTAAGGCGGCCTCAGTTAACGGTCTCTCAACGCTGACTTCCGCTTTTGATGCTGTGGACGGCCCCTCCACCGACGCGAGAGTGCCAAGGTATGGGCGCCGTTCTTGAGGCTCCCACGATTCGGAGGAGCAGCCTATGCAGTCAATTTCGACGGTCGGTCTGGATATCGCGAAGTCGGTCTTTCAAGTGCATGGCGTCGATGCGGCCGGCCAAGTGGTCATACACCGTCAGCTCAAGCGCCGTTTCGTGCTGTCCTTCTTTGAGAAGTTGCCGCCGTGCTTAGTGGGGATCGAGGCTTGCGCGTTATCCCATTATCGGTCCCGTGAGTAGCAGGCATTGGGGCATACGGTGCGATTGATGCCTCCAGCCTATGTGAAGCCGTACGTCAAGCGGCAGAAGAACGACAGCACCGACGCGGAGGCGATTTGCGAGGCGGTCACGAGGCCCAACATGCGGATCATGCCGATCAAGACGATCGAGCAACAGAGCTGTCTGATGCTTCATCGCGTGCGCCATCTCTTCATTCGCCAGCAGACTGCCGTCATCAATTCAATCCGCGCTTATCTAGCGGAGTTCGGGATCGTCGCACCCGTCGGGCGCCGGGGTGTCGAACAGCTGTTGGAAGTCGTCGCCGATCCAGCTGAACACCGACTCCCGGAGGTGGCCCGTGCGTGTCTTGCGGCTCTCGGCAGTCAATTGCGGGCATTGAAGGCTCAGATCCTGAGTTCGACAGGCGCGTTGTCGCCTGGCATCGATCGAACGCGACGAGCAAGCGACTGGATGCGATCCCCGGCGTCGCTCCAGCGCTGGCAACGGCGCTAGTCGGAGCGTTGCCGATGCCAATGCCTTCCGATCGGGGCGGGACTTCTCGGCCTGGGTCGGGCTCGTGCCGAAGCAGAACTCCAGTGGGGGCAAGCTTGGTGGTATCAGTAAGCAAGGCGATCGCTACTTACGCAGCCTGTTCACGGCAGGCGCACTCGCCGTGATCCGGTATGCCAAGATCCATGGCGCGCCGCATCGGCCCTGGCTCACAGCGTTGTTAGCGCGCTCCCACCAAGGTTGCCGCGATCGCGCTCGCCAACAAGCTCGCCAGGATGGCAAAGGAACCAACGCTACAAGGAACCCGCCGCTCTCACGGCGTAAACGCGATCGCAGCCGGATTCGGGTGTGACGTAACGGTTGGAAGGGCGAACAGCACTAATGCAGCGCCGGTCGATCCGGCGATCAGGACGACCCCGTCCTCACCCGGAACGCTGAGAAAGGGGCGGCCCGCCTAGCGTTGCTCAAATCCGGCGGCATCACGCTGGTGCAAAACGCAGACCGTGTCCTTCCGGAAGTGCCCGCGGCCGCCTTGACGTGTTCGCAACCCCAACCTGCCTTGCGGGCACGCCGACGCTGTTCGAAGCTGGCACGGCAGCCCGCCGGTCAGGTCAGGGAGCATCGATTAAGTCAACATCGTAAGCGGCCGCGCTTCAATTCCATGCCAAAGAGTAACTAGTGGATTTCAAAGAGGTTCAAAATCCGGCAGTTCAAGAGCTATCGCCGACTGCCAACCGAAAACGACATTTTTCGTCATCCGCCTACTCAGTTCGAGCAATCGTGTCTGGGACTATCGCAATCGCAAATGAAAGAGGCCGCCAATGAGGCGGCCTCTACTCACCGAGTTCAATGGGTCATGGCAGCCGGTATCGTCTCAATCACGCCGTTGTCGCCACCGCGCACTGTAACGCTGCGCCCAGTCTCTAGAGCGATTTTTCTAGCCACCTTCATAGCGGCATCCTCATCTGTGTATTCGAGCACGATGATGCTGCTTTGCCCCGAGAACGCGGCCGGGTTCGATACGTTGATGACAATCAAAGGCTGCTTTTGGCTCATTGCGGAGTCCGAATGCCAGCGGAGACGAGCCACTCCGTCAAATGAGCGGCGTTCTCATCGTTTTGCGCTTTCCTTAGCAATGCCTCTCGCTCGCGACCCGGGGGAGTTGCTTGGCCCGTTGGCGTAGCTCTCTGGCTTCCTCGGCAAGGCGATCTTCAAGCGAATAAATCTGCTTAAACCGGCGTCGTCGCTGCATGGCTCCTCTCTCCAACTGACGATCCTGCCCCGAAAAACGGATTCAAAAAGCACGAGAGGGCCGCAAAGTTCCCGTCTCCTTTTGGCCTGCGGCGAGTGAATGACGTTTTCCATCTCCGAAAAGTGAGACCCGCTGGAAGCCAGCTTTGCCTTTCGCCGCGCGATACTGGTGCCTGAGTAAGCGTTTGCGTTTCTAAGTCGGTGACGGCTTAACACCCATGCCCAAGAATCCCCGCCCGGTGCGCCGATTCCAGATTTCTCGTTCGAGCGAATATGATCGCGGGCTGGTAGAGCGCGCCCGGGAGGTCTTCAAATTGGCGAAGAAGGTTTTGGCGGAGTTCAATCCATCCATTCTGTTGCGCCGCAGTACCAAGCCGCCTTCAGAGGGCCAGTAAGGCCGTCTCAGTCGGCAGCGCCTTCGGCAGTAGTTCGCAACCGTCCTAAGTTGAGTTTGGCAGTGTCCTGGTTCGCTCTGTCGGGAAACCGTATTACGGTGATAAGGTTCGGTTCATCATCGACCGGCCCTCGGCGATTATCGGTGACTGAGAGCACTTCATACTCCTGCCTGACCTTTAGAGCGGTGAGCCATGTGCGAACGATGCATTGAGGTCGATAATCAGAACGCTCGTTACCGGCGCCTTAAGTCCCGCGTCACCGACCGCCAGAACGAAACAGCGGCGGTTCGATTGCTAGCAGATTTGGTGGCCGAAAAGGCAGCGCTCCATCTTCCAGAGTTGTCGAGGGACTCCGAGCATGATGAATGCATCTGAGTGCCGCGAGGCTGCCATGGAGTACAAAGCACAAGCGAAGGATGCAGAGTTTCCACCAAAAAAGCTCCTCTGCTTAAGAGCATCGCGCGGAGCCTAAACGGCTTGGCAAGTCAGCTCGAAATGCTCGACTCTCACGAGAAGGAACATAGGCGAGGCGTTGATGCGCATCAGTTGGCAGCCTCTTTCATGTGCTTTTCCACACCCACGACGCGCGACCCAAGCGATTGACAATTTGGCGAGTTGTCCCGCCAGCGCTTTGATGTGGGCATGTCCCTCACCCGCCGCTGCAGCAAGGATGATCTCCGCCGCGAGACATGGCTGATCTATTTCGGCAATGTCCTGATCGGCTCGATCAGCCGCCGCGCCGGCGTGCCGAATTCATCGCCGCAATAGGGGCGTGCTTAGTCGCCCCAAGTGACATCGCCGCACTCGCCGCACGAATATACGGACCGTCTTTCCATTAAGGGTGTCTAGTAGCGTGGCAAGCCACTGGGACGGGGCGCTGCAGCGAGGGCAGCGGCGGTCTTCCCGAGATGGTAGTGGCGGCAGCTTATCGCTGCTCAAAGAGTCCATCGTTCGCTCCATTGCGAACGAAACCGTCCCCGTTCTTGACCCAAGTTAGAGCCAGAGGATTAGTTCCCCGGAACCAAGCGAATCGCCAACGTCCAGCGCCGCGCTACGGAACCGAATTGGCTAGACTCCTGGTCACAAAGGGAATCCACTGCATCCATCACCGCTCGGCCCGTGGCTTCTTTCGGTGATGAGAACGCCGGTTGCGCTCCCGCCGCACTCGAACAGGGAGCAGCTCCGTGACAGAGCGTTATCTCGCGCAGACACCCTCACTCGAACAACGGCTCGCTCGAGAGGCCGTTCGCCTCCGCATGAAAGCTCAGGGCACGCCGCCCGGCGTCGAGCGCGAGCGCATAATCCGGAGGTCGCGGCAAATCGAGAATGCTTTGCATATCAACGAGTGGCTGCGATCACCAGGATTACAGCCTCTGAGATAACCCCCTGAATCACCCCTCGCCGCATTGTCTCGATGACCATGACCGAGAACGTTGTAGAACGATTCCGTAAGGAAGCCGAGGAGTGCCGCCAACAGGCGGACAAGACGGTCGCCCCCCTCGACAAGGAGGCATGGCTGAGGCTGGCCGCTGACTGGACCAAGCTGGCTGAGGACACAGAGCACCGACGAAGACGCATTTGACGCGCATCCTGCGGAATCTCGGCAAGGAAACCGTCACCTCTATGTCAGCGACGTTCGCAAGGATCCGTACGACCACAACATGTAACGAGCGCTCCCAGCCCCAGCCCTCGTTGCCGGATGTAACGACCCGGGATCCCCGGTGCCGCCGGGCACGCCGGGCGTCACATCCTCCCTTCGAGCCTAGGAGGTCGTGCAATGACCGAAATGTCCGCCCGCATGAAGTCCGTTGCGATGGAACTCCACGAACATTCTCGAGGCGTCGTGCTTCGCTCGCTTGTGATCGGACTGACGGCATTCCTGACCGTCGTCGACATGTTCGCAACTTAAGCGATCCTCCCTTCCCTGACGCGCCACTACGGAGTGACTGGCGGCAATGGGATTTGCCGTCAATGCCAGCACATTTGGCATGGCAATCGCAGGTCTCGTTGTCGGTTTCTTCAGCCCGCATATCGACCGAAGGGGCGGTATCCTTCTCGGCCTGACGCTCCTCGCAATCCCCACAAGTCTGCTCGCAACCGCGCCTAATATCAGCGTTCTTCACGATACTGCGCGTCGCGCAGGGCCTGTGCATTTACCCTGACGCTTGCGTATCTTGGTGAGCAGTGCAGCGCTACGGACGCGGACGGCGCGCGTTTGCCGCCTCCATCACCGGCAACGTTGCCAGCAATCTGATTGGCCGGCTGGCCTCCGCCGCAGTTGCCGACGGTCTAGGCCTGGCATGGGACTTCTATTTCTCCGCGGCCCTGAATCTCTTTGGCGCCGTCTTGGTTTACTTCTCCATGCATCGCGTGCAGCCAATGCAGTAGATGGCGGCAGGCCGCAAGCGAGAACCGGGGGATCGCCAGTGGCACCTCTCGCCATGCCGCTGATTTTTCGAGAGAATTTTTCCAACCGAGCCAAAATCCAATCATTTGAGATCAATGGCTTACAGCGAAACATCCAACTGCAAGAGCGCGTCGGATTGGCGCAGATCGATATCGGAAACGTCGGGGGTTCGAGTCACTGGTCCGCTACATCGCGAAACCCACTATTTCGGAGGCCCTGCTTTCTTATCGGAGAGCAGCCTAACCCGGAACGTTGTGCTCCAGTCCGCCAAAGGCCGCCGTTCGTGCACGATCCATCGCCGGTTCTTCGAATGAATGCGGTACCGACCGTCGCCGCTGCGTGGGCGCTTCTCGCGCCGCCTATGAGGAGGTCACGGACGTCGCTCATGGTTCGGCTCCGATCCTTGCCGAATCCGGCTGGCCTTTCGCAAGCGCGAAAGCGACGGGGAAGGTGTCGGCGGCCAGAGCATCTAGCGCGGTCTGCTCCTCGGCAAGGCGTCGTTCGATGAACTGACGTTCCAGCTCCGACAGCTTCGTCCGAAGCAGCCGTCGATAGCGGTGGATGTTGTTGCGGTGCGCACGGATGCGGGCCAGATCTTCGTCGAGCATCGTCGTCTCTCCTGACGGTCGTCACAGTCCTTTTCGACGTTGAGAAAGCCGGGAAAGAGATTTCCCGGCGCAAAAATATTCTGACGCGACTGGCTGTCAAGACGTCTCTCGCCGCATCTGCGATCCTTCGAAAAAAGCCGCGCAGGGCGCGCCGAGCGGCGCCGGGCTCGCTGCAAAATTTTTTGCGATCGCCCTCTTGAAACAGCCTTTCGTTTTTCTACGTCATTTTTCGCCGCGAGAGCGGTGTGCCGGACGCCTTCAACGGGTCCGGCACGGGCGCCGGATCGGTGTCTTCGGACCTGTCCGAAAAACCCTCTCCTGCGCTCCTTCGTATCCATCTTGCTCTTTGGAGGACTTGGTTATGAGGACCACGTTTGACTTCGCGCCCCTGTGGCGCTCCACCATCGGCTTCGACCACCTGGCCGGCCTCGTCGAGAGCGCGCTCCGCCAGGCGACCGAGGACAACTATCCCCCCTACAACATCGAACGCTCCGGCGAGGACCACTACCGGATCTCGCTCGCCATCGCCGGCTTCGGCGCCGACGACATCACCGTGACGGCCGAGCAGAACGCGCTCACCATCGAGGGCCGGAAGCCCGAGAAGGCGACGAGCGAGTACCTCTATCAGGGCATCGCCGCGCGCCCGTTCCGGCGCGTGTTCAACCTGGCCGACTATGTCCAGGTAAGAGAGGCCTCCTTCCGCGACGGACTGCTAATCGTCGATCTCGTCCGCGAGGTGCCGGAAGCCATGAAGCCGCGCCGGATACAGATCGGGAGCGTCGCCTCTCGCGCCTCGCAGATCGAGCAGAAGACGGCTGCCTGACGCACGGTTGAAGTTCGACGGCGGTACGCGGCGTGCGCAAGCGCGGCCGCGCTCCCAGCCTCATGCATTGAAGGAGAAGAATCCATGGCAATTCGTGATCTCATTCCCCGGACGCGGAATCAGGAACTCGCGCCGGCGCGCAGCAATTACGATCCGTTCACGACCCTACATCGCGAGATGAATCGTCTGTTCGACGATGCCTTCCGCAGCTTCGGCGGGACTGGCCTTGCGCCCCTCATGGAGGGGCAATTCGGCTGGCCAAAGATCGAGCTCAGCGAGACCGACAAGGCGCTGACGATCTCGGCCGAGCTTCCCGGCATGACGGAGAAGGACGTCCAGATCGAAATCGCGAACGGCGTCCTGACCATCAGCGGCGAGAAGAAAAGCGAGCGCAAGGATGAAGGCAAGTATTTCTCCGAGCGCTACTACGGATCGTTTCAGCGGCAGATCGCGCTCGAGGACGTCGAGGAGGACAAGGCCGAAGCGTCGTTCAAGAACGGCGTGCTGACCATATCACTTCCGAAGACTGAAAACCCGCGAGCGGGCGTCAAGCGCATAGCGATCAGCACACAGTGAAGACCGCCTCGGGCGGCGGTCCCCGCCGCCCGAGACCGCGGAAAACCGTCCCGACGAAAGGAGCGTTAAGGGAGGCAATCGATGTCCAACGCGAACACGAACACCGGCAATCTCAATCCCCTCTTTCATCCGGCCGCGCACTATGCGTCTCCGGAGGACGTCCTGAACGACAACGAGCTCTCGGCGCCAGAGAAGCGAATCATCTTGTCGTCCTGGGCGTCCGACATGTTCGCCGTCGAATCCTGTCCCGCGCTGCGCGAGATCCCCGGCATGGGCCGCACGATCCGGCTCGCGGACATCCTCGCCGCGTTGCGCAAGCTCGATGGCGAAGACGACGACCCACCTCCACCCGGCGGTGTGCCGATGCGGCTGCGGCGGCCTTGGGCCGCCGCACTACGGAGGCCGATATAACGTTCACGAAGGCAATTCTGACTATGGTGCTCTCAAGCACTGCCGCGGCCTGCTGCCTCTCCTCCTCCCTCGGATTTTGCGGGTGACATCCAAGGCCGACGTCGCTCTCCACAAGCATTCGCTATCGGCTTACGGCTCAATCGCACGCCAGGACGCGCCGGTATCGCCTGTAGACGTAGTAGCAGTCACTCTCCGAGGAATAGCCATCGCGCGAGCGGCCATAGGTGTAGCCGGCGGTGGCTCCGGCAGCATAGGCGCCTGCGGCATAGGCGGCACGATGGCCGTATTCGTATCCGCCATAGCGGCCGTGGTCGCCGAAGCGGTTGTAAGTGACCGATATCGCGCGAGCCGAACCCGGCACCGCCAGTCCGCCGCGACTAGCAGGGCCGACACGCCCGGCCGCGGCGAGAGCACCGCGCGGCGCGGGTCCCTCACCTGGATGAGGCGGCGGGCCGCTAAGGCCACCACGGGGTGCACCGCCTGGGCCTAGCGGAGGACGCCCCGCGAAAGCCGGAGGACCTCCGGCCCCAATTGGCGGGGGCCCGGCCATGGGTGGCGGCGGAGGAAACTGCGCGAACGCCGCATTGGGAGACAACGTCATGGCTGCGAACGTCACGGGGATCGACATTATCATCGGGATCTTGCGGGACATGGTCTTCTCTCTTGTTAGAATTGAGTTTCGAGGACGGGCACCGGCTTGGATGCGGAGATCGCCTCGGCGGCTGGCGTGTCGTGCGCAGGCGCGGCGGGCTCATGCATAGATGAGTGATCGTTGTGATCAGGGTGAATGCGGAACCAGGCCACATACAGCGCCGGCAGGAACAGCAGCGTCAGCAGTGTGCCAACGATGATTCCGCCCATCATCGCGTAGGCCATTGGCCCCCAGAAGATCTCGCGCGCGATCGGAATCAGCGCGAGACTTGCGGCGGCTGCGGTCAACAGGATCGGTCGCATGCGATGCTCGGTCGCCTCCACGACGGCCTCCCACGCTGGGCGCCCCTCCTTCCTTAGATGCTCGATCTGCACGTTCAGGATCACGGAGTTGCGGACCAGGATGCCGATCAGCGCGAGCACGCCGAGGATAGCCACGAAGCCCAGCGGAGCACCGCTCGGCAGCAGGGCCATGACGACGCCGATCACGGCGAGCGGCGCAACCGCGAACACCAGGAACAAGCGATGGAAGCTCTGTAGCTGGATCATCAGCACCGTCGCCATGACGAATAGCATGAGTGGAACGACAGCTACGATCGGCGCCTGGCTCTTTGCGCTCTCCTCGACGGAGCCGCCGAGCTTCACCGAATAGCCGGCCGGCAGCTCCTTGCTGAACTCCGCGACTTTCGGCGCAAGCTGATCCACGATCGTCTTGGGCTGCGTGTTGCCAACGATGCCGGCCTTCAACGTGATGGTGGGAAGCCGCGCGCGCCGCCAGATCGTCGGCTGCTCGAGCTCATAACGCAAATTGGCGACGGCACCGAGCGGCACCGATTGACCGCCGAGCCCGGTCAATTGCAGATCGCGCAGGGTGTCGATGGAAGCACGTTCCAGTTGGTCGCACGTCCCGTGACATTGACGAGATAGATGCTGTCGCGCACCTGGGTAATCGGCGTTCCCTCGAGCACGCAGTTCAATGTCGTGGCGATGTCCTCCGAAGTCACGCCGATCGAAAGCGATTTTGGGGTCAAGACGATCTATTCGACCGCGGACATGGCGAAGCCAATCGAAGTCGCCGAGCTGATCGCGCTTGGCGAAACTACTTTCGGCAGCGTGGACGTCCTGATCAACAATGCCGGCATCCAACACGTTTCCCCCATCGAGGAATTTTCGCCCGACAAATGGGATGCGGTCATCGCGATCAACCTGTCCGCCGCATTCCATGCCATCCGTGCAGCGGTTCCTGGCATGAAGAAGCGCGGCTGGGGCCGCATATCACCACGGCCTCGGCTCACTCGCTGGTCGCCTCCCCCTTCAAGTCGGCCTATGTCGCGGCCAAGCACGGCATCTCGGGTCTCACCAAGACGGTGGCGCTGGAGCTCGCCCGATCGAAGATCACCTGCAACTGCATCAGCCCCGGTTACGTCTGGACCCCGCTGGTCGAGAAGCAGATCCCGAATACGATGAAGGCGCGCAATTTGAGGAGGGATGAGGTCATCAGTGACATCCTGCTCGCAGCGCAGCCCACGAAGGAGTTTGTCACGGCCGAACAGGTCGCTTCGCTCGCGCTTTTTCTGTGCAGCGACGATGCCGCGCAGATCACCGGCACCAATCTTGCGATCGATGGCGGCTAGACGGCCGCAAAGGGCTGCCCGTCGTGTACCGGAGAGCGCCAAACAATCGCCGTCGCCCCCCAACACGGAGTGCAAGATATGCCTTCTGACAGAATTGATGGTCACATTGACGAATCCAGCGGCGATCCGATCGTCCGCTTCGGCAAGCGCGATATCGCTCTGCCCGAGGTGCGAGAAAATGACAGACCGCTCGATCTTGCCGAAAATAAGAGCCTGACGGATGCTCTGCGCTGGTGCGAGCACACGTTCAACGAGGACGTGTTGCCGCCCCGTGCCATGCTGGAGAAGCCGCAGGAGTTCTACGCTTCGGCCAACATGGTTACCCTCGGTGGAGAGCAAGAAAGATTCCGCAGCGAACTCTCGTTCCAGTCCATCATTGGACAGATCGCACTGATCATTCGCTGACGCCGACCGGCGGCAAATCGCATCCTGCGTTGGCAGAACAACTCAAGACCGCGAACTCCTGAGCTATGGCAGCATCACGTCGCCAAACGCTGGTGTAGCGCTACTTCGAAAAAGACCGTTTGAAAGATCAGCTGCTCAAACGGTATTTCTCGCTAAGTCATTGAAATGGTGGGCGCACCAGGGCTCGAACCTGGGACCCGCTGATTAAGAGTTCAGTACTATCCCTTCGCCAGAGTTTCTAGATGTACGCCGCGCTACGATGAGTATTGGAGAAGCCCTTTGTTTGTAGGTGTTTCTCGCATAGTTTCGCGCTCCGTCGAACTCAAACCTTCCAACTGCTCAATCCGCCAACACCGTTTGAAAACCGTTTTGGCGGCCGTGGACGCTCGTAATGACCGATATTCGAATTTCTCTCACCGACAAGGCAATCGCTCAATTACCCGCTCCGAAAGAAGGCTGGTACCTAGCGCGTGATACAGAATTGAAGGGCTTTTTCGTGGTCATTGGAAAGCGACGGAGAACCTTTACCGTCCAAGGTGACCTGAGGCGCGGTGGCAAGCGGGCTTCATCCATTAGGGTTTCCATTGGAGACGCTAATGAGATGTCGACCCGAGCTGCGCGCGCCACCGCCAAGGAGTACTTGGCGCAGATTAGCCGGGGACGGCATCCGAAGGACAACAAGCAAACTGAAGAGACGAGTCCGGCTTCGGCGATGGAAAGTGGCGATACAACCGCGAGCATCACTCTCAGGCAGGCCTGGGAGCGGTACCTCGAGGCACATCTGATCCGTAAGAACCGCAGCGGAAAGACCATCGAGGGCTACCGCGATCACGTCGAACGAATTTTTGCGGAATGGCTGGACACCACCCTCCATGAGCTCGCAACCGATCCGGCTCGCGTGGCCAAGAAGCACGATAAAGTTACAAGTGAGAACGGCCCGTACATGGCCAATGGTAGCATGCGGACCCTGCGGGCCATCTACAATCATGCACGGAAGACGAACAGGTCGCTGCCGTCAGATAACCCAGCCGATGCGGTCGACTGGAATGTCGAGGAGCGCCGCAACACTGGGATGGGATCGGTCGACCTGAAGGGCTGGTTTGCGCAGCTCGCCGCCCTCGACAACCCCGTGCGTAGAGAGTTCCACCTCTTCACTCTCCTTTGCGGTTCTCGGCCCACTGCGCTCCAGGAAGCCAAGCCAGAACACATAGATCTTCGGCGCCGGACGCTGCACGTTCCCAAACCGAAGGGTGGCAGGAAGAAAGCCTTCGATATTCCGTTGTCGCGCCAGATGATCCTTTGCCTCATCCGCGCTGTCCGGTTCGGCAGACAAATGTATCCACCGCAAGCACACGAGTGGGTGTTTCCAGCCGACAGCGGATCGGGGCATTTAGCGGAAGCCAAGGAGGACCGGGAAGTGCTATCGAAATGGGGCAACGATCTCCGTCAGACCTTCCGTACGATTGCAACCGCGGCCGGCGTATCCGAAGTCGACGCCAAGCTCCTGATGAACCATGCCATTCCGGGAGTAAACGCGGGCTATATTACACGGCACAAGCTTCTCGAAGATCATCTGCGCATGCAGCAGCAGGCGATCAGCACCGCGGTATTTGCCGCTTTGAGCGGATCGATTGCTCAAGATCATGAGTTGCAGGGTTGGCTCGGAAGAGGCGCGTACCGGCGTGCGGCCCCTGGCATCATTTCCGATGGGATGCAGTGTGGTCCGACCTGTTGCCCTAGTGGAGCAGGGATCGATCTGAAGCTCAGCGCATTTAGAATTCAGCGCACTATGAATCGGTCCAGTCGATAAACTGGCACCCAAACGTACAACTGTGTTCTTGTCTAAGGTCCGGCTCGCTCTGCGATCCTAGCAGCATCAGCAATTCGATCGCTTGGATGCAAGACGATCGCCCGGTGCCATCCCTGAGACCACCTCGGCAAACCTGTTATTCCGGCGCCCTATCTGCACGAGCGCGATCTGGGCCCGGCCATTCTCGTCGGCGAAAACGGCCCACCGGTCTCCTTTCCGGAACAAAGCGCTGACCGGCACGACCACGGCGTCCGGAGCGCTCCAGGTGGTCACGTTGACGACGACCCGATAGTCGTGGCCAAGGGAGGTCCACATCTCGGGCGGGTCCGCGAAGTCGATGGTGACCCTGACCCGCTGCTCCTCAATCCCCAGAGCGGTGTACCGCGTGGCTAGTCACGCGCCTTGAGGACCGCGACGAGGCCCAGGTCGTCAATGCGTTGGCGGATGGCGGCCGCGGAGGCGATGGCTGCCAGCACCACGACGGATGCGGCGACTACGTAGATCGAGTGCTCGACGACGAGGCGGACGCGCATCAGTTCGCCGGCGAGGTTCGTCTTTCATAACCCAAGCCAGCCAGTAGCCCATCAGCCAGCCGGGCGACTGCGCCACCAGCGCCAGGATCGCGAGCTCAAGCAGCTGGATGCGCGGCACCTCGCCGCCCGTGAAGCCGAGCACACGCAGGCTGGCCAGCTCCCGCGCCCGCTCGGACAGCGAGATGCGGGCGTTGTTGTAAACGACGCCGAACGCGATCACGGCCACGAGCCCGGTGTAGATGCTCGTCATCCTGGTGACGAGCAGGGCGACGGTCTTGCGGAAGTTCGCCAGAGAAACGCGCTGTAGCGCCACGCCGCCGACCGTCGGCATGGACTTCACGGCCGCGTAGAAGTCCTCCTTGCGGAGTTTGCCTCAAGCAACCGGTTGGCCTGCCTGCATAGAGGCGCAGGAAGCAACCCCCGTTGCTACCGCTCTTAAGTTGTATATGATCTAGGCTTTCCGCGCTGGTTACTGGAGGCAAAAATGCCGACACGAGACCTTTCGGTCGTAAAAACGGCTTTAATCGACTTTTTCAAGGCACGCCTGACGAACAAAGCGACCAAGATCAGCACCCGCACCGACGTCCGCGCCGCTTGCGGTCTGAAGAGCGACAGCAAATGGCGCGCGTTAGCAAAAGCCATTAACTCACTTCCCTCGATCGTGGCGGCTAAGCTGAGGATAAGCGAAGGTGATCTGCTGGAAGCCAAGTCCGTCGGCGAGATTCTCAAAAGGCTTCGTGCAGCTTCACTTGTTTCAGCAAGATCTGGCAAGCTGACAGTCGCCAAACCAATCTCAACCTCACCCATCGTTGTGAAGACCGACAACGAAGGCGCTCAATATGCTGTCTGGTACGGAACCAACCGCAAGCCCATAGATGCAAAGGCCCCAAATCGCGGCTATTCGAACGAACGCGATGACACCACGCATTACGGAAAGTGCATCGTGTCGGTTCCGAAATCCCACAAGATTGGCTCGATCGGATCATCGTGGTGGAAGCGGCTTCTTAGTCGCACCGACGATCGTCTGAAAATTACTGACGTTAGCGAACTAAACGAGGACGCATTCTGGGCGTCTGCGCGAGAGCACCTGGCAAAGGTCGCACCAGGCCGACGAGACGTTGTTATCTTCGTTCACGGCTACAACGTTTCTTTTTCAGCGGCTGCCCTACGCGCGGCCCAAGTTGGCTTCGATCTGTCGATCGAAGGAGTCATGGCGTTCTTTAGTTGGCCCTCTCAAGGCATACTCAAAGGTTACATCAGCGACGAAGCGACGATTGAGGCGAGCGAGGTCTCGCTCGCCGACTTCATCGAAAAATTTGCTTCCGAAGGACGTCGTGTTCATCTTATCGCCCACAGCATGGGGAACCGAGGAGTTCTACGAGCTGTCAACCGGATCGAGGGCACTGCCAAGCGGCGAAAGGCACTCTTTGGCCAAATCATCCTAGCTGCGGCGGACGTAGACGCCGGCACATTCAAGAACCTGTGCGACAGTTATGTTCGGTCATCGAGCCGAGCCACCCTCTATGTTTCCCCGAAGGACCGTGCTGTCGAAGCATCTCGTTGGCTTCATGACTTCCCTAGAGCCGGCTTGCTCCCTCCAGTCATGATCGTTCCAGGAATTGATACAATAAACGTCGTGAACTCCGATATTTCAATGCTTGGACATGGCTATGTCGCCGAGTCCCGAAACGTATTGCAAGACATGCATGCGTTGATTACCGCCGGCACCCCACCCGAGAAGAGGTTCGCTCTTCAACGAACCAAGACAAGCGACAACGAACCTTACTGGATAATTGGAAAATAAGCCGGGGTTAAAGCAGACATGCGAGTCCAAGCAATTCCCAATCGGATGCTACGTAGCGTCGCAAGCATCGAGAGTGGCGGTCGGTCTGGTACAGCTTTCCTGCTGCAACGCGTTGGCCAGTCGTGCCTGTTTCTTACAGCATTGCACAACGTGTTAGGCAAGAAGGGTCTCCAGGCTGTCAAACTCCATCTCCAACATCGTAAGCCGATCAAGGCAATGATTGTCGACTACAACGAAGCCCGTGATATGGCGCTGCTCGCGGTAGATCTCCCGAAACTCCCGCGTGAAGCACCGGCCTCAGCAGCTGTGAGGCCTGGCTCCATATATTTAGGAATCCCAAGCAGTCAGCTTCAAGTGCTGCAAATGCTCAATCCCGAACTGGGCATCGTTGCACCGTTCGTTGTGCAAGCACCGGTGATCGGTGAAACATCAATTGTCTACGAAATTGGAGGGCAGCAACGCATTATCGAGCGTGTTTTATCTCAACAAAATTTGACAATCCCCGGAGGTGTCAGCGGCGCTCCCGTATTCTCGGCAGAAAATGGTGCTATCGTCGCGATGGCATGCGCCGCAGCAGATCAGCTAGCACAATCGTTCTTTGTTCCCTTGCGCTCTACCAAACCGGCACAACGCAACCCTACGAAGGGAGAGGATAACGGTCAGCAAATTTCGCAGCTGCTCTCTTGGGCTGAGCGTGAATTAACAAGATTGGGATCAGCGCCCAATAGCAAAGGAGTGTCCGCCCTCGCCTGGATACAAACTCGAAGCGCAATACACAGTCTTGCTGATTCAGGCGTTTACGATCCGAAATACATTTTGGAGCGTGACTCGCTGGTCAACAGCTTGGCTTTGTTTCTGAAGAGCGACTCTGACACAGCTGTGCTCGCAGGAACTTCCGGCGTTGGCAAAAGCTCAAGCGTTGCTCGCATCCTCAGAACGCGCACTCTGAAGCGTCCAGTACTGCTATTGCGCGCCGCTCAGATTCGACACACGACGGACACCCTTGTTGATGCCCTCCTCAGCGCGCTCAATATCACCTCATTTGAAAACGTTACGCACTTTGATACAGCATCAACTTCTAGACCGCTGGTAGTAGTCGATGGCATCAACGAGCTCGCAATTCCTGGCGATTGGGACAGCTTCACGAAGAACACGTTGGTCCCATTTGCAACGAACATCGCGCGTCGAGGCTGGAAACTTCTCTTCATCACACGAGAAGATCGCCTAGACGAATTGACTGAATTATCCCGATCTCTCAAACTCTACGAGCCTAATCCTGCGCTGAAAGCCGAAAACAAAGCTCGCTTTCCTTTTATTGCAATCGAAGGCTTCAGTCGCGACGAATTTGACACGCTCGTCTCATTGCATGGACTGCCGGCAAACCTCCCTTTCTCGGATCTTCGACATCCGATCGTCTTTCGGCTCATGGTCGAGGCGAACAAAGGCAAGAAATTAGAGCACGTTCGCATTCGAACATTGCTGTCGCTCTACATCGATGAAGTGATAAGAAAGATACATTTCAGATGCTCAAAGCGAAGTCGCGACCGCATCCGTGGTGCAATCCAGGAATGGACGGAGAGCGATAAAGTCACTCATCGTGGTTTTCTGCCAATTGGCGTATTTGAGGACACCGACGACGAAGAATTGGCTGAGGCCGCTGTCAGCGAAAGTCTCCTCGAACGCGTTCCGGGTGGGTATCGTTATGTCTACGATGAAATCTTCGACTTCGTGGTCTCTCCAAAGATTGCGCGATTTATCAAAAGTCGACTCGACGAAAGCAACTTCTCCCTCATCACAATTGTAAACAATCTAAGCACCGCTGGCACCTCGGCGGGCGCCATCGCACGCTGTCTTGAGCTACTTTCGGAACACGATCCTGAGATAGCTTCTTTGCTGGCAGAACGGCTGGTGCAAGAACTTAACGGCCTGAGACCGCTATCGGAGAGTATCACCGCGCCCAATTCGATCCGAACACTATTTCCACTAATGCGCGTGCTCGGAAGTACGGAAAAAGGCGGACCATTGGATTTGGCGAAAGATGCATTGCCTCTATTCGATGAAGCCGGTTCGGAATTCGATACGACTTGGAACGGCCACTTTAGTATAAGCTACGCTCTTTCTGACGACCACATATCTTACGCGTTCGATGACGATCGGATGTGGCGCATGATCAAGCTTGCTGCCTTCGGCCGGCCTAGAGAGGGCAGCTATCCATTTCGATCCAAAGACGTCGGTAGTAGCGACGGAATTGAGTTAGCTAGGCACCAAATCGATACGCTTTCGCAATACAAAGTAGTTCGGCATTTCTTGACGGTGTCTCCAACTCACGCTCAGGAACGTTTTCTCAATGGCCTTGAGGATCAGAGCCGGATTGGGTCCGAGCATTCATTCAGTTCATTTTGCGCTCAGATTATTTACGTCTTCCTCGAGAAATTCGACTTCGGAACGATCGTCCGCGGATTGGCCAAATCAAGGAGTTCGGAAAGCTTCAATCTCTTCCTCAAACTTACGAAGGCGCATCCGCGCTTGATATTTCCTTACATCAAGAATGGCGACTTGCTCAATGCGCCTGAACTTACAAGCCGGAGCTTGGCGATTATCACGTCGACGAGTTCCGAGTTGAAAACACCTTCGATAAAGTTGGCGTTTTCAATGGTCAGCGTCCACAACCATCCGATATTCGCCTATTCGACTTTCTTTTCAAATTGGGCGTCGCAAGATGTTGGGGTGGACCTCCTTCCCTCAATATTAGCCGCGTGGGATGCCGGCGACGGAACAGAACACGAGATCGCCCTCTCTGCAACGAGCGGATTGCTTTCGCTTGACCGTGTATTGGAGTTGCTCGCATCACGATTGAACACGCAATCGGGGGAAAGAAATCGGCTCGGATTCTATATTTCTTCCTTGGAAGACTATTGGAAAACCGTAGCCGACGATGACAAGAGACTTGATATCGTAGACAAAGTAGTTCGCGTCTTTTGGGCGACGAGGGCCGCCAAAACAATAGAGCAAATTTTTGCGATTGAAGTCCTGTTGCATTGGTCGCTCAGCGCGGGCGCTATACGTGGTCCGCTTTTGGGCGTTCTCGAAAGTAGCTGCAAAGAGTTTCCAACCGAAGTCGGTTTCAACTTTCGATATGTCATTCGCGACAGGGCACGGAGGCTTGACGAAGTCACGCGCGACAATCTCCTTGCGCCGATCTTTAGCAACGCGAGTTGGAGCTCTATCGCTCAAATCGTTGGAGCTACGTTACGTGCAAGACCTGAAAGTGCGGACTCTGTAGATCTTGTCCGACGCGCGATTGCACGCTTTGGTGCCAGACATCTCTTCGAGAGGGTCGTCGAGGATGTTCGAAGGTCTCAAGAACTGGATTTCCTTCTCGACGATGAGGCCGGCGCCCTGATCCAAATCCTTTCGGAGGTAGATCCGGAGATGTTCGAGGAGTACCGCGAGATATTCGACAGTGCTCCCGCGACCATATCGGCGGACGCAAGAAAGGATCGTAGGCGTTGACGCGATCGCTCGTCAGGCAGCGGTCGTGTCGACTTCCGCGCATCTCGACAGACAAGCGCAGGCGGCTTTACCGAACCTTCGCTCTAAGGGAAGCGATCGCGCTCGTACCTTTCGAGAAAACGGACCGTTTGAAAAATCAGCTACTCAAACGGTTTTTCTTGCTAAGTGCTTGAAATGGTGGGCGCACCAGGGCTCGCACCTGGGACCCGCTGATTAAGAGACAGCCACTGGTTAAGAACAATCAATGACTTGCCAATCGCGCACTTGGGCTTATCCGGCCGAAAACGGGCATTTGTCACACAGCCACAGTGGCTTAGTTGCGCTGCGCTTAGGTCCCAAGATCAGATCGTCTTGTTGTATGTGCTACCGGTTGTGACCCGGGGCCAAAGGCCGCCCGACACGTCGTCCAGCGCGTGATCGCCGACGGCATCCTTCCCCGGCGTCGACGAAATTTTGGTCTCCGCGCCGTCCTTGAGGCTCTCGCGAGGTTCGGCCCCCACCTTTGAATTCGCATCCTGCTTGTTGGTCACGTTCAATCTCCACCTTCATCAAGGCTGATTGTTAGCCGCTTCAAGCCGTCGTCGGCTCAGACGCTTTCTCGGTCAACCTCCGCCGCCTGTGGCGCCGATGCTGGCACGCACAGCGTTATTATAGGGCCAAGACCCGCCTGACACTTTGTCCAGCGAGCTGTCGCTGAGCGTATCAGCCGCTGGTGTGATTTGGGATGCCGTGGTCTGAGCGCCGTCCTTGAGGCTGTCGCCGGGTACCGCGTTTGCTGTGGAATTCGTGTCCTGCTGATCGGTCATTCTCAATCTCCAGCTCTGATCGATGCCAAGTGTGGACGTCAGAACCCGCGGGTCGGAGGCACACGGCCGCCGGACACATCGTTCAGGGAGCTGTCGCTCAGCGCGTCCTTTTCCGACGTCGAGATCTGGGATGCCTTGCTCTGAGCGGCATCCTTGCGGCTATCGAGAGACTTGGCTTCCGGCTTCGAATTCGTGTCCTGCTTATTGGTCATGCTCAATCTCCAATTCAAAAGTTGCGACGGTCCGAAGAGGTCATTTCCCGAGAAATCAAGGGCTTAGGAAACCGACTTCCCGGCGTCGCCTTTGTTTCCTGCGCTTGAGGTGAAAGCTACCGCTGGACCGATTTGCCCGCGATACGGCAGATGCCGTATTTCGCCGTTGCTCACGAGGACGTGTCGAAAGCGCCCCTTCGAAAGACCCTGCTTCGATCTCAGGATCTGGCGCCTCGCATCGCGACCTCCTCCACGAGCTTGAGCAGGCGGTCAAACCGCTCGCCCGCGATCGACACCTGGTCGAGCACGGCAGGATCAAGCTCGTCCTTCAACCGCGTCGCTTCGTCCCCGAGGCCGGTTTCCTGCTCGCCATAGGCCATCCTGCGCTCGGTGGCGCGCAGGCGGTCCGACAGCAGGATGGCGAGCGCGCGATAGAAGCGGCTGGCAAAGGCGAAATCGCCCGCGAGCTTGCGCAGCAGGATCTGCTTGTCCAGGAACAGGGCAACCGAGTCGGCCTTTGCGGCCACCGTGGCCGAGGGCGGCACGGAATCGATCAGCGACATCTCACCGACGAAATCCCCCGCTTCCAGCTGGGCGATCTCGCCGATGCCGGCCACGCTCACGCCCATTCGTCCCTGCAACAGCAGGACGATCGACGAAATCGGCACGCCTTCGTCGATCAGGACGTCCTGCCGCCTGATGCCGCGGCGGGAGCCGGCGCGGGCCATCCAGTCGATGTCGGAGTCGTTCAGCACGCCGAATATGAAGAGGACCTTGCGCATGTCGGTGCCCCCTAGATCAGTTGACGTTCGGCGAAACCGGCAAACAGGCCCGGCTGCGCCATCAACTCGGCAAAGCTGCCGGTCTGCACGATCTTGCCGCCGCCCAGCACGACAATCCGGTCCGCCGACCGAACGGTGCTGAGCCGGTGCGCGATGACGATACGCGTCAAATTGAGCCTCGATATCGACTCGCTGACGATGGCCTGGGACCGGTTGTCGAGCGCACTGGTGGCCTCATCCATCAGCAGCAGCCGCGGCCGATGCGCCAGCGCCCGCGCGATCAGCAAGCGCTGGCGCTGGCCACCCGACAGCGTGTTGACGCCCTCTGCAACGAGGGTCTGCATGCCCATGGGCATGGCCTCGAGGTCGCGGTCGAATCCGGCCAGCCGTGCGATCTCCCAGGCCTGGTCAATCGACAGACGGGCTGCGCCACAGATGTTTTCATAGACGCTGCCGGAGGCGAGCCTGGAGTTCTGCAGCACGACACCGACGTCGCGGCGCAACAAGCCGACGTCGATGGTCTCGAGCGACTTGCCGTCGATAAAGATCACGCCGGATTCCGGCTTCTCGAAGCCGAGCAGCAATCGGAACAGCGTCGACTTGCCGCTGCCGGACGGGCCGACAATGGCGAGGTATTCTCCCGTCCCGACGCTGAGGCTGACATCGTCGAGGATCAGCGGCCCGCTGTCGCCATAGCGGAACGACACATTGGCAAACTCGATCGCGCCGCTGATCTCGCCGACCGACTTCCGCTCGTCGCTGATTTCGGTCGGCGTCGCGATGATCGGCTTGATCCGCTCGATCCTGGGGATTGCGACCAAGAGCTCTCCGATCGCGAACGACCACTCGCCGACCGCGGCGAGTGACAGCCCGAACGCCGCATAGAAGGCCAGGAACGTCCCAAGCTCGTGCACCGGCTTCGCACCTGATGTGGTCTGGGCCAGGGCAAAGACGAGCAGCGTCGCCAACGCGGGAAACGCCGCATCGAGGCTCTTCTGGAGGTTTGCCGCACGCTGCGAGGCGATGAAATGGCGCTTCTGCTCGGAAAAGCGCTCGACCCAGATCGAGAGCGCCTGCATGGTCGCGTTCGCAATCCGCAGTTTTCCGACGCCGGTGAGGAGCTGGAGCACCAGCCCCTCCAGCCAGCCCTGAAGGTAGAGGCTCTCGCGCTCCTCCGACAGCCGGACCAGGCTGATCGCGACCACCATTGCGACGCGCAGCACGGCGAGCGCCGCGGCCAACAGGCCCAGCCTGATGTCGAGAGCGAGCATCACGGCAAAACTGAACGCGCAGGACACCAGCGCCAGAAATCCGCGAATGGCGCGGCCGGTGACGATGGTGCGGACGGCTTCGACACCCAGCGTGCGGTCCGCGAGGTCGCCAACGGAGAAGTCGCGGAAAAACGCGGTCGGCATCCGCAACAGGCGGTCGACAATTGCCGCCTGCAAGACAAAGTCCAGCCGGCTTTCGAGCCGGAGCATGGCGATGCCCTGCATCATCTGGAATCCGCCGGCCACCAGCGTCACGACGATGAGCGCGATGGCGCAGATCAGGAGCTGGTCGACCTCCGCGCGCGGCAGCACGGAATCGATCAGCAGCTTGGTCACGAGCGGCGTCGCCAGCGCGAGCAGCCCGAGGCACAGGGCCGCCAGCATGATCCGCAGAAAATCGCCCCGGACGGTCGCCGCGCCGAACTTCAGGAGATCGCGAACCACCAGGCCTCGCGACGGCAGCGGGCGATAGAACATCACCGCCTCCGGCGCCAGTTCGGCGGCGATGGCCCGCGTCAATTCACGGCGCGTGCCGGCGCCGGGGTCGACGATGATGTGGCGGCCGCCGGCCTTGGGAAGGATCGCGACGGGCCGCCGGTCTTCGCCAAGGAACGCGACGAACGGACCGGCACTGTTGGCTTGCCAGTCCGCACGCAGCAGCAGGCGCCGCAGTCGCACCCGCGACGCCTCGGCGATCCTGACGGCACGCGCAAGATCATCATTGTCGAACGCCATATTGGCCGGAGCCTGGAGCGAAATGCCCATGGCTGCTCCGACCTCCCGACAGGCGGCGAGCAGACGGCTGACGCCAACTGCAGCAGGCTGGGATGCTTCGGACCCGGCAGTGATGATACCGGCAAGACGATTGACAATGCTGGTTCTGCGCTGCCGGTTGAGACCACAGCGCAGGCGCAGGTGTTCGGCCTCCGCGAGGGTGTCCTCATCAATCCTGTGACACAGGCTCTCCATGACGCGTACGTGGAATCGATCGAGGGCGGCCCAGATCCCGGCAAGCGAGAATGCCGTGCTGCTTCGAACCTCCAGGGTCGCATCCTCGCGGGCGACGATCCACGTCCCCGGCGGCATCGGCGAAGGACAATCTCCGGGGCCATGGGGCTGCGGCATCTCCATCACGCCGATGGTCCCATGCTCAATCCCGATCCAACCGACCCGCCGGCTGGACAGCCGGAGAACATCGCCGGATGCCAGTAAGTATCGCGAGCCGATCGCCGCCTGCTGCACGACCGCTCCTTGAGGAGACGCTGCGATGATTCCTGACACAACCACGGTCCATGCGTCGATCGCGTCCCGATCTGCAAACTGGCCACGATGATCGATCACGACCTCGGTCTCGAGACCGCCGACCGCAATCACGGCCATCGAATTTCCGTTCCCATCGCTGATGCCGGGCAGGCCGAAGACGACTGCGCCTTGCTCGACCCGAAACAAGTGATGCCGCCGGCTCGGCTCTCCGCCAGCGCTCTCCTTGACGCCAAACAGGTCGACATAACCGCGCACGACGTGCAGCACGAGATCGACGTCATTGACCGGCATTGGTCGATGGCTCCCGAGCGCCATCGGGGCGGACGCCGCGCCTGCTCGCGAGGGCGGGGTTTCGGCGGACGGAGGCTGGTAGGCACGGTTCATTCGCTCGACACCAGCTGGACATATTCGCCGCCCTCGGCGAGCAGTTCCTGATGCGTCCCGCGCTGCACGACCCGCCCGTTGCTCATGACGAGGATCTCGTCGCAGTCGCGAATTGTGCTGAGCCGGTGGGCAACGATGATGCAGGTGCATCCCCTGCGCCGGAGATTGTCATCGATCGCCTTTTCGACGATCGGATCCAGCGCCGCGGTGGCCTCGTCGAGGACGACCACGGAAGGATTACCTGCCAGCGCCCGCGCGATCTCGAGCCGTTGTCGCTGACCGCCACTGAAATTCCTGCCGTCCTCGGCCACGTGGCAATCGTAGTTGCCGGCCCGGACGGCAATCTCCTCGTGGATCAGCGCATCCCTGAGCGCCCGGGACATGCTGGCTTCGGGCACGGTATGGTCCCAGAGCGTGAGGTTGTCGCGGGCCGTCCCTTCAAACAGCAAGATTTCCTGGTCGACATAGGCGACCGAGTTGGTGAAGATCTCCTGGGGAATCTCGGCCATCGACCAGCCGTCAATGCGGATATCGCCGGACCACGGTCGATAGAGCCCGCTAATCAACCGTCCAATGGTGGATTTGCCACTGCCGGATGCGCCGACCAGGGCTACCCGCCAGCCGGGCTCGACGACCAGCGAGAAATCCTCGATCAGCGGCGGTTCGAGCGCGGAATAGCCGAACGAGATGTCCTTCAACTCGACCCGGCCCGACAGTTTTGCGGGCATCGTTGCGGGCGCGCGCTCGATCGGCACCAGGGGACGAGCGGGATAGTTGAAGACGTCCTCGATCCGGAACAAATTGCCTTTGATGGCCAGGAAGACGGCGGCCTGCTGCACGAGTGCGTTGACCGGCTCGACCAGGCTGGTGAGCAGCGCCTGCAGGGCAACAAGGCCACCGATGGTCAATGCGCCGTCGACGATCCGCAGGCCACCCACACCCAGCACAATCGCGGTGGTCAATCCGGTCAGGAAGATCGGACAGGTGTCGAGAAAGGTGGAGTAGACACCGAGATCACGCTCGGCGTTCAGGACTTTAGCCTGGAATCCCGCCCAGCGCGCGAAGGCGTCATCCTCCAGACCGCCGGCCTTGATCGTTTCGATCGTGCGGATGATTTCGATGGTGTTGCCATTCAGCTTGGCACGTTCGATTGACAGCTTGCGGTTGAGATCCTCGCGCTGGCGGGCCACCAGCCTGAGGACGAGGACATTGAGGAGAGCCATGGCGATACTGATCGCCGCCAGGAGACTATCGTAGAACGCCATCGTGGCAGCGATGAAGACGACCGAGATCAGGTTCAGGGCATTGGCAGCCACCCCGTTCGAAAGCAGTTGGGCGATTTGTTCGCTGGCGGCTATGCGGTTGGCAAGGTCACCTGAGTGCCGCTGGGTGAAGAACTCCATCGGAAGGGTCAGGACGTGCCATAGCAACTGGCTGACCATCGTCACCGTGAGCTTGGTCTGGATGCGCAGGAGCAGCGACTGTTGAAATGCTGTCATCAGCGCCCGCGCCACGGCGGTGATTGCCATGCCGATCAGCAAGGGCGTGAACCAGCCCTCGACATGCTTGATCAGGACGTCATCGACAAAGATTTTTGCGAATGTCGGAACCAGGATGGTGGGCACCACCAGCGCCATGCTGAGTGCAACCAGCAGCAGCACCGCCCACAATGAATTCGACAGTCGCCGCGTCAGCAGCGGAAAGAAATCGGGCTCGCGCCCGCCCGGCTTGAATTCGGGTCCCGGCTCCATCGCCAGGACGACGCCGGTGAAGGAGGAGTCAAACTCGTCGTGACCGACCTTGCGGCGCCCGGTCGAGGGATCGTTGACATAGGCGCAGTTGGTGTCCAGCCTCTCCAGCACCACGAAATGGTTGAAGTTCCAGTGGATGATCGATGGCATCGGCAGCTCATGGAGCGTCGCCGGCTCCTTCCTGAACCCCTTAGCCGTCAATCCGAAGCGCCGCGCGGCCTTCAGCACGTTGCTGGCCTTGCTGCCGTCCCGGGACACGCCGCATGCTTCACGCAGCTTTTCCAGCGGCACCCAGAGACCGTGATAGGCCAGGACCATCGCTAGCGAAGCGGCGCCGCATTCCAAGGCTTCCATCTGGAACACCGTTGGAGTGACCCAGCGCCGCCGCACCGGCAGCGGGATGCGCCGGATCCAGTTGCCGAGGCGATCGAGAAGCGGCGGCTGGGCGTCGGTTTGGCGCGATGCAGTCATATGCTGGCGATCCTAGCCGCCGATTCCGCTCAGCCGCTTCATCAACGGGATCACCAGATCGATCGGCGGCTGCTCGCGCGTTGTGACTTCGGCGCGGGTCAACGTACCGCTCGAGAGCAGGATCGGCGGCCCCTTGCCCGAGGTCCAGCGATACCCGCTCAAGGTCGAGGGATCGCGCTCCAGGGTTACCCTCGCCGCATAGGGCGCGCCGTCCTGCGAGAAGCGTTTGACCAATGCATCGTTGTGCAAGTCCGCCAGCATGCCCTGGGGTGTCACAGGAAAATCCGAAACCGCCACTACGTTGCCGACGATCGCGCCGTATTCCTCCCGCTTGATGGTGCTCGGCTCGATACGAACCTCCATACCCGGACTGATGGTCTTGCCGCGGTCCGGCGGCATGTAGACGGTTGCCTCCAGGACCTGTCCTGCAGTCTCGATTTCGATAACCGGCGTACCCAGGGCGAGCACAGCACCGCTGGACACCTTGAGTTCGACGACACGCCCGTCGGCGGGGCTGACAATCCGCGATCCTCGCTCGAGCTCGGCCGCAAGCTGCTCGACCGTCCGTTTGGAATCATTGACCTTGAATTCCGACAGCAGGCGATCGCGCTCACGCTGGCTCTGCAGATCCAGCCGCTGTGCATTGAGCTTGAGAATGTCATTCCTTGCGTCAGTGATGCGCTCCCGGGCATTGTTGAGTTCGACGCGGCGGTCCTCAAGATACCTGCGGGTCACAGTTCCGTTCGCTGCCGCCGGCTCGAGCTTGGCCACCTCGTCCGCGAGATAGGCGGTGCGCTTCTCGGCAGCCACGATCACATTGGCCAGACCTGCCTCCTGCGCCGCATAGTTTGCAAGCTTGGCATCGATTTCCCGCGAGATCGCCCCGGCGAGTTCGGCATGCTCGCGCTCGCGCTCACGCAGGACGTCCCTCGCCTGCTGAAGCCGCTGTTCGGTCTCGGTCTGCACGACCCGCGCAATCACCTGGTCGGCGCGGACGGCATCGCCGATGCCGACCTCGAGCGAGGCCAGCCTGCCGCTGACCGCGGACACGGCGTCGACCAGGCGGCCGCCGCTGCTTAGCAAAATGCCATCGCCGGATACGCGGGTTGGAATGCGGCCGAGCACACTCCAGGCCATCAGCACGACCAGTCCCAGCGCCAGCGCCAGCGCGGCCATCCAGTCGAACGGGCGCGTGACGCCGACAACATGGTCGAGCTGTTCGGGATTCGAAAGCCGCTCGATGGCCGCTTCCCGAAAGATTCGTTCTGTGCCCCGTTTCATGCACCCCCCGCCGTCTTCGACTGGACTTGATTTGGCCGGAATGCTTTTGCTTTTTCAAGCAGATATCGTCTGCCAACGCGGATCGTAGTTTCGGCGACCTCATCGTATGAAAAGGCTACTCCCGCGTCCTGCTAGATCACGAGGCAGAGTCCCGAAAACAGCAACAAGCCCAGGATGACCCGCTTGAAGGCTGCTTCGTTGATCCGACCGAACAGGACGATCCCCACGGCCGTTCCGGCGGCCAAAGCGGGCAGAGAAATGCCAAAGTCGATCAAGACCTTTAACGAGAGGCTTTGGTGCGAAAGCATGAGAGCGAGAGCAGAAAGCTGCATGACCCCGATGTAGGGTTGAACCAGGCCGCGCTGCTGAGTTTTCGGAAGACCATGGATGTCGCACCAGATCGCAGGAAGCGCGCCGGGCATCGCGGTCAAGCCGCCAACCAGCCCGCCGCCAAACCCGACCAGCGCGTTCCTGCTCCGGCTGTCCATCTGACGCAAGTAGGCAGCCGTTGGCCGCAACAAGGCATAGGCCGCGTAAAGCGATACGAGAATTCCAAAACCCAGTCTGAAGATTCCCGTGTCCACATTCTGCAGGAGATAGATCGCGATCGGAATGCCTAATAGCCCCCCGGCGATGAAGACGAGGCTGGTTTTCCATTGCATGGTCTTGCGTAGCGCGAACAGATTGGCGGCCTGTACGGTGATGCTGCAAGCCATCATCAATGGCACAGCTTCCATCGGCGGAAAGACGTGGAGCAGGATGGCGCCGGCGACCGCCGAGAAGGCAAACCCGGAAAGGCCGGAGACGAACGCGCCGGCAAAAACCGCCGTACTCAGCACCAAATAGACCGCTATGTCCGACATGGCATCGCTTCCTGGCGAATGTAATCGCACCCAATAGCCCGACAGCATGGGCGTCCGGACTCACGCAAGTGACCCCAGCCGATCGACCTAGTCGCGGTCGACCGCGATTGCCGCCGTTTCGATGGGCCGGATGCTCGGCGCGTGATCCAGCATGTATTCTCCGACGAGATGCAAAATGCCGAAGCCGACGAGGACAGCGATTGTCCACGCCTTGAGAGGCGACGATGGTCGCCGAGCGTAGGATCTGCCGGTAATTGCCATATCCAAATGACTTTCTTGCACGCTGCCGTTCATGCGCGTTCAGTTCGGGGCAATAGATACCGTCGGGCTCATTGGCGAGCGATACGGCAGATGTCGTATTTCGTCGTCGGCAAGGCGGCTAATGCCGAAAGGCTCGGCACCACCGCGGGTGACAGCGCCGTGGCAGATCCGCACCGAGACACGATCTCAACCGTGGCCGGGGGATCGCCAATGGCGGCAGCTACCCATCCCTTCAGGAATCGACGGATTCCTTGCCGTCAACACAGGCGGCGACGATCGCTTCGTGCAATTCCTCGCCGGAGATCGGCTTGTGCAGAATACGATGACCGCTGGCGGTGGCTTCCTTGATGCGCGAGGGCGAGGTATCGCCGGTCACGATCACGGCGGGGACCGAGCGGCCGACATGGGCGCAAAGAGCCTCGATTGCGTCCAGGGCCGTCGCACCATCTCCGAGGCGGTAGTCGGCGATGATCAGATCGACCGGTGCATCGCCGGCCGCGACCGCTGCTGCATGTACCTGTTGCACCTCGGCGGCGGACCGGCCGGCATAGACGCGATGCCCCTGCAGCGTCAGCAACTGCACCATGACATCGAGAACATCGCGCTCGTCTTCCACGACCATGATGTTGACCGCGATGGCTGCCGGCGATGCCCTGTTGGCCGGCGGAAGAGTTTCCACCGCGTTGGCTTGCGGCACCGTAACGGAAAACATCGAGCCGCGCCCGGTGACGGAAACCAGCTTCAGCGGATGCTCTAGCAGTAATGCGGTGCGGCGAACGATGGCGAGGCCAAGGCCGAGACCTTGCGTACGATCTCTCGCAGAGTTCTGCAATTGAACGAATTCCTCGAAGATCATTGCCTGCTGATCTGCCGGGATGCCGGGGCCGGTATCCCATACCTGGATTTCCACCGACGCGCCGCGCCTGCGGCAGCCAAGCAGAAGGCCGCCGGATAACGTATAGCGAAAGGCGTTCGACAGCAGATTGCCCAACACCCGCTTCAGCATCATGGGATCGCTGTTCACCTGGAGGCGGCTTTCAACAATACGCCAGTCAAGGCCGCGCTCTTTCGCCACGGACGCGAACTCGTTGCCGAGCTGGTCGAACAGTTGGGAGAGATTCACCGTCTCCCGCGCAACAGTGACGACGCCGGCATCAAGCCGGGAGATGTCGAGCAGCCCGTTCAGAAGGGCGCTGAGGTTGCCGACGATGGATTTTGCCTTGCCGGCCAGACCTCGCGCATCGCCGGATTGGACGGCGCCGCGTTGACCCAGCGCCGCGAGCGTGGCGATCAGCAGGCTCAAGGCATGGATCGGCTGGCGCAGGTCGTGACTGGCGGCCGCAAGGAAACGTGTTTTCGCACGATCGGCGGCCTGCGCGCGGTCGCGTTCTTCCTGGAGGTGGCCAACCAGCTCGACGTTTTCCAGGCGCAACCTGATGGTCTCACGCAGCATGCGGTGCGTTGTGCGGCAATAATAGAGGTTGATGGTCACAAGTCCCGTAAGCAGGGCGAGATATGCGCCGGAGGTATCACCTCCATTGATAAAGGCGCGCACCATGACCGGCAGCACCGTTGCGATGATCGAGCCGACCAGAGCCGGCGGAAAGGCCGAGAGCGACGGAACTGTGCCGCAGACCAGACCGGTCAAGGCAACAATGGTGAATAAAAAAGCAACGGGCTGTTCGGGAACGAACCCAACCCAGCCGAGCATTCCCCACAGCAGGCCCGACACGCACGAAAACGCAGCCGCGAGCCACGCCCATCGCAACACAGACGCTGGTTCTCGATTCCGGCTGAAGAACCGGCGCGCCGCCAGGACGCGTATGGCGGTGAGCAGATACAGCGCACCAAGCCATCCGGCCAACCAGCTTGGCGGCACGGTGCTCCTCAGTACGTATGCCGCCGCCAGGGAGATGAGGACGTTGGAAGCCACTACTCCATAGGAATTGCGATACAGGAGCTCTACGAGCGCCTCGCGTATCTTGTCTTCTTGCATCGAAACCTCTCCGCGCGCCGGCAAGTGCGGCGGCTTCGTTTGCGAATTGCCGTTGCGCTACCCCGCTGGAAGGCCGAGACGAACCGCGTAAGCCGTCAATTCCGCACCACTGTGCAGATCAAGCTTCCGCATAAGATTCTCGCGATGCTTCCGGGCAGTAAGCAGGCTAATGCCGAGACGGTTGGCGATGTCGCGGTTGGTGACGCCGTGAGGGATCATCGCCAGTATTTGCCGCTCGCGCCTCGTCAGCGTGACCGGAGATATGATCGCTGCGGAGGGCTCCGGGATTTCGCTCGGGCCGTCATGGTAGTCCACCGCAAAGCGAACCTCCCGGGCCACATAGGTGTTGCCTCTCCTGATGGCATCGATCGCAGCGATGAGTTCGGACGGATCGCCGCTCTTGGTCAAATAGCCGCTCGCGCCCGCGGAAAAAGCCGCCCGTACGGAACGTGGCTCGACATTGGCGGTGAGGACAAGAACCCGCAGCTCCGGCCATGCGGTTCTCAGGTGAGCTATGAACTGAAAGCCGCTCACACCGGGCATGCCGAGATCAAGTATGAGAAGATCGGCGGAGTTTTCGTTCAGCAGGCGATGAACAGCCTCTGCGTCCGCAGCTTCACCGCTGACAATAAGCCCGTCCACGGTCGACAGAAGCTGCTTCAGACCTTCCCGCATAATCGCGTGATCGTCAGCAATGATCGTCCGCACCGGTCCGCACCTGTGTTGCCCGCCAGTAACGGTAGGGTATCAATCAACTCCAATCAAGGATTGAGAGCCGCAAATCCATTGCCGGATGTGGTCGCCTAGGCAATTTTGCGGTGTCGTGCCGTTGCCGTGTTGGACGGCTGGCGGCGGGTGGACGCTGATCCTGGTCGATTCACCGTCGGATTTGAATCTCTTTGGCGACGCTCGCGTTCCGGCCTTCCAAGAGCGGGCTCGTGACCACCTCCCGTTGTGCGTGCCGTGCGAGGCGTGGTTGCCGGATTACGCGGCGGAGTTGGATCTTCGCAGCACAAGGGCCCGACAATGCGTCATGACGGCAATGGCTGTGACACTGGCCACCACGACTGCGCCAGGGCGACGCGCCAGCGCAACGTGCCGGGCTCAGGCCTGTGCGTCCGCTTCCATCCGGACCGCGGAGCCCTTCGCATCATGGGGAGCAGACTGTCCGCTTTGCTCGCCCCGATATCCTATTCTACGACGAGCAGGCAATTGACCTGTATCGTCGGAGCTGCGCGCTGTTTCGAACGGGTGGGTGAAGATACAAGAAATCGCACAACAGGCTGGCCGCGCGACATCCGACCCCATAAGCGTCGCACGAGACGCATTTTGTTCGGATGCCGGAAATGAAAAAGCCCTGCATCAACAGGGGCTTGAAATGGTGGGCGCACCAGGGCTCGAACCTGGGACCCGCTGATTAAGGGTCAGGCTTTTTCTTAGTAAAATCAGCTTACTAACTGTAAAAGGAGGCAATTAAGCTACTAAGCACATCATTGGGTTACGGCGGAATTGTCAATCGAAAGAAGGTGATCCCACAATCTACGGGTAAGCACCCAGCTCAGCCCTGTCGCGTCGGAACGCCAGGAGCCCCATTCAAACCCCGCGTCGCCTCAACTTCCTGCGTTCGATCTTGCGAGATACTTCTCCAACGTCATCGGCGTCGGCTTGAGTTGCGGTTCGCTCACGATGGTCTCTGCAAACATGGTGGCCTCGTCAAACCATGCCTGGCGCGCCGGCAAGCCCCAGGGAAAGGCGAGATTACGGTCAGATGGATCCCAGGCAATGGGCTCGTTCTCGATATCCATCATTTGGTAGTGTGTGTTGAACAGCTCTACACGATGACCGTCCGGGTCGCGCATGTAGACATACATCGCGTGCCCCGGGCCGTGCCGCCCTGGGCCACGTTCGACCGACGCACCGTAGCCGAGTTCTCCGGCGAGATCGCAGGCAAACAGCAGACAATTCACGTCCGGCGCCAGATAAGCGAAGTGGTGAAGACGTGGGCCAACACCGTTGAAGAACACGATGTCGTGCGGATTGCCCTTGCGCTGCAGAAACACGCCACGCAGATCCGATGTCCCGGCAGGGGCTATATACTCACTCAAACGAAAACCTGCGGCCGTGTAGAACTCGCAAGCCTTCCGAACCTCAGGCGTCAGTACCTGGTAGTGATCGAGTCGTAGCGCCGACCCACCGATATGGTTGGTGAACTTTGTGATCATCCGCGGCATCACCGGCATGGTTGCACAAAACTCGAGCGGCGTGCCGACGGGATCAACCGCATGCAGTGTACGACCTTGGTGGGCCACCTCGACCCAGCCAGCCGGACAGCCCCGGGCTGCGAAGAAGGCCTTGAGCAGATAGAGGTCCTCTTCCATCAATACGCGCAACCCCAATCTCGCGCACGAGGCATCATTGGCCTGGCGAAGGACCAAACTGTGGTGACAGGCCTCCTCGACGCCGCGCAGGTAGAGCGCATCACCGTCTTTGGCAGTAACGATCAGCCCGATCACCTTCTCATAAAATTGCCGGCTTGCAGCAAGATCGCGCACTGTCAGAACGAGGTGACTGGCCCTTGTCACACGGAATCCGGGGTCAAAATTGGTCGTCGGGAGCGTCATGATCTCACCTCCTGTTAACGGTTGGCTGAAGTGAAATGTTATGAAACTTGTGCTCTATACGTCGGGTCGAGATGTGGCGGAGAGGGCGGCCGCAACCGGCATGGCTCCGCCGTTCAGCTTCGGGGTCGGCGACGGTTCGATCATTTCCAACCGATAGCCCACAGGGAGCAGGTCAATTGCAAAACGGCCCTGCACATATCCCCAGATCCCGCGGGGGAAAAACAACGAAAACATAAGCGCACTCAGTCCGAGCCCGACCAAATACCATGCTCCTGAGGCGCTAAGCGCCCATTCCAGTGCGAAGAAGATGACCGCACCAATGATCGGGCCCTCGAATGTGCCGATCCCTCCCACCAGGACCATGAAGATCATGTAGGCGGACCACTGGACGCCGAAATAGGTCTTGGGTTGAAAACTGATTGCACTAGCAAGCCAAATAGCGCCGGCGAATGCGGCGCCGAAGGCCGCCACAATGAACAGAACCCGCTTGCTCGACACAACGCGAACGCCAACCGAATCCGCGGCCTCCTCGCTGTCCCGAATGGCCTGGGCGGCGATCCCGAAGCGGCTACGCAAGAGGACAAAGAGCAACAGGATCATCAAGGTCATTCCGCCGAGCGCGAGCCAATAAGTCATCGCGCCACGAACATCCGTAGAATAGGCGTTAAGTTGAATGAGGGAAGTCCCCGTCTCGCCCTGGATCAGGCCATCAAGGTTCACCCAAAGATGCGCGAGTTCGGCCACGACCCACATTCCGATGGCGAATTCTCCCGCCCGCAGACGTAGCATGAAGAGGGACAGCGGAAGTGCGGCGATTGCGACAAGCACCGCGGCAACGAGCAGAGCTGCATACACGTTCACACCGAGATCGGCGAGCCGTATCGCCGCATATGCGCCAAGTCCGAAGAATGCCTGCTGGCCAACTGACACGAGGCCGCCATAGCCTGCAAGCGCATTCCAGGTAACCGCCAAGAGCACATAAGTGAAGAGAGTCGTCAGCTGAGAGACGCCACCAGGTGCCAAGAAAAGCGGACCGAAAGCAAGGCCAACCACGAGCATCCCCGCCGAAGCCGTTGCAGCGATCGAGACGCCCGTCCACCGTTGCACGCGAGCTGGCAAGCTGGCGGTCATGTGGGGCGCCCCATCAGCCGACGAAGCACGTCTGGCCCGATCGGCCACAGATTGGCCATTCGTGCCAACAGGACCATCAGGAACACACTATGTCCCGCGATCAGGAAGCCTTGCGGATTGATCTGGGCACCGAGCGTCTGAGATACCCCGAGAACGATTCCGCCGATCAAGGTCCCCCACAACGACCCGGCCCCACCAATGACTACAGCCTCAAACGCAAAGATGAGTTGGGGCGCGCCGGCGTACGGATCGAACGTTGCCCGCATGGCCAAAGCAGCGCCGGCGAGCCCCACAGTCATTAGCGCGATCGCCGCGGCGAGCGCCTTGGTGAGGCGCGCGTCAATACCGACAAGGCCGGCTGTATCGGGATCCACCGCCGTTGCTCGAATGGCTCGGCCAAGCTGGGTGTGGGATAGCAGCAATTGCAGTCCGCCGAGAACCCCAACGGCCGTGAGGAAGATGAGGACCGCCAGCTGACCGACGCTGATGTCGTCAGTCAATGACCATGACTCGTAGGACAAGGAATCGATGAAGGGGGCGAGCGAGCGCGTGTCGGCGCCGAATTTCTCAAAGAGCAGATTGTCGACGGCGATTGCCAGGCCAAAGGTGGCAAGCACCGGTACCAGCAATCCCGCCCGGCCGCTTCGTTCCAGGACGACACGCTGAAGAACGAATCCGATCGCCGCCATGAGAGGAAGAACGGCAAGAAGTGAGAGAAACGGCGAAATCTCGAACCGCTCGGTCAGCGTCAGGAGTGCGAAGGCCGCAACGACGACGAGGCTGCCATGGGCAAGGTTGATGATTCCCATCACGCCGAGCATGAAGGACAGACCGCAGGCAATGAGCGCATAATAGCCTCCGAGAAGCGCACCCTGGAGCAACTGATTCAGAAAGACCATCATGCAGCAGTCCCGCCGGCCCTCTGTAGACCGAAATATGCGTCCGTGATCGTCTCGCGCGTCAGGTCTCTGGTGCTGCCTTCGAGAACAACACGGCCCTCCAGCATGCAGAGCACACGACCGGCCACCGCCATGGCCCGGGTCAAATCCTGCTCGACCAGCACCACGGTCGCGCCTAGCCTGATCAGGTCGCGGAGCGCATCATAGACGCGGTCCACGGCAAGTGGTGAGAGCCCGAGCGACACCTCGTCCAGCAGCAACAGATCCGGGTTGGTCATTAACGCACGACCGATCGCAACTGCCTGTTGCTCTCCACCGGAGAGATTGCCTGCCTTTGCGCGACGTCGCGGGACGAGCTGAGGAAAAGCCTGCATCACCGTTTCGATGGTCCAGAGGCCTTGGCGGCGCGCAGAGCGCGCCAGCAACAGATTCTCCTCCACCGTCATTTGCCCGAACAGGCGACGGCCCTCCGGCACGAGTGCGATCCCGATGCCGGCTCGCTCATGTGCGGGCAGCAGCGTGACATCGCGCCCTTTGAAGACAATTGTCCCCTTTGCCGGAATATGGGCGCCTGCGATCGCCCGCAGCAGCGTTGTCTTGCCGGCGCCGTTTGCTCCGACGAGAGCGATCACCTCACCCTGATTGATGGCGAGAGAGACGCCGCGCACGGCCTGGAGCAAGCCGTGCCAGACACTGAGCGCCTGCACCGACAAAAGGCTCATGTTGCACTCCCACCAAGATAGGCCTTGACGACGGCGGGGTTGCTCAGCACCTCCCTTGGTGCGCCGTCGGCAATGACCTGGCCGGCGTCCATGCAGATAAGCCGTTCGGCAACCTGCAGCAGAATGTGGACCATATGCTCGATCCAAACGATCGTGATACCCTTTTTCACCAGCAAGCGTATCGCGGCAACAAGTTCCGCGGCCTCCGCGTCAGTCAGACCGCCGCCGATTTCGTCCAGCAGCAGGACAGAAGGATTGGTTGCCAGTGCGCGCGCTAATTCCAGCCGCTTTCGGTCAAGAAGGCCTAGAGTCTCGGCCCGGCGATTGGCCACACGCAGCATGCCGCATAGATCCAAGGAATCGACGCAGCACTGATAGGCGGCTGAGCCCGTGAGGCGTCCTCCATTGGTGGTGGCGACCAGAACGTTCTCGAACACCGTCATTCCGGCAAATGGACGCGGAACCTGGTGCGTTCGAATGATGCCAAGCCGGCAACGATCGGCGGCCGGCATATCCGTCACGTCGACATCCAGAAACGTCAGCTTGCCGGCGCTTGCTGCGAGTGCTCCGGCAAGCACACCGAGCAAGGTCGTCTTTCCAGCGCCATTGGGGCCGACGATACCGACTGCTTGGCCCGCCCGGAGTGAAAGGTCGACGTGATCGACGACTGTCAACGCGCCGAAGCGCTTGACGATCTTGGCGGCCGAGACAATGAATGGTCCCGACGGAAGCCCTGCGAATGGCGGCAAGACTTCTGCCTGCCTTGTCGATCCGATCTCACCCACGATTGCCATCATCGGATTGTCGGCAATTTTCGTTGCGACACGGGCCCGTCCTCGTACTCCACCGCTCAGGAGCTGTAGGAGACTAACGGTGCCCCGATTGGCACGTTCCGATCGCAGGCGTTGTCCACCACATGAGCGTCGACTGAAAATTTGGATTGCTTCGGCTTGCTCCACTGGATGCCGATGATCGGAGTCGAGACGCAATTCGGCACCGGCCCCTTGGTCCAATCGAGCTCGCCCATGGTTGTCGTCAGCCGCAGCTTGCTGATGGCCTTGGCCACCTCTTCCTTGGACGCTGGATTGCCGGCCGCCTTCAAGGCTGCGACACCGACATCGATCAACGCCATGGTCTGCCCAATCTGAAGCGTCCATTGTCGCCCGCTGGCGCTTTCGTAGCCATCGGCAAGTTGCTTCGATGATAGTCCGGTCAGCGGTGAGGAGTAAGGAAAGGCCGGGTGCCAGGGAGCGCCTGCCGTCATGTTGAGACCGAGTGCGCCCATTGCCTGAATTTGCGAAGCAAACAACCCGGTCTTGCCGGTCTCGATGATCTTGATCTTCTTGGTGAGACCTTGTTGTGCGGCCTGACGCCAGAACACGGCAAAATCGGGCGGCAGTGGGAAGGTGTTGATGATCTCGACATTCTCCTGCTTGAAACGGGCGATTTGGGCGGAATAGTCAGTAGTACCGTCCTCATATGCCCCAGGGTCGATCACGATGAAGCCCGCCTTCACCAGCGCGGGCAAGAGATTGGCCCGGACCGCATTGCCGTCCGCATCATTCGGATAGAGCACACCGACCTTGCCGTTGGTCTTGACGGCGCCATTCCACTTCGAGATGTAACACTGTGCAAATTGCGCGGTTCCGAACGCGAAATGGTACGTCCATTTGAACGGCGACGGCGCGCCCGGCTTCGCGCCACGCCCGAAATAGAACGCTTCCCAGGGAACGGTGGTTGAGACGCTGGGGACGCCAGCGGCCTCGCATGCGTCGGCAACGGGGTTGACGGTCTCCGGCGCGGAGCACGACAGCATCAGGTCAACCTTGTCGGACGTAATCAACTGGCGCGCCAGCTCGGCGGCGCGATTTGGATCCGACTGGGTGTCCTTCATCAAGATCTCGATTGCGTAAGTCTGATCGCCGAGCCTGATGCCAGCTTTCAGCGCATCCTGCGCAAGCTTGATCAGATGCGGATTGCATTCGCCAAAGCCGGCGAGCGCGCCTGTCAATGGACTGATGAAGCCGATGCGAAGCGTCTGGGCCGCTGCCGCCGTCGTCCAGAGGGCTGGAGCTGTTCCCGCCACAGCACTCGCTCCGACCAATGTGACGGTGCTCTTGAGGAAATTTCGGCGCGACTGGCTCTTCGGCGTACTCATTGCAGCATTCCTCCCATGTTGCTCCTCATCCAAACCGGGCTGAGGCCAAGCTTTCGAACTTGCTTTGTTGGATCGGCTGGCCGCCGCTGCTCGAAAGCAGCAGCAGAGTCCGCACCAGGTTGGTAAGGCCCAACTTATATTTCGTAATTTTATTATATTTTCGAAATCTAGCAAGCGCGGATTACATGGCCCGCTGCGACGCGGCCTCGCTACAGGAGGCGCCCGGTAAGCTGGGCTGCTCGATCAAACGGAGATGATGATCCAGCATCCCGCTCATCGCGTCGAAATCCGCCACTGTCTTCGCAACAGCGAAGACGTAGTGGTCGGGACGCACCAAGACGGCGATTAGGCCACTATCGCGGAGCCAGGCACTCAGCAATCCGTCGACCTCCGCGATCGACCAGTCCCGAGGGCCCGCAGGCAGTGAGCACGGAACATCGACCAGCGAGATCACCGCCCCGTCAAGCTCGTCGAGTTTGTCGCGTAGGGCGTTGGGGACTGTATCGATGCCGGTGTCTGACGAGAGGACCAGACGGAACGAGGCGCCAACCAGATCATCGAGAAGACACACTCCAGAAGCGGAGGCGATGCGAGGTTGGGGAAACCGCAGGCCGACCGGCGCCCCCTGCGCGGTGCTGAGTGCGCCCTCGACGAGACCTGGGATCAAGCTTTGGCGATATTGCACGGCGGGGGGATCTCCCCTCTCGCTGAGCAGTCGCGCATCCCTTTCCGCCGCCTTCGCCGGATCGAGCTCACATATGATGCGGCCGAGCCCCTTGGCTGTTTCCGTCGTGGCACGGACGTGCGCTCGGCGCTCCTGCTGATAGGTGTCAAGCAAGGCCGCATCGCACCGCCCCCTGATCACCAGCGTAAGCTTCCAGGCGAGATTGGCAGCGTCACGAATTCCCTGACACATGCCCTGCGCCATGAAGGGCGGGGTCATATGCGCGGCGTCGCCGGCCAGCAACACCCGCTCCTTGCGCCATTGATCGGCAACCAGCGCGTGAAAGACGTAAGTTGTGGCGCGCCAGAGTTCGCCGTCCTTGGGCGTCAACCAGCGGCCGAGAAGGCGCCAGATTGCGCTCTCCTGGTTCATTTCTTCGGCGGTCTCGCCGGGAAGGAGCATGAATTCCCAACGGCGATGATTGCCGGATCCCACCACATACGATGTCGGGCGGTCGGGATCGCAATATTGCACGATGGTTTGCGGCAAACTGTCCAGCTTGCTCTCGTCGACGAGAACATCGACGACAAGCCAGGGCTCGTCGAAATCGAGCGACTCCAGGCCAATGCCCAAGAGCTTGCGGACGAGGCTGGTTCCGCCGTCGCAGCCAACGACATAGCGGGCGCGCAGAGTCTCCTCGAGACCTGAGCCGTTTCGAACGATCAGCTCGACATGGTCCTGATGCTGCTCGAGGCGCTCCAGCACAGTGCCAAGACGGAGCTCGAGCGTTGGAAGCTCCAGCAATGACTGCCGGATCGCCCGTTCGAACGGCGGTTGCTTGAACATGAAGCCTGGCTGCCAGCCTTGCGGATACGGCGGGGGCAAGGCTTCGTAACGCGCAATCAGCTTGCCGCCGACGCCGCGATATTCGGTCGGTGGATATGGCACAACATAAGGATGCAGTGTCTCGGCAAGGCCAAGATTTTGAAGGATCCGCATGATCTCGTGGTCGAACGAGACCGCGCGCGGCAACGGAAAGATATCGTCGGCCTTGTCGAAGACGATCGTGTTGATGCCGTATCGCCCGAGCAGCCCTGAGAGAATGGCACCGACCGGTCCCAGGCCGACAATTGCGACATCAACAATTCCGAACATTGCGGTCTCCACCTTGAGCCTGAGCTGGTTCGTCAAACGGCGTCCTGGCTTCGCAAATCACCCACGATCAGGCGAGGCCCTCGGGCACCGGTACCTGCAGTTTCGCGGCAAGCGTCACCAGTCGCGATAGGGTCCCCCGTACGAGCGGTATCCCCGACCGCGATCGCCGCTCCATCTCCTCGAAGCCGCGTTCGCCCGGCAGGTAGACGTCGCCCAACCCATCCGCCGGCGGCAGACTCTTGATTGCAGCGCATAGTCGATCGATTTCAGGCGTAAACCCCTCGCCGAAGGCGGTCGGATCGAGCGCGACCACGACACCGTTGACGCCAGGATCGCCGCCCGCGGTCAGAGCCACGGCGATGAGAGGATTTGTCGCCAGGACGCTGGTGAGCACTTCGATCATGAGCGAGAGGCCCGCCCCCTTGGGACCGGCCATCGGCAGCACCGCCTTGGCCTTGTGCGGGTCGATCGTCTCCTGTCCGTTCGCATCGACGGCCCATCCCGCGGGAATTGACTGATCGGCATCCCTTGCAGCCATGATCTTGCCCAGCGCCACCGCCGCCGTCGACATATCGAGCAGAAGCGGGCGGTCTGGATTGCTGCCCGGCGCGGCTATGGAAATTGGATTTGTCGAGACGCCCTCTGCTCTGGATCCATGATAAATCATCAGAGGCTTCGAAGCGGTCATCACAATTGCGATTTTCCGCGCACGGGCCACTTGGTGCGCATAATACCCAATCGCACCAGCGTGGCTGATGGAGCGAACGGCACACCAGCCGATGCCATGGCTGTCGGCGAGGTCACTGGCCGTGCGCGCCGCGATGTTCATGCCGACAGCGCCAGGGGCGCGTTGCGCGTCGATCAGTGCCACGGCACCCTTGCCTCCGACACGGCGCGGCTGAGCTGCGGGATTGATCAGGCCAAGTTCGACCATCTCGACGTAACGCGGAATCCGCAAGACGCCGTGCGAGTCGGCGCCGCGCAAATTGGCCCAAACCAGCATCGCTGCGGTCTGCTCCGACTGATCGGACGTAAATCCGCCCGCCAGAAGCAGCGCGGCCGCGAAGTCCTGGAGAATGTCAGGAGCAATTGCGACCGTGTCCGACGCCATCCCCACGCTTACTCTCCAAGCGGCGAGGGAAAGAACTTGTCGAGCCATCCCCTGATGATTGCCTTGGTGCGCGGCGCATCCGCCGGCGCGAGCGGGAAATGCGATGTGCCGGTAATCAGAACAAGCTCGGCCGGCTGACCAGCCTTTTCAAACATGCGGATCGACTGCTCGGTGGGCGTGATCGTGTCATTGGCGGTATGAAGGAACAGGATCGGACGGGGCGCGATATTGCCTACGACCTCGTCCGCGCGAAAATTGTACATGCTCCATGCCGTCTCGACCGGAATTTCCATGATCGCCTTCGGCGAGAGGTTCTTGCGTAAATGCTCCGGGATCGGAACGGCATCGAAGCGGGAGATCCACATGCTCTCACCGGTTTCCTGCCGGTGCTTGCGCCCCTGCTCGAGGAGCGAGGTGAATTTCGTCCAGGCGTCGGGCGTCGGATGCTGGCCGCGAAATTTCCGCTCACCATCGCCCCAGCCGCAGGATGAGATAACGCAAGCAAAGCGGTCATCCACGCCGGCCGCATAGACCGAGACGGCAGCACCGAAGCTGTGACCGACCACACCGATCCGCTTGGGGTCGACCTCATCCCGCTCAGCCAGGAATGTCAGCGCATTCTTGGCATCCGCCACCTGATCGAAGCAGCGCACTTGCGCCCTCTCCCCCTCGCTTTCGCCACAGCAGCGGAAATCGAAACGAAGCGCGACGTATCCCATCTGCTCGAGCATCCGCGCCTGGATCTCAGCGTGGGATTCGTCTTTCGAACCGACAAAACCGTGCAAAACGATGAAGGCCGGCAGTTGCTGACCCGGCTTTCGTCCATCCGGCACGTGTATGACGGCGGAAAGGGTAAGCCCGTCAGAGCGGAAGGTAAGCTTCTCTTGCATATGGCATATCTCTCGTACCGCCGTGCGGCCCGCGCAGTGGCGAGCACACCCGGACTGCTGCGTCCGTCAATTGAGGGCCGTGAACGGAAAATGAAACTGGCGCCATTCGAGCGGCGCAGGCGTGCCCCACACATTCATGCAACGCACGTTGCCGGGGCGTTCGAGATTGGTGATCACATTTGGCTCAAAATTGTCGTCATCCGCGATCAGGGCCATTGAGCTCGAGCATTCGATCATCGCGCCGCTGGAATCGGTGTAGTAGGCATAGGTATTGTCGCCCGGCCGGTGACGACCAGGCCCCCACAGCATCTGCCGGTCGAACCGGTCAAGCAGATCGCCGAGCTTCAGATAGTCGCCGAACTCCTTGAACTCGAAGGAGTAGTGATGCAGCCCCACCTTGCCGCGAACGATGCCGACGATGTGGTGCTGCCGATTGCCGCCGTACATCCAGGCCAGACTGTCATCGACCATGCGTTCCGACAGCCGCAGGCCACAGATCGCTTCGAGCTGGCGGCGCGTCGCCAACGGATCCGGCGTTGTCAGATTGAGATGATCCATGCGGTTGGGACCAACGCCGTGAGTTGGATAGCGACGTCCGTAGAGCTGGTCACGCGCGGGAGTGTGTATCTCGAAACGCAGCCCTTCCGGCGTGGCGAAGGTGACGCCGGCAGCCATGCAATTGAGGCTGGGCTCGCGGGAAACGATGCGACAGCCGGCCGCTTCAATCCGCGACTCGGCCGCGCGAACGGCCTCGGTGGTGAGCGCCTCCAATCCAATCGTATGCGTCGAATTCTCGTGCGCTCGGAGTAACACCAGTTCCGCTGCCCGCCCGTTCGAGCTCAGCCAGGTCTGGCCATCGTCGGCATAGGTGACCTGCAGACCGAGGATTTCCGTCGCTTCCCGCACCACAGCCTCCATGGCCGTGGTGTTGATTTTCACGTGCCCGACCGCATGCACGACTTGCGTCATGGCCACCTCCCAAGCTTGGACTATTTGAATCCTGATATCGCATCGCATGAACGGTGGCAACATATTTTCGATTAATATTTACATTTTCGAAATTACGTCGTTTAATGCCGGTCGGGACAGCCTGCGGATGCGGTCGTCCCCCTGGCGTGGAATTGCAGCAAAGACATGATTCGGGCGCGATAATCGCCACCGTGCGGGCTTCGGTTGTTCGCCCCCGACACTGTCGCCCGTTCCGAAACGACCCGAGTTGTTTGATATTCTTTCGAAAATCAACGATACTCGCGCGCGAAGCGAGGATGGTAACAGATGCACGAGAGGCTCAAGCCTGCAGGTGAAACGCGCGCAGCAGACGTGTTGCATCGCATGCGCGCCGACATCATCAGCTGCACGCTCAAACCCGGCGCAAAGCTGCGGTTTGAGGGGCTGCGCGACATCTATGCCGTCAGCTTCTCGACGCTGCGGGAGGCGCTGTCGCGCCTCGTGGCCGAGGGTCTTGTCGTGGCCGAAGACCAGCGCGGCTTCGTGGTCGCGCCGGTTTCGATCGATGACCTCACCGACCTCACTTATGTCCGCGTGCTTGTCGAGCGAGAATGCGTAGCGCTGGCCATCAAACACGGCGATGACGATTGGGAAGCCCAGATCATCGGAGCTTTCCACCGGATGGACCGCCTGCAAAATCGCCTCGGCTCTACCTATTATCTCTCTGAAGAATGGGGCAAGCTTCACGGCGAATTTCACTTCTCCCTTGTCGCCGCCTGCGGTTCGCCCAATCTCCTGGAGATCCGGCAAAAGCTGTTCGAACGCGCGCACCGCTATCGGCGGATGTCATCGCAATTCCGAACCAAATGGCGCGCCAAGGATGTCGAGCACAAGATGATCATGGATGCGATGATCGCGCGGGACACGGCAAGGGCTATGGAGTTGATCGAGCGCCACATCCGCGAGACAACCGAGAATGTCATCAAATACGCCGGTCATCTGTTTGCAGCGCCGGACGAGCAGCCTCGCAAGCGGACCGCTCACGCCGCCGAATAGTTGCCCCCGCATATTCACCCTGACGTTCTTGCATCCGACGGGCAACCGAGCGTGCATCAGCCGCCCGGTCCGGCACGCGGCGTCCGCAATATGTTACGAAAATATATTGCATTTTCGAAAATGACGCCCCACTATCTCCAGTAAGGGCGAACAAGCTGCGGCCCGGCGCCCAATAATGGAAAGGGAGGCACTGATGGTCCTATCTGAAACCATGACCGTCGCGCGATTGCACAAGGTCGGGGGCGAGCTGAAGCTCGAAAAGTTGCCCACGCCCAAGCCGGGGGACACGGATGTCCTGATCCGCGTCAGGGCGTGCGGGATCGTTCCCAATCTCGGCAACATCCTCGCCAACTGGCCGACCTGGTTTCCCCACATGCCGCAACCGCCGCTCCCGGCGGTATTCGGATTGGACCCGGCGGGCGAAATCGTTGCCGTCGGCCGCCAGGTGCACGCCCTCAAAGCCGGCGATCGCGTCTATGTCAATCCCGGCCGCTCATGCGGCACGTGCCGCCACTGCCGCCGGGGTGATGCCATCTCCTGCAAACATTATGCGTTTCAGGGCTATTTCGGCTTCAGCGAACACGCCCTGCAGACCTTCGCCGACTACCCAACCGGAGGCTTGAGCGAATACACGGTGGCGCCAGCCTCGGCAATCGTGACGATCCCGGACAGCATGAGCTACGAGCAGGCGGCCCGGCTCGGTTATCTCGGCACCTGCTATTCGGCATTGAAGAAGGCCAATGCCGGGCCCGGTGATACCATTCTCGTCAACGGCATCAGCGGCACACTCGGCATCAGCGCAGCAATCTTCGCACCCGCCATGGGCGTCCGGAAGATCCTGGGCACTGGACGCGATCGCAAACTTCTGGAGGAGGTCAAGGCATTGGCCCCTTCACGCATCGAGGTCTTCTCGATCGATGAGGGCAGCGTCACCGAGTTTGCGTTGAAGCACACCGACGGGGAAGGTGTCGATGCGTTCATTGACTGTATGGGCCCGGGGGCTCGCCACGAAACGTTCCTGCAAGGTCTCGCGAGCCTGCGCCGCGGCGGGATCGCGGTCGATATCGGCGCCGTGACGGGATCGATCCCGATCGATGTGCACTGGCTGATGGACCACAATCAGCGCCTCTACGGTTCGGTCTGGTTTACCACGCAAGAGGGACAGGAGATGGCCGACCTTGCAGCGGCAGGCATGGTCGATCTGACGATCCTGGAGACGCACGGCCGGCAGCTTTCAGAGGTGAACGAAGCCATCTCCGGCATTGCTGCGCGACATGGCGGATTCTCCAACTTCGTCATCTACCCCTGAAGGCACCGCGATGCGGCCCGTTTGCTGTCGCGAAGGAGAGAACACATGAGTGTCAGGCGTGTGGTTACTGCGAAGAATACCGCCGGCAAATCCGTGGTGGTGAGCGATGGTCCCTCCCCTCGCGAAACCATCTTCACGCATACACCGGGTTTCGCCGCCGCGCCGATCTGGATGAATGCCGCCATGCCGTCGCTGTCGGCCGGCCATGACCCAATGTCCGTCCCCGGAACCAGCCTGTTGCCGGGCCCGGGCGGCACCACATTCATTGTGGTGACCTTTCCGCCTGACAGCGTGATGATGTCGCCCGATTTTGATCCGGCAAAGGCTGGCGCCGAGCATCTGTCGGCCACTCCGGGCATCGCCGAGACCTTCGAACCGGACCATCCCGGCATGCACACCACGCCAACCGTGGACTACGCCGTCGTTCTCGACGGTGAAATCTGGCTCGAGCTCGACGATGGAGCAACCGTCCATTTGAAGCAGCGCGACACGGTCGTTCAGCAAGGTGCACGGCATGGCTGGCGCAACAAAGGCGACAGGCCCGCGACGCTTGCATTCGTTCTCGTCGGAGCGGCGGCCTAGCTGATGCGAGATAGACACCGATGACCGAGCTCATGAAAGCGGTCCTCGTCCGCCAGGTCGGCGGCCCCGAGGCCTTGGAATATGTCGACGTGGCGCGCCCTCACCCGGGTCGCGGGGAGGTGCAGATCCGGGCCGAGGCCTTCGGCGTCGGGCAACCCGATGTCCTGATCCGGCGTGGCGTTTACAAGTGGATGCCCCCTCTTCCGGTCAATCCAGGCAATGATGTGGCCGGTCGCGTGACGGCGGTCGGACGCGGGGTCACCGATATCGCAATCGGCCAGAAAGTGTTGCTCAGCGCGCGCGACCTCGCGCAGCGCGGCGGCTGTTACGCTGAATTCGTGGTGGCGCCAGTGGATGCGATCCATATTCTGCCGGAGAGCGTCGCATTGGAGGAGGCCGTCTGCCTTGCCAATTATCAGGTGGCCTGGGCTCTACTCCACGAGTGCGGGTCGACGCAGCGGCGCGACAGTGCACTGGTCATCGGCGCGGCGGGCGGCGTCGGTACCGCCCTGGTCCAGCTCGGCAAACTCGCCGGCATGAGCGTCATCGGCACCGTCAGCACCGAGGAGAAAGCCGATTTCGCCCGGCAGAATGGCGCCGACCATATCATTTTCTATCGCCATGAGAACGTCGTGGCACGCACGCTGGACTTGACCGGCGGTCGTGGCGTCAGCCTGGTGCTGGATCACATCGGTGGATCCGATTTCGCCGGCTATGTCGCGGCCCTTGGGACGTGGGGTACGCTGGTCTCCTACAATGCCTTCACGGAGCTGCCGCAGAGCAATCTGATGGCCGCGATGCGCGATCATCTCGACGTCTGCCCCGCGATACGCTGCTTCTCGTTTCACATCTTCGATCACGACCGCGAGGGACGCCGCAAACTCATGCGCGACGTGATCGATGCGCTCGCGCAACGTCAGATCCGGCCTGCCATCTCGGCGCGGCTGCCGCTCGCCGAAGTCCGGCAGGCACATCGATTGCTGGAGTCCGGATCGGCTCTCGGCAAGATCGTGATGACGCCGTGACGGCAGGCGACATCATCGCCGCTTGTCAGACACCGAGATAGCTGGAGATCACGCGCGGATCCTGGGCGACGATCGCGGCGCGACCATCGAGCACGAACTCGCCGAGCTCCATGACATAGGCACGGTCGGCGATGCGCAGGGCTGATTGAGCATTCTGCTCGATCAGCAGTACTGAGACACCGGTCTTGCGCAAATCGGCAACGATGGTGAAGATGTCGGCAACGATTTTTGGCGCAAGACCAAGGCTCGGCTCATCGAGCATCAACAGCCTGGGCTGGCCCATGAGGGCCCGTCCCATCGCCAACATCTGCTGTTCGCCCCCGGACAGGGTGCCGGCCAATTGTCGCCGTCGCTCCGTCAGGCGGGGAAACAGCGCATAGATCCGATCCGCTTCTCTGGCTGCTGCAGCTCTACTGATGCGGAACGCGCCGAGTTGCAGATTCTCGGCCACGGTCATCGTGGCAAACAGCTCCCGGCGTTCCGGGACCAGCGAGAGTCCATTTCCGACACGATCCTCGATGTCGAGCCGGCCGAGATCGTTGCCTGCGAAACAGACGCGGCCTTTGAGTGGCAACAGCCCCATCGCGGCGTTGAGCAAGGTCGTCTTTCCCGCACCATTGGCGCCGACGATGGTGACAATCTCGCCCAAATCGACGTGAAGCGAAACGCTTCGTACGGCTTCGACCTTGCCGTAGGAAACCGAGACCCTCTCGATCAAAAGCAGTTTCTCATTCATGCCGCGACCCCGAGATAGGCTCTGATGACCTCGGAATTGGTCTTGATCTCGGCTGGCAGGCCTTCGGCGATCTTGGTCCCGAAATCGAGTACGACGACGTGATCGGCAAGATTCATGACGAAGCCCATATCGTGTTCGACCAGCAGAACGGACATGCCCTCGCCACGCAGCTTGCGCAGCAGCGCCGCCAATTGCTGCTTCTCGTTATAACGCAGGCCGGCGGCAGGCTCGTCGAGCAACAGCAAGATCGGGTCCGCACATAGCGCACGTGCGACCTCGACGATGCGCTGCTGGCCAAGCGCGAGACTGCCGGCGGTCTGGTGCATCTGCTGCGCCAAACCGACGCGTTCGATCTGACGCGCCGCTTCCGCCATCAGCCTAGCCTCGTCTGCCCGGTCGAGACGCAACATGCTCGCAACCGGGCCCGCGCCACCACGCAGATGAGCTCCGATCGCGACATTCTCCAGAACCGTCATGTCAGGGATAAGTTTGACGTGCTGAAAGGTGCGGGCCACGCCGTAGCGAACAATCTCCTGCGGCGGCCTCCCATTGATCGGCCGGCCCGACAAGGTCACCTTGCCGGTGGTCGGCGCCAGCACCCCCGTGATCAAGTTGAAGGTCGTGCTCTTTCCGGCGCCATTCGGCCCGATGAGAGCCGCGATCTGACGCGCGGCAACCTCGAAGCTGACATTGTTGACCGCCGTCACGCCGCCGAATTGCTTGCGTACCCCCTCGACCTTCAGCAGTCCCCCTGCCGAGATCTTCGGTCTGGCGCGCGACGGCAATGCCTTCGCCTGGTCGGGCTTGCGCTGCGGTCGTTCAAATGGGCAGAACGCAGCCAGTCGAGGCCATACGCCGCCGGGTGCGACCTGAAGCAGAAGGACCAGAAGCGCGCCGAACACGATCATCTCGATGTTGCCCTCACCAAAGGTGATCGCCAAATACCCCTGCAGGATCTCCTTCAGCGCGGCCACGATCGCGGCACCTGCTACGGCGCCCCAGACATGGCCGGCACCGCCAACAACGGCGACGAACAGATATTCGATGCCCGCTTGCACGCCGAAGGGCGTTGGGTTGACCGCACGCAGAAAGTGGGCATAGAGCCACCCCGATAAACCGGCCAACAATGCTGCGTAGATGAAGACGAGGAGCTTGGCTTGAGCCGTCTGTATGCCGAACGATTCCGCAGCCACATGGCCGCGTCTGAGCGCACGGATTGCTCGGCCGGTGCGCGAGTCGAGCAGGTTCAAGGTGAGCACGCCGCAGATAATAACACTGGCCCAAATCGCATAGTAGATCGCACCGGCATTCAACATCCGCCAAGGCCCGAGCGACAACGGGGGTATGGCGGATATACCGTCGTTACGGCCGAGAAATTCGAGCTTGCTGAAAAGATAATAGAGGCTCAATCCCCAGGCAATGGTGCCGAGCGGCAGATAATGGCCAGATAGCCGAACCGTAACGAGGCCAAGCAGAACTGCGATCGAGCCGCTCACCAAGAGTGCAGCCGGCAGAGTGAGCCAGGGCGACACGCCATAGCTCGTCGTCAGGACGGCGGTGGTGTAGGCGCCAAAGCCGCAGAAGGCGGCCTGACCGAACGAGGTCAGTCCCCCGACACCGGTCAGCAGCACAAGTCCCATGGCAACGAGTGCGGACAGACCGATATTGTCGAGCAGCACGATCCAGAACGGCGGAATGCCCGGAATTTGTGGCAGCAACGCCATCATGGCCGCAAACAGCGCGATCGGCCACCGCTCCATCATGGCGCTAATCCTTTTCCTCTTCGATCACGGGCGTCGAAAGCGAGCGAACCAGGAGCACGGGAATGATCAACGAGAAGACGATCACCTCCTTGAAGTTGCTGGCGTAGAATGACGCGGCCGCCTCGACGAGACCGACGACCAGCGCCGCCACGGCGGTTATCGGATAGCTCGCAAGCCCTGCGATAATTGCGGCGACAAAGCCCTTCAAGCCGATCAGAAACCCGCTGTCGTAGTAGATCGTGGTCATCGGTACGATCAGGATGCCGGAGATGGCTCCGATCACCGCCGCAAGAAGGAAGGCGATCTGTCCGGACAGCGAGGTCTGAATGCCGACCAGCCGGGCACCGACGCGGTTCACGGCCGTGGCCCGAAGCGCCCGGCCGTAGAGCGTATGGCCGAAGAACATCCACAGGGCGACGATCAAGCTCAAGGCAATGGCATAGATCGCAACCGTCTGACCGGTGAAGCGCAGCGGTCCCGCCGAAAAAACAACATCGGAAATCGGCGGCGCACGGAGCCCCTCGGCGCCGAAGAACAGCAGCCCAAGGCCCTGCAGCGCAAGGTGGACGCCAACCGAGGCGATCAACAGCACCAGCACCGACGCATGCGCGATCGGTTGATAGGCGATGCGGTAGAGGTAGAGGCCGATCAGCGCGACAATCAGGAGCGACAGCACAAAATGGAGCGTCAGGCTTTGCACACGGCCGGCGATCGCGATCGACACCGCAAGGACGATGGCGGGCATGACCACATTCACAGCGAGCGCTCGCAGCACCCGACGGACATCCAATCGCCCGCGCGCAACAAATAATTCGACGCAGAAAGCGGCCACGCCGAGTGCGACGGCAAGGCGGGCCGTTCCGGGCGCCCGTCCGGCTGCCAGCGTCGCATAGGTCAACGCACCGAATGTGATGAACTCGCCTTGCGGGATCAAGATCACGCGGGTGACCGCAAACACGAGCACCAGACCGAACCCGAGCAGCGCATAGAGCGCGCCGCTGGTGATCCCGTCCTGGGCAAGAAACATCAAAACGATCGCGTTCAAGTTCAGGTTTCCTCGAGCTGGGCGTTGCTACACCGGTCTACCGATCTCGCAACATCATCACGGAACGACCACGAACTTGCCGCCCTTGACCGTCAGCAGAATGCGCGAGCGCTCATCGACGCCATAACGGTCTTTCTCGGTGAAATTGTAGACGCCTTGGCTCGTCGCGATCTCTCTCTCACTCAACAAGGCAAGGCGGAGCGCCTCGCGAAACTCCGGCGTGCCGGGCTTGGCCTGCTTCAGCGCGACGGGAACAACGCGTTTGAGGATTTCGAACGCATCATAGGGATGAGCGGCGAACTGACTGCGGCTGCTTGGGCCATATTTCGTCTCATAGGCGGTGTTCAGCGTCAGTCCGGGCTTCTTCGTCAATGCGTCGTCGGGCTGTCCTTCGGGGGCCATCACCGGACCGGCGGCGAGGAACACGCCTTCAGCCGCCTTGCCTGCGATCCGTATGAAATCCATGCTGGCCGCCCCATGGGTCTGGTAGATTGGCCCCTTGTAGCCCCGCTCACGCAATTCGATCTGTGGCAGTGCCGCCGCCGTTCCCGAAGCGCCGACCAGGATCGCATCGGGATTTGCGGCAACAAGCTTCAGCACCTGCCCTGCGACCGAAGTATCCGGACGCGCAAAGCGCTCGTCGGCTGCGACCTGCAATCCCAATGCGCCGCCCTGCGCCTTGAGATCGTTCATCCAGAGGTCACCAAAAGAGTCCGAGAAGCCGATGAATCCGACCGTCTTCGCACCGGTCTTCTTCATATGCTCGTAGAGCACCTTGCCCACCACGGGGATCGGCTGCGGCATTCCAACCGACCATTTTTCGCGGGCGGGCGTGAAAGGCAACGGCGCCAACCCGAAGTGTGGTATGCCGGCCTCATTGGCCACGGTCGACACGGCAATGGTCGGCGGCGTAACGGACGACCCCATGATGACATCGGCCTTGCTTTCGGTGACGAAGCGCCGTGCATTGTTTGTGGCGCTGGTCGGATCACCGCCGTCATCAAGCACGATCACCTTGAGCGGAACGCCATCAATTTGCTTGGGGACGAACTCGAGCGCATTGCGCTCGGGAATGCCGAGAGCTGCCGCAGCGCCGGTCGTCGAGATGGTGATTCCGATCACAATCTCGGCGGTATCCGCAGCGACTGGCGCAGCACCAGCTGGGAAGAGCGCCAAGCCTAGCGCGGCACCAAGAAGCAAGCGTCTCATGTCTTTCCTCCCTCACTCGATTTGTTTGGAGCGCGATGGCGCTCTGCCTCTTTCAGTCTCGTCCAGGTCGTTGGTGTCCGAGGACTAGGACCTAAGCCGTGTCTTCGGCGTTGCCTCGCCGCGCATCCGCCCACATCAATCCACGGCCTCCAATGTCCGAGCTTGTTACCGGGGCACGCGATGATGCGGCTGCTCTTGGGAGTCTGTGCTTCACTCGGCAACAACCGGGTTTCGCAGCACACCGATCTTCTCGATCTCGACCTCGACCACATCACCAGGCTTGAGAAAGACGGGAGGCTTGCGCGCAAAACCGACGCCAGCGGGCGTTCCGGTCGCGATGACATCGCCCGGCATCAGATCGAAGATGGTGGAGCAATAATGAACGAAGCGCGGGATCGAAAAGATCAGTTGCGATGTGTCGGACTGCTGGACAATCTCGCCATTGACCCGAGTCTCAAGCTTGAGTGCGGTCGGATCGCCAATCTCGTCCGGTGTACCGATGACGACCGCGAGCTCGCCTTCCCAATCGAGCTGGTCGGAGACCTTGGGCCGGATCACCGGCGCATTATGACCGACCAGCGAGCGCCAGGCCCGCAGGAAAATCGGCGGAAACTCGGTGATCTCGCGCCTGAGGCCGGATGCCACCGCCTCGTTGTGATGATCAAGATAGTTGCGAACGGCGCAGACGATCTTTTCGGGACGGGGAATCACCGGAAGAACATCGACGTCCGGCAGCTTTTGGCTCCCGATCGCCGATGCGACCAGTGCCTCGCGGCGCTCGAATTCAGCGCTTCCGACGAAGTCGGCCAGTGTCAGATAGTTTGGCAACGTCCGGCCGATGTCGGCAACGTCGTCACCCACGACCGCCCCCCAGCTTTCCCGACCGCCGACCGCGAACGAAAGAAGTCTCACGCGTCGCCCCCACCATAATTTCGTTAATTATAATTATTTTCGAAAACTGTCCGAGATGCAAGCCAAATCCGCGGCGGCGGACCAGACTGAGATTTGGCCAGCTCCTCGGCCGCCGGATCACCTGTCCAAAGAGCTTGCCGCCCTTTTGCCGCCATCGCTTGGTCGAGCGATCTCGCGCGAGCAATCGTCTCAAGCGGGCGCGGAAGGCCGCCGCCGGGGCTACCGCTAGAACTCAATTTTTGGTTGCGAGCAGTCGGGCTAGCTCTGGGCGCAGCGCAGATGGCGTCGCGAGGCCGTTGGCCGGCGGGGATTTGGACCAGAGACGATTGTTGCGCGCGCGATCATAGCCATACTGGAACAGCGCACGCATATAAGCTGTATCGAAGCCCGATGACGGCGATGCAGGTCGGTCGCCCTCGATATAGGTCAGGTTGAATTCAAACTTGTTTCGGCGGGCGAACGCATAGGTACTGTTGATAATGGCGCGCGTTTGAGCCTTGGTCATCGTCGACGACGACCGCGCGGCAATTTCGATCGTGTTGTTGGGAACGATCTGAAATTCACGCTCGACCTTGTTGTTGATCAGCACGAAGAGCTGCAGATCCCCGATCCTTGCGGGCTTGGCGGTCTGGACCAGGAAGGCTTCCGGCAGTGTCAAGACGGGCGCGGATACCCCTCCGTCGACATGCAATTCCTCAAATTGCTTGCCATTCGCTTCGGCGGCCACCGGCATCGGCGGGAACACGACAGGCAAGCTGGCGGAAGCCGTGATAACGTCTCTGAAGAGATGCAGTCCCTCGAGTGAGCGCAAGGAAGCGATCCGTCCCAAGTCCCAAATGACACTACGTTGAGAATCGAGATTCGTGGTCACGACGAAGAGTAGCCGTCCCTTTGCGTACTCCGTCGCCACAGCATCCACCAACTTTGCGTCGATATATTTTGCGACGAGTTCGCGCAGCCGGGTGTTGCCGAAGACGCTCGAGCCAAAGATCGCGTTGAGCGGGTTGGGCGCATCCAGCAGACTTTCGGCAACGCCACTGGTATAGAGATCGCGAAGCGTAGCGTCATAGTCGGAACCGAGAAACGCAAATGGCGCAATCAGCGCGCCGGTGCTGACCCCCGATACGATCGAGAATGACGGGCGCGTGCCAGTTTCCGTCCAACCATTGAGGACGCCCGCGCCATAGGCACCGTCCGCCCCGCCACCGGACAGCGCCAGATAGATCTGGGGACCGCTCAGCATGACCGGGCGCTTATCGCCCCTGGCGCGCGAGATTGGCGCGTCGGCATAAAGGCGCAGATCCGCAAGATTCAAGATCCGGGCGGACGACGCCTCACTCGCGGTATAGGACGTGCGCGGCGAGGTGCATCCAACCAACACACTCAGAACCAACACAACGTACGACAACGGAAACAGGCGATGACAGCTTTGACTCATGACAGGCTCAGAAGCTCGGTGACGCTTCACACTCGGCTTTATCAGGCAGCTATTCCCTCGACAGCGCCGCCACTGGATCAAGGCGTGACGCGTTTCGCGCCGGCCAATAGCCAAACGCAACGCCGATTGCGGTCGAGGACACCACCGCGATGACAATCGCCGTCGTTGAGTAGATAAGCCTGAAACCAACGTCGAATGCGTTAAACAGGACACCAAAACCGACGGCAAAGCCGATTCCGAGTCCGCCGCCGATGAGACACACCAGGACGGCCTCGATCAGGAACTGTTGCAATATGTCCGACTGGCGAGCGCCGACGGCCATGCGCACGCCGATCTCGGAGATGCGTTCGGAGACCGACACCAACATGATATTCATCACGCCGATGCCGCCGACGATGAGCGAAATCACGGCGATCGCAGCCACAAGAAGCGTGAGGACCTGGGCTGTGCTCTGGATCGTACGTCTGATTTCGTCGGTGTTGAGGATGAAGAAGTCCTTGGTCCGGTGGCGTTCGGTCAAGAATCCGGTCACCGCCTGCTCGGCAAGATCCGTCGGCATCGTGTCATTGATCCGCACGCTGATGCTGCGAAGCGTTGGATCGCCAAGAAAACGAGCCTGCACCGTCGTGTAAGGGAGATACACGGTCGGGCTGGCGCTGGATCCAAAGCCGCTCGTCTGCTGACGGGTGACGCCAATGACCCGGCACGGCACGCGTCCGACGATGATGACCTGCCCGACCGGACTCACGGCCCGATCCGGGAACAGCGCCTTGCGTGCGTTGTCGTCGATCACCGCATCCTGGGCGTAACTGCGAACGTCGTCAGCATCGAAGAAGGCGCCTTCGGCGAGTTGCGTGCCTTTGACCTGAAAATAATGCTCGCCAACGCCGCTGATCTGAGCACTGGCCTCGATGGAACCGAACCGGAGCGTGCTCGACGTGGAGACCGTCGGCGTGACCCCAGCAACATAAGACTGCTGCTCCAGTGCGCGCGCGTCGGCCAGCACCAGAGTCTTGATTTTCGTCGATCGCGTATCGCCGAAATCCTTCCCAGGAAAGATTTCGAGCGTATTGGTGCCGAGGCCGTTGATGTTGGCCAGCACCTTCTCCTGCGACCCCGCGCCCAATGCGACCACGCAGACAACCGACGCCACGCCGATGATAATGCCCAGCATGGTCAGAAATGCACGCAGCCGGTGCGCATTCATGGACAACAATGCCATACGCAACGTTTCGCGGAACCGCCCCATTGCCGACCACCAGTGCGACGCCGACCGGGGCGCCGGGGCGTCGTTCGTGCTTGCCTTGTCCGCAGCGGCTGCGGCAGTATCCGGATGATTGGGACGATCCGAGTGCACGACGCCGTCACGCAGCTCGATGATACGCCGGGCGCGCCGGGCCACGGCCATATCATGCGTCACGATGATCACCGTGCGCCCCTCGGCGTGGATCTCGTCCAGGATTCGTAGCACTTCATCGCCACTGCGGCTATCGAGGGCCCCGGTCGGCTCGTCAGCCAGGATGACGTCGGCATTGTTGATCAATGCCCGTGCGATCGAGACGCGCTGCTGTTGACCGCCGGAGAGCTGTCCAGGCGTATGGGTCAAGCGTTTGGCCATGCCCAGACGATGAAGCAGACGCGATGCCTGGTCGCGTCGCTCCGTCGACGAACGGCCGGCATAGACCGCCGGCATTTCCACGTTGCCGATCGCGGTCATCTCCGCAAGCAGATGATAGCGCTGAAAGATGAATCCGAAGTGCTCGCGTCGCAGCTCCGCGAGCTCGTCCATGTCGAGAGAGCCGACGTCACGGCCGGCGATTCGATAACGTCCGGCGGTCGGACGGTCGAGGCACCCCAGGATATTCATCAGCGTCGACTTGCCGGATCCCGATGTTCCCACGATGGCGACCATCTCGCCGGCCATGATACGAATATCGACGCGGTCGAGCGCAACCACGACGGATTCGCCGGAGACGTAGCTGCGACTGACTTTGTCCAGCATGATCAAAGGTTCGGTCATCTTCAGAGTCCCGGTGGTGGCGGCAAGCCCATCGACTTGCCAGTTGCCCCGTCGGCAGCGGCCGTTCCGGTCACGACCCGCTCGCCGGCCGCAAGACCTTCGCGAATCTCGACCAGAATCTTGTTACTGATGCCTACCTTGACGGTTCGATTGACCACGGTCCCGGATGGCTCGACCACCCTCACCCTGGCTGAGCCGTCCGAGCGGATATCGGCAAGCGCGATCGCAGGAACCGTCAGCACGCCGCGTGCCTCGCCGAGCACGATGTGAACCTCGGCCGTCATGTAGGTGCGCAGATCGCCATCTGGATTGGGCACGTTGAAGATGCCATTGTAGTAGATCGCCGATGATGTCGACGACGTCGACGACCCGCTGTTGGATGCCGTGGTCGTGGTCGACGTGAAGCTGCTGTCGGTCTTGACCGATTCGGGCGCGGGCTCGATGGAATCAAGGCGCGCCCGGTAGCGACGACCTGGATCGCCAAGGATGGTGAAATAGATCGCCTGGCCGGGCCGACACCGAACCACATCGGCCTCGGAGATCTCTGCGCGGACGGTCATGGTCTCGAGCTGGCCGATCACGACAATCGTTGGCGCCGACTGGACGGCGTTCACCGTCTGGCCTTCCTGGACAACGATCGACAGCACCGTGCCGTCAATCGGCGCGACAATGCGCGTGTAGCCGACATTGACACGCGCAGTCTCGACCGCAACCTCGGCCTGGACGATCTGGGCATCGAGCTGCGCGATCTGCGCCCGCGTGGTCTTGACGTTGGATTCCGCCGAATCGTAGTCGGCGCGCGATGACGCCTTCTGCGCAAATGTGGTCTGCTGCCGCCCGAAATTCGCCTCGGCGAGCGCAAGAGCTGCCTCCTTCTCCTCGCGCTGTGCCCTGGTGCTCCGCAGTGCCGCCTCGTTGGTACGGAGCGTGTTCTGCTGGGTCAGTGAATCGATCTCTGCGATCAGATCTCCGGCCTTGACCTTCTGACCAAGGGTAACCTTCAACGATGTCACGCGACCGGAAGCTTGCGCTCCCAGTGCCACGAGCCTGACCGGCTTGAGCGTCCCTGTCGCGAGCACGGTCTGGTCGATATCGCCGATCGTGACCGGCGCGGTCACCAGATTGACGGCCGATTTCGGAAACAACATCGTCTTCAGCACGACACCGAGTGCCACCAGGGCTAGGATGGCGACGATGATGAGCGTCCGCCGGGGCGCGGGCCCGCGACGCGGGGGAGCAACCGGTTGCGGGGCCGGACTTGTCGGTCGCGGGGTCGTTTCCGTTCGAAACACCCGGCTTGGGCCTTTGATCTCTGCCGCTTCGCTCATCGTGGGCTCCGATCGATGCTGTCTTATATCCCGGCGCACATGCGTCTCACTGGCCGGTGGCCAGATGTGGCCCCATCTGGGTGTCAATGATTTCCGGCGTGCTGCTGTCGATTGCACCGTCCCAGCCGCCACCCAAAGCTTTCGCCAGAGCCACGTAGTCCCTTGCGACACTGGCTCGGCTCTGAAGCAAGGCGTCGTTTGCGGAGAATTGCGATCGCTCGGCATCGAGCACGTCCAGGAAGCTGCTCGAGCCGCTCTCGTAGAGTGAGCGCGACAACCTGGCCGCCTCGCCATAGCGCGTCGCGGCCTCTGCCAAGCTACGAATCCTGTTCTGCTCCTGAGCCAACGCGACGAGGGCGTTCTCGACGTCTTCCAGCGCGGTTAGCACGGCGCTGCTCCACGCGACATAGTATTCATCACGCTGGGCCTGCGCGACCTCGACAGCGGCGCGCAACTTTCCGCCGTTGAATATCGGAACACTCACCGACGGACCGACCGACCAGCCGATCGTCGAGTTCTTGCCGAGGTCGCCCAATTTGAGCGCGGTCGTCGAGACCGATCCGCTCAAGCTCACATCCGGGTAAAGTGCCGCCTCGGCCTGTCCGATCTTCGCGGTATACTGCGCAAGCTGGCGTTCGGCCTTTCGCACGTCCGGCCGCACCGTCAGCACGTCGGCCGGGATGCCCGTTGGCAACGGAAGACGCGGCGCCGGTATCGGCGTGGCGCGCGCCATTCGGGCGGCGAGGGTCGCCGGGTCGCGTCCAAGCAGCACGCCAAGACGATGCACCGCCGTCTTGTAGGATGCCTCGTAAGTCGGCACATTTGCCTCGGTACTTGCGGCCTGGGCAACCGCCTTTGCAGTGTCGACGGGGGACGCCGAGCCGGCATCAAGCTTCTTCTGGGTCAGTGCAGCAGTCGCTCGTTGCGAGATCGCGGTACGGCGCGCCAGTGCCGCGCGTGCCTGATATCCCCGGGCGTCGGCGTAGTACGACGCGACGTCGCCGATCAGGGTCAGCAGAGTGGCGCGCAAATCGTCTTCGGAAGCCGCCGCATTGTATGCGGCCGCTTCCACCGCGCGCCGATTCGCGCCGAACAGGTCAAGCTCCCAGGCCGAATCGAATCCGGACTGGAACTGGTTGTACGAAGTGGCGCCGACGACGCTCTCGGACGCGACGCCGGCGGCGGAGCGATTGGCGGTCGCCGAACCCGACGCCGATATCTGCGGAAAGAGCGCGCCAACCGATTGCCGCTGCAGGGCCCGTGCCTCACGAATTCGCGCCTTTGCGGCCGCAACATCGAGATTGCCCTGAACCGCCTCCTCGATCAGGCTATTCAGGAGCGGATCGTTGAGCCGCCGCCACCACTGCGCCAGAGGCATCGCGTCCTTTGTCGCCTGCCTTCCTTTCGCGTCGCTCCAAGCTTTCGGCAGTTGGACGGTCGGCCTCGTATAATCGGGGCCAACGGCACATCCGGTGAGCGGTATCGTGAGAAGCAACGCCACGCAACTCGCCGTCCTGACAATGACTTTCATCTCCAATTGACGCGTCTATCGATTATCGGCTGTTCGCCGGCGCGCCCTTGTCCGACCATTCCGGCGGCAAGCCCAGACCGCCCGCTACCATTCCGACGACTCCCGGATCGCGGCCGAACGCTTCGCATGCCTCATATTTCGGCTTGCCGCCAAATGACGAGCCGATCTTGCTGAATGATGGCAAGCTCACCGTCTTTCCAAAGGGCGACTCTCCAGTGACCAGTAACTGGCCGAAATCGCCGGCGAATGAACCCGCCAGATCATAGGCATCGCCGGCGGTCGAGACCGTCGGGGAGTTGGTGAATGAGTTGGCACCGCGCGCCCAGATCATTGCGGCCTGCTGCCGCCCCGCCGGGTCAATTGCTTCGGCCTCCAACGACAGTCCGCCAAGTCCGATCGGAAGTCGTGGCACCGCCGCCGGCACCCCGAGCGCAGCCGGCACGATCGACACCACCTTCGATGCACCAGCCGCCACTTCATTGGTCGGGGCAGCCTGGGTCACGAGCACACGGGTCGTCAGATCGGCCGGCTGGTCCGCACCGACGACGCGAAACCGCTCGCTCAATCCAACACACAGTGCACGATCGACCGCGTTCGCGACCAGTTTGCGCTGCTCGTTCGACAATTTCGGCGATGCGGCCGGCAAGAACGCGGCTGGAACGATGCGCACCGTCTTCGCAGCCAGAACATCGGCCTTGTTGACGTGCACCAGCGATTTCGCCAGCACGCCGTCCGATGGTGTCATGTTGTCGTAGGAAGACAGCGAGCCACCCTTCATCAAAGGAGAGCTGGCACAGCCCGACAAGCACAGGGCAATTGCTACCCCCCTACTCAAGACAAGCACCCGTTGCGCGTCGAGCGCGCGGCGACGCTGCGCGCCAACGGCGCTCGACCGACCGACCCCAACATCCATCACTGGACTCGCTGCGTTACGGCGATCAGGTTTCCAGCCCGCGCCAACAGCCTTGCCGCCTCGCCGGGAGAGGAATGAACGCTCGGAAAGTGCTCACGGTATCCGCCTCGCGCACGCTCAAGGCTTCCGGCCGCAAAGCGGCGTCCGCCCGCAGGCCATATTTCACCCCTGCGACAGCGCAGCCACGCGCTGATCGCAAGCAAACCGGAGCTGACAACCCAGACTTTCATAACGTTCCTCTACCATTGGAACGCTATACTAGGACGGGGCCAAATGACCCTGCATTAAGGGGTGTTACAAAAGATTACAGAGAGCGGACGCGACGGGTTTCGGAAGGGCTCGCTTGATTAACAAAACGAAACATTTTGCGCGCTGCTCTCCGGGTGCGAACGGCCTTAGATTGCGCTGATGCCGCACCTGAATATTACGAATCTCACCTCCGCAACCCGCACTTGTCCCAGGCCATTGTGCGTGCTCACCATGGCGCTTGAAGGCGACGACGTTGCCTGCACAGCGACGCAGGTACTTCTGGGGATCGCCCCATGAGCGAGACTGTGCAGCCGTCCCCCCTCGATCACGCTCGAGCACATTTGGTGATCCGGGTGCAGCAATTGATACCGCAAAGCATCACCGCTCAGCTGACCGGTCTTGTTGCCATTTCAGTGCTCTCGGGCGTCACAGTGTTCGGGGCGATCGTCTGGTTCCTGCTCGATCCTCCGGCGCGCGACGATAGTCCGGTATTTGCCGCTGTGCACGTTACCGAGATTACACGGCTGATGCGCGCGACGACGAGCGCGGCAGAAGCCGACCAGCTCTTGACGACAATCCGACGGAGCGGTCTCGATATCAGGCGCGTCGCCCTCGCTGATCTCGTCCCGAGCACGACCAACCTGCTCTCTTCGCGCCTTGCATTGCATCCCTTAGCGGCAATGCCCGACATAGAGCTTCTAACCGGCTTGAGGGATCCTGCGAGCCCGCCCTCGCAAATTGTCACCCGCTTGGACCAGAGCAACGGGCTGATCTTCAACCTCACCATCAATGCATGGTCCCTGTTCGTCCCTCCGACGGCGCTTGTGTTGCTCATCATGGCCCTTTTCGTGCTGCTCCTGTCGATCTATGCCGTGCGTTGGATCACCGCGCCTCTAGCCGACATTGCAGACGCTGCAGCCTCGTTTGGCCGGTCCCCGCACACCCATGCGGCGCTCGATTTGCGCGGTCCACGCGAAATCACCCAGGTCACTGACGCACTCAATGAAATGCGCGCCCGCATCCGACAGCTACTGGATGATCGCACCCACATGCTGGCTGCGATCAGCCACGATCTGCGAACACCGCTCACGCGGCTAAGGTTGCGCGCCGAGCGCATCAAGAACGACGGCTTGCGCACCCTGATGTTGCGCGACCTCACCAAGGTCGGCCGAATGCTCGACGATACCCTTGAGTATCTACGGGACGATACGAAGTCCGAGTCGTTAACGCGCGTCGACCTGCCGAGCCTGCTCCAAACCATCTGCTGGGACTTTTCCGACATTGGACACGCGGTATCTTATGTCGGCCCTGAACGCTTCACCTATGCCTGTCGCCCGCGCGCATTAACCCGCGCCGTCACCAATATCGTCGAGAACGCCAGCAAGCATAGCAGCGTGGTCAACGTCACGCTTGGCGTTGCTGCCGATAACGCCGTCAGGATCGAGATTTCCGACAACGGTCCGGGCATTCCCGGCGACCTGCTCGAGAAGGTATTCCAACCCTTTTTCAAGGTCGACAACGCACGGAGCGAGAACAAAGCTGGTTTTGGCCTTGGGCTGTCGATTGCGTTGGATATCGTCAAGCGGCACGGCGGCAACATCGAAATGGGCCCGCAGGAGCCGGTCGGCTTGCGTGTGCTGATGGTGCTACCAGCCCCAACACCATTGCAGCCGGTCTGAGATCACCTCGCCACAGACCGTCCCATGGTCGCCGCAAAGAGCCGCGAGACACGTTCCAGAGCGGCTAAGGCGCCGGCAATCATTCGGAGCGGAACGACATCGGACGAACTATGCCGGTGCCGCCAATGCCACAATCGTCGTCGCGTGCGACATGCCCGATACGGCGGTCGATATCGCCTTCAAGATCAGCACCGAGCACTCTTGGTGTCTGCAGCACAACCGATCATCCTTCAAAAGAAATCGACGGCGAGAACGGCACCTGATGAGTTGAACGAGGCCGGGCATTCGGCCTCGAATATTTGTTGAGCGGGGCGGGGCGTATTCGGGTTTGCTCGCATCGCCGCCTCCCGCACCAGTCGCAATTACGGCTTGAAAAGTCGCCAGGCGTTCAACTTTGATCTCACGCTGGCGGCGGGCTACCGCCTAAGCCGCAGTTCCAGTACGCCATCGGTGTAGGCATCCAGCCCACCCGTGGTCTTAGCAAAGCGATGGCATTTGTCGCCGATGATCCGCATTGTAATACAGAAATTCTCTCCCTTGATCGCCCAAGTCGCCGACATCGTCATGGGACCGTCGAAGATTGCCGTACCGTCCGGATTGAAGGTCATCTTGGCAGCCCGGCCGTCCGGTCCAGTGGCGGACCAAGGCTGCGAATCGGCGAGCATCTTTGCGGCTTGGGCCGGACGAAGATACTCTCGCTCCGCCTGCGCCCGCACGATCCCCCCCGTCCCTAGCAGGGCCGAAGCGATTGCCGCCCCGAGACGAAGTGCATCTAGCAGTCTGATTGTTGTCGGTCGCATATTCGATAATCCTCTTGGCTTCTGGGAGTTGGTTGATCGTTGGAGTTATTTCGCTTCGGTTCGCACGTTTCGACATTGACGATTCGCCCGTCTTCCATTTCGACGATGCGATCGGCGATATCGAGGATGCGGCTGTCGTGCGTGACCATAAGGATCGCGCTTCCGCGACGCTTCGCCAGATCGCGCAACAGATCGACGATCTGACGACCATTGGCCTTGTCGAGAGCGGCGGTCGGCTCGTCAGCGAGGACAAGCGCGGGAGACGACACCAGCGCGCGCGCAATGGCAACTCTCTGCCTTTGCCCGCCCGACAGCGTGGCCGGAAGTGCGTCCGCCGAGCCCAACATGCCAACGTCGTCAAGCGCTGCATCGATTAATTCGCGCTCGTTCGAGAATATTGTTGGCCGATGAACCTGCAGCGCCATCGCGACGTTTTCCCGCGCCGTCAGGCTTCCGTGAAGATTGTGAAACTGATAGATGAATCCAATTTGACGCCTCACCGCGATCATTGTCCGCTCATCCGCCTGCCGCAGATCTGTTCCGAGCGTCTGAACCTGACCGGACTGCAAGCTTCGAAGGGCTCCGACCAGCGTCAAAGCAGTGGTCTTTCCGCAGCCCGAGGGGCCCATAATCAGGACGATTTCGCCGTGCGCCACGTCGAGGTTGAAATCGAACAGGATCTGCTTTTCGGCGTCGCTCGCGTCGAAGGCGTAACATAGACCAGCGGCTTGAATAGCCGGCGCATTCTGATTTCTTCGCGTGTCGTTGGGACAAATCGTGGTCATCGGCATTTTCTAGAATACTTCGGCAGGATCGGCTGCCCGAAGGCGCCTGGTCGCCACCGCGCCCGAGAGCAGACACATTGCGACCGTGAGTGCTAGAACGAGCAGCGGCCTGCTCACCGGCATCGTTACGGCGAGTTCGGTTCCGAAAGCCAATACCCAGTAGAAGACGAACGTCAGCAGAATTCCCGGCAAGAACCCCAACGCTGCCAATACGAACGCCTCCTGGAATACGACTCCCAGAAGATAGCGATGGGTGAAACCCATCGCCCTCAACGTCGCATATTCCGACAAATGATCATTCACATCGGCTGACAGGATCTGATAGACAATCGCAAAGCCGATGAAGAGACCAACGATGACGCCGAAAGTGAATATGAATCCGATCGGCGTATTGTCCTTCATATAGCCCTTGATGTAGTTCGCGTATTCTTCCGCAGTCATGACCTTGGTGTCGCTCGCTGGAAGAGCAAGCCTGATGCGCTGGGCAACGGCGGCGATATCCGCACCAGGCGATGTTTTCAGGAGAATAGCGCTCGCTGAGGAAGCAGAATTGCGCGGGAACAGCCGCAAGAACGTCTGGTCGCTTACAATCGCGGAGCCGTCGCTATCAAAGGAAGCGCCGAGAGAAAAAAGGCCAACGATGGAGACGGTCCTTCCGGTGACCTCGACTGGCACGATATCTCCGCGCTCGGCTTCGGCGGCGATCGCGCCAAACGGCCGGCGCGTGAGTTTATCGAGTAGGAGCGTATCGGCCGCGCGCAGCTTCGGCAGTTGGGCCGAGATTTCAGGCCTCGTGAAGCCGTCGAAATCGGGATCTACACCGAATACCATCACGTTGGCCTGGCGGATGCTCTTGGGACTTCGAAATGAGACGGAGCCAATCTGCAGCGTCGATCCATCAGCGACACCTTCGACGCCCAAGGCTTGGTACAATCGTCGTCGTGGCAAGGTGCCAGACTGCCCCAACACGCGCGCTTCCGGACTGAGTAGAACAATATCCGCGTTAAAGATGCGCAGCGGCGTCACGGCCGTCTCGTAGAGCGCCCCCATGATTCCGAGCTGCATGAAGATCAAGATGTCGGCGACCGCAACCCCGGCCAGGGCGACGGCGAGACGTCCCCTGTTGTGGCGCAGCTGCCGCCAGCCCAACGGAATCCGGCTTGTAAGGCGGCGCCTAATTTCCGCGATCATTGCGCGAACACGCCTCTGACCTGAAGACGCGATAGTTTTTCGACGCGCTCGGAGTCTTGCTTCGACAGAGAAACGTAGACTTGTACGACACGCGCGTCGGTTGAGGTGGCAGGATCGTTGTTGATAACCGTCTGCCGTACCACTGCATCGCCGACATAGGTGACGCGCCCTTTGAGGCTTCCCGAGATCGCTTCGGCGCGAACATCGACGGCCTGCCCCAATCGAACGCGCCCGATATCGCTCTGATAGACATCGACAACGACGCGCATGTCGTCCGTCGCCCCCAGCTCGAGCAGCCCATCGTTCCCGACGCGCTCGCCGACGCGCGCCTTGAGGCTCAAGACGCGCCCGTCGAACGGTGCGCGGACGATCGCCTGGTCCAGCGCCGTCTTGGCGACTGCCAGATCCGCCTGCGCAGAAAGCACCTCCTGCTCGGCAATGGCGACGTCGATCGATTTGTCCGTTCCGGGGACCTTCGCTTCAATTCTTTCAAGCGCCGCTTCCGTTTCGGCCTTGGTCGCCTGTGCGGTCTGGAGATCGCGGGCCTTTTTCTCGAGATTTGAGACGGTCGCGTAGCTTCGATCGACCAGCGTCTTCTGGCGATCGTACTCGGACTGGTCCTGGTTGATGTCCGCCCGTGCACGGTCTAGGGCAGAACGTCGGGACTGGATGGTGTAAGCGATTTCCCGGCGCTGGCGCTCCAGCATCAGCTCTTTCAGTTCAACCTGCACCTGAGCGGCGGTAACCTGGGCCCACAGCTTGTCGGCGGTATCCATGATCGCAAGAGGCTCTCCGGCTTTCACCGACTGCCCCTCAGACACGAGCAGAAGGCTGATTCGGGACGCGTCGGGATTGCCGGGAGCACCGAGCCTGACGACTGTCGTGGACGGCTCCAGATAACCGAGACCGACCACCGCAGCAGGCTTCCCTGGCACCGGTGACTGGACCAGATTGGTGCGGGGCGTCTGATTCTGTGCGGCGATCGCGAACCAGACGATTGCTGCCGCCACGGCCAAGCCGAACGCGATCGCCAACGCCATCAAGCCACGCGCGGTGGACCGTTTTGCCTTGGTTCGCGGCAGCGCCCAAGCGTCGGGGTGCAATACTTTGAGCGCCGGCGTCGTTTCGCGCTCTGCCTTAAACTGCTTGTTCATCCCGCGGCTTGTAACGCCCGCACCTGTTGGGACGATAAGCGGCAGGTTTCCGATTATTTCATTCTATGACGACGGGACGGATTGCAGGAATGCAGTTCGGATTTCGTTAACTGGCCATCTGGCTCTGCCGAAGCCGCGGGATCCCGGCGGCAAGGCCCGTAGTTGAATGATGGTAAATGGACTTCTGTTACAATATGTTACGCGAAAGGACTTGAGACGTCAGCAAAACCTCGAAAAGGATGCCCCGGTCATGTCGGTCCTTCCCCATGTCCTTATTGTCGATGACGATCCCAAAATCCGGTCCGGTCTGGCCAAGTTCTTGGGACAGCAAGGCCTGCGCGTTTCCGTTGCAAGCGACGGCAAGCAATTCAGGGACAGGATTGCCACGTCCAAATTGGATCTGATCGTTCTCGACGTCATGCTGCCGGACGAAAACGGACTGTCGCTGCTGAGACAAATGCAGGCAGAGAACCCGATACCAGTCATACTTTTGACGGCCGTCGCCGAGGAGACCGACCGAGTCATTGGCCTAGAGCTGGGCGCCGAGGACTATATTTGCAAGCCATTCGGCCTGCGCGAGCTTCTGGCGCGCATTCGAGTCGTCCTGAGACGCCAAGCAACTGTCGATCAGACCAAATCCGTCCGTCACTCGTCGGTTTTTGCGTTCTCTGGGTGGACCCTGGATATCCGCGCGAGGACGTTGAAGTCGCCATCGGGCGCTCTGGTCGAACTCACCTCCGGGGAGTATGACCTGCTGCAAGCCTTCGTCGAGCATCCAAACCGAGTGCTTAATCGCGACCAGCTCCTGGATCTGGCAAGAGGTCGTACCAGCACTTCGATTGACCGCACCATCGACGTTCAGGTGATGCGTCTACGACGCAAGCTCGAGGAAAACCCGGAAAATCCAGCCATGATCAAAACAGTTCGGAATAGCGGATACATCTTCACACCGGTTGTCGAAAACGATGCCGGCTAAGGGTCGGGCCCTGAGCTGGATCAGGCGTCCGGGAATTGGCCGCCGAATCGCTGGAGCCATGGTGCTCAGCGTTCTGGCAGTTCAGACCCAGGCGGCGTTTCAGGTCTGGCTGTTCTCAGAGCCGGAGATACGATTGACCGGAGCCCGATGGCTCGCCGAGCAAACCACCAACTTCGCCGTCGAAATCTTCGCGCAGCCAGTCTCCGGCCGCAAGCTGAAAGCCGAGCAGATGAGCTCGGTTTTATCCGTGGCTTGGTCGGCAGAAAAACCGATCGAACGATCGAACAGCGATCACGACTTGATGTTTGCGCGGCTGGGCGCAACGATCAAAGCAATGCTTGGCAACACGATTCGGGCGGTAGAACTCCATGACACGGGCTTTTCTGTCATCGCACCGTTTCAGCGGATCAAGACCGATGTCATGCCCGCAACAATCGCTGCCTCGTTGAGCACCCTGCCCCTGAGTTCAAACGAACCGGAAACACTCATACCCGCCAGCCTGCGGATCGCCGTGCAGGGTCGTGATGGCTCGTGGATGAGCGTGTCATTTGCCGAAACAGTTGGCGGCATCGGTTACGCTCTGCCGCTTCTCCCGCTGATTGGTGGCGGCCTGATCATCGCAGCAATCTCTACGCTATTGGCCCGCCGCATCGTCGCGCCGCTGGACAGGCTGGTCGAAGCTGCCGATCAGATCGGCAAGACGCGCGATTTCGTCACGGTGTCCGATCAGGGATTGTACGAATTTGGCGGCGTCGCCAGAGCGTTTGAAGATATGCAGCGTCGCCTCTTGTCGTTTGTGACGGAGCGCACGCAGATGCTTGCGGCCATCTCTCACGACCTTAGAACATCGCTGACGCGAATGCGCATTTGCGCCGAGCAACTCGACGCCGAGGACGATCGCAACGCGATCATGTCGGAAATTTCCGACATGACCGCCATGGTTGACACCACACTCGCGTTCGCAAGCGGCGAGACAAGTGAAGCGACCAATCAGTCAATGGATCTAGCCGCGCTGTTGATCAGCTTGGTTGATGAAGCAACCGACAAGGGGCTTGATTGCAGCTATGTTGGACCTGATCATCTTGAAATTGTCGGACGTCTGATACCACTGAAACGAGCGTTTCGAAATTTGATCGACAACGCCGTGAAATACGGGTCGGTTGCACGGGTTGACCTGAAAGCGAGCCACGATCGCGTCGAAATTGGCATCAATGACAACGGCCCCGGCATCCCCGAGGACAGGATCGAAGAGGCGATGGCCCCGTTTCGGCGGCTGGATCAGTCCCGGAGCGCAGAGATTCCCGGGACCGGATTGGGACTGACGATCGTGCGTGACGTCATTTCAAGCCACGGCGGCGCCATCACGTTCCGCACCGAGCATGGCCGGGGCTTCACAGTGACAGTTCTCCTACCCAAATGAACCGATATGAGTATCCGTCCGGTGAAGGCCGCCTTGCCGAGTGAGGCGTGTTGTTGAGAACTGTCCTTATGGACAGTGATAGGCGCAGTGCCCAAGTCGAACGGCTCGAAGTAGTGGACACAGGCCGACGGCGGCGCTGGTCCGAGGATGAGAAGCTCAAGATCGTCCTGGAGAGCTTACAGGCGCCGCGCCAGGTCGCGGCGACGGCGCGGAGATATGGCGTTTCGCGCTCATTGCTGCTCCGATGGCGACGGTCGTTTCGCCCCGAGCCGAAGGATGCTGCCCATCAAACGGGCTTCGTACCGGCGATGGTGGTCGCGGAATCGGGGCCTACGCCTGGTGCGGTCGGGCCGGCCGGCGGCGGCGCGATCGAGATCGAGTTTGCGGCCGGGGCTCGGATGCGGATCACGGGCACGGTCGACGCGGCGACGCTGAAGGCCGCGGTCGCGGCACTGGCAGATGGACGGCCGCGGTGATCCCCATTCCGTCGGGCGTACGGGTGTGGATTGCGACCGGCCACACCGATATGCGTCGCGGCATGAACTCGCTGGCCTTGCTGGTGCAGGAAGCCATTAGGCGCGACCCGCACGGCGGCGACCTCTACGTGTTCCGTGGCAAGAGCGGCAAGCTTATCAAGATCCTTTGGCATGATGGGCTGGGCATGTCGCTCTATGCCAAGCGGCTGGAGCGCGGCCGCTTTCTCTGGCCGTCGTCGGCTGATGGCGTGGTGACCATCACCCCAGCCCAGCTTGGCTACTTGCTGGAGGGCATCGATTGGCGGATGCCGCAACACACGTGGCGGCCGCAGGCGGCCGGCTGATCGCTGTGATTTGAATCGACGGCACGATCGGCAGTCCGGACAGAGCCGGCGTCTTGTGATTCTCTGGTCGGCGATGAGCGCCGATGATTCTCTCCCTGACGATGTGACCACCCTGAAGGCGATGCTGCGCGCCGAGCGAGCGGCCCGCTTGGCCGCGGAAGCGGAGGCCCAGGCGCGGACATTGTTGATCGAGAAGCTCAAACTCACGATCAAGAAGCTGCGGCACGAGCAGTTCGGACAGTCCTCCGAGCGAGGCGCATTGCTGGACCAGCTCGAGCTACAGCTCGCCGACCTGGAGGAGAACGCGGCGCAAGCCGAGACCGCGACGCAGATGGCAGCCGAGAAGATTGCGGTGCCATCGTTCGAGCGCCGCAAGCCAGCCCGCCGGCCGCTGCCGGAGCATTTGCCGCGGGAACGCCTTGTCTATCCGGTGCCTGCGACCTGCCCATGCTGCGGCGATAGCCGGTTGCGCAAGATCGGCGAGGACGTGACCGAGACGCTGGAGCTCGTTCCGCGCCAGTGGAAAGTGATCCAGCACGTGCGCGAGAAGCTCGTCTGCCGGGCCTGCGAAGCGATCACCCAGCCGCCGGCTCCCTCGCACCCGATTGCGCGCGGGCGTGCAGGGCCCAAGCTGCTGGCCCATGTCCTGTTCGCCAAGTACGGCCTGCACCTGCCGCTTCATCGTCAGAGCGACGTCTACCAGCGTGAAGGCATCGACCTCGATGTCTCGACGCTGGCAGACTGGGTGGGAGGCTCCGCCGCAACCCTGATGCCGTTGGTCGATACGATCCGGAGCCATGTCTTTGCGGCCGAGCGCATCCACGCCGACGACACCACAGTGCCGGTGCTGGCCAAGGGCAAGACCCGAACCGGCCGGCTCTGGACCTATGTGCGCGACGACCGCCCGTTTGCCGGGCCAGATCCGCCGGCGGCCGTGTTCTTCTACTCGCCGGATCGTGGCGGTGAGCATCCGGAGCAGCATTTGACCGGATATGCCGGACTGATGCAGGCCGACGCCTATGCTGGGTTCAGCAAGCTCTACGAGGCCAATCGCAAAGCAGGCCCGATCATCGAGGCCGCGTGCTGGGCACACGGCAGGCGCAAGTTCTTCGATCTCGCGCGGCTCAGCAAGGCGCCGATCGCGGCCGAGGCGGTCAAGCGCATCGATGTCCTGTTCGCCATCGAACGTGAGATCAACGGTCTTGCTCCCGAGGTGCGCCTGCGCGTGCGCCAGGAGCGTAGCCGCCCTCTGATCGTCGAACTGCAGGCGTGGTTGCGCGAACAGCGCGCCAAGCTCTCCAGGAACAACGATACGACCAAGGCAATCAATTACTGCCTCAGCCGCTGGGACGCATTTACCCGCTTCCTTAATGACGGACGGCTGTGCATGTCGAACAATGCCGCCGAGCGCGAGCTTCGGGCTGTCGCCGTGGGCAGAAGAAATTGGACCTTCGCCGGCTCCGATGAGGGCGGCCGGCGTGCGGCTGCGATCTACACCCTCATCGCAACCGCCAAGCTCAACGACATCGATCCACAGGCTTGGCTCGCCGACGTGCTGGCCCGCCTGCCGGATCATCCCGCCAAGCGCATCCACGAACTCATGCCCTGCAATTGGCGACCTCAGAACGTCGCTCACGCCGCATAAGCGCGGTCAGCCATCCCGCTCAAGATGACCTAACCAGGGGCCGTCACCGGACGCGTACCCGGCGAGTGCTGCCAGCCTGAACATCTGCCAACCGATGGGGGCCGGCGAACTGAAACTGAATGTGGCTAGCAAAACTTAGGAGGGCACGGGGGGAAAGCTCGTAGCCGTCGCCACGAGGTGACACCTCAAATTAGTGACCCCTAAAGCAGTTTCTACCGGCGGCTGGAGCCACGGCTTAGCTCGAAGGGGCGGCGACCGAGGCTTCGGAACTAACATCCGTCTGATATGCGTCGCCGGTCAACAAGAGCGCCGAAATGACGGGACGCGACTGTAACACCAGCTCCAGGTCCGCTTCGTATCGTTTTGGCTCCGCGTACGGGATCGCCACGCTGGATTTGTAGTCCATGGAAATAAGTTTCATTTCGAAGCAGGCCAATGCGCTTCCGACGGTGATTAACTTGCTTGCCAGCGGGGTCACCACCAGGCGGCATCTGCCGATTAGGCCAAGAGACTTTCGAAAACGCTGCATGGCTCCTAACAGCTGACGATAAACCTCGAAGGGATGTGTTTCGTTCACATAGAACACGTTGCCGATTGGCGTCGCCCGCTGAGTGAACAACACGCTGTCATATTCCAACAAAAGCTCGTCACCGCGACGGGGGTTCCGCGACGGGTGGGGCAAGATCGGGCAAATCTCTGCAAATTCACGAATACTGGCTTGTATCTTCCTGAGTTGAGCCAAGCGGTTCTCACCAAGAATGGGAAACCATACCATTGGCTCCTCTTGCTGCGACTCCGATTGAAGAGCCTCCGAGTATCCAGGAATCAATGTCAAATCGTTGCTGGGATCTTCCGAACTTATCTTACTGTCTAGTTGTGCATCTTCCGCAACAAGGACCTGTAATGAAACCCCGTTGGCGAACAACCCGCCATTCTTGTTGCCCTCGGGAATGATGCGGGCAAGCAATGAGAGAAGAATGGTCACGTAAGCAACCCGAGGCAAAGAACTCACGTCTAGGACAATGTCCGTCTGGTCCGTTACTGACTTTAGTATCTCGTCAGCTCCCTGCCGAAGGGCAATGTTCGAACTGATGTCGTCCTCTCCCTCTGCGGCGCCACCAATCATTACCGTGTGCGAGGTGCCAACACCTTCGAAATAAGCCAGCATCTCAGCTTCGTTTTTCCGGGTCTGCACCCGCAAATCATTTGATAAATGGTAGCCGGTAAAACCAACGAACAGCAGGTGTGCCCGCTCAACTTCGCATTCCGAAGCCTTCAATCTGTCTACAAACCGCGCTAGGACGCTTGTCGCGCGAACATCAAATCCTCTACCGGTAATGAACAGCAACCGCGTCGGCCGGCCTGCCTGCTTTCGTTCGGTGAACATTTGATCCCAAAGTTCCTCGACATCGGGACCTCTCCGAAAGACATAATTTTCCCAAATCACAGTGCAGCCTCCAAGGTTAACCCTCGGACAGGCTGCAGGCCGGTTTCGATCCACTCAGCCAACTGTTGCACTGTGACATCCTGCCAACCGCCGTATTGCAGCGGCAGTCCAAAATGCGAGCATAGCGTTCGATTCAGATAGAAGACAGTCCCCCCCTCCCGCGAGGTGCTGGCGCTACTCTCTCGTGCGACCAAGAGATTTTCGGCCACGCATTCGTCAATCACCCGCTTGATTACAGTGAACGCAGAGCCAGACGCCTTGGATATCCGCTGGAGCTTGATGATCTCCGACGCAGACAACCTGATCCCCGTAACGCCGGGGGCGTACGGTGCGTTGATGACAAATGTTCGATCCCTGCAAAATGTACCAATGGAATTTAGCAAGCGCTGAGCTAGCAACCCTTCTGTATGGTTGCGCGGAATGAAATCAATCTTCTTGGCCGCAACGTCCTTTAGCCGCCTTTCTTGCTCACGTGGCAGAAGGTACGGCTCGCCTTGGCGACGGAGTGCCTGCTTCGCCCGCATTCCGTCATAGAGGGCCGCAGCTAATGCGAGTAGCTCCTCGACGTTGTTCGTCGACAAGGCGCAAAGGCGTTCCAAGCCAAAGTAGTAAGGCGTCTTTATCTCGTAGTTCATGAAAATCTCCGCTGCAGCTCTAACAGCGGAACTATCTCTATCGTCAAATTCTTCGGGCGCCAGAGGAACCAACTGGAGCGATAACTGACGGTTCGCCTCGTCGCGCGCGATGAGGATTCTGGTCGTGTAAAGCTCAATCGCGTTTTCGTAGTTGTGAGCGGCGGGTCCCGACACAGCTTTGGCGAGCCACTCCGTATATCTCGGATTACGTTTGACTCGTGCCGTTCCTCGATCAAAGCGTTCGCGAGCCTCTCGATAGAGCGACTCTACCTCTTTCGGATCTAGGGCCTCCGCCAAGTATTGTTGGAACGTATTGCCGGGTACAACCGATTGGAGTGCAAAGCGCCTGTCTAGAATGTTCTGAGCGAATGCCACGAACTGACCGCTGCGGCCACCCCACATGTCCTCCAAAGAGTAAAAGTTCACGTCCCGACCAGGGCGCACTCCTTGCGATAAAAATTCTTCGCCAAATGCAATGCTTCTCCCAGCAAGCCACACTGGCATTTGCGGCCTCAACGTAACGATCTCGTCAATCAGCAAAGAACGCTGCGTTTTACGCAATTTCTGTATATCATCGATCATCAAAAGCCGTTTGGGTGCAACGACGCGCCCCTCATGGACGAAACGCACGGACTGCAGCCACAACAAGGATTCAAATCGGACATCTGCCGGCGCGGCGGCTCCCGGCACGTATGCCAGGGAATCCAATTGAGAATAGACCTCGCGCTCCCGCTGCTCCGCCCATCGGATCATTTCTGCTGCAGATTGGTGCAGCGGGATCGAGCCAAGGTTTTGGAGCGTCTCGTCATCGTAATGTAGCTGAAGAGCTTCCATGGTTTGGGCGGAGGTAGACCCAACCAGTTCGCCTAGACTACGGAGACTACGAAGTACGATGCGGCAGTCTAGAAGGGCGCGGAACATGCCCGCACTAATCGCAGAGGCACCGGGCGGGAGATCGGCATATCCAGAAGCGCACGAAAGAAACACGCCTAGCGTCTGCGGTCCAGTTTCGGCATCTATTACGCCACGGTCGACAAGCTGACGATAAGTATCAACGCCCATCGGCCCGCCGTGCCAAAATGCACGAAGTGCGTTTGGGGTGAATGCCCGAAGTATCGTCGTTTTTCCGCCACCAGGTGGGCTACGGAAAATATGTACCCCACCCCGAAGGCAGTCCTCATTCAGCCGCTCCAGCACTTTTGGCGCGAACATTTGAACGAACTCTTGATCAGAGGTCGTGCGCTCCGACATCCTTTCAAGAAATGGATTTGCTCGATAAGCCATTAGCTTGTCCGATGCCTGCTTACCCTCGGGAAGAGCCCAACAAAATTAAACTCTTCGGGTCCCCATAGCGCATAGACGCTGTTGTTGGGAGTGTTATGTGAAAGCACGAGCGGCAATGCACACTTTGCGAAACCGTAGCGCGCATCTTTCGTGCCGCCGATTGCAATATGGGAATCTGATGCCCGATCGTCGTAGTATCCACTCTTCGCGAGCATCGCCATCACAGCCGGATCGGTGGCGGGAGATAGCGACGCATCACGTTCAATGGGGCAGAGAACTCGAACTCGCAGTGGCTTTAGTCCTCGCTCCGATGTAAAGCGCTCAGACCAGTATTCGATGTGATCAATAGCTTGGCGGGTAGCGACGTACAGGAGCAAATAGATCTCGTAGTAGCTCGGGTTAACCAGCCCGCCATCCAAGACCATATCGTAAATCTTCTGTATCTTTCCCGCGAAACGTCGTTGTCCGTCTTCTTCCTCGAATCGGATGTACGTGTTTCCACTTCCGGAAAAGTCGTCGACAAGCCACACAAGATTGAATCGCTCGGAGTCTATGTTGTCGCGGGGAGGTTCTCCCGCTGCTTCCGCTGACTTCCGCAGCGACTTGCGGAGTTTGGCAAGCATATCTTCGGCTTTTGTTTCGCCTAGCTCGTAGGCCTGCCAGATTTGCTCATTGCTGATAGCGCCATTGCTTGCTCGGCGGAGATCGTTCGTATGGGCGCCATCACTTAAACCGAGGTATAACGATTTTTGCCCAAGGCGCTCGAACCGGGGGTGTTGGATAAGTTGCCCGACTTTGAAGGGAGCGATCTGGCTCTCTTCTGCCACAAGCCGAAGGCGTTCTTGAACAATCACATCGGGATAGGCAATGGTTACGAGATGTGCGATCTCTTGCTCAGATATAAAAATCAGTTTCTTCTGGATGAACTCCAGGGCCGTGGTGCGATCGGTCTTATCGAATTGCTCCAGCCAGAGTGCTAAACTCTCAATGAAACGCTGGCCCGGACCGTATCGTTGATAATGATTATACTTATAGTCGGCTAGCAGCTGGAGACTCAGACTGTGTTGCAAGACAGTATCTTGATCGGTCCAGTCCATGACCGTGGCCAACAGCTCCTGTGCAATCTTGTCCTTCATGATCAATCTCGCGACAAATCGAAATAAAAGCGGCGGTGACCAGGCTCGATTTCTAGCCGCTCCAGATACCAAAGAGTTGCATCGACGTCCCGCTTGTAGCGTGGAGCTAATTTCCAGCCGCGGTCAATTCTACGAGAAGGAAGGTCTACGCTTAGCGAAAATCGATGCTGGAGCAGTGAGGCGTCGTTGCCCGGCCACGCACCTAGGTCGCCCATGGTGACAACTTCATACGGATCGACAGACTGTTCTCGAACAATGCTCGCCACCAAGTGTGATTTGCTGACGTCTCGCGACAGCACATCGATGGAATGCTTGCTGCGTACGATCGTACTTGTATCGAGGCCTGCTTGCTTGAATGTATCAACAATCACGAACCACATGTCCTCGGTGCGGACGCCGTTGCGGAACCTAATGCTCAGTTGATATGGGGCCGTTGTCCTCGCTTCCTCGATTGGTACTCCGAGAGACTTTAGCCCAAGGATCAGGCGCTTAGCATGGATGAGGAATTCGCTCAGTGGTTCTGTTGTCTGCGGCTCTTGACCGAGCCCGCCGATCCAGCCTCCGTTGTATAGGCCCAGACGAATGAATGGCCATAGCTCGGGGGCAAGCAGCGATCGCAGATGATCCCTAATAGAGCCGCCACGCCCGGATGCGACGCCGACGATTATCTCAGCGCGTGTGAGGCGCTCCAGCTGGGACACAATAAGTGGCGGAGGCTGCAGGTCGCGATTGTTGGAGCTACACAGAGTGCCGTCGTAGTCGAACACGATTGAACGAAAGCGCTGCGAGTTGAACGCTTCTTCTGTGGCTTGCCTCGCCCGTCGAATAGTTCCGCTGGATCGAGGCGACGGCCAATGGGCGCCCAAGACTTCATACTTTGAATGCTCGCCTCGCAGGCCGACTTCAAGCGGTGGCGGTATAAGCGAGGTCAAGTCCGCATAGTACAACTGACGACCAAGATCGGAGACTGTTGGGCGAGCGATGTTTCTTTGGGATGCATTTGCAACTGCAGATACGAGATGCATGCCAGCTATCAGGCCTGCTATGAGGTCTTTAGGCTCCGCACCAGGTAGCGAAAGGCGGAAGTGCGGAACCCGCGTTGGTACTTTCGTATGCATATCATCCCAAAGCCTAGTAACGGCCGGCTCGGTCAACACAAGCAGAGCAGAATCGTTTGGCCGTTCGGTCAACCATAAATGGCGGCCGTGCGCGAATGATCGAAAGTCCGCTAGCTGGCAAAAAAGGAGCGCAGATTCTGAAAACTTAGATTCTAAATCTTCTGCGATAGGGCGGAGATGAGGAGAGAAGACGATAATCAAACTGCGCCGTGACGCGACCTCTTTTGCGAACTGCTTCGAGTTCTCGATCCAGTCCCGAAGAGGGAGATCATCGAACTGAAGTTGGTCGACATTGAATTGGATCTTCCGCCCTTGCCGGTCCAGCTCTCCGTAAGCTCGCGCAACTAGAGCAGCGTCAAATACGAGGCTGTTGGTTGCTAGGTAGCCATCCTTGTCGGCTAATGGAAATACGTGGGGCGTAACGTCGTGGAGCTCAGAGACGCGCGCCATCAATGGGCTTTCACTTCGATTTGTAACTACGTGGACTGAACGCGAACTGTGCTCGCGGGCCCTTTGGAGCGCTTCGATTACATCTGGGTTTTTGCCCTCGGCGGAGATGATAAATATCGGACTGGTGGAGGCTAATGTAGGATTGCAGATTAGTTCCAAGGGCGTCACAGCTCGCGATACGCGCCCGGTATAAGCTTCGTGCAAACTGCAGAGGAGCGACGCAACAGTGAATGACCCGCCGGACCCAATGGCTATTAGGCTGGCCTCGCTTGCTCCCTCGATTGCAGCCTTCAGTCCGTCGATGTCCGTTTTGCCCGCCTTGTCGACGGTCGACGCAAGGTTAGCCAGCTCCTCTTCGTAAGGCGTCATGCCCGCTTAGCTTTCTTCCGCTTCGAGGCGGCTGGCGGTCGGCTGATGCGATCTTTGCGGGCTCCTTTTCGCTGCGAAGGTGCTCGCGGAGAAGATATAGCCCGGGAGGCGCTGCCCTTCTTCAATTCATCGCGAATCTCCATCAACATCACGCCCAACATATTCATTCCGTTTCCGGCCACTTCGCCCCAAAGACGATTTACTGCGTTGTTTACAGTTCCCGCCTCTACAAGTCGCTTCGAACCTGTCGAGAGGAGTAGCTCAGCGAGGTCAGGGTGCTGTTCAAATTTCGCCTTCAAGACTCGCCGCATCCGATCGAATTTAACTTTCGACCAATCGGGCACGATGTCCCAGGTATACAGGCCATGGGCCGCCATCGCGGCGAGAGCTGGAGTAGGAGCAGCCAGTATCCAATCTCTCACAGCCGGCTTTAGGGCTTTTCCGGCCTGATAGGCGTGCTCAGATGTTGGATAAAGCACGCCGTCAAACTCAACCGGGCGCCGATACAAATTGCTGAAAGGCCCGTATGGCTTTTCGTTGGCTCGATAGAACCTAATGGCATCGTCAGCAGCCGTGTCATTCTTGGCTGAAGTCTCCGTCAGCTTTTTCTTCGTTTGACGCGCCATCACATCCCTCTCGACCGGACCCTTGTGCGGCGGGCCGGCCGCATGATCAGTAGGCGATTCGTGCCGCGCTTGCAGAGCTAAGAAACACCTAGCCTAGGAACAAATCGCAGCCGTGCCAATGAGTTAGCAACAAACTCCTCAGAATTTTTCTCGCTGTTTGCGCTAAGCCCTGTCGCGCTGTGCAGATTTACAGGGCCGGCAACTTGACGGCCTCTACGCAAGCCTTCTTCAGCTGCTTCAGCTGGGCGTTGGAGTACAGCCCAAAGGTGATTCCGACCTGGCTCTCGTGGCCCATAATGTCCGCCACGACGTTCTCCCGGTGGCCCGCATCCTCAGCTTTCGTCGCGAACCAGCGCCTAAAGCTATGAAAGTTGACCTTGGACCGTCGTGCGCCTGGTCTTTTGTCGTGCACGCCAAGTTTCTTGCGGTAGTAAGTGAACCGCTTCGAGAGAGCCATGGTCCGGTTGCCATCCCAGCCGGTGTCCTGAAAGTCGGGAAATAAAAAGGCCGCCGCATCGCGCCTGCCGACAAGTTTCGCGATCATCGGTCGTAGTGCCGAATGGATTGGAATGGTCCGCACGCCCGCCGCGGATTTGCTGCGAGTGACACTGAATATGTTCTCGCGGCAATCACCGACGCGAAGCTGGCCGATCTCATCGAGGCGCATTCCCGAAAGGGCTGAAATCCTCATGGCGTTGGCCATGTCGGTGTCTGCCGGGCCGCCGAGAAGGATTCGAACCTCATCATCTGTGAACGGGCGCTCGGGACCCATCGGGCCGTCCGGAGCGATCCTGTGCGCCTTGGCCTTGGGGAGCGACTTGCGCATCCACGGGTTCGACTTCACGCCGAAGCTCTTCTCCAGCCAAGTCCAATATTGCCGCAGGGCAGATAGCTTCTTGTTGGCCGTTTTGAAGTGCACGCCCGCCTTGACGAAAGCCTCATCGCGGAAGTCGGCGGCGACTCGGTCGGTCGTGGTCTCGATGAAGAAGCCTTGGCTCGCCTTCGTGCACCAGTCCTTGAACTGCTCCAGCGCCGTGCGGGCGTCGGCCTTCGTGCGCTCGCTATAGGTCGAGGCCGCAAGCCACCGTTCAATGTAGAGGTCCGCAGGGGTGACCTTTGCGGACGCCAGTTGAACGAACTCGGTGGCCTCCTTGGTCGCCGCCCGGGGTTCTTCGAAGGGACGGTAGTCATCCCGGGAGCCGCCGGCTGCGAGGTCGATCTCTTCAGCCCGGTCCGTGATCTGATACATAAGGTCATTGCGCCGCGCGGCATCCGCTCGGACAAATTCTTCGCGGAAAGCCATGGCCTCCAAGAGCAACGGGTCCTGATCCTCGCGGCCGGGCGTCCGGTGCTTGGCAATCTCGGATTTTAAATCCGCAACGGCATTCCAGCGGGCAATGCGGGCCACTCGGAGGTCGGTAGTCTCCAGGGACTTCAGGAGCCGCTTCTTGCCCAAGGCCCGCCGCAGTGTCCTGGGAACCTCAGCGACCGCGTACCAAGTCGTCCCTTCGCCCCGGGGCTGGGTCAGGTAGCGCCGATCGCCGCCGCCTTTTTCCGCTCTCAGAATAACGCTCACTCGGCCTGCCCCTAACGGTGCCCCCAACGCATTGCCCCCAACGCTGGGATTGATATAGGCCTATTTTCGCAGTATTTCCAGTGCCCGCGACCCAGTGGCGTAGGGTCCAGGTTCCCCAGCCAGTTCCGGGCGCTTTCTGAAGACTGATTTGTCGGCTCCGGCGCCGTACCATTTTGGAAACCGGCGTGTCGCACTGACACTCGCGACGGTTTGCCTCAGCGGAAATGGCGTCTTCGACGTCGGGCCGCCACGCGCCCAGTCGTCCTTGGGACACGTACAACCCAAGGAGATCGGGAATGCCCTATGTCGATGGTTTCGTGCTGGCCGTGCCGAAGGACAAGATCGAGGCCTACAAGGCCCTGGCGCGAACGGCCTGCGCGGTCTGGATGGAGCACGGCGCGCTCGACTATGTCGAATGCATCGGTGACGACGTTCCCTATGGCGAGTTGACCTCGTTTCCGCGCGCGGTGATGGCGAAGGAGGAGGAGGTCGTGGTGTTCGCCTGGATCGTCTATCGCGACCGGGAGACGCGCGATGCCGTCAACAAGAAGGTGATGGCGGACCCGCGGCTCAAGCACGGCGACATGCCGTTCGACGGCAAGCGCATGATCTATGGCGGCTTCACGACGCTGCTGCGGGCGAGCGACGTAGCGGGCTGAATGCACGCTTCGTAGGGTGGATTAGCGCAGCGTAATCCACCATCTTCGTCCCCGCGGAAACCAAGGAGGTGGGTTACGCGAACTGCGCTTCGCGCAGTCGCACAGCTAACCCACCCTGCGGTTGTTGGTTTGGGTCGTTTTGATCGCGCTAATCGACGCCAGATTGAGCGCTGTTCGTGCCCTTCCGTTATCCCTGCCTGCTCATGCAGCATCGTCGCAAGCCGTTTCACCTTGCCGGTAGCCAGTCGGCATGCCATCCTCCCGCAGCCAGGCATAATCAAACGGAGGCGGGGCGTTTCGCCCAAGCTCTCCAAAAAATCTTGGTTGGGGAAACCCTTGGGAGGTCTGATTTCATGACATTGAAGCAGGTCACGGGGCTGCTTTGCGCGGCCGCGATGTCCGTTGCGCTCGTCTCGGGCGCAACGGCGCAGGACAAGGTCGTCAAGATCGGCGCGATCCTGCCGATGTCCGGCGGCACGGCCTCGATCGGCGCGCACGCCAAGGCGGCGCTCGAGGTCGCCATGGACATCATCAACAACGCCCATCCGGAACTCGGCAGCCTCCCACTGGCGAAGAACGCCGGCCTTTCCGGCCTCGGCGGCGCCAAGGTTGAGGTGGTGTTCGCCGACAACCAGGGCAGCCCGGCGACGGGGCAGAACCAGGCGCTGCGGCTGATCACCGAAGAGAAGGTCGCCGCGATCCTCGGCGCCTATCAGTCCGGCATCACGCTGACCTCGAGCGCGATCGCCGAGAAATACGGCGTCCCGTTCCTCACCCCGGAATCGGTTGCCGCCAATCTCACCGAGCGCGGCTTCAAATGGTTCTTCCGCACCACGCCGATCGCGCCGGACTTCGTCCGCATCTATGACGAATTCCTCACCGACATGAAGGCGGCCGGCGCCAAGACCGACAGCATCGCGCTGGTTCATGACAACACCGAATACGGCACCTCGGTCGCGAGCACGATCGCTTCCGGATTCAAGGCGAAGGAGCGCAACGGGGTCATCGACATCGCCTATGCAGTCAACGCCACCGACGTGCAGGCCCAGGTGCTTCAGCTCAAGGAGAAGAAGCCCGACGTCGTGCTGATGATCAGCTACACCTCGGACGCGATCCTGTTCGCCAAGACCATGCAGTCGCTCGACTACAAGCCGCCGCTGCTGCTCGCGGACGATGCCGGCTATTCCGATCCGTCCTTCATCAAGGCGGTCGGCAAGCTCTCGCAAGGCGTCTTCAACCGCTCGTCCTGGGCGGTGGGTCCGTCCGGATCGCCGTCCGCCATCATCGCCGACATGTACAAGAAGAAGAGCGGCGAGGAGATGGACGACACCGTCGGCCGCCAGATGCAGGGCTTCTTCGTGCTGGTCGACGCCATCGATCGTGCCGGCTCGACCGATCCGGCCAAGATCCAGGCCGCGCTGAAGGCGACCGACCTCAAGCCGGAGCAGCTCATCATGGGCTACAAGGGCGTGAAGTTCGATGACAAGGGCCAGAACATCCTGGCCTCGGCCTACATCATCCAGCTTCAGGACGGCGAGAACTACGTCTCGGTGTGGCCGAAAGCCAATGCCCAGAAGGCGCCGATGCTGCCCTACAAGGGCTGGTGATCATGCGAAGGCGGGACCTTAAGTCCCGCCTTTTTCACAAGGCCTGGTAGAGCAGCGCAGCTCATGTCCTTCGTTCTCGTGCAGGTGATCGTCGGCGGCCTTCTGCTTGGCGCCGTCTACGCCCTGTTCTCCTCGGGCCTCACGCTGGTGTGGGGCATGATGAACATCGTCAATTTCGCGCATGGCGACTTCGTCATGCTCGGCATGTACGTCGCCTATGTCGTCTACACCTTGATGGGAGGAGGGCCGCTGCTCGGCGCTCCGCTGGCGACGCTGGTGCTCGCCACGCTCGGCATCGTGGTCTATTTCGGCCTGATCCGCGACATCATGAAAGGGCCGATGCTGGCGCAGATACTCGGCACCTTCGGCCTCGCGCTGCTGCTGCGCTATTCCGTGTTCTGGTGGTTCGGCGCCAACTTCCTGTCGATGCCGCCGAACATCGTGGGCGGCACCTATGCCTTTGCCGGCCTGCGCATCGAGGCCTCGCGGCTGCTGGCGGGCGTCGTCGCGCTCCTGGTGACGCTCGGCCTGCATCTGTTGCTGACCCGCACCTCGCTCGGCTCGAAAATGCTGGCGGTGGCGGAGGATCAGACCGCGGCCCAGCTGATGGGCATCCGGCCCGACACCATGCAAGCGATCGCCTGGGCGATCGCGGCCGGCGCCACTGGGCTGGCCGGCGCGCTGATCGCGAACTTCTTCTACATCGTGCCGACCGTCGGCGAGACCCTCGGCATCGTCGCCTTCGTCACGGTCTCGCTCGGCGGTTTTGGCAGCGTGCCGGGTGCTCTCGTTGCCGGCCTGTTGATCGGCGTGATCGAATCTCTGTCCGGATATCTCATCGGCGCGATCTACAAGGACATCGTCGTCTACGTCCTGTTCCTGTTCTTCCTCTGGTTCCGGCCGCAGGGCCTGATGGGGAAGATGTGATGCGGCGCTGGATCTGGCTCTCGGTCGTCGCAGCCTTTGCGATCGCCTATCCGCTGCTGCTGTCCTCGCCGTTCCAGCAGCGCCTCGGCGCACTGGTGCTGCTCTATGCGATCGCGGCCTCGGCCTGGAACATCGTCGGCGGCTATGCCGGGCAGGTGTCGGTGGGGCATGTCGTGTTCTTCGGCTGCGGTGCCTATGCCGCGATGGGCGCCTACGCCAAATTCGGCCTGTCGCCGCTGTTCGGCATTCCCGGCGGCATCGTGCTGGCGGTCGGCCTCGCCGCGATCGTCGGCGTTCCGACGCTGCGGCTGTCAGGCCATTATTTCAGCATGGCAACGATCGCGGTCGCCGAAACGATGCGGCTGATCGTGACCAACACCGAATGGCTTGGCGCGGCCGTCGGTCTCTCCGGTCCGACGGTCCCACGCAACATCTTCGATCTCTCGTTCCTGTCGGCGCTGCCGTATTACTATCTCTTCCTCGCCGTTCTCGCGATCACGCTTGCGATCACCTGGTGGATGACCAACAGCCGGATGGGATTTTACCTGCGGGCGATCAAGGATTCCGAGCGCGCCGCGCGCTCGCTCGGCGCGCCCGCGAGCCGCACGAAACTCTACGCCTACATGCTGAGCGCGGCACTGACCAGCGTCGCCGGCGCGCTCTATGCGATGATGTTCGGCTTCGTCGATCCCGAGTCCGGGCTCGGCATCCTGATCTCGGTGAAGATCCTGATCATGGCCGCGCTAGGCGGGGCAGGGCTGCTGTTCGGACCGCTGGTGGGCGCTGCGATCCTGGTGCCGCTGGAGGAGATCTCCAACAGCTGGCTCGGCGGCAAGGGCGCCGGCCTCACCTTCGTGGTCTACGGCGCGATCATCGTGCTGATCGCGCGCTTCCAGCCGGGCGGGCTGCTCAGCCTGCTCAACCGCCGCGCCAAGCCAAAGACCGACGCGGGAGCCGGCCATGCTCCTTGAAGCACGCGGCATCACAAAAGCGTTCGGCAGCTTCAAGGCGGTGGACGATGCCTCCGTGACCCTGGAGCAGGGCGACATCCTCGGCCTGATCGGCCCGAACGGCGCCGGCAAGTCCACCTTCTTCAACTGCCTTACCGGCGACCTCAAGACCACCTCCGGCCGCGTGCTGTTCGAGAGCAGCGACATCACCGACTTTACGCCGGAGCAGCGCGCTGCCCTCGGGCTCGCACGCACCTTCCAGGTGCCGCAGACCTTCGAGGGCATGACGGTGCTGGAGAACGTCATGATCGGCGCCTTCCTGCGCACCGCGCACCGCAAGGAGGCCGAGACCAGGGCACGCGCGGTGCTGGAGCGCGTCGGCATGAGCCGCCTTGCGGAGGCGCCGGCGCGCTCGCTCGGCACGCCCGGCCGCAAGCGGCTGGAGATCGCACGGGCGCTGGCGACCGAGCCAAAGGTGCTGCTGCTCGACGAGGCCATGGCCGGTCTCAACGCGCATGAGGTGAGGCTCGCCATCGATCTCGTCCGCGACATCCACCGCTCCGGCATCACGCTCGTCATCGTCGAGCACATCATGGAAGTGATCATGTCGCTGGCGAGCCGCGTGATGGTGTTTCACCAGGGCAAGGAGATCGCGCGCGGCAGCCCACGCGAGGTCACCTCCAATCCGGCCGTGATCGAAGCCTATCTCGGAAAACGCGCCGCGAAGGCCGCCGCCGGGCATACGCCGGTCGAGCTGATGGGCGGGCCGGACCTATGAGCGGGGCGCTTCTCAGGATCGAGCATCTCGATGTGCGCTATGGCGACCTCATCGGCGTTTCCGACGTGTCGCTGGAGGTGCCGGAGGGCAGCGTCGTCGCGCTGCTCGGCTCCAATGGCGGCGGCAAGACCACGACGCTGAACGCGATCGCCGGCCTCATTCCCGTACATGCCGGCTCGATCAGCTTTCGCGGCGAGGAGATCGCGGGACAGAAGGCCTTTGCGATCGTCCGCAAGGGCCTTGCGCTGTCGCCGGAGGGCTGGCGCCTGTTCGTCCAGCAGAGCGTCGAGAACAACCTGATGTTAGGTGCGACGCCGCTGCACGACAAGTCGCGTCAGACGACGCTGCTCGAACGCGTCTACGAGGTCTTCCCGCGCCTGAAGGAGCGCCGCAACCAGCGCGCCGGCACCATGTCGGGCGGCGAGCGGCAGATGCTCGCGGTCGGCCGCGCGCTGATGAGCGATCCGAAGCTGCTCATGCTGGACGAGCCGTCGCTCGGCCTCGCGCCGGCTGTCGTCGAGTCCATGTACGAGACCTTCGGCCGCCTGCATCGCGAGGGCCTGACCATCCTGCTCGCCGAGCAGTCGATCGAGCTCGCGCTGGAAGTCTCGGACTTTGCGACGGTGCTCCAGGTCGGCAAGAGCGTGCTCTCGGGCACGGCGGCAGCGCTCGCGGAAGATCCGCAGGTGCAGAAGGCTTATCTCGGCGTGGATTGATCGATCTCCGCCTGAAGCAGCAGCGACAGGTGTGAGCAAATGATGCTAGGCTTGCGCAGCTCGCGAGGCCACCGGGAGATTGCATCGTGTTCTCAGACGCGCGTGGCTTCGATGTCGGGACCGCCAGACATCTTTTGAAGCAAGCGCGGAGGGCGAAGGCGTCGCTTATCTCGAGGAGTTCGTCGCGAAAGGCTCGGTCATGGCCATGATCGAGATGGCCGAACATCTGGGTGACGAGGGAGATCAGTCCGCCAGCCTGGCGTTGATGGGGCGAGCCGAGGCATGCGTCGCCGACGATGACTTCGAGGCGCGACTTTATCTTGCTGGCGCCTGGCGAAGAGGGCTCGGCGCTGGGACGGCCAAGGAACGGTACTTCAGGGCCTTCGATCTGAAGGAGCGCGTTGCGGAGGCGGGCCATCTGGGGACCATTCGAGAGATGATCGCGAACTACTCTCATGGCCTCAACGGCGCGTCGAGAGACAGCGAGCGCGCCATCTACTGGCTCAGAAGGCCGCAGCGCTCGAGGATGCGGAGGCGAAGCAGATCCTTCGCGAGGAAGGACTGTCATAGCTCCGCCTGAAGCAGCAACTACAGGCAGCCGGCGAGCCGCGTTTCCATCTCTTTCGACCGAAGCAAGGGGCGTCGCTGCATCCGCGCCGTCATTGCGAGCGTAGCGAAGCAATCCAGACTGCCTCCGCGGAAAGATTGCTGGATTGCTTCGCTACGCTCGCAATGACGAGATGAGAGAGGCGCGCACTCCAACGGGAAACGGGAGCAGCCCTTACTTGATCTTGTCGTAGGCCGCCGCGAAATCGCCGAGCGGCATCGGGATCGCGATCGTCTCCTTGGCCATGTTCTGGAACGAGACCTTCAGCTGCTTGCCCGACCGCAACGCTGCGAGCAGGTCCGCTGCGATCGGTGTCGAGGCGTAGCAGCCGCGGTTCTCGCAGGTCTGGATCTGGAGATCGGCCGTCTTGCCCTCGTCGACCTGGAGCTTGGCGCCGACGGGAAGGTTGAGGCCGAGCGGCAATTGCAGCAGCGCGATGGGCGTGCGGGTGTCGGGCGCGATGCGGATGTTGATCAGGACGACGGTCTGGCCGGTCTTGGTCAGCACCGCGTTCTGCTCCATCGCGCATTCGAGCGGTGCCTCGCGACTGGCGCTGGTGCAGCGGACGATCCAGCCGGGCTGTCCGGGAGCACCTTCAGCCTGCGGCTGCGTCGGGGCAGGCGTGGGCTGCGCCGCGGGAGCAGCATTCTTCTTGGCGCCCTGCTGGGCATGCGCGGCGCCCGTCGACAACAGGAGGGCAGCGGCGAGGGCGACAAGTCTGGATTGCATGGGCATGGCGAAACCGCGTTGGCGTGAACCGGGGGTCTCGCTGTAGCGTCGCGGGAGCCGCGGCGCAAGCTTACTCGGCGGCTTGCTTGACGCTGCCGTGCTCGTGCGTCTCGTGGCCTTCGCCGTCACCCGTACGGCCCCAGCCCGAGAACCAGTTATTGAGCTCATCGAGATAGAGATAGACGACGGGCGTCGTGAACAGCGTCAGCGCCTGGCTGACGATCAGGCCGCCGACCATGGCGTAGCCGAGCGGCTGGCGGATCTCCGCGCCGGTGCCGTGGCCGAGCATCAAGGGCACGCCGCCGAGCAGGGCTGCCATCGTCGTCATCATGATCGGACGGAAGCGCAACAGCGCGGCCTGGCGGATCGATTCCTCCGGCGTCTTGTGCTCGTCGCGTTCGGCGGCAATCGCGAAGTCGACCATCATGATGCCGTTCTTCTTCACGATGCCGATCAACAGGATGATGCCGATCAGCGCGATCAGGCTGAAGTCGAAGCCGGCCGCCATCAGGATCGCGAGCGCGCCGACGCCGGCCGAGGGCAGGGTCGACAGAATCGTGATCGGATGGATGTAGCTCTCGTAGAGAATGCCGAGGATCAGGTACACCACGACCAGTGCCGCGAGGATCAGGAGCGGCACGGTGCCGAGGGACTGCTGGAACGCCTGCGCGGTGCCCTGGAAGCTCGAATTCAGCGTCGGCGGTGCGCCGAGCTCGGCCATCGCCTTTTGCACGGCCTCGGTAGCCTGGCCGAGCGCGACGCCCTGCGCGAGGTTGAAGCTGATCGTGATCGCCGGGAACTGGCCCTGGTGGCTGATCGAGAGCGGGCGGACCGGATCGGTGGTCCAGGTCGCAAAGGTCGACAGCGGCACCTGGTCGCCGGTCAGCGGCGATTTCAGATAGAGCTTGTTCAGGCTGTCGAGATTGCCCTGCAGCTCCGGCAGGATCTCGAGGATCACCTTGTAGGTGTTGAGCTGGGTGAAATACTGCGTGACCTGCCGCTGTCCGAAGGCGTCATAGAGCGTGTCGTCGATCAGCTGCGGCTGGATGCCGTAGCGCGAGGCGGTGTCGCGGTTGATCTTGAGCTGGACCGTGGTGCCCTGGGTCTGCTGGTCGGTGGCGACGTCACGCAGCTCCGGCAGCGTCTGCATCTTGGCGAGGATCTTCGGCGCCCAGTCGTTGAGCTCGGCGAGATCGGCATCCTGCAAGGTGAACTCGAACTGCGTGCGCGTCGGCCGGCCGCCGAGCCGGACGTCCTGGGCCGCCTGCATGTAGAGGCGGGCGCCGGACACCTTCTCGAGCTTGGGACGCAGCCGCGCGATGATCTGCTGCGCCGAGGCCTCGCGCTCGTTGCGCGGCTTCAGCGTGATGAACATGTTGCCGTTGTTGCCGGCGCGGCCGCTGCCGCCGATGTTCATCGCGATCGTGGCGACGTCGGGGTCTTCCATCACGATCTTGCCGAGCTCGACCTGGCGCCGCTGCATCTCCTTGAACGAGATGTCCTGCGAGGCTTCCGAGGTCGCGGTGATCAGGCCGACGTCCTGCTGCGGGAAGAAGCCCTTCGGGATCAGGACGAACAGGTAGATCGACAGGCCGAGCGTGGCGAAGAAGATCGCGAGCGTGGTGCGCCGCCAGGCCAAGGCATGATCCAGCACATATTCGTAGCCGCGCAGCATCGCATCGAAGGCGCGCTCGCTCCATTGATAGAAGCGGCCGTGCTGCACCTCGCCATGGGCGCGCAGGAAGCGCGAGGCCATCATCGGCGTCAGGGTCAGCGACACGAACATCGAGACGAAGATGGTCATCGCCAGCACGACGGCGAATTCGCGGAACAGGCGCCCGATGATGCCGCCCATCAGCAGCAGCGGGATCAGCACCGCGACCAGTGAGATGCTGATCGAGACGATGGTGAAGCCGATTTCCTTGGAACCGCGGAAGGCCGCCGCCATCGGCGATTCGCCTTCCTCGATATAGCGGGTGATGTTCTCCAGCATCACGATGGCGTCGTCGACGACGAATCCGACCGCGATCGTGAGCGCCATCAGTGACAGGTTGTCGAGGGAATAGCCGACGACCCACATCAAGGCGCACGCGCCCAGGAGCGCCAGCGGAACCGTGACGGTGGGGATGACGGTGGCCCAGAAGCTGCGCAGGAAGATGAAGATGACCATGACCACGAGGGCGATGGTCAGCAGCAGGGTGAACTGCACGTCCTCGACCGCGGCGCGGATCGTCGTGGTGCGGTCGCTGATGAGCTCGATCTTGATCGCCGGCGGGATCGCCGCCACGAGGCGGGGCAGGGTCGCCTTGATCCTGTCGACGGTCTCGATGACGTTGGCGCCGGGTTGCTTGAAGATCACCAGGAACACGCCGCGCTTGCCGTTGGCCCAGGCCGCCTGCTTGGCGTCTTCGGCGCCGCTGACCGCCTGGCCGATGTCGCGGATGCGCAAGGGGCCGCCGTTGCGGTAGGCGATGATGACGTCGTTCCAGTCCTTGGACTGGGTGAGCTGGTCGTTGGCGTAGATGGTGTAGGCGCGTTTCTCGCCGTCGATGTTGCCCTTCGGACTGTCGACCGTGGTGATCGCGATCTGGCTGCGCACGTCCTCCATCGACAGGCCCTTGGCGACGAGCTTCGCCGGGTCGACCTGGATGCGGATGGAGGGTTTCTGCTGGCCGCCGATGAACACCTGCGCAACGCCGGAGAGCTGGCTGATCTGCTGGGCGAGCTGGGCGTCGACCGCGTCGCTGACGGTGGTCAGGGGCAGTGTCTCCGACGTCGCCGACAGCAGGAGGATCGGCGCGTCGGCCGGGTTGACCTTACGGTAGGTCGGCGGCGAGGGCAGGTTCTTCGGCAACTGGCCGCTGGCGGCGTTGATGGCGCCCTGCACGTCGTTGGCGGCGCCGTCGATGCTGCGGTTGAGGTCGAACTGGATGGTGATCGACGCCGTGCCCAGATAGCTCGTCGAGGTCATCTGGGCGATGCCCGGGATCTGGGCGAACTGGCGCTCCAGCGGCTGGGCCACCGACGAGGCCATCGTCTCGGGGCTGCCGCCCGGCAAATTGGCGGTGATCTGGATCGTCGGGAAGTCCACCTGCGGCAGCGGCGCGACCGGCAGCAGCGGATAGGCGACGAGACCGACGAAGAGGATGCCGGCCATCAGCAGCGAGGTGCCGATGGGATAACGGATGAAAGGTGCCGAAATCCCGCCCTCGGTCATTCCCGTCGTACCTTGTTCTGTCCCGGATCCGAACTTGCCACCGCCGTCGAGACGAGGCTTCCGGGCTGCACCTTGAATTGACCGCCAGTGATCACCTGCTGCCCGGGCGTGAGCCCTTCGTCGACGACCGAATGGCCGTCGATGGAGTAGCTGACCTTGATCTTGTGCACTTCGGCCTTGTTGTCCTGATTGACGGTGTACGCGTAGAGGCCGTTGGTCGAATGCTGGACCGCGTCATCCGGAACCACGGTCGCATCCTTCAGCGTCCGCACCAGAAGGCGCGTCGACACCGACTGTCCCGGCCACAACGCGTGGTCCTTGTTGTCGAACACCGCCTTGAGCCGAATAGTCCCGCTGGTGGTGTCGACCTGGTTGTTGATGACCGCGAGCTTGCCCTCGGCCAGCGTCTTCTTGCCGTCGGTGGTGAACGCGATCACCTTGAGCGCGCCGGCCTTCTGGCCTTCGCTGATGTAGGGAAGCTGGTCTTCCGGCGCGGTGAAGATCACCGAGATCGGCTCGACCTGCGTGATCGTGACGATGCCGGTCTGTGTCGAGGCGTTGACGATGTTGCCGACATCGACCTGGCGCAGGCCGGCGACGCCGGTGATCGGCGCCTTGACCTGGGTGTAGTCCAGCTGGGTCTGGGCGTTGGCGATTGCGGCCTCGTCGGCGGCGATCTGGGCGGTGAGCTGGGCGACGGTGGAACGCTGGGTGTCGACCCGCTGTGCGGTGGCGAATTCGCCGAGCTTCATGGCGCGCTGGAGCTCGAGATTGGCATTGGCCAGATTCGCCTCGTCCTGCGCCTTCTTGGCCTTGGCCTGGTCGAGTGTGGCTTGATAGGGGCGGGGGTCGATCGAGGCCAGAAGCTCGCCCTCCTTGGCGATCTGGCCTTCGGTGAAGGCGATCTTGTCGATCTGGCCGTCCACCCGGGTGCGGACCTGGACGGTGTTGAAGCCCTGAACCGTGCCGAGACCGGTCAGATAGACCGGGAAGTCGACCTTCTGGACCGGCGCCACGCTCACGGGAATGGCGGGCGCGCGGGGCGGACCTTTCTGCGCTGTCTGGGATTTTCCGGCGTCCGGCGAGCCGTATTTCTGCCAACCATAGTAACCCGCGGAGGCCACGGCCGCGAGGATCAGAATCCAGAGGATCGGCCGTGTTTTTTTCATGTCGGCTCGTGTCGGCTCTTGTGCCCTAGCTTACGAATTTTGGGGCAATCATTGGGTTCCAGGGCGCTTGTATAATACACGCCAAGTTCCAGTGTAAACAGCACTATCCGGTGAGAAATCTAAACAATTGGAAAGCTTTGCACCGTCTAGGCAACTCACTGGCGCGCCGGTGTGCAGTGCTGCATTTTCCCACTGCGGGCGATCAGCGAGTAAGAATAAGGCAATGCTCGCGGGGGATGCGGCGGGACCGGCGCAGCACCCCGGTCGGGCCGTGCGGATGCACATGATGCAAGAACGGTTCTAAATCGCGCTGGTCGCGTTTCGGTTGTCAGGAAAATCGGCATCGTCCATATCGGCGCCGCCACAATGGGAGCGCAGGATGGACGAGTTGAACGGCAAGCTGATCGCGTGCCAGATTCTGATCACGGGATTGATTGCGCGCGTTGCCAACGAGCAGCGCGATCCCTTGCGCTTCCTCACGGACTTCCGCGACGAGATCAAGGCCGTGGTCAATGGCGTCAACATCGCCGGCATGGACAACACCGATCGCGTGCGTGCCGTCGCGCAGAAGACTGTGGACGAATTGTTCTCGCTGATGAAGCCGCCGAGCAGCGATTGATGCTGTGAGCATCGCCGCCGATTTGGCGGTATTTTTCGCGAACGTTTTAGAACGAGTCCAAGTATATCTTTAGAACCGTTTCAAACTTCAGTTTAGAATCGTTTTGATCTGGACTTATTCAAAGGTTCTCGCGGCCTGCCCGCATTGACCCACTATTTTGCCGCCGATACCAACAGCCCGATCGCTCGTCGAAGTGAGTGAGCGAACATGAAGATGGGGCGTGTTGTAATGGGGCAGGTGGTCGCACCGAAGTCGTTGCGTTCGGTCGCAGCATTCGATCCGGTGGATGAAAAGTCTTCGGGTATTTCCGGCAAGAAGGTCTCGGCCGTCGCGAGCTTGATCGCCGTGGCGTCGGTCTCGAGCGGCGCAGAGGCGCAGCAGTCGAACCTGCCGCCGGTGACGGTCGATGCTCCGGTGCAGCGGCCGCGTCCGACGGCGTCGAAGCCGACACCTGACCAGGTCCGCGCGCGCAACGCGCTTCGCCGCGCCGCGCAGCGCCAGCAGGCGGCGCAGACGGCTGCTCCCGCCGCACCGGCCGGCGAGGTGGACCGCAATCCCTATTCCGATCCGGCCGCGCCCTACAAGGTCGACCACGTCCAGGCTTCGGGCAAGTTTCCCGAGCCGATGCTGAACACGCCGAAGACCATCACGGTGCTCAGCAAGGAGGTGCTCCAGGACAAGAATGCCACGACGCTGAAGGAGATCGGGCGATCGACCGCCGGTGTGACGCTCGGCTCGGGTGAAGGTGGCAACGCGTTCGGCGACCGCTTCTTCATCCGCGGCTTCGACGCGCGCAACGACGTCTTCATCGACGGCATTCGCGATCCCGCGGTCTCCATCCGCGAGAATTTCTTCACCGAGCAGATCGAGATCCTGCGCGGCCCGGCATCCTCCTATGCGGGCCGCGGCACCGCCGGCGGCGCCATCAACATCGTCACCAAGCAGGCCGGCGATCGCAACTTCCAGCGCATGGATACCGAGTTCGGCACCGACCGGACCAAGCGCGTCACGATCGACGTCAACCAGGTGGTCGATCCGACCTTCTCGGTGCGCACCGGCGGCCTGTTCCAGGATGCCAATGTCGCAGGCCGCGATTACGTGACCGACAATCGCTGGGGCACCTTCCTCTCGACCAAGTACACCCCGACCAACGACATCAAGATCACGACGAACTACGTCCACACCGACCTCAGCGGCCTGCCGGATTTCGGCGTGCCTTATTACAAGCAGGGCAACGTGCCGGTGACGTCGGCGGGCATTCCGCGCGGCAACTGGTATGGATTCCTCAACCGCGACTTCCAGACTGCGCGGCAGGATTTCGGCACCGGCACGATCGAGTACAAGGTCAACGAGGCCATCACCCTGACCAGCAAGGTGCGCGGCGAGCACTCACTCTTGAACTATATCGGTACGCTGCCGCAGAACCCGAATACGATCAGCGGCAATCCGATGGCTTGGACCACGACGGCGAGCGCGCAGAGCCGCTACCAGAACGTGGACGTGTGGGCCAACCAGAACGAGGCCACGTTCAAGCTCGACACCGGCGGGGTCAAGCACACCGCGGTGTTCGGCGTCGAATATACCAACGAGAATATCTCGATCGACCGCTATGCGGGTCTCGCGTCGGAGTTGGCCGGCAACGCTTTCACGAGCACCGGCGCCGTGACGGGGGTCAATCTCTACTCCCCGCAATACACTAACATCCCCTTCGGCACGCCCTCGCTGGTTGGAAACCCGACGCGCTATGGCGTCAACACCAGCAGCGTCTATGTGATGGACACCGCGAACTGGCAGGACACCGTCATTCTGAATGGCGGCGTCCGCTATGACGGCTACAGCCAGAGCTCGTCCACGAACTCGGCCTGGCTCAAGCAGAACAACGATCTCGTCAATTACAACGTCGGCGCGGTCTACAAGCCGATGTCGATCGGCAGCGTCTATGTGGCCTATGCGACCTCGGCCAATCCGTTCGGGTCGGAGCTCGATGCGACCGGCACCGATTACGGTGGCATTCCGGCCAACACGGCCATCCTGCTGGGGCCCGAGCGCAACAAGGCCGCCGAAATCGGCACCAAATGGGAGCTGGCGGATCGTCACCTGCTGGTCAGCGCAGCGCTGTTCCAGACCACGAAAGACAACGCGCGAGAGACCGTCAACAACCTGCTCACTTCGGGCGCGGCCTACAGGATCCAGGGCATCGACATCGAGGCCGAGGGCAAGATCACCGATCGCTGGAGCATCTTCGGCGGCCTGGTGCTGATGCAGTCGAAGGTCACGCAAAGCGGCATCGCCTCCAACATCGGCCTGCAGCTTGCCAACGTCGCCCATCAGTCGTTCAGCATGCTGAGCAAGTACAAGTTCGACGACGGCTGGGAGATCGGCGGGCAGGCGGTGTACCGCTCGAAGGTCTATGGCGGCACGTTCGCGGCCAACACCGGCAACGAGCTGCCGAGCTACTGGCGCTTCGACGCCTTCGTCGAGAAGAAGATCGACAAGAACTGGAGCATGAGGTTCTACGCGCAGAACCTCACCAACAAGCTGTACTACGACACGCTCTATCGCAGCGCGGTGCCGTTCGTGGCCGTCGCGCCGGGACGGGCGTTCTATCTGACCACGACAGCGAAGTTCTGATCATGTTGACGTGCCTGCCTGGCATCCTGAGCAAAGATGATGTGGCGGATTTCCGCCGCATCATGGATGCCAGCGCGTGGGAAGACGGCCGCTCCACCGCGGGCTCGCAGTCGGCCATGGTGAAGCGCAACGAGCAATTGCCGCCGGACAGCGAGGTCGCGCGCAAGCTCGGCAACCGCATCATCTCGGCACTGACGTCGAACCCGCGCTTCATCGCGGCGGCGATCCCGCTCCAGATCTTCCCGCCGCTGTTCAACCGCTACGCGGCCGACAGCGGCCACCATTTCGGCCTGCATGTCGACAACGCGATCCGCGGCGACCGTCTGACCGGCCTTCGCATCCGCACAGACCTGTCGGTGACGCTGTTCCTGGCCGAGCCGGAGGAATACGACGGTGGCGAACTTGTGATCGAGGACACCTACGGTTCGCACGAAGTCAAGTTGCCAGCCGGCGACTGCGTGCTCTATCCCTCGACCAGCCTCCATCTCGTCACGCCGGTGACGAGGGGAACGCGGGTTGCGTCTTTCTTCTGGCTTCAGAGCATGATACGGGACGATCAAGCCCGGAGCATGATCTTTGACCTCGACACCGCGATACAGGCGCTGGTGGAACGGCTCGGGCGTGACGATCCCGAAACGGTCAAATTGACGGGTATCTATCACAACCTCATTCGCTACTGGGCCGAAGTATGAAGACCATGACCTTCCAAGCCAGCCTTGCCGCAGCCGTCCTTCTGGCGGCCGCCTGGCTCGCATCGCCTGTTTCTGCCCAGACACAAACCCAGCCGGCTGCGCCGGCAGCGGCCCAGTCGAAGGCTCAGCCGGCCGCGCCCGCTCCGGCGGCAGCACCGTCGGCAACGGCGCCTGCGGCTGCGCCCGTCACCGCGCCCGTGGCGGCGCCTGCGGCTCCCTCGGCCGCCACGGCTCCGTCGGCCACCACGGCTCCCACGGCCGCCGCACCGACGGCGGCGAAGTCCGACGTCGTATCCGCTACCCCGGCCATGAAGGAATTGTCGCCCTGGGTGATGTTCATGTCGGCGGACGTCATCGTGAAGGCGGTGATGATCGGGCTCGCCTTTGCATCGCTCATGACCTGGACGGTCCTGATCGCGAAGTCGATCGAGCTGTCGGTCGCCTCGGCCAAGCTTCGTTCGGCGCTGAAGAAGGTCGCGGAGGCGCGCTCGCTCGCCGAAGCCCAGATGGCGCTCGGCGCCAAGGAGGGCATCCTGCCATCGTTCCTGGCGGCGGCCCTGCGCGAGGCGCGGATGTCGGCCGGCCTGTCCAGCGATGCCGGCATCAAGGAGCGCGCAGCCTCGAGCTTCCAGGAGATCGTGCGCGCGGAGGCGCGGCGCATCCGCATCGGCATGGGCGTGCTCGCGACCATCGGCTCCACGTCGCCCTTCGTCGGCCTGTTCGGCACGGTCTGGGGCATCATGAACAGCTTCATCGGCATCTCGAAGTCGCAGACGACCAACCTCGCCGTGGTCGCGCCCGGCATCGCCGAGGCGCTGCTCGCCACCGCGATCGGTCTCGTCGCAGCCATTCCCGCCGTCATCATCTACAATCACTTCTCGCGCGTGACGAAGGGCTATCTCGAACTGGTCAGCCGTGCCTCGGGCGCGGCGGGGCGGCTGCTCTCGCGCGATCTCGACCGTAGCCACGGCAGCGTGCATTCGCGCGCAGCGGAGTGAACCATGGCCGTCTCGCTCGCAGACAATGATGACGAGGACGATTTCTCGGAAACGCATGACATCAACGTCACGCCGTTCATCGACGTCATCCTGGTGCTGCTGATCATCTTCATGGTCGCAGCGCCGCTCTCCACGGTCGATCTGCCGATCGACCTGCCGACCTCGAGCGCGACGCCGCAGAAGAAGCCGGACAAGCCGACCTATCTCAGCATCAAGCGCGATCTGACGCTGGCGATCGGAGAGGACTCCGTGCACCGGGCCGAGCTGATCATGACCCTCGACTCCATGTCCGACATGAGCAAGGACAAGTACCTCTTCCTGCGCGCGGATCGCTCCGTGCCCTATGGTGAGCTGATGGGCGTCATGGAGCTGTTGCGCTCCGGCGGCTACACGCGGGTGAAGCTGGTTGCGCTGGAAGGTCCGGCCGGGCAGGCGGGACCGGCAGCCGCGGGCACGGCGCAGCCATAGGGATTGCCATGTCCGACCCCGAGCACGAACCCAGATCATCCCGGAAGCTGTGGATCCTGGCCGCGATCGCGGCGGTCGCGCTCCATGTGGGTGGCGCTGCGCTCGCGCTCGCAAACCTGCAGGCCGATGACGGTGACGAAGGGCTGGGGGCGGCGGGAGCGGAGTTCGCGGTCGAGATGACGTCGCCGCCGGCGCGAGAGACCGATATGCCGCCCGGGCCGACGGACGCCGACGAGCAGGAAGAGCGCCCGGCGCTGCCTGAGCAAAAGGCCGAGGTCAAGGAAACGGATCTCCCCCAGGACCGGCCGCAAGAGGTCGAGGAGGCCGACCGGATCGTCACCGAGAACAAGCCGAAGAAGGAGCAGGACGACGATCCGAAGCTGGCCGCGGTCGAAACGCCGGCCATGGAAGCATCGCAGAAGTCGGTCGCGATGGAGCGGCAAACCTTCGAGGACGCCGCGCGCGAGGCCGAGAAGGCCATGGCGCCGGTGCTCGGCATCGGCAAGGACCTCCTGAAGCTGACGGCCGACTGGAACCGAAAGATCAGCGCGCATCTTTCGGCGCACAAGGTCAATCCGGAGGGCAAGGAGCCCAGTAACCAGACGGCAAAGGTGAGCTTCGCGCTCAACCGGCGCGGCAACGTGCTGTCGGTCGACGTCGTGCAGTCGTCCGGGGATCCCGCCTACGATGCGGCTGCGATCTCCATGGTCCACAAATCCGACCCGTTCCCGACGCCGCCGGCCGCGCTGACCGAGGACCGGTTCGAGCGCACCGTCGAGATCATGTTCAAGCCGCCGGACGAGAAGAAAAAGAAGAAGTCGGCTCAGCGCCAGTAAAACCGGATCCCGACATAGACCACCACCAGGCAGGCGAAGATCAGCGCCACGGGGAGCGGTCGTTTCTGGGTTCCAGCGGCCGTGCCGGCCCCAAAAAAGTTTATCGTCTTCGGTTTCGGCGCCGGGCGCCGGAAGGCGGTAACATTGTCCGCGGCCGGCTCGGCCTGGCGGGGGCGGACATCGGGCGGAGTTCCGCCGCCACCCATTTCGGCATAGTAGGCCTTGTAGATCGCGGCGATGGTGGCCTCGGTGGCCTCGCCCTCGCTCATCCGGGCCAGCAGATTGTTGTAGCTGCTGAGGAACTCCTGGGCCTCCGCAGGCAGCGCGGACGCCCCGTTGAGTTTGGCCATCATCTTCCAGGTGGCGAAATCGGCGCGGGCACGGGTGTCCGCGCGTCGCGCGATCAGCATATCGGCAGCTTTGACCAAGTCGGCCTCTGGCCCTTCGGCTCGTATTCGGGTGTTCTGTTCAACTACGCATTGCCGGTCAGGAAGAGAACAGCCTGAATCACATAACCGGTCAACGTTCGCAGTATTGCTGAAATAACATCAAGATTTAGACCGAACTGCGAGCCCGCGAGCGGCAGCAGGATCAACAGGCCGATCAGGATCAGCATACCGAACGGCTCGAGCCGGGCCAGCGGCAAAGCGAGCGGTCGTGGCAGCAGCCCGACCGCGACGCGGCCGCCGTCGAGCGGCGGGATCGGCATCATGTTGAAGACGGCCAGGATCGCGTTGATGACCAGCGCATTCTTGAGATTGTCGAAGATCCATTGCGCCGACCCTGCCGGCGCCAAGGGCAGCGCGTGAAGGGCGAGAGCCGCCGCGAGCGCCAGCAGGATATTGGTCGCGGGCCCGGCCAGCGCCACCCAGACCATGTCGAGCCTGGGGTTGTTGAGCTTGCGGAAATTCACCGGCACCGGCTTGGCATAGCCGAACAGGAACGGCGAATGCGCGAACAGCAGCATCGCCGGCAGGATCAGGGTGCCGAAGGGATCGATGTGCCTGACAGGATTGAAGCTGACGCGGCCGAGCTGCCAGGCCGTATTGTCGCCGAGACGGTAGGCGACGAAGGCGTGCGCGGCCTCGTGGAAGGTGATGGCCAGGACCAGCGGCAGCACCCACACCGAAAGATCATAAAGGGAAATGTTCACGGCTCGTCTATCCCGGTTTGCTCGCGGCCTTGCAGCCGTCCCAGCCAAACCCGGTCGTGCAGCAACGCTTCAGCTCAACATAGGGTGGCCGGTTCCGGAATGCCACGCTGCAGATGATCCGCCAGCAGGGCCGCCGGACGCGACAGCTTGCGCGCGCAATGGAGGCGGATGTCCGCGGCCGGCAGCGGCGGCAGGCCGTCGCGCTCCGACAGGACGCGCAGGCGGGGCGGCAGGGTGCCGGCTTTCACGACGGTGATCGCAAGACCCTGGGCTGCGATCGCCTCAACCGCTGCAAGCGTCCGGCTGACAAAGACGAGGCGCCAGGGCCGGCCGGCGGCATCGAGGGCGTCCGCAGCCCATTGCCGGAACAGGCAGCCGTGTGGGTAGAGCGCGATGGGCAGCGCGTCGTGCGGTGCCCCGACTGAATATGATGCGGCCGCGGCCCACACCGCCTGCTCGCGTCGCAGCAGCTCGCCGTCGCCGCGTCCCTCCGGGTGCATGGCGATGACGAGGTCATAGGCCTCGCCGAGCCGGGCCGGCATCGTCGCGGTCAGCCCGGTCTCGATCTCGACCCGGATCTCCGGATGGCTTTTGGCGAATTGCGCCAGCAATGGCGGAATGACGATCGTGCCGTAGTCGTCCATCACGCCGAGGCGGACCACGGCTTCGTGCTTGCGCGCGCGGAGCGCATCGACGGCCTCTGCATTGAGGTCGAGCAGCCGCTTCGCATAGACCAGGAGTTCGTCGCCTGCTGCGGTCAGTGCAACGCCGGCGCTGGTGCGTTGAAACAGTTTCGCGCCGAGCCGTTCTTCCAGGCGCCTGATCTGGACGCTGACCGCCGATTGGGTCCGGTTGAGCGCCGCGGCGGCGCGCGTGAAGGAGCGATGCTCGGCGACGGCGGCGAAGGCCTTCAGCAGATCGGGATCGAGAACGGGTGCGGTCATGACGAAAACTTATCCTGGCATGACGGAAATTCCATTCCCTGTTTGGGCGCGCCTCCTATGCTGCTTTCAAGGCATCAACGGGAGCAAGCGTGGGCGAGATTCTTGGCGTTCTGGCCGCCGTGCTGTCGAGCGCGCTGGGCGGGACTTCGATCGGCGCGACGCGCTACCTCGTCGGCAGCATCGATCCGCTGGCGATCGGCTCGTTCCGGTTCGGCATCGGCTTCCTCCTGCTGTTGCCTCTCACGCTGCTGCGCGGCGATCGCTGGCCGGAGCGGGGCGACTGGGCCGCCGCCATCGCGCTCGGCATCCTGTTCTTTGCGCTGTTCCCGATCCTGTTCAACGCGTCGCTGATCTTCACGACCGCCGCGCGCGGCGCGCTCGCTCTGTCGACGCTTCCTCTGTTGTCGCTCGTGATCGGCGCCGCTCTCGGCGCCGAAGCCCTGACCTGGCGCAAGTCGATCGGTGTCGTGGTCGCGACGTCTGGCGTTGCGGTCGCGCTGCTCTCCGACCTCGCCTCGGCGCCGTCAGGCGCCTGGCGCGGTGATCTCCTGATGATGGCGGCGGCGCTGTGCATGGCGCTCTACGGCATCTGGTCGAAGCCGCTGATCCGGCGCTCCGGCCCAATCGCGTTCACGACCATGAGCATGGCGGCGGGCGCGATCTGCCTGATCCTGCTCTCCTGTGTCCGCGGCAGCTTTGCACCGGTCGCCGGCTTCGGCATGCCGCAATGGCTGGCGGCTGCTTATCTCGGTGCCTTCGGCGCAGCGCTGACCTTCTATCTCTGGGCCTTCGCGCTGGAGCGTACGACACCGACGCGCGTCGCGATCTCGGTGACGGTCAATCCGATCACGGCCTCGCTGGTCGGGGCCTGGCTGCTGAACGAACCGCTGCGCTGGAATCTGGCGGCCGGCATCGTCGCGGTGTTCGCCGGAATCTGGATCGCGACGACGACGGGACGGCGCGCTCAGGCGGCGAGGGCGCCTGTGTCAGGCCAGGCCTGACATCAGGCCGGAATCGTTCCCTGATATTGCGTCAGACCGTCATCGAGCTTCAGCCACGCCAGCTTTTCCGAGACCCAGATGTGCTCGGTCGGCGTAAAGGCGTTGCGGTCGTCGAAGGTCGTGAGCGAAACGCCCGCCAGCGTGCCGTTGCGCCGCCAGGCGAACAGCCGCGTGCCGCAGCGCTTGCAGAATACGCGGTCAATGTTCTCGGACGACGCATAGCGTTCGGTCTCGCCCTCGACCGTCAGCGCGCGCTGGTCGAACTGCGCACGGGCGAAATAGGGCGAGCCCATCGCCTTCTGACAGATGCGGCAATGGCAGATGCGGACGTTGAGCGGCTCGCCCTCCGCCTTGAACCGCACCGCGCCGCACAGGCATCCACCTTCCCGGATCATGGCTCAGGCCACCCGCCATTCGCCGACCTGGCGCGCCATGTTCCAGTTGAGATTGTCGAGATCGCCATCCATGTCGGAATTCCTGCGTCTGGTGTTTGTGAAGGCGGCCCAGCAGAAGCCGCCATGGGTTCTGACCGCAATGGTGCTCGTGCCCGGCAGGCTGCCATTGTGCCACCAATTGCCTGACTTGTTGACGCAAAAACCCTTGGCGTAGTCCGGACTGTAGCTGGGCGCGGTGGTCATGACCTCGATGGTGCGCGGCCGCAGGATGTTCGCCGGCTGCGTGTAGCCGTCGACATGCATCAGGAATTGCACGAGGTCCGCCGGCGTCGCGATCCAGCCGCCATGGGAATCCATCCGCCGGACGTTCATGATGTAGGGATTTTCGCTCTGGCCGTAATAGACGACTTCACCGGCCTGGCGCTGCTCGCGGGTGTTGCCGGCAATCGTCATGTCGGTGACGCCGCAGCGCGCCAGGACGTCGGTGCGGACGTGCTCGGCATAGGGCTGGCCAGTGAGCTTCTCGATCACGCGGCCGAGCACGCAATAGCCGAAATTGGAATAGGCGTAGCGCTGGCCCGGCGGCCGCTCGAGCGGCCGGTTGGCGAGCGTCCAGGCGATCAGCTCGGCATGATCCATCCGCGGATGGCTGAACATGGGATCGCGGTTGTCGTTGCTCCAGCCGCCGGCGGTGTGGGTCAGGAGATGCTCGAGCGTGATCTCGTCGATGCCGGCAGAGTAGGGCGGCTGGCCATAATCGGTGCCGAGCAGCGCGCCCGGACCGAACACGCGATCCGTCAGCTTGAGGCGGTTCTGCTCGATCAGGCGGAAGATCGTGACCGAGGTGATCATCTTGCTGACGCTGGCGATCCGGAACAGATTCCGCGGCGTCACGGCCTCGTTCCGTTCGATGTCGGCAACGCCGAACGCGTCCTCATGGACAACAGTGCCGGCATAACCGATCGCAACGGACAATGCCGGCACGCCGTACTTGTCCATGAAGCTGTGCGCGAGCCGTGCCATGGCGCCGCGCTCGGCCGGCGAGGGAGGGCGGATGCTCGGCGGGTTGGGCGCGAGTTGCGCCAGTGTCGTCGATGACAGCAGCGGCAGCGCGCCTGCGCCCGCTGCGAGCTTCACGAAATCCCGACGACCGAATTGCATGATCCGCCCCCTCGGGCGGCCATGCCTCAGTAGGTCGCCCGTCCGCCGGAAATATCAAACACCGCGCCGGTGGAGAAGGCACAATCTTCGGATGCGAGCCAGCTCACCATCGCGGCGAGCTCTTCGACCAGCACGAAGCGCGCCTTCGGGATTTTCGACAGCATGAAGTCGATATGCTGCTGCGTCATCTGGTCGAAGATCGCGGTCTTCGCGGCCGCCGGGGTCACTGCGTTCACGAGAATGTCGTGCGCGGCGAGCTCCTTGCCGAGCGACTTCGTCAGTGCGATCAGGCCGGCCTTCGAGGCCGAATAATGCGATGCGTTGGGATTGCCTTCCTTGCCGGCGATCGAGGCGATGTTCACGATCCGCCCGTATTTCTGCTTGAGCATTTCAGGCACGATCGCCTTGCAGACGATGAAGGGGCCGTCGAGGTTGATGCGCAGCACCTTGCGCCATTCCTCGAGATCGGTCTCCCAGACCGGCTTGTTGACGCCGGCGATGCCGGCATTGTTGACGAGGATGTCGATCTTGCCGAACGCCTTGAGCGTTGCGTCGCGCGCCTCTTCGACGCCTGCGGTATCGGTGACGTCGACCTTGAAGACTTGTGTTTCGCCGCCAACTTCCTTGGCGGTCTTCTCAGCCAGGCCTGAGTCAAAATCCCAGATCGCGACCTTCGCGCCTGATGCAACGAAGCGCGCGGTGATGGCGCGGCCAAAGCCCTGCGCGCCGCCGGTGACGACAGCGACGCGGCCGTTGAGGTCGATCTTGTTCATCGCGAAACCCTCCCTATCCCTCATGGTGAGGAGCGCGCACTTGGCGCGCGTCTCGAACCATGGAGCCCGTGGCCCATCCCCCAAGACGGCACTTGCGTGCCTCTTGGGGATGAGGAGTTGATCAGAGCATGTAGCCGCCGTCGACGACGAGGTCGACGCCGGTGGTGAAGGCGCTCTCGTCGCTGCCGAGATAGACCGCCATGGATGCGATCTCCTCGGCGGTGCCGAGCCGGCCCATCTTCTGGCGGGAGATGAACATCTCCTTGCCCTGCGGTCCTTGCGCTGCGGCGCGGTCGAGCATCGAAGGCGTCTCGACGGTGCCGGGGCAGATCGAATTGCAGCGAATACCCTTGGTGATGAAGTCGAGCGCGACCGCGCGCGACAGCAGCGACACCGCCGCCTTCGACGAGCTGTAGACGTACCGGTTCGCCGGCGGCCTCAAGGCCGCGCAGGACGAGATGTTGACGATGCTGCCGCCGCCGCCCGCAATCATGTCGGGCAGGAAAGCCTTGATGGTCCGGTGCATCGACTTGACGTTGAGATCGAACGAGAAGTCGAAATCCTCTTCCGAGCATTCGAGGATGGTGCCGTGATGCACGAAGCCGGCGGCGTTGAGCAGGATGTCGATCTTGCCGATGCGCTTGGCAAAGGCGTTGACGTCGGCGGTGTTGCGGACGTCGAGTTTTGCGACCTCGGCGATGCCTTCCTTGGTCAGGTTCGCGATGCCGGCTTCGTTGATATCGGTGGCAATGACGGTCGCGCCTTCGCGCGCGAATGCGATGGCGCAAGCGCGCCCGATGCCTGCTGCCGCAGCCGTGACGACGGCGCGCTTACCCTTGAGGCGGTCTGCCATGTTGTTGTTCTCCTCACCTTGAATTTGATTGCCAATGCCGTAGCCCGGATGAGCGCGTAAGCGCGACATCCGGGAACGGGATGTCCCGGGTGTCGCTTCGCTCACCTGCCTAACTCAGTGATTATCCCGCGCCACACCAAAGGTGCCGGCGACGTTCTGGTAGCGCGTGGCGAGCTCCATGCAGGCGCCGGTCGATTGCTGGCCGACGGTGTTGCGATAGATCTCCTGCCACGGCGTCTGGTTCGGCGGATGCTTGAAGCCGCCGCTGGCCTTGAGCTCGGTGTGGCGCTTCTTCAGCTCCTCGTCCGAGATCAGGATGTTGGCGCTGCCCTTGTTGAGGTCGATGCGCACCTTGTCGCCGGTCTTGAGGATCGCGAGCCCGCCATTGGCGGCCGCTTCCGGCGAAGCATTGAGGATCGACGGCGAGCCCGAGGTGCCGGACTGGCGGCCGTCACCGATGCAGGGCAGGGACAGGATGCCGCGTTTGATCAGCGCCGCGGGCGGCTGCATGTTCACGACCTCGGCGCCGCCGGGGTAGCCGATCGGCCCGGTGCCGCGGATGAACAGCACGCAGTGCTCGTCGATGTCGAGCGAGGCATCGTCGATCCGGTCGTGATAATCCTCCGGACCCTCGAACACGATGGCGCGGCCCTCGAAGGCGTTGAGGTCCTTCGGGTTGCTCAAATAGCGATCGCGGAATTCCTTGGAGATCACGCTGGTCTTCATGATCGCGGAATCGAACAAATTGCCCTTCAGCACCAGGAAGCCGGCGTCCTTCACCAGCGGCTTGTCGTAGGCCCGGATCACGTCGTTGTCGGGCTTGGGCGCATCCTTGCAGTTCTCGCCGATGCCGCGGCCGTTGACCGTGATCGCGTCCTCATGGATGCGCTTGTGCTTCATCAGTTCGCGCACCACGGCCGGCACGCCGCCAGCGCGGTGGAATTCCTCGCCGAGATAGAAGCCGGCCGGCTGCATGTTGACCAGCAGCGGCACGTCATGGCCGACCTTCTGCCAGTCGTCGATCGACAGCTCGACGCCGATGTGACGGGCCAGCGCATTGATGTGGATCGGCGCGTTGGTCGAGCCGCCGATCGCCGAGTTGATCACGATGCAGTTCTCGAACGCCTTGCGGGTCAGGATGTCCGAGGGCTTGAGGTCTTCCCAGACCATCTCGACGATGCGCTTGCCGGTCTCGTAGGCGATCTGGCCGCGCTCGCGATAGGGGGCGGGGATCGCCGCGCAGCCCGGCAGCGAGAAGCCGAGCGCCTCGGCCAGCCCGTTCATGGTCGAGGCGGTGCCCATGGTGTTGCAATGGCCGACCGAGGGCGCCGAGGAGGCCACGATCTCCATGAACTCCTCATAGTCGATCTCGCCGGCGGCGAGCCGCTCGCGCGACTTCCAGACGATGGTGCCGGAGCCGGTGCGCTCGCCGTCGTGCCAGCCGTTCAGCATCGGGCCGCCCGACAGCACGATCGCGGGCAGGTTCACGGTCGCCGCCGCCATCATGCAGGCCGGCGTCGTCTTGTCGCAGCCGGTGGTCAGCACCACGCCGTCGAGCGGATAGCCGTAGAGGATCTCGACCAGGCCGAGATAGGCGAGGTTGCGGTCGAGAGCCGCAGTCGGGCGCTTGCCGGTCTCCTGGATGGGGTGGGTCGGGAATTCCATGGCAATGCCGCCGGCCTCGCGGATGCCTTCGCGGACGCGGTGGGCGAGCTCGATGTGGTGGCGGTTGCAGGGGGAGAGGTCGTTGCCGGTCTGGGCGATGCCGATGATCGGCTTGCCGGACTGCAGCTCGGCGCGGGTGAGGCCGTAGTTCAGATAGCGCTCCATATAGAGCGCGGTCATGCCCGGATTATGCGGGTTGTTGAACCAGTCCTGCGAGCGAAGGTGGCGGCGGGTGCCGTTACCGGGCGCGTGCCCATTGGTTGGCTTTTTTGTCATTGTTTTCTCCTGCAATGCAAACGCACTGGCGTCAGTCACCGGCGTAAATCTTGGGCTGTCGGCTTGTGCGATGCCCAACGGCGTGAGCAATGGTCTGCCTGCCCGTTGGCGGGTCGTTTCCTCACAAGTTCGATACTAGTCATGGCTGCTTGGTAACGCTACCATTTTGTTCGGTGCAGCGCCGCCCGATAGGGCGGGCCTATTGTCCGAGAGCCGCGACGACGAGCTTTGCCGCTCGATCACCTTGAAGCCGAGGTCGAGCACCGGATGCTCCGGGCGCCGCCCCTCGATCGCCTCGATCAGCATGGTGGCGGCCGTCTTGCCCATCTCGTAGCGGTTGGTGCGCACGCTGGTGAGGGTGGGGACGGCGGAGGCCATGAATTCGAGGTCATTGAAGCCGACGATCGCGATCTGCTCGGGGACGCCGATCTCGCGGCGGCGGCATTCGAACAGCACGCCGAGCGCAAGGTCGTCATTGGCGCAGAACACCGCGTCGAGGTCGGGCTCGCGCGCCAGCAGATCGGTGAACAGGGCGCCGCCGAGCGTCACCGAGGTCGGGGTCGCCGTCGTCACGACGAGGCGTTGCTCGAACAGGCCGGCATCCTTCATGGCGGAGACATATCCGTCCAGCCGCCGCTGCACCCTGGGATCCATTCGCGCGCCGACGAAGCCGACCTTGCGGCGGCCTTGCGCGAACAGGTGAGCAATCGCCGCGCGTGCTGCATCGTAGTGGGAAAAGCCGATCATCATGTCGACCGGATTGGGCCCGACCTCCATGATCTGCACGATCGGGCAGTCGGCCGCCTCCAGCATCGCGCGCGATTCCGCGGTCTGGTCGATGCCGGTGACGATCAGCCCGGCCGGCTTCTGCGCCAGAAACAGCCGCAGCAGCTTCTCCTCCTGGAGAATACTGTAGCGTGTGTTGGACAACTGGATCGAGTAACGGCTGCCTTCGGAGGCGTCATAGATGCCGCGCAGCACGTCGGAAAACACGTTGTTGGTCAGTGACGGAATCAAGACACCGATCACCTCGGTGCGCTGCGAGGCGAGGGCGCGTGCCGCAAGGTTGGGCACGTAGCCGAGCTCCTTGGCCGCGCTTTCGACCCGCGTCCGCTTGGCCACCGACAGCGCTTCGGGATTGCGGAAGAAACGGGACGCTGTAATCGGGCTCACGCCGGCAAGCTCGGCGACTTCCGCCAGCCGGATTTTGCCTGACTTGGTGCGTTTTCGACCCATTTGCTGCTCTTAGCATAGCCACTGTCGCAAACAAAGGATCGTTGACAGCGCTACCAGCAACGACTAACCAAAGACAAATTGCCAAAGCCGCGCAAACTGCCGACAATGTCGCCTGCCATGAGTGGGCTTCGTTCGGCGAAGTTCACAAAAACAAGACGGTGGCGGCGCGAAGGTTGCGTCGCCTGAGTCGGAGGAGGGAGCTAGATGTCGTCTGTGCAAATCCGCGACGTGCGGAAATCGTTCGGCAATTTTGAAGTCCTGCACGGCGTCACGATTCCGATCGAAGACGGCCAGTTCGTCGTCCTGGTCGGTCCCTCCGGCTGCGGCAAGTCGACGCTCCTGCGCATGCTCGCAGGCCTCGAGAACATCACCTCCGGCACGATCTCGATCGGCGACCGCGTCGTCAACAATGTCCAGCCCAAGGAGCGGGACATTGCGATGGTGTTCCAGAACTACGCGCTCTATCCGCACATGACGGTCGCCGACAACATGGGCTTCTCGCTGAAGCTGCGGAACGCCGGCTCCGAGGAGATCAACAAGCGCGTCAAGCGCGCCGCCGAGATTCTCGCGCTGTCGCCGCTGCTCGACCGCTATCCGCGCCAGCTCTCCGGCGGTCAGCGCCAGCGCGTCGCCATGGGCCGCGCCATCGTGCGCGATCCCCAGGTCTTCCTGTTCGACGAGCCGCTGTCGAACCTCGACGCCAAGCTGCGCGTCGCGATGCGCACCGAGATCAAGGAGCTGCACCAGCGGCTGAAGACCACGACCGTCTACGTCACCCACGACCAGATCGAGGCCATGACCATGGCCGACAAGATCGTCGTCATGCATGACGGCATCGTCGAGCAGATGGGCACGCCGCTCGAGCTCTACGACAAGCCGGAGAACCAGTTCGTCGCCGGCTTCATCGGCTCGCCCGCCATGAACTTCCTCAAGGGGCATGTGCGGGTCAACGGCGTTGCGACCTTCGAGGGACCGAACGGCGTCAAGCTTCCGCTCAAGACGGCGCCTGCGGCCTCCGACGGCCGTCCCGCCGTCTACGGCGTGCGGCCCGAGCATTTCACCATTGCCGACGACGGTGCCGAGGCCGAGATCATCGTGGTCGAGCCGACCGGCTCGGAGACGCAGGTGTTCGCCAAGCTCGGCGGCGAGCAGGTCGTCGCCGTCTTCCGCGAGCGCCACCAGTTCAATCCGGGCGACAAGGTGCGGCTGAAGCCCGACCCATCGCTGGTCCATCTGTTCGACGATGCGACGGGCAAGCGCATGAATGCCTAGGGCATAAGACGACAAGGCATAAGACAACAAAAAGCATCACAGGGAGGACACCATGCAAGACTTTACCCGCCGGACTCTGCTTCAAGGCGGAACGGCTCTGGCTGCGACCGGCATGCTGACCGGGCCGGCGCTGTTCGACTTTGCCAGGGCCTGGGCACAGAGCGCGCCCTGGAAGGCCGAGCCGGGCGCCAAGCTGACCGTGATGCGGTGGAAGCGTTTCGTGCCGGCGGAAGACGATGCGTTCAACCAGATGGTGGCGGCGTTCAAGGCCGCGACCGGCACCGAGATGAACGTGTTCAGCGAGTCCTTCGAGGACGTGCAGCCGAAGGCCTCGGTTGCGGCAAACACCGGCTCGGGGCTCGATCTTGCCTGGGGTCTGCACACGCTGCCGCAGCTCTTCCCCACCAAAGTCCTGAAGATGAATGACGTCGCCGATTATCTCGGCAAGAAATATGGCGGCTGGACCGATGCGGCGGCCAAGACCTGCAAGCTCGGCGACGACTGGCTCGGCATTCCCGTCGCGACCAACGGCGGTTACATGACCTACCGCAAGTCGGCGCTCGACAAGGCCGGCTTCAAGGAATTCCCGAAGGACTTCCCCGGCTTCCTCGAGATGTGCAAGGCCCTGAAGGCGAACAACACGCCGGCCGGCTTCGCCCTCGGCCATGCCTCGGGCGACGGCAATTCGTGGCTGCACTGGGTGCTCTGGGGCCACGGCGCCTACACGGTCGACCAGAACGACAAGATCATCATCAATTCGCCGGAGACGGCGAAGGCGCTGGAGTATTGCAAGGCGCTGTATGAGAGCTTCATCCCGGGCACGGCGTCCTGGAACGACTCTTCCAACAACAAGGCGTACCTCGCCGGCGAGCTCTATTGCACGGCGAACGGCATCTCGATCTACGTGGCCGCCAAGACCGACCCGACCAAGAAGGAGCTCACCGAAGACACCTATCACGCGCTCTGGCCGGTCGGACCGGTCGGCAAGCCGACCGAGTTGCAGCTCGCGCTGCCGATCCTCGCCTTCAACTTCACCAAATATCCGAATGCGGCGAAGGCCTTCGTTGCCTTCATGCTGGAGAAGGAGAACTACGAGAAGTGGCTGGACGGCGCGCAGGGCTATCTGACGCAGACCCTGAACGCCTACGAGTCGGCGCCGATCTGGACGGCGGATCCCAAGAACGCCGTGTTCTCGCAGGCTTCCAAGCGTACGCTGCCGGCGGCCGGCATTGGCACCGTCGGTGAGAAGGCGGCGACCGCGATCGCCGACTTCATCGTCGTCGACATGTTCGCCAACTACTGCACCGGCGCCAAGGACGCGAAGGGCGCGATGTCGGAAGCCGAGCGCCAGCTGAAGCGAATCTATCGCTAACGGTCACGGGGCGGGCGGCCATCCGGCCGCCTGCTCGTCAACATTTCGATCAGGGATATCGGGCATGGCTGATGTCGCAATTCCCCGGGCCAAGCCTCAGATGAGCGAGGCGAGCGCCTGGAACCAGCTCAAACACAATCGCAACTGGCTCGGCTTCTGGTTCATGGTGCCGGCCATGGCGTTCCTGATCTTCTTCCTGGCCTATCCGCTGGGGCTCGGCATCTGGCTGTCCTTCACGGACACCCGTATCGGCAGGGTCGGGCACTTCGTCGCCACCGAGAACTATGAGTGGCTGTGGGACGATTCCATCTTCTGGCTGTCGGTGTTCAACACGCTCCTGTACACCTTCGTCGCCAGCGCTCTCAAATTTGCGATCGGGCTCTATCTCGCGCTGCTGCTGAACGAGAACATGCCGTTCAAGGCGATGCTGCGCGCGATGGTCCTGATCCCCTTCATCGTGCCGACGGTGCTCTCGGCGCTGGCGTTCTGGTGGATCTTCGACTCGCAATTCTCCATCATCTCCTGGTCGCTGAAGCACCTCGGTCTGATCAACCAGAACATCAACTTCCTTGGTGACACGACCTGGGCACGCATCTGCGTGATCTTCGCCAATATCTGGCGCGGCGTGCCGTTCGTGGCGATCACGCTGCTCGCAGGCCTGCAGACGGTGTCGCCGTCGCTCTATGAGGCGGCAACGCTCGACGGCGCCACGCGCTGGCAGAATTTCCGGCACATCACCTATCCGCTGCTGACGCCGATCATCGCCGTCGTCATGACGTTCTCGGTGCTGTTCACCTTCACCGACTTCCAGCTGATCTGGGCCATGACCCGCGGCGGCCCGGTCAATGCCACCCATCTGATGGCGACCCTGTCGTATCAGCGCGCGATCATCGCCGGCCAGCTGGGCGAGGGGGCCGCGATCTCCAGCGCCATGATTCCGTTCCTGCTCGCTGCGATCATGGTGTCCTGGTTCGGCCTGCAGCGTCGCAAGTGGCAGCAGGGAGAGAGCAATGACTGACCTGCCCACCAGATCCATCGATCTCAAGAATGTGCTGTCGGGCTCGTCGCCTACGGCCGATCACAGCGAAGGCATGAGCTATCTGCAGTCGGTGCCGCGCCGGATCGTGACGCTGTATCTGCCGCTCGCAATCATCGTCGTCATCCTGCTGTTCCCGTTCTACTGGATGGCGCTGACCTCGGTGAAGCCCGACGAGCAGCTGCTCGATCTCGACAGGTACAATCCGTTCTGGACCTGGAATCCGACGTTCAAGCACTTCCACAAGCTGCTGTTCGAGAGCTACTACCCGCACTGGCTCTGGAACACGATGTACGTGGCCGTCTGCGCGACGGTGCTTTCGATCGTCGCGAGCGTGCTGGCCGCCTATGCCATCGTGCGGTTGCGCTACAAGGGGGCCCATCTGGTCGGCGGTCTGATCTTCCTCGCCTATCTGGTGCCGCCGTCGATCTTGTTCATTCCGCTCGCCACCGTCGTGTTCCAGTACGGCCTGTTCGATTCGCCGCTGGCGCTGATCCTGACCTATCCGACCATCCTGATCCCGTTCTCGACCTGGCTGTTGATGGGCTATTTCAAGACCATCCCGTTCGAGCTCGAGGAATGCGCCCTGATCGACGGGGCGAGCCGCTGGCAGATCCTGATCAAGATCGTGCTGCCGCTCGCCATTCCCGGCCTGATCTCGGCCTTCATCTTCTGCTTCACCCTGTGCTGGAACGAGTTCATCTACGCCCTGACGTTCCTGCAATCGACCAGCAACAAGACGGTGCCGGTTGCGATCGTCAACGAGTTCGTGGACGGCGACATCTACCGCTGGGGTTCGCTGATGGCGGGCGCGCTGGCCGGCTCGCTGCCGCTCGTCATCCTTTACGCCTTCTTCGTGGAGCATTATGTGTCGGCGATGACCGGCGCCGTGAAGGAATGATCGCGGGGCTTGCCTGAGGGCGCGTCAGGAGCGGCGCGCTCCGGCCAATAAGAAGGAGTTGAGCTCTTGCACATTCTGGTTCTCGGCGCCGCCGGCATGGTCGGCCGCAAATTCTGTGAACGGCTGCTGCGCGACGGCCGGCTCGGCAAGAGCGACATCACCAAGCTCACCATGCATGACGTGGTCGAGCCGAAGAAGCCGGAGAAGGCCGGTTTCGCCGTCGAGACCGTCTCGGGCGATTTCGCGGTCCCGGGCGCGGCCGAGAAGCTGATCGCCGGCCGCCCCGACGTGATCTTCCATCTCGCCGCGATCGTCTCGGGCGAGGCCGAGCTTGATTTCGACAAGGGCTACCGCATCAATCTCGACGGCACGCGGATGCTGCTCGACGCCATCCGCCTAGTCGGCGGCGGCTACAAGCCGCGCGTGGTCTTCACGTCCTCGATCGCGGTGTTCGGTGCGCCGTTCCCGGAGGCGATCGGCGACGAGTTCTTCCACACCCCGCTGCTCAGCTACGGCACCCAGAAGGCGATCGGCGAACTGCTGCTCGCCGACTATTCGCGCCGCGGCTTCCTGGACGGCATCGGCATCCGCCTGCCGACCATCTGCATCCGGCCCGGCCTGCCCAACAAGGCGGCATCGGGCTTCTTCTCCAACATCCTGCGCGAGCCGCTGGCCGGCAAGGAAGCGGTGCTCCCGGTCTCCGAGGACGTCCGCCACTGGCACGCCACGCCGCGCTCCGCGGTCGGCTTCCTGCTCCACGCCGGCACCATGGACCTCGCCACCGTCGGCCCGCGCCGCAACCTGACCATGCCGGGCCTGTCGGCCACCGTCGGCGAGCAGATCGCAGCCTTGAAGCGGGTTGCCGGCGAAAAGGTCGCCGCCCGCATCAAGCGCGAGCCCGATCCCTTCATCGTCGGCATCGTCGGCGGCTGGCCGCGCAATTTCGACGCAAAGCGGTCGCGTGAGCTCGGCTTCACCACCGCCGAGAAGACTTTCGACGATATCATCCGCATTCACATCGAAGACGAGCTCGGCGGCAACTTCGTCGCCTGACCTAACCGATGAACAGCGTGGATATGACGATGGCGAGCGTTGCTTGCATCGGCGAATGCATGGTCGAGCTCCGGCAGGCCCAAGGGGGGCAGGGCGGTGGGCTCTACTCGCGCGGCTTCGGCGGCGACACCCTCAACACGGCCGTGTATCTCGCCCGGCTCGAGGTCAAGGTCGATTATCTCACCGCGCTCGGCGACGATGCGCTCAGCGATGAGATGATCGCCGCCTGGAATGCGGAGAGCGTCGGCACGCGGCGCGTCGTGCGGCTGCCGGGCAAGCTGCCCGGCCTCTACATGATCCAGACCGATGCCAAGGGTGAGCGCCAGTTCTTCCACTGGCGCGACAGCGCGGCGGCGCGGCAGCTGATGAGCCTGCCGGAGACCGACGAGCTGCTCAACTCGCTGATGAGCTACGACATCGTCTATCTCTCCGCGATCACGCTCTCGATCTACGATCAGGCTGGCCGCGAGCGCTTGTTCGCGGCGATCAAGCGCGCGCGCCTGCTCGGCACCCGCTTCGTGTTCGACACCAATTTCCGCGCACGCGGCTGGCCCGATCGCGACGTCGCGCGCGAGGTGTTTGCCGCGGCGTTTGCGGCTGCCGATATCGTGCTGACCTCGACCGAGGATCTGCTCGCGCTCTGGCCCGGCGAAAGCCACGAGCAGCTGATGGCGCGCATTCCGACGCCCGAGCTGGTGTTCCGGCTGGCCGAGCCGGTGAGCCTCTTGCGCTTCCCCGGCGGGACCCACGAGGTCCGCGCCGAGCCCATGACAAAACCCGTGGTCGACACCACGGCCGCCGGCGACAGCTTCGCCGCGGCCTATATCGCGGCCCGGCTCGCCGGCGCCGAGCCGGTCGAGGCCGCCCAGGCCGGCCATCGTCTTGCCAGCCTCGTGATCTGCTATCCCGGCGCCATCATTCCGGGCTATGCCATGCCGCCGAAGAAACGGCACCGGCCGGCGGCCTCCCGCCAAGCCACCAAGTAACAGCGACCAAGCGAAATCGAGCTCCCATGACCACCGCCGCCCAACAGAACCACCTCGTCGCGCTGTTCAAGGCCGCGACCGTCATTCCCGTCCTCACCATCGAGCGTATCCAGGACGCCGTGCCGCTGGCGCGCGCGCTGGTCGACGGCGGCGTCCGCACGCTGGAGGTGACCCTGCGCACCCCCGTCGCGATCGAGGCGGCGCGGGCGATCATGGCCGAGGTGCCCGATGCGGTCGTCGGCATCGGCACGATCCTCAATCCGGCCGACTTCACCCGTGTCGAGAAGCTCGGCGTCGCGTTCGGCATCAGCCCGGGCCTGACCCCCGATCTCCTGAAGGCCGCGGCCCACAGCTCCTTGCCGTTCGCGCCGGGCATCGCCACGGCCTCCGAATTGATGATGGCGCTGTCCCACGGCTTCGACGTCGCAAAGTTCTTCCCGGCTGAGCAGGCCGGCGGCATCAAGGGCCTGCGCGCGCTCGGCGGCCCGTTCCCGAACGTACGGTTCTGCCCGACCGGCGGGGTCGGCGAGGCCAATGCGGCGACCTGGCTCGCCGAGCCGAACGTGGTCGCGGTCGGCGGTTCCTGGCTGTGCCCGACGGCGGAGATCAGGGCCGGGAACTGGGCCGGCATAACTGCCATCTGCCAGCGCACCCTCCAGGCCCTTAAACCTGCGTGAAGTCTTGCCATCCCTGGGCTAAGACTTAGCTCAGGTGAAAGACCCCAGGGAGAAGAGACCATGACCGCCAGCATCGTCGGATGGGCGCATACGCCGTTCGGCAAGTTCGACACCGAAACCGTCGAAAGCCTCGTCACCCGCGTTGCCAATGAGGCGCTGGCCGATGCCGGCATTTCCGCCTCCGATGTCGACGAGATCGTGCTCGGCCATTTCAATGCGGGCTTCTCGCCGCAGGATTTTACCGCCTCGCTGGTGCTCCAGGCCGACCCGAAGCTGCGCTTCAAGCCGGCAACCCGCGTCGAGAACGCCTGCGCCACCGGCTCTGCCGCGGTGCATCAGGGCCTGCGCGCGATTGCCGCAGGCGCCGCCAAAATCGTGCTCGTCGTCGGCGTCGAGCAGATGACCCGTACCCCGGGCCCGGAGATCGGCAAGAACCTGCTCAAGGCCTCCTACCTGCCTGAGGACGGCGACACCGTCGGCGGCTTCGCCGGCGTGTTCGGCAAGATCGCCAGCTCCTATTTCCAGAAATACGGCGACCAGTCCGATGCGCTGGCGCTGATCGCGGCCAAGAACCACAAGAACGGCGTCGCCAACCCCTTCGCGCAGATGCGCAAGGATTTTGGCTTCGACTTCTGCCGCGCCGAGAGCGAGAAGAATCCTTACGTGGCCGGCCCCCTGAAGCGCACCGACTGCTCGCTGGTCTCCGACGGCGCCGCGGCGCTGGTGTTGGCGGACGCCGAGACCGCCAAGGGCATGAGCAAGTCGATCGGTTTCCGCGCCACCGCGCACGCCCAGGACTTCCTGCCGATGTCCAAGCGCGACATCCTGCAGTTCGAGGGCTGCACGATTGCCTGGCAGCGTGCATTGGAGAAGGCCGGCGTGACCCTGTCCGATCTCTCCTTCGTCGAGACCCATGACTGCTTCACCGTCGCCGAGCTGATCGAGTACGAAGCGATGGGCCTGACGCCGAGGGGGCAGGGCGCCCGCGCCATCAAGGAGGGCTGGACCCTCAAGGACGGCAAACTGCCGGTCAATCCGTCCGGCGGCCTGAAGGCCAAGGGCCACCCGATCGGCGCCACCGGCGTCTCCATGCATGTGATGACCGCGATGCAGCTTGCCGGGCAGGCGCCTGAGGGCATGCAGCTCAAGAACGCCAAACTCGGCGGCATCTTCAACATGGGCGGAGCGGCCGTCGCCAATTACGTTTCGGTGCTCGAGCCACTGAAGTAAGCTCTCGTAGGGCGGGCAAAGGCGCGCTGGCGCCGTGCCCACCTTTTCCTTGCGTTAGATCATGGTGGGCACGCTTCGCTTTGCCCACCCTATGGCTCCTGATTGATTGGCGAGACGCGCATCATGAGCAATGCCTACGAAGATTCACTTTCTCTCGAAGCACTGAACGATCGCATCGCGATCCTCGAGGACAATATCCGCCAGCTCATTGAGCAGGCCGCGGCCGCCTCCGGCGAGCAGAGCGAGTCGCGGATCGCCGACCGCATCAACCAGCAGAATGACGAGCTCGAGCGGCTCTTGAAGATCCGCGAATCCCGCCAGAAGAAATAGCGGCCGATCTCGCCGCGTGGCGCATGCGGCCATACCCCGGCCGCCCTTGCGCGCGCGCCGTCGCCGTCTTTAGCTGGACCGAAATCGCTGGGCCGCTTTCCAGAGCCCGCGCAATCGGGAGCGAACGATGGGGCCGCTGAAGGGCATCAAGGTCATCGACATGACCACCGTGCTGATGGGGCCCTACGCGACCCAGATGCTCGGCGATTACGGTGCTGAAATCATCAAGGTGGAATCGCTCGACGGCGACGTCACCCGTCTGATCGGCCCGATGCGACATGCCGGCATGGGCCCGGTGTTCCTCAACACCAACCGCAGCAAGCGCTCGATCTGCCTCGACCTGAAGAAACCGGCCGGCCGCGAGGCAGTGCTGCGGCTTCTCAAAGACGCCGACGTGCTGGTCTACAACGTCCGTCCGCAGGCGATGGCGCGGCTGCAACTCGGCTACGACGTCGTCTCCGAGATCAACCCGCGCCTCGTCTATGCCGGCGTGTTCGGTTTCGGCCAGGACGGCCCCTATGCCGCAAAGCCCGCCTATGACGATCTGATCCAGGGCGCCACCGCGTTGCCGGCGCTGATGGCGCAGACCGGCGATGGCGTGCCGCGCTATGTGCCGAACGCGCTGGTCGATCGCATCGTCGGCCTCACCGCGGTCGGCGCGATCTGCGCCAGCCTCGTGCACCGCGACCGCACCGGCCGCGGCCAACGTCTGGACATCCCGATGTTCGAGACCATGGCCGGCTTCGTCATGGGCGACCACATGGGCGGGCTGACTTACGAGCCGCCACTCGACAAGGGCGGCTATGCCCGCCATCTCTCGCGCGATCGCAGGCCCTACAAGACCTCGGACGGCTATCTCAGCGTCATCGTCTACAACGACAAGCAGTGGGAGAATTTCTTCAAGGCGACGGGGCGCGACGATCTGCGGGCCGATCCCAAATTCGCAACCTTCGCCGGCCGCGCCGCCAATATCGACGTCGTCTATGCCGAGCTCGCGCGCATTTTTGAAACACGCACGACCGCGGAGTGGATCGAGCTGCTCACCAGGGCGGACGTGCCGGTCATGCCGATGCATGACCTCGCCTCGATCCTGCACGACGAGCATCTGGAGGCGACCGGCTTCTTCCCGGTGGTCACCCATCCGACCGAAGGTCCGATCCGCAGCATGAAGGTGACGGCGACATGGTCCGAGACCGAGGCCGAGCCGGTGCGCCTGGCGCCGCGGCTCAACGAGCACGGCGCGGAGATCTTGGGCGAGATCGGCTACTCCCAGGATGAGATCGCGGCCATGGTTCGCGATGGCGTCACGCGTTCGGCGCCGGAGTAAGGGGGAATGGCGATGACTCTTTCATCCGTCATTCCGGGGCGCGCCCACTTGGGCGCGAGCCCGGAATCCATTCATCCTCCAGTGATGCCGCGCGATGGATTCCGGGCTCGCGACTTCGTCGCGCCCCGGAATGACGAGGAGGAGAGAGCATGAGCTTCATCACCGGCGTCGGCCTCACGCCTTTCGGCAAGCACGAGGGCTCATCCTCGCTCGACCTGATGAGCAAGGCCGCGCAGGCTGCGCTCGACGACGCCGGGCTGAAGCGCGCCGAGGTCGACGGCATCCTTTGCGGCTACTCCACCGTCTCCCCGCACATCATGCTCGCCACCGTGTTCGCCGAGCATTTTGGCATTCGCCCGTCCTACGCCCATGCCGTGCAGGTCGGCGGCGCCACGGGGCTGGCGATGACGATGCTCGCGCATCATCTCGTGGACGCCGGTGTCGCGCGTAACGTGCTTGTCGTTGCCGGCGAGAACCGCCTCACCGGACAGAGCCGCGACGCCTCGATCCAGGCGCTGGCGCAGGTCGGCCATCCCGACTACGAGGTGCCGCTGGGCCCGACCATCCCGGCCTATTACGGCCTCGTTGCCAGCAGGTACATGCACGAATACGGGGTGAGCGAAGAAGACCTCGCCGAGTTCGCGGTGCTGATGCGCAGCCATGCCTGCACGCATCCCGGTGCGCAATTCCACGATCCCATCACGGTCGTCGACGTCATGGCTTCGAAGCCGGTGGCGATGCCCTTAAAACTGCTCGACTGCTGCCCGGTGTCCGATGGCGGCGCCGCCTTCGTCATCAGCCGCGAGCGAACCGGGGAGACGGGCGTCCGCATCCGCGGCTGCGCCCAGGCGCATACGCATCAGCACGTCACCGCCGCGCCCGCGCTCAGCGAGCTCGGCGCCGAGATCTCCATCGCGCGCGCCAAGCAGGCTGCAGGTCTTGCGATTTCCGACGTGCGCTACGCCGCGATCTACGACAGTTTCACGATCACGCTGGCCATGCTGCTGGAAGACCTCGGCCTGGCCGGCCGCGGCGAGGCGGCTGCGCGCGTCCGCGCCGGTCATTTCGGCCGTGACGGCGCGATGCCGCTGAACACCCATGGCGGCCTGCTCAGCTACGGCCATTGCGGCGTCGGCGGCGCCATGGCGCATCTGGTCGAGGCGCATTTGCAGATGACGGGGCGAGCGGCGAATCGCCAGGTGCGCGACGCCTCGATCGCGCTGCTGCACGGCGATGGCGGCGTGCTGTCGTCCCATGTCAGCATGTTTCTGGAGCGGGTGCGATGATTGAACGTCTAGCGGGCTGGACCGAGGGCGAGCAGGCGATCACCTACCAGACCTGCAGCTCCTGCGGCCATGTCCAGTATTTCCACCGCGCCTTCTGCGCGGCCTGCGGCGCATCGGAGCCGCACGAAGCGCGCGCCAGCGGCAAGGGCAGGGTGTACGCAACCTCGCTGGTCTGCCGCGCCGCAACGCCCGAGACACGCGCGCACGTGCCCTATAACATCCTGCTGGTCGATTGCGCCGAGGGTTTTCGCATGATGGCGCATGGTGACAATGGACTCGCCATCGGCGATTCGGTTGTCGCGAGCTTCAAGCCGTTCGCCGGAAAGCTCGTGCCGTACTTTGCCAAGATCAAATAGTAGGATCCGTCATTCGGGGGCGGTCTGAGGGACCGAACCTGGAACGGGTATTCTGGGCCTGGCCTGTGCGAGAGCCACCCCGGAACGACGAAAACACTCAGAACGCTTAACTCAACGCCCGTAGAACAATATGCTGGCGATGACGAGCATCGCCGTCACCGCCAGCATGTGCGCGAGCGCTCCCGAGGCCGCCCCCTTGGTGGCTTCCTTCATGCCTTTTTCTCCCTAGACTTGGGCGTGACTCATCGTTGCGCGGTAAGCGCGCACGACGGCCAATCGTTTTTTACTCGGAACACCCCTTGCGAGTATCCGCCGCGATTTGTCCCCACGCGGCGAATATCGACTGTGTCAGGGTCGATCAGCAATGCGGCGGCATTTTGACTCGATAATGTTGCTCCTGCGTCCGCTCGCAATTACAGTTTCAGGGAACTCTCGCCGATGGCGACAAAAAGCATCAAAAGATCTGGGAAAACTTCAGGAAAATCATGGCCCGCATTCAGTACAGCGACCCGTCCAAGGCATCCGACCGTACCCGCGAAATCCTCGACAAGAACCGCCACGCCAACATCTTCCGGATGATGGCGCACTCGCCGAGCTACTTTGAGCAGTACTGCCGTCTTGGCGGCGCGATCAGGCACAAGGGCGAGCTCGATCCGGTCGTGCGCGAGCTTGCGATCACGCGCACCGGTATCCTGTGCGAGGCACCGTATGAGATCGTCGCGCACAAGCGCATCGGCAAGAATGTCGGCGTCACCGACGAGCAGAACGAGGCGCTCGAGAACTGGCAGGCCGCGACCTGCTTCAACGAGGTGCAGCGCGCAGCGCTCGCCCTCACCGACGAGATCGTGAAACTGAACAAGCCGACGGATGCGACGTTCAAGGCGATCGCATCGAAGCTGACGCCGGCCGCGCTGGTCGAGCTCCAGCTCTCGGTCGGCTTCTACATCATGACGTCAAAGTTCTTGGAGACGTTCGAGATCGATCTCCAGCCCGTCACCGAAGTGGTGGGCTGATCCAAAATCCGCGGAGAGGGATGCTCATGACGATCGACGAATACGCGGCCTGGGCCGCCACCATCGCGAAAGTTGATGAGCATCCCTCGAACGAGCGCCTGTCCTATCTCGGGCTCGGCCTCGCCGGTGAATCCGGCGAGGTCGCCGAGCACATCAAGAAGCTGCTGCGCGACGACTGGCTCGACAAGGCGGGTCTCGTCGAAGAGCTCGGCGATGTCATCTACTACTGGGCCTGCCTGTGCGCCGCGACCGGCCAACAGCCGTCCGAATTGCTGAAGGCCAGCGCCGCCAAGATCAAGCGGCGGATCAGCGAGGCGGCGAGCCGCTAGGCGGCTCACGTCGACGTCAGAATATCCACCTTGGCATTGGCGACGATCAGGCGGTCGGCCAGCAGCCGGGCGAGGTTGCGCATGATGCACTCGCTGGCGCGCGGGTGCTGCTCGCGGAAGCGCTCGAACTCCTTCAGCGGCGCTTCGAACGCCGTCGCCGCCATGTCGGCGAAGACGTCGGCCGAGCGGGTCGGCTCCAGCAGCGCCATCTCGCCGAACGCCATGCCGGCGGTGAGCGTTGCCAACCTCACGCCGTCGGGCAGCGTGACGTGCACGGCGCCGCTGCGCAGGAAGTACAGCGCGTCGGCGGGATCGCCGGTGGTGAGGATTTTTGCGCCGGACTGATAGGTCCCGATGGTGCAGAGCGAGGCGAGATCGGTCAGCTCTTGCTCGCTCAGCCCTGCCAGCAGCGGCTGTTCGGCGAGCTCGGTGGTCTCATGAAAGTCGATCGAGCCGCCATAGCGGTAGACGATCTGGTCTTCGGCCCATTCGATCGCGGTGTCGAGCAGGTAGAAGTCGCGGACGTTCTTCAGCTCCGCCGTCCATTCGCGCAAGCTGTTCCATTCCTTCGAGGCGCGCCGGACACCGGACAGGACCACGGTGACATTGAGTGCGGCGAGCTCCTCGAAGACTTCAGCGACGAGCCGCGCACCGGCGCGCGTGGTCGAGGTCACGCGATGGAGGTCGAAGATCACGAATTGCGGCCGCGGCCGCCCGGCGAGCCGGCGCGAGACGTAGTCGACCGCCGACAACGACAGCGTGCCGACCAGCTCGATGATCCGCACCTCCTGCTCATGCGCGGCGAGGATCTCGCGCTCCTGCGGCCGGCGCACGCGGCGGGACGGACTCTTGCCGATGTCGTAATCGGCGATGACGGCGTTGCGCGCGTCGTCGCTGCGGTTGAGCATGTGCAGGTCGTAGTGCGAGGACAGCGCCTCGCAGACCTTGATGCCGCGCACGCTGTTGCCGTGCTTGTCGAGTTTTGGCGAATAGCTGCCGAGGCCGAGACGCGCGGGCAGCGCGGCCAGAATGCCGCCGCCGACGCCGCTCTTGGCGGGGATGCCGATCCGGTAGATCCATTCGCCGGCATAGTCGTACATGCCCGACGACGTCATCACCGACAGCGTGCGCGAGATCGCATAGGGCGTCAGCACCTGCTCGCCGGTAACAGGGTTGACGCCGCGATTGGCGAGCGTTGCCGCCATCACCGCAATGTCGCGTGCGGTGACCAGCACCGCGCATTGCCGGAAATAGACGTCGAGCACGCCGGCGACGTTGTCCGAGATCACCGCATTGGTCTTGAGCAGATAGCCGATCGCGCGATTACGGTCGCCGGTCTGGCTCTCGGAGCTGTAGACAGCCTCGTCCACGCCGAGGTCGCGGCCGGCGAAGCGGCTGAGGGCAAGCCGGATCTGCTCAAAAGCCTCCGCGCCCTTGCTGTCGTAGATCAGCCCGGTGCAGGCGATCGCGCCGGCATTGACCATCGGGTTGAACGGATGGTTGTCGGAATTGAGCCGGATCGAGTTGAAGGGATCGCCCGAGGGCTCGACGCCGATCGCACTCTCGACCTTCGCCGCGCCCAGGAGGTCCAGCGCCAGCGCGAACACGAACGGCTTTGACATCGACTGGATGGTGAAGGGCACCCGGCTGTCGCCCACTTCATAGACGTGGCCGTCCAGCGTCGCGAGGCTGATGCCAAAATAGGCAGGGTCGGCCTTGCCGAGTTCGGGGATGTAGTCGGCCACATGGCCGGACGTTTCGGCCGAGAATTCGTTGAGGCACGTATTCAGAAACCGCAGCAAAGGCGGGTTCGAGCGGGTCCAGGCGGAGGCGAGAGGCGATGTCATCGCCTCTCTTGTGCAACGCAATCAGGGTGTGCGCAACCCGTTCGGCATCGGCGTTTGCCGCCGGACCAGCAGCAGGGCGATCAAAACCGTGGGCGCGAGGATGGCAAGGCCGAGCAGCGTCACCTGCATCTGGGACAGCGGCATGATGCCGCCGCCGGGCGTGGCGACCACGAAGCCGCCGATCACCAGCAGCACGCGGATCGGCCATTCCAGCATCCCCGCGCCGCGCAAGTCGCCGACGAAGGACTGGTAGCCCTGGATGCCGCCGCAGATGAAGAGGATGCCGAAACAGGCAAGCCCCGTGAGCCCGAACGCCTCCAGATACGGATTGGGACCCTGGAGCAGCAGCGCCGGATTGAGCACGAAGAAGAACGGGATGAAGTAGATGATGCTGCCGACCCACATGCTCTCCCAGCCCGTCTTCATCGCGGGCGCGCCGGCGATACCGGCCGCCGCGAAGGAGGCGATTGCCACCGGCGGGGTGATCGAGGACAGCATGCCCCAGTAGAAGATGAACATGTGCACCGCCATCTTGTTGAGCCCGAGCTTCTCCAGCGCGGGCGCGACCAGAATGGCGAGAAAGATGTAGCAGGAGGTCGTGGTCAGCCCGAGCCCGAGGATCAGGCTGGTGATCGCGCACATGATCAGCAGCAGGAATGCATCGCCGCCCGCGATGCTGAGCAGATCGTTGGCGAGGCTCGAGATCACGCCGGTGAGCGAGAAGGCGCCGATCAACAGGCCGCAGCCTGCGAGGATCGCGATCAGCTCGACGAACGTCTTGCCGTTGAGCTCGAGGAATTGCAGCCAGCGCGCGCCGCCCCAGTTCTTGCCCGGGAAGAATTCGTTCAGCGCCGCCAGGAGGCACATGCCCCACAGCGCGGCGTTGAGCACGCCGAACCAGAACATTGCCGCCGTTGCCGCGATCGAGGCCGCCAGCACCAGGGTGTTGCCGAGCTTCCAGCGCGCCGGACCCGACCATTGGTGCAGGATCACCAGCAGCACGGAGGCATAGAACGGCGCGTGACTCTCGCGCTTGAAGTAGAGCAGCATCACCACGAGCACGACGATCACGAACAGATAGTACCAGCCGTCCTTGAAAGCATCCCAGAACCGCGGCAGCTCGGCGCGCGGCAGGCCTTTCAGCTTGTGGCGGGCGGCATAGGCGTCGACCTGCGCGAACAGGCCGACGTAATAGAGGATCGAGGGAATGGTCGCGGCGAGCGCAACGTCGGCATAGCCCGTGTTCATGAACTGTGCCATGACGAAAGCCGTGGCTCCCAGCACCGGTGGTGCCAGCACCGCGCCGGTCGAGGCGCAGGCCTCGATCGCGCCGGAATAGGACGGCGTGAAGCCGGTCTTCTTCATTGCGGGGATCGTCATCGTGCCGGCGGTCAGCACGTTGGAGACGATGCTGCCGCCGACGGTGCCGAGCAGGCCGGAGGCGAACACGCAGACCTTTGCCGCGCCACCGCGGAAGGTGCCGCACATCGCAAAGGCGATGTTGATGAAGAACTTTCCCGCACCCGTCATCATCAGTGCGGTGCCGAACACCAGGAAGCCGATCACGGTGTCGGCAAAGGCCTGGATGGGAATCCCGAGCAGGCTCTCGCCGGAGAGCATGTGATAGGAGGTGGTCTGCTGCAGCGTCGATTGCGTGCCGCGGAACGGCCCGAGCCAGCTCGAATCCGCGAACAGCGGATAGAGCGTGAAGGGCAGCACGCTGAGCAAGAGGCTCCAGCCGCCGGTGCGGCGCAATGCTTCCATCAGCACGAACCACATCACGAGCCCGGCGGCGATCACGTTGGTGGGCGCGCCGTCGAACTCCCAGCCGAGCTGCGCCGCCTTGCGAATATTGAGCATCAGCCAGATCGCCGAGCCGAAGGTCGCCGCGAACAGCAGAAGGTCGTACCAGGGGATGCGGTCGAGCGGCGCCTTCTCCGATCCCGGGAAGATCAGGAAGGTGAACGGCAGCATCAAGGCGATCAGCAGGTAGAAATATTCGGTGTTGAGCTGGGTGTAGTCGATGAAGAACCGCAGCGAGAATTGCTGGTTGACGCAGAGGAGGATGGTGGCCGCCGTGGCAACCATCAATACCCAGCGCCACGCGCCCTTCAAGGTACGGACGCGCGTGACCTCGGCCTCCTGCAAGTCAGCGGCGGCGCCGAGATGCGGATCCCTAGACTCAATCTTCTTCGCCGGCGCTGCCGCAGTCTCTGACATCGGCGCTCTCCTCAAAACGATCTGCGGCAGGCAAGTCTAACGATCAGTCAAACCCGTTCGGCATGTCGGCCTTGGCCAGTGCCGCGGCGCGCGCCGTCATCCAGCCGTCGAGGAAGGCTTTTTCGTCCGACGGTGGATTGGACTTGCCGTACTCGGTCCAGGCGACAGCTAACACCTCCTGGCGCTTGAACAGCTTGTTGTTGTGCGCGTCCTGCGCATCGCTCCATTGGCCGGCTTCCTTGAGCGCCTTCACGGAGCCCGGATGCACCGGCACCACCCAGTTCTTGGTCTGGCGATCGGCGGCAAGGCCGCCGGCGCCGGGCGCGGAGTCCTTGTAGGCATCGTAGTTCACGATCATCGCCTTGGTGATGGCGTAGACCTGGTCGGCGGGCTGCGAGGCGTAGGCGACGAAGATCGGGTAGGGGTAGTTGCCGAGCTCGACCGGCTTCTCCGGCGAGATGCCGGCGCCGCAGGTCGCGACCTGCGGGAAGAAGAACGAGCCGACCTTCTGCATCCGCGCCCAGCCTTCCTTGTCCTTGGCCGGCAACGGCGGCCAGATCAGGCCGCGCGGCGAGGTCTCGGCTTCCTTGGCGGGGCCGGTGATGGTGGTGCCGAAGGCGGCATCGACGTCGTTGTTGATCAGCCCTTTCCACATCGCGCCATAGCTGGCGAACTCGACGGCCTTGACGTCCTTCTGCGTCAGGCCGGCGAAGGCGAGCACGGCGAGCGAATTCTGGTTCAGCGCGGGCGAGCCGACCACGAAGCCGACGCGCTTGCCTTTCAGGTCTTTCAGTTCTTTCACGCCAGTGTCGGCTGCGACGGCAAGCGAACCGCAATTGCAGTCGACCGTCGAGAGCAGGATCTGGAGCGGCTGCGGCCCCCATTCCTTCGAGCCGAACTCGAACACGCCTTCCTGCGCGAAATAGGTACCCGATCCCATCGCGGCGGAGGCCGCGCGTTTGGCGCGCAGCGGCGCGAGGCGGGCGACGTCGTTGCCCGCGGGCAGCACGCGCACGTCGGTGCTGTATTTGTCCTTCATCATCTTGCCGACGCCGACCGCGATGTTGAAACCGGCGGTGCCGGTGTCATAGGCGGTGAACGTCAATGTCGCCGGCAGCTTGACGTCTTCGGCGAATGCATAGCGTGTAGACGCAAAAGAAATGCCCGCCACCAAGGCAGGCGCGAGCACGAGCAGCCCACGAAGCATGTTTCCCTCCAATGATCCTCGCGTTTGCCGCGAGGACTTTCATTCTTTGTTTGAAACAGATTTTTATTTGAATCGGATCATGTCATCCGCATCAGGCAATGGCAACGCCGTACCGCGCATGCTGGAATGCGACTGACAGATTGTCGCGGAAACCAGGGATGACGCAGTCAGTTCGCGACGATCGCGATCGCCTGTCCCTCGGCAACGACATCGTCGAGCTTCACCAGAAGCGATGTGATCGTGCCGCTGGCAGGCGAAGGCACCGGGATCTCCATCTTCATCGCTTCGACGACCACAACGTCGTCACCATCCGCAACGGTTCCTCCAACCTGCACGGGAGTTGCGCAAATGCGCCCCGCGATTTCAGTGACGATCTTTATTTCTGGCATGCCAATCGCCTTTTTGTTGTCGTCGCAAAATGCCTGAGGTAGCTTCGTCTGCAAGTGGAATTTAATTCCGCAGAGCGGAACACAACGGTAGGGAACATGGGACGACGTTCGGAGCGGTTGAGTAGGCAAGGTGCGCTCGCTGGCGAAGCCGGTGAGGGTGATGTCATCCAGGTGGTGTCGCGCGCGTTCGATGTGTTGCGATGCTTCGAGGGCCACGAGGCAAGGCTCGGCAATCTCGAGATTTCAAACCGCTGCGGCCTGCCGCGCTCGACAGTGTCGCGGCTCACGCACACGCTGACGCGCATGGGGCAACTGGTTTACCTGCCGCGTGACCAAAAGTATCGCATCGGCCCGAGCGCGGTGGCGATGAGCGCCTCGATGATGAAGGGCGCGCAGCTGCGCAGCATGATCCGCCAGCGGCTCCAGGAAGTCGCCGAGCAGCTGCCGGGCACGGTGGGCTTCGTCGTGCCCGACCGCTTCCATCTCGTCTATCTCCAGTTCGCGCGCTCGGCCTCTGCGCTCGGCCTGCACGAGGGCACCGGCAGCCGCATCTCGATGGCCTCGACCGCGGCAGGCGCGGCCTATACCGCGGCGCTGGCGCCGGAAGTCGGCGATGCCTTCATCGCGGAGATGGAGCGCGAGGCGCCCGAGGCTGCGAAGATCCTCAAGCCTCGCATCGAGGCCAACCGGCAGTCGCTGCGCGAGCGCGGCTATGTCGTGGCCTGCGGCCTGTGGAGCCCGCACATCAACGGCCTCGCGATGCCGATCTGGTCGCCGCAGTACCAGACCTTCGTCGTCATCACGATCGGTCTTCTCTCGGCGATGTATGACGAGCAGCGTCTGCATGACGAGGTCGCGCCGCTGATGCTCGCGCTCGGCCGTTCGCTCGGCAGCCTGATGGAGGGCGCGGAAGGCGACGTCTTCAACAATCGTATCTCGCGTAAACCGGTCGCGATGGCCGTGCACAACAATAACAAGCCGATCAATTCGGAGGGAGTGAATGAACTGGAAGCCGGAACTCGACGAGCTCGCCCGGCGCGAAGCCTTCGCGCGGGAGATGGGCGGCGTTGACAAGGTCAAGCGACAGCATGACCAGGGCCGGCTGACTGTTCGGGAGCGTATCGACAAGCTGATCGACAAAGGCAGCTTCCACGAGATCGGTGCCGTCTCCGGCATCGGTGAGTACGATTCCAGCGGCGATCTGAAGAAACTGACGCCGGCGAACTGCGTGTTCGGCCGCGCTCGCGTCGACGGCCGCACCGTCGTCGTGGTCGGCGACGATTTCACCGTGCGCGGCGGCTCGGCCGATGCATCGATCTCGGCCAAGCCGCTGATGGCGGAGGAGATGGCGCACGACTTCCGTCTGCCCATCGTCCGCATCATCGAGGGATCCGGCGGCGGCGGCTCGGTCAAGACCATCGAGACCAAGGGCGCGGCCAACCTGCCGGGCGGCATCGGCGGCACGCGCTGGTATCGCTTCACGACCGAGAACCTGTCGCGCGTGCCGGTGGTCGCGCTCGGCCTCGGCTCGGTTGCGGGCTTAGGTGCGGCGCGTCTCGCCGCCAGCCACTATTCCATCATGACCCGGAAGTCCGCGATGTTCGTCGCGGGCCCGCCGGTGGTGAAGGCGCTGGGCCAGGACCTCTCGAAGGAGGAGCTCGGCGGCGCCGATATCCAGACCCGCGCCGGTGCGGTCGATCATGCCGTCGACACCGAGGAGGAGGCCTTCGCCTGCGCGCGCCGCTTCCTCTCTTATCTGCCGTCGTCGGTCTACGAGCTGCCGCCGACCTTGCCCTGCACCGACAATCCCGAGCGCGGCGACGAGGCGCTGATGAACGCGGTGCCGCGCAACCGCAAGCAGGTCTACAAGATGCGGCCGATCATCGAGTCGGTCGTCGACAAGGGCTCGTTCTTCGAGGTCGCCAAGAATTTCGGCAAGCCGATCATCGTAGGCCTCGCGCGGCTCGAGGGCCGGGCGGTGATGGTGCTCGCCAGTGACAGCTTTCACTATGGCGGCTCCTGGACGGCGGACGCCTGCCAGAAGGTGGTGCGCTGGGTCGACTTCGCCGAGACCTTCCATCTGCCGGTCGTCTATCTCATGGACTGCCCCGGCTTCATGATCGGCCTCGATGCCGAGAAGGCCGCCACCATCCGTCACGGCGTCCGCGCCATGGCCGCGGTCAACCAGACCACCGTGCCCTGGTGCACCGTGATCCTGCGCAACGCCTTCGGCGTTGCCGGCGTCGTGCATCAGCCGGCCGATCGCTTCTCGATCCGCTACGCCTGGCCGTCAGCCTATTGGGGCTCGCTGCCGCTCGAAGGCGGCATCGAGGCCGCCTACCGCGCCGACATCGATGCGGCCGAGGACAAGCCGGGCAAGCTCAAGGAGATCGAGGAGCGGTTGAACAAGCTGCGCTCGCCGTTCCGCTCGGCCGAAAAATTCTGGGTCGAGGAGATCATCGATCCCAGGAAGACGCGGTCGCTGCTGTGCGAGTTCGCGCGGCTGGCCGAGCCGCTGCGGAAAGAAGGGCCGCCGGAGAACATGACGATCAGGCCGTGAGGGCGGATTGACGCGGCGGCGGCTTCGACCTCGGCGATACTGCCGGTCGGGGCGCCGCCCGCCGCGCGCCTCCCGGCACCCCATCGCTGCAATCTCCGGGAACCTGTTTAATTGGCGTTAATGATGCCTTCTCAATAAGACACATCTCAATTTGTTGCAGTCCATGTTTATGGATTGCCCGTAAGCGTTGATTAAGAAGCCCATCCTCATATTCCGCCCGTGATGAGGCGAGGAATGGGCTGAAAACCCCTCAATCCGCCCGATCACCAGTTTCGGATGTGTCGCTGCCGCAACGACGGCAATCAGGGTTAAGGGCAATGCTCCGCCGCGCAATGCTTCGTTTCGCGAGAGACCGGAAGGCCAACGTCGCCATCATCTTCGCCCTGATGATGGTTCCGACCATCTTTCTGCTGGGCATGGCGCTCGACTATACGTTGGCATTGCGCAAGCGGGAGCAATTGAACGCGGCCGCCGACGCCGCCGCAATCGCCGCCGTCAGGCCGGCGATGCTGACGCAGACCGATAGCGCCGTGGTCAAGGCGACCGCGCAAGCCGTATTCGCCGCCAAGGCGAACCTCCCGGGCCTGTCGTCCGTTCCGACGCCGACGGTCACCGTCACCGATTCCGGCCTGGCGCGGACCATCACGGTGTCCTACACCGCGCAGTCCGTGAACAATTTCCCCGGCGTTCTCGGCCGGCAGACCTGGCAGATCGGCGGCTCCTCGACGGCGAAGGCCTCGAGCGCGCCCAACATGAATTTCTACCTGCTGCTGGACGACTCGCCGTCGATGGCGATCGCCGCGACCCAAACCGACATCAACAACATGATCACAGCCACGAAGAACCAGCCTTCGGGGTCGAAGAACTGCGCGTTCGCCTGTCACGAGACAAATCCGCAAAAAGACAGCGGCGCATCGTCCTCGACCAAGGACAATCTCTATATCGCCCGCGCGAACAACATCACGCTGCGCATCGACCTCGTGCAGAATGCCGTCACGCAATTGATGGTCGGACCCTGGACGTGCCCGCAATCGGGTGTGTCGGGCGGCGTCATGCAGTGCATGGCTGCACTCAACAACACGACCTACAACGCCGCCATCTATACCTTCGACTACGGCCTGAACACGATCCAGACGCTGACCACCCCGACCAGCGCCGGCACGAAGATCTCCAACATCCAGCTGATGACGGTCGACCACCAGAACTGCATCATCACCAACAGCTCGGGCAATTGCGTCTACAGCACCGACTACGGCACGGATATCTCGGGCGGGCTCACGGGCGTCAACGCCGTGATGCCGGCGCCGGGCACCGGCACCAACCAGTCGGGCGACACGCCGCAGGAGGTGGTCTTCCTCGTCACCGACGGCGTCGAAGACAAGCTGATGCCGAAGCCGGGCACCTGCGATGCCAATGCGACCTATCCGCTTCCGACGGGCAGCAGCACCACCGTGCGCTGCCAGCAGCCGCTCGACACGACGATCTGCACAACGATCAAGAACCGCGGCATTCGCATCGCGGTCCTCTACACCGAGTATCTGCAACTGACGACCGACAGCTGGTACAACAGCCGCATCGCGCAATTCAACAATCCATCCTCGTCCTCCGGCACGATCGCACAACGGCTGCAATCGTGCGCATCGCCTGGCCTGTATGCGAGTGTGCAGACAGGTGGCGACATTTCCGCGGCGCTGACCAACCTGTTCATCAAGGTCGCGTCCAGCACGGCCAGCCTCGTGCAGTAGGGAAAAGCGCCATGACGAGGCCGGGTGTTGCAACAACGAAGAGACGCCGCAATCGCTGCGCTGCTTTCGCGCGGGACAGCAGGGGGGCCACGGCCGTCGAATTCGCGCTCGTGGCCGCGCCGTTCCTCGCCCTCATCATCGCCCTCATTCAGACGTTCCTCGTCTTCTTTGCCCAACAGCTGCTCGAGAACATCACGCGTCAATCCGCGCGCCTGGTGATGACCGGGCAGGTGCAGTCTTCGCAGATGACCCAGGCCGCCTTCAAGCAGAAGGTCTGCGATCAGATCTCGATCCTGTTCACCTGCAGTGGTCTGATGGTTGACCTGCAGGTGGCCAATTCGTGGTCTGCCGCCAACACGGGCATGCCGACCTTGACCTTCGACAGTTCGGGAGCCGTCACGAACACCTGGCAATACAATCCGGGAGATGCCGGCGACATCGTCGTTCTCCGGGTGATGTACGTATGGCCCGTCACGCTCGGGCCGCTCGGTTTCAACCTCTCGAACCTTTCGACCGGCAACCGGCTGCTGACGTCGTCGGCCGCGTTCCAGAACGAGCCAGGAGCCTCCTGATGATCGCCGCCTTGTCGTCTCGCGCTCGGCGCTTGCTAGCCGATGTCCGCGCTGTTGCAGCGACGGAGTTCGCCATCGTGGCGCCGTTCATGCTGGTGCTCTACATCGGCGGCGTCGAGCTCGGGAACGGGCTGGCGATGAACGTCAAGGTCAGCGCCACCGCGCACAGTGTCGTCGACATGGTCACGCAGAATACGTCAATCAGCACGGCCCGCATGCAAGCCATTCTCGGCTCGGCGCAGGCAATCATGGCGCCTTATCCCGTCAAGGATGGTAGCGGCGTCTCGCTCATTACGATCACGGTGTCCGAAGTCTCTACCGACAGCAGTGGAAACGCGACTGTCCAATGGAGCGAGTCGACCAGTTCGACGGGGGCGAGAAAGAAGGGTGATCCGATGACGTTGTCCTCGTTCACCGCACCTGACCCGAAGAATCCCACTAATGCGAACATCTCGCTCATTCTGAGCGAAGTTTCCTATAATTACACGACGAATCTCGGCTACACCATCGCCGGTACCGTGAAGCTGAGCGACAGCTATTACCTGTTCCCGCGCTGCTCGACGAACAGCCCGGCCGTGTCGACCTTTCCGTACTACGACGTGAAGTATTCGTCGTCGTCGACGACCTGCACATGCATCCAGCATCTGCAGCAAAAGAGCTGCTAAGGGCGTCATTCGGAAAAGCGCACAGCGTTCTCCGGAAAGATCATCCTCGAACAACAAATCAAGGTGCGATGAGAATTGATCTCATCGCGCCTTGGCCTCATGAGGGGCCGGAGCGCCTGCGTTGCCGTTCACTCCGCTTCGCCGGCCATCGTCGTTCGTTCACGGCAGCGCGGACGACCTCCGCTACGGTGTTGCGGACCTCGAGGAAGGCCTTGGTTTGCGGCCGGTCTGTGAGAGCAACCAGCGCAAGCGAACGCGACAGCGGCGGATCGACGATGCGGCGGGCGTGATATTTCTCCGCTGCGATGTCTGCAAGCACCGTGGCGCGGGACAGGATTGCGCATCCGAGGCCGGCTTCGAGCGCCATGCGCAGCGCCGACAGGGAATCGACCTCGAGCGTTGGGCTCGGGACGATCTGGTTGCGCAGGACCTGCGTCTGGATGATGGCGCGGGAGGCCGGCAGCGGCGTCAGCCCGAGCACGCTCTTCTGCGGAATGGCGGAGAAGGGGATCGGACCGGAGGACCGGCCGATCAGGCTCGAATGCCCGACGAGGAAGAGATCTTCCTCGTGCAGCCACTCCACATCCAGCCGGGCATCCCGCGGCGGATTGTACGCCAGCGCGAGGTCGACCGTGCCCGAGAGGACGCGCTCGATCAGCGCCGGTGACAGCGCTTCGATGATGGTCAGGTGCACGCAGGGGGAATGCTTGCGGACCGCCTTCATCAGATCGAGCGCGACCATCGCGATCGCGGTGTGGCTGAGGCCGAGGCTCACCGGTCCCGTCGCCGCCTCGTTATAGCTCCGCACGTCCTCCTCGGCCTTGCCCAGGCTCGCGAGCACCGCGCTGCCATGTTCGTAGAGCCGGCGTCCCGCCGCGGTCAGCGCGATGCCGCGTGGCCGCCGTTCCAAAAGCTTCACGCCGAGATCGGCTTCGAGCGCCGCAACGTGATGGCTGAGCGCGGACTGCGCGATGTTGAGGGTCTCGGCGGCCCGCGACAGCACGCCGGCGTCGGCGATCGCGATGAAATATCTGATCTGCCGCAATCCGAGCGCCATGGCACTTCTCCCCATCGATCGATCTAATAATCAGATCACGTCGATCGTCATATTATATTTGTCAGATGTCTCGGCCTCCGGCAAGCTCCGGCCAGAACCAATAAGAATAGCTCCGGGAGTGTCGCGGCATGGATCTGCCGAACAGGATCGTCATCACCGAGGAGGGACCGCGTGAAGGCTTTCAGATCGAGCCAGGGCCGATCGCGACCGCGGACAAGATCGCCTTGATCGATGCGCTCTCGGCGACCGGTCTCTCGCGCATCCAGGTCGCGTCCTTTGTCAATCCCAAGCACGTGCCGGGCTGGGCTGACGCCGAGCAGGTCGTTGCGGGATTCACCCCCCGCGCAGGTGTCGAGTACACGGCGCTGTGGTTCAACGACAGCGGTTTGCAGCGCGCCTTGGCGTTCAAGGACAAGCTCACGCTCGCGGGGTTCATCTCGCTGAGCGCCTCCGAGCCGTTCGCGCTTCGCAACCTCAACCGCGATCGCGCCGGGCAGATCGAGGCGATGCGAAACTATGTGCGCGCGCACCGGCAGGCGGGCGTGCCGATTGCCAAGGTCATCGTCATGGCCGCGTTCGGCTGCAACTTTGGCGGAGACGTGCCGGCGGCGCGGGTTGTCGAGACCGTGACCGACGGGCTCTCGATCGCGCGCGAAGCAGGGATCGAGGTGCGCGAGGTGTCTCTCGCGGATTCGATGGGATGGGCCACACCGCAGCGGGTCGCCGCGGCCGTCGGGGCCGTCCGCGACCGCTGGAGCGATCTGCGGATCGCGCTGCATCTGCACGACACCCGCGGCCAGGGCATCGCCTGCGCCTATGAGGGGCTGCGACTTGGCGTCACCGCGTTCGATGCCGCAGTGGCCGGGCTCGGCGGTTGTCCGTTCGCGGGACAGCCGGGGGCGCCCGGCAACATCGCCACTGAAGAGCTGGCGCTGCTGTGCGAGGAAATGGGCATCGCAACCGGCCTCGACATCGAGGCGCTGATCGAGGCCGGACGACTTGCCGAGCGGATCGTCGGACACCGCCTGCCAAGCGCCGCGCTGCGATCCGGCACGCTCGCCGCCATGCGGCGGAGGGCCAGCTCATGAGCTCCGCAAAACCGCTCGCCGGACTGAAGGTGCTGGATTTCGGCCATACCATCATGGGCCCGTGCGCGGGCGTTCTGTTCGCCGATCTCGGCGCCGACGTCGTGAAGATCGAGCCGGCCGACGGCGATCCGACCCGCCGGTTGCCGGGCTTCGCAGCCGGATTCTTCGCGACCTACAACCGCAACAAGCGCTCCATCGCGATCGATCTGAAGCGGCCGGAGGGGCAGGCGATCGTGCATCGGCTGGTGAAGGATGCCGATGTCGTGCTGGAGAACTTTGGACCCGGGACGATCGAGCGGCTGAACTGCGGCTGGGACGATCTGCGCAAGATCAACCCGCGGCTCGTGTACCTCTCGATGAAGGGGTTCCTGAAAGGCCCCTACGAGAACCGGGGCGCACTCGACGAAGTGGTGCAGATGCAATCCGGCCTTGCCTACATGACGGGGCCGCCCGGCCGGCCGCTGCGCGCAGGCGCGCCCGTGATCGACATCCTCGGCGGCGTCTTCGGCGTCGTGGCAGCCTTGTCGGCGCTGCGCGAACGCGACGTCACGGGCGTCGGACAGAAGGTCTCGAGCTCGCTGTTCGAAAGCGCGACCTTCATGCTCGGCGCGCTCGTCGTCGGCAGTGCCGTGATCGGCGGTCCGATGCCGCCGATGCCGGCCCGCAAGAATGCCTGGGGCGTGTACGACGTCTTCACCGCATCGGATGGCGGCCAGGTCTTCATCGGGTGCACCTCCGACGGGCACTGGCAACGCTTCTGCGACGCGTTCGGCTTCGACGACTGGCGCGACGATCCGCGGCTCCTCGGCAACGCCAATCGATGCGAGGCGCGCGATTGGATGCTTCCCGAGCTGGAGCGGCGGATCACGCGGCTGCGGCTCGATGAGATTCTTGCCAACTGCGAAACGGCCCGCGTGGCGTATTCGCGGGTCGGGCGGCCGGATGAGCTGTCGGTCGATCCGCATCTGCTGGCCAATGGCGGACTGCTGGCAACGGCCATTGCCGGCTTTGGTGGCGGACCGCTGGTCGGAATTCCGGCGCTGCCCGTCGAGTTCGGCGACGCGCGCGACCGGCCGGGCCTCGAGCGCCAGCCGCCTCGCGTCGGCGAGCACACCGACGACATCCTCGGCGCGGCCGGATATTCGGCGCGCGAGATCGCCGATCTGCGCGCCGCCGGCATATTGGCCGCGTCAGCGAACGTGCCTGCATAAAAAGAAGAGTGGCCGAGCCACCATCTGCAACAGGGAGGAAAGGGATGATGATGTCCCGCATGCTGCTTCAATGGAAGGTGCGTATTCCGGCAGCCACGATCGCGCTGCTTGGGCTGGTTGCGATGGCGGGGCCTGCGAGGGCGCAAGCCTATCCGGCGCGAACGATCACGATGCTGGTCGGCTATTCCGCGGGAGGCCAGGCCGACGCGCTGGCGCGGATCATCGGCAAGCAACTCGGCGACACCTTCAAGATCTCCGTCGTGATCGAGAACAAGACCGGCGCCAACGGCATGATCGCCGCGCAGGCGGCGGCGCGGGCGGAGCCGGACGGATACACGGTGCTGATGGTGACGGATGCGATGCTCACCATCGATCCGCACCTTGCATCCAGCAACCATTTCGATCTTTCGAAGGCGATGGAGCCCGTCGTCAGCGTCGCCTGGTCGCCGCTGTTGCTGGCTGCGGCCAAGGATGTGCCGGCCAATTCCGTCGCCGAGCTCGTCGCGCTCGGCAAGCAGAAGCCGCAGGCGCTGAGCTTTGGCAGCGCCGGCGCCTCGACGCCGCATCGCCTCGCCGGCGAGATGCTGCAGAAGTCCGGCGGATTCACCATGACCCACATTCCCTACAAGGGAACGGCGGCGTCGGTGAGCGACCTTCTTGCCGGGCAGATACCGCTGATCTTCGGCGCGCCGACGGCCGTGGAGCCGCTGGCGACCGCAGGCCAGATCAAGCTGCTCGGCGTCACGTCCGAGCAGCGCTATCCCCTGCTGCCGGGCGTGCCCGCCATCAGCGAGACCTATCCCGGCTTCAAGATCATCAGCTATATCGGGCTGATGCTGCCGAAGCAGACGCCGGCGCCGGTGATCGCGGCCCTCAACAAGGAGATCAACGCGATCCTTGCGACCGAGACGATGCGCACATGGCTCGACAAGCAGGGCATGGTCGCAACGGGCGGCAGCCAGGACGACTTCAGGCGCCAGATCGACATCGACTACAAGGCACGGGGCGAGCTCGTCCGTGCGCTTGGCATCACGGGCGAGTAGGGCATGCCGCGGACGCTGTTCGAGAAGATCTGGCAACCCCACACGGCGAGGACGTACGGGACGCGAGACTTGCTGACGCTGGACCGTGTCTTTCTCCACGACATGACCTCGCTGCCCGCATTCGAGACGCTGCGCGAGCGCAACCTTGCGGTGGCCGATGTCGGGCGCACCCTGGCGGTGATCGATCACACCGTTGCGACCGCGCCGGGCCGGACCGAAGAGACCTATCCCGTCATGGCGCCGACGGTGCGTTCGTTCCGGCGCGAGGTGACCGAACGCGGCATTCCCCTGATCGGGCTCGGCGATCCCGCGCAGGGCATCGTCCACGTCGTCGCTGCGGAGCAGGGCGCCGTGCTTCCGGGCATGACGGCGGTTTGCGGCGATAGCCACACCTGCACCAACGGCGCGCTCGGGGCGATCGCGTTCGGGATCGGCAGCACGGAGATCGCGCATGCGCTGGCCTATCAGGCGCTCTGGCTGCCACGGCCGAAATCACTGCGTGTGACCGTGAACGGCGTTCTCGATTCCTGGGTCAGCGGGAAGGACATTGCGCTGGCGATCATCTCGCGTTTCTCGACGGATGGCGGCACCGGCTGCGCTGTCGAATATGCCGGCAGCGCCATCCGCGCCCTCTCGGTCGAGGAGCGGATGACGCTCTGCAATCTCTCCATCGAATTCGGCGCGCGGGTCGGGCTGGTCGCGCCCGACGATGCGGTCTTCTCCTACCTCGAAGGACGTCCACGAACGCCGAAGGGGGCCGCGTTCGATGCCGCGATTTCCGCCTGGCGCGATCTTGCGAGCGATAACGAGGCGCATTTCGACAAGGAGTATTCCATCGACGCGCGTTCGATCGCCCCCATGGTGAGCTGGGGCACCAGCCCGGAAGATGCAATCCCCGTCGACGGCGCCGTCCCTGATCCCGGGACGGCGAGGGACCGCTCGCAGCGCTCCCGATGGGAGCGGGCGCTGGTCTACGCCAACCTCGAGGCGGGCAAGCCCATCCTGGGAACACCGATCGACGTCGCCTTCATCGGCTCCTGCACCAACGCCCGGCTGTCCGATCTTCGTGCCGCCGCGCGTGTCGTCGATGGGCGCAAGGTCGCGCCGGCCGTGCGCGCGCTGGTGGTCCCGGGGTCATCCGGCGTGAAACGGCAGGCCGAGGCCGAGGGCCTCGACAGGATATTCCGCAAGGCAGGCTTCGAATGGCACGAGTCCGCGTGCTCGCTCTGCGCGGCGCTCGGGCCCGATGTCGTCGGCCGCGGCAAGCGCTGTGCCTCCACCTCCAACCGGAATTTTGAGAACCGGCAGGGCCCGGGATCGATCACGCATCTGATGAGCCCGCCGATGGTTGCTGCCGCGGCGGTCAACGGTGCGATCACGGATGTCAGGACCTTGGCAAGGACCTTGGCATGACGGGCAAGCTCACCGGCCTTGAAGGCGTTGCCGTTCCGCTGCTGTGGGACAATGTCGACACCGACGCGCTTGTCCCGGCGGCACCGCACAAGCGGATCAATGGCGGCGGCCGGGATCGGTTGCGCGAAATCCTCTTCCACGAATTCCGCTTCGACGCTGCTGGGCAGCTCAAGCCGGATTTCGTGTTGAACGAGGTGCAATTCGCGCAAGGGCCGATCCTGCTTGCCGGCGAGAATTTTGGCTGCGGCTCCTCGCGCGAAGTCGCCGTATGGGCTCTGCTGGACTACGGCTTCCGTGCAGTCATTGCCAGGAGCTTTGCCGAGATCTTCGAGCAGAGCGCCTACAAGAACCATCTGTTGCCGGCGACCGTCGATGCCCCGACCCATGCCCGCATCGTGAGCGCGTTGAGCCGCCCCCGGCCGCCGCAAATGTCGATCGACCTCCTCGCGCGTCGCATCGCAATCGACGACCAGAGCATTGGGTCATTCAGCGCAGACGAGATGGGTCTGGAGATGATCGTCCAGGGCGTGGATGAATTCGCGCTGACCGCGCAGTACATCCCGGACATCGCGGCGACGCAGCGTCGCCTGACCGAAGCCTGTCCATGGCTCGCGGGGTGAAGCGGAGCGTGCGGACGGGAAGGCAGCGCGCGGCAGATATCGGTTTCATCACCGAGTGAGGCGCGGATCCCGGCAACGTTCAGGCAAGTGCAGCAATATCCGTAAACATTTTCGCCAACATCTCGCGGCTGTTCGGGCATAGGACGCGCCGGGATTTTACGGATCAGGATTGACACATGCTATTGAAGTCTTTGGCGGCGCGCACCATTGGCGCCGCCTGCCTCGTGCTCGCCGGCATCAATCCGCTGCGCGCCGAGCCGGTGTTCGACAATCTGGGCGGCACATGGTCGGGCACCGGCACGATGAAGCCGTCGGACGGCCCGCGCGAGAAGGTCCGTTGCAAGGTGGCGTACAACATCACGCGGCCCGGACGTTCCGTGAGCCTCGACCTGCGCTGTGCCAGTGACGCGTACAAGATGGTCTTGTCTGCGAATATCGAGCAGAGCGGGACCGATCTCTCGGGCAACTGGTTCGAGAGCGAATACCGTCAGGGCGGCAAGGTCTACGGCACCAACAAGGACGGTTTGATCGAGGCGCGCATTGAAGGAAACACCGTCGCTGCGCTCGTGACGATCCAGACCAAAGCCAATCATCAATCGTTCCTGATGGAAGCGCCGGGCTCCTGGATGTCGGAGGTCGCGATCGAACTGAACAAGGAGACGAAGTGACCGCGAGCGCGTTACGAGCCCTCGGAGGTTTGCTCGTCGCCGCATTCTCTCTTGCCTGGATATCCCAACCTCTTGCGCAAATGCCCCCGGCGGGCACGAGCCCGCCCCGCGCCGATCCCTTTCCCGACGGGCCGCCGATCTGGGACTATGACCATGACGGCACCTACACCTGCGAGGAATGGAAGAGATATATGGACCAGCTGTTCCGGCTTGCCGACCGGAACCGCGACGGGTTTTTGGATGCGGCGGAATTCCCCGCCATCGGATCTCGAACACCGCGCGCAATCTCGACATCGACACGAATGTCTACACCGGCGTCCAGGGTCCGGTGCGCAGCAACGAGACCCTGATCGAGATGATCTACGAGGCGCATATCAAGCCGGGCTGGCTGATCGCGCCTTACTTCCAGTACGTGTTCCGTCCTTCGGGCGGCGTCCCGAACCCGAACGATCCGATAGGCGTTTCGCGGATCGGTGACGCCGCAGTGTTCGGCGTCACCACCACGATCCGGTATTAGGCCATCGCTGGCTTCGGCTCGGCCTTCGGCTGCCGCGACAGCGCCAGCACAATCAGCGCGGCGAACACGCAGAGCGCCCCCGCAATGAAGAAGGCGGGCAGATAGCTCTGATAGACCGTCCGCGAGAAGCCGGCGCCGAACGCGGCCGCGCCGGCGCCGAGCTGGTGGCCGGCGAAGATCCAGCCGAACACGAGGTTGGCGCGCTCGGGTCCGAACTTCTGCGCGGTGAGGCGCACCGTCGGCGGCACCGTCGCGATCCAGTCGAGCCCGTAGAACATCGCGAAGATCGAGAGCCCATAGAACGAGAAATCGCTGAAGGGCAGGAAGATCAGCGAGAGCCCGCGCAGGCCGTAGTACCAGAACAAGAGCCAGCGATTGTCGTAGCGGTCCGACAGCCAGCCCGACATGATGGTGCCGAAGAAGTCGAAGATGCCCATCGCGGCCAGCAGGCTCGCGGCCTGTACCTGCGGGATCCCGAAATCGAGGCACATCGGGATCAGGTGTACCTGCACGAGGCCGTTGGTCGAGGCGCCGCAGACGAAGAAGGTCGCAAACAGGATCCAGAACGCGGTCGACTTCGAGGCGTCACGCAGCGTGCCGAGCGCCACCGCCGTGATCGAGCCGTGGCTCACCGGCGGGGCGGGCAGGGGCTCGGTGCCCTCGTCGCCGAAGGGGCGCAGGCCGACATCGCTCGGCCGGTCGCGCATCGCGAGCAGCACGGCCAGCGCGGAGACACCGAGCATGATGCAGACGAAGCCGAGCGCCAGCCGCCAGCCGAAACGTTCGGTGAGGCTGGCCAGCAGCGGCAGGAACACGAGCTGGCCGGTGGCGACGCTCGCGGTCATGATGCCGACGACGAGGCCGCGCCGGGCCGCGAACCAGCGCGTCGCGATAGTCGCGCCCAGCACCAGCGCGGTCATGCCGGTGCCGATGCCGATCACGACGCCCCACAGCGCGATGAGCTGCCAGATCTCGGTCATGCCGAGCGAGAGCACCAGCGCCGAGACCACGATGAGCTGCGCCGTCAGCGTGACGTTGCGCAGGCCGTAGCGGTTGAGCAGGGCGGCGGCGAACGGCGCCATCAGCCCGAACAGGATGAAGCGGATCGATAGCGCGGAGGAAATCTGCGCCGTGCTCCAGCCGAACTCCTTCTGCAGGGGAACGATGAACACGCCGGGCGCGCCGACCGTGCCGGCGCTGATCAGCGCGGCGAGGAAGGTTACGCCGACCATCACCCAGCCATAATGGATATTGCGGCGGGACAGTGCTGCCGCGAGCCAGTTCGAAATCATTGGGCCTCGATCGTGTTGGCGAGCCCCACGGGACCCGCGTCATCCTTGTTATCTGGCACAGTTGACGGAAGTCTGAAATGACAGAGTTCCCTCAATTTCGGACATTGGCGCTAATGCGCCAGACGCTCCACCGCGATCGCCGTGGCTTCGCCGCCGCCGATGCAGAGCGCCGCGATGCCGCGCCTGAGGTTTTGCGTTTCCAGCGCATGCAGCAGCGTCACGATCAGCCGCGCGCCGGTGGCGCCGATGGGATGGCCGAGCGCGCAAGCGCCGCCGTTGACGTTCAGCTTGTCCCGGGGAATGCCGAGGTCGCGTTGCGCAGCCATCGCCACCACGGCAAAAGCCTCGTTGATCTCGAACAGGTCGACATCATCAGCGCTCCAGCCGACCTTGTCCAGCAGCTTGCGGATCGCCGGGATCGGCGCCGTCGTGAACCATTGCGGCTCCTGGCTGTGGGTGGCGTGGCCCTTGATCTCCGCCAGCACGGGCAGACCGCTCCGATCGGCAAGCGAGCGCTTCGTCAGCACCAGCGCGGCGGCGCCGTCGGCATTGGCGGAGGAGGCCGCCGGGGTGATCGTGCCGTTGGCGCGGAACGCCGGCTTCAGCCCGGGGATCTTTGCGGGGTCGACCTTCAGCGGATGCTCGTCGTTGGCGATGATGCGCGGGCCGGCCTTCTCGGTCAGCGTGATCGGCGCGATCTCGGCCTTGAACGCGCCGCCCTCGACCGCCTTGCGCGCGCGGCTCAGCGTTTCCATCGCATAGGCGTCCTGGTCCTTGCGGGTGAACTGATAGGCCTCCGCGGTCGCTTCGCCGAAATCGCCCATCGAGCGGCCGGTCTCATAGGCGTCTTCCAGACCGTCCATCATCATGTGATCGATGATGCGGTCGTGGCCCACGCGATAGCCGCCGCGCGCCTTGGCCAGCAGATAGGGCGCGTTGCTCATGCTCTCCATGCCGCCGGAAACGACGATCTCGGCCGAGCCGGCACGGATGATGTCGTGCGCCAGCATGGTCGCCTTCATGCCGGAGCCGCAGACCTTGTTGACCGTGGTGGCGCCAGTGGCGTCTGGCAGTCCGGCGCTACGTGCGGCCTGGCGCGCCGGCGCCTGGCCTAGTCCGGCCGGCAGCACGCATCCCATGAAGACCTCGTCCACCTTCTCGGGTGCGAGTGTTGCGCGTTCCAGCGCCGCGCCGATCACGTGCGAGCCAAGCTTGTGTGCGGGGAGCGGCGACAATTCGCCCATGAAGCGGCCGAGCGGGGTGCGGGCGGCGGAGACGATGACGACGGGATCGGCGGCTTCGGCCATGACGGGGCTCCCTGGCGATGACGGGTAAGATTATGGTCATCATATGATGCGGCGCAAAAAATGCAACTGCGGCTGGGATGAGAAAATCTTGCGGTTCGCATGAGATTTGGTCGTGCGATTGGGGGAGGTGCTGCCCACAGCACACTGTCATCGCCCGCGAAGGCGGGCGATCCAGTATTCCAGAGACGGCTGTGATTGAGCCGAGAGGCCGCGGCGTACTGGATGCCCCGGTCAAGCCGGGGCATGACACCTTTGGAGTGGAGAGAGCCTAACTCAGCTAGCGCTCCTACCGCTTCCGGTTGACAAACGCCTGCATCAGCCGCGTCGGCTCGTCCGTCAGGAACGACTCGCCGAACACTTTCACGCTCAAATTCACCGACTCCGTCAGCGGCAGCTCCTCCCATTGGCGGAGCAGGGCCTTCTGCGAGCGCAGCGCCTCGGGGCCGCATTCGAGCAGCGCGGTCACGAGATGCTCGATCTCCGCATCAAGGCCACCCTCGGGGGCGACCTTGTCGACCAGCCCCCAGGCCAGCGCGGTGGCTGCGTCGATGTTCTCCGCCGTCATCACCAGCCAGCGCGCGCGAGCCGAGCCGATCAGGCGCGGCAGCAGCGCGGCGTGGATCACCGAGGGGATGCCGACGCGGACCTCCGGCATGCCGAAATGGGCATCATGCGCAGCGATGCGGAAATCGCAGGCGGCTGCGACCTCCAGCCCGCCGCCGAGGCACCAGCCGGGCATGCGCGCGATCACCGGCGCCGGGAACTGGCGCACGGCCTCGCAGAGATCGCGCAGGCGGCTGATGAAGGCTTCGGCCGATTTTTGATCGAGCTTCGCCATCTCCTTGATGTCGGCGCCGCCGATCATGCTCTTCTCGCTCTGGCCGCGCAGCACCACGACGCGGATGCTGCGATCGGCCGCTAGCTTCCGCAGACCTTCGCGCACCGCGTCGGTCACGGGCGAGCCCAGGATATTCAGCGCGCCGGCGTTGCAGATCGCGACATGAACGACGCCGCGCGCATCGCGCGTCACGCCGCAGTGGTTATTGAGCATTTCCATCGTTGAGTCTCGAAGGTTTCGTGGACGGGCGCGAGGCGCGCCGGTCGACGTTACTTCCGAGCCGAAACGTCCTGCTTGTCAAGCGGGTGGGGGCGGAGAGTTGCCAGGGTGAAGTCCGTGGCATAGTATGATATAGATCATACAAAGAGGCGCCCCCATGACCGACAACGATCAACTCGACCTGTTTTCGCCCGCGCAGCGGCGCGAGCGCGTGGTGGACTGGCAGGTCCCTGCGCCGGTCGCGAAAGTGGCCATGGGCCTGTCAGGCATGGACGCCATGCTGGGCATCCGCGACGGCCGGCTGCCGCCGCCGCCCTTCGCCAAGCTGATCGGTTTCACCATGGCGGTGGTCGAGCCGGGCCGGATCGTCATGGAACTGGAGCCGCGCGAGGATCTCGAAAACACCATCGGCCTGCTGCACGGCGCGACCGCCGCGGCGCTTATCGACACGGCCATGGGCTGCGCGATTTCGACGCGGCTGGAGGCGGGGCAGTCGTCCGTGACCCTCGACCTGAAAATGACCTTCCTGCGCCCGCTGTCGGTGCGTTCCGGGCTGATCTCGGCCGAAGGCAAGATCATCAAGCTGGGACGCCAGACCAGCTATACCGAGGGTTTCGTTCGCGACGGCAAGGGTGCGCTCGCGGTCCATGCAACTGCAACCTTTTCCATGATCGGCAATGTCTGAACATGAATTAATTCACCGCCTGGTCCATTTCTGTGTTATGAGATGATCTTCGACATTCAATGAGACGTCCATGCGCTATTCCCGGGAACACAAGCAGGAAACCCACGACCGGATCGTGAAGAAGGCCTCGGTGCGGCTGCGCGAAAAGGGCGCGCACGGAATCGGCGTCGCCGACCTCATGAAGGAGGCGGGCCTGACCCATGGCGGTTTCTATGCGCATTTCGATTCCCGCGAGGCGCTGGTGATCGAGGCCTTTGCCTACGCCATGGACCGCTCGATGGACCATTGGCGCAAGATCACCGGCGAGGCCTCGCCCGAGAAGCGGCTGGCGCTGATCACGGAGGCCTATCTCTCGACGCTGCACCGCGACAATCCCGGCCATGGCTGCTCGATCCCTGCGCTCGGTGCCGAGATCGCCCGCGAGAGCCCGAAGACGCGAAAGGCGTTTGCCGGCAAGCTCGACGAGATGATCGAGATGATGACCGATTACATCCCGAACGTGCCGCGCAAGGCCGCTCGCAAGCAGGCGATCGCGACGCTCGCGACGATGGCCGGCACCATGCTGCTGGCGCGCATCGCCGGCTCCAGCGAATTGTCGGACGAGGTGCTGAAGGCGGGCAAGGACAGCGCGCTGGGCGGCGCCAAGCGCGAGCCTGCGAAGGCTGCACCGGCGAAGAAGAAGCAGAATTAGGCGAGATGCCGTTGAATGCGTAGGGTGGGTTAGCCGAAGGCGTAACCCACCACTTCTGTCGTCGCGGCATGAACGATGGTGGGTTACGCTTCGCTAACCCACCCTACGAGGTCCGCCCCGCAAACAGCGCCCGGTCCCGCTCCACGATTTCGGAGATGTAATCCGCCACGGCCCTGATCCGCGCCAGGTCCTTGCTGTCGGCGTGCATCAGCATCCAGAACGTCCGCGTGATCGAGATCTCGTCCGGCAGCACGGCCACCAGTTGCGGATAATCGCTCGCCATGAAATGCGGCAGCACGGCGATGCCGAAACCGGAGAGGGTGGCGTTGAGCTGCGCGATCAGATTGGCGCTGCGAAAGCGCGCGGAGATCCGCGGCGACACCTGCGGCAGATAGTCGAGTTCCGGCGTGAACAAGAGCTCCTCGATGTAGCCGACGAAGCGGTGCTGCACCAAATCCTGCCGTGAGGCGATTTTTGGGAAGCGGTCGAGATAGGCGGGGGCGGCATAGAGGCCGAGGCGGTAGTCGAGCAGCTTGCGGCCGACGATGCGGCCTTCCTTCGGCATGGTCAGGCTGATCGCGATGTCGGCCTCGCGCTTGGAGAGGCTGAACAGCCGCGCGGTAGCCACAAGTTGCAGATCGAGGTCGGGATAGCGGTCGGCGAACGGCGCCAGCCGCGGTGCCAGGAACGCGGTGCCGAAGCCATCAGGGGCGCCGATCCGCACCGTCCCGGTCAGCCGGGCCACGGAGCCGCCGACCTGCTCCTGGTTGGCGACGATGGTCGATTCCATGGCTTCGGCGCTGTCGGCGACGCGCTGGCCGGCCTCGGTGAGGAGGTAGCCGGTCTTGCGTCGGTCAAACAGCTTGGCCGAGAGGTGCTTTTCCAGCCGGTCGACGCGGCGGATCACGGTGGCATGGTCGACGCCGAGCTGTTTTGCCGCAGCCGACACCGAGCCGCCCCGCACGATGGCCAGCACGAAGCGAAAGTCGTCCCAGTCGATGTGACCTTGATCCAGCATTTTCGCACATCTATGGTGCATTATCTCAGACTTGAATCCTATAAAATGCAGGTCAATAGGATTTGTCAAAGCGACCACGCTCGGCCTGAAGGAGACCATCCCATGCGTTCAATCGGACATTTCATCGGTGGCAAGGAGGTCAAGGGCACCTCTGGCCGCACCGCCGACGTTTTCGAGCCGATGACCGGCGACGTGCAGGCCAAGGTGGCGCTGGCGTCCAAGGCCGAGGTCCGGGCCGCCGTCGAGAACGCGCGCGCCGCGCAGCCCGAATGGGCCGCGACCAACCCGCAGCGCCGCGCCCGCGTGATGATGAAGTTCGTCGAGCTGGTGCAGCGCGACTACGACAAGCTCGCCGAGCTGCTGGCGCGCGAGCACGGCAAGACCGTGCCTGACGCCAAGGGCGACATTCAGCGCGGCCTCGAGGTCGCCGAGTTCGCCTGCGGCATCCCGCATCTGATGAAGGGCGAGTACACCGAGGGCGCCGGCCCCGGCATCGACATCTATTCGATGCGCCAGCCGCTCGGCGTCGTCGCCGGCATCACGCCGTTCAACTTCCCGGCGATGATCCCGATGTGGAAGTTCGCGCCCGCGATCGCCTGCGGCAATGCCTTCATCCTCAAGCCGTCGGAGCGCGATCCCGGCGTGCCGATGCTGCTCGCCGAGCTCATGATGGAAGCGGGCCTGCCGGCCGGCATCCTCAACGTCGTCAATGGCGACAAGGAAGCCGTCGACGCCATCCTCGACGATCCCGATGTCAAGGCCGTCGGCTTCGTCGGCTCGACGCCGATCGCGCAGTACATCTATGAGCGCGCGGCCCAGACCGGCAAGCGCTGCCAATGCTTCGGCGGCGCCAAGAACCACGCCATCGTCATGCCCGACGCCGACATGGACCAGGCCGTCGACGCGCTGATCGGCGCCGGCTATGGCTCGGCCGGCGAGCGCTGCATGGCGGTCTCCGTTGCCGTTCCCGTTGGCAAGTCCACCGCCGACCGCCTCATGGAAAAGCTGATCCCGCGCGTCGAGAGCCTCAAGATCGGCACCTCGATCGATCCGTCGGCCGATTACGGTCCGCTGGTGACCCGCGAGGCGGTCGAGAAGGTCAAGAGCTACATCGACATCGGCATCAAGGAAGGCGCAACCCTCGCCGTCGACGGCCGCGGCTTCAAGATGCAGGGCTACGAGAAGGGCTTCTATCTCGGCGGTTCGCTGTTCGACAACGTCACCAAGGACATGCGGATCTACAAGGAAGAGATCTTTGGCCCGGTGCTTTCGGTCGTGCGCGCGCACGATTACAAGGAAGCGCTGGCGCTGCCGTCGGACCATGACTACGGCAACGGCGTTGCCATCTTCACCCGCGACGGCGACGCCGCCCGCGACTTCGCGGCCAAGGTCAACGTCGGCATGGTCGGCATCAACGTGCCGATCCCGGTGCCGATCGCCTATTACACCTTCGGCGGCTGGAAGAAGTCGGGCTTCGGCGATCTCAACCAGCACGGTCCGGATTCGGTCCGTTTCTACACCAAGACCAAGACGGTGACCTCGCGCTGGCCGTCCGGCGTCAAGGAAGGTGCGGAGTTCTCGATCCCGCTGATGAAGTAGGGCTGTTGCCCAGCCCGTCATTGCGAGCGTAGCGAAGCAATCCAGTATCTTTCCGCAGAGACAGTCCGGATTGCTTCGTCGCTTCGCTCCTCGCAATGACGAGGAAGGTGAGGAGCCCAGCATGCAGTTCGCTCTGAACGAGGATCAGGTCGCGGTTCGCGACATGGCGTTGGCGTTTGCGGCGGAGAAGATCGCGCCGCACGCGTTGCGCTGGGACGAGGAGAAGCATTTCCCCGTCGACGTCATGCGCGAGGCGGCGACGCTCGGCATGGGCGGCATCTACATCCGCGAGGATGTCGGCGGCTCGGCCATGACGCGGTTCGATGCGGCGCTGATTTTTGAAGCGCTGGCGACGGGCTGCCCGACCACCTCGGCCTTCATCTCCATTCACAACATGGCGAGCTGGATGATCGATGCCTTCGGCAGCGACACCCAGCGCCATCAATGGCTGCCAAAACTCTGCACCATGGAGCTGATCGCAAGCTACTGTCTGACCGAGCCGGGCGCGGGCTCGGACGCGGCGGCCCTGCGCACCCGCGCGGTGCGGGACGGCGACCATTACCTCCTCAACGGCCAGAAGCAGTTCATCTCCGGCGCCGGCGGCACGGATCTCTTGGTGGCGATGGTGCGGACCGGCGGCGATGGTCCGGGCGGCATCTCGACCCTTGTCATCGATGGCAAGACGCCTGGCGTTTCCTTTGGCGCCAACGAGCGCAAGATGGGCTGGAACGCGCAGCCGACCCGCGCTGTGATGTTCGAGAACGCCCGCGTGCCTGTCGCCAATCGCTTGAGCGAGGAGGGCGCAGGCTTCAAGATTGCGATGGCCGGCCTCGACGGCGGTCGCCTCAACATCACGGCGTGCTCGCTCGGCGGCGCGCAGACCGCGCTCGACAAGGCGCGCGCCTACATGAAGGAGCGCAAGGCCTTTGGAAAACGGCTCGACGAATTCCAGGCGCTGCAATTCAAGCTTGCCGACATGGCGATCGAGCTCGAGGCCGCACGCACCTTCCTGTGGCGGGCTGCGGCGGCGCTCGACCGCAAGGACCCCGACGCCACCATGCTGTGCGCGATGGCAAAACGCTTCGGCACCGATGTCGGCTTCGAGGTCGCCAACCATGCGCTGCAGCTTCACGGCGGCTACGGCTACCTCAGCGAATACGGCATCGAGAAGATCGTGCGCGATCTGCGCGTGCACCAGATCCTCGAAGGCACCAATGAAATCATGCGGCTCATCGTGGCGCGCAAACTGATCGAGGGCGCGCGATGAGTGGAGTGGAAGAGGGTGATCTGGTCGCCCGCGTCGAGGGCGCCGCCGGCATCATCCGGCTCAACCGTCCCAAGGCGATAAATGCCGTGACGCTGGAGATGTTTCGCGACATCGAAAAGGCGCTCGACCGCTTCGAGTCCGATCGCGCAGTCGCTGTGATCGTGCTGGAAGGCGCCGGCGAACGCGGCCTGTGTGCCGGCGGTGACATCCGCACGCTCTGGGAAAGCTCCAAGGTTAACGGTGATCTCGGCAAGATTTTGTGGCGCGAGGAGTACATCCTCAATGCCCGGATCAAGAAGTTCCCAAAGCCCTATGTGGCCTTCATGGACGGCATTGTGATGGGCGGCGGCGTCGGGCTCTCCGCGCATGCCAGTCATCGCGTGGTAACCGACCGCACGAAACTCGCGATGCCCGAGGTCGGGCTCGGCTTCTTCCCCGACGTCGGCGGCACTTTTCTGCTGTCGCATTCGCCGGGCGAGATCGGCACCTATTTTGGTCTGACCGGCCAGACCATGAACGGACCGGACGCGATCCACGCGAAGTTTGCCGATTGGGTTGTACCGTCCGCGAGACTCCCGGAGCTGCGCGAGGCGCTGACGAAGCTGCGCTCCGGTGCGACGGCCGCCGAGGTCGGAAAGCTCATCGGCAGCTTTGCAACCGGCGAGACCGCAGGGCCGGTCGCGGCGAAGGAGCCGGCGATCGATGCGCTGTTCGGCTTCGACCGCATGGAGGACATCGTCGCGGCGCTGAAGCGCGACGGTTCCGAGTTCGCACAGGCGACGCTGAAGACGCTCAACGAAAAATCGCCGCGTGGCATGGTGGTGACGCTGAAACTGCTGCGGCTCGCGCGCACATCGTCGAGCCTGGAGGAGTGCCTGGCGCGCGAATACCGCGCCGCGCTGGAGGTCTTCCGCAGCGACGATTTCCGCGAGGGCGTGCGCGCCGCCGTGATCGACAAGGACCGCAATCCGACCTGGTCGCCGCCGCGCATCGAGGATGTGACGTCGGACATGCTTGCGCCGTATCTCGCCGAGATCGGCACTGATGAGCTGAAGTTCAACTAATCAACGCTACAGCGGAGGGAACGACAATGGCCACGATCGCATTCATCGGCCTCGGCAACATGGGCGGCCCGATGGCCGCCAACCTCGTCAAGGCCGGCCACAAGGTGGTGGCGTTCGACCTCGTCGAAGCCTCGCGCGCGCAAGCCAAGGCCGATGGCGCCGGCATCGCCGACAGCGCCGCGGGTGCGGTGAAGGGCGCGGATGTCGTCGTCACCATGCTGCCGGCCGGCAAGCACGTGCTCGGCGTCTGGAACGAGGTCGTTCCTGCCATGGCCAAGGGCGCGCTGATCATTGACAGCTCCACCATCGACGTCGAAAGCGCGCGTCAGGCGCATGCCCTGGCCGCCAACAGCGGCGTGCTTTCGGTCGATGCGCCGGTCTCCGGCGGCACCGGTGGCGCCAAGGGCGCGACGCTCACCTTCATGTGCGGCGGCGACGACAAGGCGTTTGCGGTGGCAAAGCCCGTGCTCGAAAACATGGGCAAGAAGATCGTGCATTGCGGTGGCGCCGGCGCCGGCCAGGCAGCCAAGATCTGCAACAACATGATCCTTGGCATTTCGATGATCGCGGTGAGCGAGGCCTTCGCGCTCGGCGAGAAGCTCGGGCTCTCGCACCAGGCGCTGTTCGACGTCGCCTCGACCTCGTCGGGGCAGTGCTGGTCGCTGACGACCTATTGTCCGGTTCCCGGCCCGGTGCCGACCTCGCCGGCCAACAACGATTACAAGCCGGGCTTTGCCTCGGCGCTGATGGTGAAGGACCTGACGCTGGCGCAGGACGCCGCCAAGGCCGCGGGCGCGGCCACGCCGCTCGGCAAGCATGCGCAGGAGATCTATCAATCTTTCGACGCAGCCGGGCAGGGCGGGGTGGATTTTTCCGGAATTATCAAGCACGTTAGAGCACTGGCCGGAAAATAGCCTTCGCTTGGTGCCCGGATGAAGCGAAGCGAAATCCGGGACAGCTCTTTCAATTGGCGCGACCGGCCCCGGATTGCGCTTCGCTCCATCCGGGCTACGCTCGAACGTCAATCGACGGGCCCGGACACAATGACGACATTTCAGGACGCGCGCGCGTTTCTGCTGGCCAACCGCACGGACTACGAGACCGCGGTCAAAGACTTCCGCTGGCCCGATCCGGTTCCCTTCAACTGGGCGCTCGACTGGTTCGACGCTGAGCTCGCGACCAATGCGGAAAGCAAGGATCGGCCCGCACTCTGGATCGTCGATGCCGCGCAGGACAGGCAGACAAAGCTGTCCTTCGCGGCGCTCTCGAAGCGCTCGAACCAGGTCGCAAACTTCCTCCGCGCGCAGGGTTTGAGGCGCGGCGATCATCTCCTGCTGCTGCTCGGCAATGTGGTTCCGCTGTGGGAGACGATGCTGGCGGCGATGAAGCTTGGCGTCGTGGTGATCCCCGCCACAACGCTGCTCACCGCCGACGAGCTGCATGACCGGCTCGATCGCGGCAAGGCGAGGGCGGTGGTCGCGGCGCAGGATCAGGTCGCAAAATTCGCGAGCTTAGGTGCCGAGAATGTCGTCCGCATCGTGGTCGGCGCGCCTTCCGATGGTTGGCTTGCGTATGACGAAGCGGCAAAGGCTTCCGAAAGCTTTGCGCCCGACGGTGCGACCAACGCCGACGACCCGATGCTGCTCTACTTCACCTCGGGCACCACGGCAAAACCAAAGCTCGTTCGGCACAGCCAGCGCAGCTACCCCGTCGGCCATCTCTCGACGATGTACTGGATCGGCCTGAAGCCCGGCGACGTCCATCTCAACATCTCCTCGCCTGGCTGGGCCAAGCATGCCTGGAGCTGCTTCTTCGCGCCGTGGAATGCCGGTGCGACCGTGTTCGTGGTCAACCAGCCGCGCTTCGACGCCAAGGCGCTGCTCGCCACGATCGGCCGCTGCGGTGTCACCACGTTGTGCGCGCCGCCGACGGTGTGGCGGCTGTTCATCCAGGAGAACCTTGCTTCGTTCAAGGTGGCCCTTCGCGAGGTCTGCGGCGCCGGCGAGCCGCTCAATCCGGAAGTGATCGACCAGGTGCAGGCCGCCTGGGGCCTCACCATCCGCGACGGCTACGGCCAGACCGAGACCACGGCACTGGCCGGCAACTCGCCCGGGCAGACAATCAAGATCGGCTCGATGGGCCGGCCGCTGCCCGGCTATCGCGTGCAGGTCAGCGATGCCGATGGCAATCCCGCGAAGGAGGGCGAGGTGACGCTGGTGCTGGGCGATGACCGTCCTGCTGGCCTGATGCAGGGCTATCAGGGCGACGACGGCAAGCTGTCCGGCGCCGAAGGCGTGCTCTATCGCAGCGGCGACGTCGTGTTTGCGGACGAGGACGGCTATCTCACCTTCGTCGGCCGCTCCGACGACGTGTTCAAATCCTCGGACTACCGCATCAGCCCGTTCGAGCTGGAGAGCGTGCTGCTCGAGCATGAACTCGTTGCCGAAGCCGCGGTGGTGCCGAGCCCGGACCCGATCCGGCTCGCGATCCCCAAGGCGTTCGTGCTGCTGACGTCGGACGCGGAGCGGACGCCGGAGACCGCGCTGTCGATCTTCAAGCACCTGCACACGCGCCTTGCGCCGTTCAAGCGCATCCGCCGCCTCGAAATCGTCACCGAACTGCCGAAGACGATCTCTGGCAAAATCCGCCGCGTGCAGCTACGACGGCTCGAACGCGACGATGATCGGGGCGATCCCTTGCGCGGCCGGGAATTCCGCGAGGAGGATTTTCCGGAGTTGCCGAAAACACGGAGTGAGACCTAAGTGAACGAAGTCTGGAAGAAGCCGCCGATTGCGCTCGAGGCCTATCAGGCCATGGTTGGCAAGGAGATCGGCGTGTCGTCGTGGCACCTGATCGACCAGCCCCGTATCGACACCTATGCCGACGTGATCGAGGATCACCAGTTCATCCATGTCGATCCGGAACGTGCGAAGAAGGAAACCGCCTTCGGCACCACCATCGCGCACGGTTTTCTCACGATGTCGCTGCTGTCGATCATGTCCTATGAGGTGATGCCTGTGATCGCCGGCACCACGATGGGCGTCAATTACGGCTTCGACAAGCTGCGCTTCATCTCGCCGGTCCGTTCGGGCAAGCGCGTCCGCGGCCGCTTCGTGCTGGCGGAAGCCAAGCTCCGCAAGCCCAACGAGCTGCAGTCCCGCACCAACGTCACGGTGGAGATCGAGGGCGAGGACAAGCCCGCGCTGGTCGCCGACTGGCTCGGGTTGATCTATTTCGCCTGACCTGAGGCGTCGTTGCCGGGCTTGACCCGGCAACCCATCGCTGCTCAAAAGCTGACCAAATCGCGCTCGGTGCACCCTCTCTCCTTGTGGGAGAGGGTGGCTTCGCGGAACGCGAGGCCGGGTGAGGGGTATCTCTCCACGAACTCGGCTGCCGAGATATGCCCCTCATCCGGCGCGCGTTGCGCGCCACCTTCTCCCACAAGGGGAGAAGGAAGAAAGGAAACACTCATGGCAATCAGGTTCGACGGACGCGTCGCCATCGTCACCGGCGCAGGCAATGGTCTCGGACGCGCGCATGCGCTGGGGCTGGCGAGCCGCGGCGCCAAGGTCGTGGTCAACGATTTCGGCGGCGCGCGCGACGGCACCGGCGGCTCGCTGTCGCCGGCGGAAGCCGTGGTCGAGGAGATCCGTAAAGCCGGCGGCATCGCGATGGCCGACGGCGCCGACGTCTCCAATTTCGAGCAGGTCACCGCCATGGTCGAGCGCGCCACCAAGGAGTGGGGCAGCGTCGATCTGATGTGCGCCAATGCCGGCATTTTGCGCGACAAGTCGTTCGGCAAGATGGAAGCGGCCGATTTCCAGAAGGTGCTGGACGTGCATCTCGTCGGCACCTTCTATTGCTGCAAGGCCGCCTGGGCCGGCATGCGCGACCGCAACTACGGCCGCATCGTGCTGACGACCTCGTCCTCCGGCCTCTACGGCAATTTCGGCCAGGCCAATTACGGCGCGGCGAAATCGGGCATGGTCGGCCTGATGAACGTGCTCGCCGAGGAAGGCCGCAAGACCAACATCCGCGTCAACATCATCTCGCCGACCGCGGCGACCCGCATGACCGAAGAGCTGCTGCCGCCGCAGGCGCTGCAGTTGATGAAGCCGAACGCGATCACGCCCGCGGTCGAGTACATGCTGAGCGAGGACGCGCCGACCCGCACCATCATGGGCGCCGGCGCCGGCTCCTTCGCCGTGATCAAGATCGTGGAGAGCGAAGGCATCAACCTGCCGGAGCCCGAATGGACGCCCGACGCGATCGCCGCCCACTTCGCCGAGATCAGCGACATGTCGAAGGCGAGGGCGCTGCAGGGCGCGTTCGAGCAGACGCAGAAATATGTGGCGCAAGCCGCAGCGCGGGCGGGGATCAAGCTCTGACTGACGTTGCCGTCATCGGTGCCGGTCCCGCCGGGCTGATGGCGGCGGAGGTGCTGGCGCAAGGCGGTGCCCGCGTCACCGTCTATGACGCCATGCCGTCCGCGGGCCGCAAATTTTTGATGGCGGGCCGCGGCGGCCTCAACCTCACCCACACCGAGCCGCTGCCGGATTTCCTCGCCCGCTACCGTGAGGCGATGCCGCATTTGCGCGCCGCGGTCGAAGCGTTTCCGCCCGATGCGCTGCGTGACTGGAGTGCGGCACTTGGGCAGTTGACCTTCGTCGGCAGCAGCGGGCGCGTGTTTCCAAAAACGTTCAAGGCCTCGCCATTGCTCCGCGCCTGGTTGCGGCGGCTGGATGCGGCCGGCGTGCAATTCGCTTTTCGGCATCGCTGGACCGGATGGGACGGGCAGGGGCGGCTGCAGTTTCAAACCCCCAACGGCACGCTCGCCTTCGCCGCGGACGCAACCGTGCTCGCGCTCGGCGGCGCAAGCTGGCCGCGACTGGGCTCGGATGGCGGCTGGGTCGACATTCTCGCTGCCAAGGGCATTGCCGTCTCGAAGCTTCGACCGGCCAATTCCGGCTTCACGGTCGCATGGTCCGATGTGTTCCGAGACCGTTTCGAGGGCCAGCCGCTCAAGGGCGTGGCGCTGACGATCGGCGCGCACACGGTGCGCGGCGAAGCCATGATCACCCGCAGCGGCCTAGAAGGTGGCGCGATTTATGCGCTGTCGGCGGAGCTGCGTGAGACGGTGCTGGGTCTTGGACAGGCGACGCTGATGATCGCCTTGCGGCCTGATCTCGATACGGCCGCGCTGACCGAGCGCCTGTTAGGCACGCGCGGCAAGCAATCGCTCGCAAACTTCCTGCGGAAGGCCGCGCAATTGTCGCCGGTCGGCATCGGCCTGATGCAGGAGGCGGCGATTGCATCGGGCCGGCCGCTGGCCTCGTTCTCGCCGGCCGAGCTCGCGCGGCTTATCAACGCCATGCCGCTTCAGCTCACCGGAGTAGCTCCGATCGATCGTGCGATCTCGACGGCGGGCGGGATCACCTTCGACGAGTTCGACGACCGCCTCATGCTGCGCAAATTGCCCGGCGTGTTCGCAGCTGGCGAGATGCTGGATTGGGAGGCCCCGACCGGCGGATATCTGCTGCAGGCCTCGTTCGCGACGGGGGCGGCCGCGGGCAGGGGCGTGCTAGCGTGGCTGAAGCGCTCTTAGAACGCCGCCGCCCTTCGAGGGCCGCTGAAGAAGCGGCCACCTCAGGGTGACGGCTACGAGAGAGCGCAATCGCGACGACAGATTGACGAGAGCGTCATCCTGAGGTGCTCGGCCTCCGGTGCGGCTAGCACCGGAGGCCGAGCCTCGAAGGATGCGCGGGTGCTCCGGCGCCTACCGCAGCTTCCCGCGTGCCGCCACCGGCAGCGTGCCGATGATCTCCTCACCGCGGACCATCACCACCTCGTCCATCATGTTGACGACGACGCAGACGTGGTTCGGCACGATGCGGACGACATCGCCGACATTCGGCCTTGTGTTGCTGCGGGAGAGGTCGAGGAAGCCGTGCTCCTCGGCGAATTTTGCGATCTTGGCTTCGGGATGCTCCAGGATCAGGCCGTGGCCGTCGAGCCCGCCGGTGTCCGTGGTCAGCGTCTTCGAGCCGGCGTCGAGAATGCCGCGCTCGGGCGCGGCGCGGCTCACCACCGTCGAATAGATATGCAGCGCGCAGTCGTCCCAGGTGGCGGAGCCGGCTGCGACCTGCATGCGGTCGTTGTAGATGTAGGTGCCGAAACGGTGCTCGGTGCCGCCCTTGAGCTTGCCGATGTTGACGAGGTTCGGCGTGCCGCCGGTCGAGACGATTTTTGCGTCGAGCCCGTGCGCGCGCACGCCGGCCAGCGCTTCGTCGTAGAACTTCTGCGCATCGGCCCAGCCGGTCTCGGTCGGATACAGCATGAAGCCGGCGAACTGCAGTCCCTTGGACGTCGCGATCTCGCGCGCCAGCGCGATCGCCTCGGCCGGCGTCTCGACACCCGCGCGCTTGCGGCCGGTGTCGCACTCGACCACGACCGAGAGCGGACGGCCGGACGCAGCGGCGGCCTTGGGCAGGCCGGCGACGACGGTCGAGTTATCGGCGGCCACCGTCATGTTCGCCTTTGCCTGCAACGCACCGAGCCGCGCCATCTTCTCGTCGCCGAGGAGATTGTAGCTGATCAGGATGTCGTCGATGCCGGCATTGGCCATGATCTCGGCCTCGCCGAGCTTCTGGCAGGTGATGCCCCTGGCGCCGGCCGCGACCTGCATCTTGGCAATCGTCGGGTTCTTGTGCGTCTTGATGTGCGGGCGATTGGCGATGCCGGCGTCGTCGCAGGCCTTCTGGATCCGCGCGATGTTGCGCTCGACCCGGTCCATGTCGATGACGGCGCAGGGCGTGCCGTATTCGCGGGCGATTCTTGCGGCGAGGGGAGTGGTCATATGATCTCTCTATTTCCGGACCCGTAGGATGGGTAGAGCGAAGCGAAACCCATCAGAACCAATTTCCGTTGCGCGATGGGTTTCGCTGCGCTCTACCCATCCTACGAATTCATGCCTGTTCAATCTCTTCGCGAAGCATTTCGAGTTCGAGCCAGCGCTCTTCGGCGGCGGAGAGTTCCTCGTGCGCCTTGGCGATGGCAGCGGACGTATCGTCGAATTTCTTGCGGTCTTTGGCGTAGAGGTTGGGATCGTCGAGCACGCGCTGCAATTTTGCAATATCGGCGTGAAGCGTTTCCATCTTCTTCGGCAGCGTTTCCAGTGCATGCTTCTCGTTGAAGCTGAGCTTCCGCTTCGGCGCCGACGACGGAGCAGCGGCGCGCTCCTCTTTCTTCTCCGCAGGAGCTTGCGCCTTCGTGGTCTCGCGCTTCAGATCCGCGCCGCGCTGCGCCAGCATGTCGCTATAGCCGCCGGCATATTCGATCCACTTGCCGTTGCCTTCAGGCGCGATCACGGAGGTGACGACGCGGTCGAGGAAATCGCGGTCGTGGCTGATCAGGATGACGGTGCCCTCGTAGTCGCCGAGCATCTCCTCGAGCACGTCGAGCGTCTCCAGGTCGAGATCATTGGTCGGCTCGTCCAGCACCAGCAGGTTCGACGGCTTCGCCAGCGCGCGCGCCAGCATCAGCCGGCCGCGCTCGCCGCCGGAGAGCACCTCCACCGGCGTGCCGCGCTGCTCCTGGGCGAACAGGAAGTCCTTCATGTAGCCGACCACGTGCTTCGGCTTGCCGCCGACCATGATCTGATCGCCACGGCCGCCGGTCAGCGCCTCGGCCAGCGTCGACTTGGGATCGAGGCTTTCGCGGTGCTGGTCGAGCGTGGCTGTCTCCAGATTGGCACCAAGCCGCACCGTGCCGGAATCGGGCTCCGTGCCGCCGATGAGCAGATTGACCAGCGTGGTCTTGCCGGCGCCGTTCGGGCCGATGATGCCGAGCCGGTCGCCGCGCTGGATACGCGTCGAGAAATTCTCGACGATCTTTCTCTCGCCATAGGCCTTGGTGATGCCCTTGGCCTCGATCACCAGCTTGCCGGATTGCTCGGCTTCCGCCGCCGCGAGACTGGCGGTGCCGGCGGTGCCGCGATAGTTGCGGCGCTGGTCGCGTAGCGCGTGCAGATTGGCGAGGCGCTTGACGTTGCGCTTGCGCCGGCCCGAGACGCCGTGGCGGAGCCAGTGCTCCTCGTCGACGATCTTGCGGTCGAGCTTGTGCTGGTCGCGCTCTTCTTCCGCGAGCACCTCGTCGCGCCAAGCCTCGAACGAGGCGAAGCCGCGGTCGATCTGCTTGATCTTGCCGCGGTCGAGCCATGCCGTCGCGCGCGAGAGATTGGTGAGGAAGCGGCGGTCATGGCTGATGATCACCAGCGCGCCGCGGCGGCTGTCGAGCTCCTGCTCCAGCCACTCGATGGTGGAGAGGTCGAGATGGTTGGTGGGCTCGTCCAGCAGCAATATGTCGGGTGAGGGCGCCAGCACGCAGGCGAGCGCGGCGCGACGCGCCTCGCCGCCGGAAAGATTATGCGGGTTCTCATCGCCGGTGAGACCAAGCTGCTCGAGAAGGTAGCGCGCCTGGTGATGGTCGTCACCCGGCGCGAGCCCGGACTCGACATAGGCGAGCGTGGTCTTGTGGTCGCCGAAGTCCGGCTCCTGCGGCAAATAGCGGACGGTCGCGCCCGGCTGCACGAAGCGCGTTCCGCTGTCGGGCTCGACAAGGCCCGCCGCGATTCTGAGCAGCGTCGACTTGCCCGAGCCGTTGCGGCCGATCAGGCAGACGCGCTCGCCTGGCGCGACGTTGAGCTCGACGCCCGACAGCAGCGGCGTGCCGCCAAAAGTCAGCCTGATGTCTTTCAGTTGGATCAGCGGCGGCGCCATGATCAGCCTTGACTCAAATTCTGGCTCGTTGCGGCTTGATCGGCGCGGCGGCGCTGGATCCGGCGCAGCGTCTGGTCGAGCGCCGAGAGGAAGGTGGAGCGGTCGCGCGGCGCGAACGAGCGCGGACCGCCCGTGACTTCGCCTGCCGAGCGCAAATCCGTCATCAGGTTGCGCACCGCCAGCGTCATGCCAATCGACTCCTCCGTGAACGGTTTTCCGTTCGGGGCGATGACATCGGCGCCAGCCTTCACGCAGCGGCTTGCGAGCGGGATGTCCGCGGTGATGACGACGTCACCGTGCCGGGCCCGCTCGGCGATCCAGTCGTCGGCGGCGTCCATGCCGGCGCCCGCCGCGATGCGCTCGATCAACGGGTCCTGCGGCACGCGGATGAAATTGCCGGCGACCACGCTCACGGGCACGCCGTGCCGGATCGCGACGCGGTAGATTTCGTCCTTCACCGGACAGGCGTCGGCGTCGACATAGATGCGGGTAGGGGTCTCGGTCATTCCGCCGCGTGGTACCCCATTCGGGCCGCAAAGGCGAGGGGATTGACCGCTGTTCCCCGGTCCCTACGATCGGGCCTGAAATAACAAAAACAGGGAAGGCCCAGCATGCCGAACCGGCTCGAAACCTACCGCGTCGAGGCCTACAACACCGCAAAACAGTCCGAAAACAGGATGCATGACGACACGGTGGCGCGCCGCTTCGGCTTCGAGGGCGGGCTGGTGCCCGGCGTCGATGTCTTCGCCTACATGATGCACGTGCCGATCGCACGCTGGGGCCACGATTTCCTCAGCCGCGGCCTGGTCGAGGCGCGCTTCATCAAGCCGGTTTATGACGGCGAGGCTGCCGATGTCGACGCCACCGAGCACAATGGCCTGCTGACGATCGAGGTCTTCAGCCGCACTGAACTCTGCGCCACCGGGACGGCCGTGTTGCCCGCGGTTGTGCCAGCGGTATCGCTGAGTGACTATGTCGAAGTCCCCGCGATCGCCGAGCGCAAGCCGGTCAGTCCCGCGACGTTCGAAACAGGCAAATGGCTCGGCACAACGCCGCGCCGCTGGGCCGGGCAGGACGCCGCCGATTATCTCGCTGACGTCAGGGAGACCGATCCGGTTTTCGCGCGCGAGGGGCTCGGCCATCCCGGCCTGATCCAGCGGGTCATGAACCGCATCCTCGTCGACAACACGATCCTGGGGCCATGGATCCACGTCGGCAGCCGTATGCAGCTGCTGTCAGCCGCGCGCGCCGGCGACGAGATCACCGCGCGCGCAAAGGTCACTGCAAACTACGAGAAGAAGGGTCACCGCTTCGTCGAACTCGACGCGCTCGTCGTCGCCAACGGCAAAACGCCGATAGCCCACTGCCAGCACACCGCGATCTACCAGCCGCGCGAGCAGGCGGCGGCGTAGCGTTTCGCGCTGTCATTCCGGGGCGGTCCGCAGGACCGAACCCGGAATCTCGAGGTTCTCAGGTGCGCAAAGTGCGCACCGTAGTTCGATGCTTCGCATCGCCCCGGAACGACTTGATCATATTCAGACGCTGTGATGCCCCGGCTTGACCGGGGCATCCAGTACGCCGCGGCCAATCGATCTCAGCCGCGCCGTCTCTGAAATACTGGGTCGCCCGGTCAAGCCGGGCGACGACAGTTGTGGGTTCGGATGCGACAACGTAGCGAGGCCGCTCACCCCAGCCGCTGCAACTCCGCGATGGCGGCGACATGTTCGCTGAACCACGGCGGGCAGGCCTCGGCGGCCGCCTGCAACGCCTTCCTTGCCTCCGCGCGCTCTCCGCGGAACAGGTGCCACTGCCCCAGATAGAATTGTGCTTCGCCGGCATCGTCCGGCGTGCTCGCGGCTGCGATCGTCGCGTCGGCGGAGAGCCGCCCCAGGTAAAGGCCGACTACGGCGGATGGCCAATGCCAGATTCTGACCTTGGCTGCGTCCATCTCCAGCGCCGCTGCCGCATCCTCGCTCGCCCTGGCGCGCGCAAGATGCAGGAACAACAGGGCGTAGGTGTCGTTCGCGATCTCAAAGGCGCGTTGTAGGTCCGGGATCGCAGCCCTGAAATCTCCGCGGCAGAAGTGAGCCAGGCCGCGCTGCTTGAGGCAGTTGGGGTCTTTGGGCGCCAGATCGATCGCCGTCGTCAGGCTACGGACGGCGCTGTCGAAATCAAGTTTGCAGAAATAGGCCGCCCCGAGCTCGGTATGGGCGTTTGCAAGACGCGGGGACAGCGCGATGGCTGCGAGCTGATCCGAAATGACGCGATCGAAATTTCCCAGAAACTTCCAGGAAACTCCACGGCTGCTATAGGCGTTCGCCATGCGCGGGGCGATGGCTATGGATCTGTCGAAGTCGGCGATCGACCCGCGGTAGTCGCCTAGTCCCTGCTGCGCCACGCCCCGGTCATGATAGGCGGCGGGGTTGGCAGGGTCGAGCTCCAGGACCTTGCTCAGCCGTTCCGCAGCGCGATCGAACTGATCGCGCCGCATGGCGGCGTCGGCGCGGAAGTAATGGAAGATGATCTTCAGTCGTCGCAGCATGCCGCCACTGCCAATGGTGTCATGTCGGACGGGAAGATTCTGCCCTTACACCGCCTTGCCCTTCGCGTCCTGGATCGCGCGCCAAACCCGTTCCGGGGTCAGCGGCATGTCGATATGCTTGATGCCGTAGTCCGACAGCGCGTCGAGCACGGCGTTCACCACGGTCGAGAGGCTGCCGGCGCAACCGGCTTCGCCGCAGCCCTTGCTGCCGAGCGGGTTGGTCGTGGCGGGCACCGCATGGTCGCCGACCGTCATGAACGGCACGTCCTCGGCGCGGGGCAGGGCGTAGTCCATCAGCGAGCCTGTGATCGGCTGGCCGCTCTCGTCGTAGCGGACATGCTCCATCAGCGCCTGGCCGATGCCCTGGACCACGCCGCCATGGAGCTGGCCTGCGACCAGCAGCGGATTGATCACCGTGCCGAAATCGTTCACCGCGCTGTAGCGCACGATCTGGACCACGCCGGTCTCCGGGTCGATCTCGACCTCGGCGACATGGCAGCCGTTCGGGAACGCGGAGGCGACCGGATCGCTGGTGTGGTCGACATCGAGCGAGTCAGGCACGCCGTCCGGCACCTTGCCGTCATGCAGCTTCTTGGCGAGCTCCATGATGTCGATGCTGCGGTCGGTACCGGCGATGGTGAAGCTGCCATCGGCGAACTCGATGTCGGCTTCGGACGCTTCCAGCATGTGCGCGGCCGCGCGCTTGCCTTTTTCGATGACGAGCTTGGCGGCCCCCACGATGGCCTGGCCGCTCGCGGTGATCGAGCGCGAGCCGCCGGTGCCGTTGCCGGTGTGGACGATGTCGCTGTCGCCCTGCACGAGCTTCACGCTCTCGAAGGGCACGCCCAGCTGCTCGCACAGCACCTGCGCGAACGGCGTGGCATGGCCCTGGCCGTAATCGAGCGTGCCGGTGATGAGCTGCACGGTGCCGTCAGCATCGAACACGATCTTGCCGAGCTCGGGGCTCGGCGGCGCGGTGACCTCGAGATAGGAGCCGACGGCGATGCCGCGCAGCTTGCCGGTCTTCTTGCTCTCCTTCTTGCGCTTGGCGAAGTTCTCGTGGTCGGAGATGTCGAGCGCCTTGTTGAACACCGCCTGGAAGTCGCCGCTGTCATAGGTGACGCCGGAGGACGCCGCGAACGGGATCTGGTTCGGCTTGATGAAGTTGCGCTTGCGCAAGGTCAGGCGATTGATGCCCATCTCGTCGGCGGCGCGGTCGATCAGCCGCTCCATGTAATAGTTCGCCTCGGGCCGGCCAGCGCCGCGATAGGCGCCCATCAGCGTGGTGTTGGTCAGCACCGTCTTGATGTCGACGCCCATCAGCGGCGTGCGGTAGACGCTGGAGAAATTCTTGCCGGTGTTGAGCGAGAGCGGTCCCGGCGCGACGCCGGTGATGTAGGCGCCGAGATTGCCGTAGCCCGAAAGCTTCGCTGCAAGAAAGTGCCCCTCGGCATCGAGCGCCAGCTCGGCATGGATCTTCTGCGCGCGGCCGTGGCTGTCGGAGAGGAAGCTGGTGGAGCGCTCGTCGAGCCACTTCACCGGGCGTCCCAGTGCCCTCGCCGCGTACAGGATGCACATGTATTCGGGATAGTTGATGTTCTTCATGCCGAAGGAGCCGCCGACATTGGCGGTGAGGATGCGCACCTTCTCGTTCGGCACCTTCAGGTTCTTGGCGAGGTTGGCGCGGTTGCCGGCGACGCCCTGCGTCGGCACCTGAAGCGTGTAGCGCTCGGTCTTCTTGTCGTAGGAGGCGAGCCCAACGCGCGGCTCCATCGAGACCACGGCGACGCGGGTGTTCTCGATGTCGATCTTGGTGACGTGGGCGGCGCCGGCAAAGGCCGCATTGACCTTGTCCATGTCGCCATAGTGGTAGTCGAGCGCGACATTGTTCGGGATGTGGTCGTAAAGCTGCGGCGCGCCGGGCTGGGCGGCTTCTTCGGGATCGGTCACCGCAGGCAGCGGCTCGATGTCGAGCTCGACGGCCTCGGCCGCGTCGCGCGCCTGGGCCAGCGTCTCCGCCACCACGAAGGCGACGGGATCGCCGACGAAGCGCACTTTGTCGGTCGCCAGCGGCTGGCGGTTGGTCTGGAGCAGGGGCGAGCCGTCGCGGCTCTTCAGCGGCAGGCCGCAGGTGAAGGGGCCATAGCCGGCGGCGTCGAGGTCCTTGCCGGTCCACACCCCCAGCACGCCCGGCATTGCCTTGGCGCCGTCGATACCGATGCCGCGGATGACGCCATGGGCATGGGTCGAGCGGACCACCACGGCATAGGCCTGGCCGGGCAGGTTGAAATCGTCGGTGTAGCGGCCCTTGCCGCGCACCAGGGTGTCGTCCTCCTTGCGGCGGACGGGCTGCCCGACGCCATATTTTTGCAGTGCAATAGCGTTTTCGAGCGTGGACGATTTGGTGTGTTCTTGCATGGAATCGACCTGAAAAGCCGGCAATTGCGCGATTTCGCGGGCGCCTGGAGGGGGGCCGGACCCCCATCAGATAACCCACCACCCCGTTCACGACAACGCACGAATGGGCATGGTCCTATGTGATGCGTTGTTGCGCAGGTCTGCCGCGCTGCTAATGTTTCAGGCGAAAAAGCAATTCCAGATCGGCCCGACCGGCCGCGGAAAGACAGTTTGTATGAATGACCACACGCGGCTCCGCGACGGCCATGGGCTGCACGGTGAGCTGGAGGGGTCGATGGCGGCGGTGGCGTTGGCCACCGAACCGGCCGTCCCCGCGCAAGTGGCCGGAACCGGCGTCTATGCGGCGCTGGACCTCGGCACCAACAATTGCAGGCTGCTGATCGCCTGTCCGACCCAGGACGGCTTTCGCGTGGTCGATTCCTTCTCGCGCATCATCCGGCTCGGCGAGGGGGTCTCGGCGACCGGCTCGATCAGCGAGGCCGCGATCGAGCGCGCCATCGCGGCGCTCAGCATCTGCCGCGACAAGATCAATCTGCGCAAGGCGCGGCGGTTGCGGCTGATCGCGACCGAAGCCTGCCGCGCGGCTTCGAACGCGGAGGGGTTCCGCAGCCGCGTCGCGGCTGAGACCGGGATCGAGCTCGAGGTGATCGACCGCGAGACCGAGGCCTCGCTCGCGGTGCTCGGCTGCTCGCCGCTGGTCGACCCGAGGGGGCGCGGCGCCATCCTGTTCGACATCGGCGGCGGCTCGACCGAACTGGTGCGGATCGAGCGCGATCCCAGCAATCCGGAGCCGCGCATCAAAGCCTGGATGTCGATCCCCTTCGGCGTGGTCACGCTCGCCGAGCAGTTCGGCGGCCGCGACGTGACGCCGGAGATCTACGCCGCGATGGAGCGCGAGGTCGCAAATCACGTTGCGCCGTTCGCCGAGGAGCATGGCCGCGATCTCACTGAGATGCATTTGCTCGGCACGTCGGGCACGGTGACGACGCTGGCCGGCATCCATCTCAATCTGCCGCGCTACGACCGCCGCCGCATCGACAGCATCTGGATGAACGATGCCGACATCACCGCGACCATCAACAAGCTGCTCGGCATGAGCTACGAGGAGCGCGCGAACAACAGCTGCATCAGCGTCGAGCGCGCCGACCTCGTGCTGGCGGGCTGCGCGATCCTCGACGCCATCAGGCACGCCTTTCCGCTGCCGCGCCTGCGCGTCGCCGACCGCGGCCTGCGCGAGGGCATGCTGGTCGAGATGATGCGCGAGGACGGTGCGCTCAGGAGCTGGTGAGATGGCGAAAGACACCACCGGCCGCTTGCACGTCCAGGTCAAGACCGGCGGCAAGCGCAAGCTGTCGTCGAAGCTGTGGCTGGAGCGGCAGCTCAACGATCCCTATGTCGCGAAAGCCAAAGCCGCGGGCTATCGCTCGCGCGCCGCGTTCAAGCTGCTCGAGATGGACGACAAGTTTCGGCTTCTGAAGCCAGGCATGGCCGTGGTCGACCTTGGCGCAGCGCCCGGCGGCTGGAGCCAGATCGCCGCCAAGCGCGTCGGCTCGGTCGAAGGCAAGGGCAAGGTCGTCGCCATCGACCTCCTGGAGATGCCGGAGATTCCCGGCGTCGATTTCGCGCAGCTCGATTTCATGGACAATGACGCCCCGAGCAAGCTCACGGCGATGCTGGGCGGCGGCGCCGACGTCGTGATGTCCGACATGGCCGCCAACACCACCGGCCACCGCAAGACCGACCAGCTCCGCATCGTCGGCCTCGTCGAGACCGCCGCGGCGTTTGCCTGCGATGTGCTCAAGCCCGGCGGCGCGTTCCTGGCCAAGACATTCCAGAGCGGCGCCGACGCCGAGCTGCTCGCCCAGCTCAAGCGCGACTTTGCCACGGTGCGCCACGTCAAGCCCGCCGCGAGCCGGCAGGACTCGTCCGAGCGTTACGTGCTGGCGACAGGGTTTCGGGGCGACCGTTAGGATCCGACAGTCACTCCCTTCGCCTAGTTGAGCGCAAACCAGACCTTGGCAACGAATGTCGCGCCGCACCAGTTCGAGACCAGGCCGTCCGGGTTGGTGATCGGATTGGCGCGACCGCCCGGCCGCGCATTTGGATCGCCCGTAAAGACGAAGCAGTTCTCCTTCGACAGATTGGTGTCGTAGTAGCGGAGATCGAGGTTGAGCGCCTTGTGCGTGAAGGTCACGCCCGCTTGCCAGTTGAGATAGGCAGGCAGCGGGAAGCCGCCGAGTTGCAAGGTCTGGTTGCCAAACCAGGAATAGCCGGCGGCGGTGGTGAACGACACGGTCAGGTTCTGCGGAAGAAATCGTTCCGGCACGTCGAAGCCAACTCCCCCCGCCACATATTGGCTCCAGGCGCCGGTGTTCGAGACGTTAGGAGAATAGGCGTAACCGCCGGCGACGCGGACCTGATCGCCGATGCGTCGATCGCCGCGGACAACGATCTCCCAATAATTGATGCCGTTGGTCTCGCCAGGAAGTCGTTCACCGGGATAGGCGAAATAGGTCGCGCCAAGATCAAAGTCGATCGTTGCAATCTGCTTTCGCATGCCGGCGGCAACGGTGAATTCGGCGGCCGGCTGGGTCGGCAGCTTGACGGTCGCGACCGTGGTTCCGGCATAGAGCTGGCCCCATCTTGTTTCGAAGGCGGCGCCGGCCGCGGGGCCATGATCGGAAAGCGTGGTCCCGCGATAGATGTAGTCGGATGCAAGCCCTGCGCGCGCGCTGAATTCGAGCTCGTCGCCAGGCGTTGCGTGGTTGGTGTCGGCCGCCGACCATCCGCGGTTGCCAAGGCCGATCGCGCCGCCCGGACCGGGAGATTCAGCCAGCGCCAAACCGCCGGTCAGTGGCGCAAGCCACAACCCGGCCAATGCGGCAAACGAGGCCCCGCTTGCACCCCGAAACGATGTGTCGTGTCGCCGCAAGTCGATCATCCTCCAAGAGCGACCGCGATGCCAACCAGCGTACTCCCGAGGGCCACCATGGCAAGTCCCGCCGCCAAAGGCCGTAGCCCGCTACGGATCCCGAACACGTAACCGCAACAGAACAGCATCAGGATAGCGACGGCGTAGGAAATGCGCAGCGCCAGTCTGGCGTCGCTCACGAACACAAACGGGATGACCACCGGGAAGGTCGACAGGAAGCTCAGCAGGCAAAGGCCCAGCGCTCCGGTCCAGTCGTGTTTCGTCAGCCCTGGACCGCGAGCCGGTTCCGGCAATTGTTGCAATCGTTGCCGCATCGATTCCAATTGCTCGACGGGCAACATGGTCGACAATTCCGGCGGCAGCGCCTCGGCAATGACGCGGCGTGCTGCTTCGGGATCCGGCGCCTCCCGTATCGCGCGGACTGTCAAAACCTTGTTTCCCCGCTCATTGATGCGCCCCAGCAGATAGAGACCGCCGTCGACAATGCCCCAGGCGAGATTGCAGCCGAGCGCACCGATCAGCATCGTCTGAATGTTGATATTGGTGCCGGTCGCGATACCGAGGGAGCAAATGAAGGTGAGGGCCATGATCAGCCCGAACAAGGTCTCCGAGATCCGTTCCATCGGATCAAGTACGCCCCCGAGGGGAGTATCCGGTCCCAATAAAGCGCCCATGGCCTGGTCTTCGATCACCGTTGCAGGTGCCATCGAGGCTCACGTCCGGCTGTCGCCCTTTGAGCTAAGTCAAAGGCCTGGGCATGAGTGGACTGGGCCGGCTGGGCGTCGCCCGTGCCCTTCAGTCCATCGAGGACGATTTTACGACGTCGGGTTCTGACCGACGTCGCTCCGGCCTCATCGCGCTTTATCCCAGCCGCTGATCCCGCACGTCCTGCGTGTCTTCCGTTGCCGCCTTCACCGCGGCCTTCTCCGCGCCCTTGCCGGCGCCCTTGCGGCTCGCGATCTCGACCGCCTTGCGACCGGAGATCTCGTGGCCGGCGTCGACGGGCATCTGCCAGAAGAACCAGCTCGATGCCGCCGAGGTCAACGCGACCACGACGAAGGCCGGCGCGAACACCGTGGCGTCGATCTCGCTGATATGGTGGAACCACATCGTCGTTTCCACGCAGGCCGCGCCGACGGCGACGCCGGCGGAGACCGCGAGCTGCTGGTTGACGCTGACGAGCGTGGTGGCCCGGCTCATCTGCGCGGTTTCGACGTCGGCGTAGGCGACCGTGTTGATCGCGGTGAACTCCAGCGAGCGGAAGAAGCCGCCGACCACCAGGATGACCATGATGATGAGCAGCGGCGTCGTCACCGTGAACAGCGCGCAGACGGCGAGGAAGAACGCGCTGACGATCGCGTTCACCGTCATCAGGTTGCGGAAGCCGAAGGTGCGGATGATGCGCGCGGCCAGCGTCTTCATGCCCATCGCACCGAGCGAGGAGGCGAAGGTGACAAGGCCGGAATGGAACGGCGACAGGCCGAAGCCGATCTGCATCAAGAGCGGCAGCAGGAACGGCAGCGCACCGATGCCGAGCCGGAACATGAAACCGCCGAACACGGCCGCGCGCAGCGTGGGCAGCTTCAGGAGCGAGAAATCGAGCACCGGCGAGCCCGTGCGCCTTGCGTGAATGACGTAGAGCGTCATCGAGATCGCGCCGCCCGCGATCAGCGCGGCGACGGTGCTCCAGGGCAGGAGGTTGAGCCCGGCGACCGACAGGCCGAAGGCGATGCCGGCAAGGCCAATGCCCGCCAGCACCATGCCGTAGAGGTCGAACGGCTCGCGTTCCTCGCTCTTGATCGGGTCGATGAAGCGCAGCGCCATGAAGATGCCGAGCAGCCCGATCGGGATGTTGATCAGGAAGATCCAGTGCCAGGATGCGTAGGTCGTGATGAAACCGCCGAGCGGTGGGCCGATCACCGGGCCGATCAGGGCAGGGACCGTCACCCAAGCCATGGCGTTGACCAGCGCGCTCTTGTCGACCGAGCGCAGCAGCACGAGGCGCCCGACCGGCGTCATCATTGCCCCGCCCATGCCCTGCAGGATGCGCGCGAACACGAAGTCGGTGACGGAGGTCGACAGCGCGCAACCGACCGAGCCGACCATGAACACCCCGACCGCGATCGCGAACACCATCCGCGCCCCGAAGCGGTCGGCCGTCCAGCCGCTCGCCGGGATGAATACCGCGAGCGACAGCAGGTAGGAGGTGATCGCAAGCTTCAGCGTCAAGGGGCTGGTGCCGATGTCGGCCGCAATCGCCGGCAGCGAGGTGGCGATGACGGTCGAATCCATGTTCTCCATGAAGAGAGCAGTGGCGACGATCAGCGGAATGATGCGTTGCTTGTCGACCATGACGGATTGGTAACGAAAATCGGAAGGAGGGGTGAGGGTTGCGGCTTATCACCGCCACCGGGCCGCGACCATTGCGGATCGACGCATAGCACCTAAATCCCGCGTAACAACGGTGTGACCCTGTCTCGTCATTCCGGGGCGCGCCACCTGGCGCGAACCCGGAATCCATGGGGCCGCGGGGCCCGCTGGCGGATGGATTCCGGCCCCGGGCTTCGTCGCGCCCCGGAATGACGGCGGGTGGGTCGCGCACGGGCGATCCACGCCGAATTTACCCTAAAAAAGCCTGTGCATGGCTGGCCAGCGGCCCGAATTGCTTTGATTCGTCACGCGGGCGTGCTATCGACCCGCGTCAACCCCACCGATGGGCTCCGATTCTTAAGGCGATGCCGCAAGGTACGCCGAGGGCGGCGCTCATCCATAGCTATTTGCGGCAGGGCCGCAGGAAGGAGTTGGCAGATGGCCACGGTGCAACTTCAAGGCATCCGCGAAGCCTTTACGTTCGACGACGTGCTGTTGAAGCCGGGCCTTTCGGACGTCATGCCGGGCGAGGTCGACATCCGCTCGCGCGTCACCCGCGCCATTCCGCTCAACATCCCGATCATGGCCTCGGCCATGGACACGGTCACCGAAGCCCGCATGGCGATCGCCATGGCGCAGGCCGGCGGCCTCGGCGTCATCCACCGCAATTTCGATCCGGAAGGGCAGGCGGCCCAGGTCCGGCAGGTCAAGCGCTACGAGTCGGGCATGGTGGTGAACCCGCTCACCATCAGCCCGGATGCGAGCCTCGACGACGCGCTCAAGCTGATGAGCGATCACGGCATCTCCGGCATTCCCGTCGTCACCGGCGCGAGCAAGACGACGCCGGGCAAGCTGGTCGGCATCCTCACCAACCGCGACGTGCGCTTTGCCACCGACCGCCGGCAAAAAGTCTCCGAGCTGATGACGCATGAAGGTCTCGTCACGGTGCGCGAGAATGTCAGCCAGGACGAGGCGCGGCGGATGCTGCACCAGCATCGCATCGAGAAGCTGCTCGTCGTCGACGAGCAGTATCGCTGCGTCGGCCTCATCACCGTGAAGGACATGGAGAAGGCGGTCGCCCATCCGCTCGCCTGCAAGGACGCGCAAGGGCGCCTGCGTGTCGCCGCCGCCACCACGGTCGGCGACACCGGCTTCGAGCGCACCGAACGCCTGATCGATGCCGGCGTCGATCTCGTCGTCGTCGACACCGCGCACGGCCATTCCCGCCACGTGCTGCATGCGGTGAACCGCATCAAGCGTCTCTCCAACTCGGTGCAGGTCGTCGCCGGCAACGTCGCGACCTCGGAGGGCGCACAGGCGCTGATCGATTCCGGCGCGGATTGCATCAAGGTCGGCATCGGCCCGGGTTCGATCTGCACCACGCGCATCGTCGCCGGTGTCGGCGTTCCCCAGCTCACCGCGATCATGGATGCGGTCGAGGCGGCCAAGAAGTCCGACATTCCCGTGATCGCCGACGGCGGCATCAAGTTCTCCGGCGACCTTGCCAAGGCGCTCGCCGCCGGCGCCGACATCGCGATGGTCGGCTCGCTGCTCGCCGGCACCGACGAGACGCCGGGCGAAGTGTTCCTGTGGCAGGGCCGTTCGTACAAGGCCTATCGCGGCATGGGCTCGGTCGGCGCGATGGCGCGCGGCTCGGCCGATCGCTACTTCCAGCAGGACATCAAGGACTCGCTCAAGCTCGTGCCTGAAGGCATCGAGGGCCAGGTGCCCTACAAGGGTCCGGTCGGCAATGTCATGCACCAGCTCGCCGGGGGCTTGCGCGCCGCCATGGGCTATGTCGGCGCAAAGGACATGAAGGAGCTGCACGAGAAGGCGAACTTCGTCCGCATCACCGGCGCGGGCCTGCGCGAAAGCCACGTCCACGACGTCACCATCACGCGCGAAGCGCCGAACTATCCGGGCGGGGGTTAGTCCTCGGCCGCGCCTTCAACTCCGCTCTCGTGCCCCGGACGCAGCGCAGCACCTCTTCGGTGATGCGCTGCAGAGCCGGGGCCCATGTTTCCACGTTCTGCGGTGTTGCTTTCTGGGTCCCGGCTCTGCGCAGCAACGTTGCACGTTGAAGCGCGTCCGGGACACGAGAGGGGTGCATATCGCCGCGACCATCCACTCCACCGCTTTTGTATTGACGCAGCTTCCTCCCTCCGCTTCCGTTCGCGCCGAAGTAAAATCAGGAGGAAGCCATGTCCCAAGGCAAACGCATCGTTCTCGCCGCGCGTCCCGTCGGCGAGCCCAAGCCGTCCGATTTCCGCATCGAGGAATTCGCCGTTCCAACGCCAGGGCAGGGCGAAGTCCTGCTGCGCACGATCTGGCTGTCGCTCGATCCCTATATGCGCGGTCGCATGAGCGAGGGCCCGTCCTATGCCGCACCGGTGCCGATCGGCGGCGTGATGGAGGGCGAGGCGGTCAGCGAGGTCGCGGCCTCCAACAATCCTGACTTTGCCAAGGGCGACATCGTCCGCATCCGTTCCGGCTGGCAGACGCACGCGATCTCGAGCGGCAAGGGCCTGATCAAGGTCGATCCGAAGCTCGGACCGATCTCGACCTCTATCGGCGTGCTCGGCATGCCCGGCATGACGGCGTACACGGGCCTGCTCGACATCGGCAAGCCCCAAGAAGGCGAGACCGTCGTGGTTGCCGGTGCCTCCGGCGCGGTCGGCTCCGCGGTCGGCCAGATCGCCAAGATCAAGGGCGCCCGCGCGGTCGGCATCGCCGGCGGCAAGGACAAGTGCGATTACGTCGTGAAGGAGCTCGGCTTCGACGAGTGTCTCGATCATCGCGAAACCGATTTTCCGGCCAAGCTGAAATTCGCCTGCCCGAAAGGCATCGATGTCTATTTCGAGAATGTCGGCGGCGCGGTGTTCGAGGCGGTGTTCCCGCTGCTCAATCCGTTCGCGCGCGTGCCGGTCTGCGGCCTGATCGCCCATTACAACGACACCGAAGCCAAGCCGCCGAAATGGGCCGCCAGCATGATGCGCGCGACCCTGACCAAGCGGCTGACCTTCCGCGGCTTCATCGTCTCCGACTTCGCCGCCCGCCATGGCGACTTCCTGCGCGACATGTCGGGCTGGGTCCGCGAGGGCAAGGTCAAGTACAAGGAGTTCGTCACCGAGGGCCTGGAAAGCGCCCCCGGCGCCTTCATGGGCCTGCTGAAGGGGGCCAATTTCGGCAAGCAGCTGGTGCGCGTGGGGCCGGACAAGGCCTAGGGCGACAAGGAATGGGACTCCCGTTGCCCCAGCGCCACAAGCCGGCTGGGGATGGTTAAGAAAGAGTCACCAAATGGTCACACCTGCCCGCAAAAGCCGCAGGTGTGACCGTCTGTTCATTGACGGGCCGGCGAAGGCATTGAATCATCGCGCATATTTCAGGTGCTGCGATGTTAGAGATTGTTCTTTTCTGCGTAATCCTCCTGGCCGCCGGCTATTGGGCGACGATGTTCGTCATGGGCCGCCGCGACGACGTCATCCATGGCAAGTTCGTTCACGCCGAGGAGGAGGGCGATTTCACGCCAGCCGCGATGCCGGCGCCACCGCCATTCCCGAAGCGTCCGGTGAGAGTTGCGCAGCCCGCGAGTGTCCGGACCGCCAGTGTTCAGCCCGCGCTCCCTGAGGCCAAGCCCGTGAACAGCGCAGCGCTGCAATCGCTGCTGGCCGCTATCCAGCAGGATCTCAAGAGCGTCGCTTAAATCTGGCGCTCAAACGCTGCCGCGCTCGATCAGCGACAATTCAACCGCGAGCCGCTGCTCGGCCGCCGGCGCGCCGGACAGCCGCGCCAGGAGCAATTGCCCCGCAATCCGGCCGAGGGCCGCCGCATCGAACGAGATGGTGGTGAGGCCGGGCGTGATCTGATCGGCAACGTCGTTGTCGCCGAAGCCGAGCACGGCGAGATCGCGCGGCACCGAGAGGCCGCGGGCGCGGGCTTCGATCAGCGCGCCGGTCGCGAGCAGGTCGTTGGCGCAGAACACGGCATCGACGTCGCCGCCGCGATCGAGCAGCGCGGTGAAGGCGGCGCGGCCGTCGACGAGGCCCGTGATCTCACCGACACCGATCTCGTGGACGATTTCGAGGCCGAGCTTTGCCGCTGCCGCGCGAAACCCGTCGCGGCGGAGCGCGCCACGGCCGCTGCTGCGGCCCACGAAGGCGAGGCGGCGATGTCCGGCCTCCGCCAGCCTCTGCGCCGCCATGGCGCCGGCATCCGCATTGGGCAGGCCGACGAGCATGTCGATGGGATCGCGCGGAAATGCCCAGGTCTCGATCACGGGAATGCCGAGCTCGGCAAGCGCTGTGCGATTCTCCTCGAGCTCGATCACGCCGGTGAACATCACCGCGGCGGGGCGGATGCCGCGCAGCGACTGGATCATCGCGACCTCCTTGGCGTAGGAGTAGGAGGTCTGGCCGACCAGCACCTCGAAACCTTCCGGCTCCAGCGTTGCGGCGAAGCTGCGCACCGCGAGGCCAAACTGCTGGCTGAGGATGTTGGAGACGAAGGCGACGACGACGTTCGACCGGCCCGAGCGCAGCGCGCGCGCATGCGGGTTGGAGGCGTAGCCGGTCGCCTCGATCACCTCGAGGATGCGCTCGCGGGTCTTGCGATTGACCTTCTCGGGGTGGCGCAGCACCCGCGACACCGTGATCGGCGCGACGCCGGCGCGCTCCGCCACTTCCTCGATGCGCGGCGGCCGTCCGGTCGCATTGCTGCGGCCGGGGGGCGCCGGAATGCGCACCACGTCGTCATAGCCTGGCTTTGCCGGATCGGTCATCGAATCCCGAAGTTACTCGCAGTCGGTATCGTCTCCAAAGTTCAGCGCGCAGGCAACTCCTCGCGTGACAGCGCGCGGCCGACCTGGACCAGGCAGTCGCCGCTCTGGCTGTCGGTGTGCAGACGCTGCGAGATCACGATGCCGTCGGCGGGGAAGCGCAGCACTTCTTCCGCAAGCTCCGGACGCTCAAAGTCGTGATACCAGCCGGCGATATCGCCCGCCTTGACCCGCGCACCGACGGTGACAGCGGGCTCGAACCAGCCACGGCGCGTCGCGAACACCGCCTGGGCGTGGCTCTGCAGGGCCAGCAATTCAGTCGCGCGCTCGACCGGCGCATGGGGCCCCAGCACGGGCGCCTGGACCAAGCCAAGTGCGAGCAGCAACCGGTCGACCGCGCGCGCGGTGAACGCCATGGTCTGCGGCGTCACGGTGCCGCCGCCGCCGAACTCGCCCGACAAGCCGATCGCGCCGGCGCGTGCGGCCGCCGCCATCGAGGTCGGCGCAGCAGCGCCGTTCTCGGCGACGAAGGCGAAGGGCATGCCGAGCCCTTCCATCAGGCGCAGCGCGTGGCCGAACATCTCGGGCGGGCCCTGCCGCTCGATCAGCGCGCAAGGCACGTGCGCCATCGAGGTGCCGCCGGAGTGGATGTCGAAGATGACGTCGTGGCGCGGAAACAGCTCGTGCTCGAGGAAATGCGCCAGGCGGAATGTCGGCGTGCCCGCGGCATCGCCGGGGAAGGCGCGGTTGAGATTGCCTTCGTCGAGCGGCGAGCGGCGGCGCGCCGCCATCACGGCGGGCAGGTTGGCGAAGGGCAGGATGGTGATCTCGCCCTTGATGTCCTTCGCGTCCAACCGGCGATACAGCCGCGTCAGCGTGATCTCGCCCTCATATTCGTCACCGTGATTGCCGGCCATCAACAGCAGCTTTGGACCTGCGCCGTTCTTGATCCGGAAGATCGGGATCTTGAGCTGGAAGTAGGGGGAGCGGTCGATCGAGAAGGGAATGCCGAGATGGCCGGACCATTTCTGGTCCTTCTCGAAATCGATGTCGTGGAAAAGTCCGGTATGCATGGGAGGCCTCGTGGCCGCGCCGTCGCCGGCGCCGGCCGAAGGTTGAAGAAAAAGCGACGCCTTTACAGCAAGGCGACCGCGGTCATCTCGACGCGCAAATCGGGATCGGCGAGGCGGGCTTCGACGCAGGCGCGCGCCGGCGGGTTGGCCGGATCGATCCAGGCGTCATAGACCGAGTTCATGGTGTCGAAATCGGTGATATGCGGCAGGAAGACGTTGACCGCGATCAGCTTGGAGCGGTCCGAGCCTGCCTCCTTGAGCAGCGCGTCGATCTTGGCGAGCACCTGCTGGGTCTGCGACACGATGCCGGCCTTGCGGTCATCGGCGACCTGGCCTGCGATGTGCACCATGCCGCCGGCGGCGACGGCCTGGCTCATGCGCGAGCCGACGACGTAACGTTTGATCATCTGAAAATTCTCCTCGTGTAGGTGGCGCTCCCGCGACGAGCGCGGGAGCGTGTGCCCGATTACAGCGTCGGCAGCGACTGCTCTTCCTTGAACCATTTCAGCTGAAGTGCGCCGAGCTTGCCGTTGAGCTTGTTGAAGAAGATGTCGGTGTTGATCCAGTTGAGCAGGTTCTGCTCGCCCTGGCGCACGCCGACATGAGCCGGCGACTGGCGGATCAGGAATTTCAGCTCGACCTCCTTGGTCGGGTTCTGGTCCTGCACCTTCAGCGCAATGGCGCTGTTCTCCGCAAACGTGTCGGCCTGTCCGGCGAGATAGGCCGCGATCGCGGCCGGGGTGTCCTCGAAGCGCACCAGCTTCACCTTCGGCGCGTTGTCGGTGAGCCAGACGTCGAGCGTCGAGCCCTTGGCCACCGCAACGCTGCGGCCGTCGAGATTGTCGGGCTTCTTGCCGGTGGCGGAGGGAAGCGACTTCGCGCCATAGACGCCGAGATTCACGACCGCATAGGGCTGCGAGAACATCACCTGCTGGGCTCGCTCGGGCGTTGCGCCGAGGCCGGCGATCAGCATGTCGATCTTGTCCGACAAGAGGCTCGGGATGCGCGCGGCGCCCGTCACCGGCACGAGCTCGAGCTTCACGCCCATGTCGGCGGCGATCAGTTTTGCAAGATCGGCGTCAAGGCCGGCAATCTCGCCCTTGTCGTCCTTGAAGCCCCAGGGTGCGGCGTCGGTGAGGATGCCGACGCGAATCTTGCCGGCGCCGAGCACGTCCTGGAGCTTGTCGGCCTTGGCGAGGTTCGGTGCGGCAATGACGGCGAGGGCCGTCGCAGCAATGGTGAAGATGGACTTCAACTTTCTCATGACTCTCTCCTTGAAGGGGAAGGTTCTCACTTGGAAGGTTTCACTTGGCAGATGCGATGAAGCTTGCGAGCTCGGGGGTCTCAGGATTGGCGAACAGTTTTGCCGGCGGGCCCTGTTCCCAGACGCGGCCCTGATGCATGAAGACGATGCGGTTGGCGACGTTGCGGGCAAAGCCCATCTCGTGGGTGACCAGGATCATGGTCATGCCCTGTTTCGCCATCGCCTCCATCACCTTCAGGACTTCGCCGACGAGCTCGGGATCGAGCGCGGACGTCACTTCGTCGAACAGCATGAGGTGAGGGGCCATGGCGAGGCAGCGGGCGATCGCAACGCGCTGCTGCTGGCCGCCGGAGAGCTGCTCGGGCCAGGCGTCGATCTTTTCGGCGAGGCCGACGCGGGTCAGCACATCCGCGGCCAGCGCACGGGCTTTCGCCTTGTCGATGCGGCCCGTGAGCAGCGGGGCCAGCGTGATGTTGCGCTCGACCTTCAGATGCGGAAACAAATTGAAGGCCTGAAACACGATGCCGACGCGCTGACGGAATTTCTTCAGGTCAGGCATTTTGGCGTGGACCTTCTGGCCCTCGACCCGGATCTCGCCGGAATCGACGCTCTCGAGCGCATTGATGCAGCGGAGCAGCGTCGACTTGCCCGAGCCCGAGCGGCCGATGATGGTGACGATCTCGCCTTCCTCGACATCGAGCGAGACGCCCTTGAGCACCTCGACCTTGCCGAATGTCTTGTGCACGTCGCGGATTTCAACGAGAGCCATCGAGGCGGGCCTCCAGGGAGCGGGACCAGAGCGTGAGCGGCAGGCACAGCGCGAAGTAGATCGCGGCGACCAGCGCGTAGGTGAGGAGCGGCTGGAACGTCGCCGCGCTCACCACTTGGCCGGCGCGGGCAAGCTCGACGAAGCCGAGGATCGAGGCGAGCGAGGTGCCCTTGATGAGCTGCACCAGGAAGCCGACGGTCGGCGGCAGCGACAGCCGCAGCGCCTGCGGCGCGATGATGTGGCGGAACTGCTGCCAGGCGGAGAGGCCGAGACAGGCGCCGGCCTCCCATTGCGCCTGCTTCACGGCCTCGAGGCCGCCGCGCCAGATCTCGCCGAGGAAGGCCGCAGTGTAGAGCGTGTAGGCGACGGTCACCGCGATGAGCGCCGGCACCTGGATGCCGAGGAAAACCGGCATGCCGAAATAGAAGAAGAACAAGAGGCCGAGCAGCGGCACGCTCTGGATCACCTGGATGCACGCCGCCATCGCCCAGCGCAGGCCCGCGAACCGGCTGATGCGGCCCAAGGCAAGCCCGAGCGCCAGCGGCGCACCGAAGGCGAGTGCGAGCACGACCAGCGCGACGGTCCAGCGCAGCGCCGCGAACAGCGAGACGAAGTCGATGAGGGAGAAGGATCGCATCGCTTGTCCCTCAGCGCCGCCGCGGCCAGCGGAAGGCCGCGAGACTGATGATGGCGAACAGCGCCTTGAACGACATCGCCATCGCGAAATAGACCGCGCAGATCACCGCATAGACCTCGAAGCTGCGATAGGTGCGGCTCTCGATGAAGCCTGCGACGTGAAACAGCTCGTCGGCGGCGACCTGCGAGGCGAGCGAGGTGCCGAGCAGCAGCAGCACGAACTGGCTGGTCACGGCCGGATAGGCGTTGCGCAGCGCCGGCGGCAGGATGATGTGGCGAAACACCTGCCAGCCTGACAGTCCGAGGCACTGGCCGGCCTCGACCTGGCTGCGCGGAATGGAATCGAGGCCGGCGCGAATGATCTCGACGGAGTAGGCGCCGAAATAGAGCGACAGGGCCACGGCGGCGGCCTCGAAGGCGGGCAGCTTCAGGCCGAAGTTCGGCAGCACGAAGAACACGATGAAGATCTGGATCAGCGACGGCGTGTTGCGGAACAGCTCGATATAGCCGCGCACCAGCCAGCGTAGCGGCGTGATGCGCCCCTTCAGCGCGACCGCGCCGGCGATGCCGATCACGAGCCCGGCCAACGCCGAGATCACCGTCAGCTCCAGCGTGACGATGGCGCCGTCGATGAGCTGGTTCTGATAGCGCCACAGCGGCAGGAAGTTCATCGCCGCCCTCAGCCGAACTGGGTGGGAAGGGCGCGCGTCACGACGCCGTCGGCGTCGAGGCCGAGGATGACGCGCCAGCGGTCGAGGCAGGTGCAGGGATGCGAGATGCCGAAGGCGATGATGTCGCCGACCGCAAGCGCGGCTTCGCCCGCGACCGAGAGGAACGCGTGCTGGTCGTTCAGGCGCGTCACGGTGAGCGCAGCGGTCAGCCCTTGCTGCTCGACGCCGTCGCGGAACACGCGCAGGGGCACGGGCAGTCCCTGGTCGAAGGAGGCATCGCGCATGCCGAAGCCCGCGATCGCAAGCCCGTCTTCGGGCCGCGACAGCACCTCGGCCCAGAGCGTCAGCGCCGGGCGAAAGCCTTCCACGGCGGAATGGTGCAGGCCGTCGACGAGGAGGCCGCCGCGCCGGTCGACTTCCGCGAAGGCGCGCGCATAGATGCCGTGATCGGCGAAGAACAGCGCGCCCGAGCGCAGGATCGCACTGGCATTGCCGTCGGCCTGCGCCACCGGCGCCAGCGCGTGCGCGACGATATCGAAGTAGGCGGAGCCGCCGGCACTCAAGATCAGTGGCCGCTTTGGTGCGGCGGCGCGCACCAGCGCAAACGTCTCGATGGTACGCTCCAGCAGCGCCGCGATCGCGCGCATCGTGGCGTCGGCATCCGGCGTTGCGACCGCACCTTCGTAAGTGGCGACGCCGCCGAGCACGAGACGATCGGCGGCGAGCACGGCGGCAATCGTCGCCTCGACTGCGGCACGATCGCGCGCGCCGGCGCGGCCCGCGCCGAGCTCGACCAGCACCGACAATTCGCGGGGGCCTGCGATCCGCGCAGCCTCGGCGAGCGCTGCGACCGCAGCCGGTGAATCCGCAAAGGCGTGAAATTCGACATCGGGATAGGCGCTCAAGAGCGCGCCAAGGCGTCGGCCGGCCGCGAGCCCGCCGATCTCGTTGGCGAGCAGCAGGCGCCGCTCGCCGCTTGCGAGCAGCACCGCAGCCTGCTGGATATTGGCGACCGTCGTGCCCCAGGCACCGGCTGCGCGCAGCGAGCGCGCAAGCTCCGGCGACATCGGCGTCTTCGCGTGCGGCGCGACGCTGACGCCGGCGCTCTTGCACCAATTCAGGAAGAGGTCGCGGTTGGCCGCGAAGGCGGCTTCATCAAGGGTGAGGGCGGGCAGGGCGAGATCGCCGCGCGACGGTGACCAGCGCTGGCTGCCGATGTCCTCAGTGGTCACGCCGTCGACCAGGGGAATGCCCCGAATGGTCGTCGAAAGGCGTTGGCTATCCCACCGGGACAAGAACTGCATCGTCGCTCCCTCAGCGGCCCCTGACCGCTGGAATGAACGATATGTTCGAATGACAACGTTGTCATTAGCCAAATTTGGCCATTATGGGGACAAGTTCGAGGCAATGAGGTATTCAGATAGGGAATTATGCCCGCGAATTGAGCTAATGCTCGCCGCCCATCTGGGCGAGTATCTCCTCGATATCGATGTCGGCCTGGCCGGCCGCCCTGATGTGACGGACCTCGAAACTGTCCGACCGGAAGCGGTACTCGACGAGGCCGGTCTCCTTGATCGCGATGCGGTCCTGACGGGCGTCGTTGATCCTGAAGCCGACCGACGGCGCCCAGACGTGGCGCGTATGACGATAAGTGAAGTCGCGGCGCTGATGCACGTGGCCGTTGGCGATGAGGCGCAGGTCGACACGTGCAAACATCTCGATCAGCCGCGCCCGCGCCGGCTGCGGCACGTAGCGGATCGAGGTTTCAGGTGTCTCGGGATCGTCGGGCTGGTTGAGAAACAGCGGCTTGTGCAGGAACAGCGCGACCGGCCTGCCGTTCACGCGCGAGATCTCGGCGGCGAGCCAGTCGAACTGCTCGGCCTCGAAGGCGAGGCCTGAATTCATCACCAGCGTGTTGAGGCCGATGAAGCGCCAGCCGGCGGCTTCGAACGACCAATGGTCCTCGCCGATGATCTCGCAGAATCGCCGGCGATGCGCTTCCGCGATCGGCGGCTTCGGCGCAGGTCCGATCGCAGTCGGATTGTCGCCGATGTCGTGATTGCCGGGAATGTAGCGGCAGGCGACGGGCAGGGCGTTATGCAGACCCTTTGCGAATTCGACATCGTCGCGGCTGGTCGGCCCGTCGAAGGAAACGTCGCCGGTGTTGATGACGAGATCGGGCCTGTCTGTGTCGATGTGCTCACTGACGCGATGGAAGTTCGCGATCAGGCCGGGAAAGCGCCGGCCGAGATGGGTGTCGGAAATCTGCGTGAGGCGAAATTCGGACATGAGTTCATCATACCGGCGCTCCCGCGTCGGAACGATGACGGCACGCCACGTTTCACGACCGAACTAAGTTTAAAGCACGCGGTAGCGGATCGTGTAGGCGTCCTGCGGGGCGGCTGCGCCCGCCGCTGGCGAAGCGATGCGATCGGCGAGGTGCCAGGGGCCGAACTCCAGGGAGCGATGCGGCTCGGCGGCAAGGCGGAGGCGGAATTCGAACGTGCCCTTGCCGGGCAGGCTCACGACCAGCACGCGGTCCGCGGTGCGGTGGTTGAGCGCCACCGCGCCGCGCAGCACCGCGCGGCCGTCGGCGAGATCGCGCACGTCGCCAACCAGGGCCAGGGTCTGGTTGCGGTCGGTGTGCAGCTCGATCTGGCTGTCGCTCACCGTCGCCAGCATCTCGCGGGGCATGCGGATCTCGAACTCGACCGCGGGCTTGGACGGATTGAGGCCGAGATAGGCGAGCGCGGCGTGGCGCATGTCGTAGCCAGCAAAGGCGAGCAGGGCGATGGCGGCGAGCGTGGCGAGGCCGTGCCTGACGACGTCGCGCCAGCTCCGGTAGCTCAGGCGGAAATACACCGTCATCGCCAGCGCCACCGCGAGCGCCGTGGCGATGCCTGATAGCGCCGACATCAGGATGCCGAGCCCGCCATCGGCGGATTCGGTCAAGAGGCTGGACAGGGTGTTCATGGCGCTGGCTCGCCTTGCGGCCTAAGGGACCAAAATTGCTTTAACAATCAGCGGTTGGTCGCAAGAGCGGGAACACCGGTTCAACTCGCTGATTGTCAGCGTGAGAAGTCGCGGCTAATGACGGTCCGCGGCGATCCGCCTTACGGGAAAGTTCCGATGTCCGTCCAAATGGTCCTGCTGCCTGTCTTCGTGCAGGTCGGTCTCACCTTCGCGCTCTTGATCGGCATGGTTTTCGCGCGCCGCAAGACGCTGGTTTCGGGCGAGACCAAGATCCGCGACATTGCGCTCGGCGAGCCGAACTGGCCCAAGGACGCCACCCAGATCGGCAATTGCTACCGCAACCAGTTCGAGCTGCCGGTGCTGTTCTACGCCCTGATCGCGCTGGCGCTGCCCTTGCGCCATGCCGATCTCTTCATCGTGCTGATGTCCTGGGTGTTCGTGGTGGCGCGTTTTGCCCATGCCGGCGTGTTCGTCTCCTCTAACGATCTCGGCCGCCGCTCCACGATCTGGCTCGCCGGCGTGCTCGTGCTGCTCGCGATGTGGATCTACTTCGCGCTGAGAATGCTCCTGGTGATCTGACGCTTAGCCGTCGCATCCAATCTGAAAGATTCAAATGACCCCCGCTGCCCGGCTGTCCGCAGCCATCGAACTGATCGACACCATCGAGAGAGACCGCGTGCCTGCGGCCAAGGCGCTGAAGGAGTGGGGCACCGCGCACCGCTTTGCCGGCTCCGGCGACCGCGCCGCCATCGCCGGCCTCGTCTGGGACGTGCTGCGCCGCTACGCCTCGAGCGCGTACCTGATGGACGCCGACACCGCGCGCGCGCGGCTGATCGGCATGCTCCGCCTCGAACGCGACATGGACACGGCCACCATGGCCGCGCTGTTCGACGGCAGCCGCTTCGCTCCGACGCCGCTGACCGAGGCCGAAGAGGCGGCGCTCAGCCATCGCTCCCTGAAGGACGCGCCGGCTTCCGTCGCCGGCGACTACCCGGAATGGCTCGATCCGCACTTCGCAAAAGTGTTCGGCGAGGACCGCGCCGCGGAAGCCGCCGCGATGGCGAGCCGGGCGCCGCTGGATTTGCGCGTCAACACGCTAAAATCCAATCGCGACAAGGTGCTGCGCAATCTTGCTCATCTTCATGCGAAACCGACGCAATGGTCGGCAACGGGTTTGCGCATCGAGCTTTCGGCTGATGCGCGCAACCCCGGCGTCCAGGCGGAAGAGGATTTCATCAAGGGCGCAATTGAAGTGCAGGATGAAGGATCGCAGCTTGCGGCCCAGTTCACCGCGGCAAAACCCGGCGAGCAGGTGATCGATCTCTGCGCCGGCGCCGGCGGCAAGACGCTGGCGCTCGCCGCCCTGATGCAGGGCAAGGGCCGGCTGATCGCGACTGACCGCGACAAGCGCCAGCTTGCCCCGATCCACGAGCGCCTGTCGCGCGCCGGCGTCCACAATGCCGATATCCGCACGCCCAAGGGCGAGGCCGATCCGCTGGCCGATATCCGCGGCTCAGCCGACCTCGTCGTGATCGACGCGCCCTGCACGGGAACCGGAACCTGGCGCCGCAACCCCGACGCCAAATGGCGCATGCGGCCGGGGGCGCTGGAGATCCGCCTGCGCGACCAGGCCGAGGTGCTCGCGCGTGCGGTTCCCCTGGTGAAGCCGGGCGGCCGCATCGCCTACATCACCTGCTCGGTGCTGTCCGAAGAGAACGGCGAGCAGGTGAGGGCGTTCGTCGGCCGCCATCCCGAGTTCGCGGTGGTGCCGCCCGAGCAGACCGCGAGCGTGCTCTGGGACAAGGCCGAGGCTTTTGCCGACGCCGCGCTGCAGTCGGCCGAGGGCTGGCTGATGACGCCGCGGCGGACGGGAACCGACGGGTTCTTCGTCTCGGTGTTGAAGAAGACGTAGCTCTCGTAGGGTGGATTAGCCGGCGGCTGCGCAAAGCGCAGACGCTGGCGTAATCCACCTTCTTCTCTGTCCGGGGAAGCATGCGTTGGTGGATTACGCCGAGCGGTTTGCGCTTCGCGCAATCCGCAGGGCTAATCCACCCTACGGCACCGATGATCGACGTTGTCATTCTCCCCAAAAGCAAAAGCCCCGCAGACCGATCCCGGTCGCGGGGCTTTCTTTTTCTAGCGTTCTGCCGGTACGTCCGCGGTCAGAACGTTGCGCGGGCGATTAGCCGACGCGGAGATTGTCAGCCGACGACTTGCCGCTGCGGCGGTCGGCGACGATGTCGAACGAGACCTTCTGACCCTCGTTGAGGGACGAGAGGCCGGCACGCTCGACGGCGCTGATGTGGACGAAAACGTCCTTCTGGCCGTCGTCCGGCTGGATGAAACCATAACCCTTTTGGGTGTTGAACCACTTCACGGTGCCCATAGCCATGGGGAACTTCCTTTAGTTAGTTAGAGACGGTACGCACGTGGGCCGGTACGCGTCGCTGCGCCCATAGCCCTGATGAGTCGATGTTTTGGAGAAATCATCTGAAGCGTGCGCGCCTGTCTAAAGACGAGGCGAAGCGGCCCAGTCGTTCGGCCAAGTATCGATGATCACAATATAGCGAGATAATTGGACTTCTTCAAGGCACCACCCGTGGCCCGGCACGTTCCGGGACTTTGCTATTTTGCGGTGCAAATGCACCGCAAATCAGCCCTCAGTCGACGATAAACAGCGTCGCGCCTGACGCCGTCGAGGACCGGTGCGCGGCGTCGCCGAAGTCCGAGACCTGGTAGCTCATCCCCGCCGTCAGCTTGAATTTGCGGCCGTCGCGCAGCTCCGAATCGAGCTCCCCCTTGACCACGAAGATGACGTGGCCGCGGTCGCACCAATGGTCGGCGAGATAGCCCGGCGAATACTCGACCATCCGCACCCTGAGGTCGCCGATATTGAGCGTGCGCCATGTGGCCTCGCCGGCCTCGCCGGCATGCCTCGTCGGCGCAACCTTGCTCCAGTCGGTGACGGTGAAGGGGGAGGTCGGGAGTTTCATCGGGGAATCCTGTGTCAGAGCCGGCGGTGCCGTTGTTAGCGCACGCACGTGCCGCAGTCTCCGTCATTGCGAGCACAGCGAAGCAATCCAGTAATGCATCCGCAGCGACAGTCTGGATTGCTTCCGCCTTCGCCAAGGCTTAGGCGGACAAGTCGCTGCGCTCGCAATGACGCCTGTGGTCCAGCGCGCTCCATTTCCATCACCGTCACCCTGAGGTGGCCGCTTCTTCAGCGGCCCTCGAAGGGCGACGGCCCGGCTGCAGCTCGGCCGTGCATCCTTCGAGGCTCCCGGCGCGATGCGTGGCATCGCGCCACTCGCACCTCAGGATGACGGGAAATGAGCGAAATCGCTGCTCAAAAAGCGCAAGTCCGTAGGGTGGGCAAAGCATCCGGCTTCGCTCGAAGAGCGAAGGCGGAAGCGTGCCCACGATGTCTCGGCGATCCCGAAGAGATGGTGGGCACGGCGCAAGCGCGCCTTTGCCCACCCTACGAATGCTCATCGAGAGGCGGCACTCACCCCACCAAATGGTTCGCCGATCCCTGTACGATCAGCCCCGCATCGTTCACCCGCAGATACTCGCAGATCTTCTTGCCCCGCTCGTTCGCGTAGAACACCACGACGCTGTCGGGGCTGACGAACACGTCGATCAGCGAAAAGTGCAGCTCCGGCAGCAGCCCCAGCGCCTTGCCCCAATAGGCCCGCAAGCTTTCCTTGCCGCGCACCGTGCCGCTGGCGTCGAACCCCATCACCGGAATCCGGTCCGAGGTCATCACCGCCGCCTCGTCATAAAGCGCGAGCACGCATTCGAGATCGCGCGCGTTCCAGGCCTCGACCCAGGTCCGGCCGAGCGCGGCGAGCGTTGCTGGCTGATGGTGCTGTGACACGAGCGTTTCTCCCTGATCGGCCCCTGTTTGCTGGTGGGCAATTAGGTCAATAATACTTACCTATATCGATTTGTCCATGCCCAAAGAAGAATGTGGGCGCGCGGGCCAGCGCGGTTGCGGGCAGGGGCGCGGTCGCGTATCTGCTTGCCATGACAGCAGCACAGAACGACCGCTCCGCGTCGACGCCCTCCGTGGCCTCGGCGCATGACAAGATTCTCATCGTCGACTTCGGCAGCCAGGTGACGCAGCTGATCGCGCGTCGCGTGCGCGAGGACGGCGTCTATTGCGAGATCGTCCCGTTCAACAAGGCCGAAGAGGCCTTCAAGGAGATGAAGCCGAAGGCGGTGATCCTCTCCGGCGGCCCGGAATCGGTGCACGAAGCCGGCTCGCCCCGCGCCCCGCAATTGATCTTCGATTCCGGCGTCCCCGTGATGGGCATCTGCTACGGCCAGATGACGATGGCGGCCCAGCTGGGCGGCGAGGTCGAGGGCGGCCATCACCGCGAATTCGGCCGCGCCGATGTCGAGGTGAAGGCGCCGAGCAAGCTGTTCGAGGATGTCTGGTCGCCCGGTGGCAAGAACCAGGTCTGGATGAGCCATGGCGACCGCATCACAAAAATGCCGCCGGGCTTCTCCGTCGCCGGCACCTCGCCGAACGCGCCCTTTGCGATTATCCAGGACGAGAAGCGCAAATATTACGGCCTGATGTTCCACCCCGAAGTGGTGCACACGCCCGACGGCGCCAAGCTCATCCGCAACTTCGTGCGCAAGATCGCCGGCCTCACCGGCGACTGGACCATGCGCGCCTTCCGCGAGGAGGAAATCGCAAAGATCCGCCAGCAGGTCGGCAAGGGCAGGGTGATCTGCGGTCTCTCCGGCGGCGTCGATTCAGCGGTCGCGGCCGTGCTGATCCACGAGGCTATCGGCGACCAGCTCACCTGCGTGTTTGTCGATCACGGCCTGATGCGCCTCAACGAGGCCGAGCAGGTCGTCGACCTCTTCCGCCACCACTACAACATCCCGCTCGTGCACGTGGATGCCTCGAAGCAATTCCTGGGCGAGCTCGAAGGCGTCACCGATCCCGAAACCAAGCGCAAGACCATCGGCCGCCTCTTCATCGAGGTGTTCGAAGCTGAGGCCAAGAAGATCGGCGGCGCCGATTTCCTCGCGCAAGGCACGCTCTACCCCGACGTGATCGAGAGCGTCTCCTTCACCGGCGGACCTTCGGTCACGATCAAGTCGCACCACAATGTCGGCGGCCTCCCCGAGCGCATGAACATGAAGCTCGTCGAGCCCTTGCGCGAGCTGTTCAAGGACGAGGTGCGCAAGCTCGGCCGTGAGCTGGGCCTCCCCGAAATCTTCGTCGGCCGCCACCCGTTCCCGGGCCCGGGCCTCGCCATCCGCTGCCCCGGCGACATCACCAGGGACAAGCTCGACATCCTGCGCAAAGCGGACGCCGTCTACATCGACCAGATCCGCAAGCACGGCCTCTACGACGAGATCTGGCAGGCTTTCGCCGTGCTGCTCCCGGTGAAGACGGTCGGCGTCATGGGCGACGGCCGCACCTACGACTACGTCGTGGGCCTGCGCGCCGTCACCTCCACCGACGGCATGACCGCGGACTTCTACCAGTTCGACATGAAATTCCTGGGCGAGACCGCCACGCGCATCATCAACGAGGTGAAGGGCGTGAACCGGGTGGTGTACGACGTGACGAGCAAGCCGCCTGGGACGATTGAGTGGGAGTGATGAAAGGGCGCGGTGTCGGACGGCGAGTGCGTCCGCCAAGAGAGCTCGTGACAGGAGTTCACACTGCCTATGATAGGGGGCTAAGGGCGCTTCATGGGCGACGGGCACTTCCGAGATTAATCTATCACTACTGCGACGCCACTGCCCTTCTTGGTATCCTTCAGAACCGCCAGATTTGGGCGACACATACAGATTATCTCAACGATGAGGACGAGTTAGCGTCATTGTTCAAGAACGTCGCGAACCACCTCGGTGCGCGACACTCCAAAGGATCCGAGTTCCTCGTTGAGCAATTCCGGCAGACCTCCGAGGTGGGAGCAACCTTCCGCCGAACGCTAATTGGACTCGGCGTTTACGTAGCCTGCTTTTCTGAAGATGGAGATGTGCTCAGTCAGTGGCGAGCATATGCGGCGGACGGAATGGGCTTTGCCATAGGCTTCGATCCGAGCAAGCTTCGAGTCTTATCCGATCATGAGGCTAACCTTAAGCGGATGATCTATGGTGGATCCGCTGAGGAGCAAATAGTCACTGGATACTTCTCGGACTTTGCTTCTGCGCTCGCACCGTTCGCAAGTCGGCTTCATACCTATGGATGGCCAGAGACGACTTTCGAGAGTTGGGTGCAATTGAGGATCAGCGAGTTTCTGCATGAAGTCGCGTTCGAATGTAAGCATCCGGCCTTTCACGAAGAGCGAGAGTGGCGAATCATGGCCCTCAGAGGCGAGGTGCGATACAGAGCTTCGGCTAATCGCTTGGTTCCTTATCGAGTGCTCGATATGACGAGCGCTCAGGATGAGAAACTTATGCCGATTGAAGAAATTGTAATCGGACCGCGCGCCCCCGCAATGGAGAGCACGCGCGTTCTTACATATCTCGCGGATTCATTGGGGTATGGCCACTCTGGCATCACGTTTCGTCGTTCAAGCGCACCATATCGCAAGTAAGCGTGCTTGCTTGCGGTCAGCTCGTCGGCCAAATAATTCGCGACGGACCTACCGAGATCTAGACAAGTTCGTCATGCACTTCACTGACAGAGTGTCGCCTTAACGTCCGCCCGGATACTGAACGGGTTTCCGATTCTCTGGTTCGGACAAGCTTTCATCATCTTGCTCGGCGTCTGTCTATTTCAGGCGAGTTTGGCCTTTCCGGCTCCGCTGAATTCGATGATGCTGGTCGCCAATTTTTCGACGGCCTGCTTGTTATTCTGCGCCCAAATAGTGGTGAAGGCCAAGCTCACCGTTTGTGCGGGTATTAATCCCAACTTCGCGCCGAGTTGCGAAAAGAGCAAGTGGGTATCTTTGTTTGATAAGCGAACTTGCTTGCAAGCCTCGAGGACGCGATCGCTTTCAGTAAATTCTTGGAGGAGAGCAACGGACAACTTGCCGCCGATCGCTGGCCACGACTCTACGCAGCTATCGAACACGAATGCTTCGGGTGCATTGCCTGGAAGACGAAATACGCCTTTGGAGGGATTCTCGTCTTGCTTCGAATCCCCGTCTATCACGCATACCGAAGGGACGCTAATTGCTGGATTAGCATTATGATAGCTGTTCATTGCCGCGGCTGCTCCGTCGCCGGCCATCGCGTGCACCTGAAAGTGTTCGATAGGGCGATTGGTGCCCTGCCGGAGTATTGATTCCACCCAGGTTTTTGCGAAATCGTCCTCAACGAATACCACCGATGAAGTTTCGATCTGCCCAGTAATTGCCCGTAGGGACGCAATATCGAGTTTTCCCTGAAACAGCTTGTCTTTTGTCGCCGCCCAGATTGCTTTGCTTGGTAAGGGTTGAAGGGCTTCATTCGAATGTGTCGTGAAAATGACTTGGATCTTTTTGCGCTCAGCAGCCCAAATCAGATATTCGACCAGCCGAATTGTGGCGACCGGATGCAATCCATTCTCGATTTCTTCGATCAAAACTAAAGTCTGATCCTGTGCCGTTTCGATGGCCGCAACCATGCGGATGATGCTCGATTCCCCGGCGCCAAAATGAAACTCGGAGTATTGGACGCCGTTCAATGTCTGTCCTGTTAGCAGAGTGACGTCGCCGGATGCGTGGATTTTCAGTTGCTTGAATCCACTTACGTCCTTATCCAAAATTCGAGAAACTGCTTGATTTAGATCCTGCGAAAAGCCGACTATCTGACTCTCGGGTACAGAAAATTTTCGAGAAGTACAGCTTAGCAGTTCCCTTCGCTCGCTTGCAGGCACGGTTCGAGAGACGCCGAAGACGAGAACTTGCCTATCCATGGCGTCACGATTCCATTTAAGGCTCTTAAAGCTAGCGGTTCGCCTGATGTGATCTTTGGGGGCAACCTTTCGATCAATGAGCTCGTACTCAATTGACCAATCTTGCATCCCAGCGTCGTACTTCCCGCTCTTCGAGAAGAACGTACGAGGTGCAACATCTTTGTAGATGATGCCCGCAGCACCCAAGACAGTGGTTTTGCCTCCGCCGTTCGGGCCTATGATCGCAGTGACAGGAAAATCGAAAGAGATGGGCTCATCGCTAAATCCGCGAACCTTCTTGAGGACCATCTTTGCCAGATATTGTCCGTAATTTCGCTCTCTGGCCTTGTCGAGTAAGGCATTAATTGTGCTGTCGCGCACTTCGCTCTTGAACACGGCTCGCTCCCCGGAATCATTGCATCTTATGTCAAATGGATTGGTGCGATGAGTTAGACGAAGGCGTATTGCACCACATTATGATAGTGATGGTCATAAACCAGTTTGCCTCCGATATGGCGCGACGAAATTGTCGGGATGGGTCTCCTCCACAACCTTCGTAATGTCCCAAGCCAGCCGACCATCCTTGCGTCCCGAAGTCTCGCGATTGGTCTCGCTTCCCGTGGCTCCCACAGAAGGCCGATGAGAGCTATGGAGACACCATGGCTGGCACGCACGGACTGAGCATGGTTGGCCGCGCGCCGTCACCTCCACCGACGCAATGACGGCAATGTGAAATTCCCCACGTATGCCTGCTCCAAATTTCAGCATCAAGTTAGTTCGCTTTAAGGGTGTATTGTCTTAGACTGTCGCCCGCGAGGGCGGGGCTGCTTCGTGCCTGATATCGCTTGCTGGAAGCTCCCGGCCGTCGATCCAAAACCCGTCGATCCACGACCTGCAGGGAGCAAATCATGGCCTGGCCTACGCTTGCCGAACTCGTGTCGAACTTCGCGCCGATGCTTCATCTCGACAAGGACGAGGTCAATCTGCCCTCGTCGACCGACTGGTACATCAACCAGGTCGGCTACCAGGCCGCCGGCGGCATCTATTCCGGTCCCGGTCAGTGGAATTGGGGGACGGTCGAGCAGAGCAGTCCCGACGACTATCTGGTCGCGCCGCAGGTCATATGGGCCTCGCTGATGAAGGGCTATCTTCCCAGCGCCACCAGCTATGTCCATGTCCTGCCGGTCGACGACCGCACCGACTTGGTCGATCTGCAGTACTGGCTGTTCTATCCCTATAACGGGCAGGAGATCTGCGAGGTCACCGGCTGGACCGGCTCCACCGGTCGGGCCTTGATGCCGCTCTCGATCCATTGGGGCGACTGGGAATGCGTCGTCGTACGCGTCAATGTCGCCCAGCAGGTCGTCGGCGTGTTCTTCTCGCAGCATTCGGGCGGACAATGGTGCTCGCCGAACGACGGCTTCCTGACGTTCAGCAGCGGCACGCATCCGAACGTCTATGTCGCGAGCGGATCGCACGCCAACTATCCGGCCTCGAGCAACGACACCTATGAGATCGACGGCGTCGACGTGTGGGATGTGCGCTTCGCGGTCGCCGATTACGCGCGGGGCGGCGGTCCGAACGTCAATCTGGCGACGCCCAACCCGCCGGTCGTGATCCAGAACGATGCGCAGGCGATCCTGCCGACTCCCGTGACCCCGCCGCCCTGGCTTGCCTTCAAGGGGCGCTGGGGACAGCCGCTCGAGCCCACGCTGACCGATGCGCAGATCGGCTCAATGGTCGCCGCCGCCGCAAACGGCATGCAGCTGAACTCGGCGGTCGAGGATGCCGTGCAGTACGTCGCGAACTCGACGACGCTGCAGGCCTGGCTCTCCGAAGTGATATTGCCGATCGTGAAGGGCGACCTGACCGGCCCGACGACCCCGTCGCAGAGGGGCTCCTGGGCCGTCACGCCGACCTTCCTGCCGTTCGGCACCGACACGCCGATCAAATCGAGCGCCAGCCTCGTTCCGGTGGCGCTGGCGACGATGCCGGGATCGGAGATCATCTGCATCGGCATGGGGCTTCTCCCGCCGATGATGGGTGCGTGGAGCTTCAATCAGGGCCAATGGACCAAGGCACCGTCGCCGACGATGAACCAGCTCGCAGGACTGGCCGCCTGCGCGACGCCCTCGGGCGGCCTTGCGCTGCTCGGTCTGCTCAATCAGAAAAGCCTCGTCGCCTACACCTCCTCGACAGGGTCCGGAGGACCATGGAGCGTGCCGGGGCTCTGGCCCGCGCCGGCGGCCAAGACCGGGGCCAGCATCGGACAGTACAACGGCGCCTGGTACATTGCCTGGGGCGGCAGCGACGGCACCATCCAGTATCTCAGCACGACCGACTGGGTGCACTTCAGCTCGCCGCAACGCGTGATGCTCCCCGGCGACAACGGTCCGGTGGCTGCGACGATCGCGGGCGATGCGCTGGTCGCGCCCGCGGTGGAGTGCTGCGGCGGCTCGCTGGTGATCGTGGCGCCGGTCGCAGGTCTCGAGAAGGGGATGCCGACCGTGCTCGGCGCCTATGTCTCGCCCGACGGATCGAACTGGACCGGCCCCAACCTCTTGCCGAGCATGTCGCTCTATTCGGATTCGAGCGGCGCGCTCGCGGGAGGGCCGAACGGAACGCTCTATTGCTTCTACGCCGACAGCAACAAGAAGGTGCGCTACGCGGTCACCAGCGACGGCGCGGACTGGAGCGATTCAGGCACCATCGCCGGCGCGCTGTCCATACGGACGCCCAGCGTGATCCCCTGGCAGGGCGGCTTTCTGGTCGTGCATCCCGGCAAGGGGTCACCGACGCTCTACTGGAACAGCGCGACGTTCGAGTGAAGCGCGGCGGATCGCTGCACAGCAGCCCGGCACAAACGCGGGATGTCGGCTGCGCTGTCCCATGATAGCCAGCCACATCGTCCCCCCCGGAGCCCGTGTTCATGTCTGCTGCTATTCAAGCGCCCGCCACCGCGACCGAGACCGACCCTGAATCGCTCGGCTGGATGAAGGGTTTTCCGCCGGCGGCGGAGCGGACGATCACCTTTCAGAACGGCTCGTTCCGCAGCTTCCCCGAGCTGCGATGGGCCTGGAGCAATGTGCGCCAACTGGTGCCGACGGTGAACGTCTGGCGCGGGCCGGGGCCGGCCTCGGTGCTGCCGCGCGCGGACCGCGACATCGGCGCGGTCGCCTCCACCACCATGGACGGCCGTCCGATGACCTTCGCAAACATGCTGGAGGAGACGTATACGGACGGCATCGCCGTGCTGCACCGGGGCAAGCTGATCTACGAGCGCTACTTCGGTGCTTTGAAGCCGCACAAGCCGCATATCGCGATGTCGGTGACGAAGTCGTTCACCGGCGTGCTCGCGGGCATGCTGGTTGCCGAGGGCAGGATCGATCCGCAGGCGCCCGTCACGGACTATGTGCCGGAGCTGAAGGCCGGCGCGTTCGGCGACGCGCGCGTGCACGAGGTCATGGATATGACCACGGGGCTCGAATACACGGAAGTTTACACCGACAAGAACTCACACGTCTGGGGCCTCAGGCGCGCCAACGGCATGGCGCCGATCCCGCCCAGCTATGACGGTCCGACCAATATTTTCGATTTCCTCGTCGCGCAGAAGAAGCAGGGCGAGCACGGCAAGGCCTTTGCCTACAAGACCGTCAACACCGACGTGCTCGCCTGGATCGTCAGGCGCGCCAGCGGCATGACGCTGTCCGATCTGCTCTCCGAGCGCATCTGGCAGCCGATGGGTGCGGAGGAGGACGCGTATTACCACGTCGACCGCATCGGCACGGAAAGCGGCGGCGGTGGTCTTTCAACGACACTGCGCGATCTCGCCCGCTTCGGCGAGACCATGCGCAATCACGGCCGCTTCAACGGCCGGCAGATCGTGCCGTCGACAGTGGTCGAGGACATCGCCCGCGGCGGCGACCCCGAAAAGTTCAAGCCGGCCGGCTATACGACGCTGCCAGGGGCCTCCTATCGCAATCAATGGTGGGTCACGCACAATGAGCACGGCGCCTACATGGCGCGCGGCGTCTACGGCCAGGGCATCTATGTCGATCCCAAGTGCGAGATGGTGATCGCGCGCTACGCCTCGCACCCCGTCGCCGGCAACGCCGCCAACGACCCCGTGACGCTGCCGGCCTACATGGCGCTGGCGAAGCAACTGATGGCGGGCGGGTAGGGAGGCTGCGTAGGGTGGATTAGCCTGCGGCTGCGCGAAGCGCAGTCCGCCGGCGTAATCCACCAGTTGTGCCGTGCTGTTAGGTGGCGGATTACGCTTCGCTAATCCGCCCTACGAGCTATGGTTTGCCAAACCGCAAGATCGGTCGAGCGTGTTCCGGCCATCTGCCGCTAACTGCAGCCGCCACGGAGGAGGGACGATGAAGACGGCGCTGCAAAACTATCAGGCCCGGATGCGGCGGGTGCTGGAGCATATCGACCGGCATCTCGACGATGATCTGGACCTGGACAGCTTGAGCGCTGTCGCAGCCTTCTCGAAATTCCATTTCCACCGGCAGTTCACGGCGACCTTCGGTCTATCCGTGCATCGCTATGTCCAGCTGGCCCGCATGAAGCGCGCGTCGCGTCAGCTGGCCTACAGTGACGCCCTGAGCGTCACCGACATCGCGATGGACGCCGGCTACGACGCACCGGATGCCTTCGCCCGCGCCTTTCGGCAACGGTTCGGGCAATCGCCGTCGTCGTTCAGGAAGTCTCCCGACTGGGAGCCGTGGCTTGCGGCCTTCGGGCCTCTCGACAACGCGAGGAGCAAGCTCATGCAGAAGACTTTTTCCACCGACGACGTGACGATCCGCGATGTGCCCACCACGAAGGTCGCCATCCTGGAGCATCGAGGCGACCCCGCGACGCTTCCCGCCACCATCCAGCGCTTCATCGTCTGGCGCAAGAAGGTCGGCCTGCACCCCAGCACGAGCCCGACCTTCAACGTCTGGCGCTCCGAGCGGCGCCCCCTGACGCCAGCCGATTACAGCGTGGATCTCTGCGTCGGCACCGATCAGCCGATCGCGGGATGCGACGACGCGATCAAGGCCGGCGAGATCCCCGGCGGACGCTGCGCCGTGCTGCGCGTCGTCGGCTACACCGACAATCTCGAGCCCGCCGCGCTCTACCTCTATCGCGACTGGCTTCCGGCCAGCGGCGAGGAGGCCCGCGACTTCCCGATCTATTGCCAGCGCCTGAGCTTCTTCCCGGAGGTTCCGGAGCATGAGACGGTCGCGGAGTTGTTCCTGCCGCTGAAGTAGATGCGTAGGGTGGATTAGGATGCGGCTGCGCAAAGCGCAGTCCGCGTCCGTAATCCACCCTACAAATCCCGCGCCGTTTCGTGCATGCCGGTAAAGAACTCCACCAGGCTGAACGGCGCGCGTTCGCCGAGGCAGAGCTCCAGGACCCCATGCGCGCCGACCGCGGCTGCTCCGCTGCGGGAGAACATCGCATCTTCGTAAGCCGCGAGCGCGGCTTCGATGTCGTCGGGGCGCGCGGCGATGGCCTTGCCGAGCTCGGCGCCGTCGAGCATTGCGAGGTTCGCGCCGTCGCCGGCCGGCGGCATCACATGCGCGGCGTCGCCGAGCAGCGTGACCCCGGCCACACGGTCCCAGCGATGGTCGTTCGGCAGCGCGTGGATCATGCGCGGGACCGGCGGGGTGTCGGCATCGGTGATCAAGGCGGTGAGGGCAGGCGCCCAGCCGTCGAACTCGGCCACGATGCGTGCCGTTGCGGCGGCAATGTCGGCGAAGTCGATGGCGGCGATCCAATCGGCGGGCTCGTTCAAGGCGATATAGGCGTGAAGCACGCTTCCCGGCTCGCGATGCGCAAAAATCCCTCTGCCCGGCGCGACCGCGAACAGTGCACCACCGCCGACCGCTTCCGCCGCCGCCTTGTGCCGCGCGTCGGCGTCATGGAGATACATCTCGATGAACGAGGTGCCGACATAGTCGGGCACTGCTCTCGACAGCAGCGGCCGCACCTTCGACCAGGCGCCGTCCGCTCCCACGAGCAACGTCGTGCCCACGCTGGAGCCATCCGCGAATGTCAGCTCGTGCCGCCCGTCGCCGCGTGCGATGACGCCGGTGAGCTTCTTGCCCCATCGGATCGTGTCCGCGGGCAGCGAGTCCAGCAGCATGCGCCGCAGGGCGCCCCGTTGCACTTCTGGCCGTCCGCCCGTGCCGCTATCGGGCTCGTCGAGCAGCACCTGCGCGTGCCGGTCGAGCACGCGCGAGGCCTGGCCGCCCTCGTGGATGAGATCGCGGAATTCCTCGAACAGGCCGGCCGCCTGGATTGCGAGCTGTCCGCTGTCGTCGTGGATGTCGAGCATCCCGCCCTGCGTGCGGGCCATCGCCGAAGCGTCCGCCTCGTAGATCACTGCGCCAATGCCGTGAAGGTGCAGCACGCGGGCGAGGGTGAGGCCGCCGAGGCCTGCACCGACAATCGTGACCGGCGTCGTCATCGGGGGAGCCTTTCGGAAGTTGACTGGAACGTCGTTCCATTCTATTGGAACATCGTTCCATTCATGTCAAGACGAGGCATGGCGACCAGAACCCGAACGAAGACCCACCGGACAGAACGGCGCACCGACGCACTCTCGCGGGAGCGGATCATTGCCGCTGCGATCGAGCTCCTCGACAGCGGCGGCGAAAACGCCCTGACCGTCCGTGCGCTCGCGGCGCATCTCGCGACGGGAAGCGGGGCGATCTACTGGCACGTTGCCGACAAGGGCGAGCTGCTGGCTGCGGCGACCGACGCAGTGATCGCGCGTGCCATGGGCGGGATCGTCAGCGGCGCAAAGCCGCGCGAGGCAATCCGCGCGGTCGCCCGCGGCGTGTTCGACGCGATCGATGTCCATCCGTGGGTCGGCGCCCAGCTGTTCCGCGAGCCATGGCGGCCGGCGATGCTGGAGATCATCGAAAGCGTCGGTGGCCGGCTCCAGGCGCTCGGCGTGCCCCAGGCCGCGCAGTTCGATTCCGCATCCGCGCTGGTGCACTACATCCTCGGCGTCGCCGGACAGAACGCAGCGAACGCACGCTCTCATGTCGCCGGCATGGATCGATCGACCTTCCTCGCCTCCGTCGCGGCGCAGTGGGAGGAGCTCGACCCTGCAAAATATCCGTTCGTGCGACAGATGGCGCCGCAGTTGCGCGATCACGACGACCGCGCGCAATTCCTCGCCGGCGTCGATCTCATCCTGGCCGGTATCAAGACCGTTCGATAGGCAGCGCGCAGGGTGGATCAGCCCGCGGCTGCGCGAAGCGCAGTCCGCGTGCGTAATCCACCATTCTCTCGTTGCGCTGTGCTCAAACTGGTGGATTACGCTTCAGCTGACCCGCCCTCCGATTCGATGGTATCCCTGCAAAACCATGATCCGCGGTGCCGCCACATGACCGAAGCCACGATCCGCGCAGCAGCGGAGCACGAGCTGTCCGAGCTGCTGGACCTTTACCGGCACCTCCATCCGCACGATCCTCCTCTGGAGCCGGCGGCCGCCGAGCGCGTCTGGTCGACATTGCTGAGATCGACCTTCATGACCGTGATCGTGGCGCAGGCGGGAAAGCGGCTCGTATCCTCGTGCACGCTCGCGATCGTGCCCAACCTGTCGCGGGGCGGTCGATCCTATGGGGTGATCGAGAATGTCGTCACGCGCGCCGACCACCGCCAACAGGGGCTCGGCCGACGGGTCCTCGCGCACGCGCTCGATCTTGCCTGGCAGGAAGATTGCTACAAGGTCCTGCTGGCGACGGGGTCGAAGCGGGAGGCCACCCTGCGCTTCTACGAGGGCGCGGGCTTCCAGCGCGGCGGCAAGACCTATTTCGAAGTGCGCCGTCCCTAGAGCGTAGAGTGATCCTGCCGTCGACGCGGAACTCCGCGCAGCGCCAACGCCGTCCCATCATAATATAAGTGTTGACTTATATTAGTGTACGCCGATATTCATGCTTGTGCGAAACAAGAGGGAGAAGCGCAATGCAGATCGACGTCGCCAGGGTCCTGGGGCTTGTCACGCGCTCGGTGATCAATTTCGAGAAGGACGGAAAACCGGCCAGCGCAGTGACGCTGACGCGGCTTTACGACACCAGCGTCGACGATCTCTGGGATGCGGTGACGGGCAGGGAGCGCATTCCGCGCTGGTTTGCGCCGATCGAGGGAGAGCTCCAGCTCGGGGGAAGGTACCAGGTCAAGGGGAACGCAGGCGGCACCATCACGGCGTGCACGCCGCCAACTCATTTTGCTGCGACATGGGAATTCGGTGGCGCGACGAGCTGGATCGATGTCAGGCTGACATCGGAGCGAAATCAGGCGCGTCTGACGCTTGAGCACACCGCGATGATTGAGGATCATTGGAATCAGTTCGGTCCAGGTGCGGTTGGGATCGGTTGGGATCTCGCTCTTGCGGGACTGGAGCGATATCTTGCGACCGGAGCATCGGTCGATCATGAGACGGCCGAGGCGTGGATGGGCTCGCCTGAGGGCAAGGACTTCATGACGACAAGCGGCGAATATTGGCGCGCGGCGCACGTTGCGAGCGGGGTGGACCCCGCTACGGCAAAGGAGCGCTCGGACCGCACCATCGCATTCTATCGCGGTGAGGTGCCGCCCGGCACCGCGCATCCGGGCACGGGAAGCTGATGCACGTCTTCGAGGTCCTCGCCGATCCCGTGCGCCGTCGCATCCTCGAGCTGCTTGCGCCCGGGGAGATGGCGTCCGGTGAGGTCGTCGGGGTGATCGGGAGCGAGTTCGGGATCACCCAGGCCGCCGTGTCGCAGCACCTCAAGGTGCTGCGCGAGAGCGGCTTTGCGACGGTTCGCGCGGAGGCGCAACGGCGCCTCTATTCGGTCGACGCCGCGGGGCTTCAGGCGGTGGACGCGTGGATCGGCCGGTTCAGGAATTTCTGGGAGCCGAAGCTCGACGCGCTGGCGACCGAGATCGCACGCGGCAAACGGGAGCGCCGCAACGCGCCGATCACCAAGCGGGGCGGGAAGAGGGCGTGAGTTCGTAGCGTGGGTAGAGCGCAGCGAAAGCCATCATCGTAGCGAACGGCTGCGCTGAAGGCGGCCAACTTTTCGAAGGCGACGATAGCGCTTGAATGCTATTGTTGGCGCCAGTTGTTTTGAGCGGACGGGGGCGATGCAAGATTGAGCGAGCTTGAATCCAACGCTGCGGCGCGTGTGGTCGCGACCCCGATTGAAAGCGAGGAGTTCCGGCGAGGCGAGCAGGCCTCGCTGTTCGTCGCAGGCCGTCTTTCGCAGTACTTCAGTGCGACTGGAGAAGGAGCGTTCAACGCACCCTATGGTTTCCTCGATGACGTGGGCTTTGCTTCGCGCTGGGCTGATCCGCTCTCTTCGCTGCCACCGCGCAATATGGTCTTTTGCCGTGATTTCATGGAAGACCGCTTCTTCTGGGTGCGGTCCGGCGATTGCGGGCCCTGTCTGGCAAGCGTGGAGATCAACGAACATCTGGTCGAAGATTACCAGATGCGAGGGCCGGTCGACTACACGGGCTTCCAGGTGATCCTCGGCTGCGGAGCGGTTCTATGCGGTGTTGACCAAACTTGTGGGAATTGATGGATCCAGGGCTTTCGGCGATTATCTGCATTTCGTCTTCTGCATTCCGACGCCGCCCTTTGCTTTTCCTGCGCAACGCGGCAGGCCGACGGATCTCTACGCGCGGATCAAATCCGTAAAAGACCTCCAGCCGATCAAGCGGCTTGAGGTCTCCGACATGATCGTCGCCATTGTGAACCGCCGCACTCTCGCGCGATCCGATGGTGCGCCGATTCTCGACCGCTACGAGATACTGTCCGCAATGAGGCTTGTCCTGGTGAGCGGTTGAAGCGGGCCAGCTCATCCGCGCTACGGAGCCAACTTACCCCCGCGCCATCTTCTCATACTTCTTCACCAGCCGCTCGCGCTTCAGCCGCGACAGCCGCTGGATCCAGAACAGGCCGTCGAGCTGGTCGATCTCGTGCTGGTGACAGACGGCGCGCAGGGCCTCGGACTCCTCGGTCTGCATGTTGCCGTCGAGATCCTGGTAGCTGATCCGCACGCGGGCGTGGCGCTGCACCTCGTCGTTGACGCCGGGCATCGAGACGCTGCCTTCCTTGTGCATGATCATGTCGGGCGAGGCCCATTCGATCGCCGGATTGACGTAAGTCTGCGGCCCCGCCTTGGGGTCGAGCTCGAGCACCACGACGCGCAAGGGCACGCCGATATGCGGGGCGGTGATGCCGATGCCGGGCGCGGCGCGCATGGTGTCGAGCAAATCCGCCGCAAGCTCGCGCAAGCCGTCGTCGAATACGGTGACGGGGCGGGCCGGCATTGCGAGACGGCGGTCGGGGTAGCGGACGATTGGGCGAATGGTCATGGAAGGGGCTCCTACCACTCACGGATGGTTGAAGCACCCCATTCTTGACCACCTACCAACTGGAAGGTAGTTAATCGGCCATGACCAATTTTCCCTCGACCGCCGACGACATCCTGGCCTGCGCGCGCAGCCTGATCATCGCGGGCGGCTACAACGGCTTCAGTTATGCCGACATCGCCAACGTCGTCGGCATCCGCAAGCCGAGCATCCACCACCATTTCGCCAGCAAGGTCGATCTGGTCCGCACCCTCGTGTCGCGTTACCGCGAAGAGGCGGAGGCGGGATTGGCTGCCCTGGAGCGCAATATCCCCGATCCGCGCGACCAGCTCAAAAGCTATGTCGGATATTGGGAAGCGTGCATCACGGACGCGACGGCGCCATTCTGCGTCTGTGCGCTGCTTGCCAGCGAGCTTCCGATGCTGCCGGAGGAGGTGGCGCTTGAAGTCCGCGCGCATTTTCGCGCACTGGCGTCGTGGCTGATTTCGGTGATGGAGCGCGGCAAGCGGAAGGGGCGGCTTCACCTCTCCAACTCGGCCAAGGTCGAAGCTGAAGGATTCATGGCAACCATTCACGGTGCGATGCTGTCGGCGCGCGCCTATGGCGATCCGAAAATGTTCGGCGTCATCACCGGCCCGCTGCTGGAACGGCTGTCCACCAGGCACTGAAGACATCGGCGAGATCATGAAGCGCCCGGCGCAGGCGAGCCGGGCGAGGGCCTCTTGCTGCGTACAGAGACTACCAACTAGTAGGTAAAGGAGACCTGAAGTGACGCAACATCAACTGGATCTGGTTCGTGCCGATCGCGAACGGTGGCTGAAGCAATACTATTTCTTGCGCGCGGCGTTCTCCGTCGCCTGGGTCGTTGCCGCGTTCGCGGTCGGGCCGTCGTCTGCCGCGATCGCCGGCGCCTTGCTGGTGCTCTATCCGGCATGGGACGCCGCGGCCAATTTCGTCGATGGCCTGCGCAGTGGTGGGCTCGATCAAAACCGCACGCAGATGTTGAACGTCGTGGTCAGCCTTGCGACCGCGATCGCGGTCCTTCTCGCGTTGCAGGTGAGCATGAATTGGGTCCTTGGTGTGTTCGGCGCCTGGGCGATCCTGTCCGGATTGCTCCAGTTGGCGACAGCCGTGCGGCGCTGGAAAAGCGACAATGCGCAGTGGGCCATGGTGCTCAGCGGTGGCCAGTCGGCCCTGGCTGGCGGCTTCTTCATCTTTCAGGCCACGACGCCGATGTCTCCATCGATCACGACGGTCACGGGCTACGCTGCGGTCGGTGCGGTCTACTTCCTGGTCTCCGCCGTCTGGCTCACCGTCGGCGAATGGCGGCGTCGCGCCAGAAGGGCTCAGCTGGGATGATGCGATAGGGGCTGGAGCACTAGGGCGAGGACTCATCAAGCGAAGCTTGAATCACAGGCGTCTGGCCGGATGCAGCGTGTCCGGCAAGCGCCGATGAATGTTCAAGGGGTAGCAGCGGACATCAGCCAGCCGACAATCTCCGCTGAACCCTCGAAAATGACCCAAAGGCGACGTCATTGCTCCGGTGGGCACTGCGTTGTGCAAAGACACGGCGGGCGATGGTCCCCGCCGGTGCCCAATTGGTCTGCTCGACTCACCATTGATCTGAGTCAATCTCGTCAGAGTCCTGCCGGTGAAATGATTTCGGCTGCAGCATGCAAGTAATCGGACGGCTCCGGCGCAATCCTGCCGAAACTTTCCCGCGAGGGAGGAGGCCTCCATGGCTGACCATTCCACCGTTCCAACTGAATCCTGCCTGGCGTCGCCGGGCCCGTCGACCGCGATCACTCGCCGCTCGCTGCTTGGCGGGACCGGCATTGCGGTTGGCGCCGCCGTGCTTGCGTCGCCGCCGAGCCTGCCCGGGTTCGCCCCGGCGCTGGCGCAGCCTGTGAGCGCGGACCCGCGACCGCTCGACGCAGCGTTCAAGAGTCGCGCCTTCGAGGTCCGCGGGGTCTGTGCGGGCAACAACGAGAAAATGCCCATCGCGCCCCACCCGGCGAATGGTGATGAGGCGCGCTACACAAACAAGATCGGTTCCGATTCACGGGGCCTGCCGCACGACAAACGCGGCGAAGTTGAACCAGAGGCATGGCAAACGCTTTATGCCGCTTGCCAGTCGGGCGAGCCCGCGGATTTCGAGAAAATCCGGCTCGGCGGCACTCGCAAGCTGGTCAATCCCTTGGGCACACTGGCCGTCAGTCTCAGCGGCATAAACCCTACTCAGATTGGAATACCCCCGGCACCGGCTCTTGCAAGTGCGGAGCGCGGCGGCGAGGCGGTCGAGGTCTATTGGCAATCCCTGCTTCGTGATGTTCCGCTGACCGAGTTGCGCGACGACACCGCCAATCGGGACGTGCTTATGGCAACCGAGGAGATCAACAAGCTTGCCGATTTCCGAGGGCCGAAGTCTGGTGGGCGGGTCACGCCCGGCACACTGTTCCGCGCCAATGCGCTTTATTTCGACGCAGGCGACCCGAAGGGCCGGTCCGTCACGCCTCCAGGCGTTTTGGACGGTCCGCTGATCTCGCAGTTCCTGCTCAGGGACGCGCCCTATGCCGCGCAGTGGATCAGTGCCCAAGTTCGCACCGTGTCGCCCGCCAGCGAATTCCTGACCGACTACGAGGAGTGGCTGGCGATCCAGAACGGCGTCGCACCGAAACGCCAGTTGCAGTTCGAGGCGGCACCGCGATACATCACGACAGGGAGGGATCTCGCGGAGTATATCCATACGGGTCCTGCACTTGGGTGGGCGGCAGCATTGATCCTTGCGACACCCGGTGGCGGGGCGGACAAACGCTACTCCGGGATCTATCCACCGGCAGAGCCCGTGTCCTACCCCTCGAACCCGTATCGGAAATCGAAAACCCAGGTCCCTGCGGGTGCCACCTTCGGGTTGCAGTACGTGCAGGCACTGCTCGCCACGGGGATCAGTAACTCCGTTCGCGCGTCCTATTGGCAGAAGTATTTCGTGCACAGGGCTGTGAGACCGGAAGCCTACGGCGCTCTGGCGCACCATCGCCTCGCCAATGGCGTGAGCGACTACCCGCTGCATGATGATTTCCTGAAATCGGAAGCCCTCGCTCGCAGCAAGGCCAAATACGGCACTTATCTGTTGTCGCAAACCTATCCGGAGGGCGCGCCCTTCCACTCCACCTATCCCGGCGGGGCCACGAGCGTTGGGGCCGTCACGGCTACGATATTGAAGGCGTTCTTCGACGAGAGCCGCGTCATCGCCAACCCGGTGCAGCCCGATCCGGCTGACCCGACAAGGCTTGTGCCCTATGACGGCCCACCGCTCACGGTCGGCGGAGAGTTGAACAAGCTCGCCGTGAATTTCGGTTTCGGACGGAATTGGGCGGGCATCCACTGGCGTTCCGACGCCTCCGCCTCGATGGCGATCGGTGAGGAAGTGGCTATCTGCATGTTGCGGGACGAGCGCGCTACCCTTCGCGAGCCGTTCGACGGCTTCTCCTTCACGCGTTTCGACGGCAGCCGCGTGACGATCTGACGGCAGACGGGCGGCGCGCCTGCCGTGAGGCTCGCGCGCGACACCGCGCAGCCGCATCGACGGCCACGCGCGCGCGATGAAGGATTCAGTCCTGCGAGCGCAGGGCCGCTTCGGCGCGCTGCATCATCCGCCGCCATCGCTCGCTTGTCGGCCCGCCCATAATCAGGAAGTAGCGGACGATCGCGATCGGCAGCCAGGGCTCCATCGCCTGCCTCAGCGCCGCTACCGGCTTGCCGGACAGCCGCGCGTATTCGGATTGAGCGGCCGCATTGACCGCAGGCGGCCGCTGCGGATTGTCGGTGACGTCGAGGGCAAGCTCGGTCAGGCCGATGTGAGTGAGCCCATGATCGAGGGCCGCAGGCGCGCGGATCGCAAAGGTCCAGTCGATCAGCCGCGGACCGTCCGCCGTCATGATCACGTTGTTGGGATGGAGGTCGCCATGGCACAGCCCGTCCCCCGGCCGTTGCAGGCGGTCGATCAGCGCGAGGATGCCGGAGGCGATGTGCTTGGGCACGATGTCGCCCGAGCGCCTCAAGGCGCGGTCCATCCAGTCGCGTAGATGGAAGGCCTCCGGCGGCGGCGACATCCTGTGAACGCACAGGCCGAGGGACGCAAGGATCGCACCCGCCTGGGCGAACGTCACGGTGCCGCTGCGCGTTGCTTGCAGCAGTGTCGGTCCGTCCAGGCGGGCGAGCACGATGCCGAAGCGTCCGTCGAGCGTTACCTCGCCGAACACCTGCGGCGCAGGCAAGCCGGCGGCAAAGACGGCCTGGGTCATCCGCGCCTCTCGCTGGCCGAGCCGCGGGGGGAAACCTTCCCTGAACAGTTTTACGACCTGACCTGGCGCCCAGGCGTGGATGTCCGCCGTGCCGCCCTGGTTGATCTTCTCCCCGAGGGATCCCCGCATCGCCCGTCTCCCGCCAGCCGCAATCAAACACCGACGGCGGACAAAAGAGAACGCTCCCGCAATCTCGGCTGCCAGCCATGATCGTGGCTTGTCCCCGGCCGCGGCGTTTGCCAGAATCGCGAAGCTATCCGCCTCCGCCGGATAGGATGCCTCGCGGATCGCAATCTCGATGCGAAGCGAGATGGTCGATTTCGCTGCGCGCAATACCGATATCCATTAGCTCCCTGTCACTTAGGTCGCGCAAGTTGGCCGCTGATCTCCGGCGTTTGCGCCACTCCTGAAATGCATCCCAATATATTTCGAGAGGGCTGTAGACCTGCCGCCTTGCGGTTGCCGGTCCCGGCTCGGTCGTCCCGCGGATCGTGCTCATGAGGGTGTGTCTTGTCTGGATTGTTCACTATGCAGAAGTTGCCGCAAGATGCGCGGGCGCGCTTGACTGGTGTCTTACATTTCTCTTACCGGCGGCATATTCTTGATGCGCTGGTACAGAGACGCTCCCGAGAAGGAATGGCAGCTTGCGCTATCTTTTCGAGGAATTCGCATTCGACACCGACCGCCGCGAGCTGCATCGGGGGACCGATGCGGTGTCGATCACACCCCAGGTTTTTGACCTGCTCGATTACCTGATCCGCAACAGGGAGCGGGTTGTCAGCAAGGACGACCTCATCAAGGCCATTTGGAATGGGCGCACCGTCTCCGACGCGGCGCTGACAACCCGCTTGAATGCCGCCCGCGGTGCAATCGGCGATTCCGGCGAGCAACAGCGCTTCATCAAAACACTGCCGCGCAAGGGCTTTCGCTTCGTCGGACAGGTGCGGGAGGCGCGAGGAGTTGCGAGCCCAAATCCGGGCGATGCGCTGGAGAGCGCTCCTGCAGTTCCCGACAAGCCCTCCATCGCCGTGCTGCCGTTCGCGAATATGTCCGGCGATCCCGAGCAGGAGTACTTCGCGGACGGGATGGTCGAGGAGATAACGACCGCGCTTTCGCGGTTCAGATGGTTGTTCGTGATCGCTCGCAATTCGAGTTTCACCTTCAAGGGCAAAACCGTCGACATCAAGGAAGTCGGGCGCAGGCTTGGAGTCCGCTATGTCCTCGAGGGAGCCGTGCGCAAGGCGTCGGGGAAAGTTCGCATCACCTGCCGGTTGATTGAAGCGGCCACGGGCGCACACATTTGGGCGGATAGGTTCGAGCGTGACCTGACGGATATTTTCGCGTTGCAGGACGACGTCACGGTCGCGGTTGTCTCAGCCATTCAGCCGAAGTTGTTTCAAACAGAAATTGCGATGGCAACGCGGCGGCGACCGGAAGACCTCACCGCGTATGATCTTTTTCTCCGGGCGATCCAGCAAGCCGTCCGATCGACCCGCGAAAGTTTGGCAGAGGCACTCCGACTGGTCCAGCGCGCCCTGGAGCTTGACCCTGGGTTTGCTGCTGCGGCAGCTTTGGCAGGCGACTGTCATATGGAAAACGTGTTTAGGAGCTATGCGATCGACCCACAATTCGAACGCAGGGAAGCCGTTCGGCTTATGCGCCTGGCATTGAGCCTCGACGGTCATGATCCAGACACGTTAGCAACTGCTGCATCAATCTCGGCCTTGTTGGTCGGCGATTGTGAGGCTGAGATTGAGATGGCCGATCGGGCGGCCGCGCTCAACCCAAATTCATATCACATATGGAACCGCAGAGGCTGGGTCTGTAAGATTGCGGGGCAGCCGGACGAAGCGATCCGGAGTTTTGAACGTGCCATGCGCATGAGTCCGGTAGACCCGCAACTATACTCAACGTTTACTGGGATGGGATTTGCCTTTATCGAGCTTCGTCGCTTTGACGAGGCCATCGTTGCAGCGAAGAAAGCCCTGCGTCAGAACCCTTTCTATCCAGGACCATACCGCTGCCTCGCGTCCGCTTTCGCCCATCTCGGACACGATGCTGAGGCCCGTGAGGCGGCGGCTCGTGTGCTTGAGATAGATCCCGCTTTCACGATATCGGCGTGGATCGCTCGGAGCCAGGTATCAAAGAATGCGAAGCTGATGATTGAGGGCTTTCGCAAAGCGGGGTTGCCCGAGTAGCTCTCCGATGTCCACAAGGCCTAGTCCGGGTAGGGCGTGCCGTCCTTGTGCACGAACCGGCCGTCGGAATTGGCGCTCATCATGTCGATGTCGGAGCATGTCGTGAGATCGTCAGGCGAGCGGGAGCCGACTTCGAGATAGATCGCCGTCACATCCGAGCGGTTGACCATATGATGGCCGTTGCCGCTTGCCTTCGGGAAGGCGGCGCAGTCGCCCGCGCGCAGCACGGTTTCGCCCTCGTCCTCGATCAGCACCACTTCGCCTTCGAGCACGTAGACGAACTCGTCCTCATGCGAATGCCAGTGCCGCTGGCTCGACCAGTTGCCCGGCGGCAGGCGCATCAGATTGACGCCGAAATCGGCAAGACCGCCGGCATTGCCGAGCCGCTTGCGGATGCGCTCGGCGCACGGGGCGGCAAAGGGAGCGGATAGCCCGAGCCCTTGCGGGCAGGGACGGTGGCGATATCGATCTTTGGCATGGGAACGTTCCGTTCAAGATCAGCACGTTGAAGCGCACCGGGTCGGCGACCGTGCGCCATGATCGGCGAGCGTCCGAACGTGCTGCGACTATGCTGGCGGGAGGATGACATCATGCCAGTGTTTTGCCCGACGGGTCAAATCGCTTCCGGTCATCGCAGGTCACTGGCCTCGTAAGTCATTGATCCCGCTATAGCCGGCTACTGTGCATGGGGTTGTTTTCGCACTTTTTGCTGGCGGCTCACAAAAGCGTGCGGCAAAAATGACATGCCGCTGTCGGCGAGCGTGGTTCCCATTCGTCTTCCACCCAGACAGACCTGACGGGAGACCAAAGATGCTTCGTTCCCACTATCGCTGGGTGATCGTCGCCGCAGGCGGCCTGCTCGGCTGCGTCGCGATCGGCGGCATGTTTTCGTTGCCGGTGTTCCTGCAGCCGATCGCCAAGGACACCGGCTGGTCGGTGACCGGCATCTCCAGCGCGATGACGATCGGCTTCCTGGCGATGGCCTTCACCAGCATGGCCTGGGGCACGGCGACGGACAGGTTCGGGCCGCTGCCGGTGGTGCTGACGGGATCGACCGTGCTGGCGCTGAGCCTGTTTGCCGCGAGCCATGCGACCTCGCTGATCGTGTTCCAGTTCGTGTTCGGCCTTCTGGTCGGCGCGTCCTGCGCGGCGATCTTCGCGCCGATGATGGCGACCGTCACCGGTTGGTTCGACACAAACCGCAGCCTCGCGGTGTCGCTCGTCTCGGCTGGCATGGGCATGGCGCCGATGACGATGTCGCCGCTCGCGGCCTGGCTGGTCTCAGGCCATGACTGGCGCACCTCGATGCAGATCATCGCGCTGGTGGTTGCCGCCATCATGATCCCGGTCTCGCTCCTGGTGCGCCGTCCGCCCGCGCTCGCGCAGGCCGCGGCCGCACCAATGGCGGAGGGGGCGGCGCGAAACGAGATGTCGATGGGCGAGGCGCTGCGCTCGCCGCAATTCTTCATCCTGCTTGCCACCAACTTCTTCTGCTGCGCCACCCATTCCGGCCCGATCATCCATACCGTCTCCTATGCCGTGAGCTGCGGCATTCCGCTGGTCGCGGCGGTGACGATCTACAGCATCGAGGGTTTTGCGGGCCTCGGCGGGCGCATTGCCTTCGGCCTGATGGGCGACCGCTTCGGCGCCAAGCGCGTGCTGGTCTCGGGCCTGCTGCTGCAGGCATTCGGCGCGCTGGCCTACGTCTTCGCGCAGCAGCTTGCGACCTTCTACGCGGTCGGCGCCGTGTTCGGCTTCATCTATGCCGGCACCATGCCGCTCTATGCCGTGCTGATCCGCGAGAACTTTCCGCTGCGGATGATGGGCACGGTGATCGGCGGCACGGCGATGGCCGGCAGCCTCGGCATGGCGACGGGCCCGCTCGCCGGCGGGCTGATCTATGACGCGTTCTCCAGCTACGCCTGGCTCTACATCGCCTCCTGGGCGATGGGCCTTGGCGCCTTCCTGATGGCGATGACGTTCCGGCCGTTCGCGAAGCCGCAAGGGGAGGTGGCGCCGGCGGCGGCATGAACGTGAGATCGAGGCGCGGCGTCAGAGCTGCGTCTCGATCGCTGTCTTGTCGATGATCGACCACACCTGCCGGATCCTTCCCTCGCGGAATTCGTAGAACACGTTTTCGCAGAAGGACACGCGCCGCCCGTTGACGGCAAGTCCAAGGAAGGTCCCCACCGGCGTGCAATCGAACCTCAGCCGCGCCGCGATCCTGGGTGGGGCCGACACCAACAGTTCGACGTTGAAGCGCAGGTCCGGAATCTCGCGAAAATCCCGTTCCAGCATCGCGCGATAACCGGTGAGCCCGAGCGGCCGCGCGTTGTGCAGGACGTCGTCGTGCACAAACTGTCCGAGCGCCGGCCAATCCTGCCGGTTCAGGCAGGCGATGTAGTCGTGATAAATGGCGGCAAGCTCGTCCCTGGTCACGGCGGGTTCCTTCGGCTCATGCGCGCCGCTGCACGTGCTCGATCAGCGCGCGCAGTTTCGGCGCGACGTTGCGGCGGCTCGGATAGTAGAGATAGAAGCCGGCGAAGGAGGGGCAGTAGTCCTCCAGGATCGGCAGCAGCTCGCCGCGCGCGATCGCAGGCCGGAAGCTCGCCTCCATGCCGAAAGTGATGCCGGCGCCGGCGACCGCGAGCTTGATCATCAAGGCCATGTCGTTGGTCGTGATCTCAGGGGCGACCGCGACGCTGTACTCCTTGCCGCCTTCGGCAAACTCCCAGCGATAGGGCGTGACGTTCGGGGCCGGACGCCAGCCGATGCAGCGAAAGGACGGCAGCTCGGATGGGTGCGACGGGACGCCGAAGCGATCGCGAAAGGCCGGCGCGCAAACCGCGAGCTGGCGTTCGTCGCCGGCGATCGGCAGCGCGATCATGTCCTGCTCGATCACCTCGCCGAGCCGCACCCCGGCATCATAGCCGGCCGCGACGATGTCGAACTCCGCGTCGGTCACGGTGATGTCGAGCTGCACTTGCGGATTGGCTTCGGCAAAGGCGGCGAGGAACGGACCGGACAGGAAGTGCTCGGCGATCGAGGAGACCGCGAGCCGCAACAGTCCGCGCGGCCGCCCGCCCAACGCCTCGGTGTTGCCGAGCGCGGCGCGCATGTCCGCAATGGCAGGGGCAATCTCCGCATGCAGCCGTTCGCCGGCCTCTGTCAGGCTGACGCTGCGCGTCGTGCGCTGGACCAGCGCGATGCCGAGCGTCTCCTCCAGCCGCCGGATGGTCTGGCTCACGGCCGAGCGCGTCACGCCGAGACGTTCGGCGGCGGCGCGGAAATTCCGCTCTTCGGCGACCAGCGTAAAGACGGCGAGGGCGTTGAGGTCGGTTTCCATCGGTTAGCGCGGCTTGCCAGCGTGGTTAGATATGATCGTCTTATCACAGCAAAGGCGTCGGTCCATCTTCCCGCAATCATTCCGAAAGAACGGGAAGTCTCATGGCAATCGACAAAGTCATTCTCATCACCGGCGCCTCCAGTGGCATCGGTGCAGGCATCGCGCGCGAGCTGGCCGCGGCCGGCGCCAGGGTCTTGTTAGGCGCGCGGCGCACCGACCGCCTGAAGGATCTCGCGTCCGAGCTGAACGCGGCCGGCGGAACGGCGCTCGCCCATCCGCTCGACGTCACCGACCGCGCCAGCGTCGCCGCCTTCGCCGATGCCGCGCGCGGCGTCTGGGGCCGGGTCGACGTCATCGTCAACAATGCCGGCGTGATGCCGCTGTCGCTGATGGCCTCGCTCAAGGTCGAGGAGTGGGACCGGATGGTCGACGTCAACATCAAGGGCGTGCTCTACGGCATCGCCGCGGTGCTGCCGGAGATGGCGGCGCGCGGCTCCGGCCATGTGATCAACATCGCCTCGATCGGCGCCTTGGGCGTGTCGCCGACGGCGGCTGTCTACTGCGCGACCAAATATGCGGTGCGGGCGATCTCCGACGGCCTGCGCCAGGAGCATGACAATATCCGCGTCACCTGCATCCATCCCGGGGTGGTCGAGAGCGAGCTCGCCGATACCATCACCGACCCCGTGGCCGCAGCGGCGATGAAGACCTATCGCGCCATCGCGCTCCAGCCCGACGCGATCGCGCGGGCCGTGCGCTTCGCCATCGCGCAGCCCGACGATGTCGATGTCAACGAGATCGTCGTGCGTCCGACGCGGACGCGATGACGATACCCCGCCGCATCAGATGCGTTTCTCGAAGAACAGGTCCGGGTAGGGATCGTCGTTGAAGCGCGGAATCTCGCGCCAGCCGGTGGTGCGGTAGAGCTGGGCGGCCTCGGGCAGTGCGCTGTTGGTGTCGAGCCGCAACAGCGTGATGCCGAGCTCGCGCGCTGCAGCTTCAGTCGCGTCCATCAGGCGCCGGCCGAGCCGCAGCCCGCGCGCGGCGGGGGCGACCCAGAGCCGCTTGATCTCGGCGTAGCCGTGGTCGGTTCCCTTCAAGCCCACGCACCCGATCGGCAGCGTGTCCGACATCGCGACGATGAAGCTGCCACGCGGCCGGCGCATATCCTTGGCATCGGGGTCGCGCGAAAGCGAGACGTCAAAGCCCTGCTTGAAGCGGCGGCCGAGCTCGGCATAGTACTCAGCGAGGCAATAGCGTGCCTGTTCGGATTGAGGATCGATCTCATCCAGCGAAACGCGCTCTCGCGTCAATGCCGAGGCGATCAAGTCCATCGCCGCAAGCAGCGCCTCGGCTTGCGAATGCTGCGCGAGGAAGCCCTCGGCCTGCGCGTTCGACAGCGCCTCATAGGCTGCGAACTCGCGCCGGCCCGTGCGCGTCAGCTTCGCCACGCGGCGGCGGGCGTCGTCCGCATGCGCGGTGGTCTCGACCAGTCCCTCGTCCTCGAGACTGCGGAGCAGCCGGCTCATCAGCCCGGAATCGAGACCGAGATAGTCGCGGATCTCGGCGACGTCCGAGCGCCCGTGCCCGATCGCGTTGAGCACGCGCGCGGCCCCCAGTGGCCGCCCGCGCCCAAGAAACGAGGTATCGAGCGCGCCGACGGCGGAGGTGACGGCGCGGTTGAAGCGGCGGACGCGGGAGACGGGGTCGAGCATGATGTCTGACTTTAGTCAGATATCATGCGCAGGTCAATCGGAACGGCCGGCCTCACTGCGCCAGCGTCAAGAGCGGCTTGTCCTTGGCGACGATATAGGTCGCAAGCTCGCTCGCGGTCTCGGCGCCGACATTCGTCGCCGCATGCACCGTGCCGGCGGGGATGAACAGCACGTCGCCGGCTTTCAGCGTCACCGGCGGCTTGCCGTCGACATCGTATTCGATGGCGCCCGTGAGCACGTAGACGATCTCTTCGCCAGGATGAGTGTGCCGGCCGAACGCCACACCGGGAGCGAGGTCGACGCGCACCTGCACTGCCTCGCGCCCCGGCGTGCTGAGATCGTGGCGCTGGAGATCGGTTCGCGTGACGCCGGCCTGCGCCGCCGCGGCCGGCAGGGTGAACAGGTTTGCCGCGAGCAGGACCGCACTCGACAGCACGCGCAGGGTTCGCAGATGACGATGGCTCATGGTCGGCTCCTCGTGGTCATTGGCTCGTCGGCGCCGCGCGAGCCCGGCCGATGCCGGCCGGTCCGCGCCGTGCGGTTTCAGACGAGAGTGGTGGTCACCTCGATGTTGCCGTGCACCGCCTTGGAGTAGGGGCAGATGCCGTGCGCGGCCTCGATCAGTTCCTGCGCGACCGCGCGATCGACGCCGGGGACGCTGACGTCGAGACGGGCACGCAGGAAGAAGGCGCCGCCGGCGTTGTTCAGGTCGATCGCGGTGTCGACCGACGGCTCGCTCGGCAGCTTGACCTTGCGCTGCGCAGCGGCGAGCCCGAGCGCGCCGAGATAGCAGGCCGACCATGCGGCGGCGAACAGGTTTTCGGCGGCCGGGTGCGGCTGGGCCAACTTGACGTTCAGGAAGCCGTCGCTGGAGTGCGCAGCGCCATCGGCGCCCGAGGTGACGTGGGTCTTGCCGGTAAAGAGAACCTTTGCAGCGGAGGTCATTGTCATATCCTTCGGTTGAATTATTAATCGTATCCGATCTAATCGGATGCGCGTCGAAATAATCCCGCTGAAGGCCGCGGTCAAGCTCTTCCGATTTAATCGGATGCGATTTATATGGGACGGCAGATCACGAATTGCGGAGGTTCCCGTGGCCCGTTCCCCCAAAGCCGCCGGCAAAGGCCGGAAACTGTCGAATTTCCTCTGCTTTGCGATCTATTCGGCCAATCTCGCCTTCGGCCGGGCCTATAAGCCCCTGCTGGACAAGGTCGGCCTCACCTATACCCAGTACATCGCCCTGGTGGCGTTGTCGGACGAGGACGAACAGACCGTCAGCACGCTGGGCGAGAAGCTGTTCCTGGAATCCAACACGCTGACGCCGATCCTGAAGAAGCTCGAGCAGATGGGGCTGATCAAGCGCCACCGCGATCCCGCCGACGAGCGGCAGGTGCGCCTCAGCCTGACGCCTGCGGGGCGAAAGCTGATCGAGCAGGATCTCGGCGGGTCGCTGATCGAGGCGACAGGTCTTGGCGACGATTTTCCGGTGGTGCAGAAGACGGTGAGCAGATTGCGTGACAATCTGCTGCGTGCGACCAAGGCCGATGACTAGCGCATCGAGAAATTAGATAGTGCAACAGTCGGCGGGTGCTTTCGCTCAGACATCAACTGTGGAGCGATGACAGGAATTGCCGAAGCTCGGGAGTCCCGGGATTGGCAAAGAGCTCCTCGGGCGGCCCCATCTCGTGAACCTTGCCCTCATGCATGAAGATGAGGCGATCGGCGATCTTGCGTGCGAAGCCGATCTCATGGGTCACCATCATCAGTGTCATGCCATCCTTGGCGAGACTTTCAACGACGCGCAGCACTTCGCCGACGAGTTCCGGATCGAGCGCGCTGGTGATCTCGTCGCACAGGAGCACGGCCGGCTCCATCGCAAGCGCACGCGCGATGGCGACGCGCTGTTGCTGGCCCCCCGACAGGCGGTCGGGCATTGCGTCGAATTTCTCCTCCAGGCCGACGCGGGCGAGCAGGGCGCGCGCCTGCTCTTCGCCTTGCCGCTCCGCGCGCTTCTTGACGAGCTTCGGGGCGAGCATGATGTTGCGCCCGACATTCAAATGGGGAAACAGGTTGAAGCTCTGAAAGATCATGCCGACCTGCTGACGCAGCTCACGCATCGCAGCCGCGCTGTCATGATCGATCTGCTTGTTCTTGATCAGGATCGCGCCGCTGTCGAAGCGCTCCAGCCCGTTGATGCAGCGCAGGAGGGTCGATTTGCCCGAGCCGCTTCTGCCGATGATCGCGATCACTTCTCCGGGCTCCACGTTCAGGTCAACGCCCCTGAGGACCTGTGTGTCCCCAAAGGACTTGTAGAGCGCGGCGATCTCAACGATGGGCGGCATGGAGCGTCCTTTCGAGCGCGCGGGCGGTGAGGCTGATCGGATAGCACAGGGCGAAATAGATCAGGGCGACTGCGGCATAGACCGTGAAAGGCCGGAAGGTCGCGTTGGTGATCATGCCTCCGGCCTTGGTCAGCTCGACGAAGCCGATGACGGAGGCGAGCGCCGTGCCCTTGATGACCTGGACCAGAAAGCCGACGGTTGGCGGAATCGCGATGGTCAGCGCCTGAGGGAGGATGACGTGACGCAACTGCTCCCCAAACGTGAGAGCCAGGCTCCGCGCTGCCTCCCATTGACCGCGCGGAACGGAGGCGACGCAGCCGAACCAGATCTCGCTCAGAAAGGCACTCGTATAGGCGGTCAGCGCCAGCGCCGCGGCGGTCCACGCCGAGGTCTGGACGCCAAACAGCGCCAAGCCGAAATAGGCGAGAAAGAGCTGGATCAGGAGCGGCGTGCCCTGGAACAACTGGACATAGAGGGAGACGAGACGGCGAGCGCCGTTCGAAGGCGTCAGGCGGGCAATCAGGAGAGCAAAACCGACCAGGCCCCCGCCAATGAAAGCCATCAGCGACAAGCCCACCGTCCAACGCGCGGCGAGCAGTAGGTTGCGCAGAATGTCCCACGGCGTGAATTCGACCATGCCCTCAATCTCCAAACAGGAAGCGTGGGCCGAGCCAATTGAGCAGTCGCCGCAGAGCGATCGACAGAGCGAGATAGATCAGAGCGGCGACGATGAAGGCCTCGAAGGCCCGGAAGTTGCGGCTCTGGATCAGATTGGCGGCGAAGCTCAGCTCCTCGGTGGATATCTGCCCGCACACCGACGAGCCAAGCATGACGATGATGATCTGGCTGACGAGCGCAGGCCAGATCTTGCGCAGGGCCGGCGGCAGCACGACGTGAAAGAAGGTCTGCATCGGTGACAGCGCCAGGCTCAGCGCAGCCTCGACTTGGCCGCGCGGCGTCGCCTCGATGCCGGCGCGGACGATCTCGGTCGCGTAAGCGCCGAGATTGACCACCATCGCGAGGACGGACGCGGCTTCCGGCGATAACCGGAAGCCCGCCGCCGGCAGGCCGAAGAAAATGAAGAAGAGCTGCACGATGAACGGCGTGTTGCGGAACAGTTCGACATAGGCGCCCGTCACGGCCTTCAACCAGACAGGTCCGTGGATGCGGGCCCAGGCGCATCCGATGCCGAGCGCAAGCCCCAGGGTTGCGGAAACTGCGGTCAATCCAAGCGTCCATGCGACGCCCTTGGCGAGCATGCGCCAGTCAACAAGGATGGCCCCGAAATCGAGATTGACCACGGCCCGGCTTACTCCGGAAGGTCGCCGGTGGACCTGCCGAGCCATTTCCGCGAGAGCGCCTCGAGGGTGCCGTCGGCCTTGGCTGCGAGGATGATCTCGTTGAGCTTGGCGCGCAGCGCGTCCTCGCCCTTGCCGACGCCGATGAAGTTCGGGCTGTCCTTGAGCAGGAATTTGTATTCGGCGCCGAGTTGCGGGTTCTTGGTGATCATCGCCGCGGCGACCTGCGCGCTGGTGGCGACCGCCTGGGTCTGACCGGCGACGAAAGCGGAAATCGTGGCGTTGTTGTCCTCGAACCGGCGGATCTCGGCGGCGGCAGGTGCGACCTTTGTCAACTCCGTGTCATCCACCGAGCCACGTGTCACGGCGATCGATTTCCCGGCCAGCGCGTCGGGTGCCTTCAGCTCCATCGTCTTGGAAGCGAACACGCCGATGAAGAACGGCGAGTAGGCGACGGTGAAGTCGATGACCTTCTCGCGATCGGGATTCTTGCCGAGGGTCGAGATGACGAGATCGGCCTTCTTGGTCTGAAGATAGGGAATACGGTTGGCGGTCGTGACCGGGATCAGCTCAACCGTTGCGCCAAGCTTCCCTGCGATCAGCCGCGCCATGTCGATATCGAGGCCTTGCGGCTGCATGTCGGAGCCGACGAAGCCATAGGGCGGGAAGTCCGTCGGAATGGCGATGCGGACTGCCTTGCTGCGGGTGATGCCGTCGAGCGCCGTCTGTGCCGAGGTCTCCGTGGCGGCAAATACCGAGAGAAGGACGACGAAGCCGATCGAAAGACTGCGCCTTGAAACTTGCATCACGATTTCTCCTGACTGACTGGACGAGGCCTGGCGGGGCGGCGAATGGATCGCGTTTCCTTGCTCGATCTTGTATGCAAGCCTTGTTCCACAGTGGCGATCGGCGACAGGGCCTGCCGCAACGTCGCCAGCGGATCGCTGCCGGAGGCGAGGCGGAGCTTTTCCTTCCAGGTGCGCAGATGGACGCCCATGCGCCGTTCCGCGAGCGGCATGTCCTCTGCTTCCAGGGCCGCAACGATCCCGACATGCTCCTCGAAAGATCGCCTGGCTTCGCTTTGCGTCTGGTGGTGCGTGGCGATCAGCGCGGTGCGAACGGTGAGGTCGCGCAGAGTCTGGGCAAGAAGCTCGTTTCCGAGGCAGCGAGCGAGGCAAACATGGAAATCGCCGAGGATGAAGCTTCGCAGTCCGACGTCGGTGCCCTTGATTGCCCTTGATTGATGGCGCAAATGATCCCTCAGCAAGCGAAGCTCAGCAGCACCGAGCGGGCGGGCGCCGCGCAGCAACCCGGTCTCGATCACGAGCCGCGCCTCAAACGCTTCCCGGGCCTGTCTTTCCGTCGGCTCCAGCAGGTACCATCCGCGGCGAGCGCTGACCGAGACGAGGCCTCGGGTTTCGAGCCGCACCAGTGCTTCGCGTACGATGGTGCGGCTGCAGTCGAACAATTCGGCCAGTTGCTGCTCGCCAAGACGGCTTCCAGGCTCCAGCTTCTTCGCCAGGATGGCGTCCAGCAGGCGATCGCTGATCTGCAGGGCTGAGGTCATCGCTTGTCTCGAATTGGAGCCTTATCCTTGCACGAATGCAGTATGCTTGTATACAAGATTGGCTGGATATGCTATCGCCCGTGCAGCCCCTGGAACGATAGTCCCGCATGACCCATTTCTGGCATCTCGACGTTGCGCAACTGATCCAGGGCTATGCGAAGCAGGCCTTCACGCCGGTCGATGTCATTGAAGACTGTCTGGCTCGCGCACGGATTTGCGATCGATCGCTCAACGCCTTCTTGCACTTCAGTGAGGCCGACGCGCTGCAGGCGGCCGAGGCGAGTCGCAGGCGGTGGGCCGAGGCAAGGCCACTTGGCGTACTTGATGGGGTCCCGGTCTCGGTGAAGGACAACCTGCATGTGGCCGGCATGCCGACCACATGGGGCAGCCCGCTGATGCGCGGCTTCGTCGCGACTGAGGACGAGGCGCCGGTGGCGAGGATACGGGCGGCGGGCGCGGTGCTTTTCGCAAAGACCAGCCTGCCGGAGTTTGCGATGCAGGGCTATACCGCAAACGCCCTGAAAGGCACGACCTATAATCCCTTCGATGTGTCGCTGACGCCCGGCGGTTCGTCGGGCGGCGCGGCAGCCGCTGTCGCCGCGTTCTGCGGACCGCTGGCGCTGGCGACCGACGGTGGCGGTTCAATACGCCGGCCGGCCTCGCATTGTGGCCTCGTCGGCTTCAAGCCGTCCGCCGGGCTCGTGAAGCGGCACGGTGGTCTGCCTGAGATATTTCTGAGTCACGAGGTGGCGGGCGGAATTGGACGAAACGTCGCGGATGTTGCCGGCTTCACGGAGATATTGGCCGGGCAGCAGCTCGCCGCCGCTTCGAACAAGGTCAGGATCCTGTACGTGTCCAGCTTTTCGGATGCGCCCGTCGATCCCGGCATCGCCGACGCCGTCGCGCGCGCGGCGCAACGCTTCGAGACAATGGGACATATCGTCGAGACTCGAGCGTCGTTCGATCTCTCGGACGAGATCAACGGCTTGTGGCCGCAGCTCTCCGCGATCGGTCTGGCCTGGCTGTTTGAAGATGGCGCACGCTGGCCGGAACTCGGACTTCGCGGCGGGGCGCAACCAGACCCGATGATGTGCGGCGAGGCGGCCCGCGCTGCTCTGCAGGAGGGCCGCTCGGCCGCAGCCACCGTGCTGTTCGATCTTGTCGGTGCGATCGAGCGTCTCAAACGACGGTTGGATACGCTCTTCGCTTCCTATGACGCGATCCTGACGCCCGCCACCGCGGCTTTGCCCTGGCCCGCCGATCGAGCCTATCCCGAAACGATCGCCGGTCACGCGGCCGGGCCGCGAGGGCATGCCGTCTTCACGGGCATCGCCAATGCCGCCGGCTTGCCAGCGCTGGCGCTGCCTTGCGGATGGGTGTCGAAACTGCCCACCGGATTCCAGTTGCTCGGCCCGAAGCGGGCCGACGCCGCCGTGCTGGCATTGGGTCGGGAATACGAGCAAAGCTTTCCGCTTGAGGCGCCTGTCGCCGAGGCCGGACCACACTCTGGGAGGACATCGTGAGCAACGCGAGTGAAGCGGCGGACCGGTTGATCGCAGCAAGAAGCAGCGGACAGGCGGTCGACTGGCGCGACGTTCTCCCGTCGGATCGTGCCGGCGCCTACGCGATCCAGGATGCCACGCTTGCCCGGCTCGGTCCGTCCGGCGGCTGGAAGGTCGGCGCGTCGGGCCCGGATGCCGAGCCCGTCTGCGCGCCGCTGCCGGCGTCTGGCCTGCTTGCCTCCGGTGCGCGGCTCGGTTCGGAATTCCGCCTGCGCGGTGTCGAAGTGGAAGTCGCGCTCCGGGTCGGGCGAGCGCTCGCGGCTGACGATGCCGCGTTGCCCGATCGCGAACTGGCACGTGCCTTCGACGCCGTCTACCCCGCCATCGAGGTGGTCGAGACGCGCCTCGAGGATTGGAAGAACAGCGCCGCCCTGGCCCAGCTTGCGGATTTGCAGAGCCACGGCGCGTTGGTGCTCGGAGCAGCCGCGACGGTCAGTCCTGCTTCCATCGATCTCGGGAGCGTCGAGGCGGATCTCTCCATCGGCGAAGACATCAGCCGTCGAACCATTGGAGGCAATCCCGCAGGCGACATCTGGCGTCCGCTGCGCTGGCTCGTCCGCCATTGTGCGGACCGGGGTGCGCCTCTTTTGCCGGGCCAGATCGTCACGACCGGCTCGTGTACCGGCATGGTCTTCACGGAAGCGGGGACCAGCGCCCGTGCTCGCCTTGCGGGTTTCGGCGAGGTTGCCGTCGACTTCTGAGGCGGGAAGAATGAAGGTCAGCGTCGCCGCGAGCGCGGGGACGGTCATGCCGGCGGGGCGAGCCCCAGCGCCTTGCGGGCCTTGCGCGTCAGCTTGGCCACGATCAGCGCATGGGCCTGCACCAGATAGGCCGTGAGCTCGGCATCGGGCAGGGCGTTGTTGCTGACGAGCTGGACCCATTTGGCGCGGGCGAGATACGGCGCCGGCCGCGCCAGGCCGTGCTCGATCAGCATCCCATAGGCCATGTCCGAGACCTTGAACATGTAGCCGCCGGAGCCTGCGGCAAAGCCGCCGCCGAGCGCGAACATCTTGCCGCCGACCTTGAACACGGAGGTGCCCTCCCATTGCACTACCTTGGTGGCGGCGGGCAGGCGCAGGCAGCGTGCTTCGAAGGTTTTCGGCGTCATGGCGCGAGCGATAGCACGCCAAACGCGGCTTGCAAGGCCGCGAGCTAGCGGGCGAGCGCCGCGAAGACGGCGATGGTGCGGTCGACTGCGCCCTCGTCGATGTGGCGATGGGTGACGAGCCGGAGCTGCGAAGGACCGCTCGCCTGCACCAGGATGCCGTGCGCTTTCACGCCTTCGGCCCATGCCGCGGCCTCGCGTCCGCTTGCTGAGACATCGACGCGCAGGATGTTGGTCTGCACGTGGTCGGGATCGGCGAGCGCCGGGTCGAGCCAACTCAAGGCCGCGGCGAGCCGCTTCGCGGCCGCATGATCCTCGGAGAGGCGGTCGATCATCGTCTCCAGCGCCACGAGACCGGCGGCTGCAACGACGCCGGACTGGCGCATGGTGCCGCCGACGAGTTTTCGCAAGGCTCTTGCCCTTGTGATGACATCGTTGGAGCCGCATAGCAGGCTGCCGACCGGCGCGCTCAGTCCCTTGGAGAGGCAGACCATCACGCTGTCGGCGTGCGCGGTGATGTGCGCGGCCGGGACGCCGAGCGCGACCGACGCATTGAACAGGCGCGCGCCGTCCAGATGCACGGGAATCCCGCGCGCCTGTCCGAGCGCATGAATTCGCGCCATGTGCGCCAGGGGCAGCACGGTGCCCCCGGCGCCATTATGCGTCGTCTCCATCGCGATCAGGCCGGGGCTCTCCGACGAGCGGATCGCGTCCGCGAGCGCCGTCTCATCCATTGCGCCGCGGCGGCCCGGCATCGGTTTGGGCAGAAGTCCCGCGATCGTCGCGACGCTGCCGAGCTCGGAGTTGAGCAGATGCGCACCGCCATCTGCGAATGTGTCCGCGCCGCGCTCGGCATGGGCGAGCATCGCCAGCAGATTGCCCATCGTGCCGCTCGGCACGAACAGGGCGGCCTCCTTGCCGGTCAAGGCGGCGCCGCGCGCCTCGAGCGCGCGGACCGTCGGATCGCCCTCGCGGCCGTCGTCGCCGAGCGGGGCGCGCTGCATGCGCTCCAGCATCGCCGCGGTCGGCAGCGTGACGGTGTCGCTGCGCAGATCGACGATGCCGTCGCTGCCGCTCTGTTGCGTCGTCATCAGGCGTCCTGCACCTGCAGGCCGGCCGGCGCCGGCTGGGTCTCATCGGCGGCCACGTCGCCGGCAAAGCGCTCCACCAGCTTCACCGCAACCGTGTTGCCGAACACATTGATTGCAGTGCGGCCCATGTCGAGGAAGGCGTCGACGCCGGCGATGATTGCCAGTGCCTCGATCGGCAGCCCGATCGCCGACAGCACCATGGCAATCGCAACGAGCCCGCCGGAGGGAACGTTGGCGCTGCCCTTGCTCGCGATGGTCGTGACCATCACGATGGTGAACAGCGTCGACCAGGTCAGCGTCACGCCATAGGCCTCCGCGAGGAAGGTGACGGCGAGGGCGAAATACATGATGGCGCCGTCGCGGTTGAAGGCATAGCCGAGCGGCAGCACCACCGAGACGATGCGTTCGGAGGCACCCATCGCCCGCAGCTTCTCCATGTGCAGCGGCAGCGTCACTTCCGAGGAGCGGGTGGAGAAGGCGAGGATCATCGGCTCCATCACCGCTTTGGTGACGGCAATCGGCTTCTCGCCGATCGCAAGCAGCATCAGCCAGAAGATCAGAACCATGATGGCGAGGCCGAGATACATGACGCCAACGAGCTTGGCGAGCGCGACCACGGTGGCGAGGCCTTGCGTCGCGAACAGCCAGGCCATCACCGCGAAGATCGCGATCGGGGCCAGCGAGGTGATCCATTTGGTGATCTTGAACATCGCCGCCATCACCGCTTCGAGCACGGCGACCATGGGCTCGCCGACCTTGCCGACGGAGGCGAGGGCGAGGCCGAACAGGATCGCAAAGACCAGCGTCGGCAGGATCCTCTGCTCGGCCATCGCAGCGACGATGTTGGAGGGGATCATGTCCATGAAGAACTTGATCCAGTCTACTGACACCGCAAGGTTTTGCGGCACCTTGCCCGTTGCGGCCAGCGGCGCGCCGGCACCCGGATGGAAGGCGGCGTTGAGCAGGAGGCCGATCAGGATCGAGATCACGGTCGCGAGGTAGAAATAGCCGAGGCTGATCGCGGCGACGCGGCCCAGGACCTTCAGCTCGCTGCCCATGCGGTAGAGGCCGAGCGTCACCGCCGCAAACACCACGGGAATGACGATCATCTTCACAGCCTCGACGAAGGCGGTGCCGATCGGCCGCAGGCTTGCGCCGACATCCGGCCAGAGCAGGCCGACGCATAGACCCAGCACCAGGCCCAGCAGCATCTGGACCACGAGCGGCAATCTGAGCAGCGGCCGGATCATGCGTGATGGTCTCCTTGTCCTGGATATTGCGTGCGGATGGCGCCGAGCGCGGTGAGGCGTGCCTCGAAGGCTGACGACAGGTGCCGCCACATGCGTTGCTGCGCGGCATCTGGGTCGTGCGCTTCGATGGCTGCGTAGATATCGAGGTGCTCGCTGACGGCCTGGCGCGTACGCTCGACGCTGTATTGCCGCATCTTCTGCAGGGCGAGGCCGCTCTGCGCGCGCAGACTGTCGTAGGACTGCGCCAGCCGGCCGTTGCCGGTGGCGCGAAACAGCTCGTCGTGGAATGCCCAGCCGACCTGCTGCGCTTCCTCCACATCGAGATTGTCGCGCGCCTGAATGCTGCGCAGCTCCTCGGCGCATTGGCGCAGCGGCTCCGTCGGCCCGCGCGTCGCGGCGAGATAGGCGGCCATGCCTTCGAGCGCGAGCCGCAATTCGTGGATCTCGCGGAGATCATCGAACGACATCTGGCGTACGAAGGTGCCGCGCATCGGATGGATGGTGAGAAGGCCGTCCTTGGCGAGCGCCTTCAGCGCCTCGCGGATCGGTGTGCGGCCGAGCGCCAGCCTGCTCGACAGGCTGCGCTCGGAAAGAGGTTCGTCGGGCCCGAACTCGCCTGACGTGACGAGGTCGCGGAGCAGCGAATAGGCGCGATCGCGCTCGAGGGAGGTTATGGGCATAACTGACATACCAGCGGTATGTCATCGATATGTCAAGCTTGGCGACTGATTTTGCTGGTGAAACCGAGCCGGAAACAAGATCACGGGCTTGTGCCTTGCGCCGGACATCTCAAAACATATCTTACGATATATCTAACAATGGAGATGCAAGATATGTTTCGAGACAAGCACCACAACAGGCACGGCCGAGAGGAGCACGAGTTTCGGTTCGCCTTCGCCATGGGCCGGCACGGCGGCGGACGTCATCGCTTCGGCCGCGGCGGCCACGGCTTCTTCGGGCGCGGTGGCGACGATTTCCCGGGCGCGCGGCGGCTGTCGTCGCAGGATCTCCAACTGGTGATCCTGGCGCTGCTCGCCGAAAAGCCCGCCCATGGCTATGAGCTGATCAAGATCATCGAGGAACGTTCCGACGGCTTCTACACGCCGAGCCCCGGGGTGATCTATCCGGCGCTGACCTATCTCGAAGAGGTCGGCCACAGCAGCGTCCAGCAGGACGGCGGGCGCAAGCTCTACAGCATCACGCCGCAGGGCGAGGCGCATCTTGCCGAGAACCGTTCGACCGCCGATGCGATCCTACAGGCATTGTCGCGGATCGGACGCCGCATGGACGAGGTGCGCGAGGCCTTTGCCGGCGTCAGCGATCTCGATCCTGGTGCCTCCGATGAGCTGCACCGGGCACGCCACAATCTCAAGCGCGCGCTGCGCTCGAAGCACGGCAGCGACTCCGCCGAGGCGCGTCGCATCGCCGCGATCCTGGATCGCGCTGCCGCGGAAATCCTCGGCAAGTGATGGAGGACGCAACGTATGAATGATCGGCCCCACAGTCCGATTCAAGATCCGCGCGTCAATGCCGTGATCGCGCGCCTGCAAGGCGCGCGGCAACGTCCATCAGGCGGCGGGCCGCGCGGCTCCTCTGGCAGCCGCGATCCCCACGCCTATGCCGAGCAGGGATTTTCGATCCATCCCGAGCAGGGCGAATTGATCTATCTGCTCTGCCGCGGTCTGGGCGCGACGCGCGTCGCCGAGTTTGCGACCTCGGTCGGCATGTCCACGCTCTATTTCGCGGCGGCCCTGCGCGACAATGGCGGCGGCACCGTGATCGGCTCGGAGATCGTGCCGGCCAAGGTCGAGACCGCCAGGCGCAATCTCGCGGAGGCTGGCCTTGCCGACTACGCCGAGATCCGCGAGGGCGATGCACGAGAGACGTTGCGCAATCTCGGCGGTCCCGTCGACTTTATCCTGATCGACGGCTGGCCGGGCGAGGGAGGTCCTTCGCTGGCGCGGGAGGTGATCGAGATCGTCGCCCCGCAACTGCGGGTCGGCGGTTACGTCATGAACGACAATGCCGAGCCCGACTATCTCGACTTCATCCGCGATCCCCAAAACGGCTTCGTCTCGATGACGCTGCCGCTCAAGGGTGGCACCGAGCTCAGCCTGAAGCTGACGTGACGGAATCGCTGGCGCGATAAGCGTCGGGAACGATGAACACCTCGTCGGCGCGGCCGTAGCCGCCGTCGCCGACTTCCTCGATCAGCACCATCGTGTGCAGCCGCGCTGCTTCGCCAAAATAGTGGACGAACAGTGCGGTGAGGTTATGCACGATCTCCGCCTTCTGCGCCCGCGACAATGCGGCCTGGGGGATCTTGATATTGGCGAATGGCATGATGAATCTCTCCGTGTGAAATTTGTGCCGGCTATCAGACCACGCCGCCATTGGCGCGGATGATCTGGCCGTTGACCCAGCCGCCGTCGCTCCCGGTGAGGAAGGCGACGACGCCGGCGATGTCGTCGGGCTGGCCGAGGCGGCCGAACGGGTTCATGGCGGCAACGGCGCGTACCTGCTGCTCGCTCTTGCCCTCGAGGAACAGCCGCGTCTCGACCGGCCCGGGCGCGACCGCGTTGACGGCGATGCGGCGGCTGCCGAGCTCCTTGGCGAGGATGTGCGTCATGGCTTCGACCGCGGCCTTGGTCGCGGCATAGACGGCGTAGCCGGGCTGATAGAGACCAACGACGCTGGACGAGAAGCTGACGATGCGGCCGCCGTCGCGGAGCCGCCGCGCCGCTTCGCGCAGGGACCGGAACACGCTGTCGAGGTTGATCGAGATCTGCCGCGCGAACGCTTCATCGGTCACCTCCGCGAGCGGCCCGAGCTCCATCACGCCGGCATTGTTGACGAGGATATCCACGCCGCCGAAGGCGCGCTCGGCCGCATCGAACAACCGCGCAGGAGTTGCCGGATCGGCGAGATCGGCCTGCACGGCGATGGCACGTCCGCCGGTGGATTCGATTTCGGCAACGAGTTCGTCGGCTGCCGTCTTGCCGCTCGCATAGTTGATCGCGACCGCGATCCCGTCCTGCGCCAGCCGGCGGGCGATGGCTGCGCCGATGCCGCGGGAACCGCCGGTCACGATGGCGGCGCGCTGGGATGGATTGGTCATGGCAGGTCTCCTCAGTGTGGTCCCAGGGAGAGATACCTGATCACTACGGCCGGATAATCGCCGCGGACTTGCCATCACTTGTCGGCTGTGGTGAACAATCAGCCATGGACCGCTTTGACGCCATGCGCCTGTTCGTTCGCCTCGTCGAACGGCAGAGTTTTACGGCCGCGGCAGCCGACCTCGGCATTCCCCGCTCGACGGCGAGCGAGGTCTTGCGCGATCTCGAGGCGCATCTGGGGACGCGGCTGCTCGAGCGAACGACGCGTCATGTCACCCCGACGCTCGACGGCGAGGACTATTACCGCCGCTGCGTCGCCATCCTGGCCGAGGTCGAGGAAGCGGAAACCGCGATGCGCGACGCGCGGCCGCGCGGCCTGCTTCGTATCGATGCGCATCCCTTGCTGACCCGCACCTTCATCCTGCCGCATCTGCCGGCATTCCTCGCGCGCTATCCGGAGCTCGATTTGCAGATCGGGCAAGGCGATCGCCTGGTCGATCTCGTGCGCGAGGGCATCGATTGCGTGATCCGGTCGGGCGAGCCCGAGGACAGTGGCATGATCCTGCGCCGGCTCGGCACGATTGCCGAGATCACGGTGGCGAGCCCGGCCTATCTCGCCAAGCACGGCATGCCGATGGCGCCTGATGCGCTCGACGGCCATCAGATGGTGGCTTTCGTCTCCTCGCGCACCGGCGATGTGCTGCCGCTGGAATTTTCCGTCGCCGGCGCGCTGCGTCACGTCGTGCTGCCGAGCCGCCTGCGCGTCAACAATTCCGACACCATGGCCGATCTCGCCCGGCTCGGTTTCGGTCTCGTGCAGGCGCCGCGCTATCGCTTCGCGGATGATCTCGCCAGCGGTGCGCTGGTCGAGGTCCTGGCCGACTATCCGCCGTCGCCGACGCCGCTCTCCGCGCTCTATCCGCAAAACCGTCAGCTCGCGCTGCGCCTGCGCGTCTTTCTCGACTGGATCTCGGGCATCTTTGCGGAAGCGAAGCTGTGAGGGGCTACGAAGCGAGTTGGTGAGAAGGGCGTTTCCACTCGCTCGCAATGACGATTTTGATGCAATTGCGCGCCTCTTTGTGAGTTGTGCCGGGGCTGCAGACCGCTACCATGCGCCCGCTTCAGCAAGATGCGGGGCCAGCACGGCGAGGGAGGCGACATGAGCGGGCAGGACCACAAAGTGAAGGGATCGGACCTCTTTGTCGCGGCGCTGGAGAACGAAGGCGTCGATCGCATTTTTGGTGTGCCCGGCGAAGAAAACCTCGATCTGGTCGAATCGCTGCGCAACTCCCGGATCGAGCTGGTGCTGACCCGCCACGAGCAGGCCGCCGCCTTCATGGCGGCGACGCATGGGCGGCTGACCGGCAAGCCCGGTGTTTGTCTCTCGACGCTCGGCCCCGGTGCGCTCAATTTGTCCACGGGCGCTGCCTATGCGCATCTCGGCGCGATGCCGATGATCCTGATCACCGGCCAGAAGGCGATCATGAGCAGCCGGCAGGCGCGCTTTCAGATCGTGGACGTGGTCGCGACCATGAAGCCGCTGACAAAACTGTCGCGGCAGATCGTCAGCGCCTCCAGCATTCCCACCGTGGTGCGCGACGCCTTCCGCGTGGCGATGGAGGAGCGGCCGGGCCCGGTGCATCTCGAGCTGCCCGAGGACATCGCGGGCGACGAGGTGCCCGCCATCCCCGTGATCCCGATCCATCCGATCGAGATCCCGGTCGCCCATCGCACCGCGCTCGACCGCGCCGCCGAGATGATTTTGGCCGCGAAGCGCCCGCTGGTGATGATGGGCGCGGCAACGAGCCGGCCGCGCTCGACGCACGGCATCGCGAGCTTCGTGCGGCGGACCGGCATTCCGTTCTTCACCACGCAGATGGGCAAGGGCACCGTGCCCGGCGGCACCAATCTCTATATGGGCACCGCCGCGCTGTCAGAGCGCGACTATGTCCACGATGCCATCGACGCCGCCGATCTGATCGTGGCGATCGGTCACGACCCGATCGAGAAGCCGCCCTTCATCATGGGGCCGTCGGGGCCGAAGGTCATCCACGTCAGCTACACCTCGGCCAGCGTCGAGCAGGTCTATTTCCCCGACGCCGAGGTCGTCGGCGATGTCGGACCGAGCCTGGAACTGCTCGCCGATCGACTCGAAGGCAAGCTGCCGCAGGCCGCGGCGCTGTTGCCGCTGCGCGAGGAAATTCTCCGCCATATCGCTGATCGGGCCACCGAGGCGCGTTGGCCGCCGACGCCGCAGCGCATCGTGCACGACATCCGCCAGGTCATCCCGGAGAACGGCATCGTCGCGCTCGACAACGGCATGTACAAGATCTGGTTCGCGCGCAACTACCGGACCCGCGTCGCCAACACGCTGCTGCTCGACAATGCGCTGGCGACGATGGGCGCGGGCCTGCCGTCGGCGATGATGGCCGCGATGCTCTATCCCGATCGCCGCGTGCTCGCGGTCGCCGGCGACGGCGGCTTCATGATGAACAGCCAGGAGATGGAGACCGCGGTTCGCCTCAAGCTCAACCTGGTCGTGCTGGTGCTGGAGGACAACGCCTACGGCATGATCCGCTGGAAGCAGGCCGTCGATCACTTCGCCGATTACGGCATGACCTTTGGCAATCCGGATTTTGCCATGTACGCGAATTCCTACGGAGCCAAGGGGCACCGCATCGCGAGCATCGACAGCTTTGGCCCGACGCTCGATGCCGCCTTCAAGGAAGGGGGCGTGCACCTGGTCTCGATCCCGATCGACTATTCGGAGAATGTGCGGGTGCTGGTCGACGAACTCCGCGCGCATGAGAAATCGAAGGCGTGATGGACAATGGTCTCGTGCCCCGGACGCAGCGCAGCGCTCCTTCAGCGGTGCGCTGCAGAGCCGGGGCCCATGCATCAGCGAGCCCTGTCGCCTCCTGGGTCCCGGCTCTGCGCAGCAACGCCAAGAGCGTTGCAGCGCGTCCGGGACACGAGAGGTGCACTTGTCTCGCGATCCCATATCATCGACACTCCCAATCATCCGATCACTCCACCAACCACAGGACTATGAAATGACTCGCGTTCGTTGTGTCACCGAGATGGGCATGGGCGTCGACGTCCACGGCAGGGACGCCACCAAGGCGGCAAAGCGGGCGGTGTCGGATGCCATCAGGCATTCGAGCCTCGGCTTCTTCCGCATGATCGGCAAGACCGCGAACGACATGTTCGTCGATGTCACGATCGGCGTGCCCAACCCCGAGGCGGTGGACAAGGAAGCCGTTGCCAAGGAGCTTCCTTACGGCACCGTGACTGTGACTGCGGTCAAGGGCGGTCTGGAGATTCCCTCGGCCACGGAAGTCGCCAACGACCCGATCCTTATCGCGAATGCGGCTGTCATCGTCAGCTTCGACAAGGACTAGGCCGGTGTCCGACAGTGATGTGGCGCTGCTGGATCGCCCGATCTGGAGCGCGTTGACGACGAGCCAGAAACACCTGGCCGAGGGTGGCCCGCAAGCGCTGCGCTATCCCGTGGACATGACACCCTTTGCCGACATGGTCGACATGTCCGCGGCAAGCTTTGCCGCGCTCGGTGATCTCATATCGGGCTCGCAGGTCGCCGCGCTGTTCACGCCGGAGCCGGTTGACGTTCCCGCCGGCTTCAAGGTGGTGCTCGCCGAGACCGGCGAGCAGATGATCGGCTCGCCTGCCGACAGTGCGCTTCGCGACGCCGAGATCGTCACGCTGGGAGCGGCCGACGTGCCCGCGATGATGGCGCTGACGGAGCTGACCAAGCCCGGGCCGTTTGCTGCGCGGACGCATCAGCTCGGCACCTTCCTCGGTATCCGGGCCGGCGGGGAACTGGTCGCGATGACGGGCGAGCGGATGAAGCCGGGAAAGTTCGTCGAGATGACGGCGGTCTGCGTGCATCCGGACTATCGTGGGCGTGGCTTTGCGCAGGCGCTGCTCGCGGCGGTCGCGCGCCGGATCGAGGCGCGCGGCGAAATTCCGTTCCTGCACGTGTTTTCGAACAACACGTCGGCGATCGCGCTGTATCAGCGGCAGGGCATGCGGATTCGCCGCCGCCTGCACGTCACTGCGCTAATGAAGCAGGGATGAGCGTTGCTCGGCGGGGCTTCATATCCGCCGAATTCGCGCTATATCGATCCCAACCATAATTGGGGGAAACAGATGGACGCCAGAACGACAGATTTTTCCGCCGTGCGGACGGCGATGCAGCGCTACGTCGATCAGGAGATCATTCCGGGCGTATCCTGGGCGGTGCTGCGCGGGCGCGAGGTCGTCGACCAGCAATGCGTGGGCTTCGCCGACCGCGAGACGAAGACGGCGCTCCGGCCCGACCACATCTTCCGTGCGTTTTCCAACACCAAGATCTTCGTCACCTGCGCGATCATGCTGCTGGTCGAGGAAGGCCGCATCGGGCTTGATGACCCCGTCGGGAAGATCCTGCCGCAGCTCGGCAATCGCAAGGTCCTGAAGCAGGGCGCGACCAGCCTTGCCGATGTCGAGCCGGCGAGGGGGCCGATGACGATCCGCCAGCTCCTGACCCACACCTCCGGCCTCAGCTACGGCATCTTCGATCCTGGCACGGTGCTGTTCAAAGGCTACAACGAGGCGCGCGTGCTCAATCCGCTGACGCCGCTCTCCGACATGATCGACAGGCTCGCCGATCTGCCGCTGTCCTATCATCCCGGCGCCGGCTGGGAGTATTCGGTGGCGACCGACGTGCTGGGCCGCATCGTGGAAGTCGTCTCGGGCAAGTCGCTCGATGCCTTCCTCAAGGCGCGCATCTTCGATTCTCTCGGCATGACCGACACCGGCTTCTACGTCCCGGAAGCGCAGCAGGGCAGGCTGGTCGCGCTTTACAATGGCGCCGACGTGCTCGACCCGATGAAGCCGGGCCTGACGCGCGCCGACAATCTGCCCTTTCCGCAGGCCTATCGGCGGCCGTTCCCGCGGCTGTCGGGCGGTGGCGGTCTGGTCTCGACCCTGCCTGATATGCTCGCGCTGGTGCGCGCGCTGCTGCCCGGCTCGGATGCGCTGCTGAAGCCGGAGACGCTGCGGCAGATGATGACGAACCAGCTGCCCGCAGGCCAGACCATCCGCTTCGCCACTCTCGGCCCGATCCCCGGCAAGGGCTTTGGTCTCGGCGGTGCCGTCACCTTTGCGCCGACGCCGTTCGATCCGCCGAACTCCACCGGCGAATTCCAGTGGGGCGGGCTTGCGGGAACCCATTGGTGGATCTGCCCGGAGGCCAATACCGCCGGCGTCCTGATGGCCCAGCGCTACATGGGCTTCTGGAATCCGTTCTTCTTCGAGTTCAAGCGCCTGGCCTATCAGGCCGTCCAAAGCTGACCTCGAAAAGAGGCTGACCGCGAAAAAATTCCCCGCGCCCGCGAATCCTTTTCGGCCGGCGCGCCCTCTTGATGGTCGAGGCATTCAGCCTCGGCTCATCTCGGAGGATGCGATGGCATTTTACAGGAAGAACATCGGCAGCCTGCACCAGGCGGTGCGGATTGCCGCGGGGGGCGCGGTCGCGGGGGCGGCATTGGTCTATCTGGCGGGCGCGACGGCGTGGCTGGTTGCGCTCGGTGGCGCCGGCTTCGCGCTAACGGGGCTCGTCGGCTATTGCCCGATGTGCGCGATGGCGGGGATCGGGCGAGGAGACGTGTCGTGAGTGCGGCTGCGATCTCGCCGAACCTGTTCGAGGCGGCACGGCTCGGCGATCCCCATGCGATCGCCTCACTGCTCGAGACGGCACAGCCGGACATCCGCCGCTATGCGCGCGCGACCTGCCGCAGTTCGGCGGATGCCGAGGATGCGACGCAGGAGGCGCTGTGGATCCTGTTCCGCCATATCGGCACGATCCGTTCGCTGCTGGCGTTTTCGGCCTGGCTGTTCAGCGTCGTCCGCCGCGAATGCCTGCGGCTCGCGCGCCGGGCCGGCCTTGTACCGGCTGTCGATGAGAGCGAGGCGGAAGCCGCACTGCTGTTGCGGCCTGAGGCCGATCTGCGGCTTGACGTGGCCGCGGCCTTCGAGGCGCTGCCGCCGCACTATCGCGATGTCGCGCTGATGCGCGACGTCAAGGAGATGACGATCGACGAGATTGCCGCCGCGCTCGGCGCGACCAGGCAGACCGTGAAGGCGCGGCTGCATCGCGCCCGCGCCTTCATGCGCGAATATCTGACGAGATGAGAGACGATCGAATATCAGAGAGGAGCATGAGAAAATGCGGACGGGAGGCCAAGCCTCCCGTCCGTTGCTTGCGTTAGTCCTTCCACGGATCGAACTCGCCTTCGCCGGCCATGGCGACGGCGAACGGCCGCAGCGTGTGCAGCACCCGCACGGTGCCGGCGTGCTGGGCGAGCACGTCGGGCAGGCGGCGATAGGCCATCGGGCTCTCGTCGAGGTCGGCACCGATCAAGGTGACGCCGCGCTCGTTGAGCCAGCGGTCCATCTCCGCGCGCGAGAAGCGGCGCTTTGCTTCCCTCCGTCCGAACATGCGGCCGGCGCCGTGCACGGTCGAGTAGAGCGAAGCCCGGGCTTCCGGACTGTCGACGCCTTCGAGAATGACGGCATCGTCGCCCATCGAGCCGCCGACGAATCCCTTCTGGCCGGGAAACGCCGGGGTCGCGCCCTTGCGCACCACCCACAGATCCTTGCCGCCGTGGGTCTCACGCCAGGCATAGTTGTGGTGGTTGTGCACGCTCTCGGTCACGCTGCCGCCGATGATCTGGCGGACGCGTTCGACCACCCACTCGCGGCCCGCATAGGCATAACGCCCGGCGAGCTGCATCGCCGCGATGTAGCGGCGGCCGAGCTCGGAGTCCTCGTCGACCACGGCGGGCGGGACGTTCATGCCGTCCTTGCCGCCGGCGGCCTTGAGGTAGCGCGTCGCGGAGGTGTGCCCGAGACCGCGGCTTCCGAAGTGGACGCCGATCCAGACAAAGCCTTCCTCGTCGCGCATGAGGTCGACATAGTGGTTGCCCGAGCCGACCGTGCCGAGCTGAGCCACCGCCTTCTGACGGTAGGCCTCCATGTCGCTCTCGCGCCAGGCGTCGCCGTCGTCGAACAGCTCGTGCTCGGCCCGCTCGGCGTTGGCACGGCCGACGCCGAACGAGATCACCTTGGCGACGTCGCGGATGATCGTGGGTGCGATCTCCGCAATGTCGTCGAAGCGGGTGTCGAGCCGGGCCGCCATGTTGCCGCAACCGATGTCGAAGCCGACGCCGGAGATGCTGATCTGCTTCTCATAGGCGATGACCCCGCCGACCGGCTGGGCGTAGCCGAGATGGCCGTCGGCGCAGATCACGCCGGATACGACGTTGCCGACCGCCATGCAGTTGCGCATCTGCGCGATGGTCGCCTCCTCGTGCGGGCCGAACACCTTCAGCGGCGCATTCTGGAAGCGGGCGTCCTGCGTTCGGAACTCGGCGATCGAGCTCGCGGTCGCATTGGCCTCGCGGGCAAGATGCTCCTTGCGCGCGGCATCCCGGTACGAGCACCAGGCCGGCTGGCCGCGTCCTTCGCCGACGCGCGAGTCGGGATCGACGCCGGCGGCAAGGCAAAGCTCGCGGGCGCGCTCCATGTAGGGATCGGATCGTCGCATGGTCCTGTGTCCTGCTTTCCAGTCCGCACGCACCTTAGCCGGCTTGCGCGGATCATTTCAGAAATTTCGGAGGCCCCGGGCGCGTCTCGCGTCCGGGGCCGTTGTCGTTGCGCATCAGTTCAGCGCGGTCTCCGACGCTGCGATCCACGCGACCACGGCCTCGGAGAAGCCGTTGACGCGGGTCCAGTCGCCGTGGCCGACACCGTGCTGATACGAGGCCACGTTCACCATGGTGCCGCGCGCCTTGGGCGCGGGCACGGCGTCGTGGCTCTGCTCATCGGTGAAGACGATCAGGCGATCGCCCTTGCGGTCGATCTCCGTCACAGCCTTGCCGAGATACGTCCCGCCATGGGCTTGCGAGTTGATGATCGCATCCCGCAGCGCGAAGCTGCGGCGGGGCGGGACCTTCACGACTTCATTGCTGAAGGTGAAGATCTCGACCTCGTCGCAGATCTCGCGGGCGAGAATGGCAAGGCCACACGCCGCCTCCGCGCGCGTCATTTCCGACTGCGCGGAGAGGGTTGCGAACATCGAGCCCGACACGTCGATCAGAAGCCGGGTGCGGCCCGGGAGCCGCACATGGTCCTTGACCGACTTGAGCATCGCAGCCTCGAGCTCGGGCTCGAAGTCCGGCGCATAGCGCGCCGCCGTGATGAAGCGATAGGGAAGGATACGATCCGTCCGCATCGCCTCGATCGCGCCTGCGATGGTCTCGCGCGGGACCTGCGCAGTCTGCATCAGCCGCAGATTGCGCAGCAGTGCCAGGCCGCCGAGCTTCTTCCCGGCGATGAGCCGCTCGAAGGTCTCGCGCTTGCTTTTGCCGGCCGAAAGCGAAACCTCCCAGGTGTCGGGGGAGACGAGCTCGCCGTCGACGAGCTGCTTCCACACCCTGGCCTGGTCGGCATCCCTAGGCTTGGCGTGCACCAGGAACAGCACGTCCCTGATCCGCACCGCGCCGTCGCGGTCCCACTTGGCGAGCTGGTAGGCGTCGAACTTGGTCAGCGCGCGGGCAAGGCCCTTCTTGACCTGCGCCGAGACCGGCTGGCGCTTGCGCTGCTGCATCGGCCCCAGCGCATCCGCCCAGTAGATCGCGAGCAGCTCCGTCATCTCGTCGGGCCGCTGGATCACCTGGGCGAGCGTGTCGGCAACGAGGGCGCGATGCTTCTCGCTCCGCGCCATCTCGCGGATGACGAGCAGCGGCGCGTGCCGCAGCTTCATCACCTCGCGTGCCTCGATCGCAAGCTGCGCGACGCGCTCCGGCGCGACCTTGGGCACGAGCGCCTTGATGCGGTCGGCGATGGAGACGCCGTCCTCGTAGAACTGGTCCTCCCACAGGAGGCAGTTCATCAGCGCGCGCTTCAGCTCCATCTCGGGCGTGAAGCGGGTTGCGCGCGCACCCTCACGCGTGAAGGCGCGAGCGATCTTGTTGAGCCTGACCATGACGGCCTCCTCTTGCGTTGACAGTGAGTTGGAAACAGGTGCCGGGGAACAAGCGAGGCTGATCGTGCTCTACCAACTGAGCTACGGACATGCGTCCGGGAGGGTTCGAACCTCCGACAGCGAAGTAACAGCGCTCTTCACCACCGGCGGTGGGGACGAGAAAGTCACGATCCGGGAACAGGCGATTGCTGAGATCCAGCGGGCAAAAGCCTGCCGGAAAGCGCTCTGGCCACTGAGCTACCGGTGCACAATACACCGGGCGGGCTTCGAACCCGCGACCTCTCGCGTGATAGGCGAAGTAACAGCGATCTTCACCACGGACCGTGATGGGGTTGGCGGGGAACGGGCGATGCTGTTGCTGCCCTTGTTGGGCAAACTGAGCTACGGCATTTCAGCCGGCGGGATTCGAGCCCGCAACCTCCGTTCTGGAAAGCCAGGACGGTGCTCTACCGAAGTAACAGTCATCTTCACCACCGCCAGGCGCCGTTCTTGCGAACGGATCCTGCGCCGGGCCGCGTGCAGGCCCTCTCGAGGCCCGCATCCCGGTGCGTGTGTCAAGGGCGGGATTCGAACCCACTTTACCGTGAGAAGTATCCGACATCTTCACCACCAGCGTCGGTTGAGCCGCGATCTTTGCGGCAAACCAACTTCAAGAAAATTCTATCGCGGCGCTGTCGACGCGCCGCTGTTTGCGAACCTACTGGGTTCGCTCTGCCATCGGTGTCCGGCTCATCGCCTCGTTCCCTCCGGCAGGCCCCGCGCGCTTGGGCACGCGCCTCTCCAGCGCGAGCCCCGAGATCCGGGTCTCTCGTTCCGGCGATTGCCGGGATGTTCGATGGGGCCGCGCGGAAGGCAACAAAAAACCCTCCGGAGCGGCAGGCTCGGGAGGGTCCGTGAGAAGCGGACTGTCGATCTTGCGGTCAGGCAAGATCGCTCCCATGAGCCGGGCATGCGACATCGATTGGCCGTAGGCCATTCGACAGTTGCGCAAATATTTCGTAGCGGTGCTTCATCACTGGGTTCATGGTTTTCGCAAACAGAAGTGCTCGCGAGGCGGCGGGACATACGCCTGCAACCTGCGGATGTCAAGCGAGGCGCGTGTGAAAATCGCAGAGCGAAAGGCGAGCGACGTGCCAAACTATCTCGGCCTCGACGGATTCCGCTTCGGCTGGGTCGCGGCCTGGATCGACGAGCGCGGCGATCACGGCTTCGACTATTCACCGGGCTTGATCCGCCTGCTCGCGATCCCGCACGCACGCGCGATGATCGACATGCCGATCGGATTGAAGGCGAGCGGCTATCGCGCCTGCGATCTGCGGGCGCGCGAACTCATCGGGCCTGCCGTGTTTCTCGGCGCGCGCCGTGACCTCTGGGCTTTCCCGGACATGGCTGCGGCCAATCGCCATTACTGGGAGCACGAAGGCAAGGGCAGGGGCGTGTCGGCGCAGCTCTGGAACATCAGGGACAAGATGAGAGAGGTCGACGACATCATGACGCCGGCGCGGCAGGCGGCGATCGGCGAAGCGCATCCGGAGTTGATCTTCTGGAATCTCGCGGGCCGCGTCCATCTCGCGAAGAAAACGTCGGCGCATGGTCGCGAGCAGCGCATCGCGCTGCTGGAGCAACGCGGCTTCACGCGTCTGCCGAAATGGTTGACGCTGCGTCACGGCACGGGCATCGGCCGCGACGATCTCATCGATGCCTGCGCCTGCGCGGTTGCGGCGCGCGACAGTACGCAGCGAGTCGGCGGGGAGGAGGTCGATCCGCGCGGATTGCGGATGGAGATCAATTTCTGAGGCTGATCAGCCCTCCCGATTGCCTTGTCGATTACCTTGGCCTTCGAGGTAGCAGCGACTATTGCGGCCCGGAGTCGAGGAGACGCTCTCGTCCAGTCTCGTTGCTCGCGCTTCATACTCGTCGGCCATCGCCCGCAACCGTTGCGCGGCTTCGCGATGAGCGAGCTCGTTCGCGACGCGGCGACAGCGTTCAGCGTGGTCGAGCAGGGCGCGCTTCTCGATGTTCATCCAGCGACAACGCGCGAAGGCGCCATTGGTCCCTGCGCGGGCCGCCGGAACAGCGCGATGGCTCCGCTGCGGAGTCTCGGGAAAAAATAGCAATATTTTCACGTCGCCTCGGAACGTGGGGCCCGAGCCGACGTTTACGCCAAGGCTGTCGAGGGACAAAATACCATGAACGACGTGTGCCAATTGGCGACTGCGATGCTTGCGATTGCGTTTACGGGCCTGCTGTTGATCACGGGTCAGCGGTTCATCGAGTATCGACTGCAGCATGAAGCCATGATCCCGATCGTGGCGATGGCAACGCTGCCGCGATAAGCGCGGGGTTCGCCGGGACGAATAGTGACTTGCGCGGTGCGGCATCTAGCCTAGATTGAGCACGCCTCAGTCCATGCACCAAAGGTCCCGATGTCCGATCTCTCCGTCTTCCCCATTACCAAGCGTTGGCCGGCCAAGAATCCCGAACTCCTCCAGCTCTATTCGTTGCCGACGCCGAACGGCGTCAAGGTCTCGATCATGCTGGAGGAGATCGGACTTCCTTACGAAGTCCATCTCGTCGATTTCGGCAAGGACGACCAGAAGACGCCGGAATTCCTCTCGCTCAATCCGAACGGCAAGATCCCGGCGATCCTCGATCCCAACGGTCCCGGGGGCAGGCCGCTGCCGCTGTTCGAGTCCGGAGCAATCCTGCAGTATCTCGCGGAGAAGACCGGCAAGCTGCTGCCGCAGCATGCTGCGCGCCGCTACCAGACCATCCAGTGGCTACATTTCCAGATGGGCGGCATCGGGCCGATGTTCGGCCAGGTCGGCTTCTTCCACAAATTCGCCGGCAAGGACTTTGAGGACAAGCGGCCGCGCGACCGCTACGTCGGCGAGTCCAAGCGACTGCTCGGCGTGATGGAGACGCATCTTTCCGGCCGGCAATGGTTCATGGATGACGACTACACCATCGCCGACATCTCCATGCTGGGCTGGGTGCGCAATCTCATCGGCTTCTACGGCGCGGGCGATCTCGTCGCGTTCAGCCAGTTCAAGTCGGTCGGTGCCTGGCTCGAGCGGGGACTTGCGCGTCCGGCGGTGCAGCGCGGGTTGAACATTCCGAAGCGGCCGTAAGCTCAGCTCAACGCCTTGTAGGTCATGTAGAGCGCCATCAGCGAGACGAGGGCGATCACGGCCCGGCGCAGCACCGATTTGCTGACGCCATTGGCCGCGCGCGCGCCGAGGTCGGTGCCGACCCAGAGGCCGGCCAAAATGCCTGTTATGGCCGGCCAGCCGACCACCAGCCCCTTGCTCCAGTAGATCGAGGCGGCCGGAATGCTGGTCGGGATCACCGAGAAGATCAGGCTGACGAGTTGCGCCTGATGCTGCGGCACGCGCAGGCCGGCGGCGAGGCCGACGGTGATCGCGAGGCCGCCGCCAATGCCCATGAAGCCGGAGGAAAATCCGGCCAGCGTGCCGATGAGAAATAGGGGGAGCCACGGCAATTCGGCGGGACCGTCGGCCTTGCTGCCGTCGTCCTTGCGGTCGCGGCGCAGCAGCAACATTGCGATCAGCGCGACGAGATAGACGACATAAGTCCATTGCAGAAACGCGTCGGAAACCGCGGCTGCGGCATAGCCGCCACCGGCGCCGCCGATGAGAAATCCAATGCCGATCCAGACGATCCACGGCAAGGGGCTGCGGTTGCCGCTCTGCCAGTAGCGGCGTGCGCCGGCAAGGCCCGTCGGCGGAATCTGCGTGATCAGGGACGTCCCCTGTGCGACGTGTTGTTCTGCCCCGAGCAGCAGCACGGAGAAGATGACGAGGCCGCCACCCGGGCTCGTGCCCGTGAAGCCCGATGCCAATCCTGCGACAAGACCGACGCCGGCGCCGGCGAGGAGTTCATACATCCAGGTCATCGTTCATGTTCTGGTTCGTCGCTTGGCGTCCGCCTTCGACGCGCGCAGGCCATCGATCACGCCATCGACGGCCGCCATGCAGGCCGCGACGTCAAAATCCTCGCCCCAGCATTTCTGCAGCACGAAGCCCTGGAAGATCGCGATCAGCACGCGCGCGACGGCCTCGGCTCCGATGTTGCGCCTGATGAGCCCATCGTGCTGGGCACGCTCGACCAGCGCCACGATCAACGCGCGCGGCATGTCGATGCCTTCGACGACGCTGCTGCGGACGCGGCGGTTGCGCAAGGCCTCGGCCCAGCCATGGATGCCGACACGGCGGCGGGCTTCGCCGGCGGGATCGGTGAGCCATTGCGCGTAGACGCGAACCAGCGCGTGAAGCCCTTCAATCGGATCGCCCGATCCCTGCGCGACCGAGTTGAGCACGGCCTCGCGGCGATGCCGGTCGTCGGCCAGCGCTTCGATCAGATCGTCCTTGCTCTGGAAGTAGAGATAGACCGCGCCGTGGCTGAGCCCCGATCGTTTCACGATGTCGGCCATGCCGGTCTGGTGAAAACCGTCTTCCGCGAAGCAGGCGAGGGCGGCCTCGAGGATCTGCTGCCGCCGGCCTTCGCGCTGCTTGTCGCTGATCTTGGGCATCGGCTGTCCCTAAATAGCTGACCGGTCGATCGTTTTAGTTGTTGGCAAGTAGTGGCTGCCTTCCCGGCCATTAAAATAAAAAACGATCAGTCAGTCATTTTTATTGCCAAAGAGGATTTTGGTCAAGTCCTGGTCGCCCGAGACGAGAAACAGGCGGGGATTATGCCGTTGCGACCGCGCCGGGCCGGAGCGGGGCCACGGTCCGCGGTCGCATTGCGGCTAGAACAGCCGTCCGCCGTTCGGCACGGGCTTGCTCGGCTGCACCAGCACGACCCTGCCGTCGGCATCGGGGAAGCCGAGCGTCAGCACCTCCGAGACAACGGGTCCGATCTGGCGCGGAGGAAAATTGACCACCGCAGCGACCTGTTGTCCCACCAGCGTCTCGAGCGGATGGTTCTCGGTGATCTGCGCCGAGCTCTTGCGTACGCCGATCGCAGGTCCGAAGTCGATCCAGAGACGCCAGGCCGGCTTGCGCGCCTCCGGGAACGGTTTGGCGTCGACGATGGTGCCGACGCGGATATCGACCGCGAGGAAGCTGTTGAAGTCAATGGTCGGCGAGGCGGCGGCCGCGGGATCATGGGTGACGTGCATAATGTGTCCGTTTTGCAGAGCAGGCTTCGTTTGCAATATTGTCGCGCGAAGCGGAGTTTCGTACAACGCCGCAGCCGAAGCATCACGCATGCGCAAGGAGTGGTCTTGCCCAACATCATCTACGGCATCAAGAACTGCGACACCATGAAGAAGGCGCGCACCTGGCTCGACGGTCATGGCGTGGCCTACGCGTTTCACGACTACAAGGCCGCCGGCGTCGAGAAGGACAAGCTCAAGCAGTGGAGCGACAAGGTCGGCTGGGAGACGCTGCTCAATCGCGCCGGCACGACCTTCAAGAAGCTCCCCGATCCCGACAAGGAAGGCCTCACCGAGAAGAAGGCGCTGGCGTTGATGCTGGCGCAGCCGTCGATGATCAAGCGGCCGGTGCTGGAAGTCGGCGGCAAGCTGCTGGTCGGCTTCAAGCCCGACATCTATGCCAAGGAAGTCAAGGCCAAGTAAGTCAGGCCAAGTAAGTCGGGCCAAGCAGGTCGGCTCTAGTTCAGCTCGACGGTCTCGGTGGCCTCGCCCGGCTGATCGGCGAACTCGACGACGTCCGCGGCCGCGATGCGGCCGGGAACGCGATGAAAGAGTTCGCGGTCGATCACGGCGGACAGTTTGGGACGCGGCAGCGCGTCATTTCCGCGCATCAGATTCCTGATCTCGAAGCCGCCGTCCTCGCAGAAGGTCTTGAGCGAGGCGATGACGTGACAGACCTTGCCGTCGGTCAGGAACGGCAGCAGCAGGCGTTCGTAGGCGACGACGCGCCCATAGATGTCGTCGACGTCGGCCACGCTGTAGACCGGAAGCCCGCGCGCGACGCATTCATGGTAGACGGGCATCACCAATGGCACGAGCCGCGGTCCGATATATTCATCGAGCGACACGCCCTTTCCGGTGTGCCCGTAGGCGCGCGAGATCCGCGTGCCTTCGCTCTGGATGATGAGGCGCGGGAGGGCAGCCGAATTGTCCACGGTATAATAGATGAGATCGGACAGCTCTTCCTCGAGTCGTGCCGGCTGGTACTCCCAGATCGCCGGTGCGAGCTGCTGCCGCGCATAAAGTCGCAGCCACGTGTTCAGCAGATCTCGCTGCCTGATCGACTTGACGATTGAGGGAGCGGCGCTTGCAAAATCCAAGACAATATTCCCGGCAGACATACCCGCAGCATGATGTCGTTTGCGGGGAAATTTTTGATGAAGGCTGGCGCGCGGGGCGAAAGACCGTTAACGACGACTTGATGGCCGGTGCTTTTGCGAACCGGGAGGCCGGGCAGGCACGACATCAAACGTCTCCGACTAAGGGAGCATTTGTATCCCAGCCGGAGGCCTGATCTGCTCAGCTTTCCGCCTTGCCTAACCCCCGTCACCTCCGGCATATTCCGCGCCCGGAGGCGGCGTTCCGGATGGGCTCCAAGACCTCCGGAATGCCGAAGCAACAAGGACAGCCACGCGCGACGGCGCGTTGCGCGGGCAGGGGGAAATCTGTTTGGCCGATGAGTTCATTCTCGAAACGGAAGGCTTGACCAAGGAGTTCGCGGGATTCTTCGCCGTCCGCGACGTTGCGCTCAAGGTTCGCCGTGGGAGCATTCATGCGTTGATCGGCCCGAACGGCGCCGGCAAGACGACCTGCTTCAATCTTCTGACCAAGTTCCTCAAACCGTCTGCCGGAAAGATCCTGTACAAGGGGCAGGATATCACCGCGATGGCGCCGGCCGACGTGGCGCGCATGGGACTGGTCCGTTCGTTCCAGATCTCGGCGGTATTTCCGCATCTCACCGCGCTTGAAAACGTCCGTGTCGCGCTTCAGCGCCAGCACGGCAGTTCCTTCGATTTCTGGCGCTCGAAATCGGTGCTCAACCGCTTCAACGATCGCGCGCGCGAGCTGCTGAACGATGTCGGCCTCAGCGAGTTTGCCAACACGCCCGCGGTCGAGATGCCCTATGGGCGCAAGCGTGCACTTGAGATCGCAACCACGCTCGCGCTCGACCCCGAGATGATGCTGCTGGACGAGCCGATGGCCGGCATGGGCCATGAGGACATCGACAAGATCGCGGCGCTGATCAAGCGCATCTCCGCGAAATACACCATCCTGATGGTCGAGCATAATTTGAGCGTCGTGGCCAATCTCTCCGACATCATCACCGTGCTGACGCGCGGGCAGGTGCTCGCGCAAGGTCATTACAGCGAGCTCACCAAGGACGAGCGCGTCAAGGAAGCTTATCTGGGAGCCGGTCATGCCTGACACTGCGATCGCCGAGGCTCCGGCAAGGGCTGCGACCGGCGGAAACATCCTCCAGATCCGCAACCTCGAAGCATGGTACGGCGAGTCCCACATCCTGCACGGGATCAACTTCGACGTGAATGCGGGCGAGGTGGTCACCCTGCTCGGGCGTAACGGCGCCGGCAAGACCACCACGCTGAAGTCGATCATGGGCATCATCGGCAAGCGTGCCGGCTCGGTGAAGTTCAACAACCAGGAGATCATTCGCGCCACCTCCGACAAGATCGCGCGGATGGGCATCGCGTTCTGCCCGGAAGAGCGGGGGATATTCGCCAGTCTCGACGTCCGCGAGAATTTGATGCTGCCGCCGGTCGTGCGCGAAGGCGGATTGCCGCTGGACCAGATCTTCGATCTGTTTCCGAACCTGAAGGAACGGCTCAACAGCCAGGGCACGAAGCTGTCCGGCGGCGAGCAGCAGATGCTCGCGATCGCACGCATCCTGCGCACCGGCGCTAGCTTCCTGATGCTGGACGAGCCGACCGAGGGCCTCGCGCCCGTCATCATCCAGCAGATCGGCCATACCATTGCGCGGCTGAAGAAGGAGGGCTTTACGATCCTCCTCGTCGAGCAGAACTTCCGCTTCGCATCCACCGTCGCCGATCGTTATTATGTGGTCGAGCACGGCAAGATCATTGACGGGTTTTCCAATTCGGAGCTTGCCGCCAACATGGACAAGCTCCACGCCTATCTCGGCGTCTAGAACTGCCACAGAGAAGACTTCAAAAAAGGAAAGTTGCATGAAGACCAGGTCGATCGCGTCATTGCTGCTGACCACCGCGCTCACCTTCGCCGCAGCAGGCGTCGCGTCCGCGCAGGACAAGACCGTGAAGATCGGCGCGTTGTCGGATCAATCCGGCCTGTACGCCGACCTCGGCGGCCCCGGCTCGACGCTCGCGGCGCAGATGGCGGTTGAAGATTCCGGCCTTGTCGCGAAGGGCTGGAAGATCGACATCATCTCCGGCGATCACCAGAACAAGCCGGACATCGGCACCGCGATCGCGCGGCAGTGGTTCGACGTCGACAAGGTCGACGTCATCGTCGACGTGCCGAATTCCGGCGTGGCGCTCGCCGTCAACAACGTCATCAAGGAAAAGAACGGCGTCTACATCAATTCGGGCGCTGCGACCTCGGACCTCACCAACGCGCAGTGCTCGCCCAACACCGTGCACTGGACCTACGACACCTACATGCTGGCCCACACCACGGGCCAGGCGCTGGTGAAGGCCGGCGGCGACAGCTGGTTCTTCCTGACCGCGGACTACGCCTTCGGTGCGGCGCTCGAGCGCGACACCACGGCCGTCGTCACCGCCAACGGCGGCAAGATCGTCGGCGGCGTCAAGCATCCGCTGAACACGCCGGACTTCTCGTCCTTCCTGCTTCAGGCGCAGGCCTCCAAGGCCAAGATCATCGGCCTCGCCAATGCCGGCGGCGATACCACCAACACGATCAAGCAGGCGGCCGAGTTCGGTATCGTCAAGGGCGGCCAGAAGCTTGCGGCGCTGCTGCTGTTCCTCACCGACGTCAAGGCGATCGGTCTGGAGACGGCGCAGGGCCTAAACTTCACCGAGACCTTCTACTGGGACATGGACGACAAGACCCGCGCCTTCTCCAAGCGGTTCTCCGCGAAGATGAAGAACAGCGCTCCGCCGACCATGGTGCAGGCGGGCGTCTATGCGGGCGTGCGCCACTATCTCAAGGCGCTGGAAGCCCTCGGCGGCAATCCTCATGACGGCGTCAAGATCGTCGAGAAGATGAAGTCGATGCCGACCGAGGACGATCTGTTCGGCAAGGGCGAGATCCAGCCCAACGGTCGCACCATCCACAACGCCTACCTGTTCGAGGTGAAGAAGCCCTCGGAGTCGAAGGGGCCGTGGGATTTCTACAAGCTGGTCGGCACGGTGTCGGGCGATCAGGCCTTCACGCCGCTGTCCGAAAGCAAGTGCGCGCTGTTGAAGAAGTAAGATAACCGCCCGCAGGCCAACGCGCCTGCGGGCGACTTTCAGGGAACGCCGAAGGGACCGGGTGCGGGATCGATGCAGGCTCTTTATGCTCAGCTACTGGTGGGACTGATCAACGGCTCGTTCTACGCGCTGCTCAGTCTCGGGCTTGCCGTCATCTTCGGCATGCTCAACATCATCAACTTCGCCCATGGCGCGCTCTACATGATGGGCGCCTTCGTCGCCTATTTCCTGCTGAACCTCGGCGGCATCAACTACTGGTGGGCGTTGCTGCTGGCGCCGATCATCGTCGGCATCTTCGGCATGATCCTGGAACGGACCATGCTGCAATGGCTGACCGGGCTCGACCATCTCTACGGCCTGCTCCTGACCTTCGGCATCGCGCTGATCGTGCAGGGCGTGTTCCAGAACTATTTCGGCTCCTCCGGCCTGCCTTACGCCATTCCGGATCAGCTCAAGGGCGGCATGAATCTCGGCTTCATGTTCCTGCCGATCTATCGCGGCTGGGTCGTCGTGTTCTCGCTGGTGGTATGTCTTGCCACCTGGTTCCTGATCGAGAAGACGCAGTTAGGTGCTTACCTGCGCGCCGCCACCGAAAACCCGACACTGGTGCGTGCCTTCGGCATCAACGTGCCGCGCATGATCACGCTGACTTACGGGCTCGGCGTCGGCCTTGCCGCGCTCGCCGGCGTGCTCTCGGCGCCGATCAACCAGGTGCGCCCGCTGATGGGCGCCGACCTCATCATCGTCGTGTTCGCCGTCGTCGTGATCGGCGGCATGGGATCGATCATGGGCTCCATCATCACGGGCTTCGCGCTCGGGGTGATCGAGGGCCTGACCAAGTATTTCTACCCCGAGGCCTCCAACACCGTCGTGTTCGTGCTGATGGTGCTGGTGCTGCTGGTGAAGCCAACGGGATTGACGGGAAGGGCGGCCTGATATGACAACCCTGACGGACGATACGCTGCCTGCAAGCCCGCGTGCGGTACGTGACGAGATGATCGTATTCGTGGTGATGGCGCTGCTGCTGGCGGCGGTGCCATTCACGGGGGTCTATCCGTTCTTCGTGATGCAGGCGCTGTGCTTTGCGCTGCTCGCCTGCGCCTTCAATCTTCTGATCGGCTATGGCGGCCTCCTGTCGTTCGGCCACGCGATGTTCTTGGGGACCGCGGGCTATTGCAGCGCGCATGCGCTGAAGGTGTGGGCGCTGCCGCCGGAACTGGGCATCCTCGTCGGTATCGCCGCGGCCTTCGTGCTCTCGATCATCACCGGCTACATCTCGATCCGCCGCCAGGGCATCTATTTCTCGATGATCACGCTGGCGCTGTCGCAGTTGCTGTACTTCATCTACCTCCAGGCACCGTTCACCCATGGCGAGGACGGCATCCAGGGCATTCCGCAGGGACGCATGTTCGGCGTCCTCGATCTCTCCAAGCCGACGGTTCTGTATTACGTCGTGCTGGTCGGCTTCCTCGCCGGCTTCCTGCTGATCTTCCGCATCATCAATTCGCCGTTCGGCGAGGTCCTGAAGTCGATCCGCGAGAACGAGCAGCGCGCCATCTCGCTGGGCTACCGGACCGACCAGTACAAGTTCCTGGCCTTCGTCCTGTCGGGCACGCTTGCCGGCTTCGCGGGCGCGCTGAAGGTGTTCGTGGCCCAGAATGCCTCGCTCACCGACGTGCACTGGTCGATGTCGGGCGAGGTCGTGCTGATGACGCTGGTCGGCGGTCTCGGCACCATCTTCGGCCCCGTGGTCGGCGCCTTCGCGATCATCGCCATGCAGCAATATCTGGCGAGCTTCGGCCAGTGGGTGACGGTGATCCAGGGCTCGATCTTCGTGATCTGCGTGCTCACCTTCCGCCGCGGCGTCATCGGTGAAATCGCGCATTACTTCAGGCGCTCGCTCTAAGCGATTGATTTGACGTAAGATTAACCGCCTCCCGAAAGCGGTGGATGATCCGGCTCCGCGGGCGTGAGATGACACGCGCGCGGATCGGAAATGGTCTATGACAGTTTCATGACGGCCCATCCGGGCCGGGCCATTTCCAACCGGTAGCCTATCCCCATGATGCGATGGTTTCGCGCGTTCCTGCCCAAGGAAGAACGGTTCTTCGACCTGTTCGACCGCCATGCCCAGACTGTGATCCAGGGCGCGATCGCGCTTCAGGGCGTGCTCAACGGGGGCGAGGAGACGCCGGTCTATTGCCAGCGCGTCAACCAGTTCGAGAACGATGCCGACAACATCACCCGCGAGGTGCTGACGGCGGTGCGCCGCACCTTCATCACCCCGTTCGATCGCGGCGACATCAAGAACCTCATCACCTCGATGGACGATGCCATCGACCAGATGCAGCAGACGGCCAAGGCCGTGATGCTGTTCGAGGTCCGCACTTTCGAGCCGCCGATGCGGGAGATCGGCGCCCTTCTGATCGAATGCGCCAATCTGGTCGGCCGCGCGCTGCCGCTGATGCAGTCGATCGGCCCGAACGTCGCCATGCTGACCGCGATCACGGAAGAGCTGACCAAGCTCGAGGGGCGGGTCGACGATCTCCACGACATCGGGCTGAAGGAGCTGTTCCTGAAGCACCGCGAGGGCAACGCGATGGATTTCATCGTCGGCGTCGAGATCTACGATCACCTCGAGAAGGTGGCCGACCGCTTCGATGACGTCGCGAACGAGATCAACAGCATCGTCATCGAGCAGGTGTAGCGCATGATCCGGAAAAGTGTGCAGCGGTTTTCCGCTCAGATCATGCGCAAGCTTTAAGGCAGGGGCCTCGCCGTGGATGCTGCGTTGGGCTTTCCCGTCCTGGTCGGCTTGATCGCCGTCGCGCTGCTGTTCGACTTCCTGAACGGCCTGCACGATGCCGCCAATTCGATCGCGACCATCGTCTCGACCCGCGTGCTGCGGCCGCAATTTGCGGTGTTCTGGGCCGCGTTCTTCAATTTCGTCGCCTTCATGGTGTTCGGGCTGCACGTCGCCCAGACCATCGGCACCGGCATCATCGATCCCTCGATCGTCGATGCCCAGGTGATCTTCGCGGCCCTGGTCGGTGCCATCGTCTGGAACCTCGTGACCTGGGCGCTCGGCATTCCCTCTTCGTCCTCGCATGCGCTGATCGGCGGCCTCGTCGGCGGCGGCATGGCCAAGGCGGGAATTTCGGCGGCGGTGTGGAGCGGTCTGTCCAAGACGGTGCTGGCGATCGTGCTGTCGCCGCTGGTCGGCTTTCTGCTCGCGATGATGCTGGTTGCGATCGTGTCCTGGGCCTCGGTGCGCTCGACGCCCTTTGCCGTAGATCGCGCCTTCCGCATCCTGCAATTCGCCTCCGCCTCGCTCTATTCGCTCGGCCATGGCGGCAACGACGCGCAGAAGACCATGGGCATCATCGCCGTGCTGCTGTACTCGCAGGGCCATCTCGGCAGCGAGTTCTCGGTGCCATTCTGGGTGGTGCTGTCCTGCCAGGCGGCGATGGCGCTGGGCACGCTGATGGGCGGCTGGCGCATCGTCCGCACCATGGGCCTGCGCATCACCAAGCTGACGCCGATGCAGGGTTTTTGCGCCGAAACGGGAGGCGCGGCGACCCTGTTCATGGCGACCTTCCTCGGGGTTCCCGTCTCGACCACCCACACCATCACCGGCGCCATCGTCGGCGTCGGCGCGGCCCGCCGCGTCTCGGCGGTGCGCTGGAACGTCGCAAGCTCGATCGTCTATGCCTGGGTGATCACCATCCCGGCCTCCGCGGTCGTGGCTGCGCTGACCTGGTGGGCGGTCAAGATCTTCGTCAGGTGACGAGCTTCAGCCCGACGATGCCGGCGACGATCAGTCCGATGCTGGCGAGGCGAAAGGCCGTGGCCGGCTCCCCGAACAGGACGATGCCAAGCGTCGCGGTGCCGACCGCGCCGATCCCGGTCCAGACCGCATAGGCGGTCCCGACCGGCAGCGATTTGAGCGCGAACCCAAGCAGGATGACGCTGCCGGCCATCGCCGCGAGCGTGATGACGGAGGGAACAAGCCTGCTGAAACCCTCGGTGTATTTCAGGCCAATCGCCCAGGTGATCTCGAGAAGACCGGCGACGAACAGGATGCTCCAGGCCATGACGACCCTCCATTCACGGCAGGGTCGTCCCCGCGGCTGATATGCTGGTGGGAAAGGAGGGCCGTCCCTCCCAAACGGCGATATGGGGCTGGCCGGAGGGCTCCGCAATCACCAAATCAGGCTTGATCCAGCCCATTTTCCCTGCCAAACGCTCCCGCCATGTCCGACATCGCCACCACCGCAGCCGAATCGCCGGCCCGTTCCCCGCTTGCCACCGAGGTGGCGCGACGGCGGACCTTTGCGATCATCTCCCACCCCGACGCCGGCAAGACCACGCTGACCGAAAAGCTGCTTCTGTTCGGCGGCGCCATCAACCTCGCCGGTCAGGTCAAGGCCAAGGGCGAGCGGCGCAACACGCGTTCGGACTGGATGAAGATCGAGCGCGAGCGCGGCATCTCGGTCGTGACCTCGGTCATGACCTTCGAGTTCGAAGGTCTCGTGTTCAACCTGCTGGACACGCCGGGCCACGAGGACTTTTCGGAAGACACTTATCGCACGCTCACCGCGGTCGATTCCGCCGTGATGGTGATCGACGCCGCCAAGGGCATCGAGGCGCGCACGCGGAAGCTGTTCGAGGTGTGCCGTCTGCGCGACATCCCGATCATCACCTTCATCAACAAGATGGACCGCGAGAGCCGGGACGTGTTCGAGCTGCTCGACGAGATCGAGAAGACGCTGGCGCTCGACACCACGCCGATGACCTGGCCGGTCGGCCGCGGCCGCGACTTCCTCGGCACCTACGACGTCGTCAATGGCGGCGTGCGCCTGCTCGAGGGTGGCGGCGCCAAGACGGGCGCTGCGCAGCAGATCGAGATCGCCGAACTCGCCAAGCTCAACGCCAATCTCGACGTCTCCGCGGTGAAGGACGAGCTCGAACTCGTCACTGAGGCCTCGAAACCGTTCGAGCTCGGCGCCTTCCGCGAAGGCCATCTGACGCCGGTCTATTTCGGCAGCGCGCTGCGCAATTTCGGCGTCGGCGATCTCCTCGAAGGTCTCGGCAAGTTCGCGCCCGAGCCGCGCGCGCAAGAGAGCGACCAGCGCAAGGTCGAGGCCACCGATCCGCGCATGAGCGCCTTCGTGTTCAAGATCCAGGCCAACATGGATCCGAACCACCGCGACCGCATCGCCTTTGCGCGCCTGTGCTCGGGCAAGCTCAGCCGCGGCATGAAGGCCAAGCTGGTGCGCACCGGCAAGAGCATGCCGCTGTCGAGCCCGCAGTTCTTCTTCGCGCAGGATCGTTCGGTTGCGGACGAAGCCTTCGCCGGCGACGTCGTCGGCATTCCCAACCATGGCACGCTGCGCATCGGCGACACGCTGACCGAGGGCGAGGATTTCACTTTCGTCGGCGTGCCGAGCTTCGCGCCGGAAATCGTCCGCCGCGTCCGTCTCACTGACGCGATGAAGGCGAAGAAGCTGAAGGAAGCGCTGCAGCAGATGTCGGAAGAGGGCGTGGTGCAGGTGTTCCGTCCGCGCGACGGCGCTCCGGCGCTGGTCGGCGTCGTCGGCGCGCTGCAGCTCGACGTGCTGAAGGCGCGGCTGGAGGCCGAATATTCGCTGCCGGTCGAGTTCGAGGTCAGCGAGTTCCAGCTCGCGCGCTGGGTCTCCTCGGAGGACCGCAAGAAGCTCGACACTTTTATTGCCGCCAACACCTCGAGCATCGCCGACGACGTCGACGGCGATCCCGTGTATCTGGCGCGGAACGAGTTCTATCTCGGCTACACCAGGGAACGCGCCGAGGGCATCGAGTTCGCCAACGTCAAGGACGTCAAGAAGAAGGGGTAGGGGCGTTCGTTCTGCCCACCGCCGCGCAGGCCACACACTGCGCAGCCACACCCTCCGCTGTCATGCCCCGGCTTGACCGGGGCATCCAGTACGCCGCAGCCCATCGATTCAATCACTGCCGTCTCGGAGTACTGGGTCGCCCGGTCAAGCCGGGCGACGACAGTGTGCCTGAACGCAAGCATGTGAACGATCGCAGGCTTGACGTCATCGGGAGCAATGCCACGTTTCAGCTATGTGACCCTGCGAGTTCGCATCATGTGGCGCGGCATCCTCGTTTTCCTTCTGCTGGCAATATCAACCGCGGCCGCCGACGCGCAGCGCCGCCAGATCAATCCGATTCCGTTTTCGCACGAGCCGTGCAGCGTGCTCGACTATCGGCCCTGCACGCCGTACTATTGCAGTCCGCTCGAGCCCGGCCCCTGTATTCCCGAGATCGATTACCCCTATGGGCAAAATCTCCAGCTGACGATCGAGAGCGTGCCGTCCGAGGCCGATCGCGCCAAATACCGGAAGCCGGATCACGATCTCGACACGATCGGCGACCTCTTCGCCGAGTTGCGCACCTGCTGGTCGCCGCCGTCGGACAATGCGCGGGCGGGCATGCAGATGGCGGTGCGCTTCAGCTTCAACAAGGCGGGCGGCCTGATCGGGCCGCCGCGATTGACCTTTGCGACCGCGGGCGTGCCGGCAGATATCCGAACCACCTATCTCAACGCGATCAATTCATCGCTGAAAGCCTGCCTGCCGCTGAAATTCACCAGCGGTCTCGGCGGCGCGTTGGCGGGGCGGCCGATCGCGATCCGCTATGTCGATAACCGGCAGATCGGTCAGTAGCGCATCAGTTGCGAGCGGCAGCCAATCGATGATACCTCAGGGGCGGGGGCTGTTTGAGGGGAGGATGTCATGGGTCTGCTGGTCATGATCCTGGGGCTCGTGCTGTTTTTCGCGGCCCATGTTTTCACCACGAAACGCGAGGCGCGCGCAGAGGCCATCGCAAGGCTGGGCGAGGGGACCTACAAGCTCCTCTACTCGGTGGTCTCGCTCGCGGGCCTGGCGCTGATCATCTGGGGCTTTTCGCATTATCGCAGCTCCGGCTGGATCGACGTCTGGTATCCGCCGAAGGCGCTGAAGCACATCACGCTGGCGCTGATGCTGCCCGCCGTCATCCTGGTGGTGGCCTCGTACTTGCGCGGCCGTATCTATGCGACGCTGAAGCACCCGATGCTGGCCGGCATCAAGCTGTGGGCGGCGGCGCATCTGCTCGCCAATGGCGATCTCGGCTCCATCATCCTGTTCGGCTCGTTCCTGGGCTGGGCGGTCTATGACCGCATTTCGCTGAAGCATCGCAAGGATGCCGGCGGCCCGCCGATTCCGGTGGGCGGCGTCACCAACGATCTGATCGCAGTTGCAGTCGGCGTCGTTGCCTATCTGGCGCTGGCGTTTGCCTTCCATCCCGTCGTGATCGGTGTTCCCGTCGTGGGGGTCTAGCCGATCGGCACAAGACAGGACCCTCACGTCCGTGCGCGGAAGATAACAAGAGCAACAAGCCGAGGGCATTTGGATGGACTGGTCGCAATCTCAGATTCCGCCGATGCGGTACGAGGCGCGCTTCGGCGATCGGGTTGTCCCGGCGTTCTGCGATCGGCCGGCAAGTCTCTGGGCGATGATCGCGGACGCCCGCGCCCGCAATGCGGACGGCGAAGCGCTGATCGCAGGCAATGTCCGGCTGAGCTGGCGGCAGGCGGTGGAGCAGGCCGCGCGGATCGCGGCGGGCTTGCGCAAGCTCGGCCTGCAGCGCGGCGATCGCGTCGCGATCCTGCTCGGCAACCGCGTCGAGTTTCCGCTGCTGCTGTTTGCCGCCGCGCATGAGGGCCTCGCCACGGTGCTGCTCAGCACGCGCCAGCAGAAGCCGGAGATCGCCTACGTCCTCGCCGATTGCGGCGCGAAGATCCTGATCTATGAGGCGGCGCTCGCCGAGCGGCTGCCCGAGGCGCCTGACGTCCCCGATGTGATCCACCGCATCGCCGTCGACGACGATCCGCATTTGTCGCGCTTTGCGGTGCTCGCCGACAATCCGCCGGCGCCGGTGCCGGTCGAGACGAGCGAAGAGGACACCGCGATGATCCTCTACACCTCGGGCACGACGGGCAAGCCGAAGGGCGCGATGCTCGCCCATTGCAACATCGCTCATTCCTCGATGGTGTTCGTGTCCTGCCTGCAATTGACGCAAGCGGATCGTTCCATCGCAGCCGTGCCGCTCGGCCATGTCACCGGCGTCGTCGCCAACATCACCACCATGATCCGCTGCGCCGGCGCGCTGATCATCATGCCGGAATTCAAGGCTGCCGATTATCTCAGGCTCGCCGCGCGCGAGCGCGTCACCTACACGGTGATGGTGCCGGCGATGTACAATCTCTGCCTGCTCCAGCCCGATTTCGACAGCTATGATCTGTCGAGCTGGCGCATCGGCGGCTTCGGCGGCGCGCCGATGCCGGTCGCCACCATCGAGAAGCTGAAGGCGACGATTCCCGGCCTCAAGCTGATGAACTGCTACGGCGCGACCGAGACGACGTCGCCCTCGACCATCATGCCGGGCGAATTGACGGCAAGCCATATCGACAGCGTCGGCCTGCCGTGTCCCGGCGCGCGCATCGTCGCGATGGATGCGGACGGGCGCGAGCTGCCTGCTGGCGAGATCGGCGAGCTCTGGATCCAGAGCGCCTCCGTCATCAAGGGCTACTGGAATAATCCGAAAGCCACCGCCGAGAGCTTCACGGCCGGCTTCTGGCATTCGGGCGATCTCGGCTCGGTCGACGCGCAAGGCTTCGTCCGCGTGTTCGACCGGCAGAAGGACATGATCAATCGCGGCGGGCTGAAGATCTATTCGGCCGAGGTCGAATCCGTGCTGGCGGGCCATCCCGCGGTGATCGAGAGCGCGATCATCGCCAGGGCCTGCCCGGTGCTGGGCGAGCGCGTCCACGCCGTGGTGGTGACGCGCGCACCGGTTGCCGACGCCGACTTGCGCGTCTGGTGCGCCGAGCGGCTGTCCGACTACAAGGTCCCCGAGACCATGGCGATCACCTCCGAGCCGCTGCCGCGCAACGCCAATGGCAAGGTGCTGAAGCGGCAGCTGCGGGAGCGCCTCGGAACCTGAGCCGGGCAGGCGGCTTTCCGGGCTTCTGCCGGGTGGTTAACGCCTTGATCGGGCTCGCTTTGCCTTGCCACCGCCATATCGTTAGGGTACCTCGCCGCCACACGGGGGACGGGATTCCTGACGCGAACGCCTTGGCGCGCGCACCCGGACGGGCATGGGATTAGCATAAGTGTCTGAATTATTTGACGAAGTCGACGAGGAAGTACGTCGCGAACAGCTCAAGAAGCTGTGGGAGAAGTATTCGATCTACTTCATTGCCCTGATGGTGCTGGTCGTGGCCGCCGTCGGCGGCTGGCGCGGTTACCAGTATCTGGAGGCCAAGAAGGCCGCCGAGGCCGGCGCAGTCTTCGAGAAGGCCGTGGAGCTGTCCGAGCAGGGCAAGCACGCCGAGGCCGAGACCGCCTTCACCGAGCTCGCCGCCAAGGCTCCCTCCGGCTATCGCACGCTGGCGCGGCTACGCGCTGCGGCCGAGGCTGCCAGCCGCGATCCCAAGGCGGCCGCCAAGCTGTATGACGACATTGCCGCCGACCGCGGTGTCGGCGGCGAATGGCAGGATCTGGCCAGGATCCGCGCTGCGGGCCTCCTGGTCGACAGCGCCCCCTACGCCGACATCCAGCAGCGGCTGGAGGCCTCGGCCACCCCCAAATCGACCTTCCGCCATACTGCGCGCGAGATGCTGGCGCTGTCGGCTTGGCGCAACAACGACATGACCGCGACCCGCAAATGGCTCGACGCGATCGCCGAGGACGGCGAGACGCCGCCGGGCCTGCGTTCCCGTGCCGAGGCGCTGGCGGCTCTGTTGCCGCCCGTCGCCAAAAGCTGACCAAGAGCTGACCGACGGGCTCTCTGACCTGACGAGATACGATATGCGCCGTACGCCACGCTTGATCGCAGCCGCCGTCCTGATCGCCTTCACCGGCGTCCTGGGCGGCTGCTCCAGCTTCGATCCAAGCGACATGCTCGACTTCCTCGACACCAAGAAGAAGCTGCCGGGCGATCGCAAGCCGGTCTTCCCCGAGGGCGTTCCCGGCCTCGAGCAGGGCGTCCCGAGGGAGATGTACAAGGGCGCGCAGCAGCAGCCGGATCCGAACGCGCCCGCCGTCGCGGCTCTGCCCGCCGAGCCGCCGCCTGAGCCGGCCAAACCGGCCAAGGGTGCCAAGGCGAAGAAGTCCCATCAGCCGGCCGCCGCGGCTGCACCGGCTGAGGCGCCTGCCGGCGAGGTCGATGGCGAGGCCCAGCCGGAGGCCGCGCCGCCCACCGCCGCGCCCCCGCCCAAGCAGAAGATCGTGCGCAAGCGCACCACCGCGCCGCCGCCGGATCAGCCGGTCCAGCAGGCGCAACCGACCCAGACCACGCAGCAGCAATCGCAGGGCGGCTTCCCGGCGCCGCTGCCGAGCGGCAGCTTCTCGCGCTAATAATTCCACCTGCATTGACAGGCGCAGCCCCGGCAGCGCACGAATGACCGATGTCCTTCACGATCGCCATCATCGGCCGGCCCAATGTCGGCAAGTCGACGCTGTTCAACCGCTTGGTCGGACAGAAGCTCGCGCTCGTCGATGACCTGCCGGGCGTCACCCGCGACCGCCGCGAGGGTGAGGCCAGGCTCGGCGACCTCCAGTTCACCATCATCGACACCGCCGGCCTCGACGAGGGCGCCAGGGGCTCGCTGACCGCGCGCATGCAGGAGCAGACCGAGACCGCGATCGCGCAGGCCGACGCGCTGTTCTTCGTGATCGATGCCCGCATCGGCCTCACGCCCACCGATCGCGCCTTCGCCGATTTCGCCCGCAAGGCCAACAAGCCGGTGCTGCTGGTCGCCAACAAGAGCGAAGGCAAGCATGGCGATGCCGGTGCGATGGAATCCTTCGCGCTCGGCCTCGGCGATCCCATCCAGATCTCGGCCGAGCACGGCGAGGGCATGGGCGAGCTGTACGATGCGCTCGCACAGCTTATGCCGGAGCCTGTCGAGGACGATGAGGTCGAGGACGACGAGCCGCTCTCCGAGGAGGAGGCCGCAACGCGCCCGATCCGCGTCGCCATCGTCGGCCGGCCCAATGCCGGCAAGTCGACGCTGATCAACCATCTGCTCGGCGAGGAACGTCTGCTCACGAGCCCGGAGGCCGGCACCACGCGCGATTCCATCGCGGTCGAGATCAACTGGAAGGGCCGCGATTTCCGCGTGTTCGACACCGCCGGCCTGCGCCGGCGCTCGCGCATCGAGGAGAAGCTGGAAAAGCTCTCGGTCGCCGACGCGCTGCGCGCGGTGCGCTTTGCCGAAGTCGTCGTGCTGATGATGGACACGCAGAACCGCTTCGAGGAGCAGGACCTCCGGATTGCGGATCTGATCGAGCGCGAGGGCCGCGCGGTCGTGCTCGCGGTCAACAAATGGGACCTGATGGAGACCAAGGGCGGCGGCGCGATCTCGGGCCTGCGCCGCGATGCCGATCACTGGCTGCCGCAGGTCAAGGGCGTGCCGATCGTCGCCGTCTCCGGCCTGATGGGCGAGGGCATCGATCGCCTGATGCAGGCGATCCAGGACGCCTACGCGATCTGGAACAGGCGCGTGCCGACCGCGGCGCTCAATCGCTGGTTCGAGCAGGCAATCCAGGCCAATCCGCCGCCCGCAGTGTCCGGCCGCAGGCTGAAGCTGAACTACATCACGCAGACCAAGGCGCGGCCGCCGAGCTTCGTGCTGTTCTGCTCGCGCGCGGACGCGGTGCCGCAGTCCTATTTGCGCTATTTGACCAACTCCATGCGCGAGACCTTCGAGCTGCCGGGCACGCCGGTGCGCATCACCCTGCGCGAGAAGGCCAATCCCTTCGCGCACAAGCGCAAGCGGCCGTCGTGAGCGACGGCGCCGGCGAGGCGACAGCGCAGGGCGCTGCGCCGGTCCGGCGCGGCGCGGTCGCCTTCATCTTCGTCACCATCCTGCTCGACATGGTCGCGCTCGGCGTGATCATGCCGGTCCTGCCAAAGCTGATCGAGGGCTTCGTCGCCAACGACACTGCGCATGCGGCGCGCATCTTCGGCGTGTTCGGCACCGCCTGGGCGCTGATGCAGTTCGTGTTCTCGCCGGTGTTGGGTGCGCTGTCGGATCGCTTCGGACGGCGTCCGGTGGTGCTGACGTCGAATTTCGGGCTCGCCGCCGACTACGTGCTGATGGCGCTGGCGCCGTCCTTGACCTGGCTGTTCATCGGCCGCGTGATCTCGGGCATCACCTCGGCCAGCATCTCGACCGCCTTTGCCTATATCTCCGACATCACGCCGCCGGAGCGCCGCGCGGCGGTGTTCGGCAGGATTGGCGCGGCCTTCGGCGCCGGCTTCATCCTGGGCCCGGCGCTGGGCGGCCTGCTCGGCGACATCGATCCGCGCCTGCCGTTCTGGGCCGCGGCGTGCCTAAGCTTTGCCAATGCGCTCTATGGCTTGCTCGTGCTGCCGGAATCGCTGGCGCCGGAAAGACGCGCGCCGTTCCGCTGGACGAGCGCCAATCCGGTCGGCGCGCTGCGTCTGCTCCGCAGCAACGCGGTCCTGGCCGGGCTGTCGATCGTCAATTTCATCGCGCAGGTCGCGCATGTCGTGCTGCCCTCGACCTTCGTGCTCTATGCGACCTATCGCTACGGCTGGGATTCCAAGACGGTGGGACTGACGCTGGCGATGGTCGGCATTTGCGCCATGGTGGTGCAGGGGCTCGCCATCGGCCCGATCGTGCGCGTGCTCGGCGAGCGAAAGGCCCTGTTGCTCGGCCTGTGCTGTGGCGCGATCGGTTTCGTGATCTTCGGGGCTGCGCCGACCGGGCCGCTGTTCTGGATCGGCATTCCCGTGATGTCGCTGTGGGGCATCTCGGGCGCCGCCATGCAATCGCTGATGACGCGGCTGGTCGCGCCCGATCAGCAGGGCCAGCTGCAGGGCGCAACCGCCAGCGTGCAGAGCGTGTCGCAGCTCGTCGGCCCGTTCCTGTTCACGCTGACATTTTCCTATTTCATCGGCGCCGGCGCGCCGCTGCATCTGCCAGGCGCGCCGTTCCTGCTCGCGGCGGTGCTGATGGTGATCTGCGTGGCGATCGCGGTGCGGGCGCTGGCCGCAACGAAGGCGGTCTCGTAGGGTGGGCAAAGGCGCGCAAGCGCCGTGCCCACGATCTGTCCATGATGCCAAGACGTGGTGGGCACGCTTCCGCCTTCGCTCTTCGAGCTACGGCGGACAAGTCGCTTTGCCCACCCTACGGCGGTTGTTCCTGAGCCAATAACGAGAATGCCCGGGACAAGCCCGGGCATGACGTCGTTGGGGCTGAGTGCGACCGCTACGCGGTCACTTCTTCACCAGCGGGCAGTCGCTCGCCTCGAGCGGCTTGGCCGCGTCTTCCGGCGCGATGGTAGCGACCAGCTTGTAATAGTCCCACGGTCCCTTCGACTCCTCCGGCTTCTTCACTTCGAAGAGATAGGCCGGGATGAGACGGCGGCCGTCGGCGCGGAGCGGGCCCTTGCCGAACAGCGGATCGTCGGTCGGCAGCTCCTTCATCTTGGCGACGACCTTGGCGCCGTCATGCGGATTGCTGCCGATCGCTTCCATCGCCTTGAGATAATGCAGCACGCCGGCGTAGAGGCCTGCCACGGTCATCGACGGCATGGCGTTCTTCGGCGACACCTTCTGGAAACGCTTCGACCATTCACGGGTCTTGTCGTTGAGATCCCAATAGAAGGATTCGGTGAAGGTCAGGCCCTGCGCGGTCTTCAGGCCGAGCGAATGCACGTCGGTGATGAAGAGCAGCAGCGCCGCGAGCTTCTGGCCGCCCTGGACGATGCCGAACTCGGAGGCCTGCTTGATCGCGTTGGTGGTATCACCGCCGGCATTGGCAAGCCCGATCACCTTGGCCTTGGACGATTGCGCCTGGAGCAGGAACGACGAAAAATCGGAGCTGTTGAGTGGATGCTTGACGCCGCCGAGCACCTTGCCGCCATTGGCGGTGACGACTGCCGAGGTGTCGCGCTCGAGGGCGTGACCGAAGGCATAGTCGGCGGTCAGGAAGAACCAGCTGTCGCCGCCGGCCTTGGTCAGCGCCTTGCCGGTGCCGTTGGCGAGCATGTAGGTGTCGTAGGTGTAGGAGATGGTGTTCGGCGTGCAGGCCTTGCCGGTGAGATCAGCGGTGGCCGCGCCCGAATTGAGCAGCACCGAGTTCTTTTCCTTGACGAGGTTGTTGACCGCGAGCGCCACGCCGGAGCTCGGCGTGTCCGAGATGACGTCGACCTTGTCGTTGTCGATCCATTGGCGGGCGATGTTGACGCCGATGTCGGGCTTGTTCTGGTGGTCGCCGGAGAGGACCTCGATGGTCCAGCCCTTGGCCTTCAGGCCGGAATCCTCGACCGCCATTTTCACCGCCGCGACCGAGTTGGGGCCGCCGATGTCGGCGTAGAGGCTCGACATGTCGTTGAGCACGCCGATCTTGACGGTCTTGTCCTGCGCGTAGGCGGATGTTGCAAAACCGAAGGTGGCGCATGCCAGAAAAGCCGCAGTGCGGCGCGCGAGCGTCGTCATAAAAGGTCTCCTCCATTGTCAAATATTCGGATGGCTCTCTTGCGGAGCCTTGTTCCTGTCGATGGCTCTACCGTGTCCCACGGCCGGCCGCAATGCACCTAAATGCGGATGACGCTGCGTCGTAGCGTCATCCGTCGGTTAACTTTTGGGCAAAATGCGTTGAGACGCTATTTCAGCGCGTCCGATGTCAGCTTGAATTTCTGGATGCGTTTTCCGGTATCGACCTCGGCGGTATAGACGTTACCTTGGCGTCGATCGCCATGGCATGCACCCAGTGGAACTGGCCGGCGTTGCGGCCGCTGTGCCCGAAGCTGCCGACGACGCTGCCGTCGTCGCGCTTGATGACCCTGATCTCGTTGTTCTCGCCGTCGGCGCTGAGCAGCCAGGTCTGCTTCGGATCGGGCCAGATCGCGATGTCCCATACCGCGCCGTTGCCGAGCGTGTTCTTCTCGAAGAAGAACTCCTTCACGAAGGTGCCGTCCTTCCTGAACACCTGGATACGGTTGTTGATGCGATCGCAGACATAGACGAGGCCGTCATTGGCGAGCTTGACGCAGTGGACGGGGTTGCCGAATTGCTGCGCGACCGGGGCCTTGGGATCGTAGGGACCCTGCTTGTCGTCGCTGGGCTTGTTGCCGTAGGCGCCCCAGTGCCGCTTGTAGGCGAGCGTGGTCGCGTCGAACACGATGACGCGGCGGTTGCCATAGCCGTCGGCGACGTAGATCTCGTTTGCCTCCTTGTCGATCGCGGTCTCCGCGGGCTTGCCGAGCTGCGTCGTGTCGTTGCTGCCGAGGCTCGGCGCGATCTTGCCGATCTGGGCGACGAACTTGCCGTCGAGCGTGAACTTCAAAATCGCGTTGTCGTTGTCGGCGTTGCCGCCGATCCAGACGAAGCCGCGCTCGTCGACCTCGATGCCGTGCTCGCGGCCGACCCATTCATAGCCTTCGCCCGGACCGCCCCATGAGCGCAGCAAATTGCCGTCGCTGTCGAATTCGAGGACGGGCGGCGCCGACACGCAGCATTTCGAACGCGGCGGGTTGAGGCTCGCACCCTTTTCGTCATCGGTGAGCGAGCGCGGGCGGTGGATCACCCAGATGTGGCCCTGCCAGTCGACGGTGATGCCGCCGACCTGGCCGAGAATCCAGTTGTTCGGCAGCGGCTTTGGCCAGGAGGGCTCGACCGCGAAGGTCGGCACGTCACCTGCAGTCGCGGTGCCAGGAAGCATGAACGCGATGGCTGCGATCAGGATGGAAAAGGCGTGAGAGACATTCGCGAGCGCACGCGAAAAACCTGCGCGATCATGCCATGGCGCCATGGCAACCTCCCTTTTTGTTGGCTTGCGGCTTGCTGCCGCTTAAGCGCAGGCAGTCAATCGCGGGGAGGTGCTCGAGTCAATCAGGCCGGCGAGCGGAAGCCCATCAGGGTCCGGGTCTTGTAATCGTAGAACTTGCCGGTCTCGGTCCAGCCGGGCGCGCACAGCGGCACGATGAACTCGGCGACCTGCTCGGGCGTGTCCAGCGTCGCCGGATCCTCGCCCGGCATCAGGGTGGCGCGCATGCGGGTGCGGATCGGCCCCGGGTTGAACAGGTTGACGCGCAGAGCCGTGTTCGCGGTCTCCTGCGCCCAGGCGCGCGCCAGCGTTTCCAGCGCTGCCTTGGAGGCGGCGTAGGGGCTGACATAGGCGGTCGCCTTGTTGGCGGCGCCCGAGGTGATGAACACGGCGCGCCCGGCATCGGACTGCTTCAGCAGCGGCTCCATGCAGCGGATCAGCTGGAAATTCGCGGAGACGTTGATCGCCATCACGTCGTTGAAGGCCTTCAGCTCGATATGGCCGATTGGCGAGGAGGGGCCGAGCACGCCGGCATTGCCGACGAGGATGTCGAGCTTGCCATAGCGCTCGTGCAGGCCGGCGCCGAGCCGCGCGATGCCGTCGGAATCGGTGAGATTGAGCGGCACAAGCGTGGCGTTGCCGCCCTCTTTACGGATCTCGTCGTCGAGCTCTTCCAGCCCGCCTTGCGTGCGCGCCGTCGCCACGATATGCGCACCGGCCTTGGCCAGCGCCTTTGCGGTGGCGAAACCGATGCCGCGCGAGGCGCCGGTGACGAGAGCGATGCGGTCGGCGAGGGGCTTTGTCATGGCGGGGTTTTACAGGCGTGGACGGCCGGGACAAGCCCGGCCATGACGGAATTTTGCTCTGCGCGCCTTAGCTGCCGCCGCCCGACTGGATATTGTCGCTGTTGGTTCCGTTTCCCGAGCCGTCGGGGGTTACCTTCATGCCTTGCCTGAAGGCGAAGACAATAAAGCCGACCAACACCACTCCGCAGAGAATGGCGATGGTCAGCTGCATCGGCGTGCCCTTGCGTCAGCTCGCTTCCGCCAGCAGGGACAATTGCCGCGGCTGCGGCTCGGTCTGGGTCTGGTCGGTGAGGTGGGTCGGATAGGCCCCGGTGAAGCAGTGGTCCGAGAACTTCGGATTGGCGGGGTCGCGGCCGGGCTCGCCCATGGCGCGGTACATGCCGTCGATCGACAGGAAGGCGAGCGAGTCGGCGCCGATGATCTCGCGCATCTCCTCCAGCGAATGCGTCGCCGCGAGCAGGCCGCCGCGGTCGGGCAGGTCGATGCCGTAATAATCGGGGTAGAGGATCGGGGGCGAAGCGAGACGGAAGTGGACTTCCTTGGCGCCGGCATCGCGCATCATGCGCACGATCTTCTTCGAGGTGGTGCCGCGCACCAGGGAGTCGTCGATCAGGATGATGCGCTTGCCTTCGATCGCGGCGCGGTTGGCCGAGTGCTTCATGCGCACGCCGGATTCGCGGATCGCCTGGGTCGGCTGGATGAAGGTGCGGCCGACATAGTGGTTGCGGATGATGCCGAGCTCGAACGGCACGCCGGAATACTGGCTGTAGCCGACCGCGGCGGGCACGCCGGAATCCGGCACCGGCACGACGACGTCGATCGGCACGTGGCTCTCGCGCGCGAGCTGCGCGCCGAAGGCCTTGCGCACCTCGTAGACCGAGCGGCCGTGGACGATGGAATCCGGCCGCGAGAAGTAGATGTATTCGAAGATGCAGGGGCGCGGCGCCATCGGCGGGAACGGCTTGTGGATGTCCTGGCCGTTCTCGTCGAACACGATGACTTCGCCGGGCTCGATGTCGCGCACGAAGCGCGCGCCGATGATGTCGAGCGCGCAGGTCTCCGAGGTCAGGATCGGGCAGCCGTCGAGCTCGCCGAGCACGAGCGGGCGGATGCCGCGCGGGTCGCGCGCGCCGACCAGCTTCTTGTTGGTGAGCGAAACCAGCGCATAGGCGCCTTCGATCTCGCGCAGCGCGTCGATGTAGCGCTCGATGAAGCGGGCGCGCTTGGAGCGCGCGACCAGGTGCAGGATCACCTCGGTGTCGGTGGTCGACTGCATCATCGCGCCGTGCTTCACGAGCTCGCGGCGCAGGGTCAGGCCGTTGGTGAGGTTGCCGTTATGGGCGACCGCAAGGCCGCCGGCGTTGAGCTCGGCGAACAGCGGCTGCACGTTGCGCAGGATGGTGGCGCCGGTGGTGGAGTAGCGGACATGGCCGACCGCGACATTGCCGGGCAGGCGGTCGATCACCTCGCGGCGGGAGAAGGTATCGCCGACGAGGCCGAGACGGCGTTCCGAATGAAAGCGGCTGCCGTCGTAGGAGACGATGCCGGCGGCTTCCTGGCCGCGGTGCTGTAGGGCGTGGAGGCCGAGCGCGGTGATGGCGGCCGCGTCGGGGTGACCGTAGATGCCGAAGACGCCGCACTCCTCGCGCAGCGTATCCCCTTCCAGATCGTCCTGAAGCTCAACCGCGGCTGAGCCGAGATCACGTTGGGCGTCCTGGTCAGGGTGTCGCATCTCGTCCGTGCCTCTCTGTTGTTCAGTCAACCTTGGGCTCTATCAACGCACCGCGGGCTTCTCGATCAGCTTCTTCATGCCGTCACGAGCAGATTTACTGTATCCGTCGCCACTGCCCGAAGGCTGCTGCTCGGAATCAGCTTGATCATCATCTGGTTTGTTTTTCTTGAATCTCTTCAAGATGGTGTTCTCGGGGTCGTCAGGCAAGAGGGCCATTAGCCAATCCCCGGTTCCCTGGAGCACGACACGGGATTTTGCCCCCGTGACCCAGTCCGGGCGCTGCTTGTCCGGCACCAGCCAAGTGAAGAACAGGAACGCGACCACGACGATCAAAAGCCCGCGAGCGAGGCCAAACAGGAAGCCGAGGGTGCGATCCAGCGCACCGATACGCGAATCCAGGATCATGTCGGAGATCCGGACCGTGATCACGGACACCACGACGAGGGTACCGACGAACACGCCGGCCACCACGACGACGCTCGCCACCGTGTCGTTGTTGAAATAGGTCTTTGCGGTCGGCAGCAGCTTCGAGAACGAGTACAGCGTCACAATCGCGGCGGCGCCCCAGGCCGCGATCGACAGGATTTCGCGCATGAAGCCGCGGACCATCGCGAGCAGGCCCGAGATCAGCATCACACCGAGCAGGATCAGGTCGAGGAGTGTTACTGGCATCGGCTGGTCTGGTCCGCTCGTACTTCAAAGGTGCTCAGCGAATCGGTGTTTGGCCGCCGCCCTAAAAGAGGGGCAGACGGCGTTCCCGGCAAGGCCGCAACCACGCAATCCCATGCTGCTTTTGTGACGGCTGTATAGCGGCGGGGGCCTCCGACGTCACCTCCGGCTACCCCTCTCCACGGCGGAATCTTGCCGGTGTGGCATTTTTCTCTGCGGATCCGCCGGATTCGCCCCGGCGGGAGCCCTTGGCTGCGATCTCGGCCACCAATGTGGTCAGGCTGTTGACCGCGTTCAGGGACAGTCCGGCGTCGCCGCCAGCATCGCCGCCACGGGCCGATTCGGGCAGCACAGCGCGTTTGAAGCCGAGCTTGACCGCTTCCTTGAGCCGGGCGGGGGTCTGCGCCACCGGGCGGATGACGCCGGAGAGCGAAATCTCACCGAAATAGACCGCATCGGTGGGTAACTGCGCATTAACCAGGGACGAAACCAGCGCGGCCGCAGCGGCCATATCGGCCGCTGGCTCGTGGATACGCAGGCCGCCCGCGACGTTCAGATAGACGTCATGGCCGGACAGCTTGACCCCGCAATGGGCCTCCAGCACCGCCAGCACCATCGAGAGCCGGCTCTGATCCCAGCCGACCACGGCGCGGCGCGGGGTGCCGAGCGAGGTCGGGGCGACCAGTGCCTGCAATTCGACCAGGACGGGCCGCGTGCCCTCGATGCCCGCGAAGACTGCGGTCCCGGGCGTGCCGAGATCGCGCTCGGACAGGAACAGCTCGGACGGGTTGGTGACTTCGCGCAAGCCCAAGCCCGTCATCTCGAACACGCCGATCTCGTCGGTCGGGCCGAAGCGGTTCTTGACGGCGCGGAGGATGCGGAATTGCTGCGAGCCTTCGCCCTCGAACGACAGCACCGCATCGACCATGTGCTCGACCACGCGGGGGCCTGCGATCTGGCCGTCCTTGGTGACATGGCCGACCAGGATGATCGCAGCGCCCGTCTTCTTGGCGAAGCGGATCAGGGCCTGCGCCGAGGCGCGTACCTGGGTCACCGTGCCGGGCGCGGATTCCACCGTGTCGGTCCACATGGTCTGGATCGAGTCGATCACGATCAGCCGGGGCACCGCGCCTTCCGACAGCGTCGAGACGATGTCCTCGACCGAGGTCTCGGCGGCGAGCTGCACCGGCGCATCCGAAAGCCCGAGCCGCTCGGCACGCAGCCGCACCTGCGCCACCGCCTCTTCGCCGGAGATGTAGACGATGCGATGGCCCGCGCGCGCCATCATGCTGGTTGCCTGCGTCAGCAATGTCGATTTGCCGATGCCGGGATCGCCGCCGACGAGCAAAACGGAGCCGCGGACAAAACCGCCGCCGGTGACGCGGTCGAGCTCGGTCATCCCTGAGGACAGGCGCGGGGCATCCGGGCTCTTGCCGGCAAGGCTCTCGAGCGCAAACGTCCGGCCCTTGCGCTTGGAGCGGATCGAGACCGGCACGCTGCCGCTGGTGTCTTCTTCGGCGAGCGTATTCCACTCACCGCAGGACTCGCACTTGCCCTGCCAGCGGTTATAGGCCGCGCCGCAGTTCTGGCAGACGAAGGAAAGCGTGTTCTTGGCCATCGGGGGGACGGTTGAGTCGGAGGTTTCAGGGGTCTGCTGATAGCACGGAATGGCGGGCTTTGAGGCTGCTCACCCGGCGCCCAATACCGCAATTCATCGCAACCGATACACCCTTTGTTAGCTCTAGGAAGCCGCGCCGCGCCGGACTTTGCCAAATGTTAGCGGACATAGGCCCAATTTCGGAACCGATACGGGATGGCGCCAATAATGACGATATTTTTGCGGATAGTGCTCGCCGTGGGCATGGCCTGCGGCGTCCTGGCGTCGGCCGGCCATATCGCGGCGGCTGATGCCAAGTCCCTGAACATCGTCTTCGTGAGCCCCGGCAAGACCGGTGAAGTCTACTGGGACATGGTCGCCCAGACCATGCGGGTCGCCGGCCGCAAGCTCGATGCGCAAGTCGAGGTGCTGACCAGCGAGCGCAATTACCGCACCATGCAGGAACTCGGGCTCGGCGTGGTCGCGCGTGCCGACAAGCCCGACTTCCTCATCCTCTCGAACGAGGAATCCGCCGCCGTTCCGATCCTGGAGGCGGCCGAGGCCGCCGGGGTCAGGACGCTGCTGCTCTCGAACACGCTGATCGGCGAGGACGCAGTGCGCCTCGGGCCGCCGCGCCAGAAGCTCAAGACCTGGCTCGGCGACATCACGACCGATCTTCAAACCGCGGGTGCGCGGATGGCGAACGCGCTGATCAGCACGGCGCGCGCCGAGAAATGGCAGAGCCCGGACGGCAAGATTCACATTCTCGGCATCGGCGGCGACGAGATCACGCCGGCCTCGATCGCCCGCAACGCCGGTCTCAAGCTTGCCGCGGACGCCGCGCCCGACGTGGTGGTGGACCGGATGCTGTTTGCCAATTGGACGCAGTCCGAGGCCGAGCAGGTCACGGCGAATTATCTGGGCTGGGCTGCGCGCAAGGAGATCCGGCCCGCCGGCATCTGGGCCGGAAACGATCCGATGGCGCTCGGCGCGCTCCGCGCGATCAGCGCGGCCGGCCTCGTGCCCGGCCGCAACATCGAGGTGGTCGGCCTCAACTGGTCGGAGGAGGCGCTGCGCGAGATCAAGGCCGGCCGTCTGCTGTTGAGCGACGGCGGGCACTTCCTGCTCGGCGGCTGGTCGATCGTTCTGCTCCGCGACTACGCCGATGGCTGCGATTTCGCCGACCTTTCGCCCCGGGTCGAGGTCAAGACATCCGCGATCACACGCGACAATCTCGGCTCGGTCGGCGACCTCATCAAGACGCGCGCCTTCGACCGGATCGATTTCTCGCGGTTCAGGGCGAAGGCAGGACATTGCGGCCAGTATGACTTTTCCCTCGATGCGCTCATCTCGTCCCTGGCGCTTCCGGACGGCGCCGGCGACTGATGCGCGAGGATGAGGCGATGACCGATCCGGATCGCAACGCGCAAGGTGCGCCACGGCGCTTGCGCTCGGTGGTCCGCGCGATGATCTGGGCCACCGTGCCGGTCCTGCTGCTGGTGCAATTGCTCGCCTCCGCCGGCGTCGAGGCTACGAACTTCTGGTCGCAGATACGGCAGCTCGACGCCCGCATTGCCCGCACCGCCGAGAGCCGCGCCGAGCTGATCGCCGAGCCGCTCTGGAAGATGCGTTACGACCAGGTCACGGGCGTGCTCAACGAGATCATGCACGACGAGACCATCGCGGCGGCGGCCGTCTATGACGACACCGGCGTTGCGATTGCCCGCGTGGTGGCGCGCCCCGCGGACCAGGTCGCGGAAATCTCGCGCCCGATCAAGTACAGTAACGGCAACATCGCCGTGCAGGCCGGACGCATCGCGATCGCCTATTCCTATGGGACCGTGTATGCCGACACCGGCAGTCGGCTGATGTTGCTTCTCGTCGTCGGCCTGCTCGCAACGCTCGCCACCATGGTGGCGATGCGCATCTCGGCCAATATCTTCATCGGCAAGCCGCTCGCCGCGATCATGTCGGCGATCCAGCGCAGCAAGCAGGATGGCCGCGCCTATCCGGCCGATATCAGGTCGTCGAACGAATTCGGCCAGCTCGCGCAGGCCTTCAACGCCATGCAGCACACGACGTCGGGCGCGCTCGACCGGCTCGGGCACATGGCCTCGCACGACCCGCTCACGGGCCTGCCCAACCGGCGCTCGCTGTCCGAGCGCCTGGTGACCCTGAGCGGCGATGCCGGTTCGCCGGACTCGCTGATCGCCTTTTGTTTCATCGACCTCGACGACTTCAAGGGCATCAACGACACCTTCGGCCACGATGCCGGCGACAGGTTCCTGGTCCACATCTCCGAGCGTCTTCGCGAGGCGGTGGAGCCGCAGGATTGGGTCGCGCGGCTCGGCGGCGACGAATTCGTGGTGATCCGCCCCGAGGTCAGCAACGAAGCGACCGCGCAGGCCTTCGCACGCCAGCTGCTGGATGCGATCTCGGAGCCGATCCGGCTGCACGACAAGCAGGTGGTGCCGCGCGCCAGCATCGGGCTTGCCGTCCGTCGCGCCGGCGATCCCGAATTGTCGCATCTGCCGGCGCTCGCCGACATCGCGCTCTACCATGCCAAGAGCAAGGCGCCCGGCACCGTCGCGGTGCTGGACGAAGCGCTGCAGCGCGACTACCGCCGCCGCAGGGAGCTCGAGCTTGCCATTCCCGCAGGGTTTGCCGAGGGACAGTTCGAGGTCTGGTATCAGGGCCAGGTCGACCTCGACAGCGCGGCCGTCGTCGGCCTCGAGGCGCTCATTCGCTGGCGCCATCCCGACCATGGCGTGATCGGCCCCGGCGAATTCCTGCCGCTGATCGAGCGCAGCGGCAACAATGCCCGCCTGACGCGCTATGTGCTGACCGACGCCTGCCGCGCGCTGCAACGTCTGGCCGCCGCCGGCAGGCCGGATATCAGGATCGCGATCAATCTGCCGCCGTCCGAGCTTGCCGACCATTCGCTTGCCGCCGAGCTGCGCGCGACCTGTGCGCGTTTCGATGTCGCGGCATCGATGCTCGAGCTCGAGATCACCGAGGGCTCGCTGATCAACAATATCGCCAGCGCCTCCGAGACGTTGCATCGCCTGCGGCGGCTCGGAGCCACGATCGCGCTCGATGATTTCGGCACCGGCTACTCTTCGCTCGCTCATCTCAGGCGCTTTCCGCTCGACAAGGTCAAGATCGACAAGGCGTTCATCAGCGAGATTCCCGATAGCGCCGAAGACAAGGCGATCGTCGGCGTCATTGCCTCGCTTGCGGGCACGCTGGGACTGACCCTGGTTGCCGAAGGCATCGAGCGGGCCGAGCAGGCCGCGGCCATGCGCGAGATGGGTGTGACGCTCGGGCAGGGCTATCTCTACCACCGGCCACAGCCGCTCGCGGCTGTGCTGCAAGGGCTCGAGGGCCGCGTTCGCGTCGACAGCCCGTCGATCGCGCCTGAGTTCGCCGCCTGAGCGCCGTTCGTTACGGCTGCGCCGCGTTCCAGAGCATCGAGAGCCCGGCCGCGATCATGATCGCGTCCATCAAGAGGCGGAACACGTCCGGCTTCAGGTGCAGCACGAAGCGCTTTGCGATGAAGGCGCCGGACATCAGCGAGGCCCCCGCGATCAGGCCTTTGACGAAGACGTCGCCCGTGAGCGCGCCGAAACGCTCGAAGGTCACGGACTTTGCGAAATAGAGCCCGAGCGAGGAGGCGGCCTCGGTGGCGAGGAAGGCGCCCTTGGAGAGGCCGTAGAACAGGAACAGCGGCACGCTGAGCGGGCCGGTCGAGACCACGATGCCGGTGAGATAGCCGATGATCGCGCCGCCGATGGCGAGATGCCAGAGATTGGCCTTGAGGTCATGCCGCGCCAGCCAGTGCCGCACCGGCACCATCACGATCAGGAAGGTGCCGATGGCGAGATCCACGGCGTGCGAGGGCAGGGCCAGCAGCGTCCGCGCTCCGAGCGCGGCGGCCGGAATGCCCGTGACCGAATAGGCCGCGCAGGCCCGCCAGTCGACCTCACGCCACCAGGCCAGGATCCGCGAGAAATTCGCCATCACGGAGGCGACCGCCATGATCGGCACGGCCTCCTTCGGCCCATAGGCATAGACCAGCACCGGCATCAGCATGATCGACGAGCCGGTGCCGACGATGCCTGAGATGGTGCCGGCGAGCAGGCCGACGGTGAGGACGAAGAGAAAGGCCAAGGGCAGGGCTCCGGGAATCGGGCGAGTGTAGCCGGGGCAGGCGTTGTGCGCGAATGCAGTTGCTGCACACCCGGTGTCGTCCCGGCGAAGGCCGGGACCCATACCCCCCGAGCGAAGTCGCGGCCCGAACCGGTAACTCCAGGTCTTCGCAAAACTATTGCTGCGGCGTATGGGTCCCGGCCTTCGCCGGGACGACATTGGAAGGCGATGCTTAGGCCGTCTAGGTCAGCGATGAGATCGCGCCACGCGTCGGCATGCCAGTCTGCGCACCGGGCTTGAGGCACTTTTGGGCCGCCGCTTCGCATCCGACCTGGAGGGCGATTTGCAGTGGAACCTTCTCGCTGAGCATCGCCGCAAACGCGCCGGCGAAGGTGTCGCCGGCCCCGGTCGTGTCGACCGGCGTGATGCGCAGGGCGGACGCGCGCAAACGGGTTCCGTCCGCTGTGACAGCCAGGGCACCTTGCGCGCCGGCGGTCACGATGCAGGTGAGGTCGCCGGCCTTCGCGAGGTCCGCGGCTGCGGCTTCGTAATCGACCGTCGCAAGGCCAATGGCCATGGCGGCATCGAGCGCCTCGTGCTCGTTGACGAGGAGATAGTCGGTCACGGCGAGAATTTCCGTCACCATCTCACGCGTCATCTTCTCCGGGACCGGCGCGAGATTCCAGATCACGGTCCCGGAAGCCGTATTTGTCCGACGCGCCGCTGCCAGCGCCTGTGCGAACGGCACCTCCATCTGCAGCACGAGCACCGTGTCGGGCCTGAAAAGCTCGGCCGGCAGGTCACCGGCGCTAGCAGTCAAGTTGGCGCCGCTGGCGACCGTGATTGCGTTCTCGCCGGATTGGTCAACCGTGATGAAGGCGCAGCCGGTGGGCTCGTCGCCCCCGACGACGAAAGTCGTGTCGACGCCGTTCGTCCGGAGGTTCTCGATCGCGCTGTCGCCAAATCCGTCCCGGCCGACGCGGCCCGCCATCCGGACCGGTCCTGCTCCAGCGATCCGCGCCGCGGCGACGGCCTGGTTGGCGCCCTTGCCGCCGAAATGCGTCTGATAGGACGGTGCGAGCACCGTCCGGCCGGGCCCGGGGATGACCGGGACCTGCGCGACCAGATCGATATTGAGCGACCCGAACACCAGGATCATGAGGGGATGTCAGCCTTGCTCGTCCATGACGCGCAGCTTCTCGACGCGGCGGCGGAAATCCTCGTCGGTGGAGAACTCGGCAGAGAGGTAGGACGAGACGAGGTCGACCGCGAGCCAGGCGCCGACGATCTGCGCGCCGATGCACATGACGTTCACATCGTCATGCTCGACGCTCTGATGCGCCGAATGCACGTCGTGGCAGACCGCGGCACGGATGCCCTTCATCTTGTTGGCGGCGATCGAGGCGCCGACGCCGGTGCCGCAGACCATGATGCCGCGCGCGGCTTCGCCCGAGGTCACCTTCTGCGCCACCGCCCGCGCGATATCGGGGAAATCCACTGGCTTGTCGTCATAGGAGCCGACGTCGACGATCTCGTGGCCGAGCTTGCGGATGTGGTCGATGACAGTCTGTTTGAGCGGCCAGCCGGCGTGGTCGGATCCGATGACGAGACGCATGTGATGTCCTTCTTGATTTGGCAATGGCCGTGACAGCCGCAAAACGGCTGTCACGGGTCTCCTTGGTTTCAGCTACGCATGTCCGCCGGCAGATCGACGCCGTGGAATTTCTTGTAGATCGCGTTGAGCTTGCCGTTCTTGACGTTCTCGGTGATCCAGGCGTTGAGCTTGTCCATCAGGCGCTGCTCGCCCTTCTTCAGGCCGATGGCAAGGTCGAAGGTCGCCAGCGGAATCCGGGACTCGAACACGCGCGAGGGATTCTTCACGCCGATCTGGTTGATGATCGTCGCGGACGAGCCGACGCAATCGACCTGGCCGGACACGGCCGCCGTCACCATGGTGGCGTCGTCGTCGTAGCGGGCGATCTTGAGATCCTTGTCCTTCATGTTGGACAGGGTGGTGTCCTGCGTGGTGCCGCGCGAGACGCCGATCGACTTGTCCTTCACGTCGGGCCAGTCCTTGACGGTCGACGACTTCAGGCAGCCGACGTCGGATTGCAGCGTCGCATAGCGCTTGGTGAAATCGATCACCTTGGCGCGCTCGGGCGTCACCGACAGGGTCGAGATGATGATGTCGGCCTTTCCGGTGAGGACGTTGGGGATGCGGGTCGCGCCCGTGGTCTGGATGAACTCGAGCTCGAGCCCCCAGTCCTTGGCGAGCAGCTGCGCAACTTCCACATCCGAGCCGGTCGGCTTCATGCTCGAGTCCATCATGCCCGAGGGCGGGATGGCGAGGTCGGTCGAGATGCGGATCTTCTTCGCCTGGGTGATGTCGTCGAGCAGATCGGCCGATGCCGGCGTGGCCGCCATCATGATGAGGCCGCACAACGCGGCGGCGGTGCCCAGCAATGTCCTATTTGTCATTCTTGGTTCTCCTCTCCCTGTTATGATTTTAGATTTCCCGTCCCCACGAATTGCGTGAGTTCGGGCGTGGTCGGCGACGTCAGGATCGAGGCGGGTCCGGTCTCGTGGACCTTGCCGCGATGCATGAAGACGATCCGGTCGGCGATGCCCTTGGCAAAGCCCATCTCGTGGGTGACCATCACCATGGTCATGCCGTCGGCCGCGAGTTGCTCGATCACCTTCAGCACCTCGGCGGTGAGCTCGGGATCGAGCGCGGAGGTGACCTCGTCGAACAGCATGACCTTCGGCTGCATCGCCAGCGAGCGGGCAATCGCCGCGCGCTGCTGCTGGCCGCCGGAGAGTTGCTCGGGATAGGCGTGCAGCTTCTCCTCGAGCCCGACCTGCGCCAGCACTTTTCGCGCGAGATCCCTGGCCTGGGCCGTCGCAATGCCCTTCACCGCGCAAGGTGCGAGCGTGATGTTCTGCTCGATCGTGAGATGCGGAAACAGATTGTAGCTCTGGAACACGATGCCGACGTCCTGGCGCAATGCGCGCAGGTCGACGTCGGGACGGTCGACGCGGTGGCCGCAGACGACGATCTCGCCGCCGTCGACCTTCTCGAAACGGTCGATGCAGCGCAGCGCCGTGCTCTTGCCGGAGCCGGAGCGGCCGATCAGCGCCAGCACCTCGCCGCGTTCGACGGCAAAGGAGACGCCGTCGAGCACCCTGAGCGGGCCGAAGCTCTTCTGCACGTCGCGGAGCGACACGATGGGTTCGGAGGAGATAGCGTTCTGCTGCATGTCAGGCCGGTGCGAGGTTGGACCTGCCGCGCCCCATCCGCCGCTCCAGCCTCTGGCTGAACAGCGACAGCGGATAGCACATGGCGAAATAGGTGACGGCGATGATGGCGTAGATGGCGAACGGCTCGAACAGCGAGTTGTTGACGATCTGGCCCGAGCGCATCAGCTCGACGAAGCCGACCACCGAGGCGAGCGAGGTGTTCTTGATGATCTGCACCATGAAGCCGACAGTCGGCGGCGTCGCGATGCGGATCGCCTGCGGCAGGATCACCTTCATCATGCGCTGGGTCCGGGTCAGCGCGAGGCCTTCGGCGGCCTCCCATTGCGGCTTCGGCACGGACTGGATGCAGCCGCGCCAGATTTCGCCGAGATAGGCGGCGACGTAGAGCGTCAGCGAGGCGCTTGCGGCCGTGAGCGGCGAGACCTTGAGGCCGATAGCGGCGAGGCCGAAATAGCCGAGGAACAGGATGACGAGCAGCGGCGTACCCTGAACGAGCTGGACATAGGTTGCGCTGGCGAGCCGCACCGACTTCAGCGGCGAGATGCGCGCGAGCGCGATGACGAAGCCGACGATGCCACCGCCGATCAGCGCGATCACCGACAGGCCGATGGTCCAAAGCGCGCCCTGGCCGAGGAACATCAGATGATTGATGTTGAGATGTCCGCCCATGCTCATCTCACAGCGGCGTGCCGAGCTTGCGCCGGCGCGGGAACAGCACGAGGCCGAGGCCCCAGAAGCCCGCGCGCATCACCAGCGACAGGATGACGTAGAGCACGGCGACGATGATGTAGGTCTCGAACGCGCGATAGGTGTCCGACTGGATGTAGTTGGCGACCGCGGTGAGCTCCTCGGCCGAGATCTGCGAGCAGACCGAGGAGGCCAGCATCAAGAGCACGAACTGGCTGGTCAGCGCCGGATACACCTTCTCGACTGCCGGGAGCAGGATGATGTGCCAGTAGATCTGGAGCCGCGACAGCGCCAGCCCTTCGGCCGCCTCGATCTGTCCGCGCGGGATCGCCTCGAAGCCGGCGCGCATGATCTCGGCGGTGTAGGCGCCGACATTGATGGTCAGCGCGGCCACCGCGACCGCGAAGGCGGAGAACTTCAGCCCCAGGCTGGCGAGGCCGAAATAGACCAGGAAGATCTGCACCAGGAGCGGCGTGTTGCGGATGGTCTCGACATAGGCCTTGCAGGCGCCTGCGATCAGCGCGTTGTGCGTGCCGCGCCCGACCGCCGCGAGCGTGCCGAGCAGGGCGCCGAGCACCGTCGCGAAGGCCGCCAGCTCCAGCGTGAGGACGGCGCCGGCGAGAAAACTCGGCCAACGCTCCAGCACTGCGGGAAAGTCGAGTTGCAGGCTCATCGCCGTTGCTTCAGCCGGTGGTCTGGTTGGTCATGCGGTCATAGACACGGAACAGCGCCTGGTTGCCGTTGCTGCCTTCGCCATGGGCGCGCGCATCGACATATTGGCTGGTGACCAGCGCGGTGCCGGGCAGCGGCACGTTCAATGCCTGCGCGTGCTCCTGCACCAGGCGCAGGTCTTTGAGCTGCAGATCAATCCGGAAGCCGGCGGATACGTCGCCCGCGATCATCGCCGGGCCGAGCTTGTCCAGCATCCAGGAGGCGGCGGAGCCGCCGAGCAGCACATGGCGCAGCAGGTTGAGATCGAGGCCCGAAGCGCGTCCGAGCGCCAGCGCTTCGCAGATCGCCTGGATGTTGATGCCGCAGATCAGCTGATTGCAGAGTTTCACGGTCTGGCCGGCGCCTGCCGCGCCGACATGGGTGATGGTGGTGCCCATCGCGCGGAAGAACGGCTCGGCCTGCGCGAAGGCAGCCGCATCGCCGCCGGCCATGATCGAGAGCGCCGCGTTCTTGGCGCCCACGGGCCCGCCTGAGACCGGCGCGTCGATGAAGCCGACGCCGACCTTCTGCAGGTCGGCATGGATGCGGCGGACCGCGACCGGTGAGATCGTGCTCATGTCGACGATGAGCTTGCCTGATGGAGGAGACTTCAGCAGGCCGTGCTCGCCGTAAATGGTCGCCTCGACATGCGGCGTGTCGGGAAGCATGGTGATGACGATGTCGGCGCTTTCAGCGGCATCGGCGGGACTGTTGGCGCGCGTCGCGCCGTCCTTGACGCTATCGGTGAGTGCGGTCTCGTTAAGATCGAAGGCGCGCACGGCGTGGCCGGCCTTGAGCAGGTTGCGCACCATCTCCCGGCCCATCGTGCCGATGCCGATGAAGCCGACAATGCCCTTGTCGTTCCGTCCCATGTTATCGATCCGTTTCTTGGTTAGTTTCTTGGTTCGTCAGCGATCAGCGCGAGGCGCTGGTCTTGTCGATGTCGCCGACGACGGCGCGCCGCCGGTATTCGTCGCCGATGGCAAAATGCTTGCGCAGCGTCGCGTCCGCGCGCTCGGGATCGCGCGCGATGACGGCTTCGAAGATGCGGCGGTGGTCGTCGATCAGATAGGTCTTCATCGACGGGAAGGCCTGCACCAGCTCGCGGCGGCTGCGATGCGAATGCGTCAACAGGCCCGCCATCGAAGAGTGCAGCACCGTCAGCGTCTCCGAATGCGATGCGACGACGATGGCGCGATGGAATTCGAAATCGGCCATGCCGCCGGCATCGGCTTCGTCGATCGTCTCCCCGATCCTGGCGAGCGCGCGCTGCAGGCGCTCGAAATCGGCAATGTTGGCGCGCTCGCAGGCGAGCCGGATCGCCTGGCATTCGATCGCGACGCGCGCCTGCATGACGTCGTCGAGCATGTCGGCCTGCTGGGCCAGCGCGAAGGTGAAGAAGTCGTTCAGCACGGAGACATCAGGCCGGGTCACCACGGTGCCGATGCGATCGCGGATCTCGACGATGCCGAGCACGGTGAGGGCGCGCAGCGCCTCGCGGACGATCGGTCGGCTGACGCCAAGCAGGGTTGCCAGCTCGCGTTCGGAGATCAGGCGGTCGCCCGGCTTGAGCGAGCCCGCAAGCAGGCGCTCGCGCAGGAAGGCGAACACCTTCTCGAACCCTTTTTCGCCCTCAGTGGTCCGCTTGAGCTCCATCCCAATCCCGTTTGGTCTGATCTTGGTCAGACCAGTATGCTAACCAAGCGGCCGAGGTCAAGGGGTTCGGTCGCTTGGCCGGGAGGCGGGCGAGGGCTTCAACAAGTGCTGCTAAGGCATTGAATCGCCTAGGGCCGGCTACTGTGCATGGGGTTGTTTTTCGTGTTTTTGTTGGACCGACCAAGGAAGCCGCCGACGAGCCTTGCTGCTGACAGCATGTTGGCAGCAGCGGCCGGCTACGACCATCTCCTGACAAACGGGGAGAGCGGGTCATGCCGATCGAGGCAAGCTGTCATTGCGGTGAGACGGTGTTCGAGGTGACGGAGGCGCCTTCGGGCGTCACGCGCTGCACCTGCTCGCTCTGCGCCAAGCGCGGCGCGCTGTGGGCCTATTACACGCCGGCGCAGTTTCGCCTGCTGTCACCGGCGGACAATGTCGCGACCTATCTCTGGGGCAGCCGCACGGTCAAACATCACTTCTGCGCCAATTGCGGCTGCGGCACATATTCGGAATCGCCGGACTGGTCGAGCGGCAAGCCCGACTTCGACAATCCCAAGGTCGCGGTGAACGCGCGCCTGTTCGACGATTTCGATCTCGATGCGGTGGCGGTGAACATGATCGACGGTAAGAATTTGTGGTGAGCGTGAAAGGCGCGCCTCTCTGCTGCGCGACCTCCTCTTGAGGTCGTTTTGAAAAGCTGGTTTGTTTCCGGCTCTAGAAAAACGGGAGGAAATCCATGATGCGTCTCTTTGCGCGAGTGGTGCTTGCAATGTGTCTGGCCGTTGCAACCGGCTTCAATGCACAGGCGCAGACCAAGCCGAAGGTCACGTCGCTCGGACCTGACTTCCCCAAGGCGGCGCTGTTCGTCGGCAACAGCTTCTTCTACTACAACAACGGCATGCCCGGGCATCTCACCTTCATGGAGCGGGCAGCCGATGCCGCCAACAAGGCGGCCTATCGCAACACCATGGTCACGATCGGCGGCTCCGGCCTCGACTGGCACGACATGGAGAATCTGCTGCGGCCGGCCGGCATCGGCGCCTATTCCTTCGACGAGCAGAACGTCGTGATCTTCAACAAGCCGGGCAGGCAGTACGACGCCGTCGTGATGATGGATTGCAGCCAGTGCCCGATCCATCCGCAATTGAAGGACGCGTTCACGACCTTCGCGAAGAAGGACAGCGAGATCGTCCGCGCCCACGACATGCGGCCGGTGTTTTTTATGTCCTGGGCCTATGCCGACAAGCCGGAGATGACGGAAGCGTTGGCCGAGGCCTATACGCTCGCCGGCAACGCCAATGATGCGCTCGTCATTCCCGCCGGTCTCGCCTTCGCGCGCGTGCGCAAGCTTGTGCCCGAGCTCAATCTCTATGCGCCGGACAAGCGGCATCCGAGTCCGGCAGGCACGTATCTGGCCGCGTGCGTGACATTCGCCGCGCTGAGCGGCCGCACGCCGGTCGGCAATTCCTACAACATGGGGCTGCATGCGGAGACGACGCAGCTGCTGCAGAAGGCGGCGTGGGACACGGTGCAGGACTATTACGGGCGGTGATCCGATCTCGGCCGTAGGGTGGATTAGCGAAGCGTAATCCACCCCTGTTCAGATCCGCGGAGATAGAAGTGGTGGGTTACGCTTTGCGGTCTGCGCTTCGCGCAGTCCGCAAACCTAACCCACCCTACGAGATCGTCGTTATTTCAACACCAACCACGCCGGCGCGTGATCGCTCGCGCCATCCTCGGCACGCACCTTCTTGTCGACACCGGCTTTCGCGAGGCGTGAAGCCAGGGCAGGGCTGAGCAGCAGATGATCGAGCCGGAGCCCCGCATCGCGAGGCCAGCGGTTTCGCTTGTAATCCCAGAACGTGTAGATGCGCTTGTCCGGATATAGCGCGCGGATCGCATCGCACCAGCCTTGTTCGACCAGCGAGGCAAACGCCGCGCGGCTTTTCGGCTGGATCAACGCATCCTTGTCCCACGAACGCGTCGGATAGATGTCGATTTCAGTGGGCGCGACGTTGTAGTCGCCGGCGAGCACCACGGGCAGGTCCTGCTTGATGAAGCTTTTCGCGTGGCGCCTGAGGCGTGCGAACCAGTCGAGCTTGTAGTCGAATTTCGGTCCCGGCTGCGGATTGCCGTTCGGCAAGTAGATGCTGGTGACGATGATGCCGCGCACCGCGGCCTCGATGTAGCGCGCCTCGTGATCGTCGCGGTTGCCCGGCAGGTGATCGCGTGTGAGCACCGGCTCGGCGTTGCGGGCGAGGATGGCGACGCCGTTCCAGGTCCTTTGTCCACACCACACTGCGCCGTAGCCGGCCTTTTCGATGGCTGCGGCCGGAAATTCGCCATCACTTGCCTTCAACTCCTGCAGCGCGACGACATCGGGCTTTGCCGCGCGCAGCCATGCCAACAGATTGGGCAGGCGGCGGTTGACGTTGTTGATGTTGAATGTCGCGATCTTCATGTAGAGCTACCGGCTCCTGCCTTCCGTCTCCGGAGAAACAATGTCCAAGTTGAGCTTTGCCGCTATTGCGTTCGTCGTCGCGTTCTCCGGGGCCACTTCGGCACAGTCAGCCGAAACGCGCGGCGCGTGCAAGGCGGACTATGACAAATTCTGCGCCGGCATCGCGCCGGGCGGCGGCATCGTCGCCTGCCTCAACGCCAAGCGCGACCAGCTCAGCGCCACCTGCAAGGCAGCGCTGGACAGCAGGAAGAAGAAGTAGGCGCGGGTGGTTTAGCTCGGCAGCGGCGGCGGGGCCGCCGGCTGCTCGATCGGCGGCGGTGAGGGCGGCTGCTCGGCTGCCGTCGCCGGAGCCGGCTTTGCCAGCGGCTCGACCACATTGCCGCCCTTGTAGACGCGGGCATAGCGATGGCCGAGGCTGGTCAGCACCTCGTAGCCGATGGTGCCGAAATGATGCGCGAGCTCGTCGACGGTGATGCCTTCGCCGAGCAGCGTCACCATGTGGCCGCGACGTACGGCGTTCGGCGGCAGATCCGTGATGTCGATCGCAATCAAATCCATGGAGACGCGGCCCGCGACGGGGCAGCGTTTGCCCGCGACGATCACCTCGGCTCCGCGGGTGCCGTCGTTGGAGCTGGCGGCGCGGAAATAGCCGTCGGCATAGCCGACCGCGATGATCGCCAGTTTCGTCGGCCGCCGCGCGGTCCAGGTGCCGCCATAGCCGACGCCCTCGCCGCGCTCGACATTGCGGATCTGCACGATGCGCGCCTTGAGGTCGACCACCTGTTGCATCGGATTGTCGGCCTCCGGCGTCGGGTTGACGCCGTAGAGCGCAGCGCCCGGCCGCACCAGATCGAACTGGAAGGGTGCGCCAAGGAAAATACCGGACGAGTTGGCGAGCGCCGCCGGCACGCCGGAGAATTCGCTGGCGATGCCGCGAAAGGAAGCGAGCTGCTTGGCGTTGACCGGGCTGTTGAGCTGCTCGGCCGAGACCAGATGGCTCATGACGAGCGTGATGCCGTGATCGCCGGCATTGATGCGGGGGATGATCGCCTGCGCTTCCGATAACGTCAGCCCGAGCCGGTTCATGCCGGTGTCGATGTGGATCGCGGCGCCGCCGTTCCAGCCGGTGCGGCGGCAGAACACGTCCCATTCGGCGAGCTCGTTGAGATCGCCGATCACGGGCCGGCAGTTGATCTGGGCGTAGTGCTCGCCGGTGTTCTGGAAATAGCCGCCGAGCACGTAGATCGTGGGCTCCGGCACGGCCGCGCGCACCTTGCGCGCTTCCTCGATGGTGGCGACGAAGAAGGTCTTGCAGCCGGCCTTGCTCAGCGCGCGCGCGACCTGCTCGGCACCGCAGCCATAGGCGTCGGCCTTGATCACCGCCGAACATTCGGCCGGCACCGCGGTCTTCTCGAGCTTGCGCCAGTTGGCGATGATCGCGTCGAGATCGACGGTGAGCACGCCGCCGTAAGCAGCGAGCGCGGCAGCCTGGTTGGCTTCCGCGGAGAGAAGGCCGGATTGCGGGTTCATTTTCGGATCGGACGCCATTGTCATGGCGTCGTTTTACGCAAGAGACCCGCGCGGTTCAACCCAAGGAAACTGAGAAGCACTCAGTAGTCGTTGCCGCTGCGAGCCGGCAGCTGACTGTCAGGCGCGAGGTCGCCGAACCGCGTGACCGAGGCTTCGAACGCCAAATCGACGGTGCCGGTCGGGCCGTGGCGCTGCTTGCCGATGATGACTTCGGCCTTGCCGTGCGCAAGACTCATGTCAAGCTGCCACTTCTCGTGTTCAGGCGTGCCTGGGCGGGGCTCCTTCATCGCGAGGTAATATTCCTCGCGGTAAACGAACAGGACGACGTCGGCGTCCTGCTCGATTGATCCGGATTCACGCAAGTCGGAGAGCTGCGGCCGCTTGTCGTCGCGGGATTCGACCTGGCGCGATAGCTGGGACAGCGCGATCACGGGAACGTTGAGCTCCTTGGCGAGCGCCTTCAGGCTGGTCGTGATCTCCGTGATTTCCTGCACGCGGTTGTCACTCCGCTTGCCCGAGCCCGACAGCAGCTGGATGTAGTCGATCACGAGCAGGTCGAGGCCCTTTTGTCGCTTCAGTCGGCGCGCGCGCGCCATCAGTTGCGCGATCGACAGGCCACCAGTCGCGTCGACATAGAACGGCAGCGACTGCAGCTCGATCGAGACTTCCCGGATCTTGTCGAAATCGGCTTCCGAGATGCCGCCGCGGCGGATGTGGGAGGAGGGAACGCCGGTGCGCTCGGCCACGATACGCGTGGCGAGCTGGTCGGCCGACATTTCACAGGAGAAGAAGCCGATCACGCCGCCATTGGCGGCCTTCGTGGTGCCGTCGGCCTGGAGTTCCGGAACGTAGGCCTTGGCGACGTTGTAGGCGATGTTGGTCGCCAGCGACGTCTTGCCCATGCCGGGACGTCCCGCGACGATGATGAGGTCGGAATGCTGCAGGCCGCCCATCTTGGTGTCGAGGTCGCGCATGCCCGTCGAGATGCCGGACAGCTTTCCGTCGCGCTGGAACGCTTTTGCAGCGAGGTCGACTGCGACCGCCAACGCCTGCGAGAATTTCTGGAACCCGCCGTCATAACGGCCGGACTCGGCGAGTTCGTAGAGCTTGCGCTCGGCGTCCTCGATCTGGGCCCGGGGCTGGAAGTCGACCGGCGCGTCATAGGCGACGTTGACCATGTCCTCGCCGATGCCGATCAGGTCGCGCCTGAGCGACAGGTCGTAGATGGTGCGGCCGTAGTCCTGGGCGTTGATGATGGTGGTCGCTTCGGCGGCAAGCCGCGCCAGATATTGCCCGATGGTCATGCCGCCGACATCGGTATCGGCGGGCAGGAACGTCTTCAGCGTGACGGGTGTGGCGATCTTGCCCATCCGGATCAGGCTGCCGGCGGTCTCGAAGATGGTCTGGTGCAGCGGCTCGAAGAAATGCTTCGCCTCCAGGAAGTCGGAGACGCGGTAAAAAGCATCGTTGTTGACCAGGATCGCGCCCAGAAGGCTCTGTTCCGCCTCGATATTATGCGGCGCGCTCCGATAGGCGGGAGTTCCGGCTTCGGGCGCGAGTTTGAGGACGTTCGAATCAGTCAGGGCCATGATCGCGCGTGCTTAGCAATTTTCTTGGGCAGATGCGGGGCCGGGATAAAGCGCCGCCTCACGCCAAAGCGGAAGCGAAAGCTGTCCGCTATCAACCGCTCAGTTAAAATGGTGGATGATTAGCAGCCGCAGCATGCGCCGCGCTTGACGGATTTTGGCGGAACTCGCCCGTCCCAAGGCGGCCGGGTCCCACGCCATGGAAAAATCCTGAAACCGTGAACCTCGGGGATGGGCGCGCAGACCTATTCGGGAAGCGCGCGGAATGACGCGCGCGCTGGCCGCCTTGGGCTCGGCTTCAGACCAGCAGGAGGTAGACCAGCGCAACCAGCGCCGCCCCGACGCCCGTGGCGATCAGGGCGTAATCGGTGCGGAGGTCGTCCTGCACGTCGAATGAGGTTTGGGTCTCTTTGCTCATGGCGACGGTCTAGGCCGGACCCGACCAGACTTATGTGAAACAGATCACATCTCCCCGGATTCTTTCGGGGTAGGGCCGGAACAGGCAGGCGGGCAGGGAATTGTCCCAACCCGCGACGGGAAGACGAGGCAGGCGATGCGGCCAGAACGGCAGCAACAGATCTGGCGGAGCGAGGCAGGCAGCCGGCTTTGGCTGTCCGGGCTGATTGCGGCCATGCAGCACGCCGAGCGCCCCGAAGTGCGCCGCCAGCCGGTCGCGCCCGAGATCCTGGCCGAACTGCGGGCGCAATTGGCGTTAACGGCCTCTTTCCGCGCGTCCCCGATATCGACGCTGCGTCACTAGAACCTATTCACCTGCGAGTTTCAGCCTTGTCCTGGCGCCGCCTTCGATGGCGCGCAGGCGGGCTTCATTGCGTGCGATGTAGTCACGGGTTATCGGGACCACGCCCTGGCGCTTGGTGAGCTGGACCTGGAAGTTCATCATGGCCTGCTTGCGGAACGTCATCTCGCAGGCCGCCAGATAAAATTCCCACATCAGCGCGAAGCGCTCGTCATAGAGCTGCACGGCCTCCTCGCGCCGGGCCATGAAGCGCGTCCGCCAGGCTTTCAGCGTCTCGGCGTAATGCAGACGCAGGATCTCGATGTCGCAGACCAAGAGGCCCGCACGCTCGATCGCCGGCAGCACCTCGGACACAGCGGGGATGTAGCCGCCGGGGAAGATGTATTTGGCAATCCAGGGATTGGTCGAATCCGGCCCTTGCGAACGGCCGATCGAGTGCAGCAGCATGATGCCGTCCTCGCTCAGCAGTTCGGCGCAGCGCTGGAAGTAGGCATCGTAGAACCTCGCCCCGACGTGTTCGAACATGCCGACCGAGACGATGCGGTCAAATGGCCCGTCGATGTCGCGATAGTCCTGGAGCAGGAATCTGGCCGATCCGGTCAGGCCCTTTTCGATCGCGCGCGCATTGGCGATCTGCAGTTGCTCGGTCGACAGCGTGACGCCGGTGACGTCGGCGCCTGCGATCTCCGCGAGATAGAGCCCGAGCCCGCCCCAGCCCGAGCCGATGTCGAGCACGCGCTGGCCGCGCTTGATGAGCAGCTTAGCGGCGATGTGGCGCTTCTTGGCGAGCTGCGCATCGTCGAGCGTCGTGTCCTGCGTCTCGAAATAGGCGCAGCTATATTGCTTGTCGGCGTCGAGGAACAGCGAATAGAGCCGGGCGTCGAGATCGTAGTGATGGGCGACATTGGCGCGGGAACGCGAGCGCGGATTGAATTGCTTCAGGTGTCGCGTCAGGTAGCGCAGGTGCCACCAGGGTTTTGCCCACTGCGGCAATAGGTCGGGTTGATCGAGCAGGATCGCGAGGGCATCAGCTATGGTGCCGCGTTCGACCACGAACTCGCCGTTCATATAGGCCTCGCCAAGCCCGAGCTCGGGGTTGACGAGGATCTTCCGCTCCGCCTCAGGGGTGACGAAGCGCACTGCGACCGGCTCGCCAGAGCCGTCGCCGACAGTGAACTTCGATCCCGCCGCCGTGGTCACCGTCATCGACCCGCGACGGATGAATTGAGACAAGAATCGACGCAACAAACGGTCCATCGACACCTTCCTCTCGAGCGAACCCGAAGAGATGCGATCAAGCCGGCTTTTCACATCTGACGCCCAGGTCCCGCTCGGGTTCCTATGCGTTTGCATCTAAATTTAGGGAGGCTGTTCCGGACCCGCTATTGCGTTGTGTTCAATGCGGATATTCGAAAAGCGCTTAACCACACCTTGCGTGCGGAGCCTGCTTCCATTCGCGGCTCAATCCGCTAAAAGGTGACCCGCCCGCGCGCCGGATTGCCGGCTGTGTGGAAAATCAATGGAGATGATGGGAATGTCGAGCCGAGCGCTTAGCCTCGCGACGGTATTGCTTCTGATCGGCTTCGGCGCGACCGATGCCGTCCTTGCGCAGGCGACGAACCTCGAGGCCGGCAAGACCCCGTCCCAGCTCTTCGCGCAAACCTGCAATGCTTGCCACAAGAGCCCGCGCGGGCTGCTGAAGTCCGTCGCGCCGGGCTCGCTGCCGGGCTTCCTGCGCCAGCACTACACCACGAGCTCGGACATGGCGGGCATTCTCGCCTCCTATCTCGTCTCCAACGGCGCCACCGACACCCGCTACCAGGCCAAGGACGGCAAGAAGGACGGCGCCAAGGAGAAGGAAGCCGCCACCGCGCCTGGCCAGGCGTCCGAACATCAGGGCCGCCGTCAGCGCTCCCAGGAAGCCGCCAAGCCGGAGGGCGAGGGCGCAGCTCCGCCTGCCGAGGGCCGCCAGAAGCGCGCCGCGCGGCCAGCCGAGGAGAGCGCAAGGCCCGAGGGCCAGCCGGCGCCAGAGGGACGCAAGGGCAAGCGTCGCGGCAAGCCCGGGACCGAGGATGCGCCGAAGGTCGACGCCGCCGCGCCGGCCACTGAAGACAAGAAGAGCGAGCCGAAGCCGGAGGCCAAGCCCGAGACCGCGAAGGTGGACTCCGGTGAAGCCAAATCCGAAACCAAGCCGTCCGAGAAGCCCGCCGAGGCCAAGCCTGATACCGCCAAGGTCGAGCCGCGCGGCAGCGAAGCTCCGGCGCTGCGGCCCGATCCGGTGCCGCAGGTGAGCCCGGCTCCGCCAGCCGCCGCAAAGCCCGCCGAGCCGGCCGCGCCCAAGGCGGCGGAAGAGGCGGCTCCCAGGCCGGCTGCGCCTGCCGCAAGCTCCGAACCGACGGCCAAGCCGCAGGAGGCGGCGCCCGCGACCGCTGCGGCCCCGCCGCCGGCGGAATCCTCCGGCCCGCCGACCCCGCCGATCTCGCGGTAAGCCCACATTTTCCGATCGATTTGCGAAGGCCGCCTCATCGCGGCCTTCGCGTCGTCTTGACCGCAATTAGAGCTATGCTCTAGAGTATCACTCTAGGAGGTCCGGATGACTGCGAGTGTACGTGACGATTTGTTGGCCGCGGGGCTCGCCGTGTTCGATCGCGTCGGCTTCGAGGGCGCGACCGTGGCGGCGATCCGCACCAAAGCTCGCGCCTCCAACGGCAGCTTCTTTCATGTATTCGGATCGAAGAAGGAGCTTGCGGGCGCGCTGTTCCTCGAGGTGCTCCGGCACTATCACGCTGCGGTGCTGGCGGCGCTCGACCCTGTTCCCGATGCCGAGCAGGGCATCGATCGCCTGATCCGGGCACATCTTGACTGGGTCGTCTCGAGCCGGCGCGAGGCGCGCTATCTCTTCGAGATCTCGCGCAACGAATGGGGCGAGGACGTCCGCGACGCCCAGCGCGCGCAGAATGCGCGGCTCGCTGAAGGCATCGAGCGCTGGCGCGCGCCGCTGGTTGCAAATGGCGAGCTGCTGCCGATGACGCCGGTGATGTTCGTCAGCCAGCTGATCGGCCCGGCGCAGATTTTTTGCCGTGCCTTTCTGTCGGGCCGTGATCGCGCCGATCCACGCGGCGAAGCGGCCACTCTGATTGCCTGCGCCATCCGCGCGCTGCGCCCGGCCGATCGCATCAACAAGCAATAAGGAGAGGCCTCATGCCAGCCGAAGCAGATCCCGAGTTCGAGCCGATCGCCGCGCGCATCCACGCCAATGTCGGCCGGCAGGGATTTATGAACCTGGTCGGCGCCGAACTGTCGGATCTGTCGCGCGGTACCTGCACCATCGCGGTGGAGCGGCGGCCGGAGCTGTTGCAGCAGCACGGTTTCTTCCACGGCGGCGTCACCGCCTTCCTGGTCGACAATGCCACGACGATCGCAGCGGCGACCTCGCGCGGCCAGCCGGCGCTGACGGCCGAATACAAGCTCAATTTGTTGTCGCCCGCGGTCGGCGAGAAGCTGATCTGCCGTGCTAGGGTGATCAAGCCGGGCCGTCAGGTCTCGGTGGTCGCCGCCGATGTGTTCTGCGTCAGTGACGGCGTGGAGAAGCATACGGCAACTGCGCTCGCCTCGATCGCGATGCTGAGCGAGGACGTCGGTGCCAAAACGAAAAGCCCGGCCGCCTGAGGCGACCGGGCTGATCTAGATCTCGTCATTCCGGGGCGATGCGAAGCATCGAACCCGGAATCTCGAGATTCCGGGTTCGGTCCTGCGGACCGCCCCGGAATGACGGTATTCGGCTTACTTCTCTTCCGCAGCCGGGGCAGGCTCGACTTCGTCGTGCTGGGCTTCCGGATCGAAGAACTCGCCAGCGGCGGCGATCGCCTCGGCGGCCGCGTCGCGGTCCTCGTTGCGGGTCGAGATGTCCTCGCCGCGGTTGATGCGCTCGGCCTCGTCCTGGCTGCGCGCAACCGTGACGGTGACCTCGACCTCGACCTCGGGGTGAACGGCGACGGTGATTGCGTGCTTGCCGATGGTCTTGATCGGAGCGTCGAGCTGCACCTGCGGACGGGCCAGCGAAACGCCGTCGGCCTCGAAGGCGGAAACCACGTCGCGCACCGTGACCGAGCCGAACAGCTGGCCGGCTTCAGAGGCCTGACGGATCACGATGATGTTCTTGCCCTCGATCTTCTCGGCAACCTTGGACGCTTCGGCCTTGGAGGCGAGGTTGCGGGCCTCGAGGTCGGCCTTCATGCCGTCGTACTTGGCCTTGTTGTCGGCGGTGGCGCGCAGCGCCTTGCCACGCTTGAGCAGGAAATTGCGGGCATAGCCGTCGCGAACCTTCACGACTTCGCCCATCTGGCCGAGCTTGTTGACGCGTTCCAGCAAAATGACTTCCATATTCGTTCTCCTTTGAAGTGCTCTGGTTTCAGTTTCGGGGTTGGACTTAAGGGGTTGGCAGCGGCGGCGGCTGCCGGTTGCGCAGGAAGCGCTCGCGGAAGCCGAACACGGCGTCCGCAAGACCGAGGATGACCATCGCGATGACGGGCCATCCGAACACGACCACGACGGCATAGGTCGAGCCGAGCCAGAAGGTGCGGCTCTTCAGCGCCAGCGTCAGCGTATGCAGCACGGCAAAGCCGGTTAGCGCGTAGCCCATCATCAGCGCGGCCGTCGTGATCTGCGCGACGATCGCGAGCAGCCCGCCGGTGAAGCAGAAGGCGAGCGCGATGCAGAGCGCGACCAGCGTCATCGGTGGCAGCTCCGCCGTCTTCAGATCCGGCCAGGGACGGCGTAGCCGGCCCGATGTCGCCGTGACCTTGGCGCTGAGCCAGAGGTTGAGGGTGAGCGTCATCATCGCGACGATGGTCGCTGCGGCCGGCGCGATGCGTACCAGCGCGTCGACGAGCTGGCTGGCCTCGGCGGAGGTCTGCGGATCGGTGGAGCGGAGGATGCGCAGCAGGCCGCGCTGCAATGTGCCGGTGATGGTCTCGGCGTCGGTGCCGAGCGTGAGCAGGGCCGCGATCGTGGTCAGCGTGGCGAAGCCGGCGATCCACAGCAGCAGACGTCCAACCGGATACCACTCGAGTTCGGGCTCGACTGGCGGCTCGGCGGCGGAAGCGTCCAGCGCGACCGGGCCGACCTGCCGGCTGAGCAGGACGAGATGGCCGAGCCACCAGGCCGGCAGCGCGACGGTGACGGCGAAAGCGATGCAGTAGGGCAGGCCGAACAGGGCGCCAAGGCCGATCGCAGCCGTGATGCCGCCAAGGCTCGCGCAGAGCGGTCCCCAGCCGATCGAAGCCACCATCAAAGGCAGCGGTGCGAGATAGAACAGGACGAGCGAGATCAGCGCGCCCGACACGATCGAGGCGAACATCAGGGCCGACGCAGCGCCGGCGATCAGGGCTATCAGTCCAAAGGCCATCATCAGCTGTCCCGCTCCCCTTGAGCGGTTAGAGGCGTCTTGCCCCAACCATCGGCGACCGGACGACCCGGAAGCCTTATGAGTTCAAAAGAGTGCGGCCGGCGGCGATATCGCCGCCGACCGAATTCGTCTTAGCGAATGACGTAGGGCAGCAGGCCCAGGAACCGCGCGCGCTTGATGGCGCGGGCGAGCTCACGCTGCTTCTTCGCGGACACCGCCGTGATGCGGCTCGGCACGATCTTGCCGCGCTCGGAGACGTAACGCATCAGCAGCTTGGAGTCCTTGTAGTCGATCTTCGGAGCATTGGCGCCCGTGAACGGGCAGCTCTTGCGACGACGGAAAAACGGACGGCGTGCACCAGCTTCAGCCATTGATCTTACTCCCCATCCGTCGTGGTTTCAGCTTCTTCGCGCGGACGGCGCGGGCCGCGATCACCGCGGAAGCCACCACCGTCACGATCACCGCCACGGAAACCGCCCTCGCGGTCGCCACGGAAGCCGCCTTCGCGCTCGCCGCGGAAGCCGCCGCCACGATCGTCGCGCTCGCGGTCACGGTCGGCCTTGCGCATCATCGCGGACGGGCCTTCCTCCAGCTCTTCGACGCGGACGCTGAGATAGCGGATCACGTCCTCGCTGATGCGCTCCTGGCGCTCGATCTCGGCGATCGCCGCGGACGGCGCGTCGATGTTGAGCAGCACGAAGTGCGCCTTGCGGTTCTTGTTCATGCGGTAGGTGAGGGAGCGAACGCCCCAATTCTCGGTCTTGGTGACCTTGCCGCCGAGCCCCTCGACGATACCGGTCATCTGCGCAGTCAGCTCTTCGACCTGCTGCGGGCTCGCGTCCTGACGCGCGAGAAAAACATGCTCATAGAGAGCCATGGTGGTCCTTTCCTCATGTTGGCGCATCGCCCGGCGTCAAGCCCTTAAGAGGCCTTCGGAAAGGACTCTGGGATTAAGCTCAGAAGGCGGAAACACGGGACGACGGGCCGACTGGCCCTGCCACACCAAAATCACGAATGATTTGTTGAGACCGTCCGTTCAGCTCCCGGCCGGGGTCTGCGGATGCGCGCTTTATACGGATTTTGACCGGCTTTGCAAGGTTCGGGGGCGCGTTTTCGGCCCGGACAGTCCCGGTCCCGGCGAGTTTAGTCGGCTCTGGATACCAATCTGGCTTGATTTATTTGTTTGTATAGCATACAAATAAATCGACGGGAGGATCCAATGGCAGACAAATCTGCCCACGCGCCATCCGAGTCGGCCGCCGGCGACCCCAAGCACGCGGCGCGCGCCACGCGCTCGGCCGGCCGCAAGATGCGCTCGTTGCTGCTGGACGCGGCAAGCCCGCTGTTCCGGGAGCGGGGGCTGTCGGGCGCCTCGATCACCGACATCGCGGCCGCCGCGAACGCATTCCCGAGCCAGATCACCTATTATTTCCGCACCAAGGAGGCGCTGTTCGTCGAATGCGCCTGCCGCGACCTCCTGTACCTGGCCCGCGCGACCGAGCAGGCCGCGCTGACGGCGCGCACGCCGCGGGAGTACACCCATGCCCTGGCCGAGACGGTGACGGCGAGCGATTCGGTCGCTTTCTTCGCCGAGGCCCTGACCCTGACACGTCGGCGCCAGGATCTGGCGCCGCTGGTCGAGCGCACCATCGAGCGCCTGCACGCCGAGGGCGCGCGGGCCTATGCCGGCCAGGTCGCGCGCCACGGCTGGCGCTCCCTGCGTGCGCCCGACGAGAGCTCGCGGCGGTTCTGGGCCGTCGCGATCGGCGTCATTCTCGAAGGCTATGCCATGGGCCGCTCGCCGGACGAGCTCTGCGCCGAGATGCTGCGCGTGCTTGGTGAGCAGGCGAAGTCCACCGGCGAGGCTGCGCGCCTGCGCCTCGTCGACGACGGCAATGCATCGACCCCTACGGATGAGGAGAGCTAGGCCATGACCGCGCTTCGCATGCGTGCCCGTGATTTCCTGACCGACGATCAACTGGCTGACGTGCGCCAGCGCGTGACCTGGAAAGGCGTCGCGCTGATCGCGCATGCCTGGGCGCTCATCATTGGCGCGATTGCGCTGGTTGCCTGGTGGCCCAATCCGCTGACTTACATTTTCGCCGTCGCCGTCATCGGCTCGCGCCAGCTGGGCCTCGCAATCCTGATGCATGATGGCGCGCATGGCTGCCTGTCCGCCGACGAGAACACCAATCTGACGCTGAGCCAATGGTTCTGCGCCTATCCCATCTTTGCGGAGACACGCGCCTATCGCCGCTACCATCTCCAGCATCATGCGCGCACCCAGCAGGAGGACGATCCCGATCTCGTGCTGTCAGCGCCGTTTCCGATCACGAAGCTGAGCTACCGCCGCAAGTTCATTCGCGACATCACCGGACAGACCGGTTACCAGCAGCGCAAGGCGCAACTGCTCAATGCGCTCGGCCCGAAGGACTGGCCGTGGCGGCAGCGTCTTTCGCATTTCTGGGACAAGCTCGGCCCGCAATGCATCGTCAATGCCGTGATGTTCGCTGGCCTCGCGGCGGCCGGCGTGTGGTGGGCCTATCCGCTGCTATGGCTGGTGCCGTTGCTCACCTGGATGATGGTCATCACCCGCATCCGCAACATCGCCGAGCATGCCGTCGTGCCTGACAGCAGCGATCCCCTGCGCAACACCCGCACCACGCATGCCAATTTTCTCGAGCGGTTGTTCATCGCGCCGTATTACGTGAACTACCACCTCGAGCATCATCTGTTGTTCTACGTGCCCTGCTACAATTTGCCGAAGGTGCATCGCCTGCTCAGCGAGAGCCGGCATGCAGGCCGCATGGAGGTGCAACCGAACTATGCCGCCGTGCTGCGGCTTGCGACGGCCAAGCCGAACCGCGACGACCGGCCGGGACAATTGGCGAGCAGCGCGCGCCGGGCGCGGGCCGGCGCCGAGGTCGGTGCGGATCAGAAGGCAGGTGGATTCTAGCAGGCCAGCGCTGGAGCCTGGGCGACGGGGGCGAGAGGCACGACCTCGGCAACGAACGCGACGTTGCGGTGGATCACGAAAGCACCTTTGCCGCCGCGCTTGGCTTCGTACATCGCGCGATCGGCGGCGCTCAGCAGTTCGTCTGCGGTCGTCCCGTCGCGCGGCGCCGATGCGAGCCCGATGCTGGCTCCGACGCGGACCGCTGGTGCAAATTCGAATGGTTCAGAGACGCTCGAGATGATCCGCTGCGCCACGATGGCGGCTTCGCTCTCCGTGATGTGAGGCAGCAGCACGACGAACTCGTCGCCGCCGAGCCGGCATACGACATCGGCGTCGCGCACGCTGGCGCGCAGGCGCTTCGCCACCGCGACGAGAACGGCATCGCCCGCGGCATGTCCAAACCTGTCATTGACGCCCTTGAAGCCGTCGAGATCGACGCAGAACACGGTGAGCTTCGATGCGGCAGAGGCTGCATCCGGCCACGGGCCGTCGAGCATCTCGGCGAACAGTTTCTGGTTGAGGGCGCGGTTGGGCAGACCGGTGAGCAGGTCGTGATGCGCCATCAGGCGGTTGTTGCGCTCGGAATGGTGAAGGTCGAGCAGAATCTTGTGGTTCTCCAGCAGCAGGAAGATCATTCCCGCCGTGTAGACCGGCGTTTGCAGGCCGATGATGAACAGGAACGGTACCGGCGACATGATCGTCGCGAGCGCGAAAGGCAGCGTCAGGATGCAGATCAGGAGGATGCCGTAGCGCGGTGTGCCGGCGTTGCGCGACGCGATGCCGCCGACGAGGTTCGCGAGGCCAATGCCGGCCATCAGGATCAGAGGCATGACGCCCGAAGCGACGCATTGATAACAGCCGGCCGAGATCAGGATGACCGATGCGAGCCCCGCCCAGATCGGCGAGACGTTCACCGGCGCCCGCCGGTCACGCTTCGCCTTTGCAAGGGCTCTCATCATCAGCGAGATACGTGTGCTCCCGAGGACGATTTCCGCCAGCACCCAGGCATAGGCCCAGGCAGCGCCCGTCAGCGCCGCCGATAGCGAGGCGATCAGCAGCGATGCCCCACCGCCACCACCAGTGTCCTGGTCTTGTTCGTCCGCTGCTGCAGCAATTCGTTGTGGATGTCGTCAGGCTGCGGGCGTGGCCCTGCGAGCAGCCAGTCGACGCAGGCCTGCAATGGAAGCCACGGCTGCCGGGTTTGCCCGGCAGAAGCTGAGGCCATCGATCTCTGTGGGACCATTGTTGCCATGGCCGCAACCTAAGGCGGCCGGTATTTAAGGCCGCTTAAGTCCGGGAACCAAGTTCCCGACAGCGTAAACGCTTTGCAGCGAAGCGGCTGGCAGGCCCGATTGGTGCAGGGCAACGAACGGGTTTTGGGGCGGGATGCCTGTCCCGGAGGGCCCGTCGCGGCTTGACAGCGCGGCCCCGGTCGTTGTCTACGGCCCCCTTCGGAGCATGATCGGGAACCAAGGCTTGGGGCCGGACGTAGTCGGCTGCCGGCTCTCGATACAACGGCTCAAGTGATCCAGGGGAGCGCCGATGACGGCAGCATTCACATTTCCAGGGCAGGGGTCCCAGGCGGTTGGCATGGGCAAGGCCCTGGCCGACGCCTTTCCGGCGGCGCGCGCTGTGTTCGACGAGGTCGATGCCGCGCTTGGGGAGAAGCTGACGGCCACCATCTGGGATGGCCCGGCCGAGACCCTCCAGCTCACCGAGAACGCCCAGCCGGCGCTGATGGCGGTGTCCATCGCCACCCTCCGCGTACTGGAGGCTGAAGCCGGTTTTTCCGTGGGGCGGGACGCAGCCTTCGTCGCCGGCCACTCGCTCGGCGAATATTCGGCGCTGGCTGCGGCCGGCAGCCTGACGCTCTCCGATACTGCCCGGTTGCTTCGCACCCGCGGTCTTGCAATGCAAAAAGCCGTGCCGGTCGGCGCCGGTGCGATGGCCGCACTGCTCGGCCTCGACTACGAGGCCGCCATGGAGGTCGCAGGCGAGGCGGCGCAGGGCCAGGTCTGCCAGGCCGCCAATGATAATGGCGGCGGGCAGGTGGTGGTCTCCGGCGACAAGGCGGCGGTCGATCGCGCCGTGGAGATCGCCAAGGGCAAAGGCGCCAAGCGCGCCATGCTGCTGCCGGTGTCCGCGCCGTTCCATTGCAAGCTGATGCAGCCGGCCGCCGATGCGATGGCCGAGGCGCTAGCGAAGGTCACGATCAAGGCGCCGGCCGCGCCGCTGGTCTCGAACGTGCTGGCGACCGCCATCACCGATCCCGACGAGATCCGCCGACGCCTGGTCGAGCAGGTCACCGGCACCGTGCGCTGGCGCGAGTCGGTTGCCTATATGGCCGGGCAGGGTGTCACCCGTTTCTTCGAGATCGGCGCCGGCAAGGTGCTGACGGGACTCGTCAAGCGTATCGCCGATGGTGCCGTCGGTGTTGCCGTGGGCGGACCGAACGACATTGCCGCCGCCAAGGATGCATTGGCCGCTGCGAAGCAGGCTTAAGTTTACGCACGATCTTTCCGGAAAACCGCTGCACACTTTTCCGGATCGTGCTTTGGAGGAGTTTTCAATGTTCGATCTGACTGGCAAAAAGGCGCTCGTCACCGGCGCGACCGGCGGCATCGGCGGCGCGATCGCGCAGGCGCTGCATGCGCAGGGTGCCACCGTTGCGATCTCGGGAACGCGCAAGGAGGTGCTGGATGAGCTTGCCGGCAAGCTCGGCGAGCGCGTTCACGTGCTGCCCTGCAATCTCTCCAAGGCCGACGAGGTCGAGGCGCTGGTGCCCGCCGCGGAAGCCGCGATGGGGCAGGTCGACATTCTCGTCGCCAATGCCGGCATCACCCGCGACAACCTCTTCGTGCAGCTTCGCGACGAGGACTGGGAGGAGGTCATCAACGTCAATCTGACCGCGACCTTCCGCCTGGCGCGTGCCGCCACCAAATTGATGATGCGCAAGCGCTTCGGCCGCATCATCGCGATCACCTCGGTGGTGGGCGTCACCGGCAATCCCGGGCAGGGCAATTATACTGCATCGAAGGCGGGCCTGATCGGAATGATCAAGACTCTCGGTGCCGAATACGCCAAGCGCGGCGTGACCGCGAACTGCATCGCGCCCGGCTTCATCAAGACGCCGATGACGGATGCGCTGAACGACAAGCAGCGCGAGACGATCCTGACCAAGGTTCCGGCTGCCCGCCTGGGTACGCCCGAGGACATTGCCGCCGCCGCCGTCTACCTGAGTTCGAACGAAGCGGCCTATGTCACCGGCCAGACCATTCACGTCAATGGCGGCATGGCCATGATCTGACGCCCTCGTTCTGCACCGCCCACATGGGCGGTGCGGGATGCGGCAAACGGCCGTTTCCGGAGCGAAATGAGGCTTGTAGTCAAGGCAATTGAAGTATGATAACCGGACCTTCAACGGATGGGCAAAGAACGCCATTGCAGGTTTTTGAAACCCTGTATATTGGCGATGCGGTGCCTTGGCCGTCGTTCGCCGGGCCCTGCATCGGTTGAGATGGGGCCAAATCTAAAGTTCGTAAGCAAAGGCAAGTAACACGACCACGACGGCTCGTATCGTCCCGGGGGGTCGGGTCTACAGGGAACAACACGAGGTTAAGCAATGAGTGACATTGGCGAGCGGGTTAAGAAGATCGTGGTCGAACACCTTGGTGTTGAGCCCGAGAAGGTTGTCGACGCTGCGAGCTTCATCGACGACCTCGGCGCCGACAGTCTGGACACCGTCGAGCTGGTGATGGCGTTCGAAGAAGAATTCGGTTGCGAGATTCCGGACGACGCTGCGGAAACGATTCTCACCGTCGGCGACGCCACGAAGTTTCTCGAGAAGAACGCGAAGAGCTAAGGCTCTTCATTTTCGCGGGGACAACAGTTGAAACCGGACGGGCCGCTTCGCAGCGGCCAGCCGGTTTCTTGTTATTGGCCGTGAATCTTTCGATGCGGAGTTTTCGGATATGAGGCGGGTTGTCGTCACTGGTCTCGGCATGGTGTCGCCGCTCGGCTGCGGCGTCGAACCGACCTGGAAACGCATCCTCAACGGCGAAAGCGGTGCGCGCCCGATCGAGAGCTTCGATGTCTCCGATCTTCAGACCAAATACGCATGCACCGTCGTGCGCGGCGACGGTACCAACGACAGCTTCAATCCCGACAAATGGATGGAGCCGAAAGACCAGCGCAAGGTCGACGACTTCATCGTCTTCGCCATGGCCGCCGCGGGCCAGGCGCTCGACGATGCCAACTGGCATCCGGAATCCGAAGAGGACAAGTGCGCCACCGGCACCATGATCGGGTCGGGCATTGGCGGCCTCAACGGTATCGCCGACACCGCGATCCTGCTGAAGGAGCGGGGACCGCGCCGGGTGTCGCCGTTCTTCATCCCGGGCCGCCTGATCAATCTTGCCTCCGGCTACGTCTCGATCGCGCACGGGCTGAAGGGGCCGAACCATTCGGTGGTCACGGCCTGCTCGACCGGCGCCCATGCGGTCGGCGATGCCGCCCGCCTGATCGCGCTCGGCGATGCCGACGTCATGGTCGCCGGGGGCGCCGAATCGCCGATCAGCCGCATCGGCATTGCCGGCTTCAATGCCGCGCGCGCGCTCTCGACCGGTTTCAACGACACGCCGGAGAAGGCCTCGCGGCCCTACGACAAGGACCGCGACGGTTTTGTCATGGGCGAGGGCGCCGGCGTTCTGGTGCTCGAGGAACTCGAGCACGCGCAGCGCCGCGGCGCCAGGATCTACGCCGAGGTGATCGGCTACGGTCTGTCGGGCGATGCCTATCACATCACGTCGCCGTCGCCCGATGGCGATGGCGGTTTCCGCAGCATGTCGGCGGCGCTGAAGCGTGCCGGCCTGACGCCGTCCGATCTCGACTACATCAACGCGCACGGCACCTCGACGCCGCTCGGCGACGAGATCGAGCTCGGCGCGGTCGAGCGGCTGCTCGGCAACGCCGCCTCCAAGATTGCGATGTCCTCGACCAAGTCGTCGACCGGCCATCTCCTCGGCGCGGCCGGCGCAATCGAGGCGATCTTCGCCATTCTCGCGATTCGGGATAATGTCGTGCCGCCGACCATCAACCTGGACAATCCGTCGGTCGAGACTGCGATCGATCTCGTGCCGCACACGGCGAAGAAGCGTGAGGTCAACGTCGCGTTGTCGAACTCTTTCGGTTTTGGCGGCACCAATGCGTCGGTGATCGTCCGGCGTTTGGCCAGTTAGTTTGCGTTTGAGACGAATCCACCGTTTTGCCGCATTCGGCGATAGTCATAGAAGTGGGCGCGTGCATTTGGCTGGGCAAGCGATTGTCAGGCCGCGGTTGAACCGGCAGGATTCAGGTTGCTTCGATGAGTGAAAGGCCGCCCATTTCGCCCCGGAGTCCGCGGGCAGCGCTCGAGCCCGAGCAGGTTCCGCCGCCGCCGAAGCGATCGGAGCGCGCGCGCAACCCCTTCGTGGTCGTCGGCAATGCCATCATCACCCTGCTGCTGATCGCCATGCTCGGCGCCGGCGGCGTGTATTATTACGGCCGGCAGGTGTTGGAAGCACCCGGGCCGCTGAGGGAAGACAAGATCGTCAACATCCCGCAGCGTGCCGGCAAGCGCGACATCGCCGAGACGTTGAACAAGGAAGGCGTGACCGACGTCAATCCGTGGGTGTTCATCGCCAGCGTCGCGGCGCTGAAGGCGAGCTCGGACCTCAAGCCGGGTGAGTATTCGTTCCAGAAGAACGCATCGCTGCGCGACGTTATCGCCACCATCGTCGAGGGCAAGGTGGTGCAGCACGCCGTGACGATCCCGGAAGGCCTGACCTCCGAGCAGATCGTGGCGCGGCTCTCCGACAACGACATCTTCACCGGCAGCGTGCGCGAGCTGCCGCGCGAAGGCACGCTGCTGCCCGAGACCTACAAATTCCCGCGCGGCACCACGCGCGAGCAGGTGATCCAGCGCATGCAGCAGGCGCACAAGCGCGTGCTGGCGGAGATCTGGGAGCGCCGCAATCAGGACGTTCCGGTCAAGACTCCCGAGCAGCTGGTGACGCTGGCCTCGATCGTCGAGAAGGAGACCGGCAAGCCCGACGAGCGCAGCCGTGTTGCCGCCGTGTTCGTCAATCGCCTGAAGCAGAAGATCAAGCTGCAGTCCGATCCCACGATCATCTATGGTCTCGTTGGCGGCAAGGGCACGCTGGGACGTCCGATCAAGCGCAGCGAGATCACGCAGCCTTCGCCCTACAACACCTATGTGATCGACGGCCTGCCGCCGGGCCCGATCTCCAATCCCGGCCGCGCCTCGCTGGAAGCCGCCGCCAACCCGGCCCGCACCCGCGACCTCTATTTCGTCGCCGATGGCACCGGCGGGCATGCCTTCACCGAGACCTACGACGCGCACCAGAAGAACGTCGCCAAGCTGCGGGCGATGGAGAAGCAGATCCAGAACGACACGGTCGAGCCGGCCGAGGATGCGCAGTCCCCGGCGGGCGCCGCGCCCGGTGCCGCCGACGCGCCGACTGCGACCACGCCGGCGCGGCCCAACCAGCAGAAAAAGCCGCCGGCGACGCGCCCGGCCAATCCAGCCAATCCCGCGCCGGCCCGGCAGGGCGCGGTGCAGTCCTCGCCGCCGGTGGTCCAGCGTTAGGCAGCTCATACCTGCCTACGGGACTTTGCGGATTCCACTTTCCTGCAAAATAGTCTTAAGATTCGCGTGGCTTGATGCCTCGCGAATCCTTTTGTTCCTGGAGAATCTGACCTGATGGCGCTGTCGTCCATGACCGGCTTTGCCCGAAGCCACGGCGCGAGCGGGCCGTACACGTTCGAATGGGAATTGAAGTCGGTCAACGCCAAGGGTTTTGACCTCAGGGTGCGGCTGCCGCAGGGGTTCGATGAGCTCGAGGCCCATGCCAAGAAGCGCGCCGGCGAGCTGCTGTCGCGCGGCACGGTCTACGCCAATCTCAACGTCAAGCGCACCAACGCGGCCGCCACGGTGCGCGTCAACGAGGACGTGCTCAATGCGGTGCTGAAGGCCGCCGCGCTGATCTCCGGCAAGGTCGACGCCGTGGCGCCGAGCATCGACGGCCTGCTCGCCATCAAGGGCGTGGTCGAGGTGGCCGAGCCCGAGGGCGACGAGGAGGAGGACAAGGCGGCCCGTGCCGCTGCCGCGCAGGCCTTCGACAAGGCGCTCGACGAGCTCGTCGCGATGCGCAAGCGCGAGGGGATTTCGCTCGGGCAGATCCTGACCCAGCGGGTCGACGAGATCGAGCAGCTGGCGAAAAAGGCGGAAGCATCGCCCGGCCGCAAGCCGGAGGCGATCAAGGCGAGGCTCGCCGAGCAGATTGCAACCCTGCTCGACACCTCCGACCGTTTCGATTCCGACCGCCTGATGCAGGAGGCGATCCTGATCGCGACCAAGGCCGACATCCGCGAGGAGCTCGACCGCATCGCCTCGCATGTCGCGCAGGCGCGCGAGCTGATCGGCAAGGGCGGCCCGATCGGGCGCAAGCTCGACTTCCTGGCGCAGGAGTTTCACCGCGAGGTCAACACCTGCTGCTCGAAGTCGAACGACATCGAGCTCACCAATACGGGACTCGCCATGAAAAACGTGGTCGAGCAGTTCCGCGAGCAGGTCCAGAATCTGGAGTGATCGATGGCGACGGGCGGTCACGGAACTGACGGTGTCGAGCGGCGCGGCTTGATGTTCGTGCTGTCCTCGCCCTCGGGCGCGGGCAAGACGACGCTGTCGCGCATGCTGCTGGAGCGGGAGCCCGGCTTGAAGATGTCAGTGTCGGCGACCACGCGTCAGATGCGGCCGGGAGAGGTCGAAGGGCGCGACTATTTCTTCGTCAGCAAGCCCAAGTTCGAGACAATGGTGGAGCAGGGCGAGCTGCTCGAATGGGCCACCGTGTTTGACAATCTCTACGGGACGCCGCGCGCTCCGGTGGAGGCGGCACTATCGGCCGGGCAGGACGTGCTGTTCGACATCGACTGGCAGGGCACGCAGCAACTGCACCAGAAGGCGAGCGTCGACGTGGTTCGCGTGTTCATCCTGCCGCCCTCGGCCGCCGACCTCGAGAAGCGGCTGCATTCGCGCGCGCAGGATTCCGACGAGGTGATCCGCAAGCGCATGAGCCGCGCCAGTGACGAGATGAGCCACTGGGCCGAGTACGACTACATCGTGATCAACCACGATGTCGACGCGGCCTTCGCCGAGGTGCAGTCGATCCTGAAGGCCGAACGCCTCAAGCGCGAGCGGCGGACGGGCCTCGTCGGCTTTGTGCGAGGGCTGCAAGCTCAGCTTCAGGGCTAGGCTGCGACAGTCGCGGCCCTTCGTTCAGCAGCCGTTCCAGCATCGTCGTGATGATGTCGATGTCGACCGCGTCCTCATTGCGGCCATCATGCTGTTCAGCGGTCTCGTTATCGGCCTCGTTCGCAGCCAATCGGGGCGCGGGGGTCTCGATCTCGAACTCCCGGTCGAACACCGGGATATTGTCCGCATCGGGCTGCACGGCTTCGGAGGCGGCCGGCGGCTCGTGCGCTTCGATCACGTCGATCTCGCGGTCGATCGCGGCAAGTTGCACGGCCTGCGGACGCACGGCATCGAAGTCGATCGGGCGCCGCTGCCGCGCGCGCGGCGTGGCCGGCATCTCCTTGAGCCAGGGTGCGCGGTCCTGATTTTGGTGCTCACGATCGTCCCAGTTCACGCGGCGGTGTTCGCTCGCCTGGACGCGGACGCGCGCGCCGCCGAAGCGGTAGATAAGGCTGGCGAGGATGCCGGCGAGCGCCAGCGCGCCGCCGACGACGAGTAGCAGCATCTGGAGCGAGCCGGTCGGCTTGTCGAGGGGAATTTCGGCCGTAGCGAGGGCCACCGGCGCCTTCGCCGGCTTTGTGCTCGGCTGCGGGGCTGCCGCGTCGGGAGCGGGCATCGGCTGCGACGCAGCGGACGTTGCCGGGGTATCAGGCCAACGCGTGGCAACGGAGGGCTGTTCTGAACTGGTTGCGGTGACGGCGTTCGGCGGTTGCTGTGCGACCGGCGGCGCAGTCGCTGCGGCCGGCGCGGGCGCGGTGATGCTCGGCGCGCCCGATGTGGCGCCGGTCTGCGGCGCAACGTATTCGGCACGCGCATTCTGCACTGATGGCGGCGCGGCCGCATCGGCATTTTGTCCGTCGGTCGTCGCCTGGGCGCTTCGCGTCGCCTGTGCGCTCGGCTTGCTGCCTTCGGCACGCAGATACCAGCACTGCCGCTTGGTCCCGCGCTCGACGCGATAGTGCCAGTGCTGCCCCTGCGGTGCGGAACCCTTCGGCGAGGCGAGGCAGTCGCTCGCGCTACCGGCGGTGCTCGATGCAACAGGCGCGTTCTGCGACACGGCGGCGAGTGGTGCGCCGGCAATGATGCTGCCAACAAGCGCAGATACGAATTTCGCGGTTCGGTTGCCCATCCTGGTCTCCCGGTTACGCATTACGCAACTCTTAACCATCCCTTTCTCGTCAAAGACTTGGGTGGCAATGAGCCGCAAATCCGGAGAGGATGTGGCTTGAATTGGGCCCGCGGCGCGTTCGTTCCGCCGCGCTGCGGGCCTTTTTCGGCCAGACTTTTACGACGTCAGGTCCAGGTTCCCGAGAACCGGAAGGTCGCCACAAGTTCTGCTCGCATGAGAGTTCCCCATGGCAATGCGCTTCTCGCGGCAACTCCTGCCCGAGGCGTGCTGTCGTTTGTCGCCCGTTGGATGCCAAAGGGCGCAGGGAAGGCCGGGTGCCGGCTGGCACCGGCAGATCCGTGCGCTACGGAAGGTGCACACGGGGTGGATCACAGGTCTCGCCGGATCGCCCGGCCTTCCCTGCGCGGATGGTTTTAACGGTGTCCTTCGTGCTCTCCCCGGGGAGCGATGCACTATTGCCCCCGTCGCCTTGCAGGATCACTGATGCGCGCACCCGGTCGGGCCGCCACATCACCGCAAGCCTTGACGCACGGACCCCGGGCGTCAGGACCACACGACTTCTCCGTCCGTGGGCGGTCTTGCCGGATCATCAGGGGCTGGCGCGTGCTCACTCCTGACGACCGGCGAGGCCGCTGCAACTGCGCCGTGTCGTACCGCGTCGCGTGAGAACTCACGGTTGCCCGCCCCGTCGTCACGCAAAATCGCGTCGACGCTGCCGCGTCCACCGCCGCCCGGCCCGTATCTCGTGACGGTCGCGAACGCCCCTTTGGCAGGGCCGGGATGACGGCGCTTATGCCATAAATCCGAAATTCGGGAAAGTGGAATATTTTTGCGCGGAGGGATTGACGGGTGTTTTGCCCGACGGGAGGCGAGGGCCGCTTTGAACTCCGGCCCATTCCGGCGTCACCCCGAAGCCCGGCGATAAGCGTGCCTCATGAGCGCGCAGCGCTGGTGCATCCGTCGTGAGCCGCATCGGCAGGTTTCGGAGCTTGGCGACGCGTGCCGAGAAAGATGGCGCCGGCCGACAAGCACAGGGTGAGGGCGCTGAACAGGAAGGTGGCCCGATGACCGATGCCGTCGAAGAGCAGGCCGCCGAAGGCGGCGCCTGTCGCGATCGCCAGCTGGACGACCGCAACCATGAGGCCGCCGCCGGCCTCCGCATCGTCCGGCAGGGTCCGGGCCAGCCAGCTCCACCAGCCCACGGGCGCTGCAGTTCCGATCAGGCCCCACAACGCCAGCAAAATGGTCGTCGCGATGAGCGAGGATCCGAAGGTCACGAGGCCGATGGCGATGGCCGCCATGGCGAGCGGCATGGCGATCAGCGCGGCATGGAGGTGCGGCCTGAGGATGAAGCCGATCAACGATGTGCCAACGAGTCCTGCGACGCCCAGGATCAGAAGCAGTGCAGAGAGGGTGGACACGCTTGTGTGGGTGACAGTTTCGAGGAACGGGCGCAGATAGGTGAAGAGCGAGAACTGCCCGAGAAAGAACAGCGCGGCGGCGAGCATGCCGTAGGCCACCTGCGGCCGGCGCAAGACACGGAACGTGGCCGCAGCGTCGGACCTGTTTCGATCGGGCATTGCGGGAAGGGTGAGGAATTGCCAGACGAGCGTCGCGGCCGCAATCGGCACGACGCAGAAGAATGCGCCACGCCAGCCGATATATTGGCCGAGGAAGCTCGCCAGCGGCGCTGCGACAGTGGTGGCCAGCGCATTGCCGCCGTTGAGGATGGCAAGCGCCCGCGCCACATCGCCGGCGGGGACGAGGCGCATCATGGTGGCCGCCGACATCGACCAGAAGCCGCCGACCACGATCCCGATCAACGCCCGGCCAGCCATGAGCATCACGTAATCGGGAGCCGAGGATACGACGCTGCCGGACAACAACATCAATGCGGTCAGTGCGAGCAGCAGGGAGCGGCGATCGACGCCGCTGGTCACGGCCGCGATGAACAGGCTCGTGAGTACGGCGAACAGGCCGGACACCCCGATCGCCTGCCCAACCTGACCCTCACTCAGGTGCAGGTCGGTCGCGATCGGCGTGAGCAGGCTCACGGGCATGAACTCGGAGGCCACCAGCGTCGAGGCGCACAGCGACAGTGCAAGAACCGCGCTCCAGGGCGCGGCTGGGGAGGAGGATTGAATGGTCATGCCGCAGAGCTAGCGGCGCGGCGTTGATTTGATTAGCCGATAAATCCGACTTGGAGTTATCGGGATAAGCCATGAATATCCGTGACGAGGACGGTCTATCGCGAGCACCTATCTCCACACCCGCGCCAGCATCAGCGCCAGAAGCCCCAGCACGGCGCCGATGAGTCCCACCATCGCGTAGGATTGCGCGAACACACCGGTCTGCACAAAGACTTGTGCCGCGATGGCGAAGCAGCCTGTAGGATGGGTTGAGCCCTTGCGAAACCCATTGCCTCGCGCGAATGTCACATTAATGGGTATCCACGCATCCTAGGGACTGCGGACTAAGCGAACTCACCTGTGCGGAATGAAGGGGGCGAGCAAGCGGATCATGGATGTTGTCGCGCCGTTTGGAGATGAGGGGGAGATGTGGGCAGATCAGTGGCGAAAACGGTGTGACCATGAAGAGGCTTGCGATCGTTCGCTTTCTTGTGGCGTTCCTCGTCGCCTTGGTGGTGTTGGTCACTTGGCATGTATCGGCTGAAGCACAGCAACTCTCTCTTCGAGTCAAAGAAGCAAGTCTCACAAGCACGATCGATAATCATCAAGCGCTAAATATCCGTCTCGATGAACATTCGAAGGCGGACTATGCAGAATTTACCGCGCGATACGTCGGTCGGCGAATTGAATTCAGCGTTCAGGGGCGTCCCTTGATGACTGCTCGCATGATGACCTCGGTTCTAAGTGGCGAGGTTCAAGTGTTGGTAGATCGCAAGGCTCTCGCGGAAGAACTGGCTGTCAGCCTAGCCACGGGAAAAACGGCTCTGGACGTACGAGTTCTTGGTGAATGAGGGGATGGAAACGTGAATGAGCCCGTAGGATGGTCTCGCTCTTGCGAGACCCATCGCCTTGCGCGAATGCCGTATTGATGGGTATCGCTTCGCACCACCCACCCTACGCAACTATCCCGTGGATTGGACGGGCGATCAGTTCGAGAAAGGTCATGAATACGGAGAGCGACGTGGGGTAAGTGATGGGTTTCGCAAGGGCTCAACCCATCCTACGGACTACCGACTTCGCAAGCACCTACTTCCACACCCGCGCCAGCATCAGCGCCAGAAGCCCCAGCACGGTGCTCACGAGTCCCACCATCACGTAGGATTGCGCAAAGACGCCGGTTTGAATGAAGACCTGTGCCGCGATGGCAAAGCAGATGGTGGCGAGAAGCAGGCAGGCGCAACCGACGATGATCGACAGATAGCGTATCGCAGCCGCGATCGGCCGTGCGGGGAGTGCGGGATCGCTCATGCAAATGACAACGGCATTGCTGACTGGAGGTTCCGGTTTCGACGCGTACGGCGAATGTCAGTCGCGTGCGCAGCAATCGACCAGTGCGCGCCAGATGCGCTGCACTTCGACGGTCCTCTCGAGCTCGAGGACGTGGTTCTCGCTCACCCGGGACGATGTTGTCTCCTGGCGCGGTTCGCGCGGCGCGATCCAGCGCTCGGAGATGGGGTCGTACCACTTGCCCAGATTGATCAACTCGCTTCTCCTCTTTTCGATCCCCCATGCGTGATCGTTCATCCCACGCTCGCTATCGATGTTTTGCGTGTTCTGCGGAGCAGGCTGCGCCTGCTGTTCGGCTCCGACGTGGTCGTTGCCTTGGTGGAAGGCCAACGGCGGAAGGCGCGCGACGTTCCAATGTCGCGAGCGAAGTGGAATCTGCGAAGAGAATCTAAGCGCTAGCGCTTCGGCGCGTTCCGATCATCGGTCGAGGATTCGCCGGCCGTCGTGCGATTCTCGCGCGTGCGGAGGTCTTCAGACACCGTCTCCAACGAGCGTTCGCTGTCCGCGGCTTCGGGCGGCTCGCCGGACTTGCGGTACTTCCCGACCAGCCGCTTGATGTCGTCGATCGCCTGCAGTAGCGGCGGCGTCAGCGAGAACAGCGCGCCCATCGCAATGGCGATGATGGTGTGACGAAGCGAGACCTTCTCGTCCTCGTCGAAAGGATAGGCGTTGGGCTCGATGGCTGCAGGTGCGAGGCCCGCCGATGAGCGCGGACGATCCGGCTTCCGCGGCTTGCGCGGCGGCATCATGATGACGACGAAGAGCACGTTGATCAGCAGCCAGATGCCGAGAATGATGAGAAAAGTTCGCATTCCAGAAAACCAAAAAATAGCGCGGCGTCGGCCTAAACCGCCATTGAACGGCCATTCATGGGCCGATGCAAGTTGTGCTTTTCCCGGCGGCAAGTCCCGGTCGAGTGAGGCACGACGAAATCGCTATCGGAATCCGGCAAAACCCTGGGGTGTCCAGTGGAAAGCGATGGCTGCGTGGCAGACCGGGACGATGCCGCCGTCGGTCATCCGAAGCGCGCCTCATGCGGCCGGCGCGTGGCCGCGTGCGCGCGCCAGGCGTCGATCGCCCGGTTCGCGAGCATCAACTGCCGGCGTTCGCCCTTCCTGAGCTGGGCTTCGATGGTGTCGAGAAGAAAGTTTGCGGTCTCGTCCGGCGTGCCGAGCTCGCCGCTCTGCTCCAGGCAGCTCCAGGCAATGAAGAATGCGCTCTCGACGGTGCAACGTATGGACATGTGCTGCCAACGCAGCGTAGCCGCCGGTGTTCCGCGGCGAGACATTCGATCTCGCCGCAGGGAGCTTCAGGTTCCTCGCACCCTAGTTCTTCAGCACGATGCGGCCGACGACCTTGCCGGCGCGAAGCTCGTCGATCCATTTCTGCACGTCGCCCATCGGCTCCTCGCGCATTGGCGTCGGCTTGATCTTGCCGGCGCGGGCGAGCGCCATCAGCTCATGGCCTTCGGCGAGCGTGCCGACCATGAAGCCTTCGACGGTCAGGCGCTTGTAGACCCATTGCACCATCGGCAGCGTGAACTGGCCGCCCATCAGGCCGGAGACCACCACCTTGCCGCCGCGTGCGGCGACCGCGACCGCAAAGGCCATCGACTTCTCGTTGCCGGCGAAATCGACGACCTCGTCGAAGCCGCCCTCGGTCTCCTTCAGGATGCGGCGGATCACTTCCGGCTCGGCCGGATCGTAGGCGACGGCCGCGCCGTTCTTCAGCGCGGTCTCGCGCGCGGCCGGCGAGAGGTCGGCGACCGTGATCGGCTGCTTGAACATCGCCTGCGCGAACGACAGGCCCATCATGCCGACGCCGCCGAGGCCGATCAGCAGCAGGTTACGCTGGCGCGGACGATCGACCAGGCGCTTGAGTGCGCCGTAGGCGGTGACGCCCGAGCACATCAGGGTCGCGGCCTGGTTGACGGGAAGGGGATCGTAGTCGAGCAGGTATTTTGCGTCGGGCACCAGCACATGGGTGGCAAAGCCGCCATCGATGGAGACGCCGAGGAAGCGCTGCTTGGCGCAGAGGTTCTCGTCGCCATTGGCGCAGTCGCGGCACTGGCCGCAGCCGATCCAGGGAAACACGGCCTTCTTCGCGCCGACCAGACCGGCGGGAACGTCAGGGCCGACCTCGTCGACGACGCCCGCGATCTCGTGGCCGAGCGTGAAGGGCAGCGTCATGCCGCGCGTGGTGTCGAGCTTCTTGCCGCCGCCGAGATCGGCATAGCCGTCCTGGATGTGCAGGTCGGAATGGCAGAGGCCGCAGCGCTCGATGCGGACGAGGACCTCGCGGCCTTGCGGCTTCGGCGTGTCGACGATGGTCTCGCACAGCGGCGCATCGAACTTGACCAGGGATTGCCGACGCATCAACGCCATATTCCTTCCTCCGAAATTAGCTCATTGTTTGAGCATGATCTCTTTCGGAAAACCGCTTCGCACTTTTCCGGATCATGCTTCTTCGTTGCGTATATCCGCCAATTCACGGGCCATGGCAACAAAGCCTGAAATCGGAATCGTCTCGGCGCGCCGCGTCGCATCGACGCCGGCGGCAGCGGCAAGTCGCGCGGGATCGACGCCCAGCGATTTCAGGCTCTGGCGCAGCATCTTGCGGCGCTGGCCGAAGGCGGCGGCCGCGACCTGCTCGAGCAGCCTGCGATCGCACGGGAGCGGCTCCGCGCGCGGCTTGAGGCGCACGACGGAGGAGGTGACCTTCGGCGGCGGCACGAAGGCGGACGGCGAAATATCGAACAGGATCTTGGTCTCACAGCGCCAGTTGGCGAGCACGCCGAGACGGCCATAGGCCTCTTCATCCTCACGCGCGACGATGCGCTCGCCGACCTCGCGCTGGAACATCAGCACCATCATGTCGTACCAGGGCGGCCAGGGTTCGATCGTGAGCCAATTGATGAGAAGCTGGGTCGCGATGTTGTAGGGCAGGTTGGCGACGATCTTTGCGCGTTCGCCCGAGAGCAGCGGACGCGGGTCGAACGTCATGGCATCGCCATGCACGATCTCGAGCCTGTCAGGATAGCGGGCGGAAATATCCCGCAAGGCCGGGATCGCGCGCTCGTCGTGCTCGATCGCGATGACGCGCCGGGCGCCGAGCGCGAGCAGGGCGCGCGTCAGCCCGCCGGGGCCCGGGCCGATCTCGACGATGGTGGAGTCTTCGAGCGGCGCGGCCGCGCGCGCAATGCGCGCGGTGAGGTTGAGGTCGAGCAGAAAATTCTGACCGAGCGATTTCCTGGCCGACAGCGCGTGCTGGCGAATGACCTCGCGCAGCGGCGGGAGGTCGTCAATCGCGCTCATCAGGTTTTCGCAGCCGCCATGCGGCTTGCAAGCTGCAGCGCCGCGATCAGGCTGGCCGGATTGGCCTTGGCGGTGCCGGCGATGTCGAAGGCGGTGCCGTGATCGGGCGAAGTGCGGATGAAGGGCAGGCCGAGCGTGACGTTGACCGCGTCGTCGAAGGCGACGGTCTTGATCGGGATCAGCGCCTGGTCGTGATACATGCAGACCGCGCAGTCATAGAGGTTGCGCGCAGCTTCGTGGAACATGGTGTCGGCTGGCAGCGGCCCCCTGGCCTCGATGCCGTCATTGCGTAGCACCTTGAGCGCCGGCGCAATCACCGTCTGCTCCTCATGGCCGAGCGAGCCGTCCTCGCCGGCATGCGGATTGAGGCCGGAGATCGCGATGCGCGGCCGCGCGATGCCGAAGCGGGATTTCAGCTCGCTCGCGACGATGCGCACGGTCGAGACGATCAATTCGCTGGTGAGCTGGCTCAGCGCCTCCCGCAAGGAGACGTGGATGGTTACCGGCACCACGGCGAGCCGCGGCGACCACAGCATCATCACCGGCTGCGGCACGCGGCCGTCCTCGGCGGCAAGCTCGGCGAGGAATTCGGTGTGGCCGGGATGACGGAAGCCGGCGCGGTAGAGCACGCTCTTGGCAATCGGATTGGTGACGACGGCGCCGGCGCGCCCCTCGCGCACATCCGTGACCGCCTGACGGATCGAGGCGAGCGCGGCGGGCGCGCTGGTGGCGTCGGGCTTGCCGGGCTCGGCCGTCGCGCGCACGCCGGTCGCGACCACGGGCAGGGCATCGGCGAAAGCGGCCGCGGCCTCAGCGGGGCTCACCGAGGCGATCCGGATCCCGGCGCCGAGCGCCTTGCCGATGACCTCCGCGCGCCGCGCGACGAAGGCCTCATCGCCGAGCAGGTAGAAGGCGGGCAGGTTCAACTCACGGCGCCGCAGCCAGGCTGCAATCGTGATGTCGGGGCCGATGCCCGCGGGCTCTCCCAGGGTCAGGGCGAGGGGCTTGATCGGGGCGTCGGCCATCAGCGGTTGCGATATTCGATCATCGCCGCCTTGCGGAGCTCTTCGAGATAGGCCTTCTGGGTCTTCTCGTACTTCTCCTGGTACATCTTCTCGCGGACCTCGCGCTTCTTCGGCGTGTCGATCATGGTCGGCTTGCGCGAGCACAGCACCACCATCTCGATGCCCGCCTTGGTCACCTCCGGCGCGGTCAGATGGCCGATCGGAGTGTCGTCGAGCACCTTGCGCAGCGCCTCGGGCAGGTCGGCCGTCGTCTTGGTGACGGCCTCGCGGATGGTGGCGTTCGGCGTCGAGCGGAACAGCGAATTGGCTTCCTCGCAGCTTCCGACGCGGGAGCGATACTGCTCGGCTTCCTTCAGCCGCGTCTCCTGGAAGGCCGGGGACGAGCCGCGCGGCACGATCAGCACGATGGGCTGCATCTTGTATTCGGTGCCCTCGACCTGCAGCTTGTCGCCGGTCTGGGCCTGGACGGCCTGGGCGACGTCGCGCTCGCCGACCAGCAGCTTCTCCTTGAAGCGGCCGCGCACGAGGCTGGTCCAGACCATCTCGGCCTTCATGCGGCCCTTCAGGGTTTCAGGTCGGACGCCCTTGGCTTCGAGGGACTTGGTCAGCTGATCCGGCGAGATGCGCATGCGTTGCGCCATGCCCTCGTAGGACTGGTTGATGTCGCTGACACCGGGATCGACGCCGTATTTCTTGCCCTCCTTGAGCTTCACCCTGTCGTCGATCAGCTCGTTGATGACCTCCTGCCGGGCCGGAGCCTTCTGCGTCGTCAGCTGGTCGAGCTTGGCGCGCTGGTCGATGTCGAAATCGGTGATCGGATCGCCGTTGACCATGACGACGATGTTCTGCGCGCGCGACGGCGCGGGCAGGCCGGTCAGGACCAGCCCGGCACCGATGGCGAGGAGGACGCGGAAGGCAGGCAATGGAGTAGTCATTGTTGTCGCTCGTATGTCAGCCGCGGTGAACCTGCGATCGGGACCGCGCGGCCGTCACTTCAAACCGTTCACTGGAAGCCGCCGGCGGAACTGCTGGTCGTCGACGAGGTCGCCAGCGTGCGCAGACCGATCTGGAACATGAACGCGTGGCTCAGCGTGGGCGGGGTCGTGCCCGCGGAGTAGCTGTACGAGGTTACATAGTTAGCCGCCAGCACGAAGCAATCGTCGACATAGCCGGCGCCGAGCACATACTGGTTGATCTTGTTGGCCTCGAGGTCCCAGCGCGCCGAACCCGTCACCACCCAGTTGGTCGCGACCTTCAGCGAGCCCGAGGTCAGGATGCCCTCGCGGCGCGTCAGGTAGCCGAGCTCCGGCTGCGCCGCGTAATTGCCGTACAGCATGCTGATCGACCACCGATCGAAATTGGCGCGGCCTTCGGCCTCGAAGCGCTGCACGTTCCAGGTCTGCTCGTCCATGCGGGAGCGGACGCTGAAGGTGTAGGTGCGGTTGGGCGAGTAGCTGGCGCTGGCGACGTAATCCGAGCGCGGCTTGTCGAGACCGGAATCCAAGCCCGTGTTGATGGAGTCCCGGACCGCGAAGGAGTTCAGGCCGAACAGCTGGTAGGACTCGCCGAACAGCACCTTGACGGCGCCGCCCCTGTCGAACTGCGTGGTGGACTGCACGCCGACATTGGCGCGGCCGCCGCCCTCGACGCGGTCGTAGCCGGAGAACTTGTCGACGCTGAACAGGTTCGAGGCGTCGAACACCATGCTCTGCGCGTCCTCGTTCGGCAGCTTGCCGGCATAGGTCTCGTTCGGGCGGATGATGATCTGCGCGATCGGCTCGATGGTGGTCGAGCCCCAGGGCTGAACGTTGATGAAGGGGTAGCGGTATTCGAGGCCGACGGTCGGCATCAGGCGGAATGCCTGGGTGTCGCCGACGGGCAGATAGTTCGACACGCCCGGCTGGTTGGAGACCGAGGAATTGATCGCGTCGGCGCGCAGGCTGGCGAACGGCGTCCAGATCTGGCCGAACGGATCGGTATAGGACTTGCGCCACTGCGCTTCGGCGGTGAGGCGAGTGTAGGTGCCGGGGAAGCCGCGCAGCAGGCACTGCGACGGCGTCCGCGCGAGCGGATCGGCCGAGGTGGTGGTGCACAGGCCGTTGGTGTTGGCGAGCGTCGTGATCGGATCGAACACCGCGGTCTCGCGCGACAGGTTCACGAAATTGGTCTTGTAGCTGAACTCGCCGCCGAACACCGGATAGTTGAGCACGTTCGAGTAATCGATCACGGGATAGACGACCGGCACCTGGCTCTGGTTGCCCGAGAAGCTCAGCCAGTACATTGTCCGCGCGTCGAAGAAGCTGCGATTGCCGACGCCGGTCAGATAGAGCTGCGACAGCGCGTCGGTCGGCAGGTTCAGGAACGAGCCGAGCGGATCGCGGTACTGCGCGAGGCGGTAATCCGACATGAAATAATAGTCGGACAGCAGGACGCCGTCCCAGCCCCAGACCCATTTGTCGTTGAGCGCGAACTGGCCCTTGGTCTCGACGCCGCCGCGGAACTGGCGGTCACCGGGCAGGCCGGAGAACTGCTTCTGATCGAGCTGGTCGATGCCGTAGAGGCGGATCTGGTAGGCGCCGTCCATCAGGCGCTGGCGGAATTCGGTCTGGAACAGCACGCCCTGCTTGGACGTGATGCGCGGGCTGAAGGTCATGTCCATGTCGGGCGCGATCGCCCAGTAGAACGGGACTTCCACGCCGTAGCCGAACGTCGTGTAGGAGGTGAAGCCCGGCATCAGGAAGCCGGTCTTGCGCTTCACGGTCGGGTCGGGCGTCGAGAAGTAGGGCATGTAGGCGAGCGGCACGCCGAAGAACTCGAGCTGCGCCGTCTCGAAATACAGCATCTTCTCCTGCTGGTCGTGGATGATGCGGGCACCCTTGACCTGCCACAGCGGCGGCTTCTTCGGATCGTCCTTACACGGCGCGCAGGCCGTGTAGACGCCGTTCTCGAACACCGTGTAGTTGCCGCTGGAGCGGTCGGCGCGGCTCGCGGCCATGCGGGTCTGGTCGGCGGTGTCCACGCGCAGCGAATCGACGAAACCGTCGCGGTAGTCGTCGGAGAGATCCATGATCTCGGCATAGGTGATCTTGCCGTCGGCATCCGTCATGCGGATGTTGCCTTCGGCATGAAGCCGCTTGGTCTTCTGGTCGTAGATGACCCTGTCGGCCTCGACGCTGGTGCCGTTGTAGAACAGCTGGACGTTGCCGACCGCGGAAACGCGCGAATTGTTGTAGTCGTAGTCGACCTCGGTCGCCTGAACCAGCATCTGGTTGTCGTTGGCGACCTTCGGCGGCTTCGGACGCGGCGGCAGCGGATTGTAGGTGAAGCTCTGGGCAGAGGCGGGGGCCACGGCGGCAACGTCGATCAGCCCGCCGAGCGATGCCACGGCGGCAACAGCCAGCAGGAGCCTGCGAATAGACAAGCCACCCCCGTTCGCGCGCACCAAAGTACGCCGCGTCAAACGAGACACGCGCCCTCGTTGGACGGCAGTCACTAACCGTCCTCCTGATAGAGCAAGGCCAAAAAGCCGGTGAGGCCGCCCACAACAACGGGCAACCACGCCGCAGCGATCGGATGCATTAACTCAGCCTTGCTCAAGTCCTCAGTTACTTTCGACAGAACGTAGAGCAGAAAGCCTGCGCCCACGCCACTCAAAACCATCTTCTGCACGCCGCCCATCCGGAAGAAGCGCAACGACACGGAGGCCGCGAGCATCACCATGGCGGCGAGCAAAAACGGCTGCGCCAGGAGCTTCTGATACTGGAGTCGATATCCGGCTGTCGCGAAGCCTGAGCTTTCGGAAGAGCGGATGTAGCTCGGTAGTTGCCAAAAGGACACAGTCTCGGGTGTGGAAAAGCTGTTACGGACCTGGGCCTCGGTCAGCGTCGTCGGAATCTCCAGGCTGGCCTGGTCGACCGGCGGCCCGTCCAGCGTGAAGCGGCGGACGCCCTTGAACAGCCAATGGCCGGCCTCGAGCGTGGCTTCGCGCGCCTCGACGCGCTCCTTGAAGTGCTGCTGTGTGTCAAACCGGAACAGTGTGAGACCGGTGAGTCGGATGCCCTGCTGCTCGCTGCGCGCGGCGTTGATGATGGTCTGGCCGTCGCTGGTCACCTGATTGAGCCAGAAGCCGGAGGCGTCCTGGATGCCGCCGCCGGGTGCCGAACCGAACAGCTCCGCTTCCATGCGCTTGGAGAGCTCGCGCAGATTGGCCGACATCGGATTGTACGCGACGGTGGCGATGACCCCGATCACGAGCGCGCTCCCGAGCGCCGGCGAGATGAACTGCCAGGCCGAGATGCCGGCGGCGCGCGCCACAACGAGCTCGAGCCGGCGGGAGAGGGCGAGATAGCAGGTCATGGCGCCGATCAGCATGCAGAACGGCGTCAGCTTCTCCAGAAGCTGCGGCACCCGGAAGAGCGAGGTCTCGGCCACCATGATCGCGGAGGCGGATGCAAGGCCGGAAGTCTTGCGCACCATCTCGATGTAGTCGACCAGCACCAGCAGCAGGAAAATGCTCGCGAACACGCCGAGCGCCGCGACGACGAAGCGGCCGGCGAAATAGCGCCCGAGTGTGTTGGTGAGCATGCTCATGCTGTGGCCGGCCGTCCGAACAGCCGCGCAATGCGTGCGTTGGACCTGTTGATGGCCTCCACGAGGCGGGGAGGCGGTTCGACCACGATGCCGCCGATGATCATCCACAGCCCGATGCCGATGGCGCCGATGACCATCGCGTATTGAACGAGCACAGCCCCCGGCGATTTCACCGCCATCACCGAGCAGGCGAAGCCGGCCATGCGCAGGCCGAACACCGCGAAGATCGAGGAGCCGATCGAGAAGTTGCGGCTCTGGCGGGTGGTGCGAGGCGCACCCAGGAAGGCGAAGGTCAGCACCGCAAAGGCAAAGGGATAGACCGGCGCGAGCAGGCTGTCGTGCAGGGCTGAGCGGAACTGCCCGGGAATCTGCTTGTAGACGGGATCGTCCTCGGATGGCGAGAACAGCTCCCAGAGATAGCGCTCGCGGATGCCGAGGGTGACGTCACGGCCCTGATTGCCGAACTTCGACATGTCGAAGCCGTAGCGCCCGAACGCCACCAGCGCGGGATCGCGCTTGCCGGCCTCGAAGCGCTGCAGGTTGCCGTCCTTCAGCACCAGGAACGAGCCGTTCTCGTTCTTCACGACCTCGCCCTGCTCGGCGACGATCGAGACGCGCTCGTTCGGATCGCGGCGGTCGTCGATGAAGATGCCGGCCAGGATGCCGCCGGGCTGCCGCTCGCGGATCCGGATCGTCAGGTTCTTGTCGAGCTGGGCGAAGCGGCCGGGCTGGAGGATGTTGGTGAGCACGTCGGCGGTGATCTCGGCGTCCCACTGCTTGATCCGCCGCATGCCGTCGGGCGCCAGATAGGCCGCGATGAAGGCGACCAGCGCCGCCACCACGCAGGTGGCGTAGAAGAACGGATAGAACAGCCGGAACGGCGAGAAGCCGGCGGCATTCATCACGATGATCTCGGAATCGGTCGCGAGCTTGTTCAGCGTGTGCGAGATCGCGATCATCAGCGCGATCGGCGAGATGATCAGGACCAGCGCCGGAATGACGAGGCTGGTGATGCCGAGGAAGGTAAGGATGGTCTGACCTTGGCTCGTCATCAGGTCGATGCCGCGCAACGCCTGCGTAATCCAGATCACGCCGGTGAGGCTGACCAGGACCAGCGCAAACGACGCCAGCGTCGTGCGGAAAATATACCTATCGATCGACCCCATGCGCTACCGCACGAATCCCACCAAGCCCCACTGCAGGCCGCAACTCCGGCTGTCCGACCAATCCCGGTCAGGGGATCCCCAAGGTCGGCCAACCACCGCTTCCACCGGCTTACTCTCTCACTACCATCCCGTTGATCCGTCAACAAAATGGCTGCCCCGTGGCACCCTCAATATATGGTTAATATTTCGCTCGATGTGGCCTGGCGGCCACGGCGGTGCTTGGCATCTGCCGGGCCGGTGGCCCATAGTGGGTAAAGTCCAGTGAATCGTCGTTCAGCTCCGGCCTGTGGCCGGGACCGCAGAACGGCAAAAAGCCCCATGTTTTGGAGGAGTTACCCATGTCCGATGCCATCAAGGTCGGCTTCGTCCCGTTGTCTGCTGCCGCCCGTGGCATCCTGGTCGTGTTCTGCGACGACGGCCTGAAGCTCGGCCCGGCGACGGCCAAGGCGCTCGGAAGCGCTGTCGACCTCGTGAAGCGGGCGGCCTCCGCCTCCGGCTTTAGAGGTAAAAGCGGGGCGGCCCTGGACATCCTGGCGCCGGAGGGCGTGAAAGCCACCCGTCTGGTGGTGATCGGGGCCGGCAAGCCGGCGAGCCTGAAGGCGAGCGATTTCCTCAAGTTCGGCGGCGTGGCGGCGAGCAAGCTCACGGCCGGTACAGCTGCCATGACCATCATGGCGGAATTGCCCGGCGGCGCGATGACGAGCGAGCAGGCGGTCGCGATCGCCTCGGGCCTTCGCTTACGCGCCTACAAATTCGACCGCTACAAGACCAAGAAGAAGGACGGCGAGGAGGGCGGCTCGCGCGCCGACATCTCGCTGGCGGTTGGCGACGCAACTGCTGCGAAGAAGGCTTTTGCCTCGGCCGGCCACGTCGTCGACGGCGTGGTCATCGCCCGCGACCTCGTGAACGAGCCGCCGAATGTGCTGTTCCCCGAGGAGTTCGCGCGCCGCGCCGGTCAGCTCCGCAAGCTCGGCGTCAAGATCGAGGTGCTCGACGTCAAGGCGATGCAGAAGCTCGGCATGGGCGCGCTGCTCGGCGTCGGCCAGGGCTCGGCGCGGCCGAGCCGCACCGTGATCATGCGCTGGGACGGGGCCAAGAAGGGTGAGGCGCCGGTCGCCTTCGTCGGCAAGGGCGTCTGCTTCGACACCGGCGGCATCTCGATCAAGCCGGCCGGCAGCATGGAGGACATGAAGGGTGACATGGGCGGGGCGGCCTGCGTCGTCGGCCTGATGCACGCGCTGGCGGCGCGCAAGGCCAAGGCCAACGTGGTCGGCGCCATCGGCCTCGTCGAGAACATGCCCGACGGCAATGCACAGCGGCCGGGCGACATCGTCACCTCGATGTCGGGCCAGACCATCGAGATCATCAATACCGACGCCGAAGGCCGCCTCGTGCTCGCCGACGTGCTCTGGTACGTCGCCAAGAAGCTGAAGCCGAAATTCATGGTGGATCTGGCGACGTTGACCGGTGCGATCGTGGTCGCGCTCGGGACCGAGCATGCCGGCATGTTCTCCAACAACGACGAACTCGCCGAGCGCCTGCTCGCGGCCGGCCTCGAGAGCGGAGAGAAGGTCTGGCGCCTGCCGCTCGGGCCGGAATACGACAAGCTGATCGATTCCCAGTTCGCCGACATGAAGAACACCGGCGGCCGCCATGGCGGCTCGATCACGGCCGCGCAGTTCCTGCAGCGCTTCGTCGACGGCACGCCCTGGGCGCATCTCGATATCGCCGGCACCGCCATGGGCGCGCCGAAGACCGACATCAACCAGAGCTGGGGAAGCGGCTACGGCGTCCGCCTGCTCGACCGGCTGGTCGCCGACCATTACGAGCGCAAGTGACCAAATGACCGAAGTGCTGTTCTACCATCTGCAAAACATGACGGTAGAGAACGTGTTGCCGCCGCTTCTCGAGAAATCGCTCGAGCGCGGCTGGCGCGTCGTGGTGCAATCGACCTCGGAGGAGCGCGCCGACGCGCTCGACGCGCATTTGTGGACCTATCGCGACGATTCCTTCCTGCCGCACGCGACGTGGCGGGTGAACGATGCCGCCGATCAGCCGATCGTGCTGGCGATCGAGGAGGGCAATCCCAACCGCGCCAATGTCCGCTTCCTGGTCGACAACGCCGCACTGCCGGAGGACGCGCAGGGCTATGAGCGCATGGTGCTGCTGTTCAACGGCGACGATCCGGATGCGCTCGCTTTGGCCCGCACAGCCTGGACGGATTGCAAGGCGCGGGGATTTGATGTCACCTATTGGCAGGCCGACGAACGGGGCCGGTGGCAGCGTCGGAATTAGCCCTCCAACGCAATTAATGATAATTTGTACTTTCCGGGCGATGCTGGCTTTGGCCACCTTCGTGCCGCAAAGTGATGTTGGGACAATCGCTTAGGGCTGGTCCTTCACGCGGGGAATTTAGTTTATCGTGCGACATCAAAAGCTTCCCGGCTCGCTCATAGTTGCGTTGGCCGCCGTAGCGCCGCTGCTCGCGGGCTGCTCGGGGACCGATCTGCTGTCGAAGGATGCCGAATGGTTCCAGAGACCGGGGCGTCTCTTCATCAAGAACATCTCGATCGAATCGCCGCCGCTGACCCCGGACAAGCCGGTGGGCGCCGAGGATCTGGTTAGCGCCGACGGCGCCTGTCCCGGCATGGCGCCGCCGCCCGGGCCGGCCGACGCCAATGCATCGACGACGGCGCCCGTGGGCGGCACCGTCGCGCTGGGCCACACCGAGTGCGACGTGGTGCGCGGCATCGGCGCGCCCTCGACCGTCAATCTCTCCAATGACGCCGCCGGCCGTCGCGTCGCGGTGGTCACCTGGACGAGCGGGCCGCGCGCCGGCATCTACACGTTCACGTCCGGACGCTTGTCCTCGATCGAGGGCACGCCGGAAGCGCCGGTCATGCCAAAGACGGCCAAGCCGAAGCCGAAGAAGAAGTCGGCGTAAGGCGAGCTTGCGGGACGGGCTATGGCCGTCCCTTCGTTGCATCTTCGAACGACAGGACCTGACCGCTCAGTCCCCGGAACGTGGTTTTCTGGGGCCACATCTTCTCGATCTCACGAGGAGTTGGCGGGTGAGCGGTTTCCAGTTCGAGTCCGGCTTGAGCGAATAGACGCTGAGCGTCATGCCTTCATCGGCACGAGGCGAGTGAACCTGCGCGAGCCAAGGCTCATCGGATAGGTTGATGCCGATACCCGCCTCGTTGCGCAGGTCTGTTGCGCGCCATGTGCTACGTCTGTTTCGAAGCTGTTCGTCGTCGCGAATTGACAGCGCATGCGCGTGACCAAAATCAGCGAATGTTTGCTCGAGCCTTTTCAAGCGGTTTTCCGGAGAGACCATGCGCAACCGATATCCACCCGCGTCGGATGCGCGATCATGATCGTGATTGCGACACTTTTGCTGAAATCGCTTTCGTGATGGCGGTGCGGCCGAGAATGCGCTCATATGGCGTGAGAAAAAAACTGGAGGAAATCGTGCGGTTCATTGCCCTCGTATCGGCTCTGCTCATGTCGCTCGGCTCGGCGGTTGCCCAGGACTATCCGTCGCGGCCGATTACCGTGCTGGTGCCGTACGCCGCGGGCGGACCGACGGATACCATCGCGCGCCTGACCGCGGCGGCGATGGGGAAATCGCTCGGCCAGCAGATCATCGTCGAGAACGCGACCGGCGCCGGCGGCACGATCGGCACCACCCGCGCCGCGCGTGCCCAGCCGGACGGCTACACGCTGCTGGTCCATCACGTCGGCATTTCGACCGCGGCCACGCTGTACCGCAATCTGAGCTACGACACGAAGACGGCCTTTGCGCCGATCGGGCTTGTGACCAATGCGCCGATGACCATCATCGCGCGTCCGGATTTCCCGGCCGACACGCTCAAGGAACTGGTCGCCTACGCCCAGCAGCAGGGCGACAAGCTGACTTATGCCAATGCCGGGTTAGGTGCGGCATCGCATCTCTGCGGCATGCTGTTCATGACGGCGATCCAGAAGCAGCTCACCACGGTGCCCTACAAGGGCAATGGTCCGATCATGAACGATCTGCTCGGCAAGCAGATCGATCTCACCTGCGACCAGGCGACGAACACGACCGGCCCGATCACGGCCAAACAGGTCAAGGCCTATGCGATCACCACCAAGGAGCGGCTGAAGAGCCTTCCCGATCTGCCGACCGCTGACGAGGCCGGCCTCAAGGGTTTCGAGCTCGGCGTCTGGCACGGCCTCTATGCTCCCAAGGGCACGCCGCCCGCGGTCGTTCAGAAGCTGACGGCGGCGCTTCAGGCCGCGCTGAGGGATCCTACATTGATCGCCCGGTTCAACGACATCAACACCGAGCCGGTCCCGCAGGACAAGGCGACGCCGGAGGCGTTAGGTGCGATGCTGGCCAGCGAGGTCGATCGCTGGGCGCCGATCATCAAGGCGGCGGGGCAATATGCGGATTGAGTAAAGATCACGCGGTTCAGTGACTTGCGGCTAGGTGATTCATTACCTGTACTGTGCATGGGGTTGTTTTCGAGGTTTTGAATCTACCCCGCCGCCTCGTCGAACTGCGTGCTCGCCTCCAGCCATTGCTCTTCCGCGCGCGCCAGCGCGTCGGCGGCATTGGCGCGCGCTTTTGACAATTGCGCGGCCTGCTTGGGATCGCGCGTAAAAATGTCGGGCAGGGCGAGCGCCGTGTCGATCTTGGCGATGATGTCGCCGACGCGGGCGATCTCGGCTTCGGCCTCCGCGATGCGCTTCCTCAGCGAGCCGCGATTGTCCGACTTCGGACGCTGCGGCTTTTCGCTTGGCGCACTGCGTTCGCGCGGCGCGGGTTCCGCATTGCGCGCCGATAGCACCAGGCGGCGGTATTCGTCGAGGTCGCCGTCGTAATTGGTGACGGTGCGGTCGGCGACGATCCAGAGCCGATCGGCGCAGGCCTCGATCAAATAGCGGTCGTGCGAGACCATGATCACCGCGCCGGGGAACTCGTTGATTGCCTCCGCGAGCGCGCCGCGGCTGTCGATGTCGAGATGGTTGGTGGGCTCGTCCAGGATGATCATGTTGGGGCCGAAGAAGGTGGCAAGGCCGAGTAGCAGCCGCGCCTTCTCGCCGCCCGACAATTTGCCCGCCTTGGTGTCGGCGGCCTTGCCGGAGAAGCCGATCGCGCCGGCGCGCGCCCGGACTTTTGCTTCGGGCGCATCGCCCATCAGCTTGCGGACGTGGTCGTAGGCGGAGGCGTCCTCGTTGAGCTCGTCGAGCTGGTGCTGCGCGAAATAGGCGATCGACAGCTTGTCCGCGCGCGTCACTTTGCCCGAGAACGGCGCCAGGCGCCCGGCGAGCAGCTTGACCAGTGTCGACTTGCCGTTGCCGTTGGCTCCCAGCAGCGCGATGCGGTCGTCATTGTCGATGCGCAAGGTCACGCGGCCCAGCACGGGACTCGCCGGATCGTAGCCGACCGAGGCGTTGTCGACGGCGATGATCGGCGGCGACAGGATCTTCTCCGGCGCGGGAAAGCTGATCTCGCGCACGTCCTCGGTGACGAGCGCCGTGATCGGCTTCAGCCGCTCCAGCATCTTGACGCGTGACTGCGCCTGGCGGGCCTTCGAGGCCTTGGCCTTGAAACGGTCGACGAAGGCCTGCAGGCGGGCGCGCTCGGCCTCTTGTCGCTTGACCGCTTTGGCATCGAGCAGCTCGCGCGCGGCGCGCTGCTCCTCGAACGAGGAATAGCTGCCTTTGTAGAGCGTGAGCTTGCCGCGCTCGAGGTGCAGGATCTGGTCGACCGAGCTTTCCAGGAGGTCGCGGTCGTGGCTGATCACGATCACCGTGCGCGGATAGTGCGCGAGGTGATCCTCCAGCCACAGCGTGCCTTCGAGGTCGAGATAGTTGGTGGGCTCGTCGAGCAGCAACAGATCGGGGGCGGCGAACAGCGTCGCGGCGAGCGCGACGCGCATCCGCCAGCCGCCGGAGAATTCGGCGCAGGGACGGAGCTGATCGGCGGCGGAGAAGCCGAGGCCGGAGAGGATCGCAGCCGCGCGTGCGGGCGCCGAATGCGCGTCGATGTCGACGAGCCGGGTCTGGATCTCGGCGATCCGATGCGGATCGGTCGCGCTCTCTGCTTCGTGCAGCAGCGCGTCACGTTCGAGGTCGGCCTTGAGCACGACCGTGATCAGGCTTTCGGGACCATTCGGAGCCTCCTGCGCCAGGCTGCCGACGCGCCAGCGCGGCGGCAGGGTCACCGTGCCGTGCTCGGCCGCCAGCTCACCCCGGATCACCTTGAACAGGGTCGACTTGCCGGTGCCATTGCGCCCGACCATGCCGACGCGGGATCCGGGCGTGATCTGCACGGAACTCTGGTCAATCAAAAGGCGTCCGGCGAGGCGGATGGAGAGGTTGGTGATGGAAAGCATGCGGCCTTGTCACCGCAAGGCGCGTCGAACGCAACTCGTTTTTCCGCAAGACTATTGTTTGAGCATGATCTTTCCGGAAAACCGCTTCGCACTTTGCGCTGGCGCGGCCCTTCGGGTCCGGATCATGCTCAGTGCGACTCGCGCTCGCGTCGCTTCAGCTCGTTCAGGAGCTGCTCGAGATGCGTCGGCAAGTGGGGTTCGGGGCGCAGGCTCTGCTGGAGCCGTTCGCCCACCGCATCGCAGATCGAACGGCTGGTGCGCCGGTCGATCTGTTCGCTGTCATTGGCGAGAAGGCCAGTCATGACCGGTTCCATGTTGCAGAGTAACGATACGGTACCAAGTCATTGGCCCCCCAAATGGTTTCGCCATTCTTTGGGGATGTCCGGCGTTCTAGCAAAAATTGTATGAATTGGACGCAACCGCCCAAAAACGAGGCCCCGGCGGGGGGATCACCGGGGCCTCTCTAGGAGGTACCTTGGGGGGCTTAGGTACCGTCGGAAGGTGCTTTAAGAAGGTGCTGTCGGGCTCAGTAGCAGCGGTTGATCAGTCGCCAGCGGGGTCCCCAGGGGGTCGGGACCAGCCGGCGCACATAGCAGCCGCCATAACCGTAGGAGACGGGGGCATAGACGCGCGGGCCACCCCAGCCGTAGCCGTGATGCCAGCCGCCGCCGTGCCAGCCCCAGCCGCCGCCATGCCAGTGCGCGGAGGCCGAGGTCGGTGCCAGCGCGGCACCCAGCGCGACCGCGGCGACGGCGGCAAGCGAAAGTTTCCTCAACATGGTGATCTCCTCAAGACTGCCGGCGCGGGGCTATCGCGTCGATGGAAAGGCCGCCGAAACGTTCCGCCTGTCGATCAGGCTTCGGTTTCGATAGGCCCGACCTTACGCCGGCGAGGCTGAACCAAACCCTGAATGGGGGCTTCAGATTCGGTTCATCTGGGTGAAATCTCGGTAATCCCCGTCTTGATCCGCCCGGATCAGCCTGCGGCGAAGCGCCCGTGAGACGGCTCTGGCGGTCGCTTGCCGTCCGGCAACGGCGCCGATATAAGCCCCGCAACTCCGAACCACCGCTTTCTTCCCAAGGACAAGATTATGGCCATCGAACGCACTTTCTCGATCATCAAGCCCGACGCGACCGCGCGTAACCTGACCGGTGCGGTCAACGCCGTGATCGAGAAGGCGGGCCTGCGCATCGTCGCGCAGAAGCGCATCCGCATGACCAAGGAACAGGCCGAGACCTTCTATGCCGTCCATAAGGCCCGCCCGTTCTTCGGCGAGCTCGTCGAGTTCATGACCTCGGGCCCGGTCGTCGTCCAGGTCCTGGAGGCCGAGAACGCCATCGCCAAGTATCGCGACGCGATGGGTGCGACCGATCCGTCCAAGGCGGCGGAGGGTACCATCCGCAAGCTCTACGCAAAGTCGATCGGCGAGAACTCCGCACACGGCTCGGATGCGCCGGAGACCGCCGCGATCGAGATCGCGCAGTTCTTCTCGGGCAACGAGATCGTCGGCTGATCGATCAGCTGAAGAGTTAAGGCGACTGGGCGAAAGGACTTATTGTGAGCTGGCTCTGGCAGATCTTCGATCCCGCTACGATCGGGGCGTTCTTCACCCAGTTCCGCAATGAGATGGCCGAACCGACCTTCTGGATTGCGGTCGGCAAGATCATCTGGATCAACATCCTCTTGTCTGGCGACAACGCGCTGGTGATCGCGCTCGCCTGCCGCGGTCTCTCGCCGCGGCACCGGCTGTGGGGCATGATCTTCGGTGCGGGCGCGGCGGTGATGCTGCGCATCATCTTCACCGGCATCGTCGCGACCCTGATGGAGCTGCCGTACCTCAAGCTGGTCGGCGGTCTCGCGCTGATCGTGATCGCGGCCAAGCTCTTGGTGCCGGAGAACGAGGACGAGGACGACGTCGAGTCCGCCTCGCATCTGTGGCAGGCCATCCAGATCGTCGTGGTCGCCGACATCGTCATGAGTCTGGACAACGTCATTGCGGTCGCCGCTGCTGCCAATGGCAGCGTGCCGCTGCTGATCCTCGGCCTTGCCATCAGCGTTCCCTTGATCGTCGCCGGTGCGGCGCTGATCATGGCCCTGCTGGCCAAGCTGCCGGTGCTGGTGTGGGCCGGTGCGGCGCTGCTCGGCTGGATCGCGGGCGAAGTGATCGCGACCGATCCAGGCATCGCGCCGAGGCTGCACACGCTGTTCGACGGCCCGCTCGGCGCCTCGCTGGATTCGATCCTCGGCGCGTTCCGCATCCCGCCGCAATTCGGCCATGGCGGGGGAGGCGGCGAATATCTCTGCGCAGCGCTCGGCGTCGTCGTCGTGCTGGTCGTCGGCACCATCTGGCGCCGGCGCAGTCTGAGTGCGGCAGCGCTCGAATCCTCCGAGCGCCACGCCAAGGCGTCGGCGGAGTAAGCTTTTCGAGGGGGCGCCCGCGTCACCTCTCCAACAGGGAGAGGTGAATTACCGCCTTACGATCGACCCCGAACGGCCGACCAGGCGGGCGAGCTGCTTGAAGCGGCTGCCGACGCGGTCGGCGACGAGGTCGACGAGCCGATGCTCGAACACCAGCATCAATTTGCGGCCCTGGGTGCGGAAATGCGTGGCGGGCAAGACGCCTGGGCGCGCCGCCGAGATCAGATGCGCGACACGGAATGCCGCGCCGAGCAGGCGGGCGCGTTCGAGCTGCGCCGGGGTCAGCAGCTCCTGCGTGGTGACCGGCGGCTGGTTTTCCTCGCTGAGGCCAGCGTAGCGATAGAACACCGACAGGCCGACGAAGGCGCGCTCGGTGTGGGTGATCGCGCCGAAATTGCCGTTGACGACGAGGCTCAGCGTCTGCTCGCCGCGGTGGTCGGGATGCACGCGCCAGCCGATGTCGGAGAGCAGGCACGCGGTGTGGCGCAGGCGGCGGTCCTCCTCGGTCTCGCGCAGCTTCACGACGCGCACCAGGCGGTCGGTCCAGGCGATCAGCTCGCGGGCGTGCTTGGCCGAGCGTGACAGCAGCTGGTTGAGCTCCTCGGCTGCGCAGATCAGGCCGTCCTTGTTGCGCTCGGCCTCCGGCAGCTTCTCGTGCAGCAGGCCCTCGCGCACGCCGAAGGTGGAGAACACGATGTTCTTGGGTTTTGCGACGCGGATGATGTGCTCGAGCACCAGCGCCGCATAGGTGAGGAGAGGGCGGCGCGCGTCGGCGACGATCTCGATGTCGGCGAGCATGTCGGCGGCCGCAAGCCGGCGCAGGCGGCGCGAGAAGTCGAGCGCCTCAGCCGCGGAAATCGAGTAGCCGTGCATCACCTGGAGCGGATAGCCGCTCTGGATGATGTGGATGCGCGCGAGCGCGCGCCAGGTGCCGCCGACGGCGTAGAAGGTGCGGCCGCGGCCGGCAGCGAGCAGCTGCACCTCGTCGATCTCCGCGCGCACGATGCGGTCGGCGCGCTTGAGCGATTTGTGCGCGAGATCCTGCAGCGCAAGGCCGCCGAGCGGCAGCGTGACGCCGCTGCGCACGCTGTTCCTGCGCACGTCGATCAGCTCGAGCGAGCCGCCGCCGAGATCGCCGACGATGCCGTCGGGATGGTGGATGCCGGAGATCACGCCGAGCGCCGACAGCCGCGCCTCGCGCGGGCCCGACAGGATCTCGATCTTGACGGCGCAGATGCGCTCGGCTTTCGCGATGAAGTCGGGGCCGTTGGAGGCATCGCGGCACGCTGCAGTGGCGATCGCGAACACGCGCCCGACCTGCATCACCCGGCACAGCGCGCGGAAGCGCTTGAGCGAGGTCAGCGCCTTGTCGACGGCGTCGGGGGCGAGCAGGCCCGTGCTCTGCACCTCGCGCCCGAGGCCGCACAGCGTCTTCTCGTTGAAGATCGGAATGAGGCTCCGCGCCAGCGCCTCGTAGACGACGAGACGGACCGAGTTGGAACCGATGTCGATGACCGCGACAGTGGCGCCGCGCTTGCGCGGCCGCGTCACGTCAGGGATCCCGGATCAGGATTGATGACGTTCATTCCGGCGCGTGAGGCGGCGCGGCGAGGATTCCTTGAGCGACTTTCCACGGCCAGACAGACTCGGATTTGTCATGAAATAGTTGTGGACGTTGAAAGGCTCCTCGCCCTTCGCGGCCTTCATACGCGTTGAGGACCCGTCCGGCAACAACTGCCAGCTTTGCTCATTGTCCTTCAGATTCGCGACCATGATCTGTTCGAGAACCTGCTGATGCACCGTGGGATTTTGCAGCGGACACAGCACCTCGACGCGGCGGTCGAGGTTGCGCGGCATCATGTCGGCCGAGGAGATATACACAGCCGCTTTCGCGCTCGGCAGGCCCTGGCCCATGCCGAAGCAGTAGATTCGGCCGTGTTCCAGGAAGCGTCCGATGATCGACTTGACGCGGATGTTCTCCGACAGGCCGGGAATACCAGGACGCAGGCAACAGATACCGCGCACCACGAGCTCGACCTGCACGCCGGCCTGCGAGGCCTCGTAGAGCGCGTCGATGATGTCGGGGTCGACCAGCGCATTCATCTTCATCCAGACCGCGCCGGGACGGCCGTGCCGCGCATGCGCGGTCTCGCCCTGGATGTGCTCGATGATGCGCTTGCGCAAGGTGAGCGGCGAGACCGCCATCTTTTCCAGATCGCTCGGCGCCGCATAGCCGGTGATGAAGTTGAACACGCGCGCGGCATCGCGCCCGATGGTCGGATCCGAGGTGAAGTAGGAGAGGTCGGTATAGATACGCGCGGTGACCGGGTGGTAGTTGCCGGTGCCGGTGTGGACGTAGGTCGTGAGGCTGCCGCCCTCGCGGCGTACCACCATCGAGAGTTTCGCGTGCGTCTTCAATTCGAGGAACCCGTAGACGACCTGCACGCCGGCGCGCTCCAGGTCGCGCGCCCAGCGGATATTGGCCTCCTCGTCGAAGCGCGCCTTGAGCTCGATCAGCGCGGTGACGGACTTGCCGGCCTCGGCAGCCTCGGCGAGCGCGCGCACGATCGGCGAGTTGTTGGAGGTGCGGTAGAGCGTCTGCTTGATCGCGACGACATCGGGGTCGCGCGCGGCCTGCTGCAGGAACTGCACGACGACGTCGAAGGACTCATAGGGGTGGTGGACGATCAGGTCCTTCTGCCGGATCGCGGCAAAGATGTCGCCGCCATGCTCGCGCACCCGCTCGGGGTGGCGCGGCACGTAAGGAGTGAATTCGAGGTCGGGCCGGTCGAGGCGGGTGAGCTGCGAGAGCTCGTTCATCGCCTGCACGCCGTCGACCAGAAACACCTCGTCGTCGGCGGCCGAGAGCGCGTGCTGCACGAAGCTGCGCAGCTCTTCCGGCATCTTGGCGTCGATCTCGAGCCGGATCACCGATCCGCGGCGGCGGCGCTTCAGCGCGGTCTCGAACAGGCGGACGAGGTCTTCGGCCTCTTCCTCGATTTCGAGTTCGGAGTCGCGGATGATGCGGAAGGCGCCCTGGCCGTGCAGATTGTAGCCGGGAAACAGGCGGTTGATGAACAGCCCGGTGGCCTGCTCCAGCGAAATGAGCCGGACGGTCTTGCCTTCGGACGGCAACCGGATGAAGCGGTCGATCTTGCCGGGCATGCGGATCAGCGCGTTCATCTGCCTGCCGTCGGCGGCGCGGGTGAGCTGGAGCGCGATGGTGAAGCCGAGGCTCGGAATGAACGGGAAGGGGTGGGCCGGGTCGATCGCCAGCGGGGTGAGCAGCGGGAAGACGTTGTTGAGGAAGTAGTCCTCGACCCAGGTCCGCTCCGCCTTGGTGACGTCCTTGCCGTCCACCAGAACGATGCCGACATCGGCCAACGTGCCGCGCAGATCACGCCAGATCGCCTGCTGGTCGGAGGCAAGCTGGGACACCGTGCGGTTGATCAGCGCGAGCTGCTCGGACGGCGTCAGGCCGTCGGGGCTGCGCTCGGCGATGCCCTCGCGCACCTGGGCCTTGATGCCGGCGACGCGGACCATGAAGAATTCGTCGAGGTTGTTTGCCGAAATCGACAGGAATCGCACCCGCTCCAGCACGGGATGGCTGGGATTGACCGATTCCTCGAGGACGCGGCGGTTGAAATGCAGCCAGGACAGCTCGCGGTTGATGAACCGTTCGGGGCTCGATGCGATCGCCGGAAGGCCCTCGGTTTCCGGGGCTTTTTCTTTTGTTTCAACGGCTTGCGCTGAGTCCATGAGAAGTCGATCCATCCAGTTCACCCCAATTTGCGAGCTATGCGCAAAACCGGCGGGAGCATGTGTTAGAGCGATGACGTTTCGATGACATTGATGTTCCGCGGTTCCGCGCAGTCAAGCGGCGTCGGGACCCGGGCGGGGGTCAGGCGTCCCGCAGCAGCTCGGCGGCCAGCGCCCTTGTGACCGGGCGGCCGAGGCGCAGGGCCTCGCTGTCGAGCAACTCCACAGCCTGCCGGGCCGCCGCCGAGGACCGCTCCAGCCGGGTGGCGAGGTAGCCGACCACGCTCTCGTCCACGGTGAGCTGGCGATCGGCGCAGAATTTGACGATCAGGCCGCGGAACAGCTGGTCGTCGGGCGGCAGCAGCGCGACCACGGGCACGGTGCGCAGCCGCGAGCGCAGATCGCGGAGCTCGATCTCGAGCGAGGCCGGCGCGTCGCGCCCGGTGAAGAGCACGTAGGCGCCGTCCTCCCGGGCGAGGTTCATCAGGTGGAAGAGGGCGCGTTCGTCAAAATCCCCGGCCTTGAGATCCTCGACCACCAGCGCGCCGGTGGCGAGCGCGGCCGGAACGCCTGGGGCGGTCAGTCCATTCGCCGTCGTCGAGCGCGCGCCGGCTTCCTCCGCCCAGATCGCGGCCAAATGGCTCTTGCCGCTGCCTTCGGGGCCGGCCAGCCACATGATGCGGTTCGGCCATTCCGGCCAGCCGTCGATCAAGGCGAGGCCGGCGGCGTTGGCGGGTCCTTCGAGGAAATTGTCCCGGCTGAGGCTCTCCGCATGCGGAAGCGAAAACGCCAATTGTCGGGGTTGAACGCGGCCTGCCACGCTAGCTTTGCTCCATGCCGGCGCGCCGGCTTCGCTTTGAGAGATTCGACTTGATCGCGCGGGAGTTGGCCTTTGCGGGGCCGCCTCCCAGCTCATTTGGCCTCGATCGTGCTCATGTGCCGCAGCCACTCCACGAGATAGAGCGACACGGAGGAGAGCGTGAAGACCGTGACGAGGCCCATCATGATCATATCATAGGGCGCAGGCTTGAAGCCGAAGGCAAGAGATGCCAGCACCAAGGCGGCGTAGGCGACCTGGGCGGCTGTGTTTAGCTTGGATACTTTCGACGGCTTCATCTCGACCGGCTTGTCGAACAGCCAGGACACGATCACCGCAGTGACGATCATGATGTCGCGCGACACCACCAGGATCACGACCCAGCGCGGGATGTCGCCCCAGATGCCGAGGGCGAGATAGATCGAGACCAGGAGCGCCTTGTCGGCGAGCGGGTCCAGCAGGGCACCGAGCTCGCTGCGCATGTTGAAGCGCTTGGCCAGGAAGCCGTCGACGGCGTCGCTGATGCCCGCGATCAGGAAGACGGCGAATGCCACCTCCATTTGGCTCGACACGATGGCCCAGACGATGATCGGGACCAGCATGATGCGGCCCAGGGTAATGATGTTCGGAATACTCACGCGGCGCTTCCCGGCACCCGGCCTGACCTCGAATCCGGCCCCTTGGAGGCTGAACCGGTTGATATCTACATAGTACGCCCGGGAGCGCCATGCGAGCCATTGCGCATCCCCGGAATTCGACGTAACCAGCCGCAAACCCACTGGAAATCGGGCATGACCGACCGCAAAAACGGCCTCACTTACGCCGATTCAGGCGTCGATATCGATGCGGGCAACCGCCTGGTCGACCTGATCAAGCCGATGGTGCGCGCCACCGCGCGCCCCGGCGCCGACGCCGAGATCGGCGGCTTCGGCGGCCTGTTCGACCTCAAGGCGGCCGGTTTCAAGGACCCAGTCCTGGTGGCCGCCACCGACGGCGTCGGAACCAAGGTCAAGATCGCGATCGAGACCGGCCTGCATGGCGGGATCGGCATCGACCTCGTCGCCATGAGCGTCAACGACCTCGTGGTGCAGGGCGCCGAGCCGCTGTTCTTTCTGGACTATTTCGCCTGCGGCAAGCTCGACCCGGAGGCCACCGCCGCGATCGTTGCCGGCGTTGCCGAAGGCTGCCGTGAATCCGGCTGCGCCCTGATCGGCGGCGAGACCGCCGAGATGCCCGGCCTCTACAAGGACGGCGATTACGACCTCGGCGGCTTTGCCGTCGGCGCCGCCGAGCGCGGTACCCTGTTGCCGCGCAAGGATATCGCCGCGGGCGACGCCGTGATCGGCCTCGCCTCGTCGGGCGTGCACTCCAACGGCTTCTCGCTGGTGCGCAAGATCGTGGAACAATCCGGCCTTGGCTTCGGGGCCCCGGCGCCGTTTGCGCCCGTCATGACGCTCGGCGGCGCGCTGCTGACGCCGACGAAGCTCTACGTCAAATCCTGCCTGCGGGCGATCCGCGAGACCGGCGCGGTGAAGGGGCTCGCCCATATCACCGGCGGCGGCTTCACCGACAACATTCCGCGCGTCCTGCCGAAGGATCTCGGCGTCGGCATCGATCTCGCGCGCCTGCCGGTCCTGCCGGTGTTCAAATGGCTCGCCGCGCAGGCCGGCATCGCCGAGCTCGAGATGCTGCGGACCTTCAATTGCGGCATCGGCATGATCGCGATCGTCGAGCCGGACAAGGTCGACGAGGTCGTGCGGGTCTTCACCGACGCCGGCGAGACCGTGGCGCAGCTCGGCACCGTGATCCCGGCTGAGGGCGAGCACCGCGTCGTCTATAACGGTCACCTCGATCTGGCGCTGTGATGAAGCGCCGCGTCGCAATTCTGATCTCCGGTCGCGGCTCCAATATGGCCGCGCTGATCAAGGCAGCCGCTGCCGCGGATTTCCCGGCGGAGATATCGCTCGTCATCTCGAACAAGGCCGATGCGCTCGGGCTCGAACGGGCCAAGGCAAGCGGCGTCAACACGCTGGTGATCGAGAGCAAGCCGTTCGGCAAGGACCGCGCCGGCTTCGAAAAGGTGCTGCAGGCAGCTCTCGACCAGCACGGCATCGAGCTGATCTGCCTCGGCGGCTTCATGCGCCTGTTCACGGCCGAGTTCACAAAAGCCTGGTACGGGCGGATGCTCAACATCCATCCCTCGCTGCTGCCGTCGTTCCCCGGCCTCGACCCGCACGGCCAGGCCCTGCGCGCCGGTGTAAAGCTGTCCGGTGCGACGGTACACTTCGTCATTCCCGAGACCGATGCCGGCCCGATCGTGATGCAGGGCGCGGTTCCCGTCGGCGACCACGACACGGCGGACACGCTGTCGGAGCGCATCCTCGAAGTCGAGCACCGCATCTATCCCGAAGCGCTGCGGCTGCTGGCGACCGGCAAGGTCCGGATCGAGGGCGATGTCTGCAGGACGGCGGGCAGCTCCGCGTCGGAGAATTTTTTGGTTGCGCCGGTGGTGAGCTGAGGCGTCGCCTTCGTTTCGTCTCCCCCAAACGAAATCCCCCGGCAGAGCCGGGGGCAACGTCATGATCTCTCGCTTGTGGTGAGAGAAGTCAGGAGACCTTGAGGTTCTCCGCGGATGATTTGCCGCGGTTCTCCACGAGGTCGTATTCAACCACCTGGTTCTCGTTGAGGGTGGAGAGTCCGGCACGCTCGACGGCGGAGATGTGGACGAACACGTCCTTGTCGCCGCCGTTCGGCTTGATGAACCCATAGCCCTTGGTCGGGTTGAACCATTTGACGGTGCCCTTTTGCGGCATCGCTAGTCTCCTCCACTAGATAAAAAAAGACGCGGCCGCTTTTTCGCGTGCCACGCCACAAACGGGCTTCCGGAAGTCTGTTCGAGTCTCATCGTCGCGAAACGCACAGTCGAGCGGCCAATTCCGATTGTGTCGGATATTGCAACATGAAAATCGCGCGTTAGCAAGCCGCGCGCGAATTTCAAGACCGGGGCCGGGGCTATCGTCTGCTATTTGCGACCTGTGGCCGCGGAACCACAATCGAGGGCAATAGCCTCGGTCACAGCGTGCCAACCGGTTGACCCTCCGTGGCAGTTCGGCACAAATCGCCGCACACGCGAGCCGCCCGTGTTGCATTTTTGCGGACCGCCCTTTGCTTCGGGATTAGTCGTCATGCGCTGCACCTCGCAGCCGTCAGGGATACGGCAGACGATCGGGCTGGACCGCGTCCGCCGGATCGCGACGGCCATTATGATGGCGTGCGCATTCGCCGTGATGATGTCGGCCACGCCGGTTCTGGCGCAAACGCCAACGCCAACGCCGACACCAACGCCAACCCCCACGCCGACCCCAACGCCCACGCCGTCACCGACCCCGACCTCGACCTCGATCAATTACGACCAGTCGATCGGCAGCAGTGCGCTCAATCTCGGCTCGAATTTCCTGGAGCGGCTGGGCAACCAGGCATCGGGCGGCGTCAACCGCGCCTTCCGCACCAATCCCGGCGGGGGCGGGGCGTCCGCAGCTACGGAAGATCCGCGCTACCGCACGTGGTTCGAGGGCTACGGCATCTCGGTGCGGACTGATCCGCAAGGCGACTTCGTCGGCGACAAGCGCAACACGTTTGGCGGCGTTGCCGGCTTCGGCGCGCGGGTCGCGCCGGGTGTCAATCTCGGCTTCTCGGTCGACCAGAGCCATACCGACGTTGACGTGCCGCTGGCGCTGCAGTCGGCGACGATGGACCTGACGCAGATCGGCTTCAACGGCTCGGTCGACAAGGGCCCGTGGACCTGGGCCTTCGCGGTGGTACACGGGTTCGGCAAGGTCCATTCCAGCCGGGATACCGGCGTCGGCTTCGCGACGGCCGGCTATCGTGCTGCGGTCGATGGCGCGCTGACCGAGGTCAGTTATTACTGGACCAAGGATCAGATGCGCATCGTGCCCAAGGGGGCGCTCGAATATGTCCGCGCCACCAGCGCGGCGTTCCAGGAGGCCGGCGGGCTCGATCCGCTCAACGTCGGCTCGACGGCGCTCTCGCGCGCACGTGTCATGATCGGCGCCGAGATCGGGCGCTACTTCGTCTTCGATCAGAAGATCCTGGACCTGTCGGCCTACGGCAAGTTCGTCGACAATTTCTATCAGAACCTGGGATCGGTGCAGGTCAGCCTCGGGACCCAGAGCATCGTCGTCCCCGGCATCGGCGAGAGCCGTTACGGCATGGATGCGGGCGGCTCGGCCTCGCTTAGCCTGACCAACACTGCGCGGCTCTACATCAATTACGACGGCAAGTTCCGCAACGAGCTCACCTCGCACCAGGGCACGGTCGGTTTCGAATATCGGTGGTAATCACGTCGGCGTTGCCGCGACGTAGCCGGTCAATCCGAACCCCTCGCGCGCGGCCGTCATCATCGGCACCAGCGCGTCCGGATGGATGAACTCGTCGCGGAAGCAGGGATAGGTCCTGGGATCGAAGATCTTCTTCAGCCACTCGACCACGATCTTGTGGCGCTCGGAGGCGCGAAACTCTCTGTGATAGGTGAGCCAGAGATCGGCGTGGTGGCTCACGCCGAGATCCACGGCAACGAGCGGTGCGCCGAGCGCGATCGACACGGTCGGCAGGAAGCCGATGCCGGCGCCGCGCTCCACCGCATAGAGCACGCCGACGGAGGAATTGGTCTTGATGCCGACGATGCCCTCGAGCGATTTCAGTCCGAGCACGCGGGCATAGGCGCCGTCGTCGACCTGCGGTGCACTCTGCTTGATGATGCGATGGTCCTGCAGATCGGCCAGGGTTGCCGGCAGGCCGTACAGTTTCTCGTACTCCTTGGAGACGAACGGATAGATGTGCAGGCGGCCGAGCTTGGCGACGATCAGATCGGGATTGGTCGGCGGCTCGAGCTGGATCGCGATATCGGATTCGAGCCGCGCGACGTCGGCCTGCTCCATCGCGCAGCGCAGGTCGACGGTGATCTTGCGATAGGTCTTCTGGAAGTCGATCAGCCGCGGCAGGATCCAGAAGTTGCCCGGACCTTCCGTCACCGCGACGCGCACGGTGCCCGACGTATCGTTCGACGAGCGCGAGGCGCGGCGGAAGACGTTGAAGGCGTGACGCTCCATGTGCGCGACGTCGGCAATCATCGCAGTGCCTTCGTCGCTGAGCGTGAGCCCGCTCTGGTCGCGCAGGAACAGCTTGCAGCCGATGCTCTCTTCGAGGCGATCGATCCGGCGCATCAGCGTCGTCGAGGTGAGGCCGAGCTCTTCGGCGGCGTTGCGGAAACTTTTATATTTTGCGCACGCTAAAAACAGCTTCAAATCATCCCAGGACGCGCCCAGGGCTTCTTCACGGTGCTGCATCATCGCAGCACCCCGGTGCAATAACTGCTGCATACTCCTGATCCCCAACCGCTAAGCTCGTGATAGCGGGGCCTGAAAGCCGCAAACGATAGAGGGGCGATCTGCGTATGAAAAGGGGCTCGTTTGCCGCAAGGCATGATTTCGACGCGCTGCCGCTCAGTCCCGAGGTCGATGTCCGTTGCGCGCAATTTTCCGAAATTGCAGCGCTTTCGGAGATGGCGCACCGGCTGGTGCCGGGCGTGCAGATCGGGACCGCGGAGCTTGCGAAATATTACACGTTCGATCCCCAGAGCATCCTGACATTCAGCCGGAACGGCCGTCTGCTCGGTGGCATGGCCTTCCTGTTTCTCAACGACCGCGGACACGATGCGCTGCTGCTCGACGAGATCTGCCTCACCGCGCCCGAGACGCATTATCTCGCTTCCGCGAGGGAAGACGTTGCTGCGATCTATATCTGGGCGATCGCCGCGACGGGGCGCGGCATCGCGGGTCTCGGCAAGGCCGCGGCTCATCTGCGACAGGTAAGATTTCGCGGCGCGGATTGCTATGCGCAACCATCAACCGTGGCCGGACGCGACATCATGAGAGCGACCGGCTTCGAACCGATCGCGAGCTTTCAAGCAGACCTGTGGTGCTACGAACGCCCCTGGCATCGGCAGTCGATGCGCATGCCCGGTGCGATCATCCAAGCAAGGAGTTTTGCAGATGCACGGCACTAGGATTCCCCTCGCCAAGCCCGACTCCCGCGCCATCACCATCCGCCTCGCGCGCGATCCCAGCGATCTCATGCTGGTCACCGCCATTCGCTCGGCGGTCTATCTCGCCGAGCAGGATTGTCCGTTCGAGGAGGAGTTCGACGGCAACGACATGGTCGCTGCGCATTTCATCGGCTATGTCGGCAACGAGCCTGCGGGCTGCCTGCGGGTGCGCTTCTTCGGCGATTTCGCCAAGGTCGAGCGGCTCGCGGTGCGGCACCAATACCGGCGCTCGCGCGTCTCCTTCAAGCTGGTGCAGGCGAGCGTCGACTATGTGAAGCGCAAGGGCTTTCGCAAGATCTACGGCCAGGCGCAGGACCGGCTGGTCGATTTCTGGGCCCATTTCGGCGCCAAGCCGCTCGGCCACAACCGCAAGATCACCTTCTCGGATTTCTCCTACACGGAGATGCTGCTGGAGATCGAGCCCGGGCCGGACGCCATCACTCTGGACAGTGATCCTTACGTAATCATCCGTCCCGAGGGCGATTGGGACCGGCCGGGGGTGCTCGATGCCTCGGCGGGGCGGGCAGTGACCTCGCCGCTGCGGGACCTCGCACTCGCCGATCGCTGAAACTGGTGCAGCCAAACGCAAGACAATGCTGGCTTCCATCACCGACGACCTGCCGATCCTGGTCTGTGCAGACCTCCAGGTCGAATATCTGACCCCCGGGCGGCGCCACGTGATCCTCGACGGCGAGGCCGCCACCATGCGCTGCCTGGAACTCCTGACGCTATGGCGCGACAAGCTCTGGCCGGTGATGCATCTGAAGCGCATCGCCCAGGCCGCCTGGTTCAATCCGGCATCGAGGCTGACCGATTGGATCGCCGAGGCGAAGCCGCGGCCGGGCGAGATGACGTTCGAGCACCCACTGCCCTCGGCCTACAGCTCATCGCGGTTCGTGGACTACATGTCCAATATCCGCAATGGCCGCTTTGTGGTGATCGGCTTTTCGCTGGACGAGACCATCCTGGCCACCGCCGTCGACGGGTTTCACCGCAGCCATCGCTACCAGGTGGTCGCCGATGCCGTGGCCTGCCGGCAGCCGGGGATGGGCGAGGCCGCCGCCTACAAGCAGGCGGTGGTGAATGTTGTCGGAAACTTTGCTACAATCCAATCCAGCGCCGAACTGATCAAAACCAGCGGCGCCGTTGCGGTGTAGGCCGCGATCGGCGGATGGGGTGGGACATTGTCACGGGGAGAAGAGCTCAAGGAGCTGGCGAGCGAGCTGTCGCACGCAGCCGAGAGGGCGCGCCGCATCGGCTTGCCCACGACGGTCTATCTGCTTTCGATGGCGCTCGTCGAGGTGAGGGAGGCCGCTGCTGCCGCCGCCGACGATGGCAATGACGACAGCGCGGCGTGAGAACTGCCAAGTCTGCAAACTACAAGTCTGCAAGCTACAAGTCTTGCAAGCTGCGTGTGTGCGGCTTTCTGCAACGCTGCTGAGCGCTTGCTGCCGACGAATTGGCGTTGCAAGTTTTCCCTCGCCGCAATAGCCAGATAACTCGATCATCAGTGACGAAGCTGGCCGCGCCGGCGACGCGACTATTCGAAGGATTTCGCAAATGTCCATGCTGCCCAATTCGCAGGAGGCCCGGGATGTGGCCTACCAGCTCCATCCCTACACCAACGCGCGCACCCATCAGCAGGCCGGTCCCCTGGTAATCGAGCGCGGCGAGGGGCCTTACGTGTTCGATGCGACGGGCAAGCGCTATTTCGAGGCGATGGCGGGTCTGTGGAGCGTCGGGCTCGGCTTCAACGAGAAGCGTCTGGTCGAGGCGGCGCACAAGCAGATGCAGGCGCTGCCGTTCTATCACACGTTCTCCGCCAAATCGCACGGGCCCTCGATCGATCTCGCCGAGAAGCTGGTGGCGCTCGCGCCTGTTACGATGAGCAAGGTGTTCTTCACCAATTCCGGCTCGGAAGCCAACGACACCGTGCTGAAGCTGATCGCATATCGCTCCAACGCGCTCGGTCAGCCCCAGCGCAAGAAGGTGATCAGCCGTCTGCGCGCCTATCACGGCGTCACCATCGCGTCGGCCAGCCTCACGGGCCTGCCGAACAACCATCGCTCGTTCGACCTGCCGCTGCCGAACATCCTGCACACCGGCTCGCCGCATTTCTACAACGACGGCGCGCCCGGCGAGAGCGAGGAGGCGTTCGCCACCCGCCGGGCCGAGGAGCTCGACGCGTTGATCCAGAAGGAAGGCCCGGACACGATCGCCGCGTTCTTCGGCGAGCCGGTGATGGGAGCGGGCGGCGTCATCGTGCCGCCGGCGACCTATTGGGACAAGATCCAGAAGGTGCTCAAGAAGTACGACATCCTGCTGGTCGCCGACGAGGTGATCTGCGGCTTCGGCCGCACCGGCAAGATGTTCGGCTGCGAGACCTACGGTATCAAGCCCGACGCGATGGTGGTCTCCAAGCAGATCACCTCCAGCTATTTCCCGCTGTCGGCGATCATGCTGAACGATCGCATGTTCGAGCCGATCGCGGACGAGAGCAACAGGATCGGCGTGCTCGGCCACGGTTTCACCGCGGGCGGCCATCCCGTCGGCTCGGCGATCGCGCTCGAGAACCTCAAGATCATCGAGGAGCGCGGCCTGGTCGCGCATGCCGCCGAGCTCGGCGGTTACATGCAGGGCAAGCTGCGCGAGCTCACCAGCCACCCGCTGGTCGGCGAGGTCCGCGGCGTCGGCATGATCGCGGCGATCGAGCTCGTGCTCGACAAGGGGCGCAAGACGGCAGCGACAACGCCCGGCGCGGTCGGCGGCATCGCCAGTCGCATGCTCCAGGAGCGCGGCGTGATCTCCCGCAACATGCTGGATGCCATCGCCATCTGTCCGCCGATGATCGCGACCAAGGCCCAGATCGACGATCTGGTCGCCGCGATCGCGGGCGTGCTGAATGACATGAAGGGCGAAGTGGCGAAGCTGACGCCGGCGTAACTGCGCGCGTGTCGGTGTGGCCGGAGCAGCCGACCACATCCACCGGCGTCGTCCCGGCGAAGGCCGGGACCCATACCGCGTGATCTGTCGATTGAGCGCGGTAGGGGTACCGAACGACGAGTCTTCGCCAAACCACTCCCTGTGGTTATGGGTCCCGGCCTTCGCCGGGACGACCGCAGGGAGAGATCGCGGGACTACGCCCGCTGAACCCCGACCACGCGGCCCTTCTCGATCGCCAGCGCCAGCTCGCCGCGCTTGAGCTTCAAGGCGGCCTCGCCGAACAGCTCGCGGCGCCAGCCGCGCAAGGCGGGGACGTCGGCGGCGTCGTCGGCTGCGATCTCTTCGAGGTCGTCGACGGTGGCGATCACCTTGCTCGCCACCGCATGGCGCTCGGCGGTCATGCGCAGCAGCACCTTAAGCAGCTCGACGATGGCCGCGCCGTTGGAATTGTTGCGCGGCTTCTCCAGCTTCGGCAGCGTCGAGAAATCCCGCGCCAGCCCGCGCTCGACCGCGGCAACGATGTCCGCACCCCATTTGGATTTCTCGAACCCCTTCGGCACCGAGCGCAGATGCGCAAGCTTCTCCAGCGTGTTCGGCGCGTGGGTGGCGATGTCGGTGATCGCCTCGTCGCGCAGCACGCGGCCGCGCGGCACGTCGCGGCTCTGCGCTTCCTGCTCGCGCCAGGCGGCGACCTCCATCAGGACGGCGAGGTCCTTCGGCTTGCGCACGCGCGTCTTCAGCCGCTCCCAGGCGCGCTCGGGGTGGAAGTCGTAGGTCCTGGGCGAGGTCAGGATCTCCATCTCGATCGAGACCCATTCGCTGCGGCGGCGCTTCTTGAGGTCGGCATCGAGCGCCGCGAAGACGTCGCGCAGATGGGTGACGTCGGAGACTGCGTAATGCATCTGCTCCTTGGTCAGCGGCCGGCGCGACCAGTCGGTGAAGCGGTGGGTCTTGTCCGGGCGGTGGCCGGTGACCTTCTCGACCAGCTGGTCGTAGGCGATGCTGTCGCCGTAGCCGAGCACCATCGCCGCGACCTGGGTGTCGAACACCGGGTGCGGGATGATGTTGGCCTGATGCCAGATGATCTCGATGTCCTGCCGGGCGGCGTGGAAGACCTTCAGCACGGCCTCATTGGCCATCAGCTCGAAGAACGGCTTGAGGTCGATGCCCGGGGCGAGGGCGTCAATGACCACGGCTTCCTCGGCGCTGGCCATCTGCACCACGCATAGCAGCGGGTAATAGGTGGTTTCGCGCAGAAACTCGGTATCGACGGTGATGACGGGGTGCTTGGCCAGCCGGCTGCAGGCAGCCGCGAGGTCAGCGGTGGTGGTAATCAAATCCATGAACGGCCCATGACACTTGATATCAGCCGTTCTGCCGAAAGTGCTGTGATGTCAAGGGGCTCTAAGCAAATTCGAGCCTTGCATCGGGCCGGAATCGTCGCTTTCCGACGAAATTCCTATTCGTAACGGATCCGGTGCGAGGATTTGCGGGCGCAGGGCAGCGCCACCACGACCACGCACATGGCGACCAGGGCCAGTCCCAGGAACTCGAAAACCAACAGATCCACGGCGAAATCTCCAGAAACATTGATAGATTTGTCGGGGGTGCGTTGAGGGTCTGTTAATTGCAATGGTTACCGGCGGCGGGGCGGGCCGGATGGTGGACGGGGGGTTAATGGGGGGCGGGGGAAGGGTGTAGGGTGGATTAGCCGAAGGCGTAATCCACCAGTATCCACCTTCGAAGACGCAGACGAGGTGGATTACGCCTGCGGACCGCGCCTTCGCGCAGCCGCAGGCTAATGCACCCTACGAAGCGACAGAGGCCTTACGGCAGCTTCAGCGACGTCTCCGCGTTGTACGGCTTGAGCGTCTCATCCGCGGCCTTCTGGGCGGCGGCGAGGGCTTCCTTCGGCTGCTTCTTGCCGTTGAGGACCAGCATCACCTCGTCCTCGAGGTTCTTGCGGACAGGGACGGTCTTGTAGGTGGCGAACCAAGGCTTTGCGACGTCGAGCTGCTCGACGGCGGTCTTGGCGTCCGGGTTCTTGTTGAGGAAGTCGACCATGTCGGGCGTCTTGTAGGCGGCCATGTTGGGCGCGAAATAGCCGGTGGCGCGGCTCCACCAGCCGCTCTTCTCGGGCGAGGTCATCCACTTGATCAGCGTCCAGGCGGCCTTCTGCTTGTCGGCCTCGAGCCCGGCCGGCATGATCAGCGAGGCGCCGCCGATCGGCACCGCGTTGCGGACGTTGCGCGGGATGAAGGCGACCTTGTAGGCGAACTTGGCGTTGTCGCGCACATAGGTGAGCGAGCCCGTCGACAGCATCATCATCGCGGCGTTGCCGGAGATGAAGGAGGTGCTGACGGCCGGACCGGGCGTGGCGCCGGGCGGATGCACCTTGTGCTTGGCGATGAGGTCGTTCCACCAGGAGAGTGCGCCGAGCATCGAGGGCGTGTCGTAATAGACCTCGCCGCCGAACTCCTCGTTGTAGTAGCGCCCGCCATTGCTCATGGTGAGCGTTTCCATCATCCAGCCGCAATAATCGTAAGCGCAAGGGATCGCGATGCCCCATTGGGTGACCTTGTCACCCTCGCGCTTGGTGAGCTTCTTGGCCCAGTCGGTGAGCTCGGCCCAGGTCTGCGGCGGCTTGTTCGGATCAAGGCCCGCTTCCTTGGCCTTGTCGGCGTTGATGTAGAGCAGCGGCGTCGAATTGTGGAACGGCACGCCGTACACCGAGCGGTTGATCACCGCGTTGCCTTGCAGCGCCGGGAAGAACTGGCCCAGGAACTGGTCCTTGGTGGTGCCGTCGGCGGCGATCAGGGGATCGAGATTGGTGAGCTCGTTCTCGATCTGCATGTCGAGCAGGAAATTCGCCGACATGATCACGGCGGCCGGCGGCTTGCCGGCCTTGATCGACGCGCGCGTCTTGATCAGCGTGTCGTCATAGGAGCCGGTGTAGACGGCGGTCGCCTTGACGTCCGGATGGGTCTCGTTGAACTCCTTGATCAGGCTGCCCATGTCGCGGGCGAGCTTGCCGTCGACGGGAACGGGGAAGAACAGATCGATCTCGGTCGGACCTTCGGCCATCGCCGGGACGGCGAGGGCGCCGGCCATAGAGCCTGCCATGGCAAGGCCGAGCATGAGCCTGCGGGAGAACAGCATCGGAAAATCTCCTATTTGATGCCTGAGGTGACGAAAGAGCTGATGAAGCGCTTCTGGAAGATCAGGAAGGTCACGAGCAGCGGCGCGATCACCATCAGCGTGCCTGCGGCGATGGTGCCCCAGGCTTGCGTTCCTTCGGCGGTCTTGGTGAACACCGAGAGACCGACCGTGAGCGGCCGCTTGTCGGGCGAATTGATCACCATCAGCGGCCACAGGAAGTCGTTCCAATGGCTGGTCACGGAGATGATGGCGAAGGCGGAGAAGCTCGGCATCGACAGCGGCACATAGATGTGGCGGATGCGCTGGAACAGGCTGGCGCCGTCGATCAGCGCTGCGTCTTCCAGCTCGGTCGGGATCGCCTCGAAGGCCTGCCGCATCAGGAAGGTGCCGAAAGCCGAGGCGAAGAACGGCATCATGACGCCGGCGAGCGTGTCGTAGAGGCCGAGCTGCGCCACGAGCTTCAGGTTCGGCACGATCAGCAGCACCGGCACCAGCATCAGCTGCATCAGGAACAGATAGAAGATCAGCGTCTTGCCGGCGAAGTTCAGGCGGGCGAAGGCAAAACCCGCCAGCGTGATGGTGAAGAACTGCACCAGCAGGATGCCGGTGCAGATGATCGTGGTGTTGAGGGTGTAGCGCGGGAAATCGCCGATCTCCCAGGCGTCCCTGATATTGTCGAGCGTGGGCTTGAGGCTCGGCATCAGCTCGGCCATGGCGTTGATGCCGTCGGAGGCGGGGCGCAGCGTTGCCACGCCCATCCACAGGAACGGGATCAGCCAGACGATCGCGAGCAGCACGGTCAGGAGGAAGCCGAGCTTGGGCGTGATCTCGCCACGGGTGGCGAGCGGGGCGTCCTTCCACAGCGCATCGAACAGCTTCATGGTCCGCCCTCGCGGTTCGCCATGGTGCGGAAGGACAGTGCGGTGAGCCCCATCAGCGCGGCGAGGGTCAGCAGCGTCGCCGCCGAGGCCTTGCCGACGTCGTAGTGCTCGACCGCCTGCTGGTAGATGTAGAACAGCACGAGGTTGGTCGAGTTGGACGGCCCGCCCTGGGTCATGACGAAGACGTGGTCGACCTGTGTCACCGCGTTGAGGATTGCGATGACGGTGACGAACAGGAAGGTGGGCTTGAGCTCCGGCAGGATGATGTGGCGCAGGCGCTGATAAGGCCCCGCGCCGTCGAGATGCGCCGCCTCCATCACGTCCTCGGGCACGGCCTGGAGGCCGGCGAGGAAGAACAGCATGTAATAGCCGGCGTTCTTCCAGACCGTGATGACCATGATCGCGTAGAGCGCGATGTCGGAATCGCCGAGCCAGTTCGGCAGCACCGCAAGCAGCCGGCCGATGTAATAGTCGAGCAGGCCGACATTGGGCAGGAAGATGAACAGGAACAGCGCGGAGGCCGCGACCATCGGGATCAGCACCGGCAGAAACAGCGCGGCGCGCAGCGCGCTGTTCACGGCATGGGTGCGTGACAGCGCCAGCGCGAACAGCAGCGCAAGTCCGATGCTCGGCACCGCCGTGCCGACGGCGTAGATCAGATTGTTGACGACGGCGCCGGTGAAGGCGGGGTCGGCGAGCACGGCGCTGATATTGTCGAGGCCGACGAAACGCACCGGCGCTTTCGGTGTGGCGCGCTGATAGAGCGCGTCGATGAGGACGCGCCCCATCGCGCCATAGGTGAACAGCGCGAGGAAGACGAGCGAGGGCAACAGCAGCAGATAGGCAGGCAGCGAGGCTTTGAAGCGGTGCGAGAACCGCTTCAGGACGTGCAGACGCGGTGCCGCCGACGTCGCGACCGGGAGAGCCGCGGGTTCAGCGAGGCTCATCTCATCGCGCCGGGAAATTGAGCGCATAATCGCGGCCGTCCACTCCTGCCGGTGGCTCGAAGGGGAAGCGCAGACTGGTGTCGAGGAAGTCGTGGCTGTGCACGACCAGGTTCTCCTGGTCGATCAGCACGACGCCATAGGCCGGCGGCTCGTGGCTGGCGAGATGCTCGGCGGCTGCAGCGTCGAGCTCGAACCAGACCTGGTGGTTGGTGCCGCGCAGCGTCGAGAACGGGATCTTGCCGTAGCTGCCGAAGATCGGCCGGTGCACATGGCCGAAGAACAGGTGGCGGATGCGCGAGCGGTAGGGCGCGATGACTTCCGCGAATTCGGCGCTCTGCTTCAGCGCGATCTCGTCCATGGCGTGGACGCCGACCGGGAAGGGCGGGTGGTGCATGAACACGACGAACTGCTGGTCGGCCGGCGCGGCAGCCAGTGTGCTCGCGAGCCAGCCGAGGCGCCTTTCGCACATCTCGCCGGCATGGCTGGTCTCGTCCAGCGTATCCAGGAAGATGAACAGGCCGTGCTCGGTGGTGCGGGTGCCCTGCACGAAGCCGTTGGCATCGCGCGGGGCGGCTTTCAGGCTGTCGAGGCAGGTCACGCGCTTGTCGTGATTGCCGACCATGGCGATGTACGGAATTTTCAGCGCGGCCATCGCGTCGGCGAAATTGGCGTAGGATTCCGGCTCGCCCCAATGGGTGAGGTCGCCGGTCACCACAGCAAACGCAGCGTCGGACTGGTGCTTGTTGATGTCGGCGATCGCCGCGTCCAACCGCGCGCGCGGATCGAGCCCGTAGAGCTTCAGCCCGGGGTTCGCGAGATGCGTGTCGGTGATGTGGATGAATTTGAAGGGCATGGCGCGCTTTGTCGGGACTGTGTTGGAGGATGGGCGCCTCCGGCAGGACGGCCCTGCCAGCCCGTTAGAGCGCGTGTGTTTCAGTTTGATGACAGCGGTTCCCGTGTCCACAACGGCCAAGGCCGTAGGGTGGATTAGCCGAAGGCGTAATCCACCGCTGTAAGCCAACTTCAAGTTGTGCTATTCATTTCGAATGTCCGACTATCGCCGCGCATTCGTTCCCGGAGGATGCTGGTTCTTCACCATGAACCTGCTCGATCGGCGGCAGTCTCTCTTGACCGATCAGATCGAAATCTTACGCGGCGCGGTCGCCGCAACACGCCAGAGCCATCCTTTCAAGATCGTTGCTTTCGTAGTTTTGCCGGATCATCTCCACGCAATCTGGAAACTGCCGTCAGATGACGCTAATTTTTCGGTGCGCTGGCGGTTGATCAAGTCACGTTTTGCCAAGGCACTCCCGGCGAATGAGCGGCTGAGCGCAGTCCGTGCCTCACGGAACGAACGCGGTATATGGCAGCGCCGGTTTTGGGAGCATTTCATTCGCGATGAGGCCGACTACGCGCGCCACGTCGAGTATTGCTATTACAATCCCGTCAAGCACGGGCATGTCTCGAAGGTGTGTGACTGGCCGTACTCGTCGTTTCACCGCGATGTGCGCGCCGGGCTGTTTCCCGAGGATTGGGGCGGTGACACCAAGATCGCAGGCGAGTTCGGTGAGCGGGCGTAACGCCAGCATGGTCCGTAGGGTGGATTAGCGAAGCGTAATCCACCTCTTTACTTTCCGCTTGTTGCGAGAAGTGGTGGATTACGCCTGCGGACTGCGCTTCGCGCATCCGCGGGCTAATCCACCCTACGCACCGCGCTTGTCGCTACGTCCCGCAGAACGTCTGCAGCACCCGCTGATCCGGCAGCGGCGGATCGGCGTAGGCCGCATACTCCGGCTGGTCCTCGTACGGCTTGCCCAGCACCTTCACCAACTCCTCGAACGGCGCGTAGTTGTCATCGTTCACCGCGGCCTGGATCACGGCCTCGACGCGGTGGTTGCGCGGGATGAAGATGGGATTGACGGCGTGCATCGCGGCCTGCCGTTCCGCTGCGCTCTGCGGCTCCAGCGCGATGCGCGCGCGCCAGCGGCCGGCCCACTCGTCGAAGGCTGCGGGCTCCATGAACTGCGCGCGCACGTCCGCGCCGTCATCGGCTGCAGCGTCGCCGAGCTTGCGGAAGGTGAGGGTGAAGTCGGCCTGGTTCTTCGCCATGGCGTCGAGCAGGTCCTGGATCAGCGCCTCGTCGCCGTCGCGCTCGGTGAACAGGCCGACCTTCTTGCGCAGACCGGCCTGATAGGCGTCGCTGAAGATCTCGGCGAAGGCGCCGAGAATGTCCTGGGCTTCGGCCACCGCCTTCTCCTGATCGTCGGAGAACAGCGGCAGCAGGCATTCGGCGAGGCGCGTCAGATTCCACAAGCCAATACGCGGCTGGTTGGCGTAGGCGTAGCGGCCCATCTCGTCGATCGACGAAAACACCTGCGCGGGATTGTAGGCGTCCATGAAGGCACAGGGGCCGTAATCGATGGTCTCGCCCGAGATCGATGAGTTGTCCGTGTTCATCACGCCGTGGATGAAGCCAACCAGCAGCCAGCGCGCGACGAGATCGGCCTGGCGCGCGACGACGGCCGCGAGCAGGTCGTGATAGGGCCGTTCGACGTGGAGCAGCTCCGGATAGTGCCGGACGATGACATGATCGGCGAGCCGGCGGATGGCCTCGGTGTCCCGGCGGACTGCGAAGAACTGGAAGGTGCCGACCCGGATATGGCTGGAGGCGATGCGGGTCAGCACCGCGCCGGGCAGCGCGGTCTCGCGGATGACGTGCTCGCCGGTGACGACGGCGGCGAGCGAGCGGGTGGTCGGAATGCCGAGCGCGTACATCGCTTCGCTGACGATGTATTCGCGCAAGACCGGCCCTAGCGCCGCACGTCCGTCGCCGCGGCGGGAGAACGGGGTGGGGCCAGATCCCTTGAGCTGGATGTCGCGGCGGACACCGTCTTTGTCGATGACCTCGCCGAGTAGGATGGCGCGGCCGTCGCCGAGCTGGGGCACGAATTGCCCGAACTGGTGGCCGGCATAGGCCATGGCGATGGGATCGGCCCCGGCGGGAACCGTCTTGCCGGCCAGGATCTCGGCCCCCTCCGGGGTCTCCAGCAGGTCCGGATCGAGCCCGAGCTGGACCGCCAGCGACCGGTTCAGCTTGATCAGCCGGGGGGCGGCCACGGGGGTCGGCGCGACGCGGGCAAAGAAGCTGTCCGGCAGCGCCGAATAGGAGTTCTGGAAGGGGAAATGGACGGTCATGGAGGTAAAGATAGGCGGGGAACGCCGGATGGCAAAGACGTGAGGCCGGATCGGCCAAAAATGGGCCTTCCGGGCTCAAAACAGCCCGTTCCCTTGGTTGCCGCCCCGGGCCTCGTCGGGTAAACCCTGCCGCAACTTCGGACCGGCCGTTTGAGGCGGTCCGATTCGCTTCCTCCGACATTGATTTTGGGACGACCATGCATCGCTACCGGTCACATACATGCGGCGCGCTCCGCGAGAGCAACATCGGCGAGACCATCCGCCTCTCGGGTTGGGTCCATCGCGTTCGCGACCATGGCGGCGTGCTGTTCATCGATTTGCGCGACCATTACGGCCTCACCCAGTGCGTGGTCGACCCGGACTCGCCGGCGTTCTCGCTGGCCGAAAAGCTGCGCTCCGAATTCGTGGTCAAGATGGACGGCAAGGTCCGCCGCCGCCCCGAGGGCACCGACAATGACGACCTGCCGACCGGCAAGGTCGAGGTCTATGTCAGCGAGATCGAGGTGCTGGGCCCGGCCGGCGACCTGCCGCTGCCGGTGTTCGGCGACCAGGAATATCCCGAAGACATCCGCCTGAAGTACCGCTTCCTCGACCTGCGGCGCGAAAAGCTGCACCAGAACATCATGACGCGCGTCGAGATCATCAAGTCGATGCGCCGGCGGATGGAGGGGCAGGGCTTCTTCGAGTTCAACACGCCGATCCTGACCGCGTCCTCGCCGGAAGGCGCTCGCGACTTCCTGGTGCCCTCGCGCATCCATCCGGGCAAGTTCTACGCGTTGCCGCAGGCGCCGCAGCAGTACAAGCAGCTGCTGATGATGTCGGGCTTCGACCGCTACTTCCAGATCGCGCCCTGCTTCCGCGACGAGGACCCGCGCGCCGACCGTCTGCCCGGCGAGTTCTACCAGCTCGACGTCGAGATGAGCTTTGTCACGCAGGAAGACGTCTTCGCGGCGATGGAGCCCGTCATCACCGGGGTGTTCGAGGAGTTCGCCAAGGGCAAGCCGGTGAGCAAGAACTGGCGCCGCATTCCGTTCGCCGAGGCGCTGCGCAAATACGGCAGCGACAAGCCGGACCTGCGCAACCCCATCGAGATGCAGGACGTCTCCGAGCACTTCCGCGGCTCCGGCTTCAAGGTTTTCGCGCGCATGCTCGAGGATCCCAAGAACCAGGTCTGGGCGATCCCGGCCGCTGGCGGCGGCAGCCGCGCGTTCTGCGACCGCATGAACTCGTGGGCGCAAGGCGAAGGCCAGCCCGGCCTCGGCTACATCATGTGGCGCGAGGGCGGCGAGGGCGCCGGTCCCCTCGCGAACAACATCGGGCCTGAGCGCACCGCCGCGATCCGCGCGCAGCTCGGCACCAAGGAAGGCGACGCCGCCTTCTTCGTCGCCGGCGATCCCGACAAGTTCTGGAAGTTCTCTGGCCTTGCCCGCAACAAGGTCGGCGAGGAATTGAACCTCACCGACAAGGAGCGGTTCGAGCTCGCCTGGATCGTCGACTTCCCGATGTACGAGTACAACGAGGACGACAAGAAGGTCGACTTCTCGCACAACCCGTTCTCGATGCCGCAGGGCGGTCTTGAAGCGCTGAAGGGCCAGGATCCGCTGACCATCAAGGCGTTCCAGTACGACATTACCTGTAACGGCTACGAGATCGCCTCGGGCGGTATCCGCAACCACGTGCCGGAAGCGATGGTGAAGGCGTTCGAGATCGCAGGCTACGGCGAGCAGGAAGTGGTCGACCGCTTCGGCGGCATGTACCGCGCCTTCCAGTATGGCGCACCGCCGCATGGCGGCATGGCTGCGGGCGTCGACCGCATCGTCATGCTGCTCTGCGGCACCACGAACCTGCGCGAGATCTCGCTGTTCCCGATGAACCAGCAGGCCATGGACCTGCTGATGGGCGCGCCGTCGGAAGCCACCACAAAACAGCTCCGCGAGCTGCATGTGCGGGTGAACCTGCCGCAGAAGTGATCTCGTGCCCCGGACGCAGCGCAGCGCTTCTTTAGCGGCGCGCTGCTGAGCCGGGCCCATGTTTCAGCGAACCACAAACTTTCTGAGTCCCGGCTCAGCGTCGCAACGCTTACGCGCTGCGCCGCGTCCGGGACACGAGACCTACAGCCCCGTCGACGCCTCGATCCTGAACTGCGCCAGCGCGCTCTGCGGGTCGGTTTGCAGAAGCTGCATCAATTGCATCAGCGGTGCCTTGGCGCGGGGTGTGAGCTTGATGACGAGCGTCTGGCCCGGCGTCTCGACAAAGCTCGCGATCGCATCCACCGCCGTGCCCGCGTCCGGATTGGCGGCGGCGACGTCCGCCCGGTGCACCCGAACGCTGTCTGCGAGCGCCTGACGCGCGGCGTCTCGGCTCACATTCTTGCCGCGTGCATATTGCGTCGCCGCGGAATCGACGCCGCCATTGTCGCGCAACGAGAACTCGAGCGCGCCGGCCTCGATCCGGGCCGCCTGGCCCATGAGTTGGGCGGGATCGGCCGAAAACACCTCGCGCGGCACGTTGCCGAGAGCGACACGCAATTGAGCCCTTGCGATCCCTCCGATGTCGAGCGTCGCCGGCGTCAGGGAGAAGCTGTTGGACTGCTCGGCCCACGCCGCGCCGAGATCGAGGTCGATCGCGAGCTTGTCGATCCCGCTGGCAATCAATGGGAGCTGCTTCGGATCGGACGGATCGGTTGGCGTGACGAATTTGGCAACCAGATGCGCCTTGCTCGGAATCGGGCCGACCAGTTGCCCCCAGTCCAGGCTCAACGTGTCGATCGTGACGAGCTTCTTGGTGGCCTTGTAGGGGGCCGCCACGCCCTTGATCTCCGCGCCTGCCAGCACGCCGAACAGGCCCAGCATCTGATCCGGCGAGGGGGGCCGCCCGACGTTCTTCGTGAGGTCCGCTGCCCAGCGCATCAGGTTCGTGACGCTGAAGGATTTCAGCGCGAAGCGCTCCATCTTGAACTGACCTTGGGGCGAGGGCGCATCGAGGCCTTCCAGCGCGAACTCGCCCTGGGAATATCTGATGGCGTTGAGCTTTGCGGCGCCCTGCGGTGTGTCCATCGACAAATCGGCGATTGTCACCTTGCCGACCCGCGCGCCGTCATAAAGGTTTGCGACCTTCTCCATCAATTCGCGTATCTGCGCCGGGCTCTGAGATGCAGACGGGTCCTTCGGCAGAACGGCCAGCAGCTCTGCAGGACGAAATTTCGACGGCTGATATGCAATGTCCTCGACCAGGATGCGTCCGATTTTCGCGCCGATGCCGGAAGTCGAAGTCATGGCGTATGCGGTTGATATCTGCCGATAAACACGGTGATAGCTGTCGTCGTTTGCCTTTTCCGGATTGAGCGCGGCGATCACGACGTTTGCGTCGAAATCGTCGATAGTCACGTCGGAGAAGCCCGTGGTGACTTTATCTGGACGTGGCTGTTGCACATTGATGGCGACAACAGCGCGGTCCATCTTTACCGCTTCAATCTTGCCGCGATTGATATTGCGGAACATCAGTCCCGAATAGGTAACCTCGCCGGTTCCTCCCCCGGTCACTCCGGTCATTGCGGCGGTTATGGTTGGCACGTTGAGCGAGGCGGCCGCAACGTTTGCAAATTGCTCGAGCCCAAAACGGTATGCGTCGAGAATGGAGTCCGAGGCCGGCGCGCCCTGCATGCGGGCGGGCCCGGAATAATCAGTCAACGTGAGCTGCGGGATCTTGTAAGTCATCTTCATGCCCGCCGCACCCACGGCGCCGTCGATCGCCAACTCCACGCCATCGATCGCGACATTGTCGGCCGCAATACGGGCCTCGTCGACTTGACGAACGCCGACGGCCTTGAAGCTCGCAGCCTTGATGCCGGCCAGGGGGCCTCGGCCCGGCTCGACATTGACCTCCTCGATGGTGAGGGTGCGGCTCGGCAGATCGAACCCGATCTTGCCGTGGCTCGCCTTGCCGCCGCCGGCACGCACCTGTTCGAACGCCGCCTCGATCTCGGCAATGGCCCGGTGCTGGACGTAGAGGTTGACGCCGAACCATCCGCCCGTGGCGAGCACGGCCGCCACGACCAGGCCGATCAGGATGCGCTTCATTCCCAGCTCCAGTTGCTCGTTTTGCACTGCGCAACCTGCCATATTCGCGAAATGCCGTGCGGTCCAGGGAAAGCTATGGTTTTCAAATATTTGACCGTGCGCCCTGTTGATGGGGGCGCAATCCGATGTTGCCACCGGGGCTTCGGCCGTGCTTCATCCCGTTTCCACGACCCGGAAATACCGTCCGCTTGGACGGCCGCTCCGGATCGTGCATTTTTGAGGCCGGTAACGCGAGGCGAGACACCGCATGTCGTCCTATTCTGATGATCTCCACCAGGCGGCGCTCGCCTACCATCGTCTGCCGCGCCCCGGAAAGCTCGAGATCCAGGCGAGCAAGCCGCTTGCCAACCAACGCGACCTCGCGCTGGCCTATTCTCCGGGCGTTGCGGCTGCCTGCACCGAGATCGCCAAGAACCCGGCCGAGGCCGCCACGCTGACCACGCGCGCCAATCTGGTCGCCGTGGTCTCGAACGGCACCGCGGTGCTCGGCCTCGGCAATATCGGCCCGCTGGCCTCGAAGCCGGTGATGGAGGGCAAGGCCGTCCTGTTCAAGAAATTCGCCGGCATCGACGTGTTCGACATCGAGATCGCCGCCGACACCATCGACCGCGTGGTCGAGACGGTGGCGGCGCTCGAGCCGACCTTCGGCGGCATCAATCTGGAAGACATCCGCGGGCCGGAATGTTTCGAGATCGAGGCGCGGCTGAAGGAGCGCATGAAGATCCCGGTATTTCATGACGACCAGCACGGCACCGCGATCATCGTCGCCGCCGCCATCACCAATGGCCTCCGCCTGAACGGCAAGAAGCTGTCCGACGTCAAGATCGTGGCATCAGGGGCAGGGGCCGCGGCCATCGCGACGCTCAATCTGCTGGTGTCGATGGGCGCGCAGCGCAAGAACATCTGGGTCTGCGACATCGATGGTCTCGTGCATGAGGGCCGCAACACCTCGATGGACCGCTGGAAGGCGGTCTATGCGCAGGAGACCGACAAGCGCACGCTGGGCGACGTCATCGGCGGCGCCGACATCTTCATCGGGCTGTCGGCACCGGGCGTGCTCAAGCCCGAGATGGCGCAGGCGATGGGCGAGAAGCCGCTGATCATGGCGCTCGCCAATCCGACTCCGGAGATCATGCCGGAGGAGGCGCGCAAGGTGCGCCCCGACGCCATGATCTGCACCGGTCGCTCCGACTATCCGAACCAGGTCAACAACGTCCTGTGCTTCCCCTTCATCTTCCGCGGCGCGCTCGATGTCGGCGCCAGCGCCATCAACGAGGAGATGAAGCACGCCGCGGTCGAGGCCATCGCACAGCTCGCGCGCGAGGCGCCGTCCGATGCGGTCGCGCAGGGCTTTGACACCGGCGAGGCGGGCGGCTTTGGTCCGGGCTCGCTCATTCCGAGCCCGTTCGATCCAAGGCTCATCCTGCGCGTGGCGCCTGCGGTTGCGAAGGCCGCGATGGAGTCCGGCGTGGCGACGCGTCCCATCACCAATTTCGACGAATATGCTGCGCTGCTCGAGCGCTTCGCCTTCCGCTCCGGCCTCGTCATGAAGCCGATGTTCGCCAAGGCCAAGACCCAGCCGGTGCGTGTGATCTACGCCGAAGGCGAGGACGAGCGCGTGCTGCGCGCGACGCAAGTCGTGTTGGAGGAGAAGCTGGCGACGCCGATACTGGTCGGCCGCCCGTCGGTGGTGGAGGCGCGCATCAAGCGCTTCGGCCTCTCGATTAAGGCCGGCCGCGATTTCGATCTCGTCAATCCCGAGGACGATCCGCGCTACCGCTCCTATGTGCAGTCCTACGTCGAGGTCGCCGGCCGCCGCGGCGTGACGCCCGATGCGGCCCGCACGGTGGTGCGCACCAACAACACGGTCATCGCCGCGCTCGCGGTGACGCGCGGGGAGGCGGATGCGATGCTCTGCGGCGTCGAGGGCCGCTACATGAGCCATCTGCGCCATGTCCGCGAGATCGTCGGATTCTCGCCGGGGATCAGCGACTATGCGGCGCTGGCGCTGCTGATCACCAGCAAGGGCGCCTTCTTCATCGCCGACACGCAGGTCCGCCCCAATCCGAGCGCGGAGGAGCTTGCCGAGATCGCCTCGCTCGCCGCGGTCCACGTCCAGCGCTTCAACATCAAGCCGAAGATCGCCTTCGTCTCGCATTCGGATTTCGGCAGCTACGACACCGAATCCTCGCGCAAGATGCGCCGGGCGACGCAGCTTCTGAAGGAGAAGCATCCGGAGATCGAGGCCGACGGCGAGATGCAGGGCGACACCGCGCTCTCCGCCGCCGCCCGCCGCATGGTCCTGCCGCATTCCAAGCTCGAGGGCGAGGCCAACATCATGATCATGCCGACGCTGGACACCGCCAACGTCGCCTATCAGATGATCAAGTCGCTGGCGGACGCGCTGCCCGTCGGCCCGATCCTGGTCGGTCCGGCCCGCCCGGCGCACATCCTCACGCCCTCGGTGACCGCGCGCGGCATCCTCAACATGACCGCGGTCGCGGTCGTGGAGGCGCAGGAACGCGCAGCCCGGCAGCAGCCGACGCTGTTTACGTAAGGGGCGATCTTACCCTCTCCCCTTGTTGTGGGAGAGGGCGGCTCGCCGCGTCGCGGCGAGACGGGTGAGGTGTATCTCTCCGCGAGTCCCACTATCGTTAAATTCGCGGAGAGATACCCCTCATCCGGCGCTCCGCGCCACCTTACTCCCGCAAGGGGAGAAGGGGACCGCACCTGTGGCGTGCTTTTGAATTGCTTTCAGTTCGCCATTTCCCCGTTTGTAAACGGGCGAACGACTCATCATAATCCCTCGCGCTTTCGTCCGAGTTCCGATTTCAAAAAGCCTGAGCCAAGAGGCCGATCATGCCAGCGTTCGTGACTTTCGGGCGGATCCTGTTCGCCGTGCTGTTCATCTACACGGGCGCCACCAAGCTGTTCGCCATCCAGGCGACCGCCGATTTCATCGCCACCAAGGTCGTGGTGCCTGACGCGATTGCGCCCTACGCCAAGCAGGTCGAGACGGCGACCGCCATGACCACGCCGCAGCTGCTGGCGATCGCGGTCGGCGGGCTCGAGGTCATCGCAGGCCTGATGATCGCGCTGAACTTCGGCGCGCGCTTCTTTGCGATGCTGCTGATCATCTACGTCGCGGTCGCAACCGTCCTGTTCTACGACTTCTGGAACCAGGTGCCGCCCGACAACGCCAAGATGCTGGTGGATGCGCTCAAGAACCTCTCGATCATCGGCGCGCTCTGCATGATCATCGGCTATGGCCGCACCACGCGACCGGCCGAGGCGGCCTACGGGGACGTGTAGGGCTAGTCCGCCACCCTACGCCACGGCGTCACCGTGACATCGTACGCCGCATCGAGCAGGTAGGGCGCGCCCGGCCTCATCCCGTGCGACGCCAGCACCTGGTGCGGCGTCCGCTCGGGCACGCCGACAAAGCAGCCTTCGCCGCCGGGGAGCCGCACGTGGGGGGCTTCCGACAGCCAGAACGTGTCGTAGCGGTCCATGAACATGTCGAACACGACGGGGCCGCCGATGATCGCGACGGTGCCGGCGGCGACGTCGGCGAAGGCGCAGGCCTCCTCGAAGCTGGCGTGATCCGGATTCCACAGCGTCGCGTTCGGCATCTCCGGATCGACGGTGAGGGGCTTGATCTTGCGAGTGAGGATCAGGCGCTTGCGCTTCGGCGAATTCGGCTGTTGCTCGTGCGAATGCCGGCCGTGCACGATCAGCGCAGCGCGATCGAGCGCCTGCTCGAAGAACAGCTTGTCGCCTTCGAATTTCAACGTCTCAGGCATGATGTGCGACGGATCGGCGAGCATGCCGTCCGCGGAGACGATGACGTAGCCTTCGATACGGAAAGACAAGTGCAGGCTATTCGGAAACGGTCGTCACCACGGAATTGACCGGACGCTGGCTCACCGTCGGCAGCTTGACGTCCTTGAGCAGCTCCTGGTCGTATTCGGGCAACGTCGATGCCGGGAATTTCGCGCGCATCGCCACCACCTTGTAGCCGCCGGCCTTCAGGCGCTTGAGCAGCTCGGGCAGGGCTTCGGCGGTGTGCTTCTGGAAGTCGTGCATCAGGATGATGCCCTTGCCCTTGGCGTCGAGCTTCTTCATCACGGTCTCGATCACCTTCTCGGGCTTCGAGGCCTTGAAGTCGAAGGAGTCGATGTCGCAGGAGAAGATCGCGGTGTTGCGGTTGCCGAGATAGGTGACCATCTCCGGCGGATGCTGGAGCGCGGGGAAGCGGAAGAACGGCGAGGGCGAGATGCCGCCGAGCGCCCACTTCACCGCGGAAAGGCCCTTCTCGATCTCTTCCTTGCGCTGCGCTTCGGTGAGCTTCTTGTTGTTGAGGTTGGCGTGCGACCAGGTGTGGGTGCCGACGGTGTGGCCGGCCGCATAGACCTGCTTCAGGATCTCAGGCTCGTAGGTGGCGTGCTTGCCGATCGAGAAGAAGATGCCGGTGGTGCATTCGTCGGCAAGCGCCTTCAGCACGGCGGGCGTGTTCTTCGGCCAGGGGCCGTCGTCGAAGGTCAGCACCACCTCCTTGTCGCGCAGGAAGTCGAGCTCCTTGAAATGCTCGAAGCCGAAGCCGGGACCGCCGGTGGTGTCGATCTCGACGGTGCGGGCGACACCGAGCGCGCCTTGCGTGTTGCAGGCCGCGCGCGCCGGCTGCGGCGCCTGTTTCGGCGGCGGTGGATTGACGAAGCCTGCCGGCGCGGCGGCTGCCGCGGGTGCAGCTGCCGGAGCCGCAGCGGGCGCTGTGGCGGCCGGTGCTGCCGCCGGTGCGGCTTGGGGGGCGGTGGCGGGCTTGGCGGCCGGCGTCTGCGACCATGCCGCGCCCGTCATCGCTAGAGACATCGCGCTTGCCAAAATCAGTCCTGCCGCCACGCGCATGGTGTTATCCTCGAGATTGATCCCGTTGTTCCGCCGCGGCTTTTCGCCTCCGGCCAAACCTTCCCGCCCCAAACGATCCTAGCCTAGATGGTGGGCCCTCGCCATTGCAACGGCTGTTTGGCATCCCGCCACAATTGTGCCCAACCCGATTGGGCCCGTGTCGTGTCAGCTGGCGGCCAGTGCCTTGGCGACGGCCGTTTTGATCCGCGTGTCGGTCGGCTCGACCGCGGAGGGAAACACATCCGCGATATAGCCGTCACGGCCGATCAGGTACTTGTGGAAGTTCCAGCGCGGAACTTCGCGGGGGGCGCGCCTCAGCCGCCCATTTATAGAACGGATGCGCCTTGGCACCGACCACCACCGCCTTGCCCGTGATCGGGAAGGTAACGCCATAATGGTGGTGCGCGGTCTCCGTGATCTCGCCGGCGCCGCCGGGCTCCTGGCCGCCGAAGTCGTTGGAGGGCACGCCGATCACGGTCAGCCCGCGCTCGCGAAACTCGCCCCAGAGCTCCTGCAGGCCCGCATATTGCGGGGTGTAGCCACAGAGCGAGGCGGTGTTGACCACCAGCAGCGGTTTCCCGGTGAAGGCGGCGAGGCGGATGTCATCGCCGGACAGGGCCGGGAAGGTGAAGGCATAGGCCGAGATCCGGCTCATGCCGGCATCGGCGTAGGCGCGCGTCATCGGCGCGGCTGCGCCTGCCAGCGCCGCGATGAGCAATGTCCTGCGGTTCATCATGACGGCGTCCCCCGAAATGATCCGCGCGGATGTTACTCCGCCGGCGTGACCGGGTCGCTCAACACCGCGTTATCGCGTGCTAGTACAGACGAACTATGAAATCCGTGCCTTCGCCGGTCTCGCCCTGGTTGATGCCCTGGTCGGAGACGATGATCGAGCCGCCGGAGGTCAGCATCTCGTTGATCTTCACCATGGTGTCGGCGGGGACCGAGATACGGTCGAGCGCCTCAGTCGGGTTGTCCGGCGTCACCACCGGCTTTGCAGCGACGGGGATCACGGCGGCGCCACCCCGGCGGCGCGCGACGCGGCCGTCATCCTCGCGCGCGGCGGAGCGAGCGGTGACGGGCAGCGACACCACCGACCAACGCAGCGCATTGGAATCGGCCTTGTCGACTTCGGCGGTGAAGACATGCGTGCCGAGCGGCCGGTCGCTCGCGGCGATCGTCACGGGCACCTCGAACAGCGGCGCAAAGTTCTGCCGCGCATAGAGCTTGGAATCCTTGCGGCTAATGAAGACGGCGATCTGACCGGCCCGTTTGGGCGCGTCCGGCTTTGCCGCCGGTGCGGGATCGGCGAGGCGGGTCTCGTCCTTCTTGGCGTCCGGTGCGGGCGCCGTAGCCGTCACGGCGGCGTCGGGCTTCTTGGCGGAATCGGCAGCTTCAGTCTTCGCCGTCTCGGGCTTCGCCGCTTCTGACCTTGGCGCGTCAGACTTCGGTGTGTCGCTCTTGGCAGCTTCGCCCTTGTCGCCGGCTGCCGGCTTCGCCACGTCTTCCGACCGCGGCTTGGCCGCATCGGATGCCTCGGCGGTCTTCGTCTCGGACGTCGCAGGCACGTCAACCTTGTCGGTCGATGCGGCGGCTTCGTTGCGCGCGGCTGCGTTGCCCGTTGTGATGTCCGACATGACAGTGTGGCCGACCGATGAGCGCAGCTCCAGCGCTGCATCGGCGCTCGCGGTCTTGGTCTCGACCGGCTTGGCATCAGTGACCTTCGCAGCCGCGCCCTTGTCGGCCTTGTCGCCGACATTGGTCTGCGGCTCCAGGCTGGCCGCGGGCTGCGGCGGCACGCGCACCGAGGCGAGCAGCGGATGCTGGAAGCTGTGCGGTGTCATCTCGCCGGGCGCGACGATGACGCGCGCACCCATCTTGGTCCAGTTCCACATCTTCACCGCGAACGCCATCGGCATGCGGATGCAGCCGTGCGAGGCCGGATAGCCCGGCAGCACGCCGGCATGCATGGCGACGCCGGACCAGGTGATCCGCTGCATGTACGGCATCGGGGCGCCGCTGTAGATGTTGGAATGGTGGAATTTGTGCTTCTGGATGACGCTGAACACACCCATCGGCGTCGAATGGCCCTTCATGCCGGTCGACACCGGGGATTCCGCGAACACGCCCTTGCTGTCGTAGATCGTCACCTTCTGCCGGTCGATCGAGACGACGATGACGAGGGGACCTTGCGGCTTGGCGCCGGCCTCCTTCTCGGCAACGATCTCCTTCTTGCCGGCCGTGCCGCGCTTCTGCGGCTTCTGGCGCGGTATTTCGGGATGCCGATCCTGCCGGGCGTAATAGGACCCGTCGGAATAATCCGTCCAATAATAAAACGCAGCGTCAGCCTGGCTTGCCGTTCCGATCACGCCCGCCGCCGTCAAGATGGCGACCTGCCAAATCCGCGCTGGTTTGGCGGCAAAACCGGACTCGTTCACGCTATTCATCCTCGAATCCATAATCCAAATCATTAGTCTCGCAGAGGGGATACGCGTTCAACAGCATGGCGGTTCTGCCATCAGCTACTTTTGTCCAAGACGTAACAAAAAAGCCTCACGGAGGGGTAAACGGCGGCCGCGCCCGGCTTGCCGTCGTCTTCCTGACCGGCCAGCCGATACCTACATTGCGGGGACTTGTTACCGGAGAACTTCATGTCATCTCGTTTCCCCGGTCTTTCCGGCATCCGTTTGAAAGGCCTCGCTTTATTCCTCCTGGCCATGGTCGCCCCGCTGGCTTCTGCATCCGCCGCCGATGAGCCCGATCTGATCTTCCGCCGCTCCACCGTGTTCAAATGGATGAGCCCGAACGACAAGCTCGCGACCTATGGCCTCGACGACCCCGAAGTCGAGGGGGTCGCCTGTCATTTCACCGTGCCGGAGAAGGGCGGTTTCAAGGGCTGGCTCGGCCTTGCCGAGGAAGTCTCGGACATCTCGCTCGCCTGCCGCCAGGTCGGTCCGATCAAATTCAAGGCCAAGATGGAGCAGGGCGACGATATGTTCCGTCAGCGTCGCTCACTGTTCTTCAAGAAGATGCAGATCGTGCGCGGCTGTGACACCAAGCGCAACGTGCTGGTCTACATGGTCTATTCGGACAAGCTGATCGAGGGCTCGCCGAAGAACTCAACATCGACCGTGCCGATCATGCCGTGGGGACCGGCTGACGCCAACGTCCAGAAGTGCGGTGAATTCTTCACTCAGTGACGCTCTTGCGTTCACTCCAGTGACGCCTTCGCGTTCACTCAGTGACGCCTTCGCGGCTGACGCGCGGTTTTGCGAGATGCGAGCCGGTCAGCCGCACGAACATCTGCGGTGCGGCTTCGAAGCCGCGGCTCGATTGCAGCGCCATTTCGTTCGCCGAAGTGGCGCGGCTGCGAACCGGTCGTTGATCTCCGCGGTCCGTCCGTTGGTCCGCCTCGCGCGGCGTTGCGCGATCTTGCGCCATCATGATGGCCATTCCTCACGTGGATGCGGCCGGTGATCCCGGCGTCTCGGCTTCGATGGCTTGGGTCGCGGCCGAAGCGTCCCCGGTTCGACGGGACCCAGTCTTCGTTTGGCTTCTCTTCAGCAGAAAAACGTAAAACGCATGTGAAGCGTGCAAGGCGGGCGCGTGACGATGCCCGCGTCCGGTACCGTTGCGCACTGCGACAGCGCTTGCGAGGCCGCCTTGAGCCGCCGAGCGACGTGACTGAAATGATTGGCATTTTCCGAGAATTGTTTCGTCGCCTCGGACGGGACGAAACAATTCGCACGCGGATGAAACCATTTTCCGATTTTGGCGCATCACGCGCGAAACCGCCCATGGTTATCAGCTTCGCAACGACGACGGCGTACCGCCGGCCGCGGAATTGAGGGACAAGACCATGCGCGCGCTCAGCTTTATCCTTGCGTTCGGCTTTGTGCTCGCCGGTTCCTCGTTCGCGGGCATGCCCGATGGCAATCTTCCTGGCATCGGCACCTTCCAGTACTCCGGCTCGCCGGTCATGACGCCGGCGCCGCAGCCGATCGTGGTCGCTGCCCGCTTCTGATCGCCAACCAGAAATCAGCCGGCAATGGCCATCATGTTGCTTCGATTCTGCGCCGCGGCGTTCATCGCCCTTCTGACGATCAATTCCGTGCAGGCGCAGGTGCGCGCGCCGTCGCGACTGCCGGATCCACGCAGCGAATTCGTGCGCCAGTGCGCGCCGCGCATGCTCGGACGCTGGGAGCATCCGGAAGAAGTCTGCGGTTGCCTGCATGACCATGCCGCCGCGGTCGTCGAGGACCGCGATTTGCGCGAAGCGCTGCTGCGCGGCATCAGCGAGACCGGCGTGCCGACGATCGAGACCGATTGGGTGCCGACGTCGAAGCAAAGCGAGATCGGCCCGACCTTCACCAAGATCGCCAAGCCGACCTTGCAGTGCATGTTCGATCCGGCGAAGTAGCTTCTCAGATCATCATTTCGTTTTCGGCCCGTGCCGCGGCACGCAGGAGCTTGTGCGCGTGACGCCCTTGTCGGTCATCTTCGCGCCGCGCACTTCCTTGACCTGACCGGCGGGGCAGGTTCCGTCGTCCACGAGCACGCGCTGGCCGAGCTTCAGATCCACGATGTCCTGTTCGCGTCCGATGGTGGCTGCGCGTGCCGTCGAGGCAAACGCAATCAAGAACAGGAGCGAGAGGCAGGTCGCGTGGCGCAGCGGCATGATGTGAGGTCCCAGCATCGATGCCGCAATCTAGGGAGCGACGGGCGATTCTCATAGTGAAGCTTCGTCACGCCCGGCGGGCCGACTTGCCCTTTGCGCGCAAGGCGGCGCACGATTCCCGCGCGAGCCGCTCGGCGGATGCCACGAGTTGCGGAACCGCATGCCCGGAAAATCCCAGCACGAAGCCGGGCAGGGGCCGTGCGCGCGAATAGGTGTCGGCCAATAGCCAGCCTTCCGCGCCGGCGGCCTGCTTCGCCTCGGCTGCGACCGCCAGTTCGACCGATGGATCGAACCGGGCGACAAGATGCAGGCCCTGCGATGGCACCGGCACGGACAATAGGCCGTCGGACCTCGCCTCCAACGTCGCGGCCAGCGCATCGCGCGCTTCGCGATAGAGCTTTCGCACCCGTTTCAGGTTCGCGGCGAAGGCGCCGGAATTGAGCATGTCGGCCACCGCGCCTTCCATCAGCGTGCCGGGAAAGCGGTCGAGCGCGGCGCGTGCGGCGGTCACATCGCCGATCAGGCGCTCGGGCAGGGCGCAATAACCGATGCGCAAGCCGGGAAACAGCGTCTTGGCGAACGTGCCCATGTAGATCACGCGCTGGAGGTGATCGATGCCGGCAAGCGACATCAGCGGGGCGCCGTCATAGCGAAACTCGCTGTCGTAATCGTCCTCCAGCACGAAGGCGCCGGCTTGCCTCGCCCAGTCCAGCAGTTCCAGCCGTCGCGGCATCGACATCTGCACGCCCAGCGGAAACTGATGCGACGGCGTCACATAGGCCGCGCGCGCGGAGGCAGCCGCGGTGCGACCCCTGGCGACGCGCATGCCGTGCTCGTCCACCGGAACGGGCACGGCGCGATAGCCGCAATGCATGATGGTTTTTCGCGCGGCAGGGTAGCCTGGGTCTTCGCACCACACTTGATCGCCCGCCTTCAGGATCGCGCTCAGCACGATGCGCAGCGCATGCAGCGTGCCTGACGTCAGCATGATCTGGTCGGGATCGCAGCGCAGCCCGCGCGCCGACAGCAGATGATCGGCGATCGCGGCGCGCAGCTCGCGGCTGCCGCGAGGATCGCCATAATGCAGATGCTCGGACCCGAAGGCGCGCATGCGCCGGCCGACGAAAGCGCGAAAACGCTGCACGGCGCGTTCGTCGATATGGGTGCAGCCGAGCGCGAACGCGCCTTGTCCTGGCGTTTCCACCTTCACTTTCGGCTTCTTCGGCCCGGTCGCGCGCGCCGGAATCAGCGCGGCGACGAAGGTGCCGGAGCCGACGGTTGCGTCGGCAAAGCCGTCGGCGATCAGCCGCTCATAGGCGGTGACGACGGCGTTGCGCCGGAAGCCTGTTTGCTTCGCCAGCGTGCGGGACGGCGGCAGCGGCTCGCCGGGCTTGATGAGGCCTGAGACGATCATCTCGCACAGCGCCTGGTAGAGCCGGTGCGCGGCGGAGGCGCCAGCCGTGATGTGCGGGCCGGTGAGATCGAGCGGCAGCTCCGCCTTGGCGGGCGCAGGAGAATTGGTCGGAATTTTTTGCATGGAATTGGCACTATCGCAGACCAAATCCGCGGCTACAACTGGCCTGGAATTGTTCCAAGCCCGACAGGAGCGGCCGTGAGCCAGACCGAAACCTCGAATTCGTATCCGACGTCAGCGCGCAACCAGGTCAAGCGCCGTCACGACCGCGGCTTCTACGATCACGACACGGTCCATCGCATCCTGGATTCCTCGATGCTGTGCCACGTCTCCTATGTGATCGACGGCCAGCCCTATTGCACGCCGACCTTCTTCTGGCGCGAGGGGACGAGGCTCTACTGGCACGGCTCGAGCGCGAGCCGCATGCTGCGCAACCAGACCAAAGGCGAGCGTGTCTGCCTGACGGTTGCCCATCTCGACAGCCTTGTGCTGGCGCGCTGCGGCTTCAATCATTCGGCCGATTACCGCGCGGTGATGGCGTTCGGCACCGCCTATCTCGTCACCGACGCGGACGAGAAAGAGCGCGCCGTAATCGCCATGGTCGACCGCTTCTTCCCGGACCGCACCGCGAGCCTGCGGGCGAGCACCACGCAGGAGATCAAGGCGACCTCCTTCATCGCCATGGAGATCGAGGAGGCATCGGCAAAAGTCCGCGCCAAGGGCGTGGCCGATGACGACGAGGATTATACGTTGCCGATCTATGCCGAGCGCATTCCTGTGCGCACCGTGCTCGGCGCGCCGGAACCTTGCCCGCGCCTGCTCGACGGCGTGAGCCGGCCTGCGACGCTCGATGGCTATTCGGAAGGCCGACTGCTCGAAGATGCATTGCGGGATGCTTATTTTGTGGAGTACCCGAACGGCTGAAATCGGCTAGCTTGCGCGCTCCCTGAGGATTGAAATGCCCGGAGTTGCCTGATGAATGCCGAAACGCAGCAAAGGATTCTCGACGCCGTCGACGCCGGCTTCGAAGCCCAGCTTGCGACCACCCGAGACTTCGTCGCGATCCCCTCGACCCGCGGGGCGGAGGGGCCGTGCCAGGACATGATCGGCGACCTCTTGCGCGAACGCGGCTACGAGGTCGACGACTGGCACATCAATGTCGATGATTTGAAGGATCTGCGCGGCTTCGGCCCGATCGAGCACGATTTCTCCAAGGCGCGCTCGGTGGTGGGCACCTACCGTCCGCAAACCAATGGCGGCAAATCGCTGATCCTCCAGGGCCATTGCGACGTGGTGCCGGCAGGGCCTCTGGAATTGTGGGACACGCCGCCGTTCTCGCCTGTCATCAAGGACGGCAAGATGTTCGGCCGCGGCGCCTGCGACATGAAGTCGGGCACCATCGGCGCGCTCTATGCGCTCGATGCAATCAAGGCCGCCGGGTTCAAGCCCACGGCGCGCATTCATTTTCAATCCGTGATCGAGGAGGAGAGCACCGGCGTCGGTGCGCTTTCGACGCTCCAGCGCGGCTATCGTGCAGATGCCTGCTTCATCCCGGAGCCGACCGGCGGCAAGATGGTGCGCTCGCAGGTCGGCGTGATCTGGTTCCGGCTGCGCGTGAAGGGACACCCGACCCACGTTGCCTTTGCCGGATCGGGCTCCAACGCGATCATGGCGGCCTATCATCTCGTCCATGCCCTGCAAAAGCTCGAGATCGAATGGAACGAGCGGGCCAAGGCCGATCGCCATTTCAAGACGCTGAACCATCCCATCAACTTCAACCCCGGCATCATCAAGGGTGGCGACTGGGCCTCCAGCGTTCCGGCCTGGTGCGACGTCGACTGCCGCATCGCGATCCTGCCGGGCTGGTCGGTCGCCGATCACCAGAAGGAGATTGCGGCCTGTGTCGCCGCAGCCTCGCGCAATCACCGCTTCCTCGCCAACAATCCGCCGGAGATCGAATGGTCGGGCTTCCTGTCGGAGGGCTATGAACTCACCGGCGCGGCGGAGCCGGAGGCTGCGTTCGGCAAGGCCTTCAACAAGGTCTATGGCGGCATGCCGGAAGATCTCGTCTTCACTGCGCTGACCGATACCCGCTTCTACGGTCTGAACCACGGCATCCCCAGCCTGTGTTTCGGCGCCAGCGGCGGCGAGATGCACGGCTTCAACGAATATGTCGACCTGGATTCGCTGAAGAAGACCACCAAGGCGATGGCCCTGTTCATCGCGGAGTGGTGCGGGGTGGAGAAGGCGTAGCGGTCGCCTCAGGCACAGCTCTCGTAGGGTGGGCAAAGGCGCACTAGCGCCGTGCCCACGAGTACTACCCGACATGACCAAGTACGTGGGCACGCTTCCGCCTTCGCTCTTCGAGCTACGGCGGACAAGTCGCTTTGCCCACCCTACGGGATCTCGGCTGGAGCCCCTTTGCCCGAAACACGAGCGGATCCAAATCCTTTAAGCTTAAAATAAAGACTAGGATGCCGGCCGCGCCGGTGGCAGACTGGCGTCCTGTTCGCCGGCCGAGTCCTCGGGAGCCACGATGCGCGATTGGGATGATGCTTACGCCAATTCGGCCCATATCCCGGGCTCGGACAAGATGCCCGCGCAATGGGCCGAGCGGGCGGCGGCCTACCGCGCCGGGCTGAAGAATTTCCGCGCCGACATCGCCTATGGCGCCGGTGAGCGCCAGACGCTCGACCTGATCCTGCCTGACGGCGACAGCAAGGGCCTCGTCGTGTTCGTCCATGGCGGCTACTGGATGCGCTTCGACAAGTCGACCTGGACCGATCTGGCCGAAGGTGCACGGCATCATGGCTGGACCGTCGCGCTGCCGGGCTACACGCTGGCCCCCGGCGCACGCATCTCCGACATGACCGCCGAAATCACCGCCGCGATCGCCAGGGCCGCCTCGCTCGTCTCCGGCCCGATCCGGCTTGCCGGGCATTCGGCCGGCGGCCATCTCGTCACCCGAATGCTGTGTGACGACAGCCGGCTTGAACCTGCCGTCTTCAACCGCATCGCCGGCACGCTCTCGATCAGCGGCCTGCACGATCTTCGTCCGCTGCTCAAGACGAAGATGAATGACACGCTACACATGACCATGGAAGAGGCGAGCCTCGAAAGCGCGGCGCTGCATCTGCCGCGGGGACATTCGCCTGTGACCGCCTGGGTCGGCGGCGGCGAGCGGCCCGAATTCATCCGCCAGTCCGACCTGCTGGCCAATGTCTGGACCGGTTTCGACGTGCCGACGCGCCTCGTGGTCGAGCCTGCGCTGAACCATTTCACCGTCATCGACGGGCTCAAGGATCCGTCGTCGCAGATCACCGCGCGCCTGATCGGCCTCGATTGACGAGGCCGGGATGATGGATCGGGAGGGCCAGCCATGACGTCCAACGATTACGATCCCGCAAGCGAAGGCGCCGCGACCGATTTCGCCCGGCGCATGTCCTATGGCGATTATCTCGCGCTGGATTCGATCCTCGGCGCGCAGCATCCACTGTCGGAAGCGCATGACGAGATGCTGTTCATCATCCAGCATCAGACCACGGAGCTGTGGATGCGCCTCGCCATCCACGAGCTCAGCGCCGCGCGCCGCGCCATCGCCAAGGACGAGGTTGCTCCTGCGATGAAGATGCTGGCGCGGATGTCGCGGATCTTCGAGCAGCTCAACAACGCCTGGGACGTGCTGCGCACCATGACGCCGAGCGAATATACGCGCTTCCGTTCCCAGCTCGGCCAGTCCTCGGGCTTCCAGTCGCGTCAATACCGGCTGATCGAATTTTTGCTCGGCAACCGCAACCATGCGATGCTCAAGCCGCACGCGCATGACGTGGAGACGACGAAGCTGCTCGAAGCCGAGCTTGCGACGCCCAGCCTCTATGACGAGGTGCTCAGGCTTGCCGACCGCAACGGGCTGAAGATGCCGGCGGCGGTACTGTCGCGCGACGTCCGCGAGACCCACAGTTTCAACGAGGGCGTGCTGCAGGCCTGGCGTATCGTCTATGAGGCGCCGGAGACGCATTGGATGCTCTACGAGCTCGCCGAGAAGCTGGTCGATTTCGAGGACTACTTTCGGCGCTGGCGCTTCAACCATGTGACCACGGTCGAACGTGTCATCGGCTTCAAGCGCGGCACCGGCGGCACCGGCGGCGTCAGCTATCTCAAGCGCATGCTCGAGGTTGAGCTGTTTCCCGAACTCTGGCGCGTCCGCACCATTCTGTAGAAATGCTCATGACCAGATATCGCGTCTACGACGATACCAAGGCCCTGTTCCACCTGCCTGACGGCGTGATCTATCTCGACGGCAACTCGCTCGGCGCGCTGCCGCTGGGCGTTGCCGAGCGCGTCAATCGCGTCATCACGACCGAATGGGGCAACGAGCTGATCCGCGCCTGGAACACCGCAGGCTGGTACGCCCAGCCGCGTCATGTCGGCGATCGCATCGCCCGGCTGATCGGCGCGGAAGCCGGCTCGGTGATGGTCGGCGACACGCTGTCGCTCAAGGTCTACCAGGCACTTGCCGCCGCGCTCGACATGAACGCATCGCGCAAGATCGTCCTGTCGGACACCGGCAATTTCCCGACCGATCTCTACATGGCCGAGGGCCTGATCGCGACGCTCGGGCGCGGCCATCAATTGCGCCTCGTGGCGCCGGAGGACATCGAGGCGTCCTTGTCGGAGGAGATCGCGGTTCTCTACATCACCGAGGTCGACTATCGCACCGGCCGCCGCCACGACATGGCGAGGCTGACGGCCAAAGCGCATGCGCTCGGCATCGTCACCGTCTGGGATCTCGCGCATTCGGCCGGCGCGTTGCCGGTCGATCTCGCCGGCTGCGGCGCCGATTTCGCCGCGGGCTGCACCTACAAATACATCAACGCCGGCCCCGGCGCGCCGGCCTTCCTCTACGTCGCGCCGCGCCACGCCGACACCGCGCGCGCCGCGCTGTCGGGGTGGATGGGCCACGCAAAACCGTTTGCATTCGAGCTCGCCTATGCCGCCGCCGGCGGCGTCGAGCGCATGCGTGTCGGCACCCCGCCGGTGCTGGCAATGGCAGCCCTGGAGGCCTCGCTCGACATCTGGGACCGCGTCGACATCGCCGAGGTCCGCGCCCGCTCGCTGGCGCTCGGCGATCTCCTGATCGCCGAGGTCGAGCGCCGCTGCCCGTCCTTGAAGCTCGTCACCCCGCGCGCGCATGAGCGCCGCGGCTCGCAGGTCTCCTTCGCCTTCGAGGGCGGCTACGCCGCCATGCAGGCCCTGATCGCCCGCGGCGTCATCGGCGATTTCCGCGCGCCCGACATCATGCGGTTCGGCCTCACGCCGCTCTATATCGGCGAGAGCGAGATCATGAAGGCGGCCGAGATCATCGAGGACGTGATCGCGGGCGAGGTGTGGCGCCGGCCGGAGTATCAGGTCGTGAATGCCGTGACGTGAGCGGCGCGCCGATCCTCCCCGCGTTCATGCACCGAGCGTGCCGTAAGGCGCGAAATGCGGGTCGTAGGACGGGCTCTTGATGATGCTGTGGAGCTGCCGGCGGCGAGCTCCCATGTTGCCGCCGTCATAGAGCGGGAAGCACATCGCGTCGTTCATGAGTTCGGCCAGCGGGTGCATGTCGGTGTAGCTGTCGACCCCGACCAGGCGCATGCAGTCGTAGACGACGTCCACGCAGGTCTCCGAGCAGAACACTTTCGTCATCACGGCGAGTTCATGCTCCTTTCCGCCCGATAGATCGTATTGCTGGCAGGATTTCCAGGTCAGGTAGCGGCAGGCCTCGATCTTCATCTTGATATCGGCCAGCATGTAGCCGACGGTCGGATAGTCGATGATGGGGTGGGGCCCGGAGCGGGCATCCTTCCTGGCGAAGGCGAGCGCATGATCGAAGGCGGCCCGCATGACGCCGACGCAGGCGGCGCCGATCAGCGCGGCGGTCCAGGCGAAATTGGTGGAGACGATCTTGATCCCGTCACCGGGCTTGCCGATAATGTTGTCGGCGGGAACGCGGACATTCTCGAACTTCATTCGCGGCGAGATTGTCGCACGGTGGCCCGCCGTGTCCAGAATTCCCGTCACCTGCACGCCGGGCAGGTTGCCCGGCACCATGATGACGGCAAGCGACTCCTGCGCACCCTTGCTCGGATCGGTTCGGCACACCACGGCGTAGAGATGGCAGTTCTTGCCGTCCCAGCCGGTCCCATTCGTCGTGTAGTGCTTCTCGCCATTGATGACCCATTCGTCGCCCTCGCGCCTGGCAAAGGTCTTCACGCCGTAGCGCGGATCGGGCGCATCGAAGTTCGCGCCGCCCGTCACCTCGGTGAAGGCGAGCGCGCCGAGGCGCGTTCCATCCGCGATGAAGTCAGGCAGGAAGCGTTGCTTCTGTGCCTCGGTGCCGAAGAACACGATGGGTTTGACGCAGAGGCCGGTCCCGAGCAGCGTGCTCGGCACGTTGACATCGACCGCGGCCAGCTCTTCGGCAGCGATGGCGAAGTCGAGTGCGGGAACGTCGGTGCCGCCGACCTCCTTCGGAAACAGTCCCTTGACGAAGCCGGCTTCGACCGCCTTCTTGTGAAACGGCCGCGTCGCGTAGAAGCGCTCGTCCGGCTTGCTGTACTGGCGGATCGTCGCGCGGACGTCCTTGAGCACCGTGTTGGCGAAGCTGCGCGCGCCTTCGCGAAGCGCGGCCTGATCCGGGCTGAGCGTGAAATCGATAGGCATGGCTTCCTCCTCAAGACGTCGAGACGTATCGGCGCGACGCCGTCCCATGGCGCCCCTCGATTGACGGAAGGAAGGCTATGCGCGGGCGCAACGACAGTCTTGCCCGACAGCGCCCGGGCTTTGTGCTGACAGTGAACAGACCGTATTGGGCAATCGTTCTGTCCCATCCGTTGCCGAATGTTTGTGCTGTAGGCCGGTGCCGTTCTGGCATGGAAAGTGCTTTTTCAGAGGCCAGTCTCACTCTGTGTCGAGGATTTGCCATGGAGACCTGGACCACGAACGATCTGCCCGAGCGGGATCAGTTCAGCTATTGGAGAGAGGTCCTCTGCGAGGCCTATATCGCGCTCAATCCGGTGCGTGAGCCCGCGGCGGGCGGCTTTGCCGGGCGTGTCACCGCCCATCCGCTTTCGACGATCAACGTCACCACCATCTCGTCCGGCCGTCAGAAGATCTATCGCGGGCGCTCCGAGATCAGCCGCATGCCGACCGAAGTCTATTTCCTCAATCTCCAGCTCCGGGGGCAATGCTGCATGCAGCAGGGCGGTCGTGCCGCGCTGCTCAATCCCGGCGAGTTCTCGATCGTGGACTCGACGGAGCCTTATCTCAACGACTATTGCAGTGATGACTGGGAGCAGTACTCGTTCCGGATTCCGCGGCATCTGCTGCGTCCCTTGCTGCGCAATCCCGACAAGGCGACGGCCACGATCGTCGCCGACAACGGTGGCGTCGGCACCGTCGCCATCGATCTGCTCAAGTCGATCGTCCGCAACGTGGAGGGGCTGTCGCCGACCGGTGCGACGTTAAGCGGCAGCATGGTCGAGCTCGTGGCCATGTCGCTCGGTGCGACGCAGGCGACCCAGGAGATGGCGAAAGGCTCCGCGCGGCAGGCGCTATGTGCCTCGCTGGTCTCTCACATCGAGACCAACGTCGCCGATCCCGAGCTGGCGCCGGCCAAGGTCGCCGCCCATTTCGGCATCTCCGTGCGCTATCTGCACAAGGTGCTGGAGGAGGGTGGTCGGTCGTTCGGCCGCCTCGTCCTGGAGCAGCGCCTCGAGCGTTGCGCCAGGGATTTCGTGAAGCGGAAGGCGGACAGTGAGACGGTGACCGAGATCGCCTTGCGCTGGGGCTTCAACGACCTCTCGCATTTCAGCCGGACATTTCGCCAGCGGTTCGGAAAGACGCCGCGGGAATATCGCAGCGAGGGCGCGTGAACCGCCGGCGTTTCGTCAGGCGGCCCGCTCCAGCCGCCTGAATGCGCTGTCCATGTAGAGCAGGGGATCGACGTCCTGCTCGGCGAGGGAGACCTGCAAGACCTCGCCCAGGAAGATGGTGTGGGTCTCGTAGGCCAGCCGCTGCACCACCTTGCAATCGAACGCGGCGAGCGCCGTAGCCAGCACGGGCGCGCCTGATATCAGCGCCTGCCAATCGCCGGACGTGAACCGCTCTGCGCGGCGCGCCGATTTTGAAAAGACATCGACGAGTTCGAGGTCGGCGGCGGCCAGCAGGTTGACGGCGTAGACGCCGGATCGATCGATGACGTCATGCGCCGAGGCGCTCCTGTTGATGCAGACCAGCAGGGTCGGCGGCGCCGTGCTGACCGAGCTGATTGCGGTCGCGACCAGCCCGGCGCGCTGTCCGGCGGCGGCGCTCGTGATGAGCGCGACGCCGGAGGCAAATCTCCGCATGCCCGACTTGAAGGCGTTGGCCCTCGACATCGCGTCGAAGGGCGGCTCGGAACGATCCATGACAGTCTCGTTCCTCATGCGCGTTCCGTCTGCCACTTGACGCCGGTGCTGCCCGCGCTCTTCTCGCCGCCGCCCTTGAAGGCGCCGCGATAGCGCGCGGCGGGGTGGCGGTCGTTCAGCCGGCCGCCGCTGCCGGGGAACATCTTCTCGCGCAACGTGCCCGGCGCGTATTCGCGCTGGGCCAGGCCGCGCTTCTGCAGCACCGGGATGACGTGCTCGATGAAGTCGCGATAGGAGCCTGGAAAATACTGGCAGATCATGTTGATGCCGTCGACGCCCGCATCCTGCCAGGCTTCGAGCTGGTCGGCGATGCTCTCGGGCGTGCCGACGATCCGGCTGTTATAGGACAGCGCGTAGGCGAGGTCCTGGACGCGCGCCTTCTTGCCGGGATTGCTGGCCTCGAACATGCTGATGAACCCGCGCAGGCCCTCGATGTTGGCCTGTTCGATCGGCATGTCGCGGTCGAGCATGCCGAGGTCGATGCCCATGTCCCGGCTGATATGTGCGGCGAGGCCGTCATAGCTGACGCCCTTGTCGATCTCGTCGGACTTGCGCCACGCTTCCTCCTCCGTGCTCCCCACGACGAAGGAAAAGCCCTGGATGAATTTCAGGTCCTCCGGCCGCCGTCCGTTGGCTGACGCGACGGCGCGGGTCGCTGCGATGCCTTTGCGCGCGCCTTCGATGGTCGGATAGAGCACGAAGGTCCCTTCGGCATTGCGCGCGGCGAAGGACTGGCCGACCGGCGAGGCGCCGGCCTGGTAGAGCACCGGCGTACGCTGCGGCGAGGGCGAGCAGAGATGCGGCCCCAGCACCCGGTAACGCTCGCCGGAATGGTAGATGCGGTGGATCTTGCTGGCGTCGGCATAGACGCCGTTCTCCCTGTCGCCGAGCACTGCGCCTTCGTCCCACGAGCCTTCCCAGAGCTTGTAGACGACCTCCATGTATTCGTCGGCGCGGCGGTAGCGCTCGTCATGCGGAATGATCTCGTCGAAGCCGAAATTCTGCGCGGCGTTGTGGCTGACGCTGGTGACGATGTTCCAGCCGATGCGCCCATTGCTGAGATGATCCAGCGTCGACAGCCGCCGCGCGAAGCTGAATGGATGCTCCGACATGATGGAGCTGGTGAAGGTGAGGCCGAGGTTCTCGGTGACGCCGATCAATACCGCGGAGAGCGCCGCGGAATCGTTGCAGGGGATCTGCAAGCCTTCCCTGATGTAGGTGTCCCACGATCCCTTGTAGGCCGGGTCGATGCCGATGACGTCGGCGAGGAACAGCGCGTCGAAGCAGCCTTGCTCGAGCAGCTTGGTCAGCTCGATCCAGGTGCTGAGCTTGTCGAAATGCATCTGCGTGCTGTCGGGGTGGCGCCACAGTCCATGATAGATGTGGGAGACGACGTTCATCGAGAAGCAGTTGAGGATCAGACGATTGCGCATGGACAGGCCCCTGGGTTGCGAAGGTTTCGTCGGATCAGAGGCTAGCGACGCGGCAATGGGGCGTCTTGCTTACGCGCGCCCGGCGTTTGTGCTGGGAGGGAACACGGGATGAGGTGAAGGTCGACGCCTATGTGCGCGACGCGGCGACGATGAATGTCAGATCGCCAATGCGGTGACGCGATCGGTTGCCGGCAATCGTTTGGCGCGGCGGCGGCGCTCCGGAAGCCTTGAAGCGACGAACAGACCGCGGAGCGGATCGGGAGCTCCTGCCTCGAGGGCGTCCTTTGCAAGCAGGGGTAACAGGGCGGCGGCCTGTTGTGACTCCCGTCGGAGCGGCAGGTACGACAATTTGGCGCCGTGGCGCGGCAGCACGAACTGCCGCCCGAAATAGGCGGGATCGCCCGCGAGCTTGTTCAGGAATGCATCATGGCCCTTCGCCGCGCTGTAGCGCAGCATGCGCCGGATGACGCTTTCGGGCCGTTGATAGCAGCGTGCGACGGCTGCAACGAACCAGGCCCAGGCGTCGTGCGCGGGGCCGCCCATCTGGATGTGTCCGGTCACGTCGATGTCCTTGATTGCCACGTTGCGAAAGACCATTGCAGCACGACTCTGTTCCGGAACGGTGGCGCTGCCGCGGTTCAGCGCGGTTTCCGCCGCCAGAGGAAAACGAGATAGAGCAGCGGCGGAATGCCGAGTGCCGTCCATGAGATTGCGTCCCACCAGCCGTCGCCGACAAGTGCGCTGATCAGGCCCGCGGTGCTGACCAGGGCGACGATGGTCGGCGCGGCAAAGATTTGCGCCAACGAGCGATGGACGACCCGATGTGTACTCATGGGGATGTCAGTGCCGCGTTTTCGACGCTGGAAGCGCTTGCGATGCTTCGCTCCACCGTCACGCCCGCCTTGCGCCGGCGCAGCCACAGATACACGCCCGTGCCGAGGATGATGATGGTGAGCACGTCGAGCACGGCCCAGATGATCTTGAGCGGCATCCCGCCATAGTCGCCGAAATGCAGCGGCTGCGAGATGAAGAGAGCGGAGACATACCAGGGCATGTCGCGGGTGTCGGTCAGCTTTCCGGTCTCGGCATCGATCAATGCCGGCTTGAGCAGCCGCGACGTCAACGGCGTGTCGCCATGCAGGAAGACCGCATAGTGGCTCTTGCTGCTGAAGATCGTGCCGGGGAAGGCGACGAAGCTCGGTGTCATTCCCGGGACGGCCTGAGAGGCGACCTCGACCGCGGCATTGACAGGGGTCAGCTTTGCCGCAACCGATCGACCGCTGTATTGAGCCGTCATTTCGGACAGCTGCCCGAACTGCCAGAGCTTCAGGACGAGATCGGCCCAGGTGTTGATGACGCCGGTGAAGCCGACCACCAGCGTCCAGGCCACCAGCAGGATGCCGGCGAGGTTGTGGATGTCGAGCCAGCGGACGATGCGGGTCCGGCGTGCGCGATAAGTGCCGAAGCTCAGCTTCCGCATCGATGGGGCATAGACCACGATACCGGAGATGATCGCGACGCAGAACAGGATCCCCATCAGGCCGAGAAACAGTTTCCCGGGCAGCCCTGCAAACATGTCGGTGTGCAGCTTCAGCATGATGTAGGTGAAGCGGCCGGTAACGTCGGGAGCATCGAGGTACGCGCCGGTGTGGAGGTCCATCCGGACCAGCGTATTCTTCGACGGGTCGGAGGTGATCGACGGGCCCACGCTGACGAACATGGCATTGGGATCATCCCGATCCCAGACCAGGAAATGCGGCACCTTGCCGGGCGCGCTGGCGAGCGCATTGGCGAGGAGGGAATCGAGGTTGGCCTGCGGTGTCCCGGGCGGCACCTCCGCTGGCTTGACCTGATCGTGCAGGAGATCGTCGATCTCGTCGTGAAAGATCAGCGGCAGCCCGGTAACGCACAGGATCAGCATGAACAGGGTGCAGATGAGGCTCGACCATTTGTGGACGAAGCCCCATCGTCGGAGAGATATTGTCGCTGCCGTCAAAGCCAGTTCCAGCTCTTCTCAGTTCCACGTGTATTTCAAGGTACCGAGCACCGTGCGCGCGTTGCCGAAACCGCAATAGGCCAGACCTGTGAAGCACGAGGCGACATAATACTTGTTGGCCAGGTTTGTCACGTTGATCTGGGCCTTCCAGTTCTTCCAGTCGGGCCGGAGATAGGCGAAGTCGTAGCTCGCGCTTGCATCGATCAGTGTGTAGGACGGGACGATGAATGTGTTGAAATTGTCGCCATAGGTGTCTCCGACATAGCGGACGCCGGCGCCTATGCCGAAGCCTGCGAGCGGGCCGTCATACCAGGTGTACTTGCCCCAAAGCGAAGCCTGGTCCAGCGCCGTATTGATCATGTATTTGCCGGCATAGCCCGCGATGCTCTGGGTGACCTTCGGATCGAGATGGGCGTAGCCGCCGGTGATTTCGAACTCGCGGGTGAGATTGCCCTTGACCTCGAGCTCGAAGCCGCGGACCCGTACGGCGTCGGTCTGAACGCTGAAGAAGGGATTGATCGGGCTCGTGGTCAGCACGTCCTTCTGCTTGGTGTCGAAGATTGCTGCGGTGACCATGAAGTTCGATCCGACCGGCATGAACTTGACGCCGCCCTCGATGTTTTCGCCCGTGGTCGGCTTGAACGAATTGCCCGTGAGGTCTGCGCCCAGATTGGGGGTGAACGACGTCGAGTAGCTGACGTAAGGCGCAAGCCCGATGTCGAACAGATAGCTCAAGCCGACGCGCCCGGTCTGCGCGGAGTCGTCGCGATTGTAGATGCCGGCCGGCGGATAGAATGCCAGGCTCTGGAAACCTGAACTCGTCCAGTCCTGCCGCCCGCTCAGGGTCAGGGTGAAGCGGTCGAGCTTGACCTGATCCTGGATATAGAGACCCGCCTGCTTCAGGCTGTCGCTGCGCAGAATGAAGGGCGCCAGGGACGAGAACGACGGCACGGCCGCGCCATAGGCGGGGCTATATGCGTCGATCGGAGCGATAACGGTCGTGCGATAGTCGGTATTGGACCAAAGGTTGAAATAGTCCATGCCGAGCAGGACCTTGTGGGTGAGCGGTCCGGTCGCGAAGTCGGCCTGGACCTGGTTGTCCACTGCGACATTGGCGGCGCTCGCCTTGACGTAGTTGTAGGTCCGGGCAACGAGGCGATCGGTCACCATGCCTTCGGTGCGGACCGAAGCGAGATCGTTGGTCACCTCCGTGTAACGCAGGTTCTGCCGGATCTGGAACATGTCGTTGAAGCGGTGCTCGAACGCGTAGCCGAGCATGAATTGCTCGAGATGATAGCCGTCGATCGAGGGCTCGCCGAGATAACGGCTGTAGGGGATGTGGCCGTTCGGATTGGGCAGGAACGAGACCTGTCCGGTCACGTATTGCTGATAACCCTTGTTGTCGACCTTCTGGTACTGCGACAACACGGTGAAGCTCGTGTCCGCATCCGGGCGATAGGTGAAGCTCGGTGCAATGAACAGCTTGTTGTCCTGAACGAAGTCGGTCTGCGTGTTGCTGTCGCGGCCGAGGCCGACGATGCGGTAAAGGTACTGTCCGTCCTTGTCGATCGGGCCGCCGATATCGAACGCGCCCTGGAAGCGCTCGAACGATCCGAAGCTTCCGACGATCTCATTCGTTGGGGTCGCGGTCGGGCGCTTGCTGACCATGTTGAGCAGGCCGCCCGGATCGGACTGGCCGTAGAGACCGGACGAGGGGCCTTTCAGGACTTCGAGGCGCTCCAGGCCATAGGTCTCGATGCGCGGCACGGCGAAAGTGGTGGTGTCCGCCGGCAGGCGGAGGCCGTCGAGGTAGCGCGGCGCTTCGAACCCCCTGAGCTTGAACGTGTCGAAGAAGGCGTTGGCGCCGAAACTCACCACCGTGACCCCCGGCGTATAGCGCAGCGCCTCGCTGACGTTCTGCGCGCCCTGCGCCTCGATCTGGTCCTTGGTCACGACCGAGATCGACTGCGGGGTCGACAGGATCGGCGTGTCGGTCTTGGTCGCGGTCATGCTCTGACTTGCGAGATAGCCGGTCACCGGACCATTGCCTTTCTCGCCTCCGGAGACGGCAGGCACGGCCTGTTGCGTGGCTGCGGGGGCGCGCCGCGCGACGGTGCGCGTTGCGCGAGCCGGGCTCGTCGATCGGACCGGCTTGGCGCGGGCGCGCTCGGGCTTGGGCGCGTCGACCGTGACGGGCGGCAGGGTGCCTCCGGCATTCTGAGCCTGCGCGGGCGATTTCGTCATTGCCACCATCGCAAGTCCGGCAAGCGTCATTGCAGTCAGCCGCTTCTCATTCTTCAGCGTTCGAAATTCCATTGCCCCAAACCTGTCCACGCCATTCCAAGTCCGGGGCGATTAGGTGCCGAATCCGTGCAGTGCCGCCTTTGCGTGTGCGCAAAAATCCTTTGATCGCTTGTCGACAAGTTCCAGATTGGCCGGCAAGACATTTCGTCGCAGCACCGGGCTGGCTGGATCGATCTGCAGCCTCGCGGCATCGGGAGGGCGAATGCCGATCAATGCTTCAGCGCGCGAATGCGACTTGGAGCCTGCCCGAAATGTTTGCGAAAGGCGGTCGCGAAATTGGCCGGGTTGCCGTAACCGGCAAGATAGGCTGCCTCGTTGATCGAGACACCTTGCTCGATGATCGCGTCCTTGGCCGCTTCGAGACGCCGCGTCCGCAAATAGTCCGCAGCGCTCATGCCAAAGACACGGCGGAAGTGCGTGTTGAAGGAACGGCGGCTGATGCCGGCCTCGCGTGCCAGTTGCGGGATCGTCCAGGACCGCCGCAGATCTGCGTCGATCGCGTCGCGCACGGCGCGTAGGCGCCGCCGCTTGATGTCGCCCACGGGGTCTGCGATCGCGCGGGCTCCGGCCATGGAAATCACCCTCACAAGGATTTCCAGCGCATGTGCGGACAGCAACAGTTCTTCCACGCGCCCACGCACCGTTGGAGTCAGCATTTCCGTCGCCATCGCCAGAATTCGTGCGGGGGCCTTCAACGAAATCGCGAACTGGTCGGAGCCGGCCTGCGCGAACAGGTCAAGGAATTCGCGCTGCAGCCCCAGCCGTTCGATCGAGGAATAGGGAAAGGCGAGGCCGGCCGCGAACATGTACGTCCCCCGGGCCGCCTGTCCACCGCAGTGCGACGGTGTGCGCAGGCCCATCACGACGATCGAATTATCCGAGTAGCGCGTTCGCTCGACGCCGTTGAGCGGTCCGCCCATGCCGGCGCCCTTCAGCACGACCGAAACGTACAGCCCGGGCTTGATCACGCCCTCGGAACGTATCTCGCTATCGAGAACGAGATCGTTGCGCTGGAACAGGCATCCGGGAAACTCCAGCCACCGCACGATCTTGGCAAACTCGTCCGCCCGCGATGTGTTCGTCGCGTCGAGAATGCTGAATTCGTCGAAGATGCGATGATAGATGTGCGTCACGTGCCATTCCAGGAAACGGTCGGCGCAGGGCAGCACGCTCTATTTGTCGTCGATCAGAATGACCCGCAACTAGAATGCTTCCAAGAACCCCGCGGTCTGGTCGGACATGCGCTCGCCCCACAACGCCGTCACGATTGCGTCGAGCCCGTCCGTCAGTGCCGCCGGTCCCGGCTGCAGGATGATCGGCGACTTGATCTCGACGATGCGGTCGCTGCGTACGGCGGGGATCGCGCTCCAGCCATCGCGTGCGCGGATGCGGGCAGGGACGACCTTCTTGCCGCACCATGAGGCGAGGATGATGTCGGGTGCGGCTTCGCGCACCGCCTCCGTCGAAACGATTCGATCCTTTGCCGCCTGCCGATGTCGCAGTTCCGGGAAGACATCCACGCCCCCGGCGATCTCGATCAGCTCGGACACCCAGCCGATGCCCGAGATCAACGGATTGTCCCATTCCTCGAAATAGACCCTTGGTCGAGGCGAGGGGCGAGGCGTTGCCGCGATCGTCGCCAGGCGTTGCTCGAAGCCTTGCGCGAGCTGGTCCGCGCGTTCGGCCACGCCGACCAGCGCGCCCAGCATCCGGATCATCGCCAGGATTCCGGCGACATCGCGCTGATTGAAGACGTGGACGTCGATGCCGGCGCGGACGAGATCGGCGACGATGCCGGCCTGAAGATCGGAGAAGGCCAGCACCAGATCCGGCTCCAGCGCCAGGATCTTCGGGATGTCAGCGGAGACGAAGGCCGACACCCGCGGCTTCTCACGGCGCACCTGGGGCGGACGGACGGCGTAGCCGGAAACGCCGACGATGCGGTCCTGCTCGCCGAGCAGGTAGAGTGTCTCGACCGTCTCTTCGGTCAGGCAGACGATGCGGCGGGGTGGGTAGTGGCGCATGGTGCACCATATGCGCAAACGTTGCAGGCGATGTCACGGCGGCCATTACCTCGGACGTCATTGCTTTGCCGCGCGAAGCAATTCACCCTGACAACACAAGGAATTGGGAGGAGATCCGATGACGCCGCTCGAGAAACTTAAAGCGATGAAGATGCCGTTCGCCGAGCTCAAAGGCGTCGAATTCGTCGAAGCCGAGAAGGACCGCGTGGTGGCGCGGATGACGGTCCGGCCTGATCTCTGCACCCTGCACCACACCATCCATGGCGGCGCGGTGATGGCGCTGGCCGATTCCGTCGGCGCCGCGGCGACCGTGATCAATCTGCCCGAGGATGCCAAGGGCACCACGACGTTGGAGAGCAAGACCAATTTCATCGGTGGGGCCAGAGAGGGGGCCACGGTGATTGCCACTGCCACCCCGGTCCACCGGGGCCGGCGGACCCAGGTCTGGACCACCCGGCTGGAGACTGAGGACGGGAAGTTGGTGGCTGTGGTGACCCAGACGCAGCTGGTCCTGTAAGACTACGGGGCCTTGATTTTGTTAACGAAATAGTCGCTTCCGATGCCACTAAGTTGGGCAGGTTCCCGTCTTGAAAATCATATTGCGATGCACAATATAGGGGGCCTAGGGATTCGAACGCCTCCTCGAGGGACACCAAGAGGAGTTTTGACGTGGTACTTCAAGCGACCGTCCGCACGGCTCCGGGCTATGTGCGGACCCTGATCCAGCAGGAAGAATTGCCGCTTCTGCGCGATCACCTGCTGAGACTCGATGCCGAAAGCCGGCATGACCGTTTCAACGGCTTTCTCGACGACAGCTTCATCGAGCGTTACGCCGCCCGCTGCGCCGAGGATGGCACTGTCATCGTCGCCTATATCGTCGACGGCGTGGTTCGCGGTGCGGCGGAACTGCATCCGCCGGAAGATGGTTCACTGCCCGAGGTCGCTTTCAGCGTGGAAGCCTCCGCACGCCGCCAGGGCGTCGGCACCGTGCTATTCCGCCGCTTGATCGCGGAGGCGCGCTGGAAGGGCTACAAGCAGCTGCGCATCACCACCGGTGCCGAGAATCACGCGATGCGGGCACTGGCCAAGAAGTTCGGCGCGCATCTGGCCTTCCGTCACGGCGAATCGACCGGAACGATCGATCTCGCCAAGACGCCCGAGGCCGAGCTGGCGGATCTCGCGGCAGCGCCGTTCACGGCGGGCCGCGCGCTGCTTAGCTTCAACTCGACCTGCTGGAAGATCATCTCCAGCATGTACGGCAATCGCGCCGCCTAGTTCAGAAGCGGACTGGAATCAAAAAGCGGACCGGCAAAACCGGTCCGCTTTTGTATTTCGGATCGAAAGATAAACGCTCAGGTACCGGTGCGCGTAGCGGTGCTGAAGCGGCGAACGACGCGGCGTTCGACCACCACCGAGCGCTGCGCACCCTGCTCGCCGGCAATCACGCGCGTGGCGGTGATGCGGCTGTTGGTGCGGGCCTGCTTCTTCACCTCGGCCTGGACGACATCGAGCGGCATCCCCATCAGAGCTGCGGCGATCTCGGCCTGCTGCTCCTGGTCGTCGGTAATTCCGACGGCGGCGAAGATCGCCTCGTCCAGGGTCGGCGGATCGTGACGCACGCGCCGCGTGCCGTATTTGGTATTCCAGTCTGCGCTCATGGTAGCCTCATTTCGATCCGGGATACCTAGTGCTGCATATGTTGCATTGCAATATGAATTTGGTGTGGCATCTCAGCTATTCACCACTTGCATCCATCCGGCGTCAGGGTGGTGACGGAGCACCGGCATCGGCCTCGACCCTTTGCTGCGGCCAGCGCTTCAGCGCGGCGTGTCCGGCCTCGGTGAGCCCGTAGATTCCCCGTTCGGCGCGCTCAAACCAGCCATACACATTGTTAAGCAAGATCTTGCCGGCATCGGGACAGCGCACACGCAGCTCGCGGACGGGCCGCGGGCCTGTCGCGAGTTCCGATGCGCAAGCCAGTGCCTGCTGCCGGTAGGCCGTCATGATCGGCGCGCGCGTGCTGCCGCCGAGCACCGGATCGCCCTGACGGCGCTGATGCTCGGCAACGAGCCGTGAGCGAATTTTCGGTTCCCGACGCGGGGCCGCCGTCGGCGGCTTGACCAGCACCTCGACCTGGCCGCGGTCGGTCACCCCCAGCATGCCAAAGCCGAGGCGGCGGCAGAGATTGCGGTAGCGCGCATCGCTCTCGCGTCCCTTGCCACGCGCGGACATTTTTGCGGCGATCCAGACCTCGTCGCCCGCCGGCGCGCGGTCGACCGCCTGCAGGATCAGCTCGAGATTGAAGGCGAGCTTGAGCTCGCCGATCACCACGACAGGCGGATCGCCGGCGCTGAGGCCGACGAGATCGCAGCCGCCGATCTCGCCCTTGACGGTGAAGCCGAGCTCTTCGAGGAAGCGTTTGACGGGCAGGTAGAGCGCGGTTTCCACGGGTGGTCCGATCGGAGAATCAGTTGCGTGCAGTCTAGAGCCTTCTCGGCTCCGATTGAATCCGAGCCGGCCCCGGACGATTCGATCTGAACGCGGCTACACCCGCCCGCCGACCGGGATCAGCGCGCCGGTGACGCCGCTGGCGGCATCGCTAGCGAGGAACAGGATCACCTCCGCGAGCTCCTGCGGCGTCACCCACCTGGAAAAGTCCGCCTTCGGCATGTCGACGCGGTTGGCTTTGGTGTCGATGATCGAGGGCAGCACCGCGTTCACGGTGACCTTGCCCTTCCACTCATTGGCGAGCGCCTCGGTGAGGCGATGTACGCCGGCCTTTGAGGCGGCATAGGGGCCCATGCCGTTGCCGGCCTGGAGCGCGCCCATCGCGCCGATGTTGACGATGCGGCCGACGCTGGAGGCGGCGAGATGCGGCAGCGCTGCGCGCGAAGTGTTCAGCGCCGTCAGCACGTTCAGCGCATACATGCGTTGCCACGTCGTGATGTCGCCGTCGCCGACGGTCTCGAAGGCGAAGCCGCCGGCGATGTTGATCAGCCCGTCGAGCCGACCGAAATGCTTCGCCGCGGCATCGATCGCGGTCTTCGCCTGCGCTGCGTCGGACAGATCGACGTCGCCGATCTCGATGCGCCCGGGCGTCGCTGGCAGTTGCGAGGGCGCATGATCGATCCCGGCGATGAGTGCGCCGCGAGACTGTGCGACTTCGGCAACCACTTTGCCAAGCGCGCCGAGCACGCCGGTGACGACCAGAACCTTGCCTTGCATCATCGTTCTCCCGGCGCAGCCGCTACGCTTGCAGATAGAGCGCCTTCAGTGCGGTTCGCTCTGCTGTGCCGAGCTTGAGCCCATCGCGCAAGTAGGTTTCGAGATCGCCATAGTCGCGCCCGACGGCTTCGAACGCTGCCGCCAGGTACGAGGATTCGACGGAGCCGATCGCGTCGAGAACGTCGGCGGGAAGATCGGCGGCGTTCGATGGGTCGCGCCTGTAGTGGCGGTTGGTCAAAAGGTAATCCTCGGCAATGACGTCGTCAGGCACGCCCAGCGCATGCAGGATCAGCGCGCTGGCAAAGCCGGTGCGGTCCTTGCCGGCGGTGCAGTGGATCACGAGCGGCGCGCGGTCTTCGAGCAGATGGCTGAACAGCGCGCGAAAGCTATGCGTGTTGTGGCGAACATAGTTGCGATAGGATTCGCGCATCAGCTCGAGCGCGACCGGTGCGGTCAGCGTCCCCCTTGCGATCTCGGCGCGCAGCGCGGCGACGACGGTTGGCTCGATCGGCAGCGAATAAACCGTGATCTCGTTCACGACGCAGACGCCGGCCGCGCGCTCCTCGACACCGCGAAAATCGAATGCGCTTCTGACACCGAGCGCGCGGACGATCTCGACATCGGCTGCGGTGAGCTGCCCGAGATGATTGGAGCGGAAGATGTGCCGCCAGCGCGTGGTGCGGCCGTCGGCGGTCCGATAGCCGCCGAGATCGCGAAAATTACTGGCGCCTTGCAGGGCGAGGTGGCGGGCAGGGGAGTCTTTTAGGGAAGAGTCTTGCATCAGATCGGCTTGGGTTATGGTTCCACTGGACGCACTACGGCGTCCTTCAAGTCCATTACAGGGGGCGATCATGGGCCGGCACAAGGCCATTGTTTTGACGATCACCACGCTGGCGGTCGGAATTCTCAGTGCGCGGCAGGCCGATGCGCAGACCTTCCGGACCTATCGCTGCGCCGATGGTACCCAGTTCATCGTGGGATTTTATGACTACGACAAGCGCGCCTTCCTCCAGATCGACGGCGAACCCGTCACGCTCGCCAAGCGGCTGTCGGTCTCGGGCGCGCGCTATTCGGGGGCAGGGATCACGCTTGTTATCGGCAAGACCGGAACGACCACGGTCAAGCATCTGAAGCGGCCGGTCACGGCCTGCGCGGTGATCGAAAAGCCCGGGATCTAGCTGGGGGGCCAACACGAATCAAAAAGGGCCGAAACACCGTTGTTTCGACCCTTTTTTAAACTGCTACCGGCTGCTTGCGAGAGCCCGGCGCTTTCAAACCAGCAGCTGGCATTAGCGTTCCCATTTGGGCTTGGCTTCGTCGACCGCGTCCTGGTGGTACCAGCTGTCGCTGCAGATCGAGACGTTCGCGGGAAGCGAAGCCTGATCGGCGGGGAAGCGGGTCTCGCCATAGCGGCGTCCGGCGAGAGCCGCGCGGCCCCCGACAGGGAATTGGTAGATCTTTGCAGATCCGTGACTCAGACCATTGTTCATCATTGCGATTCTCCTTGGTCGAAGCGCCTTGGCCTCCATGGTGCGCCCGACTCGTTCGATTGTGGTTACTGGAATCCCCATATCGGCCGCGCATCCCGAATTGGAAAGTGCTGAAAAGGAGATCAGTTGCGGCCTATTTTGTAGGCAGGCAGCCGTCTGCATCCCCCAAGGCACCGTGCAGATGACTAACGCCTAGGCCATTCCAAAGGTTGCTAGGCAGGGGCGGAATGCTTTGCGAAAATTACTCGACGTTGATGCGCGTTTCATCGGCAAGTTCGGGCACCCTGGTTGCTGCTCCAGAATCAGGCGTTTTTCGCGGGATTTTTGCGGTGCATCTTCACGCGAAGGTGCGCGGCTATGACGCAGGCCGCTGTGGATGGTTTGCCGGTGTCGGGGAGGGGCCGGCTGCCGTGGAACACCCCCGGTACTGCGGCCTTTTGGCACGTTAAATGCTTGTAAAGCGCCGGCCGATGATGGCCGGGTACAAACGTGCGGGGGCCCCAGGGCCCCCAACCTTTCGCATCATCTACAGAGAGGCTCAATGACCAAGTATAAGCTCGAGTACATTTGGCTCGACGGATATACGCCGACTCCGAACTTGCGCGGCAAAACTCAGATCAAGGAATTCGCGTCGTTCCCGACGCTCGAGCAGCTTCCGCTCTGGGGCTTCGATGGCTCCTCCACCCAGCAGGCCGAAGGCCACAGCTCCGATTGCGTGCTGAAGCCGGTCGCCGTCTTCCCGGACGGCGCGCGCACCAACGGCGTGCTCGTGATGTGCGAAGTCATGATGCCCGATGGCAAGACCCCGCACGCCTCCAACAAGCGCGCCACCATCCTCGACGACGCCGGCGCCTGGTTCGGCTTCGAGCAGGAATACTTCTTCTACAAGAACGGCCGCCCGCTCGGCTTCCCCGAGGCCGGCTATCCGGCTCCGCAGGGCCCGTACTACACCGGCGTCGGCTACTCGAACGTCGGCGACGTCGCCCGCAAGATCGTCGAAGAGCATCTCGACCTCTGCCTCGCTGCCGGCATCAACCATGAAGGCATCAACGCGGAAGTCGCGAAGGGCCAGTGGGAATTCCAGATCTTCGGCAAGGGCTCCAAGAAGGCCGCTGACGAAATGTGGATGGCCCGCTACCTGATGCTGCGCCTCACCGAGAAGTACGGCATCGACATCGAATTCCACTGCAAGCCGCTCGGCGACACCGACTGGAACGGCTCGGGCATGCACGCCAACTTCTCCACCGAGTACATGCGTACGGTCGGCGGCAAGGAGTACTTCGAGGCGCTCATGGCTGCCTTCGACAAGAACCTGATGGACCACATCGCCGTCTACGGCCCGGACAACGACAAGCGTCTGACCGGCAAGCACGAGACCGCGCCGTGGAACAAGTTCAGCTACGGCGTTGCCGATCGCGGCGCTTCGATCCGCGTTCCGCACTCCTTCGTCAACAACGGCTACAAGGGCTATCTGGAAGACCGCCGTCCGAACTCGCAAGGCGACCCCTACCAGATCGCTTCGCAGATCCTGAAGACGATCTCGTCCGTGCCGACCGACAAGAAGGCCGCGGCCTAAGATCTCCCGGCCCGGGCTTGGGGGGCTGGCCCGGGTTGGCGCTCAATCCGCCGGAGCTGCAAGGCTCCGGCGGATTTTTGCATTCTGATGACAGCAATCCCGTGACGTGCGGGGCTGTGCCACGCGAAACTTGTCCGCCGCCGTCGAAAGCGGGATACAGTACCCCTGGATGCGCGCTGGGGCCGGGGACACGGCTGGTGTTTGAGGGTTTCTACAAGGTGCGGTTTCAGCTCGGCGACGCCGTCGGCCGGAGCGTCATGCATGCCGGCAACGGCAAGATGCTCGGCGGCAATTCGGCCTTCGCCCATATCGGCACCTACGAGAAGACCGACGCGGGCGTCGACGTCGTGATCAAGACGGTTCGCCACAACCCCGACCCGAACTACCGCGCCATGGCCGGCACCGATGATGCGACCCTGCTGGCGAAGGGCTGGGCCGATGGCGATCTCTATCGCTTCAAGGGTGAGCTGAAAGAGCTGCCGGGCGTGCCGTTCCAGTCGGTGATGACGCCGATCACCGAGGACGAGGTGCCGATCGCGGGCGGCCTCGGCGAAGGCGGTATCGCCGATGGTCTCTACTCGGTGCATCTGCGCATGCTCGATGGCATCGACGGCGGCCTCACCGGCGTGATCCTGCTCAACCAGGGCCGCATCCTCGGCGGCGATGCGGCGTTCTACTATCTCGGCAGCTACACCGCCGCGAAAGGCCGCTGGAAGGGCCAGATCCTCAACCAGGAGCACACGCCGGCCAAGGACGATCCGATCTTCGGCGGCCATGAGGTCGGCATCGGCTTTTCCGGCTCATATGATGGCGAGCAGGCTCTGCTGGAGGCGACGGCGCTTGCCGGCAAGCGCAGCCTTCGCCTGACGGCCGCGCTCAAGCTGATGCACCGCGCCTGAACGCTACAGGAATTGCACATGGAAAACGTTCGCATGCTCTCGACGCTCGGCCTGGCGGGCGCGATGCGCAGCCTGTCCTCTGCCTTCGAGACCGCCAGCGGCATTCATGTCGATGCGGACTTTGCGCCGACCCTGGCCCTGCTCAAGCGACTGCGCGGCGGCGAGCCCGCCGATCTCGTGATCCTCACGCGCGAGGGGCTCGACGAGATGATCGGCGAGGGCCGCGTGGTTGCGGAAAGCGCGGCCGATCTGGCGCGCTCCTATGTCGGCATTGCCGTGCGGGCAGGGCAGCCGCATCCTGATATCGGCACCGAAGCCGGTCTGCGCCAGACGCTGCTCGCGGCGCGGTCCGTTGCCTATTCGCGGCTGGGCGCGAGCGGCGTGTACTTCGCCCAGCTGATCGTGCGGATGGGCATCGCGGCCGAGATCAACGCCAGGGCAACCATCGTCGAGCAGGGTTTTACGGCGGAGCGGCTCGTCAGCGGCGAGGCCGATCTTGCCGTGCAGCAGATCAGCGAGCTGAAGCAGGTCGGCGGCATCGAGGTGGTCGGCCCGATCCCGCATGATTTGCAGACACCGGCCGTCTTTTCCGCCGGCTGCATGGCGCGCGCGAACAATGCCGTCGCGGCCGATCGGCTGCTCCGCTACCTGGCCTCGCCGGAGGTCGTACCTGTCCTCCGCCAATCCGGTCTCGAGCCTTGAATTTGCCGGGGCGGGGACGCAACGTGTCGTCCATGCGAACTCATCTGCTTGCCATCATCTTCGCGCTCGCCGCGTCTCTCGCGGCGCATGCGCAATCGGCCGATCTCGTCCTGTGCGACCGCGTTGCGGCCGATCCCAGCGATCCCGACAAGCCGGCCGACGTGAAGGGCGTTGCGGAGATCGCTGCGTCCGACGTCGCGACCGCGATCAAGTTCTGCAAGCAGGCCGCGCCATCATCGCGCCGCGCGATGTTCGCGCTGGGACGCGCCTATGCAGCCAATCGGCAGACGGCGGAGGCGATCGCGGCCTGGCGCAGGGCGGCCGACAAGGGATCGAGCGCGGCGATGGTCGAGCTTGGCGTGCTCTACGGCACCGGCGCAGGCGTCGCCAAAGACGAGGCACAAGCGCGAAAGTTGTTCGAGAAGGCAGCGCAGGCCGGCAATCCCCGCGGCGTCAGCAACCTCGCCGCGATCGGCAGCGCAGGTGGCGCCGCGCCGGCCGATCCCGCGCAGGCCCGCGCGCTGCTGGGCAAGGCCGCCGAGACCAATGCGGAGGCGCAGTACCAGCTCGGCCTGATGCTGTCTGAAGGCGATGGCGGCGCAAAGGACGACGTCGCGGCGCGCGCGCTGTTCGAGAAGGCGGCGGCGCAAAATCATCCCGGCGCGCTCGAGCGGATGGGTGCCTTCGCCCAGGAAGGCCGCGGCGGGCCCAAGGACAAGGACGCCGCAAAGGCCTATTACGAGCGCGCGGCAGCGCTCGGCGATGAGGACGCCAAGAAGGCGCTGGAGCGCATTCGCTGCCCGTATGCGATCAAGGACAAGCAGGGCAAGCTCGTCACCACGCTGTGCTTCTGACTCACATCTCCCGAAGGGAGAGGTGAGAATGCCCGACAACGTGGCACGCAGCTCACTTCATGTAGTAGGCGAGATTGTTGCGAGCGTCGCGATAGGTCGTCTCGAGAAAATCGGGATACTCGGCGGCGGCCTGCGCCACGGCGCGCACGATGCAGGCCCAGAAATCGCCGTCCCATTTGAAGTGCGCTTCAGTCGCGCCCTCGAACTTGACGGCGGTGATGATGGCCTGCCGGATCGCTTCATCGTCGGCACGCGGATGGGCGCGCTTCACGTAGCCGAACATCGGCCCCTCATGGGCATGGTCGCGGTCGTAGCGATATTTCGCGGTCATCTGCTGCGGGGTGAGGGTGCGATTGATGCGAACCTCTTCGGCGGTCGGACGCCCTTCGATCGAATTCAATCGGTAGCGCCAGCGCCAGAGTTCGAAGGCGGCATCGAGCAGCGGCTGCTTCGCCGCGCTTGTGACGAATTCGGCGATCTGCTCTTCGGGTGATGGCTCTGTCTGGTTCATGCCCCTTGGTCGCGCGCTTGCTCCGGCGGGTTCGAAAGGCCTCTCAAGCAGGAACCAGCTCCAGCACCGGTCGTTGAACCCCGACAAGCGGGAGGCCCGATCATGATCCGCAAGCTGGCATCCGGCGAATATCGCCTCTATTCACGCAAGGTAAATCCGAAGACCGGCAAGCGCCGCAACCTCGGCACGTTCAGGAGCCGTGCGGCGGCCGAGAAGCACGAGCGCGAGGTGCAGTACTTCAAGCGTCACTGAGGCGCCGGGAAGGCCCGCCAAAACAAAAAGTCGAAAAACAACCCCATGCACAGTAGCCGGGGCACTGAAATCACGCCGAAATCCCGTTCTGCTGATTTTACGAAATCTGTTTGACCCGTCGGGCAAAACAGGGGCATAATGGCAACATGGCAGAGCGAGGTCTCTAAGGGGCCTGCGCGGAAAAGCCGGGTGGAACCGGGGCGGCAGCAATGCTAGGTAACCCGCGATTCCTTTTGATTTTGCGGGCGAATTGCATTGCTGGACGGACTCTACAAGGTTGAATACGGCGTCAACGATGCGTTCGGCCGCAGCATCATGTGCCTGCATGACGGCAAGATGCTGGGCGGCAATTCGGGCTTTGCGCATCTTGGCACCTATGTGGAGCGTGACGGCGAGATCAGCGCCGAAGTGATCACCGAGCGGCATAACCTCGATCCCACCTATAAGCCGCTGATGGGGGCCGACGTCGCCTCGATCGGGGCGCGCGGCCGGTTGTACGGCAACGAGATACGTCTTCAGGGCGGTGCGAACACGATGCCGGGCGCTCATTTCTGGGCCAACATGACGCGGCTCGACGACGGGGCGCTGCCGCCGCGCGGCGCGATCGGGCCGGGCGGCATCGCCAACGGGCTCTATGGGATGAGCCTGCGCGCGCTCGACGGGGTCGAGGCCGGGCTCTCCGGCGTGATGCTGCTGATCGACGGCCGCATCCTCGGCGGCGATGCGTTCTTCTACTATCTCGGCTCCTATTCCTCGGCGGACGGCCGCTGGAAGGGCGAGATGCTGAACCAGGAGCACACGCCGGCGAAGGGCGAGAACCCCGTGTTCGGCGGCTATGAGGTCGGGATCGGTTTCTCCGGGACCTGTACGGAAGACAGCGGCGAGCTCGAAGGCATCGCGCTCGCCGGCAAGCGCAGCCTGCGCCTTGCGGCTTCGCTCAAGCTGATGCGGCGGGCGTAGGACATGTACTCATATACGTCGGATGTCCGCTTCCCGACGTGAAGCAGGCCCCGCGTTTTGCGTTCAGGACCACGGCGGCTCTTCGCTCGCCCCGGCTGCCTCGTGGCGGATCGTGACATCCGCCGAACGCAACCCGGTCAGCAGTACAGTTCTCACAGAGGCAGCATCAAATCCAATATCCTTGGCATTTGGTGGATGTGCCTCGCTGTTCTTCAATCGGAGCGCCAGGTGCAATTGCTCGCAAAGGTGCTGAACGACGAGATTGACCTGATCGTCAGTCATGATCGGCTTCTCCTGCGACCATTCTGCTACCCAACCAGGTAGCGCACTTAAGAATCGGACGGTACGCGATTGAACCGCCCAAAGGATCACTCTGTGCGATGACCATGGGCGGATGAATGAGACGCATTCCGTTCGCTACAACGCGCGAGTCCGAAATTCGACGACATCACATAGGCCCTAGTCGGACTAGGGCCTACTTCGGGATGGATCACACCGCCCGGTGGGGCGGGCCGCGCAACGCGCCCTTTCCAATCAGCCATCCTCGCCCCCGCAAGCGGGGGCGAGGTGCTGAGGTTCAGGAGCCCTCGAACTTGAACGATACGTTGATCTTGGCGCGATAGGCCTCAACTTTTCCCTTGTCATCCAGTTGCATATCGAGCTTGACGACCTCTGCAACGCGAAGATCCCGGAGAGATTTTGCAGCTTGCTCGACCGCATTGGCGGCCGCTTTCTCCCATGAGTCGCTGCTGGTACCGACCAGTTCTATGACCTTGTAGACGCTATCAGGCATATCGTCCTCCCGTTCGGTATGACCCGGGAAATCTAGCATCAGGATCTCGGCGCTGATACCGTTTCGGGGATACCCCCGGAGCCGAGAGGGAACAAACTGCATTTCGCAGAGGGCGGCTCTTGGCACCGAATTAACTGCCGGATCAGCCGGTTGGCATTCCGGCCTCTTGCAGGCCGCTGTAGATTCGGTCCCGAAGAGCCAAATAGGCGGGGTGCTGCGAATAAGCCATGCGCCGCCAGCCTGCGACGGTATTGATGCGCGTGTCCGGTAGCGCAAGGTAACGCGCCAATTGCTCACGCGCTTCCATGGTGTTTCCATTGAGCGCAAGGGCGGCAACGAGGTAGCCCGACGCGGCCGGGAATTCCGGATTGTTCGCCACTGCCTGACGAAGACAGGCGACCGCGAGATCGTCCTCGCCCAGCATGATCTGCGCCAGTCCCTCCTGAGTGTGGAATACGTAGAGGTAGGGATCAGGCGGGCTCAGCCGCTTCACCCTTCGCGCATGTTCAATGGCATTCGTGGCCAACCCAAGCATGAGGTTCGCCTGGCAGAGCACAAGATAGCTCGGAATGAAGCCGGGATTCAGCCGCAGGCTCCGCTCCGCCTCGATCAGCGCCTCCTCGGCGCAGCCTTGCGCGACGAGGAGGCGCGCCTTGGCATGACGTGCATGATAGGAATTCGGGTCGGCGACGAGTGCACGGGTCACGAGCTCTTCGCTGCTCCTGATGTCGGCATCGCGATCGACGCTCTGCATGCCGGTGACCCGCATCGTCGTCCTTTCCGCCAGGATCGCCGACCCGCAGCGCGGCGTCGCCGAATTCCATCGGGTCCTTCGTCGCGGCGGGCGCACCGCTGTTTCAGTCAGCACGGTGCCGGAACGATCCTATAATACGCGCATCAACCATGCGGTTGCCCGCTACCTGCCATCGCTGGCGGAGGCCGCCGCTCGCGTATTTGCGCTCGGTGATGAGATGAAATTAAGATCGCTTTTTTGAGGACGCAAATTTCCGGGATGTGGAGATCACTCTGCAAGCCAGGGTTTTCACGCTGCCTTCGTTCGACACCTATTTCGAACCGGTCGAGCGAGGCGCAGGATCGGCCGGGCAAGCCTTCATATTCCTGCCGGCGGCCGCCCGCCGCGCCGTGCGCGAGAAGCTCCGCCGCGAACTCGGCGATGCCGGTGGACCCATCGAGCTGGAAGTCGAATACGGATTTGCAAGCGGACGACGCTAGACGACCCGCACTGCGGGAGGTCACGATAGCAGACCACGGCATCACTCTTTGACTTCGGCGCGCCTCTCAAGTTTGCAGGCTGGAGGAGAATCGCGATGATCGAGGGACCTCAGCGGCAGCCACAAACATCTCTCGTTCGTGATGCGGCGGGCGACGAAGCTCCATCTGCGGACTCGGCGGATGAAGATCAGAACTCGTTCTATTATGCGAATTGTTGCCTTGGTCTCTTTCCTGTTGACCCGGTCAATCTTCACGATTTCGCAAAAGGGCAATTGTTGGCTTTGGCGATTTTCGTTCCGGTCGCGATCGCGCTTTTCGTATTTTCTGCCTGGTAAGGCCTCCGCCTGACGGGCGCGTGACTGTCATCATATCCGCTGGGCGGACAGCCGCGCCACGACGAATTCGATGGCGGTGCGGACCCGCCGAGGCATCGCGCCGGCCCCTCGCTTGGGCCAGACGATCTGGAGCGGGATGGGTGGCGGCTCGTGGCCGACAAGGATCTGCTCGACGATGCCTTGATCGATGAGCTTGCGGACCTGCCAAAGCGGGGCGATCCCTATGCCAAAGCCGGACGCGACGGCCGCGTTGCGTGCCGCGGCGCTTTCCGACCGAATGCGACCATGGACTTCGATATGCTGCCTGTCGCCGCCGAAGGCCCATCTGTCATCGTCGCCGGCTCGCAACACGCATTCATGCCGGGACAGTTCTTCCGGATGCTCGGGCCGACCATGGGCCGCGAGATAGACCGGCGAAGCGAACACGGCCCAGCTCAGTCCACCGAGGCGGCGAACCCGCAAGTTCGAGTCCGGCAGATGGCCGATGCGAACGGCAAAATCGAGCTTCTCGGCGACGAGATCGACACGCTCATCGGACAGGACGAGTTCGAGGTCGATCTCCGGATTCCGCGTCAGGAATTGGCTCAGCACGGGCGTCACATATTCGGGGCCGAACAGGCTCGATGTGCCGACGCGGATGGTGCCGGCAAGCCGCCGGTTGCTGGCGAGCAGGTCTTCACGCGCGGCGTCGATGGTTGTCAGCGCGAGGCGGATGCGATCGGCAAATTCGAGGCCCGCTTGTGTTGGATTTAGGCGCCGCGTCGTTCGCGATACGAGCTCCACGCCAAGGTCGTCTTCGAGACGCGCAAGCGAACGGCTCACCGATTGCAGCGATCTGCCAAGACGCGTCGCGGCGGACGTCAGGCTTCTCTCGTCGAGGACAGCCAGAAATACCGCGTAGTCTGCAAGCGAGGCCAACGTCATTCTTCCGAAAAGTGAGATAATATATCCTGCTGTACCGTCTCGATCAGGCGCAGCATGGCAGTGTGCTCGTCGCGCAGCAGAAGGCGAAGACCGCCGTCGATTTCAGGCGGCCGACCGGGGCGTCCGAATCCGCGCTGGCGGACGGCGGCCTTCACTGGCGATTGCTGGGCATGACCAACCTGACGCCTCTGGAGGGCGGCCTTCCAATCCTGCGCGACGGCAGGGTGATCGGAGCCATCGGCGTCTCGGGCATGCAGTCAACCCAGGATGCGCAGGCCGCCGCGGCGGGCGTTGCGGCGTTCGGAGCGTGACGGCTCCGGCGCGGGGGCGCGGCGCGGAACTACCGCTACGCGCGGTTGGGGATAGCGGAATCCGTACCCCGCCGGGCTTCCCCTGGCGGGCCGTATGGCCTATGACGCTGCAACGCAAAAATCCCCCAAAAGACCCCATGATCCGCCTCGACAACGTCAGCAAGCAAGCCGGCCACCAGATCCTGTTCATCGAAGCCTCCGCGGCCCTCAACAAGGGCGAGAAGATCGGCCTTGTCGGCCCGAACGGCGCCGGCAAGACCACGCTGTTCCGCATGATCGCCGGCGAGGAGCTGCCGGACGAGGGGCAGGTCTCGACCGATCGCGGCATCACCATCGGCTATTTCAACCAGGACGTCGGCGAGATGTCTGGCCACAGCGCCGTGGCCGAGGTGATGAATGGCGCGGGTCCCGTCAGCGAGGTCGCGGCCGAGCTGCGCGAGCTCGAGGCAGATATGGCCGATCCTGACAAGGCCGATCAGATGGACGAGATCATCGCGCGCTACGGCGAGGTGCAGCACCGGTTCGAGGAGCTGGACGGCTATGCGCTCGACGGTCGTGCGCGCGAAGCGCTGTCCGGCCTTGGCTTCAGCCAGGAGATGATGGACGGCGACGTCGGCAAGCTCTCGGGCGGCTGGAAGATGCGCGTGGCGCTGGCGCGTATTCTCCTGATGCGCCCCGATGTCATGCTGCTCGACGAGCCGAGCAACCATCTCGATCTCGAAAGCCTGATCTGGCTGGAGAAATTCCTGCACGACTACGAAGGCACGCTGCTGATGACCTCGCACGACCGCGAGTTCATCAACCGCGTGATCTCCAAGGTGATCGAGATCGACAGCGGCTCGCTCACCACCTACACCGGCGACTACGAATTCTACGAGCAGCAGCGCGCGCAGAACGAGAAGCAGCAGCAGGCCCAGTTCGAGCGCCAGCAGGCCATGCTCGCCAAGGAGATCAAGTTCATCGAGCGCTTCAAGGCGCGCGCCTCGCATGCGGCGCAGGTGCAGAGCCGGGTGAAGAAGCTCGACAAGATCGAGCGGGTCGAGCCGCCGCGCCGGCGCCAGAGCGTCGCGTTCGACTTCCCGCCGGCGCCGCGCTCGGGCGAGGACGTTGTGGCGCTGAAGAACGTTTACAAGGGCTATGGCGCCAAGCGCATCTATGACGGCCTCGACTTCATGATCCGCCGCAGGGAGCGCTGGTGCGTGATGGGCGTCAACGGCGCCGGCAAGTCGACGCTGCTCAAGCTGATTGCCGGCGCGAGCGAGCCGGACGAGGGCACGGTGGCGTTAGGCGGCAGCGTCAAGATGGGCTATTTCGCCCAGCACGCGATGGACCTGCTCGACGGCGAGCGCACCGTGTTCCAGTCGCTGGAAGACCAGTTTCCGACCGCGGGGCAGGGCTCCTTGCGCGCGCTTGCCGGCTGCTTCGGCTTCTCCGGCGACGACGTCGAGAAGCGCTGCCGGGTGCTGTCGGGCGGCGAGAAGGCGCGCCTGGTGATGGCCAAGATGCTGTTCGACCCGCCGAACTTCCTGGTGCTGGACGAGCCCACCAACCATCTCGACCTCGCCACCAAGGAGATGCTGATCACCGCGCTCGCTGATTTCGAGGGCACCATGCTGTTCGTCTCGCACGACCGCCACTTCCTGGCGACGCTGTCGAACCGCGTGCTGGAGCTGACGCCGGAGGGCATCCACCAGTATGGCGGCGGCTATACGGAATATGTCGCGCGCACCGGGCAGGAAGCGCCGGGGTTGCGGTCGTAGGGGTGGCCTGTAGCCCGGATGGAGCGCAGCGCAATCCGGGATTCCTGCCACGCGGTCGTTCGATGCGGACGGTCTGACCCCGGATTGCGCTGCGCTTCATCCGGGCTACAAGAGCGCCGACGGGATCCGTAGCCCGGATGGAGCGCAAGCGTAATCCGGGATCACTCTCCGCGTTCACCGAAATTGCCGGTGATCTTGCCGTTGCCACCCCAATCGGCGGGCAGGATGCCGGCACGAATGTAGCGATGGAGCGAAGAGTAGGGCCAGTCGATCGGTGACGCGACGAGGCCGTGCCTGACGGGATTGAAATGGATATAGTCGGCGCATCGTTCGAAATCCGCGTCGTCGCGAATGGTGTGCTCCCAAAATCGTCGCTGCTACAGGCCGAACTCGCCGCGATGATTGCGAGCGACTGGTACGCCGGAAGTGACCAGCCGGTGCGTGAACAGGCTCTTGATGCGTCGCCATCGACCGGAGAAGTCCGAGTCATTTTCGGGCAACGTCATGATGACGTGGAGATGGTCGGGCAGGATCACGATCGTGTCGATCGTGAACGGTTTTTCGGTCCGGGCCGTCCTAAATGCCGCGCGCAGCTGCCCGACGTGGTCGATCAACGCGGACGATCTCCGATCGTCCAGCGTCGCGGTGAAGAAGTAGGCGCCGCCGGGTATCAAATTTCGCCGATAGCGAACCATGCGAGAGTTTCCCGGATTGCGCTTCGCTTCATCCGGGCTACAACCAAATCGAGAGAGTTGCAATAAACTCGCTCGATGTGCGTGCTTCAGTGAATGATGCCGAGGCTTAGCCCCGCCGCCACCGGCCGGACGATGCCGTAGCCGTAATCGTAGTTCGGCACTGCGCTGCCCTGGGGCCGCGCCGTCGCCTTCAAGACCGCAATCATGGTTGCCGGATCCGTCGCCATCGGCGGCCGCAGGGTTCGCAGCGCCGCGATGCAGCCGGATGCGACGCCGCATGACGTCGACGTTCCCGTATCCGGCTCGAAGCCGCGCGGGCCGCGCTGGACCTTCGAGCCGAGAAACTGCGTATAGGCGGTGATGTCCGGCTTCTGCGGCGACAGGCCCGCGATGGACGGTCCTTGCGAGGAATAACAGACGCGCACGTCGCGAATGTCGCAGCCGGCGATCGTCAGCACTTCGTCATAGGCGTTGGCGCCCATGATCATTCCCTCCGTCCGCTGCAGACACACGGCATTGGGGCAGCCGTCGCCGCAGTTACCGGCGGCAAAAACCACGTCGGCTCCGAATGCCGTGAGCAACCAGATGTACAGCCTGAAGGGGTGGTCGGGATTGTCGATGTAGCGCCTGGGATCACCGGGCGGAAAGTCGTCGAGGCTCGGATGGAAGATGCCCCAGCTATTGTTGACCACGAGCGAACTCTGCGGAATGGCTCCAGTGACCGCCCAGCGCCAGATCAGGATCAAGTAGCCGCGCATCATTTCCCCGATCGTCGCACTGACGGTGTGCTCCCCGGCCGGACGCCCGAGCAGCAAGGGATAATCGAGCAGCGTCACGTTCGGGGCCACCGCGAGCACGCCATAGGCGCACATCGTTCCGTGTCCGATGCGATGGAGCCCCGGCTTCGTCGCCACGGTCGGTGGCGTCCACGAATTGCCGACATTCAGGTCCGGGTCGAAGCCGAACCGCGTCGCAAGATGTGACTTGCAGATCCCGGTATCAACGATAGCGACGGCAACACCCGCACCGTAGAGGCCGTTGTGCTGCAGCGTCGCGGTGTTGAGATCCTGCCGAACCGTCTCGGTATTGCCCGTGGCCTTGTTGGCAGGGGGTAAAGCAAGCTGGCCGCGCACGTCGGGATCCAACCACACCGGCTCGCCATTGTTGAAGCCCGGCTTGGCGAGGCTTTCGGGAGCAACGTAGGCGCGGATCAGGAATTTCTTCGATTTATCGAGCGCGAGGAGTGAGGACGCGTTCTCGCCCTTGTCGTTGATCGAGACTGCAGGTCGCTGATCGGCGCCATCCCAGATCGGCAAGGCGCCGAACTCGCCGTCGACCAAAAAGTCGGACGCCGCATTCTCGTGGACGTAATCGCGCATCGTGCCAACCGGACTATCGCCCTTGAGCAGGTCGTTCGCCGCCTGGACGAAGACGCGGTTCTGATTACGCTGCATCAGCACCCGCACATAGCCGGTGCGCAATTCCCAGGGCGTCATGGCTGCCTCCGCTGCCGTGGTCAGGTTGCGCGTGGTCTCACTGCCATTCGGTCTTCGCGAGTTTGAGCGTGGCCACGTAGAACGGGCAAGCCGTCAGATAGGGTTTCAGGGCGACCGCGGCCCTGGCGCCGGCGTCGATGTCCTCGCGATAGTGCAATCCCGCGATCACCCGGTTCATCCCGACCCGCGCGGCCAATGCGCGCAACGCCTCCTTGTATTGAGGCAGCAGGTCGGCCAGGCATTCGGAGGTGAGCGTGCCGATCAGCGCGTGTCCGGCCGGATAGGCCGGGTGCCCCGGGACCTGGACCGGCGGATACAGCGTCGGGCAGACCTGGCTTGGTCGCGGCTGGTACCAATAGGGCGGTGGGCCGGCACCAGCCGGGTTCGGATATTGGAGCTTGAGCTCGACCATCGCGAATTCGCCGACCCGGGCCATGATCTTCATCAGCAGGAACGTGTGCGGGTGGGACGTGGCGCTGATGTTGAGAAGCTGCAGCCAGCGCAGCTGAAAGTTCTGGTTCTCCTCCACGATCTCGCCAAGCGCTTCCGGCCGCTCCGCGACAGCCAGCATCAGGACCTCGTCGATCATCTTCGCAGTGACGGGGTAGGTCGGCGGCGGCAGCGCGACTGCCGCCTGCCATTGCTTTTTGTCGATGGTCTGCGACAGAAATTCCGGCAGGATTGCGATGGCGCGCAGATCCGGATCCCATTCCGCGTCTCGAAACTTGGCGCTGTAGTCCCGCGTGATGGCGATCTCGGCAAGCGGCCGATCGGCCCGCATTGCGAACACGGGCGATCCACCGCCGCCGCCCGAGCCGCCTGACCAGTTTCCTCCGAACCAATTGCCACCAAACCAGTTGCCTCCGAACCAATTGCCCCCCATGACGGGATCCTCCTGTGGTTCGCTGCAAATGCAGCATGGGTTCAATCCGGCAAGCCTGCCTCTCGCAAATGTTCGATGAAGCGTTCCCGCAAACCTATCTTGAAGGGGCAACGCTCGCGATAAGCCGAAAGCTTGAATCGAGGTTGGATGTCCAGAATCATCTTGGTGACGCTCCGGGCCTCCTCGTTCTGGCCCTTCGCAATATAGGCGGCTGCCAGCACACGCAGATTGGCGGACAGCCGTCCGTTCAGAGCTGCGGTCTTGCGGGCCCACACGACCGCCTCGTCGTAATTGCCATTGATGTAATGCGCTTGGCCGAGGAACATCAGGTAGAAATATGCCTGTGTATCGGCCGGCGACAGACGCAATCCCTGTTCAGCGCGCGTGATCGCTGATTGGCCCTCCTCAAGGTAGCCGTACACGCCACTGCTAAGGGTCCAAGCCATAGCATTTCCGGGCGACGCGCTCAACGCTCTGTCAAAGAGGTCGAGCGCCGCGTCGTAGTCCTTGAACAACAGCGCCTTGGCGTGTCCGAGAACGGCCAGCGCGAAGCCGTCCGCCGGCGCACGATCGACCGCCGCGGTGGCAAGGCGCGCCGCTTCCGCCGCATCGGGTCCGCCTTCGGCGCCCCAGCCTTGCGCGACATTGTGGATGTGCCAGAGCGCTGCATAGGCATAGGGCGTAGCATAGCTCGGATCCGAAGCGATCGCGGCCTGCAACAGCTCGCCCGCCCGGCCGAAGTCGAAGAAGTTCATGCGATACATGAAGTCGATCGCCTTCATGAGCAGCTCGTAGGCATTGAGATTGTCCGAGCGCTTCTGCAGCGCGCGCTTCAGCTCTGCCTCGCGGACCTGGGGAGCGATGCTCCATACGATGCGCGTCGCAATGCGGCTCTGAAATTCGAACAGTTCGGAGACGTCGCCATCATAATGATCCGCCCAGAGCACGATCCCGGCTTCGACGTCCTTCAATTCCACGCCAATGCGAAGCCGCTTGTCGGCGCGCCGGATGCTGCCGCTCAGGACGTATCGGACGCCGAGCTCCTGGCCGATCCTCTGGCTGTCGATCGGTCCGCTGCGATAGGGCGACGTGGACATGCTCGAGATGACGAACAGCCCGCGGAGGCTCTGAAGCGCCACGACGATCTCGTCGGCCGTCCCATCGCCGAAGTAATCGTCGACCGGGTTCGCTCCCTGGGTACGAAACGGCAGGACCGCGATGTAGGGCACCTTGGCCTGGCGGCTCGCCTTGCGGCCACCGCTCGACGGCAAGCGTTCGGCCTCCGGCAGCAGGAGAGAGTAAGCGTGAACGGGGCGTGCAAGGTGCTTGAGCCGGAGGACGCCCAGGTCCTGGACCGGTACCTCGATGCGGTCCTTGATCTGCTGAAACATCTCGTCCGAAAGCACCACGCCGCCGGCCGGCGCCGACTGCTCGAGCCTCGCCGCGATGTTGACGCCCTTTCCGAAGATGTCCTCGGATTCGACGATGGTCTGCGCAACGTTCAGACCCATTCGAAACTGTATTTTCCGGTCGAATCCTTCCCGGGTCTGTGCCGCCGCGACTTCGGCCTGCAAGGCGACCGCACAGCGCGCAGCATCAAGGGAGGAATCGAAGGAGGCGAGAAAGCCGTCCCCCGTATTCTTCACGATTCTGCCGCGGAAGGAGACGATGCACGGGTTGATGACGCCGAAACGAAGCGCTCGCAGGCGGATGTGGGTGGCTTCCTCCGCCACCTCGGTCAGGCGAGCATAGCCCACGACGTCGGCGGCCAGAATCGCAAGCACGCGCCGCGATGGCGGGGCATCTGCAACATCGATCCCCGGATGGTTCACCTTGCCCGCCCCGCTGCTTTGCAGAACGGGGGCAGGATAGCAGAACGTGACGCTATTGACAGCGCGCACCGGGCACCTCGTGCTCCAAACAACGTCAACGCCCGCTTGCGCGCGCGCCGACATCTTGCTGAATGACGCGGCCCCCAAATCATATACAACGAACCTCCCTTCCGGTGAGCGCCATGTCAGACGAGGCACGGTGGTCGTGTCCGCGAACATGGGAAACGCGCTCCCCGAAGCGGGTGGTGGGCCTGATCCTGGCGGCCTTTTCAGCCCTATCTGCATAGAGCCACAAATCAACTCGACCGCAAAGCGGAAGGCCTGAGAGCCACCGCGTTGCGCAGTGGCATTTTACAGCCAAACCGGAAATGCGCTGTGAATTAAATCATACATAAATACGTAAATTCGTGCGATCCGCCTCAGCGGTTGTGTTTCGCCGATTTGCTCGCATCGGCTCGGTGCATATTTACCGCGCGGCAGCTTTGCAATGTGGTCTACGGTGAAGAACTAGCTCCCGCCGCGAACAGGATTGCTCAGGGATGGGCGCTGATCGGCGCCCATCCGCTCGGCCTCGGTCGTCAGCGTAAAATCTCGCGCAGCACCTCGCCGTCGACCTGGTGCGGCCTGACGCCCAGGAGTTGCATGATGGTCGGGGCCACGTCGAGATTGCGCATGCGGCGGATCGTCGTGTTGTTGCGGATTTGCGGGCCGGCGGCGATGAAGGTCGCGCTCATCACCGGCAGTTTTGGATCGTGGCCGTGGGCGCCGTAGAAATTCGGCATCGACAGCGTGGTCGTTGCCGCGTTGAACGGCGCATCGCCGAGCCGGGCGACGCCGGGGTTTTGGATGCCGTCGAAATTGTAGCCCGGCGCCATCAGCGCGAACACATCGCCGAAATCCTGGCCGATGGTCTTGCTGGTGCATTGCCCGATCCCGGCTTCGCATTGGAGCGGACGGGTCTCGACCACGGTGAAGAGGCGTCCGCCCTCGAGCGAGAAGTTGAATTTTGGATTTGGATCGGCTGCGTTTTTCACGGCGTCGGTGATCTGCGTCACCAGCGCTGTGTAGGTCGCGGGATCGACGGTGCCGCCCTGTTCGCGCTGCTGCAGGTTGACGTAGATATTGACCGCCGGACCCGAGGTGCGGATCGCCACCTTGCTGGTGTCGATGCCGGCATTCTTCAGGATGTTGGTCATGCTGACCGAGGTGTGGAACGGTGCGAAGCCGTGGTCCGACACCACGATGATGTTGCTGTCCGGCCCCGCCGCCTCGATGATCTGCTTCACCGCCTTTTCGGCGGTCTGATAGGCGAAGCGGATGTACGACTTGTAGCGGGCGACCTTGGCGGCGTCCTGGCCGGCGCCGATCGAGCTCGGGTCCTTCGGATTGGTGCCCTGGCGCGGATCGGTGAGCAGGAACTGATGCTCGGAGCCGTCCGGTTGCTCGATATAGATCATCACCAGATCGGCATCGGGATGGTTCTTGATCGCGCGCTCGCCGATATCGGCCTGGTAGCGCACGAAGGTCTTGACCATGTCTTCGTACATCGCCTCGATCTCGATGTCGGGGAAGTCGGTGAAGCCCGGGCTGAGCCGCTCCGGAATGCGGAAGTCGGCCTGCGGGCGCCAGAACCCGATGCTGTTGTTGATGTCGTCGACGTCGGCCAGCACGGCCGCGTTGCGCGGGATGTAATTGGCGCCGTAGCGGGCAAAGCGCACCACCGACAGATCGGGCGCGAGCTGCGAGACGAAATAGGCGGCGCCGACCCTGGCTCCGCTGCCCTCGAAGAAGAACGGCGCGTTCTCGCCGCCGAACTTCGCATAGGCAGGTCCGGTCGCCGGCGGCTTGAACGGCCCGGCCGTGATGCCGCGCGTGGCGTCGAAGAACACGAGGGTGTCGTAGTTGACCTTGTTGTCGTTGGTGGTGTCGAGCGCCGCAACCCGGATCGCGTATTTGAGGTCCTGCGTGGCCGCGCTGGTGCAGGTCGCGGTCTGCACTGATGCGCACGAGAAGGTCTCGATCGGCGTCGGTGTTGCCAGCACCGGGCTGAACGAGAAGCGGCCGGCCGCCTGGAGCGCCGCGGCCACCGCCGGATCGGGCGCGAAGTTCGCCTGGGTCAGGGAAAAGCCCTGCGCGCTGAGCCCGCCGAACGCGCCGAACGGCACGGTGTAGTCGGTGACGCGGATCGGCTGGGCCGGCTGCACCACGGTGCCGTTGATCGAGATGTCGGCGCCGTCGCCGCCCGGCCAGGTCGCGGTGACCACCTTCTTTCCCTGCTGGCGCAGTTGCACCCAGAGCGGCGCCGCGGTCGGCTGCGGCGAGGGCCCAAGCGGGCTCTCGCGATAGCCGCCGATCGGCGCCGCAAAGCCGCTGAGGCTCGATGTGATCGGGCCGACGATGGCCTGGAAGGTGTTGGAGGGAATGTCGTTGTGAACGGCGGTCGAGCCGGTCGCGATCTCGATATGGGAGACCGCGGTGAGCGAGGGCGAAGCCGTGATGTTCTGCAGCGCCACGGCACCATGGCGGCTCAGCCGCGCCAGCCCGCCGTCGCGCGGCAGCACGCCTTCGTCGATGAATTGCTGGATGAAATCGGGCTTTGCCCCGTCGAGCGAGATGAGGACCACCGGCGATCTGCGGCCGTGGTGATGGCCCCGATCGCGGGCATTGTCGAAACCGCGGCCGTTGTCATCCTGATCGGCGTGTGCCGCCACTGCAACGCCAGTCAGCGTTGCGGCGAGCGATAACGAAGAGATCAGGGAGAAGAGCTTTTTCACGTGAACGCCCCATGTATTTGTTGCGCAACCTGTGCGCGCTTAATCTGAAATGACACGAAGATTATCGAGCGTGGCTGACGACGCGCGTGTGACGCTAGAGCGACGCATGTGCGTCGCTGCGTGAGGGTCGTCGCGAGAGTCCAACTCAACGCCCTGTCGAGTCAGTGATGGGAACTCGCCGGTGCAAGCACGCGCTCACGCGTCTTGTACGCCGCGAACTCGTTCGCTACGCTTGAGAAAATCTGGAGGGGACGCGTGAAACAGCTCAGGATCGGCGACATCACCATCGATGCGGTGATCGAGCGGGAAGGGCCTTGGCGGCGACCGCAAGATTTTTTTCCGGCTTATGACGACGGCGTATTCAAGCGTCATCTGCCGACGATGGAGCCGGAGGTGTTCGATGCCGCGCGCGGCATGATGGTGATCACCTACCAGACCTTCGTCGTGCGCACGCCGCGCTATACCATTTTGGTCGACACCTGCACCGGCGAGCACAAGGGCCATCCGCCACCGTTCGATTTTCCCGGCAAGGAGCGCTGGCGCAACGAACTGTTCGCGCTCGGCATCGGCTTCGAGCAGATCGACTACGTGTTCTGCACCCATCTGCACATCGACCACACCGGCTGGAACACGACCTTGCGCGACGGCCGCTGGGTGCCGACGTTCCCGAACGCCAAATACGTCTTTCACAAGGGCGAATATGCGGCCTGGGAGGCCGAGAACGCCAAAGGTAACAACCCGCCCGGCACGGTCTTCCGCGACAATTGCCTGCCGATCGTCGAGGCCGGGCAGGCGCTGCTGGTGGATGACGATTACGCGCTGGATGATACCGTCACGCTGACGCCGACACCGGGGCATTCGCCCTGTCATTGCTGCGTGAATATCTTTTCAAAGGGCCAGCGCGCGGTGGTCGCCGGCGATCTCATGCATCACCAGATCCAGTGCCGCGAGCCGGACTGGTCGGCGCGGCCGGATTGGGATCCGAAGCAGTCGGCGGTGTCGCGGCGAAAGTTCTTTGCCTCCGTCGCGGATACGGACACGCTGATCCTGCCGATCCATTTTCCGGCGCCGACGGTAGGTCTGATCAAGCCGCTGGATGGGGCGTTCGATTATCGGTTCAGGCGGGAGTGACGCTCTGCACCTCGCCCCGCTTGCGGGGCGAGGTGCATAGGCATCGCAGCGCCCTTACGCGCTGACTTCGCACTTCTTCATGAAGCTGTTCTTGGCGGCGCCGGCGAGCGGCTTGCCGTCGGCGCTGACGGCCTTGGGCGTGCAGGCGTCGGCCTTGCACTTCTTCAGGAACGAGGTCTTGGCGGCGCCGGCCAGCGGCTTGCCGTCCTTGCCGACCGCCTTGCTTTCGCAGGTGTCCTCTGCGAAGGCCGAGCCCGCTGCAAAGGTGGCAACGATCGCAGCCAGGAAAATCCGCTTCATCATGGGTGTCTCCCTAAACCAAAAAGATGGCGCGTGAATTGGAGACTGGAATCGTGGCGCAATCAAGCAGGATCGGGCCGCGGCAGGTCGACGTTGCGGATATTTTCCGGCGCGCGATGAATGCATCTCGTCTTGACGCGTACGGCGTGCTGCCTTGGGATTCGCGCGGATGCTTGCTGCACTGCGCGCAGACCGGGCGGCGCGGACCTGCTAGGCTCATCTCATTACAGCAGGAACGGAGCGTTGCCATGGACGCCGTGTCGAGCCCGCAGTCCGCCGACCAGCATTCCCATCTGGTTCAGCCGCAGGCCATGGAATGGCAGAAGACGCGCTTTCCCGGCTGCGAGGCCAAGACCTTGCTGTTCGATCGCGGCACCGGCCTGATGACCGCCCTGATGCGGTTCGCACCGGGATCGGTGCTGCCCGATCACGAGCATGTCGGCATCGAGCAGAGCTATGTCATCGAAGGCGCGCTTGTCGACAAGGAAGGGCTCGCCCAGGGCATCGCCTGCAAGGCCGGCGAATTCATCTGGCGCGAGGCGGGCAGCCGGCACGCCGCCTGGTGCCCGGACGGCGCGCTGATCCTCGCGATCTTCCAGGTGCCGAACAAGTTCTTCGAAGCCGACGGCCGCGTGGTCGATGCCGCCGGCCAGGACTGGGACGAGGCCTGGGGGCACACGGCGGCGCAGCGGGCGCGCCGCGTCTAGCTGGCCCTTATACGCCGCGCGTGAGCAATGCCTTGAAGTCGGCCCGCGCGCGCCGCGCTTCGGCGCGCGCGACGTCCGAGGCGTCGCCCATGCCGAAATAGCCATGGATCAGTCCGGGCCCCTCGTGGTGTTTGACGCGCACGCCGGCGGCCTCGAGCGCCCGCGCATAGGCGGCGCCCTCGTCGCGCAGGGGATCGAACCAGGCGGTGGTGACGACCGCCGGCGCGAGGCCTTTGAGCGATGCGGCGCGCAGCGGCGAGACGCGCCAGTCGGTCGCGTGAGCGGCATCGGCGAGATAATGCCCGCAGAACCACTCCATCGTGGCGCGCGTCAGGAAGTAGCCCTCGGCATTCTCGGTGCGTGAGGGAAAGCGCACGTTCTCGCCCGCATCGGCGTAACCGCCGACCACGTCGGTCACGGGATAGACCAAGAGTTGCGCAGCGAGCCTGATGCCGGCATCGCGGCAGGCGATCGCGGTGGTGGCTGCGAGATTGCCGCCGGCGCTGTCGCCAGCAACGCCGAAGCGTTTTGTGTCGCCGCCAAATTCCGCGACACGGCCAAACACGTCGCGCACCGCGGCAAAGGCATCCTCGAAGGCGCCGGGAAAGCGCGTTTCCGGCGGACGGCGATAGTCGACGGAGACGACGACCGCGCCGGTCTCGATCGCGAGATTGCGCGCCTGCCGGTCATGGGTCTCGAGATCGCCCGCGACCCAGCCGCCGCCATGGAAGAACACCACGGTGGGAGCGGGCGTCATGCCGACCCGATAGACACGCGCATCGAGCGGGCCGGCGCCGCCCTTCACCTTGATATCGGCGACAGTGTCGATCGGCGGCGGCGGGATGGCGGCGCGCGAAGCAGCCAGTGCGCGCAAGGAATCGCGGGCGCTCTGTGGCGTCATGACCGCGGGATCGCGCATCGGCATGAGCGGGATGATCTGGGCGATGACGGGATCGAGCGGCGCGGGCATGAGGTCCTCACAGGGTTCTTGGTCTTGCTTGCGGGTTAGCATAGATTTTGCGCGCCGCATCGGCAACCGGCCACGTGTTGTGATGCTGCGGGGATGAACGGGCAGGGAGGCCAAGGAGTGGAATTCGAGACGCTGGTCCAGTCGCGCCGCAGCGTGCGCGGTTTCAGGAACGAGTCGGTGCCGCGCGCGGTGATCGAGGCGATCATCGAGAGCGCCAAGCGCGCGCCGTCGTCGATGAACACCCAGCCCTGGCACGTTCACGTGCTCACGGGCGCGCCGCTCGAAGAAGTACGCCGCCGCAACATGGAGGAGATGGTCGGCGGTGCCAAGGTCAAGCGCGACATCGTCAGCCACGGCGAGTATCAGGGCGTGCATCGCACGCGGCAGGTCGACGTCGCCAAGAAGCTATTCGGCGCGATGGGGATCGCACGTGACGACAAGCCGATGCGCCAGGACTGGGTGCTGCGCGGCTTCCGCCAGTTCGACGCGCCGGTCTCGCTGGTCTTGACCTATGACCGCGTGCTCGATCCCGGCGCGGTCTGCCATTTCGATCTCGGCGCGCTCTGCTACGGCATCGTGCTCGCAGCCTGGGACCGCGGCCTCGGCTCGGTCATCAACGGGCAGGGCATCATGCGCTCCGACATCGTGCGGGAGGTCGCTGATATCCCGGAGGACGAGGTCATCATGACTTGCGTCGCGATGGGTTATCCCGACGACAGCTTTGCCGCGAACGGGGTTCGCTCGGACCGCGAACACAACGACGAGTTCGTGCGTTACGTGGGTTTTGCCGATTAGCACGGCAAAGAGGAGATTGTTCTCCGGCAAAAATTTTTTTGGTGCGGAGTCGTCAGCAAACTCTTGCAATCTCGAACGTGCGGGAGGAACAATATCCGGACTGAAAGGTTTGTTGCTGGCGCGAGGGAATTGATATGCGGCGGCTGGCTAGCCTGGTGCGACGGTTGTTCGGCCCGCGAGTGCGGCGTCCAATCGATGACGATCCCAATCTTCCTTTCACATCCGACGAGTTCGGGCGGTTGATCCGGAGCGGCAAACGCGAGGACATGAAGCTGCTGGCCGAGGGTCTGGCCTGCAATTCGATTCCCCGCCGCGCCAAATACCGCGCCACCCACTAGGGCAGGTGTTCGAGGGGAAGGGCGGCGTTTACCGCGTGAGGGCGACCTGCTTGAACGAGGCGACTAGCGCGTTCTCCAGCTTGCCATTCATCCCGCAGAGAATGTTGTAGGCCTCTGCGCGCGGCATCGTCGGTTTGTAGTGGCGGTGCTCGATGAGCGCCGCGAAGATGTCCGAGATGGTGAGAATTCGCACGATATCGCCGATGCTTTCGGCGCACAGCCCGTCCGGATAGCCGCTGCCGTCGAGATATTCGTGATGATGCAGCACGGCATCGAGGATCTCGGGCGAAATTCCCTCGTGGTCCTTCAAGAACCCATAGCCCGCCGCCGGGTGCGTTTCGATCAGAGCGCGCTCTTCGGCATCGAGACGACCCGGCTTGTCGAGAATGGCGAGCGGGATCTGGGCCTTGCCGATGTCGTGAAACATCGCGGCCGAGTAGAGGCGCTCCAGATCGGCTTTACCCACGCCGAGGCTGAGACCGAAGTCGATGGTGACGCCGGTCACCAGCAGGCAGTGCTGATAGGTTCCCTCGTGGTGGCGGCGTACCGTCGTCAACCACTCGGACAGGCCATGCTCGATAATGCGATCGGCAATCTGGCGCCCGGCTTCCCTGGTGCCGTCGACGTCGAGCGGCTGGCCAAGGGTGACGGACGTGAACATCGAGGCGATGGCGGTCGCTGCGGTCTCGACCGCGTCGACCTGCTGCGCTTCGCCGCCCGGTGAGGCGGTCACCGGCGCGGCATGATCGGACAGCGCCGCCAGCAATTTGATCCGGTTGATCGTGCCGGGAAGCACGAGCGTGGCCCCGAGCGCATAGGCTTGCGAAATGCCGACGTGAGAACTGTGCTCGAGCAGGAAGACGCGCTTCCTGGCCTTTGCCAGCTTGCCGGCGCGCTTCTTGATGGCCGTGATGTTGTCGACGTCGCGCAACTCCGCGCGGACGACGATCGCGTAAGGCACCTGCGCGAGCTTGGCATCGGCGTCGAGGCGTTCGCCCGCGACAGTGAACTTCTCTTCAAGGATCGAGCGGATGCCGGATAGCTTGCCGGACGTGTCGGCCAGCACCTGGACGAGTGGGCGCGCCGTCTCTGCCGCCCGGACACCGCCGTCGCTCTTGACGGCGGGTCTTGGGATCGTTCGCGCGCTCTCACGGTCTGACCTAGAGTTACGCCACTGGACTTCAATGCGTGGAACGGAGTCTCGGATCATCTGGTTTGGGACGAGCCCGGCGCGGTGGCTGCCGATGCGCTTGCAGTTCTCTTCTTGCCGTCTGCAGTGATGAAGTGAACGCCGGCCGTGGAGCCGTCGATCCACACCAGCTCGCAGCGCCGATAGGCGAGCCCCGTCGACGACAGCACCATGAAGAATTCCTTCGCCTGCAGCACGTCGAGCGTACCCTCGACCTCGACTTTCGCGCCGGTCTGCGACACGTCGAGCAGAACGCAGCTGCGCCGCCAGGTGCCGTCCGAGCCCATCAGGTTGACGGGCTGCCGGTGATCCATCTTCACGCGAGACGCCTTTCGACCGTCGAACCTCATCGGCTAACCCCCACTTTTGCGCTGCGATGTCCCGGATCGCTTGAGCCTGCCCCTGCTGCGATTTCTCCCCAGCGCACCGTCCATTGGCTGGTCGACAAGAGCAGTGTTTCAAAGATGAGCTGCGCGCGTTCGCGCTGTGCGAAAGAGATTCGAACGCCGCTGCGGCTGCTGAGGATCGCGAGCGTGGTCGCCCAGTTCAGCCGCGAGGCACGGCAGGCCATGACCAGGCCCTCGCAATTCTCGTCGGTCATGACGTGCTCGATGATCTCGATCGGAGCCCCCGAGAGTACCGACAGCGCGGTGACCAGATTTGCAGTCTCTCCGCGGATCGCAAAGCGGTTCACGGTGGAGTCGTTGAGCTTGCCGACCCGGGCGAGGGCGACGATCTCCGGCCTTGCGTTCGCATAGGCCGCCGCACAGGGTAGAGCGGGTGTTGTCGGACCGGATGCCGCATCGTGCGTCGGCGGCACGGCGGAAGCGTCGGGCTTGGCCGGTGGTGTCTTGTCGGGCAGCGTCTTGCCGGCGGGAGCGGACAACAACTTCCTGACGATGAGGTCGGGGGTATCAGGCCTGAGCGCCAGCGCCTTGATAATTTCGTCATCCTGCCCGGCCCCGGCGATCAGTGCGGCATAGGCCGCATCGGAGAATTTCGTCCCCGGGTTCTTGATCAGCGCGGGATAAACCGGCCGGCCACCGTGCCTGATCAGCGCCTCGGTCACATCAGGCGGGATGCTGTCGCGGGCGCAGATCGCGCGTTGCTGCCGTTCGCCGCGCGAGCTCGCAATAGCAACGAGATCGGGCGCGGAAAGTGCCTGCGATTCGAGCAGGATCGGACAAGCGACGTCCGGATCCTCGTGCAAGGCCAGCCGCAGCAGTGTCCCCTGCGGCGCCACGCTCAGTTCAGCGAGCGCCTTGCTGAGCTGCATCAGTGCGTCAACCGCGACCCGTTCCGTCAGGCGTAGCAGGACACCATCGACCACACCGATCAGCATCTGCTGGGGGTGATCGCGGTTCGTGGTAAGCAGGTGGGTGATGCCTTCGAGAACGCGCGTGCAACGCTCCGGCGGGCAAGTTGCGACCGCGTCTTCCAATTCAACAAGACTATCGGCAGGCAAATTTGCCATCATGGCAGGAGCCTGAATTTAAAATAGTTTTGACGATTTAACGACCATCATTGCGCCTGACAGACGTTAATTTGAATTTGAGATTATGAACGCCCAGGTATAAAATGACCGGAGCTACAACCTAAAACGCTATCGAAATTCGGCAGAACGAGTTGCCGCAGCTTGTCCCTTCAACGGAACGCTCGCCAATTGATGCGGGCGGGGTAGAGTAATTCTTTCGGTCTAACGGGGCCTCGAAAGGGGGACTTCAGATCGGCGCTATTGCCGGACGCGCGTCGTTTCAGGGCGCGGCTTTTTTTCATTTGTCATGAGCAACAATGATGATGCGCCAGGATTGGCGCCAAAGATATTTCGTTTCTCCGATGTCGACGAGTTTCGCAGTTCGATACGCGGGTTGAACATCGAGTTTACGCCGTTCGCGCGACGGATTGCGACCGAGCAGGTGATCTTGCGCCTGCCGGGCTGCGACGTGAACGTGACGCGGACGTTTCCGCGCGTGGTGGACGCGCAGCTGGTTGCCGACTGCACGGCGGTCGGTTTCGCGATGGACGATCTCGACGTTCCCATCCGCTTCAACGGCGCGCAGCGCGACCGCGCGGTCGTCGTCATCGGCAGCAGCGGCGCTGCCTACAACACCATCGAGGAAGTGCAGAGGCAGATCGGCTCGGTCGTGTTTCACCCCGAGGTGAAGGGACGCGGCTGGCCCGAGACGAATACCAGCTTCAAGATCTTCGAGACCAGCATGTCGGCGCTGCTCCGGCTGCGGAAGGTGGTGCGGGAGGTGGTGGCGGCCGCGTCCGAGCCGATTGATCCCGCCGAAGTTCCGTTGAAGGGGACGGCGATGAAGGAGTCCCTGTTCGGTGCGGTCGACAGCGTCTTCGCTAACCTCGTCGCCGCACGATGGACAGTGCGGCCGAACGACGGGCGGCAGTTCAAGATGTTCCAGGACATCCGCGCGCTGCTGTCCGAGGACCTCTCGCAGCCGATCTACAGCGAGGAAATCGCACGCAAGCTCGGCCTGTCCGTGCGCACCATGCACGACGTCGTGCGCCGCTATCGCGGCATGAGCCTGCACCGTTATCTGCGCCTGCGCCGGCTGTGGCTGGTGCGCCAGCGGCTGCTCGCCGGCGCCGACAGCGTCAAGGCTGTCGCGCTCGCCTTCGGCTTCTGGCATCTCAGCGATTTCTCCAGAAGCTATCGCGATCAATTCGGCGAGACGCCTTCGCAAACGCTGGACCGCGGCCGCGGGCGATAACGCGACAAATCGATCGGGCGCGCCGCCTGCTTTCGTGCTAGCCTGCCGGCCATGAGCAATCGCATCCTCGTCCTCTACGGTTCCTACCGTTCCGACCGCATGGGCATCCGCCTTGCGAACTTCGTCATCGATCGCCTGCGCAGCCGCGGCGAGGAGGTCGAGTTGATCGACGCCAAGGCCATCGGCCTGCCGATGCTCGACCGCATGTACAAGGAATATCCCAAGGGCGCGGCCCCCGAGGCGCTGGAGAAGCTGGCCGGGCAGATCCGCGGCGCCGACGGTTTCGTCTTCGTCACCGGCGAATACAATTGGGGCATTCAGCCCGGATTGAAGAACCTGACCGACCACTTCCTCGAAGAGTGGTTCTGGCGCCCGGCCGCGGTCGTGAGCTATTCCGCCGGCCGCTTCTCGGGCGCGCGCGCGGCGACCGCCTGGCACGGCACGCTGTCGGAGATGGGCATGGTGGTGGTGTCGAGCACCATCGGCGTCGGCCCGATCGCGCAGAGCTTGTCGGCGGATGCCGAGCCGATCGGCGAGGGCGGAAAGGCGCTGGAACGCGCATTCCCGCGCTTTGCGGATGATCTCGCCTGGTGGATCGAGGCGGCCAAGGCGCAGCGGGCACGCAAGGCGCCGCCGTATTGACGTCCCGTAGCCCGGATGAAGCGAAGCGCAATCCGGGGTCTTGCGCGTCAACGGCACCGTCCCGGATTACGCTACGCTCCATCCGGGCTACGAATCTGCGCCTTACGCGGCCCTGACCTCGCCGAGGAAGCGGTCGAACTGACCGGCGAGATCGCGCGACTGGGTCGAGAGCTGCTCGGCCGCGCCAAGCACTTCCCGGGCCGCAGCACCGGTGTCGTCGGCGGCGCGCTGCACGCCTGATATGTTGGTGTTGACCTCCTGGGTGCCGCGGGCGGCTTCCTGGACGCTGCGGGCGATCTCCTTGGTGGCCGAGCCCTGTTCTTCGATCGCAGCCGCAATCGCGGTGCCGATCTGGTCGATCTCGGCGATGACGTCGGCGACGTTGCGGATCGCTGCCACAGTCTCGTCGCTCGCGCTCTGGATCGCGGTGATCTGCTCGGAGATCTCGGTGGTGGCCTTCGCGGTTTGGCCCGCGAGCGATTTCACTTCGGAGGCGACCACGGCAAAGCCGCGGCCGGCATCGCCGGCGCGGGCGGCCTCGATGGTCGCGTTCAGCGCCAGCAGATTGGTCTGCTCGGCGATGCTCTGGATCAGCGTGACGACGTCGCCGATCTTCTGCGCGCCATCGGCGAGCGCACGCGCGGTGTCGCCGGTGCGGCGGGCATTGTCGACGGCGCGGGCCGCGATCTCGGTGCTCTGGGCGACCTGACGGCCGATCTCGGCGATGGAGGAGGTGAGCTCCTCCGTGGCGCTCGCAACCGTCTGCACGTTGGTCGAGGTCTGCTCGGAGGCGGCGGCGACGACCGCGGCCTGGCTGTTGGTCTGGGCCGCGGTCGAGGTCATCGACTGCGCCGTGCTTTCCATGGTGGAGGAGGCGCGGGACAGGCCGCCGACGAGCTCGGTGACCTTGGCCTCGAATGTGCGCGTGAGCTCGTCGAGCGCGTGCGCGCGGCGCATCTTGCCGTCGTTCTCGGCCTGCTTCTCCGCCGCGAGCCGCTCGGCCCGGATCATGTTGTCCTTGAAGACCTGGACGGCCGCAGCCATCGCGCCGATCTCGTCGGAGCGCTCGGCGCCGGGGATGGCTTCCGCAACCTCGCCGTCGGCCAGCCGCGACATCCGCGTCGTCAGGCCGACGATCGGCGCGCAGACGCGGCGGCGGACGGTCACGACGAGGCCGATGCTGGCGACCAGCACGGCGGCGAGGCCGAGGAGGGCGATGATGAAGCTGGTGCGCGCAGCCGACGAGGCGCCGGCGAGAACCTGCTCGGCATTGTCGTAGAAGGCATCGCGGACCTCGATGATGGTGCTGAGGCCACGCTGTGTGGCGGCGTAATAGGTGTCCATGTCGTGTTCGTACTTGCCGGTGACCGCTCCGTCCTTGACGAGCTTGAGCTCGCGGCCGAACTCCTCGACATAGATCGAATTGAATTTCTCCAGCGCTGCGGCGACGTTTGCCGGGGTCGCCGGATTGCCGCGCAATTCCAGCAGCGACATCACGATCTGGTCGTTGCGGCCCTGCGAACGGCTGATGTCTGCCTTCTCGGCGTCGGTCGCCGGCTTCTTGCCGCCGACGAGATTCTTGTGCAGGCTGGAGTTGAAGCCGCCGACATCGCGCAGCGTCATCGCGATGTTGGCGTAGCTGGCCTGCCGGTAGGCGTCGCCGTTGAGGATCGCCATGCGGCGGACCTGCTCGTTGAGCAGCGCGGTCACGCCGCCGTTGAGCACGGCATTGTCGGCGACGATCTTCTTGGCGGCGTCCTTGCGCGCCTCGGCCGGCCCGGCCAGCGCCTTGTCGATGGCATCGCGTAAGCCGGTGAACTTGGCATTGATGCCGTCGATGTTGCTGCCGATGGTGGTGCCGTCGTCGAACGGGCCGGGCAGCTCCTTGCGCAGCGCATTCATCTTGTCGCGCGCGCCGTCGGTCTGCTTGCGCAGCTTGTCCTGCTCGACGAGCAGCGCGGGGTCGATGGTCGCAGGCCCGTAGAGGATGTTGGTGGAGAAGCCGCGCTCGGGATTGAGATAGCGCGGGATGTCGCTGACGGCGCGGACGATCGCGAGCCGCCCCTGCGCCTCGGTGATGCGGTCCATCGTCTGGTATTTCGTCACGGCGACGTAGACGGCAAGTCCCCCGCCGACGGTCGAGAGCGAGACGATGGCGGTGGTCAGGAGCGTACCGATTTTCATGGGCAGTCCGGCAATTGGCGCGGGAGGATAATTATTTTGCCCGAAGGTTAGGCAGCCGGTGTTAATCGGGAGTTTACGCTGACGGCCGCCATGCTCCGCCTGCATGCGTCCATTCGTCTAGCGCCCCGTTCCGATGGGATCGGAACGGGGCGCTAGAGTCTTTGGTTTGACGCGTTTTCTTGACGCGAACCGGTATCCACTTCGCTCGAAAACGCTCTAGGCGTAGGTCGCGCTCACGGTTCCCAGTGGGCCGAAGTCGGCGACGTAGGTTTCGCCTGCCTTCGGCCGCAGCATGCCGGTCAGCGTGCCCGTGCTGATGGTTTGCCCGGCCTTGAGACCGATGCCGGTCCGCGACAGCTCGTTGGCAAGCCAGGTCAGCGGCACCAGCGGATGATCGATGGCCTCCGCGGCACTGCCGCGGCGCCGTTCCGCGCCGTTGCAGTTCAGCACCACCTCCTGATTCGCGACGTCGCGGCTGCGCCAGTCGGCGATCGCCTCGCCGAGGACGATCGTCCCCGATCCCGCGCCGTCGGCCAGGATCGCCGGCATCGGCGGAAACGCCGCATCGTGGATGAAGCGGCATTCGGCAAGCTCGATGCCGGGATGCAGCGAGGCGACGGCATCGCCGATCTCTTCGACGGTGTAGGGTTTTGCGCGCGGCGGCAGATCTGCGCCGAGGCGTGCCTGATACTCGACCTCCGGGATCGGGCTGCACTGCCTGGCGTGCTCGACAGTCGCGGGCGAGTCCTTGATCAGCGGCGCGAACACCCGCCCATAGATCGGCGAGGAGGTGCGAAGCTGGCGCTGAAGCCCGGGCTTCATGCCGGCAATCTTCCAGCCGACGACATCCCAGCCCAGTTCCTCTTCCACCATCAGCGCGATGCGATAGGCCGTGTCGGCATCCGGCGGCACGAGATGCGCATCGAGGCCGCTTTGTCGCCGGCTCTCGCGACGGAGATTGGCGAGATGGCGTGCAAGCTCGCGTTGTCGGGACAGATCCATCGGGCGTATCCAATCTATTTGCTGGTGCGGGCGAGGGCGGCGGACAGGACTGTCTCCAGCTCTTCCTGAACCTGATCGAGCGCATCGGCGCTGCGGCTGGCGCGGCACATCGCGACCGTGCCTTCGATCGAGGCGACGACGAGCGTTGCAAGCCGCTCGGCGCGGTCGGCGGCCAGTCCTTCGCGCAACAAGGCAGCGTGCATGATCCGCCGCCAATCGGCGAACACGCCGTCGGCCAGATCGAGCAGGTGCTGCTGCGCCGCCGCGTCGTCCTTCTCGCCGGGCTCGCCGACATAGCGGTCGACGGCGACGGCGAGCACGGGGCAGCCGGCCTCGAAGCCGGTTGCTGTGAACTGGCGGCGCCATGCTGCGACGAAAGCCTTGAGACCGCCGATCACGCCGCGTTCGTTCATGGCTTTCTCCAGGGGAATGGACACCTGCCGGCCGGCGAAGGTCACGGCTTCGGCAATCAATTGCGGCTTGCCGTCCGGGAAGTGATGGCTGATCGAGCCGCGTGGCGTCGCGGTGTGGCGGACGACGTCGCGCATGCTGGTGGCGTTGACGCCGCGGCGGCTCATCAGGTCGGCGGCGCCGGCGATCATCTTGTCGCGTGTGGTGGTGGTCATCGGAATCCCGCGATTGGCTGCGCTCATCTGCACTATGACGCTTGACATAGTCAAGTCGTGCTGAAATATGACGACCGTCATATCCATGGATTGGGTGCCGAATTGACCATCATCACCGTGACTGCACCGGCCGGACGGCTCGGCCTGCCGCAACGCCGGCTGCTCGCGGAGAGCCTGACCGACGCCGTGCTCGTGCCGGAGGTCGGCCAGCCCGCGCCGGCGGCGCGAATGGGTTTTCAGGTGCACTTCCATGACCTGCCGGCCGACCGCATGGCGATCGGCGGCCGGTTGCTGGCCGACCAGGACACGCCGCGCGACATCATCACCGTCAATATCGCGGTCATGAGCGCGGCCTGGCCTGCGGAGGTGCGCGCCGAGGTGATCCGCAACGTGCTGGCGCGGCTTGCGGAAGCCTGCGGCATGCCGGCGCCGTCGCCGACCTGGTGGGTCAATTTCGAGATCATCGACGAGGGAAGCTGGGGATCGCGCGGCGGGGTGCTCTCGATCCTTCAGCTTCTGGACTCCGGCGTGTTCACCCCGGCGCGGATCGCGGCGATCCGCGCGGCGATTCAGCCGCCGGCCTGATTTTCTGCCAACAGCAACAATCTGGAGAGCGACACATGAGCGAAGGTCAGATCCGCACCGAGGTGCACGGCCACGTCTTCAAGATCATCATCGACAATGCCGCGAAGAAGAACGCGTTCAGCCCGGCGATGATGGAGCAATTGTCCGATGCGCTCACCGAGCTGCACGACAACGAGGCCTATCGTGTCGGTGTGGTCTGCGCAGAGGGCAGGGACTTCACCGCCGGCCTCGACATGCCGAAATTCTTCGGACCCACCGCGGAAAAGCGCAACATCAAGGAGGGCAATGTCGATCCGTTCGCGCTCAACAAGCGTTGCCGCAAGCCGATCGTGACAGCAGTGCAGGGCATCGTCTTCACCATCGGTATCGAGCTGATGCTCGCCGGTGACATCGTGGTTGCGGCCGATGATGCGCGCTTCTGCCAGATGGAGGCGAGGCGCGGCATCGCACCGCTCGGCGGCGCGCATTTCCGCTTCCTGTCTCGCGCGGGCTGGGGCGATGCGATGTATCATCTGTTCCTGTGCGACGAGTTTACCGCGCAGCGCGCGCATGCGATCGGCCTCGTCCAGGAGGTCGTGCCTGCGGGCGAGCAGATCGAGCGGGCGATGGCGCTCGCCGCCATCATCGCGTGCAATGCGCCGCTCGGCATTCAGGTGACCAAGGAAGCGGCGGCGAAATATGTCGAAGCCGGCGAGGCGGCCGCGATCGCCTACATCCCGAAAATTCGCGACCGCGTGCTCGGCAGCGCCGACGCGAAGGAGGGCATTCAGTCCTTCATCGAGCGTCGCGCGGCCGTCTTCCAGGGGCGCTGATCGTAGACGCTACGGCCGATCGAGCTTCGCCAGGATCGCCAGCGTCGCGCCGTCGCGCTCGCCTGCGAAATAGCGGGCGAGCGCCTGATCGAAGACGGGCTCGTCGGACACCGCGCCGAACAGCGTCATCGACGAGCGGAACTTGGCGTCGTCGGGCGCGCCGAGGATGGCGTTGATGGTGCGCCCTTCGACGGCGAGCACGAGTCTCGTGCATGCGATCAGGCGCGGGCCGAGGACGGGATGGGCGAGGTAGGCCACGGCCTCGGCGCGCGAGCCGATGGCGTAGCGCTGCGACATGGCGCTGAAGCCGAGGCCGGCTACTTGCGGGAAAACGAACCACATCCAGTGGCTCTGCTTCCGGCCCCGGGCCAGCTCCCCCTGGACGTCGCGAAAAACCGGGTTTTGGGCCTGGACGAACCGTTCTAGGTCGAAAGGATCGGTCATTGGATACCCCGGGAGTGCCTCACCGGCCGCGATTATGCCTAACTTTTGGCTCCCAATGTGGTAGCTGGTATAGAGTCTCTCCGGGTGGGGGTTGGGTCCCCCGGGGGTCGATTTGGGGATCTGATGGTTTCCGACGCAGCGCACGCCGAGAGGCTGTTGTCGCGCCGCCGTATTGGGCGAGCCGAGACGGTATTGCTGTCCTTGGCTGCCGTTGCTTTGGCGCTGGGCGCTGCCGCCTGGGTCGCCGATCTCGGCGATTCGACGCCGCTGGTCACCGCCGCCCTGCCGCCGGCCAATACCCCTTCGTTCGAGGACCGTTTCGCGTCGGCGTCTGCCAACCCGCCGGCCCGCGACCTCGGCCTGCGGTCGCTGGAGCGCTCCGCGGTGAACGCGGTCCAGCTCAAGCTCCGCGACGCCAAGGCGATGCTCGCCCAGAGGCTTCAGGGCGACGAATGGCGCTCGACCCTGACCGATGACGATCGGACCGCAGTCGAGGAGCCGCGCCCCACGCAGCGTGCCGATGCCGTCCCGATGCCGCGCTCGCGCCCGGTCCAGGCGGACTTCTCGGCCCAGATCGCCTCGAGCCAGTCCTATGCCGAGACCAATCCCAGGGTCGACAACCGCAACTTCTTCGAGAAATTCACCGACAAGATCAAGCTCGCCTCCCTGACCCCTGGCGACGGCCTGCTCGCCAAGGCGCCGGATCTCGCCGCGCTCGGCTATGATTCGCGCACGGCGGTCTACGACATCTCGGCCAAGGCGCTGTACCTGCCGAGCGGCGTCGCGCTGGAAGCGCATTCGGGCATGGGCGCGCTGATGGACGACCCCCAGCATGTCGACCAGCGCATGGTCGGCGCAACTCCGCCGGCGACCTACGATCTGAAGCCGCGCGAAAAGCTGTTCCACGGCGTCCGCGCGCTGCGCCTGACCCCGACCGACGGGACCAGCGCGCTCGGCCGCGTCGGCCTGCTCACCCACAACTACATGCTCGGGCCGCGCGGCGATTCCAACGGCTGCGTCTCGATCAAGGACTATGATCGCTTCCTGAAGGCGTACGACAATGGCGAGTTCAACCGCCTGATCGTGGTGCCCAGTCTGAGCGGATCGGCGACCGCCTCGCAGCGCGCCAGCACAGCCTCCTGATATTTACCGGACGGCGGGGCTGCCGTTTCCCCTTCGTTAAGCCGTCATCGTCCAGAAGCAGCCCATGAGTGATCCAGCAAGCTCCGAAACCCCGTTGCGCACCACGTTCAAGATCAAGCTGAACGGTGACACGCTGGCGATCGCGACCGTCGGGCAGGCCTATCAATTCCTGACCAATTTCAAATCGGTCGAGTGGATGGAATTCCGCTCGCTGCATGAGGACGCCGTCGCGGCCCTCGAAGGCGCGGCCGGCAATGCCATGCTGGCGGTGCAAGCGACCAACGCCGTGCGCGCCCTGTTCGTGAGCGCCAAGCTGCTCTGAGCAGGCGTTCCTCCTTCTCCAATCCTCGAACCCGTTCCAGGGGCGTTGCGACCAAGCTTGGCGCGTTTGGCGCGAAGGAAACAGGGTCGCATGGATATCTCGGAATTCATTGCAGGCGTCGATCGCGCCGGCACCAACCAACCGACGCCCGCAGCGCTCGAGGCGTTCGAGAAATCGATCGGCTGCCGCCTGCCGGATGAGTATCGTCAGTTCCTGCTGGCCTGCGCCGGCGGCTATTTCCAGGGCTCGGCCGAATTCAACTGGCCGCAAGGGCATTGGGCGGGCGCAGTCCAGGAGGTGCTGGGATTGCGGCACGACAAGTGCTCGCTGGTCCTGACGCGTCAGACGCCGCAATGGCCGACAATCGACGAGCTCCTGTGGATCATGGGCGACCACGGCGGCAACCCGATCTGCATGACGATCGACAAGACGCATTTCGGCAAGATCTGGTTCGTCGATCACGAGGTCGCCAACTACGACGAGGGCTGGACCCTCACGGAGGCGATGTCGGACCAATGGGGCTACGTGCTGCCGCTTGCGCCGACGTTCGGTGACTTCATGGCCGGCTTGTACGAGGAGGCTGAGGCCGCGTGAGAGCCTGCTTGTGTCCCGGACAAGCCACGCCGCGACAGCGGCGCGGCGCAGATCCGGGACCCAGGGGCTTAACATCCGGTCGATGCATGGGCCCCGGCTCTGCAGCGCATCGTCGAAGGGACGCTGCGCTGCGTCCGGGACACGAGAGACGGGCGACGTCTCACTGCCTGTTGTCGCTGCGTCCGTCGTCGTCGTCATTGAAGTCGTGGTCGCCGCCCGGCCTGAAGCCTGGTTCGATGCAGGCGAAGCTGCCGGCGTCGTTGGTCAGGCCGCTACCCTTGTAGGATGCGATCTTCGGATAGACGCAGAGCGGCCGCGTGCCGCTGGCCGGGAAGTTCTGGGCGATGCGCGGATCGAACAGGCCGCCGGTCGGATAGGGCGAGGTGGCGTTGGTGTTGGCCGCGACGATGCGGTCCGGCGCGGTGCCTTTCTCGACCCAGTCGGTGATGGCCTTGAGCTGGTTCCCGGCGAAGCTCGCGGTTGCCGCGCCGCCGCCGCAATGGGCCATGTTCGGCACCATGAACAGCCGCGCGAAGTCGCTCGCCCGCCCGCCCATCTGCCGGTCCATGCTGCGATACCAACGGGCGATCGCAGCGCCGGAGAAGATGCCGTCATTGACGGATGAGGAGATGATCAGCTTGTTGCCGCGCGCTCTGAACGGACGCAGGTCGGTCGAGACTGCGGCCATGAAGTCCATGCTGCTTTCGGGATAGGCCGCCGTCTTCGTGAAGATCTTCGGCGCGTCGGTGTCGAAGTTGAACTTGAACACGAAGGCTTCCTGGCCGTTCGGCCCGTTGACGGGCGTGACGACCGGCGGGGTCTGGAAGATCATCGGGATCGCGCCCGCGCCGAGCGTCAGGTTGATCGCGGTGTTGACGCCAGGCACCGGCGCGGTGACGACGTTCCAGAATTGCCAGCCCGCGCCCGGCGCGGTGGGCGGCGTCCAGATTCCGGCATCCCAGAACCAGTTCGAATAGAGCCGCTGGCCTTTCGAGTTGACCGGTCCGGCATAGATCTTCTTGAGCGCGCCCACTTGCGCGGAGGTGAGGCAGGTGCCGCCATGCGGCGTGCTGCCGTGCGAGCCGGTGCCGCAGGTGTAACTGGCGAGCGCCGGATACACCTTCTTTGCCGTGCAGGCGTGATAGCTGTCGATGATGCCGTCGACCAGACCATCGAGGGCGTCGCAGGCGCTCAGGATCGCAGCCGAAGCCACCTGGAGATCCTGCACGGGAAACGTTTCGGGAATGAACGGCTGCCCGTTGACGTCCGTGCTGGTTGCGAGCGTGCCGAGCACCTGCTCGTTCCAGGCTTCGGCAAGACCCGCCTGCGGCAGGTTGAAGCCGGGATTTTGCGAGATCACGCCGTCGAACAGCCAGGGGAAGCGCTGCGAGGCCATCATGGCGTCACGTCCGCCGTTCGAGCAGCCCATGATGTAGGAATAGACGGTGTCGAGGCCGTAGAAATAGGAGATGATCTGCTTGGAGATCGTCGCGGTCTTCTCGATGCCGTTGTAGCCGTAATCCCTGCGTGCCTGCGCGTCGATCGCGAAATGCGCGGAGCCGCCGGCATTGGGATCGTCGTCCTGATGTCCGCCGACGACATTGTTGGCGTTGTCCTCGTGCCCGCCGTCATTGGCGGCCACGGCCCAGCCCTGGCCGAGCTCGACGCCGGCGGCGCCCTGCGGGTCGGCATTGAGGCTGCCGTCGGTGCCGCCACCGCCCATCATCTCGAAACGGCCGTGCCAGGTGTTGGGCAGGTTGAGCGCAAAGCCGATGCCGTAGGTGAAGTGATCGGGGTCCTGCGTCGAGACGCGCTTGTTGATGATGCCGATCACGGTGCAGTAGCCCGATTTCTGGGTCGCGCTCAGGATCTGCGTGTTCGGCAGCGTGAGGCCGGTGAGGGCGGTGCAGGACGCGCGCGGCGCGACGCCGCTCGGCGGAAATTGGTGCGCGACGGCCTGCGTGCCGAGAGCGGCACAGCCGGCCACGATCGTCGATGCGAGAAATAGGCGTTTCATCTCAGTCCCTCCCAGTTTCATCATTGATGGTCGAACGAACGCGCCTCACGAGGCGCGTTCGTTCGGTCGGTGTCGTTGACGATGTCGTAGCCAAAGCAGCGCTGATGGTGCGATCGCCGGGCGCGACTGCGCTATTCGGCAGGCAACGCGCAGAAGCGTGCTGCGCAAGTCGATCGCGCCGCGATGCGTGATCGCACGCAACTCGGCGCCCATCTCTGATGGAAGCACGGACGTCATCCCCCTTGGCCCCGCTCGTGTCACGGCGGGCTTATTCGATCCTAGGGCGGCCGATGTTGCCGTGTCAACATGACGCGGCGCGCGAGTGCGCAGCGCAACCTGTCGTAGAAGCTGTGCTCGCAAAGCGCGCGATTCCGCTCGGCTTCTCGATCCGGCCAGGCTGCGATAGACTTGCAGCGTCGAATCCCGGATGGCCGGGCCGGATGCCGCAGCAACGGCTAGTGAAAGATCATCGTCGATGGAGCCGGAGAAGGCGGGCGTCAGGAAGCGATCGTCCAAGGGCGCGCAACGCCGGGCGCCGGTCGCAAAGCCGCAGCGGTCCGCGCCGCGGGCAGCAGCGGCCGCAAAGCCCGCCCGGCGCAAGCTGCTCGCCTCCGACGATCTGTCCCGCTCGCTCGGCTATCGCATCCGGCGCGCCCAGCTCTGGGTGTTCAAGGACGTCAGCCGGCGGCTCGCCGCCTTCGACATCAGCGCGGCGCAGTTTTCCGTCCTGTCGGTGATCGAGGCCAATCCGGGCGTCAATCAGCTCGCCATCGCGCAATCCCTGTCGATCGAGCGGGCCGGGCTCGGGCGCCTCGTGGATCATCTCGAGCGGCGCGGTCTGGTGCAGCGGTCGGCCTCCGCGATCAATCGCCGTTATTACGTGCTGTATCTGACGCAGGCCGGGGCCGCGCTGCTGGGCCGTTTGCGCCCGGCGATTGACGAGAGCGAGAAGACGCTTGCGGCCAAGATCGGGCCGCGCGCGTTCAAGGAATTGCAGCGGGCGCTCTCGGTGTTTCTCCAGGACGCCTGAGGCTTTCGGCAGCCCCTGGTTCGGTGCGCCGTTCTGACGGCCGATGGCCGCGGCGCCATGCGTTCTGGCAGCTTGAACTCCGCGCCAGGAACAGGCAAACGGTCCGCCAAGGACGTGGCCAAAGCCGGTTCACAAGGCCACCCATTTCGAGCCTGACTTCAAGGAGAGCCCCATCATGAAACGCCGGACATTCCTCAAGGGCGGCGCGGTCGCCGGTGCGACGACGCTGGTTGCAGCACCTGCGATTGCGCAGAGCGCGCCGGAGATCAAATGGCGCCTGACCTCGAGCTTCCCGAAATCGCTCGACACCATCTACGGCACGGCGCAGACCTTCGCGAAATATGTTGCCGAGGCCACCGACAACAAATTCCAGATCCAGACCTTCGCGGCCGGCGAGCTCGTCCCCGGCCTGCAGGCGCTCGATGCCGTCAGCGTCGCCTCGGTCGAGATGGCGCAGACGCCGCTCTATTTCTACATCGGCAAGGAGCCGGCGCTGGCTTATGCCACCGGTGCGCCGTTCGGCATGAACCATCGCCATCAGGAGTCCTGGTGGTATTTCGGCGGCGGCGCCGATCTCACCAACGAGGCGCTGAAGCCGTTCAAGGCGCACGCCATCCTCTGCGGCAATTCCGGCACTCAGATGGGCGGCTGGTTCCGCAAGGAGATCAAGACCGTCGACGATCTCAAGGGCCTCAAATTCCGCATCGCCGGCATGGGCGGCCATGTGCTGGCCAGGCTCGGCATCGTGCCGCAGCAGCTCGCGGGCGGCGACGTTTATGCGGCGCTGGAGAAGGGCTCGATCGACGCGGCCGAATTCGTCGGTCCCTATGACGACGAGAAGCTCGGCTTCCAGAAGGTCGCGAAATACTACTACTTCCCCGGCTGGTGGGAAGGCGGCGCCATGCTGCACATGATCGTCAACGACGAGAAATGGGCGAGCCTGCCGAAGCACTATCAGGCGATCGTCAACCAGGCCGCGTCGGCCGCGGGCGCCTGGATGCTCGAGAAATACGACAGCGTGAATCCGGCTGCCTTGAAGCGGCTGATCGCCAACGGCGCCGAGCTGAAGGCCTTCCCGCAGCCGGTGCTGGAAGCCTGCTACAACGCGACCCAGGAGCATCTGAACGAGCTCGCCGGCAAGAGCGACCTGTTCAAGCGCACCAAGGACAGCCACGACGCCTATATGAAGGAGCTGCTGTTCTACACGCAGATCGCCGAGAATTTTTACGACAACTACCTGCTCAGCAAGATGCGCAACAAGAGCTGAGCGTAAGAAGGGCGCGGTGCCGCGAGCACCGCGCTCTCGTAGGGTGGGCAAAGGCGCACATGCGCCGTGCCCACGATTTCTTGACGGTGGGCACGCTTACGCTTTGCCCACCCTACGAGGTCAGAGCGCTTGGCTGGCGCGCTTCCTCACGCCGCCCAACCGGCCCATTCCCCACGTAACCTACGGAGAAATTAACCGGCCGTTAACCATCTCGGCGGCATCGTTAACCATTCAATAACGGGGAACGAGTCGGCCGCTATGGAGGCTGCAGCAAAAGTCCAACGTCAGATGGTGCGCCTGCGCGGGCGCTCCTATGTCGCTTTCGTGTTCGTGCCGACGGTTCCGATCCAGGACTGGCTCCAGGAGATCGACGCCACGATCGCACGGTCGCCGGGCTTCTTCGCCGGCCGGCCCGTGGTGATCGACCTGTCCTCGGTTGATCTCAGCCAGGCCGGCATCGGCCATCTGCTCGCCAGCCTGCAGGACCGCAACATCCGCGTCCTCGGCATCGAGGGCGTGGAGGAGGAAAGGCTGACGCCGGCGATGCCGCCGCTGCTGTCGGGGGGACGCAGCTGCGTGGTCGAGCCGACCGCGCCCAAGAAATCTGAGGCGAAAGCCGAGACCAAGCCGACTTCGCTGCTGCTGGAGGCTCCCGTGCGCTCGGGCCAGACCGTGATCTTTCCCGAAGGCGACGTCACCATTCTGGGCTCGGTCGGATCCGGCGCCGAGGTCGTCGCCGGCGGCTCCATCCACATCTACGGCGCGCTGCGCGGCCGCGCCATGGCCGGCGTGAACGGTCACACCAGCGCGCGCATCTATTGCCAGAAGATCGAGGCCGAACTGCTTGCAATCGATGGGTTTTACCAGACTGCGGACGACATCGACGCCGCCCTGCGCGGCAAGCCGGCGCAGGCCTGGCTGCAGGGGAATACCATGCGAATTACAGCACTGAACTGACCAGCAAAGGAGACATTTCAGATGAGTAAGGTACTGGTCGTGACATCAGGCAAGGGGGGCGTCGGCAAGACGACGACGACTGCCGCGCTGGGGGCTGCGCTGGCGCAACGCGGCGACAGGGTTGTCGTCGTCGATTTCGACGTCGGCCTGCGCAACCTCGACCTCGTAATGGGCGCCGAACGCCGCGTCGTGTTCGACCTCATCAATGTGGTGCAGGGCGTGGCCAAGCTGCCGCAGGCCCTGATCAAGGACAAGCGGCTCGAGAACCTCTGGCTGCTGCCGGCGTCGCAAACCCGCGACAAGGACGCGCTGACGGAAGAGGGCGTCGGCAAGGTCATCGCCGATCTGCGCAGCCGTTTCGACTGGGTGATCTGCGACAGCCCGGCCGGCATCGAGCGCGGCGCCTCCATGGCGATGCGCTTTGCGGATGAAGCCGTGATCGTCACCAATCCGGAAGTCTCCTCGGTGCGCGATTCCGATCGCATCATCGGCATGCTCGATTCCAAGACCGTGCGGGCCGAGAAGGGCGAGCGGGTCGAGAAGCACATTCTCATCACCCGCTACGATCCCTCCCGCGCCGCGCGTGGCGAGATGCTGACGATCGACGACATCCTCGAGATCCTCGCAACGCCGTTGCTCGGCATCATCCCCGAGAGCCAGGACGTGTTGAAGGCCTCCAACGTCGGCACGCCGGTGACCCTGTCGAATGCGGATGGAGCGCCGGCGCGGGCCTATATGGACGCGGCCAAGCGCCTCTGCGGCGAGAACGTGACAATGCATGTTCCTGCCGAGCGCAGAGGTCTGATGGATCGTCTGCTGCGACGGAGGGCTGCATGAGCATGGGTCTGCTTCGACTTCTCCGTGGCAACAAGGCCTCGGCACCGGTCGCGCGCGAACGGCTGCAGATCCTGCTTGCCCATGAACGCGGAATGCGCGGCCAACCCGATCTGCTCGGTGTGCTGCGTGAGGAAATTCTCGCCGTCGTGTCCAAGCATGTGACGCTGGACCCGACCAAGGTCATCGTGCGGCTCGAACGCGGCGACGAGGTGTCGACCCTGGAGGTCGATATCGAGGTGCCCAACGACATCGAGCGCAAGAAAGTGGCGGTTGCGTAGGGGACGCGGCCGACGACCCGCAGTTTTGGGGTGGGTGAGAAGGCGGTCCGCCGGGCATGGCGGGCCGCCTTTGTCATGTGTGCGGATATGGACGGAACGGGGCCCGGGACTCCGTCGTTCTAGGGAATGCGCGGGGGCGATCGAGCCAACCCCGTGGTTCGTCAAGCGGGAGAGCGTCCATGATGTCCGAGGTCCAGGTCCATACCGTCGCGCGGCAGATGCTCGAACGGCACGGTTTTGCTGCGATTGCGAAGGCCGCGGAGCAGGCCCAGGCCTGCGAGGGCCGCGGCGAGGCCGATGAGGCCAAGGAGTGGCGCCACATCGAGGCCGCCATGAAGATCATGCGCGGTCCCACCCAGGGCTGACCGCGGAAACGGGAGCGCTCAGCGCTCCCAGTGATCCGTTCCCTGTGCCGGGGCGCGGTGTTGCGTCTGCGGCTGCGCGCGTTCGCCGGTTTCCTTGCAGGGGAGCTGTTCCCATGTTCCGTCCGGCGCCTGCTGATAGGCGCTGCACGATGACGACGAGCTCGATTTGTCCTCGCCTTTCTGGGTGTCGGAATTCCTTGCCAGCGCCGGGGCGGTCAGCACGGAGCCGGCCACGAGAGCTCCGGCGAAAACGAGATGGGCAATCCGCATGGGGTTCTCCTGTTCGAAGAGGCCGCATGCTGGCGATGATTGTGACGATTATTTGCCGGCGCGCACGGTTCCGCCACGCGATGCTTAGCGCCTGGGAAAACCGGGTGGAGCCCCGTTCTGATCGAACCGGAACGGGGCTCCAAGCTTGTTATTTTTGACGCGTTTTCTTGACGCGGATCGGTGCCTGCTTGGCGCGAAGGCGCTTCTAGCCGCCCTTGCTGCGGATCAGGCCTGCGAGGTTAGTCTTCTGCGCCTCGCACCAGCCGGGCATGCCGAGACGGCGCTGGTCCATATCGGTCGCCTGGGTCGCGACCGCGACCTCGGCCATCAGATCATCGTCCTGCTTCTCGCCCATCTTGCCGCCGGTGTGCATCCAGGCGATCGCCTTGCGCACCTTCTCGGTGGTGCCGTCGGGCAGCTGCATCTGCTGCGCCTTCTGTACGAGGTCCTGATAGACGAGATCCGTGCCCGGACATTCGACCTTGGCGGCGAAGGCCTGCAGGACCATCGTCACATAGGTCGCCCGCGGCGGCGCGTCGCCCGCCTGGGCCGGCGCGGCAAGCAGCAACAGGCCCGTCATCAGAAAACCAGTGCGCATTCTTGGGTCCTCCTCGATTTTTTGGGGAGGCTAGCGTCCGGCGCGCCGCTCCGCAATGGTGCCGGGACGCAATTGTCGCGCCTCGTTGCTGCGCGCTAGATTGGCGGCAGAGGACCCCGGAGAGCGACATGAGCCTGTTCAATGCGCCGTTCGATCCCGCAACCGACACGGCGCTCGTCACCGGCGCGGGCAACGGCATCGGCCGCGCGATCGCGCAGGCCCTGGTCGGGGAAGGCGTGCGAACCGTGTTTGCCGATATCAGCGCGGAACGGGTGAACGCCGCGATCAGCGCGAGCGAGAGGCCCGAACGCGCCGTGCCCTGGGTCGGCGATCTCGCTGGGCTCGAGGCCTGCGATGCGCTGCTTGCCGCCTCTCATGCCGCGCTGGGGGAGGTGACGCATTTCGTGCACAGCGCCTCGCCGCCTCGGCGCGAGGCCGATCACGCGCTCGCGGTCGATCGCAGGACTTGGGCGGAGATGCACGCCGTCAATCTCGATGCCGGCTTTCATCTGGCGCGCGGACTCGCAAAGCGGCTGATCGCAGCGAAGCGGCCCGGCTCGTTCCTGTTCCTCACCTCGCTGCATGCGGGCACGCCGCGCAACCTGCCGCATTACTCGACGGCAAAGGCGGGAATGGCGATGCTGGTGAAGGAACTCGCGAAGACCTTCGGGCGGCACAACATTCGCGTCAACGCGCTGGTGCCGGGTGCAATCGCAGCGGGCGGGTTCGTCGCGGACGCGTCCCTGGCGAGACACATTCCGCTCGGGCGTCTCGGCGAGGCTAAGGATCTCGCGCCGATGGCGCTGAGCGTGCTGTCGAACAAGCTCTCGGGTTACGTCACCGGCGCGGCCTTCGTGGTCGACGGCGGGCTGTCGCTGACGAACTGGTTCGAACCGCCGATGCTTGAAGAGTAGCTAGCGCTGCCAGGCCGGCACGGGATCGAGCGGCGTGCGATAGACCTCGTTGTGATCGCGATCGGTGACGCGCACCGCGCAGCCCTTCTGCTGCAGCTCCGGCTTCACTTGCGACAGCTCGCATGCGAGCTGATCGGCGCGATCGGAGGCAACCTCGATGTCCTCGAGGATGATTCCGCCCTGGTTCTTGAACTCTTCACCAACCACGAGATCGAAGGAGTAGTAAGGCATCTGAAGTCCCCCGGTGTGACGACCAAGTCTCAGTTGCAAGTCTTGAAAACAAGTCTTCAACGGAAGTCCCGACACATCTCGGATGGTACCACTGAGTCGATCTTTCTCGAATGAACAAGCCGCACAATCTCTGTGCCTATGGCGCAGAAATGATGTGCAGCACGCGAGCCCGTTAAGGTTTTATTAAATATGTTAACGCGATCATGAGGCATGGAATTGCAACAGAACCGGGCTCCGGGAACCGGGAGTTGCAAGAGAAGGCCGGCGGCATAAATCCCGACGGCCTTTTCTCATGATGGATGACGATCGATATATCGTTTCCCGTAGTAACCCGGACTCAACGCATCCCATCGACTCCGACAGTGTTCGTGACGTTGTTGCGCTAAAGCGCGATGAGATTTAGCGCAGCGGCATCGGCGGACGCACGACCGGTCCATCGTCATCGGCAACCGCTTGCGTCGTTGTGACCGGCGGAGCCGCGGCAGCTTGCGAGGGCGCTGGCGGCGGTGCGAGCGGCGCAGGTGAATAGGCCGGCATGTAGGTGTGCGACACGGCCGGCTTCGGCTTGCGAACCGGCGGCGGCGTTTGAGCCGGAGCGCGCGGCGGCAGCGCGGACACGCGGGCGCGCGGATCGACGGGCGGCTTCGCCTCGACGACCGGCTTCGGTGCGGGCGGCTTCGCCAGCTCGCGTGCCATCTGCTCCTGGCCGGCCTTCAGCTCGGCGATGTTGGCCTTGAGTGTTTCGATCTGCTGCGCCATGGCCGCGAGATCGCGCGTCATCGATTGTACCGACTGTGCTGTGTCGGTCTGTGTTGCCGCGGGCGCGGCTGCTGCAACCTGAACTGCAGGCGGACTTGCAGGTTGATCGGCCGCAGCTTGCGCCGCCGGTTGATCGACGGGTTGATCCGTTGCGGCTTGCGGCGCGGACGGGACCGCCTGCGCGGCGGCGACTGGCGTGGTCTGCGACGTCGAAGGCAGCAACGCGGTCAAGACCGGTGTCCACTCGGCAAGCATGTGCCTCGCGGTATCGCCATGCTTCTCCCAGGCAACCGCGGCGGCCGCGCTGCCGCCCGCAAACAGGAACGTGAGGAAGGCGCCGCGCAGCAACTTGCCGGCGGCCGAACGCCTGGGCCGGCCAGCACCATCGCCGGCCGCGACGCGCACGGCGGTATCGACCGAGGGCACTGCCGTGGGCGGCTCCGCAACAGGACTGAACCTCGGCTCGGCACTGAACTTCGGCTCAGGACTGGCTTTGGGCTCCGGCGCGAATTTCGGCTCCGGGCGGGGCGTGGCCTCAGGCGCCAGGGCGGGCGCAACGCTAATGGGGCGCGAGGCCATGACGATCTCGGGCGAGATCTGAATCGCGTCGTGCGGATCGTTGTCCTTGACCGTGTCCTTCACGATCTCATCGACGATTTGCTTGCTGTTCAGCGTGGCGAGCATCGCAGCTCCTTCGAAGCCTTCGTCGTTTCGCATTGGCGCGAGCCGATCTGTTGAGGTGGGCCCCTTCACGGGCAGATGACGCACGAGTCCAGCCGGGTTTGACCAAAGCAAGGCGAGGGGATGGAGATGATGCGACGCTCTTCCGCCGTTTGTGGTGATGGAACCCGGCTGATCAAACACGCGCAATTGTTCCGGTCTGCCTTGTTTTCAGCACGATTTGGGCAGCATCTGGTGCTGTTGGGGGTGCCGCTATTTGCTATCGGGGGGCCGGTGGTGCCAAGATCTGTTTTCGCTTTCTTCGTCGTTGCCTTGCTGCCGCTGGGCGGTTGCATGCAGACAACGCTTTCGCCGTCGACCAACGCGAGCATGACGCCGCGCGACCGGCAGTTGCTCGCGCACACGCCTTACGCCCAGGCCAAAGTGCCCGAGCAATATCTGCGTCACATCGTCGATTATCCGCGCAAGGAGCAGCCGGGCACGATCCTGGTCGATACCGACGCGCGCTATCTCTATTTCGTGCTGCCCGACGGCAAGGCGATCCGCTACGGCGTCGCGGTCGGTGAGGAGGCGATGGCCTTCTCCGGCGTTGCGCGTGTCGGGCGTCTGGCGGAATGGCCCGACTGGGTGCCGACGGCGGACATCCAGGCGCGGCTTGGACCATATCCGGCGCGCGTGCCCGGTGGTGCCGCCAATCCGCTGGGCGCGCGCGGCATCTATCTCTATGTCGGCAACAAGGACACGCTCTACCGCATCCACGGCACCAACCAGCCCGAATATATCGGGCAGGCGATCTCGTCGGGCTGCATCCGGATGCGCAACGAGGACGTGATCGACCTCTACGACCGGGTGAAGCTCAATTCGACCGTCGTGGTGCTGCCGCCCGGACAGAGCGCGCAGGTCCAGTCCGGCCGGAGCTGGCGCGGATAGGGGCGTTCGGCGAGGAAGCGCTGGGGCGCTGCTTGCCGACAATTTTATCCATTGTCTTGCGCGGGCCGTAACGCTTCGCGTCTAGCGTGCAGCGAGCAAGGGGTTGCTCGCATGTATCTCGTCAAGAATTCGCCGCGCGCGCTGTTCGCCGCGCTGATTCCGCTCGCCATCGTCGAAGCTGTGCTGATGGTCTTTGCCATCGCGGGCGGGCAGGTGACCGATCCCGCAGGCACACCGGCGCCGGACCAGATCCTGGTGCTCTTCGCGGGCCGCATGGCCATCAATGCGGCTTTCCTGTTTGCCGGGCACGTCGTGCTGAGGCAATGGACCATCTCGAGCCGGCTCGCCTATGGGCTGATGGGCGGCGTCATGGCCGCGGCGAGTTATGCCATCGCCATCCGCAACCACATCCAGCTGGCCGCACCCGGCGACGGTACGGTGGTGACGATCGGCCTGTTGCCGACGATCGCGGGAATGATCGGCGGATTCCTCTATGGCCAGTTTGCCGGTCTCAGTCCGGTAGCACGCGCGGCCGGCGCGATTCCCGCCGCTGACGCACCGGCTGCGGCGCCGCCGGTCGTATTCGACGGACCGGTCCGGGTCCGTACGTCGATCGCCGGCATCGCGATCGCGGCCCTGATGCCGACCGTGCTCGCAACGCTTCTGCCTTACACGCTGGTGCCGCTCCTGATGAACGGTTTCGCGGACAAGAGCACCGCTCATATCTTCGCGGCCGTGATCCCGGCGCAAACCTTCATGGTCATGATGGTGATCTCGGTTATTCCTTCGAGCATCTTCATGCTTTGCGTACATCATATCGCGCGCGCCATGAGCCGCCGCAGCGCGTGGGAATACGCGGCGATCGGAGGCGTGGCAGCGTTCGCCTGCGTGCTGCTGCTGGTATTGGTCGTGCCGATCCTCGCTGCTCTCCTGGTGCCGGCGGCATTTTGCGGCGCCATCATGGGCGCGCTCTATCGCCGCTTCGCCGGCCTCGAGCCGGTGCCGTTGCCGGAAGCGGTGATCGCAACCGATCCGAACGCGCTGGTCGGCGCCGATCATCCGTCGCGGCACCAGCACGGCGTCATCCTCAGCAACTGATCACCAGGAGCGGAAACATGAAAGAGATTGCGGCGCTCGGTGCGGGAATAGTGATCGCGGCCGTCGCAGCGGCCTGGTTCATGACCGGACCCGTGGTGGTCAACGCAGAAGTCAAGCCGCTGCAGGCAAACGCGAACATGCCGGTGTTCAAGCCGGTGCCGTCGGAGCTGGCGCGCTAGTACGCCGCCAACGATCACATCGTTTTGAAGCGGTGACGGGTGAACGGCTTCACAGCGGATCCGCTCCGATTACGCTAGGCCTTGATGGCTCGCTGCCATTGGAGGCATCATGCAAAAATACTTTGATCCATTGAATGAGAACGACCGCCGCATTGTGCGGACATGGCGCCTGGCCGCGTTCGGTTTTTGTGGCTCCATCCTGGCCGGAATGATCCTGTACGTCGTGCTGCACTGGAATCCGGAGGTCAATTATGCCTCTGCCGATTCCGCCGCACACGCCAAGCTCGTGGGCAGGCCTGGTGGAGGCGCGCCGTTCTCGCCCTAGTTCTCAGGCCGCGCGATGCGCCATTGCAGGGTCGTGGCCGTGCCGTTGGCGTCGCCCGGCGCCTTGTCGGCCGGCGAGGTGTAGAGCGGGCGGTAGCGATAGGCCCACATCTTGCTGCCGTCGTTGCGGTCGATCACGGTGAAGTCGCCGACGGCCCTGGCATCGGCGGTTGCGGCCAGCGGCACCCAGCTCTCGGTGCACTTGCCGTTGCAGTTCGAGCTCTTGCCGGTCGTATCGCGCTCGTAAGTGTAGAGCGTCATGCCCTTGAGATCGACCAGCTTCGGGCCCTGCTTGGTCAGGACCACCTTGGCCGGCGCGGTCGTCGCCTCAGGCTTGGGCGGAGGAGGGGCATCGCCGCCGCCATGGCCGTTCGCGAGTGCAGGGACGGTCGAGAATGCGATGGCCGCCGCGACGATGATGAACCTGGACATCCAAAACTCCCGAACGGCAAAGTTAATCGCGCGTTAAGCGCCGAATGAAGCCGACCGTAGCAGCCGAAGGTTAGTTCCAGGTTTCGCCGCACTGCGACGATTACGCACAAACATGCTCATTCGCGCAGCGGGGCGCGGCTGAGCTCGTTGCCGGCGGCGATCGCCTTGCGCAGCAGTCGCATCAATTCCTCGCCTTCCTTTGCGCTGAGTCCGCGCAGCATGATGCGCTGCGCGGCCTCGACCGCCGGCGTGATCTTGCGCAGGGCGCGCCGGCCTTCGTCGGTGATCTCGAGCTCGCGGGCGCGGCGGTCGCGGGGACTGGCACGGCGCTCGATGAGACCCTTCTGCACCAGGCGGTCGATCACGCCGGTGATGGTGGTGCGGTCGTAGGCGATCAGGCCCGCGAGCGTGACCTGGTCGAGCCCCGGATTGGCCTTGATGGTCGCGAGCGCGGCGTATTGCACCGGCGTAAGATCGAAGCCGGCATCCCCGACCTCGGCCAGGAACACCGCGACCGCGATCTGCTGGAACCGGCGCGCCAGATGCCCGGGCATGTCGTTGTTGTCTTTCACCGAATTCTCCTTGAGCGCAGGGACGGTGCGGATCATTGACAAGTATACTGATAGTCAGCATACTGAGCAATATCGAAGAAGACGTTGACGGGAGAGGTCCTCATGCAATTCCATCTGAATGGATTTCAGCCGGGCGACCCCGAGATTGCCGATCCCGCCGAGCGGGTTCAGGCAGCAGGCGCAGCGGGTTCGGTGCCCGCCGAGGTCGATGTGCTCATCGTCGGCTGCGGCCCCGCCGGCCTGACGCTCGCGGCGCAGTTGGCGCAATTTCCTGACATCAAGACCTGCATCGTCGAGCAGAAGCCGGGCCGCCTGCTGGTCGGTCAGGCCGACGGCATCGCCTGCCGCACCATGGAGATGTTTCACGCCTATGGCTTCAGCGAGCGCGTGCTGAAGGAAGCCTATTGGGTCAACGAGACGACGTTCTGGAAGCCGGACGAGCGCACGCCGGAGAAGATCGTCCGCAGCGGAAGGGTGCAGGACGTCGAGGACGGGCTGTCGGAGTTTCCGCATGTCATCCTCAACCAGGCCCGCATCCATGACGGCTTCCTCGATGCCATGCGCAAGGCGCCGGGCAAGCTCGATCCCTATTACAGCCGCCGCCTGATCGACCTCGCGGTCGATCCGGCCGCCGGTCCCACTGGCCATGCCGTGACTGTGCGGCTCGAACGCGTCGATGCCGGAAGCGAAGGCAAGGTCGAGACGATCAGGGCGCGTTATGTCGTCGGCTGCGACGGCGCGCGCAGCACGGTGCGCAAATCGATCGGCCGCGAGTTGCACGGCGATTCCGCCAACCATGCCTGGGGCGTGATGGACGTGCTGGCGGTGACCGATTTTCCCGACATCCGCTTCAAGTCCCTGATCCAGTCGGCGAAGGACGGCAGCCTGCTGATCATTCCGCGCGAGGGCGGCTACATGGTTCGCATCTATGTCGAGCTCGCCAAGCTCGATGTCGGCGAGCGCGTCGCCAATCGCAACATCACCGCCGACGACGTGATCGCAAAAGCGCAGCGGATCCTGAAGCCGCATACGCTTGACGTGAAGGAGATCGCCTGGTGGTCGGTCTACGAGATCGGCCAGCGCCTGACCGACAAGTTCGACGACGTGCCGGAGGCGGAGATCGCAAGCCGCCAGCCGCGCATCTTCATCGCCGGCGATGCCTGCCACACCCATAGCCCGAAGGCCGGGCAGGGCATGAACGTCTCGATGCAGGACGCTTTCAATCTCGGCTGGAAGCTCGCTGCCGTTCTGCGCAAGCAATGCGCGCCCAGCCTGCTGCACTCCTATTCGGCCGAGCGGCAGGCGGTTGCGAAGGAGCTGATCGATTTCGATCGCGAGTGGGCCGGCATTCTCGCGTCGGCCGCCAAGGCCGGCGGCGCGGATGCGGCCAAGACGCAGGATTATTTCGTCCGGCACGGCCGCTACACCGCGGGCACGGCGACGCATTACAAGCCTTCGCTTCTCACCGGCGCGACGTCGCATCAGCATCTCGCGCAGGGGCTCGTGATCGGCAAACGCTTCCATTCCGCGCCGGTGATCCGGCTGGCGGATGCGAAGCCGGTGCATCTCGGCCACGCCGCGCAGGCCGACGGCCGCTTCCGCATCTACGCGTTCTCTCCGGCTGAGAATCCCGCAGCGTCGGGCTCGGCCATTCGTGCCTTGTGCAATTTCCTCGCTGAATCCCGGAAATCTCCAATCCGGCGATATACGTCCAGAAGCGGCGATATCGACGGCGTGATCGATCTGCGCGCGGTGTTTCAGCAGGATCATCGCGAACTCGCCATCGAGGCGATGCCGCCGATGTTGCTCCCGAGCAAAGGCCGTTACGGCTTGTACGACTACGAAAAGATGTTCTGTCCGGATCTCAAGAGCGGTCAGGACGTCTTCGCCACGCGCGGCATCGATCGCAAGGTCGGTTGCATGGTCGTGGTGCGACCGGACCAGTATGTCGCGAGTGTGCTGCCGTTCGACGATTTTGCCGGGCTCGCCGCGTACTTCGACGCCTTCATGCTGCCGGTGAACTGACGCTTCAATCGATACGCTTGCCGCGCCGATGAACGGCGGATGAACATTGAACTCCCTGCGCGGCGCGCTCTCAAACTTTCGGCTGCTGAAGTGATGACAGGCGGAACGCTCGTTCCGCCTGCGCGTTCCGTCTCGCAGAGGAGGAACACGCCATGAGACTCAGAAGCATTCTGGTTGCAGCATTGCTGCTCGCCCCGACGGCCGCGCTGGCCGCGCCGGGCATCGTCACCGTCTCGACCGGCCTGCGCGCCGGTCCAGGCTCCGGCTTTCCCCTGGTCGATCGCGTCCCCGGGGGCGCCCGCGTCACCATCCATGGCTGCCTGCGCGGCAATGCCTGGTGCGACGTGAGCTTCTCCGATGATCGCGGCTGGGTATCGTCGCAATATCTCGAATATCTCTACCGCAATCGCTACGTCTATCTCCCCGATTATGTCGACGTGATCGACGTGCCCGTCGTCCCGTTCGTGCTGACCTCGTACTGGTCGAGCTACTATGAGGGGCGGCCCTGGTATCGCCGCCACGCCTACTGGAATAACTACTGGACCTCGCATCAGCGCTTCGCGACGCGGATGACGATCGACCCGGGCGCAGCCCGCATCGGTCGTGCGGCGACGCGTGACGCGACGATCGCACTGGAACGCCAAGGCGTGCGTGGCAAGGGTGCTGCCGCGATCTCGGGACGTGACGCCGCCATCACGACGAAGCGTGACGCCGCGATCACGACGCGTGACGCGGCGATCACGAGGCGTGACGCGGCGATCGCAAAGCGCGACGCGGCGATCACGAAACGCGACGCTGCGGTTGCCGCCGACCGGACGCGCGCCGGACGGAGCGAGCGCATCGCGCATGAGCGGACCAATGTGCAGACTCGCAACCCGCGCGATGCTCAGGCACGCATGATGCACGAACAGGCCGCGAGCCGCGCTGCTGTGCGTGCCCAGCCGATGGCACGTGCGCATGAAGCACCGCGTGTGTCGGCTGCACCACCCGCCGCGCGATCCGCGACGCCGCATGTCGCCCAGCCGAATGCGAGCCACGGCTCGCCGATGAATGCCCGCGCGCAGATGCCGGCGCCGCGTGCTGCTGCGCCTGCAACACCGCACGGCGGTGGCGGCGGCGCTCCGCACATCAATGCCGCGCCACGTGGTGGCGGTGGCCCGGCCGGCGGCCCCGGCGGCGGTCACGACAAGCGCTAGCATGGCCTGAAGGAAAGCCCGGCCCTCGCGCCGGGCTTTCTGCTGATTTGATCCGGGTTCCCTGCGCGTACAATTTAAGAAAGTTCTTCGCGGGCAGATTTCATCGATCGTAAGATGTGTACCCAAAGATGCAATCATCCACTCGGGGCAGCGGGGCACGGGAGGATGACGATGAGACAGAGTCAGGCGGAGACGCGCCGCCAAAATGTCGCGAAGCGGTCGATGACCAAAGAGGCCAAGCAGCTGGCCGGCCTGATCGCCGGACTGCGCAAATCCCTCGATGGGATTCACAAGGAGCGGATGAGCAAGAAGCTGACCGGTGCCGAGATGGGCATGCTCGACGAGCGCCGTAACAATTTGCTGCTCACCATCGCAGCCCTCGACGATCGCCTCTCGGCGGTGCAGGGGCTGATCGATCTCGGCCGTCCCCACATCATCCGTGTCCACTGATCGGGCGCGGGCTTAAGGCTATCGGTTTCGTCGCGGCGGCGACGAGGCCAGGCTTTGCTGCCTTCTCTGGGTGGCATTGGGATTGGCGTAGCACTGCGCGGACTACCCGGATGCCGTCGCGGCGCACTGCGTGATCGTCGTAAAACTGCAATCGATATGGCTGCCGTCGATGGTGTAGACCTCGATGCAGACGGGATAGCGCGGATCGCAGGTCTGCGCCGCTGCCGGCGCGCCGACCAAGGCGATGCCAAGCAAGCCCGTGACAAGCTGAATCGCATTCATGATCGGGCGCATGATCGACCTCCGTTCGGCCCGCCGGAGCCGAGCACAATGCTGCCTGCGGATGGCACCAAATTGCCACGCTCCCGGCGAATTGCCGCCAAAGCCCGCTGCCACGAGGGAGCGGGTGCAGGGCAACGCAAGGGGATGCGCATTGGCCTACAAAATGGTCGCAGAACGCGACAATGAGAAGTACAGTTTTGCCCGCGAGAGCCGGCTGCTCATCGTGGCGAAGGCGAAAGTGTGGGCGAGCGAGGGCTGGCGGGTCGTCATCACCGACCAGGACGGCAAGGCCTACGCGCCGGCCGAATTCGATCAGTTGCTGGCGGCGTGACCGCAGGACGGGGCGAGGGGAAGACGTTGATATCGCCATTCCAACCGGGGCGCGGTTTGATCGCGCCCTTGGTGATTCTTGCCGCGGCCGCCGCACTGACGGTGACGGTTGCCTCCGCGCAAAACCTCGATGCCGGCAAGTCGCCCGAGAAGCTGTTTGCCGACGGTTGCGCGACCTGCCACCGCAGCCCGCGCGGCCTGGCCAAGGGACGCTTCAGCTTGACGCTGTCCTGGTTTCTGAAGGACCATTACGCGACCAGTTCCGACTCCGCCAAGGCACTTGCCGCGTATCTGGAGTCCGTCGATACGCCGCCGCCGCGGGCCGCGGCCAAGCCTGGCACAAAGCCGTCCAAGTCCGCGCCACGTCCCCCCAAGCCGGTGACCAGCCACTAGTCACGGACAAAGCCGATCCCGCGCGATTGCACTCTCAATCAAAAATAGAATGAGATTGTCTGAGCTGCCGTGAGGTGGTATTAAACCTGAAGTAGTTTCAGTATCTAAAACAACCGAGATGTCCCGTCGGACCTGTCTCGGGATTTGGTCGCACATCACATTTGAGCTCGGCGAGGGCGGGGCGGTTGAGCTCGCATCCGTGAGGACCTCCCATGAAGCATTGGCAGTCTTTGGCCTTGGTGCCGCTGGCATTCGCCACGGCGCTGGTGGTGGCACCACTGCGGCCGGCCGCGCAGGCGCAATCGCCGCAAGCGGCACCGCCCTATATTCCGCAGGCCAGGTTCTGCGCCAATGGCAGCAATGGGCTGTGCGCCATCGTGCCGGCCTATATCGGCCCCGATCCGGGCCTTGCGGAAACACAGGGCTATAACGGTCTCTACGGTCAGCCGCCGCAGAGCGAGAAGGCGGACGTGCAGTCGCCGTTCGACAACATGGCCTGGCAGATGTTCGTCGCGCTCAACTGGGCGGCGAGCGGTGTCAAGGAGCCGCCGGCGCAGGGACTGACGCAGCCGGGGCGGCGAGTCTGGCAGACCTATCCGACGGTCTCCTCGCTGTTCGGCAACGCGCCTGTCATCGTCGGCTGCCCGCAGGCGCTGGCACTTCCGATCTTCCATATCGGCTCGAACGGCAAGGGCCAGCCGATGCCGAACAATGAAGAATATCTGCAGGCCGCAACCAACAAGCCGCTGATCGACGTCAACGGCAACTGGACCCTGTTCGAGCGGCGCGTCAACGAGATCGAGGCGCAATATCTGCGCGCGCCCGGCGGACAGAAGTCGCAGACGCTGACGACGAGGGCGGGCCAGCAAGAGTTCATCAATAAAAATCCTGGCGGCGCCGACTTCACGTCGTCGGCGACGGTCCCTGATGGCACCAACGGTTCGATCGAGATCAAGGCGTCCTGGCGCATCCTCGATCCGTCCAAGGACGATCCGTCAAAGTTCTTCACCCAGAACATCCTGCTTGCGGTCTCAGGCGATAGCGCAACCGCGCAGCCGCAGGCGGTGCGCTGCTGGCGGATCTATCCGACGACGAGTACTCTCAACGAGCAATGGCGGATGGCGCTCGGCTCGCTCAAGAGTGTGTTCGGGAATTACATGCTGGTCGGCACGCAATGGGGCGGGAACGTCGAACCGCCGACCCCGCCAAATCCGATTCCATCCAACGCCGTGCCGGGCATGCTGTCCAACATGACATTGGAGACCTACATCCAGAATTATCTGAGCAATGGTCCCGCGGGCCCGGGTTCATGTGTCAGTTGCCACAACTTCGCGACGCTGGTCGATGGCAAGACCTCGGCGAATTTCAGCTTCCTGCCGGGGATCGTGGAACCGGCATCGCTGCGCGCGAAGATCAAGACGGCGCCGTGAGGTGACCTGTAGCCCGGATGGAGCGCAGCGCAATCCGGGATTAGTAGTTGCGGAAAGACTGTCCCGGATTACGCTTCGCTCTATCCGGGCTACGCAACAGAGCCGCTACGCTCGCCGATAGGTCTGCGCGATCAGCCGGTCGTGCACGGCGCGCAAGTCGGCGTTCATGCGTGTCTGTCCGGTCGTGACAAAGGTCAGCCAGGCGCCGTCGGCGGCGAGACGCACGATGTGCAGCTCGGGCGTGCCGTCGGTCGCGCGGTGGCGCTTCAGCCGGGCCTTCATCCAGTCGTTCCAGAGCCGGCGCAGTGACGGATCGGTGACGACGACCATGCTCAGCGCCGACCATGGCGTCGCAAAGCCGAAGGCCTGGCCGGTGAACACGGCATTCACGTAGGCGCGCGTAAAACTGCCGCGCGGCTTGAGATCGGCTTCGATGGCGGCGTCGATCTCGGCGTCGACGCGGCCGAGCAGATCGGCGAACAGACCCTCGATCAACGCCTGCTTGCTGCCGAAATGGTGAAACAGTCCGCCCTTGGTGACGCCAGCCGCCGCCGCCACCGCCTGCACGGTGACGCCGGCGACGCCATGGTCCATGGCGATGGAAGCGGCGTGATCGAGCAGGGCGCGCCGCACCTGCTCGGGCTGCTTGGCGCGGGTATAGGCGCTTCCCGGCATCAATGCACCGTCGTTTCCGAGAACAGGTTGATGATCACGACCCCCGATACGATCAAGCCGATGCCGACGAAGGCCGCGGCGTCCAGCATCTGCCGGAACAGCACGAACGAGACGGTCGCGGTCAGGATGATGCCGACCCCGCCCCAGATCGCATAGGCGATGCTCAAGGGGATGACCCGGATCGCGACCGACAGCGCATAGAACGAGGCGACATAGAACAGCACCATGGCGAGCGTCGGCCACGGCCGCGTGAACTGCGCGGACTGCTGCAGGAAGGCGGACGCGGTGACCTCGAAGACGATGGCGAGGGCAAGCGCTGCGTAGGCGTTGAAGGCGGAGGTCATGTCTGGCTCGGGCATGGCGGCAAGAAAGATACCGCGCGGTAGGTATGTTTAGCATGCGGAGCGCGGCCTTTGCCTTCAACCGTTATCACGTGTCAGTGACGAGCCTGCGACATGTCGGGAGCGCACTGAAACCGCCGCGCGGCGAATCGTGCGGCGGCTTCAAGCTCTTGTGGTGGTTCCGGGAGCGGCGCTGTTGATCCGCACGGAGAGTTCGACGTCTTCGGCAAAGGGCGTGGACATGTAGCCGCTTCCGGGGGCGCGCACTCGCGCCAGATAGTCGGGGCTGTGGTCGGCGTTATCGGCGACGATGATCGCACCCGGCCTGAGATGGCCTTCGACCAGATCCAGGATTTCAGGGTAGAGCGCCTTGGCGCCGTCGAGCAGCACGAGATCGATCGTATCCGGCAGATCGGCACCCAGCGTTTGCAGCGCGTCGCCTTCGCGGATTTCGACGAGGTCGATCAAGCCGCCGGCCGACAGGTTCTCCCGCGCCCGCGCGGCCTTCGACGGCTCGAACTCGCTGGTGATGAGGCGACCGCCGCCATTGTCGCGCAGGCCTGCGGCAAGGTGCAGGGTCGAGAGGCCGAACGAGGTGCCGAACTCGACGATCGCTTTGGCGCTGGAGCTGCGCGCCAGCATGTAGAGCAGGTGACCCGTCTCGCGCGAGACCGCGAGCGGCGCGTCCTTCAGGCGTCGATAGAGATCGCGGTAGTCGGTCTTGCTCCGCAGCATCCGTTCCCGCTCGGCGTCGGACAGATCGGCGACGGCGGCGTGCGTTGTGCCGCTTGCGGCCTCGGCCTCGAGGAAGAGGCGATCCAGCAGCGGCGCAAGCGATGTGATGGTGGTCATTTCCGGTCTCCAGAGATCGCGAACAAGCGCGTGCTTGCGCGGAAGCTGAAATACGACTAATTCGTCGCATTCGCTATTCGCATTGTCCAAGGGCGCGATGGCCGATCGTCGAAGCCGTTCAGTTTCCTCGCGAAAACAGCCGCAGCAGGCGCGCTCCACGGAGCTGGTTGCGGCCATTCTGGATGCGGCTGTTCAGGTTCTGGCGAAGGAGGGTGCGCAGCGTTTCACCACGGCGCGGGTGGCGGAGCGGGCCGGGGTCAGCGTCGGGTCGCTCTATCAATATTTTCCGAACAAGGCGGCGATCCTGTTCCGCCTCCAGAGCGATGAGTGGCGGCGCACGAGCGACATGCTGCGCGGCATCCTCGCGGACGGTGCGAAGGCGCCGCCGCTGCGGCTGCGCGCGCTGGTCCATGCCTTCATCCGCTCGGAGTGCGAGGAGGCCGCGATCCGCACCGCTCTCAGCGACGCCGCGCCGCTCTATCGCGATGCCCCCGAGGCGCAAGAGGCGCGCGCTGCCGGAAGGGGAATCGTCGCGGCGTTCATGCGGGAGGCGCTGCCCAAGGCAACGGATGCGACGCGCGCTCTCGCCGGCGAGTTGATCACGACGACGCTGAGCGAGGTCGGCAAGCGGTTCTCGGAGGCGCCGCGCATCGAAACGGAGATCGCGCGCCAGGCCGACGGACTGGCCGACATGTTCTGCGCCTATCTCGGCGAGCTTGCGCGGCGCCGAATTCATTCCTGACATCCGCCTTTTGCAAGGCGATATCGTTTCGGCCTTGGCCGGATGATGGAGTAGCATCGTCCTTCGTTGAGCCAATCGAGCACCGCGCCATGCATGTCCTCCGTCCCCAATTCCGCATCGAGGAGCAGGCTGCGCTGGAATTCGCCGGGCAACGCGGCTTCGGCGTGGTCGTCGCGGTGGACGAGCGCGGGCCGCGCGCGTCCCATGTGCCGTTCGTGCTGAACAAGCACGACGAGGGCGCGATCGTGCAGATCCATCTCACCGCGAAGAATCCGCTCGTTCCGCTGGCGGATGGCGCGAGACGATTCCTGCTGATCGTCGCCGGCGACGATGCCTACGTCTCCAATGACTGGTATGCCTCGCAGGATAACGTCTCGACCTGGCTCTACGAGGCCGTGCACCTGTCAGGCGTGGCGCATCTGCGGGGGATGGGTGAGAACCGCGGGCATGGCGATGCGCTGCTCGCGGTCGCCGAGGCGCGGTTGCCAAAGGCGCCCTGGGACCTCGTGCAAATGGAGCCAGAGAAGCGCGAGAGCATGCTGGCGGCGATCCGCGTCATCGATCTTGTGGTCGATACCGTCGAAGGGCAGGCCAAGCTCAACCAGCACAAGAGCGATGCGGATCATGTCGCCGTTGCGGGCCGACTGGCGCGGTCGGAGGAGACGGGGCATCGGCGGCTGGCGCGGAAGATGCAGGCGCTTCGCCCGGGGCTCGGGTACGATTTTTCGTGATCCGGGCTGCGCTTGCCTTGCACCGCGATTGACCTTACGGACCTCCACATGCTCGTCATCTCCATTCAAAGCCAGGTGGTCCACGGCCATGTCGGCAACAGCGCGGCCGCCTATGCCATGCAGGCGGAGGGCGTGAACGTCGCGGCGGTGCCGACGACGCTGCTGTCGAACCATCCGCGCTATCCAACCCTCCGCGGCCGCGTGCTGGAGACCGAGCTCGTCGCCGATCTGCTCAAAGGCGTCGAGGAGCGCGATCTCGTCGACGAGGCCGCGGTGCTGGTCACCGGCTATCTCGGCTCGCCCGGCAATGCGGCTGTCGTCGCCGATTTCGTCGAGCGGGCGCTGATCCGCAATTCCAAACTCATCTATCTCTGCGATCCCGTGATCGGGGACGATGGCCGGGTCTATGTCGCCGACGGCATCCTCGATGTGGTGCGGCACCGGCTGCTGCCGGCCGCGAACCTGACGACGCCGAACCAGTTCGAGCTCGAACTGCTCGCGGGTGTTGCGATCGCGGATACGCAGGGCCTGCGCGCGGCGTGCGCGGCGCTGGCTGGCGAGGGCCGCATCGACGTCGTTGCGACCGGCTGTATGCTCACTGACACGCCTGACGGGCAGGTGGAGACAATCCTTTGCGCTGACGGCCAGCTGTCACGCTTTGCGACGCCGCGCCTGCCGATCCGTCCCTATGGCACCGGCGATCTGCTCACCGGCCTGATCGCGGCGCATCTGGCCAAGGGCAAGGCGATGGAGGCTGCGGTGCGGCTCGCGGTCGAGACCATCTTTGCCGTGCTGGTGCGCACGCAAGAGGCCGGCACGGCCGAGATGCGGCTCGTGCCGCTGCCCTCGGTGGGGCGCAAGCCGTAACGGTTCAGGTCGCGCGCTTGCCGGCCGATTGCGCCGATTTCTGCGGCTTGGCCGAGCCTTTCTGCTCGCGCGCGGCTTGCGCCTTTGGCAGCTTGGCATGCGCCACGGCCCGCGCCTTCTTCGGCTTGGCGCTGGCAACGTCCTTGCGGTCCGCGGTGCCACGCTTCGAGAGGTATTCGGCGCCGTCGATCGGGCCGACATGCGGCGGATCGCGGCCGAGATAGGGCCGGCCGATGCCCAGCGCCTTACCGTTGGCGTCGACCCATTTCCACAACACTTCAGTCGAGACCCAGCGCTGCGCGCGGTTGTTGCCGGCGGTCGAGACGATGTCGGCCGCCATGCCGTGGCCATAGCCGCCGCGCGTGCTGCCGCCGTGATAGGAGCGGTCGGAGGCGGCCTTCAGGCCGCTCGCGATCGATTGGCGATAGTCGTCGCGGAACGCGCTGGTGATGCCCGGCGACAGGCCGGCGGCTTCGGCGGCGAGCAGCGTGCGAAACAGTTTTCGCTTGAAGCTCTTGTCCATGCCGCCGATGACGTAATCCATCATCGACATGCGGGCGTGCTCGGCTGCTTTCGGATCCTTCCAGCCGAAATCCTCGTCGACCAGCTTCGTGAAGCTGCGCATGACCGTGACCATCTTGCCCCTGCGCTTGACGGTGACGGCACGGCGCTCCTGCACCTTGATCGAGTCCTCCTTGGGCGTGCGCTGGTAGAGCGCCCAGAGATAGCGATCGATGCAGGCGTCGATGACGAAGCATTCGTCGAGCACGGCGATGGTGTCGGCCGGTGGCGACGCCTTGCTTTCGGTGGTGGCTGCCGGCCCGGTCGCAAGCGCTGCGGGCGACAGCGCGTCGGTAGCCACGATCTCGGCGGGATCGGCGGACGCAAGCTTGACCGGCTCCTGCACGGGTGCGGCCTCGCTGGTGGCGGGCGCCGGCTCGGGCAGAATCTGCGGTGCGGGTGGCTCGCTCGGCAGGATCAGCGCGGGATCGGCGGATGCGAGCTTGAGGGCAGGGGTGGGCACTTCGGGCGCCGGTGCCTCGGTGACCACCGGAACCGGTGTCGCGGCAGCAGCGGCGGCGATGTCAGCCGTCAGCGCAATGCCATCCTCGATCGTCGCAGCGCGCGGAATATCGGCGAGATCGAGACGGCTGAGGTCTTTCGCACGCGAGATTGCGGACACGTTGGCGCCGCTGTTCTCGATCACGGCAGGGGCATAGGCGGACAGAGAGAGCGCCAGCCAGCCGGCCATGACGGCAGAGGGGCACGCGACTGCCACCAGAAGAGACCGCCGATCATTCATGATCCCTGCCTCCAAACGGTTCTGTCCGAACCAGTCTTCTCGGACAGTCTTGCACAGAAAGGCACGCAGCACGTCAATTGTTCGGGGGACCGTGTGGCGGCGCAATGGCGTAAATCGGCGAAAACGGGCTTTTTGGGGAAGTGTGGCCTCGGAGCCACGCGCGGGTTCCCGTCACCGCCGATTTCGATAAATACGAATCGGACGGGTTGCGGCAACTTTCCAGAGGGGCATGGCGTTTGTCGGCCATGACGCATTCCTCGCTTCGTCCCATGGACGCCTTCGATCCCACCGAGCCCGCCATCCTGCACGATCGTGTTTCCGGCAGGATCATCACCTGGACCGCCGATCAGGCCGAGGATTATCGGCGGGCCAGCCGCCTTCGCGGCGATGGGACCGTGGCCTGGAAAACCTATGTCTTCGACGGCTGGGGCGACGTCCTCGGCGGCTGAGCCCGCCGAATCAGGAATTCCGTCCAAGGTGTTGGGCGCGTTAAACATATTGCCATGCGCCGGGCGCGATATTGCGTTGCAACAACGCATGTCGCAATGCAGCAAATCAGGCTTAGATGTGCTCCGAAACTTCCTTCTGGAGCATCACCAATGAACAAGAAGACTTTGTCGATCGCAGCCGCCGTCCTCGCCATCGCGGGCTCGACTGCCACCTTCGCCGCCGAGCTGCCGGCCTATGAGGCCAACGGCATTCCGGCTTCCCCCCTGCAGGTTCGTGTGCTCGGCGCCAACAAGCTCGAGCAGCAGGTGTCGGCGCCCGCCACCAGCGTGACGGCGCTGCAGGCCAGCGTCCTCGCGCCGCGCACGGTCAAGACCGCGACGGTGGGATCGGTCCGCTAAGCTTCCGCGACAAGCACGGTGCGCGCGCATCGTGCCTATCGCAAGATTCGGGTTTTAAGAAGGCCTCGTATCAGGTTGGAACCGCGCTCCCTTGGGAGCGCGGTTTTTCTTTATGGCAGGAGCCGCGCTGTTTTGCGCGTGTGCGCGGATCGAGAAGACGTGACTGAAAAAGAAGCGCGCGAGCCGGGCGTTGTGTACGGCGGTTCAAGACGCGTGTGATCTTCTTAATAGTTGTTTCGCAGATCGCGGCGCCTGATGCGCGCGCCGCATATTGAGCGGCCAATTCTGGACTCATACTGGAGGTCGTTCATGCCCGTTGCGCAGAAAGCCGCTGTTGCCGGCACCTCGACGCGTGAATTCATTCTCAGGCATCTCGCGCTGTTCGCGGCCGCCGCGCTGTGCGTGTTCGTGCTGAGCCTGACCTACGGCCTCGATCTGAGCCCTGGTTTTTTCTGATGCCGCTGTTTGAGCGGCGTGCAAATCGGGCTACGCGCCTTCGTCACGACGTTGCGTGCCAGCCCTGCGCCTACGTGGGTTGAGCCGCGGCGTCTGCCGACATATCGCTTGATCCATGGATCAGCGGACGAGCGGCGCTGACGCTCTCACTCAGAACAACGATGCGGCACCAGCGCTTCTCGGCGTGGTCTGCGGCCTGTCGGCGGCGCTGTTCTGGGCGTTGGGTTTTGCCGGCACGCGGCATGGGCTGAAGGTCGGCTTCACGCCGGTCGATCTCCTCGTGCATCGCTATGTCTGGTCGGGAATCGCGTTCCTGCCGCTGGTCCTGCGCGCCGGCATCTCCGATCTCTGCGGCATCGGCTGGGGCAGGGGCCTTGTGCTGATGGTGCTCGGCGGCCCCGTGATGTCGCTGATCTCCTACACCGGCTTTTTGTTCGTGCCGCTCGGCCATGGCAGCGTGATCCAGCCCTCCTGCGCCACGCTCGGCGGCCTCCTGCTCGCAGCATTGCTCCTGAAGGAGCGGATCTCCGCCTCGCGGCTCGCCGGGGCCATCATCATCGTCGCCGGTCTCGGCATCATCGGCGCGGAATCGATCGGCCATATCGGCACCGAAGGCGTGCAGGGCGACCTGATCTTCGTGCTGACCGGATTGATGTTCGCCGGCTTCGGTGCGGCGCTGCGGCACTGGCGCGTCTCGGCCGTGTCGGCGGCGCTCGTCATCAACGTGCTGTCGCTGCTGCTGCTGCCGCTCTACATCGCGACCGGCGGGCTGGCTCACGTCGCGGCGATCGGCGTGTGGGAGAACGCAATCCAGGCGCTGGCGCAGGGCGTGCTCGCAGGTCCCGCCGCGCTCTATCTGTTCGCCGTCTCGGTCCAGCGCCTCGGCGTCGCCCGCGCCGCGGTGTTTCCGGCCTGCGTGCCGGCGCTGACGCTGCTGACCGGCTGGCTCCTGCTCGGCGAGCCGCCGACGCTGTTGCAGACGGCCGGCCTCGTGACGGTGCTGTGCGGATTCTACCTGGCGCAGCGGCAGCGCTAGGCTGGACCCCGAAAACGGGAAGGCCGCCCCTAGGGGCGGCCACTCAAGTCTCAAAGCTGTGATGCAATCAAACGCGTCGTCGAAATGCCAGCCCCGGGTCGATAAAATAGCTACGCGATACAAAGGCCTGCCCGGCAGGAGCCAGATTACACATTTTTCCCGATTGGATAAGAGGAATTGTGCGTTCCGGGGAAGGAACCGGCGTTAGCGTTACCGCGCGGGTCCGCTGGCCCTCCTTAGGCCTTCCTCACGAACTCCGACTTCAGGTTCATCGCGCCGATGCCTTCGATCTTGCAGGCGATGTTGTGTCCGTCGCTGGCGTCCTGGAGGCGGATGTTGCGCACCTTGGTGCCGCCCTTCACGACCGAGGAGGAGCCCTTGATCTTGAGATCCTTGATTACGATGACGCTGTCGCCGTCGGCGAGGACATTGCCGTTGGCGTCGCGCACGCCGGCGTCCGGCGCCGTGTCCGCAGCCGCATCCGCCGCACCGCTCCATTCGTGGCCGCACTCCGGGCAGACCCAGAGGTCGCGGTCCTGATAGGCGTGCTCGGAGCTGCACGCAGGGCATTTCATCGTGTCGGTCATATCTGTCTCGTTGAGCGCTTCATTCGCGGCGCGACCGTAGGGGCGGGAACCGGGAAAGCAAGCAAAAGCTCAAGGACGCGCCGCCTGCCGGTGCGATATCACCGGAACAGCGCCACGAAGATCACGTAGAGCCAGCCCAGGATGCCGTGGATGATCGCCCACAGGATCGAATGGTTGTTGGTGTAGGAGATCGCGATGGCGAGCGCCGAGCCGAAGCCCACGCCGTATTTCGCACCCTCGACGCGGACGCCGTAATAGCGATTGCCGTTCATGGTGATCCTTCCGTTGTTCATGCCGTGATTCGTCGCTCGGCGGCGGACACTTCGTTTTCTATGGTCCGATGTGTCTCACGCCAGCCCCTTGACGCCAATCAATTTGGAGGAACGTGCGGCACCATCCCGGATTGCACGCAGCTTGGTCCGCGTTACGCTCGCCCTGCAAATCGCGGAGCGAGCCCGCCATGACCTTCCTGCTCAACATCGACGTCCCCGATGTCGCGCAAGCCACGACCTTCTACACCGCCGCCTTCGGCCTGACTGTCAGCCGCCGCTTCGGTGGCGACTTCGTCGAGCTGCTCGGCTGGCCGGCGCCGGTCTATCTGTTGACCAAGCAGGCCGGCACGGTGGGCGCCGGCGGCGATCGCCGCCGCTACGAGCGGCACTGGACGCCGCTGCATATCGACGTGGTCGTCGATGATGTCGACGCCGCGGTGGCGCGCGCGCTTGGCGCCGGCGCGATCCTGGAGATGCCGGCGCGCGATGCGCCCTATGGGCGGATCGCCATGCTGGCCGATCCGTTCGGGCACGGGTTTTGTCTGCTGGCGTTCAGTGCGAAGGGATATGACGCGCTGCTCGAGAGATAGCCGGACCACGCGCCCGGCACCTCGCGGAATTGCCCGTCAAACAAAAAACATCGAAAACAACCCCATGCACAGTAGAAAACATCAGGGATTTCAGAGTTCTGCGATACCGAAAATTGCGTGACCCGTCGGGCAAAGCCGCCCCATGGGGACGAGCGAGACTCGAGAGCCTGCCGTTCGGTGCGACTTCGGCGATACCGAACAGCATTTGACCCGTCGGGCAAAACAGGGGCATGATGGCATTGTGGCGCCGTGCGACGACCGGGAGCTGATGCGTCGCGAGGCCGCGGGGCGAGATGCCAAAACAACTCAAGAGAAAACTGAGGACCTACCAGACCTCGCTCGGCTTCTACGACCAGGCTGTCGCGGCCCCCTCGATGAAGGCGGCGCTCGAGGCCTGGGGCGCCAGCTCCAATCTGTTCCACCAGGGCGTTGCCAGAGAGAGTGACGATCCCGACGTCGTCGCCGCGACCATGGCCAAGCCCGGCGTCGTGCTCAAGCGTCCGGTCGGATCGGACGGCCCGTTCGCCGAGAGTGCGGAGCTGCCGACCGCTCTCGCCGACGCGGAGAACAAGCCCAAACGTAAGCCCAAGCCGGGCAAGCGTGCCGCCAGGACGGCACACAAACCATCCCGCAAGCGCGACGATCAAGAGGCACGCAAGTCCGCCGCGGCGTTCGAGAAGGAGGAGCGGCGGCGCGAGGCCGAGCGCCGCAAGGAGGATGCCGCCCGCGCCAAAGAGCGCGCGCGCCGCGACAAGGCGGTCGCCGCGGCCGAGGCGGCGCTGGACGAGGCGAGGCAGGAGCACGCGGCGCGCACCGAGGAGATCGAAGCCGCGCGCGCCGCTCTCGACGAGCGCGCCGAGGCCGAGCGGTCCCGATGGGACAAGCAAAGGACGAAGCTGGCGGAGGCGGTGCGCCGGGCGCGCGCGTAGGGGCGCGCAATCCTGGCTACGGCGACAAGCCGCTCATCCGGGTCAAGCTTGCTGCCATAATCGTCGAAGAGTCGAGATCGGTACGACGCCCCCGGTCCTCGGTACATTTCCCGATGGCGGCAAGCGATCGGTTGCGACACGTTGGCACGGCCAAACGTGACGATGGATGCCATGGCCATGCCGACCGGCCGCATCGAGCTGAAGCTTCGGAAGGTGTCGCAGCTCTTCAACACGCTGGATCCGTCGCCATTCAGGGAAAGTGAACTTGCGCTCGACGCCGAAGACTACATCGTGGGCCGTGCGCAGGAATTGCCGATCGATGCGCCCATCGCGATCGTCATTCACCTGCCGCCGGACGAGCTTGCGCAGCCGTCCGCAAGCGACATCGTCATCGCGGTGAAGGATCATTTCGACCTTAGAAGCCAGGCGATGACCAGAGAGATGCGGGAGCTGTTCAAGACCGGGCGGCTCTCGCTTGCGGTTGGCCTTTCCATCCTGTCGTTATGCCTGGTGCTCGGCTGGCTCGTGTCGCTAAAGCTGGACGAGAATCCCGTTTCCCGGATCCTGCAGGAGAGCTTCCTGATATTCGGCTGGGTTGCGATCTGGAAGCCGTCCGACATCTTTCTTTACGCGTGGCCTCCGATTGCCCGCCGCAGGGCGCTTTTCCGCCGGCTCGCGGCTGCGGATGTGGTGCTTGATAGCGATGTTCCCTGGCGTTCCCGTTCATCGAAGGAGGAGAAGGATGTCGAGGCCATGTAAATTCGAGTCCAGCATCTTGAACCATGACGAGCAGCAGATTGTTCTGACGTCGCACCATCCCGCGATCGGAGACGTCGATCGCGCGGCTTTGGAGAAATTGCGCAAGCTCCTGCGTGACCTTCGCGACAAGGAACGAACGCTCGCGCACCGCCAACGACGCGTCGCGAAAGGTTCGGCTGATCCTGCTGGACGCCGCACACCGGGGGCGGGAGCAAACACGTTCCGGCGCAAGGAAGTTTTTGTTGCCGCCCTCAAGCGCGTCAACAAGGAGCTGAGACGAGTCCAGAACTTCGAAGCACGGCGCGAGCTGGGAGAAGCGGCCCGACGGGCGCTGGCGCTGCGCCGGGCGAGGCAATTCGCGCGCCCGGAAAATCATCCGACGCCAAGTGACGGCATGCGTGCGCTGCCGAGCCGTCGTCGGATCGTCAAGCTTCCTCCCTCGAAGATTGGTCGGGTTTCGCAGGCCAACAAGAGGGCACAGGCCAGGCGGGACTCACGGCGCTGACCGGATGGCGCCGGCCGCTGCGACGACCTCTGATGGCGGCATGTCGCCAGTCGCAGCGCAGGCGGTGCGTCGGGCGTGAGGAAGCGAATTCGCTTGCCTTGCCGTGAGTCCTTTTGCACTCTGGTGGCAGGGAGGCCAACGCATGACAAAAATGACGCTCGCCTGTGCGCTCGGAACGGCCCTGGTGCTGTGCAGCCAGGGGATATCGGGTGCTGAAGCCCGGACGCGGAAGGCGCAAGTCGTTCGCGCACCGCAGGAGAGGCTGATCGTCACCGCGCCTGTGCTGAGGCCGACGCCGTGGGATTACAATATCGTTCCACGCTATCGCTATCGCCCTGAAGACGACCGGGTCGATCCCTACGGCCCGCCGCTGGTGCCGTCATATATTCGCTACGAGGCGTGGCGCTGGCCGTATTGGTGGTAATGATCGACAATTCGTAGGGTGGGCAAAGCGACTTGTCCGCCGTAGCTCGAAGAGCGAAGGCGGAAGCGTGCCCGCCAACGCTCCCTCAACAGAAAATGGTGGGCACGGCGCAAGTGCGCCTTTGCCCACCCTACGGCACTGTAGCCCGGATGAGCGAATCGATATCCGGGACGTTGTGCCGAGGCATTCCCCGGATGTCGCTGCGCTCATCCGGGCTACGCTCCTTTGCCAATCCCCGTCCTCCGCCGCACGCGCAAAACTGCGGCTTCATCGCGTTGACCCTGGCGGCATAGCCCGCAACCATGGGAGGTTGCGCGATGATGAACCCCTCATCGCTGCGTGCGGCGTCAACGATCGGGAAAAAATGGCAAAGCTGCGACTGTCAAGTATACATCGGGGTGGAATGCCACTTACCCCCGTAATAAACCCAATACTGTTTGGGGTTCTGGGTGCGTATTGGGAGGACCAATCATGGCAAGTGTTGAACAATTGCGCAGACGGGAAGGCGTGAATCTGGTTCAGCTCGAGGCCGACATTTCGTCGGTACGCTCGGGAAGCTCTCTCACTTCCATTGCATTGCCTGATTACGTCGAGCACACCGCGGGCGTCACGCGCGTCGGCGCGCTCAGTGCAGAGGCGGTCATTCGCGACTATGAGTCAGCCGCAAAAGAGATCGAGGCCATGGGCACCGAGTTGATCGACGCCGCGCAAAAATGCGAGGCGCTGACGGCCCAGGTCCATGATGCGATCGCCTTCATGCGGGAAACGGCGGCGGGGTATCGTGAAGAGGGACGGAAGATCTTCAAGCGCATCGAAGAATGCGCGCTGTTCACCGAGGACGTCCGCAAGACATGCGAACACGTCAAGCGCAGAATGGCGGAAGTCTCGGTAGGCCCGTCTCCCGATGAGGAGCTTGCACCGGAAGATTCCGAGATGACCGGGATCGCCGCCACGGTGTCGATGACCGAAGTCCGGTGAGGCGGGCGTAGGTCCGTAGAGTGGGTTAGCTTCCCGCGACTGCGCAAAGCGCAGCTCGCGCAGCGTGACCCATCACTTCTGCCTCCGCGGAAATCAAGAGGTGGGTTACGCCAGCGGACTGCGCTTCGCGCCGCCGCAGGCTAACCCACCCTACGGCACTGTCTCCGCGCCTTTCGGGCTACCAATCCGGATCGTAGGGGTCGTAGGGCGGAGGCATCCAGCGGCCGCGCGGCGGCGGCCTGAACCGCCGGGGTGCGGCGTCAGGCACGTGCGGCCGGGCGCGCGCTTCGTTGTTCATCACGCTGCGCACGACGGGCTTGGCGGCTGCAGGCGCGGATGACGTGGTCAGTTGCGTTTGCAGCGCCTGGACCTGCGCGGCGAGGCGCGCCTTGTCTGCCGCATCCTTCTCCTGCGCCGCCTTGAGCTGTTGAATGGTGGCGGCCTGCTCGCGCAGGGTCTGCTCGTTGCTGCTTTTCAGCTGCTCGAGCTTGCCGCTGATGCTCGCAAGCTCGCTCGTGATGGCCTTGAGCGATTGCGCGAGTTCGGACGATGACGCCTCGGGCGCCGTGGCGCCGGGCTTCGGGGCGCTTTCCGTGTCCTTAGGCACCGGCGGCGCCGGCACCGGGCTCGGCTCACCCGCAGCAGCCAGCAGTACGGCCTGCGGCTGCGCCGGGCTTTCCACCGCGGCCGCTTGCGGGGAACTGTTCGCGGCCGGCGGGGCCCATCGTGCGATGATCGACTGGCTGATCGATTTTGCCTCATCGCGATATTGCGAAGCGAAGGCAGCGCCGAGAAGGCCGATCGCCAGCACGAGGCCGACCAAAGCGCGCATCATGGTCCGATCTCCCTTCAAGCCTTGATCGCGAACCGCGACCTTCGGAACCTTCGCATCCGGCGTCGACGCCTTGTTTCCGGGAGTGGCGGCTGCCGTCGCACCAGGGCTTGCGTGCGAGGCTCGCTTGCCTTCGCTGTCGCGTTCCATTCCGGAAACCAGCCGGTCCAGCCGCGCAAGGTCTTCCTCTGCGCTCTTGATCCGGTCATAGGCCCGCGCCAGCCCTCCCTCGGCGCGCGCCTCGTCCGGCTTGGCGGCATCAGGCTTGGAAGTATCAGGCTTGTCGGTATCAGGTTTGGGGTCGTTCGTTTCAGGCACCGATGCGCTCTCCATCCGGTCGGGCGTCAATGGGAGGCAGTCCGATCATGGGAAGGATAGGTCTCGCCGCTATCAGACACAACGCGTGTGCCAAGGAAAAATTATGGCGGGCTCGGCACACGATGCGCGACACGGCGTTGTCGCGCGATCGCTTTGAATTTTCCGGCACTGAAACAGCCGGCGGCTGCTACCCCAGGCATCCCTGCGACGTGCTATGCTGTCGCGGGAGGAATCGCAATGAAGGTCCCTGCCGCGATACTCGCCCTGCTTCTTTCAAGTCCGGCCGCCGCCCAGGAGTGCCAGACATGCTCGATGGCCGACGCCTGCATGAAGGAATACGCCAAGACGACGGCGGAGGCCCAGCGGGCCACCAGGCAAGGCATCCGTGATTGGAAGCAGAATCTGGACAGAAAGGCCTCTGCAGAATTGTCCAGCAGGGGCATCCTCGCATTGCAAGACGCCATGGAGGCACAGGTCCGTACGGAGCTGGAGCGCCTGAAGGAGTGCCTGGCGAAGATCAGGTAGGGTGCAAAGGAGGATCCGATGAAATCGCTTTTGCTGCTTACGGCGAGCGGTCCGCTGCTTGTTCTCACCTCGCATCAGTCCCTGAACGACCTGAAGCTTCTTGGAGTGCTCAGGCAAAAAGGTATCGGCAAGTTCGTCGCGTTCGAGGTTCCCTTGTCGCTGGCCAGGGAGCGCTACGGCGGGCACTTTCATGCGGTTGAAAGCAACCTGCACGAGACCGATGATTTGAGAGTGCTCGACTTCAATGGCCAGCGGGTGTTTCAGCTGTTTCGTTTCGAAGAGCTCGGTTCACCGATCCTGATCGAACAGTCGTGATCGGTTTTGCCCTGCGGCATGATCCGTTGCGAAAAACCTGTTCATAGGGTTGCGGCGCCGAGAGGAGCCAGTTGAGCAGCGCTGTTCTCACCATGAACGTTCCCTTGGAGGAACGGGCGCTGGTTCATTCCGTTTCCTCGAGGGGGCTTTTCGGAGGAGGACAACATGAAAGCAAGGATCATCGCGCTTGCGGCTGCCGTTGTCATGGCTACAGCGCCAGCCGTGTTTGCTCAGGGTGTATCGAGCAAGACGCCAGGTCATGAGATGCAGAAAATGGGTTCCAAGACGGGCGAGCCGGGCGCTTCCAGCTACGCTCCTGGGCATAAGAAGAAGCATCACGCGAAGTCCGCGAAGAGCACCAGCCCCGGCGCGTCGAGCTACGCCCCGGGTCAAACCACAGGTCAAACCACCGGCGCGAGCACGAGGCCGACCACCGGCTCGAGCAAGTCAGGGTACTGAACGCCAGGCGGTTCTTAGGTCCAGGCACTGACGGGACACAACGACCGGTCGGACGCAGGATGGGTTGAGCCCATCACGTCAAATGGTGGGCAGGGCTTCCGGTCGTTAGTGACGAGTCGCGCGGATTTCGAGCGTCGTCTGCGTGAGCTTGGCCACGAACCCCTCAAGATGCATGACCCTTTGTTTGGTCATTTGTTCATGCAACACGGCGATCTTCTGGGATTCGGTGACAAAGGAGTCGCACACCTGTTTCGCGTACTCCATCTGAAGCTCAAAGGCCTCGACGGGTGAGCGCGCCGTCGCGAGCTTTTCCAGGAAGGTCCAGGCGTGCTCAAGCGACGTCTTGATGTAGCCGCTATAGGCATCGGCAATCGCCTGCGTGCCGGCCAGGGAGGGTTCCACCGGTGCGACGGGCGCGCTGGCAGCGATCTCTGTCCCGGACGGCAAGGCTGCGGGCGAGGGTACCTGCGCACTGATCGGTGGGCTCGTCTCTACCTCTTGCTCGGTCTCTTGCCTGTTCTCTTGCTCGTTCTCTTGCCGTTTCTCTTGCTCGTTCTCTTGGCTGATCTCCACCGAGGCATCCGGCAATGGATGCGCTGCAGTTGCGTGTTGCTCGCCGGCCCCGGTCCGCTGCCCGGCCTTCTTCTTCCCGCCGCGCCGGCCGGATTTTCCCGTTGGCTTATTTTCTATCCTACTCAACATTGCAAATGGCTCCTGAATATCGCTGAAGCCCGCAAGCCTCCGTCGCGTTTGCGCTGAAATCGCGATTGTGGGTTGTCGCTTGCGTGGCGGCCATGTGGTGAGATTTTGCCGGGCATCGGCAGGGCCGTAGGGTGGGTTAGCTCCGCGATTGCGCGGAGCGCAGTCCCTCGGCATAACCCACCTCTTTCATCTCGGCGCGCGCAGAGGTGGTGGGTTACGCCAGCGGACCGCGCTTCGCGCGACCGCCAGCTAACCCACCCTATCGATCTACGGATCTTCCGCCGCCAGCCGCAGAAACTGCCGCTTCATCGCGTTGACCTTCCCGACATAGCCCGCGACGAGGTGATCGCCGCAGCGTGTCCCCGCGATCATCTGAAACTTGCGACGCGTGAAGGCTGTGGCGGGACCTGCGCCGCAGAGATGGATGAAGGCGGCCAGATCCTGCTTCTGCTCGCGGCTCGCCTTCACATCGCCCGCGAGGCCGAGAACCATGGCCACCTGGCGGTCCAGATACACCGACGTCAGCTCGATGGCGTGGCTCGGGATCGCGCGGATGTAGAAGCTTGTGAAGCCGCACCCTGTCTCCGTGACCGCGTTGCCGCGAACACAGAACCGCGCGGCCTCGCGGTAGGCCGGATCGGTCATCTGGAAGAGCCCGACGGCGCTGGAGGCCGGCCGGTAGATCGCCAGCGGATTGAAACTCCACCGCCAGCGCCAGTAGGTGCGCGCCACCGGGTTGCCCGAACTCTCGACCTGCGCCAGCGCGGCCAGCAATTCGGGGGTGATGGTGGTGGTGGAGTAGGTGCGGAAGAGGGGGGCGTATCTCGCCCAAGTCTCTGCCGGCTCCTTGTCGAGGGAATTGCCGACGAGGACGAAGAGTTCGGTTGGCTTGCGGATGACGTGATAGGCGAGGTTCAGGAGGGCGAGGGCTGCGAGCAGGATAGCCAGGCCGGCCGCGATCCGAACCATCCGTGGTGCGCGCGAGAACTTCTTTCGTGCCCACTGGGCGCGCCGCCTAACGCTGCGCAGTCGAGGGAGGAGTGGACGATGGGAAGTGGACATTCTGGCTGACTGTGCGGGCTTTGGTTGGCGCAGCGGCAGGGCCAATCGCCGTGCGCCAAAAGAGTCATACCGCAATTGTGAATTACTCCACAGACGGCGGCCGTCCAGTCTGTTTATCTGCCGCCAACGGGCCTCTCGTGCGCGCGTTTGGCATTGCGCATCTGGCGCCTTCGCATTTCGAAATTTCTGGGTGATCGCTATGGGCGTTTTTCATCGCACAGCCATGCTTTGCAGCTGGTTCATCGAGTCCACCATGAGCGGGTGTACCGAGAGATTTCGTGTGCGCTGAACAGGGCGCACAGAGATTTTTCCGAGGCCCCGCCGGTGACGGACGGGGCTTTTTCATGTTCGCAATCTGCCCATTCCGCCCGGCGGAGCCTTCGCGAGAAGGAGGCAGGGTCATGTGGGAGTATTTTGGACCCGATTTCGCTTTCGACGTGGTGAAAGGAGTGGTCGCCGGAATAGCCTCAATGGCATTTCAGGTCGTGGCACCACGAACCTTTCGTGCCGCAAAGCAGCTTCGTGCGCGCTGGGTTGCGAGGAAAGCGGCGAGGCGCGCTACGAGACGGGTACGCAGCAATGCGGTGGCCAATGACGAGCGTTGAGGAGCGAGGGGCCCGACGCATTAAGCGATGAGGTTGCTGAAATAAAAAGGGCGGCCGAAAGGCCGCCCTTCGCATTGTCCGGATCTAACGATCCTCGAGACGCTCTACCGCCTCACGAACACCCTGTCGTGCTGCCGCAAGTATCGCACTTCATGCAGGTCCCATTCCGCACCAGCGTGAAGTTGCCGCACTCCGAGCACATCTCGCCCTCGTAGCCCTTGGCCTTGGCTTCGGCGCGGCGCTCGGCCTTGGTGGGGACGATGGTTTGCGCGGTGCCAGCCTTGCTCCATTGCAGCTGTTCGAGCTTCTCCGTGGGGGAGAGGTCGTGCTGGACTTCCTGCTTCAGAGCGACGGCGCCTTCGAGGGCGTCGCCGACACGGGCTGACGCACCGTGCGAGGCGAGGGCCGTGACCTTGCTGCCGCCGGCGGGGGCGCTGTCGTTGCCTTGGGCGACCGCGGTCGAGCCACCGCGCATCACGACGAGGTTGTCGGTCCGCGAGCGGGTGAGGCCGCGCGAGACCAGCCTGGTCGCGTGGTGGCCGCCGTCCTCGTCCGGCTCCTTGCCTTCCTCGACGCCCTTGCCGAGCGCGTCAAAGCCGGTCTCGTTGGGATCGACGTGCGCGAGGTCGAAGCGCGACATGTAGCTCACCGCCAGTTCGCGGAAGACGTAGTCGAGGATCGAGGTCGCGTACTTGATGCTGTCGTTGCCCTGCACGGGGCCCGCCGGCTCGAAGCGGGTGAAGGTGAAGGCGTCGACATATTCATCGAGCGGCACGCCGTATTGCAGACCGAGGGAGACCGCGATCGCAAAATTGTTGATGAAGGAGCGGAGCGCGGCGCCTTCCTTGTGCATGTCGATGAAGATCTCGCCGAGACGGCCGTCATCGTACTCGCCGGTGCGCAAGTAGACCTTGTGGCCGCCGACGACCGCCTTCTGGGTGTAGCCCTTGCGGCGATCCGGCATCTTCTCGCGCTCGCGCATCACGATGATGCGCTCGACCAGCTTCTCGACGATCTTCTCCGAGACCTGGGCGGTGCGCGCCGCCATCGGCTTCTCGTAGAGATGGTCGACCGCATCGTCCTCGTCCTCATCGTCGCTGATGAGCTGCGAGTTGAGCGGCTGGCTGAGCTTGGAGCCGTCGCGATAGAGCGCGTTGGCCTTCAGCGCCAGCTTCCACGACAGCATGTAGGCGGACTTGCAGTCCTCCACCGTGGCGTCGTTCGGCATGTTGATGGTCTTGGAGATCGCACCCGAGATGAAGGGCTGGGCCGCCGCCATCATGCGGATGTGGCTCTCGACCGAGAGGTAACGCTTGCCGATCTTGCCGCAGGGATTGGCGCAGTCGAACACCGGATAGTGCTCGGCCTTGAGGTGCGGGGCACCTTCCACCGTCATCGCGCCGCAGATGTGGACGTTGGCCGCCTCGATCTCGCGCTTGGTGAAGCCCACGGCCTGGAGCAGGTCGAAGCCCGGAGCCGCAATGGCTTCCGCGCCGATGCCGAGCTGGTCGCGGATGAAATCCTCGCCAAAGGTCCACTTGTTGAAGGCGAACTTGATGTCGAAGGCGGTCGGCAGCGCCTTCTCGACCTTGGCGATGGCTTCATCGGTGAAGCCTTTTGCCTTCAGCGTCGAGGCGTTGATGCCGGGGGCGTTGGAGAGCGAGCCGTGGCCGACGGCATAGGCCTCGATCTCCGCGATCTCGCTCTCGCGATAGCCGAGCGCGCGCAGCGCGGAGGGCACCGCACGGTTGATGATCTTGAAGTAGCCGCCACCGGCGAGCTTCTTGAATTTTACGAGCGCGAAGTCCGGTTCGATGCCCGTCGTATCGCAGTCCATCACAAGGCCGATCGTGCCGGTGGGCGCGATCACCGTGGTCTGGGCGTTGCGATAGCCGTGCTTCTCGCCGAGCTCGAGCGCCGCATCCCAGGCCGCCTTGGCATGGGTGATGAGGTCCTGTTGCGGGCAGGAGGCGTGGTCGAGCGGCACCGGGTTGACGCTGAGCGCCTCGTAGCCGGACGCCTCGCCATGCGCGGCGCGGCGGTGGTTGCGGATGACGCGCAGCATGTGCGCGGCGTTCTTCTTGTAGCCGGGGAAGGTGCCGAGCTCGGCCGCGATCTCGGCCGAGGTCTTGTAGGTGATGCCGGTCATCACCGCGGTCAGCGCGCCGCAGAGCGCACGGCCTTCCTTGCTGTCATAGGACAGGCCCATGGTCATCAGCAGCCCGCCGATATTGGCGTAGCCGAGGCCGAGCGTGCGGAACTCGTAGGAGAGCTCGGCGATCGCGCGCGAGGGGAACTGCGCCATCATCACCGAGATTTCGAGCACGATGGTCCAGAGCTGGCAGAGGTGCTCGTAGCCGGCGACGTCGAACTGCTTGGTCGTGGTGTTGTAGAACGTCAGCAGGTTCGCCGAGGCGAGGTTGCACGCCGTGTCGTCCAGGAACATGTATTCCGAGCACGGATTGGACGCGCGGATGTCGCCGGACGCCTTGCAGGTGTGCCAGTCGTTCATCGTGGTGTTGAAGTGCAGGCCCGGGTCGGCCGACGCCCAGGCGGCGTAGCCAATTTTTTCCCAGAGGTCGCGGGCCTTCAGCGTCTTCGTCACCTTCTTGGAGGTGCGGGCGTTCAGGTTCCAGTCGCCATCGGTCTCCACGGCGCGCAGGAAGTCGTCCTTGAGCGAGACCGAGTTGTTGGAGTTCTGGCCGGAGACCGTGAGATAGGCTTCGCTATCCCAGTCCGTGTCGTAGGTGTCGAACTGGATGTCCTTGTAGCCTTGCTTGGCGAACTGGATGACGCGCTTGATGTAGTTGTCAGGCACGAGGCTGCGGCGCGCGAGCTTGATCTCGCGGCGGAGTGCCGGGTTCTTCTCGGGATCGAAGCAATCGTCGCCCGAGCCTTCGCAGTTCACGCAGGCCTTCAGCACCGCCTTGAGGTGCTTCTGGTTGATCTTCGAGCCGGTGACGAGGGCGGCGACCTTCTGCTCCTCCTTCACCTTCCAGTCGATATAGGTCTCGATGTCGGGGTGATCGACGTCGACGACGACCATCTTGGCGGCGCGGCGCGTGGTGCCGCCCGACTTGATCGCGCCGGCAGCGCGGTCGCCGATCTTGAGGAAGCTCATCAGGCCGGACGAGCGGCCGCCGCCGGAGAGTTTTTCACCCTCGCCGCGCAGGCGGGAGAAGTTGGAGCCGGTGCCGGAGCCGTATTTGAACAGGCGGGCTTCGCGGACCCAGAGGTCCATGATGCCGCCTTCGTTGACGAGGTCGTCACCGACGCCCTGGATGAAGCAGGCGTGCGGCTGCGGGTGCTCGTAGGCCGACTTGGACTTGGTCAGCTTGCCGGTGAAGGGGTCGACGTAATAGTGGCCCTGGCCGGGGCCGTCGATGCCATAGGCCCAGTGCAGGCCGGTGTTGAACCATTGCGGCGAGTTCGGCGCGACCATCTGCATGGCGAGCATGTAGCGGAGCTCGTCATAGAAGGCCTGGGCATCCTCGTCGGAGGAGAAATACTTGCCCTTCCAGCCCCAATAGGTCCAGCAGCCGGCGAGGCGGTCGAACACCTGTTTTGCGCTGAGTTCGCTGACGAAACGCTCTTTCTCCGGGAGCGCGGCGAGGGCTTCGGTATCGGGCACGGAGCGCCACAGGAAGGAGGGGACGGATTCCTCCTCGACCTTCTTCAGGCGCGCGGCGACGCCGGCTTTGCGGAAGTACTTTTGGGCGAGAACGTCGGAGGCGACCTGCGACCATTCGGTCGGCACCTCGACGTTATCAAGCTTGAACACGACCGAGCCGTCGGGATTGCGAATCTCCGACGTGGTCAGGCGGAATTCGATTCCCGCGTAAGGTGACTGTCCTGAAGTGGTGTGGCGCCGCTCAATCCGCATGGTCTTGCCCCGTCCTTATCTTTGACCGGTCCCGCCCCTCGTTGAGGGCGTGCCGGGTCGTCATTTCGCTTCGCGCTTCCTCGAGAGCCTCATCGGCCCAAAGGCTTCGCAGTTCAGCCGGTGGATTCCGGCCCAGTTTCTCCCGACGCGATTCCTCGATGCGTGCATCGATCATCCGCCGGCATGTCCACGCTCATCCGCCCCAACGGGATGCGCGCGACATGCGTTCAACGCCCCACAACGTCACTTCTTCAACCGATGCCATTCGAGCCTTTTGCCGGCCCGTTCTGGCGCCCGAAAAGTCCCTTTCACAGGGCAGACAAGCCCTTATTCCGCTGCCTTTGGCTGGCCGGCGGAGTGGTGATTTGCGAGACCCTTTGGGGGAGTGCCGGCGGGACGCAAACTCACTCGCGCCGAACGGACCGAAAGCTAGGACTCTCCGTTGCGCCCGTCAAGAACTAGTGCGAGTTCCTGAATCAAATACTAAATATGGTGGATTGCGGGGGATAACAGGGGGCATGCCCGCGCCTGTTGTTGTGCCAAGTATCAGTGAGTCCTCAGGGATTCCCAACTGAAAAAATTTGCATTCCGTGACGATGCGGACCTTCATCCCGCTGTTCACAGGGCAGCTATATTTTTGAGCAATGGGATTGCGTCACCAGGACTCACGTAGCCCTACGGAGGGTGAGGGCAGGCATGCCCGCCGAGGTGGTGGTCGGAGGTGCGAATCCGGGCCAAGCTGAGCCCGATTTGCCGGACTACCCACATGCATGATTCGACTCGCCGGGATGCGCGACCGCGCATCGCCCCGGCCGGCCTGATGTTCCTTGCGATTACCTCGATCGGCTGGGGCTTCAATTGGCCGGTGACCAAATTCCTGCTCGCCGAGCTGCCGCCGCTCACCCTGCGCGGGGTTACGGGCGTGCTCGGGGCCGTGCTGCTGGCGGCGCTGGCGCTCGTCCGCCGGCAGAGCCTGAAGGTGGAGCCGGGGGTCTGGCCCCGCCTGCTCACCGCCGCCATGCTCAACGTCACAGGCTGGATGGTGCTGATGGGCCTGGCGCTGCTCTGGCTGCCGGCGAGCGAGGCGGCGCTGATCGCCTACACCATGCCGGTCTGGGCCTCGATCATCGCATGGCCGGTGCTCGGTGAGCGGCCCACGGTCTTGCGCACGCTGGGGCTGGTGATGGCCTTTGCCGGCCTTGCGTCGATCATGGGCGGCAACGGCATTGCCGCCAGCGCGGAGAAGCTGCCGGGAATCATCATGGCGCTGGGCGGCGCGTTCGGCTTTGCCGTCGGCACGGTGTTTTCGAAGAAGTACCCGATCCATCTGCCGCCGATCACGGCCGCGGCCTGGCAGATCGGGATCGGCTGCCTGCCGATCTCGGTCATCGGCCTCCTGGTCGAGACCACGCATCTGGACAAGGTGACGCCGGTCGGCTGGTGGCTGCTGGTCTACTCCACCGTCGTGCAGTTCTGCATCGCCTATGTCAGCTGGTTCGCCGCGCTGGCGCGTTTGCCGGCGTCCGTCGCCGCGATCGGCACCATGGCGGTGCCGGTGATCGGCGTCGTCGCCTCCGCCATTGCGCTGGGCGAGCCGCTCGGGGCAGGGCAGATCGCGGGGCTGGTCTTCACGCTGGCCGCGGTGGTGCTGGCGACGCGCTAGCCGTCCGGACGCCGGGGTATCAGTGGTCCTGAGGCTCTTTCTCTCGCCGGCGTTGTCCCGAGCCCGGCGGTTTGAACGGCAAGTCAGCAGGTGCGACAGCAAAGACTTCGAGGGCCTCGTCGTAGCCTTTGATGGTCCGCTGTCCGAGCGATGCCAACGGAACGCTATCCCTTACCCTTCCAGCGATAGTGGGATCAGCCAGGATCTGCGCGTCCTTCGCGAGATTGCAGAGCCGCGACGCCAAATTCACCACGGCTCCCATCGCCGTGTAGTCGAGCCGACCGTTATAACCAACCGTTCCGACCGTTGCCGGTCCCATGGCAACGCCCACACCAAAGCCGATCGCGTGGCCGGCGTCGCACCATTTGCCGGCAAGGGACTGCACCGTCATTTGCAGGTCGATCGCGAGTCGGACCGCTTGAGTTGCCGGCTGTTCGCATGCGACCGGGGCATTGACCAGGAGCATGACTCCGTCGCCATCAAAGCCGATGAGCGTCGCCTCGTGACGAGTCGTCACGGCGCCGACGGCCTCGTAGTACTCGCGCATGACGGCCATGATGACATCGGGTTCATTGCGCGTGGAGAACGCCGTGAAGCCGCGCAAGTCGCCAAAAATGACGGCCACTTCACGTCGCTGCCCTTCGAGCAGTTCATGAGAATGCTCGACCAATTCGGCGACCTGTGATGGCAGGAACTGCTTCAGCCGTTCGATCCGCGCAGATTTCTGCTGCGAGATCGCCAGTTCAGAAGCCATTTCATTGAAGCGCAACGCCAGTTGCTGCAACTCGTCACCGCTGAAGATTTTGATGCCATGCTCGAATTGTCCGGTTCTGATCCGCTCCACGCCCTCTTCCAGTTGCTTGATCGGGCCGGACATTCTGTGCGCGCGCCAATAGGCGAGCGCCAGCGCGATAAGAACACCAAAGACAATGAGAATTGACGAGCGCCACAACGCCGCGCGAATTGATGCAAAGGCTTCCGAGGCCGGCTGCATCGCGATCACCGTCCATCCCACATCGGCGGCCTGAACGGATAGCGCCACCACCGGCTTGCCTTGGTCCCCGGTTATCACCGCCGCTCCGCTCGCCGCGCCAACGAGATGCTTGATCCGGCCGAAACTGTCCGAGCTGGCGCGGCCGCGCAGAACCAGACTGATATCGGGATGTGCGATCAGATGACCGGAGTCATCGACAACAATGGCGTAGCCGGTCTCGCCAATTCTAATGGCTGCGATGACATCCCAGATCAGCTTCAGATTGACCTCGGCGATCGCAACCCCCGCGGCCGGCAGGCTCCCGGCAACCGCTATCCTCATGTAGGGCTCTGAATCTCGCTGGTACTGAACCGGTCCGTACCAAACCTTGTTGGCGCGTGCGCCCATAACAGCGGGATCCGTAGACATATCAATGCCGCGCCCGGTCCTGTTCAAAAGCAGCCTGGAAACAAAGACCCGTTCGGTGCCGGTCTCATCCAGAAGCGAAACCGAAACGATTGCAGGCACCTGCTGGAGGAGGCGCAAGGCATCGATCTTATGTTGCGCATCGTCTCCGGCAGACCAGGGAAGCTGCACCATCCAACCCAGCTGATCTCGGATGCCATCGGTGAACGCCTCGATCCTGTCGGACGCCGCGCGAGCATCGGCGTGCAGCACCGCGCTGATCTGGCGACGCTGGTCTCGGTAACCGAAAGAAGCCTCGACGGCCGCGCCGAGTATCAGAGGCACGACCGCGGCGACAAACAACGTCGCGAAGTACTTGCAGAACAGTGAGCGACGCGGGGGCATCGTACACAATAAGGACTGCGCAGCACCGTCCGTCATGACTGCTCTCAGGAGATCACCTTGCTGGCGCGAAACAGGATCGACGACACATCCAGGTCGATACCCAGAAGCCTGGCTGTCTTCAGATTGACTGCCAGTTCAAACTTCTCGGGGCGCATCACCGGAAGATCTGACGGATTTTCACCGCGCAGGATGCGGTCGGCATAAGTCGCAAGCCGAAAATAGGTCGTGCGCTGGTTTGCGCCGTAACTCAAGAGACCTCCAGCGTCACAATATTCAGACCAGCCAAACATCGAAGGCCGCCGGTGCGCGATTGCAAACTCCGCAATCCTCGCACGATGCACCAGCGTCACAGCATCGGGAAACACGAGGAGAGCATCCGCGTCCACCTTGCCGGCAGTCATCAACGCATTCTCGATTTCGCGAGCGCCACAGAACGGAACGTAGGCTGACTCAATGCCGAGATTCCGGCACGACTCCAAGGTCGCACGCCATTCCAGTGGCTCTCCCGGATGATCCGTGTTCGAGAAGACCGCCAATTTTCGCAGCCTTGGATAAATGTCCTTGAGCAGCTCAACGCGCTTTCCTGCCAGCTCGAGCGACAGGAATGTGCTGCCGGTGAAATTGGTGCCGGGGTGAGCAAGGCTCTTCACCACACCCAAAGCGACGGGGTCACCGCTCAATGCAAACAGCACGGGGATGTCGGTGACCGCGGTCATGACGCGTGTCGCCGGACCACTCGAGACCACAAGGTCGATATCCCCTCGCTGCAACTCGGAGACGATCTTGCGCAGTGCCTGCGGATTGCCAGGGGCATAATGCGTCTCGAAGCTTACCGTCTTGCCCTCGACGTATCCCAGCGCGCGCATTCCCTCGCGAAGGCCGTCCAGGAAAGGATCCGGTTCGGACTGAGTCGAGACCCAGAAGATACGATGCAGCTTGGCTCCGCCCTGCGCCCGTGCGATCGCAGGCCAGGCCAGTCCTCCACCAATCAACAAGATGAATTCTCGTCTTTTCATGCGAGCACCTGTCGAAGCTGCGTCGTCAATGCCGGCCGCAGATCAAGGTCCTGGCTGTGCATCTGGTGACTGCGCTCGGTATCGCGCTCCGCAAGCGGACCGTCGCGACACCGGCTCACACATTTGTCGGCGAGAGCATGCTCAGAGATTGGGCTGGCGAGGCGATTTGTCCTTGAGATGCGCTTGTTTTTTGCTTGAGACTGGCTCGATCGAGATCAAACGGCTTCAGTCGTTGCATGGCGCGGTGTCGGAACACCTCCGGCGCGGATCCGAGCCAGCTACGGCGTTTCAAGAGGACAACCGGAACTCGCATCCTGAGCCAGTGCCCTCATATATGGTGTGACTGCAGCGCCTTCGGCAGTTCACGCGCTAGCCAGCCACCATCCCTCCGCCGCCCAGCGCCTTCCGGATCATCTCGGCGAGCTGGTTGCGGCGATAGGGCTTTGTCAGCAGCAGCACGCCGTCGTCGAGCTTGCCGTGGTGGACGATGGCGTTGTCGGTGTAGCCGGAGGTGTAGAGCACCTTCAGCCCGGGGCGGAGCGTTGCCACCTTATCGGCGAGCTCGCGCCCGCTCATGCCGCCGGGGATGACGACGTCGGTGAACAGCAGGTCAAAGGCCTGGCCGGCCTCGATCATTTCCAGCGCCACCCGGCTGTCGGGCGCGGAGACCGTCTCGTAGCCGAGGCTCTGCAATTGCGCGGTGACGAAGTTGCGCACCAGCGGATCGTCCTCGACCACGAAGATGGTCTCGGCACCGCCTTCGGCCTGCGGCGCGACGGTCGCGGCCGCGTCCGGCGTGCCTTCGCCCGGCGGCAGATAGAGCTTGATCGTGGTGCCGTGGCCTTCCTCGCTGTAGATCTTGATGTGGCCGCCGGACTGCTTGACGAAGCCGTAGACCATGGAGAGGCCAAGGCCCGATCCCTTGCCGACTTCCTTGGTGGTGAAGAACGGCTCGAATGCCATCTGCTGGGTATCGGCCGACATGCCGGTGCCGGTGTCGCTGACCGCGAGCATCACGTAGGGGCCGGGCCGAACCTCCGCATTGGCCTGCGCATAGGCCTCGTCGAGCACGACGCGGTGGGTCTCCAGCAGCAGCTTGCCGCCGTTCGGCATGGCATCGCGGGCGTTGATCGCCATGTTGAGCACGGCATTGGTGAGTCGGGACGGATCGATATGGGCCGTCATCGGCCCCTGTTCCAGCACCGTCTCGATCTGGATCTGCTCGCCGAGCGTGGGGCGCAGCAATTTGGCGATGTCCGTAATCGCGGCGTTGATCTCGACGTTGCGCGGCTGCAGCGGCTGCCTGCGCGCGAACGCAAGCAGATGCTGGATCAGCTCGGCGCAGCGCTCGGCGGCATCGTCGATCAGGCGCGCCACGCGCTGCAGCTCCGGCTGCTGCTTCAGGCTCGCGACCAGCGTCTCCGTGTTGCCGGAGATGACGGTCAGCATGTTGTTGAAGTCGTGCGCGACGCCGCCGGTCAGCTTGCCGATGGCATCCAGCTTCTGCGACTGGTGCAGTTGCCGCTCGGTCTCGCGCGAAGTGGTCGCGTCATGATAGACCAGCACTGCGCCCGTGATGTCGCCTTGCCCGTCCAGCATCGGTCGGCCGCTGATCATGAGATGGCGGATCTGATTGCCGCTGTGCGGGCGGACGATCATCTCCAGATCTTCGAACTCCTCGCCGCTCAGCACGCGCGCCGAAGGCAGCTCCCTGGCCTTCATCGGCGTGAGGCCGTCGCCGTGAAAGACGTCGGACAGCGCCCGCAGATTGCCGAGGTTCATGCCAGCGCGATGCAGCAGCATGCGTTCGGCGGCCGGATTGGACAGCAGGACGTTGCCCTCGGCGTCGATGACCAGCACCGCCTCCGCCATGCTGCGAAAGGTGCTCTGGAGCACGTTGACCGACAGCCGCAGCTCGTCATGCGCGGTGACGAGGTGCTCGGTGCGCTCGGCGACCGCGGCCTCGAGCTGCTCCTTGGCGGCCGTGGTCTCCAGCAGCGTGCTCTTGAGCACGAACTGGGTGCGCTGACTCTCGCGCATCACCATCACGACCAGCAGCAGGATCACCAGCGCGCCGGCGACATCGATGCCGAGCAGCACGATGCCGGTGCGGCGCGAATCCTGGGAGCGCGCGGCGAGCACGCGTTCCTCCTCTGCGCTCAATTGGTCGAGATTGGCCATCACCGTGTCCATCAGGCCGCGGCCTTCGGCCTTGCTGTTGAGCGCGGTAATGCCGGCCTGGTCGTTCATGGCGCGCAGGCGCATCGCCTCGGCGGCGATTTCGACCCGGCGCAGCGCCAGCGGCTCGGTGCCCTCCAGCAGCGCGACCTGATCGGGATTGTCGCGCACGCCGCGCTTGAGATCGGCGAGCGCCGGCGCGATCTGGGCGTGCACCGTCTCGAACTCGTCCTTGAAACCCGGGCTGCGATAGAGCTCGTAGCCGCGCGCGGCACTCTCGGCGCGACGCAGCAGCACGCGCAGATCGGAGACCTTCTTCTGCACCTGGACGGTGTGATTGACCCACGCGGCCTCGGACCGCGACTTCACGTCGAGGGCGATCGAGGCTGCGGTGATGATCAGGAGGATTGCAAGTCCAGCACCGAGAATGACGCGCTGCGTTGGAATCAAGGGGCTTCTTTCTTGTCCTTCGGTGCGCTCTCGCCGGCGAGGCATTCCCGGATGCTGGTCAGCAGCGCTTCCGGCGTGAATGGCTTGCGCAGGCAGCGGCTTGCGCCGAGCTCCAGCGCCATGCGCAGGAAATCGGGAGAGGGCGAGGCGGACGAGGCGAAGGCATAGCCGGACATCGCGATCAGCGGGATCGCCGGCGCGCGCTCGTGAAAGATGCGGATGGATTCGAAGCCGCGCATGTGCGGCATGAAGATATCGACCAACATCACGTCGTAGGATTGCGTTTCCAGCGCAGCCAGTCCCGCTTCGCCGCCGTCAGCCAGCGTGACGTCGAAGCCCTGACGTTGGAGGAGGACCTCGATGGTCGCGCCGACCATCGGATCGTCATCTACCACGAGGATACGCGGCATGACATTTCCCAGTAGATCGAAGTCCCCACAGGCAATGGTGATATCCGCGAATCGTGGGTCGGGTCAATTTTGGATTGGATCAGGGTAGATATGCACGGCGGGGTGAATAGAGGTCCGTTTGCATCAACTTGTACACAACGTCGCAAGCACGAGGCTGGTGCACGCGGCACAGGTGAGGGGCGCGATACACACGAAAGAGGCGTCGCATCGCTGCGACGCCTCTTCCTTCAAACCTGTTCGGTCCGCTTACGGGCAGGGATGACGCTGCCCGTCATAGCCGAGATATGTGCCGGAGGCCGGATCATACGATCTGTAACGCTGCGCGCAGTAGGCCGCGGAATCGCCGCCACCGTCGGGCACCACCGCCACTGATGGCTCATCGTAGTAACTGTCGCCATAGTAGTAGGGGTCATCGTAATACCCGCCGCCGTAATAGGCGTACGAGCCGAGGCCGCCGATCGCGGCGCCTGCCGCGAAGCCGGGCCAGAAGCCGCCGCGACGATGCCAGTGACGGCCGCTCCAATTGCCGCTGCCGCCCTGCCAGTTGCCCGCAGTTGCGACGCTGCGCGTCCCGCTGAAGGACGGCGAGACGGTGGGACGGCTCGCCATGCCACCTACGAAACCGCTGCCGCTTGGACGTGCCGCGCCGGCCGCGAAACTGCCCGCGCTGGGACGCATGGCCCCGCCGGCCGCGAAATTGCCGCCGCTCGGGCGCATCGCGGCGCCGGCTCCGAAATTGCCGCCACCGCCGTGGAAGGCCGCGCCGCCACCGCCGATCCGCGCGCCGCCGCCACCGCCGCCGCCAATATGGGCACCACCGCCTCCGCCCGCTGCGGGACGATTCTGTGCGAAGCTCGGGCTCGCCATCGGAAGAACCAACGCCACAGCCGCGACGGCACTGAGAACTTTCAGACTTTTCATGTCAAAACTCCTTTCCCGGGAGGCAAACCCTGTGCAGGGGTTGAAGTTCCGGGATCACGCCGGTTTGCGCGTGCCGAGAGCGTCTCACCGGACCGCTGTACCCGGCATGAACGGATCGCGTCCGATTTGCGGCGGGAAGCGGTTGTCCGAGGCACGCATTTGCGGCGGGTGCGGCCGCACCCGGCGAACTGGACATTTTGCCGTCCGGATGGCATCAGGGCCGGACGAAGCAGGGCCCTTGCCGCATGAAACAATTCTTTCTGAAGTTCTTCACCTGGTGGAGTGGCCAGACGTTTGGCACCCAGCTCTGGACCAAGCGGTACGGGGAGCTGGTTGGCCAGGACGAGCAGGGCAACCTCTATTATCGCACCCGCGGCGGGGAGATCGATCCGACCCTCGGCTTCGAGCGGCGCTGGGTGATCTATAATGGCTATGCCGAGGCGAGCCGCATCCCGCCGGCCTGGCATGGCTGGATCCATCACGTCGTCGACACCCCGCCGACCGAGATCAACTACCAGCCGCGTGAGTGGGAAAAACCGCACCAGCCGAATCTCACCGGCACGGCCAAGGCCTACCGGCCCTCCGGCTCGACGCTCGCCAGCGGCAAGCGCCCCAAGGCGACCGGCGACTACCAGCCCTGGACCCCCGGCTAGCTGCCAGCGATCTTCCATCGTTCGACTGGATGCATCCGCATCCGCATCACGCCGCTGTGGACAACGGGAACAGCGGGGATGCCGCTTGCGCGGTCGTTGCGTTGACGCGGGCGATGCGGCTCAATGATCCCATCTTACGGAGATGGGAAACCATCGCGTTCGGTTCGGGCAACAGCTCGCGACTGTCCCGAAATGCAGCGGCCGCCGACCAGGACTCGATCGGGAGATAGGCCCCCGGTCTGGAAGGTCCGAAATCGCCCGATGTGAATGTGCAGCCGCCGTAAGACAGGAAAGGCCGCTTGGGAAACCGAGCGGCCTTTTTCTGTGAGGCACTTCGTCGGCCGGTTTGTGCGCCTCAGTCGTAGCGCACCTTCGGGAAGAAGTCGCCGCGGCCTTCGGGCGTCATGTCGAAAAGGCCCCAGAGCGGATCGACCAGATCACCGGCGCGATGATGCTGCTTCGGCGCGGGCGGCGCGAAGCTCATCTCCGAGCCCCAGAAGTGCCTGATCTTGCCATTCGCTTTCCTGAAGACGTTGAAGATCGTCTCGTCCCAATTCTGCCCGTCGGGAACGTGGTGCTGCGCGCGCATCCCCTTGGAGAACTTCGAGGTGTCGCCGAAGTAGTCCGCATCAAAGGTGTTGCCGGCCGTGGAGAGCAGCGACAGATGTTCCCAACCTCGTTCGTGGGCCCAGGCGGCGAGGCGCGCGATCGGCGATTTCGCAACGATGTGAAGCGCTGCACGCTCGCCGACATGCCGTGCGGCGCCGTCGAGCCCGTCAAGCAAATGGGTGCAGCCGGGGCAGGGCAGCTCGCGCTCCGGCCCATACATGAAGCTGTACAGGATCAGCGTGTCATGAGGGCCGAACAGCTCCGACATCCTGACCTGTTCCGGCATGCTCGTTTTGCCGATGCGTTCGAAGACGTAATCTTGCGGCACCTCGCCGCCGAGCGGTAGCGCGCGACGCCCGGCGGCAACGGCCTCAATCTGAGCTCGGAGGGCAATCTCCTCGTTCAGCAACGCATTTCGCGCGGTACGATACTCAGTGCTTTCGTTGGGGTAGTGGAGATGCTCCATGATTGCGCTCCGGATGCCGTGAGTTTCGTGCGGGTTCAACTCGTCCCCCGAAACCTCAGTTCCAGACCGAAGGTGGAATGCCTACATCACACGCGCCGCCGCGCGTTCGACGGCATCGAGGCGGTAGGCCTGCAGAGGCTCAATGCGCTGCTTGACGAAAGCGAGCACTTCGGCGGGCGCGGTGTCGGGCGAGCCGGAATTGAACGGCGGCGCCGGATTGTATTCGATCCCGAGCTGGATCGCCTCCGCCGCGGTGCGGCTGACCAGGATCGACACCAGCGTCAGCGCGAAATCGATCCCGGCGGTGACGCCGCCGCCCGTCACGCGATTGCGATCGACGCAGACGCGCGTCTTGGTCGGCGTCGCCCCGAACTGGCTGAGCATCTCCATCGCGCTCCAATGGGTGGCGGCGCGGTAGCCCTTCAACAGGCCGGCGGCGCCGAGCGCCAGCGAGCCCGTACAGACCGAGGTGACATATTTGGCGTCCTCCGCCTGCCGGCGCAGGAATTCGAGCACCTCCTCGTCATTGAGCAGATCGTCGGTGCCGCGACCTCCGGGCACGCAGATCACGTCGAGTTGCGGGCAATCGGCGAATGTCGTGGTCGGCGTCACGATGAGCGCGGAATCGCTCGGTACCGGCTCGATCCGCTTCCAGATCAGATGCAACTTCGCGCCGGGGACGGCGGAGAACACCTGCAACGGGCCGGTGAAGTCGAGCTGGGTGACGCGCGGGAACACCAAAAGTCCAATCTGCAGCGGCGCCGACATGAGAACCTCCAATGAAGTGCTTGACGGGCGCAAACTGGCATGATGCCCTTCTGTCCAAAATGGCGTAATTCCCTCACTTTCGGACATATCATTCGGAGCTGGCCCATGATCGGCATCCTGATCTTCCCCGACTTCCAGCTGCTCGACGCAGCCGGTCCGATCTCGGCGTTCGAGATCGCGGCGCGTGCGTCCGGCAAGCCGCTTGCGCTGCGGGTGCTGGCGGTGAAGGCGGGGCTCGTACGCAGCTCGTCGGGTGCCGAGATGATGGCGCGAGATCTCAAGTCGGCGAATGCCATCACGACGCTGGTCATCGCGGGCGGTGCCGGCGTTGCGGAGGCCGCGCGCTGCGAGATCACGCGCGCCTTCGTGCAACGCCTGGCGAAGCGCGGCGCGCGGGTCGCGAGCGTCTGCTCGGGCGCCTACGTGCTGGCCGAAGCGGGCCTGCTCGACGGCCGCCGCGCCACGACGCATTGGGGCCGGACGCGCGATTTCGTCGCGCGCTATCCCAAAGTGAAGTTCGAGCCGGACCAGATCTTCACCCGCGACGGCAATGTATGGACCTCGGCGGGCATCACGGCCGGCATCGACCTTGCGCTGGCGATGGTCACCGAGGACCAGGGCGAGGAGATCGCGCAGGCGACGGCGCGCCAGCTCGTGCTCTACCATCGCCGCAGCGGCGGCCAGTCGCAATTCTCTTCGCTGCTGGAATTGAAGGCGCCGAACGGCCGCTTCGGCGCGCTGCTATCCTGGGCGCGCGAAAATCTCGACGCGCCGCTGACGGTGGAGGAGCTTGCCGATCGCGCCGGCATGAGCGCGCGGCATTTCGCCCGCGCCTTTGCCGCCGAGACCGGCACGACGCCATCGAAGGCGATCGAGCGGCTCCGCCTCGAAGTCGCGCGCGAGCGCGTGCAGTCCTCGCGCGAGGCGATCGAGCTCGTCGCGGAGACGACCGGGTTCCGCGACCCCGAACGCATGCGGCGCGCCTTCATCCGCGCCTTCGGCCAGCCGCCACAGGCGCTGCGGCGCGCGGCGCGGGCGGGATAGGACATCTCACTTGCCGTGCGACCATGGAGGCGATGATGAGCGGAATGGAGTACAGCAATGAGAACGCGAAACGGCTCCAGAGACTCTATCTCACGGGCGATGTGAAAGCCCAGCGCGCGGAGACAATCCGGCAGCTCGGTCTGTCTGCCGGCGAGCGCGTTCTCGATATCGGATGCGGTCCGGGCTATCTCTGCGAAAGCATGGCTGAGCTCGTCGGTCCCCATGGATCTGTCGTCGGCATCGATGTGTCGACCGACCTGATCGCCGTCTGCGACCGGCAGAAGGCGTCGGAGTGGATTTCATATGCCATCGGCAACGCGACGGAGTTGGGTCAGCCCGATGCGTCGTTCGACGCCGTCGTTTGCACCCAGGTCGCCGAGTACGTGCCCGATGTCGACCGCGTCCTGATCGAAGCATGTCGCGTGCTGAAACCGGGCGGCCGAACGATTTTCGTCGCAACGGATTGGGACGCGGTGGTCTGGCATTCCGACAACCGGGAACGCATGGCCGCCGTCATGACATCATGGGAGGCGCATTGCGCCCATCCGCGTCTGCCGCGATCGATGGCCTCGAGACTGATCAGTGCCGGATTTCATCTGGACGGAGCATCGATGACGAGAGCTACAGCAAGGGACTGGCACAGGGTATCAGGGATTTCGTCAGCCGCACGAACGACGTCTCCGCTGATGATCTCACTGCATGGCACAGCGAGTTCGAGCGCCTCGCCGAGGCGGAACAATATTTCTTCAGCACCAACCGGTATATCTTCAAGGCGTCGAAATCTGCGGGGGCGCCGACATGAGAGCGTCCTAACTCGAGCTGCCTGCAACCGTCGCCCTGGCCGTGTCCGCGCGCGCCGTCAGTCGCCGCGCGATCGGCGTCAGCAGATAGGGCGCAAGATGGATCGGAAACTGCGTCAGCGCGAAATAGAGCCAGGTCGCCGGCGGCAGCGCGCCCGCGGTCGCCGCCAGCATCAGGCCGAGATTGCGCTGTGACACCATCAGCCCGACGGCGAAGGCGCGCTCATAGCCGGCGCGGCGGAAGATCAGCGTCGTGACAGTGAGCAGGGTGAAATAAACCGCGAAGGCGAGCAGTGCGACGCCGATCGTGAACACGGGATCGGCGACGAAGTCATGCGCCACGTCGCCCATCACGGCGGACGCGAAGACCAGCAGGATGAGGATGTTGAAACCGTCGATCGGCCGCTTGTGGCGCTGGATGGCTTTGGCGCCGACAATCCAGCGGATCGCCGTCGCGCCAATCAGCGAGACCGCGAGGATGCCGAGCAGCTTCAGGCCGAGCGTGAGCGGAGAGATGCTGAGCATGTCGCCGAGAAACAGGCTCGCGAACAACGAGGCCGTGAACGGCACGAGCGCGGTCGCGGTGACCAGGGTGACCAGCGGCAGCGTGGCATCGAGGCCGATCAGTGCGGCGAGCGCCGGCGCTGCCATCATCGGCGAGGCCATGGCCTGCAGCATCAGCGCGAGGAACAGTCCCGGCGAGCTTCGGTCGAGGCCGCTGCCATGGGCCACCAGCCCGACGACCAGCGGCACGCCGATCGTGGTCCAGGCCGTCGTGCTGGCGATCAATGCCGGCCGGCGGAGATGGCCGTAGAGCGCGGCTAGGTCGACCCGCATGAAGGAGATGCAGAGCAGAAGGAAAATCGCCTCGGTGACGTAGGGGCGCAACAGCGTGCCGAGCGGCGGCACCGCGACGGCGATGAATGCGATCGCCGCCACGGCGCGCGTGCCCTGGTCGCCGAGCCAGGTCAGGGCGCGCAGGGGGAGGGCGAAGAGGGTTTGAAGGATGGAAGGCATGGAGGAAGGCGCGTTACCCCAATCCCTTCAACCACGCGCCGATCTCGCCGACGGCGACATTGGCCTGCTGCAACAATTTGCCCATGGTGAAGAAGCCGTGGAATTGGCCGGGATAGTGCTTGTACGTGACTGATACGCCGGCCTGCTTCAGGCGCGCGGCATATTCATCGCCTTCGTCGCGCAGCGGATCGGCGCCGGCGGTCAGCACATAGGCCGGCGGCACGCCGGCGAGGTCTTGCGCGCGCGCCGGCGAGGCGCGCCAGTCGTGGATGTCGGCGGTGCCGGTCAGGTAGTGGTCGCGAAACCAGCGGATCACCGAATGGGTCAGCAGCACACTGGTTTCGGGCTCGCTGTGCGAGCCATGCGTCATGGCGAAATCGGTCGCCGGGTAGATCAATAGCTGGCCGGCGATCGCGGGGCCGCCGGCGTCGCGGGCGGCGAGCGCGACGACCGCGGCGAGATTGCCGCCGGCGCTGTCGCCGCCGATCGAGAGGCGCGAGGCGTCGATGCCGAGCTCGCGCGCATGGGCGGCGATCCATCTGGTTGCGGCGATCGCGTCATCAGCGGCCGCCGGAAATTTGTGCTCGGGCGCGAGGCGGTAGTCGACCGAGATCACGATCAACGCGCCCGAGACCGCAAGCTGGCGGCAGACGACGTCATGGGAGTCGAGATCGCCGATCACCCAGCCGCCGCCGTGAAAGAACACCAGGGCCGGCGACAGGCCGTCATGCCGGCGAGGCTCCTTCGGCACATAGAGGCGGGCGGGGACGTCCCCGTGCGGCGCCGGGATCGCGAGCTCTGCGATGCGGGCGAGTTCCGGCGGCTCGGGATTGGTGGCAAAGCGCGCCTGCAAATAATAAGCGCGCGCCTCAGCTGCGGTCAGGGTCTCGTAGGCGGGCCGGCCGGCCTCCTGGAACGCCCTGTAGACGGCGGCGGCGTCGGGATCGAGGACAACGGGCATCGGGGGCGACCTCTTTAGGCTTCTGGTTATGGTTGGACGTCGTTTCCGGGGAGGCGAATGTCCGCCTTATGCCCGCCTTGGGGCTCCGAGAGGAGGTATCCGACTATCCCATCCTGGAGCCGGTCTGGCCAGACGGCGCCGGGAAGGGCAGGGATGCCGCCCTTCCCCCGCCGTATTCGGCGTGTTAACCGGAGGGCCTGCGAGCGGCGGTATCCCCTGTAGAATGTCCAACAAGCCCGATTCGCTGTTGAAGCCGCGCGAGATGTTCAAAACCTTTACCCTGACAGGCCTTGCGGCGCTTTTGGCCGCCACCGCGCTGACGGTTGCGACGCCTGCGCAGGCGCAGATCGGCACGATCTTCTCCGATCCGCCGCCGCGGCCGCCGGGCAGCATTCCGCGTGGCCAGCCGCAGCCGCAGCTCCCCGACGACGACGAAGAGGTCCCCGAGCTGCCGCCGCAGGGCCGCGTGCTGCCCTCGCGCCCGATGCCGCCGCCTCAGGGACGTCAGGGTAACGTCATGCCGGGACCGGTGGAGACCCAGCCTTTGGCGCCGCCGCCAGGCTCGACCGTCGCGCCGCCAAACCAGCCGCCCTCCGCCGCGATCACGCCGCCCAATCAGCCGGGTGCGCCCGGTCAGCGCCAGCCCCAGCAGAAGGGCGGGCCGGGCGGTGCCGTGCCGCAGACGCCGGCGAGCCTGCAGCCGGGCGACGAGGTCGTGACCGAGCCGCCGGCCCAGAAGATCGTGAACAAGAAGGCGACCTTCTCCGGCCTCGACAAGATCACCGGGCGCATCATCAATTTCGACGAGGAGATCGGCGAGACCGTCCAGTTCGGTGCGCTTCGCGTCAAGACCAATGCCTGCTACACGCGGCCGGCGACGGAAGCCGCCAACACTGACGCCTTCGTCGAGGTCGACGAGATCACCTTGCAGGGCGAGGTGAAGCGGATCTTCTCAGGCTGGATGTATGCGGCAAGCCCCGGCCTGCACGGCGTCGAGCATCCGATCTACGACATCTGGCTGACCGACTGCAAAGAGCCGCAGCAGACCATTGCGACCGCGGCGCCGGATCCCGCGAACAAGCCTGCGCCTCCGCCGCCGCCCGCGCAGAAGAAGGCCGCGCCCAAGCAGGCGGTGCAGCAGCGCCCGCCGCAGCCGTTGCCGCCACCGCCGCAAGCGCAGCCGGCGCCGCCACCCCCGCCGCCGGAGCAGCGGCCGGGTTTGTTCGGGATCCCCGGGTTCGGCAGCCGATAAACCTGATCTATTGCCGCGAAGCGATGATCTCGAGTGCGCGCGCACCCGGGATCGCTTCACCGGGCGAGAGCCTCAGGAATTCGCCGGGGTCGCCGGCAAGCGCCTTGTCGAGCAGTCCGGTGTAGCGGCGCCGCGAAATCTCGACGGCGCCAAAGCTCTTCAGATGTTCTGTGACGTATTGCGTGTCGAGCAGCTCGAAGCCGCCATGGATCAGCCGCGCCACCAGATGCACCAGCGCGACCTTCGAGGCATCGCGCGCGGTGTGAAACATGCTTTCGCCGAAGAAGGCCCGCCCCAGACTCACGCCATAAAGCCCGCCGACGAGGTCGTCGCCCTCCCAGGCCTCGACGCTGTGGCAGTGGCCGAGCTCGAACAGGCCGCCATAGAGATCTCGGATGCGCTTGTTGATCCAGGTGTCCTCGCGTCCGGCCTGCGGCGCGGCGCAGCCGGCGATCGTGGCCTTGAAGGCGGTGTTGACGGTGACGCGAAAGGTATCCGAGCGCACGGTGCGCGCGAGCCGCGAGGCCACGCGAAAACCGTCGAGCGGGATGACGCCGCGCATTTCCGGCTCGACCCAGAACAGGGTCGGATCGTCGGCGCTTTCGGCCATCGGAAAGATGCCGCAGGCATAGGCGCGCAGCAGCACGGCCGGCGTGATCTCAGACGAGGCGGAATCGCGCGAAGTCATGGCCTGTGACAATAGCAGGATCGCAATGCGGTTGCGATGGGGGGAGGCGAGGTGCGGGTCAGCTCGCGGCGGCGTTATTGGCTTTGCCGGGCGGTTCGGGCGTGCGCTGGAACCTCAGCACGATGCGGGTTCCGCTGTGGGCGGGGTCGCGCTCGACCGAGGCGTCGAGCTTGGTGGCCATGGCCGCGACGATGCGCTGACCCATGCCGGTGGAGCGCGGGTCGGCCTTGACGTTGTCGCCGACGCCGTCGTCGGCGATCGTCAGCAGCAGATCCTCGCCCTGCGAGGTCAGCTCGACATGGATCGGGCCGGCGCCGTCGGGATAGGCGTATTTCACCGCGTTCATCACCAGCTCGTTGACGATGATGCCGACGGCGACGGCTCGGTCCGGATCGATCTCGATTGGCTCGGCCTTCAGCGTCAGGCGCGACATCCGGTTGCCTTCGGCCGAGCGCCTGAGATCCTCGAGCAGCGAGTCCAGATACTGGTTCAGCACCACGCTCTTCAGGTCCTGCGAGGTGTAGAGGCGGCGGTGCACCTGTGCGACCGCGGCGACGCGACCCATTGCGTTGGTCAGCGCGGCCTTGACCTCGTCCTGCGCGGCGGAGCTGGCCTGAAGGTGCAGCAGCGAGGCGATGATCTGGAGCGAGTTGCCGACGCGGTGGTTGACCTCGCGCAGCAAGAGCTCGCGTTCGGCGGCAAGTGCGGCGTAGCGGTCGCGTGAGGCGTGAATCTCGGCCTCCGCCTCCTCGCGTGCCTTCTGCAACTCGGCCTGACGCAGCGCGCCCTCGGCGGCGACGTGGAGCAGGGGGATGAAGTCGCCCTTAACGTCCTTGACGAGATAATCGGCCGCACCCGCCTTCAACGCGGTGACCGCGATGCTGGAATCCTGCGACGCCGTGACGAACACCACGGGAGGAGCGTCCGGGATCGCCATGATCTGCTCGAGCGTCTCGAGGCCGTCGAGGCCCGGCATGTACTGGTCGAGCGCCACGACGTCGATGCCGCCTTCGATGCCGTCTTGGGCGGCGGCCTTACGGATGTGCTCGAGGCCTTCTTCGCCGCTGGCGGCATGAACGACCCTGTAGCCGCGCCGGGTCAGGCCGCGTTCGACCAGGCGCGCCAGCGCGTCGTCGTCGTCGATATAGAGCAGTGTCGGCGTTCTCTGGTTCATGGGGCGGCGGGCGGGACCTGGATGACCGAGAAGAACAGCCCGAGTTGCCGGATGGCGTTGGCGAAATTCTCGTAGTTGACGGGTTTGGTGATGTAGACGTTGCAGCCGAGCTCGTAGCAGCGCTTGATCTCCTGGGAGTCGTCGGTGGTCGTGAGTACGACCACCGGCGAGGCCTTGAGATATTTGTTCTCCTTGATCCGCTTCAGGATGTCGATCCCGCTCATATCGGGCAGGTTGAGGTCGAGCAGGATCAAGAGGGCATTGCCCTTCTGGGGCAGCCCGCTGCCGTCGGCGCCGAACAGGTGCTTCACCGCATCGGTGCCGTTGGCAAACGATATGATCTCGTTGTTGACGCCGGAACGGCGAATGTTGCGCTCGATCAGTCGGGCGTGCCCCTCGTCGTCCTCGATCATGATGATGGTGACTGGTTGCGTCATCGATCTGGGTTCCGGGTGCTGGCGTTCCACGCGACGGGCAGCGTGATGGTGAACGTGCTGCCCGCGTTGAGTTCCGACGATACCGACATGGTGCCGCCGAGACGACGCACAAGTGCACGCACATGTGCAAGACCTATGCCCTGTCCCGGCTTGTCCTGGGTTCCCGCACGGCGGAACAGGTCGAATATCCGCTGATGATCCTTCGGATCGATGCCGCGGCCGTTGTCGCTGATCTCGAAGATAGCGTAGCCGAGCTTGGTCCGCCCGCGAATTCTGATCTCGCCGGGCGCCCCGCTCTTCAGATATTTGATCGCGTTGTCGATCAGGTTGGAGAAGATCTGCTCCAGCGCAAGGCGGTCGCTGACGATATCAGGCAGCGGCTCGACGTGGATCGTGGCCTGCGCTTCCACGGCCTGATGCGCCAGCGTCGACACGATGGCCTCGACGAACTCGCGTATGTCGATCTTCTCCGGCTGGAATTCGCGCCGGCCCTCGCGGGTGAGGTTGAGGATCGCCGAGATCAGCCGGTCCATCTTGGCGATCGACGATTTGATGAAGCCGAGCGCCTCGGAAAAATCCTCGGAGAGCTGCTTGTCGGGACCTTCGAGCGTGATCTCGCCGGAGGCCAAGGGCGGCCCGTCGGCCGGGACGTGGGTGAGGCTGCTGACGCGGCGGAAGATGTCGCCGCCGAGCTCCTCGAGCTCGCTGGTGAAGCCCATGATGTTGACGAGCGGCGAGCGCAGATCGTGGCTGACGATATAGGCGAAGCGCTGGATCTCGTTGTTGGCCTCGCGCAGGTCGGCCGTGCGTTCGTCGACGACGGCCTCCAGATTGAGGTTGGCATCGCGCAGGCGCGTCTCGGCCTCGTCACGGATGCGCGCCGAGCGCCGCAGCAGCCAGATCGAGATCAGGGCGAGCACCACCACGAGACCGGAGCCGATGCCGGTGAGGGAGGCGGCCAGCGTCTGGCTGCGGTCGGCATTGACGGAGCGCTGCCGGAACAGCCGTTCCTCTTCGCGGATCATCGCGTTGGCGAGGTTGGTGATCGTGGTGGTCGTGGTGCCGCCGGCGGCCTCGCGCACGAGTGCCTTGGCATTGTCGGGTTGACCTTGTTTGACGAAGTCCATCTCGCGCGCGAACTGGCCGAGCCGGACCTCGATCGCGGCGCTCAGCTTCTCGACGCTGTCGCGCTGCGCCGGACTGTCGCCGATCTGGCGCGTGAGCTTGTCGAGTGCCGGAATGATCGCTGCGACGGCCCTCTCGTGATCCGACTGGAAATCCGGTCCCTGCGTCAGGAGAAAGCCGCGGGCGCTGCTCTCGGCACGTCGGACCTCGAGCAACAGCGTATTGACCTGGTTCTCCACCTCGATGGTGTGGAGCACCCATTTGCTGTCGTCTCTTGCCTTGTTGACGAGGTAGACCGAGCCGGCGCTGATCACGGTCAGCACGAGCAGGCCCGCTGCGAACAGCAGGATCTGCCAAAATGCGCGCCGCCGCTGCGCTTCAGCCTTCACGACGGTGTCGCCCCGCGCAGACCAATGGAAAATCCAACGCCCCCTTTTTCAAATAGCTCCCAGCTGCTCAAAACGCCCGTAAAGGCAACGGGTTCCCCCGGGCGCGGGATTTATTTGGGGGTGGGTTCCGCCTTGCCGGCCAGATACTGTTCCAGCCAGTGGATGTGATAGTCGCCGTTGATGATGTCGTCCTCGCGCACCAGCGCGCGGAACAGCGGTAGCGTGGTCTCGATGCCTTCGACCACCATCTCGTCGAGCGCGCGGCGCAGCCGCATCAGGCATTCGGCGCGTGTCTTGCCGTGCACGATCAGCTTGCCGACGAGCGAGTCGTAATAAGGCGGGATCGTGTAGCCCTGGTAGACGGCCGAATCGATCCGGACGCCGAGCCCGCCGGGCGGATGGTATTGCTGGATCCGGCCGGGCGAGGGGCGGAAGGTCTGCGGATGCTCGGCATTGATGCGGCACTCGATCGCGTGGCCGATGACCTGGACTTCCTCCTGCTTCGCCGGCAGATCGCCGCCGGCGGCGATGCGGATCTGCTCCAGCACGAGGTCGATGTCGGTGATGCTCTCGGTGACGGGATGCTCGACCTGGATGCGCGTGTTCATCTCGATGAAGTAGAACTCGCCGTCCTCGAACAGGAATTCGATGGTGCCGACGCCGAGATATTTCATCTCGCGCATCGCTTTCGCGCAGGTCTCACCGATCTTGGCGCGCGCGGCGGCGGCCAGCACGGGCGAGGGGCCTTCCTCCCAGACCTTCTGGTGGCGGCGTTGCAGCGAGCAGTCGCGTTCGCCGAGGTGAATCGCGCCGCCGCGGCCGTCGCCGAGAATCTGGATCTCGATATGGCGCGGCTTCTGGAGATATTTTTCCAGGTAAACGGAGGCATCGCCAAAGGCGGATTTGGCCTCGTTGGCCGCCGTGGACAGCGCCAGCTGGAGGTCGGCCTCGCTGTGCGCGACCTTCATGCCGCGGCCGCCGCCGCCCGCCGCCGCCTTCACCAGCACGGGAAAGCCGATCTTCTTCGCGATCGCCATGGCGTCATCGTCGGGACCGACCGCGCCGTCGGAGCCGGGCACCACGGGGATGCCGAGCCGCTTGGCGGTCTTCTTGGCCTCGATCTTGTCGCCCATCAGGCGGATGTGCTCGGCCTTCGGGCCGATGAAATGCAGATTGTGCTCGCCGAGGATTTCCGCGAAGCGCGCGTTCTCGGACAGGAAGCCGTAGCCGGGATGCACGGCATCGGCGCCGGTGATCTCGCAGGCCGCGAGCAGCGCGGGCACGTTGAGATAGCTGTCCTTGGACGCCGGCGGCCCGATGCAGACGCTCTCGTCCGACAGGCGCACATGCATGGCGTCGGCATCGGCGGTCGAGTGCACGGCGACGGTCGCGATCCCGAGCTCCTTGCAGGCCCTGAGGATGCGAAGGGCGATCTCGCCGCGGTTGGCTATGAGGATCTTGTCGAACATGGTGCCCTTGAGGGACTGGCGCGCGGAAGGCTGCGAGGGTGGGCTGGCCGCCCCCAACAATTACTCGATGATGACGAGCGGCTCGCCGTACTCGACCGGCTGGCCGTCCTCGACCAGAATCTGCGTCACCGTGCCGGCGCGCGGCGAGGGGATCTGGTTCATGGTCTTCATGGCTTCGATGATCAGCAGCGTCTGGCCGACCGAGACCTTGGTGCCGACGTCGATGAACGGCTTGGCGCCGGGCTCCGGCGCCCAATAGGCGGTGCCGACCATCGGCGAGGTTACGGCGCCCGGATGCTTGGACAAATCGGCTGCTGCGGCTGCGGGCGCTGCTGCGGCTACGGCTGCCGGCAGGGCAGGAGCAGCCGCGAGCGGCATCGGCATCGTCGCGGCGACGCTGATGTTGCGGGCGACGCGCAGGCGCAGGCCCGCGCGCTCGATCTCGATCTCGGTGAGGCTGGTCTCGTCGAGCAGAAGAGCGAGCTCGCGGACGAGCGCGGAATCCTCGCTGGAAAACTTTGCGGCTGCTTTGTCGTCTGGCTGGCGCGCCATGTTGCTTGATCCGAATGTTCTGTTGGAAGGGAGCGTCAGGCTTTGGGCTTGATGCCGAGCTTGGCGGCAAGGCCCTGGATGGCGAGGCGGTAGCCCTCGATGCCGAAACCGCACAGCGAAGCGAACGCCGCGCGCGCGGTGTAGGAATGGTGACGGAAGCTCTCGCGGGCGTGGATGTTGGTCACGTGCACCTCGACCGTCGGAATCTGCACCGCGAGCAGTGCATCGTGCAGCGCGATCGACGTGTGCGAGTAGCCGCCGGCATTGATGATGATGCCCTTCATCTTGCGCGCATGCGCCTCGTGGATGAAGTCGATCAGCTCGCCCTCGCGGTTGGACTGCCGGCAGTCGGCCTTGAGGCCGAACGTCGCCGCCGTCTCGCGGCACAGCGCCTCGACGTCCGCCAGTGTCGCATGACCATACTTTTCAGGCTCGCGCGTCCCCAACATGTTGAGGTTCGGCCCGTTGAGAACGAGGATCGTGTCGGTTGCTGGTTCTGCCATTCCAATCCCGGAAGAGGTGCTTCGGCGTGGCGGGGTTATAGGTAACAAAGCGCCCTAGGGGAAGCCTTGAAGGACCTCCCAAGGGGCTTCAGGCACCTCATCCTGGGTGCAAAAACCTGTGCGGAAGCTACGGAAATTGCTTGTTAACCAGTCCAAAGCATGGCTGCCGGCCAAACGCAAGGAGGCGGGCATTGCTGCCCGCCCCCGGGATAGTTGTCGTCAACCCTAGACGTCGAGAACCGCGATGATCTCGTAGGTGTTCGGATCGATGATCACGATCTGCTCGCGGACCATGACATAGCGGTAGCTGCGCCACTCCGGATAGATCGTCGCAACCCGGGACGGCAGGGCGTGCAGCTCGATGCCCTCGCGCGGAATGCGGGTGCCCACCGAGATCGCGAAGTTCACATTGGTCACGGGGGCCACGCGCTGCTCGCGGATCACCGAGGTGATCTGGGTCCGCTGCTCGGTCGAGAGCTTGGCGCCGGCGCCAGCCTGGCCGACCGTCGTGTTGGTGCCGGTCTGGCCCTGGGCGTTCTGGTTGGTGCTCGTGCCAGTACCCTTCTGGGTCTCGGCATTGTTGGTCGAGGTGCCGCTCTTGCTGCCCTCAGCCTTCATGTCCTTGTCCTTCTGGCCGGACTTGGTGGTGTCCTGACTCATGCTCTTGGACTTGTCCTGCTGAGACTTGTCCATCTGACCTTGCGCGCGTTCATCGGTGCGCTGGCCCTTGGTCGCGCCGGCCTTGTCCTCGGCGGCGTTCTTGTTCATCTCGCGACCACGGTGCTCGTCCTTCATCGCGCCGGACGACTTGTCGTCGGCGGCCCGATCGGACTTCATGCTGCCGGCACCACCGGCCTGCCCAACGGTGCCCTTCTCATGAGCGGAGTCACGGCCCATCGAGCCGCGCTCAGCGGCGCCACCGGACGGCTGCGAATGCTGCATCTGCTGTTGCGAGCCAGCGCCGCCACTGTCGCGGCCCTTGTCTTGTGCGTTCGCCAGACCGGTGCCGGCGACGAGCGCCAGTGCGGCAACCGAGATCATAAAGCGGTTCAACATCGAAATTCTCCTCACGTGTTTCTTTGCGCGTCATTGCCCGCGCCGACAACGAAAGGAGATTTGAGTTGTTCCGGAACTTCGCCTGTTCCGTGGTATTTGTTTGTTGAATGCCGGATGAATGAGTTGGCAGGATTGCGCCAAGGTTTCGTGTAAGAAAAAGGCCGGCTTTTCAGCCGGCCTTTTCGCGCCTTCAATATCGAAAAACGTGCAATCAGCAGGTCGCCTTGCCGCAGCGGGCAATGCCGATCTTTTCCTTCAGGCCTTCAACGCCGACCGCGCCGATCACGATCTGCTTGCCGATCACGTAGCTCGGCGTGCCGTTCATGCCCATCGCCTCCGCGAGCTTGAAGTTCTCCTCGATCGTGGCGCGCACCTCGGGGCTGGCGATATCCTTCTCGATCTTCGCGGTGTCGAGCCCGGCTTCCTTGGCCGCCTGCATGGCGCGCGCCTTGTCGGCCGCGCCGCGGCCGCCGAGCAGCTTCTGGTGGAAGTCGAGATATTTCTTGCCGGTGGGATCCTGCATGCGCACGGCGACGGCGACCTGCGCCGCTTCCACCGAACCCTGGCTCAGCACCGGAAACTCCTTCAGCACGACCTTCAGCTTCGGATCGCTCTTCATGAGGCTGAGCATGTCGTCCATCGCGCGTTTGCAATAGCCGCAATTGTAGTCGAAGAACTCGACGAAGGTGACGTCGCCGTCCTTGTTGCCCAGCACGACCTGGCGCGGCGAGTTGAAGATCGCCTCCGCGTTCTGCGCGATGCTGGCTTCGTGCTTCTGCGTTTCGGCCGCGGCCTGGCGCTTGCTGAGCTCGGTCATCGCCTCTTCGAGCACCTCGGGGTGGGTGACGAGATAGTTCTTGATGATCGCCTCGATGTCGGTGCGCTGGGCATCGGAGAAGCTGTCGGCCGACGCGGGCGCGGCTGCGCCGAACATGGCGAGCGCAAACAGCGCGGGGGCAAGCAGACGCAGCGAAGGCATAGGCAAATCCTCTTATCCAAAGCAGGTTTCGGAAAACGTCCCGGCGGACTCAAAGCTCGGTGTCGTGACGTCGTGGTCTCAAGGCGTCGTTCTGGTCAGTTGCGCGGCGGCTTGGCCGCCACGATGTCGTCGGCCTTGACCCATCCGGGCGTGCCGACGGCGAAACGGGTTTTCGCGCGCGTTGCGAGCTCGCGGGCGGTCTTGTTGTCGCCGCGCAGGTAAGCGGCCTGCGCCGAGGCGAGATCCGCCTCGGCATAGTCGCCCTTCCGGCCATAGGCCATCGCGAGCTGGGTATAGCCGAGCACCGCCTCGGGCTCCCGCGCTACCGCGGCGCGGAGAATCCGAACGGCATCGTCGGTGTAGGCTTTATTATCGGTTCCAACCAGAGCCTGCCCAAGTAACATCTCGATGAGGGGCGAGTTGTTGGAGAGTTGTACCGCCTTGCGCAAGGGAGCGATGGCCTCGGCGGGCTTGCCGCTCTCGAGCAGGGCCTGGCCGCGTACCTCGTAGAAGTACGGGTTGTTGGGCTGGACCTGGATCAGCGCGTCGATCTGGGCGAGTGCGCTGCGCAGATCGCCGTGCAGATAGGTGCTGATGGCCCGGGCATAACGCGCCGGCATGCTGTCATTGGTCTGCGGATAGCGGCGATACACCGTCTCCGGCCGTTCCATGAACGCCGAGATCTTGGCGCGCACCATGTCGTGACGGAGCTGGAGCGCCGGATCGTCCTTCTTGTCCCAATAGGGACTGCTGCTGGCGAACTCCTGCAGTGCCGCGACACGCTCGGCAGGCATCGGATGTGACTGGAGATAGGGGTCGGCGCCGCGCGAGGCGAACAGGCTCTCGCTGGTGAAGCGCTTGAAGGTCTCGTACATGCCCTTCGGCGACTGCTGGGTCGCGGTCAGGAATTTCACGCCGGCACGGTCGGCGTTCTCCTCTTGCTGGCGCTGATAGGACAGCAGCGTGCGGCGGATCATCTCCTGGGGACCTGCGATCGCGGCAGCGCCCGCATTGGCAAGGCCGTTGTTGCCGGCGCTGGAGCTGCGGGTGCTGCCGGCGGCGATCGCGCCGGCGCCGAGCAGCATCGCGATGATCATCTGGGTCTGCGCGTTGGCGAGCTGCTCGCGCAGCTTGGACAGATGGCCGCCGGCCAGATGCCCGGTCTCGTGGGCGAGCACGCCGATGATCTGGTTCGGCGTCTCCGACTGGAGGATCGCGCCGTAATTGACGAAGATGCGGCGGCCGTCCGCGACGAACGCGTTGAACGAACCGTCGTTGATGATCACCATCTGGATGTTCTGCTTTTCCAGACCGGCGGCGCGCAGGATCGGGCGGGTGTATTCGCGCAGCAGCTGTTCGGTCTCGGTATCGCGCAGGATCGGCGGCCCCTTGCTCTGCGCACGTGCCGCCGGGAGCGGCGCCAGTGCGATCGCCGCGGCCGTGACGAGGGCGGTGAGGGCGGAGGCCTTCTTGCGCAATGCGGTCTGGAGCAACATCAAGCGGTCTGGGTCAAACGGTCTCGGCAAAGGGACCTGGAATGCAGTTTTCGTGATTGGTTTTGGCGATTGGCGGCGGACTGGATACGCGATATGGCCTATGAGCCGTACCCCTTATGAGCCGTACAATGCGGCCAGTCTGGGGCGCAAGCGCCCCGTTTTGAAGGACCGGACGGACCGGTCCGCCAGCGAAATAGCAGAAATCGATGCAGGATGCGACATTGAGGAACCGGTTGGGGCAGTGGCTCGAGCCCTCCCGCCGCAGCGACGTTCCCCCCTTCATGGTGATGGACGTGATGGCCGCCGCGGCCCGAATCGAGGCCGCCGGCGGCCATGTCATCCACATGGAGGTCGGCCAGCCCGCGGCCGGCGCGCCGAAAACCGCGATCGCGGCCGCCCATGCCGCGCTCGAGGCCGGCCGGATCGACTATACCTCCGCGCTCGGCATCCCCTCCTTGCGCGAGCGGATCGCGCGGCACTACCGCGACGTCCATGGGTGTGACGTCAGCCCCGAACGGATCGTGGTGACGACGGGCTCGTCCGGCGGATTCATCCTCGCGTTCCTGTCGATGTTCGAGCCCGGGGACCGCGTCGCCGTGACGGTGCCGGGCTATCCGCCGTACCGCCACATCCTGACCGCGCTCGGCTGCGAGCCGGTGCTGATCGAGACCACGAACGAGACGCGTCATGCGCTGACCGGCGAGGCGCTGCTCGCCGCGCATCGCAAGGCGCCGCTGAAGGGCGTGCTGGTCGGCAGCCCCGCCAATCCAACGGGAACGATGATGTCCCGCGAGGCGCTCTCCGGCCTGATCGCGGCGGCGGAAGACGCAAAAATCCGCTTCATCTCCGACGAGATCTATCACGGGCTGGACTACGCGTTTCCGGCGGTGACGGCAGCGGCGCTGTCGGACCACGCACTCGTGATCAACTCGTTCTCGAAATATTTTTGCATGACGGGCTGGCGCGTCGGCTGGATGGTCGTGCCCGAGGTTCTGGTGCGCCCGATCGAGCGGCTCCAGCAGAACCTGTCGATCTCGGTGCCGTCGCTGTCGCAGATCGCGGCCGAGGCTGCCTTCGACGGCGCGGCCGAGATGGAGGAGATCAAGCACGGCTATCAGGAAAACCGGCGCATTTTGATCGAGGGACTGCCCAAAGCGGGCCTCAGCAAGTTCTTGCCGGCCGATGGTGCGTTCTACCTCTATGCCGATGTGTCGGACTTCACTTCCGACAGTTTCGAATTCGCCAAGCAGATGCTGGAACAGGCCCATGTGGCGGCGACGCCGGGCGTCGATTTCGATCCCATCCATGGCCGTTCATTCATACGGTTCTCCTATGCCCGTTCGGCAGAAGAGATGCGGGAGGCAGTTGACCGGATCGCTCACTGGCTTAAATAGCCGCCAGTTTTCGCCAGCCTTTTCGGAGTGCAACTTGTCTGACCGTTCCGCGCCCATCGCCGCCACGCATTCTCCTCTCGCCGCATTGATGTGGCCGACCCGTCCGGGCGAAGCTGTCGGCGCACTGCGCGCTGTCGTGCTGGTCGCGCTCGGCACCGCCTTGATGGCGCTGTCAGCCAAGGTGAATCTGCCGCTGCCTTACGTGCCGATGACGTTGCAGACGCTGGTGGTGCTGATGATCGGCGCCGCCTATGGCTGGCGCCTTGGCAGCGCAACCATGATCGCCTACCTCGCCGAGGGTGCGCTTGGCCTGCCGGTGTTCGCCGGTCCCGTGGGTGGGATTGCACCGCTGGTCGGCCCGACTGCGGGCTATCTGTTCGGCTTCGTGCTCGCTGCCTTCGTGACCGGCTGGCTCGCCGAGCGCGGCTGGGATCGCAGCGTGGTCTTGCTGTTCGCCGCGATGGCCGTCGGCCACATCGTCATTCTGGCGGCCGGCTTCGGCTGGCTGGCCTTTGGCCTCGGTCTTGGCGTCGCCAAGGCTTGGCAGGTCGGCCTTGCGCCGTTCATCGCGGCGTCCCTGGTCAAGAACGCGCTGGGCGCGACGCTGATGCCGGCGGCGCGCCGGCTCGTCGACCGTCGCGGGTAAAGCGCACCATTCCGAGTGGTTCCAATTGACAGGGCCGGCCAAGTTGATCTTGGCTGGCCCCAATGTTTGAGGGGGAGTGAAACGATGACGACGACAACGATGGCGGGGGCGCCGGTCGCGCCGGCCGCAGCCAAGCCGTGGTACAAAATTCTCTATGTCCAGGTGCTGATCGCCATCGTGCTCGGCGCCATCGTCGGCTGGCTCTGGCCGACGTTCGCCACCAACGACTGGATCAAGGCGATGGGCGACGGCTTCATCAAGCTGATCAAGATGGTGATCGCCCCGATCATCTTCTGCACCGTGGTCTCGGGCATCGCGCACATCCAGGACGCCAAGAAGGTCGGACGCATCGGCGTCAAGGCGCTGGTCTATTTCGAGGTCGTCTCGACCTTCGCGCTGGTGATCGGCCTCATCGTGGGCAATCTCGTCAGGCCGGGCGCAGGCTTCGGCAACGCGGCGGCGAGCGAAGCGGCCGTTGCGAACTACGCCAAGCAGGCCGCCGGCCAGAAGTCGGTCGACTTCGTCCTGCACATCATTCCGGACACCGTGGTCGGCGCCTTCGCGCAAGGCGAGATCCTGCAGGTGCTGCTGTTCTCGGTGCTGTTCGGCTTCGCCATCATGAGCCTGGGTGAGCGCGGCCACACCATCCGCAGCTTCATCGACGATGCCGCGCATGCGGTGTTCGGCGTCATCTCGATCGTGATGCGCGCGGCGCCGATCGGCGCGTTCGGTGCGATGGCCTACACCATCGGCAAGTTCGGCACCGGCGCGATCCTCAACCTGATCGGCCTGATCGCGACGTTCTACGTCACGGCTGCGCTGTTCGTGTTCGTCGTGCTCGGCATCATCGCACGCATGGCCGGGTTCTCGATCTTCAAGTTCCTCGCCTACATCAAGGACGAGCTGCTGATCGTGCTCGGCACCTCATCGTCGGAAAGCGCGCTGCCGTCCTTGATGGAGAAGCTGGAGCGGCTCGGCTGCTCGAAGTCGGTGGTCGGCCTCGTGGTGCCCACGGGCTATTCGTTCAACCTCGACGGCACCAACATCTACATGACGCTGGCGACGCTGTTCATCGCCCAGGCGCTCGGCGTCGATCTCTCCTTCGGCCAGCAGCTGACCATCCTGGTGGTGGCGATGCTGACCTCGAAAGGCGCCTCCGGCATCACCGGTGCGGGCTTCATCACGCTGGCGGCAACGCTCGCGGTGGTGGATCCGCGCCTCGTGCCGGGCATGGCGATCGTGCTCGGCATCGACAAGTTCATGAGCGAATGCCGCGCACTGACCAACCTGTGCGGCAACGGCGTGGCCTGCGTGATCGTCGCCTGGTGGGAGGGTGAGCTCGACCGCGACAAGCTCAACGCCAATCTCTCCAAGCAGATCGATCCGACCGACATGGAAACGGCGATCACGACCGACTGATCCGGATCGGACGGCGCGAGCCGCGCCGTCAGACCTTGAAGTAATGGGGCTGGTCGAGATCCTCGATCAGCCCTTTTTCTTTCGGCTCCCAGCCGAGAGCTGCGCGCGTCTTCGCGCTCGAGGTGGGGACATCGATGCCAGCGAACCGCGCAAACCAGCCGAAATGCTGCTCGGCTTCGTCAGCGGATTTCGAGACCACTGATACGGCGAGCCTTTTGCCGATCACCTCCGCAATCTCCTTGAACGGCACGCCTTCCTCGGCGATGGCGTGATAGCGGCGGGCGGATGCGCCTTGCTCCAGCGCGAGCCGGTAGACCCGCGCGGCATCGATGCGGTGCGCGGCCGGCCAGCGGTTGCTGCCATCGCCAATATAGGCCGCGGCGCCTTTTTCTCGGGCGATCGCGATGAGGCGCGGGACAAAACCGTGGTCACCCTCGCCATGGGTCGTGGGCGGAAGCCGCACGATGCCGGCGCGGACGCCTTGCTGCATGAGGTCTTCGGCGGTCGCTTCCGAAACGCGGGGAAAGTGGCGGGCCGCCGCGTCATCCTCGGTCGCGAGCCGTCCCGGCGCGAGCAGGGCCACGCCTGACGTGACGATCAGCGGCCGATCGGAGCCTCTGAGCTCTTCGCCGATGGCCAGGATAGCGCGGCGGTCGAGCTCGCAATTCTCGGTGAATTTCGAGAAGTCGTGGTTGAAGGCGAGATGAAGCACGCCGTCGGAGGCAGCCGCGCCGCTGCGCAAGGAAGCATGGTCCTCCAGCGAGCCGCGATGGACCTCGGCGCCCATCGCCGCGACGGTCGCCGCGCCGGCGTCGGTCCGGGCGAGGCCGGTGACAGTGTGGCCGGCGGCGATCAGGTCCCGCACGACGGCGGAGCCGACAAAGCCGGTGGCGCCGGTGACGAATACACGCATGAGATATCTCCTCGGGGTTGGTGGAGACGACCATCTACGCTAGGATTATCCGGGTAAAGTAGTGACATTATCAGGGTATAATAGCTAACAGGATGAGCGAGACCGCGACCGCCGAAAACCTGCTCGGGACCTACCTGAAGGACCGCCGCACCCGGCTCGATGCCGCCGCGTTCGGCCTCAGCGGCAGCCGCAGGCGCACGCCCGGGCTCCGACGCGAGGAGGTGGCCCAGCGCGCCAATATCAGCCCGACCTGGTACACCTGGCTGGAGCAGGGCCGCGGCGGGGCGCCATCGGCCGACGTGCTCGACCGTATCGCCCGCGCCTTGATGCTGACCGATGTCGAGCGCGAGCACCTGTTCCTGATCGGTCTCGGCCGGCCGCCCGAGGTGCGCTATCAGGCGGCGGAAGGCGTCTCGCCGCGGCTGCAGCGCGTGCTCGACGCGCTCGCGTTCAGCCCCGCCTTGGTGCGCACCGCGACCTGGGACGTCGTCGCCTGGAATCGGGCCGCAAGCGTGGTGCTGACCGACTACGGCGCCATCCCGCCGGGCCAGCGCAACATCCTGCGCTTCATCTTCTGCGATCCGCGCGTGCGCGCCGCGCAGTATGACTGGGACAGCGTCGCCCGCTTCGTGGTGGCGGCGTTCAGGGCGGATGCCGCGCGCGCCGGCGCCGTCTCGCACGTCGCCGATTTCGTCGACGAGCTGTGCCGCACCAGCCCGGAATTCGCGGCGCTGTGGCGCGACAATGACGTCCGCCATCATGGCGACGGCACCAAGCGGCTGCGGCATCCCGTTCACGGCACCATGTCGTTCGAATATTCGAGCTTCAATGTCGAGGGCCGGCCCGATCTCAGCATGATCGTCTACAACCCGGCGACGCCTGATGACGCCGACCGGATCAGGACACTGCTCACTGAGCGCGCCGACTGACGGAATTTTCGATCTCGCGCGTTTAACCCGCATCTCGGAGCTCGAAGGGGTGGGTGGCATCGTGGGCAATGCGGCTGTGAATCCGATTGTGTTGCAGGCGGCGGAGCATTTTGCGGCGGGGCGGCCGGATGAGGCGGATGCACTCTGCGCGGAGGTTCTGAAGGCCGACCCGGATCACGTCCCGGCATTGCATCTGGCCGCCGTCGCCGCCTTCGTCAGCGACCGTGCGGCAGAGGGCGCCGCGCTGCTCGGCCGCATCTTCAGCGTCGATCCCGAGCACGCGCCGGCGCTCGTCACGCTCGGCGATGCGCTCGCGGTGAAGGGCGAGCAGGAGGGGGCGGTCGCCGCATTCCGGCGCGCGCTGGTCCGGCGGCCTGATGATGCCGGCCTGCACAACAAGCTCGGCGTGGCGCTCGGCGAGCTCGCGCGCTTCGACGAGGCCGAGGCCGCCTATCGCCGCGCGCTGGCGCTCGATGCGCATCTGACGCGGGCCTGCTTCAACCTCGCCGTCGTGCTTGCGGAGCAGGGGCGGCTCGCGGAGGCCGAAGAGGCTTATCGCGCGGTGATCGCGCGGGAGCCTTCATATCGCGGCGTCTGGCTCAATCTCGGCAATCTCCTTGTGGACCAGGCGCGCCTCGACGAGGCGGAGGCGGCCTATCGCCGCGCGCTCGACGAAAACCCCGATGATCCCAGGCTGCTGTGCAATCTCGGCGAGGTGCTCTATCGGCGAGGATTGCTCGAGGACGCCATCGTCCAGTACCGCCGCGCGATCGCGCTTGCGCCGGATAATGCTCCGGCGCTGCGCCTGCTCGGACTCGTCCTGCACGAGGCAGGTCGCCTGCAGGAGGCCGCCGAGATCTACAGGCGGAGCTTTGCGCGTGATCCGTCGGATCACGTGATCGCCAGCAATCTTGGCGCCTGTCTCTCCGAGCTCGGCGCGCTGGACGAGGCGATTGCATCTTGCGAGCACGCGCTGCTGCTGAAGCCGGATCATGCCCCGGCCTGGACCAATCTCGGCATCATCTTCGAGAAGCAGGAGTGCGCTGCCGATGCGGTCGCGGCGCACCGCTGCGCGGTCGTCGCCGATCCCAACTATGCCAAGGGCCACGCCAATCTCGCGGTCGCGCTGCGCAATGCCGGCGAGATCGACGAGGCGCTCGCGGTTTCGCATCGTGCGATTGCGCTCGATCCGGAGCAGCCGCTGGCGCAGTACAACCACGCGCATTTCCTGCTGATGAACGGCCATTTCGCTGAAGGTTTCGATGCCTATCGCTGGCGACGGAAGTGCAAGATGCTGTCGGACGGCGATCCCGTGTTCGCCGAGCCGGAATGGCAGGGCGAGCCGCTCGAGGGGCGTACATTGCTGCTGTTCGCCGAATACGGCCTCGGCGACGCCCTGCATTTCGTGCGCTATGTGCCGATGGTGACGGCGAAGGGCGGACGGATCATTTTGCAGGTCCAGCCCGCGCTCGCCGTGCTGCTGCGGCAGCTGCCCGACGTCACCGTGATCCCGCGCGGCGCGCCGCTGCCGCCGTTCGATCTGCAACTGCCGCTGATGAGCCTGCCGCGCATCTTCGGCACCACGCTCGACACCATCCCGGCGGACGTTCCCTACCTGCATCCCGATCCCGCAAGACTGTCACGCTGGCGCGCGGCGCTTGGGGAGGTGACGGCGCTGAAGGTCGGCGTGGTCTGGGCCGGCAATGCCAGGCACAAGGGCGACCGCCAGCGCTCGCTCTCCGCGGAGGCCATGCTGCCGCGCCTCGCGATGCCTGGCGTGCAGCTTTACAGCCTGCAGAAGGAGCCGCGGCCGGAGGATGCTGCGGTGCTCGCGGCCCTCGGCCCTGACATCATCGATCTTGCGCCCGCGCTCGGCGATTTCGCCGACACCGCGGCGGCGGTCGCGGCGCTCGATCTCGTCGTCGCCGTCGACACGTCGGTCGCGCATCTCGCCGGCGCGCTGGGACGCACCGTGTGGATGCTGACGCCTTACGCGCTCGACTGGCGCTGGCTGCGCGATCGCGATGACAGCCCGTGGTATCCGACCATGCGGCTGTTCCGCCAGCGCAGCCCCCGCGAATGGGACGATCCGTTGCTGCGCCTCTCGGCTGCGCTCGCGGTGCTTGCCGCAAGCGCGGAGGGCTAGAACCGTTCCGGCCGGTACGGCGCGGGATCGATCGACGGCGTCTCGCCGCTCATGATCTCGGCGAGCAGGCGCCCGGTCGCAGGCCCCAGAGTAAAGCCCTGGTGGCCGTGACCAAAGTTCATCCAGAGGCCGGGATGGTGCGGGGCCTGTCCGAGCACCGGGAGCATGTCAGGCGTGCAGGGGCGGGTGCCGAACCACGGATCGGGCTCGACGCGCTTGCCGAGATCGATCAGCTCGCGCGCGGAGGCTTCGGCGCTGGCGAGCTGCACCGGTGTTGCGAGCGCATCGGGACCGGTCAGCTCGGCGCCGGTGGTGATGCGGATGCCCTTGGCCATCGGACCCATGGCGTAGCCGCCGCCCTTGTCGACGAGCGGCAGATCGAGCGAGGCACCGCCGCTGTAATGCATGTGGTAGCCGCGCTTGCGCACCAGCGGGATGCGATAGCCGAACTTGAACAGGAGATCCGGCGACCATGGCCCGAGCGTCACGACGGCATGGGCGGCGTCGATGCGCCCCTGATCGGTGTCGACCGACCAGCCGCTCGCGGTCTGCTGCAGCGACTGCGCATCACCGAGCACGATTCTGCCGCCGAGGCGCACGAACAGTTCGGCATAGGCCGTCACCAGCGCGCCCGGATCGGACACCGTCCAGGTGTCGAGCCAGTGGATCGCGCCGGGCAGATCGTCGCGCAGGATCGGCTCTGCCTTTGTCAATTCGCTGCCTGACAACACGCGAAAGTTCACGCCGAATTCGCGCTGGTCTTGCTCCGCGTCCTTGATCGAGTGCTCCAGGGCGGCGGCGTCGCGGTACAACGCGCGATAGCCGGCGCGGCGGATCAGATTGTCGGCATGGGCCTCGCGAATGAGGGTGTCGTGCTCGCTCGTGGCGTAGCCGATCAGGCGCGCCCAGCCGACGATGGCTTCGCGATGTCGCTTCGGCGCCGAATGCCACCAGTAGCGCAGCAGCGGCTCGATGTGGCGATGAAGCGAGGACAGGCTGTAGCGCACGTCGTTGGTGCGGCCGGTCGCGATCTTCACGAGCGAAGCGAGGTCGCGCGGCATCGGGTAGGGGCGCACGGCTTCGGCCTGGATCATCCCGGCATTGCCATAGCTGGTCTCGCGGCCCGGCTCCCTGCGGTCGACGAGCGTGACGGCCCAGCCGCGCCGCTGCAGGTGCAGCGCCGCACCCACACCGACCATGCCGCCGCCGAGAACGATCGCGCTTTGCATCGGACAAATTCTCCTGTCAGGTCATTCCCAGGTGAGAAAATCGGGCGCGGCCGACAGCGGCGGCGCCGCGGCGAGCCGTGCGAGGTCGGGCACGGGCCGGCACAATTGCGCATCGTTCGCGAACGCGGCCTCGATGCTGGCGGCAACCGAGAGCACGATGGCATCGCCGCCGCGCGGACCGACGATTTGCAGGCCGAACGGCAGGCCGCCCTCGTCGAGACCGAGCGGAATGCTGATCGCGGGATGTCCCGCAAGCGTGACGGCATAGGCGAGCGCGAGCCAGTGGAAATAGGATTTGGTCGGCACGCCGTCGATCTCGGCGGGATAGAGCTCCGACCAGGGACGCGGGCTCAGCGTGATGGTCGGGCTGATCAGCACGTCGCAATTTGCGAAGAAGGTCTGGTAGGCGCGATAGATCCGCGTCTGCGTCGTGGCCGCGCGGGCGTAGTCTTCGAGTGCATAGCCGAGGCCTTCCTCGACATTGGCGCGGACGTTCGGTCCGAGCATCCCGGGACGCTCCTTGTAATTCTTGCCATGCGTCGCCAGGAACATGCCTGCGCGCAGCACGGCGAAGGTGTCGTCCGCACCGGTGCAGTCGGGGCTCGCCTCGCGGCGTTCGGCGAACAGCGGCGCAAGCTTGCTCACGCGATGGCGGAATACGCGGCGGATCGCCTGCTCGGTGGGTGCGAAGCCGAAATCTTCGGTGAAGGCCAGACGCAGCTTGCCGAGATCGGCGGGGCGCGGCGCGGCCCAGCGCTCGGCGCGCGCACGCATCGGCTCGCCGGGCAGGGTGTAGGCGAGCGGATCGCGGGCATCGTCGCTTGCCATCACCGACAGCATCAGCGCGGCGTCAGCGACGTTGCGCGCCATCGGTCCGTCGGTCGAGAGGTTCGACCAGCCGAAGATGCGTTTTTCACTTGGTACGAGACCGTAGGACGGACGCATGCCGACGATGCCGGAGAAGCCGGCCGGATTGCGCAAGCTGCCTCCGGTGTCGGAGCCCGAGGCGAGCGGGGCCATGCCGCAGGCGAGCGCGACCGCCGAGCCGCCGGAGGAGCCGGCCGCCGAGCGCATGGGATCGAACGGATTGCCGGTCGCGCCGAACACGGGATTGCGGGTATTGCCGCCCGCCGCCCATTCCGGCGTGTTGGTCTTGCCGAAGATGATGGCGCCGGCCGCGCGCAAGCGAGCAACCGAGCCCTGGTCGGCGACGGGCACGTTGTCGCGCAGCAGCGGGCTGCCATAGGTGGAGCGCATCCCGGCGGTGTCCTGGGTGTCCTTGATCAGGACCGGCAGGCCGTGCAGCGCGCCGCGATCCTCGCCGCGCATGATCTCCGCCTCGGCCGCCTTCGCAGCTGCGCGTGCGCCAGGCTCGTCCAGCGTCACAACGGCGTTGACGGCGCCGTTGACCGCGGCGATGCGCGCCAGGCAGGCGTCGAGCAGCTCGACAGGCGAGATCGTCCGCGCGGCCAGCAGGCGGCGCAGCTCAACGGCACTGGAATCGCACAGTTCGGTCAACACCCGCTCCCTTTCAAATTATGAAAACGATTTAGCATATCGGAAAGCAGAGTGGCGCACCAATATTCGTCAGACCGAGCTATTTCATACGCCAGTGGCTCCCGGGTTGCCCAGTCAGCTGCCAACTAGGACCGTTTCGGACTGTTTCGGTCGAAAAGATTAGGTCGATCGATCAACTATTTTTCTTCCGTCGTGCTAGCATCGTGATCATGAGTGAAATCACGACGCCCGAAATTGCCAATTCGCAGCTCGGCCAGTGCCTCAAGGCCGCCCGCCAGACGCGCGGGCTGACGCTGAAGCAGGTGGCGGAGCGGACCGGGATGGCGCTCTCGACCTTGTCCAAGGTCGAGAACGGCCTGATGTCGCTGACCTACGACAAGCTGCTCCAGCTCACCTCGGGCCTGAAGATGGAGATCGCCGAGCTGTTCAATCCGGCGGTCGCGGCGCCAGCACAGGGGCGGCCGGTGACGGCGCGGCGCAGCATCAGCCGGGCCGGGCAGGGCCAGGTGATCACCACGAAGTTCTATACCTACACCTATCAATGCACAGACCTGATCGGCAAACGCATGGTGCCGATCGTGGCCGAGGTTCGCGCGCGCTCGCTGGAGGAGTTCGGCCCGCTGCTCCGCCATAGCGGCGAGGAGTATTTCGTGGTGACGCGCGGACGCGTCGCCGTCCACACCGAGTTCTACGCGCCGGAGATCCTGGGCGAGGGCGACGGCATCTATCTCGACAGCACCATGGGCCACGCCTACCTCAACGCCGGCGAAGCGGCTTCCGCAACAGGCGTCTGTCTCTGCACCAGCGAGGCGCCCGATCTCTACGACCAGCTTCGCCAGATCGCGGCGCGCGACGTCGCGCCGCTCGGGGATGACGAGCTGCCGTCGTAGCGCTTGAGCTAGTCCCGAAACGAAAAACGCCCGGCCAGGCCGGGCGTTTTTTATTTTGTGTCGGGCCTATTCGCCGCCGCCGAAGCGGCGGGACCACCAGCCGGCGCGGCGCGGCGCGGCCGGCGTTTCGGTTGCCGCTTCCGGCGCGGGCTCAGGGGCCGGTGCCGGCGGAGCGACCGGCTCCGGCGCTGCGGCAACTGGCGTTGCCGGCTCGCTCGTGCTGCTCGACAGGAAGCTCACCTTTTCGCGGACCGTGGAGCGGCGCCGCGCGGTCTTGTCGTCGGCGGGCTCTTCGTCCGCTGCAGCGACAGCCGGCTCAGGCTGCGCCGGTGCCTCAGCCTGCACCTCGGCGCGGGGCTCGGGGTCGGTCACGTATCGAGTGACTTGCGGCTCGGCGGCGGGTTCGGCCTCTGCGATCGAGGGCGCAGCCTCGCCGTCATTGCCGTCGAAATCGGCAACCGCATCGCTCGCTTCCGGCGGCGCACTCGCAGCGAACTCGTCGCTGATGGAGCCGGCAAGACCTTCTTCGCTTCCGCCGCGACGGCGGCGTCCACCACGGCGACCACGCCGACGCCGGCGCTCGCCGCCGCCCTGCTGCTCGCCACGGGCTGCCTGTTCGTCGCCTTCCTCGCCGTCCTGCTCGGCCTCGGCCTCTTCCTCGCCTTCGCTCGCGATCATCGCCGGCTCGGGCAGGGTCGGTGCCGCATCCTCACGCAACTCGCCGTCGCGCTGGCCACCGCGGCCGCGCCGGCGTCGGCGGCGCTTGCGGCGCTGGCCGTCCTGCTCGGCGGCTGCCTCGCCGGCAGCCTGCTCCTCGGTGAGACCTTCGGTCTCCTCGGACTCGATCTCGGATTCCAGCTCCGGATCGAACTCCTCGTCGTCATAGGCTTCTTCAGCCTGGGGCGGTGGGCTCGCAGCGGCCTGCGCCGCGAGCAGCGCCTTGGCGGCTTCCAGCGTGTGCACCTGCTCGCCGCGGTCGATGAGGTAGGCCTGCGGGCCGCTGACGCTGGGATCGGCAATCACCGCGAGCGTGACCTTGAAGCCGTTTTCGAGATCGCGCAGATGGCCGCGCTTGTGGTTCAGGACATAGAGCGCGACGTCGGTGCGGGTGCGGACCACGAGATTGTGGGTCGCGCCCTTCATCAGGATCTCTTCGAGGCCGCGCAAGAGCTGCAGCGCCACCGAAGACACCGAACGGACATGGCCGGTGCCGCCGCAATGCGGGCAGGGATCGGTCGAGCTCTCGAGCACGCTGGCGCGGATGCGCTGGCGCGACATCTCCAAGAGGCCGAAATGCGAGATGCGGCCGACCTGGATGCGCGCGCGATCCTGCCTGAGGCAGTCGGACAGCTTGCGCTCGACCGCCCGGTTGTTGCGCTTCTCGTCCATGTCGATGAAGTCGATGACGATCAGGCCGGCGAGGTCGCGCAGTCGGAGCTGGCGGGCGACCTCTTCGGCCGCCTCCAAATTGGTCTTGAGCGCGGTATCCTCGATATGGTGCTCGCGGGTCGAGCGTCCCGAGTTGACGTCGATCGAGACCAGCGCCTCGGTCTGGTTGATCACGACATAGCCGCCGGAGCGAAGCTGCACGGTCGGCGAGAACATCGCGTCGAGCTGGCTCTCGACGCCCATGCGCGAGAACAGCGGCTGGCCGTCGCGATACTGCTTCACCGCGCTGACATTGGCGGGCATCAGCATCTTCATGAAGTCGCGCGCTTCGCGGTAGCCGCCTTCGCCGGCAACCTGGATCTCGTCGATCTCCTTGTTGTAGAGGTCGCGCAGCGAGCGCTTGATCAGCGAGCCTTCCTCGTAGACGAGGGTCGGGGCCTGCGACTTCAGCGTCAGATCGCGCACCGTCTCCCACATCCGGATCAGGTACTCGAAGTCGCGCTTGATCTCGGGCTTGGTGCGGGAGGCGCCTGCGGTGCGCAGGATGATGCCCATGCCCTCGGGCACGTCGAGATCCTGCACCACTTCCTTCAGGCGCGAGCGGTCCTGCGCGCTGGTGATCTTGCGGCTGATGCCGCCGCCACGCGCGGTGTTGGGCATCAGCACGGCGTAACGGCCGGCGAGCGAGAGGTAGGTCGTGAGCGCTGCGCCCTTGTTGCCGCGCTCTTCCTTGACGACCTGCACCAGCATGACCTGGCGGCGCTTGATGACTTCCTGGATCTTGTACTGGCGGCGCGGGCGGAAGGTGCGCTCCGGCACTTCCTCCAGCACGTCGTCGCCGCCGACGGATTCGACGACTTCCTCTTCGGCTTCCTCGCCGTCTTCTTCGTCCTCGTCGTCGTCTTCGCCGGCTGCTTCCGCGGCTTCGGCATGCGGCGCTTCAGTGTTCTCGCCGGCGGCGTAGACGGCATCTGCCGGCTCCGTGGCCGACGTCACGGCTTCGGCGAGGGCCTCGGCATGTGCTTCGAAGGCATGTGCTTCGGAAGCGTGAGCCTCGACGGCGTGACCTTCGAAGGTTTGGGCCTCCTGCGGCTCGGCAACGGGCTCGCTGGCCACGACAGGTTCTGCGCCAACCGCGGCGACGGGCGCGGGCGTCTCATCGGCATGGTCACGGTCGTGATGATCGTGTTCGCCGTCATGACCATGGTCGTCATGATCGTGAGGGTGATCATCGTCATGGGCGTGGTGATGGTCGTCGTGCCCGTGGTCGTCGTGATCGTGCTCGCCGTGCTGCTCCGCCTCGGCGTGCAGATGCTCGCCCTCGAGCGTAGCGCCTTCCGTGTACTCCGGCAGAGACGCACCCTCGAGCGGCTGGGCGGCGGGATCGGCGCCGGCGTCGAGGCCCTCGACGATCTCGCTGCGTACGCGCTCGCCGTGACCGCGGCGGCGGGCATTACGGTGGCGCGAACGGCGGCGGCCGTGGGAGCGGTTCTCGCTCTCTTCCTCGGCCTCGCGATGGGCCTGCTCCTCGGCCTCGATCAGCGCCTGCCGGTCGGCGACGGGGATCTGGTAGTAGTCGGGATGGATTTCGCTGAAGGCGAGGAAGCCGTGGCGGTTGCCGCCATATTCAACGAAGGCGGCCTGGAGCGAGGGTTCGACCCTTGTGACCTTGGCGAGGTAGATGTTTCCGCGCAGTTGCTTGCGTTGCGCGGTCTCGAAATCAAACTCTTCGACGCGATTGCCGCGGACCACGACGACCCGGGTCTCTTCCGGGTGGGTGGCATCGATCAACATCTTGTTGGGCATGTCTTAACTCTTGGCGGCGGCGGGCGCGACTCACCGTGGGCGCGATCTGCGCTGCCGGGTGACGCGACGGTCCACCTGATTCGGGGGTGAGGGGAAGGCCGAAACACCGTCTCTCGCGCCTTGCCGAACCGGAAGCCTCAGGACCACAGCGGCGCGCGGGATTGTCACTCCGCAGCGTCGCGAATGGTCCTTCAGAGTTCGTCGGCACAGTCTGGCGCATCAAGCGTCGGCCCGTATGAAACACTGGGCGGCGGGGCCGCCCCTCAATCAGTTGCTGCTGGCCAGGCATGGCGCGAGCGCGCTCGCCCTGGGGGATCACGAACCGTCCCCTTGGGATCAAGGGACCGGGTAATGGGTTACGCCGCTGTCAGAACCGTCCCGGAAACGTGGTAACCGGGAACCGTCCGCCGCCGGAGCTTGGCCCGCTCCGCCTCGCTGCCGCGCACCGCGCTGGTCTTAGAGGGGAACGGAAAACGCTGGAATTCCCAAACCTTGGGAGCTCCGGCGCTGCACCGGGAGGCTGAATGCGACACAACCGGAAATATCGGCCGTCAGCATTCCGTACATACGAGGAATGGACCATCGGTGCAAGGGAGCGTCGCACGGCGGTCACAGTCAGGGAGTTTCGTGTTTTTGCCATTAAGGATCGATTAACCCTGTGGTTCTATTGCGTTAAAAAAGCTGCTCGGAGGCACGGGATCGGTGGCGAGCCGCGCAAAACAAAGGGTCTTGCTGGGATGCGTGCTGTTGTGCGCTGCAGCATTGCCATGCGCCGATTCCTCGCGCCTGAGCGCGGCGGAGAGCCGGCCGCAGCCCGCTGTTGCGGCGGCAAATTTTCCAATCGCCTCGGGTGCCCGGCTGGCTGGTGATGGCAAGCAGACCCGCTTCATCCTCGACATCGACCAGACCGTGACGTTCCGCGCCGTGACGCTCGCCGACCCGTACCGGGTGGTGGTGGACGTGCCGCAGGTCAATTTTCAGCTTCCCGCGGGGACCGGGGCGGCGGGACGGGGCCTGGTCAAGGCCTTCCGCTACGGGCTCGTCATGCCCGGCGGCTCGCGAATCGTGTTCGATCTGACCGGGCCGGCCAAGATCGCCAATTCCTATGTGGTCGAGGCGGCCAACGGCCAGCCCGCCCGGCTCGTGCTCGAGCTGGAGGAGGTCGACCGCGCTGCCTTCGTGCAGGCGCTCGCCCCGGAAAACCGCCCCGAGCTGCGGCCTGCGATCGCCGAGGCGCCGCCTGCAACCGTTCCCGCGGCGGCCCCGGAAACGGCGCAGCAGCAGAAGGCGGACGGCCGGCCGGTCGTCGTGATCGATCCCGGCCATGGCGGTATCGACAATGGCACGCAGTCGAGCGGCGAGAGCGAGAAGAACCTGGTGCTGGCCTTTGCGCTGGCGCTGCGCGACCGGCTGGACAAGGCCGGCAAGTACCGTGTGGTGCTGACAAGGGATGACGACACCTTCATCCCCCTCAATGACCGGGTCAAAGTCGCCCGCAACCTCAAGGCCGCGCTGTTCGTCTCGATCCATGCCGATGCGCTGCCGCGGGCGGAGGGCGATGCGCAGGGTGCCACCATCTATACGCTGTCCGACAAGGCCTCGGACGCCGAGGCCCAGCGTCTGGCCGACGCGGAAAACCGCGCCGACGCGATCGCCGGCTTCAACCTCGCGGAGGAGCCGACCGATGTCGCGGACATCCTGATCGACCTGACGCAGCGTGAAACCCGCACGTTTTCAAACCGTTTTGCCCATTTGCTGATGGGCGAAATGAAGTCGACGGTACGGATGCACAAGCATCCCCTGAAATCGGCCGGTTTCCGGGTGCTGAAGGCGCCCGACGTGCCCTCGGTGCTGGTCGAGATCGGCTATGTCTCCAACAAGGGCGACCTCGAGCACCTGGTGTCCGAGGGCTGGCGGTCCAAGGCCGTGGGCTCGATGGCGCAGGCGATCGACGGGTTCCTGGCCAAACGGCTGGCGACCGCCCGATCGTCGAACTGACGACCCCGGGATTGTCAAATTGAGGAAGGGTTTTTCCGTCCCGCCGCAAAGGCCCTAGTTTGGCCACAGCGGACGCTTTATAAAAATGCCGCAGGGGGTTCCGGAATCGGAGAGAATCCCGCTCGGCAAGCGTCTTTAGGCCCAGTCTTGATGTGATTGCGTAGGCCGTTGAATTCGCGACGTGAGGTTGGCGCCAGTTTGGGGTGCCAGTTTTTGGGTCCTATGGGGCTGATACTGGGCTGATCCAGAGTTTGAACGGATAAACACATAATGCGCTTGCTGGTGCGGTTCATGGGCTTCCTGTTCGCCGCGGGAACAGTGGTGTTCCTTGTCGGTGTCGGAGCCGTGGCAGGCCTGATCTGGCATTTCTCCAAGGACTTGCCGGATTACTCTCAGCTTCAGGATTACGAGCCGCCGGTGATGACGCGCGTGCACGCGGTCGACGGCTCGCTGCTCGGCGAATACGCCAAGGAGCGGCGGCTGTACCTGCCGATCCAGGCAGTGCCGAAGCTCGTGATCAACGCCTTCCTCGCGGCCGAGGACAAGAATTTCTACGAGCATGGCGGCATCGACTACACCGGCATGGCGCGCGCCGGCGTGCTCTATCTGCAGAACTTCGGCTCCAACCGCCGTCCGCAGGGCGCTTCCACGATCACCCAGCAGGTCGCCAAGAACTTCCTGCTGACCAACGAGGTCTCCTTCTCCCGCAAGATCAAGGAAGCCTTGCTGGCGATGCGGATCGAGAAGACCTACTCGAAGGACAAGATCCTCGAGCTGTACCTGAACGAGATCTATCTCGGCCTCGGCGCCTACGGCATCGCGGCTGCCTCGCTGGTCTATTTCGACAAGTCGGTGAACGAGCTGACGGTGGCGGAAGCGTCCTATCTGGCGGCGCTGCCGAAGATGCCGGCGACGCTGCATCCGGTCCGTAACCGCGACCGCGCCATCGAGCGCCGCAACTACGTCATCGACCGTCTCCTGGAGAACGGCTGGATCAAGCAGGCCGACGCCGACAAGGCGCGCAAGGAGCCGCTCGCCGTCACCAACCGTTCGGGCGGCGCCCACACCTTCGCCGGCGAATATTTTGCCGAGGAAGTCCGCCGCGACATCTTCGAGCGTTACGGCGAGAAGAAGCTGTACGAGGGCGGTCTCTCCGTCCGCACCACGCTCGATCCCAAGATCCAGGTCATGGCGCGCAAGACCATGGTCTCGGGCCTCGTGAACTACGACGAGCAGCAGGGCTATCGCGGGCCCATGAGCAAGCTCGATATCTCCGGCGATTGGGGCGTGAGGCTCGCCGAGATCAAGTCTCTGTCCGACATCTCGCCGTGGCGCATGGCGGTGGTGCTGGAGACCAGCGACCAGTCGGCGCGCATCGGCTTCCAGCCGAGCCGCGAGCTCGGCGGCGCTGTCAGCAAGCAGCGCGAGACCGGCCTCGTCACCCTCGACGGCGTGCGCTGGGCGAGGGCGGCGCAAGGCAATGCCAAGGGCAGGACGCCGACCTCCGTGGCGCAAGTGCTGGCGCCCGGCGACGTGATCTATGCCGATCCGCTCTACAGCAAGGAAGGACAGCCGGTCGAAGGCCAGTACCGGCTGCGCCAGATCCCCGAGGTCTCCGGCGCGATGGTGGTGATGGATCCCTGGACCGGCCGCGTGCTCGCGATGGTCGGCGGCTTCTCGTTCGACCAGAGCCAGTTCAACCGCGCCACGCAGGCCTACCGGCAGCCGGGTTCGTCCTTCAAGCCGATCGTCTACTCGGCCGCGCTCGACAACGGCTACACGCCTTCGACCGTCGTGCTCGATGCGCCCATCGAAATCGACCAGGGCCAGGGCGCCGGCGTGTGGCGGCCGGAAAACTTCTCCTCGGGCAAGTTCCAGGGACCGGTGACGCTGCGCAACGCGCTGCGGCAGTCGCTCAACACCGTCACCGTGCGCCTCGCGCAGGACATCGGCATGCCCCTGATCGGCGAATATGCCCGCCGCTTCGGCGTCTATGACGAGTTGCCGAACTATCTCTCCTACGCGCTCGGCGCGGGCGAGACGACGGCGATGCGCATGGTGACCGCCTATTCGATGCTCGCCAATGGCGGCCGCCGCGTGAAGCCGACCCTGATCGACCGTATCCAGGACCGCTACGGACACACCATCTTCAAGCACGACCAGCGCGAATGCCGCGGCTGCGACGCGCCGGGTGGGTGGAAGAACCAGCCCGAACCGCAGCTGATCGACCGTCGCGAGCAGGTGCTGGACTCCATGACCGCCTATCAGATCACCGAGCTGATGGAAGGCGTGGTCCAGGCCGGTACCGCGACCGTGGTCAAGGAGGTCGGCAAACCGATCGCCGGCAAGACCGGCACCACCAACGAAGCCAAGGACGCCTGGTTCGTCGGCTTCTCGCCCGACGTCGCCGTCGCCATCTATATGGGCTACGACAAGCCGCGCGCGCTCGGTAAGGGCAACGCCGCGACCGGCGGCCATCTGGCCGCGCCCATCGCGCGCGATTTCCTCAAGCTCGCGCTCGCCGACAAGCCCGCCGTTCCGTTCAAGGTGCCGGCCGGCATCAAGCTGGTGCGCGTCGTCGCCAAGACAGGCATGCGTGCCGGCCCCGGCGAGACCGGCGGAACCATCCTCGAAGCCTTCAAGCCGGGCACGGCGCCGCCGGATAATTATTCGGTCATCGGCGTGGCCGACGCCGACGCGCGCGGCGGCATGCCGGCCTCGCAGCAGCAGCAGCCGGATTCCGGCTTCCTCATTCGGCCGGGCACCGGCGGACTGTGGTAGCGGATAACACCTGATACGGGCGAGGGGGGCGGTTGCGCTTTGGCGCCGCCGCCGTTACATCCCCCAACGCGCGATGAGTTATCGCGCTTTAGTTTTTGTGCAGGATCTTTCGGGAAACCGCTGCGCGCTTTCCCGGATCATGCGCCAGACCAGAGAACGACATGCGCGCCGAAATCGAACGGTTGGTAGAAGAGATCAAGCAGTCAGTCGGGCTGCTGAGGAGGCATCTTTGACGTCGAGAAATCGACGGCACGCCTCGCCGAGCTGAACAAGCTCGCAGAAGATCCCAACCTCTGGAACGATCCCCAGAAGGCCCAGAAGCTGATGCAGGAGCGCACCTCGCTTGAGGATTCGCTGTCGGGTATCGGCAAGGTCGAGCAGGAGCTCGAAGACGACATCGGCATGATCGAGCTCGGCGAGGCCGAGGGCGATGACGGCGTCGTTGCCGAAGCCGAAGCTGCGCTGAAGAATCTGAAGAAGGAAGTCGCTCGGCGCGAGCTCGAGGCGCTGCTGTCGGGCGAGGCCGATCGCTTCGATTCCTATCTCGAGGTCCATGCCGGCGCCGGCGGCACCGAGAGCCAGGACTGGGCGCAGATGCTCCTGCGCATGTACACGCGCTGGGCCGAGACGCATGGCTTCAAGGTCGAGTACCTCGAAGAGTCCGAGGGCGAAGAAGCCGGCATCAAGTCGGCGACCATCCAGGTCTCCGGGCACAATGCCTATGGCTGGCTGAAGACCGAAGCCGGCGTGCACCGCCTCGTGCGCATCTCGCCGTTCGATTCCAACGCGCGGCGGCACACCTCGTTCTCGAGCGTGCAGGTCTTCCCTGTCATCGACGACAGCATCAAGATCGACATCAAGGAATCCGACGTCCGCACCGACACCATGCGTTCGGGCGGCGCCGGCGGCCAGCACGTCAACAAGACCGAATCCGCGGTGCGCCTGACGCACATCCCGACCGGCGTCGCCGTGGTCTGCCAGGCCGGCCGCTCCCAGCACAAGAACCGGGCGCAGGCCTGGGACATGCTGCGCGCGCGGCTCTACGAGATCGAGCTGAAGAAGCGCGAGGAGAAGGCCGCCGCCGACCAGGCCGCCAAGACCGATATCGGCTGGGGTCACCAGATCCGCTCCTACGTGCTGCAGCCCTACCAGATGGTGAAGGACTTACGCACCGGCGTGCAGACCTCCGACACCTCGGGCGTGCTCGGCGGCGATCTCGACGAGTTCATGGCCGCGACGCTGGCGCAGCGCGCCTTCGGCACCACCGCGGGCGACGTCGAGGACGTGGACTAGCCATGCCCCGCGTCGCCTTCATCGGGCTTGGACGGATGGGCCATGGCATGGCCGGCCGCTATCTCGATGCCGGCTTCACGGTGACGCTGTGGAATCGCAGCAAGGCCAAGGCGGAAGATTTGATCGCGCGCGGCGCGCATTGGGCGACCTCACCCGAGGATGCCGCGATCGACGCCGATGCGGTCGTGACCATGGTTGCCGACGACGAGGCCTCGCGCACGGTCTGGCTCGGGCCGGAGGGCGCGGCCAAGACGGCCAAGGCCGGCACCATCGCGATCGAATGCTCCACCGTCTCCTATGACCACGCCCGCGAGATGGGCCGCGAGCTCAACGGGCGCGGGCTGATCTATGTCGACTGCCCTGTGACGGGATTGCCGGATGCGGCGGCCGCCGGAAAACTGACGCTGCTCGTTGGCGCCGACGCCGCCGATCTCGAACGCGCGCGCCCGTTCCTCGAGCCGATCGGCTCGACCATCCGCCATTTCGGCGCGGTCGGGTCCGGCACGGTCTACAAGCTCATCAACAATCTGATGGGCGCGATCCAGATCGCCGGCCTCGCTGAAGGCCTTGCCATCGCCGAGCAGGCCGGGCTCGACATGAATCTGGTGCTGGAGTCGATCCAGGCGGGCGTGGCCGCCAGCCCACAGGTGCAGCGTCATTCCAAGCGCATGGTCGCCCGCGATTTTTCCGGCGCGACCTTCACGGCAGCGCTGCGCCACAAGGATGCGGCCTATGCCGTTAAGCTCGCCGAGAGTCTCCTGGCCGGCAAGCCCCTGGTCGCGCGCGCCGCGGTCGAGGCCTACGCGCAGGCGAAAGCGGCGATGCCGGATGACGATGAAGGCAGGATGATCGAGCTGGTGTCGCGGCCGAAGAAGCCATCCTAGCCGGTACATCGACATGGGGCAGCCACGTTCGGAACGCGGTCTCGGCATTGCCCTCGTCGTCGCCGCCGCGGTTGCCTGGAGCACCGCGCCGTTCTTCACCCGGCTGCTGCCGTTCGATCCCTGGACCATCCTGTTCTGGCGCGGCCTGTTTGGCGGCAGCCTCATCACGGTGTTTCTCGTCCCGATGCAGGGGCGCGGTGCGCTCCGGCAATTGGTGGCGCCGGGGCGCAGCGGCCTGCTCGTCGCCTCGTTGTCGACGATCGGCATGGTCTCCTTCATCCCCGCGCTTCAGATGACCAAGGTGATGAACGTCGCCGTGCTGATCGCCACGCAACCGTTTGTCGCTGCGGCGCTTGCATGGCTGTGGCTCGGTGAAGCCGCGACATGGCGGACGCTGGTCGCGAGTCTTGTCGCCTTCGCCGGCGTGGCCATCACGGTCGGCGGCATCGCGGCGGGAGCCGATATCGGCGGCGTCGCGCTCGGCTGTCTGATGGTGCTCGCCATTTCGGCCATGACGGTCGTCGTTCGGCGCCACAGGGAGACGTCGATGGTGGCGGCAGCTGCACTCTCGAACTTCCTGGGAAGCCTCGTCAGTCTTCCGTTCGCGCACGACATCGTCCATGTCGGCGGCAACAATCTCGCGATCCTCGCGATGTTCGGCTGCCTGCAAGTCGCCCTCGGCCTGACCTTCTACATGCTCGGCTCGCGCCTGCTGCCGTCAGGGCAGGCCTCCCTGATCGCGACGCTGGAGACGCCCTTGATGCCGTTCTGGATCTGGGTTGCCTTCCGCGAGGTGCCTGCCGTTCACGCGCTCATTGGCGGCGCTTTGGTGATCGCCGCGGTGGTTGCCGATGTCGTCGGCGACGCGCGAAAGCATGACGGGAGCCAGAGCGCGGGACCTTAGGGTCCATCTCGGAAATCGGGTGGCGCGCTCCGCTCCGCTGTACTAGGCGGCAGGTCGGATCGACAATGTGAGACGCCATGCCTGCGAAAGACAACCGCATCGATGCGCGAGACTGGTCGCTGCTCGCGGTGCTCTCCGTCCTCTGGGGCGGCTCGTTCTTCTTCAATGGCGCGGCCTTGCGGGAATTGCCGCCGCTGACGCTGGTGTTTTTGCGCGTCGCGCTCGGTGCGGCCATTCTGCTGCCGCTGCTCCGCATCCAGGGCATCGGCCTTCCCAGGGGGACGGCCGGCTGGAAGCCGTTCGTCGCAATCGGTCTGCTCAACAACGTCATCCCGTTCTCGCTGATCGTGATCGGCCAGACCTTTATCCCGAGCGGGCTCGCTTCGATCCTGAATGCCACCACGCCGCTGTTCACGGTGCTCGTCATGGCCGCGGCTGGCGAGGAAGCACTGCAGATGCGGCGAGTCGCCGGCGTGGTTCTGGGTGTCGTCGGCGTGGTCATCCTGCGCGGATGGGGCATCGAGACGCGGCCGGGGCAGGGGCTCGGCATCCTGCTTTGCCTGGGCGGCGCCCTCAGCTACGGCTTTGCGGCACTGGCCGCGCGGCGGCTGTTGAAGGACTCTCCGCCGCTTGGCACCGCAACATTCCAACTGATGGCATCGACGGTCATGATGGCCATCGTCGCCGGTGCGATGGAGCAGCCGTGGCATCTGCCGATGCCGGGCGTCGCGACCTGGCTTGCGGTCCTTGGCCTCGCCGCGCTTTCAACGGCGCTGGCCTACATCGTGTTCTTTCAGATCATCCGGCGCTCGGGCGCAACCAACGTCATGCTGGTGACGCTGCTCATTCCCGTCACCGCCATCCTGCTGGGCTGGCTGGTGCTGGGCGAGCCGATCTCCGCGCGCGAGATTGCGGGGGCGATCGTCATCGGCAGCGCGTTGCTGTTGATTGACGGGCGCGTGCTCGGCTTGCTGCGTCGCGTCGCGTAAGTTCCGTACCAACGTTTCACCGCGCGGAAAATCGTGGCGCTTGCCAGCCGCTATCCTCCTTGCGACACTCTCTGCAAAACAAGACTACAAAATAGGGGAGAGAACGATGCCGGGTCGTTGCAAGAATCTCGCTGCCCTCGCCATGCTTGTTGCCGGAGCGCTCGCCGCGACACCGGCCTCGGCGCAGAAGGGATACGACCCCGGCGCTTCCGACACCGAAATCAAGATTGGCAACATCATGCCCTATAGCGGGCCGGCGTCGTCCTATGGCGTGATCGGCAAGACCGAGGCCGCCTTCTTCAAGATGATCAACGACCAGGGCGGCATCAACGGCCGCAAGATCAATTTCATCAGCTATGACGACGCCTATTCGCCGCCGAAGGCGATCGAGCAGGCGCGCAAGCTGGTCGAGAGCGACGATGTCCTCCTGATCTTCCAGTCGCTCGGCACGCCCTCGAACTCCGCGATCATGAAGTACATGAACGCGAAGAAGGTGCCGCAGCTCTTCGTCGCCTCCGGCGGCACCAAGTTCGGCGACCCCAGGAGTTTCCCGTGGACCATGGGTTTCCAGCCCAACTACCAGAGCGAAGGGCGGATCTACGCAAAATACATCCGCGACAATTTTCCGAACGGCAAGATCGCGGTGTTCTGGCAGAACGACGATGCCGGCAAGGACCAGTTCAAGGGCCTGAAGGACGGGCTCGGCGACAAGGCGAGCATGATCATCGCCGACAAGTCCTACGAGGTCAGCGATCCCTCGATCGACTCGCAGATCGTGGCGCTGCACGATTCCGGCGCCGACATCTTCTTCTCCTGGGCCGCGCCGAAGGGCTCGGCGCAGGCGATCCGGAAAGTGGGCGAGCTCGGCTGGAAGCCGAAATTCTTCCTCGCCAACACCGCAACCTCGGTCGCCTCGGTGCTCAAGCCCGCCGGGCTCGAATACGCCAAGGACATCATCTCGACGGTCTATCTGAAGGACCCGACCGATCCGACCTGGGACAAGGATCCCGCCGTGATCAAATGGCGCGCGTTCATGGACAAGTATTACCCCGACGGCGACAAGGCCAACGCCAACAACATCTATGGCTATGTGCAGGCCGAGGCGATGGCCCAGGTCCTGAAGCAATGCGGCGACAATCTCACCCGCGAGAACGTCATGAAGCAGGCCGCCAACCTGAAGAACTTCCACACCGACCTGATGCTGCCGGGCATCATGGTCAACACCTCGCCCGACGATTACTTCCCGATCGAGCAGATGCAGCTGATGCGCTTCAACGGGCAGGCCTGGGAATTGTTCGGCGACGTCATCACCGGCGAGGTCGGCCACGAGCGCAGCCAGTAGCTACGCCGGGCTGCTAGCCTTGGCCTTCAGGACCATGCCGCCGGCAACGCCGACGCCGAGCACATACATCCAGCCCTCGTGGAAATCGAACAAATGCGAGTTGAGCAGCGAGCTCGCGATGTTCTGCACGACAGCGGCGAGGCCGATCCAGGCGGCAAGGCCTTCGCCGAGGAACAGGCAAAGATGGGCGATCCACATGGCGTAGAGGAGGACGACGCCCAACAGGCCCCATTGCATCGCGACGTTGAGTGTCTGGTTGTGCGGATTGCTGACGATTTCCGCGGTGAGGCTGCTTTCGCTCGTGGCGGCGCGCTCGAACTGGCGCTTGATCGAGCCAGTGCCGTGGCCGATCAGGGGCGCTTCGGCGAAGGCATGAAGCGCCTTGCGCCAATAGGTCAGCCGCTGCGCGGTGGAGGCGCGGCTGATGTCCTCGTGGCCGTGGCGGTATTCGATCGCGACGTCGGTGATGCGCTGACGCAGATAGGGCGACGTCGTCCAGGCCAGCGCACTCGCGGCGACTGCGCCTGCGAGCAGGACCAGCGCCGCCCGGTGGCTTAGATGTTTCCAGGCGAACAGGGCCAGCAGCACCGCGATGCAGAGCAGGGCGGTGCGCGCAGAGGCGACGAACACCATGTTGGTGACGAACAGCAGGATCAGTGCCAGGCAGAGGGTCGCCGCGACCGCGCGTCCGCCGCGCCAGAAGGTCAGTACCGGCAGCGCAAGCGCAAAGGCGCACAGCGTGAACTCCTGGCTCTGGTCGATGTAGTTCTTGACGGGAACGCCTGATGACGCCGTGGCCGTGATCTTCCAGCCCGGGTTGAGCAGCACGATCCAGGAGAACGCGGCAAGCAGCGCGCAGGAGGCGAGAAAGGCGATGCAGACGTGCAAGCCGCGCTCCGACCGGCTGAAATGATAGAGCAGCGGCGGAATCAGCACGAGCTTTGCGACTGGCTTGATCGCATGCAGCCGGTCCGCCCAGGCCCCCTCCGACCACAGCGTGCCGAGAAGTGCGAGCAGCAGGAGCGCGAAGGGCAGGGCAAACGCCGGGCGCGTGAGCTCGCGCGCATAGTCGCGCCAGGCGATGGTCGGCGTCACCGCGAGCAGCCAGAGTCCGACGAAGATCGAAGGCGCCGTTGTCGACCATGGCAGCGACGCCGCGATCAGGATGACGAGCACATCTGCCGCCCGGAGCAGCGCGGCCGGGTTGCGCCAGCTCTGCCATCCCTTCCGGCCGCCCTGCTGGTCGGCAGGACCGGACCACGTCTCGGATTCGGCCGTCATCCGTACGATGCGACTGGCGTGGCGACGAGCCTTTCCGCAGGCAGCTGGCGGCCGAGGAAATCGCGGGCCTGGGTCTCGTAGCCGAAGCGGTCGGCGAGCTCGTGGCGCCGGGCCCGGATCTTGCCGCGCCACTCCTCCTGCCGCGTCAGCACGCGGGTGACGGAGGCGGCGATCGAATCCGTCGAGTACGGGTCGAAATAGTCGGCAAGCTCGCCCGCGACCTCGCGGAAGACCGCGATGTCCGAGCACAGCACCGGCGTGTTCGCGGCCAGCGCCTCGATGATCGGCACGCCGAAACCTTCGGCAAGGCTCGGCATGATCAGGCCGTGCGCCTCCGCGATCAGGGCGGCCTTCTCGTGCTCGTCGACATAGCCGGCGAAGCGGACGTTTTGCGGGAGGTTGCGCATCCGGCTGATCTCGCCGGCATAGCCGATCACGACGAGCTCGGCCTGGGGCACGCCACGGAAGGCGCGGATGACGGCGGCGACGTTCTTGCGCGGCTCGTTCGAGACGATGACGACGAAGCTCGGCCGCCCCGGACGCCCCGACGGGGCTGGAAGGTGCAGGACATCCGGGGCGTCGAACCGGGTGCGGGGATACACGACCCGCGCCGGTAGGTGCGCAAATTGCGGCAACAGTTCCCTGAACCGCATCATGCTGTAGTTGGAAACGAAGGCGAGCTCGTCGGCCTGACGCAGGCTGGTGCGGATTCGCGCCAGGAACTGCCGCGTGGCGATGTCGCTGAGCTTGAGATCGGTGAGCGGCAACAAGTCGTGGACGACGCAGATCACCTTGGCATCCGGCCTGCGCTTGATCGCCACGCGGGTCGGCGTATCGACGACGATCACGTCGTAGTCGCGCGCGTCGATCCGCGGCGGTGGCAGCAGGAAGAAGGCCGAGGAGTCCTGGTAGTTGAAGAATCCGGGCTCGAGCTGAAACTCGCCGAACAGCTCGAGATGGCTCAGATCAGGCGGAATGTATTCGAGCGCGGCGGGCCGGTTCTCGATCAGTCGCGCATTCAGGCCACGCAGGCCGATCGCGCGCAGGAGGCAGAGGATGTTGTCCCGCGACAGCAACATGCCGACCCTGTGGCGGAGCCAGTCGAACTTGCGGCGCGTGCCGCTGAGCGTCACCGGCCCGCTCACGTTGATCTCGTCAAGGAAGCGGTAGAGAGCCAGCAGCTCGATGTTGCGTGCCTGCGCCGCGAACAGCTTCGTGCGCCGCTCGCGCCGGCACAGCTTGCGATAGCGCTTCGAGGTCTCCACCAGCAGCGTGAGCTCGTGCCCCTCCGAGGCGAGCGAACGGACCAGCTCGCGGGTGAAATGGAAGATGCCGCGCTTGTGGTTGGGTTGTCCGAGCGACTCGGAGACGACGAGGATGTTCTGTTTCATGCGCGTTTCTCGCGGAGCTCAAAGGTGTGCGTTGCCGGCGGCTCGACACTGACGGTCGAGGCGATGCGGCCGTGATCGAGGTTGATGATGCTGGTGCAGGTGCGGCGCAGCAGCGGCTGGTCGTGCGAGGCGATGATCACGATCGCCGCCTGCGACACCATGTTCAGCAGCCGCTCCTGCGCCTTCTCCGCAAAGTGCTCGTCGACGACGCTGAGCCATTCGTCGAGCAGCAGGATGTCGGCCGGAAAGGCGGTCGCGGTCGCAAACAGCACCCGCATCAGCATTCCCGAGGAGAACATCCGAAGGGGCAGCCGCTGCATGCGGGGCTCGAGCTCGGTGAAGGCCCAGATCTCGTCGATCACCGCGCGGGTCGGCTTGCGGCCGCTGATCCGCAGCAGCAGCGCGATGTTGTCCTCCGCCACGAAATCGAGGTTGACGCCGGCGTTGAGGCCGAGCAGGGGCACGACGTTGCCCTGCAGCGCAATGCTGCCGCTGCTCGGCGGATAGACGCCGGCGATCAGCCGCAGCAGCGTCGACTTGCCGGAGCCGTTGGGACCGGCGAGCCCGATGCGGGCGCCCGCTTCGGCCTCGATCGTGACATTGTCGACGGCCCGGATCATCCGCATCTCGCCCGGCTCGCGGACGAGGTGCCCGAGCAGCCGCCGCTTCAGCGAGAAGTCGTAGGCACCGTAGAGCGGATAGTCGAGACAGACGTTGCGAAGACTGACCGAGACCATGCGTCAGATCCAGAATGCGGCTTTGCGCAGGTGGACCAGCGTCAGCGCGCTCGCAAAGACCAGGAGCGCCAGCGCGACGAGGACGTAGACGATGCTGACGGGATCGACAGCGCCGCCCGCCAGCGGCTCGCGCCACACCGCGAACAGATGCGTCAGCGGATTGAGCCGCATCACGGTCGAGCGGTGGTTGATCATGTCGGACGACCAGATCACCGGCGAGGCGAGAAAGGCGAGCATCAGCGTGGATTCGATGATCGGCTTGAGGTCGCGATAGCGCGTCGCCATGGCGCCGAGAACGAGGCTCAGGGCGAAGGTGCAGGCCACGAACAGCAGCAGGCCGGGCAGCGCCGCCAGCGCGTGAGAGAGGTCGTGGGGCGAGAAGGCGAGCCACAGCAGCAGCGGAACACAGGCGTTGTGGAGTGCGAACAGCGCCTGACGGAACGTGCATTGCAGCAGGAAGATGACGGGCGGCAGCGCCCGGTCGCGGATCAGGCTCGCGGAGTTCTGCAGCGCCGTGGTCGCGTCCAGCACCACGCCGTTGAGGAAGGTCCAGGCCGTCATCGACAGCGCCAGCATCGGCAGGCGCGCCAGCATGCTGGTGTTCGACATCTGGCCGATCACCGAGCCCAGCACCACGACCACGATCGCCATCTGGAGCGACATCCAGAACGGGCCGAGCAACGAGCGCACGTAGCGGTGCCGCATGTCGGACCAGGCCAGCGCCGCCGCGATTCGGACCGTGTCCAGCCAGCCGGTCGCCTGCGGCGGCTCGGTAGTCGTCGATCGCTCCTCGCTGGAGGCGGCGACGGCGTTGCGGTAGACGGTCTCCATGCCCTGCTTGAAGGCCGTGGCCGAATAGCGGGAGAGGGCGCGCGTGCGCGCCGCAAGTCCCATGTGGCGGCGCCGCTCGGGATCGCGGATCAGGGTGTCGATGGCCTCACCCAGCTTCTCGGCATCGCCCGGCGGCACGGTGATCGCTTCGATGCCGTGGCGGGCGACGCGCGGCACCGCCGTGTCGAGCGCCGTATTCACGACCGGGCGGCCGGCAGCCATGGCCTCGAGCTGGACGAGGCCGAAGGTCTCGGCATTGGTCACTGACGGCATCACGAAGACGTCGGCGAGGCACATCAGCTTGATGCGCTCGCAATCGCTGACCGAGCCGATCAGGCGAACGCGGTCACCGAGGCCGAGCTCCTCGATCAACTGCTCGAGCCGCGGCCGCTCGACTCCCTCGCCGATGATCCAGGTCTCGAAATTGTGCGCAGCCGCGGCGCGGATGAGCACGTCGAAGCCCTTGTAGGGAACGAGCCGCCCGCAGGCGAGCACGAGTCGGCCGCGGTCGTTGATGTGGTGTGGCTCGATCTTCGGCCAGTCATAGCCCGAGGTGTCGATGCCGAATGGCACGACGTGGCATTTGTCCTCGAATTCGCGCAGCAGCGGCGTGTTGTCGACCAGCACGTGGTCCGAGACGATGATCGCCTTGGCGCGTCGCAACGTCCGCCGCATCAGCGGCTGGATGAACCAGCGCAGGCCGGCATGGGTGACGATGTCGGCGTGCCAATGCACGACCAGCGGCCGCTTGGCGCCGAATCCGAAGGCGAAGACGAGGTCCGCCAGCGGGAAGGGGGCGTGGAGCGCAAGCAGATCGTGCTCGGCGATCTTGCGCCAGAGACGCCAGGGATAGGTCGGAGCGGCGGGCAGCGACAATATGTTGCCGAACGAGCGCACGCGCTCGACCGGCACGTCGTTGACGACGATCTCGCGCCGCTCGGCCGATTGCGAACAGACCAGTACGGCGGAGGCGAAGGCTTCCTTCAGGCTCGCGCAGATGTCGCGGATCACCGTGAGCGTGCCGCCGAACAGGTCGGGATAGTAGATCTTGAAGATGTGCAGCACCGACGGACGGCGCGGGGGTTCGCTGGTGCGATGCATGGTCGGGGTCAGCCTGCGAGAAGCGCTGCGACGAACGGTGCGGCCAGCACCGAGATGAAGATCACGCCGCGCAGCAGCGCAGGCAGCATCGGCTCGATTGCGCCGTGCCCCCAATCGGGAACCGGCACAGCACGCGGTGAACTGGAAATGACCAAGCGGTCAGCCATGGGTTTAAGTCCCTCTACGTCGCGCCCTCAGTGGCGTCCGGTATATGTGGGAAAATTTACCACGTCAATCCGCAATCAGGAAAAAGTGGGATTGTGTCCCACGCCGTGGATCGCTACAATTCGGACATGAATGCCAAGTCCGGGTCGAAAGCAGCGGCTCCGCAGCCGAATGCCGCCGCGAAGCTGCACGCGCCGCTGGCGCGGCTGCTGCGCCCGCTGGTGCGGCTCTGCATCCGCAGCGGCATGACCTTTCCGGCGCTGGCGCAACTGCTTCGCGAGCTCTTCGTCAACGTCGCCGAGCACGATTTCGCGCTGGAAGGAAAGGAGCAGACCGACAGCCGCGTCAGCCTGCTCACCGGCATCCACCGCAAGGAGGTGGCGCGGCTGCGCGGCGCGGGCGCGCCCGTGCACGAGGCGCCGGCCGCGGTGTCGCTGACCAGCGCCGTAATCGCGCGCTGGCTCGCCGCGCCCGAGTTCACGGACGCGAAGGGCGAGCCGCTGGCGCTGCCGCGCAACGCCGAGGGCGATGCGCCGTCATTCGAGCAGCTCGTCGCCTCCGTCACCAAGGACGTGCGCCCACGCGCGGTGCTCGACGAATGGATCGACCGCAAGCTCGTCACGATCAACGAAGCCGACGAGATCGAGCTGGTCGAGGCCGCGTTCGTCCCGAGCGGCGAGGACGACAGCAAGTGGCACTATCTCGGCCGCAATCTGCACGACCACATCGCGGCCGCCGCGCAGAACGTCTCGGATGGGCCGCGCTTCCTCGAACGCGCGGTGCACTACAACAACATCTCGCCCAAGCTGGCGCGGCGTCTCGAGGCGCGTTCGCGCGAGCTCGCCATGGACGCGCTGAAGACCGCCAACCGCGAGGCTAACCGGGCGCTCGCCAAGGACAAGGGCGGTGACGCCCGCTGGAATTTCGGCATCTACATCTACAGCGAGGACGCCGACGAGCAGAGCGAGACGAAGGAAGGCGGCAAGGACGGTGCAAAGGACGCCGGCAAAGAGGGCGGTTCATGAGCCGGCCGCCGCTGATCTCCCGCCGCCTGCTGCTGATGGGTTTCTGGCTCGCCGGCACGGCGATGGCCCGCGCACAGGTCAAGCGCGGCACCGATCAGGGCATCGGCGGCACTGGAATCACCCGCGGTGATGATCACGGCATCGGCGGCACCGGCATCGTCGGCGTGATCCAGCGCTTCGGCAGCATCTACGTCAACGGCGAGCGCGTGACCTATGCCAGCGACGTCCCGGTCCGCATCGACGGCGAGCCGGCCAGCACGAATGCCTTGCGCATCGGCCAGCTCGCGCGCGTGGTCGCGACGCGTCAGGCCGACGGCACACTGGTCACGCGCAACATCGCGATCGCGAGCGAGGTCGCAGGGCCGGTCGAGCAGGTGAAGGGTAACGAGCTGACGGTGCTCGGCCAGAAGGTCGTCACGGGCGACAAGGAGAGCAAGCTCCGTGCGGGCGCGCAGGTCGCGGTCTTTGGTCTGCGCCGCACCGACGGCGTCATCGTCGCTAGCCTCGTCGAACCCCGGCGCGATGCGGCCTCGCGCGTCACGGGCCTCGTCGAGCGCGGGCCCGATGGTCTGCGTATCGGCGGGCTCAAGCTGAACGGCGTCGATCCGCTGCTGGTCGGCCAGCGCGTCCAGATCGAGGGCAGCGCCAGCCAGGGCACGATGCAGGCCGCGCGCACGCGGATCGACGATTTCTCGGATCTCGTCGGAGCGAGCCGGCTGTCGATCGAGGCTTATGTGCAGCGGTCGGGCGCCAACCTCCAGCTTGGCTCGGGGCTGATCGCCCGTGACGGCTCGCGCTTCGGGCCGGCGGCGGGCGAAGCACGCATGGTGGTCAACGGCGTGTTCGATCGCTCGCGCGGCCTCCAGCTCGATTCGGCCCAGGCGGTCAGTCAATTCCCGGGCGCGCCGCGGCAGGCGCCCGGTGGCACTGGGAGTCCCAACCGCTCGCCCGGTGGCTCGATCCTGCATCCGAACAGCGGCACGCCGAATCCGACCGGCGGTCAGCCCGGTGCCCCCGGTGCGCCTGCGCCGGGATCGCCCCCCGGTGCGAATCCCGGCTCTGCGCCATCAGGGCCGAGTGGTCCGTCAGGTCCCGGCGGTTTTGGCGCGCCCGGTGGCAACCCGATGGGACCCGGCGGAATGGGTGGCGGTGGCTTCGGAGGTCCCGGCGGCGGAATGGGCGGCCGCCGCTAAAGGTACCGAGGTTGGTCGCAGTGCGTGGTGATCCGCGTTTCATGATCTGCTTCCATCACCGGGCGGCGCTTGGCTCGCCGTTCGCTCCGAGCCCGGACCGATCTGGTTTCACCGCGTCATCGCCCGTCGCCGCGGAATGGTCAGCCGCAAGCAGAATGTAGAACGCCGGCACCACGAACAGCGTGAACAGCGTGCCGATCGAAAGTCCGGAGGCGATGACCAGCCCCATGTTGAAGCGCGAGGCTGCGCCGGCGCCGGATGCGGTGATCAACGGCATCACGCCGATCACCATGGCCGCGGTCGTCATCAGGATCGGGCGCAGCCGGATCGCGGTCGCTTCGATGACGGCCTCGCGCTTGGAGCGGCCGGCATGCTGCAATTCGTTGGCGAATTCGACGATGAGAATGCCGTGCTTGCTGATCAGGCCCATCAGCGTCACGAGGCCGACCTCGGTGTAGATATTGAGGCTCGCGCCCTTGATGCCCAGCATGATGAAGATCAGCGCGCCGGCAATCGACATCGGCACCGAGACCAGGATGATCAGGGGATCGCGGAAACTCTCGAACTGCGCCGACAGCGCCAGGAAGATGATGATCAGGGCAAATCCGAAGGTGGCGGCGAAACCGGATGATTCCTGGATGAACTGCCGCGACTGCCCGCCATAGTCGATAGTGTAGCCTTTGGGCAGCGTGCGGTCCGCGATCTCCTTCAGCGTCGCGAGCGCTTCTCCGGTGATCACACCAGGCATGGCCACGCCGGAAATGGTGGCGGCATTGATCTGCTGGAAATGGTTCAGCGATTGCGGAACCGTGGTCGTTTTCAGCGACGCTACCGTCGACAGCGGGACAGACGTGCCGTCCGAGGTCTTGATGTAGTAATTCAGCACCTGATCGGCGTTCAGTCGCTGGCGCTGCTCGACCTGGGGAATGACCTTGTAGGAACGGCCGTCCAGGCCGAAATAGTTGACATAGCCGCCGCCCAGCATGTTGCCGAGCGCGCCGCCGACATCGCTGAGCTTCAGCCCAAGCTGTGCGGTCTTTTCGCGATCGATCACCATCGAGGTTTGCGGCTGGTCGACCTTCAGGTCGTTGTCGAGGAAGATGAACTTGCCGCTTTTCAGGGCCTCTGCGGTGAACGCCTTCGCGATGCCGTCGAGCCGGTCGAACGGGTCCGTGGTCTGGATCACGAATTGGATCGGCAGGCCGCTCGCCCCGGGCAGCGGCGGCAATTGGAACGCCACGATCTTGGCGCCGGCAATCCCCGTCATCTCCTGCTGAAGCACCGGTTGTAGTTCCGCCGCCGTCTTGTCGCGTTTGTCCCACGGCTTGAGTACCCAGCCCGCAATCGAGCTGCCGGTGAGATCGAGCTGAAACACGCCCGCGGTTTCGGCATAGGCGGAGATGCGCCGGTAAACCTCGGCGGAATACAGCAGCTTCTGCTGCAGCGTTGCGTTCGGTGCCAGCGTCGACTGCATCAGGATCGCACCCTGATCCTCCTCCGGCGCCAGCTCATTCTTGGAGTTCGTATAGAGCCAGTAGATGCTGCTCAAGATCAAGGCGGCGAACACGACCGTGACCGGAATTGTGGTCAGGCTGGCGGCGAGCAGGCGCCGATATCGATGTTGCAACGTGTCCATCCGCGCATCGATGAACGCGACGATGCGGTCGTCGAGCGTCGGCTTTCCGGTCTTCGGCGGCTTGAGGATGAAGGCGCAGCACATCGGCGTGAGCGTCAACGCGATGACGGCCGACACCGCAACGGCGCCAGCAAGCGTAAAGGCGAATTCGGTGAAGAGCGCTCCGGTCAGGCCGCCCTGAAATCCGATCGGCACGTAGACCGCGATCAGCACGACGGTCATGGCCACGATAGGACCTGAAAGTTCCCGTGCGGCGATGATCGCCGCCTGCAGCGGCTTTGTGCCCTCGGCCAGATGCCGGTTGACGTTCTCGACGACGATGATGGCGTCATCGACCACGAGACCGATTGCGAGCACCAGCGCCAGCAGCGTCAGGAGGTTGATCGAGAAGCCGAGCGCCAGCAGCATGGTGAAGGTGCCGACCAGCGACAGCGGTATGGCGATCACGGGAATCAGCACTGAACGCCATGAGCCGAGGAACAGGAACACCACCACGGTGACGATCAGAAGAGCTTCGAGCAAGGTATGGATCACCTCGTCGATGGAGCTGTTCACGAATTCGGTGGAATCGTAGATGATCTCGGAATTCAGCCCCTCCGGCTGCTGCGCCTTGATGTCGGGATAGACGGCGCGGACGCCTTTGATGACGTCGAGGAGGTTGGCGTTTGGCGCCACCTGGATGCCGATATAGACCGCGCGCTTGCCGTTGAATCCGACCGACGATTCGTAATCCTCGGACCCCAGCGTGACATTCGCGACGTCGGACAGCTTGACGTTGGAGACGCCGGCCTGCTTGACCACGAGGTCGCGAAACTCCTGCAACGACTTCAGATTGGTCGCGGCCGTCAGGTTGACCTGCACCATCTGGCCCTTGGTGGTGCCAAGCCCGGCGATGTAGTCGTTGCCGGACAGCGCGGTCGATACATCGGACGCGGTCAGCCCGTACGCCGCAAGCTTGATCGGATCGAGCCAGGCGCGTAGCGCGAAAGTCTTGTTGCCGAGCAGTTCAGCGGTCTGCACGCCGGGCACGGCCTGCAGTTTGGGTTGCACCACACGGATCAGATAGTCGGTGATCTGGTTTGGCGCCAGCACGTCGCTGCTGAAGCCGAGATACATGGCATCGATGGTCTGACCGACCTTGACCGTCAGCACCGGCTGCTGGACGCCGCTCGGAAGCTGATTGAGCACCGAGTTCACCTTGGTATTGATCTCGGTCAGCGCCTTGCCGGAATCGAAGTTGAGCCGCAGGTTGACCGTGATGGTCGAGGTGCTGGGCCGGCTGCTCGACGTCATGTAGTCGATGCCATTGGCCTGGGCGATGGCATTTTCGAGCGGCGTGGTGATGAATCCTGCGACGATCGCCGGATCGGCGCCGTAGTACGTCGTCGTGACGGTGACGATCGCATTCTGTGTTCGCGGATATTGCAGGATGGGCAGCGAAGTCATCGACTTCAGACCCAGCACCAGGATCATCAGGCTGACGACGATGGCAAGCACCGGCCGGCGAATGAAGATGTCGGTAAAGGACACGTTCTGCCTCCTCAGTGATCGGCGGGGGCGGGATTGGGATCGTTCGCCAGGGGAATGGAGTTGTCGACCTTCAGCAGGGTGCCGTTGCGCAGCTTGATCTGGCCTGCGGTGACGACGGTTGCGTCCCGATCGAGACCCGAGATCACGGCCACCTGATCGCCACGGGTGGCGCCGGTCTTGATGAAGGTCTGGCGGGCCACCAAACCCTGCTTGCCCGGTGCCTCGCTCTTGACGGCGAGGAACACCGACTCGCCATACGTGTTGTAGACGATGGCGGTCTGCGGCAGCGTGAGATAGCTCGCGGTTTGGCCGACGCGCACATCGATCCGTGCGAACATGCCGGGCAGGAGCTTGCGGTCCGTATTGTCAAAAAGTGCGCGGACCTGAACGTTGCGGCTGGCTTGATCAACCTTGGAGTTGAACGCTTGCACGACGCCCTTGAAGCTGAGGTCCGGAAAGGCGTCGACGCGCGCGACGACCGTCTGTCCGACCTTGACCTGATCGATCGCCTGCTGCGGCAGGGTGAAATCGACGAAGAGACGGTCGAGAGCCTGCAGGGTGACGATGGTGGTGCCCGCGGTCAGATATTGGCCGACATCGACCTGACGCACACCGAGACGGCCGGCGAACGGCGCCCGTAATGTCTTTTGATCCACCAGCGCACGCTGCTGAGCGACCAGGGCCAGCGCGTTGCGCTCGTTCACGGCGTCGCTGTCGACGGTGGCCTGGCTCACCGCATTGATCTTGAGCTGGCCCTGGTCGCGCCGCAACGTGATGCCGTAGCCGTCGGCGGTGGCCTGGAGCGATTGCAGCTTGGCGACGTCGTCCTCCATCCGCAGATCGAGCAAGGCGTCGCCGGCGGCGACGTCCTTGCCGGATTCGAAATGAATGCTGTCGACGATGCCGGGCTGTTGCAGCGAGAGATCGGCGCCGTTCACGGCGCGAAATGTGCCGATGGCGGTCAATGCCGACTGCCAGTCGCTGAACTGCGCAGCGGTCGTCGACACCGTCTGGGGCGGATCGGCGAGCGAGGCCATGACCTGGCTGATCATGCCGGCGCGGAAATTGACGAACCAGGCGAGGGCGGCAAACACCGCTCCGATGACACACAGCATGATGATCATGCGCTTGAACATGGCTTTGAGCTTTCGCATCAGTTGGCTGGCGGGGGCGGTGGTGCCGGCAGGGCCCCGGCGGGAACGAATATCGCGGCAATGCCCGCGGGCCTTACCTCGGCTGCGGGAGTCTCATCGACGCGATTCCACCAGCCGCCGCCGAGGGCCTGGTAAAGCGCCACGGTGTCGGCATAGCGCGAGGCCTGCGCCTTCACACGGTTGAGCCGCGCCGTCAGCAACGTCTGTTCGGCGTTGATGACGGTGATGAACGTGGTGGAGCCGGCCTTGAACTGGGCCTGGGACATTTTCAGGCTTTCGGCTGAGGTTTTCTCAGCCTCGACCTGGGCCCTCAGCAGCGCAGCGTCCGACTGGATCGCGCGGAGCGCGTCGGCCACGTTCTGGAATGCGGTGATCACGGTCGAGCGATACTTCGCGGCGGACTGTTCCATCGCCGCGACCTTGGACTCCTTGGTGTGGAACAGGTTGCCGGCATCGAAGATCGGTCCCGTGACGCTCGCGGCCACGCTCCAGGCGGCTGACTGCGGGCCGTAAAGTCCTGACAGCGCCAATGCCGAACTGCCCCCCGAGGCCGACAGCGTGACGTTCGGAAGCATGTTGGCAGTGGCAACGCCGACATTGGCGCTGGCCTGATGCACTTGGCTTTCCGCCGCACGGATGTCCGGGCGCTGCCGCACCAGCAGCGACGGGACACTGACCGGAAGGTCGCGCGGCAGGCGCAGATTTGCCAGCGGGACCGCCTCACCTTTGTCCTGGCTCGGCAGCCGGCCGAGATAGGCCATCAGCTGGTTGCGGTTTTGCGCGCGCGACTTCTGCAACGGCGGAAGAGTCGCGACGGTCTGTGCAAGCTGGGCCTTCTGGGTCAGGACGTCGCTGTTGGAGACGGCGCCGAGTGCGAATTGCTGTTCGAGCAGCGCGACCAGCTGACGCTGCCCCTCGATCTGCTCCTCGGTGACGCGGATTTGAGCCGCATAGGAGGCATCGCTGATCGCCGTCGTCACGACATTCGCGGTCAGCGTCAGGTAGGTCGCTTCGAGTTGGAAGCGCTGGTATTCGGCATAGGCGAGGTCGGATTCTATCCCGCGCGCCTTGCCCCCGAAGATGTCGGGCGTAAACGAAACTGGCACCGACGTCTTGTAGAGGGTGTAGGGAGACGACGAGCCGGCCTGTCCGGACTCTGCCGCGGGCACCTGACTGCGAGTCGCACTGTCGCTCCCGGTGATCGACGGCAGCAGCGCGCTGGTGTCGGCTGCCGCGACTTCGCGGGCCTGGCGGAGCGCTGCTTGCGCGGCGGCAAGATCAGGGTGGTTGTCGATCGATTCGCGGACAAAGGCTGCGATCTGCCGTGAGCGAAACACCTGCCACCAGACTGCCGGCACGTCCGAGCCGCTCACGAAGCGTTGCGCTGTGCCGCCGGGGCCGCCCGCGGCCGGGGTCGCGGGCAGTCCGTCCGCCGTGTAGCCGTTGACCGCCGGCGCAGCTGGCGTTTCGAAATCCGGGCCGACCGCACAGCCGCCCAAGGAGATCGTGGCCTGAACCAGAGGAATTAAGCCGCCTATGCGGAGAAATGTTCTGAACGACATCCGGGCCCTGGATAAAACTGAACCGTTCAGTACTTGTCGCGGTCGCGGGGTCTTGTCAATGGTACTGAACTGTTTAGTTTTATGACAACCGTGTGAGTGCTATGGCGCCCGGGGCCACGTCCGGACTGCCTCATTGTTCTTTCAAGTTGTTGATGCGCGGTCATTGTGCACCTCGATACCGACCACACCGATTCTCGAGCCGACGGAGAGCTGACATTGATCGACACGATCGCCCCTGCTGCTCCTGAGCAGTCGAGCGTACCGGCGGGCCGCAAGATGGACATCGTCACCCGTGCGGCGTGGCAGATGTTTCTCGACCAGGGATTTTCCGCGACCAGCATGGACGCCATCGCGAAAGCCGCTGGCGTCTCGAAGGCCACGCTCTATGCGTACTTTCCGAGCAAGGAGGCCTTGTTCGCTTCTTTAATCGTTGCGGAGTGTGAGAGCCTGCAACGCGACTTGCCGCTGCCCCAGCTGTCGGCTGGATTGTCCGAGGCGCTGCGCGCATTCGCCAAGCAGTACCTGAGCGCCTTCATTCATGGAAAGGACTTCGCTTTCGTCCGCATCATCGCCAACGAGAGTGGCCGGTTTCCCGTGCTCGCCCGGCTCTTCTATGAAAGCGGACCGCAGGCGACGATTCGGCGACTATCCGGATTTCTCGAGGAAGCCAGGGCCCAGAAGCTGCTCGAATTCGACGATCCGATGGAAGCCGCCACGCAATTCCTGTCGCTGATCCGCGGCGAACTGCCACTGATGATTGTCCTCGGCCTCAGCGAACTCACCGAAAAAGCGGTCGAGGAGGGAATCGAGGCTGGGCTCAAATTCTTCCTGAAGGCGTGCCAGCCTCGTGTCTGATGCGTGTTCGCACGGTAGAGCCCGGACCTAGCCCGCGCTGAGGCGCACGCCGGCGCGCAAAAATTTCTGCGGATCGACCGCTTCGCCGTCGATGCGGGTCTCATAGTGCAGATGCGGACCGGTGGAACGGCCGGTCGAGCCGACGAGACCGACGACCTGGCCGATCTTCACGATCTCGCCGACCTTGACGTTGATCTCGGAGAGATGGCCGTAGCGGGTCGAGAGCCCGTTGCCGTGGTCGACCTCGATCATGCGGCCGTAGCCGCCGGACCAGCCCGCCGAGACCACCTTGCCATAGGCGGTGGCGCGGACGGGATCGCCGGTCGCGGCGCGGAAGTCGAGGCCGGTGTGCATCGCGGGCCGGCCCAGGAAGGGATCGCTGCGCACGCCGAAACCGGAGGTGAACTCGACCTCGCCGATGACGGGCTTGCGATACGGCACCAGCGCCAGCGTGCGGTTGAGCCTGTCCATCTCGGCACGGGTCGTGTTGATGCGATTGAGCTGCTTCTCGAACGGCCCGGCGTTGGCCGTCAGCTTGACCGGGACGAACGGTCCGCCCATCGCGCTGCGCGGCACGGCGGCTTCGAGACTGGCGAGGTTGAGGCCGAGATCGCTGACGACGCCGCGCATCCGGCGCATGCGCGAATCCATGCCTTCCTCGACAGCGCCGAGGGCTGCCATCTGGCGGCGTTCGACCTGATCGAGCGAGGTGGTGAGGCGAACCAGGACGTTGTCGAAACCCTGGTTCTTGGCGAACTGGCTGGTCGGCGGAGCCAGGGTGGCGGGGGCGCGCGATTCGAGTCGCGCTTCGCGATCCGGCGGTGCCACGAAGATCACGGTGTCGCTGATCGGCGACGGTTTTGGCGTGCCCTGGGTCGCGCCCTGACCGGCGTCGCCACGCTGCGGCGCCGCGCGGGGGATCGATCCGGTCACGTCAGGCATGGCGCCCAGCGCCGTCGCCCGGGACTCCAGCGCCGTCTGGCGCTTCATGATCTGGTCGAGCTTCTGGTCGAACTGCTCCTGGTCGAGCAGCTGGCGGCTGGTGGTGCGATCGACCTTGGCACGCAGTTCGGCGATGCGGTCCTCATAGGCGTACTGCATCTCGGCCTGGCGGGCGATCAGCCGGGTCAGCACGTCGTCGCGGAAAGCGAAATAGGTGGCGGTCGCGGCCGACCACAGGCCGAGCAGCACGATGGTGCCGACCACGATCCAGAACACGACTGGGCCGAGGCGAACCTGCTTGCCGTGATGGACGATGGTGTAGGCGTCGTCGGCGTCGGGAAGGGGGATCGCGGCGGCCGCCGCGACAGGGACGGGACGCCGATGGAAGGCCCGTCCGTGGTCGTGGGGATGATGCTGGGGGTACTGCGAATATTGGGCAGAACTTTTCGACATCGGCACTCCCGGCGCCGGTCGGATGGGTTCCTTGCGGCCTAATTGCCGCAGCAATCTGGGCCGGTCATGGTTAATTTTCCGGAAACGGAACCGCTAGAACTTAACGGGCTGGTTAAAGACTTCTTGCCGCTTCCAGCACCTGGTCGGCATGGCCGTCGACCCGGACGTTGCGCCAGACCCTGGCCACTTTGCCATCGCTTCCGACCAGTACCGTGGTACGAAGAATCCCGAGGAAGCTCTTGCCGTACATGGATTTTTCGCCCCACGCGCCATAAGCCTCCAGCATCTCGTGCTTCTCGTCCGAGATCAGGGGGACGCCGAGGCTGTGCTTGTCACGGAACTTCTCCTGGGCCTTTAACGAATCCGCGGAGACGCCGAGCACGGCGGTGCCGGCGTCGGCGAAGGCACCTGCAAGGCGCGTGAAGTCGATGGCTTCCCGGGTGCAGCCGGGAGTGTCGGCGCGGGGATAGAAGAACAGGACGAGCTTCCGGCCGGCATAGTCCGACAGCGTCGCCACACCGCCGCCATCGCGGGGCAGGCGGAAGGCGGGCGCCTTCTGACCTTCGGTCAGCTTCGCCGCAGAGGTCGATTTGGAGGAATTTAACTGTTTCGATGCGGCCCCATGCGATGCTGTCTTTGCTATGGTCGCGGTTGATTTGCTGGCCGGTGCCCGCTGTGTTTTCGCGGCCTTTGTTTGAGTTGTTGCCCTGGTTTTCGGGGCCTTCTTTTTAGCTGTTGCACTGCCGGAGGGCGTTTTGGACGATTTCTTTCGGGATTTCTTGGACATACGCCTTCCTTTCGACGCTTTCGACGGGTCAACCGAAGCGGTATTGCAGCTCTCGTCCGGTGTGCCGGAATCGCGCCCTTGGCTGGGCAAGTCTGACGACGCCGGAGTATGGTTACAAGGAATTCCACGCACCACCCCACTGCTCGTTGAACGCGCTCCCGGGGCGAAATGACGAACAGCAGGAATATTCGAGGTATGGCGGCAGTGCCGGCGCAGGGGGCTTCGCGTCCCGTGGACGGCTGCGGTCCCGGCGGCGTTCAATCTTACGATGGGCGCCTGTATCGAGAGGCAATGGCAAGGAATACGTCGCCCCAGGATTACAATCGGGATTTCGATCGGCGCGGCGGCCAACCTGAGCCGCAGGAATGGGACGAGGCCGACTGGGATCCGGATCAGGAAGCGGCGGCGGGCCATCGGGCGCGCCGGCTGTTGTCGCGTTCCAATTCGGGCCTCCATCGCTTTGGTGACGGATTCGGGTCGCTGCCCCGCTGGCTGGGCGGCGGTCGCTGGCTGAAGCGGCTGGCCGTCGTCGTCGGCGCGCTCATCGTCATCTTCGTCGGTTGTTTCGGCGCGCTGTGGTGGCGGCTCGGCGCCGGCCCCATCAATCTCGACATCGCGACGCCCTGGCTTGCCGCCGCCATCGAGGACAATATCGGCCACGGCAACACGGTCGAGGTCGGCGGCACCCAGATCGAGCGCGCCGGGCGGGTCCGTATCGCCGTGCGCATCCGCGACATCATCGTGCGCGACCGCGACCATGCCATCGTCGCCAGCGCCCCGAAGGCCGAGGTGAGGCTGTCGGGCGCCGGCCTGCTGATGGGGCATTTGCGCGCGGAAAGCCTCAATCTCGTCGATGCCGAGCTCGCGATCCGCATCGCACCCGACGGCACCGTCACGGTCTCGGCCGGCGACACCGCAAAACCGCTGGCAACCGGCGTTGCCTCCAAGAAGGATGCGGGCCTGCCGCCGACGTTTCCGCGCAACGGCGTTCCGCCGCCGCCATTCGCCACGGCGCCGGCGGGCCAGGATCCATCTCAAGCCGCATCGCAAGGCGCGCCTCAGGCGAGCGCACAGAGCGGGATCCTCCAGGGCCTCGACTGGCTCGACAGTCTGAGCATGACCGGCCTCGACGGTCAGAATCTCAACGAGATCGGTCTGAAGAACGGCAATCTGATCGTCGACGATCAGCAGCGTGGCAGCAAATGGAGCTTTGAGAACATCACGCTCAGCCTGCGCCGGCCGAGCCACGGCGGCGTCGCGCTCAGCCTCGGCGAGGAGGGCGCGCGGCCCTGGATGCTGCGCGCCACGATCGGTCCCGCCGAGAATGGCGTGCGCTCGGTCGACATCAAGGCCGACAAGGTCTCGACCTCCAACATCCTCCTCGCGCTGCGGGTGAAGGATCTCACCTATACCGCCGATTTGCCGCTGACCGGCGAGCTCAAGGGCGAGCTCGGCCGCGACGGTGTGCCGACCTTCTTCCGCGGCAAGATCGCGGTCGGCGCGGGCAACATCATCGACACCGACACGCCCGACTATCCGATGGCGATCGATTCCGCCGAGATCAACGTCGAATGGGACGCCAACCGGCGGGTGCTGGTGGCACCCTTCAAGATCCTCTCCGGCGCCAACCGCCTGACGCTTCTGGCCCATGTCGAGCCGCCCAACGGCAACATCAACGACTGGCAGCTCGGCTTCAGCGGCGGATCGATCCTTCTTGGCGGTATCGACAACGAGCCGCCGCTCGTCTTCAACCGCATCGCGATCGGCTTCCGCTTCGACACCGACCACAAGCGCCTGTTGCTGACGCAGGCCGATGTCTCCAACGGCGAGATCGGCGTCGCCGGCACCGGCGCCATCGACTATTCGGGCGAGCCGCGGCTCACGCTTGGCTTTGCGGGAACGCCGATGTCGGCCTCCGCGCTCAAGCGGATGTGGCCGACGCTGATCGTCCCCGAATTGCGTGAATGGGTGATCGAACGGATCGAGCGCGGCACGCTGCAGCGCATCGAGATCGGCATCAACTCGCCGGTCAAGAACCTTCCACGCAAGGGACCGCCGATCCCCGACGACGGCCTGTCGGTCAACATCGTCGCGAGCGGCGTCGCAGTCCGCCCGGTGGACGGCATGCCTGTCGTGCGCGATGCCGACCTCAAGGCGCGCGTGACCGGACGCACGGCGACGGTGAATATCGGGCAGGGCATTGCCGACACGCCGGCCGGTCGCAAGATCACGATCTCCGACTTCACCTTCGAGGTGCCCGACATGGCGCCCAAGCCGTCGCCCTCGCGCACCAGGTTCCGCGTCGACGGTCCGGTGCCTGCGGCGGCCGAAATGCTCTCGAACGATCGACTGAGCGATCTGTCGGCCACCGTGGTCGATCCCAACACCAGCAAGGGTACGTTCTCGGCGAGCATCCAGCTCGGCATGCCGGTCAAGGGCGAATTGACCAAGGCCGACACGACCTACGCCGTGACCGCCGATCTCAATGGCTTTGCCGCCGACAAGCTGGTGATGAACCAGAAGCTCGAGGCCAACAATCTGAAGATCGCCGCCAATAACCAGGGCTACCAGGTCAAGGGCGACGTCAAGATCAACGGGCAGGCCGCCTCGCTCGACTATCGCAAGCAGGCCGAGGGCGATGCCGACGTCAGATTGCAGGCGACGCTGGACGATGCGAGCCGCGCGCGCCTCGGCTTCGATCTCAGCCCCGCCGTCAGCGGCTCGCTGCCAATCAAGCTGTCGGGCAAGATCGCGAGCAGCGCGGACCAGACGACCAAGCTCGGCGTCGAGGCCGACCTGACCTCGGTCAAGCTCGACAATATCCTGCCCGGCTGGGTCAAGCTGCCGGGCAAGTCCGGCAAGGCCAGCTTCAAGGTGGTGCCGACGGCGCAGTCGACCCGCTTCGAGGACATCGTCATCGAAGGCGGCGGCGCCTCGATCAAGGGCTCGCTCGAGGTCGATCCGAATGGCGATCTCCTGAACGCGAACTTCCCGACCTATGCGCCGTCCGACGGTGACAAGGCGTCGTTGAAGGTCGAACGCAGCCAGGATGGCGTGGTGCGCGGCACCATGCGCGGCGACGTGTTCGACGGCCGCGGCTTCCTGAAGTCGGCGATCTCAGGCAATTCCAAGGACGACAAGAGCAAGCTGAAGAACATCGATTTCGACATCGACGTGAAGCTCGGCGCGGTCGCCGGGTTCAACGGCGAGGCGATGCGCAGCGTCGATGCCAAGATGTCCAAGCGCAGCGGCGCCATCAAGGCTTTCACGCTGAGCGGCAAGATCGGCCGCGACACGCCCGTTGCGGCTGATCTGCGCGGCGGCCGTGCCCAGGGCAATCGCGAGGTGATCTACCTCCAGACCAACGATGCCGGCGCGCTGCTGCGCTTCACCGACACCTACACCAAGGCGGTCGGCGGTCAGATGGTGGTGGCGATGGAGCCGCCGACGTCGGAGCCGAACACCTCGCGCGAGGGCCTCATCAACGTGCGCGACTTCACCGTGAAGGGCGAGGCGCAGCTCGAGCGCGTCGCCGCGGGCGCGCCCAACGGCACCGGCAACGGCGTCTCCTTCAGTGCGCTCCGCGCCGAGTTCACCCGGCAGAACGGCGCGCTCACGATCCGCGACGGCGTGGTCAAGGGCCCGATGATCGGCGCCACCATCGAAGGCTCGATCGACTATCCCGGCAACCAGGTGTGCATGAGCGGCACCTTCGTGCCGATGTACGGCGTCAACAACATCTTCGGCCAGATTCCGCTGTTCGGCATCTTCCTCGGCGGCGGCAACAATGAGGGCCTGATCGGCGTCACCTATGAGGTTGTCGGCACGCCGGCCGCGCCCGTGATGCGCGTCAATCCGATCTCGGCGATGGCGCCCGGCCTGTTCCGCAAGATCTTCGAGTTCAACACCGGCAAGCAGAACTCGCCGTTCGAGGAATTCCCGTCGCAGTCCAGCGACGGCTCGACCGGCTCGACGCGTCAGCTGTCGAGCGGCTGTAACCTCGCGCGGCGATAGAAGCGGGGGACGTTGTAGTTCGTCCCCTACGCCGCGCGCACACCCTTCAGGAACGTCCCGACTTCGCCGGAGAGCTGCTCGGCCTGCTTGGAGAGGTTGGAGGCGGCGGCGAGCACCATGCCGGCGGCGTTGCCGGTCTCGTTGGCGGCGGTCGAGACGCCGCCAATATTGGTGGTGACCTCCTTGGTCGCCTCCGCGGTCTGCGAGACGCTGCGGGCGATCTCGGCGGTGGCGGCGCCTTGCTCCTCGATGGCCGCGCCGATCGAGGTGGCGATCCGGCTGACCTCCTCGATGGTGGCGGTGATGCCGCCGATGGCGTCGACGGCCTCCTTGGTCGCGCCCTGGATCTGCGCGATCTTGTCGCCGATCTCGCGGGTGGCTTCCGCAGTCTGGCTCGCCAGCGACTTCACCTCGGAAGCGACGACGGCAAAGCCGCGGCCGGCTTCACCGGCACGCGCGGCCTCGATGGTGGCGTTGAGCGCGAGCAGGTTGGTCTGAGCTGCGATGCTGGAGATCAGCTCGGCGACGTGCTCGATCTGCTGGGCGCCGTCCGAGAGCGCGCGCACGATGGTGTCGGTGCGCCGCGCGCTGTCGACGGCGCGCCCCGTCACTTCGGCCGATTGCGCGACCTGGCGGCTGATCTCGGTGATGGAGGAGGAGAGCTCCTCGGCGGCGGCGGCGACGGTCTGGACGCGCTGGCTGGCCTCATTGGCGGCCGAGCCGACCACGGCGGCGCGGCGGTTGGTGCCTTCGGCGGTCGAGGACATCGACTTGGCGGTGGTCTCGAGCTCGCCGGAGCCGGAGGCCATCAGGCCGACGAGCTGGCCGACGGAGGCATCGAAGCGGTCGGCAAGCGCGATCAGGGCCTCGCGCTTCTCCTGCTCGCTGCGGGATTTGGCGGCAACCTGCTCGGCTTCGAGCGTGCGGGCCGTCAGCGCGGTCTGGCGCAGGACTTCGAGCGTCTCGGCCATGCGGCCGATCTCGTCGCCGCGGTCGGTCTCCTCGACCGGCTTGTCGATGGCGCCTTCGGAGATCGCCTGCATGCGGTTCTTCTGGCGGTCGAGCGCGCCGAGCACGTCGCGGGCGATCAGCCAGGACAGTGTCGCCATCAGCAGCATCAGGCCGACGCCGATCGCGGCTAGCTCCAGCGTCAGCGCACGCACGTCGGCGTCGATGTCGTCGACATAGAGGCCGTAGGCAATTGCGACGTTCCAGGGCGCAAAGTAGCGGGCGAACACCAGCTTGCGAACCGGAACGGTCTCGCCCGGACGCGGGAAAAGATAGGACAGGATGGCGCCTTCGGGAGCTTGCCTCGCCGTGTTGACGGTGGCATCGCCGATCACGATGCCATTGGCATCCTTGATGCCGTTGTTCTTGCCCTCGAGCTGAGGCGCGCCGCCGTTCATCATGACGGTTGAATCGGCGGTGTAGACGACGGGGTAGCCCTGGCCGCCGCCAAACTTCATCTGCCGTCCGCGCAGCTTGAACTGGGCCTGCGCGTCGGCGAGCGTCATCTTGCCGGCCGCGACCTCGTCATGGAGCGATTGCGCAAAGCCGTGCAGCAGATCGACCGCCGTCTGCATCTGGCGCGCGCGATCGTCGAGCATGCGGGTCTTGCTGAGATAGGCGGATGCCACGATGAGCGCGGTGACCGTGAGCGCCGCGAGACAGACCATGCTGGCGAGCTTGGTGCGGATCTTCAGGTGACTGAGCAGCGTCATGACGGCCTCGGGAACGGTTGTAGAATGCTTGTTCTCGCGCAGCCGTATCAGGAAGTTCTTACCATTCCTGAACGCAGGGGATGGCGTGTTCGAGCGCACCGCAATCCGCGCAGCCATGGACACGCATATGCAGGCGAGACGCCAACGCCTGCGGCGACGTGTCCGGAAAAATATGGATTGTGATCGTGTTTGCGCGCTCGAGCGCTGGCATCAATCGATGCATCGATTCGTCGATGCATCGTCGTGTTCGAGCCACGGATGTCGCGCGGCTCACGCCGCGCGCACGCCCTTCAGGAACGTTCCGACTTCGCCGGTGAGCTGCTCGGCCTGCTTGGAAAGGTTGCTAGCTGCGGCGAGCACCATGCCGGCGGCGTTGCCGGTCTCGTTGGCGGCGGTCGAGACGCCGCCGATATTGGTCGTGACCTCCTTGGTCGCCTCCGCCGTCTGCGAGACGCTGCGGGCGATCTCGGCGGTGGCGGCGCCTTGCTCCTCGATGGCCGCGCCGATCGAGGTGGCGATGCGGCTGACCTCCTCGATGGTGGCGGTGATGCCGCCGATGGCGTCGACGGCCTCCTTGGTGGCGCCCTGGATCTGCGCGATCTTGTCGCCGATCTCGCGGGTGGCTTCCGCAGTCTGGCTCGCCAGCGACTTCACCTCGGAGGCGACGACGGCAAAGCCGCGGCCGGCTTCACCGGCACGCGCGGCCTCGATGGTGGCGTTGAGCGCGAGCAGGTTGGTCTGAGCTGCGATGCTGGAGATCAGCTCGGCGACGTGCTCGATCTGCTGGGCGCCGTCCGAGAGCGCGCGCACGATGGTGTCGGTGCGGCGCGCGCTGTCGACGGCGCGCCCCGTCACTTCGGCGGACTGCGCGACCTGGCGGCTGATCTCGGTGATGGAGGAGGAGAGTTCTTCCGCGGCGGAGGCCACGGTCTGGACGCGCTGGCTGGCTTCGGTGGCGGCCGAGCCGACCACGGCGGCGCGGCGGTTGGTGCCTTCGGCGGTCGACGACATCGACTTGGCGGTGGTCTCGAGCTCGCCGGAGCCGGAGGCCATCAGGCCGACGAGCTGGCCGACGGAGGCATCGAAGCGGTCGGCAAGCGCAATCAGGGCCTCGCGCTTCTCCTGCTCGTTGCGGGACTTGGCGGCGACCTGCTCGGCCTCCAGCGTGCGAGCCGTCAGCGCGGTTTGTCTGAGCACCTCAAGCGTCTCTGCCATGCGGCCGATCTCGTCGCCGCGGTCGGTCTCTTCGACCGGCTTGTCGATGGCGCCTTCGGAAATCGCCTGCATGCGGTTCTTCTGGCGGTCGAGCGCGCCGAGCACGTCACGGGCGATCAGCCAGGACAGCGTCGCCATCAGCAGCATCAGGCCGACGCCGATCGCAGCGAGCTCCAGCGTCAGCGCGCGCACGTCGGCGTCGATGTCGTCGACGTAAAGGCCGTAGCTGATCGTCACGTTCCAGGGGACGAATTTGCGCGTGAACACGGTCTTGCGCACGGGCTCGGTCTGGCCGGGGCGGGGATAGAGATAGGAGGCCACGCCGCCCTGCGCATTCTGATTGGCCGCGTTGAGGATGGCGTCGGCGATGAGAACGCCGTTGGAGTCGGTCGCGCCGGTGATCTTGCCTTCAAGCTGCTGGTTGGCGCCGTTCACGAACAGCGAGGTGTCGGGATTGTAGACGACGGGGTAGCCTTGCCCGCCGTTGAAGCTCATGCGGCGGCCGCGCTGGTGGAACTGGGCCTTGGCCTCGGCCTGCGTCAGCTTGCCGGCGGCAACCTCGTCCTGGAGCGATTGTGCGTAGTTGTAGAGCAGCTCCACCGCGGTCCGCATCTGCTGGACGCGGTCCTCCATCATGCGGCTCTTGCTGAGCACGGTCGATACGCCGATGATGGCCGTCACCGTGAGCGCCGCGAGGCAGACCATGCTGGCGAGCTTGGTGCGGATCTTCAGATGGCTGAGCAGCTTCATCGCGGCCTCTACAAATGGTTGTTATTGCTCGCGTCGGTAGCATGAAGTTCTTACCAATCATGAATGGACGCGTGCGGCGCGCTGCCGCGCGCAACACCTTTCGCAGCCCGATGCACAATTCTGCAGGCAAATCGCCGCGTTTCGGCGTCTGCCGATGCGGACTGTCCGGGAAAATCGATGTTGGATTCTGGTAGCTACGGAGCAGGGCAGGACCGGCAATGAATCGATTCGTTCATCGCATCATCATGTCCGCGCTGCTGGTCGCGGCCCTCGTTCTGATCTGGAACGTGCTGGGGGCGCGTTGATGCGGCACCGGCGAATCCGCCGGTGCCGCGTTGCTTGCGAAGTGATCCGGGGGGCGCCTCAGCGCCGGGCGAACGCGCCGCCGGCTGCGCCGCTCTCCTTGCCCATCGCGGCATCGACGCTGATCGGACCGCCGCCGGCGGCCGACAGGTAGAGGCAGGCGAAGCAGAACAGGATCGCTGCGGTGCCGCCATTGAGCAGCGGCAGGAACACCGGCGCATCGCCCTTGAACATGTGACCCATGAAGTAGGCGAAGGCCATTTCACCCGAGAGGATGAAAGCGGCGAGGCGCGAGAACAGGCCGATCATCAACAGCCCGCCAACCACCAGCTCGATCGTCCCGGCCGCGCCGTAGAGTGACATCAGTTCGACTTTTGCGAACATCGGCACAGGCGGGAACTTGAACAGCTTTGCGATGCCGTACTGGAACAGCAAGAGGCCGGTGATGAAGCGAAACAGGCTCAGAAGAACCGGTTGAAAGCGAGAGAGAAAAGAAAAGTCCATTGGTTTTGCCCTCCATCCAATCTAGCGACTTGGACCGCATTCGGTTCCTCCTCGCAAGCCACCCAGGATAAATTCCGCGCTGACATTTTTGTCATGTCGGACATAACACCGCAGGCTGGGGTTTCAGCCGCGTGCAGCCCGTATTTTTTGCGCGTATTCGCACCAGTCCCGTCCGTAATTTTCCGGTGGCGCGAATGCGATCAGGTTACCCCTGAGATACCTATCGGCGCAAGGCGGGCACAATCAGGAATGGAATCATTCCGAGGACGACGCTCGCAAGTGCGAAGGCGAGCAGTGCGTTGTAGCCGTGGGTCGCGTCGTGGATCAGGCCGCCGCTCCAGGAGCCGAATGCCGAGCCGAGCCCACTGCCGATCGAGATCGTGCCGTAGATGGTGCCGACGCGCTTGCCCTGGAAGATCCGCATCGCGGTCGCGCTGATCAGCGGGCCGCGCGAGCCCATCATGCTGCCGAAGCAGACGACGAAGCCGGTGAGCAACAGAATGTTCGGCGAATATTGCAGCAGCCAGAGCAGGACGATACCGAGGATCGAGATGGCGTAGCTCAGCAGCACGGACGGCCGCCGTCCGATCAGCCCATCGAGCGCGGAGACGCCGAGCATCCCGAACACCAGCACGACGCCGGAGAAGCCCCAGGCGGTCGCGGCCTGGAGCGGCGGAAAGCCGGCATCGATCAGATAGGCCACGATCTGGGCTGCGATCGCATACATGCCGACGGCGGTGAAGAAGAAGGTCGAGAACAGCGCCCAGAAGGCGTGGTGACGCATCGCGCCGAGAAGCGTCCAGCCGTTGTCGACGAAATCAGGATCGGTCCTCTTCACGACATGCGGCGAGCCCGCGGCGAACAGCCGCCACGGCAAGAGCAGGAGCGGTACCAGCAGGCCCAATGCGGCGAAGCCGAACAGTTGGTAGGTGTCGCGCCAGCCGATGTGATCGATCAGCAGTTGCGAGGCCGGCAGCAGCGCCAGCACGCCGCCGCCCATCGCCGAATACACCACCGACATCGCGGTCGGCAGGCGCGGCCCGAACCAGCGGCCGAGCAGGATCGAGTTCGGCACGATGCCGATGAAGGCGATGCCGATGCCGACGCAGAGGCCGATCGAGAGCTGGAATTGCCACAGATGCTGCGCGTGCGCGGCGATCAGGAAGGCGGCGCCGAGCAGCAGCAGGCCGAGTGCATAGACGATGCGCGGTCCGGAATGATCGAACAGGCGTCCGACGAAGGGGGCGGTGAGGCCGCTCGCGAGCCAGGTGAGCGAATAGACCGAGACGATCTGCGCGCGGTCCCAGCCAAAGCTTTCCGAGATCGGCTTCAGGAACACCGTGAAGCTGTCGCCGAGCCCGCGGCCCAGCACGGCCAGCGTGAAGCAGAGCGCAAGCACGGTGAGCGCGATGCGCACGGCGCCTTGCGGTGTCGCCGCAAGGCCGTCCTTGTTCGTCTCCCTGGGCGTGTTCTGGTCCATTGCCCGTCAGGGAGCGCGCATCGACGCGCCCTGACAAGCATCAAAAGCTCATACGCCTATGCAGGCTTGATCAGGACGTGCTTCTTCTTGCCGAAGGACAGCTTGACCACGCCTTCCGGCGTCAGATTGGCCACTGACAGCGCCATCTTCTCGTCGGTGACGGGCGCATCGTTGACGCGAAGGCCGCCGCCCTTGATCTGGCGCCTCGCTTCGCCATTGGAGGCAACCAGGCCCGCCTTGACGAAGGCGTTGAGCACGCCGAGCCCTGCGTCGAGTTCGCCGCGCGGAATTTCCACGGTCGGGAGACTCTCTGCGAGCGCGCCTTCCTCGAAAGTGCGGCGCGCGGTTTCGGCTGCTTCGTTTGCTGCGTCGCGGCCGTGCAGCAGCGCGGTCGCCTCGGTCGCGAGCACCTTCTTGGCCTCGTTGATCTCGGAGCCGCCGAGCGCCTCGAGCTTCTTGATCTCAGCGATCGGCAGCGTCGTGAACAGTTTCAGGAACTTGCCGACGTCGGCATCCTCGGTGTTGCGCCAGTACTGCCAGAAATCATAAGGCGAGAACTGGTCGGCGTTGAGCCAGACCGCGCCTTGCGCGGTCTTGCCCATCTTGGCGCCCGACGCCGTCGTCAGCAGCGGCGTCGTCAGCGCGAACAGCTGATGGGTGCCCATGCGGCGACCGAGATCGACGCCCATGATGATGTTGCCCCACTGGTCGGAGCCGCCCATCTGCAACTTGCAGCCGGTACGCTTGGCGAGCTCGACGAAGTCGTAGGCCTGGCAGACCATGTAGTTGAACTCGATGAAGCTCATCTCCTGCTCGCGCTCGAGACGCAGGCGCACGGAGTCCATGGTCAGCATGCGGTTGACCGAGAAGTGCCGGCCGACGTCGCGCAGCATCTCGATCCAGTTCAGCTTGGTCAGCCACTCTGCATTGTCGAGCATGATGGCGTCGCTCTTGCCTTCGCCATAGCGCAGCACCTTCGCGAACACGCCGCGGATCGATTCCTTGTTGGCCTCGATCTCGGCGACGGTGCGCATCGCGCGCGTCTCGTCCTTGCCGGAGGGATCGCCGACCATGGTGGTGCCGCCGCCCATCAGCGTGATCGGCTTGTTGCCGGACTGCTGCAGCCAGTGCAGCATCATCATGGTCAGGTAATTGCCGATGTGCAGCGAGCGGGCGGTGCAATCGTAGCCGACATAGGCGGTCGCCTCGCCCTTGGCGGCGAGCGCATCCAGCCCCTCGAAATCGGAGCATTGATGGATGAATCCACGTTCCTGCAGGGTGTTGAGGAAATCCGATTTAAATGCAGTCATCTGTCGGCGTGCCTGACAATTCTTGGTTTACTGTTTTGGGAGCAATTTAAGGGTCTTTAGTGGGAACTCGGTTGCTGCCCGCCACTTGGCGCTGTGGCATTATAAGATGTGTCCCTCTGGCACAAGATCGGCATGCCGGAGGGGGGCTGTTGAGGACGCTGATCCATGATGTTGACGGCACTCGGTTTGATGAGCGGCACCTCGCTGGACGGGGTGGACGTCGCGCTGATCGAAACCGACGGGAAGCAGGTGAAGGCGTTCGGGCCGTCCGGCTACCGACCCTATAGCCCGGCCGAGCGTAACCTGCTGCGCCTGGCACTCTCCGAGGCGGTACACCTGTCGCAGCGCGATGCCCGGCCCGGCGTTCTGGCCGAGGCCGAGCGCGCGGTGACGCTGGCCCATGCCGAGGCGGTCGCCGCCTTCGTTGCCCAGAACCGGATGAGGCCGGAGGACATCGACATCGTCGGTTTCCATGGCCAGACCGTGCTGCATCGCCCCGAGAAGCGGCTGACGGTACAGATCGGCGATGCGCCGGCGCTCGCCAGGGTGATTCATATTCCTGTCATGCACGACTTCCGCGCCGCTGACGTCGAGGCCGGCGGGCAGGGCGCGCCGCTCGTACCCGTCTACCACCGGGCGCTGGCCAATTCGCTGGAGCGCGAGGGTCCGATCGTCGTGGTCAATATCGGCGGCGTCTCCAACATCACCTATATCGACGGCAACGACACGCTGATCGCCTGCGACACCGGGCCGGGCAACGCGCTGCTCGACGACTTCATGTACCGCACCATGAACCAGGCCTTCGACGCGGAGGGCAAGTTTGCAGCGCTGGGCAAGGCGGATGAAGGCTGGATCGCTCGTGCGCTGGAATTGCCGTTCTTCGCGAGCCCGCCGCCGAAATCGCTCGACCGCAATGACTTTACCGCGCTCAAGCTCGGCGACGTGGCGCCGGCCGACGGCGCGGCCACACTCACGGCCTTCACCGCTGCTGCGATCGCCCGGGTCATTCCGCTGCTGCCGCGCCGGCCCCGGAGCTGGATCATCTGCGGCGGCGGCGCCCGCAACCTCACCATGCTGCGCATGCTTAGGGACCGCGTGGGCTCGGCCACGGTCGAGGCCGCCGAGACCCTCGGCTGGGCCTCCGATGCCATCGAGGCGCAGGCCTTCGGCTTCCTCGCCGCGCGTGGCCTGAAAGGCCTGCCGCTGTCCTATCCGGCGACCACGGGCGTACCGATGCCGATGACCGGCGGGGTGATCGCGCGGCCTTGAGGCGAGGCGGGTTGATGCAGGTGCATGGATCTTGACGGGTGAATGCAGATGCATCTATATTGGATGCAGTTGCATCGAACCGCCGGGATCGCCGCCATGACCGCTTCACTGAAACTGATCAGCCACAAGCTTTGTCCTTACGTACAGCGTGCCGTGATCGCGCTGAAAGAGAAGGGCGTGCCGTTCGAGCGGGTCGACATCGATCTCGCCAACAAACCCGACTGGTTTCTCAAGCTGTCGCCGCTCGGCAAGGTGCCGGTGCTGGTGGTGACGACGGAGCAGGGCGACGTCGCGCTGTTCGAGAGCAACGTGATCTGCGAGTACATCGAGGAGACGCAAGCCGGTGCGAAGCTGCATCCGGCGGACGCCCTAAAGCGCGCCGAGCACCGCGCCTGGATGGAGTTTGGCTCGGCGATCCTCGGCGATCTCTGGGGACTGGAGACGACGACCGATCCGGCGACGTTCGACAGCAAGCGCCAGGCGCTTGCGGCGAAATTTGCGCGTGTCGAAGCGGCGCTTGGCGCGGGGCCTTATTTTGCAGGCGAGGTGTTCAGCCTGGTCGATGCCGTGTTCGCGCCGATCTTCCGCTATTTCGACCTGTTCGACGAGCTGACCGAGCACGGCATCTTCCGCGATGTGCCGAAGGTGCGGGCGTGGCGGACAGCGCTCGCGATACGCCCGAGCGTGAGCACCGCGGTCGGCGCGGACTATCCGCAATTGCTGCGCGCCTTCCTCGTTCGCCACGACGCGCATCTGCTCAAGCTCGCGGCCTGAGCGTACGTCATGTCGCAATCCTTGGCCTGGCTGATGCTGGTGGTCGCCGGCGCGCTCGATGTCGGCTGGGCGATCTCGATGAAATACGCTGAGGGCTACACGCGCGTAGGCTGGAGCATCGTCTCGCTGGTGTTGCTCGCCGCCTTCGTCTTCCTGCTCGGGCGGGCGCTGAAGGAGCTCGAGGTCGGCGTCGCCTATTCGGTGTGGACCGGCATTGGAGCTGCCGGCACCTTCGTCATGGGCGTCGTGCTGTTCGGCGAGACCTTGAGCGCGATGAAGCTTGCCGGCATCGCGCTCGTCTTGATGGGAATCGTCGCACTGAAGCTGGCTTAGCGCACGTTCGCCAAGCGCATGTCCAGATACGCCGTGATGGTTTCCATCAGCGGCTCGAGCTTGGCGTCGAAGAAGTGGTTGGCGCCGGGGATGACCTGCTGGTCGATCACGATGCCCTTCTGCGTCTTCAGCTTCTCGACCAGCGTGTTGACGTCCTTTGGCGGCACCACCGCGTCCTTCTCGCCATGCACGATGAGCCCAGAGGACGGGCAGGGCGCGAGGAACGAGAAGTCGTAGAGGTTGGCCGGCGGCGCGATCGAAATAAAACCCTCGACCTCGGGACGGCGCATCAGGAGCTGCATGCCGATCCAGGCGCCGAAGGAGAAGCCGGCGACCCAGCAGGCGCGCGCTTCGGGATTGATGGTCTGCGCCCAGTCGAGCGCGGCCGCCGCATCCGACAATTCACCGGTGCCGTGGTCGAACGAGCCCTGGCTGCGACCGACGCCGCGGAAATTGAAGCGCAGCACCGAGAAGCCGCGATGGGCGAAGGCGTAGTAGCACTGGTACACGATCTGATGGTTCATCGTGCCGTGGAACTGCGGATGCGGATGCAGGATCATCGCGATCGGCGCGTTTTTCTGCTTGGCCGGGTGATAGCGGCCTTCGAGACGGCCGGCGGGGCCGGCGAAAATGACTTCAGGCATCGATGGTCTCTTGATTGATGTGCTGGAGCGAGGATCCTCGGCAATCAACCGATTGTGGCTTCATCGGCGGATGCCGACGAAAGCGCGAATGAAGGGTGAGAAGGCGTGCGCCTCGCGGTGATGCGCAAACGGCGCGCGGTGACTTGACGGCCGCGTTCTAACATGGGCCGAGGGGCAAAAAGCAAGCATCTTCGACATCTCTCAATGTGCTCAAGACCTTAGCGGGTCATTCCGGTGTCACGTGCCGGCTCGCTCGCCGCTGCCTGGCGCGTATGCTGTGCCGTAACCAATTGAAACAACGACGTTTTATCGGTTGATGGCGCGGGAATGATTCACGCAGGGGCGGTGCGGCCTCCGAGCGCGGCGACCGAGGGGCGGTAGCGGCGGCTGCCGCCAAGCGTCTGCCCGTTGTCGAATGTGAGCTCGAAGTCTCCTGACGGCTTGAACTCCACACCGCTCACCCGGCCCAGATTGGCAAGCCTGGTTCGGTGAACGCGCACGATGGCGAAGCGGGCCAGATCGCTTTCGGTCGCCGCAAGCGTGCCGCGGATCAGGTGCTGCGTTCCGTCGGCGAGGCTGTATTCGATGTAGTTGCCGGCAGAGGCGACCCACAGGATGTCGCGAGGGGCGACGCGAATGCGGCTTGTACCGTCCCGAAGCCAGATCAGATCGGGGGAGGGTTGCTCCGGCGGAGCGCCCTGCATGGATGTGGCCGCGAGTGCGGCCTTCCTGAACTCGCGCCGGCTTTCGATCAGCCATAGCGTGGCGCCAAGCAGGAAAGCGGTCACGGCATCCTTGCGGAACTCGTACAGGACCGTCGCGAGCGAGAAATGGAAGTCGTAGGCACTTCCCGCGAGCCAGAGCGCCAGTTTCCGGATCCACACCATGCCGGCGATGTGGATGGCGGAGAAGCCGAGCAGGGCGATCGCCCCGATTCCAGCACGCGCTACCAGGCTTGGTGTCTGCCGCATGCGCCGGACGGCCAAAATCAGGATTGGCACCAGCAGCAGGATGACGATGATGCTCGACAGTTCCCAGAACAGCCGCCGGCCGACATCGGAGCGGTCGCCGCGCCAGGCGGCGTCCTGCGCGCCGGAGAGCGCATTGACGATGCCAATGGCGAGCGCAACCGCCGCGATCGCTCCGAACATCGTCCAGTCGCCACGACTGATCACGCCGCGCCAACCGCTCGTCCCAGCGGCCGACGCCTCGTCCCCGCGCGCCCGGTCCTGATCCCAAGCCGTCTCGACGCGCTCCGTATCAGGAGCATTTTGGCTCTCAGCCATGGCCCGAAAACCGGGTTTGTCGTGCCGTCAGGGAGCAGAGAACCATGTCAACACCGCAGCAATTTGCAGCCCAGGAACGACGCATCGATCTGGATTGGGTGCGGATTTTAGCCTTCGGGCTCCTGATCTTCTACCATGTCGGCATGCTCTACGTGTCCTGGGGATTTCACATCAAGAGCGTGCATCGGCTGGTCTGGCTCGAGCCGGTGATGCTGCTCCTCAATCCCTGGCGGCTGTCACTGCTGTTCCTGGTCTCCGGCGTCGCCAGCCGCTTCATGCTGGGAAAGTACCAGCTCGCGGCCTTCGCCCGCGCTCGATCGGCGCGGCTCTTGATCCCGCTGGCCTTCAGCATGCTCGTGATCGTGCCGCCGCAGTCCTATCTCCAGATCGTCGAGAGCCTCGGCTACCCCCAAAGTTCTTATCTCCAAGGTTTTGCCGATTTCTACGTCCAGCACTACCTGGCGTTCAGCGCGCAGTTCTGCCCAGCTCCCTGCATCGTGCAGCCGACCTGGAACCACCTTTGGTTCGTGGTCTATCTCTGGGTTTACACAATGGCCTTGGCTGGCGTGCTGGCGTTGTGGCCGGCTGGCGCAGACTGGGTTGGTGAGAGGCTCGGGCGCGTGCTCGCCGGACCGCGGCTGCTGGTGCTGCCGTGTCTGCTGTTCGCAGCCTGGCGGCTGTTTCTGTTCCCGACCTTTCCGTCGACGCATGCGCTGTTCGGCGATTGGTACAACCATGCGGACTATGCGACCGCGTTCCTGATCGGCTTCCTGCTTGCGCGCCAGGAAAGTGTCTGGCGCGATATCGAGCGTCAGCGCTGGGTGGCGCTGGCAATGGCGGTCGCTTGCTTTGCCGCCTTCATCCTCGTTTATGCCGGCTTGTTTCCGCGGTCGCCGATGCTGAGATGGTTCGCTGGCTTGGTCTATGGCTGTTACCAATGGGCCGCGATGGCCGCTGTGCTCGGCTTTGCGCGGCGCCATTTGATGACGGCAGACGGTCCCGTGCGCCGCTATCTCACCGATGCGATCTTTCCCTATTACATCGTGCATCAGACCGCGATCATTGTGATCGCGCACGCGCTGCGGGGCAGCGGCCTGTCGGCCGGAAGCGAGGCCGCCCTGGTGATATCGGGCACCGCGCTCACTTGTATCGTCACCTACGAGGTCGCGCGGCGGATCGCATGGCTGCGGCCGCTGTTCGGGCTGCGGATGGAGGCCCGATCGTCGGGCAGGATCGCGCAGCGGCAACCGGCCTGATGCGCGCCGGGGGCCGATTGGCGCGAAGGCAAAAGGTGCTAAGAGGGCGCCATGCCGAGCCGCGTTTATCTCGATTGGAATGCGACCACGCCGCTGCGCCCCGAGGCGCGGGCTGCGATGATCGCGGCGTATGATCTCGTCGGCAATCCATCCTCGGTGCATGCTGAAGGGCGGGAGGCGCGGCGGCTGGTCGAGGACGCCCGCGCCGCGCTCGCGGCTGCGGTCGGTGGGGTGCCGCGCAATGTCGTCTTCACCTCCGCTGGAACCGAGGCCAATGCGCTGGCGCTGTCGCCCGGACTGCGGGGACCGGCCGGTCGTCCCGTCGAGCGGCTGCTGGTCTCTGCCGTTGAGCACGCCTCGGTGCTGTCAGGCGGCCGGTTCCCCGCGGACAGGATTGGCCAGATTCAGGTTACGCGCGCCGGCGTGGTCGACCTCGACCATCTGAAGTCGCAGCTCATGAACGGACCGCCTGCGCTGGTCTCGATCATGGCGGCCAACAATGAGACCGGCGCGCTCCAGCCGGTCGCCGAGGCGGCACGGATCGTTCACGAGGCGGGCGGGCTCCTGCACGTCGATGCGATCCAGGCGCTCGGCAAAATCACGTTTAATATTAACCAGGTAGGCGCGGACCTTGCGACCTTTTCTGCGCACAAGATCGGCGGCCCCAAGGGCGTCGGCGCGCTGGTCGTGGCGGAGGGGATTGCGGGACTGGAGCCGTTGCTGCGAGGGGGCGGGCAGGAGTTCAGCCGCCGCGCCGGAACCGAGAATGTCGCGGGTATCGCCGGCTTCGGCGCTGCCGTGAAGGCCGCGCTTCAGGCTCTGCCGGAGGATGCGGAGCGGATGGCAACCCTCAGAGATCGCTTGGAAAACGGCATCGGGGCGATCGCCGGGGCGACGGTTTTCTCGGGCGACGTGGCGCGGTTGCCGAATACCACTTTGTTCACCGCGACCGGTCTCAAGGCCGAGACCGCCGTGATCGGCTTCGACCTCGAAGGGGTCGCGGTGTCCTCCGGCTCGGCCTGCTCCTCGGGCAAGGTCCAGCCGTCCCACGTGCTGTCGGCCATGGGGTACGACCCCGCGACGGCGCAGGGAGCAGTGCGCCTCAGTCTGGGCTGGTCCACGGAACCCGAGGATATCAATAGGGCGTTAGAGGCTTGGCGAAAGCTCGGTAATACCCTACTTAAGGGATAAGGTGACGAAACACTGCTTGAACGGTTCTAAGCACGTGCTTTCCGCCCAGAAACATCGTAATACTCGTCCGAGTTTGATCCACCGCGGTCCTTGAAACCGCGAGCGGAGGATGGAATGCCAGCCGTACAAGAGACGGTCGAGCGCGTGAAGCGCATCGACGTCGACCAGTATCGTTATGGGTTTGAGACCCTGATCGACTCCGAGAAGGCCCCCAAGGGGCTGTCGGAAGAGATCGTAAAATTCATCTCGCAGAAAAAGAACGAACCCGCCTGGATGCTCCAGTGGCGGCTCGAGGCGTATCGCCGTTGGCTGACCATGACCGAGCCGACCTGGGCCCGCGTCGACTATCCCAAGATCGACTTCCAGGATCTCTATTACTACGCGGCGCCGAAGCCGAAAAAGTCGGTCACCTCGCTCGATGAGATCGATCCGGAGATCCTGAAGACCTACGAGAAGCTCGGCATCCCCTTGCGGGAAGTCGCCATGCTCGAAGGCGTCGAGCCGAAGCCGGGCGAGGAAGATCCGGCGCGCCGCAAGATCGCGGTCGATGCCGTCTTCGATTCGGTCTCGGTTGCGACCACGTTCAAGGCCGAGCTGAAGAAGGCCGGCGTGATCTTCATGCCGATCTCGGAGGCGATCCGCGAGCACCCTGAGCTGGTGCAGAAGTATCTGGGCTCGGTGGTTCCGACCTCGGACAATTTCTATGCGACGCTGAACTCGGCGGTGTTCTCCGACGGCTCGTTCGTCTACGTGCCGCCGGGCGTGCGCTGTCCGATGGAGCTGTCGACCTATTTCCGCATCAACGAGCGCAACACCGGCCAGTTCGAGCGTACGCTGATCATCGCCGACAAGGGCTCCTACGTCTCCTATCTCGAAGGCTGCACCGCGCCGCAGCGCGACGAGAATCAGCTGCACGCCGCCGTGGTCGAGCTCGTTGCACTCGATGACGCCGAGATCAAATATTCGACGGTGCAGAACTGGTACCCGGGCAATTCGGAAGGCAAGGGCGGCATCTACAATTTCGTTACCAAGCGTGGCGACTGCCGCGGCGCCAACTCCAAGATCTCCTGGACCCAGGTCGAGACCGGTTCAGCGATCACCTGGAAATATCCGAGCTGCATTCTCCGCGGCGACAACTCGCGCGGCGAGTTCTACTCGATCGCGATCTCGAACGGCTTCCAGCAGGTCGATAGCGGCACCAAGATGATCCATCTCGGCAAGAACACGTCGAGCCGCATCATCTCCAAGGGCATCGCCGCCGGCAAGTCACAGAACACCTATCGCGGTCTCGTCACCGCGCACCGGAAAGCCACCGGCGCGCGCAATTTCACCGCCTGTGACTCGCTGCTGATCGGCGACAAATGCGGCGCGCACACCGTGCCGTACATCGAGGCCAAGAACTCGTCCGCGACGTTCGAGCACGAGGCGACGACCTCGAAGATCTCCGAGGACGTGCTGTTCTACTGCATCCAGCGCGGCCTCAGCCAGGAAGAAGCTGTCGGCCTCGTCGTCAACGGCTTCGTCAAGGACGTGCTGCAGCAACTGCCGATGGAATTCGCGGTGGAAGCGCAGAAGCTGATCTCGATCTCGCTTGAAGGGTCGGTCGGCTGATCGCTGGCCCTCGCGGCGCGCTCCGGCGCTCCAACATCAATTGAATAGACTGGATACCAAGATGGCTTTGCTTGAAGTGAAAGACCTGAAGGTTCGTGTCGAGGAGCGTGAGATCCTCCACGGGCTGACGCTGACCGTAAACGAGGGCGAGGTGCACGCGATCATGGGGCCGAACGGCTCCGGCAAGTCGACGCTCTCGCACGTCATCGCCGGCAAGCCCGGCTATGAGGTCACCGATGGCCAGATCCTGTTCAAGGGTGAGGACCTCCTGGAGATGGACCCGGACGAGCGCGCCGCCAAGGGCGTGTTCCTTGCGTTCCAGTATCCGGTCGAGATTCCCGGCGTCGCCACCATGACCTTCCTGCGCACCGCGCTGAACGCGCAGCGCAAGGCGCGCGGCGAGAGCGAATATTCGACGCCGGACTTCCTGAAGAAGGTCCGCGAAGTCTCGAAGTCGCTGAACATCCCGCAGGACATGCTCAAGCGCGGCGTCAATGTCGGCTTCTCCGGCGGCGAGAAGAAGCGCAACGAGGTGCTGCAGATGGCGCTGTTCGAGCCCAGCCTGTGCATCCTCGACGAGATGGATTCCGGCCTCGACATCGACGCGCTGCGCATTGCAGCCGACGGCGTCAACGCGCTGCGCTCGCCGGGGCGCGCGATGGTCGTCATCACCCACTATCAGCGGCTGCTGAACTACATCGTGCCTGATTTTGTGCACGTGATGTCGAAGGGCCGCGTCGTGAAGAGCGGCGGCAAGGATCTGGCGCTGGAGCTGGAAGCGTCCGGCTACGCCCAGTTCGAGGATGCCGCGTAAGGAATTTTGCGATGAACGTTGCAGTGGCAAAGACCGGGAACGGCCGCGCGGTGAGCGATCTCTTCGCCAGCGCTGAAGGCCGCCTGCCGGGTTCGCCGGCCGTGGCAGCAGTGCGCCGCGAGGCGTTCGAGACCTATGAGCGTCTCGGCCTGCCGCACCGCCGGATCGAGGAATGGAAATACACCGATCTGCGCGCGCTGGTCGGCGAGGTGTTGCCGCTGGCAGCCAGCCCCGATGCGGCCGCGCTGAAGCGCGCCGCGGAGACCGTGAAGGCGCATGCGATCGCGGGCGCCCGCAAGCTGGTGCTGGTCGACGGCGTGTTCGTGGCCGATCTGTCTGACCTGAAGGCGCTCGCGTCCGAGGTCAGCGTCAAGACGCTGCGCGAGGTCCTGGCGAACGAGGCCAATCCCGCCGCTGGCGATCTCCTCCAGACTGCGTCGACCGATGCGGTCATCTCGCTCAATGCGGCCATGGCGACCGACGGCGTCGTGGTCTCGGTGGCTGACGGCACCCATTTGTCCGCGCCGATCCAGGTCATCCATGTTGCGACCGCGGCTGGTGCGTCCGCCTTCACCCGCTCGCATCTGCGGATTGGCAAAGGGGTGCGTGCCACTGTCGTAGAGAGCTTCGTCGCAGCCGGAAAGGCCGGCGGCTATCAGGTCAACGACGCGGTGGTCCTCTGGGTCGGTGACGACGCCGATATCGCGCATATCCGCCTGATGGACGATGCGCCCGACGCGGTGAACGTCTCGTCGCAATTCGTCACCGTCGGCGCCAATGTGAAGCTCAACTTCTTCAACATGACGACCGGTGCGGCGGTCAGTCGCCTGCAAGGCTTCATTATGCTCTCGGGCGAGGGCAGCGAGCTCTTGGCCAACGGCGTCAACCTGCTGCAGAAGACCGAGCATGGCGACACCACGCTGGTCGTCGACCACGCCGTGCCGAACTGCGTCAGCCGCGAGGTCTTCCGCGCCGTGATCGACGATCGCGCCCGTTCGGTGTTCCAGGGCCGCATCATCGTCCGCCCCGACGCGCAGAAGACCGACGGCAAGATGATGACGCGTGCGCTGCTGCTCTCGGACGAGGCCGAGGCCGACAACAAGCCCGAGCTGGAAATCTTTGCCGACGACGTCTCCTGCGGCCACGGCGCCACCGCCGGCGCGCTGGACGACAGCCTCTTGTTCTATCTGAAGGCGCGCGGCCTGCCGGAGAAGCAGGCCCAGGCGCTGCTGATCCAGGCCTTCGTGGGCGAGGCGATCGAGCAGATCGCCGATGACGGTTTGCGCGAGCACGTGATCGGCATCGCCGAGCGCTGGCTGGAGCGTCGGTCATGAGCACGCATCCGGCAGTCAAGAACGGCGCCTATGACGTTGCGCGCGTGCGCCAGGACTTTCCGGCGCTCGCCATGCAGGTCTACGGCAAGAAGCTGGTCTATCTCGACAACGCAGCCTCGGCGCAGAAGCCGAGCGCCGTGCTCGAGCGCATGACGCAGGCTTATCAGTCCGAATACGCCAACGTACACCGCGGCCTGCATTACCTCGCGAACGCTGCGACCGAGGCCTATGAAGGCGGCCGCACCAAGGTGGCGCAGTTCATCAACGCTTCGCGCACCGAGGAAGTGATCTTCACCCGCAACGCGACCGAGGCGATCAATCTGGTGGCCTCGTCCTGGGGCGGGCCGAATATCAAGGACGGCGACGAGATCGTCATCTCGATCATGGAGCACCACTCCAACATCGTGCCGTGGCATTTCCTCAGGGAGCGCCAGGGTGCGGTGATCAAGTGGGCGCCGGTCGACGACGAGGGCAATTTTCTCATCGACGAATTCGAGAAGCTGCTGACATCGAAGACCAAGCTGGTCGCGATCACGCAGATGTCGAACGCGCTCGGCACCATCGTGCCGGTCAAGGACGTCGTCAAAATCGCCCATGCCCGCGGCATCCCCGTGCTGGTCGACGGCAGCCAGGGCGCGGTGCATCTGCCAGTCGACGTCCAGGACATCGGCTGCGACTTCTACGTCTTCACCGGCCACAAGGTTTATGGTCCGACCGGCATCGGCGTGCTCTGGGCCAAGTACGACCACCTCGTCGCGATGCGCCCCTTCAACGGCGGCGGCGAGATGATCCGCGAGGTCTCGCGCGAGGTCGTCACCTATGGCGATCCCCCGCACAAATTCGAGGCGGGCACGCCCGCGATCGTCGAGGCGGTCGGCCTTGGTGCCGCGATCGACTACGTCAATTCGATCGGCAAGGAGCGCATCGCAGCGCACGAGCACGATCTCACCACCTATGCCCAGGATCGCTTGCGCGAGATCAACTCGCTGCGGCTGATCGGCACGGCGCGCGGCAAGGGCCCGGTGATCTCCTTCGAGCTCAAGGGCGCCCATGCCCACGACGTCGCCACCGTGATCGACCGCCAGGGCATCGCGGTGCGCGCCGGCACGCATTGCGTGATGCCGCTTTTAGAGCGGTTCAACGTGACCGCGACGTGCCGGGCTTCGTTCGGCATGTATAATACGCGGGAAGAAGTCGATCATCTGGCACAGGCGCTGCTGAAGGCGCGGGATTTGTTCGCATGAGTGACACGGCCGAAATCAAAGCCAATCCGATGGAGACCCATTCGGCGTTGCCGCCGGAGGAGACCGAGCGGCTGACCCGCGAGATCATCGCCGGACTCAAGACCGTGTTCGACCCGGAAATCCCCGCCGACATCTACGAGCTTGGCCTGATCTACAAGGTCGAGATCAAGGACGACCGCTCCGTCGATGTCCAGATGACGCTGACGACGCCGAACTGTCCGGCCGCCGGCGAGCTGCCGACCATGGTCGAGAACGCGGTCGCCAGCGTCCCCGGCGTCGGCGTGGTCGACGTCAAGGTGGTCTGGGAACCGCCGTGGTCGCCCGAGCGCATGAGCGACGAGGCCCGCCTCGTGCTCAACATGTGGTGACGGTCTCAACGCGCATTGAATTCGTTCTGGAACGGACCACATAGATAACATGACCCAGGCAACACCAGCATCCTCACCAAAACCCCGGCGGCCGCGCCCGCAGGTGATGCGGCTGACGGATGCCGCCGCCCAGCGCATCACCGAGCTGACCCAACGTGCGGACTCGGAGATCGTGGGCTTGCGCGTCGGCGTGAAGAACGGCGGCTGCGCCGGTCAGTCCTACACGGTCGAATACGCCCACGAGATCCGCCCGACCGACGAGGTCGTCGAGGACAAGGGCGTCAAGATCCTGGTCGATCCCAAGGCCGTGCTGTTCCTGCTCGGCACCGAGATGGACTACAAGGCCGACAAGATGCAGGCCCAGTTCGTCTTCAACAATCCCAACCAGGTCTCCGCCTGCGGCTGCGGCGAGTCGGTCGAGCTGCGGCCGGCCAAGATCGACGGGTAGTTTCTTCCCAATACCTCGTGTCCCGGACGCGCTGCAGCGCCCTTGCGCTGCTGCGCAGAGCCGGGACCCACGCTATAGTCATCGGTGCAAAGGCTGGGCCCCGGCTCAGCAGCGCACCGTTGCACGCTGCGCTGCGTCCGGGGCACGAGAGAGCGTGCCCATGGACCGCGAATTCCTGATCGACCTGTTCGCCGATTTCGGCCCCGTCACCATCCGAAAGATGTTCTCCGGCTACGGCATCTCCGCCGACGGCACCAACTTTGCTCTGTCTCTACGTGCCGGCCTGTTCTTGCGCGCCGACGAGGTGACCATCCCGGACTTCGAGGCCGAAGGCTCAAAGCCGTTCCAGTATTCGACCCGCGCCAAGACCGTGGTGGTCAACTCCTACTGGGAACTGCCCGCGCGCCTGTTCGACGATTCTGCCGAGCTGGCACAATGGGCGAGGGCGGCGCTGGCCGCCGCGCAGCGCGCCACGGTGACGAAGCGGCCGAAGGCGAAGAAGGCTGCGGCGAAGAAGCCTGCGAAGAAGGTCGCGCCAAAGAAAGCCGCAGCGAAGAAGCGGTCGGCCCACAAGGCAGCCAAGAAGACGGTGCGGTAGGGTGGGCAAAGCGGCTCGTCCGCCGGAGCTCGCAGAGCGAAGGCGGAAGCGTGCCCACGATTAGGATTGTCATCGCGAGAAGTCGTGGGCACGGCGCGATGCGCCTTTGCCCACCCTACGGGACCTGAGAACTAGTCCGCGGCCTTTGTCAGGCCGACCCTCATGTCCTTGGCGGTGAAGACGCAGACGCCGTCCGCAAGCACGCGGCCGTCGGCGATCCCGAGCACCAGCTTGCCGCGCCGGACCATGCGCATGGCGACCTCGTAGCGCACGCGTTTTGCGTTTGGTGTGATTTCGCCCGTGCACTCCACGTCGCCGACGCCGATGGCGCGGCCCTTGCCCGGCGAGCCTGACCAGCCGAGCCAATAGCCGATCATCTGCCACATGGCGTCGAGCCCCAGAGAGGGCGGCATCATCGCGTCGCCGAGATAATGGCAATCGAAGAACCAGTGGCCGGGCGCGACATCGAGTTCGCCGACGATATGGCCTTTGCCGAACTCCCCGCCGTCGAGGCTGATCTCGGTGATGCGGTCCATCATCAGCATCGGCGGTGCCGGCAATTGCGCATTGCCGGGGCCGAAATAGCCGCCTTCGCTCGACCTCAGCAGGTCGTCCTTGCTGTAGGACGGTTGCGGCGTGTGAAAATCATGGGGATTGGGCACGACGACAAGTCCTTTGCGGGCTCGGGTGCAGGCGGCCACTGTTGTCGCGTCAAATGTTGTTTGCCACCGAAGAAGTCAAGCGACGGTGCCGTAGGGTGGGCAAAGCGAAGCGTGCCCACCAACGGACATGGAGCCGTCGGAAGCATTGCTGGTGGGCACGGCGCTATGCGCCTTTGCCCACCCTACGGCAGTTGATGAAAGCCTACGCCACCCGGCTGTGGCTCTCGACCGCGAATTCCGGATCGGCTTCGCAGATCACGCGGTTGCGGCCGTTGCGCTTGGCGGCGTAGAGGCAGGCGTCCGCACGCTCGATCAGCGCGTCGGTGTCGTCGCCCTGCTTGAGCATGGAGACGCCGACCGAGATGGTGACGCGCCCGAGAATCTCGCCGGTCGACTTCTTCTTCAACTCCTTCGCCATCACCGCGCGGCGGATGTGATCGGCGACGGTGAGGGCCTGGCGCAGCGCGGTGTTGGGCAGCACCACCGCGAACTCCTCGCCGCCGTAGCGCGCGGTGATGTCCTGGCCCTTGATGGTCTGCTTCAGCGACAGACCGACGAGCCGCAGCACCTGGTCGCCGGTGAGATGGCCGTAGGAATCGTTGAACGACTTGAAGTGGTCGATGTCGAACAGCAGCAGCGACAGCGGCTCGCCCGAGGCGAGCGCGTTCTGCACGGCCATGCCGATCATGCGATCGAAATATTTGCGGTTGCCGAGGCCCGTGAGCGGGTCGGTCAGGCTCTCGGCGCGGATCGCCTCGAGGCTCTGCTGGAGATTGCTGATCTCGGTCTTGGACAGTGTGAGGCGATCTTCCAGCGCCTTGTTGGTCTCGCGCATCTCGTTGGTCGAGCGCATCAGCGACTCGACGATCGCCTTGATCTGCTCGCGGCTCTTGGCCGACGAGAGTTTCTCGGACGCGCCCGACAGGCTGGCATCGTAGGAGCCGGCCATCCCGAGCGCGTCGCTGAGCACCCGCATCACGTCGTCGATCTCGCCGATGACGCGCGCGCCGACCTTGTCGATGCGGTCGGTGGTCTTGATGTGGGAGAGATAGGTCTCGTAGATCTGCTCGAGATCGGCTTCGGTCAGCTTGCCGTGGCGGGCCAGCGTCTCGTTGACGATCTTGTTGAGCGGTGCGTTGTAGCCGGTGGCGTAGACGTACCAGATCTCGTAATTGCGGGGGATTGCGGTTTGGCGGAGCGAGCGGATCTGACCGAGTGCCACTTCGGCGAACGCCATCGTGCGTTCGTGTTCGTCGAGAACCTTGACCACGGAACATACCCCACAGCGGTCGGTGCGCCCTCGACCGCAGTAATGCTTAAATTATGTTCGTAGGCTAACGGACGATCGTGAACGCCCCGTAAATATACGTTCACGAATGCGTCTGAAAAATTGTGCGGCAGTCTGTCTCAACCGGCCTGAAGCGCGTCGCGCTTCAGGCGCCGGCGGGGGAACGAACCGGCCGCAACAGGAACGCCGGCAGGTGCGAGTGATCGCCCGGCTCGGTGTCGACCTCACGCTGGCGGCGCGGCTCGGGACGGCCGATCGACGGCACATGTGAATTGTTGGCTTGGGCCCGCGCGCCATGGCGCGGCTCGGATGATTGCCTGGGTTCGCGCGGAGGCCTTGCCTCGCGTGCAGGCCTCGCCTCGGCGGCGGGCCGTGCCTCGCCACGCGCTTCGCGCGGCTCGTGGCTGCGCTCACGGTCGTGACCGCGCCGCTCGCCGCGTTGCGGCTTGCCGCGTCCGCCGCGCGACCGCTCACGGCCGCGCTGCTCGCGCGGACGCTCGGCCGCATCGCCGGCTTCGGCGTGGACTTCGTAGTCGCCTTCGGCGCGCGGAATGCTCTGGCCGATCAGCTTCTCGATCGCGGCCATCGACTTCTGGTCGAGCGGCGTCACGATCGAGATCGCGGTACCGGTGCGGCCGGCTCGGCCGGTGCGGCCGATGCGGTGGACGTAGTCGTCGGCGTGATGGGGGACGTCGAAATTGAAGACGTGGCTGACCTCGGGAATGTCGAGGCCGCGGGCCGCGACGTCGGAGGCGACGAGGAGCGGCAGCTCGCCCTTGCGGAACTGGTCGAGCGCGGCCATGCGGGCCGGCTGGTCCATGTCGCCGTGGAGGGCACCGACGCTGAAGCCGTGCTTCTGAAGCGATTTGTGAACGATCGCGACCTCGCGCTTGCGATTGCAGAAGATGATCGCGTTCTTGAGATCCTTGGCCTCGCGCAGCAGGCGGCGCAGCAATTCGCGCTTTTCGTGCGCCTCGCGTCCGGCGGGCACCTGGGCCTGCGTCACGGTCACGGCGGTGGTGGCGGGGCGGGAGACCTCGACCTTCTGCGGATTGTGCAGGAAGGCTTCGGTGATGCGCCGGATTTCCGGCGGCATGGTCGCGGTGAAGAACAGGGTCTGCCGGGTGAAGGGGACGAGCTTGCAGATGCGCTCGATGTCGGGGATGAAACCCATGTCCAGCATGCGGTCGGCTTCGTCGATGACGAGCAGCTCGACGCCGGTGAGCAGCAGGCCGCCGCGCTCGGTATGGTCGAGCAGGCGGCCCGGGGTGGCGATCAGCACGTCGACGCCGCGCATCAGCTTGGCATCCTGGTCGCCGAAGGAGACGCCGCCGATCAGGAGGGCGACGTTGAGTTTCTGGCCGGCGCCGTAGCGGTCGAAGTTTTCCTTCACCTGCGCCGCGAGCTCGCGGGTCGGCTCCAGGATCAGCGTGCGCGGCATGCGCGCCCGGGCTCTGCCCTTTTCGAGGATGGTGAGCATCGGCAGCACGAAGGCCGCGGTCTTGCCGGTGCCGGTCTGGGCGATGCCGAGCACGTCCTTGCGTGCGAGGACGTGGGGAATCGCCTGTTCCTGAATGGGGGTGGGGTTGGTGTAACCGGTGGCCGCCACTGCGGCGAGGACTTTTTCGGACAGTCCGAGATTTGAAAAGGACATTGAGCCTCTGGTCGAAACCGCCGTTCGGAATCGAGGGTAATAAGGCTGGTCGCGTTCCACCCCGAAACGGCGCGCTCTCAAAGAAGCTGGGGGTGCTGACTCACGCGAACAAAGCGCAAGGCCCAGGAATCGCTCTTCGATCTGAGCCGCGTCGACCCGGAACATAGGCGGGAATTGGCCAAAGTCAATGGAGCAGGCGCGGGAAGGCCCTAAAAACCCTTAGCTTTTTACCAAATCTCGGGCCCGGCTGGGATTTTCCGCCTCGCCCCTAAGCCGGGTGGGCGGTCACCGGGGGGCGGGCGAAGGCCCCTGGGAACCCTGGGCCCGGAAGTCTCCGGGGGCCATGCCGTAGGCGGCGTTGAAGACCCGGTAATAGGTCGCCAGACTCTCGAAGCCGCAGGCGGTCGCGATGTCGGCGATCAGCCGGTCCGGGGCCTCGCGCATCAGGCGGCGGCTCTGCTTGAGCCGCTCGTCGGTCACGGTCTGCGAAAAGCTCTTCTCGGCGGCCTCGAACAGCATGTGCAGGTGCCGCAGGGACACGCCGAGCAGATCGGCCACCATTGCCGGAGCGAGATCGGGGTTTTGCAGGTGGCGCGCGATCAGGCGCCGCGCCTGCGACAGGCGGGCTGTCCGCAGGGCAGCCTGTCCGAGCCGGCTGCCCGGCCGCACGATGCCGCGCTCGATCAGTGCCAGATGCGCCAGGGCTTGAACCAAGGAGGCTTGGGAGGCCTGGGCGCCGTGGGCCCCGTGGTCAGCTGCGGCAGCCTCTTCGAGGTCGGCAAAGCACGCCCCAAGCAGGGGCGTCAGGCCGGGATCGTTGAACGTCCGGGCCGACAGATCGCGCATGCGCTTGTCCTGCGCCGGGATGCTGCTGACGGGGATCTTCAGGATCCGCAGGTGGAAGCCGCCGTCCCCGAGCGGGACGGTACGATAGGGCAGGTCGGTATGGCTGGTGGCGAAGCTGCCATTGGCGATCGAAAAATCGCTGCCGCGCATGCCGCCGAACCAGCCGCCGCTGCCGAGCTGCTGGTAGACGCAGATGCTGTCGCTGGGCGCGTGGGCGATGTCGGAGGTGCTGCGCTCGACCGTGTAGTGCGAGGCCTTCAGCTCGACGAGGCCGGCGCCGCCGAGCTGGCGCAGCGAGAATTCGCCGTAGAAGTCCGCGCGTCGCTCGCGCGCGAGCTCGGCGGTGACGCCGAACAGGCCCTTGGACCGGACTTCGCGCCAATAATCGAAGCGGTCATGCGGCTCGACCTCGTCGGTACACCAGCGATACACGGCACCCCTCGCGTCCGGTACGATTGCCCGGGAAAACTAAGAAAAAGCAGATTCCGATGGAATCTGCCATAGGCCATACGATGGAACCGAAGACGCGGCTGTTGAACCGTCGCTGCGGCTGGGCCGACTATCACAGCAACGGCTGGGGTTCCGATCAACGAGGCCGCTTCCAACGGGATGTTTTCGATGACGCGTCGGCTTTTCAGAATTCTGGTGGCCCTCAGCCTCGTGGCGGGCGCTTGCGGCATCGCGCTGCCCGCTCATGCGGAAAAGCGCGTCGCGCTGGTCGTCGGCAACAACGATTACAAGAACGTTCCGAAGCTGCTCAAGGCGGTCAACGACGCCCGCACCATGGGCGACACGCTGCGGCAACTCGGCTTCACCGTGATGCTGGCCGAGAACCAGAATCGGCTGGCATTTTCCGAGACGCTCCTGGCCTTCGACAAGGCGATCGAGCCGGGCGACACCGCGTTCTTCTTCTACGCCGGCCACGGTTTCGAGATCGCGGGCCAGAACTATCTGCTGCCGACCGACGTGCCGGCGGCGACGGAAGGACAGGAAGAGCTGGTGCGCGACGCCTCGATCCTGGCCGACCGCATCGTCGAGCGTCTCCAGAACAAGAAGGCGCGGACCTCGATCCTGGTGTTCGACGCCTGCCGCAACAATCCGTTCGAACGATCGGGCACGCGCGCGGTCGCCGGCGGCGGCGGGCTCGCGCCGATGGTCCAGCTGCCCGAAGGCGTGTTCTCGGTGTTCTCGGCCGGTCCCCGCCAGACCGCGCTCGATCGCCTGTCCAATGACGACGCCAATCCCAATTCGGTGTTCACGCGCACCTTCGCCAGGGAGCTGCTGCAGCCCGGCGAGAACCTGGTTCAGGTGGCACAGCGCACCCGCCGTCTCGTCAGCGAAATGGCCGATACCGTGAAGCACAGACAGGTGCCTGTTTATTTCGACCAGATGGTTGACGACGTGTTCCTCAGCGGCACCGCGAAGGATGCTGCCGCGCGTCCCGCCGATCCGCCGCCGCAGAAGGTGGCGGCGCTGCCGCCGGTGTCGGTGCCGCGCGTGCCGAAGGAGGAGACCACCAACGCGCCGATCGCGAGCTTCTCCCGCCATAACGGCGGCTGGAGCGTGGTGTTCTCCTTTGCCGATCCGACGCTCGGCATTTCCTGGCGCATGGCCGGCAATGGTGACTTCCGCGAGACCGGATTCATCGACACGCTCGATCCGCGCACGCGCAAGCGGATGCCGAACCCGTCGATCGAGCTGCCGCCGGATGCGCAGGCCGGCACCATCGAGGTGCGCTATGTCGATCAGTCCGGCGACATGCAGGGGCCGTTCCCGATCAAATTCGATCCCGAGGCTGCGCTGATCCGCGACCAGCGCAAGATCCTCGACATGACCGCGACGAGCTGGCTGTCATTCCGCGAGTTCAACGGGCTGCTGGTCTATTACACGCATCTCGTCTCGTATCGCTGCGCGATCCGCGAGGTGCGCATTGGCATCGATACCGCCGTGCCCAATCAGGTGCTGAAGATGCCCAATTGCGACATGCGCGACCCCAGCGCGATCTCCGCCGGCATGCCGCTCTACATGAAGCTCGCCCCGGCCACGCAGTTCGTCTCGGTGGAGCTGACCTATCGCGATGGCAGCGTGTCGGAGATCAAGAGTTTTCGCACGGCGAACCGCAGCAACAATTGATGATGCAGGCGGAAGGCGTCGAGCGCGCGTCCGCTACGCGCGCCGCTTTCTGAACAGGCGCTTGATGGACTCAACGGCCTCCATCAACGGCGGCGCCAGCGAGAAGAACGCGCCCATCGCGATCGAGATGACGACGTGGCGCAGCAGGAGCTTCTCCTGCTCTTCGAACGGATAGCCGTTCTGGTTGATGGGCACCGTCGCAAGCGTGCCGGTCGGGCCCGGGTCGGGGGTCCGCGGCTTACGCGGCGGGATCATGATCACGACGAATAGCACGTTGATCAAGATCCACACGCCGAGCAGTATAAGGATCGTCTGCACTGCAATTTCCTGAAAGAAATCGAACTTTGCTGCAACGCTAACGGGCATTCACAGCTGCGGCAAATTAAACCTGCTTGCTGCACCGCACAGAAAACTTAAGTCGTAAATGAGGGCGGCCTTGAACCCGAGTTCCTCCGTAAAAGTCCGGTGCTGTGTCGTCGGCGGTGGGCCCGCCGGCATGATGCTCGGCTATCTCCTCGGGCGTGCCGGCATCGACGTCGTGGTGCTGGAGAAGCACGCGGACTTCTTCCGCGACTTTCGCGGCGACACCGTGCATCCCTCGACGCTTCAGGTGATGGATGAGCTGGGCCTGATCGACGGCTTCCTGAAGCTGCCGCATCAACGCTTGCAGAAGATGGATGGGCTGTTCGGCGGCACGCCGGTGCGGATCGCCGATCTCAGCCGGCTGCACACCAAGTACCCGTTCATCGCCTTCATGCCGCAATGGGACTTCCTGAATTTCCTGCGCGAAGAGGGCCGGCGCTTCGCCTCGCTCAAGGTGATGATGAACACCGAAGCCGTCGATCTGATCCGCCACGGCGACACCATCGCCGGCGTGCGGGCGAAGACGCCGGACGGCGCCATCGACATCGAGGCCGATCTCACCATTGCCTGCGACGGCCGGCATTCGACGGTGCGCGAGCGCGCCGGCCTCGAGGTCGAGGAGATCGGCGCGCCGATGGACGTGCTGTGGTTCCGCGCCGGCCGCAAGGCGGACGAGACCGAGAACCTGTTTGCGCGCATCGAGCCCGGCAAGATGATGATCACCTTCGACCGCGGCGACTACTGGCAATGCGCCTATGTCATTGCCAAGGGGCAATACGAGGCGGTGAAGGCGAGGGGATTGCCGGCGCTGCTCGACGAGGTCGTGCGCATGGCGCCGGTCCTTCGGTCCGGCATCGCCGACGTGAAGAGCTTCGACGACGTCAAGCTGCTCACCGTCGCGATCAATCGCCTCAAGCGCTGGACGCGGCCGGGCCTGCTTCTCATCGGCGATGCCGCGCACGCGATGTCGCCGGTCGGCGGCGTCGGCGTCAATCTCGCCGTGCAGGATGCGGTCGCGACCGCGAACCTTGTCGCGGACAAGCTTCAGCGCGGCTGCCCGTCCGAGGATGAGCTCGACGCCGTGCGCCGCCGGCGCGAATTCCCGGTGAGAATGACGCAAGCGATGCAGGTGGTCGTGCAGAACAACATCATCAGCGGCGCCCTGCAGGGCGGCGACCGGCCGCTGAAGGTGCCGCTGATCGTGCGCCTCATCACAGCGCTGCCTTGGCTGCAAGGCATTCCGGCGCGGCTGATCGCGCTCGGTGTGCGGCCCGAGCATGTGCAGTCGAAAGCGGCACCGGCATCGTCGGCGCCGAATTCGGTAGGGCTAATGTCGCGTTAAATCGCGCGCAGCGCGTTGCGTGCGCGCAACAGCGCCGACGGATTCACGAGCCGCAATTTGCCAATCCGGCGTCTTAACTTTCTTGATTCAAATTTGAGTAAGGGTTGCGTGTGAGCGTGCGCCCATCAAAGGACACGGGGTGTACCATGCGTAACAAATTGATTGCTGCCTTCGCCTGCACGACCGCTCTGGTTTCGACCGGCGCTGCGTCCGCCGCCGATCTCGGTGCGCGCTACACGAAGGCACCCGCCTATGTCGAGCCGCTGTTCAACTGGACCGGCTTCTATGTCGGCGGCCACATCGGTGGCGCATGGACCAACGAGCAGTTCATCAACAACGGAATCGGTGCGCCGTTCGGCGATTTGCTTCCGGGCGAGGGCTATCGTCAGCGCGGCTCCGGCATCATGGGCGGCGCCCAGATCGGCTACAACTGGCAGGCCAACAACTACGTGTTCGGCATGGAGGGCACGATCTCCGGCCTCGACAACAAGGGCTCGTTCACGAACACCGCGTTCGGCGCGGGTGACGACGTCTTCTCCTGGCGCGCCAACGTGCTCGCGACCGTGGTCGGCCGCGCCGGCTTCGCCGTGCAGAACAATCTCTTCTACATCAAGGGCGGCTATGCCGGCGTGAACAATCGCCTGTCGGTAGTCGACAACGTCGCGAACCCGTCCACGGGCTCGGGCGGTCAGACTCACTGGGCCAATGGCTGGACCGTCGGCGCCGGCTGGGAGTACGGCGTCACCCGCAACTGGATCGTCGGCCTCGAATACAATTACGCTGCCTTCGGCAGCCAGACCTATCAGCTCGGCGGCACCTCCGGTAACTACACCTTCGATGCCAAGCCGCGCGACATCCAGTGGGCCGTCGTGCGCGCGAGCTACAAGTTCGACGCGCCGGTCATCGCGCGCTACTGAGCAACGACCAATCAGCAAAAGAAGACGATCTCTGCCAAATTCAAAGCCCCGGCAATGCCGGGGCTTCTTTTTTGCGTGCAGCGAGCGCGCGTCTCAGGCCATCACCGAGAACCCGCCATCGACCGGGATCGCGGTGCCCGTGACGAAATTGGACGCCGGCGAGGCGAGGAACACCGCGATGCCGGCGAAGTCATCAATGTCGCCCCAGCGGCCTGCAGGCGTGCGTGCCAGAACCCGCTCGTGCAATCCCGCCACCTGCTGCCGCGCGCCGCGGGTGAGGTCGGTGTCGATCCAGCCCGGCAGGATGGCGTTGACCTGGATGTTGTCGGGTGCCCAGGCATTGGCGCAGGCACGCGTGTACTGCACGATGCCGCCCTTGCTCGCCGCATAGGCAGTCGCAAAGCTCGCGCCGAAGATCGACATCATCGAGCCGATATTGATCACCTTGCCGTTGCCGGACGCCTTCAGCGCCGGATAGGCCAGCTTCGAGCACACGAAGGCGCTGGTGAGGTTGGTGTCGATCACCTTGTTCCACTCGTCGAGCTCGAGCTCGTGCGGCGGCTTGCGGATGCTCATGCCGGCATTGTTGATGAGAATGTCGATGCGGCCGAATTCCTTGACGACGCGATCGATCATGGCGGCGACTGCCGCCTTGTCGGTCACGTCGGTGGCGACCGCAATCGCCTGCACGCCGCGCTGCTTGAGATCGGCAACGGCCGCGGCCGACTTGGTTTCGTTGCGTCCGACCACGGCGATATTGGCGCCTGCGTCGGCAAGTCCGTGCGCGAGGCCAAGCCCGATGCCGCCATTGCCGCCTGTGACGATCGCGACCTTGCCGCGAAGATCGAACCGGTTGGATGTCATGCTGTATTCCCTGGTTTCTTCTATTGGTTGCTCTGCCAGATCAGCACCAGCCCGAAGCCGGCCATGGCTGCGCCATAGCCGGCCCATTGCAACTGGTTGACCATGAAGCTCGATCGCGGCCAGGGCACCGTGCCCGTGCCCTGTCCGATCCAGAGCAGCCCGACGGCGAGCGCGAACAGGCCTGCTACAAGCAGAAATCTGCGCATGCATTCCTCCCGTCGGTCTGCTTCTGTCGTGGTCCACGGCATCAAAGATCGCCGCAGTCACGAAAACTTAGGCCAGACTAGCCGTAGCTTCGGTTCGGATACAATGGGCCGCAGCTGCAAGGCTGAAGGAGGACGCATGTCCGTGCGCAAGCATTGGCACGGGGCGATTCGGCATCTCCCGGGCGGAAGCCATGGCCTTTCGCGATGCACGGAGTGAGGCGATCACCGATGCCGACTCGGCCGCGATCGAGGCCCGGCTCGCCGGCGCGTATGGGACGCCGAAGGCGAGCGTCGTGCGCTAATGCACCCCACAACGAAAAAGCCCCGGGCGATGCCGGGGCTTTGACATTCGAGACGTTGGCTGCGATCAGTACTTCGCGACCAGCGGAGCGCCCCAGTTGAAGCGATAGACGAGCTCGCTGCGAACGCTGTGCTCGCGGAATTTCTGGGTCTCGCCAAAGCCGGTGGCCGGGCCGCCAAAGCCGGTATAGTTGATGACCACATCGGCGCGGTCGAATTCGGAATAACGATACTCGGTCTTCCAGAACAGGCCGGGCAGGAAGCCCGTCAGAGCGTATTCGTCGCCTGCGCCGATGAACCAGCCCCCTTTGGTCGCTCCACCCAGGCTTGCGGTTCCCCCAGGAAAGGCGAGAGAGGTCAGAGCGGTGCTCTTCCAGTGCGCTTGCGTGTAACCGGCCGACACGTAGGTCAGCAATTGCGGGGCGATGAGATAGCCTGCACGGGCGCCGACGGCCCACTGCTGATCCTGCTTCTGGCTTCCGGTCGAGCGCGGGACGAGAATACCGTCGATGCCGATATCGCCTTTCACGTCCATGAAGTCATAGTCTGCGAACGCGCCAACCACCCAGTTCTGAAGCTGGTAATCGCACCCTACCTGCACCGTGCCGAACCATCCCCGTGCACCCGATGTGACACTGGCGTTGCTCGCAATGGGCGAGAACGTTGTGGGACCGTAGGTCTCGTTATGGTCGTTGTTGGTCATGGCACCGCCGCCGCCGGCGCCGATGTAGCAGCCGGTCCAGTTCACCACCGGTGCGGCGGCAATCGGAGCCTTGGTGTAGGGGCGAGCCCCCAGATCAGCGGCCGAAGCCGCGCCCGTCATCGCTGTGACCGTCGTCAACGCGAGTACGATCGTCTTGATGTTATTCTGCATTTCCAGTTCAGCCTTTTGAACGCCCGTTCGATTCCGTCTGTGCGGGAACCGTATGTCGCCAACGTGCTTATGGCTGTAACCGGAGGGACACAATCTGAAATTGATTGAACGGGGCAACAAGACTGGGGGTGTATTGTGGCGCCATTTCACGGCGCCACACGACATCGCCGTCCAACAGCGAGCGGAAGGCCACCGTCAAAAACGAAAAAGCCCCGGACGATGCCGGGGCTTTGACGTCTGAACTTGCGTTCGGATCAGGACTTGGTGGCTCAGTACTTGGCGACGACCGGACCGGTCCAGTTGAAGCGGTAGACCAGCGAAGTCGAGATCGTCTGGTTCCAGGTGTTGGCGCGGATGCTGTTGCCGACCTGGAGATTGCCAACGTCGGTCAGGATGTCCTGGGTCTTGGCGTTGTAGAAGGCCGAACGATACTCGGTCTTCATGAACCAGCCGGGCGAGGAGATGCCGAAGATGTTCAGGTTGTTCTCGACGCCGCCGCCGATGAACCAGCCGTTGCGGTTGTAGCTGTTGAGATGGACACCGGCGGGAACGCCAGCCAGGGTCATGAAGTTGGTCTGGCCGAAGTGAGCGCCGGAGTAACCGCCGTTGACGTAGGAGAGAACGTTCGGGGCGACCAGCCAGCCGAGGCGAACACCAGCGGCCCAAGAGTCTTCCAGCTTCTGGTTGCCAGTGATGCCGAGGGTCGGATCCTGCACGGTGGCGCGGATGCTGCCGAACTGACCGTCAGCGAACACGCCGGCGACCCAGGTGCCGCTGAACTGCCAGTCGTAGCCGAGACCGACGGTGCCGAACCAGCCCGAGCCACCCTGGCGCTGGTCGATGGTCAGCGGAATCGCGCCGACCGTGGTCTGAACGTGTTGGTCGGAAGCCGAGAGTCCGCCGCCGCCGCCGCCGAAGATGTAGAAGCCGGTCCAGTTGGCGACAGGAGCCGCAACCGGGGCCTTCACGTAGGGACGGGCAGCAAGGTCGGCCGCCGAGGCCGAACCGGTCATCGCCGCAACCGCGGTCAGAGCCAGCAAAATCTTCTTCATGATAAAATCCCCAACCTTGGTAGCAGGCGCGAGCGCACTGAAGTCCGTGTCATCTGATGCCCGGACTATAGACGTTTCCTGCCCAAATGCTGTTGCAGGGCAGGCACAGTTGCCGGAAAACGCCCGCTGATCAGGCTAAAAGGCGGTAGCGCCGAGTGTTCTGATAGTTAAACAATATCAGTATGTTAGATTGATATTCGAATTCCGGTGGCGGGTAAGTTTTCGTTAGCAAATTCGGTTTTGTCCGAAACGGAGGCAATCCTGCCTCGGCCTTGATGCCGCTGAGTCGCTGGCCGAGTCGCGCTTCGGCAGGAATCGCCGGGGGGGCGCGGTATCGCCTCCCATATGAAGAAAGCCCCCGGTCCTGACGGAGCCGGGGGCTTTTTTGACGGGAGCGTACGACGTCAGACGTCGAGCAGCTCCTCGCTGGCAAATTCGGCCTTGTCCGAGATGAAGGCGAAGCGCGCTTCGGCCTTGGTGCCCATCAGCCGCTCCACCGAATCCGCTGTCGTGTCGCGGTCGTCGGCGAGCAGCACCACCTTGAGCAGCGTCCGCTTGCTCGGATCCATGGTGGTTTCCTTGAGCTGCGCCGGCATCATCTCGCCGAGACCTTTGAAGCGGTTCACCTCGACCTTGGCGTTGGCGTTGAACGCGCTCTTGAGCAGCGCCTCCTTGTGCGCGTCGTCGCGGGCGTAGACCGACTTGGAGCCGTGGGTCAGCTTGTAGAGCGGCGGCACCGCGAGGAAGAGGTGGCCTTCGTCGATCAGCCGCGGCATCTGCCGGTAGAAGAAGGTGATCAGGAGCGAAGCGATGTGGGCGCCGTCGACGTCGGCGTCGGTCATGATGATGATGCGCTGATAGCGCAGATCCTCTTCGCGATAGTGCAGCAGCTGTCCGCAGCCGATCGCCTGCACGAGATCGGAGAGCTGCGCGTTCGCGGTCAGCTTGTCCTTGCCCGCCGAGGCGACGTTGAGGATCTTGCCGCGCAGCGGCAGCACCGCCTGGGTCTTGCGGTCGCGCGCCTGCTTGGCGCTGCCGCCTGCCGAGTCGCCCTCGACGATGAAGAGCTCGGAGCCTTCGGTGCCGGCATCGGTGCAATCGGCGAGCTTGCCGGGCAAGCGCAGCTTCTTGCCGGCGGTCTTGCGCGCCGTCTCTTTCTCCTGACGGCGGCGCAGGCGCTCCTCGGCCCGGTCGATGACGAAGTCGAGCAGGCGGTTGGCCATGTTCGGATTGCCCGACAGCCAATGGTCGAACGGATCCTTCATCGCCTGCTCGACGATGCGCTGCGCTTCGGCGGTGGCAAGACGATCCTTCGTCTGGCCCTGGAATTCGGGCTCGCGCACGAACACCGAGAGCATCACGGCCGCGCCCACCATCACGTCTTCGGAGGTGACGGAGGCGGCGCGCTTGCCCTGGCCGACGCGCTCGGCGTGGTCCTTCAGGCCGCGCAGCAGGGCGCTGCGCAGGCCGGATTCGTGCGTACCGCCATCCGGAGTCGGCACGGTGTTGGTGTAGGAGGACAGGAAGCCGTCGGCATCCGCGGTCCACGCCACGGCCCATTCGCAGGCGCCATGCGCGCCGTTGCGGCCCGACTTGCCCGAGAAGATGTCCGGATGCACCAGCGTGTCGGCGTGGATCGCCGCGGCGAGATAATCCTTGAGGCCACCGGGGAAGTGGAACGTCGCCTCCGCCGGCACGTCCTCGACGCCCTTGAGCAGCTCGGGCGCGCAATTCCAGCGGATCTCGACGCCGCCGAACAGATAGGCTTTCGAGCGCGTCATCTTGAACAGGCGCTGCGGCTTGAACGCGGCCTTGGCGCCGAAGATATCCGTGTCGGGCTTGAAGCGCACGCGCGTGCCGCGGCGGTTGTTGATCTTGCCGAGGTCCTCGAGCTTGCCCTTGGGATGGCCGCGCTCGAACGTCATGCGGTAGAGCTTCTGGCTGCGCGCGACCTCGACCTCGAGTAGCGAGGAGAGGGCGTTCACCACGGAGATGCCGACGCCGTGCAGACCGCCCGAGGTCTCGTAGACCTTGGAGTCGAACTTGCCGCCGGAATGCAGCGTGCACATGATGACTTCGAGCGCCGACTTCTTCGGGAATTTCGGGTGCGGATCGATCGGGATGCCGCGGCCATTGTCGGTGACGGTCAGGAACCCGTCTGCGCTCAGCTCGACTCCGATGAAGGTCGCGTGTCCTGCCAGTGCTTCGTCCATCGAGTTATCGATGACTTCGGCGAACAGGTGATGCAGCGCCTTCTCGTCGGTTCCGCCGATATACATGCCGGGCCGGCGCCGCACCGGTTCGAGGCCTTCGAGCACCTCGATGTCGGCTGCGGTGTAGTCGGCTTCCCCGCCGCTTCCGCGCGGCGCCGCCTTGGCGGCGGCGCGGGGCTTCGGCTCATCACCGCCGAAAAAGTCGTCTTTTGCTTTTGGCTTCAACTGCTTGGACATATATCTTGATGTTGCTTAGGGGGCCGCATAAGCGGCGAATCGGTTAAGCGGACTATGCCACTTCTGGCTTCGAAAGGTTACCGCCAGGCCGGTCAAGCGGGGTGGATTGGGAGCCAATCCCGGCGATTTTACGCCGCCTTACCATTAGTTCCCGGCAATTTGACGTCCCGGGCCGGTTTTGACGGGCTTTTGTGACTTGATGTCACACAAGTCCTTGGCTTACCAGTCGTTTTCATCGAGCAGCACCTTGAGCGAGCGGGAAGGCTATTTTCGGAATGGAGCAGTTTGCGCACGCCCTGGCCGATTTCGTGCGCGCTCACCAGGCTTGGGCAGCTCCGATCGTCTTCCTGCTGGCTTTCGGGGAGTCGCTCGCCTTCATCTCGCTGTTGGTTCCGGCCTGGGGCGCGCTGGTGGCGATCGGTGCGCTGATCGGGGTGAGCGGCATCAACTTCTATCCGGTCTGGATCGCTGGCGGCCTTGGGGCGGCGCTGGGCGACTGGGTTTCCTACTGGTTCGGCTACCGCTACAAGGAGCACGTCGCCGAGATGTGGCCGCTCTCGCGCTATCCGGAACTCCTGCCCCGGGGCGAGGCCTTCGTGCGCAACTGGGGCATACCCAGCATCTTCATTGGCCGCTTCTTCGGGCCCTTGCGGGCCTCGGTGCCGCTCGCAGCCGGTATCTTCGAGATGCCCTATTGGAGCTTCCAGATCGCCAATTTCGTCTCGGCCCTGATCTGGTCGGCGGCACTGCTGCTGTTCGGCGACGTGATCGCCAAGATCATGGAATGGATCTGGCGGCTGATCTGACCGGGCAGCCAGGCCGCCCGGTCAGGACGACAGGCGAGGCCTACAGCGAGGCGTTCCAGATCGAGGGGATCCAGCGATAGCCGGAGCCGTCCTTTTCCTTTTCGACGCGGACGAGGCCGGGGAAGGCGGCGTGGAAGGCCTGGATCGGCATCTTCTCGGCAATTGCCATGTCGTAGAGCTTGCGTCGGGTTTCCTGTGCAAGCGGCTTGTCGACATCGGAGGCGATGTTCCATTCGGGATGCCTCACGAACAGGAACGCCGCGCCTGCGGTGATATCGACCTGCACCAGCACCTTCTCGGCGCCGGAGGCGACGATAAAGGAATTGTGGCCTGGCGTATGGCCCGGGCTCGCCACCGAGGTGATGCCGGGCGCGACCTCCTTGCCGGCCTCGTATTGCGTCACCTTGCGGCCGAGCGCGTCGAACACGCGGCGGATGTTCTTGAAGTTGTTCTCGAGGATCGGATTGCCCATCCCCTTGCTCATCTCGCCGTCGTCCATCCAGAACTTCCATTCCATCGCCGGCACCATGATCTCGGCATTGGGGAAGGCGGGCTTGTTCTCGGCTGCCAGCAGGCCGTTGATGTGGTCGCCATGGAAGTGGGAGATGATGACGGTGTCGACCGCCGCGCGGTCGATGCTGGCGGCTGCAAGGTTGTTGTGGAACTGGCCGACCTTGCCCTTGGTCTGCGTGAACTGGTCGGGCCCGAGACCGGTGTCGATGACGACGAGCTTCGGTCCGGTGTTGACGACCACGGGGTTGAATGTGTGGGTGACCTTGTCCGTCGGCAGGTGATGTTCGGCGAAGACCTTGTTGATGTCGTCCTTGCTGGCGCCGGCCGCGTAATTGTCGGTCAGATTGACGGTGGCAACGCCGTCGCAGACCACCGTGACCTGGTGGGTGCCGACGTTGTAGCGGTAGAAGCTCGCATTCTGCGCGGTCGCAGGGGGCGCGGCGGCGCTCGCGGGCGAGGTCTTCACGAAAGGCAGGAGCGCCGAGGCGGCGGCGCCGGCCAACGTTGCGCGACGGGTGATCTCGGTCATGACGATGTCCTGAGGCTGGGTTGCGAAAGGCACGGACCCGGCGAAGTTGCGGCCCGCCGGTCATTCTCGGGAACCCCTATGCTTAAGGGAAATTCCGCTAAACGCCGAGGTCATCAGTGCGGCATCGTGCCGTCACGAGCTGCGGCATCGTGGAGTCCGCCCCGGCATCCCGCGAGCCGATTTGGACTTGACCCTGGAACCCGCTGGCCTTATAGCCGCGCGCCATGATCAACGCCGCGACCATCCTGTTCGCCCGTCGCCGCCGCCGCAGCTTTGCGGTTTGGGCGGTCGATCGCGTTTGAGATCATCGTCTTTGCCGCTGGACCCGATCCGCGGCATCCTCTCTCCTGTCAGCGCGATCTGATCCGGCGGCTCCCACAAGGAGGCCCAGCAGGAGACCACGATGTACACGCCACCCTTTTTCAAGCAGGACCGCGCCGCGAGCCTCAAATTTGCGGAAGAGCGCGGCTTCGGCACCATGTGCGCCTTCGACGGCAAGAGGCCGATCGCCTCGCCGCTGCCGTTCTATTTGACCTATGCCGCGGACGGCACGCCGCAGGCCGCCTTTCATGTCGCCCGTCACAATCCGCTGCTAAAGCTGGCGGACGGCGCGGCCTCCTGGCTGCTCGCGGTCAACGGCCCCGATGCCTATGTATCGCCGGACTGGTACGTCTCGCCGGATCAGGTGCCGACCTGGCTGTACCAGTCGGTGCATCTGAGCGGGCCGGTGCGGTTGTTGTCTGACGCGGAGCTGTCGGTCCAGATCGATACGCTCAGCGACAAGTTCGAGAACTGGCTCTTGCCGAAGAAGCCGTGGACGTCAGGCAAGATGACGGCCGGCCGGCTCGAGGCCATGAAGAAGGGGATCGTGGGTCTGCTCATGACGGTTGAAGAGGTCGAAGGCAGCTTCAAGCTCAACCAGCACAAGTCCGACGCCGATTATATTGCGATCGCCAATGCGCTCGGCGCGCAGCCTACCGCCGATGCCAGAGAGATTGCACAGCTGATGCAGGACGTGAGGCCGGAAGCCTTTGCGGCCGAAACCGACAAGCTCGAAAGGAGCGTACCATGAGCCTCACGGAGACCACGAAAGCCCCGACCACCGGCGCGGCCAAGAAGCCCGCCACCGTCTTCGTCGACGGCGGCTCCGGCACCACCGGCCTCGGCATCAACGAGCGGCTGAAGCTCCAGAACGATGTGATCGTGAAGACGATCGCCGACGACAAGCGCAAGGATCCTGCCGCCAAGAAGGCGCTGATGGAGGAGGTCGATCTCGTCATCCTCTGCCTGCCCGACGATGCCGCAAAGGAAACGGTTGCCCTGGTCGACAGTATGGGCGCCTCGGCGCCGAAGGTGCTGGACGCCTCGACCGCGTACCGTGTCGCGCCCGATTGGGCCTATGGCTTTGCCGAACTGACGCCGGACCAGGCCGGCAAGATCAAGGCGGCGAAGAAGGTCTCCAACCCCGGCTGCTATCCGACCGGCGGCATCGCGCTGCTGCGGCCGATCGTCGATGCCGGCCTGCTGCCTCCTGACTATCCCGTCACCATCAACGCGGTGAGCGGCTATTCCGGCGGCGGCAAGTCGATGATCGCGAGTTTTGAAGACGGCAGTGCGCCGGCCTTCGAGCTCTACGGTCTCGGCTTCGAGCACAAGCATCTGCCGGAGATGCAGCTCTATTCGAACCTGACGCGGCGGCCGATCTTCATTCCTTCGGTCGGCAACTACCGGCAGGGCATGCTGGTCTCGGTGCCGCTCCAGCTCGACACGCTGCCGGGCAAGCCCGGCGGTGCCGACCTTCAGGCCGCGTTGACCAAGCGGTATGCCGGTTCAAAATACGTCAAGGTGATGCCGCTGCAGAACGAGGCGACCAAGGGCGGCCGGCTCGAGCCGGAGGCGCTCAACGAGACCAACATGCTCGAGCTCTACGTCTTTGCCAGCGACAAATATCACCAGGCGGTGCTGGTCGCGCGGCTGGACAATCTCGGCAAGGGCGCATCTGGCGCGGCCGTGCAGAACATGCGGCTGATGCTGGGCCTTGCCGACAATAGCTGATCGAACATTGCTCGCGAGGCCAACCCGGTGGACGGAGCGACGCTGCGACTTTCTACCCCGGCAAGACGATCAAATGACGCCTGAAAGGTACACGTGACGAGTTCGAAGAAGATCGGCATTCTCGGCGCCTCCGGTTACACCGGGGCCGATGCAGTGCGCCTGTTGGCCCGGCATCCGAATGCCGAGATTATCGCGCTCACCGCCAACACCCACGCCGGCAAGTCGATGGGCGAGGTGTTTCCGCATTTCTTTATGCTCGACCTGCCGAAACTCGTGGAATGGGAAAAGGTCGACTGGAGCAGGCTCGATGCGGTGTTCTGCGGACTGCCGCACGGCACCACGCAGGAAATCATCGCCGCGGTCCTCAAGGCAAATCCCAAAATCAAGGTCCTCGACATGTCCGCCGATTTCAGGCTGCGGGACAAGAACACCTATGCGCAATGGTACGGCCATGAGCACCGGGCGCTCGAACTGCAGGGCGAAGCGGTCTATGGTCTCACTGAATTCTATCGCGAGAAGATCACCTCGGCGCGGCTGGTCGCCTGTCCCGGCTGCTATCCGACTGCTGCGCTGCTCGCGCTGGTGCCGCTTGCGAAAGCCAAACTGATCGACGTCGACGACATCGTCATCGACGCGAAATCGGGCCTCACCGGCGCCGGCCGCGGGCTGAAACAGAGCACGCTGTTCAGCGAGGTGGGGGAGGGGCTGTCGCCTTACTCGGTCGGCACGCACCGGCATGCGCCCGAGATCGAGCAGGAGATCGGGGTTGCCGCTGGCCACGCTGTGACCGTCAACTTCACCCCACATCTCATTCCGATGGCGCGGGGCGAGCTTTGTACGTCCTACGTCAAGCTCAACGGCGCGACGCCGGACGATTTGCGAACAGCGCTGGAGAAGGCCTACAGCAACGAGCCGTTCGTCCATGTCGCGAACAAGGGCGTGATGCCGCAGACCCAGAACGTGCGCGGTTCGAACTACGTGCAGATCGGCGTATTCCCCGACCGCATCAAGAACCGGGCGATCGTGATCTCGGTGCTCGACAATCTGGTGAAGGGGTCGGCGGGGCAAGCGATCCAGAACATGAACCTGATGTTCGGCTTCCCCGAGACCGCGGGCCTGGAGCAGATCGCGCTGTTTCCGTAAGTGGGATGTAGTTGTGGACGAGGCGACCAAGGGCGGCAAGCTCGAGCCGGGGGCGCTGAACGAGACCAACATGCTCGAGCTCTACGTCTTCGCCAGCGACAAATATCACCAGGCCGTGCGGGTCGCCCGGCTCGACAATCTCGGCAAGGGCGCCTCGGGCGCGGCCGTGCAGAACATGCGGCTGATGCTGGGACTGCCGGAGGAGTAGGGCGAGGGTCTATCCGCCGTCATTGCGAGCGAAGCGAAGCAATCCAGATCTTTCCCCGGCGACGGGCTGGATTGCTTCAGCGCAAAATCACGTCCGCCGGAAACGGCCGAACGGGGCGGCCGGCGCAGACATTGTTACGCGCCACCACCGCGTCATGGTGAGACTTTTCGATGTCACCGAGCGAGCGGCTGGAGATGTCGCACGCCTCCTGATGGTCTTGCGCGTAGGCGCGCAGGGAGCCCCAGGCGAGCGATGCGCGGATGTACGCGTCACAGCGGTCCGGCATCAATCCACGGTTCATCGGCTTGGTGGCCTCGACGGCTTCGCTGCGCAGGCGCGTCAGTTCGGGGCATTGCGCCTGCACCTGGCCGCCAAATCCGGCGAGCGCGATCATTGCGATGGCAGAAAGAAGGGACCGCATACGGTTTCCTCGCTTCGCTTGCCTCAGCCCGGGCGACAGTATCGCCGATTGCAGCGGCCTGCAGTATCCTTTTCGGATGCTCAAGGCACTTTGAAGATCGTCCGGCCCTGACTATGCGGCGATCCATTCCAGCAGGGCGTTCTGCGCGTGCAGAAGGTACGCCTTCGCCACTGTGCTCTGGCAAGTGGCGTGGCTCATCGCATCGGTCGTGACTTCCTGGCCCCGGGTCACCGGCGGGCAGGGGAGGAAGATCGCATCCGGGCGGCACTTGTCGAGGAGCGCGGCAGATATCCGGTATCTTGCGAGTTGATCGTGATGCGCCCCGACAGGCCAGCAGTCCGTGATGATCACATCCGCATCGTACATTGCGTCCAGATCCGTGCTTGCGGTGAAGTTCGGACTTGCGATGTCCCTGACGTGCCAATCCGCCGGATAGGCCTGGGTGAGCTTGATCGGCAGAGCGATGGACGCTTCAACCCAGGAGCGGAGGATGTTGGCATCGGGTGCTACGCCTGCCACCTTCAGGCCTTCGAGCGATCCACGCCTGCTTCTGACATAGGCGAGGTCACCGAGCGTCTCGCAAGGGTGATTTGACCGCGTTCTCGCGTTGACGACCGGCGCGGTCGCGTTCGAAGCCAGCTCGTGCAACGTCGACAATTCCCGGGTGCGCACGACCAGGATGTCGAACCAGTTGTCGAGATATCTGGCGAGATCAGCCGTCGTTTCATGGACATTGAACTTGATGGGAGGCTGCACCGAGATGCCTCCCATGGCCCTCACCCCGAGATCGAATGCGGTCGTATTCCGCCACCCGCTGTCGTCGGCGATGACAGCCACGCGTTTTCCGGCGAGGCTTTGCGGCATGGCGTGGCCGTTCCATGCCGTCGCCATGGCTTGCGCGCGATCAACGATGGACACGATCGTGCCCGCATCGAGATCCTGAAACTGGAGAAAATCCCGGCTGGAGTCGTTAGGCATGAGCCCGCATCCGGGCGCGCCTAGACCACCCTGAAGATCGCCAGCGCCAGCACGGCCTGTGCGAGGAAGCCGACGGTGAAGGCGAGGGTGCGGAACACCGGCAGGCCGAGCGCGTAGACGATCAGATGGGCGACGCGGGCCCAGAAATAGACGGCACAGGCGAGCACGGTCCATGCCGTGGAATAGTCGATCGCGTTCAGGATCAGCACCAGCGGCGCGAAGATGACGAGGTTCTCGACCGCGTTGTCATGCGCGAACATCAGCCGGTTCGCCCATTCGGCATGGGGCTTGTCGTTGCGCGACGGGTTGGCCATGGCGCCGGAGAGGCCGCGGACCTGAGCGCGGTTGATGATGTAGGGAATCCAGAGGATCCCGGTCAGGATCACCGTCAGTGTCAGCCAGAACAATTCGCGCGTCATAGTCCGGTCCCCTCTGTCGTCGCCGTGGTGAGAGCGAGTCTATACAAGAGCGCGGCAGAGTCCGCTACGCGCGAACCCTGACATAGCTGCCGGGCGCATCCTCGATCGGAGGCAGCGCCCCGCTGCCGACGCTGCGCGCCGGGACTTCCTCGGGATCGAGGCTGCCCAGCCATTCGCGCCAGTCCGGCCACCATGAGCCCTTGTGCTCGACCGCACCCTTCATCCAGTCCGCGACGCTGACGTCCTTGATGTTGTCGTTGGTCCAGTACTGGTACTTGTTCGAGGCAGGCGGATTGACCACGCCCGCGATATGGCCCGAGCCGGACAGCACATACTTCACCGGGCCGCCGAAGAACTGCGAGCCGTACAGCACCGATTCCGCCGGCGCGATGTGGTCCTCGCGGGTGGCGAGGTTGTAGACGGGCACCTTGACCTTGGAGAGGTCGAGCAGGGTGTTGTCGAGCACCATCGTGCCGGTCGAGAGCCGGTTCTCCAGATAGCAGTTGCGCAGGTAATAGGAATGGTTCGCCTGCGTCATCCGCGTCGCATCGGAATTCCAGTGCAGCAGGTCGAACGCGCTCGGCTGCTGGCCCTTCAGATAATTGCTGACGACATAGGACCAGATCAGATCGTTGGACCGCAGCATGTTGAAGGCCATCGCCATCTTCGAGCCTTCGAGCACGCCGGCCGCCTTCATGTCATGTTCGAGCGCGGCGATCTGCTCCTCGTCGACGAAGACCAGCAGATCGCCGGCATGGGTGAAGTCGACCTGCGCCGCGAAGAACGTCGCGGAAGCAACGCGCTGGCGGCGCTTCTCGGCCAGCCAGGCCAGCGTGGTCGCGAGCATGGTGCCGCCGACGCAATAACCGGCGGTGTGGACCTTCATCTCGCCGGTGACCTTCTCGATCACGTCCATCGCCGTGAGCGGGCCTTCCTTCATGTAGTCTTCCCAGCTCTTGTTGCCGAGCCGCTTGTCGGGATTGACCCATGAGATCACGAACACGGTGATGCCCTGGTCGACGCACCACTTGATGTAGGATTTATCCGGCTTGAGATCGAGGATGTAGAACTTGTTGATCCAGGGCGGCACGATCAGGAGCGGGGTGCGCAGCACCTTCTCCGTGTTCGGCGAATACTGGATCAGCTGCATCATCTCGTTCTGGTAGATCACCTTGCCCGGCGTCGTCGCCATGTTGACGCCGACGACGAGGTTGTCCGGGTTGGACTGCCGGATCTTCAGCATGCCCTTGCCGGCCGCGATGTCCTCGGCCAGCATCTTCAGGCCGCGCGCCAGGTTGCCGCCGCTGCTTGCCATCGTCTCGCGCAGCACTTCCGGATTGGTCAGCACGAAGTTCGACGGCGAGATCGCGTTGGTGACCTGCTGGACGTAGAACTCCGCCTTGCGGCGGGTGTGCGCGTCGAGGCCGTCGGCATCGCGCACCAGCTCCTGCGCCCATCTGGTCGTGAGCAGATAGAGCTGCATCATGAAATCGAAGAACTGGTTCGACTTCCATTCCGGGTCGGCGAAGCGCTTGTCGCGCGGCGAGGGTGCGATCGCCGGCTCGGCGTCCTGGCCGGCCATGCGGCGCGCCGCCGAGCCCCAGAGGTCGAGATAGTCCTTGGCGAGCTTGGTCTGCAAATCGGACGAGCGCGACGAGTCCGACAGCCAGTATTCGGCGACCGCGGTGAAGGTCTTGACCATCTCGGTGAGCTCCGGCGGCGGGCGGTCCTGCACCTCGCCGCTCTCGCGCGGCTTGAGGTAGGCGGCGAGCGCCTTGCCGCCGCTTTCCATCGCCTGCGCGACATTCATCGCGAAGGCTTCCGCATCGAACTTCGTCTCGGACTTGGCTGTCCCGGAGCCGGGCTTGTCGGTCGTGGCGGTACTCATGGGCAGAACAGTAACGATTCATTCCGTATTCGTCACCGCGAAGCTCGCAGGTTTGGCGTTAAACACGCTGCAAGATGTGCTGCACTGCGACAAGTTTCCTTGGTTCCGTCATAATCAAGCCGCACCGGCCGGTTTGGTAGTGACCGGGGCTGTATTCTCGCTCGCACCATTTCGGGCAGCAATGGTTTGAGCTTGGGCGCGGTGTCGGGTAGGCTTGCCCGGGGCCGTGCTTTGGGACGAGTAGGGGATTCCCAAGTGTTGGCGTTAAGGGACCTGCAAAAGACGCGGCCGATCTGCGGCGCGCTGCTGATGGTGGCGCTCGCCCTGGGCGGCTGCTCTAGTCAGCTTGCCGATCTCACGCCTGCGGATACGCAGGCACATCCAAAGGAGCCCGGCACCTATTTGCCGGTGCACGACCTGCCGCCGGATCGCGATCAGGCAGTCATCCCGCCGGATCAGCGCGCCAAGATCGAGGCCGAGCTTGCCGCCGCGCGCGATCGCCAGGCCGTTGCCGCAAAAGACGCCAAATGAAGCGGTGCAAGGTAATCGCTGGCGCCCCCGTCTTGCCGTGCTAAAAGACCTGAGTTCAGCCGAGAGTCAGGGCGAACGACTTCAGCCTCCGCCGTCGAAAATTGCTCTAAGTATCTGATTTTGAGCCATTTCGCGGCCGGGCCGGGCGCTTTTGCGATCGGCGCTCGCGGCCAGTCGATTCTGTCCTGACCGGTTGCCCGGAGCCCAGAGAGCCATGGAAGAATTTTACCGCATCCGCCGCCTTCCGCCTTACGTGTTCGAGCAGGTCAATCGGGCCAAGGCGGCCGCGCGGAATGCAGGCGCCGACATCATCGACCTCGGCATGGGCAATCCGGACCTGCCGGCGCCGCCGCATGTGCTGGAGAAGCTCAAGGAGACGCTCGGCAAGCCGCGCACCGACCGCTACTCGGCCTCCCGCGGCATCCCCGGCCTGCGCCGGGCCCAGGCCGCCTATTACGCCCGCCGCTTCGGAGTGAAGCTCAACCCTGATACCCAGGTGGTGGCGACGCTCGGCTCCAAGGAGGGCTTTGCCAACGTGGCGCAGGCGATCACCGCGCCCGGCGACGTCATCCTCTGTCCGAACCCGAGCTACCCGATTCACGCCTTCGGCTTCTTGATGGCGGGCGGCGTGATCCGCTCGGTGCCCTCGGAGCCGACGCCGCAATTCTTCGAGGCGGTGGAGCGGGCGATCGTGCATTCGATTCCGAAGCCGCTGGCGCTGGTGGTCTGCTACCCGTCGAACCCGACCGCCTATGTCGCGAGCCTCGACTTCTACAAGGACCTCGTCGCCTTCGCGAAGAAGCACGAGATCCTGATCCTGTCCGACCTCGCTTATGCCGAGGTCTATTTCGACGAAGGCAATCCGCCGCCCTCGGTGCTCCAGGTGCCGGGCGCGATGGACGTCACGGTCGAGTTCACCTCGATGTCGAAGACCTACTCGATGGCCGGCTGGCGGATGGGTTTTGCGGTCGGCAATGAGCGCGTGATCGCCGCGCTCGCACGCGTCAAATCCTATCTCGACTACGGCGCCTTCACGCCGGTGCAGGTCGCCGCGACAGCTGCATTGAATGGCCCGGACGATTGCATCAAGGAGATGCGCGACACCTATCGCAAGCGTCGCGACGCGCTGGTGGAATCGTTCGGCCGCGCCGGCTGGGAGATTCCGCCGCCGGAGGCCTCGATGTTCGCCTGGGTGCCGCTGCCGGAAGCCTTCCGCAGCGTCGGCAGCATGCAGTTCGCGACCCTGATGGTGGAGAAATCCGGCGTCGCGGTGTCGCCCGGCGTCGGCTTCGGCGAGCATGGTGAAGGATATGTCCGCATCGCCATGGTGGAAAACGAGCAACGGATCAGGCAGGCCGCGCGCGGCGTGCGCCGCTTCCTTGAAAGCGGCATCGAAACGTTGCACAACGTCGTTCCGCTCGCCAACCGGCGCTAATTCTCTTCGACAGGTTTTCTGAAGCATCATGGTCGCACCCCTGAAAGTGGGCATAGCGGGGCTCGGCACCGTGGGTGCCGAAGTCGTCCGTTTGATTGAAACGCAAGCGCGCGTGCTCACGGGGCGCAGCGGCCGCGGCATTCGTGTCGTTGCTGTGACTGCGCGTTCAAAAGCGAAGAAGCGCAGCATCGACCTGCGCGGCGTCGAATGGGCAAAGGATCCGCTTGCCCTGGCCACTCATCCCGAGGTCGACTGCTTCGTCGAGCTGATGGGCGGCGCGGGCGATCCCGCGCTCTCCGCGGTCGAGGCTGCGCTCAATTCCGGCAAGTCCGTCGTCACCGCCAACAAGGCGCTGCTCGCCAAGCACGGCATCAAGCTGGCGAAGGCCGCCGAAAAGCACGGCGGCGCGCTGAATTTCGAGGCAGCCGTTGGCGCTGCGATTCCCGTCATCAAAACGTTACGCGAGGGTCTTGCCGGAACCGGCATCAACCGCGTCTATGGCATCCTCAACGGCACCTGCAATTACATCCTGACCCGGATGGAGCAGGAGGGCCTCTCCTTTGCCGAGTGCCTGAAGGATGCACAGCGGCTCGGCTATGCCGAGGCCAACCCGTCCTTCGACGTCGACGGCCACGACACCGCGCAAAAACTCTCGATCCTCGCCAGCCTCGCTTTCGGCACGAAAGTTGCTCAAAGTGCGGTGTATGTCGAAGGTATCTCATCCATCGCGCCGGAAGACCTGCGCGCCGCCGACGATCTCGGTTACCGGCTCAAGCTGCTCGGCGTTGCCGTTCGCACCGCCAAGGGCATCGAGCAGCGCGTGCATCCGACCATGGTTCCCAAATCCTCCTCGATCGCGCAGGTGATGGGTGTCACCAATGCGGTCACGATCGATGGCGAGGGCATTCCGCCGATCACGCTGGTCGGCCCGGGCGCAGGCGGCGCCGCGACCGCATCGGCCGTCGTCGCCGACATCGCTGATGTCGCGCGCGGCATCCGCGCCAATCCGTTCGGCCGGCCGATCGCGCACTTGCGCGACACCAAGAAGGCGCCGATGGAGCGGCATGAAGGCGGCTACTACATCCGCCTGCTGGCGCGCGATTTCCCGGGCACTGCGGCTGCGATCGCGACCCGGCTTGCAGAACAGAAGATTTCGATCGAGTCGATCGTGCAGCGTCATCCCAATGGCGGCGCTGCGCCTGCCGACGGCAAGGCGGTGCCTGTGCCCGTCATCCTGATCACCTATGCCACGCACGAAGACGCCGTGCGCCGCGCGCTCGCCGCCGTGCAGAAGGACAAGGTGATCAGCGGACGGCCGCAGGTGATCCGGATCGAGAAGAACTGAGGCGGTTCGAACGAACCGTGGGCGTTGCGAGTTAAAGCGGACGGAGATTCCGTCCAGAACTGTTTCGAAGGAGCTAGCCGATGTCGACCCATATTGAAGTCCCTCCGCATGCGTTGCTCGAGCGCATTCTCACGCTGGAGATCGTACGGGTGACGGAGCGGGCGGCGGTGTCGTCGGCGCGGCTGCGCGGGCACGGTAACGAGAAAGCGGCCGACCAGGCCGCCGTCGACGCCATGCGGCGCGAGCTGAACAAGCTGCCGATCCAGGGCACCATCGTGATCGGCGAGGGCGAGCGCGACGAGGCGCCGATGCTCTATATCGGCGAGCAGGTCGGCCTCAAGGCCGGCCCTCAGGTCGATATCGCCGTCGATCCGCTCGAAGGCACCACGCTGTGCGCCAAGAACATGCCGGGCTCGATCGCCACCATGGCGATGGCCGATGGCGGCACGCTGCTGCACGCGCCCGACGTCTACATGGAGAAGCTCGCGATCGGCCCCGGCTACGACAAGGGCGTTGTCGAAATTGATGCCTCGCCCGCTGACAACGTCCGCCGCCTCGCCAAGGCCAAGGGCGTCAAGCCTGAAGGCATCACCGTTCTCGTGCTCGACCGGCCGCGCCATGCCAGCATCATCGAGAGCGTGCGCTCGACCGGCGCGGCCGTGCGCCTCATCACCGACGGCGACGTCGCAGGCGTGATCCACTGCGCCGACCCCGACAACACCGGCGTCGACATGTATCTCGGCACCGGCGGTGCGCCGGAAGGCGTGCTTGCCGCTGTGGCGCTGCGCTGCATCGGCGGCCAGATGCAGTGCCGCCTGATCCTCGATTCCGAGGAGAAGCGCGAGCGCGCCGCCAAGATGGGCGTCAACGATCCCAAGATGATCTACGGCATCGAGGACATGGCGCGCGGCGACTGCCTGTTCGCTGCCACCGGCGTCACCACGGGCTCGCTGCTCTCGGGCGTCAAGTTCCGCAAGGACGGCGTGATCGAGACCGAGACGGTGGTGATGCGCTCCGTCACCGGCACCGTGCGCTACATCAAGGCCGAGCACCGCGAGCTCGCGAAGTTCCACCTGGATTAAGCTGCTCGGTCATTCCGGAGCGACGGGGCCGCGCAAAGCGCGGCCCGGAGAACCCGGAATCTCGTGCCACAACTTCTGGATTCCGGGTTCGCGCTCCGCGCGTCCCGGAATGACAACAAGAACAATCAGAGGAAGCGCACATGTCCGACCTTTCCGCCGTCAAAGCCCTCGTGTTCGACGTCTTCGGGACGGTCGTGGACTGGCGCACCAGCCTGATCACCGACTTCATGTGGTGGGCGAAGGGCCGCGGAATCAATGCCGACTGGACCGCGTTGGTCGACGGCTGGCGCGGCATGTATGTCGCGTCCATGGACGACGTGCGCAAGCATCCCGAGCGCGGCTATGTCATGCTCGACGATCTGCACCGCCGCTCGCTGGAAAAGCTCGTCGAGAAATTCGAGATCAAGGGCCTCACCGACGCCGATCTCGATCATCTCACCAAGGGCTGGCACCGCCTCAATCCCTGGGCCGACAGCGTCGCCGGCCTGACGCGTCTGAAGACGAAATTCGTGATCTCGCCGCTCTCGAACGGCAATGTCGCGCTCCTCACCAACATGGCGAAGTTCGCCGGGCTTCCCTGGGATCTCATCATGTCGGCCGAGCTGTTCGAGCACTACAAGCCCGATCCCGAGACCTATCTGGGCGCCGCACGCCTGCTTGGCCTCAAGCCGGAGGAAGTGATGATGGTCGCCGCCCACAACGGCGATCTCGCAGCCGCGCAGAAGAACGGGCTCAAGACCGCCTTCGTGGCGCGGCCGACGGAGTACGGACCGCTGCAGAAGGTGGACTTCGAAGCGACCGGCAACTGGGACATCGTCGCGAAGGACTTTGGCGGCATCGCCGACAGGCTGGGGTGCTAGAGGCGGCCAGGGCATAACCGAATGAGCCGACCCGCCGCCATCACTGCCGCCGACGCGATCAGCACCTACATTCTGGCGAAGGATGGCAACCGTCCGCAGTTGATGACTCGCGCTTTCGCTGATGACTGCGAGCTCGAAATGATCGTCAAGACCGACGCCATTTCGTTTCCGAGCTCGGCACATGGGCTTGAGCAGGTGACCCAGGTGCTGGTTACTGGCTTCGGCGGGCAGTACGAGAACGTGCGCACATTTTGCCTGTCGCGTCCCGGCTCGGATCACTTGCCGCACGTTCGCTGCGACTGGTTGGTCGGGATGTCGGCGAGGCAGGACGGCGCCGTTCGCGTTGGCTGCGGACGTTATGACTGGCATTTCGGCTCCGGCGATGGCCGCGTGACGAAGCTGGTGATCGAGATCGGGGCCATGTGCGTGCTTCCTCCCGAGGACTCCGGGCCGATCATGCGCTGGCTAGCGGCGTTGCCGTATCCCTGGTGCTCAGGCGTCCAGGCTGGCGCGACTGTTCCCGAAATCGATGCGCTGCGGCCGATCGCGCGCTTCCTTGGCGGCCGGAACTGAACCGAGCGACAATCCTCTCAGGACGACGACGGGCGACGAACACTCACCTCCACCCGGAGGCGAGGGCTGCGGTCTGGCATGAGTGGGGACATGCCTCAGATGGGCGGTCCAGAGCGCCGGTTAACATTGCACCGAGAGCAATGTTCTTATTGTACCGAGCTATATATCGGATCATATTCCGGGCAATGAGCAAATTGCACCGGGCGCGCCCGGTGCCAGCGGAGTGACGACATTGCCACTGAGTTATCTCGATCTGTTTCTGGCATTCCTCGGATTGACCTTTGGACTGCCCTCTGTATTGCCTGGCCTGTTTTTCCGAAACAAGGACGGTCGGCCCCCGAGGTCGTAAGCGGAGTGACGGCGCTATCCGGACGCGTCTGACGGACTTGCACGCGCCGGACTTGCTCGTGACGGATTTGGAGACACTCAGATGGCACTGACGGTCACCACTGTCCTCATCGCCTTTGCAGGCGTGTTCCTGATCTGCTTCATGAAGGGCGCGTTCGGTGGCGGCTTCTCCATCGTCGGCATTCCACTGCTGTCGTTCGTGATGGATCCGGTCACGGCCGGCGGCCTGCTGGCGCCATTGTTCATCGCGATGGACTTGTTCGCGCTGCGCTACTGGAAACCCTCGACCTGGTCGAAGCCGGACCTCGTGCTGCTGTTGCCCGGGCTCGTGATCGGCATTGCGCTTGGCTATCTCCTGTTTCGCGTGCTGGACCATCGCGCCGTCGCGATCGTGATGGCGCTCGTCACCCTGGTCTTCGTCGGTCTGTGGCTTGTGAGCGACCCGAAGGTCGTCATTCGTCCGCGCTCTTCACCGAAGGCGGTCGCCGCCGGTCTTGCCTCCGGTGTCACGACCATGGTCGCGCATTCCGGTGGACCGCCGCTGGCGATGTATTTGCTGCCGCTCGGTCTCAGCAAGGAAATCTATGCGGGCACGACCAGCCTGTTCTTTACGGTCGGCAATGCGACCAAGGCGGTGCCGTGGCTGCTGCTGGTGCGGCCGACTGGAAACGTCTGGATCGTCATGGCCGCGTGCCTGCTCGCCATTCCCACCGGCGTCTGGCTCGGCTGGCGGCTGCATGGAAGGCTGGACCAGCAGCAGATCTACCGGGCCTGCTATGGCTTGCTGGTGGTCACGGCGCTGAAGCTCTTGTGGGACGGCGCTTCCGGCTATCTCGCCTGATCCTCCGCCGCACAGAACGTCGCAATCGCAAGGTCGATCCGCCGATCCAGTACGCGGCGGTTGAGCCGGAATTCGGTATCGGTCAGCAGCCTGAAATGATCGTGGCCGAACACCATACCGAACAGCATCTCGGCGATGAGGCGCAGCGGCACGCTCTCGAAGCGAGGTTCCAGGCGAATCGTCTTGAGCAGGCTGACGATATGCTCCGTGCCGCTCTCCATGATGACTTCGGCGAACATGCGCCCCAGCTCCGGCGAGGCCTGGCGTTCGCCGATGATCAGGCGCTGCAGGGCGATCTCGCCCGGCGACAGGGCCACGTCCGCCGCCTCCCGCAGCATGTTTCGAAGCCGGGTCACTGGCGATCCTTCCGAAGGCGTGTCTGCATAATCCGCCTCGGGCAGGCTGCGCAGCAGCATGGCGCGGAACAGCTCGGTCTTGCTCGCGAATAGCTTGTAGAGCGTCTTCTTCGACATCCCGGCGGCACCGGCGATGTCGTCCATCGTCGTCGCGGCAAAGCCCTTGCTGGTGAACGTCTCCTTCGCGGCGGCCAGCAAATGCAAAAGGCGCGCATCGGGCGCGGGAAGGGCGACGTCGCGTTCGGGGGGCGGACTGCCGCTGGCTTGTCTGCGGCTGACGGATTTCCTCGCCATGCAAAACCTGTCGTTCAGTTGAGGTCGGTTCACGACTGCTTGAGCGGACGCATCAGGACAGCCTAGCACTTGACTTCAGGTAAGGAAACTCCCAAGTTTCCTGATGGAAACTGCATAGTTTCCAGATGTGTCAATGTAAATGGCCTCTCCGGGAGGCCCGCAACCTCATCCCAAACCTCATCCGATGGATCGTCATCATGCGTCCCCCGATCGTTCGCGCTGTTCCGTTACTCGCTCTGCTGTCGCTCGCAGCCTGCGGCGAGCAGAGCCAGCAAGCGGGACCAAGCCAGATGGTGCCGGAGGTCGGCGTTCTGACCCTGAAGCCGCAGGAGGCGAAGATCTCGACGGTCCTGCCGGGGCGGGTGGTCGCCTACCAGGTCTCCGAAGTGCGGCCGCAGGTCACCGGCATCCTGCTCAAGCGCGATTTCGTGGAGGGCGCCGAGGTGAAGGAGGGCGATCTGCTCTATGAGATCGACCCGGTGCAGTACAAGGCCGCGCTGGCGAGCTCGGAAGCCGCGGTGCAACGTGCCGAGGCAACGCTGGTCAGCGTCAAGCTGAAGGCGGCGCGCAAGACCCAGCTGCTCCAGACCAACGCGGCGAGCCAGCAGGACGTCGACGACGCGGTGGCCGCCTACAAGCAGGGCGAGGCCGACCTGAAGGCGGCCGAAGCCAACCGCGACACCGCCACGATCTCGCTCGACCGCACCAAGGTCACCGCGTCGATCTCGGGCCGGATCGGCAAGTCGTCGATCACACCAGGCGCGCTGGTCACCGCCAGCCAGGCGACAGCGATGACGACGATCCAGCAGCTCGACCCTGTCTACGTCGACCTCGACCAGTCGACCTCGGAGATGGAGCGGCTGCGCAACCAGATCGCCAGCGGAAAGCTCAAGCGCCCGGCCGAGGGCGTGCAGGTCGAGCTGCTGATGGAGAGCGGCAAGACCTATGGCCACAAGGGCAAATACGGCTTCACCGATGCGAGCGTCAACGAGAGCACCGGCTCGGTCTCCTCGCGCGCGATCTTCGCCAATCCCGAGCGGGCGCTGCTGCCGGGCATGTATGTGCGCGCCCGCGTTGTCGCCGGCGTCGATCCGAACGCGATCCTGGTGCCGCAGCGGGCGGTCTCGCGCAATCCGCTGGGGCAGGCGGTGGCGATGTTCGTCGACAAGGACGGCAAGATCGAGCAGCGCACGCTGGATCTCGGCGAGGACGTCGACGGCAACTGGCTGGTGCGATCGGGCGCCAGGCCGGGCGATCGCCTCGTCGTCGACGGAACGCAGAAGGCCCGTCCCGGCGCGCCCGTGAAGACCGTCGAGGTCGCGGTCGATCCGGCAACCGGCCTCACCGTGAATTCGACGCGGCAGGCCGATGCGCGGCCCGCGCCCGCCACAACCGAGCAGTAATCGTCATGTCGCATTTCTTCATCAAGCGGCCGATCTTCGCCTGGGTCATCGCCATCCTGATCATGCTGGGCGGCGTGCTCGCGATCATGCGGCTGCCGATCGCGCAATATCCGCAGATCGCGCCGACCGTGGTCACGATCACGGCGACCTATCCCGGCGCCAATGCGGAGACCGCCGAGAACTCGGTGACCAAGGTCATCGAACAGAACATGACCGGCCTCGACTATCTCCAGTACATGTCGTCGTCGAGCACCTCGACCGGCGTCGTGCAGATCTCGCTGACCTTCACCAACGAGGCCGATGCCGACATCGCCCAGGTGCAGGTGCAGAACAAGCTCCAGCTCGCAACCCCCTTGCTGCCGCAGGTCGTGCAGCAGCAGGGCATCAAGGTGGTGAAATCGTCGGCGAGCTTCCTGATGGTGCTCGGCTTCGTCTCCGAGGACGGAAGGCTGGCCGCCAGCGACATCGCCGATTATGTGGCCTCGTCGGTCAACGATCCCATCAGCCGCGTCGCCGGCGTCGGCCAGGTCACGCTGTTCGGTGCCGAATACGCCATGCGCATCTGGCTCGATCCGGACAAGCTGACGAAATACAATCTGATGCCGGGCGACATGATCGCGGCGATCCAGACCCAGAACACCCAGGTCACGGCCGGCCAGCTCGGCGGACTGCCGTCCGTCGGCGGCCAGCAGCTCAATGCCACCATCACCTCGCAGAGCCGCCTGCGGACGGTCGAGCAGTTCAAGGACATCATCCTGCGCACGGCGTCATCGGGCCAGACGGTCCGCATCGGCGATGTCGCGCGCGTCGAGCTTGGCTCGAAATCCTACGATTCCACCGCGCGCTACAACGGCAAGCCCGCCGCCGGCATGGGCATCAGCCTTGCGACCGGCGCCAATGCGGTTGCAACCTCGGAAGCGGTGAAGGCGCGGGTTGCCCAGCTCGGTGCCACCATGCCGGAGGGGCTCCGCGTCGTCTATCCCTACGACACCACGCCGTTCGTCAAGCTGTCGATCGAGAAGGTGATCCACACGCTGTTCGAGGCGATCGCGCTCGTTTTCGTCGTGATGTTCGTGTTCCTGCAGAGCTGGCGCGCCACCATCATTCCGACCATCGCGGTGCCGGTGGTGCTGCTCGGGACCTTCGGCGTGCTCTCGCTCGCGGGCTATTCCATCAACACGCTGACGATGTTCGCGATGGTGCTGGCGATCGGCCTCCTGGTCGACGATGCCATCGTCGTGGTCGAGAACGTCGAGCGCGTGATGGTCGAGGAGCATCTGTCGCCGCGCGGGGCGACCGAGAAGTCCATGCGCGAGATCACCGGTGCGCTGGTTGGCATCGGCGTCGTGCTCTCGGCGGTGTTCATCCCGATGGCGTTCTTCAACGGCTCGGTCGGCATCATCTACCGGCAGTTCGCGCTGACCATCGTCACGGCGATGCTGCTGTCGGTGCTGGTGGCGCTGGTGCTGACGCCGGCCCTGTGTGCCACCATCCTGAAGCCGCCGAAGCATCACGGCGCGCAAGCCGGCTTCTTCGGCCTGTTCAACCGCGGCTTCGACCGCATGGCCGACGGCTACCAGCGCACCGCAGGCGCGGCGATCAGACGGATGGCCGGCGTGATCATCGCCTTCGTCGCGATCGTTGCCGCCATGGTCGTCCTGTTCCAGCGGTTGCCGAGCTCGTTCCTGCCCGAGGAGGACCAGGGCACGATCATGACCCTGATCCAGCTTCCGGTCGGAGCGACCTCGGCGCGCACGCTCGACGTCATCAAGCAGGTCGAGCACCAATATCTCGACAACGAGAAGGACGCGGTGGAAGGCGTGTTCGCGGTCAGCGGCTTCAGCTTCGCAGGCCAGGGGCAGAATGTGGGTCTCGCCTTCGTCAGCCTGAAACCGTTCGACGAGCGCAAGCACCCGGGGACCTCGGCGCAGGCCGTGGTCGGCCGCGCCATGGGCGCGTTCATGAAGATCCGCGACGCCATGGTGTTCGCGGTGCTGCCGCCCTCGATCCCGGGCTTCGGCAATGCCGGCGGCTTCGATCTCTATCTCCAGGACACCGGCGGCAACGGCCACGAGGCGCTGATCCAGGCGCGCAATCAGCTGCTCGGCCAGCTCGCGGCGGACCCGCGCGTCGCGCAGGCGCGACCGAACGGCCAGGACGACACGCCGCAGTTCAATCTCGACGTCGACCAGGCCAAGGCCACCGCGCTTGGCGTGAACCTCAGTGACCTCAACACCACGCTGTCGGCGGCCTGGGGCGGCGCCTATGTCAACGACTTCATCGACCGCGGCCGCGTCAAGCAGGTCTACGTGCAGAGCGATGCGCCGTTCCGCATGGACACCAGCGACATCGGCCGCTGGTATGTCCGCAATGCCTCAGGCTCCATGGTGCCGTTCTCGGCACTGGCGACCGACCGCTGGAGTTTTGGCTCGCCGCGCCTCGAACGCTACAACGGCGTTGCCGCCGTCGAACTCCAGGGCCAGGCCGGGCAGGGCGTCAGCTCGGGCGTTGCGATGCAGGCGGTGGAGGAGCAGATGGCGAAGCTCCCCAAGGGTTACGGCCACGAATGGACCGGCCTGTCGTTCCAGGAACGCCTCACCGGCAGCCAGACGCTGTACCTCTATTCGATCTCGCTGCTGATCGTCTTCCTCAGCCTCGCCGCGCTCTATGAGAGCTGGTCGGTGCCGTTCGCGGTGATGCTGACGGTGCCGATCGGCGTTCTCGGCGCGCTGCTCGGCGCGACGCTGTTTGGCCAAGCCAACGACGTCTATTTCCAGGTCGGCCTTTTGACCACCATCGGTCTCGCCTCCAAGAACGCGATCCTGATCGTCGAATTCGCGCTGGAGCAGATCGCGGCCGGCCGCAGCCTGGTCGAGGCCACGCTGCACGCCGCGCGCCAGCGTCTGCGCCCGATCCTGATGACCTCGCTCGCCTTCATCCTCGGTGTGTTGCCGCTGGCGGTGGCCACGGGGGCGGGTTCGGCGAGCCAGAATGCGGTCGGCATCGGCGTTGCCGGCGGCATGATCGCGGCAACCGTGCTCGGCATCTTCTTCGTGCCCGCGCTGTTCGTGCTGGTCCGGCGGATGTTTCCGGGCAAGCGGACGGACGCCGCCGCGAACCCCGCCGCGGTCGCGGAGCCCGCGGAATAGCCCGCTCTACTTCACGATCGGCGTCGTCAACTCGGTATCGGCCGTGTCCACCACGAACACGGCGAGCAGCTTCGCAGGCTCGGTGTCGCTGGCGTTGGAGCTGACGGCGTGGCGATCGCCGGGCTTCTCGAAGAAGTTCTCGCCCTTCTGATAGACTTTTGCGGGCTCGTCATTGAACTGGCTTCGGATCGCTCCCTCCAGCACCGTCGCATAGATGAATGCGGAGCGCGCGTGGATGTGGGCCGGCGAGAAGCCGCCGGGGCCATACTCGACCAGCACGCCCTTCATGCTCTTGCCGGGCGCGTTCGGCAGGGCATGGTCGAACACCACGGTCACCTTGGCCGATTTCGCGGTCGGCTGCGCCTCGGCGGCCTGTGCCATCAGGAACAATGCGGCGCACGCCGCCGTCGCGATCAACAGTCTGCACATGAGATGTCCTTCATTGCCGTGGCTGCAGTGACCTGAGGATCCTCAAGCCGTCGCCAGCCATGCCGCGAGCGGCGTTTTCCCAAGCCTGGCCTCGCCGAGCGGGACCAGCGAGGTGTCCTCGATGGGGGAGCCGTAATATCCGGCCTTGGCGTCGCCCACGACGGGGCGGCTGTCGCCGGCCGCTTTCAGACGGCGTGCAACGAACTCGTTGAACGGCGCCTTTTCCGGGCCCGCGATATCGATGGTGCCGTTCAGCGGCCGTCCGGTTGCGACCTCCGCGAGGCAAGCGGCCACGTCGTCGGATGCGATCGGCTGAAATGCCGCCGAGGGAACGACGACACGCCCGTCAGCCGCACCCGTCTCCGCGATGGCGCCGAGGAATTCGAAGAATTGCGTGGCGCGCACGATCGAGTAGGGCACTGGCGATGCCTTGACGATGCTCTCCTGCGCGAGCTTGGCCCGGAAATAGGCGATGTCGGGCGAGCGATCCGTTCCCACGATCGACAGCGCGACGTGATGCCTGACGCCCGCCGCGGCCTCCGTCGCCGCGAGGTTCTGGCTCGAACGCTGGAAGAATTCGAGTACGGCGGCCGGCTCCCAGGACGGCGCGTTGGCGACGTCAACCACGACATCCGCGCCGGCCAGCGCGGCCGCGAGGCCTTCTCCGGTGACGGCATTCACGCCCGACTTCGGCGAGGCAGCCACGGCCTCGTGGCCCTGCTGCTTCAGCCTCGCCACGAGCTTGGATCCGATCAAACCGGTACCGCCGATCACGACGATCTTCATGGCATGTCTCCTCGGCATTTCGAACGCGAGCAGCTAAGGGCGTTGCGCACGCGCGTCGATGAATGATGCGAGCAGAGTCTTAGCCGAGCAATGAGGCCAGCTCTTGCCTGGAACGGGCCTGCCTTGTCGAAAAATGCTGCAGAAGTGTCGGGCGAGGGAGTTGGTCAGGGATCATTCCCTTTGTCGCAGATCAGACGATCGGCCCGGGCCGCAGCTGTGCGACCCGGGCTTGATGTCACCGGCTACAGCGTCATCTGCATCGGCTCGGGATAATAGTGGAATCCTTCACCGGCCTTGGCGACGTGGCCGTAGCCCGGCCAGGCGAAATGATAGGACATCACCGGCGTCTTGTTGGCCGCGAGCATGGTCAGCAGCTTCACGCGCGATTCCGCCGCCTGCTTCGGGTCGGTGTCGTAGGAGAATTCCATCCGCGGCCGCTCCAGCAGCAGCACCGAATGATGCGAGAGGTCGCCGAGGAAGGCGAACGACTTGCCGGCCGAGGAGACCATGAAGATGGTGTGGCCGACGGTATGGCCGGGCGCCGCGATCGCCTGCACGCCGGGCAGGAATTCCTGACCATCCTTGAAGAACACGATGCGGTCGCGCACCGGCAGCAGGTTCTTGCGGGCGTGCACGACGAAATCCTTGGCCGCGCTCCCCATCTTGCCTTCGTCGGTCCAGAAGTCGAAATCGCTCTGGGAGATGTAGATCTGCGCGTTCGGAAACAGCGGCTTGCCGCCTTCGTCGACGATGCCGCCGATATGGTCGATATGGGCGTGCGAGCAGACCACGGCGTCGATATCCCCCGGCTTGATGCCGGCCTCGGTCATGCTCTTCTGCTGCCGGCCGGTGGTGGTGCCGAACATCCTGGAGGAGCCCATGCCGGTGTCGAACAGGATCAGCTTGTCGCCGGTGTTCACGATCGGCGAGTTCTGCTCGAGCACGACATTGTCCGGCGACAGGAAATTGTCAGCCAGCATCTTCTTCACTTCTTCCTTGGGAACGCCGGTGAAGGTGCCGGAGGGATCGCCGAGCGGCAGCGGTCCGTCGGACACGACGGTCACTTCGGCATCGCCGAGAATGAAGCGGTGCCAGTAGGGCGTCTGGGTGCCGAGCTTGGGCGCGCGCGCCATCGCGCTACCGCCAAGCAGCGCGCTGGCGCCGAGGCCGGCTCCGAGTGCGAGTAGGGACCGACGTGAGACGTCGAGTGTCATTCGTATCCTCCGTTTTCTGTTTTGATCCGCGCGATTTTTCGCGCGTGATGCGGCCTTGCGCCGGCACTGCGATGCTGCGCCGGTTCAGACAGGCTCGCAAGAGGAAACGGATTGGCGGTGATCGCGGGATGCGTAAGAATCAATCAAGGATTGTGTCGCGATTGTGCCTCTGAATAGTCGCTGCGGAAATGTCACGCGATCCGCAAGCCGAGGTCGTTTGCCTCCGTCTCGGCAAAGCCGGCCTGCAAGACCTCCTCGCGCTTGTGGCGCAGATGTGCACGCAGGATGTGCGAGAGGCCGGCGCCGTCGCGCCGCTGCAGCGCGTTCAGGATCGCCTCGTGCTCCTTCACCGCGAGCGCCCAGCGCTGCGGCGTCATCGGCGTGACGTAGCGCGCGCGGCGGATGCGCGCGGTCACCGACGCATAGAGCCCGGTCAGCGCGGGATTGCCGGCCGCGGCGACGATGGCCTCGTGGATGGCGCGGTTGCCGCGATAATACTGGATCAGATCGCCCTCGCGATAATGCCGCACCATCTCGTCATGCGCCGTGCCGATCGCGCCGATCTCGGCGTCGCTGATGCGCTCGCAGGCGAGCTCGCCGGCGAGCGCCTCCAGGCCCTGGCAAACCTCGAACAGGTCGCGCATGTCCTTGTCGGTCAGCTTTGCCGCGCGCGAGCCGCGATGCGGCAGCAGCTGCACCAGGCCTTCTGCGGCGAGCACCTTGAGCGCCTCGCGCAGCGGCGTGCGCGAGATCTGCAGCCGCTCGCACAGCTCGCGCTCGGGAATCCGCGCACCCGGCGGGATTTCACCGTCGAGCAGGATGGCGCGGATGCGGCCGACGACGTCTTCGTGAAGCATGGCACCGCCGCTCCAGTTTGAATGCAAAAATGAAGTAATCAGTCGAAATCTGGAAGTTCCAGCTTGCTAATCCCAAATTTTGCATTCAAAAATGTAAAAAACAAGAGGACATGAGGAAATGGACCTGGCTGCGGAGGCGAACGACCTCGTTTTTGAATGCAATGACGGTATCGGGCGGATCACCTTCAACCGCCCGCAGGCGCGCAACGCTTTCACCTTCGCCATGTACGAGCGCCTCGCGGCGATCTGCGAGGAGGCCAATGGCGATCAATCGATCAAGGTGCTGGTGCTGCGCGGGGCCGGCGACAAGGCCTTCGCCTCCGGCACCGACATCAACCAGTTCCGTGAATTCAGGACGCCGCAGGACGCGATCGACTACGAGAACCGGATCGATCGGGTGCTCTCGACGCTGGAGCAGTGCCGCGTGCCGACCATCGCCGCAATCCACGGCTTCTGCACAGGCGGCGGCGCCGGCATTGCCGCGGCCTGCGATCTCCGCATCGGCACCAAAGCTGCGAAAATCGGGTTTCCCATCGCCCGGACGCTCGGCAACTGCCTGTCGATGTCCAATGTCAGCCGTCTCACCGCGCTGATCGGCGCCGCCCGTGTCAAGGACCTGATCTTCACCGCGCGCCTTGTCGAAGCCGCGGAGGCCGCCAGCGTCGGGCTGCTCGGCGAGGTCGTCGATGACTTGGCCGCGCTGGAGAAGCGCGTCGATGAGGTCGCCCGGCTGCTCGCCGGTCACGCGCCGCTGACGCTGAATGCGACCAAGCAGGCGGTCGCCCGCCTGCAACGGCGGCTGACCCGGGACGAGGGCGAAGACCTCATCCTGATGTGTTACACGAGCCAGGATTTTTGCGAAGGGCTCGATGCTTTCCTCAACAAGCGCGCGCCGCAGTGGCGCGGCCAATAGGACGCCCCGATGCAAAGTTCACAATCCACCTCTCGCCGTTCGGGACCGCTGGCCGGCCTCAAGGTCATCGATCTCACCCATGTCATGGCCGGGCCGACCTGCACATTGATGCTCGCCGACATGGGCGCCGATGTCATCAAGATCGAGAAGTGGCCGAACGGCGATGACACCCGCCATTCCGTGCCGCCGAAGATCGGCGAGGAGGCGGCCTCCTTCCTGATGATGAACCGCAACAAGCGCGGCATCGTGCTGGACCTCAAGACCGACGGGGGCAAGCAGGTGCTGCGGAGCCTGATCGCGGATGCCGACGTGCTGGTCGAGAATTTTGCCCCCGGCGCCATGGAGCGCCTCGGCTTCGGCTACGAGGAGCTGCACAAGCAGTATCCAAAGCTGATCTATTGCTCGCTGTCCGGCTTCGGCCGCACCGGTCCCTACAAGCACCGCCGGGGATTTGACCTCGTCGCCCAGGCCATGAGCGGCATCATGAGCTTTACCGGCGAGCGCCCCGATGGTCCGCCCGTGAAGTGCGGCCCGCCGCTGTCCGACATCACCGCCGGCCTGCTCGCGAGCATGGGCATTCTCGCCGCCTATACTCATCGCTTGAAAACCGGCGAAGGGCAGTGGGTCGAGACCTCGCTTTATGAGGCCGCGCTGGTGCAGACCTATTGGCAGTCCACCATCGCGCTCGCCGCGGGTACCGCGCCGCGCGCAATGGGCTCGGCCCATCCGCTCAACGCGCCGTATCAGGCGTTCGAGGCCTCGGACGGCTGGCTCGTGGTTGGCGGCGCCAACAAGAAGCATTGGCTGTTGATGCTGGAAGCGCTCGGGGCGAGCGAGCTCGCCGCCGATCCGCGCTTCGTCAACGGGTCCGACCGCATGGCGAACCTGAAGGAGCTCGAAGCCGTCCTGAGCGAGCGTTTCCGCACCAGGTCGCGGGCGCATTGGCTCGCGGCGCTGGACGAGAAGGGCGTGCCGTGCGGCCCCGTGCACGACATGCTGGAAGCCCTGAGCGACCCGCAGACGCTGGCGCGCGAGATGGTCGTCGAGGTCGAGCACTCCACGCTCGGCCCGGTGAAGACGATCGGGCTTCCCGTCAAGTTTTCGGAGACCCCAGGCAAAGTGCTGTCAGGGGCGCCGGTCTATGGTGAGCATACGCGCGAAGTGCTGGCCGAGCACGGGTTCGACCAGACGCAGATCGAAGCGCTCGAAAAAGAAGGCGCAATCGTTTCGGCCCTGGAAAGACGCGAGGAACGCGTCGCCTGACCGGACGTCGATACGACAACAACAAAAGACAAAAATCAGCTGGAGGAAATCATGGGTCGGACGTCAACATTTCTGCTCTCCGCAGCCGCAGTCGTGCTCGCCGGCACCATGCCGGCGCTCGCCGCCTGGCAACCGCAAAAGCCGATCGAGTTCGTCGCCACTGCCGGCCCCGGCGGCGGCACCGACAATCTTGCGCGCGCGGTGCAGAACATCATCACCAAGCACAAGCTGACGGAGCAGCCGATCGTCGTCGTCAACAAGGGCGGCGGCAGCGGGGCCGAAGGTTATGTCTACGGCAAGGCCTCCGCGGGCGACCCCTACAAGGTGATCTTTGGCACGTCCAATGCCTGGCAGCAGCCGCTCGTGTCCAAGGTCGCCTTCAACTACACCGATCTCACCCCGATCGCGGCGATGGCGCAGGACGAGTTCCTGCTCTGGGTCAAGCAGGACGCGCCCTACAAGAATGCGGGGGACTATCTGAAGGCGGCTGCGTCCGGCGAATTCAGGATGGGCGGCGCGCAGTCCAAGGACACCGACGAGGTGCTGACCCGCATGATCGAGAAGGCCGGCAAGGTCAAGCTGACCTACATCCCCTTCAAGAGCGGTGCCGAGACCGCCGTGCAGCTCGCCGGCGGGCACCTGGATTCCCACGTCAACAATCCCAGTGAAAGCCTCGGACAATGGCGCGGCGGCACGCAGCGACCGCTCTGCGTTTTCAGCCCGAAGCGATTGCCGCTAGGGCCCAAGGTCACCGCGACCGAAGGCTGGAGCGATGTTCCGACCTGCGTGGAGCAGGGCCTCGACATCAAGCAATACGAGCAGCCGCGCACCGTGTGGCTGCCCGGCAAGGTCACGCCGGACCAGGCCGCGTTCTATGTCGATCTGATGAAGAAGGTGCAGGCAACGCCGGAGTGGAAGGACTACATCGAGAAGACCTCCCAGGTCGACACCTTCCTGACCGGCGTCGAGTTCGACAAGTTCATCAAGGAGGACCTCGAGCACGTCAAGCAGGTCGCGGGCGAGCAGGGCTGGCTGGTGAAGTAAGGCAGGATCACGCCATGATCTCGCGCCGCGCGCTTGAGCTTGCGACAGCCGTCCTCACCGGCAGCTTCGGTGTGGCCGTCGTCGTCTCCAGCCTCGACAATGGCATCGGCTGGTCGAGCGCGGGCGTCGATGCCGGCACGTTCCCGTTCCTGACCGGCATCATCGTCGTGCTCGGGAGCCTCTACAATCTGGTGCGGGGCCTTGTGCCGGCGGCGTCGCTGGCAAACGTCCCCATCGCGATCACGCCGATCGAGCTGCGCCGGCTCGCCGGCCTGTTCGTGCCGGCTGCGATCTTCGTTGCCGCGATCCCGCTGCTCGGCATGTATCTCGCCTCAAGCCTCTATGTCTTCGCGGTACTGGCGATCCCCAGGCACCAATCCGTGCCGCGTGCGCTGGCCATGTCGGCGGCCACGGCGCTCGCGCTCTATGTCGTGTTCGAGCGCATGTTCCAGGTCAGCCTGCCGCACGGCGCGCTCGCCGCTGCGCTCGGATACTGAGGGAGCAGGCCGTTGGACAATCTCCAGGAGCTCCTGCACGGCTTCACCATCGCGGTCACCGTGCCGCATCTGGTGCTCATGGCGGTCGGCGTGCTGCTCGGCATTCTCGTCGGCGTGCTGCCGGGGCTGGGCGCGCCGAACGGGGTGTCGCTGCTCCTGCCGCTGACCTTCGGCATGCAGCCGGTCTCGGCGATCATCCTGCTCTCCAGCATGTATTGGGGCGCGCTGTTCGGCGGCTCCGTCACCTCGATCCTGTTCAACATTCCGGGCGAGCCGTCGTCGGTTGCGACCACCTTCGACGGCTATCCGATGGCGCGCGATGGCCGGCCGACCACGGCGCTCGCCACCGCCTTCGGCTCGGCAGCCTTCGGGGCGCTGATCGGCGTCATCCTGATCACGTTCCTCGCATCCTGGGTGGCGCAGGTCGCGCTTGCCTTTGGGCCACCCGAGTATTTCGCGGTCTACTTCCTGGCCTTCGCCAGCTTCGTCGGCATGGGCGGCGCGGCGCCGATCAAGACCGTGGTGGCGCTCGCGATCGGCTTTGCCATCGCCGCCATCGGCATCGATACCGTCTCCGGTAGCGTCCGCCTCACCATGGGCATCGACGAGCTGGTGAAGGGGGTGAACTTCGTCGTCGCAGTCATGGGCCTGTTCGGCATCGGCGAGCTCCTGGTCGCGGTCGAGGAGGAGTTTCATGCCCGTGCGGTCTCCTCGAAGATCGACTGGCGCGAGGTGTTTCGTGCCGTCGGCCGCCTGCCACGCCACAGCGTCGCGCTGTTGCGTAGCGCCGCAATTGGCTGCTGGATGGGGATCACGCCGGGCGGTCCGACCGCAGCCTCCTTCATGAGCTACGGCATCGCCCGCCGCTTCTCCCGCCGCGGCCGCTACTTCGGCACCGGCGAGGTCGAAGGCATCATCTCGCCGGAGACGGCCGACCATGCCGCCGGCACCAGCGCGCTTCTGCCGATGCTGTCGCTCGGCATTCCCGGCTCCGCGACCGCCGCCGTGATGATGGGCGGGCTGATGATCTGGGGCCTCAATCCCGGGCCGATGCTGTTCGTCGACCAGAAGGATTTCGTCTGGGGCCTGATCGCCTCGATGTATGTCGGCAACATCGTCGCCGTCGCGCTGGTGCTGCTGACCGTCCCGGTCTTCGCCGCCTTGATGCGGATTCCCTTCGTGGTGATCGCGCCGCTGATCGTGATCATCTGCGTCGTCGGTGCCTATTCGGTGTCGAACTCCTATCTCGACGTCGTCATGATGCTCGGCTTCGGCATTGTCGGCTATCTCTTCAAGAAGCTGTTCTATCCGCTGGCGCCGCTCGTGCTTGCGATCGTCATCGGCGACAAGGCCGAGGATGCGTTCCGGCAGTCGATGCTGCTCTCGAAGGGGTCCCTGGGAATCTTCTTCGCAAACAAGCTGGTGACGTGCCTGATCCTGGGCGGCATCGCGCTGCTCCTGCTGCCGCTTGCATTGCAGCTCGCGCGCTTGCTGCGCAAGCCCGCGCCATCCGCCGATGGAACGGCAGTCCAAGAGACAGTTCAAGAAACAGCTCGAGAGAAGGTGATCATATGACCGCAAAGCCGCTCATCGCACTGGCGATGGGAGATCCCGCGGGCATCAGCCCGGAGCTGACGGCGAAACTCGTGGTGCAGGACGACATCCGCGCGAGTTGCCGCCTCGTCGTGATCGGCGACCGCCGCATCTTCGACGAGGGCGCGCGCGTTGCGGGTGTCAAGCCGGACTTGACCATGGTCGAGCAGGGGGCCGACCTTCGCGCGACGCAGGGCGATGCGTTGTTCATCGATCTCCGCCATCTCGCTCTTCAAGAGGTCGAGCCGAAGACCGCGACCCTTGCCGGCGGCAAATTCGCACTCTCCAACTACCGGCACGCGCTCGAACTCGGCCGCGACGGCCGCGTCGACGCGGTCTGCTTCACCCCCTTCAACAAGCAGGCGATGCGGCTTGCCCGCGCCGAATATGACGACGAGATCGCGTTTTCCGCGGAGGTGGTCGGACTCAAGACCCCGGCGAGCGAGTTCAACGTGCTCGACCGGCTCTGGAACGCACGGGTCACCTCGCACATTCCGCTGAAGGACGTCGCTGCAAACCTCTCCAGCGAACGCATCGATCGCGCGCTCAAGCTGACCGATGCCTGCATGCGCAACGCTGGCTTCGCGCGGCCGCGCATTGCGGTCGCCGGCCTCAATCCCCACGCCGGCGACGGCGGCAATTTTGGCCGCGAGGAGATCGATGTGATCGCGCCCGTGGTCGCGGCCGGGCAGGCGGAGGGCATTGCTGCCGAGGGGCCGTTCCCGGCCGACACCGTGTTCCTGCGCGCCAAGGGCGGCGCCTTCGATGCCGTGCTGACGATGTATCACGACCAGGGCCAGATCGCGATGAAGCTGATGGGGTTTGACCGCGGCGTGACCTTGCTCGGCGGCTTTCCATTCCCGATCTGCACGCCTGCGCACGGCACCGCCTACGACATTGCGGGACAAGGCATCGCATCGATCGGCGCCAGCCGCGCCGCATTGCTGCTCGCGGCGGAGATGGCTGTGCGCCGCTGATTTGCACGTACCAGGGGAGCGCGTGCTGACTGCGCTCGCCTTGCGGGCAGGGATTAGACTTTCGGGAAATACTGGAAACTTCCGCCGCCGCGACGAGTTGGCGTGCCATGGACATCTCCACGTTGGAGCTGGGAACATGGTCGACGACGGCCCGCTACGGACAGCGGTTGATACCGCATGGTGCGTGTACCGCGCCCGGCATCGCGATGTCGATGCTGCGGATGGCCGTCGCTGTCTCCTCGAGCGTCATCTGCAGGGGAGGCGGGAAGCGCGCGAGAGCAACGGTGATGCCCAGGAACTCGCAGGGTTCGGGCTGGCCTATCTCGAGCGGCTTTCCGATGACGAATGTTAGGGATCATTGAGAGCCTTGCGCGCCGCCTGGCGAGCGGAAGCGCTAGGCCGAATTGGACGTTGCTTGCGATTTCGAACCTTCTGTCCGCAGCCATCGTGCTGATCCTCCGTTCAGTGTAGCAGGCTCTCATGCGCATCGCTCAGCTCGTTCCCCTCGCCGAAAGCTTCCTCCGAAGCTCCGGCACGGAGCGGGAAGCGAGGCCGTTTCCGGAGGCAGGCTTCGCGTCCGTTTCCGACGACGCAACTGTCGAAGACGTGAAAGGGAGGCGGCGATGTTGCTGACGAAGGCGGGGCAGATTTGCATCTTTCTTGTCTTCACCCTGGCGACGTTGCCGGCGTTCGCTGCCGAGATGACCGCGGATGCCATCAATTCCGCCGAGCCATCGAAGAAGACGCTTTCGAACGAGAAGCCGACGCCGGCGGGCGTGCGGCTGCAGGTGCTGCTGGACAGGGCGCATTTCTCGCCCGGCGAGATTGACGGCAGGTTCGGCGAGAACGCGAAGAAGGCGCTGCGCGCCTATGCGGAAGCCCGACAGTTGCCGGGCTCGGACACCCCAACAGATGAGGTCTGGAAGGCGCTGCGGGCGGACGACCGGCCGGTCACGCTGACCTATGCCATCACCGAGCAGGACGTGGCGGGTCCGTTCCTGAACAAGCTGCCCTCGAAGATGGAGGACATGAAGGACATCCCGAAGCTCGGCTTTGTCAGTCCGCGCGAAGCCTTGGCCGAGAAATTCCACATGAGTGAGCAACTCCTGGCGGCGCTCAATCCCGGGCGCCGTTTCGAGCGGGCCGGCGACTCCATCGTCGTCGTCGACACCGCGGGCGCAGGCGAGGGGGCGCCTGCCAAGGCCGACAGGGTCGAGATCGACAAGGTCAGGCAGACCGTGAAGCTGTTCGACAAGTCGAATGCGCTGATCGGATTCTATCCGGCAACCGTCGGCAGCGAGGACAAGCCGTCGCCGTCAGGTACGCTTAAGGTCACCGAGGTCAGCAGGAATCCGTTCTATCGCTATAATCCCGCCTATCGCTTCAAGGGCGTCCATTCGCGCAAGCCCTTCACCATCAAGCCCGGTCCGAACAATCCGGTTGGCACGGTGTGGATCAATTTGTCCGCCGAAGGCTACGGCATTCACGGCACGCCTTCGCCGGACAAGATCTCCAAGGCTGAATCCCACGGCTGTGTGCGTCTCACCAATTGGGACGCCGAACGTGTCGCTGGCAGTGTCTCGAAAGGCACGCCGGTCGGGTTCGTTGCGAGCGCGATGTGATGCCTAGACTTGCGATTGGCTCTGGGCGGGGGGCGTTGACTGCGAGTGGCCAGCGTTCAGGGCGGCCTTACGATCATGGATGAGATTTTCGAGACGGTGCGCCGCAACGTTCAACGTGGCTGCGTCCAGCGTGTTTTCATCCCCATCGGACTTCGCGCGCTGTGCGCGGAGCACGTTGTCGATCTGGTTTTCGATCTCTGAAAGTTCCGCCTCGTTTTGCGAGCTTCGTATCTTGCCGCCCAGCGCATAGAGCGCGTCGAGTGCCGGCTCACGCGGCCCGGCTTCGCCGGACCTGAGAAATTGCCAGAGTGCGGCCGCGATCGACGCCAGTGCGCCCAGGGCCATCGGTGCCAGGAAGATCGCGTTGCTCCACTTGTCGAGGAAGGACAGCTGGCTGCCGTTGTAGAACTCCGCGGCGCCGGGATGAACCGGGAGATAGGCGCCCGCGTCGGTATCGGGCGACTTGAATTGCGAGAGAATCGGCCAGTCCGGCAAAATGTCCCTGCGCGCGGCCGTGAGAGCCTGTGTGAGGTCGGCGATCGTGTCGTTATCGAGATCTTTCTTGCCGACCACATAGTAGGACACGCGCAAGGTGGTCACGTCATCGCCGGGGATTGGAGGCGACCCGCGCAACGTTCCCTTGGGAATGTCGAAGCTTTCATAGGCGCGCTCTTTCTCCGCGATCGCTCCCGCGTTCTCGATCGGGATCAGCACCGGCGCGGTCTTGGCGTTCTGCGGGAACAGTCCCCGCACCAGCGACAGATATTTCTCGCTCAGCGGCATGACGAAAAGCACCGCACGCACCTCCTTGCTCTCGAAGGCGCGGCGGACCTCGTCCAGTGCAAGGTTTTTGAACACGACGTTGGCGCGGTCAAGATCATAGGATTTGGTGAGGACATGGACGACCCTCTGATTGGTATCCCCGGCGACAACGCCCACGGTCGCGCGCTTCAGACCAGCGACATCCGCGATGGTCGACCCGGGGGGCGCAACAAGCATGGCCACGGCCTCGGCGAGAACGACGATGGCCTGCGCCTGCGACAGGTCGCCGACGTCGCCGCGGACCACGGCGAGATCGGTCTTGCCGGACGAGAAGGCGGTCGCCGACTCGAGCGGGCCGCTGGTCTCGACGACCTTGAGCCGCACCGGCGCCTTGTTCACGACAAGGCGGCTGGCAAGCGCGGACACGATCTTGGGGGCGTCGCCATCCAGCGAGCCCACCGCAATCGACAGCGTGACCGGGTGGGCGTACCAGCGATAGGCCAGCAAGCCCGCACCGGTGGTGAGCACGACGAGCGCCACGACCGCGACGATGCGAAGCCAGATCGGCAGCCTGCCGGCATCAATGCCAAATTTCGACAGCTCGTCCATGGCGCCGCTCGTCCGGGAAGGTTACCCGTCTGCACGAGCATCATTTGCCGGATGGCAGTCCCGTGTTGATTTGCATCAAGACGCCGGCCGACCGGAGCGCGAGGGCTGGCCTCGTCGAAGCTGCTTCGATGAACGAAAAACACGAGCAAAAACAACCCTCCGCCTACTGTGCATGGGGTTGTTTTCGTCGTTTTGTTTCGGCGCGGCTGGCTCTCGCCTCACGCCCCGCAGACGATCACGCCGTACCAGCCAAGGCCCCGATAGGTCTCGTAGCCGGGCGTCGCATGGAAGGCGACCATCGTTCCGGAGCGGTCCTGATAGAAGCCGGAGCGCTGGCCGTTCAGTGACAGCGAGATGCGCTCGCTGAGGATGCCCTGGCCGTCGGAAGCGGCGATGACGCGGAGATTGGAGTCGACCAGCAGCACGCGGGCCTTGTCGGTGTCGCCGACGCGCACGCCCTGCACAATGGCGCGGGCCTGCGGCTCCCAGTCGAAATGGATGGCGAGCACGCCGATCGGCGCGCCGTTGGCCTGGCCGCCGGCGCGGACGCTGGCGCAATAGGTCGCGACCTGCGCGTTGCCGAGCAGAGGCTGGTTCTCGACGTCGCCGGCGACGTAGTCGTCACCGGAGCGCAAGGTGCGCGCCTCGCGAAACCATTTGGTGTGGGCGACGTTCTGGCCGACCACGCGGAAGCGGTCGGCGCGGCCGTTGGCGATGACGTTGCCGTCGAGGTCGCAGAGCCAGAGGTCGAGATAGACCGTGTAGGCGCCGAGGATCACGCCGAGCCGCTGCGAGGCATAGGTGACCGCTGCCGGCGCGGGCGAGGCCGCGCAATCGACCACGGCGGAATCGGTCGCCCACCAGCGCACGTCGCAGGTGCGCTCATAGAGGTTGCGGTCGATCAACTCGACCGCATTGAGGGACAGATCGACCATGCGCTCGCCGCGCGAGCGCTGGCTCATGCGGTCGATCGAGGCGACAAGGTCGCCGGTCCGTTTCGTCAGCTGGGTCTCGAGTTCGCGGGCGATGGTCTCGACCTGCTGGCCGACGCCGCGCACCTCCTGCGCCACCACCGCAAAGCCCGCGCCTTGCGCGCCGGCGCGCGAGCTTTCGATCAGCGCGTTCAGCGCCAGCATCTTCATCTGGTTGGTGATCTGCTGGATCGCCTTGGTCTTGTCGACCGCGATCTGGTTGACCTCCGCGGTGAGGCGATTGATCAGCGCGGAGATGTCGGAATCATCATCAGTGGGTTCGGAGGCGATCGGCTTGGCTTTGAGACCCAGCGCAGCAGACATCGGGGACTTCCCTTGGCAATGAGGCCTGATCTGCAATGAACCCGGAACAACAACTTACAGATCGAATACGATTCTTTTTCGAGGATTCCGCCTAACGCCTGCTTAATTTGCTATTCGGCGGAATGCCTAAATGATAGTCACTCCGGCCTGCCGGCCGGCCATCCACCGCTTTGTGCGGCCCGGCCGTTGCAAATCGCCGGAGTTTCCCGGCCAATCCCCTAAAGCCAGTACCGGGCCGCCAGCGTGATCGCCCGGACCCGAGTTCCCCAACCGATAGCCTCGTCATGACGCCGCCCGCCACAGCCTTGCCCGTCGAACTGCCCCAGGCGTTCCTGGGGGTGGCGCGCTCGCTCACCGACAAGCTCTGGCGCGACCGGCTGGACGCTCGCGGGGCAGCTCAGGCGCTCGCCATCGTGCAGCGGCACCAGTTGCCGGAGCTGCTGGCGCGCGTGCTGGCGGGCCGCGGCGTCGATATCGACGCCGTGGCCGACTTTCTCGATCCGACCATCCGCAAGCTGCTTCCGGACCCGTTTACGGTGACGGAAATGGAGGCCGCCGCCAGGCGCATCGCGGATGCGGCGGTGAGGGGCGAGAAGGTCGCGGTCTTCGGCGACTACGACGTCGACGGCGCGACCTCGGCGGCGCTGCTGGCCTGGCACCTGCGCCATTGCGGGCTCGATCCGCTGATCCACATTCCCGACCGGATCTTCGAGGGCTACGGCCCGAACGTCGAAGCGGTTCGCGGCCTGGCGGCAAAGGGCGCGACGCTGCTCGTCACCGTCGATTGCGGCACCACCAGCATCGAGCCGCTCGCGGAGGCCAAGCGCCTCGGCATGTCCGTGGTTGTGATCGACCACCACCAATGCGGCCTCGATCTTCCCGAGGTGGATGCGCTGGTCAACCCGAACCGCCCCGACGATCTCTCCGGCCTCGGCCATCTCGCCGCCGTCGGCCTCGTGCTGGTCACGCTGGTCGCGGTCAATCGCGAGCTGCGCCAGCGCGGCTTCTGGAGCACTGAGATGCCCGAGCCCGATCTGCTCGGCATGCTGCATCACGTTGCGCTCGGCACGGTTGCCGATGTGGCGCCGCTGATCGGTCTCAACCGCGCCTTCGTCGCAAAGGGGCTGATCGCGATGCGGCGGCGCGACCACATCGGCCACACCGCGCTGATGGACGTGGCACGGCTCAACGGCCCGCCGGAGGCCTGGCATCTCGGCTTCATGCTGGGCCCGCGTGTCAATGCCGGTGGCCGCATCGGCCGCGCCGATCTTGGCGTGCGGCTGCTGCTAGAAGGCGACAGCGTCGAGGCGGCGCGGATCGCGGCCGAGCTCGATCGCCTCAACAGCGAGCGCCGCGTCATCGAGCAGGCGGCTGAAGCCCAGGCCGAAGCCGAAGCGCTCGCCTCGATCGGGTTGGAGGACAAGCTCGGCGTCATCGTCACGGCGTCCGAAGGCTGGCATCCGGGCGTGGTCGGCCTCGTTGCCTCGCGCCTGAAGGAGAAGTTTTCGCGACCCGCTTTCGCCATTGCGCTCGAACCCGGCGGCATCGGCACCGGCTCGGGCCGCTCGATTGCCGGCGTCGATCTCGGCAAGGCGGTGCGGCAGGCGGTCGCCGACGGGATTTTGTTGAAAGGCGGTGGCCACGCGATGGCCGCCGGCGTGACGCTGCGCAAGGAAAAGCTCGCCGAATTCCGCGCCTATCTCGAGAACGCGCTGGCGCAGGACGTTGCGGAGGCGCGCCACGTCAACGAGCTCTATATCGACGGCGCGGTCTCCGCACGCGCGGTGACGACGGAGCTTGCGACCACGCTCAATCGCGCCGGTCCCTTCGGCAGCGGCAATCCGGAGCCAGTGCTGGCGCTGCCGGGGCATCAGCTCGTGTTCGCCGACGAGGTCGGGCAGGCGCATCTGCGCCTGCGCTTCAAGTCGGGCGACGGCTCCATCGTCAACGGCATCGCGTTCCGTTCGGTCGGCCAGAAGCTCGGCAATGCGCTGCTCGCCAACCGTGGCCAGCAGATGCATGTCGCGGGCTCGTTGTCGGTCGATCGCTACCAGGGCGCCGAGCGCGTGCAATTCCGCGTCATCGATGTCGCCCTACCGGACCAGGGGCCATCCGTGATTAGATAACGCAAGATCCCTCGCGACAAACGCGATACGCGTTTGCGCGGAGATCATGCGTCAAGAATAAGCCGCTCAAACAAAAAAAGGGAGTGAACATGGCAGGGCAGGTTGAGGGCAAGGTCGCGCTGGTGACGGGCGGCGCTTCGGGCATCGGCGAGGCCATCGTCGAGCTGTTCGCGCGCGAGGGCGCGACCGTTGTCATCGCTGACATCGACGAGCTGCGTGGCCCTGAGCTCGTCAAGCGTGTCACAAACGCCGGTGGCAAGGCGATCTTCCTGGAGCAGGACGTCACCAGCGAGGAACGCTGGATCGAGATCGTTGCCGAGGTCGGCAAGCGCTATGGCCGGCTCGACATCATGGTCTCCAATGCCGGCATCGGCATTGCCGTGCCCTCGATCGTCGATATGACGCTGTCCGACTGGCACAAGCAGAATGCGATCAATCTCGACGGCGTGTTCCTGTCGGTCAAGCACTGCCTGCCGTTGATGCGCAAGACCGGCGGCGGCTCGATTGTCATGATGTCCTCGCTCGCAGGCCTGCGCGGCTCGCCAGGGCTGTCGGCCTATTCGCTGACCAAGGGCGGCGTCCGGCTGTTCGCCAAGTCGATCGCGATGGAGTGTGCGGCCGCCGGCGACGGTATCCGCGTCAACTCCGTCCACCCCGGCATCATCGACACGCCGATCTGGGGCAAGATCCCGACCGGGGCGAGCGGCGCCGGGCAGAACGCCCCGATCGATCCGGAAGAGCGCGCGCGGATCGTTACGCCTTTGGGCCGTGCCGGGCAGGCCGCGGAGATTGCCTCCGGCGTGCTGTATCTGGCCTCCGACGGCTCGCGCTACGTTACCGGCAGCGAGCTCGTCATCGATGGCGGCATGAACGCCGGTGGTGTGCCGCGGCGCGCCTGAACGGCGCAGGGCAGGGTGGCGGTCGCAGGGGCTGACGCGCAGGCGCAGCCCCTGTACAAGGCGGACAGCTTCCGACCGACAAAGGTGTCCTTCGCCATGGCGCACAGCCTTCATTCGTCTTCTTCCTCGCCCGCGCCATTCCGCTCGAACCGGCCGGACCTTGCCAGCGATGCGATCCGCACCGCGCGCGAGGACCTCGCCGCCTGCTTCCGCATGGCCGCGCGCAACGGTTTTGAGGAGGGCATCTGCAACCACTTCTCGGCCGTCGTGCCGGGCCATGACGACCTGTTCCTCGTCAATCCCTATGGCTACGCCTTCCGCGAGCTGACGGCATCAAAGCTCCTGATCTGCGACTTCCACGGCAACGTTCTCGACGGGGATGGCGCGCCCGAGGCGACGGCCTTCTACATCCATGCCGAGATGCACAGGCTCCTGCCGCGCGCCAAGGTCGCCTTCCACACCCACATGCCCTATGCGACGGCGCTGTCGATGACCGAAGGCGATCCGCTGATCTGGGCCGGGCAAACCGCGCTGAAATTCTATGGCCGCACGGTGGTCGACCGCGACTACAACGGCCTCGCACTCGATAACCGCGAAGGCGCGCGCATCGCCTCCGCCGTCGGCGATGCCGACATCGTCTTCATGAAGCATCACGGCGTGATGGTGCTGGCCCCGACCATCGCGGAAGCCTGGGATGATCTCTACTATCTCGAACGCGCCGCCGAAGTGCAGGTGCTCGCGATGTCGACGGGGCGGAAAGTGCTGCCGGTCGATCCGGCGATCGCGGCCGAAACCTACCGGCAGATGCGCGAGGGCGATTCCGAATCCGCGCGGCTGCATCTCGCTGCGATCCGCCGCCAGCTCGACGCCGAGGAGCCGCAATACAGGCATTAGCGATGATCGCGTAGCCCGGATGGAGCGAAGCGTAATCCGGGGGCGGCAACCGTGGAAGCAAAGTCCCGGATTGCGCTTCGCTCCATCCGGGCTACGGGCTCGCGCTACGACCCCTGCCGCAGCTTCGCCAGCACCTTCAGGCCACCATAGCCATCCGCCGGCGTGATCCCGGCGCGCTGCTGGAAATCCTTGATTGCCTTCATGGTGTCGTTGCCGACACGGCCGTCGGTGCCGCCGGTGTCGAAACCGGCCTTCGTCAGCCGCGTCTGCATCTCCTGCACCTCGGCCAGCGTCAGCGCACGCTCGGAGCCGGGGAAGGGCTGGATGAAGGGCGGCGCGCCGAGACAGCGGTCGCCGAGATGGCAGATCGCCAGCGCATAATTCATCGAGGGATTGTAGCTCTTCACCGAGTAGAAGTTCGGTCCCAGCAGGAATGTCGGTCCGCCCGCAACCGGCGTCCACATCTGCGCCGAGGCGTTCGGCTGCGGAAACGGCTGGCCATCGGCGCGGGTGACACCGGCCGCCTGCCAGGCCGCGTAGGTCCGGCTGCCGCTCAACTCGCCGGACGCGCGCACCTCGTAGCCCCAGTGCTCGCCGCGGTGCCACTTGCCGCGATTGACGAGATATTTTGCGGTCGAGCCCAGCGCATCATCCGGCTTGCCGAACGGCGAGACCTTGCCGTCGCCGTCATAGTCGATGCCGACATTGAGCCAGACCTCCGGCATCCATTGCGAATGCCCCATCGCGCCGGCCCAGGAGCCCTTCATCTCCTCCGGCGTGCTCCAGCCCTTGTCGACGATGCGGAGCGCGTTGATCAGCTCGGTCTCCCAATAGGCCTTGCGGCGCGGCTCGTTCCAGGCGAGCGCGGCGAGCGAGGGAAACACCGGCGTCATGTGGTTCTGCTGCACCAGGGGATCGCCATAGGCGGACTCGACGCCCCACAGCGCCAGCAGCGTGCCGCGCTCGACGCCGAAATCGCGCTCGATGCGCGCGAGCAGCGCCTCGTTGTTCTTCAGCGCGATCTTGCCGTTGATGATGCGCCAGTCCGAGACGCGGCGGTTGATGTATTGCCAGACCTGCTCGTGGAATTCGGGCTGGTTGCGCATCTGCTTGAACACGCTCATGTCGGGCTCGACCCGCCCCATCGCGCGCTGCCAGGTCACAGCCGAGATTCCCTTGGACATCGCGCGTGCGCGAAAGCTCTCGCGCCATTCGTCGAAGCCGGCAGGCGCGGCGAGGACGCGCGTCGGGAGCGCCAGCAAAGCGGCCGCACCGAGTGTCGACTGGAGCAGGGCGCGGCGGGTATGTCGGGGCGAGGAATCAGCGTGCTTCATGGGCACATTCTAGCCGGAAACATGGCCCGTGTGAGTCGGTTCCAGGAACAGTAACGAGGTCCGAATTCTGCCCGATCGCCTCGCCCGTTCCCAGCGGAACAAGTGTCGCACTGCCGCATTCCACCACTGTGATCAAAAAGGAAGATGAATTCGGCAATCGCAGCAAAGCCGTGATTCATCACGACACCGACTGACGGAACGTCGTCGAGAATGCGGGGTGGAATGAAGATACGCGCACATGCGGAAAGCCACGTCGTCGAACTCGACGACGGATCGCAATGGCAGATTTTCCCCGGCGACCTCGCGACCACGCTGAGCTGGAAGCCCGAGACCGATTTGCGCCTGGAGCCGAGTGGCGACCGGGTAAGTTCGCATGTGCTGGTGAATGGCACGGACCAAACCCGCGTGCGGGTGATCGCCGCCGGCGAGACCTGGCCCGACGGCGAGGTTAAGAAGGTATTGAAGGGCGATTAGGCCGCCCTTGCACGAGCCTGCTTATCCCCAAATTTGTACCTGGAGCTTTACGGTCGGTTCGCTTCCGTCTGCGCAAGATGCGCACATGCGGGAGCTGCTCGAGATCATCCGTGCCAATCCCTGGCCCTTCGGCGCCGGCTTGTTCGTGGTGATCCTGATGATCGTCGCCGAGAACTTTGGCCGCGGCATTCAGGGCGATGGCGCCGGCGGCGACCTCCCGGATTTCGACGGCGGCGGAGGATGCGGCGACGGAGGCGGTGGCGACTAGGCCCGCCTAATCCTCCTGCAAATCGGCGGCGATGCCGGCAAGCCAGCGCCGGACGGCGGTTTCCGCCTTGGCATCCAGAGTCCGGGCAAGGCGCTTCTCCAGCGCGATCACGCGTTCCCTGCAGGCCTTCAACAGCGTTGCCCCGCGCGGCGTCAGCGTCCATTGCTGGATACGGCCATGGACCGGATGGGGCGTCATCACGATCGCGCCGTCGCGCTCGAGATTGCGGATGATGACGCCGACGGTCTGCGGCGTCAGGAAGGTGAGGCGGGCGACGTCGGCGCCGGATAGTCCGGGATAGGCATTCAGCATCGTCAGCACCGCGAATTGCGGCGACGTCACGCCGAGATCGGCGAGCGTGCGTTCCATCGTCAAGCGCACCGCGGCATGGGCCTGACGCAAGAGGTAGCCGAGATAGCCTTCTTCGCCCCGCTTGCCTTCGCCGGGGGCGGGAACGCGTACCGCGCCGTCATCGGCAGGCGCCTTCCGGGAGGTTTTCGATCTTGTGATGCCGGACGACTTGCGCAACATATAAGAGCTCTTATAATGTATCAGTGCTCTTACAATAACACGAGGTGCAAGGCAATGTCACACGCCCGCAGCGAATACGAGGATTTCAAGCGGATCGCGCCGGACGCGTATGATCTGGTGCTGGCGCTGGGCCAGCTGGCGGCCAAAGCAGGCCTCGACAAGCAGCTGCTCGAGCTGGTCAAGCTGCGCGCCTCGCAGATCAATGGCTGCGCCTTCTGCGTTCAGCACCACGTCCTGTTGTCGGAGCGCATCGGCGTGCCCGTCGACAAGCTCCATCTGGTTGCGGTCTGGCGCGAGGCGCCGATCTTTTCCGCACGCGAGCGGGCGGCCCTGGCCTGGGCCGAGGCGCTGACCTGCCTGCCCGACGGCGTCAGCGAGGAGGTCTACGCGGAAGCATCTCGCGAATTCTCCGAGACGGAGCTGACGTATCTGACATCGGCGGTCGCCTCGATCAATATCTGGAACCGTTTTGGCGCAGCGTTTCGCTGGACGCCTGCGAAGCGGCCGGCCGCTGCGGCCACCGCTGCATCCTGATGGAACAAGGGAGATCACGATGACAGCCATGAGCTTTTCTGCCGTGCAACATCCGACGCCGTCCCGTTCGGCGGTGCTCGCGGTCGTCGCAGGGCTCGCCTGCGCGTTTGCGATCGGCAAGGCGCTGCCGCTGACGATCGACACTGTCTCCGGCGCGCTGGCGCCGCTCTGCGCGACCGCGGCGGAGAGCTCGCCGCTCGACAAGGTCGAGCCGATCGGTTCTTACGCACTGCCGAACGTCCCGGGCAAGCGCGTCACCATCGTGCGCGTGTTCTACGGCCCCGGCGGGTTTTCGCGGCCGCATCGCCACGCGGGCTCGGTGACCGCCTACATCACCAAGGGCGAGATCCGCTCCCAGCTCGGCGGCGGCCCGGTCGAGACGTTTGGTGTCGGCCAGTCGTTCTTCGAGCCGCCGGGCTCGACGCATCTGGTGTCGGCGAACGCGAGCGCGACAGAGCCGGCGGAATTGATCGCCGTGTTCGTGGCGGACGAGGGCGCGCAGCTGACGACGTTGCTAGAGTAGCCGGTAGCCCGGATGGAGCGAAGCGCAATCCGGGACCGCTGCATCTGCGCAAGAGGACCCCGGATTACGCTGCGCTCCATCCGGGCAACGCAGCGGAGGTTTTCGTCAGCCCCCGTACGAGGCCGGATCGGGATTGTCCGAGGGGTGCTCGAACGACTTCTTCATCGACACGGGCATGGGCACGTGGAAGTTAAGGCCGCGCGGCGGCACCGGCTCCATGAACCATTTGTTGTAGATCTTCTCGATCTCCGGGCTTTTGTAGAGTCTTGCGGTGGCCCGATCGACCACGGCCTTGAATGTTGTGTCATCCTTGCGCAGCATGATGCCGTAGGGTTCGGGATCGGAAAAAGCGCCGGTGCTGATGGCGTAGAGCGACGGATCCTTCGCCGAGGCAATCATGGACGCAAGCTGGATGTCGTCCATGACGAAGGCTACCGCGCGGTCGGTCTCGAGCATCAGGAACGCCTCCGGGACATCCTTGGCATTCATCACGGTGATGCCGAGCGACCGGGCCGCGTTGGCCTTGTTGAGCTGGGTGATGTTGGTGGTGCCAGAGACCGAGACGACGGCCTTGCCCTTGAGGTCATCGATCTGATCGAGCTTTGAAGCCTTCTTCGACACGAAACGGCTCGCCGTGAGGAAATGGGTGTTGGTGAACCAGACCTGCTTCTGGCGCTCGGCGTTGTTGGTGGTTGAGCCGCATTCGAGATCGATGGTGCCGTTGGCCATCAGCGGAATGCGGTTGGACGAGGTGACCAGGTTCTCGTTGACCGCAAGCTTGTCCAGCTTCAGCTCGGCCTTGATCTCTTCGACGATCTTCATGCAGATGTCGATGGCGTAGCCGACGGTCTTCTGCTTCTCGTCGATGTAGCTGAAGGGTACGGAACTGTCGCGCACGCCGAGCGTGATCGCGCCGGTGTCCTTGATCTTCTTCAGCGTGCCGGTCAATTCCTCCGCACCAGCCGGCACGGCAAATGCAACGGCCAGAACGACCGCCGTGGTGAGACAACGCATGTGCTTCCCTTCTTCCAGTTTGCCTGGTGAGAGCAAAGCAATTCCGGGGCCAGAGAAGGCGCGATGTTTCGGGAAGGTCCTGACGTCGATCCGGTCAGTCTGCGCGCGCATGGGGCGGGGAGCTGCGCGTTGAGGCGGTAACTGCCTCAATTCTCCTCGCTGCTCGATCCCTCGCGCAGGTCCGGCTTGATCACGTCCTCCGGCAGCGCATGCGCCACCGGCTGGGCCGTGACGGCGATCTCCGGGCCGATCTCGCGGCCGCGGGCGCGGATCAGGCGCTCATAGGCCGAAACGAGCGTGACGTAGGGGCTGACCCAGATCCAGCCGTCGCGGGTGAACACCTGGACGTCGAAATGCAGGTGCATCGACGTGCCGGCGGGATGGTCGAGATAGTTCGAGACCACGCCGATCTTCTCGCCTTCGGCGACGAGGCGACCGTTGAGCAGGCCATCGGCATTCATCGCCTGCGGATTCATGTGCATGTAGCGGAAGCGGATGTGCTCGGTCCGGCTGTTGACCTGAAGCGTTGCAGCCTGGTCCTTGGAGGCGCGGATCACGACAGCATCGCGCACCGCGACCACGGCGCGCTGCTTGCGATCGCAGGGTTCGCGGCCTTCGCCGGGCGGCGGGCACTCGGCCGCGCGGATGTCCTCGCCCTGGTGCCCGTAACCGCCGGCGCATTGCCAGACTTCGAAGCTGCGGGACTCGCAGAAATTGTCACGCCAGGGAAAGGCGGTCGGACCGTCGTTCCTGTCGCGCTTGGCATAGGACTGCGAGCGCACGAAGGCGGGCGCCTTCTCCAGCGGAAAGCGGATCTGCGCATAGGCCATCGCATCAGGATGGCCGCTCTTGTTGCGGTAGCCGGTGTTGGGGATGATGTCGCCGCTCGGACGATAGCTGAAATCGGGTGAGCGCGCCGCGGGACGATCGAGAACGTTGGAGGTGACGTCCATCAGCGGCCGCATGCGCTGGCCGCCGGCGACGCGCAGGGCCCTCAGGAAGCGCTCGGCAACCGGATAGGCCTCCTTGCAGGCGAGCCGCCGCGGTTTTGCGACGCTGTCGAGACACTGGATCGACACCACGTAGGCGACGCCGAAGCGCGTGAAGGCGTAGCGGACGTAACCTTCGCGGATGAACCGGCGCAGGTCCGGATAGGTTGCCGCGAGCGGCTTGACCGGCTCGCCCTTGCCGCCGGTGGGATCGGCGATGTCATAGAGCAGCGCCGATCCCGTGATCTGCACCTCGACCGGCCTCGTAAAGACCCGCGAGGGCATGCCGTCGCCGGCGCCGGGCTCGAGTGAAAAGGTCGCGCTGTAACCGGCGGGACCGGCATCGAACATGTCGACGGGATTGAAGTCGGCCTGGTAACGCGACAGCGACAGGCTCGACGGCGCGCCACTGCGCCGGGCCTCGAGATAGGCGCCAGCGTCGAACGGCAGCAGCACGGGCACGGCACTGCGGGCAATGCCGGTGAAGAATTGCGAGGAGACCCCGTTGAGCTGCACCAGGGCCGGCGTTGCGCGCGGATCGTAGCGCGGCACCGAGCGGCGGGGCACGAAGATGAAATCGCCCGCGATCTGCGGACGGCTGTTGATCTCGGCGCGGAGCTGGTCGAGCGCTGCGCGCCAATCGACGCGCAGGGCCGTGAGTGAAGCGCTGCGGAACTCGTCCGCGGCGAGCGGTGTGGCAATGAGGAGCGACAGCGACGCCACGAGAAGCGAGACGAAGCGGAAACTCTTCCCAACCACTGTCTCGCCCCCCGGCGGCACCTGTTCTGATCCCTCGCTTAGTCCTTGGCGCGCTCGGAGTAGGAGCCGTCTTCGGTCATCACCACGATGCGGGTGCCGACCGAGATGTGCGGCGGCACGGCGGTGCGGATGCCGTTCGAAAGCACCGCGGGCTTGTAGGAGGACGAAGCGGTCTGGCCCTTGGTCACCGGCTCGGTCTCGACCACTTCCAGCGTCACGCGCTGCGGCAGGGCGAGCGAGACCACGTTGACATCGTGGGTTGACAGCTTGACGGTCATGTCCGGTTGAAGATACGCGGCTGCATCGCCGACGACGTCCTTGGACACCTGGACCTGATCGTAGGTCTCGGGGTTCATGAAGTGGAAGCCGTCGCCATCTTCATACAGGAAGGTGTAGTTGCGCTCTTCGATCGTGGCCTTCTCGACCTGGTCGGTGGTCTTGTAGCGTTCGGAGATCTTTACCCCGTCCGAGATTCGGCGCATTTCGATCTGGCTGACCGGGGTGCCCTTGCCGGGATGGATGTTCTCGGCGCTCACGACGACATAAAGCTTGCCGTCTTGCTCGATCACGTTGCCCTTGCGAATAGAACTGGCGATGACTCTCAAAGCTGTATTTCCTGCTTGCTTGGCCCGGCTGCGGCCAGGACGTGGTCAAATTGATGGGGGACTTGGGGCCTCAAATCGGACCTCGGCGCCCGTTTCGGGCCGCAACATACTGATTTTGCCGCTGGATGCCAGCTTTTTGCTGGACTGCGGAGCGGTCCGCTAATGGCTGGGGACAAGCCGATCTCGCCGTTCTGGTCGCCCTCGCGGCACCTGGACCGGCGGCCGTTCCTCCAGGCCAGGGGTGCCGTGACCGGAGCTTTACGGGGCTTTTTCGCCGAACAGGGCTTCGTGGAGGTCGAAACTTCGGTCCTTCAGGTCTCCCCGGGGAATGAGACCCATCTTCACGCCCCCCGGACCGAGATCATGCGGCCCGACGGCAGCCGGGCCAGCCGCTACTTGCGGACCTCGCCCGAATTCGCCTGCAAGAAGCTGCTGGCGGCGGGGGAGCCCCGAATCTTCGAGTTCGCACGGGTGTTCCGCGACCGCGAGCGCGGCGACCTGCATCTGCCCGAATTCACCATGTTGGAATGGTACCGGGCCAACGCCCCATATGCCGCCATTATGGCCGACACCGTCGCCGTCATAGTCCGGGCGGCGCAGGCGACCGGAATCGGGACGTTCTCCTTCCGCGGCCGCACCGCCGATCCTATCGCCGAGCCGGAGCTTCTGACGGTCGCCGGCGCCTTCGAGCGGTTCGCCGGGATCGATCTGGTGTCGACAATCTCCGCCGGCGAGGGTAACCGTGCCGCGCTCGCCGAAATGGCCGGCGGCAAGGTCCGCGTGGCCGAGGACGACACCTGGTCGGACATCTTCAGCAAGGTCCTGGTCGAGCATGTCGAGCCGCATCTGGGGCAGGGACGTTTGACCATCCTGTTCGAATACCCATCTCCAGAGGCGGCGCTGGCGCGCGTGAGGGCTGACGATCCCAGGGTCGCCGAGCGGTTTGAGGTCTATGCCTGCGGCGTCGAGCTCGCCAATGGCTTCGGCGAACTGACCGACGCCGAGGAGCAGCGCCGCCGGTTCACGGACTCGATGGCGGAGAAGCAGCGCCGCTATGGCGAGGCATACCCGCTGGACGAGGATTTTCTGGCTGCTGTCGCCGCAATGCCTGAGGCGAGCGGCGTCGCACTCGGATTCGACAGGCTGGTGATGCTGGCGAGCGGCGCAATACGGATTGATCAGGTGGTGTGGACGCCGCCTGCGGGTGAGACATGACGAAGACCAATCTTGCACGCACCTTGCGCGAGCCAGCCGGGCTCGTGGCCGAGGGCCTCGCGCCCGCCGCGGCGCTGCCTGCCCTCGAGCGCGTCGCCGCGCGCTATGCCGTTGCGATCACGCCGGCGCTGGTCGAGCTGATCGACACCTCCGATCCCGACGATCCCATCGCCCGGCAGTTCGTCCCGACGGCCGCGGAACTGGAGATGCAGCCCGGCGAGAACGCCGATCCGATCGGCGATCATCCCTATTCGCCGGTTCCCGGCATCGTGCATCGCTATCCCGATCGCGTGCTGTTCAAGCTGGTTCACGTCTGCGCGGTCTATTGCCGCTTCTGCTTCCGCCGCGAGATGGTCGGGCCCGGCAAGGAGAACGCGCTGTCGGACAGCGCCTATCGCACCGCGATCGACTACATCCGTTCGCACGGCGAGATCTGGGAGGTGATCCTGACCGGCGGCGATCCCTTGATGCTGTCGCCGCGTCGCATGAGCGAGATCATGGCCGATCTCGCTGCAATCGATCACGTCAAGATCATCCGCCTCCACACCCGCGTGCCCGTGGCCGATCCCGCGCGCGTCAGCGAGGAAATGGTCGCCGCGCTGAAGGTTCCAGGCGCGACCACTTGGGTCGCGCTGCATGCCAATCATGCGCGCGAGCTGACGGAAGGTGCCCGCACCGCCTGCGCGCGGCTCGTCGATGCCGGCATTCCCATGGTCAGCCAGTCCGTGCTCTTGCGCGGCGTCAACGACAATGTGGCCGCTTTGTCGGATTTGATGCGAGCTTTCGTCGAATGCCGGATCAAGCCCTACTACCTGCATCATGGCGATCTCGCGCCGGGCACCGCGCATCTGCGCACGACGCTGGCGGAAGGACAGGAGTTGATGCGGCAATTGCGCGGGCGGGTGTCAGGACTGTGTCAGCCTGACTATGTCATCGATATTCCCGGCGGCGCCGGCAAATCGCCGGTTGGGCCGAGTTACGTGTTGGCGGCACAAAATACCGCACCCGACGCACGTGATGCGGAAGCCGAAACACGCTATCGTATCGTCGATTATTGCGGCGGCGTTCATCTCTATCCGCCCGAGACCTGAGCGGTTGGTGGGAGCGCCCGTTGAGAACGGAGGAACGGACATGAAGAAGATCATGCTGGCAGCATCGCTCGTGGTCTTGCTCGGCGGCACGGCGGTTGCTCAGACCGGCGGCTCCAAGGGATCGACATCAAGCGGTGCGTCCTCCGGAACGGTGTTGCCGGCGCCTGTCGGTCATCGCCAGCCGCGTGCAAGCGATGTGCCGAGCGAGAAGAACCTCAGCGATCCGAACAATCCCGTGAACAAGGAAGACGCTCTGCTCGACAAGAAGATCAAGAGCATCTGCCGCGGCTGTTGATCGCAATAGCGGGCAGGGCGCGAACAGCATCGCCCCGCCCGCATTGGCCTTACCTCAGGCCGATCGCTCGTGCAGTCCCGCGCGCTGCGCGTTGCGCCGGATTTCGACCGCGTCGGCGAGCTGTTCCAGCACGGTTGCGGTGGTCGCCCAGTCGATGCAGCCGTCCGTGATGCTCTGGCCGTAGACGAGCGGCTTGCCCGGCGCGACGTCCTGGCGGCCGGCGACGAGATTGCTCTCGATCATCACGCCCATGATGCGGTTCTCGCCGCCGGAGATCTGGCCGGCGATGTCCGCCATCACCAGCGGCTGGTTCTCCGGCTTCTTGCTCGAATTGGCGTGGCTCGCATCGACCATCACCAGCGGCGCGACGCCGGATTTCGCCAGCTCGTTGCAGGCCGCCGCAATGCTTGCCGCATCGTAGTTCGGCTTGCTGCCGCCGCGCAGGATGATGTGGCAGTCCTCGTTGCCCGCGGTCGAAGCGATCGCCGAGCGGCCGAGTTTGGTGACGGCCATGAAATGATGCGGGTGCGAAGCCGACTTCACCGCGTCCGCCGCGATCCGCACATTGCCATCGGTGCCGTTCTTGAAACCGACAGGGCATGACAGCCCGGAAGCCAGCTCACGATGGATCTGGCTCTCGGTGGTGCGCGCGCCGATCGCGGCCCAGGACACGAGGTCGGCGATGTATTGCGGCGTGGTCATATCCAGGAATTCGGCGCCGGCAGGTAGGCCGAGATTGTTCACCGCCGACAGCACGTTGCGCGCCAGCCGCAGGCCCTTGTTGATGTCGAAGCTGCCGTCGAGATCGGGGTCGTTGATCAGGCCCTTCCAGCCGACCGTGGTGCGCGGCTTCTCGAAATAGACCCGCATCACGATCTCGAGCTGGTCGGCGAGGTCCTCGCGCAGCTTTGCGAGGCGCTCGGCGTAGTCGAGCGCGGCTTTGGGATCGTGCACCGAGCAGGGGCCTACCACGACCAGCAGGCGGTCGTCCTGGCCGGTGAGGATGGCATGGATGGCGTTGCGCGCGGCCATGACCACTCGGGTCGCCGTGAGCGTGCGCGGGACTTCCCCCATCACCTCATCGGGCGTGCTCAGCTCTTTCAGTTCGCGGATACGAAGATCGTCTGTCGTGCTCAGCACGGCGGGCTCCTGTTTGTTTGAACCTGCCGGCAATAAAAAAGCCGCCAGGTCTGGCGGCTGTTCGGACGTTTGCTTCAATATTTTAGATTGAGCGCGATCCTCCTGCCGCCAGCAAGCTGTCGTAGCTAAAGTACCAAAAATAGCTGGTGGCGACGGTGATCATGGCAGGCCATATAGCGTGCCGTCGGCGGGTTGTCACCCCCCAATCGGCCTGCCGGGCGACGAGAGCCCTCAGGTGTTGCTGTTGCGTGCCGCCAGCGCCATGCCGATCAGGATGGCGCCGCCGAACAGCAGGTTGATACCGACGAGGACGCCGATCGCCCATTCCGCCGAGCTCGGCAGCCCGGTGATCACCATGAAGGAGATCGCGATGTCGACCAGGCCCGAGATCAGGAGCCACGACCAGCGGCCGTTGAGCTCGCGGCGGTGCTCCAGTGCGTACATGATGGTGGCGACGCCTTCGGCGAGGAAATAGGCGCCGAGCACGATGGTCAGCGTCAGCACGGCCTGCATCGGCCGGGCCAGCAGCAGCATGCCGGCCAGCACGGCCAGCGCAGCCGAGATCAGCGACCACCAGAAGCCCGGGGAGGTGCGTGCCCAGTAGGTGACGATCAGCCCGCCGATGCCGCTGATCAGAAGCACCCAGCCGAGAAAGATCGCTGTCGCAAGGCTCGCGAGCGGCGGCACGATCAGCGCGGCAATGCCGAGCGTCGCGAGCAGGATGCCTTCGAACAGGAAGGCCTTCCAATGCGCTCTGACCGTCTGGCTCATCGCGGCCTGCAGCCGTGAAAAATCCTCGGGCGATGTCATGGTGACCCCTAACGTGACGGCTGGTGCGTCCAATCTACTATGCGCGCAGCGTACTCGCTATCCCGTCCTCAACCGCCGCCGTGCACCGACGAAAAACCTTCGCCGCTGGTGCGAACGCGGTTGCGGCCGAGAATGTAGATCGCGATCGTGACGATCAGAAGCGCGAGGCCGAGCAGGATCGAGACGAAGCCGATCGGGATCAGGGCCAGGGTCAGATTGCGCTCGGGATTGATCAGCCAGTGATGGATCGAGGTCAGCACGAAGGCGAGGCCGAGGAAGCCGACGCCGCCGCCTGCCAGCAGCAACGCCCACATCCGCCGCAATTGGCTGAGCCGCTCGCGCGCGACGTCGGTGCGGGGCGCGTGGTGGCGCGCGACGCGCCGGACGAGGCGGATGGCGAAGGCGATCGAGCTGAAGCCGATCAGGAGGCTCGCGCCGCCCAGCCACATCCGCAGTGTAGGATCGAGATCCGGCATTCTCTGCAAGGTCAGCAGCGGGAAGTCGAAGGCCGAATGCAGCGCGAGCGGGCCGGCGAAGATCAAGAGGCGGCTGGACAGACGGGCCCAGTCGCGATGGTGGCGGTTCGCACCCAGTGCCGTGCCGGCCCGCGCGATGGTCAGGTAGGCGCCCGCGATGATGCCGAGCGCGCCGTGGAACGGCACGGTCAGCACGCTGCGCAAGGCGGCCAGCGAGCGCCACATCTCGGCATGCTGGACCAGATAGGCGAGATTCTCGTAGGCGGCGAAGCCGAGGCCGACCGCGGCGCCATAGACGACGGTGTCCATCGGATTGGCAAAGGTCCGCCGCTTGGTCGAGGAGACCAGCACGATCGCGATCACCTTCACGGCTTCTTCCGGCAGCGCGACGCCGAACACCGAGTGCATGGCCAGCGCCGCCCAGGGATTGTCGGGGGCCGCAACCATCTTGGCGAAGGGGGCGCGGGCGAGGCCCAGCAGGGAAATGCTGGCTGCGCCGAGCAGGAACGCGGTCCAGACCTGGGCCGGCGGCCCCGGGCGTTCCTCGGCGGCAATGACGAGCCAGAGCATCAGCAGCGCCGGGGCGATGGCGGCAGTTCCGATGACGGTGGGTAACGCTTCAATCAGGTACATCGGCGCCGAAAATAGGTTCCCTTGGTCCGCTTATCTACGTCTCCCGATGCGACCATGTGTCATGCGCTTGCTGTCGCCTCGCTTAACGCGTGTGACAGCCGCCGTTCATCAGGGCCGCCGCGTGTAGAACACGAGTACATTCAATTGCATGACGGAACCGCTTCGCGATCGATGGCAACGGCGGCGCCTCGCGGCCGAGGTGCGAATTGGCAAGTCAGATCAATGGAATGCGCAGGTTTCTTCGATTCACGATGCACGTGCGCTGACGCCGAGTCCAGAGGCGAGGCGGCATCCGTCCCGACAAGGCACGGACAAGCGGCGGCCTAGCCACGCTTCCTTGGGCGGCCGCGCGGCGATGATGCGATCCGGCGGGCCCGCACCTGCTCCAGCTCCCAGAACGCGCGCACGAGGCACGTGCCGAGGCAGAAGACGATGAGCAGCAGCAGGAAGGCCTGGTCGACGGCAGGGATGTGTATCATGGCGCAGAATAAGCAACGCGCATGCCATGCGTTCCCGCATTGACCCGCGCTGGGTGCAGCAGGGCCGTTCGCAAAGTGGCTGGAGCCCGGGGTCCCAGCCTCAGTGCGTGGTGAATGGCGGCGGCGCTTCGGGGGCGATGTCGAAGGCGCCGAGATGGAACTCCTCGCCGATGAACGCGCCCGCCTCGGCATGGTGCGCGAGCAGCGTGAATGCGGCGTTGGGGTATTGCTTCCAGATATCGAGATCGTCGGCGGTGATGGTGAGCCAGCCGAACGTGTACATGTAGCGCCCGGGCTCGGTGACCCGGCCGACCCTGTCCCAGGTGATCTTGTTGACTGGCATCCGGTCCCCCGATCGCAAGTCCGCAAATAACGTCCGGCATGAGGCTCGGACCGTCAAAAGCTGATCCCGCAATGGGGCCGCGATAGGGCGACGATGCGGAGGCAAGACGGCCGCAACGCGCGGCCGCCGCCTGCCGGTTCAGCGCGCCGTCGAGGCCGCCTGCGCTTCGGCCCGCTCCAGCTGACGGTGCGAGGCGTGGAAGACGTCGTGGACGAGGCCGATCTTTTCCAGGCCCAGGATGATCAGGCCGTTGAGATCGATCTCCCACCAGGCGTGCGAGATATAGGCGTCCCGCGGGAAGCGGTGATGGTTGTTGTGCAGACCCTCGCCGAAGGTGAGGATCGTGGTCACGAACTCGTTGGTCGAGGCGTCGTCGACCTCGAAGCGGCGGTAGCCGTAGGCGTGGCAGACCGAGCCGGTGAGCTGGCTGGTGAGGATCAGCAGATAGGCGCGGAGCAGGCCGGAGAACAGCACGCAGCCGATCATGGTGTGGACGCCGCCGAAGGTGTAGCCGACAACGCCGGGGATGAAGACGGCCGACATCCCGTACCAGACCCAGCGGGTGCGCACGAAGAACATCGCGATCGGATCGGCGAGGATGTCCTTGGCATAGTACTCGTTGTCAGTGGTCGCCTGGTCGAACACCCAGCTGCCCTGGGCATGCAGGAAACCCTTGAGCGCGCTGACGTAGCGGTTGCCGAAGCCGTCGAATTGCGGGCTGTGGGGATCGCCGACGTCGTCGGCATAGAGGTGATGGCGGCGGTGGTTGGCGACCCATTTGGCGATCGAACCCTGCACCGCCATCTGCGCGATGGCGCAGAAGAAGACGCGCATGATCGGGCCGGTGCGGAAGCTGCGATGGACGAACAGCCGGTGCATGCCGGCGCCGATGCCGAACGTCGTCAGCGCGAACATCCAGGCGAACGTAAACAGCTCGACCTTGCCGACGCCCTGCGTGACGGCCCAGACGATGCCCGCGACCGCGCCGACATAGAGGATGCCGAGCAGCAGATAGCTCTCGCGCAGCTTGGCCTGGACCAGCGGGCCTTCGGTGACGACGCCGGGCGGAAGCTGCGGCTTGGCAGCGGCGACGGTGGCTTTCGCGATTTCGGCCGGGGCGGACTCGGCGAGGGACATTCCGGGACTTCCAAACCTTAAGGCCCGCAATGATTGCGGACGTACTGGGTCACACCCTATCGCGCAGGGGCCTCCGCCTCCAGCATTTAGTTAAGAAAGAGTTAAGATTGGTCTGGCCGGTATCAGGCTGACTGCGCCAGCGACGAGCGCACGATCAGGCGGACGAGGTCGTCCCGCGACTGCTTCTCGGCGAATTTGACCGCAAAGCCGTTGTCGAATTTGCGGATGACGCGCCCGACACAGGCACCGACCGCAAGCGCGGTTCCGACCGGCGGGTCGTATTCGCAGGAGATGGCAACGCCGGCCGTCGAGACGTCGATGATGAAGCAGGGATGGATGCTGCCGTCGGCGAGCGTCAGCAGGGTGTGTGAGACCTGCGGAACGAAGCGGGCGTCACGCCGCAGCTCCTGAACGCTGGCGTCCTTCTGCTTCTTCTCGAGCCAGGTCAGCTTTTCCGACATCCAGGCCCGCCGCGCCCGCGTCATCTCGAGCTCCATCAGGAAGCCCGCTTTCAGAGTCGCGCTGATGGTGCACTGGAATTCGCCGAAATCCTGGAAGTAGGAGGTCACGCGCTCGCCGACCTTGCCGACGACGGGCACGTCCACGATCATCCGGAACGGCGAGACGCGCTTGGTCCGGCAGGCGAAGGTGCGCAGCTGGCCCTCGCAATCGTACCAGCGCGGCAGCGAGTAGCTGCCGCTCACGGTGACTTCCACTGCTCGCTGCCTGAGGAATTCTGCGACGGACATGAGGCCAATCGGTTGCGGATGATTTCCGTAATTCCACGGTAGCCATCAATTTCTAAGCAAATGATACCGTCGCTCAGGAGCAGGGCTAAATTTCCGGTAAACGCGCGGGGCGCTGTGCGCCGTGATGCTCTCACAACATCGTCATTGCCGAGAGCTGCAGAAGCAACGGCTGCGGTGCCTATCCGAGCAGCACCACCAGAGCCAGCAGGCCGAGCCCGATCAGGAATTTGATCGTCGTCCAGGTCAGACCATCCGACCGGTGCTGCAATCCGCACCACGCCAATGCGCGCCGGATCGCGAGCGAGCCGAACACTTCGAGGCAGGCGAACAGAAGGGCGATGCCGGCGATGAACGACCATGACTCGGCCGGGGGCATCCATCGCGCGATCAAGGCAGGGACAGAGCCTTTCAGTGCGCCGAGCAGCGCGAACCATCCGAACCAGGATGCAAAGCCCTTGACGATATCGGGCCCGATCGCACCGGGCTCGAACCGGATGCCGGTCGCGGCGAGGATGCGTTCGATCCGCTCGTCATCGGTCAGGAACAGAAATGCGCCGAGGTAGAGCGGAATGCGCGACATGCAGAGAATGGCGATCACGCCGAACAGGACGACATGGGCGATGATGTCGACGAGGATCTCGAGGATCTCAATGCCAATCGTGCGCGATGGCTTCGGCGCGGCCTGCCGCTGCGGCAGCGATCTGGCGCGCGCCATGTGCTCCAGCATTTTGGCGCGCCGCTCCGGCGCGTAGGGGGCGGCGCGGTGCATCCAGGGTGGCGGCTGCGCGGCAACGCCGGCCTGGCCGTCCGAGGGGGATTCGCTCTGCTCCATGGGCCTGCACCGGTTCCAATCGAGGATTGGTCGGAGGCCGGGGGCGGGGAGGTTCACGAACGAGGACGGTAAATTCGCCGCCGCGTCCGCACGCTGTATCGCATGTGGCGCTCCCTAGCGGAATCGAACCGCTCTCTCCACCGTGAAAGGGTGGCGTCCTAACCGATAGACGAAGGGAGCAAACGCAGGGCCCCGCCGCTTGTGGCGGCACGGCCGCCGACCACCTGACTCGGCCCGGCGGCTTGCAGCGGGCGAACGTATAGTGGCCTTTGCGGCCGCGGGCAAGCCGTTCGGGAACGTCTTTTGGAACCGGTGGACAGTGCCGCTCCGGACATCATTCGGAGGCGATTTCAAGGGTTTCTTAGGGTTCCCTGAGCTAGCGTCGGAGGGGGAGAGTTTTAGCCGATGCCACAACCCAAGAAGCGCGCGGCCCGCAAGCTGCTGTCGCGGCACGCCTGGATCACGCTCGAGGGCGGATTCGCGGCGCGGCATTGCCTGGTCGAGGACATCTCCGACACCGGCGCCAAGATCATGATGGACGACGACGCGAGCCAGCTGCCGGGCGTGATCCGGATGGCGTTTGCGCGCGATGCCCGCACCGGACGGAGCTGCCAGGTGATCTGGCGCCGCGGCAAGTCGGCCGGCGTCAGGTTCATCTGACCTCACGCGCCGGCCGGATGGCGCGCGGCGTCGGTCCGGGCTAGAACGTCGGCATGCGTGCGTCGCTCCTCATCCTGATCTCGTTGCTCATCACCTCCGCGGCCGAGGCGCTGCGGCTTCCGGCATCCGAGCCGTCGCGGGCGGGCAAGGCATTGCCGTTGAAGGGCGCATCCGCCAGCGCGAAGGCGAATGCCTGCGCCTCGTATGGAGCCGGCTTCCGTCTGGTCGAGGCGACCGGGACCTGCGTGAAGATCGGCGGCGCGATCAGCGTCGACGCCGGCGTCAGGCGCTAGGCCGCATGCCGCCGGATCTGTTGCGGCTCGATATCGTCGTCCCCGTGCTGATGTATTGCGCGCTGCTGTGGTGGGTCGGCCGCGGCCTGAGCTGGACGGCAAAGCTTGCCACCGCGGCGGTGACGCTGCTGCTGATCATCTGCGTGGTGCTGGTCGAGCGGCGCTAGGCGCGAAGGTCAAAATAAAAAACTGCGAAAACAACCCCATGCACAGTAGCCGTCAAGTCGTGCGGCCACAGTGAAAGTTCGCGCGAGAGCGGCGATTTCGCGTGCGCGCGTCGCGCTTTAAGCGGTGCCGCCGCGTCACGACATCGGCGGTGCGACGAACTGTGCAAATCCACCTCGCTTGCCGAGCTCGGCGAGCCAGCGCGTCAGGTTCGGCTGGGCCGGCCGGCTGATGCCCTCGACGCCGAGCCAGCGCCGCGCGTAGGAGCCGATCGCGATATCGGCGAGGGTGAACTGGTCGCCCTCCATGAAGCGGCGCGAGGCGAGCAGGCGGTCGGCGATCGCCCAGACCTCGGCGGCGGCATCGGCATCGCGCTGCACCTGGATCATGTCGCGCTCGGCGGGCGCCGTGCGCACGATGCCCCAGAACACCGGACGGTCGACCGGCTGCACCGCCGACAGCGTCCAGTCGAGCCAGCGGTCGACGCTGGTGCGCAGCTTCGGCGCCTCCGGATAGATCGGCGTGCCGCGACCATGGGCGAGGCAGAGATAGCGCATGATGGAGTTCGACTCCCACAGCACGAAGTCGCCCTCGACCAGCGTCGGGATCCGCGCATTGGGGTTCATCGCGAGATAGTCGGCCTCGCGGGTCTTGCCGTATTGCATGCCGGCGTCGATGCGCTCGTAAGCGAGGCCGAGCTCGGTGAGGCACCACAGCACCTTCTGCACGTTGACCGAATTGGCGCGGCCCCAGATCGTCAGCTTGGTCTCAGGCATGATGCTCCTCCCGCGCGTTTTTCGGTGTCGTCGTGTCGTAGCCCGGATGGAGCGAAGCGTAATCCGGGACAGTCTCGCCGCACGAACAGACCCCGGATTGCGCTGCGCTCCATCCGGGCTACGCGTCCGCCGCGTGATAGCGGAATTTCGCCGCGCCAGCGTCGGCGATTGCGCCGAGCCCCTCATGCAAAAAGCTCCGCCCGGGGCGGAGCCTTTCATCGCAAACTGAGCCTGAGATTAGTGGCCGAAGAACAGCCACAGCAGGATGATCACCGGGATCGGCACGCCCAGCATCCACAGCAAGATTCCGCGTCCCATCGCGTTCTCCTCCAATCGCATTGTCCTGGGGTGAACGCCGGGGGCAGGGGCTTGTTCCTGTCGCGCGGGGCCTACCAATGGCCGGTATTCGGCATCGAAACCCACGGCTCCTGCGGCGGCTTCGGCTCGCCCTTTTGCAACAGCTCGATCGAGTGCAGGTCCGGCGAGCGCACGAAGGCCATGTTGCCGTCGCGCGGCGGACGGTTGATGGTGACGCCGGCCTTCTGCAGCTTCTCGCAGGTCGCGTAGATGTCGTCGACCTCATAGGCGAGATGGCCGAAGAAGCGATCCTCGCCGTACTTCTCCTCGTCCCAATTGTAGGTGAGCTCGACCAGCGGCGCGCCGCGCGTCTGCGGCTGCTTCTTCAGCGCCTCGAGATCGTCGGCCGAGCACAGGAAGAGAAGCGTGAACCGCCCCTTGTCGTTCTCGATCCGCCGCACCTCCTTCAAGCCCAGCGCATCCTGGTAAAACTTCAGCGCGACATCGAGATTGCGCACGCGCAGCATGGTGTGGAGATAACGCATGGTTGTTGCTCCCTTTGACAGTCGGAGGGTTTTGCTTTGGGCCGGGACGGCGGGGGTAGGAGATAGCAGGAAACGGGGAGGAGGGGCAGGGGGCGGGGGCAAATGTGCGTGAGGGCTGTTCGTTCGATTCAGACTGCGTCACGTCCGAAGCAGCGCGGTCATCTCCTTCCAATGATAGATCCGGACCTTCTCCGCTTGATGCCGAGCGGCCCTGGCGATGGCGTGCGCGATCTCGTTGCCGGTGAGCCCGCGATACCGGTCGGCCGGGCCAACGAGCAGCGGGTTGATCACGTTCCATATCGCGATGATGAGACGTTCACGCGGGCGGTCCTCGTCGCGCTCGCCGAGGATCTGCGACGGGCGGAAAATATGCGTGTGCTCGAAATCGAGCGCGAGAATGTCCCGCTCCACCTCACCCTTGGTCCGGACATAGAACACGGAGGAAGCCGTATTGGCGCCGACAGCCGTGACCAGAAACACCGACTGCGCGCCGTTCGCCTTGGCAATCTCGGCCGCGAGCAGCGGATAATCATGATCGATCTTGTAGTACTCGGCCTCGTCGGGCGTGTGCTTGCGCGTCGTTCCCAGCGCGATGAAGACCTCGTCCGCGACCAGCTGCGGCTTCAGCGCGGGGAGCGAAGCGAGATCACCGATCAGCACCGAGAGCTTCGGATGGCTCGTCGCCAGCGGCTTGCGGGCCACCGCGATGACCCGCGAATAGTCAGGACTGTTCAACAGGTCGCGCAGCAGATGCGAGCCGATGAAGCCGGTCGCGCCGAAAAGGAGTGCGGTTTTCATTCAAACCACCGTTTTAGGTTGATTGCCTGACTGCGTATCATCGCATGAACGAGCGAAATCCGGAAAGTGAGTACGAGTCACCGGATCATCGCAACGACCATCGCTATGAATCTGCATCCATCGTCGTAGTTTTTGCCGCTTCCAATTTGCGATGTTGCAAACATCAACTAGCGGATTTCGCTAGGAATTATGCGTTACGCATTTTTCTGGAAGTGTTTTTCGACTTTGTCCCCGCTTCCCCCAGTTTACCTCTTGCGCGTGAGTCACGCTTTGGGTCACATATTTCTGTCCTCGGCAATTCAGCTCTCAAGTGTTCAAATAGAGAGCTATGCCATGTCCGACCATAAGTTCGAGATCAGTTTCTGGCGCAATATGTAGTGAAGAGCCATAAGCCGATTTTCCGCCTGCTGGCTTTCTGCTCTACTAGTGGCGGCGCCGCTGACTGGTGCTCTGGCCAAAGGGAGCCTTCATGAGGCGATCGGTGCATGTTCCTGTCGGGATCGTCGATAGCTCGCGCTACGGCTTCGCGCAGGTTGCTACAGTCCCCACACCGTTTGGCGAGTTTGTGTATGTGTCCGGCCAGGTTGCTTGGGACGCAGAACAGAACGTCGTTGGTACTGGTGACATCGGTCGTCAACTCAGTAAGAGCCTTGAAAATCTTAGCGTTGCGCTGGCGTCGGTTGGTGCGAAACTCGATCAGGTTGGCGCGTTGCGGCTCTACATCAAGCAGAGCCACATACACGAGGGCAAAGCCATTAGCGTCGCTCTCAAAGCGGCGTTCGGCGATAATCCGCCGTGTACAACCTGGATTGGAGTGCCAAACCTCGCCAAGGAGGAGTTCCTCATCGAGGTGGAGCCTTCTGCAGTTTTCCTAGCGCGAAACGGCTGATTGCTGCTCTGGGCGATGCTCGACCGATAAACCCCGTCACGACGAGATCGATCGCTCTCCCTCTACTTCTCCTCCGCCCCCGTCGCTGTCGCCGGCCCTTCACCCATGATCAGCAGCACGGCGTCATCGTCCTTGGCGCCGTCCCAATGCACCTGCTTGCCGGTGTGGGTGACGAAGCTTCCCGCGGGCATCGGCACGGTGCCGTTGTCGGGATCGAACTTTGGGCCTGAGCCGACCCACCAGGTGCCTTGCAGCACCACGATGTAGCGGTCGTTGGGGTGGAAGTGCGGGCGGCTGAAGTGATTGCCCTTGGTCCACTTGTTGTAGACCATGTAGAAGCCGGGCTTGCTGGGATCGCCGACCACGACGGCGGTCTGCGCGCCGCGCGCGTCGACCGGGCCCCAGGGGATCTGGTCCGGCAGTTTGTAGGTGACGGCGGCGGGATTGAGCTCGGCGGCGGAGGCGACGCTCAGCGTGGCGGCGAGGGTGAGCGGCAACAGCAAAAGGTGCCGGGCGCTGCTGATCGTCATGATGACCTCCCTCTTATCGGGCGTCCGTTGAGTGCGCCCTGTGGTTGCAGGAGATGCTAGCCCGTCCAGCCGCCAACGCAAGACGCGTGGCGCGCATGCGTGATCGTCTGCGATGATCGTCTTAGATGTCTTGCCGACGAGAGGCCGGGATGGCCGGCATCATGAACCCGGGTGGAGTTCGCGGCGACGAAGGCCTGAATCGAGGGTCTTGGCATCGCGTCACATGGGGCCAATTTTTGAGAAACATTCATGAATTGGGAATTGATCGCCCAGGGCCTCCTTTCAACCTTGACGGTGCGGATGGTACTGGCCGCTTTTTCCGCCGTCGTGCTGCATGAGTTTGGTCACCTTCTGTTTGGTCGAATTGCCGGCGTCCCAATTCTGGGCGTTGTCATCGGGGAAGGGCGACGACTGTTCGGCTGGCGAATTGGCGCGACCACATTCGCGGTCCACGCCATCCCATTCAGCGGCCATGTCGAGCATGACGAATATGACGGCGGCCCGTTGACGACAGCGGTGCTCGCCGGCGGGGGAATAGCCGTCAATCTTCTCGTCGGCATGTCCAGTCTCGCGTTCTACCTGTCAGGCGAGCCGCATTGGCTCGACAGGATGCTTTGGGCCATCGCACTCGCCCATCTCGGGCTGGCGGCATGGAATCTCGTTCCGCGACAGTTCGAGGACGGCAACAAGTCCGATGGACTGCTCATGTGGGATGCATGGCGCGCGGCGAGGCGGGACAAAGCAGCCGCCGGACAATAGACCGTCAAACCCTCGGCAGTTGAACCCCGCCAGAGGCGGGGCGACTAAACGCCATGGCCGCTTTCCTTGCAGAACTCCTGTTTGATCTCGTCAGAAGCCTCATTGGCAGCTGGCTGAGAGAGGCTGCGGTGGCCGTTTGTGCGTGGCTGGACACGAAGATTCACGGCCGCGCTGCACGCTTTGTCGTGGGCGGCCTGCTCGGGGTCGCCGCCTATTTCCTCATTCCTGTTATCGCCGGGCTGCTGGGTCTCTGATGCCCTCCGTGAAGACGAACCTCATCATTGCATTGGCCATCGGGGCGCTCGTCTCGGGGCTGCTCCTCGCCATCGAGCCGCTGACCGACTTCGCTTATCTTTCGCTGGAGTGGCCCGGCATCACCGTTGCGTATTTTGTCTGGGGAGCGGTCGGAGGACCGACCTTCCTCGGCATCGCCATTTCCTGGCTTGTGAATGCGCTCATCTATGGCTTCGGTGCTTTCGCCATTCTCAGCGCCGTGAAGGTGCTGAGGGAGGCATGAAGCGCTGGCTTCAGAGGTTGGGTAAGGTTGCGAGGGTTGCAGCGATTTGCGGCACCGTCGCCTGGCTCGTGCTTTTGACGAGTTCTCCGCAAGCGCCCGATGCTGCACATCCCGAGCGTTACGCGCACCGGCACGACGTCAGGTATGTGAGCGGGGGGACAGAACTGGCTCTGCAAATCCTGCTCGGCTCATCGTTCACTCTGGCCTTGGTGGCGTTTGGATGCCACTTCGCGACCAGGGACATGCGAGAGTGAAGTAATCCGGCGGATTTCGATGGCATCGGCGACTTGGATGAGTGCCGTCTAGCGCCTCGATCCGCCCTTGCTGCGCCGGGCCTCCTCGGCCTCGTCCACGAGCTTGAGCGCCGTGCCGTCGTAGCTCAGCTTCAAGCCACGGCCGACCATCCATATCCATCCCTCGCGGGCGGCCCTGGTCGGCTGGGCGTTGAACTGGCCGGAGATCGATTTGACGGCGGCGTCTTGCGGCCCCGGATTGTTCAGCTCCGCATGGACGCGCCAGATCGGATGCCTGGCGTCAACGTCGTCGCTGTCGATCGTGACCTTGGCGCCATCGACTGCGCATTCGAGGGTGAAGGAGTCGCGAAGCTGGCGGCACCGGTAGCGGCGTTGCGTGACGACCTTGTTTGTCTCCTCGAATGTCATCCCGGGCGAGAAGCCGAGGATGTCGGACTTTTTCAGATTGGCCAGCGCTGTCGGCTTCAAGAAGCCTGGCTGGATCGCCACGAGGGCGGCAATGGCAACAACGATCAGACCGGCGACAACAATGGCAATCTTCATCAGCCCCTCGCGAGAAACATCCGACCATACAACAGCCGGAGCATCCTGCCAGTCGGGCCTGGCGTCATCATCATGGGATCGACGCGTGACAGTGCGCGCAATTGACAATGGCCGCGCCGCCTTGCGGGGAGCGACGCGGCTGGGCAGCAAGCCTTACAGGAGACCCGGCTTACTTCATGTTGCTGCGCGTCTTGGTGCCGCCCTGGTCGCTGCCGGGGCCGGAGCCGCCCTGGCCGGATGCATCCGGCCGCACCATTCCGCTCTTGTCCATGCGGTCGCGGCTCATGCCCGTCGTGCCGGTGCTGGTCGAGCCCTTGTGCGTCTTGGTCATGCCGGGCTTCTGCATGTTGTCGGACTGCGGGGCAGGGCCGGTCTGGGTCTGGGCGAGGGCGGAGCCGCACATCAGGCCGAGCGCGGCGGCGACAGCGAGGATCTTCTTCATCTCGAACTCCCGGTTGGTTGTGTTGGCCAACGGGAATAAGGAAGCCGCGTTCCTAACAGCGGGCCTTCAAGCGCAAGAAATTCTCGGGAGGTTTGTGGACACCATTTTGGGGCGACCTTCGAAACCGCCTTTCACAGGCCTGCTCGCTGAGGTATGTTCCATGCGAGCCGCCAACGAGGTGTGCCGAAACCTCGTCAGTACCTGGCGGCGTTTATGCCCACGGCGGGCAATGTACTCCATCCATTTTAGATCCACCGTCGCGACGATCAGCTCGTCACGATGCGCGTCTTTAATTTCAGAACGGAGTAAGCCATGCATTTCTGTCTCACAGGGCAATATACGCCGCGCGCGCTCAATGCCATTCTGGAAAATCCCACGACCAATCGCCAGGAAGCGGCGAGGAAGCTGATCGAAGCGGCCGGCGGAAAGCTGGTCTCGATGTACAGCGTCGCGGCCGACGGCCCCGGCGTTCTCGTGATCTTCGACGTCCCTGATCCCAGCGCGGCGCCGGCTATCTCCGGCCTCACCGTCACGGCGGGCACCTTGCAGAACGTGAAGCTGATGCGCCTGTTCACGCAGGACGAGATCAAGCAGGTGCGGCAGAACGCGGCGAAGCTGCGCTCGTCCTACAGCGCACCCGGCAGCTGATCGTTCGCACTGCCTTGCGCACCATGCGAGGCCGCGGACCGCCGCGTCGAGCGGCGGTCTCGCGAACTCATTCTCATGTCTGCCTCGCGCCGCAGCTACGCGGCAATCCGCTGCGCGACGGGGGTGGTCAGGTATTTGAGCGCTTTCGCATGTTCGAGATCGGGAACCGCGATGGCCGTGTGGCTGTAGATCGCATGGGTCCGCGAAGTCGCGATCCTGTCCAGGATCTCCTTGCCCTTGATGACGTGCAGGCCCATGCCTTCCGCGGACGGGAAGATCGCCAGCACCACGTCATAAGCCGCGATCACGGTTCTCAGCGCCTCGGCCTTGTCCTCGGCGACATCGACAAACACGCGAACATCGGCTGCGAGTTCACGCAGCTCGTCAAAATTCAGCACTGTGGGGATACTCCAACGCAACGATACCTAATGAAGCTTGGATGCGTTGGGTTACTGAAGTCTCAACAACGCGCAGCACATCACAAGTTTCACGGTGAGGTGACTCCTTGGAGGCATCGGTGGACAGCTCGCCCGCAGCCCATCCTTCGAGACGCCCGCCGATGGCGGGTCCTCAGGATGACGGCGGGGTACGCGGCAGCAATTTCAACGGGGCCGACGCTGCTTAGCCTCATCCTGGGGAAACCGCGAAGCGGCCTGAAAGTCATCACATTGCTCGCGGCGGCGGCGATGTTGCCGGACGCATCATCGCCGTGTCGCGGCTGATATGGCGCGCGAGCTCTCGACCAACGGGGGGCGGGCGGCAGCAAAAAGTGACGGGATTCACGTGAAACTGCAGCTTGCGTTTTCGGCCTCGATGGGTTCTAAGCCCCGTGACTTCCTGACCTCCGGCATGAACACGAAGCGCGCTGCGCGGCTTTGTCATGTGCCCGGCAAGTGACCTCACAGCTCACGCCCACCCAATCCAGAGGATTTTTGACATGGCGAAGATGACCAAGACTCAATTGATCGATGCGATCGCCGAGGGCACGCAGCTTGCGAAGAACGACGTGAAGTCGGTCATCGAGTACATGGCCACCGTCGGATACAAGGAGCTCAACGAGTCCGGTGAGTTCGTTATTCCCGGTTTCGTGAAGATGTCGGTCGTGAACAAGCCGGCGACCGAAGCGCGGATGGGCATCAATCCCTTCACCAAGGAGCCGATGCAGTTCGCGGCCAAGCCGGCGAGCAAGTCGGTCAAGGCCTCGCCGCTGAAGGTGGCCAAGGACTCCGTCTGATCCGGCGCTGACGCGCTGCCTTGCGTGCCGGACGAAACGGCACGCGGGACGGCGGCGCGATCACCCTCGCGAAAAGCGAAAACCCCGCCTGGGGGAAGCGGGGCTTTCTGGTGGGGGGAAGCTTGGGGGAAGCTTCAACTAGTTAGACGCGCCAGCCTGCCAAAGGTTCACGGTCTGACGGAAAGACTGTGCTCGGCGAACCGCGATCGCGAACAGTCCCGCGAGCGCGAGGATCATCCACAGCATTTGAGAAGCGCGCAGAAGGAGCTTCACGGCGCCTGCGCGCAATTCGGCGTGGGACGGCGTGAGCCGCGTTTCAGGGCGCTTCGCGTCAGCCGGCGGTGCAAAAGAAAAACCCCGCGCGATGCGCGCGGGGTTTTCCAAACTGACGGCGATGGGATTTCAGCGCCTGGCCGTCAGTCATACCTCTAACTTAAGGTTGAAAATCCAAAATGCAACAGCGCCGCGGCGACGGAGTATGTTCGTCACGCGGCGCTGCTATGTGACTGGGCGCTGAAATCCCCAGCCTTCATGAGTCTGCGCAGCGCCCGGAAGGTTCAAGACTATTGCGCGGAAATCTCGCGGAAGGGCTGGACTTACCGTTCTCTTTTTGTTCTAGTCAGGTCACCTTGGAGGTGACTCATGACCGTCGAAAAGCAGCGCGAAGTGATCAGGCTCTGGAACAAGCTCCGGAAGGTCGAAGGCCCCGCCGCGGAGGAACTCCGCATCCAGATCCTCGAATGCTTTTCGCAGAAGGGCACAGGCAAGCAAGCGGCTTGACGTAGGTTCGGCCGGCATCGACGACATCCAGCAGGCGCGGCCCCGTTCTGGCGCACGCTCGATCGGTATCGTGCGAGGGCGCGCGCGTTGAGTTTTGATCGGAGAACCGGTCGCGGGCCGTGTCGCTGCGCGTCCGTTTGCTCGCTGCCCGTCGTTTAGGAACGATCATCCTGCACCAGCGTTCGCGCGACATGACATGCCCGCGATGCGCAAGGCCGATGACGGCAAGCTCGGCCAACAGCTTTCGATGCGAGCCCTGCCGCGAGATTCGTCATCGTGTTTGCGGTCGTCTCGACATTCGTGCCGCCGAAGATGTCCGCCACGGACGCAGCGACGCCGCGCGACTTCATCGATCGTTAGCAAACGCTTCGCACTGATTTTCTCGACTCCGATTCGTTCTTCGAGAACGAAATGGAGTCGGATGCAGAACAAGTCGCGGCTGCCCGGATTTCCATGCGAAAGCCAAGCCGGCCGCCAGTCTTGCATTCAGTCTTGTCAGTCTTGCATGTGGGGCCGCGAACGCGAATGGGTCGCCGCGGTCGGCATCGCCGCGCGTAATCCACACCTCTTGTTAAGAGTCGCTGCGCGCCGATTTCTTCGATTCCGATTCGTTCTTCGAGAACGAAATGGAGTCGAAGCTGGAACAAAGCCGGATGGCAAATGCGGGACGTCGCAGAGCTCGCAGGGCAACGGCGCGTGCTGCCCAAACAGCTAACGAAAGCTTGCGCGCAAGCCGATAACCCTATTCGGTTAGGTTAAAAGCCCAATCGCGTTGCGATTACTGCTGCTTGGAGTAGGTGTTCTTGCAAGGACAAGAACGACTTTGCCAAGAAGCAGCTTTTGACATGACGCCATTTTCAGAACCATCCTTTTATCAGGGCGATCGGCACACCTACCGGCGGGTCGCCATCGTCGGCTCGCTGTTCTGCCTCGCTTTCGCGGTGATCAGCTTCTCGCTGCGGCCGCAAGCCGAGGACATCCGCGTGGCGGTCAAGGCCGACAGGCTGGTGCGCACGGCGGGCCAGGCGCCGCGCGCCAATTAGCGCTCGGCCAATTATCGCTCGTCAGTGTGGATCGGGTCGGTCCCGGACGCATCGCTGGACGAAGCGCCGCAGGTCGCAAGCGCCACGAAGCCGGCGAAGCCGGACAGGTTGAGCAGAACTTCGAGCCAAGCGGGCATGTCGGGCCTCGCATTTCGTCAAGACAACCTCAACGTGCGCGAGGGGCGCTTGTTCCGCGCGCGCGAAAAAAATCCGGCTAGAGCCGGGAGGAGGGGTCGAGCCGCCGGCCGAGGGTCGCAACGGACTCGGATGAGGGCTGCTTCCTCAGGAACTCGGCGATGGCCCGCGCAAGCTCGCCGTCGCTCATCGGCGTCGGAGGCGGGCGCAGCGTGCCGACACCGAAATTGCGCACGATCTGCTCAAAGTGCTGAGCATCGGATTTGGGAACGAGCCTGCGGATACGGGCCAGCAATGCGGATATGGGCAATCCTTCCTCCTCGGCATCCGCCCCGCTGGCAGTCGTTATCGTCCGCTGCCATTTGCTCCCGTGGAACTGTGCTCCCGTGGAACTGAAAACCCCGCCAGCATCGCGGAGGATACTGACGGGGCTTCCGTGCTTTTGCCTCTACCGGATAGCGGAGGCTCTGCACTTGCAGACTTAATACCAGCGACGGGATTTCGTTCCGCCTTCATGGCCATTTTTTTGACGGCCCCCGGTTCCGCCCCGCGCGCAACTATCGCAGGCGGCCTGCGTTGTGCTTCCTGTTGCGAAGGAGGAGATCATGAAGAAGACACTGGCAGTTCTCGCCACCGTCGCAGCCGTCGGCGTGACCGCGATCGCGGCGCCTGCACCCGCCGAGGCGGGCGGACGCGGCATCGGGCCGGGCCTCGCATTCGGCCTTGCCGCCGGCGCGATCACCGCGGGCGCAGTCGCCGCCTCGCGTCCGTACGGCTATTACGGTCCGGGCTACGGCTATTATGACGGGCCGGCCTATTATTACGGACCGGGCCCGTACGCCTATTACGGCGGACCGTACTACCGGCGCCACTACTATCGCCACTGGTAACGGTCCAACAACGCGAAAAGCCCGGAGCGATGCTCCGGGCTTTTTCATGCGTATCGATCAAACATGCCTTACGGCCAGAGCGAGGGCCGTTCCACCTTGCGGGCATTCTCGAGCGTCGAGACGAAATACTCTTCGCGTTCGCGCTTGAACTTCTCCTGGGTGGCACGGAAGGCGGCGACACGGGCGGCGATCTCTTCGCGTTCGCGGATCTTGCGTTGTTCGTCTTCGGTCATGTCCATCCCCTCTGTTCGCACTTGGACTTCGTCTACGGGACTCAGTTTACATGCGGACTCAAGCGCTGCCGCCGCATCGCACGCTGAGTCGCATTCACATATGCATTGGCGCTTCTGATTGGGGCGTCAATGGGGAGGAGGCATTGCAGGATTGTGATAGGCGATGGTCGGAAATAATTGCCGAGTGCGTCTCTCTCCGCAGGCTGCTCCACGCGTTTGTTCGCTGTTGATAAGAGCGTCAACAATCTTGCCGCTTGGCTGCGCGCAGCTGGCGAACGGCAGCTTGACGCACACCGAATCTGCCGCAGGGCAGGGGCGCGCCTGACGAGAGACGATGGCAACCTCCGGCGCGGGCCATGCTATAGAGCCGTGCTCGAAAGTCAGGATGGCTGGCCCATGATTGCATCAGATCTTCGCAGCGGCGTCGAACGGTTAGGCGACATGATCGCCGAGGCCAGGACCATCGTGCCGTTCACCGGTGCCGGCATCTCGACCGAATGCGGTATCCCCGACTTCCGCTCGCCGGGCGGAATCTGGACGCGCTACCGTCCGATCGAGTTCGGCGAGTTTGTCGCGAGCCAAGAGGCGCGCGACGAATCCTGGCGCCGCCGCTTTGCGATGGAGGAGGTTTTCGCGGCGGCAAAGCCCGGCCGTGGCCATCGCGCGCTCGCCGCGCTCTACCGTGCCGGCAAGATTCCGGCGGTCATCACCCAGAACATCGACAATCTGCACCAGGCCTCGGGCTTCGCCGCCGAGAGCGTGATTGAACTGCACGGAAATACCACTTATGCGCGCTGCATCGGATGTGGGCAGTCGTATCAGCTCGACTGGGTGAAGCGACGATTCGACGAGGACGGCGCCGCACCCAACTGTACCGTGTGCGACGAGCCGGTGAAGACGGCCACGATCTCGTTCGGCCAGATGATGCCCGAGGATGAAATGCAGCGCGCAACCGAGCTGTCGCAGCATTGCGACCTCTTCATCGCGATCGGTTCCTCGCTCGTCGTATGGCCGGCGGCGGGCTTTCCGATGATGGCGAAGAACTCCGGTGCACGTTTGGTGATCATCAATCGCGAGCCGACCGAGCAGGACGACATCGCCGATCTCGTCATCCGCCACGACATCGGCGAAACCCTCGGCCCCTTCGTCGGTAATTAAGGCGTTAGTTTGATTCGCGGCTGTGCAAGCTGTTCATAGGTTCCGGCGAATCTCTTTTTTGTCTATGCGCCGCAACCGGGAGTGTTATCTTTTGAGTCGAAAGATTCGCGTCGCGTCGAATTGAGAACATTCTCTTAAGACGCGTGATTCGGGCGCCGCCAATTTGGCGGGTTGCATGGCAGTGTGGGGTCCGGGGTTATGGGGTCGTCGGACGGATTTGAGTCGAAAAAACTTGGAGTTCCCGGACAGGGCACTTCGCCGGGGCGCATGACGCCGGGCGAGCACGGCGGCGCTGGCCGCGACAGTGCACTCAGCCCGTTCACCGGACTGGGTGAGGCCAGCGCCAATCTCGTCGAGGTGAACGGCGTCATCAAATGGTTCGACGCCTCCAAAGGCTACGGTTTCATCGTTCCCGACAACGGCTGGCCCGACGTCCTCCTGCACGTTACCGTGCTTAGGCGCGACGGCTTCCAGACCGCCTATGAGGGCGCGCGCATCGTCGTCGAGTGCATCCAGCGCGCCAAGGGTTATCAGGCATTCCGCGTGGTCTCGATGGACGAGTCGACCGCGATCCATCCGGCGCAGATGCTGCCGCCGCGCACCCATGTCACGGTCACGCCGACCAGCGGGCTGGAGCGAGCCCAGGTCAAATGGTTCAACCGGTTGCGCGGCTTCGGCTTCCTGACCTGCGGCGAGGGCACGCCCGACATCTTCGTGCACATGGAGACGCTGCGTCGCTTCGGCATGACCGAATTGCGCCCCGGCCAATATGTGCTGGTCCGCTTCGGGCCCGGCTCCAAGGGCATGATGGCGGCCGAGATCCATCCCGAGACCGGATCGCCGGGCTTGCAGTCGCACTAGCAGGGCACCAATTCCCGCAATCGTGAGCAGAGGCGCGCTGGCAGGCCGGCGCGCCTCTGGCTTTTCCGGCGGTCGCCGCGTAGGACTGTTCCATTCCCCACGCCTCGAGTGCCATCCCCCATGCGTTCCGCCATGAATTTCAATCGACGGCCGTTCCGGTTGCTGGCCGGGACCTGGCTCGCCGCCATCCTCGTCATCGCCGGCTTTGCCGTCGCGAGTGCACCCGCCGGCGCCGCGAGCTTCCAGCCGCTCGAGATCGTCACCAAGAACGGCGTGCAGGTGTTCTCGGTGGAGATGGCGACGACCGAGGAGGAGAAGCAGACCGGCCTGATGTACCGCAAGGAGCTCGCCGACGGCAAAGGCATGCTGTTCGACTTCAATCCCGAGCAGGAAATCTCGATGTGGATGAAGAACACCTATGTCTCGCTCGACATGATCTTCATCCGCGCCGACGGCCGCATCCTGCGCATTGCGGAGAACACCGAGCCCTTGTCGACCAAGATCATCTCGTCCCGGGGACCCGCCCGGGCGGTTCTGGAGGTGGTGGCGGGAACGGCGCAGAAATACGGCATCCGCCCCGGCGACCGTGTCGGCCACCCCCTGTTCGGCAGCAAATAGGGTCGCCTAGGAGGGCCTTTGCCAGCCTTGCTGGCGCCGGTTTGTAAGCTTGCTGGCGCCTTTGGAAGCGTGTATCGACGGGGCTCGCCGGACATTCGGGGTATAGCGCAGCCTGGTAGCGCGGCAGTTTTGGGTACTGCAGGTCGTTGGTTCGAATCCAGCTGCCCCGACCAGTCCCGGTGTCGATGCCTCGAAGGGAGGGCCTGACGGCCCGCTAGCGTCCCATCAGAACAGCATCCAATCGAAGAGCCGCCAGGCGATCCAGGCGAGGGCGCAGATCCAGCCCAGCATGACGATCCCCGCGATGCCGAGGCCACAGAGCGCGAACAGTGAGCTTCCGCTCTCCGATGCCTCGGAGAGTTTCTCGGTCGTATCGATCTGGCTCACTGCGCCCCCTTGCCTTGCGGCCTTCTCTTCATTGGTCTCTGCTCGGTCGAAGAAATTCACCGGCCGCGCTCCAGCTCACACGGACGTGAGACGAGATGACTATCTATCCATGAGAGCGCGCGGCTGATCGCAGCCGCTCGCGGGTCCCGGACAGGTGGGAAGAAGCTGCAACGCGTATGGCGGCGTTTGGTTGCTGCGTCCGCGGCGGGAAAATGCGTGGCGCGCCGAATTTTTCACACATCCAGCGCCTGCTTCGCCGCCCCGCCGCGTTGAAGCGGAGAGGCGGTTGCGTAACCGGCGTTGCGTCCGAGGTTCCTTCGAGGTTTTCATGTCGATCAGTGCGATTGCATCAGCCAGCGCGGCGGTGACGACGACCCCGTCGACCGCCACGGCGTCGTCCTCAGCGGCTTCTTCGACATCGGCGGCTTCGTCGACTTCGGCCACGTCATCGACGTCGGCGACATCGTCGTCGCAATCGGCGGGCGGAAGCTCGGGATCGGGAGGCAGTGGCGGCTCGGCCAAGACCATCGTCAGCGAGGTCTCGATCACCATCGATGGAGTCACCACCACCACGATCACCTATTCCGACGGCACGACGGAGGTCGAGACGTCCGCGAGCGCGCAAGCTGGTCAAAGCGGTCAGGCCGGACAGACCTACAACGCGCAAGGCGCGCTCGGCGCCAATGCCCAGAACGCATCTGGCAGCGCGTCGTCCAGCGCCGCCGCCGGCGCTGCGGTTTAGCCCGGGTTGATCGCTGAGGCAGGGCTGGCGCCCATGGTGTCCTGAAGCGCTCGCACCAGGCATGTCCGAAGCCGGCCAACGCCCTGGTGCTCATTGTGTGCATGGCACGACTTCGGCGCGACTTTTCAGGGTGTTGGCGCGGGATTGCCAAAGATTCATCGAACCTTTGGCTGGCGCCACAGACATATGGGTGTTGGGGATTTCAGCGCCCAATGCCTAAACGGACGCCGCCAAGCGATGATATTCCGCTTGTGCGGCGTTGCGCTTTTCAGACCTCACTCATTTGGATGCCGCTCATTTCGGAGCAGTCCAATCAGCTCGACGCGTGCCAGCCGGGCGGAAACGGCACGAGCGGCCAGACCATCTGGTTGTCGTTGGCGGGCTTTGGCGGTTCCTGAACGGACGCCCTGAGTAGTGGGGCAGGCGGTACCAATCGCACCGCCAGGCGCAAACATACACAATGCAAGCTCATCGCGGTCGTCCCCGCCGGTAAGTCATTTTTCAAAATGCAATGTCAGTTCAAAATCACCGCACGTCCGAAAAGGCGCGCTCATCTCAAATCGCGCATGCATTCTAGAAAAACCCGCGTCGGGTTTCAACCGGTCCGGTAATCCGTCCGCGGCAGGTAAGGTTGATCGGTTAGGTTAAGGGCGGGCGGTTGTTGCGGCCGTCTCAGTGGGCGTTATCAGATCAGTCCCGGCTCGCGATGGGCTGCCTGAAACTCGTGCTCACACAAGATCACAGTTCGTCGCGGCACGCGCATCTTGTGAGTTTTGCGTCATGTCTTTCGATCGCAACTTAAAATCGGTCAGCACGCAGTCGAGCTGGACCGAAATCTGGCACCTCTGGACCGTGATCGTGCCACGCCGCTCGATCAACGGGCAGCTCGTTTACGGCAAGGTCTGGCGCCGGCACGACGGCCGCGACTGGATCTACAAGAAATTCACCGAGTTCGACGGCGAAGAGGCGGCCTAAAGCATGATCTGGAAAAGTGCGAAGCGGTTTTCCGGAAAGATCATGCGTAAACAACAATCCAAAGCGCGATGACGATTCATCCAAATCTCATCGCGCTTTAGCCGTCGTCTCTCTCAGGCAGCCTCTCTCAGGCAGCCTCTCTCAGGCCGCCTTGGCCTCTGCGGCCGGCTTGGCCGGCGGCGGCTTCAGCGGCTTGTCCTGCTTCTTCGACCACGAGATGTAATAGGCCACGGTCGTCATGATCGCGATGCCGGCGATGCTGACGAAGAGCTGCGCGAACAGCGAGCCCGAGCTCATCGACAGTTCGAAATGGCCGACGAACGACAGGAATACGCCGACGCAGAACACCGCGAGCGACTGCTGGCCGCACACGATCAGCGGGTCGAACACCTTCCATTCCAGGCCCGGCCAGTCCTTCGGCACGAAGCGGATCACCAGGATCACGATCACGACGAAATGGAGGAAGCGGTAGGGCGCGAGGTTGGTCTTGTCGTTGGGGTTGAAGGCCGAGAACAGCCATTCCGGGAACATGCCGCCGAAGGTGGGGAAGCGGCCGGCCATGGTCATGACCAGCGCGAACAGCATATAACCGAGGCAGAGCCACAGCGTGATCGGCGAATTGATCAGCGTCATCGAGCGCCGCGCGCCGCCCATCGCGCACCAGGCGCCGAACACGAACAGCACCTGCCAGCAATAAGGGTTGAAGTACCACTGACCGGCCGGATAGGCCGTCAGATTCCAGCCGAACTGGCGTGCGGCGAGCCACAGCACGATCGACAGCGCCATCGTCAAATCGGGCTTGCGCAGCATGAACCACAGCACCGGCGGAAACAGGCCCATCAGCACGATGTACAGCGGCAGCACGTCGAGATTGAGCGGCTTGAAGCGCAGGAACAGGCCCTGGCGCAACGTCTCGGTGGCGTTGTCGACGAGGCCGGCGACGTTGAACTCGTTGATCATCTCGGAATCGCCGAAGCGCAGCGCGAGATAACTGATCGAGGCGATGTAGATCACGAACAGGATGATGTGGGCGACGTAGAGCTGCCAGACCCGCTTGGTGAGGCGGGTGGCGCCGACGATGAAGCCGCGTTCCAGCATCATCCGCGCATAGACGAAGGAGGCGGTGTAGCCGGAGATGAAGACGAACAGGTCGGCGGCGTCGGAAAAGCCGTAATTGCGCGTCGTGATCCAGTTCACGACGTTGTCGGGAATGTGGTCGAGGAAGATCGCCCAGTTGGCGACGCCGCGAAACAGGTCGAGCCTGAGGTCGCGGCCTTTCTCGGGGAGCGTTGCGCTGACGTTCAGGAAGGCCATGCGACGGGAGCTTTCGAAGGAGGCGGACAGGCTGAGGTCAGGGATGCAGTGCCGCCGGGTGGGATCCCGGCGCGGAGGGCGGGTACGCAATTGTCACGGTGCAGCATAATGACTATACCGTCCTGAGGGTCGCCGGGGGCCGGAATCACCGATCAGTTACCGACTGGTGTCTCTATACTATCCCTGAGGTTTCCACCAACTGCCACCCTGACGCAGCGAAATCGAACGAAAAGACGAAAAACGAGGCCCGGACCACCCATGACCGCACGCATTTTCAAGCCCGCCAAGAACGCGATGCAATCCGGCCGGTCCAAGACGAAGGAATGGCAGCTGGACTACGAGCCGGAGCAGCCGCGCGCGGTCGAGCCGCTGATGGGCTGGACCTCGTCGGGCGACATGAACCAGCAGATCACCCTGCGCTTCCACAGCAAGGAAGAGGCGATCGCCTATTGCGAGCGCAAGGGCATCGCCTACCAGGTCATCGAGCCCCAGGATTCGATCCGCCGGCCGGTCGCGTATGCGGACAATTTCTCGTTCCGCCGCGGCGAGCCCTGGACGCACTGATCCTCGGCAAGCTCTGTCGGCACGTCATGCCCGGGCTTGTCCCGGGCATCTGCGTTTTGGGACCTCATGAGCTCGGCCTGCATGGTTCGAGACGCCCGCTGTGGCGGGCTCCTCACTATGAGGGTCTGAAATCTCGCCGCGAAGCGTGACCTCGTCCTGAGGGCCCGCCGGAGGCGGGCGTCTCGAAGGATGGGCCGCAGGCAAGCTTCCCGCCACGCTTTTCCAGCCTCCGGGAAGCCCAAGGTGGTTGGCACCAATCTCACTCCGTGCTTCGCTGCCTCGCATGACACGACCATGGCGGGGTGGGGTATGGCGGGGCGTGACCAGCTCGACGGCGTCGATCTGAAGATACTTTCCGAGCTGCAGCAGGACGGGCGGGTTCGCAACAACGAGCTGGCGCTGCGCGTCGGCGTCTCCGCGCCGAACTGCCTGCGGCGGCTGAAATCGCTGTTCAGCCGCGGCGTGATCCGGGCAGTGCGCGCCGTGATCGACGAGCGGCTGCTCGGCTATGAGGTGGTGTCGTTCGTCTCGATCCAGCTCGGCAGCCAGGCGCAGCCGGTGCTGGAGGCGTTCGAGAGCTCGATCGCCGCGATCCCGCGCATCCAGCAGTGCTGGCGGATTTCGGGCGACACCGACTATCTCCTCAAATGCGTCGCGCCGAGCGTCGAGAGCATGCGCCAGCAGCTGCTGCATTTCGCCGCGATGCCTGACGTCAAGAACGTCCGCAGCTTTCCGGTGCTGGGCGTCGCCAAGGACGTGCCGCTACCGCTGCAAGAGGCGGCGGTACCGGCGATCAGTTGATTCGAATTCTCCCGGACCGATCGATCGGCGATTTCACAAAAGACGAATTATAACACTGAGTAACTCACCTAACTGTGACATGTGATTTGGGAAGTCCTGCAATGCGCTGAGCCGTGATTGTCGGGTCCTGTGCGCCGCCTAGATGCAAGGTGTGACCCTCAGCCTGCGTCGCATGCCGAGGACTCTTTTGTGGGACCCTGAAGCAGGAAAAGACAACATGACATCGAACTCGAAGACGTTCGCGGCTTCCGCTGCGACGCTGTTTGCGTCTGCGTTTCTGGTTCTGACCGCGCCGGCTGCGCAGGCAGAGGACTACTGCATCACCAACGGCGCCCAGGCCGCTCACGGCTGCGGCTATCCGACGATGGAAGCCTGCCGGGCTGCTGCCGGTGGCATCGGCGGCATGTGCTCGCAGAGCGGCGGCGCCAAGGCCACCAACGACGCGCTCGCTTTCCAGCCGAAGCAGGCCAAGCACCCCAAGCTTCGCGCGGGCGCGCAGACCAACTCGAACTGACGCCTGACATCAGGAGTTTCGAAAAGTTGCGGCCTCCGAGGTTGATCTCGGGGGCCGTAAGTTTGTGATAGCGAGGCAACGTCGCTCGCCGGCGCGTCACCGATAGCGCCCTCGAAACTCGCGCGGGGAGGCGCCGGTCCAGGTCCGAAAGGCCCGCGAAAAGCTCTTTTCGTTGCGGAAGCCGGCGATCTCCGCGATCCGCTTGATCGGGGTGCGGCCGCGCATCAGCTCCTGTTTGGCCAGCTCGAACTTTGCTTCTTCCTTGAGATCGCGCAGCGAGGTGGACTCCTCGCGCAGGCGGCGATGCATGGTGCGGGTCGAGAGCGCGAGCTCGCTTGCGACGTCCTCGGCACCGAGAACCCGTCCGCGCGCATTGCGCAGCACGCGCCGCACGCGTTCGACCAGCAGGCGGTCGCGCCGGTAGGGCAGCACGGTCAGCCTGAGCGCGCCCTTGAGCATGTTGTCGAGATCGGCGGCGCTGCGGGTCAGCGGCAGCGACAGATAATGCTTGTCGAAGACGATGCGGGCATGGGGCGCGTTGAAGCGGATGGTCCGGGAGAAGATGGTCGGATAGACCGAGACGTGGCCGGGCTCGGGAAACGGAAATTCCGCGGCGCGGAGCGCGATCCTGGAATCCACCGCCCAGCAGGAAAAGCCGAGCACGTAGCGGAGCAGGGTGACCAGGCAGAATTCGCGGAAAGCCCTGAGGTCGCGTAGCTCGCAAATGGTCACGGTCGCGGTTTCCTCGCCGACGGCGAGATCGAGCAGGACGTCCTCGGTGAGCAGGCGGTGATGCCGGCACCAGCGCTTGAGCGCGACCTCAAGCGTTGGCGCCGTGATCGAGGCGCGGCACAGCATGCCGTAGGTGCCCCATGGCAGCCGGCGCGAGAACCAGCCGAGCGCCTCGTCGTCGAGCTCGCGCATGGCGTGGCCGGCGAGGGCCTCGAACTGGGCCGCGGTGACCCGCCCGTCCGGAGAATTGACAAGGTCCGGCGCTACCTGGCCCCGGCTGAGGGCCTCGGCCGGATCGCGGCCGTATCGCTCATAGGCGGCCACCACGCCGCGAACAAAGGCGGCGGGGGTCACGGCGCGGCGCGGGACCGCGGTTGCGGCTTGAAAAGTCATTGGAACTCCGTCCGGAAAATCCTCGCCAAGTTTGGCGGAAAATGCAACCTTTTCGACCGCAAGAGGGCCCGCTCCCCGCTAGGTTCGGTCTCAAATTACGGAGGAATCGCCTTGAACATCCCGAGCATCGATTTCGATCTGGGCGAAGACATCGGCATGCTGCGCGACACGCTCCGCGCCTTCGTGGAGGCGGAGATCACCCCGCGCGCGGCCGATATCGAGAAGGCCAATCTGTTCCCGGCGGACCTGTGGAAACGCCTCGGCGACCTCGGCCTGCTCGGCATGACCGCCCCGGAGCAATATGGCGGCTCCAACATGGGCTATCTCGCCCATATCGTCGCCATGGAGGAGATCTCGCGCGGCTCGGCCGCTGTGGGGCTATCCTACGGCGCCCATTCCAACCTCTGCGTCAACCAGATCCGCCGCAACGGCAACGACGCCCAGCGCCAGCGCTACCTGCCCAAGCTGATCTCCGGCGAATATGTCGGCGCGCTCGCGATGTCCGAGCCCGGCGCCGGCTCCGACGTGGTCTCGATGAAGCTGCGCGCCGACAAGCGCGGCGACCGCTACGTGCTCAACGGCTCCAAGATGTGGATCACCAATGGCGGCGATGCCGACGTGCTGGTGGTCTACGCCAAGACTGATCCGGAGGCCGGCCCGCGCGGCATGACCGCCTTCCTGATCGAAAAGGGTTTCAAAGGCTTCACCCACGGCCAGCATCTCGACAAGCTCGGCATGCGCGGCTCCAACACCTATCCGCTGTTCTTCGACGAGTGCGAGGTCCCCGAGGAGAACGTGATGGGCAAGGTGGGCGAGGGCGTCAAGGTGCTGATGTCCGGCCTCGACTATGAGCGCGCAGTGCTCTCCGGCGGCCCGCTCGGGATCATGGCGGCGTGCATGGACGCCGTCGTGCCCTACATGCACGAGCGCAAGCAGTTCGGCCAGCCAATCGGCGATTTCCAGCTGATGCAGGGCAAGCTCGCCGACATGTATGCGACCTGGCAGGCGACGCGCGCCTATGTCTATGCGGTCGGGCGCGCCTGCGACCGCGCCGACCATGCGCGCAGCTTACGCAAGGACGCGGCCGCCGCGATCCTCTATTCCGCGGAGAAGGCGACCTGGATGGCCGGCGAGGCGATCCAGGCGCTTGGCGGCGTCGGCTACACATCCGAATTCCCGGTCGGCCGCCTCTGGCGCGACGCAAAACTCTACGAGATCGGCGCCGGTACATCCGAGGTGCGCCGCATGCTGATCGGCCGTGAACTGATGGCCGAGACGGCTTAAATCTTTCACCTCATTGGAATCAACATGCCGCTCCATTCCAGCATCGATCCTTCTTCGTCGGACTTTGCGCGCAATTCCGAGGCCATGCGCATCCTCGTCGCGGACTTGCGCGAAAAACTCAGCCAGGTCGCCGGCGGCGGCGGCGAGGCCTCGCGCAACCGCCATACGTCGCGCGGCAAGATGCTGGCGCGCGAGCGCGTCGACCTCCTGGTAGATCCCGGCACCTCGTTCCTGGAGCTGTCGCCGCTCGCGGCCTACGGCCTCTATGGCGGCGACGTGCATTCGGCGAGCGTCGTCACCGGCGTCGGGCGCATCTCGGGCCGCGAATGCGTGATCGTCGCCAATGACGCCACCATCAAGGGCGGCACCTATTACCCGATGACCGTGAAGAAGCATCTGCGCGCGCAGGACATCGCGCGGCAGAACAATCTGCCTTGCGTCTACATGGTCGATTCCGGCGGCGCCTTCCTGCCGCTGCAGGACGAGATCTTCCCGGACGAGCGGCACTTCGGCCGGATCTTCTACAACCAGGCGCAGATGTCCTCACAGGGCATTCCGCAGATCGCGATCGTGATGGGCTCCTGCACTGCCGGCGGCGCCTATGTGCCGGCGATGTCGGACGAGAGCATCATCGTGCGAAATCAAGGCACCATCTTCCTCGGCGGCCCGCCGCTGGTGAAGGCTGCGACCGGCGAGGTCGTAAGCGCGGAGGAGCTCGGCGGCGCCGACGTGCATTCGCGGCAGTCGGGCGTGACCGATCATTACGCCCAGAACGATGCCCATGCGATCGGGATCGCCCGGCGCATCGTGGGCACGCTGAAGCCGTCCACGCGGCCGAACCTCAATATGCATCCGCCGCGCGATCCGCTGTTTGCGGCAGAGGAAATCTACGGCGTGGTGCCGGTCGATGGCAGAAAGCCGTTCGATGTGCGCGACATCATCGCCCGCGTCGTCGACGGCTCCGAATTCGACGAGTTCAAGAAGCTCTACGGGACGACGCTGGTCTGCGGCTTCGCCCATATCTGGGGCTATCCGGTCGGCATCATCGCCAACAACGGCATTTTGTTCAGCGAGAGCTCGCTGAAGGGCGCGCATTTCATCGAGCTGTGCTGCCAGCGCGGCATTCCCCTGGTGTTCCTGCAGAACATCACGGGCTTCATGGTCGGCAAGAAGTACGAGGCCGGCGGCATCGCGCGCGACGGCGCCAAGCTGGTGACGGCGGTTGCGACCGCCTCGGTGCCGAAATTCACCGTGGTGATCGGTGGCTCCTACGGCGCCGGCAATTACGGCATGTGCGGCCGCGCCTACTCACCGCGCTTCCTCTGGATGTGGCCGAACGCGCGCATCTCGGTGATGGGCGGCGAGCAGGCTTCGATGGTGCTGAGCCAGGTCCGCCGCGACAATATCGAGGCCAAGGGCGATAGCTGGTCGAAGGAAGAGGAAGATAAATTCCGGGAACCCATCCGCGCGCAATATGAGAGTCAGGGGCATCCCTATTACGCGACCGCGCGCCTGTGGGACGACGGCGTGATCGATCCGGCCGACACGCGCCTCGTGCTCGGCCTTGGCCTCTCGGCGGCGTCGAATGCGCCGATTGAACCGACGAAATTCGGCCTGTTCAGGATGTGATGCGATGGACCGCTCAAAGCTCTACCGCCGTTTTCGCACCCTCCTGATCGCCAACCGCGGCGAGATCGCCTGCCGCGTCATCCGAACCGCCCGCGCCATGGGCCTGCGCACGGTCGCGGTCTATTCCGAGGCTGATCGCGATGCGATGCATGTCGCGCTCGCCGATGAGGCCGTGCTGCTCGGGCCCGCACGCGCCCGCGACAGCTATCTCAATGTCGAGCGGTTGATCGAGGCCGCGAAAAAAACCGGCGCCGAGGCCGTGCATCCCGGCTACGGCTTCCTGTCGGAGAATGCCGAGTTCGCGCGGGCCTGCCTGGACGCCGGGTTGGTGTTCGTCGGCCCGACCGCCGGGATGATGACGGCCATGGGCTCGAAGTCCGGCTCCAAGGAGCTGATGGAGAAAGCCGGCGTGCCGCTGGTGCCCGGCTATCACGGCGAGGCCCAGGACGAGGCGACGCTTTCGAAAGCCGCCGACAAGATCGGTTTCCCCGTTCTGGTGAAGGCCTCCGCCGGCGGCGGCGGCCGCGGCATGCGCATCGTTCGCTCGGCCGCCGAGCTCGGGCCTGCGATCGTCAGCGCCAAGCGCGAAGCCCTGGCAGCGTTCGGTGACGACCGCATGCTGATCGAAAAATATGTCGACAATCCCAGGCATATCGAGGTGCAGATCATCGGCGACAGCCACGGCAATCTGCTCTCGCTGTTCGAGCGCGAATGCACGCTGCAGCGCCGCCACCAGAAGGTGATCGAGGAAGCACCGTCGCCGACGCTCAACGCCGCCCAGCGCGAGACGGTCTGCGCCGCTGCGCGCAAGGCCGCCGGAGCGGTGGACTATGTCGGCGCCGGCACCATCGAGTTCGTCTCCGACGGCAAGGACGTGTTCTTCATCGAGATGAACACGCGCCTGCAGGTCGAGCATCCCGTGACCGAGCTAATCACCGGGATCGACCTCGTCGAATGGCAGCTGCGCGTCGCCTTCGGCGAGGCACTGCCCTTGAAGCAGGAGGAGATCAAGCTCAACGGCCATGCGATCGAGGCGCGCGTGTACGCGGAGAACCCGACCAAGAACTTCATGCCGTCGGTCGGAAAGATCTCGACCTGGCGTCTGCCCGCGGAGACCGGGGGCTTGCGCATCGATGCCGGCTATCGCGAGGGCGATCTAGTCTCGCCTTACTACGATGCGATGCTGGCAAAGACGATTGCGTGGGCGCCGACGCGGGACGTTGCGATCGACCGCCTCAACCGCGGCCTGGAAGAGTCCGATGTCCGCGGCATCGTCACCAATATTCCGTTCCTGTCGGCGCTGATCACACACCCGAAGGTGCGCGCGAATGCGATCGACACCGGGTTCATCGAGCGCGAGCTGGCGGTGCTGACGTCCGCGGCGCCGGCGCCGGGCGAGCTTGAGCTGTGCGCTGCGGTCGCTGCGATCGTCAACGAGGAACGGCAGGCCGCGCAGGTCGAGGCGAGCTCTCCGTGGCAGACCTTTGGCTGGCAGCCGGTCGGCCGCCGCCAGCGCAGCTTTGCCTTCCGCGTCGGGCATGGAACGGAGCAGAAGATTGTTCTGAACTACGGCGGCGGGCTGTCCACGCTGGTGATCGGTGAGCGCGAGCTGGCGTTCACGATCGCGGCGAAGGACGGGGGCTTCGATCTTACGCTCGACGGCGTCAAATCGTCAGTTGCAGCCGTGATCGATGGCCATGAGCTGTATTTGCGCACGCGCAACGGCCGCTTTGACCTGCACTGGGTCGATCAGTTCGGCGGCGAGACCGAGGAGCATGTCGGCGAAGACAAGATCGCCGCGCCCCTGCCGGGAACCGTCGTCGCCGTGCTGGCCGAGGAGGGCGCCAAGCTGGAGAAGGGCGCGCCGATCCTCACGCTTGAAGTGATGAAGATGGAGCAGACGCTGCGCGCACCCTATGCCGGCGTGCTGAAGTCGATCAGGTGCAAGGTCGGCGACATCGTGCAGGAGGGCGTCGAGCTCGCCGTGGTCGAACCTACGGGGGAATGAGATGAGCGATCCCGTCCGCATCATCGAGATGGGGCCGCGCGACGGCCTCCAGAACGAGAAGACGCCCGTCAGCGTCGAGGCCCGCATTGCCTTCATCGAGGCGCTGGTCGGGGCAGGGCTTGATACGGTCGAGGTCGGCGCCTTCGTCTCGCCCAAGGCAATCCCGCAAATGGCGAGCTCGGATGCCGTGCTGCGCGGCGTGAACCACATCAAGGGCGCCGAATTCCACGTGCTGGTGCCGAACGAGAAGGGCTATGACGCCGCGCGCGCCGCAGGCGCCAAGGTGGTCTCCGTGTTCGCGGCGGCCTCGGAAGGGTTTTCGCGCGCCAACATCAACTGCACGGTCGCCGAATCCATCGAACGGTTCAAGCCGGTGCTGGCCCGCGCCAAGGCCGATGGCGTGAAGGTGCGCGGCTATATCTCCTGCGTGCTCGGTTGTCCCTTCGACGGCGAGATCAAGCCGAAGGCCGTCGCCGATCTCGCGAGCACGCTGTGGGATCTCGGCTGCTACGAGATCTCGCTCGGCGACACCATCGGCGTCGGCACGCCTGATAAGGCGAAGGAGATGCTGCGGGCGGTAGCCACCAACATCCCGCCTGCAAAACTCGCGATGCATTTCCACGACACCTACGGTCAGGCGCTCGCCAATCTCTATGCCGGCCTGGAGGAGGGCGTCCGTGTCATCGACGCCGCCGCCGGCGGCCTCGGCGGCTGTCCCTATGCGCCGGGCGCGACCGGCAATGTCGCGACCGAGGATGTCGTCTACATGCTCGAAGGCATGGGCGTCAGGACGGCCGTCGACATGGAGAAGCTGCTGGCGGCGACGAACGCGATGAGCGTCGTGCTGGGCAAGCCGCCGGTGAGCCGTGTTGCATCCGCGCTGAACGCGAAGAAGAAGCGAGTGAGCTCGTAAGCTTCGTAGGGTGGGTTAGCGAAGCGTAACCCACCTCTTTGGTGTCCGCGGAGACGAAAGTGGTGGGTTACGCCCAGCGACTGCGCTTTGCGCAGCCGCAGGTCTAACCCACCCTACGCCCTAAGCGGTCACGCCGCCTTCAGCCCGACATCCGGAAGCTGCGGCCGGTTCTTCAGCGCCTTGGCCATCATGGCCTCGACCTCGGCCTTCTCCTGCGGCAGCAGCGCAAGGCGCGGCGGGCGGGTCAATGCGGTGCCGCGGCCCATGATGTGCTCGCACAGCTTGATGCACTGGACGAGGTCCGGGCGTGCATCGAGATGCAGGAGCGGCATAAACCATTCGTAGAGCGGCATCGCCTCGGCGAAGCGGCCGGCCCTGGCGAGGCGGAACAGCGTCTCGCCCTCGCGCGGGAAGGCGTTCGACATGCCCGAGACCCAGCCCACCGCGCCCATGGCGACGCTCTCGACGATGACGTCGTCGAGACCTGCGAATAGCACGAAGCGGTCGCCGACCATGTTCCTGGTGTCGATGAAACGCCGCGTGTCACCCGAGGAGTCCTTGAAGCAGACGACGGTCTCGACATCGGCGAGCGAGGCCAGGATGTCGGGGGTGACGTCGTTCTTGTAGATCGGCGGGTTGTTGTAGAGCATCACCGGCAGGTCCGTCGCGCTGGCGACGGCGCGGAAATGCGCAGCCGTCTCGTGCGGCTTGGACGAATACACCAGCGCCGGCATCACCATCACGCCGTCGATGCCGACGCGCGCGGCTTCTTTCGCCGTCTCGACCGCAAACGCCGTCGTGAATTCGGCGATGCCGCATAGCACGGGCACGCGGCCTTTCGCGACCGACTTCGCCGTCTCCATGATCGCGACCTTCTCCTTGCGCTCCAGCGAGGTGTTCTCGCCGACCGAGCCGCAGACGATCAGGCCGGACACGCCATCGCGGATCAATCCATCCATCACCTTGGCGGTCGCATCGATGTCGAGCGAGAGATCGTCGTGGAATTGGGTGGTGACGGCCGGGAAGACGCCTTCCCAGGATACGCGGCGGGGCATGGTTTTTCTCCAGATGAAAAAGGCCGGCGGGGGGCTGGGGCCGCCGGCAGTTGTGAAAGGGATGGCGGGCGGGATCAGAGCGTCGCGCCGACCTTGCGCAGCTCGGCGAGAACGGGTGCCTTCGGCAGCCAGATCTTGTCGAACTCGGCGATGACGGCTTCGGTGTCGCCGGCCGGGACCTGACGGATCGGGATCGGCGCGTTCTTGAAATTCTCGATCAGCGCCGGCTCGTTGCCTGCGAGCTCGTCGATCTGCGCGTCCAGCGTCGTCTTGATCGTCTTGGTGATCAGCTCGCGGTCGGCCGCCGAAAGCGACTGCCAGACCCGGCCGGAGACGACTGCCGCCATCGGCATGAAGACGGCGTTCATCTGCAGGATCACCTTCGAGACCTTGTCGAAGCGCTGGTTCCAGGAGAACTCGAGATCGGCCTCGAGACCGTCGACCTGGCCGTTGGCCATGGCGTCGAACACCTGCGGCGTCGGGATCGGCGTCGGCGCAGCGCCCAGCGAGGAATAGAAGTCGCGATAGACCGGCGTCGGGTTGATGCGCAGCTTCATGCCCTTGATGTCGGCGAGCGAATTCAGGTCCTTGGACGAGAACACCGCGCGCATGCCGGTGATGCCCCAGCCGAGCCCGATGGTGCCGGTCTCCTGCGGCAGCACCTCGAACAGCTTCACCGCCGCCGGATGCCGCACGAATTTCGCCACCGCCGGCGTCGAGCGCACGATGTAGGGCGCGTTGATCGCGGCGATATGCGGCACGCGCGAGCCGAGCTCGGCGGCCTGGATGAAGCCCATGTCGAGTGCGCCGGACTGCAATTGCTGCATCATCGCGGGCTCGTTGCCGAGCTGGCCGGAGTGGAACACGGTCAGGGTCAGGCGGCCGTTGGTGGCGGCCTTGAGTTCGTCGCCGAATTTGAGCGCGGCCTTGTTCCAGGAATGGCCGTTGGGCGTGATCAGGCCGAGGCGGAATTCCTTGGCCTGGGCGAGCGCCAGCGACGGCGCGAACACCGAAGCGGCGGCACTGGCGGCGAGAAAGCGGCGGCGTGAAAGCGGCATGGTCGGGCTTCCTTTTGTACGGGCCTATTTGACGAGGATCAGCGAGAGCGAGGGGTAGAGCGAGAGCAGCACCAGCAGGACGCAGGAGATGACGAAGAACGGCAGCGTCACCATGAACATCTTGCCGGGCTTGGCGCCGGTGACGGCGGCCGCGACGAAGAAGCAGAGGCCGACCGGCGGCGACAAAAGGCCGAGAACGAGATTGATCACCACCACGACGCCGAAATGCCGGGGATCGATGTGATAGATGTCGGTCGCGACCGGCAGCAGGATCGGCACCGTCATGATCAGGCCGGGAATGCCGTCGATGACAGTGCCGATGATCAGCAGGATGACGTTGCAGATCAGCATGAAGCTGATCGGGTCTTTTGCTGCGGTCTGGATCCAGGCCGCGGTTTCCTGCGGCACCTTGCCGAAGATCAGCACCCAGGAGAACACGGCAGCGGCCGCGACGAGGAACAGCACGATCGCCGAATAGATGCCGCTGCGCAGCATCATCTGCGGTAGCTGCGAGAACTCGAATTCCTTGGTCCAGTATTTGCCGACGAGGGCGGCGGCGACGGCGCCGACGGCGGCGGATTCCGTGGCGTTGGCGAGACCGCTCAGAATCGTGCCGACGATGACGATCGGGATCAGCAGCGTCGGCGAGGTCCGCAGGATCGTCATCAGACGCTGGCGCGGCGTCTGATAGTCGGCGCGCGGATAGTTGTACATGTATCCCATCAGCGCGATGACGAGGCAGAACATCACGGTGAGGATGACGCCCGGCACGATGCCGGCGATCAGCATGTCGCTGACCGAGACCTGCGCCAGCACGCTGTAGACCACGAACATCACCGAGGGCGGAATGATCGGGCCGAGCATGCCGCCATAGGCGGTGAGGCCCGCCGCAAAGGTCTTGTCGTAACCCTTCTTCTCCATCTCCGGCACCATGATCTGGGCCATGATCGCGACCTGCGCGGTCGCCGATCCCAGGATGGATGAGATGAACATGTTGGCGAGGATGTTGACGTAGGCGAGCCCGCCCTTGAGCGAGCCGACGAACGCCATCGCCATGTCGACGATGCGCCGCGTGATGCCGCCGCCGTTCATGATCTCGCCGATCAGGATGAACAGCGGAATCGCGATCAGGCCGTAGCTGTCGACGCCGCCGAACAGCTGCAGCGGATAGGACTGGAACAGCACGGGATTGCCTGAGGCGGCGATGTAGACGAGGCCGGCAAGGCACAGGCAGAGCCCGATCGGCACGCCGACCAGCATGAACGCGACGAAGGCGGCGGACGTGACCATCAGTTGACCCCGTCGAGCTCGGAGAGCTGAAAACCCTTCGGCGGCGTGCGCGGGACCAGCTCGAGATCTTCCAGCAGATTGGCGAGGCCGTGCACGGTCATCGACACCGCGAAGATCGGCAGCGTCAGATAGAGCACCCAGGTCGGCCAGTTCAGGGTCTGGGTGTGTTCTGTGTAGAGGAAGTTGAAGGTTTCGGCCGCGAGCTTGCGCCCGTCGAAGCCGGCGAGCGCCAATCCGATCGGGTCCATCCAGAGCACGCAGGTGACGGTCAGGGCAACGCCGAACACGACGACCATGCCGGTCGAGATCACTTTTGCGATCTTCTGGCACTGTGGCGAAAGCCGCTCCGTCAGCATGGTGACCGCGAAGTCAAGCCGCAGCCGGGTCATCGCGGACGCGCCGATGAAGGTCAGGCAGACCACGCAATAGACTGCGGATTCATCGATCCAGTAGATCGGGAAACGCGCGTAGCGGGTGACGACGTTCACCAGGATCAGGCCGGTGAGCAGGTACATCAGGCCCATCAGCGCCAGACGCTCGAAGGCGAGCAGGGCGCTCGACATCCGCACGACCGTACGTCGGAGGCTGAGCGCGCGAATGGCCGGCATGGTCTGCTCGATCATGAAGAGGCCCCAACCCCCGAAAATTTGTCGTGCGATTGCCAAATGTATAATTTATACATTTTGGGAGTCAAACGGAGATTGCGGTCAATTCGGCGGCAGGGCGCGCTTTTGCTGGGCACCGGCTTTTGCGGAGTCACGGCTTTTGCCGGGCGTCTCAACATGCAAGAGAGGGACCGCCTCGCTCCGACGAGTCGGCAAGCAGGACGGAAGGTCAGATGAAACAGCCTCTGAAGCATCGCACCCTGTCGGCTGCGATCGTCGATCAGCTCCGCCAGGCGATCCTCGACGGCACCTATCCCGCCGGATCGCAGCTGCGTCAGGATGCGCTTGGGGATGCCTATGGCGTCAGCCGCATCCCGGTGCGCGAGGCGTTGTTCCAGCTCGAGGCCGAAGGGCTGGTGCGGATCGTGCCGCAGAAGGGCGCCATCGTCTCCGAGCTGTCACTGGACGAGATCAACGACGTGTTCGACCTGCGGCGCATCCTGGAGCCACGATTGCTGGCGCAGTCGGCCCCGCGTTTCACTGCCGACGATTTCGAGGGGCTCGACGACATCCACAAGAGTTTCGAGAAGGCGATCAAGGCGAGGAACGTCAGCGAATGGGGGCAGCTCAACGCCGACTTCCACATGGCGCTGTACGTGCACGCGCCGCAGCCGCGCACGCGAGCGATCGTGCTGTCGCTGCTGCAGACCAGCGATCGCTACACCCGCCTGCAGCTCTCCAACACCAAGGCGATGGGCACTGCCGAGAAGGAGCACGCCCAGCTGATCGCGCTCTGCCGCGCGCAGAAGGTGGAGGACGCCTGCCGGTTCCTAGAGCGGCACATCGAGGCCGTGCGCAAGGATCTGCTGCAGGTGGTGGCGAACGCGCCGAAGGCGCGGCGGAAGAGCGAGTAGATTTCGTAGGGTGGGTTAGCCCTGCAGATGCGCGAAGCGGATCTGAAGGGCGCAACGCACCACTATGTGTCTCCGCGGAAGCAGAAGAGGTGGGTTACGCCCAGCGACTGCGCTTCGCGCAGCCGCTGGTCTAACCCACCCTACGGCAGTTGTGGTTTTCGCTACCTGCTCCCGTCCGGCCCCATCACGAGATCCGGCAGCCAGGTCGAGATCCCCGGCACGAAGCACAGCAGCAGCACCGCGAGCATCATCAAGAGCACGAAAGGCAGCGTGCCCCATATCACTTCGCGCAGGGGGATGTCCGGCGCGACGTTGCGGATGACAAAGATGTTGAGGCCAACGGGCGGATGGATCAGGCCCATCTCCATCACGATGGTCATGACCACGCCGAACCAGATGATGTCGAAATTGGCGGCGCGGAGCGGCGGCAGGATGATCGGTGCCGTCATCAGGATGATCGAGACCGGCGGCAGGAAGAAGCCGAGCACGACCACCATGACGAGGATCGCGAACAGCAGCTCCCAGCGCGGCAGGTGCATTGCGACGATGGATTCGGCGACCGATTGCGAGATGTGCAGATAGCTCATCACATAGGAATAGAGCAGCGACATGCCGATGATCATCATCAGCATGGTCGATTCCCGGATCGTCGACTTCATGATGGGGGCGAGGTCGCTCGGCCGCCACACGCTGTAGATCGCTGCGATCAGCGCCAGTGCCAGGAGGCCGCCGAGGCCCGCCGTCTCCGACGGCGTGGCGTAGCCGCCGTAGAGGGCGATCATGACGCCGGTCAGCAGCAGCACAAACGGGATCACCCGCGGCAGCACGCTGAAGCGTTCGGCGAGCGTGTACTCGTCGCGGGCGAGGATCGCAGCCTCCGGACCGCCGTTCTTGTAGATCGCCTCCGCCGCGGCATATTCCTGGCGGAAGCGGAACACCGCGTAGAAGCCGAACAGGGTGACCAGCAAGAGGCCTGGCCCGATGCCGGCGAGGAACAGCCGTCCGAGCGACTTTTCGGCTGCGACCGCGAACAGGATCATGGTGATGGACGGCGGCAGCAGGATGCCGAGCGTGCCGCCGGCGGCGATGATCCCTGCGGCAAAGCCGCCGGAATAGCCGCGCTTGCGCATCTCGGGGATGCCGGCCGAACCGATCGCCGAGCAGGTCGCCGGGCTCGAGCCCGCCATTGCCGCGAACAGCGCGCAGGCGAACACGTTGGCGACGCCGAGCCCGCCGGGGACGCGGTGCAGCCAGGCGTGCAGCGCCGAGTAGAGATCCTGGCCTGCGCGCGACTTGCCGATCGCGGCGCCCTTCAGGATGAAGAGCGGGATCGACAGCAGCGTGATCGAGGCCATTTCCTCGTAGACGTTCTGCGTCACCGTATCGAGCGAGGCCGATGGCATGTAGATGCCCATGAACACGACCGCGACCGCGCCGAGCGCGAACGCAATCGGCATGCCCGAAAACATGATGACCAGCGTCGCGATGCCGTAGGCGAGGCCGATCCCGAAAACGCTCATGGCCGCCGGCCTCCAGCAAAGGGCAGCGCGAGCTGCACGAGAATCTGGACGCAGAGCAGGCTCATGCCGAGCGCCATCAGTGAATAGGGGATGGCGAGCGGCGGCGACCACATCGAGTTCGAGACCTGGCCGTCGACATAGGCCTCATGTGCCAGCGTCCAGGACTTCCAGGTGAAGAAGGCGCAGAACAGGAATGTCGCGGCGTCGACCAGCCAGAGCCTGACCCGGTTCGCCAGCGGCGAGAGCAGGCCGACAAAGGCCTCGATGCCGATATGGCCGCGGTTCTGTTGCACATAGGCCGCCGTCATGAAGGTGGCGCCGACCAGCAGGAACACGGCGGCCTCGTCCTGCCAGTAATTGGCCGCCTTGAACAGCGCGCGGCTGAGCACGCTGTAGCTCAGGATGGCGCAGGCCGCGACCAGCGCGATCGCGGCGAACACGACGATGATGCTGTTGAGGATGGCGAGACCGCGATCGATCGCCGCCGCAGGGCCTGTGCCTGCGGCAGCGGTTGCGTGGTCGTCACGATCCGGAAGCGGACCGTGGCTCATGCCGCGACGTCGGTGGCGAGCTTGAGCAGGTTCGCGGAGGTCGCGGTCTTGGCGCCGTAATCCTTCCACGCGGTGTCGCGGGCGATGTCGCGCCACTTGCCGACGGTCGCAGCATCCAGCGCCGAAACTTTTGCGCCGGCCTTCTCGTAGACCTTGGCGACCTCGACGTCGTCGTCCTGCGCGCCCTTGCGGCCGAAGGCTTCGAGCTCCTGGCCCACTGTGAGCAGCACGTCCTGCTGGTTCTTCGGCAGCTTGTCGAAGATTGCCTTCGACATCATCAAGGGCTCGAGCATGAACCAGTAGGAGGCGCCTGCGCCCGATGTCAGCGACTTCGCGACCTCTTCGAGGCGGAACGAGATCAGGCTGGTGGAGGAGGTGATGCCGGCATCGCACGCGCCGGTCTGCATCGCCGCGTAGATCTCGTTCGACGGCACCGACAGCACCGAGGCGCCGGCGGTCTGCAGCACCATGTCCATCTCGCGCGAGCCGCCACGCACCTTCATGCCCTTGGCATCCTCGGGCGCGACGATCGGCTTGGAGCGGCTGGCGACGCCGCCGGCCTGCCAGACCCAGGTGAGCAGGATGATGCCCTTGTCGGCGAGGAAATCGGTCAGCGCCTTTCCGACCGGTTCCTTCTTCCAGCGCAGGCCCTGGTCGTAGGTGGTGACGAGGCCCGGCATCAGGCCGATATTGGTCTCGGGCAGCTCGCCGCCGGCATAGGGCATCGGATAGAGCGAGATGTCGAGCGCGCCCTTGCGCATCGCGGAGAACTGCGCGTTGGTCTTGATCAGCGAGGAGTTCGGATAGATCTCGGCGGCGATGTCGCCGTTGCTGCGCTTGCTGACTTCAGCGGCGAACATGCGGCAGAGACGGTCGCGGAAATCGCCCTTGTCGATGGTGCCTCCAGGGAATTGATGCGAGATCTTCAGCGTGGTGGCGGCATGCGCGGTGCCGGTGCCGAAGCGCAAGATGGCGGGCGCGGCGACGGCGGTCGCGATCAGATGGCGGCGCGTAATCATGGTGTAATCCCCTTGAACGTTTCTGTTCTTGTTGATGTGATTTGGGTCGGGTCTTGTCAGACCGGCTTCAGGCCCATCCTAGCCGGTCTTTGAGGCGATGTTCTCTCATCTGATAGTTCGAGACCGAATGCCGCGGCAAGTGCCGGTCGTGTTGCGCTGCACACTTGCCATCAACCCTCCGAATGGAGGTCGGATATCGCGGACGTGATTGCGGCGAATGCGCGGCCTGGAAAAATTTGGCGGCGAGGCCGTAACAAGCCCGCACCTCGATCCGTCGAGACCAAGTAGCGGCGTCCGTCGCTGACAAACACCATCTCGAAGGGAAGATGATCCATGACCATTCGTACCCGTATCGCGCTCGGCGTCTCGGCTGCCGTTCTCTCGCTTGGCCTCGCGCTGTCGCCGGCCGCTTTTGCCCAGGACAAGATGGGCAAGGACGACGGCATGATGAAGAAGGACACGATGTCCAAGGACGGCATGAAGAAAGATGCCATGTCCAAGGACGACGGCATGAAGAAGGATCACATGTCGAAGGACGGGATGAAGAAAGACGACGGGATGATGAAGAAGAACTGATCTTCTGTCGTCGCCGGCGCGCGTGCAAAAGGCAGACGCGCGCCCGGGAGAGTCCGGGGGCGGTCACATGGACCGCCCCGAATAGATGTCTCCGTTCAATTTCAGTTGAACGTGACCTCTGAACGCCACGTCGTGAACGCTACTTCCGCTTGGCCTTGCGCGCTGCGTAGCGGGCGTCACGCTTGGCCTTCTGCTCGGCCTCGAGCGCGGCTTGCCTTTCGGCGGCTTCCTCAGCCTCACGCGCGATCCGTGCGGCTTCGGCGGCCTTGGCTTCCTCCTCGAGGCGCTTCTGCTCGGCCTTGTCCGCCTCGCGCGCTGCCTTTGCCTCGGCGCGCTTGGCCGCGAGGGCCTCGCGTTCGGCGCGGCGAGCCGCTACCGCCGGATCATCGTGTCCCGGCTGCGACTTGAACTTGTTCAAAAGATTTTTGCGGGCGTCCTGCGCCGCCTTTTGCCGGTCTGCAAAACCGGGTTCCCTGAATCCACTCATCGACGAGCCTTGTCTTCCTCGCTTTCAATCCTACATCAGTGCCTGTTGGTACGTCGGCTGGGCATAGCAGGCGCCACGCGACGCAGAAGCGTGTACATCGGCGCGCGTCGCGAAGCCACCCATAATCGCAGCCGATCAGGTAGACGAAAAATCGCTCCCCCGACGATCTCTCGTAGCCCCGAAAAACTGCCGAATTGTGATGTCCCTCATAGTGGGCGTCCTGACGCAACGCCTAGCGTCCGCCCCAATACGAGACGGAGCACGGGCATGACCATCTTCCGGCTGAGCCTCAAGGCGCTCGCGGTCATCCTCGTGGTGGCGGTGCTGGCGGGTGCCGCATTGCTGTTTGCCCGTCCGCAACCGATCGAGAACGCCGTTCTGGGCGCCGACTGGGAGTGCAGCCAGACCGCTTTCGTGCTCACGACCTGCGCCCCGCGGGCTCGCGAGGCGGCCCCCGCTGTCGAGACCTCGCGCAAGGATGCGATCCACCAGACCCGGGGCTGAACCGGAAGGGCCGGCCGGGATGTGACGCCACGCCGCAGAGGTGATAAAGCCGGCTCACCCGTGCGATCAGGTTGTCATGTCGAGCCCCGCGTCCAAGCCCGAACCGGGCGAGAAGCCCAAATCCGCGCCAAGGCCTCAACCCGGCGACAACCGCCGCGGCGCCTTTGCCGGCCTGATCATCGCGCTTCTGATCCTCGGCATCGGCTGGTGGCTCGCCCGCGATCTCACCGCGGCCAGCAAGATGCAGGACTGCCTGATGTCGGGGCGGAGCAATTGCAACGTCATCGAGCCGGCCCGCTAGCGGCGCTCCGGCGCGGCCCCTTGGGGCCGAAAAATTGCCGTGATCTTAATCATTTGTAACGGGACTTAGCCGATCAAGCAGGTCAGTTATGTCAGCCGGCATCACCCCGGCGCGAGGCGAATCGTCTATCGCGTGCGGGACACGGCAAGCGAGAAAGTAGGGGGTCAAGCACGCATGAGTGCGTCCAGCCGCAAGAAGATCATCATTCCCTTGGTTTCGGCCATGTCTTTGCTCGCGCTTTCGGCGCAGGCGCAGGAGGCCAGGCCGCCCAGGGACGCGAGCCCGCCACCGGCCGGGCAGGGCGCCGGCGCGCCGCCCCAGACCAATCAGAACATGCGCAAGGGCCCTCCGCCGCAGCAGGCGGCCCGGCCCGCGCAACAGCCCGGCGGCCAGCCGCACGCTGGCGGCCCCGGTCCCGGCCCGCACAATGCGGGCGGCCCGCCGCCCGGCCGCAACTACGCGCGTGGCCCCGCGCCGGAGCGCGACTGGGGCGGGCACGCCTATCGCGGCAATCGCGCCTGGGATGGCGGGCGCTGGCGCCACGAGGTCCGCAACGGCCGCTCCGGCTGGTGGTGGGATGTCGGCGGCGTCTGGTATTATTATCCGCAGCGGATGGCCGGTCCGCCCGCCTACATCTCGGATGACTATTACGACGACGTGCCGGTCGCCTATGCCCCGGCGCCGCCGCCGGTCGCCTACGAACCTCCGCCTCCGCCGCCGCCGGCCGATCCCGGCGCGAGCGCGCTGGGTGGAGCCATTGTCGGCGGCGTGCTCGGTGGCCTGATCTCGGGCAACGCCTCGGGTGCAGCTGCGGGCGCCGTGATCGGCGGTGCCACCGGCGCGATCGCCGGCGCAACGGCGGCCTCACGCCCCGGCTACTACGTGGCCCAGGGCAATTGCTATTACCGTTATCCGAACGGGCAGTATGTGCAGGCCGATCCGCGCGCGTGCTACTGAGCTTCTGCGTAAGGATCTGAAACCGAAGAGGCGGGCGAAAGGCCCGCCTCTTTTGTTTTGGTGCGGGTCGATCCAGTTGCGCGCGGATGAGGGCCGATCGTCTCGCGCGTCAGGCTACCAGCCAGTTGAAGAATGCCATCGCGCCCCAGACCAGGCCTGCGATCCAGGCCAGCGTCACGAGACCGATCGTCGCAAGACACGCGATGCCGAACAGGTCGGACCGCTGTCGTTGTGTCGGGACCCTGGCTTCGGCGGTTGCTTCCTGTGTCATGACGGGAAAGACCTCCCACGCCGTCTCGCGCTCCCCTTGGAAGCGCTGAGGTGCTGTTTAGCGCGAGACGCCGTGCGCAGGCTGTGACGCAATTCACAGATCGCTTGGAATGAGGCCGGGCCTCTCTTTCGCTTGCGCCGCGGAGCGTTTGAAACCGCGAGTGCAAATCCCTTGGTGCAACAACCAAAGGGTGTTTCAATCTCTTATAACAACGTCGGTCCTCCGCAATCATACGGACGAAATTGCCACGCACTTGTCCAGATCGAGCGGCTAAAATAGGACTCATGTGCAACAAGTACGACCCGCAGCACGAAGCCGAGGCCGCAATGAAGCGCGCCGCAGCGGCCGAAGGCGCCGACCGGCAACGCCTGATCGAGCTCGCCATCGCCTGGCATCAGCTTGCCCGCGAGCGTCGCGACGATGAGCCGACCGAGTAGCGGTCGCGCGCGCAATCAGCGCTACGGCAATTCCCTGTTAACATTTGCGCAGCGCTGATTTTCGCGATTGCGATTCGTGCTTTGCGAACGAAGCGGAGTCGGACCGTGAACAAACAAAAAGCTCCGAAGGGGCTTTGGTGTTGTTACGCAGCTTCGCTCTTCGGGACCGCATCGGCATTGACCGAGAGCTTGACGGTATCGCCCTCGACCGCGCCGACATATTTCGTGTCGATGTAGTGGTGGTGGTCCTTGTGGCCCTCCGGACTGTCCTTGCGCGTCAGCTTGATCCGGTTGCCCTCGAGGCGGTCGACGGTGCCGACATGCGCGCCGTTCTTGCCGATGATTTTCATGTTTTCCCTGATTTTCGGCATGATGTCCTCCTAGCGCAGTCTCAACTATGCAGACGGCTCTTCGTTGCAAGGCGCAGCGCGCCGCAGTTGGACCCCAAAGGCGCGCCGGACGTTGAAGGAGAGTTGCAGCTGACAAGCGTCGTATGGAGACCATCGAGGCCTATCTTGAGCGGAAGCACAGGGAGATCGGGCTGCTGAATGGCTGCCTGACCAGCCCGCGGCACGTGCCGTGTCCGCGCTCGGTGGACGAGGTCATCAGGACGAAATTCCAGCTGACTGCCGCGTTGCGCGCCGAGCACGCACTGCAGGACTGGAAGGCGACGGAGACGTCGTGGTCGGCCACGGCCTCTCCAACCAGCGGTCCGTTCACCTTCAGCTACGACTACCAGCGCGCGGATCTGAAGGTGAACGGGCCCTCGTTCTATGAGCGCGAGCCCGGCTGCGGCAGCGAGACGATCTATACCGCCTCCGGGATGGCCGCGATCTCGGCGCTGCTGTTGGCCGCCACCCGGATCTTCGCCAAAGCTGACATCCTGGTCCTGCCGGGCTCCTACGGCGAGACGCTGGAGCTGATCGACCGCTTCGTCCCGGATTTGCGGCTCGTCACCTTGAGGCTGCCGCTGGACGGTGCGTTGGCTGGCGCGGGTGCGCCGCGAATTCTCTTGCTGGATTCCTGCGTCGCCGCCGGCGCGTTCGAAGCGGCGCTGCGCTGCGATGGTTCTGGTGTCGACCTCCTGATCTTCGACACGACATGCTTTGCCGGCCGGTCGGGCCGCATCCGGCGTGTCCTGCGTTGGGCAAGGCGAAGCGGAATCCCCGTGGTGATGGTGCGAAGCCACACCAAGCTCGATTCGCTCGGCGCGGAATACGGCCGGCTCGGCTCCGCGGTGTTCGTCAGTTGGAGCGAGGAGGGCGTCGGGCATTCATTGCCCGAACGCCTCGCAGCAGAGACGCGTGACGCTGTGCGCCTCCTCGGCGGCGCGGCGCTGCCGGCGCATTTTCCGCCCTTCGTGGGCACGGCGGATTATTGGGCCTTAACGAAGCGGCGCGTCGCAGCCATTTTGCGCAATGGCCGCCACGCGGCCAGGCGCTTTGCCCGTGAGCTCGCCTCGCTGTCGGCCGAGCTCCACTTCACCCACGGCCTCTACGTCACGCTGCGCAGCCGGCGTCCCCTCGATGAGGCCAGCGCGCGGCAGGCTGCAGACGCGATGAGCCGCGATCTCGGCCGGGATGGCCTCCCGATTCGCCACGCCGGCAGCTTTGGCTTCGACTTCGCCGCGACGGAATGGTTTCACAATGCGACCACGGACGAGTACAGCGTCCGGGTGGCGGTGCCGGATCTGCCGACCGAGCTGTGGAATGATCTGGCGGCAGCAATCGCGAGGTGGTGGAGGGCGCACCAGTAAGCGGACGGGGAATGATGCGCTGGCCGCCGCGCCTTGGATCAATCGATCGCCAGGCATTGCTCCAGGTGTGGCTTCTCCGAGAGCGGCTTGTCGTGTTGGCCGCGCGACCACGCCTGAACGGCGAAGGCGAGCTCATGCTGGCGCGCCACCGCGTCCGTGATGGACGCCCGCGCCGTCTCGACACGTTTTACGATCGCGCCGGTGTTCACGTCGACGCCGGCGTCAATTGCCAAAAATGATATTGCGATCACGGCCACGGCTGATGCGATGGCCATTCCCGTCCACTCGGATGGTGGCATCGAGGTCCTTATCGGGCGCACGTCGCCCAGCGCATAGATAGGATTGATGCGCCCGGTTCAAAGGCCCGGTGCGGGGTTACCCACGCGTTCGTGAAGAGAAGGAGCGAAAGGTTCTGACGCTCAACTTAGCTGGTTGAGGATGGCGCCAACGTCCAACGGCTACCGAGTCGGGAAAAAGTGGCAATCGCCGAATTAACCTTGGTAAGATGCGAGGGACTGCCACGCCGGTGTTGGGCTCCTGCCCAGCGGACAGGATCAACGAGAAGTCATTTTGGAAGAAGTTTTTGAGGGATCTCGGATAGTGGATAACGAAAACCTTGAGACGCGCGTCGCGCATCTTGAAGGGCAGCTTTATCGGTTGTTAGTTGCCCTCTGCTGCGCGCTCAGCACCATTCTCGTGCTCATCTTCTACAACAGGCACCCGTACTTCAGCGAACAGGACCTCGGCGCCTTGGTAACGCGAGTAGTCGGCACTGCTGCATCAGCTTTCGTGGTGGGATGGCCGATCGTTAGATGGGTTGTCGGCAAGAAGTCCGAATAGACTTCGAATGCACGCCGAGGGTGGAGATGCGAATGAAGACCTTCTCCTCATTGCGGAGAAGGATCTGCAAAGTGTGTGTAGACGCGTCTGATACGGGTTTTGCAAGAGACGAACGTCCATCATCTTGAAAACACTGGCGATCCCGGCAGGACTCGAACCTGCAACCCGCGGAGTAGAAATCCGCTACTCTATCCAGTTGAGCTACGGGACCGTCTTGGGCCGGCCGGATTGGGCGGCTGGCCGTTCATCTAGCATGCCAATATGAAAAATTGGGTGTTTCGCCAAGTCTGAACCGAACCGTTTTCCTCATTGCCGCGACAAAGCGGAACGGTGGGGTGTCAGGGTGCCGGGTTGAGCGGCAGCGGACTGGACGATGGATTACATCGCCGGGAACGCTGAACAGCTTCCGGGACACGGCCGCCGGACGATTGGCTAGGTGTTGCTGCGCCATCAGGACGGCGTGCGCGGCGGTATCTGGACCGGTCTCCTCTGGGCCTGCCTTTGTCATGGCGAATGCGACGTTTTGCACCTCTGGTTCCATCGCCTTGAGTCCGTCACCTTTCCACGCATTTCATGCGACAAGCGGCGTTCGTCCGCGATTTCCGGGAGTCCATCCATGATCGGTCTTGTTCGCGCCGTCACAATCTGCGCCGCGCTGGCGCTCGGTCTTAACGCGGCGCAGGCCGCCGACAAGGCCTTCAAACGCGACGATCTCGCCGATTCCGCCATCAAGCTGGAGGCGCAGATCAAGAGCGAGGCGGGGCCGGTCGCCAAGACCAACGCGACGCTGCGCACGGATGCCGACGCCGCCTTCAAGCGCAACGATTACCGCACCGGCCTGTCGGTGCTCGGCCAGATTGCGGCCACCACGCCTGAGGATGCCGGCAACTGGCTGCGGCTCGCCAAGGTGATCTTCCAGATCTGGCCGAAGAACTCGAGCGAGCAGACCTTCCTGCTGGAGCGCGCCTCGACCGCGGCCTACATCGCTTACATGCGCGCCGGCAATCCGGGCGAGGAGGCGGACGCGCTCGCCGTGCTCGGCAAGTCGCTGGCCGAACGCAAGCTGTGGCGGCCGGCACTGGATTCGCTGCGGCTGTCGCTCGACCTGCGCGAGGTCGCCGATGTCCGCGGGCAATATGAGAAGCTGCGCGACGAGCACGGCTTCCGGCTGCTCGACTACACCGTGGACTCGGATTCGGCGAGCCCGCGCGCCTGCTTCCAGTTCTCGGAGGAACTCGCCAAGCGCACCGACTTCGCGCCGTTCCTGGCCCTCGCAGGGCAGGACAAGCCGGCGCTGTCGGCGGAGGGCAAGCAGCTCTGCGTCGACGGGCTGAGGCATGGCGAACGCTACAACATCAATTTGCGCGCCGGCCTGCCGTCGACAGTGAAGGAGGGGCTGCCGAAATCGGCCGAGTTCAATATCTATGTGCGCGACCGCAAGCCGTTCGTGCGCTTCACTAGCCGCGCCTATGTGCTGCCCAGGACCGGCCAGCGCGGCATTCCCGTGGTCAGCGTCAACACGCCCGCGGTCAACATCAACGTCTTCCGGATCGGCGACCGCAATTTGATCAACACGGTGGTCGACAGCGATTTCCAGAAGACGCTCACCAAATATCAGCTGAGTGATCTCGGCGATGAGCGCGGCGTCAAGGTCTGGTCGGGCGAGCTTTCGACCGCGATGACGCTGAACCAGGACGTCACCACGGCATTCCCGGTCGACCAGGCGCTCGGCGAGCTCCAGCCCGGGGTCTACGTGATGACCGCGGCGGCCAAGGGCCCGGGCTCGGACGACGAGTACCAGCTCGCCACGCAATGGTTCATCGTCTCCGACCTGGGTGTCAGCGCCTATTCCGGCAATGACGGCATCCACGTCTTCGTCAACTCGCTGGCGTCGACCGATCCGGTCGGCAAGGCCGAGGTGCGGCTGGTCGCCCGCAACAACGAGATCCTGGCGACGCGCAAGACCGACGAGACCGGTCACGTGCTGTTCGAGGCAGGCCTTGCGCGCGGCGAGGGCGGCCTGTCGCCGGCGATGCTCACGGTCACCGGCGAGAAGGCGGACTATGCCTTCCTCAGCCTGAAGACGTCGGCCTTCGACCTCTCCGACCGCGGCGTTGCGGGGCGCGCCGTGCCCGCCGGCGCCGATGCCTTCGTCTATGCCGAGCGCGGCGTCTACCGCTCCAGCGAGACCGTCTTCCTCACTGCGCTCTTGCGCGACGGGCAGGGCAATGCCGTGACCGGCGGGCCGATGACGCTGGTGGTCGAGCGCCCCGACGGCGTCGAATACCGCCGTGCTGTGCTGTCCGACCAGGGCGCCGGCGGCCGCACGCTGTCCGTGCCGCTCAACTCGGCCGTTCCGACCGGCACCTGGCGCGTGCGCGCCTTCACCGATCCGAAGGGCGCGTCGGTCGGCGAAACCACCTTCATGGTCGAGGATTACGTTCCTGATCGGATCGAATTCGATTTGTCTGCCAAGGACAAGCTGATCAAAGCTAACGCTCCAGTGGAGCTTAAGGCGGACGGTCATTTCCTTTATGGCGCGCCGGCCTCGGGCCTTGCGCTCGAAGGCGACATGCTGGTCGCGCCTGCGGCCGGACGCCCGGGCTTTGCCGGCTATCAGTTCGGCGTCGCCGACGAGGAGACCACCTCGAACGAGCGCACGCCGCTCGAGAACCTTCCCGAGGCCGATGCCAATGGCGTTGCGACCTTCCCGGTGACGCTGGACAAGCAGCCGGCGTCGACGCGTCCGCAGGAGGCGCAGATCTTCGTGCGCATGGTCGAGACCGGCGGCCGCGCCGTCGAGCGCAAGATCGTGCTGCCGGTCGCGCCCACTGCTGCGCAGATCGGCATCAAGCCGCTGTTCGGCGACAAGAACGTCGCCGAGGGCGACAAGGCCGAGTTCGACGTCGTGTTCGTCTCGCCCGAGGGCCAGACCCTTCGCCGCGATGGCCTGCGCTACGAGCTCCTGAAGATGGAGTCGCGCTACCAGTGGTACCGCCAGAACAATTACTGGGAGTACGAGCCGGTCAAGTCGACCTCGCGCGTCGCCGACGGTGACGTCACCATTGCAGCCGACAAGCCGTCGCGCATCTCGCTCAGCCCGCAGCCCGGCCGTTATCGGCTGGACGTGAAGTCCAACGATGCCGACGGCCCGGTGACCTCGGTGCAGTTCGACGTCGGCTGGTACTCCGACGGCAGCGCCGACACGCCGGACCTGCTGGAAACCTCGATCGACAAGCCGCAATACGCCTCCGGCGACACCATGACGGTGTCGGTCAATGTCCGCAGCGCCGGCAAGCTCACCATCAATGTGCTCGGTGACCGCCTGCTGACGACGCAGACCGTCGACGTCAAGGAAGGCACCGCCCAGGTCAAGCTCCCGGTCGGCAAGGACTGGGGCACCGGCGCCTATGTGGTGGCGACGCTGCGCCGTCCGCTCGATGCGGCGGCCCAGCGCATGCCGGGCCGGGCGATCGGCCTGAAATGGTTCGGCATCGACAAGCAGACCCGCACGCTTGCCGTGAAGCTGACGCCGCCGGCGCTGATCCGCCCCAATGCGATGCTGAAGATCCCGGTCAGGCTCGACGGGCTCAATCCGGGCGAGGACGCCAAGGTGGTGATTGCCGCGGTCGATGTCGGCATCCTCAACCTCACCAATTACAAGCCGCCGGCGCCGGATGACTACTATCTCGGCCAGCGCCGCCTGAGCGCGGAGATCCGCGATCTCTACGGGCAGCTCATCGACGGCATGTCGGGCACGCGCGGCCAGATCAAGTCCGGCGGCGACGCCGGTGCCGCGGAGCTGCAGGGCTCACCGCCCGCGCAGAAGCCGCTGGCGCTCTATTCGGGCATCGTCACGGTCGCTGCCGATGGCACGGCGGAGGTGAGCTTCGATATTCCGGAGTTCGCCGGCACCGCACGTGTCATGGCGGTGGCGTGGACTGCCACAAAACTCGGCCGCGCCAATACCGATGTCGTGATCCGCGACCCCGTGGTGCTGACCACGACGCTGCCGCGCTTCCTGCTCAACGGCGACCACGGCACGGTCAACCTCGAGATCGACAATGTCGAGGGCCAGGCCGGCGACTACGTCATCAACGTCAAGACCGGCGGCCCGGTGAAGATGACCGGCAATCCCGCAACCACCGTGAAGCTCGCCGCCAAGCAGCGCAACGCGTTCACGCTCGCGCTCGATGCGACCGCGGCGGGGCAGGCGACGCTCGACGTCGACATCAAGGGGCCGAATGGCCTTGCGCTCGCGCGGCACTACGCGTTCGACGTCAAGGCGGCAACGCAGGTGCTGGCACGGCGCTCGATCCGGACACTGGCGAAGGGCGAGAGCCTGACGCTGACCTCGGACATGTTCTCCGATCTCGTGCCTGGCACCGGCAGCGTCTCGGTCTCGGCCAGCCTGTCGACCGCGCTCGATGCGGCGACGATCCTGAAGGCGCTCGACCGCTATCCCTATGGCTGCTCGGAGCAGATCACGAGCCGTGCCATGCCGCTGCTCTATGTCAACGAGCTCGCGGCCGGCGCGCATCTCGCCATGGATACCGAGGTCGACCAGCGCATCCGCGATGCGATCGAGCGTCTCCTGGCCCGTCAGGGCTCCAACGGCTCGTTCGGCCTGTGGTCGGCCGGCGGCGATGATGCCTGGCTCGATGCCTACGTGACGGACTTCCTCACCCGGGCCCGTGAAAAGGGCTTTGCGGTGCCGGACGTGCTGTTCAAGAACGCGCTCGATCGCATCCGCAACTCCGTCGTCAACGGCAACGAGCCCGAGAAGGACGGCGGCCGCGATCTCGCCTACGGCCTCTACGTGCTCGCACGTAACGGCGCAGCTCCCATCGGCGATCTCCGCTATCTCGCCGACACCAAGCTGAACAACCTCGCAACCCCGATCGCGAAGTCGCAGCTTGCCGCAGCGCTGGCCCTGGTCGGCGACCGCAACCGCGCCGAACGCGTCTATGGCGCGGCGCTCGACAGCCTCGCGCCCAAGCCGGTGCTGGAGTTCGGCCGCACTGACTACGGCTCGCAGCTGCGCGATGCCGCAGCGCTGGTCTCGCTCGCCAGCGAAGGTAATGCGCCGAAGGCGACGCTGACGCAGGCGGTGTCCCGGGTCGAGACCGCCCGCGGTCTGACGCCCTACACCTCCACGCAGGAGAATGCGTGGCTGGTGCTGGCGGCGCGGGCGCTGGCCAAGGAGAACCTCTCGATCGAGGTCGACGGCCAGCCGGTCAAGACCGCGCTCTACCGCAGCTACAAGGCGGACACGGTGAGCGGCAAGCCGCTGAAGATCACCAACACCAGCGATGCTCCGGTGCAGGCGGTGGTCTCGGTGTCGGGCTCGCCGGTGACGCCGGAGCCTGCGGCATCGAACGGCTTCAAGATCGAGCGCAGCTACTACACGCTCGACGGCAAGCCCGCCGACATCAGCAAGGTCAAGCAGAACCAGCGCTTTGCGGTGGTGCTGAAGATCACCGAGGCCAAGCCCGAATACGGCCACATCATGGTGTCCGACTATCTGCCGGCGGGCCTGGAGATCGACAACCCGAAGCTGGTGTCGTCGGGCGACAGCGGCACGCTGGACTGGATCGAGGACGGCGAGGAGCCTGAAGACACCGAGTTCCGCGACGACCGCTTCACGGCGGCGGTTGATCGCGCCTCGGATTCCAAGTCGGTGTTCACCGTCGCCTATGTCGTCCGGGCGGTCTCGCCCGGCAAATACGTGCTGCCGCAGGCCTATGTCGAGGACATGTACAATCCCTCGCGTTATGGGCGGACGGGCACGGGGACTGTCGAGGTGCGGGCGGCGAAGTGAGTGGTGGCGCGATGAGCGAAGGCGATAACAGCTCTCGTCATTCCGGGGCGATGCGCAGCATCGAACTACGGCGCGCAATTGCGCGCCTGAGAATCTCGAGGTTCCGGGTCTGGTCCTTCGGACCATCCCGGAACGACAGCAGCGGAGGAAGGGGCAGGGGCCATCGCCTCCTCTCCGCCGCCGCCTTCACGCTCATCCTCGCCATCATCGGCTTCGTCGGCTGGGTCTACTCTCTCGGCCCGCTTCCGCTCGACGAGGCGCGTCAGGTCTCCACCACCATCGTCGATCGCAACGGCAAGCTGCTGCGTGCCTATGCGATGGCGGACGGGCGCTGGCGGCTGCCGGTCGATGCCAAGACCAATGTCGATCCGACCTATCTGAAACTGCTGTTCGCCTATGAAGACCAGCGCTTCCACGCGCACAACGGTCTCGACCCGCTCGCACTTGGCCGCGCCGCCTTGCAGCTTGGAACGCGTGGCCACATCGTCTCCGGGGGCTCGACCATCACCATGCAGCTCGCCCGGCTGATGGAGCCGCGGCGGCAGCGCTCGCTCTACGCAAAACTGCGGCAGATCGTGCGTGCGATCGAGATCGAGCGCAGCATGAGCAAGGAGCAGATCCTCGATCTCTATCTGGCTCTCGCGCCTTACGGCGGCAACCTCGAAGGCATCCGCGCCGCCTCGATCGCCTATCTCGGCAAGGAGCCGAAGCGGCTGTCGCTGGCCGAGGCCGCATTGCTGGTCGCGCTGCCGCAATCGCCGGAGACGCGCCGGCTCGATCGCTTTCCCGAGGCGGCGCGCAAGGCGCGCGATCGCGTGCTCGATCGCATGGTCGAGGAGCATGTGGTCAGCGCCGACGACGCGGCGCAAGCCAAGTCCGTGCCGGTACCGACACTGCGCAAGCCGATGCCGATCCTGGCGCCGCACGCCTCCGACACCGCGCTGTCGACCGTGAAAGACAACCCGGTCATCAAGCTGACGCTGGATGCGACCTTGCAGAAGGTGCTGGAGCCCTTAGCGCGCGACCGCGCCATCGCGCTCGGGCCCAACATCTCGGTCGGCATCATCGTGGTCGACAACGAGAGCGGCGACGTGCTCGCGCGCGTCGGCTCGGCGGATTATTTCGACGAGACCCGGGCAGGGCAGGTCGACATGACCCGCGCCATCCGCTCGCCGGGCTCGACGCTCAAGCCGTTCATCTACGGGCTCGCCTTCGAGGACGGCTTTGTCCATCCCGACAGCCTGATCGACGACCGGCCGGTCCGCTTCGGCTCCTACGCGCCGGAAAATTTCGACATGACCTTCCAGGGCACGGTGCCCGTGAGGAAGGCGCTGCAATTATCGCTGAACGTTCCCGCCATCGTGCTGCTCGACCGCGTCGGATCGAGTCGACTGGCCTCGCGGCTGCGGCAGGCCGGTGGCAATCTCATCTTGCCGAAAGACGAGGCGCCGGGCCTTGCCATGGGCCTCGGCGGCGTCGGCGTGACGCTGCAGGATCTCGCGCAGCTCTATGCCGGCTTCGCTCGTCTTGGAACCACCAAGCCGCTGCGCGAGATCGTCACCACCAAGGACGATCGTGAGCCGTTGCGGCTGCTGGATCAGGTCGCCGCCTGGCAGGTCGGCAACGTCCTGCTCGGCACGCCGCCGCCGGAGAGCGCGGCCCACAACCGGATCGCCTTCAAGACCGGCACCTCCTACGGCTATCGCGATGCCTGGTCGGTCGGCTTCGACGGCCGCATGACCATTGGCGTCTGGGTCGGCCGGCCCGACGGTGCGCCGGTTCCCGGCCTGGTTGGCCGCATGGCTGCTGCTCCGATCCTGTTCGACGCCTTCGCCCGGAGCGGCAAGACGCTGAGCCCGCTGCCCAAGCCGCCCAAGGGAACCCTGGTCGCCAGCAACGCGAAGTTGCCGTTGCCGCTCAAACGGTTCCGCCCGGTCGGGGAGCTCGTGCGGACCGGGGGCGAGCAGGCGCTGCACATCCAGTTCCCGCTGAACGGCTCGCGGATCGACGTCGATCGCTCGGGGGGGCCCGAGGGCGCCGCCATGCCCGTCAAGGTCGCCGGTGGCGTTCTGCCCATGACCGTGATGGTTAATGGAACCTCACTCGGTGAGATCGACGGCCGACGCCAGCGCCTGATCGATCCGCCCGGCCCGGGCTTTGCACGGCTCACCGTGATCGATGCCACGGGCGCCGCGGACACAGTTGTCATTCGAATTCAGTGACCCTGCCTTAAGCGGTTGTGGCGATGGCGGTTTCAGCGTAAGCGGAACCAATGGCCGAGACCTACCCAAGCCCCCGTTTTGGAGCGCCCCGTGAGCCGAAATCGCCCGTGAATCCGGGTAGCCGGCTCGTGACCATGCTCGATATCGCCACGGCCAGCCACGCCCGCGCGGTCGCTTTCCTGCTGCTGTGCGCACTGCTGCTGTTCCTGCCGGGCTTCTTCACCATCCCGCCCGTCGATCGCGACGAGGCGCGGTTCGCGCAGGCGACCAAGCAGATGGTCGAGAGCGGCGACTATGTCGACATCCGCTTCCAGGAGGACGTCCGCTACAAGAAGCCGGTCGGCATCTACTGGTTGCAATCGGCCGCGGTTGAAGCCGCATCTGCACTCAGGCTGCCGAAGGCCGAATTGCGCATCTGGGTCTACCGGCTGCCGTCGCTAATAGGTGCGATCGGCGCGGTGCTGATGACCTATTGGGCCGCGCTCGGCTTCGTCACGCGGCGCGCCGCGGTGCTCGCGGCGCTGCTGCTGTGCGCCTCCGTGCTGCTCGGCGTCGAGGCGCGGCTCGCCAAGACCGACGCGATGCTGCTGTTCTGCGTCACCGCCGCGATGGGCGCGATGGCGCGGGCCTACCTGTCGTGGCAGCGCGCCGAGGACGAGACCCGTCCGCCCTGGAGCTGGCCCGCGATCTTCTGGACCGCGCTCGCGGTCGGCATCCTGATCAAGGGCCCGCTGATCCTGATGTTCGCTGGGCTCACCATCGTCGCGCTCGCGATCCTGGACCGCGATGCCTCCTGGCTGTGGAAGCTGCGCCCGGTCTGGGGCCTGATGTGGATGCTGGTGCTGGTGCTGCCCTGGTTCGTCGCGATCTTCTGGCGCGCGGGCGAGACCTTCTTCGCCGATTCCGTCGGCGGCGACATGCTCAGCAAGTTAGGGGCGCAGGAATCCCATGGCGCACCGCCCGGGATGTACCTGGCGCTGTTCTGGATCACCTTCTGGCCGGGAGCGCCGCTGGCGGCGATGGCGGCACCCGCGGTTTGGCGAGCCCGGCGCGAGCCCGGCGCGCAATTCCTGCTGGCCTGGCTGATCCCGTCCTGGATCGTGTTCGAGGCGGTGCTGACCAAGCTGCCGCACTACGTGCTGCCGCTGTATCCGGCGATCGCGATCCTCACCGTCGGCGCGCTGGAGCGGCGCGTGCTGTCGCGGTCCTGGCTGATGCGCGGCTCGGCCTGGTGGTTCGCGATTCCGGCGGCGGCCTCGATCATCGCGGTGGTCGGCGCGGTCATGCTGACCCGGCAGCCGGCCTTCGTAGCCTGGCCGTTCATCGCGGCCTCGCTGATCTTCGGCCTGTTCGCCTGGTGGCTCTACGACAACAACCGTGCCGAACGCTCGGTGCTCAACGCGCTGGTTGCGGCCCTGATGCTTGCGGTCGTGGTCTACGGCATCGTGCTGCCGTCGCTGACCCCGTTGTTCCCGAGTATCGAGATCGCGCGCGCGCTTCGCAACGTCAGCTGCGTCGGGCCCAAGGCGGCCGCTGCCGGCTACCACGAGCCGAGCCTGGTGTTCCTGACCGGCACGCAGACGCTGCTCACCGACGGCTCGGGCGCGGCGGACTTCCTGCGGCAGGGCAGCTGCCGCTTCGCGCTGATCGAGCAACGTTCGGAGCGCAGCTTCGTGCAGCGCGCCGAGGCGATCGGGCTGCGCTACAAGGTCGGCGCGCGCATCGACGGCTACAATTTCTCGCAAGGGCGCGCGATCTCGATCTCGATCTTCCGTTCGGAAGGCACCGAATAGGATGTCGGCCCCGACCCATAGCGCGCCGCGCCCGGGCTATCCCGCGCAGTTGCTCACCGTGACGGGGCATGCGCTGGGGCAGCTCGTGCGCTCGCCGTCGCATTCGCGCCGCGCCGAGGCCGCACGAAAGCTGGCGCGACATTCGCTCTGGCTCAGCGCTGTCGGCGCGGCCGCGGTCATCGCGCTGATGCTGGCGTTCGACCTGACCGAGATCCAGCTGATGCCGGCGCGCGGCACACCAAGCCTGTGGCCGATCCGCATCCTCACCGATTTCGGCAAGGACGAGTATGTGCTCTCGGTGCTGGGCGTCGCGCTGGTGATCGTGGCACTGATCGCCGCGGGACTTCACGGCACTCGACGCACGTTGCTGCTGGGCTTGGGCACGCGGCTGCAATTCCTGTTTCTGTCTGTTGCCTTGTCCGTGTTCGTCGGCGAGATCCTGAAATTTCTCATCGGTCGCGGGCGTCCGTTCGTCGGCGGCAAGGCCGATCCGTTCAACTTCATCCCGTTCGAGGGCTCGGGAGCCTATGCCAGCCTGCCGTCGGGCCACGCGATCACAGCGTTCGCGCTGGCGTTTGCGGTCTCGGCGTTGTGGCCGCGGCTGCGGGTGTTCATGTTCACTTACGCAATCGTGATCCTGCTGACGCGTCTGGTGCTGCTCGCGCATCACCCCAGCGACGTCACCGCCGGGGCCCTGGTCGGCATCGTCGGTGCCATGACCGTCCGCTACTGGTTTGCGGCGCGCCGGCTCGCGTTTGCCATCCGTGCCGACGGCACCATCGTGCCGCTTCCGGGGCCGGTCACAGCGCGCCTCAAAAGGGTTGCCCGCGGAGCGTCCGCCCCATAAAAGCGGCTGCCTGCCGGGGTCGCCGGTTCCCCGAGGGGCAGGCCAATTCCAACCACGAGTCTCGATTTGTCGACGTCCCAGCCATCGGTTTCCATCGTCGTTCCCGTGCGCAACGAAGCCGACAACATCGCGCCCCTGATCGAGGAGATCACGACGGCGCTCGACGGCCGCTGGGATTACGAGATCATCTACGTCAATGACGGTTCGACTGATGCGACCGGCGAGCGGCTCAAGGCCATCATGGCGGAGCGGAGCAATCTGCGTCAGCTCCGCCACGCCAGATCAGGCGGCCAGTCGGCTGCGGTGCGCAGCGGCGTACGCGCCGCGCGCGGGGTGATCGTGGCAACCCTCGACGGCGACGGCCAGAACAATCCGGCCTTCCTGCCGGACCTGATCGCTGCGGTGGAAAAAGGGGCGGGGCGGGTCGGCCTCGCCGCGGGACAGCGCGTCGGGCGCAAGGACACCGGCTTCAAGAAATTCCAGTCGCGCGTGGCCAACAAGGTCCGCAATGCGATCCTTCAGGACGGCACGCGCGACACCGGCTGCGGGCTGAAGGCGTTCCGCCGCGACGTGTTCCTGATGATGCCCTATTTCGATGGGCTACATCGCTTCCTGCCGGCGCTGGTCCGCCGCGAGGGCTACGACATCGCCTATGTCGACGTGATCGACCGGCCGCGCCGTTCCGGCGTGTCCAATTATGGCTTCTTCGACCGGCTGTGGATCGGCATCATGGATCTCGCCGGCGTGTGGTGGCTGATCCGCCGCAAGAAGTCGACACCAGATGTGACCGAGGTGAACGCATGATCATTCAATACGGTCAGGCGCTGAGCAACTATCTCTACGACGTCTTCGTCGCCAAGTTCGACTTCTGGCTCGCATTCGGCCTGGTCGCGCAGCTGTTCTTCACCGCGCGCTTCCTGGTGCAGTGGATCGCGAGCGAGCGCGCCGGCAACAGCGTGGTGCCGATGGCGTTCTGGTTTTGCTCGATGGGCGGCGGGCTGATGACGCTGGTCTATGGCGTCGTCAAGCGCGAGCCGGTGATCATCCTCGGACAGGCGCTCGCGACCATCATCTATGTCCGCAACATCATGCTGATCGTCAAGAACCGCGGCCGCGCCTCGAAGACGCTGGAGCGCTGACCAGGGACCGAGGGCGGCAGGGCATCCAGACTTCCCGATTGGCATGCGCAAGTCACCGATAGTTCTGTTCGTATCGGTTGTTCTGGTCGGCCTGGTCTTGCTCGGGCTCGGCCTTGTCGAACTCGGCGGCACCATCGCATTTCTCGCGAGGGCCGAGCAGACCGATGCGCGTTTCGCCGGCGCCGTCGCGCGCAGCGGTGGAAATCATGGCGGGACCTTTCTCTATCCGACGTTTCGATTCACGACGCGCGAGGGGCGCGTAGTGACGTTCACGTCCTCATCTGGATCAACCGGGCAGCCCTATGCGGAGGGCGAGCGGGTCAGGATCGCCTACGATCCCGGGCGGCCCGAGGATGCGCGGCTGCTGTCGTTCCTGACATTGTGGATCGTGCCTGGCCTGCTCTGCGGCGCCGGCCTGCTTCTGGCCGGAGGCGCTGTTCTCGTTCGCGTCGCCCTAGCGCGGCAGCGCCGAGGCCGCGCCTGAAGCGGGCAGGGCGGCCGTCTCCGCCTCGTGCCTGCGATAGGGCTCGCCGGCGGCATCCAGCACGGGATAGGCGACCGAGCAGATATGCGAGTGGATGCGGCGCAGATCGCGCAGCACGTCGAGATGCAGCGAGGTGGTCTCGATGGTCTCGGGCCGGCCCTCGCGCAGGCGGTCGAGATGGCGCTCGACGGCGGCAAGCTCGGTGTTCTTCAGCGTGGTCTTCTCCACCAGCAGCTTGCGCGCCTCGTTGGCATCGCCCGACATGAACACGCCGAAGGCGATCCGCAGCGATTCCATGGTGCGCTTGTGGAAGGCGGCGAGCTCCTCGGCGCCCTCGGCCGAGAACTGGAAGCGGCGCTTGATCTTCTTGGTCGCAAGCTCGCTCAGGCTCTTGTCGATGATGTCGCCGATATGCTCGAGGTTGATGGCGAAGGAGACGATTTCCATCGCGCGCCGTCCCTCGCTCTCGTCGAGGCTGCCGCGCATCAGCTTGGTCACGTAGAGCTTGATGGCCTCGTCGAGACCGTCGACGGCATTGTCCATCTTCGAGACCTGGTCGACCAGCCCGCGGTCGCCCGTCATCATCGCGGTCATCACCTTGCGCAGCATGATTTCGACGAGATCACCCATCCGCAGCACCTCGCGGGCGGCGTCGGCCAGCGCCAGCGACGGCGTCTCCAGCGCGCTCTCGTCGAGATAGCGCGGCCTGGCCGGGTCGGTTTCCTGCACGCGATCGGGGAGAAGGCGGGTCAACAGACGCGACATGGTGTCGAGCAGTCCGATGAAGATGATGGCGGTGCCGACGTTGAAGGCGATGTGGAAGGCCGCCGTCATCTTCGCGAGATCCGGCTGCCAGGCATGCATGTGCGCAGCGATCACGCCCAGGAACGGCAGCACGAGCGCGATCCCGATCACGCGGTTGACGAGATTGCCGACCGGCAGGCGATAGCTCGCGGGATCGTCGCGCCTGGCGCCTTCGAACACGGGATTGATGGCGCTGCCGAGATTGGCGCCCAGCACCAGCGCCAGCGCTGCCTCAGGCGAGATGAACTGCGAATAGGCCAGCGACATGATCAAGAGCACGCTGGCGACGCTCGAATGCACCGCCCAGGTGACGAGCGCGGCGATGACGATGCATAGCACGGGATCGCCCGTGATCGCCGACATCACGACGCGCATGCCGGGTGCGTTCTCCGCCGGGGCCAGCGTGTCGAGCAGGATGTGCAGCGACAGCAGCATCAGGCCGAGGCCGATGCAGACGCGGCCGATGTCCTTGATCCGGGAGCGCGGTCCCGAGCGGAAGGCGACGAGGCCGAGCACGAACAGGACGGGCGCGACGGCGGCGATGTTGAACGACAGCACCTGCACGATCAGCGTCGTGCCGACATTGGCCCCCAGCATGATGGCGAGCGCGGCTGCGAGGCTGACGAGGCCCTCGGCCGCGAACGAAGAGGTGATCAGGGCAGTCGCCGTGCTGCTCTGGAGCAGCGCGGTGAGCGAGAGCCCGGCGGCGAACGCGCTGATGCGGTTGCCGAGCGCCTTGCCGAGCAGCCGCCGCAGGTCGGGACCGAACGCGCGCAGGATTCCGCTGTGGACCATGTGCAGGCCCCACAGCAACAGCGCAACGCCGCCCATCAGATCGAGCAGAACCAACGTTCCCATTCTCCGTGTCCGGATTGGAGTCGATTGGTGAGGCTAGCGCCAAATGCTTGAGGATCAAACCATTTGTTGGCGCGTCGGCGTTAACGTTTGCGCCGGTTGCTCGTTCCCGCGGCGCGATGCCTTGTGAGCAGGCTCACATTGCCGCCTTGAGGGCAGCGAAGCCGCGATCGAGATCGGCCTTGAGGTCGTCGACGCTCTCGAGGCCGATGTGGAGTCGCAGCGTCGGCCCGCCGGGCGCCCACTTGGTCGCGGTGCGATAGTCGCTGCAGTCGAAGGGAATCGCGAGGCTCTCGAAGCCGCCCCAGGAAAAGCCCATGCCGAACAGCTTGAGCGTGTTGAGCATGGTGTCGACCGCCTGCTGCGGCGCCGGCTTCAAGACGATGCTGAACAGGCCCGAGGCGCCGGTGAAGTCGCGCTTCCAGATCGCGTGGCCGGGATCGGTCTCCAATCCGGGATGCAGCACGCGCGCAACCTCGGGACGCCCCGCCAGCCAGCGCGCCATGTCGAGCCCGGAGCGATGGTGCTGCGCGAGCCGCACCGACAACGTGCGCAGGCCGCGCAGCGCCAGGAAGACGTCGTCGGGGCCAGCGCAGACGCCGAGCAGGCGGATGCCTTCGGACACCATCGGCCAGGCCTTGGCATTGGCCGAGATGGTGCCGAACATGATGTCGGAGTGACCGCCGATATATTTGGTGGCGGCCTGCATGCTGATGTCGACACCCTGCTCGAGCGAGCGGTGATAGAGCGGCGTCGCCCAGGTGTTGTCGTCGATGACGAGCGCGCCCTTCGCATGCGCGACCTCGGCGATGGCGCGGATGTCGGGCATTTCGAACGACTGCGAGCCCGGCGCCTCCACCAGCACCGCGCGGGTGTTGGGCTTGAACAGCTTGTCGATGCCGGCGCCGATCAGCGGATCGAAATAGGCGGTCTCGACGCCATAGCGGGTCAGCATGCCGTTGCAGAAATTGCGCGAGGGCCGATAGACGTTGTCGACGACCAGAATGTGGTCGCCGGCCTTCAGCACCGAGAGCAGGGTGGTGGAGATCGCCGCGAGCCCCGACGGCACGATGCCGACGCCGGCGCATTGCGGCCCCTCCAGCGCCATCAGCGTGTCCTGGAACGCCCTGGTCGTCGGGGTGCCGTGGCGGCCATAGGTGAACTCGCCGCGATGGGCGTGCAGGTCCTCGGCGGTCGGATAGAGCACGGTCGAGCCGTGGAACACCGGCGGATTGACGAACCCCTTCTGCGCCTTGGTGTCGCGGCCGGAGGTGACCAGCCGGGTCTCGGCCTGCTGCTGGGAGGGGTGCGAGGAATCCATGCGCCTGCTTTCAAAACCGCGTTTCCGCCGGGGCGCCTTGCGCCGTGGGGGCCGGCCGAAAGGCCGCTGTCGTTAATAACAGAACACAGAAGAGTCCCGTCAACCCCTTGACCCGGCTCGCCAGTCGTTCTGTGATGCGCAGGTGCTGTTCAGTCGCCGCATGTTGAGGGGCCTGCCGCGACCTTCGATCCATCGTCTGACCGAACCTGGCGCCACGGCCATCATGGCGGGCGCCTGCGGCGGGGATTAAGGTATGGCCTCCCGGGATCGGCGAGTGTTCGGCAAGGTTTCCCAGCATGACTCTTGCAAGGCTATCCCTGGCAGAGACGATCCTGAGACAACATTCCTGACCTTGAGACGACTTTGAAAGGCCTTCAGCCCATGAAACGCGTAACCCTGGCTCTCACTCTCGCTCTCGCCGCCGGCCTGTCTGCCCAGGCCGCCGATGCGCAAACGCTCAAGACCATCAAGGACCGGGGCACGCTGTCCTGCGGCGTCAGCCAGGGCCTCCCGGGTTTCTCCTCGCCCGACGACAAGGGCAACTGGACCGGCCTCGACGTCGACCTCTGCCGCGCGATCGCGGCCGCCATCTTCAACGACCCGACCAAGGTCAAGTACGTGCCGACCTCGGCCAAGGACCGCTTCACCGCGCTGCAATCCGGCGAAATCGACGTTCTCTCGCGCAACACCACCTGGACCATCTCGCGCGACACCTCGCTCGGCGCCAACTTCACCGGCGTGACCTATTATGACGGGCAGGGCTTCATGGTGAAGAAGTCGCTGAAGGTGAATTCGGCGCTCGAGCTCAACAGCGCTTCCGTCTGCGTGCAGACCGGCACCACGACCGAGCAGAATCTGGCCGACTACTTCAAGGCCAACAACATGAAGTACGAGGTGATCGCGTTCGGCACCAACGACGAAACCGTCAAGGCCTATGAAGCCGGCCGCTGCGACGTCTTCACCACCGACCAGTCGGGCCTCTACGCCAATCGCCTCAAGCTCGCCAATCCCAACGACCACATGGTGCTCCCCGAGATCATTTCGAAGGAGCCGCTCGGCCCGATGGTGCGCCACGGCGACGACCAGTGGTTCGACATCGTGAAATGGACGCTGTTCGCGCTCGTCACCGCCGAAGAGCTCGGCATCACCTCCAAGAACGTCGACGAGAAGGCGAAGCTGGAGAGCCCGGAGCTGAAGCGCGTGCTCGGCAGCGACGGTAATTTCGGCGAACAGCTCGGCCTGACCAAGGACTGGGTGGTGCGGATCGTGAAGGCGACCGGCAATTACGGCGAGGTGTTCGATCGCAACGTCGGCGCCGGCTCGCCGCTCGCCATCAATCGCGGCCTCAACAATCTCTGGAACAAGGGCGGTCTCCAATACGCACCGCCGATCCGCTGATCCTGCTTGATCCGCGGCACGCGGCGATGAGCACCGAGGCTCGAAAACCGCCGGCCCAGATCGCGCTGAAGATCAGGCGCATTCTGGGCGGCAAGGCAGGCTGGAACGGCGTCGCCGTCCAGTTTGCCTTCGCCGCGATCCTGGGCTGGATCGGCTACGAGATCGTCTCCAATGCGCGCGCCAATCTCGAGAACCAGCATATCGCCGCCGGCTTCGGCTTCCTCAGGAACAATGCCGGCTTCGACGTCAACCAGACGCTGATCTCCTATACCGGCTCGGACACGTTCCTGCGCGTGTTCGTGGTCGGGCTTCTCAACACGCTCGTCGTCTCGGTGGTCGGTATCTTCTTCGCCACCGTGATCGGCTTCATCATCGCGCTGTGCCGACTGTCGCCCAACTGGCTGCTGTCGCGCGTCGGCGAGATCTATGTCGAGATCATCCGCAACCTGCCGCTGCTGTTCCAGATCCTGTTCTGGTACCTGGCGGTGCTCGCGGCCCTGCCCAATCCGCGGCAGAGCATTTCGCTGCTGGGCATCGCCTTCATCAGCAATCGCGGCCTCGTCATTCCCCGTCCGATCGGCGAGAGCGGGTTCGAGCCGTTCCTGGCGATGCTGGCCCTCGGCATCGTCGTCTCGCTGGGATTGCGCTTCTACGCCAGGCGCGCGCTGTTTGAGCGGGGGCAGGTGATCCGCATCTGGCCCTCTGTGCTGGCCTTGCTGCTCGGACTTCCGCTGGCCACGATGCTGGTCTTCGGTCTGCCCTTCACCTTCGAGCTGCCGCAGCTCAAGGGGTTCAATTTCGCCGGCGGCTCGCGGATCATCCCGGAATTCGTGGCGCTGACGGTGGCTCTGTCGACCTATACCGCCGCCTTCATCGCCGAGATCGTACGCGCCGGCATCCTGTCGGTCCACAAGGGACAGATGGAGGCGGGGTCTTCGCTCGGCCTCAGCCGCGGTGCCACGCTCCGGCTGATTGTCGTGCCGCAGGCCATGCGCGTTATCGTGCCGCCGCTGACCAACCAGTATCTCAACCTCACCAAGAACTCCTCGCTGGCGGTCGCGATCGGCTATCCTGACCTCGTCTCGGTGTTCGCCGGCACCTCGCTGAGCCAGACCGGGCAGGCGATCGAGATCATTGCGATGACGATGGGCGTCTATCTCCTGATCTCCCTCATCACCAGCGCCGTCATGAGCGTCTACGGTTGGCGCGTCAGCCGGAGCCTTGGCGCATGACCGATATCGCCTCATCCTCCTTCGTCCGGCACGATCTGGTGAACGAGCGTCCCGCGCCGGTGAAGACGACGGGCTTCATCGGCTGGGCGCGGACCCGCCTGTTCAACTCGCCGACCAACATCCTGCTCACGATCCTGGGCGCCTTGCTGCTCTGGTTCACCATCGTTCCCAGCGTCAAGTTCCTGATGGTCGATGCGGTCTGGAGCGGCAAGGACCGCACGGCCTGCCTCACCGAGAACGTCGGTTTCGCGGTGGGCGCCTGCTGGCCCTACATCCAGGCCAAGCTGCCGCAACTGATCTACGGCTTCTATCCCGAGGCCGAGCGCTGGCGGGTCAACCTCACATTCGTCCTGGCGGCGGTCCTGCTGGTGCCGCTGCTCGTTCCGCGCCTGCCGGCGAAGGGCCTCAGCGCCGGCCTGTTCTTCTTCGCGTTTCCGGTCGTCGCATTCTTCCTGCTGCGTGGCGGCGGCATCACCGGCTTCGGCCTGAGCTGGACGGCCGGCGTGCTGCAATTGTTCGACGAGAGCATCATCGGCGCCGGCCAGGTGCTGCTCAATCTCAGCAAGACCTCGGCCATCGCACCCCTGTTGTGGGTCGTCGGCAACCTGATCGTGCTGATTGGCACCGCGATCCACTGGCTGATCTTTCCGTTGACCTGGCTGCGCGACCAGATCCAGGCCTCGGGGCAGGCGGTCTGGACCGATTTCGCCGTCACCACGGTCGTCGTTTCTCTGATCGCCTTCTTTCTCGCAGGCGGCCTGCGGACTGGCTGGCGCGCTCTGGCGTCGAGCTTCGCAACTTTCGTCGCCATCGCGATCGTCATCAAGCTGATGGGGCTCGACCACGGCGGACTGCCGATCGTGTTGACCAATCTGTGGGGCGGGCTGCTGGTGACGCTGGTGGTCTCCGTCACCGGCATCGTCACCTCGCTGCCGATCGGCATTGCGCTCGCGCTCGGCCGCCGTTCGACCATTCCGCTGATCCGGATCTTCTCGATCGCCTTCATCGAGTTCTGGCGCGGCGTACCGCTGATCACCGTGCTGTTCTTCGCCACCTACATGCTGCCGCTGTTCCTGCCCGGCAATTTCACGGTCGACGGCCTTGTCCGCGCGCTGATCGGCATCGCGCTGTTCACCGGCGCGTATCAGGCCGAGAACGTCCGTGGCGGGCTTGCCGCGATCCCGCGCGGGCAGGGCGAGGCCGCTGCGGCGCTGGGACTGTCCTGGTGGAAGACGACCTCGTTGATCGTGCTGCCGCAGGCGCTGCGCCATGTCATTCCGAACCTCGTCAACAGCTTCATCTCGCTGTTCAAGGACACCTCGCTGGTCTCGATCGTGGCACTGTTCGACCTCCTGGGCTCGCTACGCGCCTCGTTCTCAGACCCGAAATGGTCGACGCCGTCGACCGCGTTCACCGGCTTTGCCTTTGCCGGGATCATCTATTTCATCTTCTGCTTTGGAATGTCGCGCTACTCGCTGTTCGTCGAGCACCGCCTCAACGCCCACCGCCGCAACTGATCGAGGCCATCATGTCCGACCCCATCGTCAAGATTTCCGGCCTGAACAAATGGTACGGTGAATTCCACGTCCTGCGCGACATCGACCTCGAGGTCAAGAAGGGCGAGCGCATCGTCATCTGCGGGCCCTCCGGCTCCGGCAAGTCCACGCTGATCCGCTGCATCAATGCGCTGGAAGAATTCCAGGAGGGCGAGATCGTCGTCGACGGCATCGAGCTCGGGCCCAATCTCAAGCACATCGACGCCGTGCGCCGCGAGGTCGGCATGGTGTTCCAGAGTTTTAATCTGTTCCCGCACCTCACAGTGCTCGACAATTGCACGCTGGCGCCGATCTGGGTGCGCAACATCCCCAAGAGGGACGCCGAGGCGACCGCGATGAAATTTCTGGAGCGGGTCAAGATCCCGCACCAGGCCAACAAGTTTCCGGGCCAGATGTCCGGCGGCCAGCAGCAGCGCGTCGCGATCGCGCGCGCGCTGACCATGAACCCGAAGGTGATGCTGTTCGACGAGCCGACCTCGGCGCTCGACCCCGAAATGGTCAAGGAGGTCCTCGACACCATGGTCGATCTCGCCGAGGAGGGTATGACCATGCTGGTCGTCACCCACGAAATGGGCTTTGCCCGCGAGGTCGCCAACCGCGTCGTGTTCATGGACGCCGGCCAGATCATCGAGGCCAACACCCCGAACGAGTTCTTCGCCAGCCCGCAGCACGCCCGTACAAAGCTGTTCCTGAGCCAGATTCTGCGGTGAGCGCCTGCAGTCCGGCGGCCTCGCCGGTCTGACGGACACACAAGCTTGGCACCATGCGAATCGGCTGGGCTCTCTTCGGACCATCCTCCGGAGAGAAACCTTGCAGAGCAGTCTCGGCGCGCGCGCCTACCAGAACGCGCGATTGCAGAAGAAGTTGAGGAAGCAGGCGGACGCCGTCATGTCCTTCGCCATCGAGGCGCTGGGGCAGGGCAGACGTGACGAGACCGAGAATCTCTGCCGCGAGATCCTGAAAGAGGTTCCGGATCATTTCCACGCCACGCACCTGCTTGGCCTGCTGGCGTTCGACGGCGGGTGGCTTGAGGACGCGCAATTCCTGCTCGAGCGTGCAACCATGCTCGATCCGCGTTCACCCGATGCCCACAGCAATCTCGGCGCCGTGTATTTCGCGCTCGAGAAATTCAAGGACGCCCGCGCATGCCAGGAGAAGGCCCTTGCGCTGAAGCCGAATTGTCCGATCACCCTGACCAATCTCGGCAATACGATGCTGCACCTCGGCGAGGCCAAAGAGGCAATTGCGCTGCATGAGCGCGCGATCAGGCTGAAGCCGGACTATGCCGACGCATTCTGCAACCGCGGCATGGCGGAACTGATGATCGGCCAGTTCGAGCGTGCCGGAAAGAACTTCGAACGGGCCCTATCGTTGCAGCCGCGTCATGCGGAAGCGATTGCCGGCAGGGGTATGGTGAGCCTCGAACTCCGGCACTTCGAGGAGGCGGAAGCCGCGCTCGATACCGCGCTGGCGCTCAAGCCGGGCTCGGCCAGAATTCTGGTGCAGCGCGGACGCCTCTATCTGACTGTGTCCCGGCTGCAGCAGGCGGCAGCGGATTTCGACGCCGCACTGGCGCAATCGCCTCGGAATGAGCTCGCGCTGTGCTGGCGGGCGCAAGTCGACATCATGGTACGGAACACGGCGGGCGCGATGGCGGGCGCCAAAAAGCTGCTCGAAATCAATCCGCAATCCGAGGCGGCCATGTCGCTCCTGGCCTCTTGCTATGCGAACCAGGGAGACATCGCGACGGCGCTCGAGTATCTCGATGCGGCGCTGGCGATCGCGCCCGACTTTCCCGAGGCCATCGGATACAAGATATTCGTGCTGGATTACCTGCAGGAGGCCGATTTCGTGGTCCAGCAGGCGGCGCGAAAATACTGGTGGGATCAGATCGGCGCCAAGCTTCCTCAACGGACCTTGGCGCCGCGCGATCTCGATCCGGACCGACAGATCGTGGTCGGATATGTCGCTTCCGAATTCAGGCAGCACTCGGCGGCTTACTCGCTGATGCCGGTGCTGCGCCATCACGATCGTGCCGCGTTCAAGATCGTCTGCTATTCCTGCTGGCCGCTGCAGGACGAGATGACCGGGAAATTCAAGTCTTGCGCAGACGTCTGGGTCGAGGCCGCGCAGTTCTCGGACGACGAACTGGCCGATCGCATCCAGGCCGACGGAATCGATATTCTGATCGATGTGTCCGGGCATACGACCGGCAGCAGGCTCCATGTGTTCTCGCGGAAGCCGGCCCCCATCCAGGTCACGGGTTTCGGGCACGCCACCGGCACCGGCCTGCAGACCATGGACTACGTGCTCGCGGACCCGACCTTCATTCCGCAATCGGCACGCCATCTGCTGGCCGAAAAGGTCTATGACCTGCCGTGCCTGATCACGATCGATCCCATCCTGGACGTGCCGCCTTCGGAGCTGCCCATGCTCCGCAACGGCTATGTGACTTTCGGCGTGTTCAACCGCATCTTCAAGATCTCGGACGAGGCGATGCGGGTGTGGTCGAAGGTGATGCGCGAGGTGGCGGGATCGAAGATCATCATCAAGAACGGGCTGCTCGACGATCCCTTGTTGCGCGACGGCCTGATCGCGCGGTTCGTGGCACACGGCATTGCCGAGGAGAACGTCATCTGCATGGGCACGACGCCGCGCAACGAGCATTTGCGGGCCTTTGCCAACGTCGACATCTCGCTCGATACGTTTCCGCAAAACGGCGGCATTAGCACCTGGGAATCCCTGTACGCCGGCGTTCCGGTTGTCGCCAAGCTCGGCAACGGCTCGTCATCGCGCGCCGGCGGGTCGATCGTGGCGGCCGTGGGCCTTGACGACTGGGTCGCCGAGGACGAGGAGGGCTATGCCGCGATCGCGATCAAGTATGCCGCCCAGCCTGCGCATCTGGCAAAGCTGCGCGCGGAACTGCCGGCCCAGATCGCCGCTTCGCCCGCCGGCAATGTCGAGATCTACACGCGCAGGGTCGAGGCGGGGTATCGCCAATTCTGGCGCGACTACTGTGCCTCGGCCTCCGAAGGCGGCGAGGTTGCGTAGGCAGATCGACCGCGCCGGATGAGCATACGCGAACACCGGGAAATCACGGAGGCGTTGCCAGTCGAGCCGGCCGGCTGGCCGGGCTTGCGAATCAGCTAGACTCTCCCTGGGCCATCCTCCGGAGAGCAACCTTGCAGAACAGCGGCGCCGGCGCACGCGCATTCCAGAACGCGCGGTTGCAGAAGAAATTGATGAAGCAGGCGGGCGCCGTCACCTCCGCCGCAGCCGCCGCCTATGGCCAGGGAAAATATGCCGAGACGGAGGCGCTCTGCCGTGAGATCCTGAAAGCGCTTCCGGACCATGTCGACGCCATGCACCTGCTCGGGATGTGCGCGCATGACGGCCGGCGCCTTGAGGAGGCGAAGGAGCTGCTCGAGCGCGTGATTGCGCTCGATCCACGTCTGCACGATGCCCACAACAACCTCGCGACCGTGCATTTCGACCTCGGCAATTTCGAGGAGGCGCGGCGGTGCCAGGAGAAGGCGATCGCGCTGAAGCCGAATTTCGCAGTGGCGCTGACCAATCTCGGCAATACGCTGATGCATCTGGGGCAGTACGAACAGGCGCTCGAACTGCACGAGCGCGCAATCAAGCTCAAGCCGGATTACGCCGATGCATTCTGCAATCGCGGCATGGTCGAGATGTTGCTCGGACTGATCGAGCGCGCCAAGCAAAGTTTCGATCGCGCCCTGCTGTTTCAGCCGCGGCACGCCGAGGCGATCGTCGGCAACGGCATGATCAGCATGGAGCTCCGGCATCACGAGGAGGCGGCAGCCAAGTTTGCCATGGCGCTCGCGATCAAGCCGGGCTCGCCCAGGATTCTCGCCCAGCGTGGGCGGCTCAGTTACGAGTTGCAGCGCCTGGAGCCGGCGCTTGCGGATTTCGAGGCCGCGCTTGCGATTTCGCCCAAATTCGAACTGGCTCTCCAGGGCAAGGCACAGGTCTGTCTCGTGATGGGAAGGACCGCGCAGGCGATGGCGGCCGCAACGGCCCTGATCGAGCAGAATCCGCGCTCCGAGCTTGGCTTGGCGCTGATGGGTTTCTGTTATTCGAACCAGGGAGAGATGGACGCCGCGATCGAATATCTCGATCGCGCGCTGGCGATAAAGCCGGCCTACGAGGATGCGATCAGGGGCAAGATCTTCTTGCAGGACTACCTCCCCGAGGCCGATTTCGCGCTCCAGCAGGCAGTGCGACGAGATTGGTGGGACTTGATCGGCTCCAAGCTGCCGCGGCGGACACTGCCAAAGCGGCCGCTCGATCCGGACAAGCAGATTGTGGTCGGCTATGTCGCTGCCGAATTCCGGCAACACTCGGCGGGACTGACCTTGCTGCCGGTGCTGCGCCATCACGATCACGCCAACTTCAAGATCATCTGCTACTACACTTGGCCGGGAGCGGACGAGTACACCGCCATGTTCAAGCAACAGGCGGACGTCTGGGTGGACGCCTGGCAGCTTTCGGACGACGAACTCGCCGATCGCATCGAGGCCGACAATGTCGACATCCTGATCGACGTTTCGGGCCACACGAACACCAACAGGCTGCGGGTTTTCGCGCGGAAGCCGGCTCCGATCCAGGCCACCGGCTTCGGACATGCGACGGGCACGGGCATGCAGACCATGGACTATGTGCTCGCGGATCCCGTTTTCATTCCGCCATCGGTCCGGCATCTGTTTCCCGAAAAGATCCACGATCTGCCGTGTCTGATCACGATGGAGCCCGTCTCGGATCTGCAGCCGTCGGAGCTGCCGATGCTGCGCAACGGCTACGTCACCTTCGGCGTGTTCAACCGCATCTACAAGATTTCGGATGATGCGATCCGTGTGTGGTCGCGCCTGATGCGGGAGCTGCCGGGGTCGAGGATCATCCTCAAGAATGGTTTGCTCGACGAACCCTTGTTGCGCGACGGCCTGGTCGCACGCTTCGTGGCGGAAGGCATTGCCGAGGAGAACATCACCTGCCTGGGCTTCACCTCGCGCAACGACCACCTGCTGGCCTTTGCCAATGTCGATATTTCCCTGGATACGTTTCCGCAAAATGGCGGCATCAGCAGCTGGGAATCGCTCTACACGGGTGTTCCCGTGGTGACCAAGCTCGGCAACGGCGCCCCCTCGCGGGCCGGCGCCTCGATCGTGGCTTCTGTTGGTCTCGGCGACTGGGTCGCGGAACATGACGAGGGCTATATCGAGATCGCCCGGAAATTTGTCTCGCAGCCTGAGCTTCTGGCGAAGTTGCGCGCAGGCCTGCCGGCTCAGATCGCAGCCTCGCCCGCCGGCAATGTCGAGATCTACACGCGTGAGCTCGAAGCGGGTTATCGCAAGTTCTGGCGCGACTATTGTGCTGCGGCCTCGGAAGGCGACGAGCGGGCGTAAACCGGCTGCCCCGGCGCGAACTCGTGGACGCCCGTCCCCGACGTGAGGAGGCCGCTGCCGATCAGACGAACGGCGGCTTGATGTTGCTGCGCTTCTCCAGCCATTCCGGCACTGGAAGATTCTTGGCGCGCATGAAATCCGCGTTGAACAGCTTGGACTGATAGCGGCTGCCGGAATCGCACAGCACGGTGACGATGGTCTTGCCGGGTCCGAGCTGCTTGGCGAGGCGAATTGCGCCCACTATGTTGATGCCGGTGGAGCCGCCGAGGCACAGGCCTTCGTGCAGGAGCAGGTCGTAGATCACCGACACAGCTTCGGCGTCCGGAATCAGGAAGGCATCGTCGACCTTGGCGGTTTCGATCACGGGCGTGACGCGGCCGAGGCCGATACCCTCGGTGATGGAGTCGCCCGGGGTCGATTTGGCCTGGCCGTTCTTGAACAGCTCGTACATCGCAAACCCCTGCGGATCGGCGCAGGCATTGACGATGCCGGGGTGCTTCTCCTTGAGATAACGGCTGGTGCCGGCCAGCGTGCCGCCGGTGCCGACCGAGCAGATGAAGCCGTCGATCTTGCCGCCGGTCTGCTCCCAGATCTCGGGGCCCGTCGACTCGTAATGCGCCTTGGCGTTGTCGAGGTTGTTCCACTGGTCGGCGAACAGCACGCCGTTCGGTTCGGTCTTGCGCAGCTCGTCGGCGAGCCTGCGGCCGACATGTTGGTAATTGTTGGGATTGGCGAAAGGAAGGGCCGGGACCTCGATCAGCTCGGCGCCGCACAGCTTCAGGAAATCCTTCTTCTCCTGGCTTTGGGTCTCCGGGATCACGATCAGCGTGCGGTAGCCGCGGGCGCTGGCGACGACCGCCAGGCCGATGCCGGTGTTGCCGGCGGTCGCTTCCACCACGAGGCCCCCGGGCTTGAGCTCGCCGCGCTTCTCCGCCTCCAGGATCATCCATTTGCCGGCCCGGTCCTTCACCGACTGGCCGGGATTCATGAACTCGGCCTTGCCCAGGATGGTGCAGCCGGTCAATTCCGAGGCGCGCTTGAGCTTGATCAGCGGGGTGTTGCCGATGGCTTCGACAACGTTGGTTCGAATGGTCATGTCGGGGGAAATCACTGGCAAAGGGTTGATCTGGCTGGCCAGAACCTAGTGCCTGGGAGGGCAAAGGGGAAGGCTTTTGCGCTGCGGCGAAAGTGGTGGAAGCGACCCGCAGAGCGGCGACATTCCCGAGCAAAGAACAGCGCGAATAATGCCGGGATACGGTCTCGGATAGCGGCGGAACGAATATGCCCGGTGACCTCAGGGACACGGAAGATATCGGTCGTCGCAACCACCGCTCACAGCCCATCTCTACCGCGTGCATGCCGGCTTGGCCGCACGTGGTTCCCGGACGAGTTGAATTGCACGTGGGGAAGCATGTGCGAGCGGGGTGCTCGTGCCCGATCCTTGACGGCCTTGTGAGAGCTGCCCGCTGCGTCTTGAGACGGAGCCGAGGCCGCATGCAGCTCGCTGCTGACCGGTGCAGCCGGATCAAGCCGCTCTCGCCTGGGTGTGGCGCCAATATCACATGAAATCTTGGTAAGCTTGAACGTGCTTTCCGGCGCCATGAAAAATCGAGAAGTAACTGCAAGACAGGCATATCTTGCATTTGTTTGGTCGTGATGGGATGGCGCGGGGACTGCCATCTCGCACCTGCGGGACTGTCCCGCTGTTCCGCGCCCGGCTAGTATGAAGTTCAAGGTTCCGCAGAAAGCATCGCCTGTGAACGAGTTGCCAAAAGCCCCCCGACCGTCCGGCCGCGAATCGGTTAATCCGGCTGCGCGGTGGCGGCTCGATCTGCCCGGCGGGGGGTGGATGTGACACAGCATGTTCCGGCGATTGCCGTGCGGCGGTCTTTCGGGTCTGCGTCCCGGACGCGTCGTGCAGCGCGCTGGCTTGCCGTGCTGTGCGTGGCTGCAAGTTCAGGCGCATGCGTGCTGACGCAGGATCTTCCGGATCCCGCGCTCGATGTTCCCACACAATACAAATATGCCGGGAAGGGCGATGCGCCGCCGTCCCTGGATTGGTGGCGCGGCTTCCGTTCCTCCGAGCTGACTCAGCTGATGGAGGAGGCCCAGACCGTCAACCTCGACATCGCCGCCGCCGTGGCGCGCATCGTCCAGGCCGACGCGCAGGCGCGACAGGCGGGTGCAGCGCTGCTGCCGAGCCTGTCGGGGAGCGGATCGGAAACCTATTCGCGCACCTCGGGCTCCTCGTCATCAGGTCTCACCAATGGCGGGCGCGAAGTCGTCAACTATTCGGCCTCGCTGAGCGCGAGCTACCAGCTCGATTTCTGGGGCCAGAACCGCGATGCGCTGCAGACGGCGGAGGAGACGGCGAACGCCAACCGTTTCGATCGCGACACCGTCGCGCTGACGACGCTGGCCGCCGTCGCCAATGCCTATTTCCAGGTGCTGGCTTCGCAGGACCGGCTGCGCACCGCCCAGAGCAACATCGCCAGCGCGCAGCGCATCCTTGATGCCATCCGCGAGCGCCGCAAGGCCGGCACCGGCACCGATCTCGATGTCGCCCAGCAGGAGAGCGTGCTCGCCAACCAGAAGGCGCTGGTGCCGCCGCTGCGCCAGACGCTCGACCAGAACCGAAACGCGCTCGCCGTGCTGGTATCTCGCCCGCCGGAAAGCGTGCGCATCGCCGGCGGTTCGCTGAACAGTATCGCCATCCCGCGCGTGACGCCCGGCCTGCCGTCGGAAATTTTGACGCAGCGGCCCGACATCCGCCGGCAGGAGGCGCAGCTCGCCTCGGCCACCGCCAATATCGGCAACGCGCGCGCGCAATTCTTCCCGACCATCCAGCTCACCGGCAATGGCGGCTATCAGAGCTCGGCGCTGGTGTCGCTGTTCCAGCCGCATGCTGCGTTCTTCCAGCTCGTCGGCAGCGCGACGCAACCGATCTTCGACGGCGGCAAGATCCTCGGCAATTTCGAATTCGCCAAGGCGCGGCAGGACGAGTTGCTTCAGACCTACCGCAAGACCATCATCCAGTCGTTTGCGGACGTCGACAACGCGCTGTATTCGATCAAGCAGACCACCATCAAGCTACAATTGCAGCGCGATGTCGTTACCTCGTCGAAGCGCGCCTTCGATCTCGCCGAGCAGCAATTGCGCGCCGGCACGGCCGACATCGTGACCGTGCTGAACGTCCAGCAGACACTATTTCAGGCCGAAGACGCGTTGTGGCAGGCCCAACTCGCACGGCTTCTCGCCATCGTCAGCCTGTATCAGGCGCTCGGCGGCGGCTGGGAGCCGCGAATGGAGAAACCGGTCAATGCTCTTTAAGCCGGACATGAAGCAAGGCGCGAAGGAGGGCACGGCGACCAGGTCGCGCGGCCGCGGCTTCGTCATGACCCTGATCACGCTCGCGATCCTCGGCGGCCTCGGTTATGTCGGCTGGACCGTCATGCACCAGCAGCAGGCGAACAACCGCAACCAGCGGCCCGATCTGCCGGTGCCGGTGCTGGCGGCGACGCCGCGCATCCAGGACGTGCCGGTCTACCTCGACGGCGTCGGCGCGATCCGTGCGCTCAACACCGTGACCGTGCGCTCGCAGGTCGATGGCAAGCTGATCGCGGTCAACTTCACCGAGGGCCAGGACGTCAAGAAGGGCGACGTGCTCGGCGAGATCGATCCCGCGCTCTATCAGGCGACATACGACCAGGCGGTCGCCAAGAAGGCGCAGGATCTGGCCCAGCTCGCCAACCAGCGCATCGACCTCGCGCGCTACGAGCAGCTCGCTGCCTCCAATGCCGGCTCCAAGCAGCAGGCCGATACCCAGCGCGCGCTGGTCGCGCAGACCGAGGCGCTGGTCAAGGCCGACCAGGCCGCGATCGACAATGCCGCGGCAACGCTGAGCTATACCAAGATCGTGGCGCCGCTCTCGGGTCGCGCCGGCCTGCGCCAGGTCGACCAGGGCAACATCATCCACGCCGCCGACACCACGGGCCTCGTGGTGATCACGCAATTGCAGCCGATCGCGGTGTGGTTCAGCCTGCCGCAGCAGCAGATCATGCGGGTCAACGCGGCTGCCGCCAAGGGGGCGCTTGCCGTCGACGTGTTCGGCAATGACGGCATCACCGTGATCGACACCGGCAAGCTGACCGGGATCGACAACCAGGTCGACCAGACCACCGGCACGCTCAAGCTCAAGGCCGAATTCCCCAACGCCAACTACCAGCTCTGGCCCGGCCAGTTCGTCAATGTCCGCCTCAAGGTCGAGACCTTGACGCAGGCGCTGGTGGTGCCGACATCGGCGGTGCAGCGTGGTCCGGTCGGCACCTTCAGCTATGTCATCGGCGAGGACAACGTCGTCTCGGCCAAGCCCGTGACGGTGACGCAGCAGAACGAACATGACGCGGTGATCGCCAGCGGCCTGTCGGCGAACGACAAGGTCGTCACCACCGGCTTTGCCAACCTCTCCGACGGCTCCAAGGTGGTCGTCGGCCGCGACGACCAGACGCCGTCGGCCGATCTCGCCCCGCGCAAGCGCTCGCGCGGTCCGGATGCTCAGAAGAAGGATGGGGCCAAGGACAGTCAGAAGGATTCGCAAAAGGACGGACAAGCCAAGGACGGCGAGTTCCGCGCCAAGCGAAACAGCAGCGAAGGCGACCAGAAGGGACAGACCGGTCCGGCACCGGGGCCGGGGGCATCGGGATCTGGAGCCAAGCAGCCATGATCACGACAACAGCCGCCTAGGCGGCAGGCGTAAACCATGGGAGTCTCCGAACCCTTCATCCGCCGGCCCATCGCGACCTCGCTGCTCGGTATCGCGCTGCTGATCGGCGGGCTGCTCGGCTATTTCGCGCTGCCGGTCTCGGCGCTGCCGCAGGTCGACTTCCCGACCGTGCAGGTGACGACGCAGCTGCCGGGCGCTAGCCCCGATGTGATCGCTTCGCTGATCACCGCGCCGCTGGAGCGGCAACTCGGCCAGATCCCGTCGCTGTCGGCGATGAACTCGACGAGCTCGTTCGGCGTCAGCCAGATCTCGCTGCAGTTCGACCTCAACCGCGATATCGACGGCGCAACGCAGGACGTGCAGGCCGCGATCAATGCCGCCGCGGGAGTCTTGCCAAAAACCCTGCCTTATCCGCCGACCTACGCCAAGGTGAACCCGGCCGACGCGCCGGTCATGACGCTGGCGCTGCGCTCGGACACGATCTCGCTGCGGGCGATGAGCGACATCGCGGACACGCTATTGGCGCAGCGGCTGAGCCAGATCTCCGGCGTCGGCCGGGTCTCGGTGCTGGGCGGGCTGAAGCCGGCCGTGCGCATCCAGGCGGATCTGGCGCGCCTTGCCGCCTATGGCATCGCCATGGAGGATCTGCGCACCGCGATCGCCAATGCCAATGTCTCGGGGCCGAAGGGCTCGCTCGACGGCGCCCAGCAATCCTACATCATCGCCGCCAACGACCAGATCGCTGCCGCCGAGGCCTACAAGCCGATCATCATCGCCTACCGTAACGGTTCGCCTGTTACGATCGCGGACGTCGCGCAGATCGTCGATGGCCTGGAGAACGACCGCACCGGCGGCTGGTACCAGGGCTCGCCGGCCGTCATCATCGACATCCAGCGCCAGCCCGGCGCCAACGTCATCGACGTCGTCAGCCAGATCCGCGCCGAGATCCCCAAGGTCCAGCGCGCCATTCCGGCCGGCGTCAACCTCACCATCGTCTCCGACCGCACCGTCACCATCCGCGCCTCGGTACGGGACGTGCAGTTCACGCTGATCCTCAGCGTCGTGCTGGTCACGCTGGTGGTGTTGCTGTTCCTGCGCTCGCTGCGCGCCACGCTGATCGCGGGCGTCGCGCTGCCGCTGTCGCTGATCACCAGCTTCGGCATCATGTATTTCGCCGGCTTCAGTCTCGACAATCTGTCGCTGATGGCGCTGACGATCGGCACCGGCTTCGTGGTCGACGACGCCATCGTCATGATCGAGAACATCGTCCGCCACATGGAGAACGGCGACGGGCCGATGGAAGCTTCGCTCAAGGGCGCGAGCGAAATCGGCTTCACCGTGATCTCGCTGACGGTGTCGCTGATCGCGGTGTTTATCCCGCTGCTGTTCATGTCGGGCCTCGTCGGCCGTATGTTCCGCGAATTCGCGCTGACGCTGACCATCGCGGTCGTGACCTCGGCCGTGGTCTCGCTGACGCTGACGCCGATGATGTGCTCGCGGCTGCTCAAGCACGCACACGAGGAGCTGGCGGTGCCGGGCCTTGCCGCGATCAGCCGCTTCATCGACCGCACCGTCGAGTTCTACCACCGCACGCTGCTTGTGGTTCTGCAGCACCAGCGCCTCACGCTGGTCGTGACCTTCGCGACGCTGATTGCGACCCTCGTTCTCTACGTCGTCGCGCCAAAAGGCTTCCTGCCACTTCAGGACACCGCCTCGATCACGGCGGTGACGGAGGCCGGCCCCGACGTCTCGTTCGCGGAGATGCAGAAGCGGCAGGCCGAGGCCGCCGACGCCATCAAGGCCGATCCTGACGTGGTTGGCGTGGTCTCGGTGATCGGCGCGGGCTCGGTCAACCCGACCACCAATGTCGGCCGTCTCGTCATGACGCTGAAGCCGCGCGGCGAGCGGCGTGACGATGTCGGCGTGGTCGTGACCCGGCTGAAGGAGCGGGTGGCGGGCATCCCCGGCATGACTGTCTATTTTCAGCCGGTGCAGGACGTCCAGATCTCGACCCAGTCGAGCCGCTCGCAATACCAGTACACGCTGACCGGCACCGATGCGGCGCTGGTCTCGGAATGGGCGCGCAAGCTGGTTGCGGAGATGCGGCGCGATCCCCTGTTCCGCGACGTCTCCTCCGAGGCGCAGGAGGGCGGCCTGCGGGCGCAGCTCGATGTCGACCGCACCCGCGCCGGCCAGCTCGGCGTCAGCCTGCAGGCCATCACCGACACGCTGAACGATGCCTTCGCGCAGCGGCAGATTTCGACCATCTACGGCCAGGCCAACCAGTACCGCGTCGTGCTGGAGGCGCTGCCGATGTACCAGCGCGATCCCTCGATCCTGTCAAAACTCTATCTGCCGGGCGCCGCGAGCACGACCGTCGGCGCGCCGAGCGCCCAGGTGCCGCTCTCGGCCGTTGCGACGCTGAAGCGCACCACGGCGCCGCTCGCGATCTCGCACCAGGCGCAATTCCCGTCGATCTCGCTCAGCTTCAACCTCGCGCCGGGCGCCGCGCTCGGAGATGCGGTCGAAGCCGTCAAGGCGATCGAGACCCGGATCGAGATGCCCAACAGCATCGTCGGGGTCTATGCCGGTGACGCCGCCGAATTCGCCAAGGCGCTTGCGGGACAGCCCTGGCTGCTGCTCGCCGCCGTGATCACGATCTACATCGTGCTGGGCGTGCTCTATGAGAGCTATATCCACCCGATCACGATCCTGTCGACGCTGCCCTCGGCCGGCGTCGGCGCGATCCTGGCGCTGGTGCTGTGCGGGCAGGACCTCTCGGTGATCGGCCTGATCGGCATCATCCTCTTGATGGGCATCGTCAAGAAGAACGCGATCATGATGATCGACTTCGCGCTGGAGGCCGAGCGCGGGCAGGGGATGTCGCCCAACGAGGCGATCGTGCAGGCGTGTCTCTTGCGCTTCCGCCCGATCATGATGACGACGCTGGCGGCGCTGTTCGGCGCGCTGCCGCTGGCGATCGAGAGCGGCACCGGCGCAGAGCTGCGCTTTCCGCTCGGCATCTCCATCATCGGCGGCCTGCTGCTGAGCCAGTTGCTGACGCTCTACACCACGCCCGTGATCTACCTCGCGCTCGACCGCATCAACCGCCGCCTCGAGCAGGCGCTGCCGCCGGCCGAATCCGGCGGCCCGCCGGTCGCGGGCGCAACCGAGGGGATGCAGTGATGGCATCGATCTCGGAGCCCTTCATCCGCCGTCCGGTCGCAACCACGCTGCTGTCGATCGGGCTGTTCCTGCTGGGTGTCGTCGCCTACGAGTTCCTGCCCGTCGCCTCGGTCCCGAACGTCGACTTCCCCGCCATCTTCGTCTCGGCCAGCCGTCCGGGCGCTGATCCCTCCGTGATGGCGGCGACGGTGGCCTCGCCGCTGGAGCGGCGGCTAGGGGAGATCGCCGGCATCAACCAGATCACCTCGACCTCGTCGCTCGGCACGACCAACATCCAGCTCCAGTTCGACATCGGCCGCAACATCGACAAAGCCGCCCGCGACGTGCAGGCGGCGATCAACGCCTCGCTGGTCGACCTGCCGAGCGACCTGCCGACGCTGCCAAAATTCCGGAAGGCGAACACCGCCGGCGCGCCCGTCTTCGTGCTGGCGCTGACCTCGAAGACGCTGTCGGCGAGCGCGATCTACGACGTGGCTGATACCGTACTGGCGCAGCGCATCTCGCAGGTGCCGGGCGTCGGCGACGTCACCGTCTCCGGCGCCGACCAGCCGGCTGTGCGGGTGCAGCTCAACCCTGTGGCGCTGTCGAATGCCGGCATCGCCACCGACGACGTCCGGACCGCGATCATCAACGCCAATCCGCTTGGACCTGTCGGCATCTTCAACGGCGAGCGCCAGAGCGAGACGCTGTCGCTGAACAAGCAGATGCGCACGGCGAAAGAGTTCCGCGACATCGTCATCAAGAGCTCCAACGGCAATTTCGTCCGCCTCTCCGATGTTGCCGATATCGAGGATTCCGTCCGCAACGCCCGCTCGATCGCCTGGTTCAACAAGCAGCCGGCGGTGCTGATCCAGATCACCAAGCAGGGCGACGCCAACGTCATCGATACCGTCGACCGGGTGAAGGCGCTGATCCCCGAACTGAAGCAATGGATTCCGGCCGGCGTCGAAATCTCCACTTTGGTCGATCGCACCGGCACGATCCGCGCCAGCGTGCTGGACATGCAATGGACATTGCTGGCGACGGCCGTCCTGGTGATGGTCGTGGTGTTCGTGTTCCTGCGGCGGCTGACGCCGACGATCGCGGCCGGCATCTCGGTGCCGCTGGCGCTGGCCGGCACCTGCGCCGGCATGTGGGTCGCGGGCTTCTCGATCGACAATCTGTCGCTGATGGCGCTCGCCATCTCCGTCGGCTTCGTGGTCGACGACGCCATCGTCATGATCGAGAACATGTTCCGCAATCTCGAGCACGGCATGCGGCCGTTCCAGGCGGCACAGGAGGGGGCGAAGCAGATCGGCTTCACCGTGGTCTCGATCAGCCTGTCGCTGATTGCGGCCTTCACGCCGCTGATCTTCATGGACGGCATCGTCGGCCGCCTGCTGCGCGAATTCTCACTGACGCTGACCTTCGCGATCCTGGTCTCGACCCTGGTGTCGCTGACGGTCACGCCGATGATCTGTGCGCATTACATCCGGCAGACCACCTCCGGCACCGCGACGCTGTTCGACCGGATCATCGAAGGCTCGCTGTCGCGCATCGTCGCCTTCTACGCGCGAACCTTGCGGACCGTGCTGGAATATCCGTTGCTGACGCTGCTGGTGTTCTTCGCCACCATCGGCCTCACGGTGACGCTCTACATCAAGGTCCCCAAGGGTTATTTCCCGACCGACGATTCCGGATTCATCATCGGCGCGACGCGCGCCTCGGCCGACATCTCGTTCCAGTCCATGCTCGGCCTGCAGCAGCGGCTCGCCGACATCGTGATGCAGGATCCGGCCGTGGCCGGCATCGGCTCGACCGTCGGCAGCGGAGGCGGGGGGCCGGGGGCGGCGACCTCGAACCGCGGCACCATGTTCATCAGCCTGAAGCCGCCGGAGGAACGCGACCACGTCTCGACGCAGGTCGTGATCGATCGTCTGAGGCGCGCATTGTATCCCGTGCCCGGCATCCGCCTCTTCATGTTCGCCGCCCAGGACGTGCGCGCCGGCGGACGGCAAAGCGATTCCGACTACCAGTACACGCTCTCCTCGACCGATCTCGACCTGTTGCAGAAATGGGCGCCGATCGTGGCCAAACGCATGGAAAGCGTCGACGGCATCACCGACATCTCCAGCGACCGCGACCCCGGCGGGCTCCAGCTGACATTGTCCATCGACCGCAAGAAGGCCTCCGCGCTCGGCGTCAATGTCCAGGACATCGATAACGCTTTGAACAATGCGTTCTCGCAGCGGCAGATCTCGATCATCTACACCCAGCGCAACCAGTACATGACCGTGCTGGAGATCGATCCGAAATTCCAGGTCGATCCCTCCAACCTCGACCGCATCTATGTCGCCGGCGCCAACGACGTGCAGGTGCCGCTATCGGCCGTGGTGCGCGCGACACGCGGCCTTGCCGCGCTCGCGGTCTATCACTCGCAGTCGTTTCCCTCGACCACGGTGTCGTTCAACCTGTTGCCTGACGTGCAGCTCCAGACTGCAACGCAGAACATCCAGCGCGCGGTCGAGGAACTGCATATGCCGGAAGGAATCCGCGGCAGCTTTGACGGCAATGCCGGCGATTTCGCCAGGACCAGCGGTCGCCAGCCGCTCTTGATCCTCGGCGCGCTGGTGGCGATGTATATCGTGCTCGGGGTGCTCTATGAGAGCCTTGCCCATCCGCTCACGATCATCTCGACGCTGCCCTCGGCCGGCCTCGGCGCGCTGCTGGCCCTGCAGATCACCAACACGCCGCTGACCGTGATCGCCTTCGTCGGCATCATCCTGTTGATCGGCATCGTCAAGAAGAACGGCATCATGATGGTGGACTTCGCGCTCGATGCCGAACGCCAGCGTGGGCTGTCCTCGGCGGAGGCGATCTTCGAGGCCTGCCAGGCGCGCTTCCGTCCGATCCTGATGACGACGATGGCGGCGCTGTTCGCGGGCATTCCGCTGGTCATCGCAACCGGGCCGGGCACTGAGCTGCGGCGCCCGCTCGGTATCACCATCATCGGCGGCCTGTTCGTCTCCCAAATCCTGACGCTCTACACCACGCCCGTGATCTACCTGCTGATCGACCGCCTGCGGCGCCGGTCCGAGCCGCGTCCGCTCCCTGCGCCGGCGGAATAGGTTGTTGCAGCGCCGCGCGAAGCGTATAGCGGCGACCATGTCGAACCCATCCGAGACGACGGCCGCCGCGCCTGAGGCGATCCCCGAATGCCCGCACTGCCAGAAGCCGATGCCGCTGTGCATCTGCGACAGCGTCACGCCGATTGAAAACCGGCTTTCGCTGCTGATCCTGCAGCATCCGCAGGAGCAGGACAGGGCGCTCGGCACCGCGCGGCTGCTTGCGAAGCACTTTGCCGATGCCACGGTGCGGGTCGGCCTGTCCTGGCCGAGCCTGTCCAAGGCGCTAGGACGGCCAGTCGAGAATGCCGCGCGCTGGGGCGTGCTCTATCTCGGCTCGGCCCGCGCGGCCGATCTCGAGGCCGAGGACGAGATCGTGGCGCTGACCCGCAAGGGAGACGTCGCGGAGAACCAGCGCGCCATCCTGGGCAGGCTCGAAGGCGTCGTGCTGCTCGATGGCACCTGGAGCCAGGCCAAGGCCTTGTGGTGGCGCAATCCCTGGATGCTGAAATGCCAGCGCGTGATCCTCAACCCGCAGAGTCCCTCGCGCTACGGACGCCTGCGCAAGGAGCCGCGGCGCGACGGCCTCTCGACCATCGAGGCGGCCGCGACGATCCTGGCCGGCCTCGAACTGCGTCCCGACATCGCCGAGACACTGTATGGCAGTTTCGAACGGATGCTGACCCGCTACCGGGAGGTCCAGGCCGAGATGCCGGAACTGGCACCAAAGCCCGCGCCCAAGAAGGACCGTCGGCGCGACTTCCGGCGCGGCAAGCGCACCTGATTCCGGCCGGACATTTCGCTGTGCGACCGGCGGACCGTGGGGTTGCCTAAGCCATTGATCCCCTATATTGGTCCGGCCTTACGGGGCCACGTGGCGGAGTGGTTACGCAACGGTCTGCAAAACCGTGTACACCAGTTCAATTCTGGTCGTGGCCTCCATCACAAGTCTCTGATCTTTCAGCGCAAATTTCATCATCGCGAGTGCCGCCGAGCGCGCGGATGAGGCTTGCCGAGCCTTGGCCACCGGGTTTGCCCGGGGCTTGGCGGAAGGGTGCGATTCAGGCCCTCTGGCATAGACTTCGCATCTGCGAAGGGACGCATCCGAACCCCTGAAGCTGGAGAGCACGTGGGCGACGTCGTTCGATTTGTCCCGAAATCCGAGCTGGAGCGCGCGCGCCTCATCCGCGAGGCCCGCGCGATCTATGACAGCATCTTCCCGCCGGCTGCACCCGACCGGGCGCCGCAGGACGGCGAAGAGCGCGTCAAGACGTGATCGGGGCTGCGCCGGTTCCCGGCGCGCGGTGATGCCGAACCGCCCGCAAGGCGGGCGCATCATTTCGCGGCAGGGCGGGCCTCAGCAGGCCGCGTACCAGCCGTCCGGAAACGGCAGCAGGGGCCAGGCGCCCTCATTGTCATTGGCAGCCTTGGGTGTTGCGGCGTACGACCAAGAGCGGGGCACGAATTCCTCCTCCGGCGCGGATGCGAAATCTTCAACGATCATCGCGTCCCGGACGGCATCCAGCAGCAAGTTGAATTCGGCTTCGCTCATCACACCCTCGCAGAACGCGGATGGCGCAATGTCGCAAAGCCGGTTTGTTACCCGATTGAGCCGATCGTTCGCATTTTAACGATCCGGCGATCGGGTCCCGTTTGGTTAGCGATTCCTGAAAAAATCCCCGCGGGAACCTAGGCGTCGGTGGCCCGGCGCCAGTGTGAAAGAGATCACATTCTCGGCGATTTATTTCTCCTACCCCTTCGCAACGACCGGCCAACGCGGGCCGGGAGCGGGCGGGCAGAACGGGAGACTTGGTCATGAAGACAAGGTTCTTGCGGTTTGCGGCTATGAAGAGCCGGGCGCGCCGGGCCTCGACCGTCGGGCTGTTCCTGACGCTGTTTGCCTCCGCCGCTCACGCGCAGCAGGGAACACCCGAACAGCGCCGGGCCTGCACCCCCGACGTCTACCGGCTCTGCGCCGGCGAGATCCCCAACGTCCGTGCCATCACGGCGTGCCTGCGCCGTAACCGATCAAGCTTGAGCGAGGCTTGCCGCACCGTGTTCAACCAGGCCGGCGGCTGACATGCCAGCCCTGTGAATTTGTGCGCAGCAAGTGGTCGGTGCTGTCTCGCGAATCCGACATAGTGAGGCTGTGGATATGCTGCGGACAGGCTGTGAAGTGCTGTGGATGACGGCCGCAGATCCGTTCGCCCGGCGTCGTATCTGTGCCAGCAGGCGTCATATCTCTGTCAAATCGCCTCAGCAGATGGTTCCGGAATCGTACTGATTGCTGCGCCATCCAGGCTGATTTGGTTCCGCCGAATTCGGAATCCCGCGTCTGCATCGGCTTGCGACCTGCGAACAGTTTTTGTGCAGCCGCTTGCCCAAATCGCGGGCCGCCTCCGTCCAATTTTTTGTACGCCCGCGGACAAGCTTTTCCGTGCGCTCTGCACCTAGGCTGACCTTCGAGTTCAGCAACATGGCCATGGCCATGCCAATTCGAAGGAGCAGCACATGGACAGACGGGATTTGCCCCAGGCGCGGCGGGGGATGGCGCGCACATCGATGCCGTGGCGCAAGGCCGCGCTCGGCGCGGCCGTCGCTTTCGGCCTCGTCGCCGCCGCGCCGCTGAGCGCACAGGCCGCAGCGCCCGCCGCCTGCGCCGCGCTCCAGGAGAAATATCCGGACTGGAAGGGCAAGACGCTCGTCAACGCCATCAACCCGCACACGCCGGGCTATGAGACCATCGATCCCAAGGATCCCAGCAAATATATCGGCTTCGACATCGATCTCGGCGAAGCCATCGGTGAATGCCTCGGCTTCAAGCTGACCTACAAGCCCGTGGTGTTCGCAGCGCTCCTGACCACGCTCGCCGCGGGTCAGGCCGACATCGTGATCTCCGACATCTACGCCACCAAGGAGCGCGCCAAGGCCGCCGACTTCATCACCTACTCGAAGGTGTTCGACGGCGTGCTGGTCGCCAAGGGCAATCCGAAGGGCATCAACGGCATCAACATGTCGATGTGCGGCGCGGCCGCCGCCGAGAACACCGGCTATGTCGAGGTGCCCCTGATCCAGGCGCTGATCCCGGAATGCAAGAAGGCCGGCAAGGCGGAGCCGACCATCCAGCTCTACGACAACAACGCCAACTGCATCCAGGCGATCCTCGCCGGCCGCGCCGACACCTATGTCAACGACGTCAACACGGTCGACAGCGCGGTGAAGGCCTATCCGGACAAGCTGGAGAAGGCGATCGCGGTGACGATCCCGTATTCGGTCGGCATCGCCGTTCCCAAGGACAAGCCGAAATTCCGTGACGCCGTGCTCGCAGCTCTGATCGAGGTGCAGAAAGCCGGCACGCATATGGAGCTTCTGAAGAAGCATGGGCTCGATGTGAACAACTTCAAGGAACCGGACATCCTGACGGCCGACTGATGTCGCTGTTCCTCCATTACCTGAGCATGCCGTATCTGCTCGAGGGCATCGAGCTCACCCTCGAGGTGACTGCCCTCGGGCTCGGCGGCGGATTGATCCTCGGACTGATCCTCGCCAGCATGCAGCTCTCGCGCTTCTGGCCCCTGGCGGCGATCGCCCGGGGCTACACCGTGATCTTCCGCGGCACGCCGCTGATCCTGCAGATGGTGTTCGCCTACGACGCGTTGCCGCATATCGGCATCAAGCTGCCGGCGGTGCTGGCGGCCGGTCTCGCGCTTGCCTGCAACGAGGCTCCGTTCATCGCCGAGATGCTGCGCGCCGGCGTGCTCGGCGTCGATCGCGGGCAGGTGACGGCCGGGCAGGCGCTCGGCATGACGCCGTCAGTGCTGATGCGCAGGGTCATCGCGCCGCAGGCGATCCGCACCATGATCCCGGCCTTCGGCAACGAAGCCGTGAGTGCGCTGAAGAATTCCTCGCTCGCCTCCGTCGTCGCGGTGCAAGAGTTGACGCTGCGCTCGACCCAGCTGGCGTCCTCCACATTCGACTTCTTCTCGATCTTCTTCGCTTCGGGCCTGCTCTACCTCGTGCTGACCGCGACCATCAGCGGCATTCAGCTTTTCGTTGAATGGCTGCTCGATCTCGACCGCGCGAAGGGGCGTGAGCGCAAGCTTGCCGATTATCTGCCCTGGCGCCGCGTTGACCTCGTCACCAGGCTCGAACTTGCCGATGCGACCGCGATCGATCCCGAGCCCGCGCAAGCAGAGCTCACGGACACGCCGCCGCTGGCCCTGACCCGCGAGGAACGCGCCCGCCGCACCGCGACGATCGCGCGCAACAACATCGCGGTCGAGGTCAAGGATCTCACCAAGAGCTACGGTCCGCAAAGGGTGCTCGACAGTCTCGATCTCACGGTCCGCGTGGGCGAGGTGGTGGCGCTGCTCGGTCCGAGCGGCTCGGGCAAGAGCACGTTGCTCCGCTGCATCAACCATCTCGAAAACTGGGATGCCGGCACCGTGCGCGTGGGCGGCCGGCGCCTCGGCTTTGGCGAAGACGGCAAGGCGCTGTCGCCGCGCGCCATCGCCAACGAGCGGGCGAGCGTCGGCGTCGGCATGGTGTTCCAGCAGTTCAATTTGTTCGCCCATCTCTCGGCGAAGGAGAACATCGCCGGGCCCTTGCGCTGGGTCCACGGCATGACCCGCATCGACGCCGACCGCCGCGCCACCGAGCTGCTCGATCGCGTCGGGCTCTCGCATCGCGCCGATGCGCTGCCGCGGCATCTCTCCGGCGGCCAGCAGCAGCGCGTCGCCATCGCCCGCGCGCTCGCGCCAAATCCGAGCGTGCTGCTGCTGGACGAGCCGACCTCGGCGCTCGACCCCGAGCTCGTCAACGAGGTGCTGGAGGTGATCCGGCGTCTCGCCATCGACGACGGCCTCACCATGATCATCTCGACGCACCAGATCCGTTTCGCCGACGAGGTCGCCGACCGCGTCGCGTTCCTGAGCGGTGGCGCGATCATCGAGGAGGGGCCGGCGCACGAGGTGCTCTCCAACCCGCGCCATACGCTGACGGCGCGTTTCCTCAGCGTGATGGAAGCCGACAAGACTCCGGAGGCGGTGCGATGAGCGCTCTCTCCACGATGTTTAAGACCCCCGAAGAGGCCACCTCATGAAACATGTCACGCTGCCGGTTTCGCCGAAAACCGTCCACTGGGGCTATTTCTCCAAGAAAGTCACCCCGGCGCTGACGCTGCGCTCGGGAGACCGTGCCACCATCGAGACGCTGACGCATCATGCCAATGACGATTACGAGCGCATGATCCAGGGCGATCCCGGCGCCGAGAGCGTGTTCCAGTGGACGCGCGAGCACAAGGCCGTGGCGCGCCGCGGTTCGGGCCCGATCGAAGGCCCCTTCATCCGCGGCGCAGGCGAGGGGATCGGCGTGCATCTTCTCACTGGCCCGGTCGCGATCGAAGGCGCCGAGCCCGGCGACATTCTCGAAGTGCGCATCCTCGATATCAGGCCGCGGCCGAGTTGCAGCGCCTGCCATGCCGGCCGCTGCTTCGGCTCCAACGTCGCCGCCAACTGGGGCTTTCACTACCACGACCTGATCGAGGAGCCGAAGCCGCGCGAGGTCGTCACCATCTTCGAGCTCGATACGTCAGGGGAGCCCTATGCAAAGGCGGTCTACAACTACGTCTGGACGCCGCAGACCGACCCTGACGGCATCGTGCATCCGACCATCGACTATCCCGGTGTCCGCGTCGATCACGCCACGATCAAAAAGCGCGAGAACATCCTCTCCAGCGTGAAGGTGCCCGCGCGATTGCATTTCGGCACCATGGGCCTCGCCCCGTCGGAAGCCGATTTCGTCAGCTCGATCCCGCCGGGCTACACCGGCGGCAATATCGACGACTGGCGCATCGGCAAGGGGGCGCGGATGTTCTATCCGGTTGCCGTGCCCGGAGCCTATTTCTCGGTCGGCGATCCCCATGCCGCGCAGGGCGACAGCGAGCTCGGCGGCACCGCGATCGAGACCTCGCTGACCGGCGATTTCGAATTCATCCTGCACAAGAGGGCTGATCTGGCCGGCACCCATCTGGAAGGCCTCGACCATCCCATGCTGGAAACCGACCACGCCTGGTCGTTCTACGGCTTCACCTATCCGAACTATCTCGCAGCGCTCGGCGCCGATGCCCAAACCGAGATTGCCAATCACAGCAGTCTCGACCGTGCGATGCGCGATGCGTTCAGAAAACTCCGCCGGTTCCTGATGACCGTGCATCGCCTCAGCGAGGACGAGGCGATCTCGCTGATGTCGGTCGGCGCCGATTTCGGCGTCACCCAGGTGGTCGATGCCAATTGGGGCGTCCACGGCACGATCCGCAAGAACATCTTCCGGTGCGACTAATGCGTTGAGGCGCGGTCTGTTTTCGGGATGAGCAGGTGACAAGCGGAGACCATTTGCGGCCCGTCGCAGCGACGGATGACCGCGTTCGTCTGGCACAGAGGTTGCTTCGATCGACCGCAATCTGGGTCGATCCGATGAGCTTCCGGCCGTTCACGAGCGAGTCCTACGCGCAAGACGACCGTCCCGAAGCCTGGCGGGACGTGCTGGCGGCGGTCGGCCTGCAGCCGGCAGGCGGGCATTCCTTCTTCGATGGGCACGCAACCGCCTCGCATCGCCATGCCGCAGGTGTTGCACTGACGCGCATGGCCGCGGGCGCGCAGAGCGTCGCGCCCCTCTCGCAGGCCAACGAAGACCTCCCCATCGCGCTGATGCCGGTCGAGGACGGCATGGTGCTCAGGAGCGCCGGCGGTCATCGCATCGTTCCCGTCGGCCATCTCGTGCTGCTGCCGCGCAGCGGCGACTGGAGCATCGTGTTCCAGCGCGACATGCGCGCCATCGTGCTGTCGGTGACGTCAGAGGCGCTGCACGGACGCCTGTCGGGCAAGCCGAGGCTTGGCGAGCCCCGTGTCGTTCCGCCGGGCGGCTTTGCCGACGTGTTCTCGCGCCTGCTGGACGCGACCGCGCGCACGCTCGATAGTCTGAGCGATGCCGAATGGAATTCGCTCGCGCAGTCGCTGGTCGATCTGCTGCTGACGCTCGCGCATCAACTGGCGGCATCGACGTCCGACGCCGGGTCGAGCGCGACGCAGGCCGCGCTGCTGCATCGGATCTGCCAGACCATCGAGCGTCGGCTCGACGATCCCGACCTCGTGCCGGCGCGTGTCGCGCAGGCCGAGGGGATTTCCGAGCGTTACTTGCAAAAGCTGTTCGAGACGGTCGGCGATAATTTCACCCACTATGTTCGCGAGCGTCGTCTCCAGCGTGCCTGGGCGGATCTCTCCAACCCGGCCGAGGCGCATCGCTCGATCTCGGAGATCGCCTACGCCTATGGCTTTGGCGACTCCGCACATTTCAGCCGCGCCTTCCGTCATCGCTTCGGCCTGCCGCCGCGCGAGTTTCGCCAGCAGGAGGCGGAGCGGGCGACCTCGCAGCATGGCGTCGCGGGCCAGCGCGGCTGGCCACAGGAAGCGCTGGCGCAGCTCCGCGCACATCAGAGCGTCGAGGCGCGCAGCAACGTCGCCTGTGCCGGCGCGGAGGAGCGTACGACCACGGAGTGCAGGCATCATCATCTCCCGGTCGAGGCCCGCCGCGTTCATTGGGGCTATTTCAGCCGCTCGCTGCCGCCGCAAATCGAGATCGCATCGGGCGACACCATCACCATCGAGACTCTGACGCAGCACGCCTCCGATGCCCCCGACATGATGATCGCCGGCGATGCCGCCGCCGAGAGCGTGTTCGGCTGGACACGGAACAAGAAGAACGTCGACCGCCGCGGCGCAGGACCAATGGATGCCAGCGTGTTCGGCCGCGGTGCCGGCGAGGGGTTTGGCGTACATATCTGCACCGGGCCCGTCGCCGTGAAGGACGCCCAGCCCGGCGATGTGCTGGAGGTGCGCATCCTCGACATCGTGCCGCGGGCGAGCCGGAGCCCGAACCATGCCGGGCGCGTGTTCGGCTCCTCGGTGGCGGCCTGGTGGGGTTATCACTACAACGAGTTTCTCGGCGGGCCCAAGCCGCGCGAAGCCGTGACCATCTATGAGATCTTTGACGATGCGGACGCGCCGCATGCCCGCGCGCTTTATTCCTATCGCTGGGAGCCGCAGACCGATCCGTTTGGCGTGGTGCATGCCACCTACGACTATCCCGGCGTTCCCGTCGCACCCGGGACGATCAAGCGCCGGCACGCCGTGCTCGACGGCATCCGCATTCCCTTGCGGCCGCATTTCGGCGTGATCGCGGTGGCGCCGCGCGAGGTCGATTTCGTCGATTCCGTGCCGCCGTCCTATTTCGGCGGCAATCTCGACAATTGGCGGCTGGGGAAGGGAGCAACGGTCTATCTTCCGGTCTCCGTGCCCGGCGCGCTGTTGTCGGTCGGCGATCCCCACGCCGCGCAAGGCGACGGCGAGCTCAGCGGCACCGCGATCGAGTGCTCGATGACCGGCACTTTCGAGGTGATCCTGCACAAGAAGGCCGATCTCGCCGGCCGGCCCTTCGCCGATCTCTCCTATCCTCTGATTGAAACCGCCACCGATTGGGTGCTGACCGGCTTCAGCCACCCCAACTACCTCGCCGAGTTCGGCGCGCAGGGCCAGAGCGAAGTCTATGCAAAATCCTCGCTCGACCTCGCCATGAAGGATGCGTTCCGCAAGATGCGGCGCTTCCTGATGAACACCAAAGGGCTCAGTGAGGACGAAGCGATCGCCTTGATGTCGGCCGCCGTCGATTTCGGCGTCACGCAAGTCGTCGACGGCAATTGGGGCGTGCACGCCATCCTCAGCAAGCGCCTGTTCCCAGACGCGACTTAACAAGGACATCCAAGTGAAATTCCACATGATCAGCGGCGGACCGAAGCCGGTCGCGCCCTTCAGCCACGCCGTCGAGACCGACGGCTTTGTCTTCGTCACCGGCCAGATGCCGGATACGCCGCAGGCCCCGGGCGTGCTGCCCGACGGCATCGTCGCGCAGACCCGCGCGGTGATGGAGAATTTGAAGGTCGTTCTGGCGGGCCTCGATCTCGGCCTCGAGCACGTCGTGATGGCGCGCATCTATCTGACGCGCTTCAAAGAAGACTACGCCGCGATGAACGAGACCTATCGCCGGTTCTTCGCACCGGATCGCCTGCCGGCCCGCACCTGCGTCGGCGTCACCGGCCTTGCCTATGACGCGTTGATCGAGATCGACCTGGTCTGCCGGCGGCCGTGACTGTTCGTAGCCCGGATGGAGCGAAGCGCAATCCGGGATTCGTCCCCGCAGACACAGGGCCCCGGATTACGCTTCGCTCCATCCGGGCTACAAGACCTTGCGTTGCCCGACGGGCAAAACACGCTAGCCATGGGGCAATGCGCTTGCGCGAAAATATTCCACTTTACCGAAATTCGGCTTTCGCGTATTTGTGCGCCACCTCATCCCGGTCAGAGGGGCGTATCGCGATCGTCACGAAACGTGGGGTGAGCGGCGGTGGACGCTAGTCACATCGGCGCGAGAAGGCATCGCAGGGCGGGCAACCGTGAGCGAAGACCATCGCGCACACGACCGATGTGACCCGCGTACGGCAAAACCGTGTCGTCCTGGCGCCCGGGGTCTGTGCGCCAAGTCTTGCGGTGATGTGGCGGCCCGACCGGGCACGCGCATCAGTCATCTGCAAGGCGACGGGGGCAATAGTGCAACGCTCCCCGGGGAGAGCTCGGCATAAGCCGTCAAACCACTGCGCAGGGAAGGCCGTGTGTTGGGCTTCACCTGTATGCCGCTGTGCAAATCTTTGTAGCCACCTTTCGCACAGTGGACCGTGGGTGCCCGGCCGGCACCCGGTCTTCCCTGCGCCCTCTGACATTGAGGGTGACATGACCAGGCACGGCTCGGGCAGGAACTGCCGCGAGGATGCGGAGCTGTGTCTGCTTGCTCTGTCATTGCGAGGAGCTCTTGCGACGAAGCAATCCAGACTGTGTCCGCGGAAAGATTTCCTGGATTGCTTCGCTGCGCTCGCAATGACGACGTGGCGACAGCAGCGCATCCACTTCACTCTCGTGCACCGGACGCAGCGCAGCGCTTCTTCAGCGGTGCGCTGCAGAGCCGGGGCGGCCTTCTGGTCCCGGCTCTGCCGCAGCAGCTCTTCACGCTGCAGCGCGTCCGGGACACGAGACTGGAGCGCGCAGCAAACGGCGAGGCTGAACACTCCTTGCATTTCATCTCAAATTGCAACCCGCGCGTGCAAGAAGTCTTGATCGGCGGTGATCTAGGAGTGATCCGCAACCTTGAACGCGCCGCACGCCGGCAGCGACTAACCAACAGAGTGCCCAAGGATCAGTGGAACGTGATCAACCTTTCTCTTCCTAAAGCACCAAAATGGTGCTTTAGTGCTTTCCATGAGCCAGTCGCCCCGAAACGCGCCGTCCGCGCTGCGTTACAGGCTTGCCCCTGACCCGGCCGCCAAGGCCGCCATCGAGGCGACATTCCAGGCCTATGCCCGCATGATGGAGATCCTCGACGAGGTGGCCCGGACCCACAATGTGGGTTCCAACGTCGTTCTGCTCCACGCCCACGCCTATGAGCCGATCCGGAAAGAAACCGCGCTGCCCTCGCGCCTGGTGACTCTGGGCCTGCGCGACCGCACGGAGTATCGCGCCGCGCAAGGGCGCCGCCTCCCGCTCGATGACAAGCTCGCCAAGATCAAGGGGCCTGCCACCATTTCGATTGCGACCGTGCAAGGGCGCTTCAGCGTGCCCTTCGACTACGTCGGCTATGCGGAGGGCTGGGGACAGAGCGTCCCCGCGCATCTCATCCGCACCGACGACGGTTTCGAAGTTCACTACGGCGTCACGCCGAACAGCCTGCCAGAGGAGGAGAACGCTATGGATACCATCGCTGCCGCCCCCGACAACTTCCTGTCCCGGGTCGGGCGCCTGATCGCCGGGATCGCCTATGACGCGATCGAGCAGGCGGAAGGCAAGAACAAGCTCAAGGTGGTCGGACAGGCCATCCGCGAGATCGAGCGTGCCGAAAGCGAGGCGCGCGACGCGCTCGCGGCCGCACGCGCCGAGGAGTACCGCCTCAACGCGCGCCGCACCGAGATCGAGCGCGAGATGACCGATCTCGCCGCCAAGATCGAGGGCGCGATCACTGAGGGCCGCGACGATCTCGCCCGCGCCGGCATCGCCCGGCAGATGGACCTGGAGGCGCAGTTCGAGGTGCTCTCCCGCGCCATCGACGAGAACAACGAGAAGATCGAGCAATGCGTGACCTCGCTGCGCGCGGTGCTGTCGGCGCTCCAGGATGCCGAGCAGCGCCGTGCCGATCTCGAAAAGAGCGAGGCACATGCCAGCCATCAGGCCGCGACGTCGCCTCGGAGGTCCGGCGGCGCCTCGGCCGCAGCGAAGGCCTTGCGTGCGGGCAGGGCGGTGGCGCGTGCGACCGGCGTGCCGCAGGGCATCCCGTATTCGAGCGACATCGATGAACTGAGCGCGCTTCATCGCGACAAGGAGATTGCGGCGAGGCTCGCGCGGTTGAAGTCGCGCTCCTGAGTGCCGTGTCATGAGCGCATTGCTCGAACACATCATGTCGCCCGAGGTCAGGCCGTTCGCGATCGCGGCGGCCATGATCGTCATCGTCGGCACGCTCGAGGTGATCACGATGCTGGTCGGGGCTTCCTTGAGCGAGATGCTCGGCACCAGCATCGATTTCAGCCACCCCAGCGACAACGGCGTGCTCAACGCCATCTCCTGGATCAATGTCGGCGGCGTGCCGTTGTTGATCTTCCTGTTGCTGGCGCTCGGCGCCTTTTCCATCACCGGCTTCCTGATCCAGGACATTGCGCGGATGGTCGCGGGTCCCTTGCCGGCGACGGTCGCCTCGATCGGGGCCGTCGCGGTGTCGGTACCGCTGGTGCGCGCCGCCAGCGGCGCCATCGCGCGGATCATTCCCAAGGACGAGAGCTATGTCGTCGGCCTCGGCGATCTCGTCGGCCGCGTCGGTGAGGTCGTCGTCGGTCCGCTCGACCAGGGGCCGCCCGGCCGGGTCAGCGTCGCCGACGTCCACGGCAACCGTCACTTTGTCCTGGCGGTCGCAGCACCTTCGTCGTCGCCCCTGCCGCAGGGAACCCTGGTCCTGCTGGTCGATCGCGATGGCACCCGCTTCGTGGCGGTGAAGGCCGAGGATGAACTCAAACCGTCCAAGCCACCTCTAAGCAGCAGCTAAGTCATTCATTGGAGAAAGTCATGTTCGACATCGCAGTCCCGGCCATGATCGGCGTCGCGCTGATCGTCGTCCTGGGGATCGTTTTCACCATTCTCTACAAGCGCGCCACGCGTGACGAGGCGTTCGTGCGCACCGGCCTCGGCGGCAAGAAGGTCGTGCTCGACGGCGGCGCCATGATCCTGCCGATCTTCCACTCCTATGCCAGCGTCAATCTGAAGACGCTGCGCCTGACGGTCGAGCGCAAGGAGCGGGAATCCCTGATCACCAAGGACCGCCTGCGCGTCGACATCGTCGCCGAGTTCTACGTGCGCGTCCGCCCGGACGAGGAGAGCATCGCGCTCGCCAGCCAGACCCTGGGCGCGCTGACCAACGATGCCGAGGCGCTGCGCAACCAGGTCGAGGCGAAATTCGTCGACGGCCTGCGCTCGGTCGCGGCGACCATGAGCATCCTGGAGCTTCAGGAGAAGCGCTCGGACTTCGTCAAGCACGTGCAGTCCACCGTCGAGTCCGACGTGAAGTCGAACGGGCTCGAGCTTGAATCGGTGTCGCTGACCAAGCTCGACCAGACCGACGTCAAATTCTTCAATCCGGAGAATTTCTTCGACGCCGAAGGTCTGACCCAACTCAAGACCGTCACCGAGACCCGCCGGCGCGACCGCAACGCCATCGTGCGCGACAACGAGGTGGCGATCGCGCAAAAGGACCTCGAGGCGCGGCAGCAGACCCTCGGAATCGAGCGGACCAAGAAGGAGGCCGAGCTGTCGCAGGAGCGCGACATCGCCAACAAGACCGCCAGCACCCGCGCCGAGGTCGCGACCGCCACGCAGACCGCACGCCTGACCGAGGAGAACGCCCGCATCGACACCGACCGGGCCGTCGCCGAGAAGGAGGCGGGCGCCAAGCAGGTCAAGGAGACCGCGGTCATCGAATCCGATCTCGCCATCAACAAGCGCAAGACCGACGCCCAGCGCGAGATCCAGATCGCGACGCAGGAGAACGAGATCCAGATCGCGGCCAAGAGCAAGGAGACTTCGGAAGCGGTGACCGAGGCCAAGACCGCCGAGGCGCTCGCGGTCTCCGCGGAAGAAAAGGTCGTGACCGCCCGCGCCGTCGAGGTCGCCGACCGCGCCCGTCTCACCCAGGTGCTCGCCGCGCGGACCGAGGCCGAGCGCAAATCGACCGAGCTGATCGTCGCGGCCGAAGCCGAGAAGAAGGCCTCGCTCGATCGCGCCGAAGCCGTGAAGACGCTGGCCACCGCCGAAGCCGAATCCAACAAGATCAAGGCAGTCGGCGTCCGTAATATTGGTGAGGCCGAGGCCGCCGTCATCACCATGAAGAACGAGGCTCAGAACAAGCTCGGCAGCAACGTCATCGATTTCGAGATCGCCAAGAAGCGGATCGAGACCATGCCCTCGGCGCTGGCCGAGATGGTGAAGCCGATCGCCAACCTGAAGGATGTCCGCATCCTGCACACCGGCGGTGCGTTCGGCAGCAATGGGAACGGCGCTGCGGGCGGTGGCGTCGGCTTCGGTGAAGGCCTTGCCGGCGAGTTGCTCAAGGTGCACGCGCTGCGTCCGATGATCGACGAGATCCTGCGTCAGAGCGGCTTTGCGCCGGGCGACGATCCCGTGAAGGCGCTGGTCGGCGCCGTGACGGGCAAGAGCAACGGCGCCGCAGTGCCGGCGCCCGTGCCGGAGAAAACAAACAGCGCCGATCTATGAATGCCGGTTCATTGCTGCTGAGAATTCGAAACGATAAGAACAGGCTCGTTGCGCGTCTCGCGTCGCGCAACGCGCCGGAGTGCTGATCGGATCGTGTTGAACCTTCGATCGCACCCCGGCCGAATCTCGGGAGGCAACGTTATTTGTTGCCGCGGCGCCTGCGCCGATCGACGTCAGGCGCTTACAGCCTGTTTCGATCGGGAGAATTTCACATGAAGTATTTTCTGTCCGGACTGATCGCGATCGGTCTTTCGATCGCGGCCACGGCATCGTTCGCCGCCGACGCCCGCAACGTCACCGTCGTCAACGAGACCGGCTATGCCATCAAGTTCCTCGGCTTCAATGCGCCGGACGATGGCCTCGACGAATGGGAGAACGAGCTCGACAAGGTTTTGCAGAACCAGGCGAGCACCTATGTCGAGTTCGACGAGGATGACGAGGGCTGTGTCTGGAACATCCGCGTCGACTGGCAGAACTACGACGAGGCCGTACTCTGGAAGAACGTCAACCTCTGCAAGATCACCGCGCTCCGGCTGCGCTACGACTCCGGGACCAAGACCACATCCTTCGTCGCTGAATAGTTGTTGCCCGACTGAGAGCGTTTTCGAGCGAAGTGGATACCGGTTCGCGTGAAGAAAACGCGTCAAACCAAAAACCTTGAGGCCCGGAGGAGGGACCAGCGCAGGCCCTTCCCAAAGCGCGTTGCGGAAGATGACGAATTCGTCCTTTGCAAGCGCAACCGGCTTTGTTATACGCACCCGCGCGCGGACGACAGTTCGCCCTTTTCCTCGGTAGCTCAGCGGTAGAGCATCCGACTGTTAATCGGATGGTCGCTGGTTCGAATCCAGCCCGGGGAGCCAAATTCCGCCGTAAATTCATAGGCTTGTGAACGATCGCTGATGTGGCGCGCGATGCTGCTCGAGTCGTCCCTCAAGGGTCTGGCGGCCCGATCCACGCAGAATCGCGTTCAAGTAGATGTGTGCGGCAGCACCATCGCAGCCGCCGGCACGGCACCAAATCGACTTAATTCAAATTGAGCTTCCCAGAGCCGGACTCTTACGGAGCTGATTCCCATGCCCGACATTCAGATCGCCCGCGCCCAACTGGCTCCCTCGATTCTGCCGGCCGACGTTCCCGAGCTCAGCGACGACGAATGCCTCGCCCGCCTTGCGCGTGCGGTCGAGACCCCCGATTCGGCGCGGCTGGATGAGGTCGCCGCCCTGATCGGCCGCCTCGCGGTGACGATCGAATAATATGTCCTGATCCCTGGTGCGGTGAGTTGCGGCAAGCCTTGGCCGGCCAAGGCCAACGGCCATGTTGCGTTTTCGCCGGGCATGTTCCAAAGATGCCGCCAACTTCCGTCCGCGGCATCGTCCGCATTTCAGGGTCCGCAAATGTCCGGTTTCTCGACCGCGCGCCTCAAAATGGTCGATGGCCAGGTGCGCACCAATGACGTCACCGATCGTCGTATTCTCGATGCCATGCTTACGGTTCCGCGCGAGGCCTTCGTGCCGGCCAGCCGTCAGGCCTTGGCCTATCTCGACCTCGACCTCGATGTGAGCGAGGGGGCCGCCAAGCGGTTCCTGATCAAGCCGCAGCTCACCGGCAAGCTGCTCCAGGCCGCCGAGATCGGCGAGGGCGACAGCGTCCTGGTCGTCGGCTGCGCCACGGGCTATCTCGCCGCGCTGGCGGCCAAGCTGGCGCGTCAGGTCACCGCGACGGAATGCGATTCGGCCCTGGCGGCGAAGGCCAAGGAGGCCTTTGCCGCCCTTGGACTCGCCAATGTCACCTGCAAGGCCGCTGCCTGCACCGAGGGCGACCCGTCGGCCGCCCCCTATGACGTGATCATCCTCAATGGCGCCGCCGAGGTGACCCCGGAGGGGCTGTTCGGGCAGCTCAAGGAGGGCGGGCGTCTGGTGGGCGTGTCGGCCGAATCGCGGCCGCCGCGGGCGATGATTGTGACCCGTACCCACGGCGAATTCGGCCATCGGGCGCTGTTTGACGCCGCAGCACCGGTCCTTCCCGGGCTGGAACGGGCCGCCGCCTTCGTCTTCTGACGGCCCAAAGCCCGTTAAAATCCCGTTCTGAATCAGAAGTGTGGCCGGGATGCTGCACGTGAAGAGTTTCCACCGAGAACTACCTTGAGGTAGTTCCGTCGCGGCAATCCGCGTCCTATGTTGCGGCGGGGCAACGACTCCACTCGGTAGACGCTAACCCGGCTCGCGGGCACGAGCCGGGCGTTAAAAATGAAACGGAAATTTTGGGATGCATGGGGTGAAGCTCTTCACCGGAGCTGCGGTTTCGGTCCTGCTGCTGGCGCTGGCCGGGCCGACGCCTGCCTTGGCGGATACGATCGAGGCCGCCTTGGTGCGCGCCTATCAGAACAATCCGCAGCTCAACGCGCAGCGCGCCCAGGTGCGCTCGACCGACGAGAACGTGCCGCAGGCTTTGTCCGGCTATCGCCCAAGGGTCGCACTGACCGCCAGCGGCGGCTATCAATATACGGATTTGCAGAGTGGCGTGGGGAGTAGCTCAATCCACGGATCCACCTCACCTCGCAGCGTTGGCGTTACCGCTACGCAGACGCTCTACAATGGCAACCAGACGGCCAACAGAACGCGGGCGGCGGAGAGCCAGGTGTCCGGTGCACGCGAAGCGCTGCGCAGCCTCGATCAAAGCGTGCTGCTCCAGGCCGCCACGACCTACATGGATTATCTGCGCGATGCCGCCACGCTGGAAGTCCAGCGCAGCAACGTGCGCGTGCTCGAGCAGACGCTGAAGCAGACCCGTGACCGCTTCAACGTCGGCGAAGTGACGCGCACCGACGTCGCGCAATCGGAAGCGCAACTGGCGGCCGGCAAGACGCAGGCGCTCACCGCGGAGGCGAACCTCACCACGACGCGGGCGAACTTCCGCCGCATCATCGGCAACGAGCCGGCCAACCTCGCACCGGGCTCGCCGGTCGACCGATTCCTGCCGTCAACGCTCGCTTCGGCCGTTGAGCTCGGCCTGATCGAGCATCCCAACGTCACGGCCGCAATGTATGGCATTGACGTCAATTTCTTGCAGGTCAAAGTCGCCGAAGGTGCATTGCTGCCGACGGTTACGATCCAGGCAGCGGCCACGCAGTCCAACGAACAGTCCTTGATTCAGTTGCGCTCGTTCAACGCATCCGCGATCGCGCAGCTCTCGGTGCCGATTTATCAGGGCGGTAGCGAATATTCGCTGATCCGCCAATCCAAGGAAAACCTGGCGCAGCAGCGTCTCAACCTAGAAACCACGCGCGACCAGACTCGTGCGAACGTGGTGCAGTTCTGGGGGACGTTGCAGGCCGGCAAGGCGCAGGTGCAGTCTGCGCAGGCGCAGGTGACGGCGTCCGAGATCGCACTCAACGGTGTGCGCGAGGAAGCCAAGGCCGGTCAGCGCACCACGCTCGACGTGCTCAACGCGCAGCAGGCGCTGGTCAATGCGCGCGTCGCGCTGGTGACCGCGCAGCACGACCGGGTGGTGGCGTCCTATAACGTCCTTGCCGCCGTCGGCCGTCTGGCGCCGCAGGTGCTCGGCCTTGCGACCACGGTCTACGATGCCAGCGTTCACTACCATCAGGTCCGTGACAGCTGGGGCGGCGTGCGTACGCCTGACGGGCGCTGATTCCCGTCGTCATCCGGTCGGCCTCGCGAATAATTGCGGCCGACCGGTGCTTTGCTTGCAATCATCAAAATCCCTGACATAGCCTTGCCAAGAAGATGCGGGTCGATTCGCTCCGCATTCGATGTCGTATGCGTAAAGCTTGAGTGCCGAGGGCAGGGGCGCGCCGCCGCACGTTGAGCCGTGATCTGGGGACAAGTCGGGCTGCCGCGGCGAAAATGTCGGGGGCTCGTTGCGGAACCGGCCAATCCTGTCGTGCTTGGTGTAAAACAACGCATGCGAGGGCGTTGATGATGTGGAGTCGGAGATGACGCAGCCTGCAAAGGTCACAGAACCCTCCATGGAGGAGATTCTGGCCTCGATCCGGCGCATCATTGCCGACGACGAGGCCAAGCCGCCGCCGGCCGAAGCTGCGAAGCCCGAGAAGGCTGCGGCGCCCGCCGCGCCGCCCAAGCCGATGAACGATATTCCGCCATCCAAGGTCGCACCGCCCAAACCTGCCGCCGAGAAGCCCGCGCCATCTCCGGCTGCGAAGCCAGCTCCGGCACCGCCGCCGCCCGCTCCCGCCGCAGATGCGGGTCCGAACAGCCAGGACGATATCGATGCGCTGCTGGCCGGGCTCGACGCGGCCACGCCTGCGCCCGAGGTCCGTGCTCCAGAGCCGGAGCCTGAGCCCGACGTGCTCGAACTGACAGACGAAATGGCGATGGACCCGGCGCCAACACCGTCTCCGCCGCCGCCAAGCTTCCGCAAGGTCGAGCCGCGCGACGATCTCGAATTCGCCGAATCGCCGCCGCCGCGTCCGGCGCCTGCGCCGTCCTACGAGCCGTTGGACTTCGACGCGCCGCCGCTGCCGCCGCAGCAGCCGATCTTGGCGCAATCGACGGTCTCCGCGGTCGAATCCGCCTTCAACTCCCTGGCCCATACGGTCCTCAGCAGCAATGCTCGGACGCTGGAGGATCTGGTCAAGGAAATGCTGCGTCCGATGCTGAAGTCCTGGCTCGATGACAACCTTCCGGGCCTAGTTGAACGCATCGTGAAGGCGGAAATCGAGCGGGTCTCGCGCGGCGGCCGCTGAGAGCGGCCGGAGGCCCTCATAAAGCCCGGCTTGTATGCCATATCCGGCCCCGGACCGGGCCGGAAAGCGCTGTGCCGCCTCGCTTTCCGCTGACTTTTCGTTGACTTGGCCCCCGCGCGCGGCTTTCTAGCAGCCCCATGATCGAGAAAAATTACCAGCCCGCCGATATCGAAGCCCGCATGTCCGTCGTGTGGGAGGACAGCCTTGCCTTCAAGGCCGGCCGCCCCGACCGCCGTGACGCAGTGCCCTTTACCATCGTGATCCCGCCGCCGAACGTGACGGGCTCGCTGCACATGGGCCACGCCCTCAACAACACGCTGCAGGACATCCTGTGCCGGTTCGAGCGCATGCGCGGCCGCGACGTGCTGTGGCAGCCCGGCACCGACCATGCCGGTATCGCCACCCAGATGGTGGTCGAGCGCCAGCTGATGGAGCGCCAGCAGCCCGGCCGCCGCGAGATGGGCCGCGAGAAGTTTCTCGAGCGGGTCTGGCAGTGGAAGGCCGAGAGCGGCGACACCATCATCAACCAGCTCAAGCGGCTCGGCGCTTCGTGCGACTGGTCGCGCGAGCGCTTCACCATGGACGAGGGCCTTTCGAAGGCCGTCATCAAGGTGTTCGTCGAGCTGCACCGCGACGGTCTGATCTACAAGGACAAGCGGTTGGTGAACTGGGACACCAAGCTGCTCACCGCGATCTCCGATCTCGAAGTGCAGCAGACCGAGGTCAAGGGCAACCTCTGGTATCTGCGCTATCCGATCGAGGGCAAGACGTTCAGCCCCGAGGATCCCTCGAGCTTCATCGTCGTCGCCACGACGCGCCCGGAAACGATGCTCGGCGACACCGGCGTTGCCGTGCATCCGGAGGACGAGCGCTACCAGAAGCTGGTCGGCAAGAACGTCGTCCTGCCGCTGGTCGGCCGCAAGATCAAGATCGTCGCTGACGAGTATTCCGATCCCGAGAAGGGCTCGGGCGCGGTCAAGGTGACGCCGGCGCACGACTTCAACGATTTCGAGGTCGGCAATCGCCACGGCCTGCGCCGCATCAGCGTCATCGACAAGGAAGGCTGCCTCGATCTCGTCGACAACGAGGATTATCTGCGCGACCTGCCGGAAGGTGCCGCGCAATTCGCCGAGGAGTTCAACAAGGTCGACCGCTTCGCGGCGCGCAAGCGCATCGTCGAGCGTTTGGAGGCGTTCGGCTTCGTCGAGCGGATCGAGCCGCACACCCACATGGTGCCGCACGGCGACCGCTCCAACAGCGTGATCGAGCCCTATCTGACCGACCAATGGTACGTTGACGCCAAGACGCTCGCAAAACCCGCGATCGCGGCGGTGCGTTCGGGCGAGACGACCTTCGTGCCGAAGAACTGGGAAAAGACCTATTTCGAGTGGATGGAGAACATCCAGCCCTGGTGCATCTCGCGCCAGCTGTGGTGGGGCCATCAGATCCCGGCCTGGTATGGGCCTGACGGCAAGGTGTTCGTCGCCGAGACCGAGGAGGAGGCGATCAGCCACGCGCTCGGTTATTACGTCGAGCAGGAGGTCATCACGGTCGAGCAGGGCCGCGAGATGGCGCTCGACCGCAACAAGCGCGAGGGCTTCATCACGCGTGACGAGGACGTGCTCGACACCTGGTTCTCCTCGGCACTGTGGCCGTTCTCGACGCTCGGCTGGCCCGACGATACGCCGGAGGTGCAGCGCTACTACCCGACCAACGCGCTGGTCACCGGCTTCGACATCATCTTCTTCTGGGTTGCCCGCATGATGATGATGGGCATGCACTTCATGAAGGAGATTCCGTTCTCGACGATCTACATCCACGCCCTCGTCCGCGACGAGAAGGGCGCCAAGATGTCGAAGTCGAAGGGCAACGTCATCGATCCGCTCAACCTGATCGATGAATATGGCGCGGACGCGCTGCGCTTCACGCTGGCCGCGATGGCGGCGCAGGGCCGCGACATCAAGCTCGCCACCAGCCGCGTCGAAGGCTACCGCAATTTCGCAACCAAGCTCTGGAACGCCTGCCGCTTCGCGGAGATGAACCAGTGCGCGGTGCCCGACGGTTTCGAGCCGGCGAAGACGAAGGAGACGCTGAGCCGCTGGATCGCCCATGAGACCGCGCACACCACGCGCGAGGTGACCGAGGCGATCGAGGCCTATCGCTTCAACGATGCCGCCGGCGCCATCTATCGGTTCGTCTGGAACGTCTATTGCGACTGGTATGTCGAGCTTGCCAAGCCCGTGCTGCTCGGCCCCGATAGCCCCGCCAAGGACGAAACCCGCGCCATGGTGGCCTGGGCGCGCGACGAGATCCTGAAGCTGCTGCACCCTTTCATGCCCTTCATCACCGAGGAGCTGTGGGAGGTGACGGCCAAGCGCGAGGGCCTGCTCGCGCTGGCGTCGTGGCCGCTGAAGCCGTCCGAGCCTTCGCCGGAGCAACTCGCGATGCTTGCAGCTGCCGCCGGGCCGACCGATCCGCTGATCTCGCCGGCCCTGGTGTTGCCGATCTTCGACCATGCCGACTTCACCGATCCCAAGGCGGAAGCCGAGATCGGCTGGGTCATCGACCTCGTCACGCAGATCCGTTCCGTGCGCGCCGAGATGAACATTCCGCCGGCGACACTGACCGCACTGGTGCTCGCGGGCGCCTCCGCCGAGACGAAGGAACGCGCGCCGCGCTGGACCGAAATCATCAAGCGCATGGCGCGGCTGTCCGACATCTCCTTCGCCGATCGTGCACCGGATGGTGCCGTTCAGCTGCTTGTGCGCGGCGAAGTGGCCGCGCTGCCGCTGAAGGGCGTGATCGACGTCGCTGCTGAGCGGACGCGCCTCGACAAGGAAATCGGCAAGGCCGACGCCGACATCAAGCGCGCCGAATCCAAGCTGGCGAACGAGAAGTTCGTCGCCAACGCGGCCGAGGAGGTGGTCGAGGAGGAGCGTGAAAAGCGCGAGGCTGCGCTGGCCCGCAAGGCCAAGCTGCTGGAGGCGCTGGAGCGGTTGAAGCAGGCGTCGTAGGGCTACTTCGGAAACGGCTTGCTCAAAAACTTCGAGCCCCTGACGCCGTAGCGCCAGGGTAGCTCGACGGCCTTGGTGATGCCGATCCGGATGCCGGTTGCGACCTCCAAATCCTCCGTGCGCGCATGCAGCGCGATCGGCGGTCGATCCAGGGGCAGCGAGTTGTGCGCGATGGTGATGCCGAGCGCCTCGGTCAGCTTGCCCGGGCCCGAGCACAGCGTGTGCACTTCTTGGAGATGACGGCGACGGCGCATCGCGGCGAGGCCATGCGTCGGCTCCAGCGCGCGGATCAGGACGGCGCTGGCCGAGCCTTCCTCCTCGCAGACGAAGTTCACACACCAGTGGATGCCGTAGGAACGGTAGACATAGGCGTAGCCGGGCGGGCCAAACATCACCTGGTTCCGCGGCGTCGGGCCATTGTAGGAATGCGCCGCCGGCTCGGTATGATGATAGGCCTCGACCTCGACAATGATCCCGCCGACGCCGTCGACCAGCATGGTGGCCCCGATCAGGTCGTGGGCGACCTCGCGCACGTTGCGCGCGAAAAAGGCACGCTTGAGGGCCTTTCCAAGCCGGGGTGTGGAAGGTTTCGAGACTGGAGCCATTCGAGGTGAGAATCGCCTGAGAACAGAGCAGGATATTGCCCATATCTGCCATGTTCCCTGAAGTGGTGCGAGCCGGGTTGCGATGCCGGGCCAGACCGACTAGGTAGGACCTGAACAGACCGGATACCCAATGGTCGTTATTGTCGATACCATCTCGAACCCGCTGCGCCCGCGCCACCCTGAAAAGGTGAATCGTCCTGATTCCGCTTCGCCGCCGAAGCCGGACTGGATTCGCGTGCGCGCGCCCAATACCCGCGGCTATGCCGACACCCGCAACATCGTGCGCGCCAACGGCCTGCACACGGTGTGCGAGGAGGCGGGCTGCCCGAACATCGGCGAGTGCTGGGACAAGAAGCACGCGACCTTCATGATCATGGGTGACACCTGCACCCGGGCCTGCGCCTTCTGCAACGTCAAGACCGGCCTGCCCAACGCGCTGGATGCGGCCGAGCCGCAGAACGTCGCCGAGGCCGTGGCCAAGCTGGGCCTCGCTCACGTCGTCATTACCTCGGTCGACCGCGACGACCTCGCCGATGGCGGCGCCGAGCATTTTGCCCAGACCATCCGCGCCATCCGCGCCGCATGCCCCTCGACCACGATCGAGATCCTGACGCCGGACTTCCTCCGCAAGGAAGGCGCGCTGGAGGTCGTCGTCGCGGCGAGGCCCGACGTGTTCAACCACAATCTCGAGACGGTGCCATCGCGCTATCTCACGGTGCGGCCCGGCGCGCGCTATTTCCACTCGATCCGGCTGTTGCAGCGGGTCAAGGAACTCGACCCTACCATCTTCACCAAGTCCGGCATCATGGTCGGCCTCGGCGAGGAGCGCCACGAGGTCCAGCAGGTGATGGACGATCTGCGCTCGGCGGACGTCGACTTCCTGACCATCGGGCAATATCTGCAGCCCACCCGCAAGCATCACGCGGTGATGCGCTACGTGCCGCCGGACGAATTCTCGTCCTATGAAAAGATCGCCTACACCAAGGGATTCCTGATGGTGTCGGCGAGTCCGCTCACCCGCTCGTCGCATCATGCCGGCGAGGATTTCGCAAGACTGAAGGCTGCGCGGGCAGCTCACGCCCGCTGACGTACCATGCATCGAGTTTCGAGCAAGCACCGCGTCAACCACAGCGCGTCCGAGATGTTTGATCTGGTCGCCGATGTCGAGCGCTACCCGGAATTCGTGCCGCTGTGCAGCGCGCTCAAGGTCCGACAGCGCATGGCGAAGCCCGACGGCACCGAGGTGCTGATCGCGGACATGACGGTATCGTTCAAGCTGGTCAAGGAATCCTTCACCAGCCGCGTGACGCTCGACCGCGCCAATCTGAAGATCCTGGTCGAATATCTGCAAGGTCCGTTCAGGAATCTGGAGAACCGTTGGACGTTCGAGCCCAAAGGCCAGCAAGACGGCAAAGACGTCTGCGACGTCGGCTTCTTCCTCGCCTATGAATTCAAGAGCCGCATGCTGGCGATGCTGATGGGCTCGATGTTCGACGCCGCCTTCGCGCGGTTCTCGACCGCGTTCGAGAAGCGTGCGGACGCGATCTACGGACGGCCGAAGCTGGCGCCGACCTGATCAATCCACCGCCTTCACGACATCAGGCGGCTGCGAGGCATAATACGCTGCGGCCTGCTCGATCTCCTGCGGCGTCATCGCGCGCGCGACGTTGCGCATCTGCTGGCTGATGTCGTTGCGGCGGTCGCCTGAGGCGAAGGCCTGCAGCTGCGCCTTCATATAGGCTTCCGACTGGCCTTCGAGCCATGGGCTGCCGGTCTTGTTGTCGAGGCTGCCGTGACAGGAGCCGCAGGGCGCGATCCCGCGCATCGGCGCGCCATAGATGACGATGTTCGGCTTCGGCAGTTGCGGCGTCGGGTGATAGGCGGGCAGCCGCGGCAGGTAGGCGTAGTAGAGCGAGAGATCGGCGATCTCCTGATCGGTCAGATTGACGGCAAACGGCGACATCACGGCATTGGTGCGGGCGCCGGAGCGGAAATCGTGCAGCTCCTTGTAGATCACCGCCGCGTATTGCCCGGCGAGGTTCGGCGAGTCCGCGCGGCTGATTCCGGTCGGGCCGTGGCAAATGGCGCAGCGCTGCGCCAGCGTGGCGCCGCGACCGATCGCCTCCTGGCTCGGGCGTGACAGCGTGTTCGACGTGAGCACGACCGCGGACAGCCGCTTTGCCTGTTCAGGCGCCGCAACGGTCGCCGCGCGCTGCGGCACGCCGGCGGCGCTGCAGATCGCATCCCAGACATTGGCGAACTGGACCCAGGGCTGGGCGAAAGGCAGTATGATGAAGCCCACAATCGCCGTCACGATCAGGATCGCGGCGGTGATGCCGACGCCCCGTGTGAAATGCGGATTGCTGAAGGTGAAGAGGTCGCGCGCGCTCATCACTGCGCTCCCACATAGACGGCCGGCACCGACGTGCCCTCGGTCAGCGCCAGCGTCAGGATCGGGTAGCCGTAATTGGTGAGGGTGAGCGCGATCATCAGCGCCACCCAGAGGGCGTGGGTGTTGAGCGCAATCGGCACGGTCGCGGGCTGATGCACGGCCAGCGCAAAGCGATAGGGTCCGGCGTCTGCCTGAGGCGCGCGCATGCCGCGGGCGAGGATGACCAGGAACAGGATGCCCGAGGTCAGCAGGATGAAGCCGCCGATCGCGGAGAGCGTGACCGATAGCGCCTGCGGCGCAATCGCGGGATCGCCGAAGTCGAAATAGGCCATGCGCCGCGGCATGCCGAGGATACCGACCCAGTGCCATGGGAACGTGGTGACGATCATGCCGACGAACCACAGCCAGAGCTGGGTGCGGATCAGCCGGAGGTCGATCAGCTCGCGCCCCGTCAGATGCGGCCATAGATCATAGGCGATCGCGAAATACATGATCACGATGGCGCCGCCGAAGATCAGGTGGAAGTGTCCGGTGATCCACTGCGTGTTGTGGATCGACGCATCGAGCTGGTAGCTCATGTTGATGAGGCCGCCGGCGCCGCCGAAGCCGAGCATGACGAAGGAGAAGGCCAGCGCCAGCATCATCGGATTGTCCCAGGGCAGGGCCCTGATCCAGCCGAACAGGCCGCGGCCGCCGCGCAGGCGTGCCGCGATCTCGACCGAGGCGCAGATCGTGAACACGGTCAGCAGCGTCGGCAGCGCGACCAGTGCGGTGAAGGCCGAATGGATGAACTTGAATCCGGCGCCGACCTGCGGATCGGCGAAGGTGTGGTGCATGCCGATCGGCATCGCCACCACCAGGAACAGGATGAAGGAGATCCGCGCCATGGAGTCGGAATAGACCCGGCCGCCGATCGCGCGCGGCACGATGGTGTAATAGGCGATGTAAGTCGGCATCAGCCAGAAATAGACGATGGCGTGCAGCGTCCAGGAGAAGAAGACGCGCGCCAGGCCGGCATCGATGGTGGCCTTCAGGCCCGCCGCCACGGGAATGATCTGGAGCAGCAGCTCGAGCGCGGCGCCGACGGCGGTCCACGCCCACAGATAGGAGCCCGCGACATTGGCGTACATGGCGAGCGGCACGGGCGCGCCGGGATGGGCCTTGCGCCAGACGCGCAGATTGACCGACATCAGCGCGACCCAGATCCAGGAGCCGACCACGACCAGCACGACGCCGAGATAGTAGAAGACGTTGCCGATCAGCGGCGGATAGAAGGTGTAGAGCACCGAGGCGCGCCCCAGCGCGACCGGGATCACCGCCATGATGCTGCCGGCGACGATCAGCCAGAACCCGGCCCAGGCCCAGCGCACGCCGACGAGGCGCTGCTCCAGCGCGGACTCGCTGATGGCATAGCCAAAACCCATCGCGACCAAGGTCGGGAAGACGTAACCCATGACCGTGCCGTGCGCGGTCAGCGAGCGGTAGTAGAGCTCGGGGTTGGACAGCCAGGTGCCGATCGGACTGCGGATGAACATCTGCCAGGCACCGAGCGCCAGCGCGACGCCGAACACCGCAAAGGCGAGCCAGAAATGGGCGAGGATGAGCTTCCTATTGACCAACACAGCTCAGCCTCCCGCCGCCCTTCGCACGATCAGCGAATTCGGTCTTGTCGATCACCTTGACCTTGCCCCACATGCCCTCGTGGCCGAAGGAGCAGAACTCCTGGCAGGGCATCAGATAGTCGCCAGTCCTCGCAAAGCGCATCAGCTGCTCGGAGATGTAACCCGGCACCAGCATGGTGTTGATATTGGTGCCCTGGATCAGGATGCCGTGCACGACATCGGCGCTGGTGGCGCGCAGCGTGATCGGCGTGTCCACGGGCACCACGATGCAGGCCGGCGTGAAGGAATATTGCTGGCCGATCGCACGCACCGTCACATTGCCGTTGGCCTCCAGCACGCTGCCGAGATTGCTCTCGACGAACTCGCCTGACAGATGAATCCGCGAGGGATCGGTGGTCTCGACGCGCGGCTGCGGCATGGTCGCGCGATGAATGCCGGCGAACGCCGCAAGCAGCGCCATCGCCACGATGATGATCACGGCAATGGTCGCCCAGCGCCGCTCGACGCGGGCGGCGACCTCGGCGCTGGCGCTGCCGTTTCCATGGGTGTCTTCGGCGCTCATTGCAGCGGCCCGCGCGGCAGGAAGACGAACAGGTAGAAGGCAAGCCACATCGCGACGACGCAGGCTGTCGCAATGCCGGCGAGCAGAAGCGCGCCCGAGGGGCCTTGCGCCACGACCTCCTCGACGGCCTGATCGGCGGCGGCTGGGCTGGTCGGCGGATCGGAGTTGATCATGACGTTTCTCAGTTCAGCGGTGCGGAGCGCAGCTCGTTGGCCTCGCGCGCCGAGACCGGCGTGCCGCGATTGCCCCAGGCGGTGCGGATGTAGGAGACAACGGCGGCGACCTCGTTGTCGGACAGGAGGCCCGCGAAAGGCGGCATGCCGTAGGGCATCGGGTTGCCCTTGGTGCCCGGTGGATAACCGCCATTGAGCACCATGCGGATCGGGTTGACGGCCGACTCCATCTCGATGGACTGGTTGTTGGCGAGCGGCGGCCAGTGCGGCGGCTTGCCTTCACCCTGCGTGCCGTGGCAGCTCGCGCAGCTCTTGTCGTAGACGGTCTTGCCGAGGCTGATCAGCAGGCTGCTCTCGGTGGTCGGCAGCGCCGAGCTTGGCGGCGGCGCAGGGGAGGGCTCCGCGATGCTTTTGAGGTACACCGCCATCGCGCGGGTATCCTCGTCGCTGAGATATTGCAGGCTGTTGTGCACGACCTCGGCCATCGGGCCGTAGACCACGCCCCGCGCCGAGACGCCGGTCTGGAGCAGGTCGGTAATGTCCTTGATGCTCCAGTCGCCGAGCCCCGCCTCGCGGTTGGAGGTGAGGGACGGCGCGTACCAGTTCTGCATCGGGATCAGGCCGCCCTTGAAGGCGTCCGATTGCGAGGTGCCGCCGAGCGCGTTGATCGGCGAATGGCACATGCTGCAATGGCCGAGGCCTTCGACGAGATAGGCGCCGCGATTCCATTCTGCCGATTTGGTCGGGTCGGGCTTGAACTCGCCTTCGCGGAAATACAGCGTGCGCCAGCCGAGGATGAGCTGGCGGTTGTCATAGGGGAAGCGCAGGTCGTGCGGCCTGTTCTTCTGGTTCACCGGCGGGATCGAGCGCAAATAGGCGAAGATCGCGTCGCTGTCGGCGCGCGTGACCTTGGTGTAGGAGGCGAATGGCATCGCCGGATAGATCAACCCGCCATCGGGGAAACGGCCGCTGTGCATGGTCTTGTAGAAATCGTCGGCGCTCCATTTTCCGATTCCGGTCTCCGGATCGGGCGTGATGTTGGAGGTGTAGAGCGTGCCGAACGGCGTCGGCATGGCGCGGCCGCCGGCGAACAGGCGTCCCTCAGGCGCGGTGTGGCAGGCGGTGCAGTCGCCGGCGCGCGCGAGATATTCGCCGCGCGCGATGATGTCGCTGCTCTTGTCCTGCGCTTGCGCGAGCGTGGTGAGCGCGGCGAGGGCGAGAAGCGTGATCCATGGTCTCGAACCCATCATCCGCCTCGTCAGTTGGGCTGGCTGCCGCAGCCGAACGGCAGCGCGTAGGTGCCTTTCGGCACGGGAGCCGGGTTGGTGGGGGCGGGACGCGTCGCGAGCCAGGCTGCAACGGCCGTGACATCCGCCTCGGTGAGGTGACCGGCGACGAGCTGCATGCAGTCGGGCGATTTCGCCGTGCGCGTGCCGTAGCGCCAGGCGCCGAGCTGGGCGCTGACGTAAGCGGCGCGCAGGCCAAGCAGGCCGGGGATGCCGGGCTGCATGCCCGTGAGGCCCGGACCATGGCAACTCACGCAGGCCGGAATGTTGCGGCCGGCATCGCCGCTGGTGGCGAGCAACTCGCCCTGCGCCAAAACTTCCTTGCTGACCTCGCTCGGAGCCGGCTGCGGCAGCGGCGGATGCTCACCGGCAAAATATTCGGCCATCGCCTCCAGGTATGGGTCAGGCAGAAACTCCAGCAGATAATTCATCGGCGGGTATTTGCGCCGGCCGCTGCGGAAGGCGAGGAGCTGGTTGTAGAGATAGCCGGCGGGCTTGCCGGCGAGGCGCGGAAAATAGACGTCGCTCGTGCCTTCGCCCTTGTTGCCGTGACAAGGCGTGCACGCCTCCACCCGCGCCGCCATCGTATCGGGCGGCTGGTTGGCCGTTTGTGCGGCCGCACCATCAAACGCGGCCAAAGTGACGATGACGGCGGCCGAGGCCGCGGTGCGAGCGAACACTTTCGTCGCCCTCCACAAGGCTGGTCCGGTTGATTCCGGATCACAAGGTAGAGCGGCATTATTGCGCCAATATTTTCCTGCGCAAGATCAGGCACGTGTGATGACGTTTGGTCGCGCCTGCACATTTATGATCCCGATCGTTTTCGACAAGAATTGCGTGCTTTTTGAAAAGCAGACATGACGCTGCAATCTCGCGACGTGTTTCGTCCGAGCTTTGCTTCGTCGTATCGCGCTCTCTTGTCAGAGGGCGCAGGGAAGGCCGGGTGCCGGCTGGGCACCCACGGTCCACTGTGCGGAGATTGCGCTAGAGGAAGCTGCACAGCGGCATACAGGTGAAGCCCGAACACACGGCCTTCCCTGCGCGATGGTTTGACGGCTTATGCCGAGCTCTCCCCGGGGAGCGATGCACTATTGCCCCCGTCGCCTTGCAGATGGCTGATGCGCGTGCCCGGTCGGGCCGATGCATCACTGCAAGACTTGGCGCTCAGACCCCGGGCGCCAGGACGACACGGTTTTGCCGTACGCCAGATCACACCGGTCGTATGCGCGATGGCGCTCGCTCACGGTTGCCCGCCCTGCGATGCCTGTCGCGCCGACGTGACTAGCGTCCACCGCCGCTCACCCCGCATGTCGTGACGATCGCGATACGCCCCTCTGACCGGGATGAGGTGGCGAAACGAATACGCGAAAGCCGAATTTCGGTAAAGTGGAATATTTTTGCGGGCGCGGATTGACCGCCCGCTGGGTGTTTTGCCCGCCGGCAACACAAGGATTGGTAGGGATGGGCGGGCACCCGGCGTGCCCTGCGCACAACCAACAATTCAGACTCGTGCGACCGAAGGTGACAAGTGCAGTTTGTGCCAAAACGCAAAACCGTGACGGAACACCCCTTGCCGCGCAAGGTACACCTGCAAGGGCTGTATTTCATGGGGAATTCAACTAAAGTCTGAGTCGGGCGCTGGGGCTTGTTGGAGTGGGACTGGAGACATGGCGCGCTGGAAGCAATCGTGGAGCGAGGACGACCTGAACCGGCTCAGGAAGCTCGCAGGCACCAAGCCGATCACGACGATCGCGAAAGAGCTCGGACGGACCACGGGAACGGTGCTCGCGAAGGCGATCGAGCAAAAGCTTCCCGTCATCTGTCGGATCGAGCGAACGGCGCAATGACAGGCCGCCGGGGCTGAACGGGGTATTCCCGCCGGGCCAAGCGCCCGGGTTTCACGCTGCTCCCACCTATGCAGTCCAGCGGCAGGCGCTTGAGGATTGGCAAGCCCCGGAAGGGATCATTTTCCGCGACAGCGAGTTCTCAACCGATCGTCGTTGGAGCCGCCATGACCGTCAATTTCGACACGCTGAAAGCGTCGCTCGTCCTGTACGGGCTGAATGCGATCTACGCGATCCTGCTCCTCGCCATCGGCTGGTATCTGTCCGGCGCGATGCAGCGTTTCGTCACGCGCTTGCTGAGCGTTACGCACCGCGTCGATCCGCTGGTGACGTTGTTCGTCGGCAGCCTTGCGCGCTATGGCGTGCTCGCGGTGGTCGGCATCGCCGTGCTGCAGCTGTTCGGCATCCAGACCGCGAGCCTCGTCGCCGTGCTGGGGGCGACGTCACTCGCGATCGGCCTCGCGCTCCAGGGCACGCTGTCCAATCTCGCCGCCGGCGTGATGCTGCTGCTGTTCCGGCCGTTTCACATCGGCGACGACGTCGAAGTCGCCGGCAAGGCGGGCAAGGTGAGGTCGCTGTCGCTGTTCATGACCGAACTGGTCGCGCCCGACAACACGCAGATCCTGCTGCCGAACGGACAGGTGTGGGGTGCAGCGATCGTCAACCACAGCGCCTATCCCGGCACGGGCGAGGTCAAGGTGGCGTTTCCGGTCCCGGCCGGCGCGGCCAACACGCTGGCCGATCGCATCCTGAGGGAATTGCGTGGCGACTCCCGCATCGACGATCAGGCGCAACCTGCCGTCTCCGTCACCAAGGTCCTCGATGTCGCCAATCCTGCGGCGCCGATCCTCGAATTGACGGTCAGCGCGAAAGCAAAACCGTCGGAAGCCGATGCGGTCAAGCAGTGCGTGCTCGATCATGCGAGCGCGTTGCTTGCGGCGGCGTGAGGGGCTTCAGCCCCTGGGCGAGCGCGGCGGGCGGCGCTTCACCGCATGCCGGCGCGGCGAGCGGGTCACGCGCGGGCGCAGGCGGCTTGTGGCGGTGCGCTGCGGCTTGGCGGCGACTTGCGGGCCGCGGGCGAGGTCCATCAGCATGCGCAGCGCCTCGACCACCGAGCGGGCGCGCACGGCGCTGCGGCCGATGGCGCCAAAACGGTGCTCGCGGTGGATGATGCGGCCGTCGCGCGCGGCGGCGGCAAAGTGCACGAGACCGACCGGCTTGCCGGGCGTGGCGCCGCCGGGGCCGGCGATGCCGGTGATGGCGACGGCGAGATCGACATCGGCACGCTCCAGCGCGCCGATCGCCATCGCGGTTGCGGTTTCCTTGCTGACGGCGCCGAAATTCGTCAGCGTACCCGCTTCGACGCCAAGCATCGCGCGCTTGGCCTCATTGGAATAGGTGACGAAGCCGCGGTCGATGACGTCGGAGGAACCGGGGATGTCGGTCAGCGCGCCGGCAACCAGGCCGCCGGTGCAGGACTCCGCGGTCGCGATCGTCAGCTTGCGCATCCGGCACAAATCCAGCAGCGAGCGGGAGAGGGCGCGTGCGTCGCTGCCGCCCATGGCCTTATACGCTCCAGGGAAGACGGATAGTGGCGCTCGCGGTGGCCGCGATGCCTTCCTCGCGGCCGGTAAAGCCGAGCCGCTCGCTGGTGGTCGCCTTCACCGCGACGCGCGAGATGTCGACGCCGGAGATCTCGGCGATGCGCGCGCGCATGGTGTCGCGCAAGGGGCCGATCTTCGGCCGCTCGCAGATCAGCGTCACCTCGAGATTGGCGACGCGGCCGCCGCGCTGGGCGACCCGCTCGATGGCGTATTTCAGGAACTGGTCGGAGGAGGCGCCCTTCCACTTGGCGTCGCTCGGCGGGAAGTGCGAGCCGATGTCGCCGTCGGCGAGCGCGCCGAGGATGGCGTCGACCAGCGCATGCAGGCCGACATCGCCGTCGGAATGCGCCAGGAAACCCTTGCTGTGCGGCACGCGCACGCCGCAGATCATGACATGGTCGCCTTCGCCGAAGGCGTGCACGTCGTAGCCGGTGCCGGTCCTGATGTCGCCGAGCTGGGCAGCCAGGCGCGCTTCCTCGCGCACGAAATCCTCGGGGGTGGTGAGCTTCATATTGGCAACATCGCCTTCAAAGGTTGCAACCGTCAATCCCGCCCATTCGGCAATCGCGGCATCGTCGGTGAAATCGGAGCGCCCGTCCTTCGCGGCGCGACGATGCGCCTCGAGGATGACGTCGAAACGAAAGGATTGCGGCGTCTGCGCGATCCGCAGGCGCGACCGGTCCGGCGTGTCCTCGACATTGCCGCTCGCGCCGGTGACCTTGATGGTGTCGGTGACGGCAACGGTCGGGATCGCAGCGCCGGTGCGGCTCGCCGCCTCGATCGCGCGCGAGATCACGCCTTCCGAGACGAAGGGCCGCGCGGCGTCGTGGATCAGGACGATGTCCGGCTTGTGCTTGGCCAGCGCTTCGAGGCCAGCAAGCACCGAAGCCTGACGGGTGGCGCCGCCATTGGTCGGCGCCTCGTGCTTCAATCCTGCGACCGCTGCCGTGAACATGGCGCTGTCGTCGGGGTTCACCACCGGCTGCACCGCAAATACATCGGCGTGGCGGCTGAAGGCTTCCATGGCGCGATAGATCACAGGCACGCCGCCGATCTCGCGATATTGCTTCGGCGCGCCGGCGCCGGCGCGCAGGCCGCGTCCGGCCGCCACGAGGACGACAGCGGTACGTTGTGATTTCGCCATAGGACTCAAATACTCAGTTGCTAATGAAAGAGCAGGGGGTGATGTGCCGGCATGCCTCTAGCACGGCAGGCCCGCAAAAAAAGGGGGTTTCCCCGGATTGTGGGAAACAGCATTTTGCTGCACTGCACTTGAAAGATCTGCAGAACTGTCTAAACTGTAGGCATGACGCTTGACTGCACAAGAATTGTGCGCAAGATAGGTCATGGCCAGCGCGATGAGGCGCTGCTGAGTTGACGAGACCCCTGTGACAGGCCCGGCAGTATCCGGCTCTAAGCCGTTGAAAATAGGCGATATTGAAGTCGCCACCCCGGTCTTCCTGGCGCCGATGTCGGGGGTGACTGACTCGCCCGTTCGGCGGTTGGTGGCCGAGCTCGGGGCCGGCTTGGTCGTGTCCGAGATGACTGCGAGCGATGAGCTTGCCAACGGCCACCGGATGTCGCGGTTGCGCTGCGAAGCGACGGGAATCGGCCCGCACGTGGTCCAGCTTGCCGGCTGCGAGACGCACTGGATGGCCGAAGGCGCCCGCATCGCGGAAGCCGAGGGCGCCGACATCATCGATATCAACATGGGCTGTCCGGCCCGCCATGTCACCGGTGGCCAGTCCGGCTCGGCCCTGATGCGCGATCTCGACCACGCCGTCAGCCTGATCGATGCGACGATCGCCGCGGTAAAGGTTCCGGTGACGCTGAAGATGCGGCTCGGCTGGGACGACCACAGCCGCAACGCGCCGGAACTGGCGCGGCGCGCCGAAGCCGCCGGCATCAAGCTCGTCACCGTTCATGGCCGTACCCGCTGCCAGTTCTACAAAGGCGAGGCCGATTGGGATGCGATCCGCGCCGTGCGCGAGGCGATCTCTCTCCCGCTCATCGTCAATGGCGACATCACCTCGTACGAGAAGGCGCTTGCCGCGCTCGAGGCCTCCGGCGCCGATGCCGTGATGATCGGCCGCGGCGCGCAGGGCCAGCCCTGGCTGCCGGGCCAGATCGGCCGGCGCCTGAAGGGCGGGGCAGTGGAAGCCACGCCGTCGCTTCAGACGCAGCTGCATTATGTCCGCACCCTCTATGAGGGCGTCTGCGCGCTCTATGGTCTGCGCGTCGGTCTCAGGCATGCGCGCAAGCATCTCGGCTGGGCGCTCGACGTCGCGGCCGATGTGAGCCGCGCGCCGGCCGAGAAGCTGAAATCCTGGCGCCAGAAGATCCTCACCTCCGAGGATCCGCGCCTCGTTCACGGTTCACTGCAAGATGCCTTCGACGACTTCGCATGGAGCGCTGCTGCATGAGCTCAGCCGCTGAACATCGTCGGCCGCTTCCGTCCGACAGCGACGCGATCCTGGATGCGCTTCCCAATCCCGTGCTGATGATCGGGCCGGACGGCAAGATCGTCGGCGCCAACATCGCAACCGAAGCCTTTTTCGAGATCTCAACGCAGTTCCTGAAGCGGCAGTCGTTGAAAGAGCTGGTGCCTTTCGGCAGCCCCTTGCTGGCGCTGATCGACCAGGTGCGCTCCTCGAACTCGCCGGTCAATGAATACAAGGTCGATCTCGGCACGCCGCGCATGGGCGGCGACCGCCAGGTCGACCTGCACGTGGCGCCGCTCACCGAGCGGCCCGGCTACATCGTGGTGATGCTCCAGGAGCGCACCATCGCCGACAAGATGGATCGGCAGCTCACCCATCGCAGCGCGGCGCGCTCGGTGATAGCGCTAGCAGCAATGCTCGCGCATGAGATCAAGAATCCGCTTTCGGGCATTCGCGGCGCGGCGCAGCTGCTGGAGCAGCAGGCCTCGTCCGAGGACCGCATGCTGACGCGGCTGATCTGCGACGAGGCCGACCGCATCGTGACGCTGGTCGACCGCATGGAGGTGTTCGGCGACGAACGCCCCGTGGTACGCGGCCCCGTCAACATCCATTCGGTGCTCGACCACGTGAAGCGGCTGGCGCAGTCGGGCTTTGCCCGCAACATCCGCTTCATCGAGGATTACGATCCCTCGCTGCCGCCGGTGCTGGCGAACCAGGATCAGCTGATCCAGGTGTTCCTCAATCTCGTGAAGAATGCCGCCGAAGCCTTGATCGACGTGCCCGACGCCGAGATCCAGCTCACCACCGCGTTCCGCCCCGGCGTGCGCCTGTCAGTCCCCGGTCAAAAATCCCGGGTATCCCTGCCGCTCGAATTCTGCGTGAGGGACAATGGACCTGGCGTGCCCGATGATCTTCTGCCCAACCTGTTCGATCCCTTCGTGACCACCAAGCAGACTGGCTCTGGTCTCGGTTTGGCGCTGGTCGCAAAAATCGTCGGCGATCACGGGGGCATCATCGAATGCGAATCTCAGCCGCGCAAAACCACCTTCCGCGTGCTGATGCCGATGTATTCCACATCGGTGAAACATGCCGATCAAAGCAGTCGCGACGGCTCTGCCGGGAAGTCGTCGTCTGCGTCACAGGGGGCAAAATGAGGATTAACGATGCCCGCAGGTAGCATTCTCGTCGCTGATGACGACACCGCCATCCGCACGGTTCTCAATCAGGCACTTTCCCGCGCCGGCTATGAAGTCAGGCTCACCGGCAACGCCGCAACGCTGTGGCGCTGGGTCAGCCAGGGGGAGGGCGATCTCGTCATCACCGACGTGGTGATGCCGGACGAAAACGCCTTCGACCTGTTGCCGCGGATCAAGAAGATGCGGCCGAATTTGCCCGTCATCGTCATGAGCGCGCAAAACACCTTCATGACGGCGATCCGCGCCTCCGAGCGCGGCGCGTATGAATATCTGCCAAAACCCTTCGACCTGAAGGAGCTGATCGCCATCGTCGGCCGCGCGCTGGCCGAGCCGAAGGAGCGGGTCTCGACGCCGGACGAGGACGCCGAGATGGAGGCGATCCCGCTGGTCGGCCGCTCGCCGGCGATGCAGGAAATCTACCGCGTGCTGGCGCGCCTGATGCAGACCGACCTCACCGTGATGATCACGGGCGAGTCCGGCACCGGCAAGGAGCTGGTGGCGCGCGCGCTGCACGATTACGGCAAGCGCCGCAACGGCCCGTTCGTCGCCGTCAACATGGCGGCGATCCCGCGCGACCTGATCGAGTCCGAGCTGTTCGGCCATGAACGCGGCGCCTTCACCGGCGCCAACACCCGCGCCTCCGGCCGGTTCGAGCAGGCCGAGGGCGGCACGCTGTTCCTCGACGAGATCGGCGACATGCCGATGGAGGCGCAGACCCGATTGCTGCGCGTCCTGCAGCAGGGCGAATACACCACCGTCGGCGGCCGCACCCCGATCAAGACCGACGTGCGCATCGTCGCGGCCTCGAACAAGGATCTCCGCGTCCTGATCCAGCAGGGCCTGTTCCGCGAGGACCTGTTCTTCCGCCTCAACGTCGTGCCGCTGCGCCTGCCCCCCTTGCGCGAGCGCATCGAGGATCTGCCCGATCTCGTGCGGCACTTCTTCTCGCTGGCCGAGAAGGACGGTCTGCCGCCGAAGAAGCTCGACGCCCTGGCGCTGGAGCGGCTCAAGCAGCACCGCTGGCCCGGCAACGTGCGCGAGCTCGAGAACCTCGCCCGGCGCCTTGCCGCGCTCTATCCGCAGGACGTGATCACGTCCTCCGTCATCGACGGCGAACTGGCGCCGCCCTCGGTCAGTCCGGGCGCCGCGGTCCAGCAGGGTGTCGACAATCTCGGCGGCGCGGTCGAGGCCTATCTGTCCTCGCACTTCCAGGGTTTTCCGAACGGCATGCCGCCGCCGGGCCTCTACCACCGCATCCTCAAGGAGATCGAGGTTCCGCTGCTCACGGCAGCGCTCGCCGCCACCCGCGGCAACCAGATCCGCGCCGCCGATCTGCTCGGCCTCAACCGCAACACGCTGCGGAAGAAGATCCGGGATCTCGATATCCAGGTGTATCGGAGCGGGGGGTAGTTTTGGTCCTTCGCACCAATCATCCGCATCGGTGCGAACTGAGACCAACTGAGCGACGAACACAGAGAGCGCGAGCATGTCGAGCTCTCTGACAGTTTTTTCGCGACTGCCACCTTGTTTGCCGTTTCCTAAAATGCCATCATAGGTTGATACAGGCCGCCGGAATTGGGGATGCCGGTGATGGGGATGTTGGTCGGCGCACGCGCGCGCGCTGCAGCAATTTCTGCTGCGTGTTTGACTGTTTTTTGCCTAAACTTCAGCTCGGCGGACGAGCTGAAAGCGCCTGATCCATTCAAGGCTGCGTCGATCAGGCTCAAAGATCTCTCGTCCTTCGTCGACAATCATCTGCAGACTGTCGAGAGCGTGAATAAAGCGGCCAGCACCAAGCTTGCCGGCAGCAAAAGCCAAACACTGGACGTGAGCGCCTTTAGCCAGATCGCTGGCAAGGGAACGGGAGCGAACATTCGGGCTGTCGAGAATACGCTTCGCTTCCAACAACTGGATTCGGCACCGAACATTCGCAAGCTCGATTTCCTGCAGGATCATCAAACGCAGCTCCGCGATTTCTCGAGCAAGCTTCATCAGGCGCAGACGGACCTCCAGACTTTGGCTCCTGCCGAAGCCAAGCAACGTTTCGACGCCATCATTGTCCCGACCGATATGCAGGAGATTCTCCAGCTCGGCACGGATGGTCGCACGCTTCCTTTGCCGCCCCACCTCCAGGGGCTGGGTGGACTGAGGCCAAGCACGCTTACGCCGTATGTCGTCGGCCCCGGCTCCGCTGCTACGGTCGACTATCCCTCTGTCGTCGAGATAGCTTATGCTTGGGAGGGATTTGGCTCTTCAGCTTTGTGCACCGGCACGCTGATCTCGTCGACCTCCGTCCTCACGGCAGCGCACTGCTTTTGCGAGCAGGTCAACTCGAAGACTGCGAAGGACTGTCTTTCCGCGACCTACAAGCGAGGCCAGGAGGACGTGAAGATCGACGACAAGCGGTTCGTCTCGGTCTTCTTCCATGATCGCGGCGTGGTTGCCGTCGACCAGATCGTTATCCATCCAAATTATGCATTTCCCAAAAAGGACCTGGCGATCTTGAAGTTGGCAAAGGAGATCACCGATGTGATGCCCGCGCCACTCAACACGGTACGCTCGATCAAGCCCGGGGAGTTTGCGACGATTGTCGGCTTCGGTGTGCATAGCCCCTTGAAGGCCAACGGGTCCCCGCAGCCGGGGCCACCCGTCGACGGTTCCGAAGGTATAAAGTTGTGGGCGACCATTCAGGCTTCCGCGTGCAAGGACGCCGGCTTCGATGAGGATTTTTGCTGGAGCTTCAAGCTCCGCAACGAAAACAAGATCCTTGGCAGTACATGTCACGGAGATTCCGGCGGCCCCGCCTTCGCCACCATAGACGGTGCTGTGAGGCTCGTAGGTGTCACGTCGGGCGGTCCGGACGACTGCCGGGCCGGGAAAGGCGGCCCAACCTACGACGTCGAAGTATTCAAGAACATCTCCTGGATCACATCAGTCGCCGGTCCTAACGCGAATCCGGCCTTCGCAGCCAATCCAAACGCGTTCGTCAAGAACCCGGGCGTGCGAGCCTACGGTGCTCCGTATCATCTTTTCATCAACACGCCGGATCATCTGAACGGCTCCTTCTCGATCGTCAACGCGAGTGGCTTCCTCACCGTGAGCGTCAACACGACGCCAACGTTCGCCACGCTGACCCTCGAATTGACGGCACCAGGCGCGAGCAGTCCGGCCTGCACCTCGTCGGTTGCGGACGCGTTTGCGACATGCACCGTGCCATCGCCGGCGATAGGCAGCTGGAACGTTCGCGTCACCGGCGCGAGCCCTCAAGAATCACAGGTTGTCGCAGCCATCAGTCGTTAGCGTTCGGATTGCAGATAGTCCTGTTACTTTGTTTGTGTGGGGTGGTTGGTATGCGAATAGCCAGTTGCGCAATTGTCGTCGCGAGTGGTGCATGGATAGGCGGCTGCAGCATCATCCCGCCCATGCCGGACGACACCAGTCTGCCCGTTCGGGAGATCCTCCAGCACACGGCCTGCGAATTGCGCTATGCCTTCGTCAGGCTCAGCGCGCCCAAGTATAGCTCGTTCAAGGCCAACAAGTGGCTTGTCGCAATCAAGTTGTCGCCGAAGATGGACGCCGAGATCAACGGAGGCGTGGGCTCGACAGGCAGGAGCACGACACTCTCCGCGGCCAAATATTTCAATAATTGGGCGTTCGGATCGGTCGGCTCTCCCGGCGGCGCCGTCGATGCCAAAGGGACCCGTGACGTCTCCATCACATTCAAGACGAGTTCGAAGGAGCTGATTTCGAATCCCAAGAATCAGCTGATCTGCCCGGTCGACAGCCCGCGCGCTCACGTTCTGACAGAGCATCTTGGAATTGGTGAATGGCTCATTCGCCTTGTCGAGGCGAAGGATACGGCCATGGGGGCGCTCGCCAAGCTGGATTCGCCCACCTACAGCTCGCAGATATTCGTCAAATTCAATGGCAACGGAAGTTTCACCTATAGCTTCCCGTTTGGCACCGCATTCGGTGCATTGTCGGGATCGTACGATATGGACGAGATCCTGCTCATAACCTTAAGCCCCGATACCAGCAGCAGCACTCTTGTTGTCCAGACCCTGCCGGTCGGCGGCAACTTCAAGGATGGTCCGGACCGCGTCACCGTCACCAGCCGCGTCAATGCGCAAGAGAAGCTGGATACCACGACCAACCAGCAGAGCATCATCAACGCTATTCGTAACCTTCCTCGCTAGTGCAGGGTGTACAATGTCGGGATTTATTCTCTTTATGATGTTCTTCGTCTCGCCACCCGCGGCGCCAGGAAAGCAGGTCTGGAGCCTCCACAATACCGATCACCTCGAATTTGGGTCGATGGAGGCTTGCAAGAAGTATGGGCTTCTCATGCAGGCCAGGTTTCAGAAGGTCGACACGATCAAGATCCGGGGGTGGTGCGTCAGCCAAGCATCCGGCAACAGCACATACGATGTTAGGAATCCGCATCTTCCGGTGGCGAAGGGGGACATCTATGAGATCCCGACCGACCTGAACGACCAAGGTTCCAAGGAAGGCTACTAGGCTGGCTTGAGGAGCGATCGATGCAGGACCGTCGCGACTGTCTTCGACTTGTCGGCACAGCATTCACTCTGGCGCTCCTAGCGCGATCCGGGCCGACACATGCGGCCACGGGTCAGCCTCCGATGCCGGACCCAAAACAGTTTCAGAGTGGTGACTTCCTCTGGCCGAAAAAGCCGGGCGTCTTTGTGCCCTATGACGCCGGGCCGCCGCGCCCGGTGGATGCCGACAAAGCCAAATGGTATGAGGAGCGCGATCGCTTTATCGCCAATGTTGCGACAAAGGCGCCTTACTTCACCCCGGCTCAAATCGAACGCATGCGTAAGCTCACTTACGAGGAATTTCGCGCGCAATACACGGGAACCCGCAAGCCGGGAAACGCGACGTACTCGGTCGGCAGCCCGTTCTATGTGGGCCATGTTGCGATCATCGACGTTGACCAAGCAGGCGCTCCCTGGATCATCGAGGCGCTCTGGGGCAAAGGCGTCGTTCGCCGACCTTACTCGGACTGGGCGACCGAGCGGGCCGGCGAGGTGGTATGGCTCGGCCGCCTTGCCAAGCTCTCAGCTGCTGATCGCGTCCGAATTCCGGACCAAGCGAGAAAGTACGTTGGAAGGCCGTACGATTTTTGGAATTTCGACCTGAACGACGATGCCGGATTCTACTGTTCGAAGCTCGCTTGGATGGCGACATTTCGCTCGCTCAATATCGCGGTCGACGACGACCCCAATCCAAAGCGCGTCTTCTGGTTCTCGCCCAAGCAATTCCTCTATGTCGCTCGCATGGCTCGTTTGATCGATCCCGGTCCCTATGGGCGTAGGTAACAATCGTTCAATTTGCCCGTGCGGACGCCGACGGTGGCTCAGCTCCCCCTACCACAGCGGAGCTGAGCCTGTCCGGATCGCGCTGGCCGTTGTGGCTGGCGCGGTGAGCAGAAGTCGGAATCGGGCCGAAATGTTCCGTCGGAACCATCGAAATCGGTCATTCGGCCGCAAGACGCGGCGTCGCACTATCTGAACAGGCGCGGCGGCACCGGCACCACGTTGGCCAGTTGCGTCGGCGGCGGCTGCAGGCCGACGCCGTTGACCAGGAGGTCGGCAGCCACGATCAGCAGCAGCACGGCCGAAACCATCGTCGCAAGGAAGAACCTATCCATCCCGGTCAATCCGGAGGCAGGGGAATCCGTTCCCGCCAGCAAGTGCCGATCAGCTTCCCCCTGTGGATTGCGCCATCCGGGCAGCGCCGAAATTACTATAGCCATTACAACGGGTTGCCGAATGCGGGCTTGCCGGGATTCGATCGTCCGCGCGCATGTCCTGACCGGCATTCTTCGCGTGCATGCCGCGTGAGATCGGCGAGGAGCGACCGGTCGTCGCGGTCGCTTGATCTGGATCAAGAATGCCGGGCGGCGGAGGCCGCTACGTCCATCGGGTATCCGCACTCCCGGAAGGACAGCGTCGTCTTGACCCCACTTCGCAAGCTTCTCTCCGCGGAGCAGATCGTCCAGCTCATGATCCGCCTCGGATTGCTGGCGCTCCTGATCGCATGGACGTTTCTGATCATCCGCCCCTTCGTGCCGATCCTGACCTGGAGCGCGGTGCTAGCGGTCGCGTTCTATCCCGCCTTCAGCTGGCTCGCCAAACGCCTCGGCGGTCGTCCCCGGACGGCGGCGATCATCCTCACGCTGATGATGCTTGGCATCGTTATCGGTCCGGCGGCATGGCTCGGGCTGAGCGCGGCCGAAGGCATCAAGGATCTCGCGAGCCAGATCGGCAGCGGCGATGTCGTGCTCCAGGCGGCACCGGAATGGCTCAAGGACTGGCCCCTGATCGGCCAGCAGCTGTTCGATTTCTGGACGCTGGCCTATACCAACATTCGTGCCGTTCTGCGCGAGGTGGCGCCATATCTGAAACCGCTGGCCGGGGTGATGCTGTCGTTCGCCGGCAGCGCCGGTGTCGGCACGTTGCAGTTCCTGCTGTCGGTGCTTGTCGCCGGCTTCCTGTTCCCGTACGGACCGCAGCTCGTTGGCGCGGTCCGCGGTTTCCTGTTCCGCATCGTGCCGGAGCAGAGCGAGCATTTTCTCGAGCTGGCGGGCGCTACGATCCGGGCGGTGTCGCAAGGCGTGATCGGCGTTGCGATCATCCAGGCGCTGCTCGCCGGCATCGGCCTCAAGCTTGCGGGCATTCCGAGCGCCGGCTTGCTCGCCATCCTCGTTCTGCTGCTGTCGATCGTGCAGATCGGTGCTGCGATCGTCCTCGTGCCCGTGGTGATCTGGATCTGGATGGACAAGGAGGTGACCACGGCGGTGCCTCTGACGATCTTCCTCGTCGTCGTCGGACTGCTCGACAATATCCTCAAGCCATTGGTCATGGGCCGCGGCCTGAGCACGCCGACGCTCGTCATCCTGATCGGGGTCATCGGCGGCACATTGGCGCACGGCATCATCGGCCTCTTCATCGGCCCGATCATCCTGGCGGTCGCCTGGGAACTCGCGGCGGCCTGGATCCAGATCGACCGTTCCGCAGCGCTGCAGGCGCAGGATCAGGCCGAAATTTCCACTGCCGTCCAACGATGACTTCACGCTCGCAGGCGACCTCCGGCGCTGCTGTTGAGCGGCTTCCGTCGCACCGAGATTGGCCCGAAAGGCAAGAAGGTCGGTCCTGATGCTGCTCCAGGTCCTTGTCGGCGCGCTGGTCAGCGCGATCAATATCGGGATGCACGCGCTGGCAACGGTCATTGCCGTATCGATCGCGCGAGCGGCCGGCTTGAGGCAGACCGATAGTCCGCGGCTGCATTTGATGGGCGTGATGGTCGCAACGGCCGCAGCGTTGAGCGTCGCGCACACCGTGGAGGTCCTGGTCTGGGTCTGCACGTATTGGCTCGTCCAGGCGGCGCAGCCGGGGAGCGACCTGCTGTATTTCGCCTTCGTGAACTACACCACGCTCGGCTATGGCGACATCACGCCGGTGCCCCAATGGCGCCTGATCGGGCCGTTGACGGCCATGAACGGCATCCTGCTGTTCGGCTGGTCGGCGGCCATCCTGTTCGAGGTCCTGCGCAAGACGATCGAGCATCTCGAGGCGATCAAACGGCTCCCGAGTCAAGACAATGCTTGAATTGACCGCGTCAAGATGGGTTGCCGATTTCCTGTTCGGCTTCGGCGCGCTGTTTGCGATCATCAACCCGTACGGACTCGCCTTCATCTTCCTGGACAGGACAATCAGCCTGTCCGAGGCCGAGCGTGCCCGTGTCGCGCTGCGCGTCGCAGCCTATGCGTTCGCGGTCCTGCTGGTGTCGCTGTTCCTCGGAAGCCAGATCCTGAATATCTTCGGGGTCACGATTCCCGCGCTGCGAATCGCCGGCGGGCTCGTGGTGGCGGCGGCGGGCTGGTCCATGCTGCATGCGACGCCGACCTCCGCCAGCGCGCACGCGGCCGCGTCGGCCGATGTTGCGACAATCCAGCGCATGGCCTTCTTTCCGCTGACCATCCCGCTCACGACGGGGCCGGGGACGATCGCGACCGCCATCGCGATCGGCATCAGCCGATCGGACAGTCTGGATGGCATGTTCGCATCGTCGATCGTGTCGCTGGTCGTCGCGCTGGCCGTGACCGTCACGATTTACCACGCCTACCGGAAATCCAGCGCCATGGCGCGCCTGTTCGGGCAGGAGGGAACGAGCGTCGTCACGAAGCTGTCGGCGTTCCTGCTGCTCTGCATCGGCGTGCAGATCATCATCACGGGCACTTCGGAGGTCGCGCGGTCCATCCTGGAGGCGGCCTCGCACGCGGTTCGATAGGACCTGGCGCCGCTCAGGGCTGAAGATCGAGGCTCGCGAGCTGCTCCCGGTCCAGGAGCACGATCTGGCGCTGCGTGTTGCCGATGAATCCGAGGATGCCGAGCTCGTGCAGTCGCGAGAGGGCGCGAGAGACGGTTTCCAGCGTCAGGCCGAGATAGTCGGCGATATCGCGCCGCGACATCGGCAGCGCCAGGACACCCGCAGCGGTCAGCCTCTTGTCCATTTCCAGCAGGAAAGCCGCGACCCGCTCCAGCGAGGTCTTGCGGCCGAGCAGCAGCATGTGATCTTCCGCATGCTGCAGATTGTTCGTGGTCATGCTGAGCAGGTTTCTGGCAACCATGGCATCGCTCTCGGCCACGATCTCGAGGCTTTGCCGCCGCACGAGGCGAACCGTGGTGTCGACGATCGCCTCGGTCGTGAAACGATGCTCGTTCCCGTTCTCCAGACCGAAAATGTCGCTGGTCAGGTGAAACGCGCCGATCTGCCTGCGGCCGTCGGACAACAGCTTGTAGCTCCGCACCGCGCCAGACTTGACCTGGTAGACATATTCGGCGGGTTCTTTCTCGCCGTAGATCTCGGCGCCCTTCTTGTAGGAAAACTCGATTAAACTGACGAGCGCATTTGAATCGCTCGTCAAGCCGAGGTCGCGAAGAGAGTTGGGACGCAGCGCGGAATCCGTCGTGACGCGAACGAACATGGGCCAGCTCCTCAGCTTACCGTCGAATTGGCCTTTGAGACAAAATCTCTCGCAGCGGAAATTCGCCGCGCAATCGCACTCCCGCCGAGGTTGATTTACGACTAACGAGGTATTTCAATCCATTGTCCCAAGGGTCAATGTCCCAAGGGACAGCGGGGGGCGTTCGCTGCGCGGACTGAGAAGACCTCGATGGAGACCGGAAAGTATTTTGTTGCGAAGCATATGTTTCGGTTTTTGAACCGTTGGCAACCACGCGGCCACGGTTAAAGATTGCTTTATTGAATTTTACGCGAGGTAAATGGTGCCCGGTCTTGTCCATGTTGTCGATGACGACGCATCGTTCCGGACGGCGATCGAGCGCCGGCTGAAGCTTGCAGGTTATGACGTCGTCACTTACGCATCGGCGCAGGACTTCCTGAACGCAGCGCTGGACGACGAGCAGCCGGGATGCATCCTGCTCGACGTGCGTATACCGGGCTTGAGCGGCCCTGAACTGCAGAACCGCCTGATCGCCTCGGGCTCGACGTTGCCGATCATATTCCTGACGGGGCATGCCGACACGCCGACGACCGTGCAGGCCATCAAGGCGGGAGCGGAAGACTTCCTGACCAAACCTGTGTCGTCAGAGCTGTTGCTCGACGCGATCGCGCGTGCACTGGCAAGGCAGGATGCCGCGCGCAGCCATCGTGGCAGGCTCGAAGCCTTTCGTGCGCACCTTGCGACGCTGACGCAGCGCGAACGGCAGGTGTTCGATCTGATCGTCCGCGGCAGGATCAACAAGCAAATCGCCTACGAGCTCGGGACGACCGAGCGTACCGTGAAGGCGCATCGCCATCAGGTGATGGAGAAGATGCAGGTTCATTCGCTTGCCGAGCTCGTTTCTATCGCGGAGCGGCTTGGAATGTTGGATTCGAATGGCGGTTAGCTATTCCGTCGCTTCGAATCCAGTTCCTGCCGTGTCACTGCCCCAAAGGACAATATGAAGCGCGTTGACGTGGTGCTGCCATGCGCGTGTGGCACGTGTTGATTGCAGCCGCCGCGTCAGCATCGTGCCTAGTCCGAAAGGTCGCTTTCCTGCCGATGCGCGAATCAGTCTTCATCGTCGACGACGATCCCTCCATGCGAGTCAGCATGAACAGGCTGCTGCGCGCGCATGGATTCGCCGTCACGCTGTTCGATTCCGCGGCGGCCTTGCTTGATCACGACGATTTCGACAAGGCGATCTGCATCGTCCTCGACATCAATCTCGACGGCAAGTCGGGTGTCGAGTTGCGCCGCAAGCTCGCGGAGGAGGGGGTTACGGCCCCAGTGATCTACATCACTGGCAACGACAGCCCGGTGAACCGTAGTGCCGCGGTTGCGTCGGGCTGCGTCGCCTATCTGACAAAGCCGTTCACGGCGCAATCCCTGATCGATTCCGTCACGCGTGCCGCTGCCGCATAGCACCGAAACGCGAAACGCCGATCACTCCTCGACATATTGCTCGAGCATTTTCGTGGGCGCACCCTTGTGGACCGTGCCGAACTGCGCCAGCGGCACCTGGGTCGTCAGCGCCAGCAGATTCGAATCGACAACCTCGAGCGCCAGCGCCTTCCCGGACTCCATCTCCTTGATGATGCCGGCAGGCGCGACGTCAGCGGCGATGCAGGTATTGGTCAGACACCAGCTATAGGGAACACTGAAGGCGCTGCCCCGATCGATCGACAGCTTGACCGGTTGCTGCAGGTACATGCCGACCGGCACGAAGAGCTGCAGCCGGGCCGTCGGCGTGCCCTCGCGTTCGATCAGGTCGACGCGCACAGCTACCTGGCCGGTCGGGAATGTCCCGCTGATGGTCGTCCGGCACAGCATCGGCGCGCCGCCGGCTTTGAAGCAGAATTTCTGCCAGTCACCGTAGGTGACGTCCTTGACTTCGCGCTGACCGCGCGTTGCCACCTCGGCAGGCTTGTCTGCGCGCGCGGCTTTTGGCGCGGCGATGGCAGGATATGTCGCGGCGCCCAAGACCGCGACGATCAGCAGGCCACAGAGCCGTTTATGGATAGCTGACATGGTTGCGCCTCCAGGGCAGGTCTATTTCTGTGCCTCGAGAAATTTTGCCACTAACGGTGACCAAAGCGGGATCGCATCGGGCGAGCCGATGAAGAAATGCCCCTCATCGCCGAACGGCGGCATCAGGTGATACTCGGCGCGGCCGCCGGCGGCGGTGAACGCCGCATGCATGCGCTTCGAGAGATCGGGCCCGAAGAACGTGTCGTTCTCGATGTAGATCCACAGCATCGGCACCCGCGAGGTGCGGCCGAAATCCGCGGTGGCCTCGACCAGCCTGTCGGGCGCGCAATTGTTGTTGGGCTTGCCGCCGACCCGGCCGCCGCGGCCGGCAGCGAAGGTGATGATGGCCTTCACTTGCGGTGGATTGACGCTCGACAGGGCGATGGAAGCCCAGCCGCCGGCGGACTGCCCGACCACGATCACATCCTTGGGGATGATGCGCTTCTGGGCCGCCAGGTGGTCGATGATCCAGAGATCGACCTGTGCGACCGCAAGGCCCGCATCGCGGAAGTTCGGATTGGTGCACTTGCCGACCTTGGAGAAGAACGGTCCGTAGAGCGCGCGCTCGGGAATGTCGATGGCGGCCGCGCCATAACCGCTGCCGACCGGCGCGACCACGAGGTAGCCGCGCCTGGCGAACCATTTTGCGGCGTCACGGAATTCCACCAGTGGAAAGAAGCTCCGGTCCCTCGGGTTGAGCGAGACGCCGTGGTTCATGATCACCAGCGGGAAGGGGCCGTCGCCCACCGGGCGCACCAGGTAGGCGAACATCGGCAGTGGCAGCGACAGCGCCCAGATCTCCTCCTGAATGCGAACTTCGTCCTCGGCGCGGGCCGGCGCCATGAGCCCGGCGAGAAGGAGCAGGACGGTTGCAAGGAGGCGACGGATTGCGGGGAGATCAAAGCACATCCTGGCCTCCTCAACCCGTGAACGTGGCGGCCACCACGATCGGACCGAGCACGGTGAGGACGACATTGCCGACCGCGTAGGGGACGGCGACGCCGAGCACCGGGGTCTGGCTCTCGGCAACGTCGCAGGCACCGGTGACGGCGGCATCGACCGTCATGGCGCCGGCGAGCGCACCGCAGGTCACGACCGGGTTCATGCGCAGCAAATAATAGGCAACGAGCGTTCCGACCGTCATCGGAACCAGGGTGACGACGATGCCCATGCCGACCAGCAGGAGCCCCTGCGTCTGGATTGCCGACCAGGCGGCAAGCCCGTTGCCGAGTCCGACGGCCGCGATGAACCCGCCGAGCCCGAGATCGCTGAGCGTTTGCTGTGCGGCCGGCGGCATCGCACCGATACCGGGCTTGCGCGTCCGCAGCCAGCCGCAGACGAGCCCTGCGATCAGCGCGCCACCACCGCCTCCGAGCGTCAGCGCGACAGTGCCGACCTTGAAGCTGGCAAGACCGGCCAGAAGACCGGCGGCGATACCGACCGCAAGGAAGGCGATGTCGGTCCGTTCGCTGGTATTGAGGGCATGTCCGACTTGCGCCGTGGCCCGCGCGATATTGCCGGTGCTGCCGACCAGGGTCATGACGTCGCCGATATAGACGCGGGTGTCGGGACCGAGCGGTACCTCCCGGCCCATGCGTGTGAGCGCACGCAGGAAGACACCGCGCGCATTGTCACCCAGCCGCTCGACGATCTCGCGGAGCGAGCGGCCATGCAGGTCGCGGTTCTCGACCAGCACCTCGATCACATTGCCGGGCAGGCTGCGCAGCAGTTCCCCCGCATCGATCTCGGCCCCGAGGATGGGCTTGGCTGAAACGATCGCCGCGGTCGGGCCGGCAATGACGATGTCGTCGTCGGCCTCGAGCACGAGGTCATGCTGCAGCTTGACGTCGGCTCCGCCGCGCACGATCCGTTCCACCACCGTACGGCTGCCGATCTCGGCCTCGATCGCCGCGACGGTGCGGCCTGCGCCGGCGGACACGCGATAGGCCCGGGCCTGGAATTTGCGATAGGACAGGTTTTCCGTCTTCGGCGGCGCACCACCGGCGAGTTCGGCCTCGAGCTTCTTGGCCTCCGCCTTCAGATCGATGCGCATCAGCCGCGGCGCGACGAACGGCACGAACAGGAGCGTGAGGATGTAGCCGAGCACGTAGGTCACGGCATAGCCCGCCGCGATGTTGGCTTCCTGCTGCTTCAGCACGTCGCTGGGCAGGCCGAGCTGCGCCAGCGCACCCGAGGCCGTACCGATCACGGAGGATTGGGTCAGCGCACCGGCGGTCAGCCCCGCCGCGGTGCCTGCATCGAGCTTGAAGGCATGGGCGAAGGCGAGCACCAGGACGAGCCCGGTAGTTCCGATCACCAGCGCCAGCACGACCTGCGCCAGGGTTCGAACGCTCAAGGAGGCGAAGAATTCCGGCCCCGAGCGATAGCCGATGGTGAAGACGAACAGGCTGAACAGGATCGCCCTGAGGATCGGCGGGAACGTGAAGTGCCCGAGTTGTCCGATCAGCACCGCGACGATCAGGATGCAGGCCGTGGTCCCGATCGAGAAGCCACGGATCCTGATGCGGCCGAGGAGGGTGCCGATCGCCATCGCCAGCAGCAGGAAGATTTCCGGTGCGGTGGTGATGATCCACCTGACGGTATCCATGGTCGCATTTCCCCCGGCGTATTGCGGCAGATTTGATTGGGTGCGTCGGAACATTGCTTGATCCAGATCAAGCCTTGCCGAGGGGAAGCCGCGGCCAATGATCTAATGAAGAGTTCGCGACAGCCGCTATCGCCGACATGAGTACGCTGGACGTCGCAGCCGGCGCGATCCGCCGCGATGAGACGGTCGAAATCGTGATGCTGCTCGCTTTCGCCGGCGGATATATCGACGCCTATACCTGGATCATCCACGGCGTGATGGCCAATGCCCAGACTGCCAATGTGATCTTCCTCTGGGTCTACGCGATGGCCGGCGATTGGATGCAGGCATTGCACTTCGTGCCGCCGATCGTGGCCTTCACCGTCGGCATCGTGATCGCGGCCTGGCTGCGCCGTGTGGCCGGCGACCGGGCCGGCGCACTCAGCATCCTCGTCGAGATCGTGTTCTTGATCACGGTCGGCATCCTGCACAACCGGCTCCCGGATCTGGCCGGCACGCTCGGCATTTCCCTGGTCGCGGCGATGCAGGCGGCAATGTTCGTCAAGGTCGAGGGCTCCGTCTGCAGCACGGTGATGATCACCGGCAACATGCGTCAGTCGGTCGAAACCATTTTTGCGGTCGTCTACGGAGGGGCGCCGCTCGGGACACTGCGCAAATCGGTCATCTTCTTTGCGTTGTGCGCGGTGTTCGGCTGCGGCGCGGCTGCCGGCGCCTTCGTCACCAAGGTCTTTCCCGACCTCGCGCTCGGCATTCCCGTGGTTGCGCTGCTGATAGTCCTCTTGCGCTGCGAAGCGACACCACGTGAGGTGATCAGATGAACGCGCCGCCTGACGCAAGCTGGATGCGGTTCTTTCCGCCGGCCGGCTGGCTTGCTGCCTATCGGAGCGAATGGCTGCCTGCCGACGCAGTCGCGGGCATCACGCTCGCCGCGTACGCGATCCCGGTCTCGCTGGCCTATGCGGCGCTCGCCGGCCTGCCGCCGCAGGTCGGCGTCTACGGCTACATGCTCGGCGGCCTCGGCTATGCCTTGCTCGGCTCGTCCAGGCAGCTTGCGATCGGCCCGACCTCGGCGATCTCGCTGATGATCGCCGGCACTGTCGGCGCGCTCTCGGGCGGCGACGCGGTGCGCTATGCGCAGATCGCGAGCCTTGCGGCCTTTGCAGTGGCGGTGCTGTGCTTCATCGCCTGGCTGTTCAAGCTCAGCGTGCTGGTCCGCCTCGTCAGCGACAGCATCCTGGTCGGCTTCAAGGCCGGGGCAGGGCTCACCATCATCATGAGCCAGTTGCCGAGCCTGCTCGGCGTCGCCGGTGGCGGTCACAATTTCTTCGACCGGGCCATCAAGCTGATCGGGCAGCTCGGTCAGATCCATCCGCTGGTGCTGACGATCGGCGCGGTCGCGCTGCTGCTTCTGCTGCTCGGGGAACGGCGGCTGCCGGGCAAGCCGGTCGGCATCACCATCGTGGCGCTGGCGATCCTGGTCGCGACGATGCTCGGCTTTGCGGCAATGGGTGTGCCCGTTACCGGGAAGATACCGGAGGGGCTGCCGGCGGTGGCGATGCCGACGTTCGGCCTGCTGGAGTTCGACGATCTGTTTCCGCTTGCAGCCGGCTGCGTGCTGCTGGCCTACATCGAAGGCGTCTCCGCCGCGCGCAGCTTTGCCGCCAAGCACGGCTATGCGCTCGACGTGCGCCAGGAATTCCTGGGGCTAGGTGCCGCGAACCTGGCTGCGGCCTTCGGCCACGGCTATCCCGTCGCCGGCGGCCTGTCGCAATCCGCCGTCAACGACAGCGCCGGCGCGCGAACACCGCTGGCGCTGGTGATCTGCTCGGTGACCCTTGGGCTCTGCCTGCTGTTCTTTACAGGATTGCTGACCAATTTGCCCAAGGCGGTGCTCGCGGCCATCGTCTTTGCCGCGGTCTACAAGCTCGTCGATATCGCCGCGCTCAAGCGAATGTGGCAGGTCAGCCGGATCGACTTCCTGGCCGCGTCCATTGCGTTGGTCGCGGTGCTGCTGCTCGGCATTCTCCAGGGCGTGCTGCTGGCGGCGATTGCCTCGATCTTCCTGCTCCTGGCGCGGGCCTCCCGGCCGAACGTGGCATTTCTCGGCAGGCTGCCGGGCAGCGGCCGCTATTCCGACAGCGCCAGGCATGAGGGCGTCGAGCCGCTGGTCGGCGTCATAGCGTTCCGACCCGAAGCCTCGCTGCTCTACATCAATGCCGAGACAATCCTCGATGCTGCGCTGGCCGCGCTGCGCGGCTCCGCCGGCATCAGGCTGGTCGCCTGCGACCTTTCGGCATCGCCCTATATCGATCTCGCCGGTGCGCGCATGCTGCATGAGCTGAGCGATGAGCTTGCCGCGCGCCGGATCAGCTTCTGCATTGTCGGCGCGCACGCGCAGCTGCGCGATCTGCTGCGCGCCGAGGGATTGGCGGAAAAGACCGACAGCAGCCAGTGGCTGCGCTCGCTCGACAGCGTCCTTGGCGAAGATCGTGCCGGGGTGGCGCAACGCTCCGCCTGACAGGCATGCTGCATTGCAAAGAGCGTCAGTCGCGGGACGTGCGTCCACCATAACGCGCGACCGTTGACTTGGATCAATGGCGCCTCGGCCTCCGTACTCACGATCCGCCATCACCTTCGCCCACTGGCCGGCACCGATCGGGAGAGAGACATGTCCAAGGACACCAAGCTCGCACAGAAGCGCATCGATCAGTTCTTCTCCGGCCCCGGCGCGCGGGCGGACGACTGGCGTGACCTGGTGGAGGCCGCGAAAGTCTGGGCTCGCGTCGGCAATCGCGCGGCCTATGACGCGGCGCTGGCCGAGCTTTCGGTCACGGAGGAGTATCACGGTTATCCCGGTCTACAACTGATGGCGGCGCTGCGCGAAGCAGCAGTCGCCGGGGACGGTGCGACATCGTTCGCCCTTGCGACGAGAATTGCCCAGGCGCTGGCGACGCGATCCTTCCGTCAGCATGCCGGCGACTGGAGCGCAAAGGATGACGGCAATGGCGATGCACCCGAGCTGGTGCCGCCGAGCTTCGGCGCGCATACGGCGCGCCGGCCTTATTTCGAGACGCTGATTGTCACTGGCATATCATCCAGCCAATGGCCGGCACTGGCCGCCGAATGGCGCAAACTGCGGCGGCCTGTCGACGGCTTCATCTATGAGCCCGTCATCGTCGGCAGCCTCGAGGATGCCTTCTGTGCGACGTTGCTCAATCCGAACATCGGCGCCGTCGTCATCAACGAGGGCTTTGGGCTGCGTTCGCGGCACAATGCGCCGGTGCTCCGCTCGATCATGGCCGCGGCCGGCCTCAACGACGAAACCGACGCGTCCGCCCTGCGGCTCGCGCAGATCATCAAGCGCATCAGGCCCGAACTCGACCTTTACATGATCTCGAACCGCGACGTGGAGGAGCTCGCTGGCGATCCCGAGGCCAGCGTCGTCCGCCGCATCTTCTATTCGATCGAAGAGCTGCTGGAGCTGCATCTATCGATCCTCGAAGGCATCCAGGACCGCTACGACACGCCGTTCTTCGACAATCTCAAGAAATACGCCCAGCGTCCGATCGGCACCTTCCACGCGCTGCCGATCGCCCGCGGCAAGTCGATCTTCAAGTCCGACTGGATCCGCGACATGGGCGAGTTCTACGGCCCGAACCTGTTCCTGGCCGAGAGCAGCGCCACCACCGGCGGCCTCGACAGCATGCTGGAGCCAACCGGCAACATCAAGAAGGCGCAGGAGAAGGCGGCGAGGGCGCTCGGCGCCGATCGCGTCTTCTTCGTCACCAACGGCACCTCGACGTCCAACAAGATGGCGGTGCAGGCGCTGCTCGCGCCCGGCGACATCGCGATCGTCGACCGCAACTGCCACAAGTCGCATCACTACGGCATGGTGCTGGCCGGTGCGCAACCGCTCTATGTCGAAGCCTTCCCGATGACGGAATATTCGATGTATGGCGCCGTGCCGCTGAAGACGATCAAGCAGGCGCTCCTGAACGCCAAGGCCGACGGCCGGCTCGACCGCGTCAAGATGATCGACCTGACCAATTGCACCTTCGACGGCCACATCTACAACACCCGGCGGGTGATGGAGGAATGCCTCGCCATCAAGCCCGACCTGATCTTCCTGTGGGACGAGGCCTGGTTCGGCTTCGCGCGCTTCTCGCCGTTCCTGCGCCGCCGCACTGGCCTCGGTGCCGCCAACGAGATCGAGGCGTGGATGCGCGATCCCAAGTCGGTCGCGGCCTATGAGAAGCAGCAGGCCGAGCTCGGCAAGAACCCATCCGACGAGACGCTGCTCAAAGTCCGGCTGATCCCCGATCCCAGGCAGATCCGGCTACGCGTCTACCAGACCAACTCGACCCACAAGTCGATGTCGGCGATCCGCCAGGGCTCGATGCTTTCGGTCAAGGACGTCGAATTCCACACGGTCGAGCAGCAGTTCAAGGAGGCGGTGTTCACCCATGCCTCGACCAGTCCGAACCAGCAGCTGATCGCCAGCCTCGATATCTCGCGGCGGCAGATGGAGCTGGAAGGCTATGGCCTCGTCGCCAATGCGATCGAGATCGCGTTCGCCATCCGCCAGGCGGTCAACAACAATCCGCTGATCTCGAAATACTTCCGCATCCTCGGTGCCGACGCCATGGTGCCCGCCCAATACCGCCAGACCGGCTTCACCGACTTTCTCGCCGCCGGCGCGAACTGGGCGAATATCCTCAAGAGCCTGGACGAGGACGAGTTCTGCCTCGACCCGACCCGCATGACGTTGGTCTGCGGGACCGCAGGGTTTGATGGAACCCAGTTCAAGGGCGTTCTGGCCAGCGAGTACAACATCCAGGTCAACAAGACATCGCGCAATTCGGTGCTGGTCCAGTCCAACATCAACAACACCCGCAGCGACGTCGCGCATCTGATCCGCGTGCTCGCCGAGATCGCGGGCGAGATCGACCGCGGCCTTGCCCAGGGCGGCGCCAATGCCAGGAAGACCTTCGAGGCACGGGTCACGAGCCTGATGAAGGATGTGCCCGATCTGCCGAACTTCTCGCACTTCCACCCGAGCTTCCGCGGCGACGCCGGCGGCAAGACCAACGAAGGTGACATCCGCACCGGCTTCTATGCGGCCTATGACGTCGCCGGCTGCGAGCACATCCGGCTCAACGATGCCGAGATCGACCGGCGCCTGAAGGCCGGGCCCGAGCTCGTCTCCGCCAATTTCGTGATCCCGTATCCGCCGGGCTTCCCGATCATGGTGCCCGGCCAGGTCATCACCCAGGAAACCATCGACTTCATGCGCAAGCTCGATGTGAAGGAGATCCATGGCTACGACGCCAAGGAAGGATTGAAGCTCGTGCGCACGGAAGCCTTGGCGAAACTAGGCCGGCCGAAGCCCGGTGCTCAGCCGAAGCTGAAGGCCGCGTCATAAGGCTTGGAGGGGACGAACATGCAGGCGTTCTTCACGTTCCTGCAGCAGAATCCGTATCTGCTGCTGTTCTTCGTCGTCGGGCTCGCCGTCTATATCGGGCGGGCCAGCATCAAGGGCTATGGCCTCGGCATGGTCGCCGGCGCCATCGTGGTGGGCGCCGGTCTGTCGGTGTGGGCCTCCACCTATGGGGTGAAGCTCGAGCTGAACAATTTTGCCAAGAGCCTGTTCTACTATCTCTTCATGTACGGCGTGGGCCTGCGGGTCGGTCCGTCCTTCCTCAACAGCCTGAAGGGCGACGGCCTGAAATTCTGTCTGCTGGCCGTGGTATCGAGCGTCATCGGCCTCGCGCTCGTCGTGATCGGCGCCAAGATGTTCTCGCTCCCGCCCGGTGCCGCCGGCGGCATGCTGGCGGGGTCGCAGACCATGTCGGCGGCGATCGGTTCGGCCGAGCAGGCCGTCACCTCCGGCGTCGTCAAACTGCCTGATGGGATGAAGCCCGAGGAGGCCTCGGGCATGATCGCGCTGTCCTACGGCATCACCTATATCTGGGGCACCGTCGGCATCATCCTGATCTGCAAATATCTGCCGCGCTGGTGGGGCGTCGATGCCAAGGCCGCCGCCAAGCAGTATGAGACGGAATTCGGCGTCAAGGATCTCGAGGGCGGCGGCCTGACCGGCTATCGCCAGTTCGGCCTGCGTGCCTACCGGCTGGAGAACCCGGCGACGGTCGGCATGAGCATCGCGAAATTCCGCGCGGTCAATCCGGAATACCGCATCGTCAATGTGGGACGGAACGGCGTGCCGCAAGGGGCCGATCCCGAATTCGTGCTGCAGAAAGGCGACGTTGTTGCGCTCGGCGGCTCGACGGAACATCTCACCGAGAAGATGGGCCTGATCGGCCCGGAGGTCGCAGATGCCAAGACGCTCGGCATTCCCATGGACCAGGCGGAGATCCTCATCACCAACAAGGAGATGGTGGGGCGCACCTTCGAGTCCTTCCGCGATACCGCGATCGCCGGCCAGCTGCAGGTCACCAAGGTCGAACGCGGCGGCGTGCAGATTCCGGCCGGTCTCAAGACCAAGCTGGAGCGGATGGACATCGTCTCGGTGGTTGGCCTCAAGTCCGCCGTCAACGAACTCGGCGAGATGTGGGGGCGCATTGCGCGGTCCAACACCTCGACCGATCTGCTGACGCTCGCCGTCGGCATGATCATCGGCTTCCTGATCGGCAAGATCGAATTCCCGGCATTCGGCGCCAAGATCGGTCTCGGCAATGCCGGCGGCCTCCTGCTGTCCGGCGTGATCGTGTCCTCGGTCGTGTCGCGGCTGCGCTTCTTCGGCAATACGCCGAATGCGGCGCGGAACGTGCTGGAGGATCTCGGCCTCGTCGTCTTCGTGGCCATCGTCGGCGTCAATGCCGGCGCGGGACTTCTGGCACAACTCACCGGCGCGGTTGCCTTGAAGATCTTCCTGGTCGGCTTCATCGCCTGCACGATCCCGCCCTTCATCGTCTGGGCGATCGGCTACCACGTCTTCAAGATCAATCCTGCAGTGCTGATGGGCGGCGTCGCCGGTGCCCGCTCGCATTCAGGACCGTGCCGCGAGGCGGCCGTCGAAATCCAGAGCTCGGTACCCTGGATCGGATTCCCGGTCGGCTATGCCGTCTCGGGCATCCTGCTCACCGTGTTTGGCTACTTCGCCATGATCCTGGCTCAATAGGGGGAAGAAAACGTCATGAGAAAGTTCACCATCGGCGCCGTCCTGATCGCCTCGCTCGCAGCCATTGCCGGCTTCAGCACGCCCTCGCGTGCCGAGACCGGCGACGTTGCGGTGGTCTTCACCAAGGGCGGGTTCGTCGTCGGCGTCGGCGGCGGGGAGGGCGTGCTGCTTCTGAGGGGCAAGAAATATCCCTTCACGGTCTCCGGCATGAGCGTCGGCCTCACCATCGGCGCATCGACCAGCAAGTTCGTGGGCAAGGCCCTCAATCTGAGGGGGCCCGCGTCGATCGAAGGATCCTACGCGGTGGGCGGAGCCGGCGGTGCGGTCGCAGCTGGCGCCGGTGCCGTCCAGTTGCAGAACAGCAATGGCGTGATCCTTCAGCTCACCGGTCCAAGGGTCGGCGCGGAGGTGTCGGCCGCGGTCGGCGGCGTGACGATCCGCCTGAAATAGGCCCAATGGCCTCAAGGCGAACGGGCTGCGTCACCGCAGCCCGTTCGGCTTTTCACTACCCGCGCGTTTCAGTATCGCTCCTCGACGAACTTCAGTCCGCGCAGGCTTGCCTGGTCGTTGTAGCGTCCCTTGTGCGACCGCGACGGCAGCTTGATCTTATCGCGCTTGACCTTCTTGTAGGGGATCGTTCTCAGGATGTGCGAGATGACGTTGAGCCGCGCGCGCCGCTTGTCGTCGGAGCGGATCAGTCGCCACGGCGCATGTTTGGTGTCGGTCGCCTCGAACATCATGTCCCGCGCGCGCGAATAATCGTACCAGCGCCCGAACGACTCGGTGTCCATCGGGCTCAGCTTCCACTGCCGCAGCGGATCCTCGATGCGCGCCATGAAGCGGCGTTCCTGCTCCTCCATCCCGACCTCGAGCCAGAGCTTGATCAGGATAATGCCGGCGTCGACGGCGAATTTCTCGACCAGCGGACACAATTCCAGGAAACGCTTGTGCTCGGCCGGCGAGCAGAAGCCCATGACATATTCGACGCCGGCGCGGTTGTACCAGCTGCGGTCGAAGATCACGATTTCGCCGCCGGCCGGGTATTGCTCGATATAGCGCTGCAGGAACAGCTGGGACTTTTGCCGGTCGGAGGGCGCGGGCAGGGCGCAGACACGAAACACGCGCGGACTGACCTTTTCGGTCAATGCCTTGATGGTGCCGCCCTTGCCGGCGGCATCGCGTCCTTCGAAGATGATGATCACCTTCAGTTTCTGGGCCCTGACCCAGTCCTGGAGATGGCACAGCTCCACCTGGAGCTTTTCCAGCTCCTTCTCATAGTCCTTGCGCTTCATCCGCTCGGCAGAATCGTCCTTGGCCATGCCCCGTCCTTCCGCTGCTACGGCGCTACTCGTCGCCCCATGAAATGGTCACGCCGATGTCGCCGGGCACGCCGCCAGGAAATTCGATGATCTGATAGGCGATGCGATAGCCGCGCGGTTTCAGATAGTCGGTCCAGAGCTGAAAGATCTCCTTGGGGATGCCGGTCAGCGTATTCTCCCAGCCCTTTTCCATCTGGTTGATGGCGCGTCCCTTGTCGGTGCAGAGCGTGTTGGGGAAGCGATAGACCATGACCTCGGACATTCCGTTTCGCACCGCACGCTGGATGATCGTCGAGGCGAGCTTGATCTTCTCCTCCTCGGTCTTGCCGGAAGGCTTGCTCAGTCGCTCGATCAGGGCGCGCTTCTCGGCCTCGGCCGCCGCAGCGAGGCGGACATACTCTTCCGCCTTCTCGGCCTCCTTGAGCGCGGCCTCTTTGCGGATCTGCGTGGCATTGGGAATAAGATCGTCGAGGCCGGGCATGGCTGCGGCTCCCTTGGATTGTGCAGTGTGGTTCCGGGGACGCTATGTCCAGCAGCAGGCGTTCCCTTGATTCAAATCAAGCAAATTGGGAAGCAGCCTGAACACAGTGCTTGCCAAGTGCACGTTCGTTGACCGGGAGAGATGATTGAGCGACCAGCTTCATCCGATGGCCCCGCACCATCTGCCGTTCTATCTCGCGCCGGGAAGCGGCACCGATACGCTGATGGTGGTGATGGGCATATTCCTGATCGGCACCGTGCTCTGGGTCGGCACGCTCTATTGGAAGCTGCACAGCTTGCCGGAACGGATGGCGCACAAGTCGCAGAAGCTGCAGTTCGAGCTCGTCGCCGTGCTCGGCCTGATCTCGCTGTTCACGCACATGCACATCTTCTGGGTCGCGGGCCTCCTGCTCGCTTTGATCGATCTGCCCGACTTCGGCACGCCGTTGCGCAGCATAGCCGGGTCCGTCGAGAAGATTGCCGACGCGACGCCGACAGTCGTCGATGGCGGCGACGTCCCGGCCGAGGCTGCGGCGGCGCCGCATCCGGCAGACAAGCCGGAGCCCGCCAAGAAGGAGCACAGCCATGTTTGAGCTGATGTTCTGCTCGCTGCTGACGATCCTGCCCGACTACCTCTACCGCCGCTACGTCCAGGGCAAGCGCTTCGGCAAGGAGATCACCTTCTTCTCGGTCTGGTACGAGCTGCGCTGGGGCATCACCGGCTGCCTGATGCTGACGGTGTCGCTGATCACGATGATCTTCTACTTCCACCCGTCGACGTCGTCGGCGACGCTGTATTTCCGCACGGTGCCCATCCTTCCCGAAGGCTCGGGCCGTGTTGCCGAGGTCAAGGTCGGCTTCAGCGCGCCGGTCAAGAAGGGCGACGTGCTGTTCACGCTCGACACCTCGAGGCAGCAGGCTGCATTCGAGACGGCCAAGCGAAAAGTTGCGGAGGTCGATGCCGCCATGCAGGCGGCGGAGGCCGACGTGGCCAAGGCCGAGGCGCAGATCGCGGAAGCGAAGGCCAATTACCAGCAGGCCAAGGACGAGCTCGAGGTCAAGAGCGAGCTGCAGCGACGCAACCCCGGAATCGTTCCGCAGCGTGACATCGAGAAGCTCCAGGTCCTCGTCGATCAGCGCCAGGCTGGTGTCGATGCCGCAACCGCCGCCAAGCAATCCGCATCCTTGCAGATATCCACTCTGTTGCCGGCTCAAAAGGCCAGCGCGGCGGCCGCGCTCGACCAGGCCCAGGTTGATCTCGACAAGACTGTCGTCCGTGCCGGCGTTGACGGGCGGGTCGAGCAGTTCTTGGTTCGCTCCGGCGACGTCGTCAACCAGCTGATGCGCCCGGCCGGCGTTCTGATTCCGGAAGAGGCCGGCCGAAAGCTTCTTCAGGCCGGCTTCGGCCAGATCGAGGCGCAGGTGATGAAGACCGGCATGGTGGCGGAGGCGACCTGCATTTCCAAACCGTGGGTGATCATCCCGATGGTGATCACGACCGTGCAGGACTACATCGCAGCCGGACAATTCCGGTCCGGCGAGCAATTGCTGGAAGCGCAGAATGCCGTCCGTCCCGGTACGATCCTCGTCTTCCTCGAGCCGCTCTACAAAGGCGGGCTCGAGGGTGTGACGCCCGGCTCGAGCTGCATCGTCAATGCCTACACCAGCAACCACGAGGAAATCTCCGCCAAGGATACGCCGACCAGCCGGAAGATCGCACTTCACGTCGTGGATGGCGTCGGCCTCGTTCACGCGCTGCTGCTGCGGATCCAGGCTCTGTTGCTGCCGATCCAGACACTCGTGCTGAGCGGCCATTGAAGAGCGAGAGAAGGACGGATCACATGGGTTCACGGAAATTGATCACGCTCGGCGCGACGTTGATCTCGCTGATCGTTGCGGCCGCCAGCGCCGAGGCTCTCGACCTCAACGGCGCCTGGGTCGGCGATGCCGACAATTGCAGCAAGGTGTTCGCGCGCAAGGGCGCGCAGCTCGGTTTCACCGACATGTCGGACGTCTATGGCGGCGGCTTCATCGTCGACGGAGATCAGATCGTCGGAAAATTCGCGCGCTGCCGGATAAAGGCGAGAAAGGACAACGGTCCGAACGTCAACCTGGTTGCGGCCTGCGCGACCGACATCATGCTCTCCAGCATTCAGCTGAGCCTGAAGGAGCTGGATGCAAATAGCATCATTCGGTTGTTCCCGGGCATGGAGGACATGGAGATCCGCTATTTCCGGTGCCCGGCCTCCTAGCGACGGATTGTGCCTTTGCCGCGGGACTGTCCTGGAACGGCACGCCCATTTCGGCGTCCTCGCGGAGACGCACGCGAGGGCAGGACGTCCGCTCACGCCGATCAGCTATGCTTACGGACGCGTCACCACCAGCCGCCGAGGCGTGCTCTCACGGGCTGTCCGTGCGTGACGATTGCCGCTAGAATTGTCGGGAAAGCAGCCACCGGAAGCTGCGGGAATTGGAGCTGAGCGGACGCATGTCCTCTGACCCGGTCAGGTCGTGGCCTGCCGTGCTGTTCTGCCTGGGCTTGTTCGTCGCCGCGTGCATGTCGCCGGACCAGGCAAGTGGCGTCGAGCGAAGCCTGCGCGGCGAGCTCAAGCGCGTGCTGGTGCTGCATTCCTTTGGCCGCGAGTTTCGGCCGTGGAGCGAATACGCACGCGACATCAAGGCCGAGCTCGAGCGGCGATCGCCATGGCCGCTCGACATCCAGGAGCACGCGCTGCTCACGGCGCGGTTCAATAATCCAGGTCCCGAGGCGCCTTTCGTCGAGTATCTGCAATCGCTCTACCAGGGGGCGTTGCCCGATATTGTGTTGACCATTGGCGCGCCTGCCGCCCGGTTCGCGCAGAGATACCGCGCGAGACTGTTTCCCGATACGCCGTTGGTTCTTTCCGCGGTCGAGTACCGGCTGATCGACCGCGCGGATCTCACCGACAATGACGTCGTCGTGGCGATCCGCAACGATTTCACGGCTGCATTCGCCAACATCCTTCAGCTGCTGCCGGACACCAGGGCGGTCGCGATCGTGATCGGTGCCTCGCCGCTCGAGAAGTTCTGGATGGAGGAGGTGAAACGCGAACTGAAGCCTCTGGGCGGGCGGCTGGAGCTGATCTGGTATTCGGACCTGTCATTCGAGGAGATCCTGAAACGGGCTGCAACGCTCCCCCCGCACACGGTGCTGTTCTGGGGTCTGATGTCGGTGGACGCAGCCGGGATCGTCCACGAGAGCGATATCGCCCTGCGCAGCCTGCACGCGGTTGCGAATGCACCGATCTTTTCCTACCAGGACCCGTTCTTCGGGGGCAGTACCGTCGGCGGACCGATGCATTCGGTTGCGGAAACCAGCTCAAGGACGGTCAGCGTCGTGATCCGCGTTCTCGGAGGCACCAAACCTTCGAGCATCACCTATGAGCCGCTCGGCTTTGCGGCGCCGAGATATGATTGGCGGGAATTGCAGCGCTGGGGCATCAGCGAGAGCCGCTTGCCTCCCGGCAGCGAAATCCTGTTTCGCGAACCGAACATCTGGGAGCGCTATCGCTGGCAGATGCTGATGATCTCGGCCGTATTCCTGGTGCAGGCCGGGCTCATCAGCGGGCTGCTGCATGAGCGTCGCCGCCGCCGGCTCGCCGAAGTGGAATCGCGCCAGCGGTTGGCGGAACTTGCCCACGTGAACCGGTACTCGGCCGTTGGCGAACTGACGACCTCGATCGCGCATGAACTGAACCAGCCGCTCGGATCCATCCTGACCAACGCCGAGACGGCGGAGCTCATGCTCAGGGCCACTCGGCCCGATATCGACGAGATTCGCCAGATCCTTGCCGACATCAGAAGGGACGACCAGCGGGCGAGCGAGGTGATCCGCAGGCTGCGCAGCGTCCTGAAGAAGACTCCGTTCGAGGTCAGGGATATCGAGCTGAACGACACGGTGCGGGAGGCGATCGGGCTGGTGTCCGCCGTCGCCGATGGACGGCGCATCGCGCTGAGCTACATGCCCGCGTTCGCGGATCTGCACGTCAAGGGCGATCCCGTGCAGCTTCAGCAGGTCGTGCTCAACCTGATCATCAATGCGATGGATGCCGTCTCGGACGCAGACACGAAAAAGCGCGAAATCAGCGTGTCGACCATGCGCGCCGGCAACCAGGCCGAGATCAGGATTTCCGACACCGGTCCAGGCATTGCCTCCGCGGATCTCGCAAACGTCTTCAATCCGTTCTTCACGACCAAGCCGCAAGGAATGGGAATGGGACTTGCGATCGTGAAGACCATCATCGAGGCCCATCACGGCACGATCGCCGCCGAGAACCAGGCGTCGGGCGGTGCCCTGTTCACGATCAAGCTGCCGCTCATTCGCTGACGGCGGTGTCTTGATCTCGATCAAGCCTTCAGCCCACCAAGGCCGTTTCCTTTCGCGGTTGCGTCATGGCCGGGCTGGGCGCGGGCATGGTGGGGGATAGTGGTTTGATCATGAAGCGCCGCGAGTTCATGGCTCTGCTTGGCGCTGCGGCTGCGTTTCCGGTCTCCGCGCGGGGGCAGGATAGGGCACCGTGGCAGTCGATGCCTTCGGTGGGCGTGTTGACCGGCAATGTTGCGGGCGATCCCGGTGCCCAGATGCGTGTCGATGCGTTCCAGCAGGGGCTGGCCGATCGCGGCTGGATCGCCAACCAGAACTATCGGCTCGAAATACGCTGGCCGGGCCCCAATCCGGCGCGGCAGAAACTCGAGGCGCTCGAGCTCGTCGCCGCCATGCCGGACGTCTTGTTTGCGACCAGCACGGGCACGACCCGGGCACTGCGCGATGCGACCCAGCGAATTCCGATCGTCTTCGTCGGGCTCTCCGATCCGGTCGGGACCGGCCTGGTCGCCAATCTGGCACGACCGACCGGCAACCTGACCGGCTTCTCGCTCTACGAGCACTCGATGAGCGGGAAGTGGCTCAGCCTGCTCAAGGACATGGTGCCCGGCATGACTCACGCCGCGGTTCTGTTCAATCCGGACTCGGCACCCTATGCGCCATTCTACATCGAGGCCGCGCACCAGATGGAAAGCCGTCTCGGCATGAAGGTCACTGGTGCGAGCGTTCGGAGCGGAGCCGACATCGCGGGGGTGATCGAGGCGGCGGCGCGCAATGGAGCCGGCCTCGTCGTGTTGCCGGATGGCGGCTTCTTCAGCGCACAGAGCGCGATGACGATTCCCTTGCTGGCACAGCGCCGCGTGCCGGCCATTTTCGCGGTCCGCTTCTACGCCGCCAATGGTGGCCTGATGTCGTACGGTGCCGACCTGACCCAGCAGTTTCGCGAAGGTGCCGGCTATGTCGATCGCATCCTGCGAGGCGCGGACATCCGCACGCTACCGGTGCAATTCGCCAGCAAGTTCGAGCTCGTCATCAACATGAAGGCGGCCAATGCGCTTGGGCTGACGGTACCGGGCCGGCTCCTGATGGAGGCCGAGCTGATCGAGTGAATTCATCGCTCTCGCGTTGCAACAGGAACGGCGGCTCCCGGTTTCGTTGATCTCGATCAACAAACGCCCATGCCGCGGCCCCGATCTTCGCGATCGGAAAGTTGGATGGAGGGTGGAATGTCTCGCTGCGGCAAGACCCTGATGGCAATTGCGCTGATGCTGGCGATGCCAGTCGTGGCAATTGCGCAGACGGCTGACAAGCCGACGACGCCGAGCACGCAGGCACAGCCGGCTCCCCCGCCGGCGCCGGCAGCAGAGCTGCTGAAGCCGGAGCAGCTCGAGGCACTGGTCGCACCGATCGCGCTCTATCCTGACGAGCTGCTCGCCAACGTGCTGGCCGCCTCGACCTATCCGCTCGAAGTGGTGCAGGCCGACCGCTGGCTGAAGGAGCACAAGACCCTGAAGGGCGAGGCGCTGAAGACGGAGGTCGACAAGCAGGCCTGGGACGACAGCGTCAAGGCGCTCGCGAGCACCGCCGAAGTTCTTTCCATGATGAGCGACAAGCTCGACTGGACCCAGAAGCTGGGCGACGCCTTTCTCGCCCAGCAGCCCGACGTGATGGATGCGATCCAGCGCCTGCGCAACAAGGCCTATGACAACAAGAAGCTGGTGACCACCAAGCAGCAGAAGGTCAGCGTCCAGTCGCAGGAAGGCAAGCAGGTGGTCGTCATCCAGCAGGCCGATCCCGAGACGATGTATGTGCCGTACTACGATCCGGCGACGGTCTACGGCACCTGGCCCTATGCGGAATATCCGCCGTATTATTGGGGCTATCCCTCCTATATCGGCGCCGGCGTGGTTGCCGCCGGGCTCGCGTTCGGCACGGCCTGGGCGATCGGACGCTGGGGCAATTACTGGGGCGGCGGCTGCAACTGGGGCAACCGCAACGTCTACGTCAATCATCGCAACACCAACATCAATACCGGCTGGCAGCACAATCCGGCGCATCGCCAGGGTGTGCGCTACAACAACACGAACGTTCAGCAGCGCTTCGGCAACAACAATCTGAAGGCGGGTGCGTCCGACCGGATGGATTTCCGCGGCCGCGACGGCAATCAGGTGCTGCGTCCAAACCAGGGGGCTGGAGACCGCGCAGGCGATCGTGCAGGCGATCGCGGCGGCCCCGGTGATCGCGCCGGCAATCGCGGCGATCGTCCTGGTGCCGGGGATCGTCCCAGCGCAGGAACGCGCGACCGGCCGGGCGGCGGCGATCGGGCCGGTGCGGGCGATCGGGCCAAGGGTGGGGGTGACCGTGCCAAAGGTGGCGGAGATCGTGCCAAGGCTGCGAACCGTGCCGGCGGCGGTGCGGGCAACCGTGGCGGTGGCGGCAATCGCGGCGGCGCGATGAACGTCTCCTCCGGCCGGGCGGCTGCTGCAGCCTCGGCGCGCGGTCGCTCCAGCATGGCGAGCATGCCCCGCGGTGGCGGGGGAGCGAGCTTTGCCGGTCGCGGCGGCGGTGGCGGAATGGCGATGCGCGGTGGCGGAGGTGGCGGCTTCCGTGGTGGAGGCGGAGGTGGGGGGGGCCGCGGTGGCGGCGGTGGTGGCCGGCGCTCGGACATCGCACTGAAGCACGACATCGCGCTGCTCGGCCATCTCGGCAATGGCCTCGGCTATTATCGCTTCAGCTATATCGGCAGCGACAAGGCCTATGTCGGCGTCATGGCGCAGGAGGTCGAGAGCGTGATGCCTGATGCGGTGACGCGCGGCAGCGACGGCTATCTGCGCGTCCATTACGAAAAGCTTGGTCTGAAGTTCCGCACCTACAGCGATTGGCTCGCCGGCGGCGCGAAGATTCCTGCGGAGGTCGCGCCATGAACGGTCTGATGTCGCTTTGTCGCGCGGTCCTGCCGGCAATCATGGTTCTGACGCTTCTGGGATCGGTGACACAGGCGCAGGAATCCTACAAGACTCCGGAGGACGCGGCCGCGGCGCTGGCCGCGGCCGCCAAGAGCGGTCCGCGCGACCTCCTGAAGGTGCTGGGCAGGGCGGCGGACGACATCGTCTCGTCCGGCGACGAGATCTCCGACGCCGACATCCGCGCGCGGTTCGTCTCGATGTATGACGCCAAGCACGCGATCAAGGCCGAGGGCAACAAGAAGGCCACGCTGCTGCTAGGTCCGGACGACTTCCCGTTCCCGATCCCACTGGTCAACACCAAGAACGGCTGGGAGTTCGACACCGACGAAGGCCGCATCGAGGTGCTTCGCCGCCGCATCGGCCGCAACGAGCTCGACGCGATCCAGACCGCGCTCGCCTATGTCGACGCGCAGAACGAATATGCCGACAAGGATCGCGGCGAGGGGGCGGGCGTCTACGCGCAGCGCTTCCTGTCCACGGCCGGCAAGAAGGACGGCCTGTTCTGGCGTGATGATGCCGATCCCAGTCCACTCGGGGCGCTGGTCGCGGAGGCCACGGCCGAAGGCTACAAGCAAGGCGCTGGCGACGGGCCGGCGCCCTATCACGGCTATTACTTCCATATTCTGAAGGGCCAGGGCCCCAACGCGCCCGGCGGCGCGCTCAACTATGTCGTCAAGGACAAGATGATCGGCGGCTTCGCGCTGATCGCGTGGCCCGCCGAGTACGGCAATTCCGGCGTGATGACCTTTCTGGTCAACCATGCCGGCACCGTCTACCAGAAGGATCTCGGCACGCGGACCAGCTTCATCGCGCCGCGCACGACGCTGTTCGATCCAGACCAGACGTGGAAGAAAGTCGATGCCGAGAAGCCCTAGGCTGGAACGCGTCCTGCGTGCCGTCGCAATCGGCTTCGCGGCGCTGATGCTCGTCCTGCTCGCGATGCCAGCCACGCCATCGTTTGCACAGGCGAGCGGCGACGTTCGCGTCAAGATCGTCAAGGCCGGCCTTCTGGTCGGCGGCGGCGCGGGCAGCGGCGTGTTGACCTATCGCGGCAGGAACTATCCCTTCAGGATCGCCGGCCTCAGCTTGGGCATCACTGCCGGCGCAAGTGTTGGCCGGTTCGGGGGGCGGGCGTCGGGTATCCGGGACGTCGCTGACTTTGCCGGGACGTACAGTTCCGTCGGCGGCGGCTTCGCCCTGGTCGGCGGCATCAATGGCGTTCAGTTGCGCAACGAAAAGGGCGTGACCCTCGTGCTGCAGGGCCCAAAGGCGGGCCTGGAGCTCGCGGCCAACATCAGCCAGATCACGATTTCGCTGAAGTGAGACAGTCGCGGACCTCGTCGAGCGACCGGCGATAGTCGAATCCGGTCCCGTGCGATTTGGTAAATCGTGGCTAAAAGAAGAAGTTGAATTCGGTAAGGTATTGAGATCGCGTGGCTAATTGACACTGTAGTGTCTCAGCAACAATGTGGTACGAATACATCAGTCGCCGCCCGCCGCGGACCCGTTTTCAGCACCATTGCCGGAATGACCAGCGCAGATACCTCGGCCGCATCCTTTGACACGGCCCCAGCCGAAGAGCCGCGACGCTGGTCGCCGCGACGCTGGCTGGCGCCCTTTGCCGTGGCGCTGGCACTGCTGTCGGGCCTTTTGACCTTCCTCGTCTTGACCGGCCTGACCCGGATCGATCCGACGCCGGAGGTGGTCCGCTCGTTCTACCTGATCAATGCCGGCACCATCCTGCTGCTGGTCGGAATCATCGTCCGCGAGCTCTGGCAGCTGATCCTGGCGCGGCGCCGGGGCAGGGCGGCGGCGCGCCTCCATGTCCAGATCGTCAGCCTGTTCTCGATCGTGGCCCTGTTGCCGGCGGTGCTGGTCTCCGTCGTCGCCAACGTCACCCTCGAGCGCGGCCTCGACCGGCTGTTCTCGGGGCCGACCAAGGAAGTCATCCAGAACTCGCTGAACATCGCGCGCGCCTACATGCAGGACCACGCGCAGCTGATCCAGGGCGACATTCTCGGCATGGCCAACGACATCGCCCACGCCAGGCCGCTCTACGACCAGGACCGCCGCTCGTTCCGCGAAATGCTGACGGCCAGCGCCAGCTCGCGCAACCTGCCGGGCGCGATGATCATCGACAAGAGCACCAACATCCTGGAATCCGCCGACACGGGCATGCGGCTGGCTTATTCGCCGCCGGCGCCGGACTTTCTCAGCAATGTCAGCGAGAGCCAGCCGGAGATCGCGATCCTTCCGGACGCGAGCTACGTCGCGGCGGTGATCCGCCTGCGCGCCTTCAACGACACCTTCCTCTACGTCGCGCGGCCGCTCGATCCCAACGTGGTCAACCAGCTGAAGCAGACCGAGGTCAGCGTCGCCGAATATGCCCAGATCGAGTCGCGGCGGCTCGGAATCCAGGTCGCTTTCGCCCTGATGTTCGCAGTGATCGCGCTCACCATCCTGATGGCCTCGGTGCTGATCGGGCTGAACTTCGCCAACTCGCTGGTGGCGCCGATCCGGCGGCTGATGAACGCGGCGCATACGGTTTCGACCGGCGACCTGCACGTGAAGGTGCCGGTGCATCAGTCTGAGGGCGACCTCGCCCAGCTCGGTGAGACCTTCAACAAGATGACGCAGGAATTGCGCAGCCAGCGCGACGAGCTCGTCAACGCCAGCGACCTCATCGACAGCCGCCGCCGTTTCATCGAGGCCGTGCTGTCCTCGGCGAGCGCCGGCATCATCGGCGTCGACACATCGGGCAGCGTCGGCATCCTCAACCGCTCCGCCGAGAAGCTGATCGGGCACTCCGAAGCGGAGACGCTGGGCCATCCGCTCTCGGACGTTCTGCCCGAGCTCGACGAGATGATGAAGACCGCGCGGGAAGGGACCCAGCGCCTGGTGCAGGGCCAGATCACGATCACCCGCGACGGGCAGGAACGCAATCTCTCGGTCCGCGTCAGCGCCGAGAAGAACCAGCCGCACGACAGCTACATCATCACCCTCGACGACATCACCGAGCTGGTCTCGGCGCAGCGCACCTCGGCCTGGGGCGACGTGGCGCGCCGCATCGCCCACGAGATCAAGAATCCGCTGACGCCGATCCAGCTCTCCGCCGAGCGCATCCGCCGCAAGTTCGGCAAGACGATCACCGAGGACAAGGACAAGCAGATCTTCGACCAGTGCACCGACACCATCGTGCGCCAGGTCGACGACATCAGGCGCATGGTCGACGAGTTCTCGCGCTTCGCGCGGATGCCCAAGCCCGTGATGGAGGGCGAAGACGTCGCCGACACGGTGCGTCAGGCGGTGTTCCTGATGAAGGTCGCCCATCCCGAAATCGACATCGAGGCCGACTTCAAGCAGGATCCGCTCCGGGCCCAGTTCGACCGCCGGCTGATCTCGCAGGCGGTCACCAACATCGTCAAGAATGCCACCGAGGCGATCGAGCAGGTCCCGCCGGAGGAGCTCGGCAAGGGGCGCATCGACGTCGTGGTGTCGCGCGAGGGCGAGGACGTGCTGATCGACGTCATCGACAACGGCATCGGCCTGCCCAAGGTGGCGCGCTCGCGGCTGCTCGAGCCCTACGTGACGACACGCGCCAAGGGCACCGGCCTTGGCCTTGCGATCGTCGGCCGCGTCCTGGAAGACCATGGCGGGCGCATCGAGCTGAAGGACGCCTCCGATTTCCGCGAAGGCCAGCGCGGCGCCTGGATGCGCATGCGCTTTGCGATCTCCGGCCAGCCTGCGAAGGCACAGGGAGCCGAGCAGGCGCCAGCGCTTGAGCCCACGGCCAGGCCGGACATCAAGGACACGTCCCCGGAATCCATCAAGGAATCCGGCAAAGACTTGGAAACAAAAGAGCCGGCGGACGGAACCAAAGAGCCGGACGAAAAGACCAATGATTCAACGAAAATCGAAGCCTCAACAGGCAGCTGAGCAGACAGGCGCGACCCATGGCTAGTGAAATTCTGATTGTCGATGACGAGGCCGATATTCGGGATCTCGTCGCGGGCATTCTCGAAGACGAGGGGTTCGTCACCAGGACCGCACGCGACAGCGATACGGCGCTCGCCGAGATCGCCAATCGCAGGCCGCATCTGGTGTTCCTCGACATCTGGCTGCAGGGCTCCAAGCTCGACGGCCTGCAGCTGCTGGAGCAGGTCAAGAAGGACAATGCCGACCTGCCGGTCGTGATGATTTCCGGCCACGGCAACATCGAGACCGCCGTCGCCGCGATCAAGCGCGGCGCCTATGACTTCATCGAGAAGCCGTTCAAGGCCGACCGGTTGATCCTGGTCGCAAATCGCGCGCTGGAGAACTCGCGGCTCAAGCGCGAGGTCAAGGAGCTGAAGCAGCTCGCGCCGAGCGCCAGCCAGCTGGTCGGCCGCTCGCCCAGCATGAACCAGCTGCGCCAGACCATCGAGCGCGCGGCCAAGGCCAACAGCCGCATCCTGATCGTCGGTCCCGCCGGCGCCGGCAAGGAGCTGACCGCGCGCACGCTGCATGCGGCCTCGGGCCGCGCCGACGGTCCCTTCGTCGTCATCAACGCCGCCGCGATCACGCCCGAACGGATGGAGCACGAGCTGTTCGGCATCGAGCAGTCCAACGGCGAGCAGCCGCGCAAGCCCGGCGCGCTCGAAGAAGCGCATGGCGGCACGCTGTTCATCGACGAGATCGCGGACATGCCGCGCGAGACCCAGAACAAGATTTTGCGCGTGCTGGTCGAGCAGTCGTTCCAGCGCGTCGGCGGCACCGCCAAGGTGCAGGTCGACGTGCGCATCATCTCCTCGACCGCGCGCAATCTCGAGGAAGAGATCGCCGCCGGCCATTTCCGCGAGGACCTCTATCACCGCCTCTCGGTGGTGCCGATCCGCGTGCCCGCGCTGTCGGAACGGCGCGAGGACATTCCGGAGCTGATCGACTATTTCATGGAGCAGATCTCGGCCGGCAGCGGCCTGCCCAAGCGCCAGATCGGGCAGGACGCGATGGCGGTGCTGCAATCGCATGTCTGGCCCGGCAATGTGCGCCAGCTCCGCAACAATGTTGAGAGGGTCATGATTCTGGCCGCCGGCGGCCCGGAGGTCATCATCACCGCCGACATGTTGCCCCAGGACGTCGGCTCGATGGTGCCGGCGATGCCGACCAGCAACAATGGCGAGCACATCATGGGCCTGCCTCTGCGCGAGGCACGCGAAGTGTTCGAGCGCGACTATTTGATTGCACAGATCAGCCGTTTTTCAGGAAATATTTCTCGTACGGCCGAGTTCGTTGGCATGGAACGGTCGGCGCTGCATCGGAAGCTGAAGGCACTCGGCGTCGGCTGACGCTGCGACGTTGCGGCGGCATCTCGGGAATAGGCAAAGAAAATCATCGATTTCCGTAGTTTTTCGGGGCAATAGGGCGCCGGCTGCCGCGTGAAGCGGCTTGCCTAATAACCCGACCTGTCTTCTAATCGAACCGCTGTTCCTCCGAGGGGGATCTCATGAGGAACGGCAACCGGAAGAGGCCCCGAATTTCACAAAGAGGGCAGCAACCGGCGCAATAAAAAGAAACTCAAAGTGAGAAAAAAACAATGGCGGCAGACCGCGCACAAAACCTACAGGACACCTTCCTTAATCACGTTCGCAAAACCAAGACGCCACTGACGATCTTTCTGGTCAACGGAGTGAAGCTCCAGGGCATCGTGACCTGGTTCGACAATTTCTGTTTGCTGCTTCGTCGCGACGGTCACTCGCAGCTGGTCTACAAGCATGCGATCTCGACCATCATGCCGGGCGCGCCCATCCAGTTGTTCGAAGGCGGCGAGGATCAGCCGGCTTGAGAGTGATCTGATTGGAACCCCGGAATTTCGACGGGGAAGCCGACCGTCCGCGGTCGGCAGGGGCTAAGCAGACGGGGCGGGTGCTTGTCATCGGCCCCTATTTGCGGGTGCGCGCGGGAAGTCCCGACGCGCAATCGGAGAGCCATGTCGTGCGAGATGCCGAGGCGCGGCTCGATGAAGCCGCCGGCCTTGCGCGCGCGATCGACCTCGTCATTGCCGATGCCATCATCGCGCCGATCAGCCAGATCCGGCCCGCCACCTATATCGGCAAGGGCAAGGTCGAGGAGATCGCTGCGCTGGCCAAGAGCCTCGACGTCGAGCTCGTGGTGATGGATTGCGCGCTGGCGCCAATCCAGCAGCGCAATCTCGAGAAGGAACTGCACGCCAAGGTGCTCGACCGCACCGGTCTGATCCTGGAAATCTTCGGCCGCCGCGCCAAGACCAAGGAGGGCTCGCTCCAGGTCGAGCTCGCGCATCTCAACTACCAGCGCTCGCGTCTGGTTCGTTCGTGGACCCATCTGGAGCGCCAGCGCGGCGGTTTCGGATTCATGGGCGGTCCCGGCGAGACCCAGATCGAAGCCGACCGCCGCCTGATCCAGGAGCGCATCACCAAGCTCGAGAGCGAGCTGAAGAAGGTGCAGGCCACGCGTCGCCTGCATCGCGCCGGCCGCCAGCGCGTGCCGTACCGCGTCGTCGCGCTGGTCGGCTACACCAATGCCGGCAAATCGACGCTGTTCAACCGCCTGACCCGCGCCGACGTGCAGGCGGCCGACATGCTGTTCGCAACGCTCGATCCGACCTTGCGCGCACTCAACCTGCCGCATGGCGGCAAGGCGATGCTGTCCGACACCGTCGGGTTCATCTCGAACCTGCCGACGCAGCTCGTCGCCGCCTTCCGCGCCACGCTGGAGGAGGTGCTGGAGGCTGACGTCATCCTGCACGTCCGCGACATCTCGCATGAAGACGCCGAAGCACAGCAGAGCGACGTCGACGCGGTGCTGCGCCAGCTCGGCATCAACCCCGATGACTCAGGCCGCATCATCGAGGTCTGGAACAAGATCGACCGTTACGACCCAGAGCAGCGCGAAGAGCTGTTGAACATTGCCGCACGCAGGCCCGAAGATCATCCGGCGATGCTGGTCTCGGCCGTATCAGGCGAGGGCATCGATGCGCTGCTCGCCGCGATCGAGGAGCGGTTAGCGGCCAAGCGCACCACGCTCGATCTCTCCATCGACGCCGCCGACGGCGCCGGCATCTCCTGGCTGCACCGCAATTCCGAGGTGCTGGCAAAAGAGCTGCACGACGGCCGCTTCGACATGACGGTGCGGGTCGATGAGACCAAGCGGGATATCGTGGTGAACAGGTTCGACGCCGTGCCGCATCTGTCAGCCACATAACATCCGTCGTCCTGGCGAAAGCCAGGACCTATACCGCGTGATCTATCGAGGCCGCGAGATCTGGGTACCGACGAACGTTTAACTCCGAGTCTTCGCCAAACTGCTTTGTGGGGTAATGGGTCCTGGCTTTCGCCAGGACGACGGTGGAGGCGCACGCCCAAGATCACCTCGACAGTTCGAGGCTCATGAACTGGTTGTGCGGGCTCGCCTGATAGTCGGCGAACGGCTCGCAGGATACGAAGCCGGCGCTGCGGTAAAGTGCGACGGCCGGCACGTGCAGCGGCGCCGTGCCAGTCTCCAGGCTGAGACGCGCATAGCCGCGGTTGCGGCCTTCGGCGATGATGTGGCTCAAAAGCGCGCGTCCGGCCCCAGTCCGCCGTGCAGTAGGCGCGGCGCGCATCGACTTCACCTCGCCATGTGTTGCATCCAGCTGCTTCAGGGCGCCGAAGCCTGCCAGCGCGCCGTCCTGCCAGGCGGTCCAGAACGTCACGTCAGGAGCTGACAGGCCGCTCGCGTCCAGCGCTTGCGCGTGCTCGCCCATGACGCTGCGGAGCTCCTCCAGATGATACGCCAGCAACTCGGCGACGTGTGGCGCCCTTGGATCGTCCTGCCTGATGTCCACGGTGAGCCCTCGCGTCACGTCGCGGTCTTCGCGGCATTCCACAGCGCATCCATCTCCGCCAGCGAGGCCTGCTCGAGCGTCCGCCCCTGCGCCTCCAGCGCCCGCTCGATGAACGCAAATCGCCGCTCGAATTTTGCGTTGGTCGCGCGCAGCGCAGCTTCCGGATCGGCATCGACATGGCGGGCGAGGTTGACGAGGGCGAACATCAAATCGCCGGTCTCTTCGGCGATCTCCTGCTTGTCGTTGCGATCGAGCGCGGCCTCGATCTCGTCGGCTTCCTCGCGGATCTTTTGCAGCACCGCGCGCGGGTCATTCCAGTCGAAGCCGACGGTGGAGGCCTTGCGCTGCAGCTCCATGGCGCGCGTCAGCGCCGGTTGGCCGGCCTTGACGCCTGATAGCAGTGACTTGTGCGCCGGTGTCTCCTCCGGCGGCCGGCGCGCGGCACGTTCGGCCTTTTCCTCGGTTTTGATGCGGTCCCAGACTTCCTTGACGTGCGAGGAGGCGAGGTTGCCGTCCTTGTCGGCGAAGACGTGCGGATGGCGCCGGATCATCTTGCGGGTGATGGCCTCGACCACGTCCCCAAATGCAAACGCGTTCTGCTCCTCGGCCATCTGGGCGTGGAACACGACCTGGAGCAGGAGGTCGCCGAGCTCCTCGCGGAGGTCGTCGAGATCGCCCCGGGTGATGGCGTCCACCACCTCATAGGCTTCCTCGATCGTGTAGGGCGCGATCGTCGCAAAATCCTGCTCGAGGTCCCAGGGACAGCCGGTCACCGGCGTGCGCAGCGCCGCCATGATCTCGATCAGGCGGGAAATGTCGCGGGAAGGGGTCATTGCGGGCCGTTCTCCTGGGTCCAAAGCCTTATGCCAAAAGCGGGCTGCCGATCCCAGCGCAAGGCGCCGGAACAGGCCGATTTCCACCGATTGGCTGATACGTTCCGCAGTGCTAAAGCGCGGGCCATGAATGACGCATTTTCCTCCGAAACCGCGCTGGTGCTGTTCTCCGGCGGCCAGGATTCCACCACCTGCCTCGCCTGGGCGCTGAGCCGCTTTGCCCGCGTGGAGACATTGGGGTTCGAGTACGGCCAGCGCCACGCCATCGAACTTGCCTGCCGCGACCGCCTGTTCGACGGCATCAAGGGCCTGCGCGCCGATTGGGCCGCAAAACTCGGCGAGAGCCATACGCTGTCCATCCCGACGCTGGCAGCCGTGTCCGAGACGGCGTTGACCCGCGACGTCGCGATTGCGATGGGGGCCGACGGTTTGCCCAATACCTTCGTGCCGGGCCGCAACCTGGTGTTCCTGACCTTCGCCGCCGCCCTGGCCTACCGGCGCGGCATCACCCACATCGTCGGCGGCATGTGCGAGACGGATTACTCCGGCTATCCGGACTGCCGCGACGAGACCATCCGCGCCATGCAGGCCGCGCTCTCGCTCGGCATGGCGAGGCCCTTCGAGCTGCACACGCCGCTGATGTGGATCAACAAGGCCGCGACGTGGAAGCTGGCGCATGATCTCGGCGGCGACGGGCTGGTCGACCTCATCCGCGAGGAGTCCCACACCTGCTATCTCGGCGAACGCGGCGCGCAGCACGATTGGGGCTATGGGTGCGGGGAGTGCCCGGCGTGCAGCCTGCGGGCGAAGGGGTGGCAGGAGTATGTGGCGGGGAGGTAGGGCCGCCGTCATTGCGAGGAGCGAAGCGACGAAGCAATCCAGAGACCTCTGCGGTGGGATTCTGGATTGCTTCGCTGCGCTCGCAATGACGGGTGTGGCGACAGCTAGCCAAAATCCTCCGGCCTGAGTTCGATCGGCGTGCCATGCGGCGTACGATCCGCCGCGTGGTCCCAGGCGTCGCGGTAGCGGTGCAGCGTTTCCGTCGAGGCGACGCCTTTCCTTGCGACGAGCCCCTCGAGCGTTGCGAGCCAGTGCAGATAGTAGGTCTCGCCCGTGTCAGGATCCCCCGCAGCCTGCGCGCGCTTGATCTCGTCGGCTAGCGCTGCGGCCCATTCCGGCCAGGTGAACACGCCACGCTCGTGCAGGGTCAACGCCATCGCGAACGCATGCGCCTCCCATGGTGCGCGAAACACCGGGCCTTCGTCATCGCGGGGAATGCTCGGAATGGCCGCCGTCGCGGCGGCAGCAGCCGTGCTACTCATCACGCCGGGTCCAGGTAAGGCTCGAACGCGTCGATCGACACTTTCAGCGTCGGATCACCATCCTCGCCCCAGAGATCGCGTCCATCGAACACTACGGTGTAGAGCCATTGCGGATTCTCGCCGAGCTCCATCGCGGCCGTGTCAGGAAACACGTGGCAGCCATGGTTGAGCTCGACCACGCCGACATGCCCACGCACATAGCGCGGCAGCCGCGTGTGCGTCGCCGGATGGATGTTCTTGGTACGCACGCGATCGCCGATGTTGAATTTCGCCGGGGTCGGAGCAGGGCGGGCGAACTTGCCGCGCACCATGATGCGCTCGACCTGGGCGAGATCGAACTTGCCGTGCTTGAGTGCCTTGGCAGGCTGCATCGCGTGGCCGGCAGCAACTTCCTCCCGCGTGAGGTAGCCCTTCTCGATCAACATCTCCTCGAGCCCGAGAAACCATTTCTTGTAGTAGGAGCTCGACAGGTAGACATGCGGCGGCAGCGTCTCGCGATAGAAGCGCGAGGTGTCGATGTTGAAGGCGCCGGCTGCGCCCATCGCGCGCACCATGGCCAGCACGCGCGACTCCCACTCCTCGTGAAACATCGGCTCGTTCGACTCGGGCTCGACCTTGCCGAACCCGTCCATGCCGCCCATGTCGTGCACGCCGTTCACGACGGAGCTCCCGGCGTCCTGGGGAAACCGGTGCCGATCATGGAGTCGCGCGTGACGAGCTCGGCGAGCTGCTCCTCGCTCCAGCCTTCGGTGCCCGCGGGCCGCATCGGCAGCACCAGGAAGCGGGTCTCGGCTGTGGAGTCCCAGACCCGGATCTCCATGTCCTTCGGCAGGCTGACGTCGAAATCGGCGAGCACGCCGCGCGGATCCTTCACCGCGCGCGAGCGATACGGCGCGGCCTTGTACCAGACCGGCGGCAGGCCCAGCATTTCCCAGGGATAGCAGGAGCACAGCGTGCACACGACCATGTTGTGCCGCTCCGGCGTGTTCTCGACCACGACGAGATGATCGCCGACGCGGCTGACATGGCCGAGCGTGCCGATCGCCTTGGAGCCGTCCTCCAGCAACGCCTGCTTGAACGCCGGATCGGTCCAGGCCTTGGCGACGACGCGCGCGCCGTTATGCGGGCCGATCTTGGTCTCGTAGGCCTGGATGATCGCGTCGAGCGCGGCCGGCTCGACATAGCCTTTTTCGGTCAGGATCGTCTCGAGCGCGCGCACGCGCAGCTCGGTTTCGGACAGCTCCGAATGATCGTGATCGTGGTGATGATGGTCGTGATCGTGGCTCATGGCGCGAAGATAGGCGCAATGGTCCCCGCCTGTCGAGTAGCCGTTACCGCGCGACCGGGTCCCATATTCGTGAGGCCGGGTGTAGGGTTAGCGCCGCAGCAAATGCAGATTGGAGATGCCGGTGACGGAGTTCGTGACAATCGAGAAGGGCCTTGGGCCGGAAGGACGGATTGCGGTGGTGCGGTTCGACCGCAATGACGGCATCAATGCGCTGTCGCCGGAAGCGCTGCGCCAGCTCACCGCGGCGGCCCGCAGCTTCGAAGATGACGCGACAACCTCGGTCGTGGTGCTGACGGGCAGCACCAGCGCCTTCAGCGCCGGCTTCGATCTGAAGGACGCCGAGGGACGCTCGCGCAAGGAGATGGATCTCGGCACGCTGCGCCGGCACCTCAAGCTCGGACCGCGTCTGACGCACGCCTGGCAGGAGATGGAGCAGATCACGATCGCGGCGATCGAGGGCTTCTGTGTGGGCGGCGGCGTGGCCCTCGCCGTTGCGCTCGACTTCCGCATCATGGGCCGCGATGCGCATCTGCGCGTGCCCGAGATCGGGCTCGGCATGAACATGAGCTGGCAGAGCATCCCGCGCATGCTGCACCTGATCGGGCCGGCCCGCACCAAGCAGGCGGTGATCCTGGCCGACCAGCGCATCAGCGCGGACGAGGCCTATGAGTGGGGCCTGGTGGAAGAGGTGACCGATCCCGGCCACGCGCTCGATGCCGCCATGGAGCTTGCCCGCAAGGTCGCCGCGCAGCCGCCGCTTTCGGTCGCCATGACCAAGCTGACCGTCAACCGCCTCGCGCATGCGCTGGACGATCTCGCCAGCCACATGGACGTCGACCAGTTTGCGCTCGCAAGCCTCAGCGAGGACCACAAGGAGGGTGTCGAAGCGTTCCTGACGCGCCGCAAACCCCGCTTCAGGGGACGGTAAAACCTGACGTCAGACCATTGATCGCACCGCGGACAATCCGTATACGCCGCGCTGGGACAAAAGCAGCCCGGCCAACGGGCGCACGATGTGACGGCAATCGAGGGGAGGGCTTATGGCCGCTGGTTCGCAGGCGCCTGAGGCAGAAGGATTTCGCTGGAAGCTGATCGCGCCGCTCGTGGTGTGGCTGGCGATCTATCTGTGGCCCGTTCCCACGGGGCTCAATGTCAATCAGTGGCACTATTTTGCCGTTTTCGCGGCCGTCATCACCGGGCTCATCCTGGAATCGATGCCGGTCGGCGCGGTCGGCTTCATCGGCCTGACGGTCGCAGGCGTGGCCGGCTATATCGACCCCGATCCCGGCAAATCGCTGCGCTGGATGCTGGCGGGCTTTGCCGAGAGCACGGTGTGGTTGATCGTCGGCGCCTTCGTGTTCTCGATCGGCTACCGCAAGAGCCAGCTCGGCCGGCGCATCGCGCTGGTGCTGGTGCAGCGGCTCGGCCGCAACACGCTCGGCCTCGGTTATGCGGTCGCGATGTCCGACTTCCTGCTCGCGCCGGCGACGCCCTCCAATACCGCGCGCAGCGGCGGCATCGTCTATCCCATCATCAGCAACATCCCGCGCATCTACGGCTCGGAGCCCGGACCGACCGCAGGCAAGATCGGCACCTACGTGATGTGGACCGCCTTCGCGGCGACCGCGATCACCAGCTCGCTGTTCTTCACCGCGCTCGCGCCCAATGCGGCGGCGCTGGCGATCGCCAAGAAGACCGTCGGCGTCGAGGTGAGCTGGGGCCAGTGGTTCCTGGGCTTCGCGCCGCTCGGCATCCTCCTGATGGTGGTCGTGCCGCTGCTCAGCTATCTGGTGTGCCGTCCCGAGGTGAAGCGCAGCCCGGAAATCTCCGAATGGGCGGCGAACGAGCTCAAGGCGATGGGCCCGATGTCGCGCAACGAGTGGATCATGCTGGCGCTGATCGTGCTCGCGATGTTTCTGTGGATCGCCGGTTCCAGCCCCGACATCCGCGTCCCGGTGCTCGGCTCGAACTTCGTCAACGCCACCACCGTCGTCTTCATCGTGATCTCGCTGATGCTGATCACGGGGGTGATCGAGTTTGCCGACATCGTCAGCGAAAAAAGCGCATGGGAGGTGTTCTTCTATTTCACCTCGCTGCTGACGCTGGCCTCGGGCCTCAACGAGATCGGCTTCATCAAATGGTTCGCGACCGAATACGCAAAACCGCTCGCCGGGCTCTCGCCCTTTACCGCGATGCTCCTCCTGGTCGCGCTGTTCTTCTGGATCCACTATTTCTTCTCGAGCATCACCTCGCATGCCGCCGCCGTGCTGCCGGTGGTGCTGGCGGTCGGCTCCGGCATCGCCGACCTGCCGGTCACGACGCTGGCCATGCTCTGCATGTACTCGCTCGGCCTGATGGGTGTGATCTCGCCTTATGCGACCGGGCCGGCGCCGATGTATTTCGGCAGCGGCTATATCGGGAAGGGGCAGTTCTGGGGCTTTGGGCTGATCTTCGGGCTGCTCTATTTCGCCGGCCTGCTTTTGATTGTGCTGCCCTGGTTGCAGATGCGGTGAGCCGGGCAGGAGGCTGATACCCCCGGCGGAGGAATATTCTTCTCCGGGGAGGGATCGGGAAATCTTCGTCCAACTCCCGCCAAATATCTGAAATTGCAAGAAAGACCGGAAAAGGCGATGGTGCGTGCTGCGGTGCAGCGCGTTCCTTCCGGGCCCTCACCGCTGTTTATCTCCCCGTCGCTCGATGCGACCTGGTTCCCGTGCGCTGCTGGGGCACATGGGGACAGCGAACTATTGTGCATGAAGGCCGCCTCCATGAATGCCCACCAATCGCTCGCGATCGGACAGCCGATCGAAACGCTTGAAGCGGTTTCACCCGCTGCGACCGAGCCGGACGCGATGGTCCGTTTCGAAGGCATCTCGAAGACCTATCCGGCCTATCGCGGCAAGCCCGGCGTCAATGCGCTTGAGAATATCGACTTCGCCAGTCCGCGCGGTTCCATCACCGGCGTGATCGGCCGCTCCGGCGCCGGCAAGTCGAGCCTGGTGCGCCTGATCAACGGGCTGGAGAAGCCGACCACGGGCCGCGTCATCGTCGACAACAGGGACATCTCGGCGCTCGCGGGCCGCGAGCTGCGGCTGGCGCAGCGCTCGATCGGCATGATCTTCCAGCACTTCAACCTGCTGTCCTCGCGCACCTCGGCCGACAACATCGCGCTGCCGCTCGAGATCGCCGGCTGGGCCAAGGCCGATATCAAGGCCCGCGTGACTGAGCTGCTCGCCCTCGTCGGCATCGCCGACAAGCACGACCGCTATCCGTCGGAACTGTCCGGCGGCCAGAAGCAGCGCGTCGGCATTGCGCGAGCCCTCGCCACGCGGCCGGACGTGCTGCTGTCCGACGAGGCGACCTCCGCGCTCGATCCGCAGACCACCCGCGCGATCCTCGACCTGCTTGCGAACATCAACCGCGAGCTCGGGGTGACCATCGTGCTGATCACCCACGAAATGTCCGTGGTGCGCCAGCTCGCCAAGGAAGTGGTCGTGCTGGATGCCGGCCACGTGGTCGAGAGCGGCCATGTCGCCGACATCTTCACGCACCCGAAGCATCCGATCACGCAATCCTTCCTGGCCGAGGTGATCGGCGACAGCCTGCCGGTCTCGCTGGCGAGCCGGATCGTTTCTGAGCCGTCCGCAGGCGGGCAGGCCGTGATCCGCGTCCAGGTGCGCGGGGCAGGGGCCGGCGACACCGTGGTGGCGCGGCTCGCGCGCGAGCTCGGCCTCGACGTGTCGCTGCTGTCGGCGCGCATCGACGAGATCGGCGGCCAGCATGTGGGTTCGCTGACATTAGGCATTCCGGGCGGCGAGGACGCGGTGACGCGGACGCTCGCCTGGCTCTCTCAATATCAATTCTCGGCGGAGAGTCTCGGCTATGTCGCCTGAACTCATCAATCTCATCATCCAGGCCACGGGCGAGAGCCTGTACATGGTCGGCATCGCGGCGCTGCTGGGCACCGCCTTCGGACTGCCGCTCGGCGTCTTCCTCGCAACCAGCCGGAAGGGCGAGCTGTTCGCGGCGCCCATCGTCAATCGCGTGCTCGGGGCCGTCGTCAATGCGACACGCTCGACGCCCTTCATCATCCTGGTCGTCGCCATCATCCCGTTCACGCGGCTCATTGCGGGGACCTCGATCGGCTCGACCGCGGCGATCGTGCCGCTGACCATCGCCTCGACGCCGTTCATCGCGCGCCTCGTGGAAGCTGCGATCCGCGAGGTCGATGGCGGCCTGATCGAGACGGCGTCCTCGTTCGGGGCATCCCCGATCCAGATCGTGCTCAAGGTGCTGATCCCCGAAGCGCTGCCGGGCCTCTTGCTGGCGCTGACGCTCGCGGTGGTCAGCCTGCTCGGCTACTCCGCCATGGTCGGTGCCGTCGGCGGCGGAGGTCTCGGCGATCTCGGCATCCGCTACGGCTACCAGCGCTTCATGCCGGAGATGATGCTCGCCGTCGTCGTCGTGCTGATCGCGCTGGTGCAGCTGGTCCAGAGCGCGGGCGATTATCTGGCGCGCCGGGTCAACCGCCGGCTTCGGCACCGCTGAACCAACTCTTCTGAAACTGGAGACTTCAATGCGCTTTCTCGCAACCCTTGCGGCTGCAGCCTTGCTTGCGACCTCCGCCCAGGCCGAAACCATCCGCGTCGGCGTCACGGCGGGGCCCCATGCCGAAATCCTCGACATCGTGAAGAAGGTCGGCGCCGAGCGCGGCCTCGACATCAAGGTGGTCGAGTTCACCGATTACGTGATCCCCAACCAGGCGCTGGCGCTGAAGGACCTGGAAGCCAATTCGTTCCAGCACGAGCCCTACCTCAAGAACCAGATCTCCAAGACCGGCTGGAAGATCGTCAAGGTCGCCAACACGATCGGCTCGCCCCAGGGCGTCTATTCGCAGAAATACAAGAAGCTCGCCGATCTGCCGGAGGGAGCGCGCGTCGCCATCGCCAACGATCCCTCCAACGGCGCGCGCGGCCTGATGATCCTGGCGTTGCACGGCGTGATCAAGCTGAAGGATCCGAACAACGTCTCCTCGACCATCGCCGACATCACCGACAACCCGAAGAAGCTGCGCTTCGTCGAGCTCGATGCCGCCCAGCTTCCGCGCGCGCTGCAGGACGTCGACGTCGTCTCGATCAACAACAACTACGCGGTACAGGCCGGCCTCAATCCGGCGACCGATGCGATCGCCCGCGAAAACCCCGATGGACCCTGGGTCAACATCCTCGCTGTGCGCGAGGAGGACAAGGACAAGCCGTGGGTGAAACAGCTGATCGAGGCCTATCACTCCGAGCCCGTGAAGGCGTTTCTGGAGACCCGCTTCAAGGGCACGTACCTGCCGACCTGGTAAGAAGACGCGCGTCAGGCCGCCAGCCTGGCGCGCCGCAGTGTCTCCGAGGGCTTTTCGGAGAAGTGGCGCCTGTAGTCGAGCGAGAACTGGCTGAAGTGCCAGAAGCCGTGCTGCACGGCGATGTCGTAGATAGAGGTCTCGGCGCCGCCGGCGCGCTTGAGATCGCGCCGCACCCGGTTCAGCCGCATCGCGCGCCAGTAATGCATCGGGCTCGTGCCCAAAACCTCCTGGAAGCAATAGCCGAGCTTGCGCGGGCTGGCGCCGACCGCCTTGCAGACCTCCAGCAGCGACAGGGAGCGCTCGCCGCTGCCATGCATCAGCTCGCGGGCGCGATCGACGGTGCGCTTGCGCGCCGCCGAGCTGCGGCCGGGATCGCTCGGCCGCGCTGTCGGCAGCATGTCCATGATCTCGACGAGGAGGGCATCCTCCAGCGCCTGGCGTGCCGCGGGATCGTCGAACTGCTCCGGCGCCGTCGTGATGGTCTCGTGAATGGCGGCGAGATGCGCGCGCAGCCGCGCGACCGGCGCCTCCGCCATCTCGATCACCCGCAACTGGTGCCAGACGCCGCGCGGCAGCGCGATGTCGAGGCGGCCGGCAAGCTCCTCGATCAGCGCCGCGCTGGCGACGACGCCGCGCAGCTCGAACGCCTTCGGCGTGCACATGTCGACCTCGGCGTCGATGCAGGCGATCACCTGGGCACCCGCGACGCTGCTCCCGTTGCAATTGACCTCGCCATCACCGTCCCAGGGCAGGCCGATGCCAAAACTGTCCGCGCCAAGCTGGCCGTATTGGCGGACCTGCTGGCTGGTGATCTCGCGGAAGACTTCGACGCGGGGCAGGGAGAGCTGGGTGAAGCTGCCTCTGAAGGCTCCTGCGCTGATCTGGTCGTAGCTCAGGTGCCAGCGGCCGAGCGAGGCGCAATGCTCGTCGACATCCGTGCTCCTCGCCTGAAGCAGGATGGCAGCCGAGTCTTGAATCGGAAGAGTTGCGCTTAAGGCCATGACAATACGTCGGAATTTTCCAGCCATGAGGCCGGCAGGAGCTACGTCAAGACTGGCACGCCCCGCGCCCCTGTCCAGCAAAATATTGCGGGATTTCGATAACACCTGACCGCGCCGCCATGCAGGCTTCCCGCTCAGCCGTTCCGACATCGCAGCCGGAATGGCGCTTCGCGGAGGGATCGAAATGCGACCGACTGACGTCATGCGCGGCAGCCCGCCGGCGCCGGAGGCCCAGGTGACCCGCGCCAACTGGCGCAGCTTTCCCGCGATCCGCTGGGGCTTCACCCACACCCGTGAAGTGCTGCCGACGGCCGAGGTCCGCCGCTCCGCGCATCCGTCACCGATGCTGAGCGCGCCGCGCGAGCTTCAAAAGCTTGGCTTCACCGCGCCGGACGGCAAGCCCACCACGATCGAGGCGACATTGCGCGAGACCTTCGCCGATACGCTGCTCGTCATGCACCGGGGCACCCTGATCCACGAATGGTACGGCGACGGCATGAGCGTAACCACGCCGCATCTGATCTGCTCGATCAGCAAGGCGATCGCGGGCACGCTCGGCGGCATTCTGGCTGCGCGCGGGCTACTCGATCCCGAGGCGAGAGTGGTGCGCTACGTGCCGGAGCTGGAGACGTCCGTCTATGGCGGCTGCACCGTCCGTAACTTGCTCGACATGGCCGTCGCCATCAAGTTCGAGGAGGATTACGAGGACCCCGCCGGCGACGTCGCGCGCTATCGCTTCTCCTCGGGCTGGGATGTGCCGCCGCCGGGCGTCGATCCCAGTCATCAGCGCGCCTATCTCACCACGCTGCGCGGGACGGGCAAGCCGCACGGCAAGGTGTTCCACTACGTCTCGCCCAACACCGAGGTGCTCGGCTGGGTCTATGAGCGCGCCTGCGGCATGCCCTACCACCGCATCCTTTCCGAATATCTCTGGCAGCCCCTGGGCGCAGAGGAGGACGGCTCGCTCACGCTCGACAGCCACGGCATGGGCCGCATCGCCGGCGGCCTCTCGGTCACCGCACGCGACCTCATCCGCTTCGGCGAGATGATCCGCTGCCGCGGCGTGGTCGAGGGGCGGCAGGTGGTGCCCGGCTGGTGGATCGACGACATTCGCGAGAACGGCGATCCCAAGGCCTGGGCCGACGGCGACCTCGCCGAGTTCTTCCCGGGCGCGCGCTACCGCAGCAAATGGTTCACGATCGATCCGTCACGCAACGCGCTCACCGCGATCGGGATTCACGGCCAGCACCTCTATGTCGATCTCGATTCGGATACCGTCATCGTCAAGCTCGCGACGCAGCCCAAGGCGATGGACGTGCCGATCGACCAGCGCTGGTTTGTCGCCTTCAGCGCCATCACTGCGCATCTCGCCTGACTTTTGGACATCGCCATGCTCGACACCGTCAAAGCCCAATCGCCGTCGCAGTCCGCGACGCCGCATGCGCTCGATCCGCTGACGGCTGAAGAGATTACCGCAGCCTGCACGCTCGTGCGTGCGGCGGCCACATCGCCCGAAAACTGCCGCTTCCCGACCGTGCGGCTGGAAGAGCCGACCAAACAGGAGCTTGCCGCGGGTGGGGCAGGGCGCCGCGCCTTCGTGCTGACGCTGGACGTGACCACGGGCGAGGCGATCGAGCACGTCGTCGATCTCGCCCGCGGTGAGATCGTCACGCGAAGGACCATCCCGAACCGCGAAGCGCCCTACGGGCAGCCGCCGGTGATGCTGGAAGAGTTCTTCAAGTGCGAGGCCGTGGTGAAGGCCGACCCTGGCTGGCGCGCGGCGATGGTCCGGCGCGGGCTCTCCGACAAAGATATCGATCTGGTCCAGGTCGATCCGTTCTCGTCGGGTTTCTTCGACAAGGAGTTTGAGCGCGGCGCGCGCATCGTGCGGGCCGTCAGCTATTTCCGCGAGCACCTCCAGGACAACGGCTATGCCCATCCGATCGAGGGCGTTGTCGCCGTCGTCGACCTGATCGGCGGCAGGGTGATCGACCTCACCGACGAAGACCCGATCGTGCCGATCCCACGCAAGAAGCGGAATTACGGCGCGCATGAAGTCCAGAACCCGCGCACCGACATCAAGCCGCTGCATATCGAGCAGCCGGAAGGCGCGAGCTTCAAGGTCGGTGGCTGGAAGGTCGACTGGCAGAAATGGAGCTTTCGCGTCGGATTCACCCCGCGCGAGGGCCTGGTGCTGCACCAGCTCGCCTATCAGGACGGCGCGCGCAAGCGCGCGCTGATCCATCGCGCCAGCGTCACCGAGATGGTGGTGCCTTACGCCGATCCGACCGCGAACCATTTCTGGAAATCGGCGTTCGATGCCGGCGAATACGGGCTCGGCATGCTCGCCAATGCGCTGGAGCTCGGCTGCGACTGCCTCGGCAATATCCACTATTTCGACGTGCCGGCCGCCGACAACAAGGGCGAACCTTTCGTCATGCAGAACGCTATCTGCATGCATGAAGAAGATTATGGAATTGCCTGGAAACATTACGAATTCCGTAATGGTCTGTTCGAGGTGCGGCGATCGCGGCGTCTGGTGATCTCGTTCTTCGCCACCGTCGGCAATTACGATTACGGCTTCTACTGGTACCTCTACCAGGACGGCACGATCCAGCTCGAGACAAAACTCACCGGCATCATCCAGACCGCCGCCGTGCCATCAGGCGAGAAGTACAAATGGGGCGGCATGGTCGACGACAATCTCGGCGGGCCGACGCACCAGCATTTCTTCAACGTGCGCCTGCACATGGATCTCGACGGCGGCGGCAACACGGTGACGGAGCACGATTTCGTGCCGCGGCCCTGGGGCCACGACAATCCCCACGGCAACGTGTTCGACACCACGACACGCGTGCTGTCGCGCGAGCGCGACGCCGCGGCGGTCGCCAATGGCGAGACCGGCCGGTTCTGGAAGATCAGCAATCCCAACGAGACCAACTCGGTCGGCAACGCGCCGGCCTACAAGCTCATGGTCAATCCGAGCCCGCTGATGCTGGCGCAGGAGGGCAGCTATGTGCGCAAGCGCGGCGGCTTTGCCACCAGGCACGTCTGGGTGACCGCCTTCGACAAGGACGAGAAATACGCCAGCGGCGACTATCCCAACGTCCATGCCGGCGGCGACGGCCTGCCGCGCTATGCCGCGCAGAACCGCAGCATCGAGAATGCCGACATCGTGGTGTGGCACTCCTTCGGCCACACCCATGTCTGCAAGCCCGAGGATTTTCCGATCATGCCGGTCGAATATGCCGGCTTCATGCTGAAGCCGACCGGCTTCTTCGCGGCCAATGCCGCCTTCGACATTCCGCCGGAGCGTAACAGCCGCAGCGTGCTCGCGGGCGAAGGGAAGGGCGGCGGCAGTTCGTGCTGCAAGAGCTAGGCAGCCGGTGGGTAGTAGAGAAACTCGATCATCAGGCAGCCGTCGCGGGTGAAGAACGGTCCATGTTCGACATGGGCCGGTCTCACGGCATAGGTACCGGCCTCGAGCCGTTGCGTCTCCTGTGCCGCCGTGCCGATCGACAGCGTGCCCGAGATCAGAAACACTTCCTCGCACCAATCGTGCGAAACCGCATGCTCCACCGACGCACCGGCGGCCCAGCGCGACAGCCGCGTCACGGCCCCCGTTTGCGTCGGGTGATCGAAACGGCCGGACAGGATCTTTTCCTCGACCCCGACATAGCCGGGCACGGCTCGCCATCCATCTTCCGCCAGCGCGTTGAAAAACTCCCGGTGGTCCTTCATGAACCGACCGAAGCCCGGCTCCGCCATGAACATCATCTCCTGCGCCGACACTGACACAGGGACGACCTTACAGCAGGCAAACGGCGTTTCCCATTTGGAGCCGCAGGGCAGGAATGTCCCGGAGAGGGGGGCGCCTTCAGCCCGCCGCCAGTTCGGCGTCGCTCGCCGGCACTTCGATCGATGCCGGGCCGGCAACCAGGCTGTCGAGATCGACCAGCAACAGGTCGGCAATGTGCGTGAGCTGATGCAGTGGGATGCTGATCTCGCCGCGCTCGGCACGCGACACGAACGCGGGCGAGACGCTGATGAGGTTCGCAATCTGCAGCTCGGTATAGCCACGCGCCGCGCGCGCGGCCTTGACCTGCGCGCCGATGTGCTGCCGGTGCAAGGCCTGCTCTTCCTCGGTCATCATGAGCGCCTGCTCGTCCAGGCTTGCCACGCCATCGGCGAACGCGACGCCGAGCAGCCGCCGCTTCTGCCAGGCCACACGACAGGACTTCCGCAGCCCGTCGGCAAAGATCAACGTGGCCTGTTGCGGCAACGACAGCGACCAGTCGAGCTTCAGCCGCGCTCCGGTGCCTGATACGTCTGCGATCGTGCAGGGGATGCTGACGGTGCCCCTGGCGCCGTCAAATTCGATAAGGCCTGTTCTTGCCGTGGATTGCCTGGTCGCAGCGCGCAATTCGCTCATGGACGTCGACCCCTGGATGCCCAGCATGCGCTGGCAAAGAACGTTGCGGCACGGCCTGCAACGCAAATGAAATATCCCGCAACAGATTCTACCCCCGGGGTTCCTCAGGCTCAATCGGGCGCCGGGACCATGGTAAAGGATTCGTTCTCCGCGCCGGCTTTCGATGTCGCAGGCGGTCGCGCCTCGTCGGTTGACACGGTCATCTAGAAAGATTCCAGATCCACGCGCCTCTCACCGCGCCTGAGCGCATTCGCCGCACGTGCTGCGCACAGGTCTGGAGAAGTTCTAACCCGGTTCCTATCGCTCTCCGAAATCGCCTGCGTTAGGGCGGGGCATCAAAAATGATACCGGCGAAGCCGGCAGTGCGTGGGGCTGCTAAGACGTGACTGACTTCCAACTTTCTTCGCGTTTCCAAACGTGCCATCGACAGCTTCAGGTGCTCTTCTTCGGAGCCGTCAGCTCAGTCGCTCTCATCCTTCCCTTTGGTCCCGTGCAGGCGCAGACGCAAATTCCCTCGGTCACCGTTGACGCGCCGGCCCAGCGCGCACGTCCGGCGGCGAACGCCGTATCGCGACGATCGGCATCGACGCGCACCTCCCGCGCCAGCCGTCGCGCGCCCGCGCAGCAAGCCGTGCCGACCCAGTCGGCGTCGAATGGCGCGACGGGTGAACGCGCCGGCGGACCTGTCCGCGGCTTCGTCGCCACGCGCAGCGGCACCGCCACCAAAACCGACACGCCGCTGATCGAGACCCCGCAGTCGGTGTCCATCGTCACCACCGACCAGATCAGGAACCAGGGCGCAGTCTCGATCGGCGAGGCCTTGCGCTACACCGCCGGCGTCAGCGGCGACGTCAATGGCGGCTCGGACACCCGCTTCGGCGGCCTCCAGATCCGCGGCTTCGACATGACCATGCCGGGCCTGTACATCGACGGCCTGCGAATCCCATCCAGCAATTACGTGCATTTCAACGGGCTCGATCCCTACGGCGCCGAGCGCCTGGAAGTTCTCAAGGGCCCGTCCTCGGCGATGTATGGCGGCAGCGGCACCGGCGGCCTGCTCAACTACGTGACCAAGCTGCCGACAGCGCAGCAGTTCGGTGAGGTCTCGATCTCCGGCGGCAGCTTCAACCGCTATCAGGGCCAGTTCGACATGGGCGGACCGGCCAACAAGGAAGGCACCGTGCTGTGGCGCCTGACCGGCGTGGTGCGCGACGGCGAGACCCAGGTCGACTTCAGCAAGGACAACCGCGTCTTCATCGCGCCCGCCGTCACCTTCAAGCCGAACGAGGACACCACCCTCACCGTGCTCGCCGCCTATCAGAAGGACCGGGCAGGGTGGGGCCTCCAGTTCCTGCCGGCCTCGGGCACGGTATGGCCGAACAACGGCCGCACCATTCCGGTCTCGTTCTTTGCGGGCGTACCGAGCTTCGACGCCTTCAACACCGAGATCGCAACCGCCGGCTACCAGCTCTCGCACGATTTCACCGACAACATCACGTTCCGGCAGAACCTGCGCTACGCCTACCAGCACAACGAGGAGAAGGTGTTTTACGGCGGTGGCTATACCGACGAGGCCGCGGGGCAGCTCGCGCGCTACGGCAGCTATAGCAACTCCTACATCAACTCCTTTGCGGTGGATAACCAGCTCCAGGGTAAGTTCACGACCGGCATTCTCAACCACACCACGCTGGTCGGGATCGATTATCGCAACACCACGTTCCGCGACACCGCGTTCAGCGTCACGACGTCGGCCCCCGAGATCAACGTCTTCAATCCGGTCTACAGCTACGACTGGACCATCGGCGGCATGAGCGACAACACCGGCGTCAAGCAGTCGCAGGTCGGCCTCTACGCGCAGGATCAGATCAAGCTCGGCCGGCTGTCGTTCCAGCTCGGCGGCCGCCAGGATTTCGTGACGACGCAGGTCGATAGCGGCATCTCCAATACGACGGTCTCAAAGGATGCATCGGCCTTCACCGGCCGTGCCGCCGTGATGTACAATTTCGACAACGGCATCGCGCCTTACTTCAGCTACTCGGAATCGTTCCTGCCGGTGCTGGCGACGGGACCGGGCGGCCAGATGCTCAACCCTGAAACCGGCGTCCAGTACGAGGTCGGCGTCAAGTACCAGCCGCTCGGCTGGAACGCACTGTTCACCTTTGCGGCCTTCGATTTGACGCGTGACAACGTCGTCGTCTACGCGCCGCCGAGCTATTCCGCCGAACAAATCGGCCAGGTCAAATCGCGCGGCATCGAGCTCGAAGGCACGATGTCGCTCGCGGACGGCTGGAACCTGCGTGCGGCCTATGCCTATGTCGATGCAGAGCTCTCGCGGGATCCGGTGAATCTCGGCAAGGCGCCGCCCACGGTGCCGCTCAATCGCGCCTCGTTGTGGAGCGACTACACGCTCCAGAACGGGCCGTTGGCGGGCGTGCAGTTCGGCGGCGGCATCCGTTATGTCGGCGCGACCTGGGGCGATGACGCCAACACGTTCAAGGTGGGAGCCTCGACTGTGCTGGATGCTCTGCTCGCCTACACGAGGGACAATTGGCGCCTGTCGCTGAACGTCACCAACCTCGCCGATACCCGCTACGTCGCCGCCTGCTACAACCTGTCGGGCTGCTTCTACGCGGAGGGACGCAAGGCCATCGGCAAGCTGACCTATCGGTGGTGAGTTCAACTTGAAGACCCGTCCGGCAATGGGGAGCCGGACTTGCTGGACGAGAGTGGAAGACGATGAGAGCTATATTCGGTCGGCTGCATCGCTGGGCGGGACTGCTGACTGCCGGATTCTTGTTCTTCTCCGGCATCACAGGCGCGATCATCTCCTGGGACCATGAGATCGACGACGTCCTGAACAGCCATCTGTTCGATGTCTCGACCAAGGGCCCGGCCATCCCCTCGATCGAGCTCGCCAAGATGATCGAGCAGCGCGACCCACGGGCGCGCGTCGTTTATCTCTTCATGACGCCGGAGGAGGGCCACTCGCTGTGGTTCTTCATCATGCCGCGGATCGATCCGGCGACCGGCAAGCGCTATCCGCTCGACTACAATCAGGTGTTCCTCGATCCCAACACGGGCGTGGAGCTCGGACGCCGCTATTGGGGCGCGGTGTGGCCGGTTACGCGAGAGAACCTCGTCTCGTTCCTCTACAAGCTGCACTACACCATGCACATCCCCGAATTCTGGGGTAGCGACCGCTGGGGCATGCGCGTGCTCGGCATCATCGCGATCATCTGGACCATCGATTGCTTCGTCGGCTTCTATCTGACGCTGCCCTCGCGGCGACGCGCCAAGGCGGCGCGCCCGCCCGAGGTCACGCGACAGCTCGATCGCGGCTTCTGGGCGCGCTGGGCGCCGGCCTGGACCATCAAGACCTCGGGCAGCGCCTACCGGATCAATTTCGACATCCACCGCGCCTTTAGCCTGTGGACCTGGGGTGTGCTGTTCGTCATCGCCTTCACGGCGTTCTCGCTGAACCTCTATTTCGAGGTGTTCTCGCCGCTGATGAAGATGGTGTCGAACTACACGCCGACGCCCTATGAGCAGCGGCCCTATCGCGATCTCGACGACCCGATCGAACCCAGGATGACGTTCGCCGAGATCGCCGCCCGCGCGGCCGCCGACGGCAAGGCGCGAGGCTGGACCACCCCGGTCGGCGCGCTCAGCTACGGCCCGGCCCATGGCGTCTACGCCGCCGCCTACTTCCACCCCGGCGACGATCACGGCGCCGGCGGCGTCGGCCCGGCGCAGCTCTATTACGACAGCGAGGACGGCCGTCCGATCGGCGAGCGGCTGCCCTGGGTCGGCACCGCCGCCGACATCTTCGTCCAGGCGCAGTTTCCGCTGCATTCGGGCCGCATTGTCGGGCTGCCTGGCCGCATCCTGATCTCGATCATGGGGCTGGTCGTGGCCGCGCTCTCAGTGACCGGCGTCGTGATCTGGTGGCGCAAGCGCCGCGCCCGTGTCCGCGTGCGCGAGACCGCTGCGCTGCGCCTGAACCGGCAGCTCACGCCGGCGGAGTAGGGCGTCCGCGGGCCCGTCGGCGGATGAACCTTCGCGCCCGGCGCCGGCACAAAGACTGGAGGTCGTTCCAGTCTTTCGGATATTGCAATGAGATCGCTCGCCTTGCTCTGCCTGCTCGCCTTCGCGACGCCTGCCCATGCAGCCGCGCCCGAGCAGCACTATCTCGACCTGCGCGACCGCTACATCGCAAAGTTTTCCAAGGCCAAGGAGAACGACGAGACCTTCAAGCAGCATGACGCCGCGCTTGACGAGTTGACGCGTGTCCTGCGTGGCCTGGTCGGTGCGGCCACGATCAAGGGCCTCCCGGCTGACGGCAAGTCGAACGTCGATACCCTGTTCAAGGGCGATTCAGGCTTCGGCCATCTCGATGGACTCGGCTTCGCTTCCGAAGGCGACAAGATGCAGGCCGTGGTGACGACGACCGGGCTGCTCAAGCACTGGTTGGGTGAGCATCGCGAGGATGGCATGCCGCAGGAGATCGGCGCGGCGATCAAGTCGGACCGCTTCTACTATCAGGCCATCCAGGACGCAGCCTTCGCCAAATATGCGGAGCTGCCGGTTACAAAACCCGCAGGCGCGAGCGCCGCGGTCGCAGTGCTCGGCGTGCGCGGCAACGGCGATTTGAAGGGCCCGCCGAGCGAAATCGGTGTGGTCGCGATCCAGGGCGAGAAGGTCTTCTTCCTTGCCGCCACCAACGCCGTGAAGACGGCTGAAATCCCGGCCTGCGAGAAGGTCTGGAAGCAGATGATGGCCAGGAAGACCCCGCAGGACGCCATGGCCAAGGAAGACCAGGCCATGGACGCCTACACAAAATGCTTCGCCAAGGAAGCGCCGAGCCAGAGCTGGTTCGCGGCGGCAGTGAAGAAGGCGCAGAGCCAGCTGGACCTGCTGCCGCTGCGCTGAGGCGAGCTCAGGCCTCGCTTCAGAACGGATAATGGCGAGGCCCGGTCTGCACGGTGATCCAGCGCAGCTCGGTGAACTCGTCGATGGCGGCCTTGCCGCCGAAGCGCCCGTAGCCTGACGCCTTGGTGCCGCCGAACGGCATCTGGGGCTCGTCATGCACGGTCGGCGCATTGACGTGGCAGATGCCGGCTTCGATCCGCTTGGCGACGCCGAGGGCGCGCGCGATATCGCGGCCGAACACGGCGGAGGACAGGCCATATTCGGTGTCATTGGCAACCCGCACCGCCTCATCCACCCCGCTGACCCGCACGACGGTCACGATCGGCCCAAAGCTTTCCTCGCCATAGATGCGCATCGCCGGGGTGACGTGATCGACGATGGTGGCCGGCATGATCGTGCCGCTGCCGTGGCCGCCTGCCGCAAGCACGGCCCCCTTGGCGACGGCATCGTCGATCAGGCCGCGGACGCGGTCGCAGGCAGCATCACTGATGAGCGAGCCGAGCACGACATTGCCCTTGCGGGGATCGCCGTGGGGCAGGCTCTTGGCCTTGGCCGCGAACTTGGCGATGAAGGCGTCCGCCACCTTGTCGTCGACCACGATCCGTTCCGTCGACATGCAGATCTGCCCCTGGTTCATGAAGGCGCCGAAGGCCGCCGCATTCACGGCGGCATCGAGGTCGGCATCGTCGAGGATGACGAGCGGGGCCTTGCCACCGAGCTCCAGCAGCGCGCGCTTGAGATGCTTGGCGCAAGCGAGGGCGATGAGACGGCCGACCCGGGTCGAGCCGGTGAAGTTGACGCGGCGGATGGCGGGATGGGCGATCAGCGCCTCGACCACGGCCTGCGCATCCTCCGGCGCGTTGGTCACGACATTGACGACGCCGTCGCCGAGCCCGGCCTCCGCCAGGCAGCTTCCGATCAGGCGATGCACGCCGGGGCTCATCTCGGAGGCCTTCAGCACCACCGTATTGCCGCAGGCAAGCGGCATCGCGACCGATCGCACGCCGAGGATGACAGGCGCATTCCACGGCGCAATTCCGAGCACGACGCCGACCGGCTGTCGATAGGCCATCGCGAGATTGTCGGGCTTGTCGGACGGGATGACCTCGCCCGAGATCTGCGTCGTCATGGCGGCGGCCTCGCGCAGCATGCCTTCGGCGAGGTGCACGTTGAAGCCGGCCCAGCCCGCGGTGGCGCCGGTCTCGGCGACCATCAGCGCGGTGAACTCCGCCGCACGGCGCGCGAGGATGTCGGCGGCCGCGCTGAGCCGCTTGCGGCGCTCGGAGGGGCCGAGCTGCGACCAGGCAGGAAAGGCGGCGGCCGCGGCATCGGCGGCGCGCATCGCATCGTCGATCGAGGCCGCCGCCACGATGGTCGCGACCTCGCCGGAGATCGGATTGCGGCGCTGGAAGGTGCGCTGGTTGCTGGCCGTCTGGGCCTTGCCGCCGATGAGAAGGTCGATTGCGTTCATGGCGCTCTCCGTGATGGGCTGGGGGTGATCAATGTGGGGACGATGTGGCGCGCGCCTTGCCGAGATAGGCGCGCTGGATCTCGGGATCGTTCTTCATGGCGCTCGCGAGCCCGCTGCCGGCGTTGCGGCCGGACTCGATCAGGTAGACGCGGTCGGCGATGTCGAGGCTGGCGCGTGCATTCTGCTCGACCAGCAACACGCCGACGCCGTCGGCGCGGATCTGCGCCAGCGCGCGGAACACCTCGCGGCTGAGCAAAGGCGACAGGCCGAGCGAGGGCTCGTCGAGCAGGAGCAGCAGCGGGTTCGACATCAGCGCCCGGCCGATCGCCACCATCTGCTGCTCGCCGCCGCTCATGGTGCGGACGGCCTGGGTCATGCGCTCGGCAAGGCGCGGGAACAGCTTTAGGATCCTTGCGAGCCGGTCCGCTTCGCCTTCGCGGGCGCGCGCGGGATAGGCGCCGAGCTGCAAATTCTCGGCAACCGTTAGTTCGCCGAAGACGCCGCGTCCCTCAGGTACCAGGGCAATGCCGCGCTCCACGATCAGATGGGCGGGCAGCTCGCCGATGCTCTGTCCCTCGAACCTGATCGTCGCGCCCGGCGCAGGCCTGACCAGCCCGGCGATGCTCTTGAGCAAGGTGGACTTGCCGGCGCCGTTGGCGCCGAGGATCGCGACGATCTCGCCCTGCTTGATGCCGAGCGCAATTTCGGCGAGCGCCTGATGCTTGCCGTAGAAGTGGGAGAGGGCGGCGACCTCAAGCATCGTCACCTCCGAGATAGGCGGCAACGACCTTCGGATCGGTAAGGACATCGTCCGGCGTGCCGCGCGCGATCACGCTGCCGGCGTTCATGACGATGCAATGGCCGCACAGCGCGCGGATCGCATCCATGACATGCTCGACCATGATGATGGTGAGGCCGCGGTCGCGCAGTTTCGCGATCAGGGCGATGCCGGTCTCGAGCTCGCTCGGATTGAGGCCCGCCAGCCATTCGTCAAGCAGCACGAGGCGCGGCTGCAGCGCCAGCGCGCGGGCAAGCTCGAGCCGCTTCTGGTCGATATAGGTCAATTCGCTGGCGGGGGCTTCGTGCATGGTGCCGAGTCCGACCAGATCCAGCAGCTCGCGTCCCGTTGCGTCCGAACCGCTTGACGTCGAGAACAGTCGCGCCGCCGCGACGTTCTCGGCGACGGTCAGGTCCGGCATCACCCGCACCAGCTGGAACGTGCGCGCAAGCCCCAGGCGCGCGATCTGGTGCGCGCGCAGGCCGTTGAGGACGGTGCCGCTGAAGCGGATCGTGCCCGACGAGGGGCGCAGGGCCCCGGACAGCGTATTCAGCAGCGTCGTCTTGCCGGAGCCGTTCGGGCCGATGATGCCGATGATCTCGCCCGGCGCGACCGTGAAGCTGACGTCCTCGACGGCGCGCAGCCCGCTGAACGATTTGCTGACGCCGTCGACCGCGAGCAGCGTTGCATCCGTCTTACGGACGGAAGCGGCGGCGGGATGCCCCGCCGGAACGCGCCAGCGGCCCGCCCCGAACAGGCCGATCACGCCGTTCGGCAGCACCATGACGATGAGGACGAAGATGATGCCGAGCACGATGCTGAAATGGTTGGGCAGCGCCGCGGTCAGCACCTCAAACAGCAGCACCAGTGGAACGACGCCGAGCACGGGCCCGAACAGCGAGCCGGCACCGCCGAGCAGGGCCATGATCACGACCTGGAAGGAGATGGTCGGGTTGAAGGCGATCGCGGGATCGATATAGGTCCAGCGCGGCGCCATCACCGCGCCGGTCATCGCCATGAACGTCGCGCTCAGAATGAAGACGCCGAGCTTGATGCGCGTCGCGTCGATGCCGGAATGGCTGGCCGCGGTCTCGTCGGCACCGATGGCGCGCAAGGCCAGCCCGTAGCGCGAGCGTCCGAGCAGCCAGCCGACCAGGAAGACGATCGCGGTCAAGCCCAGCAGCTGCCAGTAGAGAATGTCCTGCGTCACCGCGCTGAAGAGATAGCGCCCGACCGATTTATGGATGTTGACCTCGTACCAGATCACGAGCTGCCGGATCAGCTCGGCCAGCCCGAAGGAGAAGATCACGAAATAGATGCCTGACAGCCGCAGCGTCGAAAGTCCGGTGATGGCGGCGGTGAGGGCGCCGACGCCGGCCGCGGCCAGCAGCACGACCGGCCAGGGCATGGTCTCACCCAACACCGCGGCCGTGTAGGCGCCGAGGCCGAAGAAGGCGACGGTCGCAAGCGAGATGTAGCGGGTGGGACCCGAGAACATCGCCCACGCCGTCGCAAGGATCGTGAAATAGAGGACGCTGATACCGAGCGCGAGATAATAGCCGTTGGCATAGAGCGGATAGGTGACAACAGCCGCAGCCAGGGCAAGGGCGGCACACCACAGCACTGCACGCATCGGCCCGGTCACGACGCAGCTCTCCCGAACAGGCCGGTCGGCCGGATCAGCAGCACGCCGAGAAACAGCGCGTAGGTCGCCGCCAGCGTCAGCCCGGGATCGACCAGCCGCGCCACCGCGGTCTCGACCACGCCGAGCAGCAGCCCCGCAACCAGCGCGCCCAGGACGTTGCCGACGCCGCCCATGATGACGACCACCAGCGCCTTCATGGTGAAGACCACACCCATCGCCGCATTGAAGGTGAGGAACATGCTGACCAGCACGCCGCCGACGGCGACGAGGCCGCCGCCAAAGGCAAACGCCAGTCCGGACAAGGCCGCCACGTCGATCCCGACGAGGCGCGCGGCGTTGGCATCGACCGCGATGGCGCGCACCGCGGTGCCGATGCGCGTGCGGGTGAGGGCGAGATAAACGGCGCCGCCGACAACGGCCGCAAACAGCAGTGCGACGAGGCGATTGACCGCAAGCGTCGAGCCCATGATCGTCAGCGGGATGGAGAGATAGCTGTAGCTGTAATACTGGCCGCCGAAGGCGACCAGCATGGCGCCCTGGATCACGAACAGCACGCCGAAGGTCACGAGGATGCTGTCGATCTCCTGCGCACCGCGGTCCTTGCCTCGCCGCATCAGCCGCTCGAGCAGGAAGCGATAGAGCAGCCAGTTCAGCAGCATCGCGATCGGGACTGCGAGCAGCAGTGCGGCCAGCGGGCTCAGCCCCAGACCGCTGTAGAGCGAGAACGCGCCGAAGGCGGCCGCGACCAGCGACTCCCCGTAGGACAGGTTCATGATCCGCGCCACGCCGTATTGCAGCGTCAGCCCGAGCGCGATCAGCGCGTACATGCCGCCGAGCACGAGGCCCGGCAGGATGATGTCGACAAGCAGCATGAAACGGAGCCCTTCGAGCGGACGGCAGGCAGGCCTCGCAGCGCAAGGCCTGCCAACGGCCTTACTGCCACTGTGCCTTGGGCACGACCGGCGCACGTGCACCCGGCAGCGAGGCCGGCGCGAGTGCGTAGAACTCGCCGTTCTGCCACTGGCCGACGCTCCACACTTCCTGGAGCAGCCCGTCCTTCAGCTTGACCTTGCCGATGATGGTGTCGAACGTGCCCGAGCGGATTTCCGCCGCGACCGCGGCCCGATCGAGCTTGCCGACCTTTTCGATTGCCTGCTGCAGCACCTGAAGGCTGGCATAGGTGATCGAGCTCGCCCAGCGATCGGGCTCCTTGCCGGTCGCGGCCTTGTGGCGCGCGAGATAGTCCTTCAGCTGGGGCGAGTCCGCGTTCCAGCCGCCGATCCCCATCACGCCGTCACTGTTGGCAGCGAACTTGCCCTTGTAGAGCGGGAAGGCGGTGCCAACGCCGACGTAGAAGACCTTCGGATTGAACTTCAGCAGCTGCGCCTGTTCGGTCAGCGCGATCGTATCCGGCGGATAGCTGAAGGCGATGAACGCATCCGGGTTCGAGGCGACCGCGTCCTTCAGCAGCGGCTGGAGATCCTGCGCTCCCATCGGATAGGTCTTGTCATAGGTGAGGGTGAAGCCGTGCTTCTTGAAGGCTTCGCGGCCGGCGGCGGAGAGCTCGATGCCGAACTGATCGGCGACGCTGACCATCGCGACATTCGCGCCGATCTTGCCTTCGCTCTTCAGCTTGCCGAGCAGGTCCGCCAAACCCTCGGAGATCTGCGCCGACGTGCCGAGCCAGAACGTCGCGTTCGACCAGCGCTTGGCGAGCTCCGGCGCCTTGTCGGTCACCGAGGTCACCGCGAGGTGAGGGTAGCCGAGACGGTTCAGGGTCGGACCGACCGCAAGGTTGAGGCCCGTGCTCCAGGGCGGAAGAATGAAATCGACCTTGTCCTGGTTGGCGAGGCGCTCGATCGCCTTGACGGCTTCCTCCGAGCTGCTGCGGTCGTCATATTCGACCACCTCGATCGGCAGCTTCTTGTCGCCGAGCTTGATGCCGCCGGCGGCATTCACGTCCTTCACCCACAGCTCGTAATTGGGCAGGGTGGTGATGCCGGCGCCGCCGGCATAGGGACCTGTCTTGGAAATGGCATAGCCGATCCGGATCTTCTCCTGCGCATCGGCCGCGGACGCAAAGCTCCCCAGCGCCGTGGCGACAGCCAAAAGGCCGGTGACGCGCAGCAACGTTCGACGGTTCGCCGAAAACATGTCGATCCTCCCTCGTGTTTCACTCAAGCGGTTGTTCGCTACGTGTGAGTGGGTCGTTCCTCTTGGTCCCGGCTTCTTTTCGGCGCCGCTTCATGAAGGCGGCCGCGACCAGGACTTGACCTAGCAAGCACCGAGGGGTTTGTTCGCACAATGGACAAATCCGGCGAAAGATTGGACGTTTCTGGTCGCGACGGCCAGGTGCGTCGAGGCGTCGCGGGCACCGGTCCAGCGGCCGCGAGCGGCGCTGCGCCTGTCGGCGCCGAGCTGATCGCCCCGCACTACGTTGCGCGGCGCTGGATGCTCTCGTCCAAAACAGCCCGGCCGTTCATTCATCTGCTCTGCCTGCACGCCGGAGCGGCCGCCGAAGTCGGCAGGCCCGGCAAGACGATGACCTTCACTGGCCCGGCCATTGTCTGGCTGCCGGCGGGATCAGCCGAATGGCTCGAGGTGTCGGCCGGCGCGACTGCCGAGCTGCTGCAGCTGCGCGCGGGCGTGTGGCATCGCTATCTGCCGCCGTCGGCCGAGCCTGCCTATCTCGCGCTCGAAGCCGCCGGCGGCATCATGGCGCTGCCGGTCGAGGCCGGGCTCGTGACCACGATGTCCCGGTCGATCGCGGCGATCGCCGCCGAGATCGCATCGCCTGCCCGCAGTGGTGCGGCGTCGATCATGTCGGCCGAGCTGACTCTGTGCGTGCTGCGCTTCTGGCGCCTATTCGCCGGCGATAGCGACCGCGACGAGGAGGGGAGCAGTACCGAGATCCTGAGCCGCTTCCGCCGGCTGCTAGAGGAGCGCTATCAGCAGCATCTGCGCGTCAGTGACTATGCCAACCTTCTCGGCATGACGCCGGATCGACTGCACGCGCTGTGCAGCCGCGAGCTGAAGCGCTCGCCGAGCGAGCTGATCCAGCAGCGTCTCGTCCAGGAAGCCGCGACCCGGCTCGAGGCCGGCACCGTGGCCGTCAAGCAGATCGCCTTTGCGCTGGGCTTCAAGGATACAGCTTACTTCAGCCGCTTCTTCCGCAAGCACACCGATGAGGCACCGGGTGTCTGGCGCCGGCGCGTCGCGGCGCGCGTGCGAGCGGGCCGATCCAGGCCGACGCTCAACTTTGCCGACTGGCCGTGAGGGCTTGGCAAGACACCAAATGCATCAGTTTTTGAATGGGTTAGGTATCCAAATGACGACGCCGAGACCGATCTGCGCCAACCACGTTCGCGTGAAGATTTACTCCAATATTCGCTAAGGCTAGCCGGAGTTCCAAGGGCGTGTATGATGCCCTGCGGCATCCGGTCTGGCGCCAGCTGGGGACCGTGCTTGCTGTGCGGGAACGGGCTGGCCTCGACAGCGACCATGAAGACGCAGACCCGCGAACCGAAAGGCGAACGTCATCGATTGACGGTGCTTTTCTCTGACCTCGTCGGGTCCACCGTTTTGGGCAGAGATATGGAGTCGGAGCACCTTTCCGAACTCCTGAGCCAACTGCGGGAGATCTGGCATCGCGCGGTAGCCAGGCACGAAGGTCGCATCATCAGAACGCAAGGTGACGGCGCGCTCGCCGTGTTCGGCTATCCCAGGTCCGGCGAGGATGACGGTCGTCGTGCCGCGGAAGCTGCAATCGATATTCACCAATGGGTCGAGCAGGTGCGCCACGATGGCGTGTCGCCGGCGCTGATGCCGCTTCGCATGCATTCCGGTATCCATGCCGGCACCCTGCTCCTGACGGAAGGGGACATCGAGTCCGGCCGCTATGACCTGATCGGCGACGTCGTGAACACGGCGGCGCACCTGTCGCGCTACGCCGCCCCTGGCCAGATCCTCGCCAGCGTTGATGCCCTGGGGCCGAATGCCAATTTCTTCGAGCTCGGCGAACATCTCCAGACGGTGGGTGCGGGATCCGGAATGCCGCCGGCACGGGTGGTGCTGGGACGAAGCACGGCGACGCGCAGATTTGAGGCGACGTCTCGCCGCGGCCTGACGCCCTTCATTGGCCGCGACGAGATATTCAGCTTTCTGACTGGCTTTCTGCGCGAGACCCAGCCGGCCACGCAACGTTGCGCGATCGTCGTCGGCGGTCCCGGGCTCGGAAAGACGCGCCTGCTGGAAGAAGTGCTGCACCAATTCGGCACCGATCAGTTCAGGCTGCTGCGGGGCAATTGCGAGAGTTATGTCGGTGCCGAAGTCCTGCAGCCGTTCCTGCAGATGTTGCGCGCCTGCCTGGGAATACGACCGGACGCTTCCATCGCCGAGGCCGAAGAGACGGCCCGCATCGCTCTGCAGCCATGGGCCGCGCAGCTCGGTCCGCGCGCAGAAACGATCCTCGGGCTGGCGTCGACCGGCGCCGATGCACGCGGCGGCCGGATGACCGTCGATGGCGTGGTCGGTGACCTCCTCGGATTCTTTACGGCCCTGGCTGCGCGGGGCGCGCTGGTGCTGGTGATCGACGACTGGCAGTGGTCCGATGACGCGAGCCGGCAGTTGCTGGAGGCACTGCTGCAATTGCCCAATGGGCCGCGCATCATCCTCGCCAGCCGGCCGCGCGACGACGGCACCGAATGGATTTCCAGCGCGCCGCACATGCCGTTGGAGCCGTTTCAGGGGCCGGAAACCGACCTTGCCGTCAGGCGCTGGGTGCCGCAGGCCGATCCCTTCCTGGTGGCCCGCATTCATGCCTATGCCGGCGGGGTGCCGCTGTTCATCGAAGAGCTGTGCCATTCCGTTGCGGCCAACGATCCTAACTCGTTCGAAATGCGCAGCAAGCAAGGATGGATCGCGACGCTGGTCGCCTCGCGCCTGGCGCGCCTGCCGCCGGATCAAGCGAACGTGGTGCGTGCCGCGGCGGTCATCGGAAACACGGTGCCGAACGGCTTGCTGGTTGCGGCCTGCGGCAGCGAGCCCGACCCGACGACGATGCGGGCATTGGCTGACTCGGATTTTCTCTTTGCCGATCCGGCGGGCGGTGTGCTTCGCTTCAAGCATGGCATCACGCGGGACGCGGTGTACGACACGATCGGCCTGCACGAGCGTCAGGCGTTGCACAAGCGTATCGAAACCACCTTGTTGTCGCGATCCGAGCAGGCCGATCGCGAAGACACGCTGGAAGCCCTCGCTTACCACGCGCGCGGCGCAGGTCGTTGGGAAAGCGCGGCCCATTATGCCGAACGCGCCGGCGACAAGGCCATGGCTGCGTTCGCGCTGGACCGTGCCCGTGTCCAGTATCAGGTCGCCATGGAAGCGCTGGATCGCGTGCCGGACCGCTCGCGCGAGCAATCCCTGCGCTGGTGCTTGCTGACCAACAAGTTAGGTATGGTCACGATATTCGACCCGCTATCGCTGACTGACGATGTCACCGTGTTCGAGCGGGCGGTTGCGATTGCGTGCTCGCTCGGCGACACCGTCGCGATGGTCAGTTCATATGAATGGCTCGGCTGGATGTGCTATGCGTTCGGCCGATTTCGCGCTGGTGTGACACACACAAGGACAGCACTGGAGCTCGCGCGCAAGCTCGGTGACCACCGCCTGATTGCCCACATCGAAGCCACGCTGGGCCAGATTCTCGCCGCAAGCTGCCAGTACGACGAAGCCATCGCCTTGATCGACGCTGCCATCTCGACCAAGCAGCAACGCAGCCGGCGGCACGGCGCCATCTCCATCGGCTCAGCCTACGCGCTGTCGTGCAAGGGCGGCGTCCTGGCGGATCGCGGCGATTTCGACGGCGCTCACGAATGTTTCAGCGAAGCCATGGCCCTGGTCGAAGGCTCGACCCACCCGGTCGTCAATTCGGTGCGCAACTGGATCTCGGTCGCGCTGGTCTGGCAAGGCCGCTGGCAGGAGGCGGAGCGATTAGCCGTCGAAGGCGCACGTGTTGCCGAAAACACGCGCAGCCTGCTGCTGTTGGCGGATTGCCGCGCCGCGTCCGGATTTGCCCGCTGGTCCGCGACCGCCGATGCCGATGGGTTGCAGCAATTGCGCAACGCCGCGCAGTGGATGGAAGCGCGAAACTTCCACTTCTACACGTCGGTTCAATACAGCTGGCTGGTCGAGGCCGCCGCGGCCGATGGCGACGTCGACACGGCACGGCGGTACGCCGCTTATGTCCTGGGCCGCGCGCGTGAAGGCGAACGTGTGGGCGAGGCGATGGCCTGCCGCTCGCTTGCGAGGCTTGCAGCCTCGCGCCGGGAGTTTGGACGAAGCCAGCGCTGGTTGCAGCGCGCCGAGATCTCCGCAGGCTGGCGCGGATCACTGCGCGATGCGGCCCTGAACCTCGCCCTGCGCGGCGAGCTTCTCGCGGGGCAGGGGCAGGGTGACGCGGCCCGCCAGACCATTACGGAAGCCGCCGAGAAACTGCAGGCGCTCGGCATGCACTGGCATGCGGAGCAGGCGAGCCGGCTCGTCATCGGCACGCCCGTCATCCACGCCAGCGATCAGCTCGGTAGCGGTCAGCATTTTGCTGTCTAGCCAAAGCGCAACGCGATCAGGATGAACCGTCATCGCGCTTTGTATGATTGTCTGGGCATGCGCAAATCCATTCCGCGTCATGCGGCTCTAGGGTGAAGGCGGGCTCGGCGGCGCGGGAACCCTTCCGTTCATCGTCAGGCTCATTGGAATGGGGCCGGCGCGCAAGGGTAGCGGCGTCTCCACCAGTGCGCTGAAGAAACCCAGCATCACTGCCAGTGCCGGGTCTGCTCCGGGACATGAATGCGTGGGATGCCCCTCGACCCTGCGGTTGCCGCCGAAGGCGTGATAGATGTCCTGACGACCTTCGGCGAGACTTTGCTGGGTGGCGGAGACCGCGCCGGCGACGATGACGTCTCCCGGCCTGATCTCGACATCTCCGATGGTGTGCGACACGATGGCTGTCCGCCAGATCAGTTCGGGCACCGCGCGGAGTTGCATGGCCGGGATGAAGTCGTCTCTCAGCCGGTTCAGGGCGTCGGTGTAGTTCTCCGCCACCGTGCCGGCATAGCGAGCGCGCAACGCCCACAGCGTCCCTTCACGCAGCCATTCGTTCAATATCCTGCGCAGGTTTCCGTCGACGGTCGGAATGAAGCCCATCATGGCGCCGGCGATCGTACGCGCCACGAAGGGTATGTCGCCGGTGCCCCGCGGCGAGTTGTAAACCGCCTTCGTGACTGGTCCGTTGGTCGGCCCGAACTGCGTCAGGAAACTTTCCATGGCACTGCGCGCAGCCTCGCCATGTGCCGCGCCGACCGCCTCCACTGTCTTGTTCGGATGAGGCTGGAAGATGTAGCGCGAAGGGGAGAGGAAATGGCCGGGATAACCGGGCGCCTCGCCTGGCTTCCAATCCCAGCGATAGCCGACGCGGCGGAAATACCCCCCGTCTTCGCTCAACCCGAACCACTCTTCGCAGAAGGCGGCGAGCAGCGGATCCACCAGTTCGTGCACGTCGACGGTCAGTTCCCAGCTCGCTTCGCCGTCGTCGGCGGCATAACCAATGGTCTGCTTGACCATGAAGCCCAGCACCTTCTGTGTGACCGCGCGCGCCAGCTCGAATGCGGCGGGTTGGTCGAGGGCCATGATCGCAGCGTTGCAGGCTGCGGATTCCTGCTCGTAGACCTTGTCTGGCTGTCCGGCGTCGCGGCCAAGATAGAGGATGCCGAACGACCGCAGCATGCGGGGAAGATAGCCGGTGATGGTCAGCTTGGTGTCGGAATCGGCAAAGACCTTAGAGACCATGTCGCGGTCGGCCACCAAGACCCCGAAGGGCGTGCGGAGCGCGCCGTAATGGCGCTCGCGGATCGCAGCCCAGATCGACGCGTTGACGAAATGCGAGGCTGAATCCGGATCTTCGAGCGCCGTCTTCCACGCGGCCATCGCCGCGGCTTCACCCTGCCGGCTCTCGATCAGGCGCAGACGCGCGATCTCTTTTTCGCCCTCATCCGCGCTCCACGTCACCGCCGGTTTGCGCCCCTGGCTCGCCGCCCATTGCTGCAGATCGGCAAGCGCCTTTTTCGATGGCGCAAAGAAATACGCGCCCCATTCCAGACGTACGAACGGACGCGGTTCGTCGTGGAGCCGGTCCGAGCCATCCAGCGCGACGCGAACGGTCTGGCCGCCATGCTCGAAACGGAAATGTCGAAGCCGGCCGGGTTCGGCGAGGCCGAGGAAAGGATCGCTTTCCCCGGACGAGGATCCCGAACTGTTGCCGCCGGCCAGCCAGCTCTGCACCACCTCGAACTGCTCGCCGAGGCTGGCATTGTAGGCCATGAAAACCAGGCCGCGCTCTGGCTGCGGGGCGGATTTGGCGGCTTGCGGGTCGACGGGCGGACCGTAGGACATGCCGCGCCTGACGATCCGTGGGGGCCGGGCACCGGCATCCGCCTTGGTGATCGAGACGCGCGGATTGGCGCGCCGTATGTGCGCGTGGAACGGGCACAGTTGGGCCTGCTGATCTGCGTCGTAGTTGAAGTCGTTGTAGCCCTGGTCAGGGGGCGGAGTAGGGGTCAGGGGTTGGCCGGCCTGGGGATGGCCCGTCGGCCAGCGTCCCATCATCTTGGCCATCAGCGTCTCGCGCGTCAGGGCAGGTGCGTCCGGTCCGACCGTCTCGGTCGCCTGTCGCGTAGCGCGGGACAGGACGTCCTCGAGCTGCTCAACATCCTGTCGCAGCTTGCGCAGCGCCATGAAGCTGCCGTCGCGGAGCATCGCGTGAGCACGGTTGGTCGCATCGCCGAGCGGCGCCGTCACGTCGGCGAGGTTCGGGTAGCCGCACAAGATCTCGCCGAGATGCACCCGATTGGAATAGATCTCGCCGGCCTGGTCCTCGTACAGCACCGGGTTCGAACTGCCGTCGGCGAAACCAAAATGGTCCTTCATGTTCTCGGAGGACCCAACACGTTGCCGCTGCATCCACTGGATCGAGAGCGGCCTGACGCCTGGATCCACCTCGACCAGGCGGTTCATTTCGGCCATCAACGGTTTTCTCGCATCCGCCGTCGTTTGCGGGTCCTTGTTCGGGTCCTTGGTCAGCAGGCGAAGCTGAAGGACGGCATGGACGGAGCTCATGCTGATGCGCGCCGCAGGATCGTTTTCGCTCAGGTCCGGCGCGTCGATGCCGCGCGCCCAGTTGCTTGCCGGAAGGCGCCAGCGCTGGGGATGATTCCAGCGCACGTCGCCGAGCAGGCCGGCGCGTCTTTCCATGCCCTGCAAAAACTCTTCCGGCAGTGTGCGGACCTCTGCGTCGGTCAATCCGGCGTGACGCAGCCCCTCGACCGTGAATGCGATGTTGGTGACGATCTGCCCCGGGGTGAGCTTGTCAGCTTCGGACGTCACCTGCAGGACGTTGAGAAACGCAGCCAGTGCCGCTGGATTGGCGAACTGCAGCAGCAGAAGGCAGCCGTGATCCGAAGCGGGGTAGGCGGAGAGAATCCCGCCTTGCACGTTGCTGCGATCCTGCAACGGCGGTTGGGGCGGCAGGACGAGCGGCAGGTTTTGCCTTACCGGCGCCACGTCGGGCGGGGTCAGCAACCAGTTCAGCGCCTCTTCATAGCGCCGGCGGGCGCGCTTGACGCCTTCCGCATAGGCGGGGGCGTTGATCATGGTGACGAATTCCGGCAGCAGCTCGTGGGCGGCCCGATGCAGCACCACCCCGTCATGCGTCCCCGGCGGATAGAAGTCGGCCAGATGGTAGAGCCCCGCCAGCGCTAATATGCCGTGGCGAAAGGCAGGTCGGCCGGCCGCTTCGGGGGTGAGCGGTTTGCTGAATCCGGCATTGGTCGGATCGACGCCGCCCTGGAATATCGAGCCTCGCGCAATCTCTTCCGGCGACGGAACCCTGATCCGCGTGACGATCTGATCGGCGCCGGCGCCCGAGGTGCGCCGATAAACCCGCTCCTCCATCCGCAGGAAGCGCGTGTCATCCACGGTCAGGTCGGGGGTGGCATAGAGGAAATAGGCTTCGGTCTGCATGCTCTTGAGCCAGATGCCCCAGTTTTCGTATGTGCTCTCGTGACCGAGCGGATAGTGATCGGTATTGCAGAAGATGAGGTCGAGCAGCCGCGCGGCCTTCTGCCAGATGACGCGGACATAGGCTTCCCAGGAGCCATCGAATGTCGCGGTCAGCAGCACATAGTCCACGGCGTCCACGGAGTCGTCTTCGGGTTCGAGCACGGCGATGCCCACCGAGTGGATGCGTCCGACGCGGTCCACGGAGTCGGACAGCACGCGGGCGAGCTCGTATTCATATGCGTTGGCGCGTCCGCCATTCAGCGCCCGCAACACGTATTTGACGCGCGTCTTGTACGTGGTCGCATCCAGGGACGGCACGAACCCCTTCTTGATCGGAGCCATCACCCTGAAATCCGATGTGCCGGCCATGCTGCCGGTCTTGATGGTCAAATCACGACGCATCTTTTTGCCTCCCTGGCGGTTGGCGGCTGAACCTCGGCGTGTTTCAGCCTGTAATACTGCTTTTGCGTGCTATTCTTCGGAATGCAATTCGAGTCGGAATGTCGAAGGCTTTTGGTCGCAATGGTCACGGGAGCTAGCTTCGGCGTCGGCCACAACCTGCACGGCTGATCGACCGATGACGTCGCTCAACTCTGCCGGTTCCCCATGCTTGCTTCTATGAACTGGCCCACAATTCCCGACCTTTCCTTCGGCGGCGCGCCGAACAGTCCCGCGAGCCCGACAGCCTCTGCCGCATCGGGACCCCTTAGCGGTCCAGGACCAACGAGCGCTGGGGAGGGCGCCTCACCTCGGATCAAGCCGATCTGCGACGCCGCGCTGTCTCGGTCCGGGCCGAGCCTTCCCGGCAATCAATCGCGCGAGTCCAGCCATTGCACGCGCCGCGCCCACGATCCGCTCCGCATGTCGCGATCCAGCTCCGCATGTGGTTGGGCGGCGAGCTGCTGGGACCACCAGCGGGTATGCCTCGACCTGGCGGTCTGGATGGCCGCACGCAGCGCCAGCCGCGCAGACGGGGCAGGTCCTGCGAGCGCCCGGAAGCTCTACGAACACGCAAGGAGGCTGCCGCCGCCCGGATCTGCACCACCATATCCACAATTCGCATAAGGTATATTATGGAATATCTTTATATACAATTGGATCAGATATTTAGACAGAATTCCTGCCACCGCACCTTCGCTTCAGCGTCATTTCCGGCCCGGCGTTCCACCATCGTCCCAGCTCTTGACGGCTACTGTGCATGGGGTTGTTTTCGCATTTTTTGTCAGGCCCCATGTGGCGAAAGCCGATATTGCCGTGGCGTTGTCCGGCTGCAATAAGCGAGCTTCGCGAGATCGCAGATGACCTTCTGACGTGACGTCCGTATAGGTTTGCATCTCAGAACAAAAACAATCCTTCCGAGGAAGCAGACCCATGAGCTTTTCCCGACGCACGCTTCTCAAGGCCTCCGCCGCGACCGCGGTCCTGGGCAGCATTGGCGCGCCCCATGTGGCCCGCGCCCAGAGCGCCGAGTTCACCTACAAATATGCCAACAACCTGCCGGACACCCATCCGCTGAACGTGCGCGCCAAGGAGATGGCGGCAGCGATCAAGAGCGAGACCAACGGCAAGTTCGACCTTCAAATCTTCCCGAACAACCAGCTCGGCTCCGACACCGACATGCTGAGCCAGATCCGCTCCGGCGGCGTCGAGTTCTTCACTTTGTCGGGCCTGATCCTGTCGACCCTGGTGCCGGCGGCCTCCATCAACGGCATCGGCTTTGCGTTCCCGGACTACGACACGGTCTGGAAGGCCATGGACGGCGACCTCGGCGCCCATGTCCGCGGCGAGATCAAGAAGGCCGGCCTCGAGGTCATGGACAAGATCTGGGACAACGGCTTCCGCCAGACCACGTCCTCGACGAGGCCGATCACCGGTCCTGACGACCTCAAGGGCTTCAAGATCCGCGTCCCGGTGTCGCCGCTGTGGACCTCGATGTTCAAGGCGTTCGACGCCGCGCCCGCCTCGATCAATTTCAGCGAGGTCTATTCGGCGCTGCAGACCAAGATCGTCGAGGGCCAGGAGAACCCGCTGGCGATCATCTCGACCGCCAAGCTCTACGAGGTGCAGAAGTACTGCTCGCTGACCAATCACATGTGGGACGGCTTCTGGTTCCTGGCCAACCGCCGCGCCTGGAACGCGTTGCCGGAGGACGTGCGCACCATCGTCGCCAAGAACATCAACGCCGCCGCCGTCAAGGAGCGCGAGGACACCGCCAAGCTCAATGCCAATCTGCAGCAGGAGCTCGCAGGCAAGGGCCTGGCCTTCAACCAGCCCACTGTCGCGCCGTTCCGCGACAAGCTGCGCTCGGCCGGATTCTATGCCGAGTGGAAGGGTAAATATGGCGACCAGGCCTGGGACCTTCTGGAAAAGGCCGTCGGCAAGCTGTCGTAACGCGTTGGGGCCGTCATGGCTCATATCGAGGTCGAGGTGATCGAAGTGGCGGGCCAGGCGGCTGTACAGTCCCCTCGCCGATCCTCTCTGCTGGCCTCGACGGAGCGCGCCCTCGGCCTTCTGGTCGAAATCCCGGCGGCCATTCTGGTGGTCGCCGAGATCGTGATCCTGTTCGCGGGCGTAGTCGCGCGCTACGGCCTGCACCGGCCGCTGATCTGGTCGGACGAGCTCGCCTCGATCCTGTTCCTGTGGCTGGCCATGCTGGGCGCGGCGGTCGCATTCCGCCGCTCCGAGCACATGCGCATGACGGCCGTCGTCGCGAGCGCCGGCCCCGCGATGCGTGCCTATCTCGACGTCGTCGCGACCTGCGCGGCGCTGGCGTTCCTGGCGATGATCGTCTGGCCGTCCTGGGACTACGCCTACGAGGAAAGCTTCATCACCACGCCGGCGCTCCAGATATCGAACATGTGGCGCGCCGCGGCACTGCCGGCCGGCATCTGCCTGATGGCGGCGTTCGCGCTGCTCCGGCTGCTGCGCGCCGCCGACTACCGGATGGTGCTTGCGGCCGTGATCTCGGTTGCCGTGGTGGTCGGCCTGTTCTGGCTGGCGCAGCCTTACTTGCGGCCGCTCGGCAATATCAACCTCATCATCTTCTTCGTCGGCGTCGCCGGTTTCTGCGTCTTTGCCGGCGTTCCCATTGCGTTCGGCTTTGGCCTCGCCATCTTCGGCTATCTGGCGCTGACCACGCGCACGCCCGTGATGGTGCTGGTGGGGCGGATGGACGAGGGCATGAGCCACCTCATCCTGCTCTCGGTGCCGCTGTTCGTGTTCTTAGGGTTGCTGATCGAGATGACCGGCATGGCGCGGGCCATGGTGGCGTTCCTGGCGAGCCTGCTCGGCCATGTCCGCGGCGGCCTGCATTACGTCCTCGTCGGCGCCATGTACCTGGTCTCAGGCATATCAGGCGCCAAGGCTGCCGACATGGCCGCGGTCGCGCCCGTGCTGTTCCCGGAGATGAAGCAGCGCGGCGCCAAGCCCGGCGATCTCGTCGCGCTGCTCGCGGCAACCGGCGCCCAGACCGAGACCATTCCGCCGAGCCTTGTGCTGATCACGATCGGCTCGGTCACCGGCGTCTCCATCGCCGCGCTGTTCACCGGCGGCCTGCTGCCCGGCGTTGTGCTCGCAATCACGCTCTGCATGCTGGTGTGGTGGCGATACCGCCACGAGGACATGAGCCACGTCCGCCGCGCCACGGGAAGCGAGATCGGCAAGACCTTCGTCGTCGCCCTGCCCGCGCTCGCACTGCCCTTCGTGATCCGCTACGCCGTGGTCGAGGGCATCGCCACCGCGACAGAAGTCTCCACCATCGGCATCGTCTATGGCGCCCTGGTCGGCCTGCTCGTGTACCGCCGCTTCGACTGGCGACGGCTGTTTCCGATGCTGGTCGAGACCGCGGCGCTGTCGGGCGCGATCCTCCTGATCATCGGCACGGCCACCGGCATGGCCTGGGGCCTGACGCAATCCGGCTTCTCGCGTTCGCTGGCATCCGCCATGACGGGATTGCCGGGCGGGCCTGCGACCTTCATCGCCGTGTCCATCCTGGCCTTCACCATCCTCGGCAGCGTGCTGGAGGGCATTCCGGCGATCGTGCTGTTCGGCCCGCTGCTGTTTCCGATCGCCCGCGCCGTCGGCGTGCACGAGGTGCACTATGCGATGGTGATCATTCTGGCCATGGGTATCGGGCTATTCGCCCCGCCCTTCGGCGTCGGCTATTATGCCGCCTGCGCCATCGGACGCGTCGATCCGGCCGAAGGCATCAGGCCGATCTGGGGCTATCTGCTGGCGCTGCTCGTGGGATTGATCATCGTTGCAATCTTCCCCTGGATCTCGATCGGATTTCTTTGACGCGGTTTAAGGAGGGTGTCGATGAGTGAGCGACAGAACCCGTACAATACCGGCCTCGACAAGACTCCCGCCAACTACGTGCCGCTGAGCCCGCTGAGTTTCCTCGCGCGGAGCGCGGCGGTCTATCCCGATCACGTCAGCACCGTCTATGAAGGCCGCAGCTTCACCTGGGCGCAGACCTACGAACGCTGCAAGCGCTTTGCGTCGTATCTCGCCGGCAAGGGTATTGGCGTGGGCGACACCGTGGCGGCGATGCTGCCGAACATCCCCGCCATGAACGAGGCGCACTTTGCGGTGCCGATGACCGGCGCCGTGCTCAACGCACTCAACATCCGCCTCGATGCGCCCTCGATCGCGTTCCAGCTCGATCATGGCGGCGCGAAAATCATTCTTGTCGATCCAGAATTTTCCGGCGTGATCACCGATGCGCTGGCGCAGATGAGCGGGCCAAAGCCATTCGTGATCGATGTCGACGACGCCGCCTTCAAGGGCGGCAAGCGCATCGGCGAGATCGAGTATGAGGCTGCCGTCGCGCAAGGCGATCCCGGCTTCGCGGCGATCCCACTGAGCGACGAATGGGACGCGATCGCGCTGAGCTACACCTCGGGCACGACGGGCAATCCCAAGGGCGTCGTCACCCACCATCGCGGTGCGTATCTGAACGCCGTCAGCAACATCCTCGCCGGCAATCTCGGCCAGCATCCGGTCTATCTCTGGACGCTGCCGATGTTCCACTGCAACGGCTGGTGCTTTCCCTGGACCATCGCGGCCGCGGCTGGAATCAATGTCTGCCTGCGCAAGGTCGAGCCGACCAGGATCTTCGAGCTGATCAGGCAGCATGGCGTCACCCACATGTGCGGCGCGCCGATCGTCTACAATACGCTGATCAACGCACCCGATGCGCCCAAGGAAACGTCAACCGGCAATGCCGTCCGCCGTGTCATCGGCCTGATCGCCGGCGCCGCACCGCCGGTGGCGGTGCTGGAAGGTGCCGAAAACATCGGCATCAAGCTGACCCATGTCTACGGCCTGACCGAGGTCTACGGCCCCGCCTCCGTCTGCGCCGAGCAGCCAGGCTGGGACGAGCTTCCCGCGCCCGAGCGCGCAAGCATGAAGCGGCGGCAGGGCGTTCCCTACCCACTCGAGGAAGCCGTCACCGTCATCAATCCGCAGACCATGCAAGAGGTGCCGCGCGACGGCGAGACCATCGGCGAGGTCATGTTCCGCGGCAACATTGTGATGAAGGGCTATTTGAAGAACGAGAAGGCAACGAAGGAAGCCTTCGCCGGCGGCTGGTTTCACACCGGCGATCTCGGCGTGCTCGACGAGCACGGCTATGTCATCATCAAGGACCGCTCCAAGGACATCATCATCTCCGGCGGCGAGAACATTTCTTCGGTCGAGGTCGAGGACATCCTCTACAAGCATCCCGCCGTATTGTTCGCCGCCGTGGTCGCCAAGCCCGATCCGAAATGGGGCGAGGTGCCCTGCGCCTTCGTCGAGCTGAAGGACGGCGCCAGCGCGACCGAGGCCGAGATCATCGCCTTCTGCCGTTCGCACATGAGCGGCTTCAAGACGCCGAAGGCGGTCGTGTTCGGACCAATCCCCAAGACCTCCACCGGCAAGATCCAGAAATTCCTGCTGCGCAACGAAGTGGGCTCTGCCAAGGCGATCTCGGCTTGATCGGCCAGCCTCGCGGGATTCCCGTGAAACTCCGGACATCGCGGGAAAAGATTTGAAAAACATGCCGCTCCCCCTTTAGGGTTCCAACGCTTTTGGGGTCGCCGAATCTTGAACGGCGCACCGCGCGGTCGGTCGCCAGCGCGGTTGGGGCGCTTCATGCGATTGATCACGCGCGCAGCCGCATCCTTGCGGCTCGCACCGCTATTGATGATTGGATTGTTGTCGGGCACCGCGAATGTTCGCGCCGCCGCGACGACGCCTGCCAGCGCCTCCCCGGCGCCCCAGAGCGTAACTGCCCCAGCTCCGACCCAGACCAGTGCGGCGGCCGTCGTCCCGGCGCCATCGTCACAGATTTCCACGGCAACGAGCGTGAGTGCCGCAGTGACCAGTCCGGCCCCCGCTGCCTCAACCACGTCCGGCAGCGCGGCGAGCGGCAGCGGCACGAGCTCGCCCGCGTCCGCGCCCACGACAGCGACCAGTCAGCAGAGCTCTGTCACAACGCCAATCGCGACCACCCCGACCGTCACCGCAAACGCTGGCGCCGGCGCGGCGCTGGCGGCCGGCGGTCCGCTGGCACTGTCGCAGGCCGAGACCGCGCAGGCCACGTTCCAGGCGATGACACAGTTCACACAGACCCTGCTCGACCCTGCGATCGAAGGTCGCGGATCCGGCGCGACGCCCGCCCTGACCGGTCAGGCGCTCGAGGCCTATGCGATGGCCCCGTCAGATCGAACGCGCGGCGGGGTTGGACGCGATGTGTATGAAGCCTTCTATGGCAAGATGAGTCCCACCGGCTCGTCCCACACGCCGCGTTGGAACGTCTGGGCCTCGGGATTCGGCGGCTCGCAAGTCTCGAGCAGCAATGCGGCGCCGGGCTCCAGCTCTTCGAGCCGCATCTTTGCAACCGTGGTCGGCGCTGATTATTCGCTGTCGCCGCAAACGCGACTGGGTTTTGCAATGGCGGGTGGCGGCACCAATTTCAGCGGCAGCAGCGGAAGCGGCCGATCCGACCTGTTCCAGGCCGGCGCGTTCGCCCGCCATGAGATCGGGCGGGCTTATGTCTCGACCGCGCTGGCCTATGGCTGGCAGGCGATGACCAGCGATCACCCGGGCATCGAGCAGCTCAATGCCGCCTTCAATGGCAACGCATATTCTGCCCGCATCGAGAGCGGCTATCGCTTCGCCACACCCTGGCTCGGTGTGACCGCCTATGCCGCAGCCCAATTCATGACCTTCAACCTGCCGACCGTCGCGGCGCAGCCTGCCTCCGCGGCGAATGCGCTCGCCACGGCTTTCGGCAGCGATCGCATCAACGATAGCCGGAGCGAGCTGGGCTTTCGCACCAGCACGTCCCTCGCGATGCGCGACGGCACCGTGAATCTGCGCGCACGTGTGGCCTGGGCGCATGATTTCACTGCTGCAGACACAATGCCGGCTGCTCTTCAGGCGCTGCCAGGACTGGGCTACGTCGCCAGCGGCGCGGCGCTGGCGCCGAATTCGGCGCTCGCCGGCGGCACGATCGAATTGAAATGGCTGAACGGCTGGGCTGCGGCCGCCACCTTCGACGGCGAACTCTCGAGCCAGGTGCGATCTTACACCGGCAAAGCCACCATGCGCTACGCCTGGTAGATGTCCCGGCAGTTTCCGCCGCAGCATCCGTCACATTCACCCTGGTTACATCGACGTCGAAGCGCGGAGCGACGCGGATCGTGTATTGCGGCTCATCTCGAAACCGACCGCGCATATTCGAAGATATCGGGACACACCAGGAAAAGATTGGAAAACGTTAGAGACACATTTACGATTCAGCTTCGTCGGATTCGCTGCTGTCAGCTGATTCGCCGCGCGGGCTGCGCGGCCGGCGTCCGGCGCGGTTGGGGCGCTTCATGCGGTTTGTGTCTTGAGCGCAGACGTGCGTGCGCGTCTGGCGCTGCTGCTATTGACGGCCGGATTGCTGCTCCCGCGCACGGCGGACGCGCAGACCACGCGCGAGTTCGGCGCGTTCGGGGGCGCCGAGAATTTCGGTCCCCCTGGTCCGACCGCGCCCGGCAACGGTTTCAATAATTTCGGCGGCATGAATGGCCCCATGTTCGGCGGCCCGCCGGCGTCCGGTTTTGGCGGAGCGCCGTTCGGCAACGGCAATGGCGGCGGCATGCCACCGAACTACGGCTGGAACAGCGAGCCGCCGGGACTTGCCGGTACGGCACGGTTCGGCATGCGGCATGCCTTCGGCGGCAGCTCCGACAGCGCTGCGCGCGGCGAGACGGCGCAGGCCACCTTCCTGGCCATGACGCAGTTCACGCTCGCCCTGCTCGATCCCGCCCTCGATGGCCGCGGCATCGGCCCGGCCGAATTGGACGCTGAGCTGGCGGCCTACGCCGATATCGGAAACGACCGGACGCATGGTGGTATCGGACGCGAGGCCTATGGGGCGATCTACGGCAGGCCAGCGCTCGCGGCTCCGCACTGGAGCGTCTGGGCTGCGGGTTTCGGCGGCTCGCAGGTATCGACCGGCGGCGCCGGATCGGCCAGCCGCAGTTTTGGGACCGTGGCCGGAGCCGATTATTCGCTCTCGCCGCAGACACGGATGGGCTTCGCGTTGGCCGGAGGCGGCACCGGCTTCGCCAACAATTTTTCGAGCGGCAGCTCCGATCTGTTTCAGGCCGGCGCGTTCGTCCGGCACAGCGTCGGATCGGCCTATGTTGCCACAGGCCTCGCCTACGGCTGGCAAGCCATCACCAACGATCATCCGGTGACGCCGGCCGGCTCCGGACAGTTCGCCGCCGCGATCAACGCCAACGCTTATTCCGGCCGCGTCGAAGGCGGCTACCGTCTTGCCACGCCCTGGCTCGGCATCACGCCCTATGCGGCGGCGCAGGTCACCACCTTCCGCCTGCCCTCCTCAAGCGGGACACAGCCGCCCGAGGCGGCCAACGCATTTTCGACCGGCCCCGGCAGCGACAGCTTCACCGACAGCCGCACCGAGCTCGGCCTGCGCACGAGCACGCAGCTAGCGTTGCCGGGAAGCGTGGTGAGCTTGCGCGGGCGGCTCGCCTGGGCGCATGATTTCAGTGCAGGGCAATCGATCCCGGCGGCGCTCCTGTCCCTGCCTGGTCAGGGCGTTACCGCGAGCGGTGCGGCCTTGGCACCGAACGCAGCGCTCACCGGCCTTGCGCTCGAGCTGCGCGCCGTGAACGGATGGTCCGCCTCGGCAAGCTTCGACAGCGAAGTGTCGAGCCTGATACGTGCCTACACGGGCAAGGCCGCGCTGCGTTACGCCTGGTAGGCCGCGTCCGGCGCTCAGCGCGTCTCCAGCCGCAGCCCGTCATAGGCCGGCACCACGCCGGCAGGCAGCGACTGCCGGATAACCTCGTAATCGACATCGGCCGTCATATTGGTGATGACCGCGCGCTTCGGCCTAAAGCGTTCGATCCAGGACAGCGCGTCGTTGATGCTGAAATGGCTGACATGGCTGGTGTAGCGCAGGCCGTCGACGATCCACAGGTCGAGATTTTCCAGCGCGCCCCAGCTCTCGCGCGGGATGTCATTGAGGTCCGGCGTGTAGGCGGCATCGCCGATGCGGTAGCCGAGCGCAGGAATGGCGCCGTGCTGCACCAGGAAGGCCGTCATCGTCACGGCGCCACCCTTCCCCAGGATGGTCTGGCTCTCGCCCGCCTCGATCGAATGCCGGGTCAGGATGGGCGGATAGTCGCTGCCCTCCGGCGAGATGAAGCAATAGGAGAACCGCGCCATGATGTCCTTGGCGGTCGACAGGTTGAAGTAGGTCGGAATCCGCCGTCGCATGTGCATCACGACCGAGCGCAGATCGTCCATGCCGTGGGTCTGGTCGGCGTGCTCGTGGGTCAGGAACACCGCGTCGATGTGGTCGACATTGGTCGAGAGCAGTTGCTCGCGCAGATCCGGCGAAGTGTCGATCACGATCCGCGTGGTGCCATGCTCGGATTTCCGTTCGACCAGCAGCGAGCAGCGGCGGCGGCGGTTCTTCGGATTGTTGGGATCGCAGGCGCCCCAACCGAGGGCCGGGCGCGGCACGCCGGCGGAGGAGCCGCAGCCGAGGATCGTCAGCGTCAGCGTCATGCGGCTTCCAGTCTCAAGCTTTCACCTTGGAGAACAGGCGGAAGAAGTTTTCGCTTGTTTGACGTGAGATCTCATCGAATGACACGCCGCGCGTCTCGGCGAGCACTTTGGCGACCTCGACCACATAGGCCGGCTCGTTGCGCTTGCCTCGAAACTTGCCCGGCGCAAGATAGGGCGAGTCTGTTTCAACCAGAATACGGTCAGCCGGCAGCTCGGCCGCAAGCGCACGCAAGGCCTCCGACTTCTTGAAGGTCAGGATGCCCGTGAAGCCGATATAGAGACCCAGCGACACCGCCTTCAGCGCCAGCTCGCGTCCGCCGGTGTAACAATGCAGCACCGCGCGAAACGATCCACGCGCCACCTCCTCTTCCAGGATGCGCGCGCAATCCGCATCGGCCTCGCGGGTGTGGATCACCAGCGGCAAGCCGGTGGCGCGCGCCGCGGCGATATGGGCACGAAAGCCCCTCGCCTGCGCTTCCGGCGAGCCATTGTCGTAGAAATAGTCGAGCCCGGCCTCACCGAGCGCGACGACCTTGGGGTGCTGTGTCAGCGCGATCAGCTCGTCCGGCGTGATGCCGTCTTCCTCATCCGCGTTGTGCGGATGGGTGCCGACCGAGCAGTAGACATCGTCGTAGCGCTCGGCGATGGCGAGCAGCTGGTTGAGCTTCTTCACCCGCGTCGAGATCGTGACCATGCGCGTGAGGCCAGCCGCACGCGCGCGCGACACGATCCCGTCGAGATCTTCCGCAAAGTCCGGAAAATCCAGATGGCAGTGACTGTCGACCAGCATCGAACGAACGCCTTATGCCGCCGGCTCGATATAGCGCGGGAACGCCGGCGTCGGCGCCGGCAGCGTCGAACCGGGCGCGATGCGCCTGGCGCCGCCGAGTGTCGCAAAATTGCGCTCCTCCGCGGGAACGCCGAGGCTGTCGAGCAGCAACCCCGAAGCAGTCGGCATCGCCGGCTGGGCCAGGATCGCGATCTGGCGCACGACCTCGGCGGTGACATAGAGCACCGTCTTCTGCTTGGCCGGGTCGGTCTTGGCGAGCGCCCACGGCGCCTCGCCCGCGAAGTAGCGGTTGGCCTCCGCGACCACGGCCCACACGGCGTTGAGCCAGTGATGGATCTGCTGCGTCGCCATCGCCTCACGCGATGCGGCAATCATGCCGTCGGCCATCGCCAAAATCGCCTTGTCGCTGTCGCTGAACTCGCCCGGCTCCGGCAGCACGCCGCCGAGCTGTTTGGCGATCATCGACAGCGAGCGCTGCGCAAGGTTGCCGAGATCGTTGGCGAGGTCGGCATTGATGCGCGCGACGATGGCCTCGTGGTTGTAGTTGCCGTCCTGTCCGAACGGCACCTCGCGCAGGAAGAAATAGCGCATCTGGTCGACGCCGTACTGGTCGGCGAGGTTGAAGGGGTCGACGACGTTGCCGACCGACTTCGACATCTTCTCGCCCCTGTTGAACAGGAAGCCGTGGGCATAGACCCGCTTCGGCACGGGAATGCCGGCCGAGATCAGGAACGCCGGCCAGTACACGGCGTGGAAGCGGATGATGTCCTTGCCGATGATGTGCACATCGGCCGGCCAGTAGCGCCAGTTCCCGTCGCTCTCGTCGGGAAAGCCGATGCCGGTGATGTAGTTGGTGAGCGCGTCGACCCAGACATACATCACGTGCTCCTCGTCGCCGGGCACCTTGACGCCCCAGTCGAACGTGGTGCGCGAGATCGAGAGATCGCGCAGGCCACCCTTGACGAAGCTCACCACCTCGTTGCGGCGCGAGTCCGGGCCGATGAAGTCGGGACTGTCCGTGTACAGTTTCAGGAGCTTGTCCTGATAGGCGGACAGACGGAAGAAATAGCTCTTCTCCTCGACCCACTCGACCGGCGTGCCCTGCGGACCGAGGCGCACGCCGTCGTCGTTCAGGCGCGTCTCGTCCTCGGCGTAATAGGCTTCGTCACGTACCGAGTACCAGCCGGAATAGGTATCGGCATAGATGTCGCCGTTCGCCTCCATACGCCGCCAGATCTCCTGGGTCGAGCGATGGTGCTGCTCCTCGGTGGTGCGGATGAAGCGGTCGAACGACACGTTCAGTCGCTCGTCCATCTCCTTGAAACGGCCGGCGTTGCGGGTTGCGAGCGCGGCCGGCGTCAGACCTTCGTTCTGCGCGGTCTGGACCATCTTCAAGCCGTGCTCGTCGGTGCCGGTCAGGAAGAACACGTCCTTGCCGTCGAGCCGCGCAAAGCGCGCCAGCACGTCGGTGGCGATTGCTTCATATGCGTGGCCGATATGCGGGCTGCCGTTGGGATAGGCGATCGCGGTCGTGATGTAGAAGACGTTGTCGCGCGCGGGAGCGGCGACGGGTGCGGCGGCTTGCGGAGTTGCGACGGGCTTCGGCGCAGGCGGCGCCTTCGGCTTCGACACCTTTGGCTTCGAGACCTTGGGCGTCTCGGCCTTCGGGGGCGCAGCGACAGGAGCCGGCGCGGCGGCAGCGGCAGGCGCAGTTGCCTTTTTCGCGACCTTCTTCGCCGGAGCCTTGGCCGGCTTTTTGGCGACTGATTTCTTTGCGGCCTTCTTTGCGACGGCCTGCTTCTTCGCAGCCTTCTTGCCAGCCTTCTTCGCCGTCTTCGCAGCGCTCTTCTTCACGCCCTTCTTGGCGGCGGCCTTCTTGGTCTTCTTGGTGGCCTTAGACGCACGCGCCTTCGTAGCCTTTTTCGCGGCTTTCTTCACGGCCTTCTTGGCAGCCTTCTTCTTGCTGCTCTTGGCTTTGACGGTTTTCTTAGCTCGCGTTGCCACGACGAATTCCTTTACCCGGCTGTATCAAAATTTGGAAACGAACCTGCGTTAGGTCATTGTTTTGAGCACGATCCTCTCGGAAAACCGCTCCACACTTTTCCGGATCATGCTCTAGCGCGTTGCGTCCGCCAGCCAGCCGAACACCGAGAAAACCAAGGGTTTTCGTTCCAGATTATAGGTTTCGGTGTCGCGCGCGGCGCGGACGATCTTTTCCCATACCTCAGCTAGGCGCGCAAGGCGCGGCAGGTTCTGGTTGGCATTGGCTTCGTCCGCATGCAGACGTTCCGCGATCCAGCGGTCGATGCCGTCGATGAAGGCCGCGAGCGCGACGCGGTCGCTGGTGCCGAGCGAATCGCCGAGCGTGTGCAGTTCGCGCGGATCGACCTGCGGCAGTCGCGCCAGCAGCGCCGCCGTGCGCTGCTGGAGTTTCAGCGCGTCCCCCCCAAGCAGCGTCAGGGCGCGCGCGACACTGCCTTCGGAGGCCTCCGCGGCCTCGCGCAGCGCCAGATCGGTCGGAGCAAGGTCGGCGGCTGCGGCCGCAGCCGCAATCACCTCGTCCGTTCCGAGCGGCCGCAGGCGCAGCTTGCGGCAGCGCGACTGGATGGTGGCGAGTACCCGCGCAGGCGCGTGGCTCACCAGAAGAAACAGCGATTGCTGCGGCGGTTCCTCCAGGATCTTCAGCAGTGCGTTGGCCGCATTCGGATTGAGCTCGTCGACGGTGTCAACGATGCAGACGCGCCAGCCTTCCGCCGCAGCGGTCGAGCCGAAGAAGCCGATCGTCTCGCGCGTCTCGTCGACGGTGATCACCGTGCGCATCACGCCGCGGTCGTTGGCGGTGCGCTCCAGCGTCAGCAGCCCGCCATGCGAGCCGGCCGCGACCTGCCGCGCCACGCCGTCATCGGGATCGATCGCGAGGCTTTCGGCGCTCTGCACGGCAGGTGAAAGCGGCTGGCCGTGCGCCAGTACGAAACGCGCCATGCGATAGGCCAGTGTCGCCTTGCCGATGCCCTGCGGTCCGCCGATCAGCCAGGCGTGCGGAATTCGCCCGCTGCGATAGGCCGTCAGCAGCGCCGTCTCGGCCTCGCGATGGCCGAACAGCATCGATGTCTCGCGCGGATGCGGAAGGGCGGTCTCACGCTCGGCCTGACGCGGGCTCATGCTGAGATCACCGAGGCGGTCGTGGGAAGGAGACGCTCGCGTACCGCGGTCCATACGCGTCCTGCGACGGTGTCGGGATCGGAATCGGCGTCGATCAGCACACAGCGCGCGGGCTCTTCCGCGGCGATCTTGCAATAGGCTTCACGCAGGCCCTGATGAAAGCTGAGCTGCTCACTCTCGAACCGGTCGGGCGTGCCGGTGCCGCGGCGGACGGCGGCACGCTGCAGGCCGATCTCGACCGGCAGGTCGAGGATGAGGGTGAGATCCGGCTTGAGATCGCCGATCGTGACCCGCTGCATCGCGTTGATCAGCCCGATCGGGACGCGGCCGAGGCTGCCCTGATAGGCCCGCGTCGAATCGGCAAAACGGTCGCAGAGCACCCAGGCGCCCTGGTTCAGCGCGGGCTGGATCACGGTGCGGACATGATCGTCGCGCGCGGCGGCAAACAGCAGCGTCTCGGCCTCGGGCCCGAGCAGCTTGCCCATCCCCGACAGCACCAGATGACGCATGATCTCGGCGCCCGGCGATCCCCCCGGCTCGCGCGTGACGAGGATGCGCATCCGTGCCGCCTTGAGGCGGTCGGCGAGCTTCTTGATCTGGGTCGACTTGCCCGTCCCCTCGCCGCCTTCAAAGGTGATGAAGCGTCCGCGTCCGGACGGTCGCTGTACCGCATTGTCACTCATGATCAGAGCTTCTCGGCGCCCGCGCGGAACATGCCGATCACGAGCTCGCTGGCGCCGTCGATCGCGCGCCGCATGGTCGAGCCGGTGCCGATCGCTTCGCCTGCATAGACCGGCGTCTCCACCGCGATGTTGCCGCTGCGCCAGACCTTGACCACGCCGACCTGCTGACCGGCCTCGACCGGCGCCCGCACCGGCCCCTTATACACGACGCGCGCGATCAGCTTGTCGCTGCCGTTCTTGTGAACCATCACCTTCACGGGCGTCTTGGCGACCAGCTTCACCGAACGGCTCTCGCCGCCGAAGACTTTTGCGTATCCGACCGGTTGATCGGCCGCGATCAGGGTGCGGGTCTCGAAATTGCGAAAGCCCCATTCCAGCATCTTCTTGGCTTCGGTGGCGCGATCCTCGGGGTCCTCCAGCCCGTTGACGACGACGATCAGCCGGGTGCCGTTCTGCACCGCCGAGCCGACCATGCCGTAGCCGCCCTCCTTGGTGTAGCCGGTCTTGAGGCCATCGGCGCCTTCCATCGAATTGAGCAGCGGATTGCGGTTGGGCTGGCGGATCTTGTTCCAGGTGTACTCCTTCTCGCCGAACAGTTTGTAGAACTCCGGAAAGTCCAGGATGATGTGCCGGGCGAGGATGCCGAGCTCCCGCACCGTCATCTTGTTGGCGGGGTCGGGCAGACCGTTGGAATTGCCGAAGGTCGACTTCGTCATGCCGAGTTCGCGGGCGCGCTTGGTCATGAAGTCGGCGGCGAAGATCCGCTCGTTGCCGGCCATGCCTTCGGCCAGCGCGATGCAGGCGTCATTGCCGCTCTGGATGATCGCGCCATGCAGGAGATCGTCGACCGAGACCTTGCTATTGATGGCGGCGAACATGGTCGAGCCGCCGGAGGGCGCGCCGCCCCTGCGCCAGGCATTCTCGCTGATCCGGTACTCGTCGGTCAGCTTCATGTCGCCCTTCTTGATGGCGTTGAACACGACCTCGGCCGTCATCAGCTTCATCATGCTGGACGGCGCGCGCAGCTCGTCGGCGTTCTTCTCGAACAGCACGCTGCCGCTGGAGGCCTCGATCAGGATCGCGGTGGGCGCATCGCCGTCGAAACCGGCGTCTTCCGCCTTCTTGGCGCCCTGGACGCTCTGGTTGGCCGCATAGAGAGTCCCGCCCCAGCCGATCCCCGCCACCAGAACGGCAGCGATCAGCCCGCGCGCCATCGCTCCGGCGGTGAACCGGGTGCGACGGAGCGAAAAAAGACGAAATGCCATGGCGAAGCCCTGAGAGCGGCGTTCTAACAGCTGGAACCGGTGCGAACAACACGAGGCTGGCGCCCGCGCCCGAGTTTGCATGATTCTCGTCACGACCCTATCGTGACACCTTATATTTATCGACCAAACCCCTGAAACAAGGCGGAAAAGCGATGTCCTCCCGCATGATCAAGGCCAACGGGATCGACCTGTACATCCGCGAAGCCGGTCAGGGTCCGCTGGTCGTGCTCTGCCACGGCTGGCCGGAACTGTCCTACTCCTGGCGCCACCAGATCCCGGCGTTGGCGGACGCCGGGTTTCACGTCGTCGCCCCCGACATGCGCGGCTACGGCCAGAGCGCGGCGCCGGCCGACGTGAACGCCTACTCGATCTTCGACACCGTCGGTGACGTCGTCGGCCTCGTGCAGGCGCTCGGCGAGAGCAAGGCCATGGTGGTCGGCCACGATTGGGGGGCGCCGGTGGCCTGGCATGCGGCGCTGTTTCGGCCCGACATCTTCACGGCGGTGGCAGGCCTGAGCGTGCCGCCGCCGTTCCGCGGCCGTGGCAAGCCGCTCGACCTGCTGCGCGAGGGCGGCGTGACCAACTTCTACTGGCAGTATTTCCAGGCGCCGGGCGTCGCCGAGGCCGAACTCGAGCGAGACGTTGCCCGCACCATGCGCATCGTGCTCGGCGGACGCGGCCTCGCCGATCCCACCGCCGCCATGTTCGTGCAGGAGGGCAAGGGCTTTCTCGGCCACGCGACCGCCGGAGAGCCGCTGCCCGCCTGGCTCAGCGAGGCTGACCTCGCCTATTTCACCGAGGCCTTCCGCAAGTGCGGCTTCCGCGGCGGGCTGAACTGGTATCGCAACCTCGACCGAAACTGGGAGCTGACGGCGCCCTGGCAGAATGCACAGATCCACCAGCCGTCCCTCTTCATTGCCGGTTCGAAAGACGCCGTCATCACCGGGCTGATCGGGGCCAAGCGCGTCAACGAGCTCGAGCGCGTGCTCCCCAATCTCAAGCGGAAGCTGATCATCGAGGGCGCCGGCCATTGGGTGCAGCAGGAGCGGCCCGAAGAGGTGAATGCGGCGCTGGCAGGCTTCCTGCGCGAGGCGGCGGCGCGCTGAAGCATGATCCGGAAAAGTGCGAAGCGGTTTCGCACTCTATGCCGCGAGATCCTTCCGCATCGCGACGTGTGTGCCGCCCACTGGTCCGATGTCGGCAAATCCTTGCCGCTGGTAGAACCGGCGCGCGGCCTGGTTGCCTGCGAGCACCGTGAGCGTCAGCGCCGGGACGCCCTGCCTCCGCGCGCCCGTTCCGAGAGCCTCGACGATCTTCGTCCCGGCACCTCGACCGCAATCGGCCGGCAGCAGCGCAATGTCGATGATGTGCCAGCGCTCGCGCGCGCAATGAAGCAGCAGCCGGCCGATCGCGGCCCTGTCTCGCGTGACGATCAGTGAAATCGCGCCTGGAAATTGCGCGGCGTACCCGGCCATCTGGCTGCGGAACTGTTGCGCAATGATCTGCCTGACGATCGGTCCGGACAAGCCCGTCGCGGTAAATTGGGCTGTCCTCACCTCCTCGAACAGATGCCGGATGAACGGCGCGTCGATCGGGCTATCGGACCGAATCCGCAGAGCCGGATCGTCCGGGGCGATGTCGAGCGAGATTCCGTCGATCATACCGTCACGCAGCGCCGCGCCGTTCAGGAGCTGCCGAAGGACGGAAAGATTCCCGCATAGGCGATACACCAGATGATGGCCTGGGTCGGCTGCATGTTGTCGTGGGGGAGCCCCTGCCCGGTCAGCGTGACGGCATTGGCCGCCAAGGTGAGGTTGCCGGGCGGAGCGATGAAGCCATTGAACTGGGGATCGATCGCAACCATGTTCGCCGACGTTCCGGGACCCGGGACGGCGTTCGTTGCGTTGCCAGCGCCGAGTTGCAGGGCGTGCGTGTGGATCGCCATCTCGCCCGAGATCAGGTTGACCGTCGGACTGCCGACGACCTCGCCGATGTCGTAGTTCTGCAATCCCGGACCCTGGCCCTGGCTGATCGCGATCGAACCGTTCAGATTCGGCAGCGCGAAATTGGTCGTGCCATTGCCGCCGTAATAAGTACCGATTAGCGAAAATAGCGGGCTGTAACCCTGAATTGGCATGAGCTGGCCAAAGCATGGCAACCAGGCATAGTTGAATCCGCTTGTGGCAAACTGAAACGTAAAGGCCTGTATTTCGCCAATATACGGATCTGACATGGTGTCTCCTCGAGACTGAATACGGAGCCGGCGCAGGCTAGCCGGGCGAAGGGAAGATGCCGTCGTTGCAGATGCAGTAGTTGGCAACGACGGTCGGCATCATGTTGTTGTGCCCGATGCTGTTGCCCGCCGGGGTGACGCAGGCGGCCATCGTCGCGTAGGGCGCTGCGTTCGCAACGGGCGCGTAGAGATTGCCCGTTGATGCAGTGGCAAGATGGACCGTCTGTCCGGGCGCAGACGTCTCTCCCGTCCCTGTCGAGGACATCAGCGCATGACTATGGGTCGGCATTTCGCCTTCGATCAGCGTATGCGTTTCCTCTCCTCCGATCTGGCCCAGCACATAGAACGGGAAGCCTTGCCCCTGTCCCTGTCCGATCGGAACGCGGCCGCGAAGATCGGGAAGATTGAAGGTATTGACGCCATCGCCGCCATAGGTGGTGCCGATCACGGTGTAGAGCGCCTGATATTGCGAAATCGACATCGCCTGACCATTGCACGCGAACCAGCCAGTGGGCACCCGCGGAAAGCCGAACAACCTGATCTCGCCAACAAACGGATCTGACATTGCCTCTGATCCTCTGCCCGGGCGCCCCGATACGATCGGGGAATGCGCCAGCTTCGAAATTGATGTGAAAAGAATTCGGCCGCGAAAGTGTCGCTGTGCAGCCGCCTAGTTTCGTGTCGGATAAATTCCCTGCGTCGCGATCAGATAGCTGATGGCGAGATAGGGCTGCATGTTGTTGTGCGGCTGGCCTCCGCCTTCGTTCACCAGATTGGTGCCGGACGCCAATGGCGTGTCCCCGCTCCCGGCTGTTCCAAAAATCTTCTTCGGATTATCGGATGGGAGCGTGTTCGTGCCGAAGATGTTGCCGGCAGCCGGAGCACCGCGTCCACTTCCCTGCGTCGCAATCACCTGGATCAGATGGTTGTGAGCGGGCAATTGAGGCGCGGTGAGCGTGACCGACATCGATCCGCCGATCATACCCAGGGGATATTGGCCGCTACCGCCTGACGAGCCGAGGATGGCGCGGCCCCGAAGATCCGGAAGCCCGAAGGTTCGCACGCCGTCACCGCCGTAATACGTGCCGAGCAGCGAGAACAGCGCCTGATTGGTTGGGATGGCTAGCAACGCACCGTTGCATTGCGCCCAGCCTCTGGGAACGATGGCGCCCGCAAAAGGCATGATCTGGCCGATAACTGGCTGGTACGGCATGACCCCTCCCAAAAAAAGATCAGGCGTCCCGTCGTGTCGCGATGCGACGACGACAGCTTCTAAATTAAAAAATGAACGACAGACGATCTACTCGCCAAGATTGTTAATCAGCTCGCGGCAACAGTCAAGCTCCTGCGCAACCTGAAATACACTCGTTATCGCATAGTGTATCTTTACACGATCACGCTTTTGTTGCCGTTGCGCAACGGTTCGCTGGAAAGTTGCGTTACGGGCAAGGCCTTCAACGGTTTGGCCCGCTCACCGCTTGCGTTCTGCACCGCGTCTCAGCCAAATGCACGCAACGATATACGTGAAAATTTACACAATCAGGGATTTCAGGGCGGAACTCTTTGAAAGGGTGCCGCGAAGGGGGGCCGGTGAGTCACGCAATTGCGGTGGCCGTGCCAGAAATGAGCGGGGAATCGGCAATCACCGCGCGCAATGGCGGAGCCGTGTCCCTGCACGTCTTGCAGACTCTTTGGCGCGCGGTTCAACGCATCTGCATCGCGGTCGTCCTGATGCTCGGCGCCATGGTCGCGGCGAACGCGGCGTGCAATTTTTCGTCAGCCTCGCCGACCGGCGGCACGATCACGATGACCGGGACCGGGGGCGGCAATGCGGTCGGTCTCTGCGTGAGCGACGATACGGTACGCTGGGGTCTCTACGGCTCCTCGAACGGCACCAATCCGAGCATTGATGCCTTCAACAACTATCCGATGACCGCCGGGGGGTTGAGCCTCACGAACCTGAGCTACACGACAGCCAAGGCCACATACACGCTGGTCCCCGTCAACAACGGGGTCAACAACCAGCACACCGATGAATACGACATCCAGATCAATACACTTTCCGGATCCGGCACCGATACGATCACCCTCTGGTACACGAGCTCCTGTTCGCAGAGCGTGCCTTGTACCTCCGGCGTCCATCTCACCGACACCTCGTTCACGATCACGGTCAATCTGCCCAACCCGCCGACCGTGACTTCGATATCGCCGACAGCCGGCCCAACCACCGGCGGCACAACGGTGATCATCACCGGCACCAATCTCAGCACGACCACTGGCGCCGGCGGCGTGAAGTTCGGCGCCACCAATGCGGCGAGTTACACCGTCAACTCCAATACCCAGATCACGGCGACCTCTCCGGCCGGAGCGGCAGGGACCGTCGACGTCACGGTCACGACGTCAGCGGGAACGTCGGCGACCTCAGCGGCCGACCAGTTTACCTATGTCGCCGCGCCGACGGTCACGTCGATCTCGCCGACGTCGGGTCCGAGCGCAGGCGGCACGACGGTGACGATCACCGGCACCAATTTCTCGGGTGCATCGGCAGTGACCTTCGGTGCGACGGCTGCGACTGGCTTCACCGTCAATTCCGCGACCCAGATCACCGCGACCGCGCCGGCGGGGACCGGCACCGTCGACGTCAGGGTGACGACAACCGGCGGCACATCGGCCACGTCGGCGGCGGACCAGTTCACCTATATCGCCGCCCCCACGGTCACCTCGATCTCACCGACGGCCGGCCCCACAGGCGGCGGCACATCGGTGACGATCACCGGCACCAATTTCACCGGCGTCACGGCCGTAACCTTTGGCGCGACGGCGGCGGCCGGCTTCACGTTCGTCAACGCGACGACGATCACCGCGACCTCGCCTGCGGGGGCGGCCGGAACGGTCGACGTCAGGGTCACAACGCCGGGCGGCACGTCAGCAACCTCGGCAGCTGACCAGTTCACCTATTTCGGCCCACCGAGCGTGACCTCGATCTCGCCGACGTCAGGTCCGCAAACCGGCGGCACGAGCGTGATCATCACCGGCACCAATTTGTCTGGCGCGACGGCGGTGACATTCGGCGCAACGGCGGCAACAGGCTTCACCGTCAATTCCGCGACCCAGATTACCGCGACGTCGCCTGCGGGCACCGGCACTGTCGACATCACCGTCACGACGCCTGGCGGGACGTCGGCGACCTCGGCCGCCGATAAGTTCACCTATGTCGCTGCACCAACGGTCACCTCGATTTCGCCGACCGCAGGTCCAGGTACCGGCGGCACCACGGTGACCATCACCGGCACCAATTTCACCGGTGCGACCGCGGTGACGTTCGGCGCGACGGCGGCGACGGGCTTCACCGTCAATTCCGCGACCCAGATCACCGCGACCTCGCCGGCCGGGGCCGGCACCGTCGACATCAGGGTGACGACAGCCGGTGGCACGTCGGCGACCTCTGCGCCGGACCAGTTCACCTATGTTGCGACGCCGACCGTCACCTCGATCTCGCCGACCCTCGGCCCGCAGGCTGGCGGCACGACAGTGACCATCACCGGCACGAATTTCACCGGGGCAACCGCCGTGAAATTCGGCGCGGCGGCTGCGACAGGCTTTACGGTCAATTCCGCAACACAGATCACCGCGAGCTCGCCGCCCGGGACCGGCGTCGTCGACGTCAGCGTGACGACCACCGGTGGCACATCCGCAACATCGGCAGCGGACCAGTTCACCTATTTCGGCACACCGACGGTGACGTCGATTTCGCCGACGGGCGGCCCCCTGGCCGGCGGCACGCCGGTGACGATCACCGGGACCAATTTCACCGGTGCGACCGCCGTCAAGTTCGGAGCGACAAATGCGGCGGGTTTCACCGTCAACTCGGCAACGCAGATCACCGTGCCCTCGCCGCCCGGAGCGGGCACCGTAGATCTCACCGTCACGACGCCGGGCGGAACGTCGGCTACCTCCGCCGCGGATCAGTTCACCTACGCCGCCGCTCCGACAGTGACGTCGGTGTCGCCGAATGCAGGCCCGACCACGGGCGGAACGTCGGTCACCATCACGGGCACCGGATTGTCCGGTGCGACCGCCGTCAAGTTCGGCACGACGAATGCGACGGGTTTCACCGTCAACTCGGCGACCTCGATTACGGCGACCTCCCCTGCCGGCGCCGGCACCGTCGATATCACCGTGACGACACCAGGAGGGACATCCGCCACATCCGCGTCGGATCAGTTCAACTACTCGCCGGCGCCCGCCGTCACCTCAATCTCGCCGACATCCGGCCCCGCAGTCGGCAACACGAGCGTGGTGATCACCGGCTCTGGCTTTACCGGCGCCACCGCCGTGAAATTCGGCGCCAACAACGCAACGGGCTTTACCGTGAATTCGGCGACGTCGATCACGGCGACCTCGCCGGCCGGCTCCGGCACGGTGGACGTCACGGTGACCACTGTCGGCGGCACGTCGCCCACCTCGGCCGCTGACCGGTTCACCTATCTGTCCTCGACGACGGCGACCGAGTTGACGTCGTCACAAAATCCGAGCAGCTACGGCCAGTCCGTCACCTTCACCGCCAAGGTAACCAGTCCGGGCGGAACGCCGACCGGAACGGTCACATTCAACGACGGCGGCGCGGCGATCGGGACGTCGACATTGTCGGCGGGCCTTGCGACTTTCGCGACGACCACGCTTGCCGTCGGCAATCACACGATCACCGCGACCTATAGCGGCTCGCCGGCGTTCAATACCTCGACCTCGCCTGCCCTGACCCAGTCGGTGGATATTCCTGCCGACAGCGCCAGGCTGCGCGCGCTTCAGGTCAACGTCACCAAGGTCGTCGCGCAAAACTCGGGACAGGCGATCTCCGGCGCCATCGACACCGCGATCTCCGAAGGTTTCAGCAACGGCGGACAATACATCACGCCGGGCGGCGGCAGCGTTCGCGTCAACTTCGCCGCCGCGCCCGATGGCGACGATGAGTCGCCGGCCGGCCGTCCTATCGATCCTCAGGGCGCCAATGCCTATGCCGGCGACGGACGCTCCGGCAGAACCGGCCGGGCCGCAGGGGCTTCCCGGATCGACGACGCCTTCGCCGCGATCGATCGGGCGGCGCCGACCAAGGCACCGCCCGCGCGGTTCAAGCCGCAGAAGGACTGGCTCTTCTGGATCGACGTACGGGGCACCGGCATCGACCGCTGGGGCTCGTCCGGCAATATCGGTCAAGGGGCAACCCAGGCCACGCTCTACGGCCAGCAGGTCAACCTGCTCTCCGGGCTGACCTACCGGGCCGCTCCCAATCTTCTGGTTGGCGTCGTCGGCGGCTACGAGAATTTCAGCTACACCGAGACCGACATCAACGGAAAGCTGAAGGGCGACGGCTGGACCGTCGGCGCCTATCTCGGGTGGAAGATCATCCCGACGCTGCGTTACGACGCGGCGGTGACCTATTCCGGCATCGGCTATGACGGCATCTCCGGCACGGCGCAGGGCAATTTCAACGGCAATCGCTGGATGTTCGCGACCGGCTTCACCGGCAGCTACAGCTGGGCCAATTTCAACATCGAGCCGTCGGCCAAGGTGTACGCGCTGTGGGAACGGGAAAACGCCTATGTCGATTCGCTCGGCACCCCGCAGGCCGCCCGGACGTTCTCGAGCGGCCGCGCCTCGGCGGGCAACAGGGTCTCCTACCCCGTGCCCTGGCTCGATAGCGTGCTGCTGCTGCCCTATGCCGGCGTCTATGCCGACTACTACTTCACCCAGGACGATGCCGCCGCAATCATTGCCGCGGGCGGCATCCCGCTGGCTTCGACGCCGCTGCTCCAGGGCTGGTCAGCGCGTGTCACGGGCGGTATCGGCGCAAGGCTTGCCGGTGGCGCCACGGTCGGCTTCGGCGCCGAGCTCGGCGGCATCGGCGGCAACACGCAGATCTGGACGTTCACAGGACGCGCACGCATCCCGTTCTGATCGGCCAGGCAATGCCGCAACGCGTCGGCTGGATTTGCTTGCTTAGTAGAGGCCGCGGCCGCTGAGGATGCTGCGGGCTTCGGCGGCGCCGTCCGAGGCATAGCCGGCGGACGGCGCGCTCTCGCTCGCGTAGCGGCCGTCCTCGTCATAGGACACGGCGCGGGCGTTCTGGAGCGCCCGGCCCCGGCTGCGGCTCGAGGCCGACATTTCCGAGGTCGCATTGAGCGAGGCCATGTCGGCCGAGGTATTGCCGAGATTGTAGGGCCGCCCCTCCGGCATCGGAACCTCGCCGCGAATGGCGCCGCGGGTCGATGACGGTAGCTCGGGAACGAAGGGCTTCGCCGAGGCGACACGGACCATCGAGGGCGACGGCGCCGGGATCCCGGTACGCAGGGTGGCCATCAGCTGGCGGTCGTCGGAACCTTCGAGCGGCGCCCGGCCGACATATTCGACGCGGACCTTGGCGACACCATTACCTTTGAATTCAAGCAGTTCGGCGGCTTTGTTCGAGACGTCGATGAGCCGGTTGCCGTGATAGGGCCCGCGGTCATTGACGCGGACGATCAGCGACTTGCCGTTCGACACGTTGGTGACCCGCGCATAGGACGGCATCGGCAGGGTCGGATGCGCCGCCGTCAGCGAGCCCATGTCGAACACTTCGCCGTTGGCGGTCAGGCGGCCGTGGAAATCATCGCCGTACCAGGACGCCATGCCCTCGGCGCGGTAGTTGACGTCCTCCTCCGGCACGTAGGTCTTGCCGGCCACCACATAGGGCTTGCCGACGCGATAGGTGCCGCCGCCCTTCGGGACTGGATCGCCCCAGGCCACGACCCGGGGGCTCGAGGACACGCCATATTTCGGATCGACGCGGCTGGCGAATTTGCTGGAGGACGCGCAATTGGCGAGCGCGAGGCAGGTCGCGGCCGCCGCAACCCCACGCGCGGCCCGCAAAACCGAATCTGACCGTCGGATCCCCATTCGCCCCAAATACCATTCCGCCGGAGGCGTACCCAACCCGCTTTGGGTGACGAGCGCGCGCTGTCCGGTCCTTTGCTCCGAAGCGGCCCACCACCGCATCGGACGTGGTAACGATAACGCAACCCGAACACGGCGGAAATGGGGAGCCCGCGGCGATCACGCCGGGATGGTAAACGCCACGTTCGTTTGTCCCCGTTGATCTACGGAGCGCAGCCGCCCCGCTCTGTGCCACTCCTGGACATTCTGTTGCGCCAAATCCTCACTCCACCCCCATTGTCACGCCGCTCACTGGAATTCTTTTGACTGTGCAAGGCCGCACGCGTTCTGTCGCATGCAAGGGCGGGATTTGGAATTTAACGATGATCGAGACGGTTTCGGCACTGATGGGTCTGGTAAGCGCGGGGATCTTCCTGGCCCATGCGTTCGAAGGTTACCGGACGAGGGCCTGAAGGCACTCGCGAGGTCGGCAAGCATCACCTCTTTCAAGGCGGCACGTTCGGACAGTTTTTGATCGATCCGACCGAGCATCGAAGACGAGAGCGGCAGGTGTCCCATGCGTAACCATGACCTCGTATCCGATGGCTTCCTGGCATTGACCGCAGGCGGCTTGGTGCTGTTGTGCTCGAGCCTGGTGGCACTGGCCTTCGGCTGAGCACCACCACACCTTTCCTCATCTCTAACCACAACTACACCGCGATGCAGCGTGCCGTCCGTTTCGGATTGCACCGCTCCCTTTTAGTTGATTGAATTTCTGCGTTCGGCGCCTCGACTTATTTCAAGAGGCCATCACCAACGAAGGTGACGCAAATGCTTGCCGAGAAATTTTTTCTGGTTCTGGAATCGCTGATCCGCGGCGACCGCACCTATCCCGACGGGAGCCCCCGCATCATCAGCACCGCCCCGCACGTACCGGTGAAGCTGCCGGGCAAGAAATAACCGGTGCCCTGAAGTCACGCGCTCAGCGCAGGCCGAGCAGTGACCGGCGATAGCGACTCTCGCGGGCTTCGCCGAGGCAGACGAAGCTGCCGTCAAACCCCTGGCCGTAGCGCTTCTGGCCCCTGGCGTAGTAGACGCCCTTCCTGAAATCCAGCCAGACCACCTTGTCATGCGGACAATGGCGCTGCGCCTGCGCCTCGTAGCGAAACGGCGTCAGCGGCGTCGCCGACACCTCGCCGGCGCCGGCGCCGAGCATGATCGCCACAACAAGCGCGGTTCTCCCAAGCCCGCCGCCAAAGTCGCTCCGCACCTCACGCCTCCCGATCCGGCCGTCGCACGACGGCCGCGCCCAGGCTAGCACGAAACCGCGCGATCGCCGGAAGCCCCGCCAGGTGCACCGCACGTCTTCCGCCGGCCATCTTGTCGGGGTAGAGAAAAGCGAGATCGTCTCTGCTCGCGAGGATGCTGCCTGAATGTCGGTTGAGCCTGAGCCAAGGACCGAACCCCGCCTGCCCTCGCCGCGCCTTGGCGTGCTGCCGATGATCATCTTCGGCTCGCGCTGGCTGCAACTGCCGCTCTATCTCGGGCTGATCGTGGCGCAATGCGTCTACATCGTGCTGTTCCTGAAGGAGCTCTGGCATCTCTCCTGGCACGCGATCGATCTCACCGAGCAACAGATCATGATGAGCGTGCTGGCGCTGATCGACGTCGTGATGATCTCCAATCTGCTGGTGATGGTCATCGTCGGCGGCTACGAGACGTTCGTCTCGCGGCTCGACCTCCAGGGCCACCCGGACGAGCCGGAATGGCTCGGCCACGTCAATGCCAGCGTGCTGAAGATCAAGCTCGCCATGGCCATCATCGGCATCTCCTCGATCGCGCTGCTGCGCACCTTCATCGAGGCCGGCAATCTCGGCTCGAGCCGCGCCGGCTTCACCGAGACCGGCGTGATGTGGCAGGTGCTGATCCACATCACCTTCATCGTCTCGGCGCTCGGAATTGCCTATGTCGACAAGCTCAGCGATTCCGGAATGCGCAGACACGCCGAGTGAGGCGTTCAATTCGCGATACCCCGTCTGGATCCGGAGTCCCCATGCCCGCTGACGACATCTCCTTCAGGCCGGCGTGCCCTGATGACGCGGAGACCGTGTTCGACATCACCAAGGCCTCGATCGCGGGTCTGTCGCGGGGATGCTATTCACCGGCCCAGATCGAGAACTGGATGGGCGAACGGACGCCCCGGTTCTACGAAGAGCTCATCGCCAAGGGCCGAATGACGGTCTGCGTTCGCAACGAAATCATCGTCGGTTTCGTCGATGCCGAGCCCGGCGAGCTCACCCGATTGTTCGTGCTGCCGGCGGCGGCCGGCTCCGGTGTCGGGCAACGCCTGCTCGACATCGGCGTGGCCCAGGCCCGGCGCGGCCATAGCGGGCCGATCCGCCTTGAAGCCACGATCAACGCCGAAGCCTTCTACCGACGTTACGGCTTCAGAAGCACGGGTCGAGGACAGTTCTCTCACGGCCTCGGCGGCGAGCCCATCGAGATCATCCATATGGAGCTGTGAGCACCACGCCGCGCGGCGCTCACTCCTTTGCTTCGAGTTGCTTCATGGCCTGGTGCAGGCATTCCTGGAGCTTCTGGGCGACCTGCTCACGCGCCACGCCCTTGCCGGCAAGATCGCCCGACACCTTGTCCAGGACCTCGTCGATCGTCCGGCTCTCCAGATGCTCCGTCACCAGCGCCGCCGCGTAGCCTGCCGCGGCATCGCCGCTGAGGCCGAGCTGGTTGGCGGCCCAGATTCCAAGCAGCTTGTTGGACCGGGCCGTCACCTTGAACATGAGTTCCTCGTCGTGGGCGAATTTGGCCTCGAAGCCCTGCTCGCGCTTGTCGAACGTGGTCATGGTCAGCTCCATTGCGTTGTCACTGAACGGGATCGGATTAGCTGAAAGCGAACGTCTCCGTATTTCGCGTCACTTGAGGATCATTTGAAGCTTCCGGCGGAAGGCACACGCCGTCAAGCCTGCCGCTTGCGGCAGGCTTGGGGAGTTCACCGTAGCCGCCAGCTCCGTGCCAGCCAGATCGGCTACGGGGAGATGTTTACCGTTTGTTAGGCAGACTCAGCGCCGCATGGCCGGGGGACATCGAGAGCTGACGCATGAACAGAGATCTGCGCGAGTTTCGACGGCTTGAACGCCTCTGCCTGGAGCAGGCCGCCCTTTCCACCATGGACCTGACGCGAAGCGGGTTGCTCAAGGTCGCCAACGATTGCCGCATCGCGGCCGAAGCCATCGAGGCACGCTCGCCCCGCGGGGCATTCGCGGAAGCCGTCCAGGCGCTCAAGCTGGCCTTGAGCGTGAAGGGGATGTCCAAGCGGCACTAGGCCGCCGGACGATCGATCCTGCCGATATTGGTGCGCTGCGACCGGACGCGGTCAGCCCTTTGCGGCCGCAGCTTCACGTGCGAGCCGCTCGGCCTTCAGCCGTTCCTTGTTGGCGTAAAACGCCTTCTGCGCCGCTTCGTGATCGCGCATGGCCTTTTCGGCCTCGATCCGGCGAGCCGCATCGCGCGCCTGGCGCTGTTCGGGGGTCAGGGGTTTGCGTCGATAGGACAGGTCTTCAGTCATGGCGAGACAACGCGGAGGTGAGGAATGAGTTCCGCCTGCCGGATCCCGCGTGGGGCTGCGGCCAGCCGAAATGCCCGTTTATTCAGGCTCTTACCGGCAGAATCTGTCGCGCCGACCGGCCGCCTGCCCGAAGCGAAATTCGGAGCCCTCCGCCCTGCCTCGAGGCCGCTCCAACAAAATGTCGAAAAACAACCCCATGCACAGTAGCCAAGTCGTGCTGCCGCAACGACTTTTCCTCATCCGCGAATGGCCGTTTGACCCGTCGGGCAAAACAGTGGCATTCTGCGACTTTCGGAAAATCCGTCGCCGGAGCCGGCTCCGTCAAACCGGGGCTCGCAGGGACGCTGCCAGGGACGAGCGCCGATAACGGTTCGGTGAATGAAACGACTTACCGCCCCGCTCGAAGCATCCCGGAAACATACCATTGCTAATTTTTCCCGGAATTTGAGGGGAGACTGAAGATGATTGCTCTGAAGGTGATTGCGCTGACGCTCGGTGCTGGAATTGCTCTCTGGATGTATTCGGGCGAACTCAGCGCCGACGTGGTGCTCGCCATCGTGGCCTGCTTCGCATGATGAGAAAGATCCGCCGGTGCGGGCCGGCGGGTCTTCCGGGGACCTCATTCGGATCGCCGGCCATATCGTCCGCCGGCACGAGGTGAGCGACGGGCCGCCACAGATCGGGGTCCTCCCCTGGTCAAACGCGTGATCATCACCGGCGCGTGGCGAAGCTACTCAGCAAATCGAACGTCTTTGGTGCGCGGTCTGAGCGCGCGGGATTGCGCGCGAGCTCGATCGCGCAGCCGCCGTGCGGGCCTCAATCTTGTGCAACAGCTTCCTGTTTGGGCACGCGGAAATACACTGCGCAAACTATGCTGCGCCGGTGACCATTTAGCTGAGAGGATTGCAAGCCATGAGAATTGCTGCCGCACTATCGATCGTTTTTCTGAGCGCGTTCAACTTTCCGGCCCAGGCACAGGACCTGCCAGAGCATACTGTCCTGGCCTTCAACCTGCCGAGCTGTCCGAAAGGATGGCAGGAGTACACGCCCGCTGCCGGAGCCTTAGTTGCCGGGGTCGGCAACACGTTCCAGCTTGGCGCAAACGGAGTAAGCCCGAGCTTTACCGTTGCAGAAGCTGGAGGCGGAGCAAGTGCGCCGAAGTCAAAAGTCGCGGGCCTTCTGTTCTGCGAGAGAAACAAGAACCGTCGATAGAAGCGAGACAAATTCCCGCTAACGGGAACATCGCTTCATACTTGAAGTGGGCCGCCGGCTCTCCACTCAATATCGCCGGCGGCCCGTCGTACCACTTCCAATTGCCCTGCCTCAGCAGAAGCGACGGCAATTTTGACGACGCAAGTTATCTCTGCTTGCTCGAAATGCGACGCAGCAATTCACGACCGATCAGCCCCGAACGATCATGAGACTCGTCGATTTTGCTGCGCCCATTGCAAGACGATCGTCCACGAACGGCAGGACAAGTTTGATTTTGTGAAGTGGCGACCCACGTCGCAACCGGACTAGCGTCTCGCGCGGTCCCCAAGCGGTCTCCATCATGAAAACGGCCCTGCTCTCTCCGGGCAGAGAAAGCAAGGCCGCGCATTCCCAGATTTGCGGCCGATAGGGGCTTCCAAATGGACAACGGCCGCACCGTGGAGCTTACATGATTCGCGGTCGAAACTTTCCGCTTTTTCCCGGAATGCTTGCACCGGCAAGGACTGCGCTCTACGCTTCCTTCTTTAAGGACAGCCGCCATGACCCATGACGTCATCGCGCGTCGTCATGATCTGCAGTGATTTCATCAACAGTGACTTATAGGGGAAAGCCAATGAGACGATCCGAGTTGCTGCTGTCGCTCGTGCTGATCGCCGGCCTTTGCGCGCCGACGCCCCTTCTCTCGCAAGACGCCCCTAAGCTGAAGATCACGCCGGTGCAAAAGGAGCCCCTGACCGGCCAGCCTGACAAGGAGGTCGTTGCGCTCATTGTCGAGTGGCCTCCCGGCTCCGGAACGGGGCTTCACACGCATCCTGGTGACGAATACACGACCGTCCTCGAAGGCGAAGTGGTCGGCCGGAAAGAAGGCGCGGAGCCCAAGACCTACGCGGCGGGCCAGTCCTATCACAACGAGCCCGGTGTCGTTCACGAGGCCAACAACAAAGCGGCCTCCCCTGCGAAGACATTCAACGTTTTCGTCGTCGAGAAAGGCAAGCCCATTTCCGAGCCGGTCAAGAAGTAGGATCAAGTTCGCCAGTTGCACGTGACGGACATCGCGTCAGCCCACGCAGTGCACAACGTGGCGCGCTGCCGGATGCCGGGACCGGACTCGTCAGGAACCTTGCCCACGCACTCGAATTCACAGGCGATGAGGCGTCTGGTTTTTGGGCTCGCGGCGCTTTGCGGCACGCTGCTTTTGGCGCTGATCTGGCTTGGCCAGCACGAACGCCAGGCAGCCATCGAGCGATTGGAGAGGTATGAATTCTCGCCTCGCTGAGGCCTGCCTCCGATGATTGTACTCTCGTTTGCGCGCTGGCTGGCGCCGATCGACCTAAGCTGTTGATTTCGTTTATGTCTTGGCGGAAGGGGTGGGATTCGAACCCACGGTACCCTTGCGGGCACGCCGGTTTTCAAGACCGGTGCCTTAAACCACTCGGCCACCCTTCCGAGACTTGAAATTGCTGAGCTTTTCGTCGCGTCGCAGAGAACGTTTCGTCGCCTCTGCTACGTTTTGCTACCCGAGTCGGCTCGCTTGTTTATGGCGGCGCGCAGGGCGCCGTCAACCGCCGCGGCGGCTTCTCCCTGCATGTTCGGCATCAGATGGCTGTCGGGGAGAATTACGGGTGGTGGCCGTCCGCTGTGGGCTCGCTTTGGAGGGCTTCGATCGCTTTCCGATAATACTCGGCCACCTTGAGAAGACCCTCACGCTCAAGGTCGAAGGAAGCAATGGCCGCATGCTCTCTGCAAGCGCGTTCGAGCCTACGGAACTCCTTTAATTCCCGGTTCAACGACAGCTCCCCATACCCACGGACCTACAGGCGATGACACGGCAATGTACCAATTGCCGAAAGTTCCCGAAATATCAAATGTCAACCTGCAGGCGAAACTTTGTGCGACGCGGCGGCCGCCCTCATTCTCAAGGAAATCGCTTCGTCAGGCGCGTGTCAGCCTGTTCCCCTAGGCTTGGTGGCACCGTCGACACCGCCCAGGGCGTTGCCGGTTGCGGGGCCCGGCTGGAGTTTCTGCTCCAGGTCCGGGCCCCGTTTGCTTGCGGCCAAAGAAAACGCGGCGCCCCGAGGGAGCGCCGCGCCAAATTCGTTCGTGTCGTGTGGGCGTCAGTAGCCGCAGGAGGCGCAGCCCATCTGCACCGGGGCGTAATAGGAATAACCCGGCGAGACCATTTCGACGCGCTGGCGCGTGGCATATTGCGGCGGGATGCGCTCGTACTGGACGCCCGGCGGGGCGACCATCACGGTCTGCGGCACCATCACGGTGCGGTACTGCGCCGGCGTGCGATGCGCGACGACGGAGCCCGGCGAGACCATGACGGTTTCATCGACGGTGCGATACTGCGGCGGCGCATATTGCTGCTGATAGCAGGTCGTGCAGGGCGGCGGCGTGTAGCAATTGTAGCAGCCGGCAGAGGCTGCGCCCGTCATCGAAATCGCGGCGACGGCAGTCGAGAAAACGACAGCAAGAGTACGAGACATTATGCGTGGTGCCCCAGTTGCCCGAAATGGATTTGCGAAAGGTCGATCGCAGTATACGCCGCAAAATCCGAACTTGCTGAAGTTCGTGGAGGCATCCTTAATGCGAACGGCCGGCTTTCGCCGGCCGTTCAGAACTCGTTGACCATGTGCGACCGCGGCGTTCGCGGTCACGTCCGTGCAAGAGGCGCTCAGTTCGAGCGACGCTTCACCTCGCGCACCGCGCCGCGCGCGGCGCTGGTGGTAAGTGCAGCGTAGGCCTGCAGCGCGGTCGAGACGTTGCGCTTGCGGCCCACCGCCTGCCAGGCGGAATCACCCTTCGCCTCTTCCGCTGCGCGGCGGCTCGCAAGCTCCTCGTCGGAGACCTCCAGCGTGATGCTGCGGTTCGGGATGTCGATGGCGATGATGTCGCCGGTACGCACCAGACCGATGTTGCCGCCTTCGGCGGCTTCCGGCGACAGATGGCCGATCGACAGGCCGGACGAGCCACCGGAGAAGCGTCCGTCGGTGACCAGCGCGCAGGCTTTGCCGAGGCCCATCGATTTCAGGTAGCTGGTCGGATACAGCATCTCCTGCATGCCGGGGCCGCCGCGCGGGCCTTCATAGATGATGACCACGACCTCGCCGGCCACGACCTTGCCGCCCAGAATGCCTTCGACCGCGGCGTCCTGGCTTTCGAATACGCGCGCGGGACCGGAGAATTTCAGGATCGAGGCGTCGACGCCGGCGGTCTTCACGATGCAGCCGTCCTGCGCGAGGTTGCCGTAGAGCACGGCGAGACCACCGTCCTTGCTGAAGGCGTGCTCGATGTTGCGCACGACGCCCTTCTCGCGATCGGCATCGAGCTCGTCGTAGCGGCGCTCCTGGCTGAAGGCGACCTGGGTCGGGATGCCGCCGGGCGAGGCGCGATAGAAGGTGCGCACCGCCTCGCTCTTGGAGCGCTTGATGTCCCAGCGCTCCAGGGCCTCGTTCATGGTCGGTGCATGCACGGTCGAGACCGAGGTATCGATCAGGCCGGCGCGGTCGAGCTCGCCCAGAATGCCCATGATGCCGCCGGCGCGATGCACGTCCTCGACATGCACGTCGGCGACGGACGGCGCGACCTTGCAGAGCACGGGCACGCGGCGCGACAGGCGGTCGATGTCGCGCATGGTGAACTCCACCTGCCCTTCATGGGCCGCGGCGAGCAGATGCAGCACGGTGTTGGTCGAGCCGCCCATGGCGATGTCGAGCGTCATCGCGTTCTCGAACGCCTTGAAGTTCGCGATGTTGCGCGGCAGCACCGAAGCATCGTCCTGCTCGTAATAGCGGCGGACGAGGTCGACGATGGTGTGGCCGGCCTCGACGAACAGGCGCTTGCGGTCGGCATGGGTTGCGACCACCGAGCCGTTGCCAGGGAGCGCGAGACCCAGCGCTTCGGTGAGGCAGTTCATGGAATTGGCGGTGAACATGCCCGAGCAGGAGCCGCAGGTCGGGCACGCCGAGCGCTCGATCACCTTGACGTCCTCGTCGCTGACCTTCGAGTCGGCCGCAGCGACCATCGCGTCGATGAGGTCGACGGCCTTGGTCTTGCCCTGCAGCTTGACCTTGCCGGCTTCCATCGGCCCGCCCGAGACGAACACGGCGGGGATGTTGAGCCGCAGCGCGGCCATCAGCATGCCGGGCGTGATCTTGTCGCAGTTGGAGATGCAGACGAGGCCGTCGGCGCAATGGGCGTTGGCCATGTACTCGACGCTGTCGGCGATCAACTCGCGCGACGGCAGGCTGTAGAGCATGCCGTCATGGCCCATGGCGATGCCGTCGTCGACCGCGATGGTGTTGAACTCCTTGGCGACGCCGCCGGCCTGCTCGATCTCGCGGGCGACGAGCTGGCCGAGGTCCTTCAGATGGACGTGGCCGGGCACGAACTGGGTGAAGGAGTTGACGACGGCGATGATCGGCTTGCCGAAATCGCTGTCCTTCATGCCGGTCGCGCGCCAGAGGCCGCGGGCGCCCGCCATGTTGCGGCCGTGGGTGGTGGTGCGGGAGCGATAGGCTGGCATGGCGGTTTCCGTCCTCGGGGTTTGACCGGCCGGGCGGGGAAAATGTGGAGCCGCCTCAGGCCTTTCCGGCCGGATAGCGCACGGGCCGGGCCGGCGCAACGGGAACTTGGCCCGGACAGGGCTCCCCTGCTCCCGGCGCGGGCTATTGCAAGGTCGCGTCAGCTCCGGGCAGACGCTGTAGCTAGGGCTTCGGCTTGGGCAGCACAATTCTCCCCTGGGAGGCAATGCCACCCCACTTGGCGGACCAGCCGATTTCCGAGGCCGAGGATGGCTCAATGCCTGTCTGACCTCGGGCGCCCTGCAATGCAAACAGGGCCCCCTGGGGATCGACACATCGCGCGATCCAGCAGCCATCGGGCAATTCAATCGGACCCTGGAGGATCCGGCCACCGCCGGCATTCACATGTTTCGTGGCAGCACCGATGTCGTCGACATTGAAGTAATGCAGCCAACTCGGCTGCGTCACGCTCGGAAGTTTCGTGAGCATTCCGCCGACCGTCTGCCCACCCGCCGAAAACAGTTGATACCAGGCCGCTGGTTCGCTTTGAGCCTCGGCCTTCTGCCAACCGAATAGTTCGCTGTAGAAATCGAAGATCAGGGTCCGGTCGGCGGCCAGTAACTCATGCCAGCCTACGCGCCCAGGCTCATCCAGCCGGCCCGGTTTCCGTCGGCCATATGGCGGTTCTTTGATCAGCCCGAAAGTCGCCTCCTGCGGATCGGCAACGACTGCTATGCGGCCAATATTGGTGTCGGTCGGAGGCACAAGGATCGTACCTCCAAGACGTCTGATCTGCACGGCGGTCGCGTCGAGGTCGTCGACGGCGACGTATCCCATCCACCGCGGCGTCGCCCCCAATCTGCGCCCCTCTTCCGGGATCTCCATAAGTCCGCCCAGCGGAGCGCCGCCGCTACGAAGCACCGTATAAGGCAGTTCAGGGGTCGATTCATCCTTCACGCCCCAGCCGACGGCCTTACGGTAAAAAGCGCCCGCCGCCGCGACATCCGTGGTCAGGAGCTCATACCAAGCGAAACGCCCTGATCGATCTGCCACGGCGATCTCTCCGTTCAAGATTCGATACGCTTGCGGCACTGCACCAAGCTGCGCGCACCAACAGCGTGGATCGTTGATGCGTTGTATCACCCGGCCGTGCCGATGCCGTTCAGGAAGATGAATACATCCTGACCGTGCGGCACCGCGCTTTTGTGCGCGAAATTGTTGCTCGCGTGACTTCCTGGGCGTAGGCTTACCGCGGCTGGGACGCTTCTTGCAATGCTCGGAGGTTCGACCATGCGGCAGGCGAAGAAGACTTCTAAAGGGAAGAAGCGAGTAACCAAAGTCGCCGTGCCGGCGTTCGGAGCCGCAGGGTTGACGTTCTCGCTGGCGGGAGGCGCATCGGCGTCGGCGGTGCCGACATCCGACCTGCAGCAATTGCCCCACCTGGGAGTCGATCAAGCAATCACGCTCGATGAAGAGGAAATGGCTGACGTCAGCCTGGCCACCTTCCATCTCTTCGACAAGGAAAACGCCGGCAGCCGCGTGCAGCTGGCATGGCGCGGATGCGGCGGTTGCCGCGGCTGCAGAGGCTGTCGGGCTTGCCGTGGTTGCCGATGTGGCGTTGGTTGCCGATGTGCGGGGTGTGCCGTCGGCTGTGCCGTGGTGGGATGCGGCGTATCATGCGCGGGTTGCTGCGCATCGTGGGGCCGTTGCCGCCTGTGCTAGGCCCCGGCGCCTTGCGAATGTCAAATTCACGGGTTGATAGGTCATTGGCCGGCCTCCAGAGAGGGGCCGGCCAATCGCTTGATTTCGCTACGGCGCTTGTATCGGCAACAGGATCAGCGTGCTGACTCAATGACTGCAACTCGCAAGACCCGCGCTGCGCGGCTGACCCGCAAAGACATTCTCCGATTTGCACCGAACTTTACCGCTTACGTACTGCCTCCCGATGCGGTCTGCCTTTATTCCGAGGACCGCAAGTTCTTCCTGCACGGCGAGCTCTACTGTGCCTTGGCCACCGCGATCGGAAAACATGGCAAGGCTTGGCCGGAGATCATCAGCCAGCTTTCGAAGCAGTTTCCGGCCAACAAGATCGAGGAAGCGATCAGGCGGCTCCTCGATCGCCGATATGTCGTTGCGCGGAACCCGAAAGCGTTCGACGGCGCCGTCGGCGGCTTCCTGGCGAGCCTCGGCATCCCTTTGGAGATCGCGGAACAAAATCTCCGCAATAGCCCCGTGCAGGTCGAGTCGATTGACGTCAAGGGCGCCAAGGAGTTGACCGCGGCGTTGAGCAAGCTCGGTGTTCAAATCGCCAAGCGAGCGCCGAAGTTCACGATCACGCTGACGAACGACTATCTCGACAGGCGACTTGCTGAACTGAACCAGGAACGTGTGGCCGGCAAGACGCCCTGGTTGCTGGTACAGCCATCCGGCCCGTTTCCACTGGTCGGGCCCGTGTTCAAACCGGGCGAGAGCGCCTGCTGGACCTGCCTGTTCGATCGCATGATCCGCAACCGGGAGATCAAGGGGTTTCTTGACCGGGGACCGGCGCGTGCGGTCGCCACATCGCCGCTCGTCAGAGAAAGCGTCGGCCAGGCTGGAATCCATTTTGCGGCCGTCGAGATCGCCAAGGCAATCGCCTCGGATTTTCGCACCGATTTGTGCGATCACATCGCAAGCCTCGACCTGACCGGCGCCGCCATCGCCAAGCACTACGTGACGCGACGTCCGCAATGTCCGACCTGCGGCAGCAGGAAGCTGAACAACCCGCGCCGATCTCCGGCCCTGGTCGAGATTGCCGAGGGCAAAAGGCTCGTCATGACCAGCGGTGGATATCGCACCGTGACGTCGCGCGCGACGGTGTCGCGCTTCCGCAAGCATGTGAGCCCACTGACAGGGGTGGTGACCAGGCTCGAACGAATCGACGTCGATCTGCCGATGAACACCAACTACTTCGCCCAGCATAATTTCTCCGCGCCCGCCCACAGCATCGACCAGCTCAGGTCCGGATTGAGCGGGGGCAGTTTTGGCAAGGGATCGACCGCCGAGCAGGGCGAAGCCAGCGCGCTGATGGAATCGATCGAACGCTATTCGGGCATTTTCCAGGGCGATGAGATCAGGACGACGCGTCGATTTGCCGATTTCGCGCCTGGCGATGCCTTTCTTCCCAACGATGTCCAGCTCTTCAGTGAAACGCAGTTCAAGAACAGATTTCTCCAGCAACCGGACGATTCCCATCCGGTTCCCGAGCCGTTCGATCCTTCGACGAGGACCGAGTGGTCGCCCGTCTCATCGTTACGCGACAAACGCTTCAAATATCTGCCGACGGGCCTCCTGTACTTCTTTTATGGCGGCTTTCATACGGATTCCAACGGCTGCGCGGCCGGCAACACCCGCGACGAAGCGATTGTCCAGGGCTTCCTCGAACTGATCGAACGCGATGCCTACGCGATCTGGTGGTACAACCGGGTGCAGCGCGCCGAGGTCGACCTCGAGCAGTTCGACGATTTCTATGTCCGCGATCTCCAGTCTCAATTTGCGGAAGCCGGGCGCAAGCTGTGGGTGCTCGATGTCACCACCGAGCTCGGCATTCCGACCTACGTGGCAATCATGCACTGGATGCAGGATGGACACGAGCATATCGAGTTCGGTTCCGGCGCGCATTTCGACCGCCGCATAGCCCTGCTGCGCTCCCTCACCGAGCTGACCCAATTCATGTCCGTCAGCATGATGGGCGGTGCGAGCGGCGAGAAGCCGACCCTCGACGGCGTTACGCCGCTGCGTCTGGAAGACTACCCGTTCCTGACACCGAGCGATCGCCCGATCGTCCCCCCGGCGCCGAGCCTCAAGCTTCACGACAACACGCGGGACCAGGTCATCGCCTGCGTCGAGATCGCCGCCCGTGCAGGCTACGATTTCCTCGTCCTCGACCAGACGCGTCCCGACGTCGAGGTTCCGGTCGTCAGAGTGCTCGTTCCCGGCTTGCGTCATTTTTATCGCCGCTTCGCACCGGGCCGCCTCTACGACGTGCCGGTGAAGCTCGGATTGTTGGACCGGCCGCGACCGGAAAGCGATCTGACTTCATTCCTTCCACACACCTGAAGGCCTGCTTTTCGTGCGCGCTCTCCGGAAAAAGCCGACCAGGAAGATCGCGCCGGACATCGCGGCCCGATTGAGCCAACGCTTCTCCCTCCAGATGCAGCCGGACGGAAACATCGCCGCCTCTCTCGGCGACTATTGCGTCAACCTCGGACAATTCAGCGCGGCTGCGATGGACCGTGCGCGACATCTCAGTATCGGTCTTCCGCTCGCTTCGTTCGCAGGCAAGAGCAGCCTCGCCAGGGACATCGACGCACTGGTGCATCGCCTGGCCCGGCAGGGGCTTCTGGAATACCGCCTCTCCTCCTCGCATGACGAGCGGGACCTCGTGGTCATCGAGCCCCAAGTCCCCGAATACTGGCCGCGGCGCGCCAAGCTGGGCAGTCGTGACACCATTGTGCTATCGCGCTTTGCCTATCTGCGCCGGCGCGGCAATGAGATGGTGCTGGAATCGCCACTCGGCGGCGCGCTGTTCCGGATTGGCGATCCCGCCATCGCCGCCACCCTTGCTGCGCTATCGCAGCCTCAGAAGATCGGCAAGCTCAAGGCGAAGGTGCCCAACTTCAATCTCCTTCTCCTGGAGCTGCTGGTGGACAACCAGATTCTGCTCAAGCTCGATGCGAAAGACGGCGACGGCTTGCGAGTGGATGAAGGCGACGGCAATCTCGTTCTCTGGGATTTCCACGATCTGGTGTTTCACACGCGAAGCACGGAGGGTCGGCAAGCCAATCCGGTCGGTGCCGCCTTCACCTACGCGAGCGTCGTTCCGCCGCCGCCCGCAGTGCGTCCGCGCTGGCCCGGCAGCAAGATCGACCTGCGCAAATTCCCCGCCCCGGAGCCGAACTCCCGCTTCCCGAAGCTGTTGCGCGAACGCCATTCAACACGGGATTTCGACGACAAGCATCCGGTCACACTCGGCGAACTCGCGCAGTTTCTCGACACCACCGCGCGCGTCGTGTCCGAATGGAAGAGCGAGCCGTATTTCGAGGGCGGTTCCGACGTCACCTACAGCACAAGGCCTTATCCGTCGGCGGGCAGCGCATACGAGTTGGAATTGTACCTTACCGTCGCGAACTGCGACGGGCTTGCGCGCGGACTCTACCACTACGATGCAGGGAGCCACGCGCTAGTCGCAATCAGCGCTTCCCCCCAACAACTCCAGGCGCATTTGGCGGCTGCCCAGTTCGCCATGGACGCGCCGGGTCAGCCACAAATCCTGATCACGATCGCGGCGCGTTTTGGGCGGGTCTCCTGGAAATACAGCTCAATCGCATATTCGTTGATCCTGAAGAATGTCGGCAGCCTGATTCAGACGCTTTACCTGGCGGCGACCGATATGGGCCTCGGCGGCTGCGCCATCGGGACGACCGACATCGATCTGTTCGCAAAAATGACGGAGCTGGAATTACATATCGAGGGCCCGGTCGGTCAATTCGCGCTCGGGCGCGGCAGGACGCCGGAGGCCCAAGGCTAGAAGCGGCGGCAAACCGGCTCGCGACTCAAGCCAGTCGCGCTATTGCAACGTCGGATCGAGCCGGTCGCGCAGCCAGTCGCCGATGACGGAGACCGCCAGCGTGGTCACGACGATGGTGGTCGCCGGCGCCAGCATGATCCAGGGTGCCCGGGTCAGGTACTCGCGGCCATAGCCGACCATGTTGCCGAGGCTGGTCATCGGCGGCTGCACGCCGAGGCCGAGGACAGGCCGGATTCCATCAGGATCACCTCGGGAAAGACCAGCGTGGTCGAGACGATCAGGGTCGAGGCGATGTTAGGCAGGATGTGCCGGAGGTAAATCCGCGACGGCGTCGCCCCTAACTGCCGGACGGCTGCGGCGTAGCCTTGCGCATTGGCGGAGATGGCAAGGCCCCGCGCGATGCGGGCATAGCGCTCCCAGCCGAACAGGCCCATCAGGCCGATCAAGAGCGGCAGCGAATTGCCGAAGAAGGCGAGCACGGCGAGCGCCATGATCAGGAAGGGCATGCTGGCCTGGAAATCGGTCAGCATCAGCACGAGCTGCTCGACGGCGCCACGGAAATGCGCGGCGAGGAAGCCGAGCGTGGTGCCGACGATCGCGGAGATCGCGGTGGCGCCGAAGGCGATCAGCAGTGAGATGCGGATCGAGACCAGGAGGCGCGACAGCACGTCGCGGCCAAGCTCGTCCGTGCCGAGCCAGTGCGCGACATTGCCGGGCGCGGCGAGCCGGTTGCGCAGGTCGAGCTGGGTGAAGCCGTAAGGCGCGATCTTCTCGGCGAAGGCCGCGATCACCAGCATCGCGACGATCCACGTGATCGCGAGGGCGACGGAGACAGGAATTGCGGGAAGGTTGATGCGGCGGCGCGCGGCCGTATCCTTCAACGTCGCATCCGTCATGCATGCGCTCCTTTGGCGCGCAGGCGCGGATCGAGGAAGCCGTAGAGGAAGTCGACGATCAGATTGGACGTCACCATGGTCATCGCCACCAGCAGCAGGATGCATTGCACGACCGCGAGGTCGCGGTTGGCAACCGCAACGACGAGCAGGCGCCCTACTCCTGGCCAGGCGAACACGCTCTCGACCACGACCGCACCCGCAATCAGCGTGCCCACCATGAAGCCCAAAATGGTGACGGTCGGGATCGCCGCGTTCGGCAGCGCGTGCGACGTCACCACCTTGCGCCACGGCACGCCCTTGGCCGAAGCCGTGCGGATGTAGGGCTGGCCGAGCACCTCCAGCATCGCGCTACGGGTGAAGCGCGCCAGCACGGCGGCGCCGCCGAGGCTGAGCGTTGTGATCGGCAAAATGGCGTGGCGCCAGCTGTCCTGTCCGCCCGACGGCAGCCAACCGAGCTGCACGGCAAAGACCAGAACCAGCAGCAGCGCGAGGACGAAGCTCGGCACGGTGAAGCCGGCGACCGCCGTCATCATCACGGCGCGGTCGATTCCGGAGCCGCGATGCAGCGCCGCATAGATGCCGGCGGGAATGCCGAGCGCGACCTTGAAGAAGAAGGCCGGCAGCGTCAGCGCCAGTGTGGCCGGAATGCGCTCCAGCACGAGCTCGATCGCGGGACGGCCGTCGCGCATGGAGCGGCCGAGCTCACCCTTGGCGATGGCGCTGAAGTAATCGAGATACTGGAACCAGATGGGATCATCGAGGCCCCATGCCTTGCGGAACGCGGCGATCACCTCGGGCGGCGCTTCCGGTCCCAAAATCATCAGGGCGGGATCGCCGGAGAGACGCAGCACGACGAAGGCGAAGGTGACGACCAGGACGATCGTCAGCGCCGCGCGTCCGATGCGAATGGCGAAATAGCGTCCCATCAGGCCGCGTCCCGCGTTTCGGCCTGCGGCCCGGTGACGAGATGGCAGGCGACCTGTCTGCCGCCGCCGACCGTCGAGAGCGCCGGCACCTCGCTCGCGCAGCGCGCAATCGCCCGCGGGCAGCGCGGATGGAAGGCGCAGCCTTGCGGACGCGCCGCCGGGTTCGGCGGATCGCCTGCGAGCACGATGCGGCCGGCGCTGCGGCGGCCCGGCGCGGGCGAGGCCGAGACCAGCGCCTGCGTATAGGGATGCTCCGGCCGCGCGAACAGATCGTCGGCGCTGCCGACCTCGACGATGCGGCCGAGATACATCACGGCGACGACAGTGCTGATCTGCCTGATAACGCGCAGATCGTGGCTGATGAACAGCAGCGTCAGGCCAAGCTGCGCCTGGAGATCGCAAAGCAGGTTCACCACCTGCGCCTGGATCGAGACGTCGAGCGCACTGACCGGCTCGTCGCAGACGAGGAAATCGGGTTTTGTCGCAAGCGCCCGGGCCAGCACGATGCGCTGGCGCTGTCCGCCCGAGAGCGCGCCGGGATAGCGTGCGCCGTGCGCCGGCGTCAGCTCTACTGCGCGCAGCAATTCGCGCACCCGCTCCTCGCGCTCGGCTGGTGTGCCGACGCCGTGAATGTCCAGCGGCTCGCGGATCTGCGTTGCGACCGGCAGGCGCCGGTCCAGCGCCCCCAGCGGGTCCTGGAAGATCATCTGCATCCGCGCCCGCTCTGTGCGCCATGCGGCCGTTCCCGGCGCGGCCATGGGCTTGCCGCCAAACCGCACCTCGCCGCGGTCGGGCGGCTCGAGGCCGAGCACGATGCGGCCCGTGGTGGATTTGCCCGAACCGGACTCGCCGACAAGGCCCAGCGTCTCACCTTTGGGAATCGTCAGCGACACGCCGTCGACCGCATGTACGGCCGTAGCTCGCCCGAACATTCCGGAACGCATGCTGTAGCTGCGGGAAATCGCGGAGATTTCGACGAGCGGCGCGCTCATTCGGCGGCGATCCCGAGCAGCGCGCGGCGCGACGCCTCGGCGCGGATACAGGCCACGGTACGGTCGTCGCTGATGAGCGCGAGGCTCGGCGCGGCAAGGCCGCACGGCTCGGCCGCCAGCGCGCAGCGCGGCGCGAACGCGCAGCCGCTGGGCATGTGCGCGGGATCGGGCACCGTCCCTGATATGGCGGTGAGACGGCGGCGCGGTCCGTCGAGCGGCGGCAGCGCGCCGATCAGGCCCTGCGCATAGGGATGCACGGGATCGGCGAAGAGCTGGTTGCTGGGCGCCTGCTCGACGATGCGGCCGGCATACATCACGGCGACGCGGTCGCAGTTTTCGGCAACGACGCCGAGATCGTGGCTGATCAGCACCATCGCCATGCTCATCTCGCGACGGATGGTGGAGAGCAGCTCCAGGATCTGCGCCTGGATGGTCGCATCGAGCGCCGTGGTCGGCTCGTCCGCGATCAAGAGGTCCGGATTTCCGGCGAGCGCCATCGCGATCATGATGCGCTGGACCTGCCCGCCGGAGAATTCGTGAGGGTAAGCGGAGAGCCGCCTGCCTGCATCGGGAATGCCGACGAGGTCGAGCAGCCGCTTCGCTTCCGCCTTCACCGCCTCGCCCTGGAGATCGCGATGCAGCGCCAGTGCCTCACAGAGCTGCCTGCGGATGGTCAGCACCGGATTGAGCGCGCTCGCCGGATCCTGGAAGATCATGGCGACCCGCCCGCCCCTGACGCGGTCGAGTTCGGCGGCCGGCGCGCCAAGGAGTTCGCGTCCGTCGAGCCGTACAGAACCCGAGACCTTCGCGTGCCGCGGCAGCAGGCCGAGCGCGGCGAGCCACGTCACCGACTTGCCGGAGCCGGACTCGCCGACGAGGCCGACGGCCTCGCCCTTGCCGAGAGCGAGGTCGACACCACGCAGCACCGGCACGCCATTGAAGGCGACGCTCAGGCCTTCGATGCTGACCAGCGGCGACACCTTCAGGCCTCGAAATTGCCGGCGCGGAAATCCATCGCGAAGGCGGGCGAGGCCTTCCACTTGATCGATTTCGGCTTGGCCGTGAAGGTCGCGTTCTGGTGCAGCACCGTATAGGCGGGATCCTCGCGCTCGGCGATCTCCAGCATGCGGCGGAACGCCTTCTTGCGCGCCGCGCGATCGGTCGAGGTCTCCAGGAACTCCGAGAGCGTGTTCAGCTCGGCGTTGGTCCATTCGCCGATCTGCTGCTGCTGGCCGTTCGGCCCGTGCTGGGCGACCAGCGAGGAGACCGGATCGTTGAAGGCGGCCGAGTTCGACCAGTCGCGCACGGCGCGCGTGGGCGCACGCTCCATGATCTGCGACCAGTTCTCCTTGGTCTCGATCTGCACGTTGAGGCCGACCGACTTCCACATCTCGACCAGGATCTGCGCGGTCGCGACCTGGTTGGTGTAGTAGTTGTTGAGCAGGCGGTACGGGATCGGATCGCCCTTGTAATTGGCCTGCTTGAGCAGATCCTGCGCGAGCTTCGGATCGTAAGCCGGCACGCTCCAGTCGGCGTTGAACATGTCGCCGTAGAACTCCCACTGCAGGCCCTTCGGCACGCGGGTGCGGCCGGCCCACAGGCTGTCGACGATGGCCTGGCGGTCGATCGCATGGGTGAAGGCGCGCCTGACAAGCGGATTGGCGAGCACGGCGTGGTTCTTGTCGAACACGGTCAGGCGATGATTGAGGATGGTGCCGCCCTGCACTTCGAAGGCGGCATTCTTCTCGATGCCGGCGATCTGGTCCGGCGGGATGTCGCAGGCGAACTGGTATTCGCCCGAGAGCAGCCCGTTGATGCGGCTCGCGACTTCAGGGACTTCGAGGAAGCGGATGCGCTTGAGCGGCGGACGGCCGCCCCAATATTCGTCATGCGCTTCCAGGGTCAGCGACACGTCGGGCTTGAGCTCGACGACCTTGTACGGACCGGTGGTGATGGGCTTGCGCGCCCAGTCGAGATAGCTGGCGGATTCTTCCCAGGCGCGGCGGTTCATGATGTCGGAGCCGTAGCGCGACAGCCGGCCCTCGATGGTGACGTCGGGCGTCGCGTTGTAGAAGCGCACGGTGTACTTGTCGACGGCATCGACGCGCACGAGGTCCGGCCAGATGCGGCGGGCAACGGCGGGCACGTCGGGCGGCAGCTCCTTGCCCGGCCGCGGCGTCGGGATCTTCTCGAAGGCCTGGATGGTGGAGCGGCTCTTGGCCTCGGTCTCGCCGAACATGCGCTGACGGCTGAAGGTGAAGACGACGTCTTCGGCCGTGAGTTCGTCGCCGTTGTGGAACTTGACGCCCTGGCGCAGCTTCACCTCGACGGTCTGATCGTCGATCCGGCGCCACTCGGTGGCAAGCCCCGGCACGGCCTCGAGGCTGCCGCGCCAGTTCTTGGAGATCAGGCCTTCCCAGATCGAGGAGAAGAACACGCGCTCGCCGACATTGGACTGCTCGCGCAGCACGTCGAGCACGTTCGAATTGGTCACCTTCTGCACGGCGATCGTCACCGACGGCCGATTGTCGCTCTGCCCGATCGCAAAGCGCGGCAGCAGCAGCGTGCTTGCGGCCGCGCCGCCGGATTTCAGGATGGTGCGACGGGTAAGTTTGCTCATGATGATAAGCCCTGCCCTCTGTGATCTGGTTATTCGGCGAGACCGAGCGCGGCGAGATGCGCTGCGCCCTTGCGGACGTCGTCGTGGTTGCGGAGCTCGAGGATCAGCCGCGGGTTCGAGGTCAGGCGGCCCAGCGCGCGGAACACGGCGACCCACGGAATATTGCCTTCGCCCGGCGCCCAGTGCCGGTCGGCAAAGCCGTCGGTGTCCTGGAGATGGACATGCGTCAGCATGTCGCCGGCGGTCTCGACGTAATAGTCGACCGGCGGCGCGCCGGTGGAGACATGCGCGTAGTTGGCGTGACCGGTGTCGAGCGAGACGCGGACCTTGTTGCTTTCGAGCGCCTTGGCGAGACGGACGCGGTCGCGCGGGTCCTTGTCCTCGATGTTCTCGATCACGATCTCGCAGCCGATCGTCTCGGCGCGCGCGATCACTTCGGCGAGCGTCGCCTTGACGCGCTCGACGATGTTGGCGCGGTTATCAGGATAGAGATCGAGATTGTTGTGGTCCCAGGTCGTGAACGGTGAATGGATCACCATCTGCGTCGCACCGAGGAACTCGGCGGCCTCCAGCCCCTGCAGCAGGCGCTTGGTCACAGCCTGGCGGATCATCGGATCGTGGCTGTCGATCTTGAAGCCCCAGAACGGCCCGTGAATGCCGAGCCGGCCGGTATGGCCCGCGAGCATCTGCTTGATCTCGCCGGCCGCGCTACGCCAGTCGCCGTCGAGCAGATCGGCGCGGAAGAAATCCTGGATCTCGAGATCGCGCTGCCGTTCCAGGAGCCAGTCGCGATGCGCGGGGATCGATCTGATCGACAATGCGGCGCCCAACACCGGCTTCGACATGGCTTGCTCCTTCAACCGTCGACGATGACGTGAGCAGCGCTAGACCAGTTCAATGACAGGCCCGTGAAGCCAAGGTCCCGCGGCGTCGGGCAGATGTGGACATCCCGCGCATCGCATCGATGTTGTGCAGCGGCGCTGCCGTCGATGCACGCACGTGCAGCTTGCCGCAGAAGCAAGCTGAATCGTGTCCGTAGTGATCCGGAATGGAATCCTATTTCGATCTCGCGTACATCGCGCGACATCGATCGGCGGCCAGTTCCAGGGGCATCACCCTCTGATCGCGCACCAAGGGGTTGGGGGACCACATGGGGCGGGGGATCGAAGGCTGGGGCAAGGTGACGAGGTCCGGACTCCTAGGCACTCCGGACCTCGCGCTTTCCATCAGCGCGAGTACGCCAGCATATCCCTAATCCAGATGTGATTGCTGCGACGAAGCTCGCGCGTCAGCTCACATCGTATCCTTCAGCGTCAGCCGTGCGGTGAACGTCACGCTGATCTTGCCAACCAGCGCCATGCCCTCGACTTCGGCGCCGCCGGGGAAATAGTCGCCGGAAAAGCCGCAGGTGACCTCCCTGCCCCCGAACACAAGCGTCCGGCCGACCGCTTCCGTGTGCTGATTGACGATCATGTCACCGCGCCACTTCCCGTTCCGGAACGTGTAGCTGCCGGTGTAGTAGAAATAGCTGTCGCCGCCCATGATCCGACCGTCGCAGAGCACGACCACGCCTCGCGCCTGCCCGCGCTTGCCCTCGCGCATTTCGATGTCGAAGATGTAGAGGCCGTTGACGACGCTGGCCCCTTCACCCGCTTCTGAGCCTTCCCCGGCCGACATCAGAACGCTCCCAGCAATATCGATCCGCCGCGCCAATCAGTTCGGTACGTTGCGATCGAGATCCTCGAGCCAGGGCGCGGCGCTCGAATCAGACGGCGCGCGCCAGTCGCCGCGCGGCGACAATGAGCCGCCCGCCGACACTTTCGGGCCGTTCGGCATGGCCGAGCGCTTGAACTGGCTGAAGGCGAAGAAGCGGCGCAGGAACACCTCTAACCAGCGCCGGATCTCGGGAAGATCATAGGCCCGGCGCTTGTCGTTTGGGAACGCCGGCGGCCATTCGCCCTTGCCGACGTCCCTCCACGCCTGGAGCGCCATGAAGGCGATCTTGGACGGCCGCATGCCGAAGCGCAGCGTGTAGAACAGGTTGAAGTCCTGCAGCTCGTAGGGCCCGACGGAAGCTTCCGTGCTCTGCGGCTTCTCGCCGGGCTGCACGGGTACCAGCTCAGGCGAGATTTCGGCGGCGAGGATCGAGCCCAAGGTCCGGTTCACGTCGCCGCTGAACTGCTTCGAGGCGATCACCCAGCGGATCAGATGCTGGATCAGCGTCTTCGGCACGCCGGCGTTGACGTTGTAATGCGCCATCTGGTCGCCGACGCCGTAGGTGCACCAGCCCAGCGCGAGCTCGGAGAGATCGCCGGTTCCGATGACGATGCCGCCGTGATGATTGGCGAGGCGGAACAGATAGTCCGTGCGCAGGCCCGCCTGCACGTTCTCGAAGGTGACGTCGTAGACCTTCTCGCCCTTGCCGAAGGGATGGCCGATGTCCTTCAACATCTGCGTCGCCGTGGTGCGGATGTCGAGCTCCTGACTCGTCGTCTGCAACGCCTTCATCAGCGCCAGCGCATTGGTCTTGCTCTCGCTGCCGGTGGCAAAGCCCGGCATGGTGTAGGCAAGGATGTTTTCACGCGGCAGACCAAGCAGGTCGACCGCCTTGGCGGCGACGATCAGGGCGTGGGTGGAATCAAGACCGCCCGAGACACCGATCACGACGCGTTTGGTGCCGGTCGCGCGCATGCGCTGCACGAGGCCGGCGACCTGGATGTTGTAGGCCTCGTAGCAATCCTGCTCGAGCAGGCTCTCATCGCTGGGCACGAACGGGAAACGCTCGACCTTGCGCAGGAAACCGATATCGGCGGCCGGCGGCTTCAGGGCGAACGTGACCTTGCGGAAGAACGCCTCGCGCTGGCGGCGGTTGTCGTCGAACGTGCCCATCAGGGCGCGCTCCTGCCGGAGCAGATCGAGGTCGACGTCGGCATAGGTGATCTGGCCGCCCTGGCGGAACCGCTCGCCTTCGGCCAGCAGCACGCCGTTCTCGTAGATCGAGGTCTGGCCGTCCCAGGCCAGATCCGTGGTCGATTCCCCTGCCCCGGCGGCGGAATAGACATAGGCCGCGAGACAGCGCGCGGAGGTCGATTGGCACAGCAGCGCGCGCGAGCGGGCCCGGCCGATCGTGATCGGGCTGCCCGAGAGATTGATCAGCACGCTGGCACCCGCCAGCGCGAGCTCCGAGGCCGGCGTCACCGGGATCCACATGTCCTCGCAGATCTCGACGCCGATGGTCAGGCCCGGGACGTCCTCGGCCGCGAACAGCAGGTCGACGCCGAACGGGGCGTGCAGACCGCCAAAGGAAATGGTCTCGCCGGCGATCCCGGCGCCGGAGGCGAAATGGCGTCCCTCGTAGAATTCGCGGTAAGTCGGCAGGTAGGACTTCGGCACGACGCCAAGGACGTTGCCGCGATGGATGACGACGGCGCAATTGTAGATGCGGTGACCAAAGCGCAGCGGTGCGCCGACGATCAGTACGGTCATCAGCGCGGCGGAGGCCTCGACGATGGTGGCGAGCCCGCGCTCGACCGCATCGAGCAGCGGATCCTGCTTCACCAAATCCTCGATCGCATAACCGGACAGGCACAGCTCGGGAAACACGGCAACCGCCACCGACTGCTCGTGGCAGGCGTTGGCCGCCGCCAGGATCGCCTTCGCATTGGCCGCGGGATCGGCCACATGGGAGGTGGTCACGCAGGCCGCCACGCGCGCAAATCCGTGGGTGTAGATCGAGTGAAAAGTCATCGAGCGCAGTACCTTTAAGTCTTCTCCCGGCGGCCACCGCCGTCAGCTCCGATCATATGTAGCCCATCGATCTGGCCCCGTGCAGGCCATCCGCCATCATGCATAACGGATTTGCGCCCCGGCCGGTCCTGCGCCCGGCGACCTCAAGCGCTGCGGGCCAGGACCCCGGACAGATCGTTCCGCAGCCACTCGGCAATCCGGGGCCAGGCATGCAAGTGGGTCCGTGCGCCCATGAACAGGCCGAGATGATTGCTCGGCTCGGAGGCCGCCGCAATGAAGGCCGGCGGTGTACCGACGAGCCCGGCGGTGGCGAGCGCCTGCGTCGCCGGCACCACCTCGTCGTCGAGCCCCGCCAGCAGGAAGACCGGCGCCTTGACGTCCTTGAGACGAACCTTTTGGCCGAGCGCGACGAAGTTGCCGGCGGCAATCCGGTTCTCCCGGAATATCCAGTTGACGATCTCCAGATAGTAAGTGCCGGGCAGATCGAGAGGCTCCACATTCCACTGGTCGAAGCGCGCGAGCAGCGCAGCGCCTTCCTCGTCGGAGAGCTCCTTCTGCAAAGCGGCTGCGATATCCTCGCGGCTTGGCGCCTTCGACCAGACGCGCAACATCTCTTTGCCGCTGACATTGCCGCCGCCGCGCGCGACGAGCTGGTCGTAGACCATGCCGGGCGCGTTGCGGGCGAGCCGCGACATCGCCGAGTCGATCGACAGGTCGACCGGCGCGCCTGCCAGCACCAGGCGCCGCACCTTGGCCGGAAAGCGCGCCGCATAGAGCAGCGACAGCCAGCCGCCCTGACACAGACCGACGAGGTCCACCGGCGCGCCGATCTCGTCGATGGCGACGTTGAGATCCGAAAGATAGCTGTCGATCGAGAGATAGCGCATGTCTGATGTCGCCGACCGCCAGTCGGTGAGATAGACCCGGTCGATGCCGCCATTCTGCAGCGACTGCACCACGCTGTGGCCGGGCGCGAAATCGGCGATCAGGGCCCGGTGCAGCGCATAGGGCGCACAGACCAGCGCCGGCCGGCCGGACCGGTCCGTCGGGCATTCGCGCAGGCGCATGGTTGCAAGCTCCAGCGCCACCGTGCTCGGCGTCGTCCACGGCAGGCTGCTGTCGGCCGGCTCGGCCGGCCCGCGCTCCATCCACCAGAAGCAGGCATCCATGGCGAGCCGCGCCGTTGCAAACGGCCACAGCAGCGGGTCGTCGGGCATGTGATCCGGTCTGCCCGGCTGTTTGCCTGTCTTGTCCACCACGTCTATCTCGCGCTCCTCACAAGAACGCCTCGAAGCTGATGACGGAAATGCCGAGCTCGCCAAAGCTCCGATGGGCCGCAGCCATGGAGCCGTCGAGGTCGATGCCGCGGCAAGCGTCCTCGATCACCGCGACCTCGAACCCCGCCTTGCGGGCATCCTCCGCCGAAAAGCGGACACAGAAGTCCAGCGCTAAACCCGCGACGAACACCGTCTTCAGCTCGCGCTCGCGCAGATAGCCGAGGAGGCCCGTCGGCGTCCTGTGGTCGTTCTCGAACAGCGCCGAATAAGAATCGATGCCACGGCGAAAGCCCTTGCGCACCACCAGGCTCGCCCTTGTGACGTCCAAGCCCTCGTGGAATTCGGCGCCGGCCGTGCCCTGCACGCAATGCGACGGCCAGAGCACCTGGGTGCCGTAGCTCAGCTCGATGGTCTGGAACGGCTGCTTGCCCGCATGGTTTTGCGCGAAGGAGACATGATCAGCCGGATGCCAATCCTGGGTCAGCACCACGTTGGTGAATTTTTGGGCGATACGATTGATGGCCGGCACGACTTTCTCGCCGCCGGGCACGGCCAGCGCCCCGCCGGTGCAGAAGTCGTTCTGCACGTCGATCACCAGCAGCACGTCGCGGTCGGCAATCTTCATCGCAAGGCTCCACTCCGTCCGCCCGGCGCCGGGCACCGAAGACTCCCTCCAATGTCGATCTTCCGGCGCAGCTTCGCAACCACCGACAGCGTGTGGCTGCACCGCTCTGGTGGCCAAACAGTCTGCAGGAATGCAACGGTTTGCCTCTGTCCGTGTTGACTAGGCACAATCAAGCGAGGATTCTCGGACGGTCCGCGCGGTTGCGGATCGGATCAGGAACGGAGGCAGGGGTTCCCGAGGGCCGGCAAGGCCGCGGCAGCCGCAGAGCCATGGGTATCGGCAGGACAGGACAAATTCTTCTCGCCGATATCGGCGGCACCAATGCGCGCTTTGCGCTGAGCCAGAGCGATGGCGACCAGACCGGGCCGATCGACTACGTGAAGGTCGCCGACTTCCCGACCGTCCGGGAAGCCATTGCCGATGTGCTGGCACGTAAATCCAGCGGCGAGCCACCCCGACGAGCCGTGCTGGCCGTGGCAGGCCCCGTCACCAACAACCGCTGCGTCATGACCAACAGCCCCTGGGTCATCGACGGCAACGAGCTGCAGCCGGCGCTCGGTTTCGACAGCGTCCACGTGCTCAACGATTTCGAGGTTGTGGCCTGGTCGCTGCCCGCCTTGCAGCCGGCCGATCTGATCCCGCTCGGCGGACAGGACGGCCTGCCCGGAGAGCCGCTGCTGGTGGTCGGGCCTGGAACCGGCTTTGGCGTCTCCTGCCTGGTCGAGCGCCATGGCGCGCGCCTGGCCGTCGTAACCGAAGCCGGGCATGCGACGCTGCCGGCCGAGAACGAGCGCGAGGAACGCGTGATCGCCTGCTTGCGCCGCCGCCTCGGCCATGTCTCGATCGAGCGTGGCGCGCTGTCGGGCTCGGGCTTGCAAAGCCTCTACGAAGCGCTGGCGGAGGTCGACGGCGCCCAGATGCCGCAACGCGATGCCGCTGCCATCACCAAGGCGGCCCTGGACGGCAGTTGTGCGCACAGCCGCGCGACGCTGGAGATGTTTTGTGCCACCCTCGGCTCGGTCGCCGGCAATCTCGCGGTGACCTTCGGCGCTCGCGGCGGTGTCTATATCGCCGGCGGGATCGTCCCGCGCTTTCCCGAATTCCTGGCCGCCTCGGCCTTCCGCGCCCGCTTCGAGGCCAAGGGACGCTTTCAGGATTACTTGCGCAACATCCCGACCCGGCTGGTCACCAGGCCCGATGCGAGCTTCCTCGGCTTGAAGATGTTCGCCGACCACAATCCGGATTAAGGCGGCAGGTCCGTTAACTAATTCACAGCTGATTGCACCCAAAGCGCGGTTCCACGCAGGATCGTGCTTGCCCGATTGTTTCCCATGGGAAACAATCCGCCAAGTGTGTGGCGTTGGTTGCGGGGGGCGTGACATGCGTAAGCAGGACGTTGGATTCGACTATCACCGCTATCACCGCCTGCTGACCGAGGCGGACGACGAGGACAAGCGGCTCGCCTTGATCGAGCTCCTGATCGAGGAGAAGGCGCGAGACCGGCTGGCTGCCCAGCGCGCCTCGGATCGCGCCGCCATGACCGCCCAGACCATCGCCAACGTGTTGAGGAACGGCCGCAGCTGAGACGTGCGATCCCGGCACGGCACGCGCGTCGGTACGCCCCGGTTGCGATTCCGTTAGGGATCCCTCGCAATCTCACGTCAAACTTTTTGCTCTAGGAGTTCCCTCACCTGATGCAATTCAGGATCAACAAAGGGGGGAATGAACATGAGCATGATTTCGCTCGCCGCGATGCCGGCCGTTGCCGAAACCCGTTTTGCCGGTTCTTCGTTCAAGACCATCTGGCTGTTCTGCTGCGCGGGCCTCCTCGCCTCGTTCGGCCTGATGGCGCGCGGCATCGATCTCAGTGCCGGCCTGATCTGAGGCCGCGACGGATTTCTTCGTGAAATGACCGCCCCACCGGCGGCCATTTTCGTTTGCGCTCCCAGCGCGGCGTCTTCGCCGTCGCCAGCGCGGCCTCTTCGCCGCCGTTCAGCGCGGCGCCTCTGCCGTGGCTTTGGGAAACAACGACTCGATCATGCCCTTGAGCTGGTCGATCGAAATCGGCTTGCGCAGGATCGGCCTGCGGCGGAGCAAGGACGGCAGCAATTCCGGCCCGTAGCCGGTGGCGAACAGGAACGGCTTGCCGCGGCGCTCGATCAGGTCGGCGACGGGATCGACGTAGAGACCCTTGAGATTGATGTCGAGGATCGCGAAATCGTATTGCGCGGTCATCGCAAAGGCGCTGGCGTCCCGGACATTGTCCGCCTCCGCGACGACGCGGTGGCCGAGCTCCACCACCATGTCGGCGATCATCATCCGGATCAACGCCTCGTCTTCGACCAGGAAAACGGAGAGTCCGTCCGCCATATCAACCCCGCAGTCAGCCTCGCGAAGCTAATCATAACCGAATTGCGCAGAGGATTCACAAATTCGTAGCGAGCGCCGTTAATTCAGGCGCCCGCAATCCGATTCAACTTGATCAATCCAGTCCGCGCTCGTGGCTGAGGCGCACCATCTCCTGGATGAAGACCTGCTTCTGCTTGTCATCGAGGCTCGAATAGAGCGGCTCGGCGGCGTCGGCGACATTGCGCTGGTCGGCGGCCCGGTCGATCAGGAATTGCGCCTCGTTGCGCATCTGCTCGATGATGTCGTCGGGCGGATCGCGCTTGGCGCGCGCAACCCGCAGGTTGAGCCGCTCTGCACCATTATGCCCCAAGTAGTGCATGGCGCTGGAGAAGCCGTACCAGTGCTTCTCCTGGTCGGGCGTGAGGTTCAGCTCGGTCTTGATCCGCTCGATATAGGAATCGCTGTTGGCCACGATCTGCTCGGCGGTCTGTTGCGGCGCGCCGGGCTGGGTGAGGACGGTAACGTCCTTGTCTTTGTTGTCCTGCTGAACGTTTGGCGCGTTCTTGGCTTCCTTGCTCGCCTTGGCGCCCTTGCCCGCCTTGGCGTTCTCCTTGGCGCTCTTGGCGTCCTTGTCCTTGCCTGCGCCCTGCTGCTGCTTGGCGTCCTTGCCCGCATCCTTGTTCGCATCCTTGGCGGCCGGCGCCTGGTTGGCATTGTTATTGTTGCCGACGCCAAGCACGCCTGTGAAGACGCCGACCACACCGCCAATCGCGCCGCCGAGCACGCCACCGACCGGGCCGGCCGCCTTGTTCCCGGCCGCCGCCCCTTCCTGGACGCCTTTGACCAATCCTTGAGCGTTCGCAACCGCGGCGACGCCGAGCAACAACGCGAGCAGAGACCCGAGCGCGAGCGAACGTCGCAAGTAATGTCGCGCTGGCGGCGCCGGGTGGATCATTCTCGTCTCCATCGTCGAACTGATTGGTCTCGGTCGGGGTAAGAGCCACCCCGCTGGTTGCAACTCTATCGTTTTCGTCGCTTCGAGGTCCAGACGCAGCCGATTGCTGTCCACGCCCGAAAAGTGTTTCGCGCGAAGCGGTTATGGAGGCTTATTCGGAACTGCGGCGTAATTGCGCACGGATCGTTCCCGACCGGCTTACGAGATGTGTGCGTCGCAAAAAACGAGGGAGCGCGTTTCACCTGCGGCGCGCGATGCCAGAGGCACTGCCGCACATTCGGGCACAACGTTAGTTCTAGACGAAGCGCGTTCGGCTTTCTCGACAGACGCGGTCAATCATGATCTGATCGCGCTACCAATTTGGCGCACGGCGCACGATCCGGATCGACGCTGACGGCACCGACAGAAACGACCAACAAGAAACGCCAACAAGAAAATCAAAAGCAAAACTCGGAAGAGTTCAGAGGAAACACCAGAACAATAAAACACCCAAGCGAGGAAACGAGATGTCACGCAAGACACTGACGCGACGTCAATTTGTGGCTGCCACTGCAATGTCCTCCGCGGCGCTGATCACGGCGCCCTACGTCCGGGGCGCCTATGCTGCCGGCAAACTCTCGATCGGCTTCTGGGACCACTGGGTGCCCGGCGCCAACAAGGCCTCGACCGATCTCGTCAATGAATGGGCTGCGAAGGAGAAGGTCGAAGTCTCGATCGACTACATCACCAGCAACAACAAGAAGATCGAGCTGACCGCCGCCGCCGAGGCCCAGGCCAAGTCGGGTCATGACATCCTGCAGATGCCGAGCTGGTGGCCGCAGGCCTATTCCGAGAATCTCGAGCCCCTCAACGACATCATGGAGCCGCTTCTCAAGCAGAATGGCGAAGTGAACGGCACCGTCAAATATCTCGGACAGTCGGGCGGCAAATGGCTCGCGGCGCCCGCGACACCGGGCAGCCAGATCAAGGGCCCCTGCTCTCGCATCGATCTGATGAAGAAGCATGCCGGCATCGACGTACAGGAGATGTATCCAGCCGGCGGCCCGCCCAAGGTCGAAAACTGGACCATGGAGACCTTCCTGAAGGCAGCCGAGGCCTGCCACAAGGCGGGCTTCGCGTTCGGCATCGGTATGGGCGAGACCACCGACAGCGTGGACACCGCCGGCGCGATCTTCCAGTCATTCGGCGCCGAGCTCGTCAATGCCAAGGGCGACATCACGGTGAAGACCGATCAGGTTCGCCAGGCGATGGAGTTCTACAAGAAGCTGATCGCCTTCCTGCCGCCGGACGCACCGTCCTGGGACGACGCCTCCAATAACAAATGGCTGATCTCCGGCCGCGGCGCGATGATCCTCAATCCGCCGAGCGCCTGGGCCGTCGCCAAGCGCGATGCGCCGCAGGTCGCCGAACAGTGCTGGACGCACGGCTTCCCGTCCGGTCCGAAGGGACGGTTCGCACCGTACCTGCCCTACTTCTGGGGCGTCTGGAGCTTCGGCAAGAACAAGGAGGCTGCCAAGAGCCTGCTCGTTCACCTGTCCTCGCCATCGTCGATCGAGAAGTTCGTTGCGGTGAGCGGCGGCTACGACCTGCCGGCCTACGCGAACATGTCCAAGTTCCCGACCTGGGCGGAAGAAGGCCCGCCGAAGGGAACGCTCTTCCACTATCCGGACCCCTACAAGCACCAGACGCTGTCGATCGCCGCTTCGCCCGCGCCGCCCAAGATCGCGCAGCAGATCTACTTCCAGGCGACGCTGACCAAGATGGCGCTGCGTTTTGCGCGGGGCGAGACGATGGAGCAGGCGCTCGCCTGGGCCGAAGGCGAGTGCGAAGGCTTCATGCGGAGCTAGGCCGGGATGCGCCAGGGCGGCTCGCGCCACGCGCGTGAGCCGCCAGGGCTCCGCCCTCCCATCCGCAAGATTTGAGGCCGACCGCTGTGGCCGGCTCCAAGGTTGGACTGCTGACAAGAAGACTGACCCTAAGGATTCTGACATGGCCGATGTCGTCGTTGAGCGAGGTCGCGTCGCCCGTGCGACGGGCGCGCGCAAGGGAAAGAGTCTGCGCAATGCGCTCGGGCGAAAATCGACGGTTGCGTTCTTCCTGACGTTGCCGCTGATCCTCCTGATCGCGATGCTGGTGCTCTATCCCGCCTTCTATTCGCTCTATCTGGCGACGCTGAACAAGGCGATGACGAAATTCGTCGGCCTCGGCAATTTCACCTTCCTGTTCAAGCGCGAGACGTTCTGGATGGTGGTGCAGCAGTCCTGCATCTTTGCGATCACCGCCGTCATCTTCAAGGCACTGATCGGCTTCATCGTCGCGCATTTCGTCCACAACATTCCCGGCAAGAAGCAGCGCAAATGGCGCGGCATGCTGCTGGTACCCTGGGTGATTCCGCCGGCGATGAGCACGCTGGCCTGGCTGTGGCTGTTCGATCCGTCCTACAGCGCCTTCAACTACACGCTCTCCTTCTTCGGCGTCGGTCCGATCCCGTGGCTGGGTGACACCTTCTGGGCGCGCTTCTCCGTCATCCTCGTCAACGTCTGGTACGGCGCGCCGTTCTTCCTGATCATGTATCTCGCCGCGCTGAAGTCGGTCCCCGATCAGCTCTATGAGGCCGCCGCGATCGACGGCGCCAATTGGTGGCAGAAGATCTGGCATATCACCTTGCCGATGATGCGCAATATCATCGCGATCACCACCTTGTTCTCGCTGATCGTCACCTTCGCCAATTTCGACATCGTGCGCATCCTGACATCAGGCGGTCCGCTGGATACCACGCATCTGTTCGCCACCTGGGCTTTCCAGGTCGGCATCCAGAGCAGCGACATTCCGCTCGGCGCCTGCGTGTCGCTGTTCATGGTGCCCATCCTCGCCGTCGCAGCGATCTTCATCCTGCGCGACGTCAACAAACGCGGGAACGAAGCCTGATGAGCACGCTCACAATCGACAAGGCCGGACCGTCCCGCAAGGTCAAGTATGGCAGCATGAGCCGGGACCGCACCTGGGCACTGCGCTGGTCCTACTTCTTCCTGGTACTGTTCGCGATCTTCTTCCTGACGCCGCCGATCTACATGCTGATCACCTCGCTCAAGAGCAGCGCGGAGATCTCTGCCGCCACCAATCCCTGGTGGGTGTTCCATCCGACGCTATCGAACTATGTCGAGCTCCTGACCTCTAACCAGTTCCTGCGGTTCTTCTGGAATTCGTCGATGATCTCGATCATCGTCGTGATCGTGACCATGCTGATCAGCATCCCCGCGGCGTTCGCGCTGGCGCGGATGAAGTTCTGGGGCTCGGCGACCTTGGCCACCGGCGTCTTCCTCACCTATCTGATCCCGGACAGCCTCCTGTTCATCCCGCTGTTCAAGATGCTCGGCGTGGTCCAGGAGTACACCGGCATCACGCTGCTGAACCGATGGTACGTGCTGCTGTTCATCTATCCGACGCTGACCGTGCCGTTCTGCACCTGGATCATGATCGGCTATTTCGCCTCGATCCCGAAGGAGCTCGATGAAGCCGCCCTCATCGACGGCGCGTCCTGGCTGCAGACCCTGACGCGGATCTTCATCCCGGTCGCGTTGCCCGGGCTGATCGCCGCGACCATCTTCGCCTTCACGGTGTCCTGGGCGCAGTTCCTCTATCCGCTGGTGTTCACGACGTCGGTCGATCAGCTCGTGCTGCCGGTCGGCATCACCACCACGCTGATCAAGGGCGACGTGTTCAACTGGGGGCAGATCATGACCGGCGCGCTGCTCGGCGCCGCGCCGCCGCTGATCATCTACGCATTCCTGATGGACTACTACATTGCCGGCCTGACCGCCGGTGCGACAAAGGGTTGATGACTCATGGCTGACGTAGCTTTGCGGAAGGTAGTCAAGCGTTACGATGACGTCGAAGCCGTGCGCGGCATCGACCTCGACATCGCCGATCATGAGTTCATCGTCCTGGTCGGCCCCTCCGGCTGCGGCAAGTCGACCACGCTGCGCATGATCGCCGGGCTCGAGGACATCAGCGACGGCGACATCATGATCGGGGGCGACGTCGTCAACGACGTGCCGCCGAAGGACCGCGACATCGCGATGGTGTTCCAGAACTACGCGCTCTACCCGCACATGACGGTCGCCGAGAACATGTCGTTCGGGCTGCGCCTGAAGCACTATCCCAAGGCGGAGATCAAGGCGCGGGTGACGGAAGCCGCCCGCCTCCTGGACATCACCGACCTGATCGACCGCAAGCCGAAGCAGCTCTCCGGCGGCCAGCGCCAGCGCGTCGCCATGGGACGCGCCATCGTGCGCAACCCCAAGGTATTTTTGTTCGACGAGCCGCTGTCCAATCTCGACGCCAAATTGCGCGTGCAGATGCGGATCGAGATCAAGAAGGTGCACCAGAAGGTGCGCACCACCACGGTCTACGTCACCCACGACCAGGTCGAGGCGATGACGCTGGCCGATCGCGTGGTGGTGATGAACAAGGGCCGCATCGAGCAGATCGGCACGCCGAACGAGCTCTACCACAAGCCGGCGACGCGCTTCGTGGCGGGCTTCATCGGCTCGCCCGCGATGAACTTCATCCCGTGCCGGCTCGAGGATGTCGGCGGCACGCTTCAACTCCGCCTCACCGACCGCATCGCCTTTGCGCTGCCGCCGGCCCGCGCCGCGCGCTACAACGCGCTGCCGCGCACCGACAAGCTGCTGCTCGGGCTCCGTCCCGAGCACCTCACCGAGTCGCATGCGCATCTTGCGCCGGGCGTCGAGACCTTCGACACCGTGCTCGATGTCACCGAGCCGATGGGGATGGAGACGCTGGTCTATTTCGGGCTCGACGGCACGCCGGTCTGCGGCCGCGTCGATCCCAATGCCGGCGCTACGGACGGGGCACCCATGCGTTTGGCGATGGACCTCAACAACATGCACCTGCTAAACGAAGAAACCGGCGTCGTGCTGTGACGCCGGCCTAAGAAACGCGAGCAGGCAGGGGAGCGATGGCGACCAACAAGAAGAAGATTTTCGTTACACAAACTTTGTCGCAAGGGGCACGCGCTCTCCTCACCCAGCGGGACGATATCGAGCTCGTCGAATTTTCCAACCTGATCTCCGCCAAGGACTTCGAGGCCTTGCTGAAGAGCCATGCGCCGGTCCATGGCGTGGCGTTAGGTGCCACCGCCTTCGGCGAGACCGAGCTCGAGGCCTCAAGAGACATGAAGGTGGTGACCCGCATCGGCGTCGGCTACGACGCCGTCGACGTGCCCGCCCTCTCCCGCCGCAAGGTGCCGCTGATGGTGGCGGGCAGTGCCAACTCGCCCTCGGTCGCGGAAGCGGCTCTGTTCATGATGCTGACGCTGGCCAAGCGCGCGCAGGAGCTGCATGCTTGCGTCAGGGACGGCACATGGGCCGAACGGCTCGGCATGCTGCCGTTCGACCTCTACGGCAAGACCGTGCTCGTCATCGGCTTCGGCCGCATCGGCAGCCGCACCGCCAAGCGCTGTTCGGCGTTCGAGATGAAGGTGCAGGTCTACGATCCCTATAAGCCCGCGGCCGAGATCAAGGCGGCCGGATGCGAGCCGGTCACCGACCTCGACGCCGCACTGCCTCACGCCGACTTCGTCACCATCCACTGCCCGAAGACGGCGGAGACGGTCGGCCTGTTCGACGCAGCTCGGATCGGCCGCATGAAGCCGAAATCCTACCTCATCAACACCGCGCGTGGCGGCATCGTGAAGGAAGCGGCGCTGTACGACGCGCTCACGTCCGGAAAGCTCGCCGGCGCCGGCATCGACGTGTTCGAGGTGGAGCCGCCGCCGGTCAGCAACGCGCTGTTCGCGCTGCCCAACGTCATCATGGCTCCGCACGTCGCCGGCGTCACGGTCGAGGCGGTCCAGCGCATGAGCGAGCAGACCGCGCGCAACATCCTGAGCGCCCTGGACGGCGATCCCATCAGGCAGAATGTGATCAATCAGGACGTGCTGGGCTGAGGCCAAGCGAAGGCGGGCCGCCGATCGGCCCGCCTTCGGGACGCCAGAAAGCGTCCCATTTTGGTGCAGATCGGGCCCCAACTCAGCCTTAATCAAACGCGCCTAATGTTCCCGGCCGCGGCGGCAGTGGGACAGACTTGCCGGCCGCGTCGAGCTGGAGGATGGACCCTTGTCAGAGATCGACCCGACCGACCATGCGCTGGCGACCATCGCCAGCATCCTGGAGAACCCCGAGCCCGTTCTCGTCGTCCGCGACACCGAGACGGCGACCGGTGAAGAGGATTCGGCCGACAGCGAACATTCAGCCACCGCTGACGAGGAGCCGGTCGTCGCCGAGCACGAGCATCCCGTCGTCGAGGAACAGCCGCTGGTGCCGGAGCACACCGATGCCGACGGCTACAGCAAGGTCGGTCCCGGACCGATGGTGGCGATCCGTCTCAAATGGACGGTGCATCGCGGCGATGACGGCCAGTACTACGTCCACGAGACCATCGGCGAGCAATCGGCGCCCGTGATCAGCGGCCCGATGACGGGTGAAGCCGCGGTGCATTTCGTCGACGCGCACGAGCACGAGGCACATCGGCGCTTCGAAGAGCTGCGCAGCGAGATCGCCGGTCGCAGCTCGCTCGCCGATTACGAGCGCAGGGGCGAAGCCTAAGCGTCACCTCTGGCGAATATCTCCGTCCACTTCGCCCCGTCGGGGAGAGGTGGACATCGAGCCTGCCGCTACTTCCTCCCGAGGAAATCCTTCTTCACAAGCTCGACGCCTGCATGCCGCAACAGGTCGTAGGCCGTCGTGACGTGAAAGAAGAACTGCGGAATGCAGTTGACGAGCAGCAGCGTCCGCCCGGTAAAGGGCAGCTCGGTCCCGTTCTTCAGCCTCCAGACGACCTTTCGTTCCGCAGCCGCGTCGATCTCGGCATGCGGCAGGCTCTCGATGAATTCAAGCGACGTCGCGATCCGCGCCTGTAGGCCGGCCATGTCGTGCTCCAGCGCCGGCAGCGCGACCGGTTCGCGACCTGCCAGCAAGGCCGAGGTGACCGTGGCGTGGCGGCAGGCCTCGCCGACCTGCTGTGCCAGATCGTACATGTTCGGCGCGAGACGCATGCCGAGCAACACCGCCGGATTGAACTTGCGGGCCTCGGCATAGGCCACGCCCTTGTCCAGCAGCGCGGACAGATTGCGCAGATAAGGCACGAAGAGGCCAACCGAGGCCTCGTACATCGAAATCGTCACCCCAAGCTTCCTTTCAATTCTGCCTCGCCAGCGACGGGCATCTGGTCTAAATCCAGATCGGAGGAGCTGTACAATGACAGCTCGGGCATGGGTGGAAAAGAGATGATCGTTCGAATATCCGTTCGCGTGTTGGCGGCTTTGGCCGTGGCGCTGCTGATGAACCTTTCGGCCCATGCACAGCAGGCCGCGCCCTCTCGCCTCGACGAGATCATGAAGCGCGGCACGTTGCGCGTCGGCATGACCGGCGACTACAAGCCCTTCACTTATCTCGACAAGGCCACGCAGCAGTTCTCTGGCTTCGACGTCGACATGGCGGAGGCGCTCGGCAAGGCGCTCGGCGTCAAGGTCGAATTCGTGCCGACAGCCTGGCCGAAGCTGATGAAGGATTTCGAGGCCGATCAGTTCGACATCGCCATGGGCGGCGTGTCGGTGACGCTCGACCGGCAGAAGAAGGGCTTCTTCTCGACGCCGATCATGCGCGAGGGCAAGACGCCGATCACGCGCTGCGCCGACGTCGGCAAGTATCAGACGCTCCCCGACATCGACAAGAAGGGCACCCGCGTCATCGTCAATCCCGGCGGCACCAACGAGCGCTTCACACGCGCCAACATCAAGGATGCCGAGATCACGGTCTTCCCCGACAACACCGTGATCTTCGACGAGATCGCCAAGGGCAACGCCGATCTGATGATGACCGACGCCTCCGAGACTCGCTACCAGCAGAAGCAGCATCAAGGCGTGCTCTGCGCGGTGCATCCGGACAAGCCGTTCGACTTCTCCGAGAAGGCCTATTGGCTGCAGCGCGACACGGCGCTGAAGGCCTTCGTCGATCAATGGCTGCACATTTCCATGGAAGACGGCAGCTACAGGAAGATCTACGCCACTTGGTTCGACTAGCGCGTTTTTCGCGCGTTTTGATCGCCGGTCCCGTTCCGATTCCATCGGAACGGCGCGTGAGGCCGCGTCCTCCTGTCGCCTGCCTCTGCCAAACTTTGGACCGGCCCCAGGCCTATTGAACCGGGAACAGCGCGACGACGACTCATACCGAGACAGTGATCTAGATCACGTTTCGGAATGGAGCCGGCGCGTAAGCGTTAGTGCGGGGACCACCTGTTCAGGAGATGCGAAATGAGGAAGCTGTTGGCCACGGCCGCATTCCTTTTGTTGGCGAGCACCGCTGCGCAAGCGCAGTACACCTTCGAATATGGCGGGCGCACCATCCGCATCGATCCGGACCGCGGCACGGTGCAGATTCCCGGCGTGTACGACAACACCGGGCAAGGCAAGGCCAAGAAGGCCAAGAAGAACGAGACGAGCCCAGGCCAGCAGGCGCCGCAGGATGCCAAGGCGGATCCGCAGCCGCCGATTGCACCGGCGCCTCCACCTGCCGCCGCAGCAGCGCCTCCCGCAGCCGTGCAGGCTCCCGCGCCCGTCGTGGCTGCACCGCCTCCCGCGCCGCCTGCACCGCAGCCGGCGACTGCCACGGTCGCACCGGCCGCTCCGGCTGTCGCGCCTCCTCCTGCACCGCCACCAGCCCCCGCTCCCGTCGAGCAGCAGGCAGCTCCCGCGGCACCGCCCCCGCCGCCGGCCGCTGCGGCTGCTGCGCCGCCGGCGCCACCTCCGCCGCCGGCTCCGGCCCCAGCTCCGGTCCAGTCCGCCGCGGTCGCCCCGCCCGCTCCGGCAGCCGCGCCCACGCGTGATCTCAATTCACCGCTCGGCGTCTGGCTCACCGAGGAGAAGGAAGGCAAGGTCCGCATCGAGCAGTGCGGCAGCAATCTCTGCGGCTATTCGGTCGACAGCAAGTCGAACCAGAACGGCGAGCAGGTTCTGATCAACATGAAGCCCGGCAAGGACCAGAAATGGTCCGGCCGCATCCTCGATCCCAACTCCGGCTCGACCTACGATTCAACGATCGCGATGAAGGGCACCGACCGGCTGCGCGTGCAGGGCTGCGCCTTCGGCGGCATGTTCTGCGGTGGCCAGACCTGGACGCGGGTGAACTGAGTCCGGCTTCAACGCTCTGACCACAACAAGGGGCCCGTGATCCGGGCCCCTTTGCTTTTCCGCGCTGTCAGGATGTGCGCCACCTCACGGAGCCTGCCGCCGGCGTGACGCCTCTCACATCGCCGGTTCCGCGCGCGGTGCCATGGTCCCCTGCATGGTCAACCACAGAGGCGTGCCATGAACGGCATTCGCAAAGGACCTTCGCCGCCCTTGTCGCCATCACCTTCCCGCTGACGCAGGCCGGCGCTGCGACGAGCACTTTCGACGGCACATGGAATGTCCGCATCTCGTCATCGAGCGAGACCTGCGGCAACGGCGCAACCGTCGCCATCGGCATCAACAACGGCCAAATCGCATCGAGCAGCGCGGCCGTGACGGCGTCGGGCCGCGTGGCCGATGCCGGCAGCATCAACGTCACCTTGAGCAGCGGCATCAAGCGCGCGGTCGGCTTCGGCCGGCTCAGCGGCACCTCGGGCTCCGGCACCTGGCGCGGCACCATGTGCACGGGCACGTGGACGGCGCAGAGGATGTAAGTCGCCGTGTCCCGGCTCGGCGACGCACCGCCTTCAGGCGATGCGTCTTGTCCGGGGCGCGCGGATCAGCCGACCGCCGCGCCGTACTCCGCGTCCGTCACCGGCTCCAGCCAGGTCGAGTAGACGCCGTCGAGCGCTTCCTGCATGGCGATGTGGCACATGCCGTTGGTCGGCGATGCCCCGTGCCAGTGCAGTTCGCCCGGCGGAATCCACACGGTGTCGCCGGGGCGGATCTCGCGGATCGGCCCGCCCTTGGACTGGACGCGGCCAACGCCGGAGATGACGTAAAGCGTCTGCCCGAGCGGATGATGGTGCCAGTTGGTGCGTGCGCCCGGCTCGAACGCGACGCGGGAGCAGTTCAGCCGCGCCGGCGCGGGCGCCATGATGACGGGGTCCTGCCACACGGTGCCGGTGAAGTTTTCCTTGGGCGCGCGGCGGGTCGGCCGCGTGCCTGCGACGGTGATCTCCATGGGGGTCCTCGCTTCCGTTACTTCTTGCTGGCGGCGTAGCGCGCCTTGGTCTCGGCGTTCATGGGATAGAGGCCCGGCAGCACCGCGCCGTTGTTCACCTCGTTGACGATCCAGGCTTCCATCCGCTCCTGCTCGACGCCCTCATTGAGCACGTGCTCGAGCATCGCCTGCGGGATCAGCACGCAGCCGTCCTGGTCGGCGACCACGATGTCGTTCGGGAACACGGCAACGCCGCCGCAGCCGATCGGCTCGCCCCAACCGACGAAGGTCAGGCCCGCGACCGACGGCGGCGCGGCATAGCCGTCGCACCACACCGGCAGATTGGTGCCGAGCACGCCCTCGACGTCACGCACCACGCCATCGGTGACCAGCGCAGTGACGCCGCGCTTGACCATGCGCGCGCAGAGGATGTCGCCGAAGATGCCTGCATCGGTGATGCCCATGGCGTCGACCACGGCGATGCAGCCATCCGGCATCGCCTCGATCGCGGTGCGGGTCGAGATCGGCGACGACCAGGATTCCGGCGTCGCCAGATCCTCGCGCGCCGGCACGAAGCGCAGTGTGAAGGCAGGTCCCACAAGGCGCGGCAGGCCCGGGCGCAGCGGACGCGCACCGCGCATCCACACGTTGCGCAGGCCCTTTTTCAGCAGGACCGTGGTGATGGTGGCAGTGGTGATGCCGGCGAGGGTCTTGCGGGCTTCGGGGGATAGCGACATGGACGAGAACGAGCTCCGGATAGGCGGGAAAAGAACGCGCGCATCTTGCGAGCCGCAAGCCTTGCGTCAAGGGCCAAAAGACCCACAAGAATGCAGGGCCGCAGCGCCGTTATGCGACGCGATAACAAGGCTTTATCGAGAACCCCTGCATTAATTTATTGGACTTGCTGGCGCATTTACGCGAAGCAGGGACAAGCGGAACTCAAGGGCGAGCCCGCGTTTCCTGAGAAGCCCGATTTCGACAGCTCTTCGACAGCTCATGGCCGCGACGCTTCCCCCGCCCCGCCTTCTGCCCAGTGGCGACAGTGCCGTCACGGTCGAGTTCAGCCGCACCATCGACGATACCGCCAACCAGCGCGTGCTGGCGCTCGACAAGGCACTCGCAGCGAGCCCGATCGACGGCATCACCGAGACCGTGCCGACCTATCGGTCGCTGCTGGTGCACTACGACCCCGGCAAGATCGGCTTCGACGCGCTCGGCGAAAAGATCCTCCCGATCGCGACCCGGCCGCTGCCGCCGGCCACCAGGGCGCGCCGCTGGCGCATTCCCGTGGCCTATGGCGGCGAGCACGGCATCGACCTCGAGGATGTCGCCAAGGCACTCAGCACCACGCCCGACGACATCGTCGCCCGGCACGCGGGCGGCGATTACAAGGTCGCCATGATCGGATTCACGCCGGGCTGGTCCTATCTCAGCGGGCTCGACAAATCCCTGCACATGTCGCGGCGGCAGTCGCCGCGGCTGCTGACGCCCGCCGGAACGATCTCGATCGGCGGCATCCAGGCCGGCATCCAGTGCCTGGCCGCCCCGAGCGGCTGGCACCTGCTCGGCCGCACGCCTGTCAGAACCTATCAGCTCCACCGCAATCCGACCTTCCTCACCGAGCCCGGTGACCGCGTGACGTTTTTTGCCATCGACCACAAGACGTTCGAGGACATGGACCGCGCCGCCGAAGCCGGCGAGATCGTCGCCGAGCAGGTGGACGCATGAGCCGGCTCGTCGTCACCAGCATCGGGCCAGCCAGCTCCGTCCAGGACGGCGGACGCCACGGCGCGCAGCGCTACGGCCTGACGGTCAGCGGGGCGATGGACCGTCTCTCGCTCGCGGCGGCAAACACGCTGGTCGGCAATGAGCCGCTCGCGGCGGCTGTCGAGATCGGCCCCTTCGGCGCGACGTTCACCGCGAAGGATGGCGCCGTGCGCGTGGCAATCGCCGGCGCACCGCGCAATGCCGATGTCGCCGCGCGGCCGGTCGCGATGGATACATCGGTGACGCTGAAGAACGGCGAGACGCTGACGCTGGGCTTTGCCCGCGGCGGCGCGTTCACCTATCTCGCCATCGAAGGCGGCATCAAAGGCGAGCTCGTGTTCGGCAGCCTGGCGGTGAATGCCCGCGCCGGCCTCGGCAGCCCCTACCCGCGCCCGCTCCAGGCCGGCGACGAGTTCAGCGTCGATGCTGCGAGCGGCGCTCCAGAGCTGCGGATCGAATTGCCGAAGCCGGTGAGCGGTCCGATCCGCGTGCTGCTGGGGCCGCAGGACGACGAATTCGACGATGCCAACAAGGCGCTGTTCCTGGACAGCGAGTGGAAGATCTCGGCGACGTCGGACCGCATGGGCTACCGGCTCGAAGGCCCTGCGATCAAGCACCTGCACGGCCACAACATCGTCTCCGACGGCACGGTCAACGGCAGCATCCAGGTGCCCGGCAACGGCTCGCCGATCGCGCTGATGATGGACCGCGGCACCTCCGGCGGCTATCCGAAGATCGCGACCGTGATCACGGCCGACGTCGGCCGCCTTGCCCAGACCTCGGCGGGAACAGCGTTCCGCTTCAAGCAGGTCAGCATGGCGGAGGCGCAGGACGAGGCGCGCAAGTTCGCGCAGTTGATCCGCACCCTCCCCGATCGCCTCCGCTCCTCCGACACCGTCGAGCTCAACATCGAGGCGCTCAGCGATGCTAACGTTGCCGGCTACGCGGTGAGCGCGGTCGACGCCGGAACCTGGCAGGTGACGGCGGAACCGTAAGCGGCAGCAAGACCAGAGGCGGAGAGCACCCCATGAAGACGATCGATCTCAATTGCGACCTCGGCGAAGGTTTTGGCGCGTGGGAGATGGGCAACGACGCCGCAATGATCGAGCTGGCGAGCTCGGTCAACGTCGCCTGCGGCTTCCACGCCGGCGACCCCGACATCATGCGCCGGACGGTGGAGCTGGCGAAAGCGCGCGGCGTCTCGGTCGGCGCGCATCCCGGCTATCGCGACCTGCACGGCTTCGGCCGCCATCCGATCGCAGGGCTGAAGGCTTCCGAGATCGAGAACCTCGTCGCCTACCAGATCGGCGCGCTGCAGGCGATCGCAACCGCGGCCGGCCACAAGGTCACGCATGTGAAGGCGCATGGCGCGCTCTCCAACGTCGCCTGCGAGGACGACATGACCGCGAAGGCGATCGCCGCCGGCATTAGGGCGGTCGACCCCAATCTCATCTTCGTCGTGCTCGCCAATTCGAAGCTGGTGAAGGCCGGCGAAGCGGCCAATCTGCCGATGGTGCACGAGGTGTTCGCCGACCGCGCCTATGAGGACGACGGCAACCTCGTCTCGCGCAAGAAGCCCGGCGCGGTGCTGCACGATGCGAAGGCGATCGCGGAGCGCGTGGTGCGCATGGTGCAGGACGGCGCGGTGGTGTCGGTCACCGGCAAGGTGATCAAGATGCGCACGGATACGGTCTGCATCCACGGCGACACGCACGGCGCGGTCGAGATCGCGCGCACGCTGCGTCAGGCGTTGAAGGAAGCGGGGATCGAGGTTGCGCCGTTCAGGCGCGGAGCGTGAGGCACGCTCGGTGCCGTAGGGTGGATTAGCGAAGCGTAATCCACCATGCTTCAGCGAGTGCAGAACGAAGTTGGTGGGTTACGCCTCCGGCTAACCCACCCTACAAAGTCCGCTAGAACGGATGCACCGATAGCGTGCCGAACACGATCGCTGCGATCACGGCAAAGGCGCTGTAGAGCGCCAGATGATGGGCGCTCGCCCCGGTGCGACGCGAGAGCGAGCGCGCGTAGAAGTGCAGTCTGGCTTCCGCCGATAGTTCGCGCATGGTCGATCTCCAACGCCCCATTTGCGGGAGTATGAAGGATCAACCCTGGCGGGAGGCAAGATGGCGGCGGAAATAGCGATGGTGGTTCTTAGAAGGAGCCTCGGCGCAGATGCAAATTCTCCCCAGGCCCGGGTTCCGAGAATCTTATTCGTTAGGATTCGAGCCAGTTGGAACTGAAGCGATGACGGCCGGATGACAGCTCTCGCAGGGTGGGCAAAGCGAAGCGTGCCCACCACTTAGGGATGGTGGGCACGGCGCGCGAAGGGCGCGCCTTTGCCCACCCTACAGCACCGAGCAACGCGGCAACGGGTTTCCTCGCCCTGGTCCCGCCGAAGCCTAGTAGACGTCAGCCTGGAAGCGGCCGGTCTTCTTGAGGTCGGCGACAAAGCTGACGGCCTCATCGGTCGAACGCGCGCCGAACTGGGCGACGATGTCGACCAGCGCGCGCTCGACGTCCTTGGCCATGCGCTTGGCATCGCCGCAGATGTAGAGATGCGCGCCTTCGGCGAGCCAGGTCCACAGCTCACGGCCGACCTCGCGCATGCGGTCCTGCACGTAAAACTTCTTCTCGCCGTCGCGCGACCAGGCCAGCGACAACCGCGTCAGTTGGCCCGAGGTCTTCATCGCATTGAGCTCTTCCTGATAGAAGAAATCGCAGTCGCTGCGCTGATGGCCGAAGAACAGCCAGTTCTTGCCGGCCGCGCCGGTCGCCTTGCGATCGAGCAGGAAGGCGCGGAACGGCGCGATGCCGGTGCCGGGGCCGACCATGATGATGGGCGTCTTCGGGTCCTGCGGCAGGCCGAAATTGTGCGCCTTCTGCACATAGACCTTGAGCTTCTCGCCCTCATTGATGCGCTCGCCAAGGAAGGTCGAGGCAACGCCGATGCGCTTGCGCTTGCCGATCACGTAGCGCACGGAATCGACCGTCAGCGACAGTTTTCCCGGCGTCGCATTGTGCGAGGACGAGATCGAATAGAGCCGCGGCTGCAGCGGTTCCAGCGCCTCGACGAATGCTTCGGGATGCGGACGCGTGCCGGAAAACTTCTGCAGCGCCGCCATGACGTCGAGGGTCGCGGCATCGCCATCGGGATCCTCGCCCTGCGCCAGCGCCCGCGCCTTCTCGCGCTGCGCGCCGCCGGTGATGAAGGAGATCAGCTCGAACAGCGAGTCCGGCGCCGGCGACAGCGAGACGTCGTCGATCAGCACCTCGCGCAGTGTCTTGCCGTTCACCTTGGTGGTGTGGGAGGCGCCGAGCAGCGCGATGATCTGGTCGACGAGGCCGACGTCGTTGCGCGCGAACACGCCGAAGCTGTCACCCACCACGTAGTCGAGCTTGCTCGCGGAGAGATCGAACTCGATGTGGTAGGTCTCCTTCTCCGACTTCCCCTTGTTGAGAAGACGGCGCGACAGGAAGGTCGCTTCCGTTGGATTGTCGCGCGAACGGCCGGGCTCGGCGATGGTCACGGTCACGGCGGGCGCGGCAACCGTGTCCGTCTTCTCGGGTGCTTTGGCCGCGGGCGCCTTATCGAGCTCCTCGTAGAGCGACTTCAGCATCCGCGCGGTTTCCTTGCCGCCGGGAACGCAGAGATTGAGCCGCGCTTCGCTTTTGCCCGCGATCGCTTCCGAATAGTCGTGGCAATTGTAGCCGCACTGGCCGCAATCCTGCTGCGCCATCGCCGCCATCATCTTGCGGCGAACGGGACGGCCCTCGGCGAGCTTCATCCGATCGGCGATCGGCATGGTCTGGTCGTGCCATGGCGCTTCGCCGTCGTCGCCGTCGCCGGCCTGCATGACGGCAGCGCCCTGCTCCGCCGACAAGGGCGTTGCCACGTCAGGCGACAGCAGTCCGGCAAAGAAGCCGTTCAGCCAGGAGCGCTGCGCGTCGGAGAACGGCGCGCTGGCGGGAATGATGTCGAGTTTCGGCGGAGGCGTGATCTGGTTCATGCGGACACCTGTGCATCGGCAAGCTTGCGCAGCGTTTCGCCGTCGTGGCGGCGCGCAAAGGAGAGGAAGGTTTCATCGGGCGAGGCGCGATGGGCGAGGTAGGCCTTGAGCAGCGCCTCGACCGTCTTCGGCGCGTCCTCGGCCTTGAGGTCGTGATAAACCTCCTGCCCGACATCAGCGTCGGGACCGAACCCGCCGCCAGTGAAGAGGTGATAGCCTTCGACCGTGTCCTCCTCGTTTACGGGGACGCGCGCCCCGATCAGGCCGATGTCGCTGATGTAGTGCTGCGCGCAGGAATGGTGGCAGCCGGTCAGATGGATGTTGACCGGCTTGTCCATGGCGACGCGCGGCTCGCACCAGTCGCCGATCTCGGCGGCATTGCGCTTGGTGTTGGACGCCGCGAAACGGCAGCCGGCATTGCCGGTGCAGGCGATGAGGCCGGCGCGAATGTGCGAGGCTTCGACCGCGAGCCCGATCTGCTTGATCGCGGCAATGGCGAGCTCGACATTCTCGTCGCGCACGCCCGAGATCAAGAGGTTCTGCCAGACCGTCAGGCGGATCTCGCCGTCGCCGAGATCACGCGAAACTTTGGCGAGGCCGCGCATCTGATCGCAGCTGAGCTTGCCGAGCGTCAGCGACACGCCGATCCAGTTGAGACCGTCCTGCTTCTGCTTGTGCACGCCGATATGGGCCATGCGATCCGCGGCGGGCCGCGCGACAAACGCCTCTTCAGGCACGCGCGTGAACGGCGTCTTCAGCCGCTCCTCGACCAGCTTGAGGAAGCCGTCGTGGCCCATGGCATCGAGCACGTATTTCAGCCGCGCCTTGTTGCGGTTGGTGCGGTCGCCGTGGTCGATGAAGACGCGCACGATGGCATCTGCGACGGCGGTCGCCTGCTCCGGCTTGACGATGATGCCGGAATATTTCGCAAAATCCTTGTGGCCGGTGATGCCGCCGAGGCCGAGCCGGAACCAGATTCCGGGCTCGACGCCGAAACCATCCTTCACCTCATAGGCGGTGAAGGCGATGTCGTTGGTCTCTTCCAGCACCGCAATCTTGCCGGCGCCGTCGAAGGCGACATTGAACTTGCGCGGCAGGCCATAGAGCGAGCGGTCGTTGAGGATGTGGTAGTGCCACTCGCGCGCATAGGGCCGCGTGTCGATGATTTCCTGCGGATCGATGCCGGCGGTCGGCGTCCCCGTCACGTTGCGGATGTTGTCGGCGCCGGAGCCGCGCGAGCACAGGCCGAGATCCTGGATGCCCTCGATCATTCTGATCGCGTGCTTCGGCGGAATCTCGCGCAGCTGCAGATTGGCGCGCGTCGTGACGTGGCTGTAGGGACCGCAGAGCTCGTCGGCGAGATCGGCAAGACCCGACAGCTGCCAGTGCTTCATGATGCCGTTCGGAATACGAAGGCGGCACATGTAGGAGTCCTGCGTCGGCGCGACGTAGAAGATGCCGTAATAGCGCCAGCGGAAATTGTCCGCGGGGCTCGGCGGCGTGTTGTCGAGCGCCTGCTGGCGAAGGCGCGGATAGGCATCGAAGGGATGCTCGTCGCGCTTGAACTTCTCCTGGTCGGCGAGCTTCTTGCCTGCCGCGATGACCTTGTCCTGCGCCTTGATGTGCACGGCATCTGGGCCGGTCGGCTCGGCATTCGCCTTGCCGCCGCCGCCACCAAGGCCGCGGCCGACGCGGCTGATCTGCAAGCCGGTCGTGAAGCCTTCGAGATAGCGTTTCTGCTCGTCGGTAAAGTCGACTGAGACCGTATCGATTTTCATGGTCGGTAACGAAGCTCCTGCGGCCACCTCGGTGGTATCGACGGAAAATTGCGCGACCCGCGGGAAACTCAGCTGGCTCTAGAGCCTGCTTCGCAACCCGACGGTCCAATCAGCTTCGTTGCTGCGGGACTTGGCTCAGCAGGCACCAATGACAAGCTGGCCGCAGTGCAACATACAAGTTGCGTGCCAGCTTTCCTGAAAGAGAAACTCTTGATCTTTCAATGGAATAAAGGCGGCCCCGGAAAATGCCGATCCCGGAGCTCACTCGAAATTCGAGCACTCGGCCCAAAATTTAGCCGCTGCCGCCCATTGCTCAAAAACGATGCAGGGGACGAATCAGGCCTTCCAGCGGCCGACCTCGAAGGCCTCGAGGTGCCCCCGGATGTTGTCGGGATCGAAGACGGGTCCAGCGAACGCGCCGAAGGCTGTGGGAGCCTCGGCGGGCGGTTGGCGGCCGACGGCTGCGTCGTAGAGATCCGGCCTGAACACGGCCATGGCGGTCTTGACGCCGTCCGGCGTCAGCGCCGTCTGCCCCCAACGCACCATCTGGGCGTAGAGCCAGGCGGCCTGCACCGGCTCGGGGCGCCCTGCTCCTTCGCGCCCAACGAGGAGATAGCGGCCGCTTTCGCGGAGCGTGCCATCGGGCGAGATCTTCAGGCGTCCCGTGAGGGTCCGCTGGATGACCTCGGCATCGACGCCGATCCGCTCGGGCTGCGCCAGAATCTGCGCCGCCTCGGTGAGGTTCGCAGGCTGCTCGATGAACTCGGCGCCCTTCACGGCCGCACGCACCAGGGCTGCGACAACGTCCGGATTCTTGTCGGCCCAGACCTGACGGACCGCCAGTACCTTCTCCGCCGCGCGCACCAGGATATCGGAGACAAAGTGCAGAATGTGCCCGATGCCGAGATCGACCGCGACCGAATTCCAGGGCGCACCGACGCAGAATGCGTCAACATGGCCGCTCTTGAGGCTCTCGACCATATAGGGCGGCGGCAGCACGACGAGACGCACGTCCTCGTCGGGATCGACGCCGGCCGCCGCCATCCAGAACCGCAGCTGATAATTGTGGGTCGAGAACGGGAAAGTCATGCCGAAGGTCAGCGGATCGGCACCTGTCTTGCGGCGCTTGGCAACGACCTTCGCCAGCGCCTTCGCGGTGACAAGCGGATCGAAGCGGTCGCCGTCGATTTCCTCCATCAGCGCCGCATGGAGCGTCGGCGACACCGTAATCGCATTGCCGTTGATGCCGAGGTTGAAGGGCGCGGCGATCGGCACCTTGACGTGGCCGAGCCCGAGCGAGGACGCGATCGCGACGGGCGCCAGCAGATGCGCGGCATCGAACAGGCCGATATTGAGCTTGTCGCGCACGTTGGACCAGGACACCTCGCGCACCAGTTCGACGTCGAGCCCCTCGGCGGCAGTAAAGCCCTTGTCGACGGCAACGATCAGGGCTGCGGCATCGACCAGCGGGATAAACCCGATGCGGAGCGGTGCAGTCATTTCAACATCTCCGATGCGGTGATGATCGACTGGGCGATCTCGCCGATTTTCTTCTTCTCGCGCATCGCAGTCGAGCGCAGCAGCACATAGGCCTCGTCCTCGGTGAGGCCCTTCACCTTCATCAGGATGCCCTTGGCGCGCTCGATGATCTTGCGGTCCTCGAGCTGCGACTTGGTGCGCTCGAGCTCCTCCTGGAGTTTCGCGAAGGCGTTGAAACGGGACACGCAAAGGTCGAGGATCGGCTTGATACGCTCCTTCTTCAGCCCGTCGACGATGTAGGCCGATACCCCCGCCTCGACCGAGGCCTGGATCGAGGCTGAATCGCTCTGGTCGACGAACATCGCGATCGGCCGCTTCACGGCGCGGCTGACCTGGAACATCGCCTCCAGCACGTCGCGGCTGGGGTTTTCCAGATCGATCAGGATGATGTCGGGGTCCACCGCATAAATACGGGCGAGCAGGCTCTGCATCTCGCGGATATGGACGACCTGGGTGAATCCGGCCTCCCGCAACCCCTCCTCGAGGATCGCAGCCCGGATCGGGCTCTCGTCGACAATCACGATTTTGGGCGACTGTTCGGCGCTCATGGCTCACTCACGGCAGGTGATTCATCCATAGCACGCCGGGGGGCGATGCAAAGGGTTGTAATTATGGGCAATTGGGACTAGCTCAGGCCGGTCAATCAGGCAGATCAGATATGGATCAGACGGCTGCGCCCAAGGTCAGCTTCGTGTCGCTCGGGTGTCCCAAGGCATTGGTGGATTCCGAGCGCATCATCACGCGCCTGCGCGCGGAAGGGTACGAGCTCGCCCGCAAGCATGACGGGGCCGACATCGTCATCGTTAACACCTGCGGCTTCCTCGACAGCGCCAAGCAGGAATCGCTGTCGGCGATCGGCGAGGCCATGGCCGAGAACGGCAAGGTGATCGTAACAGGCTGCATGGGCGCGGAACCCGAGCAGATCGAGCAGGCCTATCCGGGCGTGCTCTCCATCACCGGCCCGCAGCAATATGAGAGCGTGCTCGACGCCGTGCACCGCGCGCTGCCGCCGGCGCACAATCCGCATCTCGACCTGGTGCCGCCGCAGGGCATCAAGCTGACGCCGCGCCACTACGCCTATTTGAAGATCTCCGAGGGCTGCAACAACCGCTGCACCTTCTGCATCATCCCGAAGCTGCGCGGCGACCTCGTCTCGCGCCCGGCCAATGACGTGCTGCGCGAGGCCGAGCGCCTGGTCGGCGCCGGCGTCAAGGAGCTCTTGGTGATCTCGCAGGACACCTCGGCTTACGGCGTCGATCTGAAATATGCCGAGAGCCCGTGGAAGGACCGCCAGGTCCGCGCCAAATTCCTCGACCTCGCGCGCGAGCTCGGCGAGCTCGGGGCCTGGGTCCGGCTGCAATATGTCTACCCCTACCCGCATGTCGACGAAGTCATCGCGCTGATGAATGAGGGCAAGGTGCTGCCCTATCTCGACATCCCGTTCCAGCATGCGAGCCCCGAGGTGCTGAAGGCGATGAAGCGTCCGGCGGCGCAGGACAAGACGCTGGCGCGGATCAAGCGCTGGCGCGAGGAATGTCCCGATCTTGCCTTGCGCTCCACCTTCATCGTCGGCTTCCCCGGCGAGACCGATGCCGATTTCGCCTATCTGCTCGACTGGCTCGATGAGGCCGAGATCGATCGTCTCGGCTGCTTCAAATACGAGCCGGTTGCGGGCGCGACGTCGAACGCGATCGAGAATCCCGTGCCGGAAGAGGTCAAGCAGGAGCGCTACAACGCGCTGATGGCGCGCCAACAGAAGATCTCGGCGCGCCGGCTCAAGCGCAAGGTCGGCACGCGCCAGCAGATCATCATCGACGAGGTCGGCCCGACCGTTGCGAAAGGCCGCTCCAAGGCCGATGCGCCGGAGATCGACGGTGCGGTGTACCTCACGAGCCGCCGCCCGTTGCGCGTCGGCGAGATCGTCACCGCCAAGATCGAGCGCGCCGACCAGTACGACCTGCACGGCAGCGTCGCGGGGTTCTGAAGCACTCCGTCATTGCGAGCGTAGCGACGATAGCTCCATCACCGTCATCCTGATGCGCTCGCTCTGCGGCGCAACCGCGCCGTAGAGCGAGCCTCGAAGGACGACGGCCCCCGGCTGCATCGCGGCCGCTCATCCTTCGAGGCTCAGCTTACGATGCTTTCGCATCGCAAGCCTCGCACCTCAGGATGACGGGGGATGGATTTGCATTCGCTGCACCCGCAATGACGCTGTGGAGGCAATCACGCCCACTATTTCGGCACCCAGCGCTCCGGCCTGGATGCGCGGGCGAGATCGGCGCGCTTCGTCATCTCGCTTCTCGCGCGGAAAACACCTCCTTGGCTGCGAACAGCCCGTTCACCGCCGCCGGGAAGCCCGCATAGACGGCCATCTGCATGATGATCTCCACGATCTCGCCGCGAGACAGCCCGACGTTCAGACCCGCATCGATATGCACTTTGAGCTGAGGCGCGGCATTTCCGAGCGCCGTCAGCGCGGCGATCGTCGCGATCTCTCGATCGCGCAGGCCGAGGTCCGGTCGGCTGTAAATGTCGCCGAAGGGAAACTCGATCACGTAGCGTGCGAAATCCGGAGCGATGTCGGCGAGAGAGGCGACGACCTTTTCGCCGGCTCTGCCGTCAATGCGTGACAGGGCCCGCTGGCCGCGATCGAAGCGGCTTTCGGCTTGTGTTTGGGCGTGCGTCATTTTCCTTCGTCCTCTGTTCGTCGCCGGCATAGCCGGCGATCTTGGTATCAAGGACGAGCAGGCATTCCTGGAGTTCGGCAATCTGCGTGCGAACCTGTTCCCGGTGGATTTCCAGCATCTGCCGCCGGGCTGGCCCGGTGGCTTCGCCTTCATCACGAAGCGCCGCATAACGCAGCATGTCCCGGATCGGCATTCCCGTGGTCTTGAGCCGACCGATGAATGTGATCCATGTGAGGATCGATGCGTCAAAGTCACGCTGGCCGGAACGATCCCGGTCTGCGTATGGCAGCAGCCCGATGCGCTCGTAATAACGCAACGTGTGCGTCGACAAGCCGGTTCGTTTTGCGAGGTCGCCGATCTTCATGTGTGCCCGTTCTCGTACTGACGCACGTACAGATACCCCTTCGAGCGCACTCTAAGTCAAGGGGGATCGAAGGTGCCGTGCCCGAGAGGTCAAGATGGCACGACAGCCGAAGATTTCGGCGCGCCGGCCGGGCGGCAGCATCGGGGGATTCCAGGCTTCAGGATGCCGCCAGCCATTTCGGCACCCAGCGCTCCGGCCTTGGTGCGCGGGTGAGATCGGCCTTGGCCTCCGACAGCTTCGCCGGTTCGCCGTCGATGGTCGGGCGCAAATCGTACTCGAAGCTCGGCATGACGCGGCCATCGGCATAGAGTCCGAAATTCATCACGTACCACAGGCCAAGCTCGGGCTGCGCGCGGCGCATCTCCTCGCGCAGATCGCGCAACAGGGATTCGATCGAGGCGGCTTCCTCGAACGGCTGCGGTCCGCGCGTCAGCACGCGAGCCTGGTATTGGCTACCGACGATCGCGATCTCGAAACGCGTCTTGTCCCAGGGATTCTTGCCCTTGGGCAGATGGGCGGCAAGCCGCCAGCCGAGCTCGGCCATCAGCCGGTGGTTGGCCCAATAGTCCTCGCGATCCCGGCTCCATTTCTCCACGAAGCCCCGGAAGTCGGGCAGCTCCGATGCGCCGTCGTCCAGCGCAACCGTCTCGCCGATCGGCCGTTCGGCCAGCCATTGCGCGAGCTCGACCGTCTGGCACTCGACCTCTTCGTGCGGCTTGAGATCGCTCCAGGCCTTGTCGAATTGCTGCGACGTCAATTTTGCGAGCAGCCCGTCGAGGCTCGGTGCGAGCAGCTCGTAATCGCCCTCCGATCCCAGTCCGACGATCGGCGGGTTGTCGCGGTCGAGACCGGCGCCATACCAGCCGCCGACGGCCGAGCCGTCGGGCAAGCGCATGAAAAGCGAGAACCTGTCGCGCAACGGACTGCCGTCGACGATCGGCGCGGAATCGGAGAACTGGCCCTGCAGGGAGAAGCAGCCGACGCTGCCCCAGGGACGCCCCTTGAGCCAGGTGGCAAAGTCGACCAGCAGCGTCGGCGCTTCAATTCCCGGCGGAAACGCGCCGCGAATGCTGTCGAGATCAATCGGGTAAGGGGTATCGGACAAGGCTGAAAACTGTCTGGTTGGTCCCGTCTCCCTTGGTCTGAGCCGAGTCGCGTTCGGTTCGAACCAATTGGCGTCCGTTGATCACAAACGCGCTAGAGGCTCAATGGTTTCTACGCGGTGATCGATGAAATACAATCACAAGGCTGGTATCCGGAGCGGGCTGTACGCGATTGGCACAGCATTGATCCTGCTCGCGCTTCCCGCCGCTGCCCAATCCCCGTCACCCACGCAGGCGCGGCAATGGTGCTTTGCCACCGACGAGGTCAGCGACGAGCAGCGCCTCGCCGGCTGCTCGGCGGTGCTGCGAACCAACCCATCCCATGCGCGGGCGCTTGCCAACCGCGGCGAAATCTTCCGGCGCAAGGGGGACAGGGAGCGCGCTGTGGCCGACCTCAACCGCGCCATCGACCTCGATCCGAAGGACGCCATCGCCTGGTATAATCGCGGCATTGTCTATGACGATCTCGGCGATCGCGACCATGCCATCGCAGACTATACGAGCGCGATCCGGCTCGAGCCCAATGACGCGCAATACTACAACAACCGCGGCAATTCATACTCCGGCAAGGACGATTACGCGCATGCGATCGCCGATTACGATCGGGCCATCAAGCTCGATCCGAAATTCGCGCTGGCTTATTACAACCGCGGCTCGACCTATCGCGAGCACGACAAGGCCGATCAGGCGCTCGCCGATCTCGACATGTCGATCAAGCTCGACCCGAATTACGGCCCGGCCTACGGCAACCGTGCACGCGTCTATCGTGACCGCGGCGACCGTGCCCGCGCGCTGGCCGATTTCGACAGGTCGCTTCAACTCTCTCCCAACAACGACCTCGACGCCTACGCGCGCGCGAGCATGTATTTCGAGACGCATGATTACGCGCTGGCGCTGGAAGATTACGACCGCGCGATCAAGGCCAATCCGATCTATTCCGGCGTGTTCAATTCGCGCTGCATGACGCGCGCGATCCTTGGTCGATTGCAGGAGGCGCTGGCCGATTGCGAGCAGTCGCTGCGGATGGCGCCCAACGACCCTGATACGCTCGACAGCCGCGCCCTCACTTATCTCAAGCTCGGCAATCTCGACGCGGCGATTGCCGACTATGACGCAGCGCTGAACGCAAGGCCGCAGTTCGACAGCTCACTTTACGGCCGCGGGCTTGCGAAGCGGAAGAAGGGCGACAACGAGGCCGCCGAGCGCGACATCGCAGCGGCGAAAGCGGTCAACGCCGGCATCGCCGATGTGTTCGCGCATTACGGCGTTCAGTGAAGAACTTCGACATCGCCGATGCAAGCCAAGCGGGCGTTGCGCAAAACGCCCGCTTGACAAGTCCTGCCATTCGGCTGTAGGCACGCGCCCCATGATCAACTCTCGGACCCATCTGCGCCAGGCCATGCGTCGTCGCTCCCGCGACGATGATGGGTTGCGCCATGTCCGACGACGCCGCTGAACACCTGAATTCAGCACAGTTTTCGAGAAGGCCGCACCCGCAAAGTGCGGCCTTCTTGCTTTTTGCGTCCCTTCTCCACCCGCCTCCAGAGGAGTTCGACATGACCACCGCCACCCATCCGTATGACGCGCTGATGGACATCACCGCACGGCCCAAGGCCGTGTTCGTCCGCGGCGCGGGCTCCTACCTCTGGGACGACAGCCGCAAGCGCTATCTCGATTTCGTGCAGGGCTGGGCCGTGAACTGCCTCGGCCACTCCCCGTCCGTCATCGCGGATGCCCTCGCCGCACAGGCAAAACGGCTGCTGACGCCGAGCCCGGCTTTCTACAACGAGCCGAGCCTGAAGCTGGCTGAGCAGCTTGTCGCAAACAGCGCGTTCGACCAGGTGTTCTTTGCCAATTCGGGTGCGGAAGCCAATGAGGGCGCGATCAAGCTCGCGCGCAAATATGGCAGCCTGCACAGGAACGGCGCGTTCGAGATCATCAGCTTCGAAGGCGGCTTCCACGGAAGGACGCTGGCGACGATGTCGGCCTCGGGCAAGAAGGCGTTCGAGCCGTTGTTCGAGCCGAAAGTCGCCGGCTTCAAGAAGGCGAAGCTGAACGACATCGCATCGGTCGAGAAGCTGATCAACGCCAACACGGTGGCTGTGATGCTCGAGCCGATCCAGGGTGAATCCGGTGTGTGGCCGGCGACCGACAAGTTTTTGCAGGAGCTGCGCGCGCTGACCGAGGCACGCGGCCTGCTGCTCATCTTCGACGAGATCCAGACCGGCATGGGCCGGACCGGAAAGCTCTTCCACTATGAGCACGCCGGCATCGCACCCGACATCATGACGCTCGGCAAGGGCATTGGCGGCGGCGTGCCGCTCGCAGCGCTGCTTGCGACCGAACGCGCCTCCTGCTTCGAGCATGGCGACCAGGGCGGCACGTTCAACGGCAACCCGATCATGTGCGCGGCTGGGCTTGCGGTGCTGGAGGAAGTCTCCAAGCCCGACTTCCTGAAGTCGGTCACCGAGACCGGCCTGCTGCTCGAAAGCGAGCTGCAGAAGGTCTCGGCCCGGCACGGGCTCGGCGGCGTCCGCGGACGCGGCCTGCTGCTGGCGCTCGATCTCAAGCTGCCGATCGCGCCAGGGATCGTCGCGCAGGCGTTCGAGGCCGGCGTGCTGCTGAACGCGCCGCATGTCGACACGCTGCGCTTCATGCCGGCGCTGAATGTCACGAAGGCGGAGATCGCCGAGATGATCGATTGTCTCGATGGCATCTTGACCAAGGCCGGCGCGGCAAGACGGGTGGCATAGTGCCGTAGGGTGGGCAAAGCGAAGCGTGCCCACCTTTCAAACCGTCGTTACGAAATGGTGGGCACGGCGCTTTGCGCCTTTGCCCACCCTACGACAGCTGGCCGATGCGATGGACAGCTGAAGTACCAACCCCAATGCGCCCTGCGCACATTGGGGCCATATGGGTTCCGTAGCTCAAGGGATAGAGCACCGCGTTGCGGACGCGGAGGTTCGAGGTTCGAGTCCTCGCGGGACCACCACTCTTACGGCTTCAAGATCGACGCGCCCGTGGTCTTGCGGCTTTCGAGATCGATATGGGCCTTCGCGGCGTCCTTCAGCGCGTAGGCATGGTTGATCGGCACGTGCAGCTTGCCGTTGATGACCGCGGCGAACAGCGTGTCGGCGCCTTCCAGCAGCTCCTTGCGCGTACCGATATAGTCGTTGAGCTTCGGCCGGGTCGCAAACAGCGAGCCGTGATTGTTGAGTTCGGCGATCGAGAACGGCGGCACGGGGCCGGACGCGTTACCAAAAGAAACGAACATGCCGCGCGGCTTCAGGCAGGACAGCGAGCCCGGGAAAGTCGCTTTGCCGACGCCGTCATAGACGACGTCGCAGCCCTCGTTGCGGCTGATCTGCTTGACGCGGGCGACGAAGTCTTCCTCGTTGTAGAGGATGACGTGGTCGCAGCCATTGGCCTCCGCGAGCTCGGCCTTCTCGCGCGAGCCGACGGTGCCGATGACGTGGGCGCCGAGCGCGCTCGCCCATTGGCAGGCGAGCAGGCCGATGCCGCCGGCGGCGGCGTGGATCAGCACGCGATGGTGCGGCTCGACCCTAAAAGTCTTGTGCAGCAGATACCAGACCGTCAGCCCCTTCAGCATCAGCACGGCGCCCTGCTCGTGCGTGATGTGGTCGGGCAGCTTGACCAGCTTCTCCCAGGGGAGGTTGCGCTCGCCGGTATACGCGCCGAGGTTGTGGTAATAGGCGACGCGGTCGCCGGGATGGAAATGCGTGACGCCGGGCCCGACCGCAACCACCTCGCCCGAGGCTTCGTTGCCGGCGATGAAGGGCAGCCCCGGCGCCTTGTAGAGGCCGGTGCGGTAATAGACGTCGATGAAGTTGAGGCCGACCGCGTGCTGGCGGATGCGCACCTCGCCGGGGCCCGGCGCCGGCACCTCGACGCTCTCATAGACCAGGGCTTCGGGGCCTCCGACCTTGTGCACACGGATGGCTTTGGTCATCACCTGACCTCCTCTTCTCCAAGGCTGAGCGAAAGACATCGCGCCCGCCTTGTCAACTCGACGCCGACGGGACGGCTATACCGACGGCTTGCTCGCCTTCCTGCGGTTGCGCTTGGCCAGCACGTTGAAGAATTCGACCGCCGCCGAGAACGCAATTGCGAAATAGATGTAGCCGCGCGGGATGTGGAATTTGAATCCGTCCGCGACCAACGCGACGCCGATCAGCACCAGGAAGGCCAGCGCCAGCATCTTCGTGGTCGGATGCTCCGCGACGAATCGCGACACCGGCCCGGACGAAATGTACATGATCAGGCAGGCGATCACGACGGCCGCGATCATGATCTCGATGTCCTGGGCCATGCCGATCGCGGTGATGATCGAGTCCAGCGAGAACACGATGTCGATGATGATGATCTGGACGATCACCCAGAAGAAGGCACTGCCGCCGGATTTCTCATCGCCGTCCTCGTCATCGACCTCGACCTCGGCGTGGATCTCGTGGGTCGCCTTCGCGATCAGGAACAGGCCGCCGCCGATCAGGATCAGGTCGCGCCAGGAAAACTCGTAATCTGCAAACGAGAACACCGGCGCGGTGAGGCCGATCAGCCAGACCAGCACGCTGAGCAGGATGATGCGGAAGATCAGCGCCAGCGCGAGCCCAATCTGGCGGGCGCGGTTCGCCTGCTGCTCCGGGATGCGCGAGACGATCACTGACAGGAAGATGACGTTGTCGATGCCGAGCACGATCTCGAGCGAGGTCAGGGTCAGCAGCGCGGCCCATGCCTCGGGGCTGGTGATCAGATGCATCATGCGAAGGATCTTGCGAGGCGGATCAAGGCGTCGCTGAAGCTGATCCAGAGTGCGATCGCGCATAGCGCAACCGTCACGCCGGGGCCAACGCGAAAGTCCATGTCCAGCGTGTAGAGGGACAGCAGCGCCCAGATCGCGATCAGCGACATGGTCAGCCAGCGCAGCCGCACGACCCGGACCGGATGCAGCACGTGGAACGGCACGAATGTCAGCACCACCAGCGCCGCGACCAGCAGCGTGGACCACAAAGGCGACCAGTGCAGCAGGAACAGGTAGAACGCCGCCGCATTCCACAGCGCCGGGAAACCGCGGAAATGATTGTCGTCGGCCTTCATGCGCAGATCGGCGAAATATAATGCGCTGGTGACGATGATGGCGACGCCGAGCAAGGGCGCTGCGACCGGCAACAACAGCCCGCTCGCCACGATCGCATAGGCCGGCACGAACACATAGTTGACGAAGTCGACCACGAGATCGAGCACGTCGCCCGACCAGTTCGGCTGCACGTTCTTGACGTCGAGCCGGCGCGCGATCGGACCGTCGATCGCGTCGATGATCAGCGCGACGCCCAGCCACTGAAACATCGCCGCCCAGTGCTCGCGCACGGCCTCCAGCATCGCGAGCAGCGCGATCGCCGCACCGAAGGCGGTGAAGATATGCACCGAGAACGCCGCGGCGCGGATCGCGGGTGTCGGCTTCAGGGAATCCTCTTGGCTGTCCATGGCTTCTGCTACCAGAATGAGACCGGTTTGCACATAAGCCATTGCGGCGCCCGGTCGCACAATTCGCCATAAACCCTAGGAAAAATAGGTGGGCTTGAATTTGCCGCGGGGCGTGTCATTTGTCGTTCCATGACAGACGCATCGACACTTTTTGACGCAGCCGTGATCGGCGGCGGCCCGGCCGGACTGGCAGCGGCGATCGCACTGGCGCAGGCCGGAGCACGGACCGCGCTGGTGGCACGGCGCCTGCCCTATGCCGACAATCGCACCACCGCGCTGCTGGGCGCCTCCATCGATCTCCTGGAAAGCCTCGACGTCTGGCAGCGCTGCAGGGACAAGGCGGCCGCGCTGGAGGTCATGCGGCTCGTCGACGACACCGGGAGGCTGTTCCGCGCGCCGGAGGTCCGTTTCTCCTGTCACGAAATCGGGCTCGACGCCTTCGGCTACAACATCGACAACCGCTCGCTGATGCTGGCGCTGGAAGAGCGAGCGGCGGAGCTGCCCGGGATCGTCCGTTTCGACGGCGAGGCCGAAAGCGTCGTCATCGAAGCCGATGATGTCGCAATCCGCACGGCTTCCGCACAATTCCTCTCGGCCCGGCTCGTGGTCGGCGCCGACGGCCGGCATTCATTGTGCCGGGAGGCCGCCGGCATCGCAGTTGCGCGGCGCGAGCTGACGCAGACCGCGCTCACCTTCAACGTCGGCCACACGCGGCCACATCGCAACGTCTCGACCGAGTTCCACACGCCGCACGGGCCCTGCGTATTCGTGCCGCTGCCCGGCGACCGCTCCAGCATTGTCTGGGTATCGGCGCCCGCGGACGCCGAGCGTCTGCGTGGCCTCAGCGACGAGGAGCTGTCCGCCGCGATCGAGAAGCAGTCGCATTCGATCCTGGGACGCATGACGGTCGAGCCCGGGCGCAACCTGTTTCCGCTGGCGATCGAGCGTCCAAAATCCTTCGGCCGCGACCGTATCGCGCTGGTCGGCGAGGCCGCCCATGTGGTCCCGCCGATCGGCGCCCAGGGCCTCAATCTCGGCCTGCGCGATGCCGCCGACATTGCGCGGCTCGCGGGCGAGGCGATCGCAGCGGGCCATGATCCCGGCGCGGACGAGGTGCTCAAGCGCTACGACCGCGCCCGGCGTCCGGACATCCTGAGCCGGACCTTCGCGATCGACATCGCCAACCGCTCTTTGCTCAACGACTTCCTGCCGCTCCAACCGGTCCGCGCCGTCGGCATGCACCTGCTCGGCGCCATCGGCCCGCTCCGGCGTTTTGCCATGCGCGAGGGCCTGACGCCGACCTGGCGGCGTTAGCTTGGCGGCCCCTCGACCCCGATCAGATCGGGCGAAGGGACCGCTTCAAGCTACTGTTTTAACATAGTTTTTTCGGTGCAACTCGCCGTCAGGCTGCTGCCTTCGGGGCAAGCTGACGTCAGCCCGCGACGCGCAGGATGGAGCGATCGATGGTGCTGAGCGGACGGCAGCCGGTTTCGGTGACGATGACGGTCTCGCTGACGCCGACGGTGAATTGGCCGAAATCCCGCATTGCGACCGGGAGGTGAAACGTCATGCCGGGGCGCAATTCCGTGGTCACGCCCGTGTACAGGCTGAGCACGCCGCCCTCGCCCCAATCGGGCGCGAAGGCGATGCCGATGCTGTAGCCAACCCGCTTCTTGAAGTTCTCGGTGTAGCCGGCGCGATCGATGATCCGCTGACAGGCGAGATGCGGCGCTTCGCAAAGCGCGCCCGGCTTGATCGCCTCGAGCGCTGCGGACAGCCCGTCCTGACAGGTCTTCTCCATGTCGATCGCACGCTGCGGCATGGCGCCAATCCAGGCGCTGCGCATCAGCGCCGCGTGGTAGCGATCATGGCTGGCGGCCATTTCCAGAAACGCAGGATCGTTCGCGCCGATCCGGCCCCGCCGCCAGGTGCCATGGGGCACGCCGGAGCGGCGGCCGACGGAGACCAGCGGCTCCATGCCGACATATTCTGAGCCCGCAGCGATCGACGTTCCCACCATGGCGGAGACGAGATCGTTCTCGCTCGCCCCATACTTGACCGCGGCAAGGCCTGCGCGCATGCCGGCCTCGACATAGGACGCCGCGGTGGCGATCTTCTCGAGCTCAGCCGCCGATTTCACGATACGAAGCTGTTCGATGATGCCGGCGCCATCGTGCACCGTCCCAAGCTTGTCCTGGAGCGCTTCATAGGTCGCCACAGGCAAAAACCAGCCGCGCTTGTCGATTGCGATGCGCTTCGATGCCCAGCCGCGGTCCTTGATGACGTTGACCAGGAAGTTCACCGGCTGGTCGCCGTCCTGGTAGACTTGCGCATTGGCGATGAACGTATTCGCGATGAAGTTGAAATATTCGAGCTGGCGGACGACGAAGGCCGGCTCGCCCTCGACCGGGAGGACCAGCGCCTGAAACGTGTAATAGCCCGGCGTCTGCTGCCCCGTGAGGTAGAAGATGTTTTCGGGCCCGGTGACGACCATGACGTCGATCCCGGCCTTGGCGAGCAGCGCACGCGCACGCGCGACCCGCCCGTCATATTCCTGCTTGGGGAAGGCTGATTCAGAGCCCTGCTGGACGGCGTCGCTAGTCATATCTGTAGTCTCCGATGAGCTTGGTGGTGGCGGCGTCGAACTTCACGCCGAGGCCAGGGGCGCGCTCCGCATGGATTGCCCCGTCGGTGTAGGAGATGCCGGAGACCGGATCATTGACGAGCCCGTCAGCTCCGTAGAGCTCGGCGAATTCAGGGCTGGTCGCGCAAGCGACATGCAGCGCCGCCGCTGTGGCAGCGGCGCCCTCGTTCATCTGACCGATCATGAAGGGCACGCCGGCAGCAGACAGCTTCCGCGCAGCCGCGACGGTCGGCGCTATGCCGCCGAGCTTCACGAGCTTGAGATGCGCAAAGACCCGCCCGCGATAGGTGCACACCTGTGCGATATCGTCGGGCGAGGCGATGCTCTCGTCGAGCATCACGGGAACAGGGCTCTTCCGCGCGAGCTCATCGATGCTTGCCCAGTCGCCGGCCGGCACCGGCTGCTCGACATAAGCGAGATCATACGCGGCGAGCGCCTCCAGCTTGGCCAGCGCCTCATTGGCCGTCCAGCGTCCGTTGGCATCGGCTGCAATCTTCACCCGTCCGCCAAAGCGCTGGCGCAGGGCCGCGACCCGTCGCAGATCCTCGGCAAAATCGCCGACGGCGATGCGCACCTTGAGATCGCCAAAGCCGCGATCGACATAGGCCTGTGCCTTGGCAAGGAAGTCTTCATGCGAGGACCAGAACAGGGTCTGGTTGGTCTTGCAGGTCACATCCTCATTCGGCGCGCCAAGCCAGGCGGCCAGGGTCTTGCGCTCCCGGCGCGCGACGAGATCGTGCAATGCGCAATCGATCAGCGTGCGGACCGGCGCGATGTATGGCACCTCCCAGAGCGTCATCATCGCGATCAGATCGAGCGGATCGCGCCGCCAGTCGACCTCGCGAACAGCGGCGATGATGGCGTCTACCACGGTCCGCTCGTCATAGCCGTTGAGATAGGCGATGTTGGCCCTCACCTCACCGACGCCGACCGTCTCGCCGTCATCGAGCCGCAGATAGACTTCCGCCAGGGACGGAATGCTGCCCGACGATGCCGTGTGCAGGACGAGCCCGCCGCCATAGTGCAGATCGGCCAGATGCAGTGAAACGCGCAAGACGCTCGGTCCTAGTTGCGCAGCATGGCTTTCGCCACGTCGCGATAGATCAGGCTGGACGTGATGAACTCGTCGGTCGGCACGAACTCGTCGGGCTTGTGGGCAACGGCGAGATCGCCAGGACCGATCACGACTCCTTGCGCGCCGACGCCCGTGAAATGCACGAGGTCGCAAGCGCCCTGGAAGCCGAACGGACCCGGCTTTGTCACACCGTGCGCCCGGCTTGCTGCAAGGCTCGCCTGCACGATCGCGCTGTCCTGCGCCGTCTCCGTCGCCCCGCCCGTCGTCGCTTTGTAGTCGACGACCTCGGCGCGCAGGCCGAAGCGTTCGCGCGCCACGACGAGAAGCTCGTCGATCTCGCGCTTCACGGCGTCCTCGTCCTCCCCGGGCACCATCCTGCGATCGAGCAGAAGATCGCACGCGCCGGGCAGCACGTTGTCGGCATGGCCACCGTTGATCCTGGTGACCGTGAGGCTGGCGGCTCCGACCAGGGGATGGTTGCGGTGACGGACGACCTTGTCGTGATGCTCGGCGACGAGGCCCAGCAACTCGCCGGCCCGGTAGATCGCGTTCTCGCCGAGATGCGGCGTCCCGGAATGCGCGGAGACGCCGTGCACCCGCACGACGGGCCGCAGGCTGCCCTTGTGCGCGGAGAAGACGGCATTCGAGGTCGGCTCGCCGACCACGGCGGCGTCGATCCGAGGATGGCTCGCGGCATAGAATTTGGCGCCTTCGCTCGCGATTTCTTCATCCGCGACGAAGACGCCGAGCAGCGTTCCCGACCATGCCGCACGATCGGTCGCGAGCATCCGCATGGCCTCCAGCATCGCCGCCAGCGGCCCCTTGCAGTCGCAGGCGCCGCGGCCATAGAGCCGGCCGTCCTTCTCGGTCAGGCTAAGGGGATCGGAGGACCAGCCTTCGCCGACGGGCACAACATCCATATGGGTGTTGAAGGCGAAGACGGGGCCGGCGCCATTCTCTAGCCGCGCCACGACGTTGACCCGTCCGTGCCTGTACTCCTGCAAGCCGACGTCGAAGCCATCGGTGACCAGCAGGTCGTGCAGATATTGCGCCGCCGGGGCTTCGTGACCGGGAGGATTTTGCGTGTCGATCGCAATGAGCCTTGCGAGCTCCCGCTTCATGCGGGCGACATCGGGAGAAGTGGACATCGAGGGGCTCCGGATATCGGGGTCAGTGAAGGATCTGATCGAGAAAGCGGCGCGTCCGGTCGTTGACCGTGCCGCCGAAGAACTGGTCGCTCGGCGCGCTCTCGATGATCTCGCCGCTTTCCATGAACACAATTCTGTCGGCTGCGCGCTTGGCGAAACCCATCTCATGGGTGACGACGATGCTCGTCATGCCCTCGGCGCTGAGGGTCGTCATGACATCGAGCACCTCGCGGATCATTTCCGGATCGAGCGCGGAGGTCGGCTCATCGTACAGCATCAGCTTGGGCCGCATCGCGAGCGCGCGCGCAATGGCGACGCGCTGCTGCTGACCGCCGGACAGTTCGTCCGGGAAGGCGTCCGCCTTCTCGGGGATCTGCACCTTGCGCAAGAGGTCGACCGCGATGTCATGGGCATCGGCGCGGCTCATTCCCAAAATCTTCACGGGCGCCAGCATGACGTTCTCGGCCGCCGACAGATGAGCGAACAGCTCGAAATTCTGGAACACCATGCCGATCTGCCGGCGCAACAAATGCGCGGTGCGCCGGGCTCGCGTGATGTTCTCGCCTTCGAAGAAGATGTCGCCGCTGTCGACCGTCTCCAGCAGGTTGACGCAGCGCAAGAGCGTCGACTTGCCGGACCCTGATGGTCCGATCACGACGAGCGTCTCCGACGGATCGACCGTCAGCGTGCAGGTCTTCAGAACCTGCGTCGCGCCAAAGCTTTTGTTGATGCCGACGATTTCGAGAAGATGCTGCATCCGCGTTATCGCACCGCCAGCGCCTTCGATGTTCCGAGCATCCGTTCGGTCAGCGTCAGCCGCCGCATCCGCTGCCGCTTCTTCGGGTCGAGCACGGTCTCGAGTAGGATCTGCAGGCCCATGAAGGCCGTGGTCATCGCGAGATAATAGATGCCGGCGGTGGTCAACGCCTCGAAATAGCGGAAGTCGGCGCTCGCCGTCTGGTTCGCGACCAGCAGCAGCTCCTCCACCGCAATCACCGAGACGAGCGCGCTGAGCTTCAGCATGCCGATCATCTGGTTGCCGATTGGCGGCAGCACGATCCGCGCGGCCTGCGGGATCACGACGTAGCGCATCATCTCGGTTCGGGTCATGCCGAGCGCGAGACCGGCGGTACGCTGTCCTTTCTTCACGGCCTGAAGACCCGAACGCAGGATCTCCGCCATGTAGGCGCCCTCGTTCAGCGACAATGCCAGCACCGCGCAGACGAAGGCCGAAAGCCTGATGCCGAACGACGGCAGAACGTTGTAGATGAAGATGATCTGAAACAGCACCGGCGTGCCGCGGAACAGCCAGAGATAGGCCAGCGTCACGACGGTGCCGATCCGGGTCTGGCTCTCCTGGATCAAGGCAAGCACGAGGCCGATCAGGACGCCGAAGATCAGCGAGGCGACCGTCAGCAGCAGGGTCATCTCCGCACCGCGCAGGAAGTTCGGCGAGGTCAGGTACTTCAGGACGAGTTCGATGGACACCGGCAGGCTCCTTTAGTCGAACAGCGACACCGAGGCAGGAAACTTCCAGGTTTCAATCAGCTTCTTGTAGGAGCCGTCGGCAACGATCTCCTTCAGCGCGGCCTCCATCGCCGACTTCATCGCGGTGTCGCCCTTGCGCACGGCCATGCCGATCTGCGTGTTGGCTTCGAACTCCGCCCCCGCCACGGCGTAGACGCCGGGCACCTTGTCCATCAACTCGACCACGCCGGGCGTGGAATTGAACAGGACATCAGCCCGCCCCTGCCGGAGCGTCAGCGCCGAATCCTGCGCGGTCGGCAGCGTCATCACGTTGATGGCGGCAAGCCCCTTGTCGCGGCAGCGCTTGTCGTCCTGCCGCGCATAGGTTTCCTGGATTCCGCCGAGCGTGACGGCGATGGTCTTGCCGCAAAGGGAATCGTCGCGACCGGTGATCTTGGCGGGATTGCCCGCCTGCACCACGACGAGCGTGCCGATCTTGAGATAGGGGACGAAGTCCACCTGGGCCGCACGCTGCTCGTTGATGTACATGGCCGAATTGATGATGTCGGCGCGGCCGCCTTGCAGCGCGACGATCAGCCCCTTGAACTCCATGTTCATCGGCTTGGCCTCGACGCCGAGCTTCTTGCTCAGAAGTCCGATCATATCGATGTCGAAGCCGGAGAGCTTGCCGTCCTTCTGAAACTCGAACGGCGCGAAGGTGCCGGCAACGCCGTAGGTCAGTGCGCCCTTTTCGACCAGCGTGGCCGACGAGAGGTCAGCCGCCATCACCGATCCGGACAGGCAAAGCGACAGGATTCCGCAGGCAAGGCGTAAACGAGACATGGGGTACCCCTGTGGCTTGATTGTTTTATTGTTGGCTAATATACAATCCTTGCCGCCTTTTACGTCAAGCCTGATCCGCGAGCATCCGCTGTCTAAGCTTTAGTCAGATGGATTTTGACCGGGATCTCAGCTCAAGCCATTGTATCGCAAGTAACAACTCGTACTTCAGGACGGATCCCAGAGCCTCCCGCCATGGCGCGGTCAACCCAGCAAACCCGCTTTCGCCTCGCCAACCAGATCCTGGATGTCATCAGGGACGCCAAGCTGGAGCCCGGCCATCATCTGCGCGAGCAGCAGCTCGCCGATCTGATCGGCGTCTCGCGGACCCCGATCAGGTCGGCGCTGGACCTGCTTGCCGAGCGCGGCATCGTCGAGACCAGGAAGAACCACGGCTTCTTCCTGCGCAAGCCGTTCGATTCGCTGCATCGTATCGAGATCGAGGTGCCATCGACGGCGGACGAGAAGCTCTACGCAAGGCTCGTTCGCGACCGGCTCGAGCACCGCATTCCCAGCTCCATCACCCAGAGCGAGATCGCGCGCCGCTATGACGTGGACCGCGTCGCGCTGGCGCGCACCCTCTCCCGTCTTGCCGAAGACGGCCTGATCGCACGCAAGCAAGGGCATGGCTGGGCGTTCCTGCCGACGCTCGACTCCGTCATCTCGCTGCGTGCCAGCTACGAATTTCGCCTGACGATCGAGCCCTCGGCGTTTCTGCTGGCGACTTTCAAGCCGGATCCCGCCGCCATCGAACGAATGCGCCTGCAGCACCTTTACCTGGTCTCGCACCCCGACATCGCATCGGTCTCCAGCACGCAATTGTTCGAGACGGACGCCGCATTTCACGAGATGTGCGCCGAGTTCTGCGGCAACGCATTCTTCGCCCAGGCGGTTCAGTATCAGAACCGGCTGCGGCGCCTGCTTGAATTCGGCAGCTATTTCGACAGCCGGCGCGTCCGCGAATGGTGCCGGGAGCACCTCGCGATCATCGAGGCCATTGCCGACGGTGACGCGCCGCTGGCCTCGACCCGCATGCGCGCCCACCTGGAGCAGGCATTTCTCGCCGCGCGGACCGCAGCATCGTGACGGAAGAACCGCCCGTCAGGTCTTGAACGGCCTGACCACTTCCCTCACGGAAACACGAGCCGGCCGGTCTGGATCGCCCACATCACGCTGGTCAGCGTGACCACCGACGCAAACGTCCCGAGCAGCACGGCGACGGAGGCGGATTCGATCCAGGCATCGTTCTGCCGAGCAATGACGAACACGTTGAGCGCCGGCGGCAGCGAGGCCATCAGCACGGCGGTCGCGGCCCAGGGCTGCGCGAACGGACCGAACGCCAGCATCAAGCCGAACGCCGCGAGCGGATGGATCAGGAGCTTCACCGCGATCACGCCGGGCACCTCCCACGGCACACGGTCGAACGGACGGAGCGCCACGGTCACGCCGAGCACGAACAGCGCGGTCGGCGCAGCCGCGTTCTGGAGGAAGGTGATGGTGCGGTCGAGCGCGACCGGCAGCTCGATGTGGAGCGCGGCCACCGCCGCGCCAAAGCAGGCCGACATGATCAGCGGGTTGAGCACGATCTGCTTCAGCACCACGCCGAAGGCGTGCACGATGGAGGGATGGTCGCGATCGGAGAGCTCGATCAGGAGCGGCACGATCGTGAACAGGAAGATGCTGTCGCAGCAGAAGATCAGCGCGGTCGGCGCCGCGGCCTTGGTCCCGAGCACGGCGAGCGCCAGCCCCGGTCCCATATAGCCGATATTGCCGTAGCCGCCGGAGAGGCCCGCGAGCGTCGCCTCGCGCAATGTCAGGCGTCCCAGCACCTTGCCGACGACCAGCGCCAGGGTGAACGCCACAACCGTCGACAGCGTGGTCGCGACCAGAAACGGCGGGTTGTTCAGCTCCGCGAACGGCGTCTTCGACATGATTGCGAACAGCAGCGCCGGCAGTGACACGTAGAGCAGGAAGAAGTTCATCCAGGCGAGGCCCGATTCCGGCAGGGCCTTGACCTTGCCGCAGGCGAAACCAACGAAGATCAGGCCAAAATAAGGTAGAGCCAGATTGAGGATATCGAGCATTGATGAAGTGTTTTCTGAAGACTTGGGGGCTATCCGCCCCGGACGCGAAGGTTAATTCCAGATAAGGCCACTAGCATCGGCCACAATCCTGGTCTATCGACGGGGGATGATTAAAGCGCGGACAGCCAAATTCCAGATCGGACAGGTCGTGCGCCACCGGATCTTCTCGTTCCGGGGCGTGATCTTCGACATCGATCCGGAATTCAACAACACCGAGGAGTGGTGGCTGTCGATTCCCGAGGAAGTGCGGCCCCACAAGGACCAGCCGTTCTATCACCTGCTCGCGGAGAACGCGGAGTCGGAATACGTCGCCTACGTCTCCGAACAGAACTTGTTGCCCGATGATTCCGGCGAGCCGATCCGGCACTCGCAGGTCGCAGAGATCTTCATCAAGAACAAGGATGGCGGCTACCGCCCCCGCAATCCGTCGCTGAACTGAAGTTTCACCGCCGACATACGACCAGCACAAGCCGACATACGGCTAGCAAAAAAGGCGCTCGAGATGAGCGCCTTTTTCATGCCCGGGATTTGAGCCCCGATTACTTCTGACCGGTCGGCGCCGCACCGGGCGGCGTGCCCTGCTGCTCGAGCTTCTTGCGCTGCTCGTCAGCCTTCTTCTGAAGCTCTTCCTGGAGCTTCTTCTGGGTTTCCTCGAACACCTTCGGATCGGTCGGCGGACCGTCATAGGCCTTCTGGAATTCGCCGGCGAGCGGCAGCGGCAGGGTCAGCGGCGCGCCGTTGGCGTTGATCGCCTGGACAACGAGGTTCTGGCCCTTCTTCATGCTGTTGATGAGCTCGGGCGTGGCCTCGTAGTCGGACATGCAGCCGTTCTGGAAGCAGATCACATACGGCTGCTGCAGCGGTGCGTTGCCATCCACGATGATCCGGGTGCCGTGGACCAGCTGCATGCCGAGCGGCAGCGTCACGCGCAGGATCTTCTTGGGCTCGCCTTCCGGCTCGATGATGACGGCGGCAATGACCGGCTGGCCCGATTCGATGCGACCGTCCTTGCCGGTGAAGCAGACCTGCTTGGCGTTGGCGTCCTGGCCCTTGAGGCAGAACTTGGTCCAGGGAGCGTAGATCAGCTGGATCTGCTGGTCGGCGGGCTGGGCCGCGCCCTGCTGCGCCGGAGCGCCCTGGGCAGGAGCTTGAGCGGGGGCCTGGGCCGCCGGTGCGGGAGCCTTGGGGGCAGCCTTCGGAGCCGCTTTCGGAGCCGGAGCCGCCTTGGGCGCCGCGGGCGCGCCGGGGGCCGGAGCCGGGGTCTGGGCTTCGGCAGCAAACGGAACGGCCAATGCCGTCGCCGTCAACAAGGCGAGAAGTCGCCCGCGCGGCCGGACGGACGCGGCCAAGTAACGGAAATTCATTGCAGAAAACCCTTTCTGAACGGGAAGTGCCCGAACCGCTCCGAAGCACCGAACCAAGCCGCCTTGGGCGCGGCTCTCTCCCCGTCAATTGAGGCGGATACGTGACGGGCTCGGCGCTCTTGCGCGATTGGGTGCCTTCTTAGCGTGGCCGACGAAAAGATCAATGCCGACAAGCGTCTTTGACCACATCCGCAGCTGCGCCCAGTGAAATTCCCTGTGATAGGATTCGGGCTCGCCGGTCCTCGAATCAACGTGTGCCGATGTTCATGTTCCAGCGCCTCTTCGAGGGCCCCGGTCTCCGCCTCTGCGTCCTTGCCTTTGCGCTCGCCGCTGGCCCGTCGACCGGTGCTGCACGCGCCGAAGAAGCCCATGCCATCGCCATGCACGGCAAGCCGGCGATGCCCGCCGATTTCACCCACATGCCCTACGCCAATCCCGATGCCCGCAAGGGCGGCCGGCTGACCTGGGGCATTCTCGGAACCTTCGACAGTCTCAATCCCTTCATCGTGAAGGGATTGGCGGTGCAGCCGGTCCGCAGCTACGTGGTCGAGAGCCTGCTTGCGCGCGGCCAGGACGAGCCATTCACGCTTTACGGCCTGCTTGCAAAATCGGTCGAAACCGACGACGACCGGACCTTCGTCACGTTCCGCCTCGATCCCCGCGCCCGCTTCTCCGACGGCAAGCCGGTAACGGCCGAGGACGTGCTGTTCTCCTGGCAGCTGCTGCGCGACCACGGCCGCCCGAACCTGCGGCAATACTATGCCAAGGCCGCGAAGGCTGAGGCAACCGACCCCCTCACCGTCCGCTTCGATCTTGCCGGGGCCAACGACCGGGAACTGCCGCTGATCCTCGGCCTGATGCCGATCCTGCCGAAGCATGCGATTGACGTTGCGACCTTCGAGGAGACGACGCTGACCGGGCCGGTCGGCTCCGGCCCCTACCGGGTCACGGCAGTGAAACCCGGCGCCAGCGTGACGCTCACGCGCAATCCCGATTATTGGGGCCGCGACCTCGCCGTGAATCGGGGCCTGTTCAATTTCGACGAGATCAGGCTCGATTATTTTCGCGAGGCGAACGGCCAGTTCGAAGCCTTCAAGCGCGGCCTCTACGATTTCCGCGTCGAGCACGAGCCGCTGCGCTGGCACGACGGCTACGATTTTCCGGCCGCCCGAAGCGGCGAGGTGATCCGCGACACGGTCAAGCCGGGCGTGCCGCAACCGTCAGAATTCCTGGTGTTCAACACCCGCCGTCCGGTCTTCGCCGACATCCGGGTGCGGAAGGCCCTGACGCTGTTGTTCGATTTCGAGCTGGTCAACCGCAACTACTTCTTCGGCCTCTATTCGCGCGTCGCCGGCTATTTCGCCGGCTCCGAGCTGTCGGCCTATGGCAGGCCTGCGGATGCGCGCGAGCGCGAGCTGCTCAAACCCTTCGCAGCGCAGATTGCGCCCGAGATATTGGAGGGCAGCTACCGTCTGCCCGTGACCGACGGTTCGGGCCGCGACCGCACCACGCTGCGCGCCGCGCTGAAACTGTTGTCGGAGGCCGGCTACGATCTCGACGGCACGGTGCTGCGCGGCCGTACGACCAAGGCGCCCTTCACCTTCGAGATCATGGTCACGACCCGCGACCAGGAGCGCATCGCGCTCGCCTTCCAGCGCGACCTCAAGCGCGCCGGCATCGAGGCCAGCGTGCGCGCGGTCGATCCCGTGCAATTCGACCAGCGCCGGCTCGCCTACGAGTTCGACATGATCCAGAACCGCTGGGACCAGTCGCTGTCGCCCGGCAACGAGCAGTATTTCTATTGGGGCAGCGCTGCCGCCGACAATCCGGGCACCCGAAACTACATGGGCGCCAGGGATCCCGCCATCGACGCCATGATCGGCGCCCTGCTGGAGGCCCGCGAACATACGGATTTCGTCTCGGCAGTGCGCGCGCTCGATCGCGCCCTGATCGCGGGCTTCTACACAATCCCGCTGTTTAACGTATCCGAGCAATGGATCGCGCGCTGGAATCGGATAGAACGACCGAAGGCCACCGCGCTGTCCGGCTACCTGCCGGAGACCTGGTGGTCGAAGGGTGAGCCTCAAGCGACGCAAACGAAGTGACGCCGTGAACCAGCCAGCCGTATCGCCGACGCTCGACACGCTGTTTCAGCGCACGCTGATGCGGCAGCCGCACGCGACCGCCCTGCTCGATCCCCTCAACAAGGCGCGCGTCACCGGGCATCAGCCGCGGCGGATGAGCTATGCCGAGGCCGACACGGCCATCGAGGCCCTGTCGGCCCATTTCGTCGAATCGGGCCTGCCGGCCAATTCCGTCATCGCGATCCAGTTGCCCAACACGGTGGAGTTCGTGCTCACCGTGCTCGCCGCCCATCGCGCCGGCCTCGTCGTCGCCGTGCTGCCGCTGCTGTGGCGGCACGCGGAACTGACCGCGGCGCTGAACCGCACCGCGGCACGCGCCATCGTCACCATGAGCACGGTCGACGGCGTCAGCTATGCCGACCTCGCGATGCACGCCGCCGCCGAGGCGTTCTCGATCCGTCATGTCTACGGTTTCGGGCGCGACCTGCCCGAAGGCATGGCCTCGCTCGACGACGTCCTGGCCCGTCCGCCCGGCACCACGCGCGCCGTGATCCAGGACGGCCGCAAGGCGGCGATGATCTCCTTCGACGTCACGGCGGAGGGCTTTCGCCCGGTGCCGCGGCCGCATTTCAGCCTGATCGCCGGCGGGCTTGCGATGTCGCTCGAAGCCGACATCAAGCAGGGCGCGACCGTGATGGCGGCGTTCACGCCGATGTCGTTCGCAGGCCTCGCCTCTTCGCTCGCGGTGTGGTTGCTGTCGGGCGGCACGCTGGCGCTGCATCATCCGTTCGAGAACGACGTGCTGGAGCAGCAGATCAACGAGCACGAATGCGAGGTGCTGATCGCGCCGGCGCAGCTCGCGCTGCGGCTCGGCGACGCCGATCTCGCGGCACGGATGCCGACGTTGCGCAACGTCATCGGCCTGTGGCGCGCGCCGGAGCAGGTCGCGGCGAGCGATGCCTGGATCGCGCCGCATGCGCCACTGACGGATGTGTATCTGTTCGGCGAGGCCGGATTGTTCGGCGCCCGCCGCGGCGAGGACGGCATGCCGGTGCCGGTGATGCCCGGACCGCACGGCGCGCCGCGCGAACAGGCCGGCTCCTCCATTGCCGGCGAGATCCTCTTGACGCCGAAGGGCACGCTCGGCCTGCGCGGGGCGATGGTGCCGATCGCGGCCTACGCCCCGCCGCAGCCGGTCGGCGAGGCACTGATCGCGCAGCCGCCGCGCGACTATGTCGATACCGGTTATGCGGCGCGGCTCGACCGGGCGAACGGCGCAATCTGTATCACCGCACCGCCCTCCGGCATCATGGCCGTCGGCGGCTACCGCTTCCTCTCCAACGACCTCCAGGAATGGGCGCGCCGGCTCGGCCAGGGCGCCCTGCTCACCGCGCTGCCCGACCGCCTCTCCGGCCACCGGCTGGCAGGACGGGCCCAGGACAATGCCCGCGCCCGCGAGGCGCTCAGCGAGCTCGGGCTTAACCCCCTGATGGTCGAGGCTTTTCGCGACCGCTCCGGGCCGGCCTGAGCACAGTTTCAAGGGCTCCGTTGACGCCGCATTAAGGCGGCCAAACTAGATTGCGCGGCACCTGTTGCGTGATCAGAGTTTTTCGATGTCCCAGGCGGGCCCGATCCTGTTTGTGTCCAATGCCGAGCGCCCCGCCGTCGTTGCGGCGCTGGACGAAGCCCGGCTCTTCCCCGTGGTCGACACCGACTGGGCCAGCGCGACACGCGCGGTCGAGCAGGTGCAGCCGGCCGCGGTGCTCGCCGCGATGCACAGCGGACATGAGCCGCATCTGGCGCTGCTCGCCAGGAAGATCGCCGACCAATCGCCCTACCTTCCCTTCGTGGCCCTGGATGCGACGGGCACGCTGCCGCACAACGCCCTGCCCTTCGCCTCGCGCGACGGCCATCCCGAACGTCTGAGCGCAAGGCTGCGTGCCGCGCTACGCGTCCGCACCCTGCATTCGACCGTGCTGCGCCGGCTGCCAGAGGCCAAGGTCGTGCTGCCCGAGGGCGACCCCTCGCGCGATGCCACCGTGCTGCTGATCGGCCGCGGCGCCGCCTATCCGGCCCTCTCCGTCGCACTCGGCGAGCGCGTCGGCGTGGTCGGCGCGCTCTCGATCGAGGCCGCGGCGAAACATCTCAACACCCGCGATATCGACGGCGTCGTGCTCGCCGAAGGCTTCACCGCACGCGTGACCGATGCCTTCCTCACCGTGCTCGCCGAGGACACCCGCTTCCGCACCCTGCCCGTGGTCGTCACCGCGCACCAGCTCGTGCAGAGCTACGACCTGCCCAATCTCGAGCTCATCGCGGGCGAGCCGACGAGGATCGCCGCCAACGCGCTACCGCTGATCCGCCAGCACGCAATGGAGGCGCAGCTGAGCCGCACGCTGCGCTCGATCGATGCCGGCGGCTGGCTCGATCCGCGCAGCGGTCTGCTCACCACGGAAGCCTTCGCCCGCGATTTTGCCAAGGCGGTCGAGCAGACGCTGGCCCGCGGCGGCGGCCTGTCGGTGGCGCGCTTCGCCTTCGATCCCAACAATCCCCGCGCCCAGCTCGATGCCGCGCGCATTCTCAGCCGTCTGATGCGGCAGATGGATTTTGGCGCGGTGCAGAAGGACGGGTCGGTGATCGTGGTGTTCGCGGAGACCGACTTCCGCACAGCGCATATGATCGCCCGCCGTTTGTCGGCGGTGATGCGGCACACCTCGAACGGCAAGCACGAGATGCGCAGCGATCCCGTCATCAGCGTCGACTCGCTGTCGCCGTCGGACACGGCAAGGTCGCTGCTGGCGCGGCTGTCGGCGGATGCGTCAAGGGCGGCGTCGTAGTTACGCCCCCGCTGCCGTAGGGTGGGCAAAGCGACTTGTCCGCCGTAGCTCGAAGAGCGAAGGCGGAAGCGTGCCCACCACATCCCTCGTTCTGGAAAAATGGTGGCACGGCGCAAGAGCGCCTTTGCCACCCTGCGGCACTGCCGTTGCAGTGCATCTCGCTCTCATCTATCAAATTGAACGAGCCGGCAGAACTACATCATCCACGTCGCAACGCCCCGGTCTTGCGCCGACGCTTTGCAGCGACGCGCTGTTGCGCGTTGGCCGAGGACTCTGAGATGCATCCCACCGATCTGCCTGTCCAACCCGGCGTCGTTCGTCCCGGCGCGATCGGTCACAGCCGTGCTGTCGTCGGCCGCAATTTCGCGTTCATGCCGCCTGAAGGCGTCTTGAAGAGCCGGCTGCCGGCGTGGGCGTCAACAACCGTGCGCTTTCTGGCGGCGCCGAGCCTCGGAGCCGATTTTGCCCAGTTCATGCTGGAGATCGAGCCCTCGGGCGGCACGGCCCAGCCGATCTGCGTGGATGTTCAGCACTTCTTCTACGTCGTTGCGGGGGCCGTCGACATCAGCATAGGCAGCGAAGGCCCGACCTCGCTGACAGCAGGCGCCTTTGCCTACGTTCCGGCCAGTACGTCCTTCACGATGAGCTGCCATCCCGGTGCTGCCGCCCGCGTTCTCGCCGTCAAGAAGCGTTATGAAACGGCTGACGGCATCGCGTCACCGACGGCAATCATCGGTCAGCAACAATCGATGCCGATCACGAACCATACCGGACTGGAGGGGCGCGGCTTCAAGCACCTGCTGCCGATGGGCGACCTGCGGTTCGATTTCGAGATGAACCTGATGTTCTTCCAACCCGGCGTCTGCTTTCCAGCCGTCGAGACCCATATCATGGAACACGGGTTGTTCATGCTGGAGGGGCAAGGCCTGTATTATCTCGGCGATAGCTGGCACGAAATCTGGGTTGATGACTTCATCTGGATGGGCTCGTTCTGTCCGCAACAATTCTATCCCACCGGTTCGAGCCGCGCGGTCTATCTTCTGTACAAGAACGTCAACCGGGACGTGGTCCTCTGACGGGGGACGCAGGGCAGCGGCGAGCACACGCACCGTAGGGTGGGCAAAGGCGCGTAGCGCCGTGCCCACCATCTCTCCGCCATGACGGAAGCGGTGGGCACGCTTCCGCCTTCTCTTCGAGCTACGGCGGACAAGCCGCTTTGCCCACCCTACGAGATCTCGCTTCGCCGCTACGCCGCCTTCTTGCTCGCCGCGAGCTGCGCCAGCTGGCGCATGATCTCGGTGGTGCCGACGAGACGATCTTCCGGCGTTTCCCAGTCCTGCAGGAACACCACCTTCATGTCGGGCCGCACCTTGGCGGCCTGGCCATAGCTGCGGATGAACGACACCAGGCGGTCGGGATAGGCGAAGGAATTGTCGCGGAAGACGATGACGGCGCCCTTCGGGCCGGCGTCGATCTTCTCGACATTGGCCCTGCGGCAGAACGCCTTGATCGCGGCGACCTTGAACAGGTAGCGCACTTCGTCCGGCAGCACGCCGAAGCGGTCGCGCATCTCGGCGCCAAAATTCTCGATCTCCTCCTCGGTGTCGAGATCGGCCAGCCGCCGGTACAGCGACAGCCGCACCGAGAGGTCGCTGACGTAATCCTCGGGGATGAGCACCGGCATGCCAATGGTGATCGACGGCGACCAGCGGTCGGCGGCGGGCTCGGAGACGCCGGCCTTGAGGTTGACGATCGCCTCCTCCAGCATCGACTGGTAGAGCTCGAAGCCGACCTCCTTGATGTGGCCGGACTGTTCCTCGCCGAGCAGATTGCCGGCGCCGCGGATGTCGAGGTCGTGGGATGCGAGCTGGAAGCCGGCGCCCAGCGTCTCCAGCGATTGCAGCACGGTGAGCCGGCGCTCGGCCTGCGCGGTGATCTTCTGCTGCGCCGGCAGCGTGAACAGCGCGTAGGCTCGCAGCTTCGAACGGCCGACGCGGCCGCGGAGCTGGTAGAGCTGGGCGAGGCCGAACATGTCTGCGCGGTGCACGATCAGCGTGTTGGCGTTGGGGATGTCGAGACCGGACTCCACGATGGTGGTCGATAGCAGGATGTCGAATTTGCCGTCATAGAACGCGGTCATGATGTCCTCGATCACGGCAGGCGGCATCTGGCCGTGCGCGACAGCGACCTTCATCTCCGGCACGTTCTTGTCGAGGAAGTCCTTGACCTCGGCGAGATCGTCGATGCGCGGCACCACGTAGAACGCCTGGCCGCCGCGATAGCGCTCGCGCAGCAGCGCCTCGCGGATCATCAAGGGATCGTGCGGGGCGACGAAGGTGCGGACCGCAAGGCGATCGACCGGAGGCGATGCGATGATCGAGAGCTCGCGGACGCCGGTGAGTGCAAGCTGCAAGGTGCGCGGGATCGGCGTCGCCGACAGCGTCAGCACGTGCACTTCGGAACGCAGCGCCTTCAGCCGCTCCTTGTGAGTGACGCCAAAGTGCTGCTCCTCGTCGACGATGACGAGGCCGAGATCGCGGAATTTGATGGCCTTGCCGAGCAGCGCGTGGGTGCCGACGACGATATCGACCGAACCGTCGGCAATGCCCTTCTTGACCTGGTTCAGCTCCTTGGTCGCGACCAGGCGCGAGGCCTGCGCCACGTTCACCGGAAAGCCCTTGAAGCGCTCGGTGAAGGTTTTTGCGTGCTGGCGCGCGAGCAGCGTGGTCGGCACCACGACCGCAACCTGCTTGCCTTCGAGCGCAACGGCAAACGCCGCGCGCAGCGCCACCTCCGTCTTGCCGAAGCCGACGTCGCCGCAGATCAGCCGGTCCATGGGACGGCCGAGCTCGAGGTCTTTCAGGGTGGATTCGATGGCGCCGAGCTGATCCTCGGTCTCATCATAGGGGAACCGCGCGCAGAACTCGTCATAGAGGCCCTGCTGCACCGGCAGCTTAGGTGCCTCGTGCAAATGACGCGCAGCGGCGATCTTGATCAGTTCGCCCGCGATCTCGCGGATGCGGTTCTTCAGCTTCGCCTTGCGGGTCTGCCAGCCCGAGCCGCCGAGGCGATCGAGCTCGACCGTGGTCTGGTCAGAGCCGTAGCGGGACAGAAGCTCAATGTTCTCGACCGGGAGGAACAGTTTTGTCTCGGCGGCATAATGCAGTTCCAAGCAGTCATGCGGCGCACCGGCTACATCGAGGGTCTGCAGGCCGATGAAGCGGCCGATGCCGTGATCAACATGGACGACGATGTCGCCGGCGGTGAGGCTCGTCACCTCCGATATGAAATTGTCGAGCTTGCGGCTCGCCTTGCGGGGCCGCACCAGGCGGTCGCCCAGAATGTCCTGCTCGCTGATGAGCGCGATCTCGTCGGTCTCGAAACCACTCTCCAGGCCGAGCACGGCGAGCATGGTCTCGTTGCGCGGGGTCGCCTGCACCGTCCGCCAGCTGTTGACGCTGGTGGTATGGGCAAGCTTGTGGTCGCGCAGCATCGAGGTCATGCGATCGCGCGAGCCTTCCGTCCAGAGCGCGATCACGACCTTCTTGCGCTGGGCTTGCAGCGCCATGACGTGGCTGACGACGGACTCGAACACGTTGACGGTGGTGTCGTTGCGCTCCGGCGCAAAGTCGCGGCCCTTGCGCGCGCCGGCATCGACGACGCTCGTCCCGTCCGCCGGAACCGAGAACTGCGTCAACCGCACCAGCGGCATCCCGCTTTCGCGCTTGGTCCACTCCTCGTCGGTCAAATAGAGCCGGTCTGGCGGCAGCGGCTTGTAAATAGCGCCACCGCCGGGATGCTCCATGGCGTCGCGGCGGGCCTCGTAATAGTCCTGGATCTGCTTGAAGCGCTCGCGGATTGCATCCTCGGCCTGCGGCTCGATCGCAACGGCGGCCCCTTGCAGATAATCGAACAGCGTGTCCATCCGGTCCTGGAACAGCGGCAGCCAGTGCTCCATGCCGGGATGGCGGCGGCCCTCGCTGACCGCCTCGTACAGCGCATCGTCGCGCTCGGGCGCGCCGAACTCGGCGACGTAGCCCATGCGGAAACGGCGAATGGTGTCGGTGACGAGCTGGAATTCGGAGACCGGCACGAGGTCAAGCGAGCGCATGTCGAGCAGCGTGCGCTGGGTCTCGGCATCGAAGGAGCGGATCGATTCCAGGCTGTCGCCGAAGAAGTCGAAGCGGACCGGCTGCTCGAGGCCGGCCGGAAACAGGTCCAGAATGCCGCCGCGCACGGCGTATTCGCCGGGCTCGCGCACGGTGGAGGAGCGGTTGTAGCCGTTGTGCTCGAGCCAGGCGACGACGGTGTCCATCGGCACGACATTGCCCGGGGCAACGGACAGCGCCTGCGCGGCGACGAGCTCGCGCGCGGGCACGCGCTGCACCACCGCGTTCACCGTGGTCAGCACGATCAGCGGCTTGTCGCTGCCGGTGAGCGAGGCGAGCCGCGCCAGCGTGGTCAGGCGCTGCGCGAGAATGCCGCCATGCGGCGAGACGCGGTCATAGGGCTGGCAGTCCCAGGCCGGAAAGGTCAGCACCGGCAGATCGGGCGCGAAGAACCGCAGCGCGCGTTCGAGCTGCTGCATGCGCCCGCCGTCGCGGCAGACGACCGCAAGGCTGACGGCCGGCTTCTTCGGCCGCGCCGCGATGGCACGGGCGAGATCGGAGACGACGAGGCCTTCCGCGCCCTCCGCGACATTGGCGAGCGTCAGCGCGCGGCCGGGCGTGAGCAGCTCGGCCGGCGATTTCATCCCCTGCTTCATGCGCTGCCGTCCGCGATCGGAAACGCCTTGATGCGGGCGAACAGCGCGCCGGTGACGTCGGCCGGCAGCACCTTGTCGCCGGTGATGGCGGCATAGAGATCGGGGTCGTTGACCTCGAGCAGGGCCTCGAGCTGATCAAGCTCGGCGTCGGACAGGTTGCCGATCTCGGCGTCCGCGAAGCGGCCGAGGATCAGGTCCATCTCGCGCGTGCCGCGGTGCCAGCAGCGGAACAGAAGCCGCTTGCGGCGGTCATCCAGCCCGCTGCTCGATCGTGTCGTTCCCGTCATGTCTCAAATCCAGTCAAACGCAGAAAGCCCGGACGTGCCGGGCGGGGCTGATATAGGCCCTGCGCCTTGGAAAGTCAGCAGCATTCCCCGCGCCAGTCCGTGCAAAAATAAGGGGTGTGGCTTGCAGGCCCGATCAGGCGTGCTCCGCCTCCAGCCGGACTCCACGCCCGGCCAGCGTCATCACCTGTGATTTGACCCGTGACTTGCGGCTTTTCGATTTCGCCGCTATGTGTCTTGCCGGTTCCGTCGCCCCTATTCGTGCGACCATCAGGGAGAAGGCTCGATGACGATCATGTCTCGCCGCCCCGTCGAGGGCATCGCCTAAACTGCGCGTGCGTTGGCCGCGCCGTTAGGGAAACCACGCGCGTCCCTGCGCGTGTCGACATCCCTACCTTCTGAAAGCTTTTTAATGGGCACTTTTCCCAACGTGGACGGCCGCGCGCCGATCCACATCTTCGCCTCGTCCAAAACGTGGATCGAAGGCAACGCAACGCTTCAACTTGAACACGTCGCTGGGCTGCCTGGAGTCCGGGCGGTTGCCGCCATGCCTGATCTTCATCCGGGCAAATATGGTCCGGTCGGCTGCGCCATTCTGTCAGACCGGATTCACCCGCAACTGGTCGGCTCCGACATCGGCTGCGGCATGGGCCTGTTCGAACTGGACATCGCCGCGCGCAAGCTACGGCTCGATCATCTTGCCGAACGCATGCACGCGCTCGACCACCCCTGGAATGGCGACGTGGAAAACGCGCTGGCCGACGCAGACCTCGGGACCACCACCTTCGATGCCGCGCTCGGCAGCATCGGCGGCGGCAATCATTTCTGCGAGCTGCAAGCCATCGACGAAATCCTTGCGCCGGACGCAGCCGCGAGAGCTGGCCTCGACCGGAGCCTCTCGTACGTCCTGGTTCATTCCGGCTCGCGAGGCCTTGGCTTCTCGATCCTGGAGCGGGCTTTGCGGGGCGGACAGGCCCCCCTTTCCATCGGCAGCGACGAAGGAGGGGCCTATCTGGCAGAACATGATCACGCCGTGCGATGGGCGAAGCTCAATCGCCGCATCATCGCCGAGCGGACCGCCGCGGCGGCGCGCGCCGGCCTGCGTGCGGTGAGCGACCTCGCGCACAACATGGTCGAGTATCGGCGTGCCGCAACGGGTGATGTCCTGGCACTGCATCGCAAGGGAGCGGCTGCCGCGGATCGCGGACTGGTGCCGGTGCCAGGATCGCGCGGAACGCTGTCGTACCTGGTCGAGCCTCTGGCGGACATGCAAGCCGAAGCGCTCGCATCGCTCGCGCACGGCGCGGGCCGCAAGTACGACCGTGCGTCCATGCACGGTCGCGTCCGGGTCAAGCGGTCCGACATCGCAAGGCTGGAACGCAATCCGTTCGGCGGCATCGTCGTCTGCGGAGATCGCGGCCTGCTCGCGGAGGAAGCGCCGGACGCCTACAAGAGCATCGAGCGCGTCATCGCCGACCTCGTGGAGTTCGGCCTCGCGCGCGTGGTGGCCACCTTCCGGCCGCTGCTAACCTTCAAGAAGGCCCAGTCCAGCACCGCGGCGAGCGGCAAGCGCGACAAAAGCTGGAAGGAGGATCGCCGATGATCCGGCTTCTGTTCACCAGCGGACGCGGCCCGGCGGAATGCCGGATCGCGGTCGCGAATGCAGTTGCAGCTCTCGTCGCCGAAGCGACCTCGCTCGGATTCGACACCGACCATCTTGAAGGACCCAGTCCCGACAAGCACGGTCCGGCATCGGCGCTCGTTGTCGTCCATGGCGATGGCGCAGCCGCCTTTGCGCGCCCGTGGATTGGTGCGGTCCAATGGACGGCGCAAAGCCCGCTCAGGCCGCATCACAAGCGAAAGAACTGGTTCATCGGCGTTTTCGAGCTTCCGGCGCTGCCCGACGCGCCGAAGGCCATCAGCGCCCAGGATGTTCGCTTTGAAGCCTTCCGGGCCGGTGGCCCGGGCGGCCAGCATCAGAACAAGACCGAAAGCGCCGTGCGGGCCGTCCACGTTCCAAGCGGGCTTGCGGTCGTGGCGCGCGAAGAACGTTCGCAACATCGGAACAAGGCGCTGGCACTGGAGCGGCTGGCGGCCCTGCTCAGGCTGCAAGGCGAACTGGCCGCGATCGCCGCCCGGAACGAGACCCACGCGGCACACGATCAGCTCGAGCGCGGCCGGCCGGTCAAGCGGTTCAAAGGCGCCGCATTTCGAGCCGCATAGCGTGGCCAAGCTGGATCGGCAGCGTTCTGCCGGTCCAGGCGGCCCCATCATGGTCGGGACGGAATAAAGCCGTGGACGTCCCGCACAAAACTGGCCATCACGGTCACGAACAGTTCTAGTTTTCGCCAATGCGCCCCAGCCTGCTCAATCCGCTGTTTGCTCCCGTGACCAGCCTGCCCGGCGTCGGTCCGAAGCAGGACAAGCTGCTGCAATATCTGCTCAGCCGGAGCGAGACGCCGCGACTGGTCGATCTGCTGCTGCATCTGCCGAGCCAGGTCATCGACCGCCGCGCCCGGCCGAAGATCCGCGATGCGGCCGTTGGAACCATGGTGACGCTGGAGGTCACCGTCGATCGCCACCGCCCGCCCCCGCCGCGCAATTCGCGCGCGCCGTATCTGGTCTATGCCAGCGACGATACCGGCGATGTCGTGCTGACGTTTTTTCGCGCCAAGCCCGGCTATGTCGAGAAGCTGCTGCCGATGGGCGAGAAGCGCTACGTCTCCGGCACGCTGCAGATGTATGACGGCATTCCGCAGATCGTGCATCCCGACCGCGTGCTCGACGAGGAGGCGATCTCAAAGCTCTCCGGCATCGACCCGATCTACCCGCTGACGGAAGGCCTCGCGCTCGGCTCGCTCCGCCGCGCGATCGCGCAGGCGCTGCAGAAGCTCCCCGCATTGCCGGAATGGATCAGCCCCGAGGTGCTGCGCCGCTGCCACTTCCCGCCAATCGCTGAGGCCCTCACCCGCGTGCACCAGCCGGTCGAGCTCACGGACATCCTGCCCGACCAGCCGTTCTGGTCGCGCCTCGCCTTCGACGAGCTCCTGGCCGGCCAGCTCGCCCTCGCGCTGATCCGCGCGCAGCTGCGCCGCCCCGCCGGCGTGCGCAATGCCGGCGACGGGCACCTGCGCAATGAGATCATCGACGCCCTTCCTTACGCGCTCACACCCTCCCAGCGCAGCGCCGCGGCCGCCATCGCCGAGGACCTGAAGCAGCCGGTGCGCATGCTGCGCCTGCTTCAGGGCGACGTCGGCTCGGGCAAAACGGTCGTGGCGCTGCTCGCGGCCGCCGCGGTGGCCGAAGTCGGCAAGCAGGCCGCGCTGATGGCGCCGACCGAAATCCTGGCACGTCAGCACATTAAGACCATTGCGCCGCTCGCCGAACGCGCCGGCCTGCGCGTCGCAATCCTCACCGGCCGCGAAAAAGGCAAGGAGCGGCGCGAGATCATCGCCCAGCTCGCCGAAGGCGAGATCGATCTGCTCGTCGGCACCCATGCGCTGATCCAGGACGACGTGATCTTCAGGGACCTCGCGCTCGCCATCGTCGACGAGCAGCATCGCTTTGGCGTCCGCGAGCGCCTCGCGCTGACGTCCAAGGGCGAAGCCGTCGACGTGCTGGTGCTGAGCGCAACACCGATTCCGCGCACGCTGGTGCTGACCTATTTCGGCGACATGGACATCTCCGAGCTGCGCGAAAAGCCCGCCGGCCGCCAGCCGATCGACACCCGCGCGGTGCCGATGAGCCGGATCAGCGAGGTCATGGAAGGTGTCGGCCGCGCACTCGAAGCCGGCAAGCTGGTCTATTGGATCTGCCCGCTGGTCGAGGAATCCGAGGCCGAGGGCACCGAGCATCTGACCAATGCGACAAAGCGTTTCGAGAGTCTCCAGAAGCGCTTCGGCGAGCGTGTCGGCCTCGTCCACGGCCAGATGAAGGGCACCGAGAAGGATCGCGTGATGGGCCGGTTCGCCGCCCACGAGATCGGGCTCCTTGTCGCGACCACGGTCGTCGAGGTCGGCGTCGACGTGCCGGCCGCCACCATCATGGTGATCGAGAATGCCGAACGGTTCGGCCTTGCCCAGCTGCACCAGTTGCGCGGCCGCATCGGACGCGGCTCGGAAGCGTCGACCTGCATCCTGCTCTATGGCGAGCCGCTCGGCGAGATGTCGAAGGCACGGCTGAAGGTGATTCGCGAGACCACCGACGGCTTCCGCATCGCCGAGGAGGATTTGAAGCTGCGCGGCGAAGGCGACGTGTTAGGGGTGCGCCAGAGCGGCCTGCCCGGCTATCGCATCGCGCGCTCGGATGTGCACGGCCAGCTCATCACCCAGGCTAGAGACGAGGCGCTGCGCATCCTCAAGGACGATCCGAAGCTGAAGGGCGAGCGTGGCGAGGCGCTACGGTGCCTGCTGTATCTGTATGAGCGCGACGAGGCGATCCCGCTGATCGGCGCGGGTTAGCCCCCTGCCCTTCGCCGCCCGACCTCGTAGGCCGCCACATGCGCGCGGGCGAGATCCAGCAACGGCGTGTCGATGCCGAGCGTGCGGGCGCGATTGGCCATGTCACCGAGGATATGCTCCGCCTCGGTGATCGAGCCGCGCTCGATGTCGCGCAGCATCGAGGCCTTCAGCGGCGAATCCAGCGTGGTGAACAGTTTTCGATCGAACTCGATGAACGGCGCACGCGGCTCGAAGCCTGAAGCCGTCGCAACAGTGCAGCATTCCGCGAACAGGCGAAAAATCGACTGCTCGCCGTTGGGCACGGCCAGGATGTCTCCGATGCTCGCGCGCATCAGGCAGGTGATGCCGGCGAGCGTGCTAAGCTGGACGAATTTCTCCCACATGTCCAGCATGATCGCTTCGCTGGCGCGCACGTCGATGCCGGGGACCTGGAGCAGCTTTTCCAGGGCGAGCGTACGCTCGCTCAGCGAACCCTCGATCTCGCCGAAGACAATGGTCTGATTGGCCATGAACTGGACGACACGACCATCCGCATCGAGCCCGGCACTGACATTCGCGAGCCCGCCGAGGACGCGCGCAGCGCCGAACCTCGCGGTCAGGGCGTCGAGATGTTTCAATCCGTTCAGGATGGGAAGAATCATCGTGTTGGGGCCGACGGCGGGCGCAAACTGGCTCACGGCGTCGTCGAGCGAGTAGGCCTTCACGCCGACGAGCACGACGTCGAACGGCTCCTTGAGATCGCTGGCCAGAACGATCTTCGGCTGCACGGCGAAGTCGCCGTGCGGGCTTACGACCTGTAGTCCATCCCGCCGCAATTGCTCGGCCCGCTTCTCGCGCACCAGAAAGGTCACGTCGCGGCCCGCTCGGACGAGGCAAGCTCCGTAATAGCCGCCGAGCGCCCCCGCGCCGATGACAACCACTCTCATTCGAACTCCCATGCGCCTGCTTTCGCAGAATACTAACAGATGGGGATCGCGACGTCTCCGTCATTGCGAGCGAAGCGAAGCAATCCAGAGTCCCTTCGCGGAAAGATTCTGGATTGCTTCGCTTCGCTCGCAATGACGATGTGGGTGGAGCTCGGCACACGTTGTACGCTTGAGACGCGACCGGGACATCCAGGGCTTTCCGGAGCCGGTTTCGGCAGCTCCGGACGACTAGGCCTTCTTCTGCGCGATGCTTGCAGCGAAGGCCTTCATCAGCGCGGCATCCACGGCATCGCCATTCGCATCCTCCGCGAGGTGCTCGAACCAGCGTGCAAAACCCTCGTAGATCTGGCTGGCCGGGTGATCGGCTCCGAGGAAGCCGGAAATCTCCCGCATCTCCGCGACCCAGCGATACGCTTTTGGAATCATATCGGGCAGCGCCACTTCGAGCCGCGCGAGGATCGCAGGCTGGCTCAGCGCCAGCTCGTCGCGCAGCGCATCGGCCGCGCCCGCTTTCGTCGCCGCCACCACCATGGCCGAGCCGATGCCGGCGAGGCCCTTGACGATGCCGGCGTAGGACATTTTCAGCGCGGAGGCGGCACCGACCGGGCCTTCGACGATCCGCACGTCGAGGCCGAGATCCCTGAGCACCACGACGTCCTTCGCGTGCTCGCCGGACATGTAGAAAGCCGGGCTCTTGCCGCCGGGTTGCGGCGGAAAGCCGATGATGCCGCCGTCGACGAAGGGCGCCTGCGCCGAGCCGATGATCTCCTCGATCCGTTGCACGGTGTCGACATTGACCGCGTTGCAATCGACCACGACCGGCTTCTTCGCACGCCGGACGATCAACGCGGCCAGGCGTTCGGCGAGCGCGACGGCTTCGCCCGGCGGCACGATCGAAAGGATAATGTCGGCATCTGCGATCGCATCGTCCTCGGCGCCGATCATGCCGGCGTCGGCAGCCCGTTTCAGCGTCGCCTCGCTGCGGCCCTTCAAGGAGGTCAGCACCCGCGCGCCGTTTTCGCCGAGGCGGCGGGCCACGGCGCTGCCCATGGCGCCGGGCGCGAGGATCGCGATCGTTTTGGACATCGTGCACTCCAGGTCGAATTGCGAGCGAGGCGCTCAATTCAACCGGAACACTAGCAGAGGACGAAACTGCTTGCGTGAATGCGGCCATCCAAAACGGGAATGGCCCTACTCCACCTTCGCAGGTTGAGGCTGGAGCGTCGAGGCATTGGCAATGCGCGCGGCATTCGCCATGCCCGCGAGCGCCGCGGCCTTCTTCGGGTCGGGCGCGGAGCCCGGCTGCACCACGCCGGCCGACATGATCAGCGTTGCGGCGTCCTCGGCGCTTAGGTCGACCTCGATGATCTTGCTCTTGGGCACATAGAAGAAGAAGCCCGTGGTCGGGTTCGGCGAGCACGGCAGGAACACCGAGACATGCTCTTCCTGCCCTGGCAGGCTACGGGCAATGTCCTCGCTCGGCGATTGCGAGATCAGCACGATCGACCACATGCCCGGCGATGGAAACTCGACGAGGCCGACTTTGCGGAAGCTCGAGCCCTTGCCCGAGAACAGCGTCTCGAACACCTGCTTCAGCCCGCGATAGATGGCGCGCACCGCCGGGATGCGGCCGAGGAAAGTCTCGCCGACATCGACCAGCGTGCGGCCGATCAGGTTCGCGGCGAGGAAGCCGACCAGGGTCAGTGTGAAGAATGCGACAATCAGTCCCCAGCCGGGGACGCCGTAGGGCAGATAGGTTTCGGGCCGATAGGCCAGCGGCACGAACGGCCGCACCACGCCGTCGACCCAGGTGACGAACCACCAGACCAGATAGAGGGTGATCGCGATCGGCCCCGTCACCACGAGGCCGGTCAGAAAATAGTTGCGAAAGCGGCCCATCAGGCCGGTATGCGGTTCCGGAGCGGGATCAAGCGGCGCGGGGACGTCGTCGCGGGTGGTCATTCGGGTTCCAGGTCAGTCGCTGCACTCAAGCTAGGGTCTTCTAGCAGGTTTTGGAAGAGTGCAGCCCCGATCCCTTCTGCCTATTCCACGGTCACCGATTTCGCGAGATTGCGCGGCTGATCGACGTCGGTGCCCATGATGACAGCCGTATGATAGGCGAGCAGCTGCACCGGGACGGCATAGACCATCGGCGTGAACGCCGCCGCCATGTCGGGCATGATGATGGTGACGAGCGATTCGACAGTCGCCTCCTCCGCGCCCTTGGCGTCGGTCATCAGGATGATCCTGCCGCCGCGGGCGGCGACCTCCTGCATGTTCGAGACGGTCTTCTCGAACACCCGGTCATAGGGCGCGATGACGACGACCGGCATGGTCTCGTCGATCAGCGCGATCGGGCCGTGCTTGAGCTCGCCGGCGGCGTAGCCCTCGGCGTGGATATAGGAGATCTCCTTCAGCTTCAGCGCGCCTTCCAGCGCGAGCGGGAAGCTGGTGCCGCGGCCCAGGTAAAGCACGTCGCGCGACTTCGCGATTTCGCGCGAGAGCTTCTCGATCTGCAGCTCGGTGGTGAGGGCATCCGACATCAAACGCGGGACCTCGACAAGGCCATGGACCAGTTTGGTCTCGTCCTCATCGGACAATACGCCTCTGGCCTTGCCGGCCGCGATCGCAAGATTGGCGAGCACCATGAGCTGGCAGGTGAAGGCCTTGGTCGAGGCGACGCCGATCTCGGGACCGGCCAGCGTCTGCAGCACGGTCTCGCTCTCGCGCGCGATGGTCGAGGTCGGCACGTTGACGACGGCGATCGTGTGCACACCCTCGGCCTTGGCGTAGCGCAGCGCCGCCAGCGTGTCGGCGGTCTCGCCCGACTGCGAGATGAAGATGGCGAGATCGCCCTTGCGCAGCGGCGCCTCGCGGTAGCGGAATTCGGAGGCGACGTCGACCTCGACCGGCACGCGCGCAAAGCGCTCGAACCAGTATTTGGCGGCGAATCCGGCATAGCTCGCGGTGCCGCAGGCGGTGATGTTGATGCGCTGGATATTCTTGAAGTCGAACGGCAGCTTGACCGGCAGCGCGACGCGCTCGGTCGCCATGTCGACATAGCGCGCCAGCGTGTGGCCGACCACCTCCGGCTGCTCATGGATCTCCTTGGCCATGAAGTGGCGGTAATTGGCCTTGTCGACCAGCGAGGTCGAGGCCGCATGCTTAATCTTGTCGCGCTGGACGGCGTGGCCGTCCTTGTCGAAGATCGTCGCGCTCTTGCGGGTCAGCACGGCCCAGTCGCCGTCCTCGAGATAGCTGATCGTGTCGGTGAACGGGCCGAGCGCGATGGCGTCGGAGCCGAGATACATCTCGCCGTCGCCATAGCCGATCGCGAGCGGCGGGCCGTTGCGCGCGCCGATCATGAGGTCGTCGTCGCCGGCGAAGATGAAGCCGAGCGCGAAGGCGCCGCGCAGGCGTCCCAGCGCCAGCTTCACCGCTTCCACCGGCTTGTTGCCGCGCGTCAGCAGATCATCGACGAGATGCAGCACGATCTCGGTGTCGGTCTCGGTGTGGAACACCGTGCCCTTCTTTTCGAGCTCCTCGCGCAGCTCGCGGAAATTCTCGATGATGCCGTTGTGGACCACGGCGACGCGCTCGGTCGCGTGCGGGTGCGCATTGTTGACGGTCGGCTTGCCGTGGGTGGCCCAGCGGGTGTGGCCGATGCCGGTCGTGCCCTTGAGCGGCTCGGCTTCCAGCCGCTTCTCCAAATTCTTCAGCTTGCCCTCGGCGCGGCGGCGCTCGAGATGCTTGCCTTCGAGCGTGGCGACGCCCGCGGAGTCGTAGCCGCGATATTCAAGACGTTTGAGCGAATCCACCAATTGCTCTGCAACCGGTTCGCGCCCGAGAATGCCGACAATCCCGCACATGCGGATCAATATCCCCCAAATCGTCGAAAAATCGCCAAAACGACGCGCTCAGTTTTTAGCGAAATTCCGAGGGAACCATATACTCAATAATTATTGCTGATTGAGACAGCGTTCGCCTGCAACACGCCAAGCCTGCGTCGATGTGGCCGGCCTTTAATCCCGGACGTTAACTTGTTGTCAACACGTTTGACCAACGATTCCGGCCAGGAGAACAAGGCCATGAAAGGCTCATCCGACCGCAAAGGTCTGTCGTCGTTGTATCTGCGTGCCAGCGAGACCTCGGGCACGAACCTCGCCCATTGGCCGCCGCCCCAGCGCGGCAAGGAAAGCAAGCCCGTCTTCATCAAGCATAAGCAAGGCGAACCGGCCAAGCGCGCCAAGCCGCGCGGCTGGCGCCTGACCCGCGCGATCTTCTCCGAATTCGCCGACGACGAATAGCGCGTCCTATTTCTCCGGCTTCTTGCCGCCCGTCTTCATCTCGCGATAGCGCGCCGCGCCGCCTTCCCGGATGGTCTGCTGGTTGCGCTCCAGCGCCATGGCGTCGTCGGGCACGTCCTTCGTGATCACCGAGCCGGAGCCGATATAGGCGCCGTTGCCGATTCTGACCGGCGCGACCAGCGAGGAGTTGGTGCCGACGAAGGCGCCCTGCCCGATGACCGTCTTGTGCTTCTTGAAGCCGTCGTAGTTGCAGGTGATGGTGCCGGCGCCGATGTTGGAATTGGCACCGACCGTGGCGTCCCCAATGTAGGAGAGATGGTTGACCTTGACGCCGGCTTCCAGCGTCGCCGCCTTGGTCTCCACGAAATTGCCGATACGCGCACCGTCGCCGAGCGAGGTGCCGGGACGAAGCCGCGCATAGGGGCCGATCGAGACCTTCTTGCCGAGCGTGGTCTCGACGATGTGCGAGAAGGAATGGATCACGCTGCCGTCGGCGATCGACACGCCCGGGCCGATCACGACGAACGGCTCGATGGTGACGTCCTTGCCGAACACGGTGTCGGCGGAGAGATAAACCGTGTCCGGCGCGATCAGCGTGACGCCGGCCTCCATCGCAGCCTTGCGCAAACGCGCCTGCATCACGGCTTCGGCCTCGGCGAGCTGCGCCTTGGTGTTGATGCCGCGCACTTCGTCCTCGCTGGTTTCGATCACCACGGACTCCCATCCCTGCTTGCGGACGATTTCAACCGCGTCCGTCAGATAATATTCGCCCTTGGAATTGCCATTGCCGATCTTCTCGAGGATGTCGAGCGCACGGCGTCCGTCGATCGCCATGACGCCGGCATTGCACAGATCGATCTTGCGCTCGGCTTCGCTGGCATCGGCCTGCTCGCGGATTGCGACCAGGCGGTCGCCCTCGACGATGAAGCGGCCATAGCCGGTCGGATCGGCGGCGCGGAAGCCGAGCGCGGCGATCGCGGCACCCTTCGCGAGCGGCGCACGCAGCCGCGCAAAGGTCTTGGCCGAGATCAGCGGCGTGTCGCCGAACGCGATCAACAGATCATCCGCGCCGCGCGCGATGGCCTCGCGTGCCGCCAGCACCGCATGCGCAGTGCCGAGGCGTTCGCCCTGCACGAAGGTGAGCGCGTCGGGGCGGATGCGCTTCGCCTCATCCGCCACCGCCTGATGGTCCGGACCGATCACGACGGCGAGCGAGGTGCCGGTTCCCTTCGGCGCGGCGGCGAGCACATGGGCGAGCAGGCTCTGGTGAGCGACGGGATGCAGCACCTTCGGCAGGCTCGATCGCATCCGCGTGCCTTCACCGGCGGCGAGCACGATCGTGAGGCTGGAACGGGCGGTCATCGCAATCCTGTCAGATACGGCCGAATCAATTGGCGCGGCAGGCGGCAGGCCGCCCTTGTGAGCTGCCGCCTTGCTACCCCCGCAAACGCCCGGAATTCAAGTGCGACCGAGTTTTCCTGTTAATGTTCCCTGATTGATTCGGGGAAGCCGGACAGGGCTGGGCATTTAACGTTCATGGCAAAGGATTCCGACCCACTGGCGGACGCCTTCGGCACGAAGGAGACCGGCGGGCTGTTCTCCGGACTTTTGGCCGAGGAAAGCGCGTTCGACCGCCGCATGATGTGGCGGCTGGGCTCGTGGGGCGCGGCTGCCGTCGGCGCCGTCGTCGTCGCCGTGATGGCCAACCAGGCCCAGCTCGGCTGGCGCCGTGACCAGGTTGCCTCAGCCGATCTTGCACGTCAGGCCGACCGGCTGCAGCTGCTGACCAAGGAAAGCCAGAACGAGGCCCGCCGCCTCGCCGCCGCCATCGAGACGCTGAACACCGATCGCGACCGGCTCTATTCGCGCGTCACGGTGCTGGAGCAAGGGCTCGATTCCGTCACCGGCGCGATCGCCAGGCAGAGCGCGAAGCCGCAGGACGCGCCGGCCCCTGACGCACAGCCCGCGGCGGCTGCGCCCAGCGTCGGGCCGGTGGCCTCGGTGCCGGCGCCATCGAGCGACAAGCCGCGCGCGAGCGCCAAGGACCAGGTGAAGGAGCCCGCTAAGGACGCAGCCAAGGACATAGCGAAGGAGCCGGCAAATCCGCCGCCGCAGACCGCGGCTGCCGCCTCGCTGGTCTCGCAGGCGCCGGCCACGACCTCGGCGCTGCCGATGCTTCCGCTGGTGCCGTCCAAGTCAATCATGGCGCCGCCCGATCCCGCCGCATCCAAACTGGTTCAGCCCGAGGCAACCGAGAAGAAGCCCGAGGCGCCGCCCGCCCCGACCGAAGTGGCCGCGGTCACACCGGCCAAGCCGCCGGAGGCCGCTGAAAGCGAGGCGCCGGCGATCGCGGTCCAGCAGACGCGCTTTGCGATCGACCTCGGCGGGGCCAACTCGATCGACGGCCTGCGCGCGCTCTGGCGCGGCTTGACCAAATCCAATCCGGAAGTCGCAGCGCTGCGTCCGATCATCATGATCAAGGAAGGCGGCAACGGCCTCGGCATGCAGCTGCGCTTAGGGGCCGGCCCGCTGATCAATGCCGCCGCCGCCGCAAAGCTCTGCGCCGGGCTATCCGAGAGCAACCGTCACTGCGAGACCACCGTGTTCGACGGCCAGCGGCTGTCGATGCGTCGCAGTTCGGAGAAGGCGCAAGAGAAGGGTCAAGAGAAGTCCCAGGACCGGGTCCAGGAGAACAACTCCGAGAAGACGCAGGACACCGCGCCGCAAGCCGAGACTGCGCCGGCGCCCGCGCCAACTGCAAAACCGGACAAGCGCCGCCGCAGCTATTCCTCCAAGCGCTCATCGAAGCGCGAGGAGCCCGCGCCCGCACCGGCGCCGCAGCAGCCCGCGCCGCAGGCAAAGCCGGAGGCGGCGTCGGCGGGATCGACGCTGACGTCGTTCTTCAGGCGGTAGAGAGCCTTCCTCTCAGGAAGCAGAAAGTCGAAGAGCTGGCGACGGAAACAGATTCGCACCGCGAATTTTGTTCCGGATTTTCTCAGGCAGACTTGCCGAAAACCTCCACCTCCCCTGTTGCCCCCTCCCTTCATCCCGACCATATTGCGCCCATGACAAAAAAGCCCTTCCGCCTCACGCCCTACCAGGTGCAGTTCCTGATCGTCGTCGGCTTCGCATCCGTCGGCTATGCGCTTTATCTGCGCTATCTCGGCATCGAGCTCTCGACCGTCGGGCTCGCCTGCGACGCCGGCCTGCAGACGCTGATCTGCAAGGCGCGCGCGGTGTCGACCGTGCTGTTCAAGAATTCGGTGTTCGGCATCGTCGCGCTGGTGGTGGCGACGCTCAACCTGATGCGGCCGTCGATCGTGCTTCTGACCGTCGGCATCATCGCCGCCGGCCTTGGCATCGTGCTCTACAATGTCGTGCTGTCGGGCCTTGCGATCGGCCTGTTCATTCTTGGATTTGCTCGGCCCGCGCCCGCCACAGCGTGAGCGCGAAAAGAAGATAAATCGAGCAGGTCCACAGCGACTGCCAGTTGTCGCGCCCCTCGTTGAACAGCACGTAGATCGCCGACAGCGTCAGCACGCCGGCGAACACCGCTTCGGCGATCGGACGCTGGCCGATTTGCGGACGGTTCAGCATCAATAGCGCGAAGGGCACCACCGCCATCGTCAGCGAGGCGTAGGGGAAGTCGTGGTAGCGCGGATCGAACACGAAGCCGAGCGCGGTCTGCGCCGCGATCACCGCGGTCACCGCCAGCGTCAGGCCGAGCACTGCGGTGAGCTTCGACCATTTGCGGCCCTCGCGCGGGCCGAGCAGATCGAGGAAGGTCGGAAGACTGCGGCCGATCACCATCGCCTGGGCGCAGAAGATCGGCGACAGGATGCCGGCCAGCAGCAGCGCCCCCCAGAGCAGCCAGCCGCCGATGCCGTAGCTCTCGTAGTACATCTTGTCGGCGCCGATGCCGAGCAGGATGCCGGCCGACGTCGCCGAGATGGCGACACCGAGCCAGGCCGAGAAGCGCGGCGTCCACGGCCGCCGGCGCAGCGTGATCAGCGCCACCGCGAACACCAGCACGCACAGACCCATGCCGGCGCCCATGTACCATTTCCAGAACGGGAAATTGCTGATCGGCTGCCCCGGCGGATATTTCAGGTTCCGGCGCACGGAATCATAGAGACCCCAATAGCCGCCGACGGTGCCTTCGAGCTTGCGCTTCCAGGGCTGGTCGTAGGACTCGATCAGGTTGACGCGAAACTTCTGCGCCTTCGCAAGGCTCAGGATTTCCGAGACCACGCGCGCCTGGTTGGTGCGCGACGGCAGCGCGCCCTCGCGCATGCGCCCCGCGCTCGGCCAGCCGGTCTCGCCGATCAGGATCTCCTTGCCGGGGAATGCCACCGCCATGCGCTCGCGGATCGCCTCGACATGCGAGGCGGCGAATTTCGCCTTGACCGGGAAATCCTCCCAATAGGGCAGGATGTGGATGGTGACGAAGTCGACGGCGTCATAGACCTCGCGGTTCTTCAGCCAGAATTCCCAGACGTCGGCATAGGTGACGGGGACGCTGACCTGCGCCTTCACCGAGCGGATGATGGAGACGAGGTCGGCGGTCGTCATCTCGCCGCGCAGCAGCACCTCGTTGCCGACGATGATGCTGGTGACGGTGCCGGGGAATTCCTTCGAAAGGCGGACGGCGAGCGCGGCCTGCTCGAAATTCTTGGTGCGGTTGCTGGAGAGCCAGATGCCCTGCAGCACCTTCAGCCCGCCGACCTTGGCGGCGATCGCCGGAACCTGGTCGAGCCCATTCTCCATGGAATAGGTGCGGACGCAGTCGGTGATCTCCTTGAGCTGGCGCAAATCCTGCTCGATCTGGTCGGCCTCGATATGCGTCCATGCGTTCAGCGGCGACTGCTCGCCGCGGAATGGCGCATAGGAGACGCATTGAACCTTGTCGGCGGGATCGATCGGGGCGCGCGCGAGCGTGATCGGCGTGGCCAGCCACCACCACACGGCAGCAATCACCCCCAGTGAAACGAGCAGAAGCGCCAGTGGCGTACGAAGAGAAATCGGTTCCGTCCTCCGCGAAGGGCCGTCGATTACCTGCTCGCACGCCGTCTGCCAAGGGGGCACTCCGGATGGATCCCCCGCTCCCCCAATGAATTTACCTGCGGCCGTTCGACAGAGCCCTAGGATCGTGACTTTGCTGGACAAAATTCGAAATACAGGTCATGGGACTCGGCGGGAATTTTCCGCCGCATTGGAGACCCATTTGGACGCCATCAGGACGCGTCCGCGGGATCCTGACGCGGGCGGTCAGTGGAGAAGTTGGGGAATTCATGCGGCAACGGGTGCGTCAGTCACGAAATGCGGTCCTGCGGCAGTTCGCCGCCACCTTGGCCGTCTCCGCCCTTCTTGGTCTGGCCGGCCTTAATGGTGCCTCCGCCCAGAGCGGCACGCCCGCCCCCGACCAGGGCAAGGCCGCCGCCCAGCCCGCCGATGCCGCCAAGGACGCCGCCCAGAACCAGCGCCGCACCGACGAGTTCGCCGAAGCCGCCCAGGTCATCAACGGCCCGGCCGGCAATCCTGAGTGCGTCTGGCTCGGCCGGCGCGTGGTGCGGCTGATGTGGCGGGATGACCTCGATACCGCATTCCGCCATCTCGACCTCTACGACCGCTTCGGCTGCCCCGGCGGCCATATCCAGGCGGCTTTCCGCTGCCTGACCCGCTTCGGCGGCCAGATCGATCCCAAGGTCGCCGAGACCCTGGACAGCCGTGTCCATGCTTGCTGGATCAACCCGGCCTCCCAGCCGCAGCAGGCAGCCGCCGCGGCCTCCCAGCCGGCAGCGCCGACCGCCGGCAATGCGCCTGCCCCGCAGCCGGCTGCGAGCCCCTCGCCTGCGGCAAGCCCGACACCGGCGCCCCAGAAATAGCCGCTGGTCGTTTCAGCTCTCGTTCAGGAACGATCGGCCATAGAAGCGGTTGGCACTGCCACGCGTTGCTCGAAAAGCCCATGCCCTCATAAGGACATGAGCCCATGACAGTTGTGAAACCGCGCGGCAGAGGTATGCTCCATTTGCCGCGGACTCGGTCGGATCTCGGGGTCGGATCCGCTTCCCTGCCACCTCAGCCCCTTTTGGTTTAGCCGCGATGCGCGTTGTCGCCGCCGTTCTGTTGCTCGTTTCCGCGCTTCATGCTGGGCTCTGGGGAGTCTTGCGCGACAAGGAACCCGCTCCCGATTTCAGGGGTCTGTTGCCCAGCGTCTCCTACGCGCCGTTCGAAGGCTCGGCCCACCCCGACATCGACAACATCCCGAGCGTCGAGAAAATCCGCGCCGACCTGAAGACACTGTCGACGATGACGCGGGCGATCCGCCTCTATTCGTCCACGGGCGGCGTGGAGCTGGTGCCGCCGATCGCGGCCGAGTTCGGCCTCAAGGTCACCGTCGGCGCCTGGATCGACAAGGACAAGGATCGCAACGAGCGCGAGATCAAGGCCGCCATCGAGCTTGCCCGCAAGAACAGCAACGTCGTCGGCGTCGTGGTCGGCAACGAGGTGATCTACCGCGGCGAGCAGAAGGTCGAAGACCTCATCGACATGATCAAGAAGGTCAAGGGCTCGGTCCGCGTGCCCGTTACGACCGGCGAGATCTGGAACATCTGGCGCGACAATCCCGACCTTGCCTCCAACGTCGATTTCATCGCCGCCCACGTGCTGCCCTATTGGGAAAACTTCCGCTCGGACCAGGCGGTCGACCAGGCCGTCGACCGCTACAACCTGCTGCGCAACCTGTTCCCCGGCAAGCGCATCGTGATCGCCGAGTTCGGCTGGCCGAGCCAGGGCTACAACTTACGCAACGCCGACCCCGGTCCGTTCCAGCAGGCGCTGACCCTGCGCAACTTCGTCAGCCGCGCCGAAGCCATCGGCATGGAATACAACATCGTCGAGGCCATCGATCAGCCCTGGAAGTTCTTCGAAGGCGGCGTCGGTCCGTATTGGGGCATCCTCGACGCCAGCCGCGAGCCGAAATTCGCCTGGACCGGTCCGGTTGAGAACCCCGACTACTGGAAGCTGATGGGAATCGCGCTCCTGGTCGGCGTCCTCCTGTCGCTGCCGATCCTGCGGCTCGAAAAGCCGACCGCGAAGCAGGCCTTCCTGCTCTCGGCGACCGCCAACGGCGTCGGGGCCTGGACGGCGACCGTGTTCGCGTTCTGGAACAGCCACTATTTCATCTTCGGCTCGGCCTTCGCGCTGACGCTCGGCATGATCCTGCTTGTTCCGCTGGTGCTGATCGCGATGGCGCGCATCGACGAGATCGCGGCGGTCGCCTTCGGCCGCGCGCCGCAGCGGCTGCTCGCCAAGGGCAAGCCGGTCGAGAACGTGCCGGAGAACTACTATCCGAAGGTGTCGATCCACATCCCGGCATACTTCGAGCCGGTCGACATGCTGAAGCAGACGCTGGATGCGCTGTCGCGGCTGAACTATCCGAACTACGAATGCGTCGTCATCATCAACAACACGCCCGATCCCGCCTTCTGGCAGCCGATCCAGGACCATTGCCGCGCGCTCGGTGAACGCTTCAAGTTCATCAACGCCGAGAAGGTGCAGGGTTTCAAAGCCGGCGCGCTGCGGATCGCGATGGACCGCACCGCCGTCGATGCCGAGATCATCGGCATCCTCGATGCCGACTATGTGGTCGAGCCCGACTGGCTGAAGGACCTCGTGCCGGCGTTCGCCGACCCGCGCGTCGGCCTGGTGCAGGCGCCGCAGGAGCATCGCGACGGCGACCTGTCGATCATGCACTACATCATGAACGGCGAATATGCCGGCTTCTTCGACATCGGCATGGTCCAGCGCAACGAGCTCAATGCCGTCATCGTGCACGGCACGATGTGCCTGATCCGTCGCGCCGCGATGGACATGGCCGGCGGCTGGTCAAGCGACACGATCTGCGAGGACTCCGATCTCGGCCTTGCGATCCAGGAGCTCGGCTGGGTCACGCACTACACCAACCACCGCTACGGCCAGGGCCTGCTGCCCGACACCTACGAGGCCTTCAAGAAGCAGCGCCATCGCTGGGCCTATGGCGGCCTCCAGATCGTGAAGAAGCACTGGCGCCGCTTCCTGCCGGGCGCGAGCCGGCTGACCTCCGACCAGAAGCGCGAATACGGCCTCGGCTGGCTGAACTGGCTGGGCGCCGAAAGCCTCGGCGTCGTCGTGGCGCTGCTCAACCTCGTCTGGGTGCCGATCGTCGCCTTTGCCGATATCGCCATTCCCGACAAGATCCTGACGCTGCCGATCATCGGCGCCTTCATCGTCTCGCTGGTGCACTTCCTGTCGATGTACCGCGCCCGCGTCGCGATCAAGCCGGGTCAGATGCTCGGCGCCATGATCGCGGCGATGAGCGTACAGTGGACGGTGTCGCGCGCGGTGGCGCAAGGGTTGATCACTGAGCACATCGCCTTTGCCCGCACCTCCAAGGGCGGCCTTAGCCGGATGTCGATCGAGTTCCAGGCGTTCTGGGAGGCCGTGATCGGCACCCTGCTCCTGATCGGCGCCGGCGTGCTGGTCGCCTCCAACAGCTTCCGGCAGATCACCGAGATCTACGTCTTCGCCGGCGTGCTGGTGCTGCAAAGCCTGCCGTTCCTCGCCGCCGTGGCGATCGCCATCCTCGAGCTCAGCCGCATCAACTCGTTCCAGTTCTGGCGCGACAGCGCGATCCGCACCGCCGAGCTGATCGGCCTGCGCCCGGTCGCCCTGCCGACCCCCGCCGGCACGCCGCAGCCGGTGCCGAACGAGGTCCGGCGCGAGGCGAACTGACGGACCCAAGACGTCGCGGCGCGGGCGAGCCCCCGCGCCGGCGGCCCCATAAGGCAGTTCGGCGTGGATGACGGCCCGCCAATCGGGTTGAAAATTCCTCCTTAAGGTGCGGACGCCGCAAGCAAATCCCCGCTGCTGCCGCGAGTTTCGGCAACCACCCCCGCTATTGACCTCCGCATCCACTCCCCCTACACAGCGCGGGCCGAAAGCATGATCCGGAAACAGCCGGTTTTCCCCGCGACGCGAGTTCAGCGTGGCGGCAAGACATGCTTCTCGAATGTCCGAAGACGATGGCGATCTCTTTATCGAAGCCATCAGCGGCCATGGGAGCGCGTAGCTCAGCCGGTAGAGCACGTGACTTTTAATCACGGGGTCCTGGGTTCGAGCCCCAGCGCGCTCACCAAGCTAAATCAAAGACTTAGCGTCAGAAGAGGACGCCCGTCAAAGTCTCCAAGGTACGCCATAGGTACGCAGACCGCTTCGCTGACCAATAAGAGCGGTGCCCGACAAAGCCGGCAGGTATCGACTATGGAAGCGGTATGCTCCGTCTCCGAGATGTGCAACCATCAGTATCTATGGGGCACACCTCACCACTAAAAACCAATGGCCTTGTGATGCCGGTCGATTTTCCGACCGACCATTACAATGCCGTCTATGACCGCACCTTGGCGCAAGTGTCGGCATCAGCGACCGTGCACGATCAATTTGCTGGCGCTTGGAATGCAATCGCCTACCGCTTTTTGGCCATGACAGACGAGGAGCGAACATTTGCTTCTCTGGTCGCAAACACCGCGCCCGAACCGTCAATTCGCTATCAACAGGAACGGTCATTGTTTGGCTTCTTCAGCAACGGCTTCTCGGTCTTTGAATCTGCGTTTTACGCGGTCTTCGCGCTTGGGACGATTTTATCGCCTGCTCACTTTCCTATTGCTACAGCGAAGGACCAACAGCGGATATCTCCTCAATCCGCATCAGCAGCGTTTGCGAAAGCCTTCCCTACTGATCCGTTGAACGCGGCTATGAGCGCCCTGCTGACCGATAGGCACTTCATTGAGTGGCGCGAAATTCGAAACGTTCTCACGCATCGCGCAGCGCCAGGACGAACCTTCTTCGTTAGCATCGGCGACGTCGGCGACGCCCCGCTTCCCGATCAGTGGAAGATAAAGGGAATCTCTTTGGATGCCCAAATGGCCGCCAATCGGCGAGTCGAGCTGTCACAACAACTTGAGCGACTTCTCGATGGCATCCAAACCTTCACGTTTCGATATTTCTAAGGAATTTCATGCCCAAGAACTTTCGCCGCATCCCGCCGGAGATCCTTCGTCGATTGGAAACATTCGCCCTTGATGACGTAGTCGCCGCCTGCGCAAAACGGATTCGCTCCGGTGAAGTCGACAAATATTCTCATCTTGGGCTGAAAGTTGTCGACGGTGCGTTGATGATCCCGGCGCCTGCCGTGCCACACGCTGCGGCAGGAAAATACTCAAAGTACAATGTTGAAGGAAAAGACATTGTTCGGAAAGACCTTCCGAAAACGACGAAAACCTTCTCATTCTACGCGCCAAACTGGGGCGATAGTTATTACGGCACGCATCTAGTGAGTCACGTTCGCGAAGTCTATCAGCGCGAATTCATCCCCCCAAAAGAAGTTGAACTGTCCATTACGTTGCTTGAGCACCAAGGGGATACTTGGATAGTGAAGTTTGCAATAGACCAAGTAATCAGTCGGTCCGCGCCAGACTTTGAAAATGATCTATTGTACAACTTGAACATTCTTCAAGAGAATGTTGCGACAGCCGACGTGTTTGAAAGCACGGCGACTATGGAGGATTACGCCGCCACTATTCGGGTCGATTGGGAATTGCTGCCCACAGGGCAAATTGGGCCCCGCGAGTTCGCTGAACGTCTCGTTGCGCGAGCGAAGGCCCCTACAGAGCTACAGAAGACAACCATTCTTTCTCGCCTCCAAACGTTTGAGAAGCTGACGCCAACTCACTTCATTTCTGGCACAAGCGGCTTTGCTCGGTACTTCGGAGCCAAATACGGCGACGACTTTGTCGTTTTCGAAAATATCCGATATGGAAATGCGATCTACGTCATGTTTGAGGACTGGCAGTCTCTCAGCCGGAAAAGCCGGATCGATCTGCTCAAAGGTGAGAGAGAGGGGTTCGAGCGAATCGAACACCGCGAGGGCTGGGAAGACAAGCTCCGGGCGATGCTTGAGCATTATCGTAATGAAGCTAAGCGTCGACTACGGTGAATATCGTTGTGTTTGCCGCAAATTGAGCGCACCGCGCTTCGGAATGCGACTACCTAAGGACCGCGTAAATGTTCAGCCAAAGTCTCGAACACGTCTGCGGGGAATATCTCTTTTATTATGGGGTCAGACCACTCGACGGCTTCCTCTGTGACCACGACTTTTGCTGAAATATTCACGGGCGTAGAGAGGTTCCCAGCTTCGACGTGCAAACGAATACCGAACTCCGCTGGCAAGTCGTCCGGAGTTAATACGAGCAAGGTGTCGGTAAACACTCGGGTCGCACGAAATTCCTGACACTGGCGAGCACTGTGGCTCGCCACAATTTCGGGACGCTTGAACCAATAGAACGCGACTGGATCACGCGGGGGCTCGCTGAATTCTCGGAGTGGAATGTTAGCGAGATAGTCATAAGGACGTGGCGGCTCCGGAGGCTGCGGCATTTTCAACGTGCTGCCGACGTATGGAGATGCTTCCTCCCGGTCAGCTAACAGCGAGCCCGCGCCTTCAAGGTCAAACTCAACCCGAAGGCCGTGAGCGGCCACACCGCTGTCATTTCTAACCCAGTAGTTGATCGCAACAACTGCCCCCATGGTTCGGACGCGCTCGTGAAGATTCGAGTAATAGTCACGGACGTTCTGCTCGAATGATGCATATTCAGCATAATATTCTTCGACTTGATGTTCTGTTACGTCATGTAGCGGGGAGCTTATCCCCCACGGCGACGTCGTGGAAAACACTTCACGGCAAGGATTCCTACCCAGGTATTCAACCACGAATCGGTCCACCAACTCTGAATCGAGTGGCTTGAGCACCGGTCTGATCGCGTGGATTTCAGACGTGGTCTTATCGAATTGGCCGAAGCCGGCAACGATGGAAGGAAATTGGACTAGCGCGCGTTTAAGCTCGGCTTGCAGCTTGGTAATTGTTCGCTGATCGTCCGTTTGCTCAGCCGGCAGAAGCCAATCCTCTGCGGGCTCGTACGCCTCCAACCCAGCAATTCGTGCACGAATGCGCGGACCCGTATCGTGTGAGAAAACGGCAGCATCCCGACCGAAGGACAATGCCTCAGCTACAAGCTGGTCATCGGCTTTTCCCGGATCGAGATGCGCATGCTCAGCCCAGTTGACGCGGGGCGCCGTGGAGATAACGATGCGCACCCGAATGGGATCTTCTCTTAGCACCAGTGCACGATCGAGAGCGCTGGATGCGGCATCGATCTGGCGTAAGGCCAGCCGGGCTCGATCGCGTCGCCGCTGGTTGCCGCTGACCTTGTGCCTATCCAGTTCAGCAATGATACTCGGCGCAACCATTACATCGACCGCATTCGCCGATGGGAAGAGCTTCTTCCAAGGTATATCCTTTAGGTCTCGAACCTGAAGAAATCCGTTAGTGTCGATGAAGAGTATTTTGGTTCCGGCGCCAATCTCGATCATTTGGAATTGTCTCTCCCCACAAAGAGCCAGGTGCAGGGACACCCATAACCACCAATTACCAAGGGCGTGTCCGCGCTATCGATCAATGCTTTCTCAATTCTGCAACTGCTCCCTGAGTTGTTCGATTGTAAACCACGGCCTGCGAGCGTGCACCATCCGGTGACAGTTTGAGCAGAGCAATGCCAGATCGCCGAGCGTCGTTTTCTGGCCAGGCAAAAGCGTGTGAATCGGCTTAAGATGATGAACTTCTATGAAGCCCGCCCCGCGCTCTCCATAAGCGGCTTCGAACTCGAACAAGCATACTTCGCAAGCTAGCTTGCCCGTCGATTTGATGACGGCAAGCTTTTTCTGTTGAACGAGTTTCTGGTTACGTTCGCGCGCTAGGTGCACGCGAGTGAGTATCCGGCCTTCCTCTGCCTCGAAATCTTTATCCGTGTCTGATGTTGGTTCGATAGGTAAGCCCACATCCACGTTTGCGCGAATGGCCGTCGCCGTCTCCGACAGGAGGTGGTGATCGCTCGCGAAGGCATTCCATATCTCGCCTTCAAGTTTTCCGCCCCTCTCCAGCCCCTTCTTGCCCTGCGCCCTGTAGGCGGGATCGAAGCGGCGGAAGTTCATCGTCTTCATGTAGACGCCGTTTGGATTGCGAAAGTCTGGATTGCCTTTCGACAATTGACCGCTGATCTTGTTCAAGAGCTTCGAAAGGTTCACGACCTCGCTACTGCTCTTGCCAGGTGGATTGCCTTGATGACGTAAATAGAGGTCCAAGGCTAAGATCAACTCGTCTCGCGTCCAATTCGGATTCCGCTCTGATTTAGGCATGGGTGACTATCGTTCAATCGTTACACGCCATATTCGCGTTAGTCGCTGTCCTTCTGCCCGTTCCACAGACGTCATCTCACGATATAGCCGGTCCCTCGTTTCCGCTGCCATTTTTCGGTTTACTGCATCGAGGCCGTACGAAATTTTGTCGGGAAACTGAGCGCTATCGGGAGGCCTTTTCGGCAATGGTCGCGCAGCAGCGATGTTGAGCCATTTATATGCGAGGACCCGATCTTGGGGGACCCCCTGCCCATTCTCGTAAAGGATACCAAGCATCAACTGTGCATCCGAACTACCTTGGTTAGCTGCCCTCTCAAACCAGGTTGCAGCGAGACTATCGTTTTTCTCAACACCGTCCCCGGAATGGTAAGTGAACGCCAGAGTTGTTTGCGACAGTATGTGCCCACGTTCTGCTGCACGTGAGTACCAATTCTCTGCTCGTCCGAAATCCTTCGGAAACTTGCCCCGGCCGCGGTGATAAATATTGCCGATATTCCACATTGAATCGAGATCGCCTTGTGCAGCTGCCTTTAGAAACCATTTTTCAGCTTCGTCGTAATCTTGTTGTACTCCTCGACCGCTAGCGTACATGGTCCCGAGCCGCCTTTGGGCGCTCGCGTTGCCTTGCTGAGCAAGCGTGCCAACCTGAACGAATTCAGCTGTATAGTCTCCTCGCTTTCCTGCCGAATCGGCATCAGCGATCGGGTCAGCAAATGCTTGAGAGGCAATCGCCATGCCGACTGACAGCAGGACCATCCAAGTGTATCGCTTCATAGTGAGGCTCTCACTCTTGCTTCATGCGCGGTTCACAGACGACAAACTCAACTGTCGCGACCAAATTTCGAAACCTTCTCGCGTCGACTCTCAGGGGAGCATAGTCGACGCCGCGCAATTTAATTTTGGGCCTACCCTGGGGTCGGCTAGTCCAATGTAGCGGCCCGAATGTCGTGCAGCACCGCCAGGGTCATATCGTTCACGCCACCCTTCCGACTCTTCACCATTTCCATGTAGACGCCGAGTGCTTCGGGAAACTGTCCCGGCAAAAGCGCGTCACTTTCCTCCAGGCAATTGATGAGCACTTGGAATGCCGCGACCATGGCGGCGCCATAGGCGGCGATTACTTCGGCTTCAGGCGAACGCTTTTCCCTGGGCACAGATCCCTCCCGCACCAAGCTAGACAATTCCGTTCGTGCCGCTCGGCTCGGCTATCGGCGCCTTTTCGTTGGCGGCACAATTAGCTCGTAAGGCTCGACGCCAAGCACTTTTGCAAGCTTCTCAAGGATTTTCAGACTAGCGTAGAAAGCCCCTTTTTCAAGCTGGCTCAAATAGCTACGACTCACCTTTGCCTCATAGGCAAGATCGTCCTGCGCAAGTCCCCTTTCATTGCGCAGACGGCGGAGGTTGGCGGCGAGTATGTCGCGGAGGTCCATTGCGAGAATGGACGATTTCTGCTCGAAATACGCACCTCGATATATTGGACAAAAGCGCGTAGTGTAGCGCGGTTCGCCATTGCTCAGATGAGGCGGCTAATGGTTTGGCTGGTTAGAACTCTAGTTGTTATCGTTTTCGCTTTGGACGGTCCGATTTTCCTAGCGGCAACAAATCGCCATTCGGTGGTCTTAAACATCATTATCGGGCTTTTGACAGGCCTGGTCGTTGTCTGGCTATCCTCAATGGTCGGCAAAACAATTCGGGGCAATTACTCCCAAGGTGCGCGGCGTATCGGCATTGCGTTGTATCTGGTTGGCGCGTCTATCGCCGTCCTCAGCTTAGGCTTTGCCGCATTCGCTGTTTATGCTGGTAGTAGTCGGGGGTTCATCGTGGTGCTAGCGAGCATATCCATAATCTATTGGGCTGCCGGCTGGGGGCTGTACCGCTCATTGGTCCCTAACGCCGATAACAGACCGGTCGACCGAAAGGACGGCGAAACCCCGGATGCGTTGGTTTCCCGGACCGATTGGGCTGCGTTCGCAACCGTTGGTACAGGGCGTCTTCGGAAGATTGCGCTATCGCTTGCGGTCTTGGGGGCCTTGGCGGCTCCGTTCGCGTTCGGCACGTACAAGGCGCGCCCGACATATTCGGTGTGGGTACCGTTGACCGCGCAGCAGAAAGAAAACCTCGCGGATCGTTTTGAAGGAAGCGACCCCTGTCGTAGGGAAATTGACGCTCTCAACAAAATTGTTTGCAACCGTTTGAGGGAGCAATATCAGCAGGGCGGAGACTATGAATATTATCCGGACTTGCCCAAATACTTGGCGCTCAATGGAGGAATGGCAGCCGCAGCCTTCGCGGGAGTATTCGTGCTTAGCCTCCTATTTCCGATGGTGATCCGCGGCTTCGCCTTCTCGTTCCGACGCTATTGGAAATGGCTCAACGCTTAGTGTCCCGTATTCTGGAATTTCCTATGTCGTGGCGGAGGTACCTATGCCCAAGCCGCGCGAGCGAATTTTGGGGCCTTAACCCCTCATAGGCGCGCTACTCCACGATTGCATCGATCTTGGCCTTGGCTCAACCCGCAGCCGCCTCGATCGCTCGTAGGCTAAAATAGTTCTCTGCCGTGTAGGCTCGGCCATCCTTGAGGCAGCGTGCGATCCAGTCGAACATGTCGGAGAACTCTCCGCTTTGCGTCTTTAAATCCTTTATGTGTTCCCAATCGAGTTGGGGCCTTAATCTGCTGGATGTGATTGTCGCTTCGCGTTGTTCAGCAGCCAGCCGTTCGAACTCATCGTCAGGCATTGAAGCAATCTTCGATGCTGCAGGAAGGTCGTCCAAACGCTCTGGCGTAAAATCAAAGGCAGAGATGCCTACGCCGTAAGATGAGCTAAGTCGCCGAAGCTCTTTCGCCAACAGCGCATCAAGAATGGGGCATGCAATCACGAGGGCCGAAGAATGTGCCCACATTGAATTGCTTACACACTGGAAGAAGTACTCCCTGAAGGTGGAGAGAGAAAGCTCGACCTTGAGCTCTACACTGGTAAGTCGAAACGGTTGCTCGCCTAGGCCTCGTCGAACCTCCAGAGCTGCCTGATCGAGAGCAAAGCCCGTATCTGCACTTTCGCCCACGTCCCAAGTCAGCACGACAGCATCTGGAAACTTCCACCTGTTTACGCCAGCCTGTTGGCGCAGTGCAGTTACATGATCTATGCGGACTGGAAAGAGATTGTCCAGCCTCACGCGCCGAAGATAGAATGCCCGAAATTTTTCCTCGCGCTGATTCTCTCTTCCTATGGTGCGGTCTGATTCGGGGGGACTGCCGTCCGGCTCCCCTTGAGCTTCGGCTACCTCAACGCGCTGATTAGTAGGTCTTCGATAATATCCATACCCACGTTCAGCCCGCGCGACTGGTGAGGTTGGATCGGCAGCCAAAACAGACAGCGTCTGCCGAATTGAATTGTCGCTGTATTTCTCGGTTAGCTTTGGACGAACAACGTCTAAAAGTTCCGTAGCCGTCTTCGCCACATCCGCGTCGTCGGGCAATATCCCCTCGCTCTTCAATATTTCACGAAGCTGATCAGTGAGGTTCATCGTGTCCCCGGTGTCGTGTAGAGATTAGTTGACGATGGCGGTCAGCAACTCCATAGCGACAGATTGCGACGGCCGTGAATTTCGCAAAATTCGCACGTCGTACCACAAGGGGCAATGGTGAAAGTCGCGCGCGAAGATTTTGGGGCTACCCCGGGGCGGCACCATAGGCGGAGCGGCGATTGGCGCGTGAACCGTAGCGCGTCGGCATTCGTGCGCGTGGCACCAAGGCGCTGTCTTTCTTTCGCTTGCACGAAAGTTAGGACTTACGCACGATCTCGTTGAGGTTGATTCGTCAATGCGTTACACTGTGCGAAAGTCTTGCACGAAAGTGGAGCGCCGCGATGACGGTCTACGGGTATGCGAGGGTGAGCACTGAGGGGCAGACGCTGGCGGGGCAAGAGGCCCAGTTGGCCGAGGCCGGGGCGGTGAAGGTGTTCGCTGAGAAGATCAGCGGGGCCAGCGCGAGCAACCGGAAGGCCCTAGCGCAGGCGCTTAAGGCTCTGGGTCCGGGTGATGTGCTGGTGGTGACCCGGCTGGACCGGCTGGCCCGATCGACACGGGACCTGCTCAATGTGCTCGATGCGATCGCCAAGGCTGGCGCTGGGTTCAAGAGCCTTGCCGATACCTGGGCCGATACTACCACCCCTCACGGGCGATTGATGCTGACGGTGCTCGGTGGGTTGGCTGAGTTCGAACGCGAGTTGATCAAGGCGCGGACTGGCGAAGGGCGCGAACGAGCGAAGGCTCGCGGTGTGCATATGGGGAGGCCGGCGGCGCTCAATCGGGATCAACAGCGGGAGGCGCTGGCGCGGCGGCAGGCTGGGGAGCCGCTGACAGATATCGCTAGGACGTTCGGGGTCAGTCACACGACGATTAGTCGCTTGAGATCGTAGCCGTTAGCGCACTCTTGACCCGAAAAGTCTCAAATTATGCCATTTACAGATGAAGAACTTTACTTCCTGGCACATCATCTTATTGCGAAGGATGAAGTACACGACGGCCGCTGGCAGACAAAGAGCCGCCGAGAGTGGGAAGCAAAAGAGGCTGGCAAAGCATTCATCTTAACGAGCGCACCATGCCGAGCGCAGGGACATCGCCTCCGGACTAGGGCGGGACACTGCATCCAATGTGATCCAAAGAAGATTGCATATATACGAAGGGAAACTCAGGCTGGGTATGTTTACATCGCCGGTTCGCTTGAAGGGCGTGTAATCAAGATCGGTACGACGGAGGATATCGATCGGCGCGCGAACCGACTGATCGTTGAATCCTACGGCGGGTTCTCAGATTGGCGGGTTCTGCTCTGCGCGTGGGTGTCCAACGCGGGACGTACAGAGCGCGAGATTTTGTCACGTATCCCCGGAGAAAGAACCGCTGGCGTCTATTTCAAGGACGGTCAAGCACAAACCGCGGTCGAGATGATTCGCTGCTCTTTCAGTTCAGCGCTGGACGTATTTGCGGCGGAAACGCTTGCGATAGCTGACCTTAAAGCGATCAAAAAACAATTCGAGGAATACGAGTTCACTCAACGTTAGCGGCCTTACTTTCTTTCTCTTCTTTTCGAAATTCGAGCAACCTAGCAGACCGCTCTCGCGCGGCTTCAAGCTTCGCGGCAAAGCCTTCACCGTTCACCACGGCAGTCACTGCGAGCTTCGGATGCTCAAAGGGTAGCGCGGCGACGGCCGCACGCATCCGGCGATGCATCGGTTGGTCAGCGCAACGGTACACGGCTTGGAGGAAGTCGAGTGAGGTGTTGCCGAGCACTTCGGGTGCGGTGTCGTCCAACACCTCAACCACCGGCCGATCTAACTGGGGCTTGAACCGATATCGGTGCCCCGGATCATCATCGCCAACCATAGCTTACTTCCTTCTCTCTATTTCTCTTGAACCAACTGAACCACATGAACCATCAAAACCATGTGGTTCACCATCTTGCATTCCATATGTCTCTCTATGGAATTGATGTTGGTGAACCACGTCCTTTTGCTGGTTTCTGCGGTTCTGGTGGTTCAGCAAGGTCATGCCCTCGGGGACCATCGCGGCGATCATCACAGGGTTTCCTTCCATTCCTTGTGCGGGCGCACGCGGACCCCGGCGATGGTGCGGGTCTTACCGTGCTCGCGCGGCGCCGGGCCGATGTGTTCGAACCCGGTCACGCCCCGTAGCCGATTGATGATATTGTTGGCGCGAACCCGCGCCGCTTCATCCGGCCGACCGATCACGCCAAGCCACATATGCGCCGTGCTTACCAATGCCTCGCGAGTGGCGCGGCCATCGAAGTCCGCCACAAAGCACGCTTGCGCCATCGCGGCGAAGGGGTCGCTAGCCGTGAGAATTTCCTTTTCAAGAGCGCCGGCACTGGCGGGCTGGACGAACTGGCCCCGTGCGCAAAGATCGCCATAGGCGCGAACGCACCGGACGGCGATGCCTGATAACTCGCCCCTGAGCTTATCCTTTAGGTTCACGTCCTCCTTACCGTAGAAGCTCACCGGGAAATGCAGCTTGATAAACCGCGATGGAAGCACGCCGCTGGAATCGTTGAGGTTGGGGACTTCGTTGGAGATCAACATCAGCTTCAACCGCAATTGCCCGTGCCAAGGCGTCTTGTATTTCCGCCCAATAGTCACGGTGTCCTCACCGATCACGTTGAGCAGGAATTCCGCGCTGGTGTGGGTGATGCCGCCCGGGTCATAGTTCTGGCCGTATTGCTTCCCGGGCTTGAACCGAACATCGGCGAACACCCCCACACGTTTGCCGACTAGGCACTCTTTGGAGTTTTCGCTTTGAATCCAAGTATTGAAGCTAAGCCCCACATAGCTCGGGTCCCCAACTAGCTGCTGCAATACACGCGAGATGGTGCCTTTGCCCGACCGCTTCGGGCCGATCAGCATCGCGCCCTTCTGGAATTTGGTTTCCTCCGTCATGCAGTAACCCATGAACTCTTCGAGAAACTGCACGCTCTCTTCATCCACTCCGCCGCCAGCCTTCGGAAACACCTGGGCCAGGAACGTTTCCCACACTGGACACTCGGCATCCGCGTTCCAATCGAATCCCAGCGCCGAATGCACCCAAAGGTCCGGGGTTAGTTCTCGCGTCTCTTCGGTGATCACGTTGACCACCTGATTCTGAAACACGATCCAATCTGTCGCGCTCTTGCGTGCGTTGAGCCACATCGGAGGTTGGCACTCGATACCGAGCGCAAGCCGGCTCTTGAGCGCATCGATGACCTCGTTGACGTGGCGCGGGGTAGGTTGGAATGGGTGTAGAACCTCGCCGGCCTTTCGCATCGCTGCGTTTAGAAAGCCGTAGATTTGCCCCCGCATCAATTCGTCGGGGATTGCTTCGTACACTCGGCCGCCCCAGCGATAGAACTGCCCCTGCCAATGCCAGAGCACGCAAGCATCGCCGATCATGCAATGTCGGTGGATGTACTCGCCGGCAATCGCATATGGCGCGCTGGGATTGAGCACGGGTGCAGCATCGAGCGGGCGGGCCTTCGCCTCGGGTTTGGGCGGCGGTTCTGGCTCTGGCTTCGTCGGTTCGGGCGGTGGCGCTGGTGCGGCCTTCGGCACTAGCTTCTCAGCTGCCGCCACTCTGGCCTCAATTCCATATCGCTTCCCGAGCCGATCAAGGGCAAGCCGTTGCGCATCAGGACCCGCATCGCGCAGCGCAATCACCACGCGCTCCACATCGCCATGCCATGCCTTGGCCGCTGCGCCCTCACTCATCGTGCGGCCCCCAAATGCCAAGGTTGCACGGGTCAAGCTGGCGCCGACGTCCGCGTTCTGCGAGCCGATCCGCGCGGTTGACTTCCCATTGGCGTTGGGCAGCGCCGAGATCGATCCGGACTTCGCCCGGCCGCATCGGCGGAAGCGGAGGCTCTGCCATCGGCGCCGGCCGACGCACCACTACGCCAGTATCCCCACCCCGGCGCTCCGCATTCACATCACGGGGTGAAACCACAACATCAACGTCACGAATCACAGCGCCAGCATCAACCACCACCACCGGCTTTGGCGGCTGGGGCTTCGGCTCTGGCCCAAGGATGTCATCTAGCAGCGCCTCCACTTCGGCCTTGCGCTCCGGGGTCATCGCTTCGCCTCGCCGTTGAGCGGAAGCCGATTGATCCGGTTCTGCGATCGCTGGTACTCGGCTGAGCGCTGAGCTTTATCCTCGCGACGGGCATCGGCGGCCACATGCGGTACGTACTCCTCTCCCGGCCGTTCCTGTGCCCACCACTCGGCCAGCGTCAGCGAGGCATCGCGAAAAGCACCCCAGCCGAGGCCGTTGTTCGTTTCATGCTGCCGTCGCTCTCGCCGCTCGCGCTCTTCGGCATCGGCAGCAAGGCGGCGCTTGTCCGCGCCCGTCAGCGATTGCGTCGCCGCGCTGGCTCGCAGGTTGTCCCGCATCAGATCGCGCATACACGCGTCCGTGTCAGGGTCCGCCATTTGCTTCATCCATTCATACGGGTCATAGGTCTTGGCATTGAGGTTCATGATTCAGTTTCCTTTCTTCCAGGGCCAGCCGGCCGGGGTGGTCGTTGAGGATGCTTTGGGCGTTGCGCTCTGCGAGCCGGTCGGGTGAACTGTTCGACCGACGCCCGGGCCCCCCTTGCCGACGTTCGTTGTGAGTTCGTTTCCGAGCGGGACCGATATTGGCTGCCCGACCTTGGGCTCGCGGTATCCGCTAGTGGTCACCCGTTGCAGGCCGATGGTGCCGCACGGCGCGACGCCCTTTGCGGGCTTGCCACCGCGAACGCCGCCCGAGACATTCTTGTTCATGCTAGGGCCGCCGCCCCCGCCTCCGCTGCGCCTAGCCATTGCCGTTTCCTTTCGATTGATTGCCGTGTTGGCTCTGTGAACCACTGCGGTAGACGGTGGTAACCGTGCGTAGCGGCTGCGTGGTCACCACTGCGGCGGGCTCGCGGCCCAATGGCGCCGTGCGTAGTCGATCGTTGATCTTGGTTGCTTCGGTCTTCACTTGCTTTACGTCAGCCATTGACTGCTCCTTTCGGGTTGACGTTCGGGGAATAGTGGAAGAGGCGCAGCAGTTGATCGCTCTGGGGCTCGTACCAGCGCACCATCGCGTCAAAGGCCTCTTGGTCGAGGCACTTGGCGTTGAGCGGCATCGGCATAGGAAGGGGGACGCCGTTCCAGTTCGGGAAGATGGCTGTGGCTCCGGTGCCCGCGCCTGAGGTTTTGATCTGTGCAACCGGGCCGGCGGCGGCTGGGCGACCGATCATCTGGCCCGGGTCGCTGACCCTCCACTCGGAGACCGCGCCCTTGAAGATCGCGGCGACGATCAGCACCACCCCATTTGTAAGCGTCACCGAATCGTTGGCCGCATAATCAGCACCGCCACTGGCCACAGCGGGGGTCCCGTCAATCACAGCGTCTGCCGGGACCACGACGGCGCCGCCCTGCACGGGCCAATCACCGAGAAGTTGGAACATCATTGCAGCCGCTCCGTTTCAGCGAAGATCGGATGCATTAGTTGCACTGTGGCACGGTCGCGAAAGCGGCGATCCGGGCAGCGCTTGGCGACGCATGCCAACGTTGCGGCGAGAATTGGTGCGGCGCCTTCGTGTTCAAAGAGGTCGGCCGGTGCGTCTTGGTACAGGCGCCACTTGTCGCCGCAGATGCAGGCCGGCCACGTCGCGCACTGGTGGGGATTACGCTTCATCGCCATCGCTCGCCTCCCGTCCGCCAATGCCGCTGCAATCGGGTAGCTCGTTCACGTCCCAACCTAGCGGGGGCTCAGGCGGCAACAGCGCCGCATCCCGCGACCATGCCGGCGCAGCGAATGGCATCGGTTGGGTTGAGCCCGCTAGCGCTGCGGTGGCGTCGTCTCGCGCGGCCTCCATTTCGAAATAGCTGCTGGGGCTCTCGCTGCGATAGCGGCGAACCGCTTCGCGGCGTTCGTTGGCGAACCACGCATCGGAACACTCCCGACAACAAAAGCGCTGCTTCGCCTCGCGCGGAATGAACGGGTCGCTACATTGATCGCAATTCTTGCTCATAAACACACCTCCTTTGATTGTGCCTAGAGCAATCCGCAACTGCTGGCAGAAGTCAACGCGCTCGGCATTCCGCGCACGCGCCCGAACACGTGGCGCCAAACGAAAAGGGCGCCGGAGCGGATTGCCCCAGCGCCCTAAAATGCGTTGGAGAGAAAGTCCGCTCCAACGCCTTCACTTCGCTCTCAGATTTCAGGCCGGGGAAATTCCCAGCGCCGCAAGGATTTCCCCGCGCTTGCTGTCGGCGAATTCCTGCCGCTGCAAGGTGCTGAGCTTTGCCCAGCCTTCGCGAAACTCCTCAACTCGCTTCTTCATCTCATCGCGCACGCTCTTGACGGTCTTCTTGTCGCAACAACAGAGCTTGCCGATCTTGGTATCGCTGGCGTCCGGATGCCGATTGATCTTGCGTTCAATCAGCGCCCGCTTTGCTTTATTGTCGAGATTGCGTCGGTGGTCGTTTCGAGAAGAAACGTATTCCTCGGGATCGATGCTGCCCAGGAGGTGCTTGAAATCGCATGCGGTGAAGCGGTGCCCGGATTCTTTGGCAGCCCGGTAGCGATTGCGGCCATCAAGGATCTTGCCCGCATAGAGCATGATCGGTTCAAGGATGCCGTGCTTGCGGATGTCTTCGACAAGGCTATCGAACTCGTCGCCCTCAATCAGCGGATACTCGTTCGCAAGCTCATGAAAGTCATACTCGAAGCTTGGCATGGGCATAGGCCCAGGTTTGAGAATGCTCATTTCGCCTCCCTCCGCGCGATCATGGCAGCCAAAGCCGCCTCGCATTCACTGCGGAGCCACCGCGAGGCGTTGGGGCCGACCTTGATCGGCGCCGGGTAGCGCTTAGCGGCGATGCCGCGATAGATGGTGGAAGCATCGAGCCCACCGAAAAAGGCGCAGACGGTCTTAAGATCCAACAGGTCATCATTGCGCAAGGCAGCAACTGCCCCGCGCTGTTCAAGCGCGTGCATAAGGCACTCTCCGTTCTCGTGTGGTGAGCCCTACTTAATTCCGAAGCGTACTTCGGATGGTGGCTGCTTTTGCCTTAGGGCATCGTGGACGCAAGCTTGGCATGCGGTCGCAAGAAACGGAATGGCGAAGTCAATCCCCTCGCCAGAGCACCACTAGAGACCTCACCCGAACGTGATCGGCCAAAGGCGCGGCTAAGCGGTCGCTTCGGCCTCGCGAGTCACCCGCACCAGCCTCAGTGCCATGGGCCGCCCGCTCACGATGCGATCGACCAAGCCGGCCAGCGCCGCGAACGCCGCGCGCTTTTCATCGAGGTATTCATATCGGTCGTAGGTCTCGCGAACGCCCCCGATCACATGGCCCAAAGCCCGCTCGGCATGGTCGGCCGGGACCTTGGCGCGAGACATCAGCGAGCGGGCGGTGCGGCGCAGATCGTGTAGGGTCCATCGGGGCATTGGGTCCCTGCCCTCGCCCTTCCTGATCTTGGTAATCTCTGCATCCAGCGCTTTCTTCGCCTTCGCGAAGCCACTGAACGGCTTCTTTCCGGCGATGTTGCCCCCGGTCGCACTTGAGAAAACGAACCACGAGTTGCCTTCGAAGCCCTCGGGCTTGGCCCCGATGAGCGCCCTAGCCTGCCGGCTGAGCGGAATCACATGGTCCAGCTTGTTCTTGTACCGCTCGCCCGGGATCGTCCACAGGTCGCCATCTAGCTCGGCCGAGTTCATCCCGGCCGACTCGTTGCGGCGGGTCGCGCACAGCAAGAGCGAGCGGACGTAGGCCGGGTAGCAGGCCGGCAAGTCGGGCGCGGTGTCCAGAGCGGCCCATACGTCGCGGATTTCATCATCCGCAAGGATGCGCTTGCGCGATCGCTCTTTGGGCTTGGTACGGGCCATGCCCCGGACGATCGGGGACTTGAAGTCATCGTCCCGCGCGGCCTGCCAATTGAATGCCTTCCGAACGTGGGCCAGGACGCGATCGGCCATGACCGGGCCGGCTTCGTCCTCCACGGCGTCCAGCATCTCGACAACGTCGCGGCGCTTTAGGTCATAGATCGATTTGTCCCCCAGCCGGGGACGGACGTAGGCGTCAAAGGCTCGCGTGATTTGGTCGGCACTGCGGAGCTTGCTGACGTGACGCTTAACGAAGGCGTCCAGTACGGCATTGACGTTCCCGGCCTTGGCGGCACGGGGGTCACGGGGCGGATCGGCCTCCAGATCGGCCCGGGCCTCATCGGCGCGGGTGTGCGCACTAGCCAGCGATATGGCCGGATACGTCCCGAATGTCATCCGGACGCGCTTGCCGGACCATGTGAAAAGGTAGGTCCAAGACTTCGCGCCTGACTGGCTCACTCGCAGCGCAAGGCCGGGGTAGTCCTCATCGAAATAGTCGGTCTGCACGTCGCCTTCCGCCGCCTTGGCGTGGGCGCAAAAGCGGTCTGTCAGCGAACGTTTTGGCAAGTGCGGCCCCGTACCTTTAGCGTACCTTTTAGGTACATGTGCACGCGCTATGATGCGCTTCCCGGAGCCGAAAGGCAATTGCTCGCCACTATAATTTGTTCTTAATTCAATGACTTATAGCGATCCTCTGCGACCCGATGCGCTTGGGCGCGCTCCCCTGCAAATCGCCAGGACCATAACTTTTAATCACGGGGTCCTGGGTTCGAGCCCCAGCGCGCTCACCAAAAAGATCAGCAACCCGATCGCCGGCGCCTGCCCATTTTGCTTGCCAGCAATCGAGCTTGGGATGCGGCTGCAAGATGCGCACCGTCGAGGTCGAGAGTACCTGCACGCCTGACTTATCACCCTGGCTATTCGATAGAGAACTGACAGAGCGCTTTCATCGCCGGTCCGGTAACGAACATCGGCGTGCTTAAGCGTGTTGCCCCCGCCCCATCCTTCGCGCTCGCCGCGGCGCATAGGAATAGGAACATTTCCAAGCGCGGGGAATCTTACTGTCGCAATCGGTCCTATGCTGCTCGTGGATCGAACGATGGAAAAAGCTCTTGCCTATGCCATCTCGGCGCTCCTCGTGGGCTTCGGTGCCTGGATACTCATCGCTGGCCTTTCCTCCGGTTCACCCGTCCTCTGGACTGTCGTAGCGCTGGTCCCAATCACGATCGGACTCGTGAGCGCTTTTGGTCCGGTGTGAGTGATGGGGGAAAATCGGCGATGGGTCAGCGCGTCTGCATTTTCCGAATCGACGTTCCGTGGTCGCTCCGCTCATGCGTCGCGTTCAGGGGTGTAGGTGTGAGCCAGTTTCTATCGATGCTGCTGCTAGTGGCCGCCGTCGTTCTGACCGTCTGCTTCGGGGTGGCAGCCTGGCGCCTCTCTGACGAGAAGGATCTCGACGTCACCGGCCAAATCGCACGTCCGTCTTACGGATGGAAGGCATCTCCGACGCGGTAACCCCCGCCCTCGGCCATCCACCCGGCTGCCGAAGGTGCCTTACGTTCCGGCGCCTTTCTGTCGCTCCAGCATCGCCAGCTCGATGTGTTCCGCGAGCACAGTCAGATGATTGGCCAGCCGATCAAACAGCTCGCGCTTGGCTTTGTCGGTCGCAAGATCGCGGATCAGTGCGCACTCGGCCGCGTCCGTCCGCAACTTCTCTAGCTGAGCCTGGTAGTCTTTCATCGCCCATTGCCCAATTGCCACTTTTTCCCGAATAGTTGGATAGGGAAACTGCAGAGTCAATCCAGCTTGCGGACGAAGACCTGCTTGCGGGGGAAGACTTGGCGAAGGCCCCTCACCGCTGACGCAACTGAGCCGCAAGACGGCCCCGGCCGTGGGGGGCTAATGGGGGTAAGGCCGGGGCCGCCGGAGGCGCTCGACCTTAAGGCCGAGCAGATGCGAGCTTACTCATAGATCGAAGCGCTGCTCTGTTCGCTTCAGCACATTCGGCGATGTGTTCCGGACGGGAACATCGCGCGGCATAATGCCTGTTTTTCCCGATCAAAGGAAAAGCAGAACGAGCATACCGGATCCGGTTCAGCGGTCGAAAGTTGAAAGACAGAGGAAGCGCACCGGGCCTGAAACAGGCGAGCCCCGGGTCGTCCGGCGGCGCCGGTTTGGCGCGGGCACAGTGCCAGGCGATCCGCTTGACCCGCCTTCAGCTCTCCGGAGCCGGCGGCGCGGCCGGCACGCTCAGCGGGGCTCCTCCAACCGAAACAGGCCCTAAGGGCTTCGATTCCCGCGCCAGCCGTTTGCGCATCGCTGCAGACAGTCCATAGCGCGCATTCGCTCGACGAATGGAGGACGTCACGTCCGACATCATCACATTTTGCAGCGAGTCGACCTTCGCGATCAGCGTAGACAGCTGCGAAGATATCTTCCTCACATCGACCCGCTCGTCCGTGATGCTCTGTCTCAGGGACAGGAGCACCATTGAATCCTGCTGCAGCAAAGCTGCATTTTGCTGCAAGGCGTTGTTGCTCTCCTGCAGTGACGCCGTGTGTTGCTGCTGGGTCGACTGAATATCCTTCAACGCAGCGACGACCGGATCCGGCTTTGGCGCGGACGATTCCGGGCGTGGAAAAAGTTCGGCGAACTTGCGGACATTCAGCGACGGAAGATCGGACGGCCATGTGTAGACGGCCGCCGAACCGTTGATGGCGAGGGCACACACCGACAGGGCCAGGATCGATTTGCGGCTCGACCGCCTGGTCGGCACAGGAATTTCGGGGGCTTCGGGTTCGGGGGCTGCGGCGGCTGCAAGTGCTGCGGGGTCGAGTTGTTCGACAAGGCCCTGCGCTTCGGATGTCGTGGTCATCAGCATTGACCTCATGAGCGAGCAAAAGGAAGCCGTCGCCGGAACGTCGTCGCGACGCCTCCTTTACGCAGCACCCATACACAACTGCCTAAAATTGTGAGCTTTTCTGATTAATTCCACGTTAGCGGCCTGACCGGCCGACGGGCCCATCTACCCCGGCCGATTACGGGGTCAATGCGATGGAACCAGGAATGGGCACCTGCTTCGAGGCGCGACAAAAGCTGCAGACAACGCCCTCAGATGATGTAGGATTCAGGAAAATGGGAGGAACGGCATGTTCGAAATCAACGGTTTCGACACGGCAGGCGTCGTCAGCCTCAAGCGGCTGTCGCTCGCGGCCGCCCTGAAGAAAGCCAGGGAGCTCGTCGCGGACGGGTGCTGGGACGTCCAGATCGTTGATCCAAACGGCCGGGTCTACACCTCATTCGAGGAGCAGGCCGCCTAACCGCCCTGCCTCAGTTGCTCTGCACCAGCTATCCGCCACGGCCGACATTGGACGAGGCGTTATTCAGCCAGCGCTGCGTGGCTTCATCGCTCCAGCCCGGGACCGCGAAGCGCGCCCGGGGATGCATATCCGCGCCGGGACGGTCGGCCGCGGGATCGCGCGGAGGACGCATGCGTGAGTCACGCGCCGCTGCAGCGTCCGCAGCGGCGCACAGGACGATCAAAAGGCCCATGGCCAGTAAGGCGCGCATCGTATCGGTTCCGATCGGGCAACGGTCCGGCTTCATGTGATGCGCCAGCCATCCCGCCGCAATCTGATGCGGCGCCTATTTGAAACCGAAGGCCGGTGCCGTTTTCACGCGTCGTCCAGCGCCTCGAACAATTCCTCCACCCGTTCGAACGGCGCATCGCGCATCGCGCTGTGATAGACGACGCGATCGCCGTCGCGCTGGAGTGACTTTCCTCTCGATTTCCGCAACCGTCCGGGCAGGAACGTCGCGGCCACCGCGCCGGGGCCGACGTCGAGGCGGATGATGCCGCGTCGCTTGCATTCGATCCTGAGCTTGGCCGCGGAGAAGAAATCGCGCGCAACCTTCGGCAAGGGTCCGAAGCGGCGGGAGGTTTCCTCCTCGAGGTCGTCGAGATCGTCCTCGTTGCTGCATCGCGCGGCGCGCGCATAGAGCTCGAGCCGCACCGGCTCGGACTGCACATAGGTCTCGGGCAGCATGTCTCCGACCGGCAGGTTGAGGTCGGGCACCCACACCGCGGCACGCTCCTCGTCGACCTTCTCCGAGGCCATTTTCAGGAGGTGGCTGTAGAGCACGGGCCCGAACACCTGGACATGGCCTGATTGCTGCTCCGAAAACAGATCGCCCGCACCCCGCAGGTCCAGGTCGCGCTCGCTGATGGCAAAGCCCGCGCCCGGCCGGCTGAACTCCTCGAGCACGGCCAGCCGCTTCTCGGAATGCCCGGACGCCGTCTCGGTCAAGAGATGGGCGAAGGCGCGGATGCCGCCGCGCCCGACCCGCCCGCGCAGCTGGTGCAGCTGGGCGAGGCCGAACTTCTCGGGCCAGCACACCACGATGGTGTTGGCGCGGGGAATGTCGAGGCCGCTCTCGACGATGTTGGTCGCGAGCAGAACGTCGGCCCTGCCCTCGACGAAGCTCATCATGCGGTCGTCGATCTCGTCCGCCGCCAGTCTGCCGTGCAGGCACACGATGCGAAGGTCGCCCGCCACCGCCTGCACGCGCGCCAGCATCGGATCGAGATCCTGGATGCGCGGGCAGATCAGGAAGCTCTGGCCGTGGCGGCGCTGCTCGCGCAGCAGCGCCGAGGCAATGGCGGCATCCGACAGCGGCGCAATCCTGGTCGCGACCGGAAGCCGGTGCACCGGCGGCGAGGCGATCACGCTGAGATCGCGGAAGCCGGCAAGGCCAGCGGCAAGCGTCCGCGGGATCGGCGTCGCGCTCATCATCAGCACATGGACATTTTTGGCGAGGCCGGCGAGCTTTGCCTTCTCGGCCGCGCCAAAATGCTGCTCCTCGTCGATGATGACGAGGCCGAGATCATCGAACTTCACGTCCTTCGCCGTAAGCGCCTGCGTCCCTACCACGACCTTGATCCGGCCGCTGCGCAGGCCCTCCCTGGTCTCGCGCAGCTCCGCGCCGGAGGTAGCCCGCGACAAATTCCCGACCTCGATGCCGAACGGGGCGAAGCGCTTGCTGAACGTTGCGACATGCTGCCGGGCCAGCACCGTCGTCGGCACCGCGATCGCCACCTGCTTGCCGGACAGCACCACGGCGGCCGCCGCGCGCAGCGCCACCTCGGTCTTGCCAAATCCGACATCGCCGCAGACCACCCGGTCCATCGGGTGACCGGACGCGAGATCATCCAGCACATCGTGGATCGCCTTGGCCTGGTCTGTTGTCGTGAAATAGGGAAATCGCGCGACGAACTTCTCGTAGGCCGATCCCGGCGGCACCAGCTTTTCCGCGCGCCGCCGGCGGCGCTGGCTGATGTGCTTGGCGAGCACCTTGCCCGCGATCTGGATCTCGCGCTCGGCCTCGCTGCGCCGTGCCCACCATGTGCTGCCGTCCGCCTTGTCGAGCGCCAGCTTGCCGAGCTCGGCGGCGTAAGGCCACATCAGCGCCAGATCAGTCGGCGGCACCAGAACCGCATTGTCGCCCGCGAACTTCAGGCGGATCATCTCGCGCATTGCGCCGCCGCCGGTGTTGACCGTCTGCAAGCCGTCGAGCACGGCAAGGCCGCGCTGGAGATGAACGACCACCGTGCCCTGCTCCGGCACATCGGCATGGTCGAAGGCCGCGCTCCAGGCGCGCGCCATCGGCTGCGCATGATGCGCCCGGCTGCCGAGCACGTCGGACGCCGTCACGACGACGAGAGGCTTTCGCCCCGGCACGACGAAGCCCGCATCGAGATCGGCCAGAAGTGCCGCCTCGCCGCTTCCCCCGCGCGTCGCCTCGTCCCAATCCTCGCAGCGCTGCGCCTTGACGCCGCTCATCCGCTCCATCACGCGCAGATCGTCCTCTTGCGCGGCGACGAGGATCAATCGCGAACCGGCCCGCCGCGTCTCCTCGACGAAGGCACGCAGCGCCTTCCTTGCGGATGTCAGCTTCGAGAATTCGGGCACGGCCTGGAACGATGCGGTCCGCGGCAACACGTTCATGCCCCTGGAGAGCTGCTTCCAGTCGCGACGTCCGAGATATTCGCGCTCCCGCTCCGCCCGCGGCGCGGCCTCCTCGATCGTATCAAGCCAGCCGTCGGCATGCGCCGGTACGCCTGCATCAGCGATCCATTTGGCGCGTCCGCAATAGTCGAACAGGCGCGCGCGCTTGCCGCCCCTGCCGGCAAAGCCAAGCCGCTCCGACATCGGATCGACCACGAGCTCCTTCGTCTCGAAGATGATGTCGTGCTCCTTCGGGTCGAACGCCACGATCCGGTCGATCGCGCGATCGGAATGCTCGATGCGGAAAGGGCCGAGCGCGCCTGCGGGAAATATCTCGAAGGTCTGTCCATGAAACAGCGCCCCGCCCGGATAGTCCGGCTCGTCGTCGAGATCGTATCCGAGGGATTCGAGGCGGCTCTCGAGCTCCCGCTCGGAAAACGCGCCGCCCACTTTCAAGCTGAGGCTGAGACGCAACAGGCTCGCCGGTGGCGGCAGGCGCTCCATGACGGCTTCCGCGGTCGAGACGAGAAACAGCGGCCTCTTGGATCTTGCAAGGCGCCGCAGCACGGAGGCCCTGCGCCCTGCGAGTTCGTGCGAGGGCTCGAGCTGATCGAACGGCAAGGTGTTCAGCCGCGGAAACACCAGCACCTCGCAGGACGGATCGAGCGCATGAATGACGCTGCCCAGCCGCTCCGCCCTGCTCTCGTTCTCGGCGAGAAACACGATGCCGCTGGGTCCGGACTGCTTCCATTGCGCGAGCAGGTGAAGCGCCATCGAACCGAGGGGCGACGACGACGAGATCGCGGCGCGCTGCGCCCCCTCGCTCTTCCTTGGCGACGCCTTCGTCTTGAGCGATGCCTTGGTCTTAAGCGTCTTGGTCTTAAGCGTCCTGGCTTTGAGCGATGTCCTGGACTTGGGCGATATCGTGGTCTTTGGCGATGCCCTCTTTGGCGATGCCTTGGCCGCCCGCGCCTTCTTTGCAAGCCTCACGTGAATCCGTTTCTGGTCGTAAACCGCCGCCAACTGAACACGCGCCGCTCTCGTTTCGATTCGGCGACGCGCCGCCATCCATATGGGATTTGCCCGGCGAACGCACGCCTTGCGGCAACGTTCCGTGCATCCACGGACGGGAACCGGGCCCCGTTCCGAAGCATATAACGCGGCGCGGGATCGTGCTTCATTTGCGGGAAAGGCTGATGCGATCGAAGACCGCATCGCCAGCACGAAAAACCCCGGCGCTTGGACGCCGGGGCGTTTCGTCAAAAAATGATTTGGTCAAGCAATGTGCCTTCATAGCAGCGAACTGATCGAGCGCTTGTGAACTGGTTCACACGCACTGTCAGCGCAGCTGCGGCGGAACGGGGTACCGCGGGGGCTCCGATTTGAGCGTTGGCACGCCGCGCGCTAGGATGCTTTTTTTCGGAGGCTCATTTGAAACCATTCATTTTCATCGCTGCCATCGTGTTGCTTGCAACCACACCCGCCCGCTCACAGGCGCTGGTCGATCCCAGCAAGGTCGCGCCCGAATTTCGTGAAGCTGCCGAGAAGCGCCGTGCCGAGCAGATCCGGCAGCGCGAATGCGCGCTGAAAGCGGATCTCGAGAAGGTGCTGCCGAGAGATCGCACCGCATTTCTCAATCAGTGCCTGGAGACCATGGCGGCCAAGCAATAGCTTCGCCGCGCGCGTGACGCGAGCATCGCCGACATGCTCGCGTCCGCTGCATCGGCTTGCGGCAGGCTGGCGGTGAATCCGCAGAAGCCCTTCAGGCTTTCTTCAGACATTTGCGATCAGCATGACGATGCATTTCCATCAGTCATTGTCGATCGCGCATGGGCTCCGTCCAGATTCAGTGCACGCGCTGCAAGAACGTGTTCCGCGATCGCGCCGCGCGGTTGCAGGACGGCTATTCCAGACAATGTCCGAGCTGCGAGGTGGTGCTGTTCTTCGCCGAGGATTCCCAGCACCCCTTCGTCAAACGCGCGATGCGCAATGCGCGCAAGGTCCGCAAGGAGCAGCGCGAGGCCGAGGCCGTGAGGCGCGCCGCGCCGGAGCCGCGCCTGGCGCAGTCGAGGTCGTTCACCGGGCGGACGCAATCGGCGGAGCGAGAGGACTAGCTCAGCTCCGCCGCCGCTTCCTCGGAAACAGGCGGTCGCGGATGTAGCGCGAGGTCGGCGTCAGGCGAATGCCGCGCGGCTTTTGCCAGGCGGCACGGTCGATCTCCTTCTTGTCGCCGATCGCCAGCCTGCCCTTGGCGCCCTTGGCGATGAAGATCGCATCGCTCATCTTGCGACCGGAGCGCTTGTTCCTGGCCTTCACTTCCTTCCAGAGGCTGATCCTGCCGAGCTTCAGCTTGGGCAGCTCCTCCTTGATCTCCCGCCGCAGGCAATCCTTCTCGGACTCGCGCGCGCGCTTGCGGCCGCCCGGGAACATCCACAGGCCGTCCGACCGGCGTCTGACCAACAATACCTTGCCGCGCTTCGCGGCAACCAGCTTGGAAGACTTCGCCATTGCTGTCGCAATCGAGAATAGAATCGTCCCGATCGTAACTTGTCTAGTTGGATAGACAAGTTAGGGGCGCGTCTTGACCACAGGCTGCGGGCCGTCAGGCCGGGCCGACCGAAGAGCGCAGGATCGCGCCGCTCGGGTCGCGATATCAGCCTTCGCCAGCGCCCGCCCCTGCCTCCGCCTGATCCTCCGTCCTGATCCAGGCCATCATCATCTCCCAGGCCACCGACAGGATGATCGGCCCGATGAACAGGCCGACGATGCCGTGCGCGAGCGTGCCGCCGATCACGCCGACGAAGATCACGATGGTCGGCGTGGTCAGGCCGCGTCCCATCACCAGCGGCTTCAGCATGGTGTCGATGAAGCCGACCAGGACCAGAAACACCGTCAGCACCAGCGCCGTGGTGACGTCCTTGGCGGTCCAGATCCAGATGATGACGGGCAGCAGCACGAGGAAGGCGCCGATCTGCACGATCGAGAGCAGCAGCACGATGAAGGCGAGCAGACCCGCGCTCGGCACCGCCGCAAGCTTGAAGCCGATGCCGGCGAGCAGGGCCTGCACGATCGCGACGCCGATCACGCCTTGCGCCACGGCGCGGATGGTCGCACCCGCGAGCCCCAGGAAATGCTCGCTCTGCTCGGGCACGATGCGGAACAGGAAGCCGCGGCCGGCCGCGACCAGCCGCGGCCCATGCGGAAACAGGAAGCCGGCCACGAACACCGAGACTAGAAACTGGAGCGTACCGACGCCGGCATCGCCCGCGAGCGACAGCAGCGGCCCCGCCAACGGCTGAAGATACGGCGCCACCTCGCGCAGCACTGCGCGGATGTTGGTGTAGGCCTGGTCCCAGAGCTCATAGAGCCAGGGACCGACCAGCGGCCACGATTTGAGCTGCTCCGGCGCCGACTGCAGCGCGAGGTCGCCGGTGCCGAGCTGGTGCGCCAGCTCGCGCACACCGTCCACCGCGCTGATGCCGAGCCAGGTCGCGGGGCCGATGACGATGCCGAGCGTGATGAGGGTGAGGATTGCCGCCGCAGTCTTGGGACGTCCACCGAGGATTTTGGCGACCCAGCTGAAGGCCGGGTAGAACGCCACCGCGAGCACGCCGCTCCAGGCCAGGATCGGCACGAACGGACGGATGATCAGGAAAGTCCAGATGATCAGCAGGGCCAGCAGGCCGAGCCGGATCACGAGCTGGATGATGTCCTCACCCGTGAGGAGCTGGCGGAGGCTTTTCACGGGCACGACCTTCCTTGCGGCATCGACGCGGGTTCCGGCACTTGCACGGGCAGCCGTTATTGCCAGCCCCGGGGCGGGCGTCAAGACGACCGCCCGCGCGTTCGGGACCTGCCGGCCGTCCGTTTAGGAACGCATCGGGCCCAAAAGCATTCCGAGAAAATGCCGCGCCGCCCCCGAGAGCCCGATCAGCATGCGGGAATTCACCGCGGCATCCGCTTTTCAATCAAGCGAAACGGCGCTCCCGGTTATTGGCACTATGCCTACGCGATCGCTGACAAGGTCCGCACCGGCCGGGTGCAAGGCAGGCTACCGCAGCTCGCCATCCGGCGCGTGCAGATGCGCATCGACCGCGACATGCGGCCGGGCCGGACCGAGGGCTGATCCCGCCATGACGCCGGCGCGGTTTGGCTAACGGCGATTAACCGGATTTCCCTGGGCCGGTTTACGCCGATGCAAAGGCCCGCTCCTACCCTGCAGCGAGGTCCCAGGAAACGACGCGTGCAATGGCCAACAGCATCTGGACGATCGAAGAATTCACCTGCACCGGTTGCAGCATGAACTACACCGCGACAAGGGAAGAGCACGCTGAGGCGCATGCCGGCCATTTCAGGTGCAACATCTGCAGCAGCGTGGTGCACAGCTGGTCCGGCAAGCATCACTTCTTCGGCTGGCAGGCGGTGAAGACGAAGCCGCCGGTGTTCGGACGCCGCTGGGCGGGCGTGGAGTGGTAGGCTGAAGGCGGTCATTGCGGTCTGCACGAACGATGGCTTCTGCTCCCCTGCGGCGCGGGCTAAGCTCCCCTCCCCGCAACTGAAGCCGAAACGTGATGACCGCTCCTTTCCTTCCGCAGATCGCCGTCTACCGCAACTGGCTGGCCGAACAGCGCGGCCTCTCCTTCGCGACGTACGAGGACATGAGGCAATGGTCGGTACGCGATCTCGACGGCTTCTGGCGCAGCATCTGGGATTATTACGACCTGCAATCGCCGACGCCGTTTGCGGTCGTCATCAACGAGCGCAAGATGCCGGGCGCGGTCTGGTTTCCGGGTGCGCAGGTGAACTACGCCCGGCAGGTGTTTCGGCATGTCGAGGCAGCCGATGCCGCCGGCCTGCCCGCGATCGTCAGCAGCGGCGAGGACGGCAAGCTCAGGGAAACCAGCTGGCCGGAGCTGCGGCGCAAGGCCGCGGCGCTCGCGCTGCATCTGAAGGAGAAGGGCGTCAAGCCCGGCGACCGCGTTGCGGCCTATCTGCCCAACATCCCCGAGACCATCATCGGTTTTCTCGCCAGCGCCAGCATCGGCGCGGTCTGGAGCGTGTGCGCGCCCGACATGGCCGCGCCCGCCGTGATCGACCGTTTCAAGCAGATCGAGCCGAAAGTGCTGATCGCCTGCGACGCTGTCACCTATAGCGGCCGGCGCCATGACCGGCACGATGTGCTGGCCGAGCTCCGGCGATCGCTCCCCACCGTCGAGCACGTCATCCTGCACAGCGAGGCTGGTGCGCTGGCCGCGCCGGACGCCCTGCTGTCCGATATCCTTGCAAGGACGGATGCCGCGATCGGCGCGTTCGAGCCGATGTGGCTGCCGTTCGATCATCCGCTCTGGATCGTCTATTCCAGCGGCACCACCGGCCTGCCGAAACCGATCGTGCACGGCCATGGCGGCATCGTCATCGTGGTGCTGGCGCTGCTCGGCCTGCACAACGACATCGGCTGCTCCTATCACCCAAACTCGTTCGGCGAGCGCTATCACTGGTACTCTTCGACCGGCTGGATCATGTGGAACAGCCAGGTCGGCGGCCTGCTCAGCGGCACCACCTGCTGCATCTTCGACGGCAGCCCCGGCGGCACCAGGGACAAGCCGGACTGGACCACGCTGTGGCGCTTCGTGGCGCAGTCGAAGGCGAATTTCTTCGGCGCCGGCGCGGCGTTCTTTGCCAACTGCGCCAAGGCCGAGATCGATCTTGCCGCCGCCGGCGATCTGTCGCAGCTACGCTGCCTCGGCTCGACCGGCTCGCCGCTCAGCGCCGACACCCAAGCCTGGTTCAACGCGCGCTTCGCAGCGCTGTCGAAGACCAACGGCAGCAAGGCGCAGGCCGACATCTGGTGGGCGAACATCTCCGGCGGGACCGATTTCGCCGGCGCCTTCATCGGGGGAAATCGCGAGTTGCCGCAGACGCCGGGCGCGATGCAGTGTCGTCTGCTCGGCGCGGCCGTCGAGGCCTTCAGCGAACAGGGCCGCGCCGTGATCGACGAGGTCGGCGAGCTCGTCTGCACCGAGCCGATGCCGTCGATGCCGCTCTACTTCTGGAACGACAAGGACGGCGCGCGCTATCGCGCCAGCTATTTCGAGACCTATCCGGATAATTTCGACGGCAGCGGCCGCGGGCCGGTGTGGCGGCACGGCGACTGGCTCAAGGTCAATCCCGACGGCTCCTGCATCATCTATGGCCGCAGCGACGCCACCATCAACCGCCACGGCCTGCGCATGGGCACGAGCGAGCTCTATTCGGCGATCGAGGCGCTGCCGGAGGTGCTCGATAGCCTCGTCGTCGACCTCGAATATCTCGGCCGCGACAGCTACATGCCGCTGTTCGTGGTGCTGCGCGAGGGCGTCGCATTCGACGCCGCGATGCAGGCCAAGATCAACAAGGCGATCGAGGCCGGCCTGTCACGCCGCTTCCTGCCGAATGAAATCTTCGCAGTCGCCGATATCCCGCGCACGCTGTCCGGCAAGAAGCAGGAGCTGCCGATCAAGAAGCTGTTGCTCGGCCAGCCCGTCGAGAAGGTCATCAACAAGGAGGCGATGGCCAACCCCGCCTGCCTCGACTGGTACCTCGCCTTCGCGCGCGATTATCTGGCGCGAAGTGCCGCGTAGTTTCGATCAGCCTCCGCCGAAATTGGAGGGATCGAGATTCCTGTTCTCCGACGGCGGGATCGGCGGCCACCCGGGAAATTTGTACCAGCCGGGCGGCACCGGCGCGTCCTCGGACGGACGGGCGATAACGGGGTGGTGCGGGCGGGCGTGGTGCGCCGGCGCCGCGGCGGCAGCCGCGCATGCCGATATCAAGAGGATCACAATCGGGATAAACCGCATCGCATGGGCTCCAAACGCCCACCCGGGCTGACATGTGGTGCGGGAACCATGCTGTGCCCACGCATAGGCGACGTCACGATCGGTCACAACGGCGGCACCGCGACAGGCGGACGATCAGCCCAATTGCGCGGATGCCGTTTGGACTCCGTTCACCGATCGCCGCTAGATCGGAACGGATCCTCTGTGCCGAACAGCTGACATGGCCGACCTCAACGCCGTCCTTGCCCGTCTCAACGACCGCCTGCTCCGCCTCGAGGGCGAGCTGTTCGTGCTACGCTCGCTGGCGCGCGCGACACTGACCGCAGGCGACGACCATGCCGAGCGCATGCGCAAGCTGGTCGAGGCCGCCAAGGTCGCACTCGATGACGAGGCGCAACGCCCCCTCGACAAGCCCACGCGGAAATATGTCGAGGCCGCGAGTGCCATGGTCGAGGAACTGCTGGTCGAGCCGACCAAGGCCCGACCATTGTTCACGGTGATCGACGGCGGCAAATCCTCCTAGGGCGTCCTAGCGCCCGTACATGCCGGGCGCGCGTGCGCGATTCGGGTAGCACTGCCCGCTCGAATAATTGTAGTCGTAGCCGTCGGGACAGAGGCCGCCGCGGCGTCCGTAATAGTCAGGAGCGCCGTAGGCGCCGGGCGCCCGCGCACGGTTCGGATAGCAATTGCCGTTCGAGTAATTGTAGTCGTAACCGTCCGGACAGAGTCCGCCCCGACGGCCTTGGTAAGTCGGCTCGGGCCTGTTGTAGTAACCTGGCGCATGATAGTCGTTGGGATAGCAGCGGCCGTTCGAGTGATTGTAATCATAGCCGTGCGGACATTGCCCTCCCGGACCGCCTCGGAACTGAACTTGCTCGACCAGCGGCTCCGGCGATGCCGCCGGCACGCTCGCAAACGCAATCAGGCCGGCCAGCGCGAGTCCAATCATGACGTCTCCTCCAATGTCGGGGACAAGCCTAACAGAATTCGTGTCCCGCAAAACGACCTGCTGATTGGGGCATGGCGGGGCTGAACCTTGCATGAACCGGGATCGAACAGCGACGATGTGGAGCACCTCAGTCCGCGCAAGAGTTCACCTCGCCGAGCCGCGCTACGCTGCCGTGGAATTCGCCGCCTTCAGCCGGCTGAGACCCGCCTCGATGATCGCGATCTCCTCGTCGATCTGGCTGATCGGCAGGCTGAAATCATAGCCGGACCTGCTCTTCAGATCGACCGCGAGCCGCTGCCTGTGCATCATCAACTGGTCGAGCCCGCGACGGTTCTTCAGACGCACATAGGCGTCCACGATCTGCTCAATCGCGCTCGGCATGAAATCGGTCCCGGCGAAAAAGCCCGCGCGGCGCACCCACGCCGGCGGGACATTTTCGGTGTCGCGGTACGCAATACAAATCCGCGACGGATTCGTCGATACGACAAGCTGGTTGAGAACGTATTACCGTCAGATGATTTCGTGACGCACGGCATGAAAAAGCCGCTGGCGATTACGCCAGCGGCCATAGCCGGGTTCGAAAACGGATCCGGATTGAAATGTTACCAGCCCCGGTTGGTGCAGGTTCTAGCCGCACACAACGGATTCCTTCTGTTAAAAATGACACGGAGGATCGGGGGCCGCCATCCTTTGCTGCTGACCGTGGCTGCGCGGCAACGCTAGTCCGTGACGCAAAAATACTTGCGCGGCAGCCTGCGATAGGCGCTGTAGCGGTAATACTGCCTGTAGGCATAGCCGCGATAGATCGCCGGCGGCTCCTCGCCATAATAGGCGTCGTGGTAGAAATTGTAGGGCAGTCCTTCAGCGCAGCGATAGGCATCCCAGGTCGGGCCGATAAACGGCGCCACCCCGATCTCGGGCGGCACTGCCGGGTACGGCCCGCCTGCGTGGGCCGGCGCGGCCGCAATCAATGTCGCGAGCAGAAAAAACCACACGCTTCGCATGTCCTCGCTCCTGAGACGCCGCAAGGCGCACATGGAAGCACCGGGACGGCTGGCTGTGCAATCATGGAGTTCAGCTGCCCCGCGCCCGGCGCATTGTTGATAACCGGCGCAAACGGCCCGCGGATGGTGACACGGCGCCCGGACGTGTTATCGGGGGTATGACGCAGTTGCGAGACGGATCGGACCCCCATGCGCATTACCCTCGTCGGCTCCCGCCATTTCGGTGTGACCACCCTGAACATGCTCCGGGAGCACAGCGTCTCGATCGCAGGGGTCGTCGTGGCCGACGCCGAGGATCGCTTGGCCGCAGCGGCCAAGGCCGCCGGCATCGAGGTCGTGGTCCAGGCCAATCCGAAGCTGGTGGTGGCCTCCGAGATCGCCCCCGGCACAGATTTGATCATCACGGCCCACAGCCATGCCCGGATCGGCAAGGACGCGCTCGCCGCCGCCACGTACGGAGGGATCGGCTACCATCCCTCACTGCTGCCGCGTCACCGCGGCAAGGCCGCCGTGGAATGGACCATCAAGGAAGGCGATCCGATCGCCGGGGGCACCATCTATCAACTCGCCGACCGCATGGATGCCGGCGCCATCGCCGCGCAGGACTGGTGCTTCGTCAAGAAGGGCGAGACCGCCCGCGAGCTCTGGGAGCGCGCGCTCGCCCCGCTCGGGCTCAAATTGCTGGCCGACGTGATCGATTATATCAAGGTTCACAAGGCGCTGCCGTCCAAGGTCCAGGACGAGCAGTTCGCGACCTCGGCACCGAGTCTCTCTTGACGTTTACCCTTAACGTCAGGTCGCATTGATTCTGCTAGAAAAATCGGAGCCAAAAACGCAAATAAACCATTGTTTCCACAGGAACAATTTTCGATTTGGCAGCGCAACAAATTTCCGTCACATTTTGTCCGAATAAGCGACAGCATATCAGACATACTCAAGGACGGAATTCATGCGTTTTGCTCGCATCGCGGCGTTCTGTGCCGCTTCAGTTTTCACCGGCACCCTGGCCGCTCCCGCCTTCGCCCAGAGCCCCTATGACGGCAACTGGCAGGTCACCATCGTGACCAAGAGCGGCTCGTGCGAGCCGACCGCGAGCTCGATGCTGACCGTTGCCGACGGCAAGATCACCGCACCCGGCGCTAACGTTTCCGGCACCATCGGCAGTGGGGGACTTGTGAAAGTTTCGATCAATGGTGCATATGCCAACGGTCAACTCAACGGCAACGCCGGATCGGGGAAGTGGAATGGAGCATCTGCAGGCATACCGTGCAGCGGGCGGTGGGAAGCATCGCGCCAATAAACCAGTCGAGGCTCGCGTCCGGAACCGGCGGCTGCTGATTGCGGCCGCCGTTTTGTTTGCGGCGGGGCTCGTCAACTCTGAAGGCAAGGCCCAGTCCGGCCCGTTCGCCCCGCTGGCGGGCACCTGGAGCGGCGGCGGCACAGTTACGCTCGATGACGGCTCGACCGAGCGGATCCGCTGCCGGGCCAAATACGCCCCGATCGGACCGACCATGGAGATGTCGCTAACCTGTGCCAGCGATGCCTACAAGTTCAACCTCGGCGCCAACGTGAAGGCTGAGGGCAGCGCCATTGCGGGCAGCTGGTCCGAGGCGAGCCGCAACATCTCTGGATCGCTCCAGGGCCGTGGCGCCGGCGGCAATTACGAGCTGCTCGCCTCGACTGCCGGCTTCAACGCCAACATCTCGCTCAAGACATCGGGCAACAAGCAGAGCGTCTCGATGCGCGCGGACAGCCAGTTCCGCGGCGCGAACATCTCGCTGACGAAGTAAGACACCAGGTGACACGACCATCGACCCGGCGACCTCGCCGGGTCGATTTTTTTATGTGCCCGGGACGAACGCCGTGACCTCGATCTCGACCTTGGCCCGCTCGTCCACGAGGCCGCCGATATAGAGCAGCGTCGAAGGCGGGAAATTGCGCCCGAGCGTCTCCTTCCAGGCCGCGCCGATGCCGGCGCCCGCAGCCTCATATTCGCTCCGGCTGGTCAGGTACCAGGTCAGACGGACGATGTGCTCGGGACCCGCGCCGGCCTCGGCCAAAAGCTTGATGATCCGCTGCAGCGCGGCTCCGACCTGCGAGGCCATGTCAGGCGCGTAATTGCCCGCCTCATCGCCGCCGGTCTGGCCGGCGAGCACCACCCACCGGCCCGGCCCCTCGACCACGACGCCATGGGAAAAGCCGCGCGGTTTTTTCCATTCGGCCGGCTGCAAGATGCGCATGAGCAATATCTCCCGATTTTCTCGTTGTTCGCTGATGCCTTAACACGCCGCCCTGCATCGCTGCATCCGCAGATTTGGCCGTTGCAAACGGCGGCGATGTCGCCGATACCGGCCGTCCCTTCGAATTCCACCCTTCCCGCGTCCGCCGCAATGAGCACGACACCGTCCAAAACGATGGCTGCACTGTGGATGGCCGGCTGGCTCTCGCTCACGCTGGTCATGGCGGTGGCAGGGCGCGAGACCGCACGCGAGCTCAACGTCTTCGAGATCATGGAGATCCGGTCGCTGGCGGGCTTCGTCCTGCTGGCGCCGATCATCTATCGCGCCGGCGGCTTCAAGGTGCTCAGGACATCGCGCCTGCAACACCACGTCGCGCGCAACCTCGTGCACTATGCTGCCCAGCTCGGCTGGTTCTTTGCGCTGACACTGATCCCGATCGGCCAGGTCGTGGCGATCGAGTTCACCATGCCGATCTGGACCGCGATCCTCGCGGCGAGCTTCCTCTCCGAGCGCATGACGCCGTGGAAGATCGCCGCCATCGTGCTCGGCCTCGTCGGCGTGATCGTGATCGTGCGGCCGGCCACCGGCGAGATCAATCCGGGCCAGCTCATCGCGCTCGGGGCCGCCATGGGATTTGGCGTGTCGATGGCGCTGGTGAAATCGCTGACCCGCACCGAAAGCGCGCTGTCGATCCTGTTCTGGATGCTGGTGGTGCAGTCGGTGGCGGGCTTCGTGCCGACGCTGCTGGTCTGGACCTGGCCGTCGACCTATGCCTGGGCCTGGGTCGGCGTCATTGCCGTCTGCGGCACGTTCTCGCACTACTGCCTCGCCAGCGCGATGCGCTATGCCGATGCGACGATCGTGGTGCCCATGGATTTCCTCCGGGTTCCGCTGACCGCAACCGCAGGTTGGCTGCTGTATTCGGAGCGGCTGGACGCCTGGACCGTGCTCGGCGCGGCGCTGATCCTGTGCGGCAATCTCCTGAACTTGAAGCCGGCACCGGTTCCCGCCCGCGCGCAGTGAACCTCGCGCCGCCTCGCGCGACAAAACCAAGTGGCCGTGTGATTTGGATCACGTTGGAGAGCCTCTCCATCGTGCACATTCTGCCACACAGCAACGGGTTGAACGCGACGTACCGCCGTTTTGGTGGCGCGAAGTCGGGCACTTCGTGTAGGTTCGTTGCCAATTTGTTGCTGCCTGCAATTCGATTCTGGGGATTTCAGAATGCGCTATCTCACCCTGCTCGCCTCGCTGATGTGCGTTGCGTTGTCGGTCAGTGCCGCGAAAGCCGACCGCCGCGTCGCCTTCGTCGTCGGCAACGGCTCCTACAAGAACGTCGCGCAATTGCCGAACCCGCCGATCGACGCCAAGGCGATGGCATCCACGCTGCGCAACGTCGGCTTCGAGGTGATCGAGGGCTCCAATCTCTCCCGCGACCAGATGACGGAGAAGCTGCTCGATTTCGGCCGCAAGGCGCAGGGCTCCGATATCGCGCTGTTCTACTATGCCGGCCACGGCATTGCCGTCAGCGGCACCAACTATCTCCTGCCTGTCGATGCCGACATCAAGTCGGAGATGGACGTCAAGCTGGGCGCTGCCATCAATATCGACCTGACGCTCGAGCAGACCATGGGCGATGCCAAGGTCAAGCTCGTCTTCCTCGATGCCTGCCGTGACAATCCGTTCGCCGCCAAGATCAAGTCGAACTCGGCGACCCGCAGCGTCAACGTGCAGAGCGGCCTTGCCGAGATGAAGTCCGGCGAAGGCACGCTGATCGCGTTCGCGACCGGCCCGGGCCAGACCGCGCTCGACGGCCAGGAGGGCAACAACAGCCCGTTCACCCGCGCGCTGATCGACAACATCACCAAGCCCGGCATCGAGATCCAGCAGGCAATGACGGCGGTGCGCGCCCAGGTCAATGAAGAGACGCGCAAAGGCCAGCTGCCCTGGGGTCACACCAACCTGACGGGCTCCGTCTATCTCAATCAGGCCCCGACGACGCAGGTTGCCAACGCGGCGCCGACGGCGGCTGGCAGCGTGCCGGCCGCGACCGGGAGCTCGGACGGTGTCGAGCTCGAATACTGGCGCTCGGTGAAGGAGTCGAACAAGCCGGAAGAGCTCAACGCCTATCTCACCGCCTATCCCAACGGTCAGTTCAAGGCGCTGGCGCTGGCACGCCTCGCTGCGATCAAGAGCGGCCCCTCGACCGCTACCCGTACGCTCAACGCCGGCGTCGATCCTGCGACCTTTACCGACGAGGCCACTCAGCTCACCGAGGACCAGATCGGCCTCGACAAGAACGGACGTCGCGACGTGCAGCGCCGGCTCACCGGGCTCGGCTTCGATACCAAGCAGACCGGGGCGTTCAGCGACGAGACCCGAACGGTGATCAAACGCTGGCAGGCCGCGCGCGGCTATCCGTCGTCCGGCTATCTCAATAAGCACCAGCACAAGGCTCTGCTCTCCGAGGTCGTGGCCACTCCGCCGACCGCAAGCGATAGCAGCCAGAAGGCGGCCCGACGTGCCAGCGCCCCGGCTCCGAGCAGCGCGCCGGCACCGGCTCCCCAGCAGCGCAGCAGCCCCGGCGATGCGGCCGGTGCGGCCTTCGTTGGCGGCGTCGTCGGTGGCATGATGGGCGGCATGTTCCGCCGCTGAGACGGGACGGCAGCTGAAAAAACAAAAGCCCGGCTCACGCCGGGCTTTTTCGTTGCTAATATTCCTGGGTGAACCAGGGGACGAGCGTGCGGATGCGCGGCATCGCCTGCGTCGTAATGCTCGTTCGCGCCATCTCTGCGATGCGTGGCGCCAGCGACGAAAGATCTCCGCGGCGGGTCACCAGAAGCAGTTCACGGAAAAATCCGGGGCCCGGCAAAGGAACCGCGCTGACTTGAGCCGCGTGGGCAAGCCCCTGCAACAGACACAGCGGCGTGGTGATCGCCACGCCCATGCCGGTCGCGACCATGGCGACCAGGCTGTCCGAGGTATCAAACTCGAAGGCCCGTGGAGGACGAATGCCCAGACGGCTCAGATGGCGTTCGACCTGTGCACCGACATAAGAGCGTTCGCTATGCCGGACCAGACGATGCCGGACGAGAATCTCGCGCAAATCAAGATCGGCAAATTCAGCTTCCAATCCGCGCGGCACCACGAGCAGATATGGCTCGCGGTAGAACGGAAAACGCTCGACGTCATAGAGATCGTCCATGGCATCGCACGTGATCGCCGCGTCGATCATGCGACGAACCAGCGCCTCTGCATGAGAATGGGCAAGACCCGACCATGCCGACAGGCTCAGCGCGATCGACCCCGACATCAGCTCCTTGACGAGGTGCGCGCCGACGGTGCCTGCGTAGGAGTCGACGAGGCCGAGCCGAAGATCAATGCGCTCGGACTGTTCGGCCGCGGCCCGCAGCATGCCGAGAAGCACGTCAAGGTCGCGGTTCAGATCGAGGACGCGGTCCGCAAGGATGCGTCCCGCCCGGGTCGGCGTGAGCGGCCTGCGGGTCCGATTGAAGAATGCGACACCGACCGCGGCCTCGGCGCGCCGGACAGCCTGAGAGACGGCGGATTGCGTCATCCCGAATTGTCGCGACGCCTCCAGCATGCTGCCGGAGTCCGCGACAGCGGCGACGATCTGTAGGCTTCGCAGGTCTGGGACGGGCGGCTGCATCCCCACGACTTAAGCAAAAGTCATATGAGAATGCAAATTTGCTTCATTACATGAATTATCCTTGTAGGCGAGCTGCATCTGAAAGCAGAATTCAGACTGTCCTAATAATTGAGCAATTTTCATCGATGAGCGAACGAGCGGACATTTTGGTGATCGGCCTCGGTGCCATGGGCAGCGCGGCCCTCTATCAACTGGCCAAGCGAGGGGTGAAGGCGGTCGGCCTCGATCGCTTTGCCCCTCCCCACACGATGGGATCCAGCCACGGCGAAACCCGCATCACCCGGCAGGCGGTCGGCGAAGGCCGTGATTACGTCCCCCTGGTACTCGATACGCACCGGATCTGGCACGAGCTCGAAGCCGAGACGTCCGCCGAGCTGCTGAACCCATGCGGCCTCGTCGTCATGGCGCCCGGCGTTGGCGAGACCTCGCACCACGGCAAGCCGGATTTCGTCGCACGCTCGATTGCGGCTGCGCGTGATTTCGGCATCGTGCATGAAGTGATCGACGGGCGCGAGGTGGCTCACCGCTTCCCGCAATTCCTGAACCTCGAAGGCAACGAGAAGGCCTATTACGAGCCCGGCGGGGGCTACGTCTTTCCTGAGCGTTGCATCAAGGCGCAGCTGACGCGTGCCGAGCACCTCGGTGCCACAATACGCACGGGCGTCGAGGTCCTCTCGATCGTGCAGAGAGGCTCCGCCGTTCGGGTGGAAACGTCCTCTGGTACATTCCAAGCTGATCAGGTGGTGGTGTCGGCCGGCGGCTGGAATGCGCACCTGCTCGGCGCGCCGTTTGACCGCGTGCTCACCGTGAAGCGTCAGGTGCTGCATTGGTATGAGCTCGACGACACCAGCGCGTATCGCGCCAACGCCCCCGTGTTCATCTGGATGCACGGCGCGACCGACATCGATTACCTCTACGGCTTCCCGCCCCCGCCCGGTGACCATCGCCTCAAGGTCGCGACCGAGCAGTACGAGACCAGCACGACGGCCGACACCATCGACCGCACCGTTGATCCCAGGGAGTCGGCGGACATGTACCGGAGGCACGTCGAAGGGCGGCTCGCCGGCGCCACGCCGCGCGTCGCGCAGGCAGCCGCCTGCATCTACACGGTGACACCCGATCGGGGCTTCATCATCGACCGGCATCCCGACCAGGACAGAGTCTTCGTCGTCTCGGCGTGCTCGGGGCACGGCTTCAAGCACTCGGCAGGGATCGGCAACGCCGTGGCGGGGATGGTGACCGAGGGTCGAAGCGCAATCGACCTCAGCCCATTCTCGATGTCCCGATTTTCGTGAGATTTGGCACGAACTTTGTAGCGAAGAACGACGCGTGTCGTGATTGCAATTCTGGAGGTGTCATCCGATGAAAAATCTGCTCCATTCCACGATGACAGCTGCCACGCTGCTGCTGATGCTGGGCAGCGCCCAGGCAGCCGATGGTGTCGATGCCATCAAGCAGCGCGGCACGTTGAATGTCGGCGTCAAGGCCGACTACAAGCCCTTCGGTTTCCGCGATCCGACCGGCAATGTGGTCGGCATCGAGCCGGATCTTGCCGCTGATATCGCCAAGCGCCTTGGCGTCAAACTCGAGCTCGTTCCGGTCGCAGCCTCTAACAGGATCGAGTTTCTGCAGCAAGGCAAGGTTGACCTGCTGATCGCGACCATGTCGGACAGGCCGGAACGCCGCCGCGTCGTTCAAGCCATCGAGCCACTGTATTATTCGGACTATGTGAACATCCTTCTCAACAAGAAGGCCGGCATCAAGGACTGGGCCGACCTCAAGGGAAAGCCCGTCTGCGCCACGTCGGGAGCCTGGTACAACAAGGACGTCGCCAAATCCTATGGCCCCGAAATTGTTGCCTTTGACGGCTCGGAGAAGCCCCTGTTCGCCATGAAGCAGGGCAACTGCATCGGCTATGTCTACGATCAGACATTCCTGCAAGGCAAACTGCTCGAGGACGAGTGGAAGGCCGATTACGACCTTCCGCTCAAAGGCGTTCTGCCATCGCCATGGATGATCGCCGTCGCGCTCGAAAACAGCAGTCTTCAGAAGCTGCTCGAAGACACGACAAAGGACTGGATGAAGACCGGCTTCATCGTGGCCGCGGAAAAGAAGTGGGGCATTGCGCCGACCGAGTATTCGCTCTCCATGTACGAGCAATTCAAGGGCAAATGAGCCCGTGAGGCGGAGCGCCGGAACGGTCCTGCGCTCCGAACAGGTCGAACCAATGCACTGATACGAGGCATCGCCTCAACACTTCGGTGTCGCGCAACATGCAGGCCATCGGCGACTGGTTTCAGCACCTCTACGAGACGACGGGGCTGAATTTCTCCGTTTTCTACGACGCCTACGATTGGGGCCGCTATTTCGGCGGCCTCAAGATGTCGCTGCTGTTGAGTGTCACGACCATCCTGCTGAGCCTCGTCATCGGCGCGATCGGCGCCTTGCTGCAGGGCAGTCCGTCGATGCTGCTGCGACTGCCCGTCAACGCTTTCGTGGTGGTGTTTCGCAACACGCCGCCGCTGGTCCAGCTGTTCTTTTTCTATTTCGGCCTCGGCACCATGCTTCCGGCCGTCGAGGCGGCGGGCATGCGCGTGCCGCTGCTGAGCAACGTTCAGTGGGCGATCATTTCGCTGTCGCTGTTCGCAGGTGCCTTCAACGTGGAAATCTTCCGCTCCGGCATCGAGGCGGTGCCGAGGACGACGCTGGAAGCCGCTGAGGCGCTCGGATACACGCGCCTCAAGGCCTACATCCATATCGTGCTTCCGCTCGCCATTCGCGTCTGCCTTCCCGCGCTGAACAACAACCTCGTCAACCTGCTCAAGACCACCACCCTCGCCTACGCGATCGCCGTTCCCGAGACACTGTATGCGGTCAAGCAGATCTGGTCGGAATCGCAGAACGTGTTCGAAATGATGGTCGTATTGCTCGCAACCTACGGCATCCTTGTCGGGGTCCTCGTCTGGCTGATGCATCGCTGGGAGCGGGCGATGCACATCCCCGGATATGCGCGATGAAGACCGCCGAGCCCGGGCACAGGCTTGCCGTCCTTCTGCCGTATCGCCCCGCACCGGTCCGGATGTCCGTTCGGATTAGCCCGCTGCCTGCTGCGCTTCTCTGCTTCTGCGCCATCATGGCCGCATCCACGGCGTGGGCGCAGACCGGGCCGGCGATACTGTCGCCGCTGCAAGTCATCGTGAAATGGTCGCCGCTGCTGCTGCGCGGGTTCGCCTTCAACATCCTGATCTCCCTGCTGTCTATGCTGTTGGGGACCATCGCCGGGCTTGGCCTGGGCCTCGCTTTGCTGTCGGAGTCCCGGCTGCTCGCCGCCGTCAGCTGGCTCGTCACGCAATTCTTCCGCAACGCGCCCTGGCTGGTGCTGCTGTTCTTCGTGATGTTCCTGGTGCCCTTCCAGGTCACAATGTTCAAGACAACCATCCCGTTGCCGGACTGGATCAAGGCGACGGTCGGCTTCGCCCTGCCCGTCATGGCGAATGTCGCCGAGGTCGTGCGCGGGGCCGTCCGCTCCATTCCATCGACGCAATGGGAGGCGGCAGAGTCGCTCTCCTTCACGCGGCGCCAGACCATGTGGCTAATCATGCTGCCGCAATGCATCAAGCGCATGCTGCCACCCTGGATGAACATCTATGCGATCGTCGCGATGTCGACGGTGCTCGCATCGATCGTCGGCGTTTCGGAAATGCTCACCCTGACGGCGCAGGTGCATGCCGCCGAGGGCGGCAGGCCGGAGCTGTTCGCGCCGCTCTACGGCTTCGCGCTACTCTGCTTCTTTCTCTACTGTTATCCGATCAACATCTGGACCGCTCGTCTCGAGCGTCGTTTCCGCGTACGCTGAGGATGCTGAGCATGGCCACGAGCTGGACGCCGGATCAGCCCATCGTTCAATGCGTCGACGTCAGAAAGTCGTTCGGCGCTCTCGAGGTCCTCAAGGGCATCAGCCTGTCGGTTAGGAAGGGCGAGGTGATCTGCATCATCGGCCCGTCCGGATCGGGGAAATCCACGCTGATCCGCTGCATCAACGCGCTTCAGCCGATCACCTCCGGCAGCATTCAGATCGAGGGCATCGAGGTGTCCGATCCCAGGCTCGACAAGCTGGCACTACGCCGCAAGGTCGGGATGGTGTTTCAGCAGTACAACCTGTTCCCGCACAAGACCGCGCTCCAGAACGTGATGATGGCGCCGATCCATGTTCTCGGCCAGAAGCGGGCCGAGGTCGAAGCGCGCGCCCGGGCGCTGCTCGCCAAGGTACGGCTCGCGGGCAAGGAGGACACCTATCCCGGAGAACTCTCAGGCGGACAGCAGCAACGCGTGGCCATCGCCCGTTCACTGGCGATGCGACCGGACATCATGCTGTTCGACGAAGTCACGGCCGCCCTCGATCCGGAGACGGTCAAGGAAGTCCTCGTCACCATCCGCGAGCTCGCCGAGGATGGGATGACATGCATCCTTGTCACCCACGAAATGAACTTCGCGCGTGAGGTCGCCGATCATGTCTACTTCACCGACCGCGGTGTGATCGTCGAGCACGGGCCGCCGGAAACATTCTTTACGGCGGCCAAGGACGAACGAACGCAGCGGTTCCTGTCGCAGGTCCTCTGAATTCGCAGGTGGCGACTTGCGGCGCCCTCAACAGCTCTCTGCCTACTTCCCCGTCGCCTTTCGCAGCGCCTCGTTGATGCGGTCCTGCCAGCCGGGGCCGCCCGCCTGGAAGAACTCCAGCACGTCCTGGTCGATACGCAGCGTGACCTGCTCCTTGATGCCGGGAACGGCGTTCTGCTTCGGCGGCGCCGCGGCGACCTTGGCCGTCACCTTCTTGAACGCCGCCTCAGCTTCAGTCCTGGCATCGCCAAGCGTGCGCGGCCGCCTCGGTGGTTGATCCGCCATGTCCTAGATTCCTTCAAACAGAGCCGTCGAAAGATACCGCTCGGAGAAGGACGGCACTATCGCCAGAATGGTTTTTCCAGCGGCTTCCGGCCGCTTGCCGATCTCGATCGCCGCCGCGATCGCCGCGCCCGAGGAGATGCCGCCGGGAATGCCCTCGTGCCGCGCCAGCGCGCGCGAGGTCTCGATCGCGGTGGTCGAGTTGATCTTCACGATCTCGTCGATCACCGAGCGGTCGAGGATGTCAGGCACGAAACCGGCGCCGATGCCCTGGATCTTGTGCGGCGTGTGCTGGCCGCCTGACAGCACCGGGCTCTCCTCCGGCTCGACCGCGATCACCCGCAACGACGGCTTGCGCGGCTTGAGCACCTGGCCGACGCCGGTGATCGTGCCCCCGGTGCCGACGCCGGCGACGAAGAAGTCGATATTGCCGCCGGTGTCGTTCCAGATCTCCTCGGCGGTGGTGCGGCGGTGAACTTCCGGATTGGCGAGGTTCTTGAACTGCTGCGGCATCACGGAGTTCGGCGTCGTCTTCAAGAGCTCCTCGGCGGCAGCGATCGCGCCCTTCATGCCTTGCGCGGCCGGGGTCAGCACCAGCTCGGCGCCGAGAAAGGCCAGCATCTTGCGCCGCTCGATCGACATGGATTCCGGCATCACCAGCTTGAGCCGGTAACCGCGCGAAGCCGCCACGAAGGCGAGCGCGATGCCGGTATTGCCGGAGGTCGGCTCGATCAGCACGGTGTCAGGCTTGATGATGCCGGCCTTCTCCATCGCGATGATCATGGCCGCACCGATGCGGTCCTTCACGCTTGCGGCCGGATTGAAATATTCAAGTTTTGCCAAAATCGTCGCGTTCACCCCATGCTGGCCCGGCAGGCGTTGCAAGCGCACGATCGGCGTGTCGCCAAAAGCCTCGACGATCGAAGAGTAGATCCGGCCGCGGCCGGCTTGGTGCGCTGCACTCGTTTTGGACGATGCGTCCATCATGAACTCCCTTTGGCGACGATTTGTACCGCTGTCGCAGCCGTTCCGCAGTTACAGACAGCTTGCGGCGACACGCAAGCGGCAATCACGTGACCCGGCGGCCATTTGCAGGAGGCCCGAGTTTACCGCCCTGCCCGTTGCCGTTGTCAATCTGTTCACGATTGGCATGCTGAACTGCCGGACCAGCGTCCAGCCTTCCGACCATCGCTTGTGCCTTAGCCAAATACCCTCCCGGCAGGCGACGTCCGTTGCGGGCGGCGGGAGCGCAGAGAACGCCTGATGCATCGACGGCTCGCCTTCATCGATACCCTGCGCGGCATCGCCGTCCTGTCGGTGGTCGTTCAGCACGCGCTCGAGGTGATTGTGCGGGAACACCCGACCGGCGCATACCATTCGATCTTTCACGACGCGATCGGCTACTACATGAATTTCGGCCGGTTCGGCGTCGCGCTGTTCTTCTTCGTCAGCGGCTTCGTCATTCCCTTCAGCTTTCCCGCCAGCCCGTCTCCCGTGAATGACTTCGCGGTCAGTCGCTTCTTCCGCCTCTATCCGGCCTACTGGGCCTCGATCGCGATCGGGCTCGTCACGATGCAGGCGGTGGAATTGAGGACCTATCCCCTGTCGCAGATCGTCGCCAACGTCACGATGTTCCAGAGCGTCCTGGAGGTACGACACCTCTGGGACTTCTACTGGACGCTGACGATCGAGCTGATGTTCTACGTTGTCTGCATCATCCTCTTCACGGCAGGACTGCTGACCCGGCGGCTCACCGCCGTCGCGATCGTCGTTGCGACCGCGCTGGCCGGGACGGCCGTGGCCGTCCTGGTGGAGGAACGGGCAGCCTGGGTGATGATGGAGATCGGGCTGAACCTCTCGGCGATGTTCCTCGGCAAGATCATTCGCGACACCGTCGTCGGCGGAACACTGCGATGGCGGCATGTCGCCGTCTGCACGGCGCTTTACGCCGTCTTCGCGATCACGCTGGCCGGCAGGCGTTATGGCGGGGCGTACGAGGACAATTTCTTCTACAGCTATTCGATCGGGGCGGCCTATGTCAGCGCCGCCGTCGTTTTCATCGTGTTTGCCGCGTTCGGCGAGCGGATGGCCTGGCGTCCGCTCGCGTTCGTCGGCCTCATCAGTTACTCGGTCTACCTGATGTCGCCGTTCGCAATGGTCTGGATCCATCATTACGCCTGGCCTGGCGACGGTCCGCTGGCATGGCTCGTCTTCGTCGCCGAGGTCGTGACGTCGTCGATATTTGTCAGCTGGATGACATACTCCCTCGTCGAGAAGCCCTGGATTTCATTCGCACGCAGGCTCCGTTCGGATCGCAGCACGCCGCTCGCGCTCGAGCCAGCTCTCGGACGGCAGGGTGCGGCGCAGTAAATCGAACGTCATGACGCGCGAAGCCGCGCGGCGAATTATCGCAATGCACACGGATTGTTTGCGCTGCGACACCGAGTCCGCGAAATGGTCAGCGAACACGTCGTGGTGACGGCAATTTTATAAAAGCCAGCGCATTTGTGTTGCGACCTCGTCAAGTACTTCTGCTTATGTTAGACTTACGTCTTAAAGCAGGGAGGTCACCACGATGTCAGCAGTTGCTGAAGTGATGTCGACCGTCGCGCTGAACCGCGATCCGCGTTGCAGCGAGTTGCCCACCTGTCCCGTCTGCGCCGACTCCATGGTCGCCGCCGAAGCATCCGCCTACGTCTCTGACCACATGATCAGCTATCTCTGGACCTGCGACAATTGCGGCTATGGTTTCGTGACCAAGCACGCCGTCAAGCAGCGGATTGTCTGCAATTGACGCTGATCAGCGTGGGGCGATATCGCCCCTCGCCCAGTCCTCGCGCGTACGCTGATAGAAATCTTCGAACATTCCGTGTGCGACCGCGTCCCTGATGCCCTGCATCAGGGACTGATAGTAGGCGATATTGATCTCGGACAGCAGCATCGCCCCCAGCGTCTCGCCGGCCTTGACGAGATGATGGAGATAGGCGCGCGCGCAGTTGCGCGTCGACGGCCATGAGCTCTCTTCATCGAGCGGACGCGGATCGTCGGCGTGGCGCGCGTTACGCAGATTCACCTGACCGAAACGCGAGAAGGCCACGCCATGCCGGCCGTTGCGCGTCGGCATCACGCAGTCGAACATGTCGATGCCGCGCTTCACCGCTTCTAGGATGTCGTCGGGCGTGCCGACGCCCATGAGATAGCGCGGCCGCTCTTTCGGCAGCACCGGCGCGGTCTCGTCGATCATGGCCAGCATCACCTCCTGCGGCTCGCCGACCGCAAGACCGCCGATCGCATAGCCGTGGAATCCGATCTCGACGAGGCCTTCAGCGCTGGCATGACGAAGCTGTGGGATGTCGCCGCCCTGCACGATGCCGAACAGCATGTAGCCGTCGGGCGCGCTCTCGAAGGCGCGCTTTGAGCGCTCGGCCCAACGCAGCGACAGCCGCATCGCGCGGTCGATGTCGTCACGCTCGGCGGGCAGCCGCACGCATTCGTCCATCTGCATGGCGATGTCGGAGCCGAGGAAGCGCTGCACCTCGATCGAGCGCTCCGGTGACAGCTCGACCTTGGCGCCGTCGATATGAGAGCGGAAGGTGACGGCGTGCTCGCTGACCTTGCGCAAGTCAGCCAGCGACATCACCTGGAAGCCGCCGGAATCCGTCAGCATCGGCCCATTCCAGCCGGTGAACCGCTGCAAGCCGCCGAGCGCTGCGATCCGCTCGGCGCCCGGGCGCAGCATCAGATGATAGGTGTTGCCGAGCACGATGTCGGCGCCGGCCTCGCGCACCTCGCGCCAGTGCATGCCCTTCATGGCGCCGGCGGTGCCGACCGGCATGAAGGCCGGGGTGCGCACCACGCCATGCGGCGTAGTCAGGCGGCCGGTACGCGCGGCGCCATCGGTGGCAAGCAGCTCGAAATGATTGGGAAGATCGGTGTCGGGACGATTCATGGCCGTGCTTATTGCGTGCCGGGCGAGGCCGATCAACCCGCCCGACCCCCACGATGCCTCAGACTGGGACAGATTTGACGCGGACCTGAGGTTCCGCCCGGCTTGCCAAATAAAACGATACAGTGTAGTTTTACCGTGGGGCTGGACGGGATGCCGCGGTGAATGTGCCGGCGGCCGTATTTGCGTGATCGCCAGCCGCCGACAATGCCCTCCACTTCATCTTCGACTGAAATGTCCGGCCCTTCGCATGGCCGGATCCGGCAAACAGGCGCCCGCCTGACCGGACTCCTGGTGCTGGCCTTGGGGCTGGCGCTCGGCGCTTGCACCTCCCTGCCCCGCACGCCCTACACGGCCGCCGAAGCCCAGACCTCGCGCGTGCTCGATATCGACGGCCTCCGCCGCTACGCCGACGAGCCCGTCACGAAGTTCAGCTTCGAGAAGGACACCAGCACGGCGACGAAAACCTATTTGGCACTCTCCGGCGGCGGCGCCGACGGCGCCTACGGCGTCGGCGTGCTCAACGGCTGGACCGCCGCCAGAACCCGTCCCACCTTCTCGGTGGTCTCGGGCGTCAGCACCGGCGGCCTGATCGCGCCGTTTGCATTTCTCGGCTCCCAATATGACGACACGCTGAAGGAGGTCTACACCAGCGGCATCGCGGAGAGCCTCTTGAACGATCCCAGCATCATGCGCGTGCTGTTCGGCTCCGGCCTGTTCGGCAACACGCGCCTGCGCGAACTCGTTGCCCGCTATGTCGGGCCGGAGATCATGGCCCAGGTCGCGCATGAGAACGCCAGGGGCCGCAGGCTGCTGATCGTGACGACCGATCTCGACACCCAGCGCACCGCGATCTGGGACATGGGTAAGATCGCGGCGGTCGGCACGCCCGAGGCGCTCAAGCTGTTTCGCGACGTGATGGCGGCGTCCGCCAGCATTCCCCTGGTGTTTCCGCCCATCATGATCGACGCCGAAGGCCAGGGCCGCCGGTTTCAGGAGATGCATGTCGACGGCGGCGTGACGGCACCGGTGCTGACGCTGCCCGAAGCCTTGCTGTTCCAGGGCAGCCGCCTGCCGGGCGCAGCGAAGTTGGACATCTACATCCTCGTCAACAAGAAGATCGAGCGCAACTTCGAGCTGGTGTCCAACAGCACGATCGACGTCGCCTCGCGCAGCCTGTCGGCGATCACCCAGTCGCAGACCCGCTCGATCATCTTCTCGACCTACGATTTTGCCAAGCGCAACCGCCTTGGCTTCCATCTCTCCTATATCGCGCGCGACTATCCGGCCCCGCCCTCGGAAGGGTTCGACACCGGCTATATGAGGGAGCTCTATCAATACGGGTATGAGAAGGCCGCGGCGGGCCAGGCCTGGACTTCGACGCTGCCGTGACGCCGGTGGCGGAACGACGCGCGATCGAAACCGTTGACGATACGGCCAATTCGGCCAGATTCGCGATGACGCCCAGGCTCCTGCGCGATATAGAGCGAATGACAGGCAACGCGCAGGAATCATTGGGCATGGGATTGACTGCGACCAGGACAAGACCGGCAACGCCGCGGCGCGAGGTGCCGAAATCGCGTGGCGGCCGGCCGACCAAGACCGCCGCCATCGAGCGCGACCAGCGGCTGATCGAGGTCGCCACCCGCCTCTTCCTGGACCGCGGCTTTGACGCGACCTCGCTCGATGCGGTTGCGGAGGCGGCGCGGGTGAGCAAGCCCACCGTCTATTCCCGCTATGGCGACAAGCGCGGCCTGTTTGCGGCCGTGCTGAGACGCGAGATCGAACGCTGGCTTGCGCCGCTGTCGGCTGCCGCGGAAACGCAGCTCTCCAGCGCCGCGGACATTTCGGTGGAGCAGCGGCTGGTCGAGGTCGGGCGCGAGATGCTGAACTTTACTTGCGGGCCCGATGCCGTCGCCTTCAGCCGCATGATGACGTCGCAGGCCATCAACTTCCCCGACGTCGCCAAGCTCGGCAAGGAGGAAGGCTGGCTCAAGGCCGTCGCCACCACGGCGCGCTTTTTCGACCATCTGGTGGCGCAAGGCGCGCTGGACATCGAAGACACCACCATCGCGGCCGAGGTGTTTCTCGACGTCGTCGTCGGCCACACCCACCGCATGGCGACGTTCGGAACGGCGCTCGAGATGAAGTCAGCGGAAAAGCGGATGCGCACCGCGATCAAGCTGTTCCTGGCCGGTGCGCTGGGCCCCGCCGACCGTGTCAAGGACGCCGCCAGGGGCACGCCGCGGCGCCGCCCCGCCCGCTGACAATTCCGTGAGCCTGCGAGTTTTCCCTGCGGGGTGTCGTTGACCAAAATAAAACGATACGGTATGGTTTAGTTATAAGTTGGTACGGGCCGCTTTTTTCACCAGCCCCAAAAGAGGTCAGTACCGCTTCGATCGCCGCGGCGGGTACAGCCCGCCACGACGCTCCGCGGCCGGCCTTTGCCCAAGGTCGGCCGCGAATTCTTTACGATCATCCGGCACACTCGCTGGCCGAGGGTTTCGAGCATGAAGGCAGCACGGCAATACCCCTGGACGTTTTTCGCGGTCGCCCTGTCGGCGTTGCTCGTCGCAGCGCCGGCGCAGGCGATCGTCTCGGCCGGAAGCACACCCACCGCCCTTCACAGCGACACAGATGGTGACGCCGAGGCCGACCGCCAAGCAGTCAGCCGCGAGATCGAGCGCTTCCGCAGCTCGTCGATTTCGATCAGTCAGGCCATGGCGATTGCCGAGGCCCGCCACGCCGGCGCCACGACGGCAGATGTGAGTTTCGACGGGGCTGCCCGCGTGCCGGTCTACCGGGTGAAGACCCTGCACAACGACCGCATCTGGCGCCACACCATCAATGCGGCGACCGGCGAGCTCGTCGGCGGCGAAGCCGCCCTGCCCCTCGCCGAGCTCGACCATGAGGACCGCAGCAACCTCGCAGCGCTCGGCGCCATCAGGCACCGCCTTGCCGACGCCGTAAGCGTCGCCGAGCGCGCAGCCTCGGGCAAGGCCATCAGCGGTGGCCTCGTGCGCGAACGCGGCCGGCTCAGTTTCGCGATCGTCGTGATCAGCGGCGACGACCTCAAGGAGGTCATCCTGGAGCCGCCGGGCGCCCGGGCCAAATAGCAGCGGGTCCCTCGCGCGGCCACATTCCCGCCGAAAAGCCATTGACGGGCGCAAGACTCTCCCGCATAAGTCCCCGCCATGTTCACGACCACCAAACGCACGACCAAAACCACCACGGCCCCAGGGGCCCGGGGAGGCGTGCGCGCGTAGGTCGTCGACTTAAACGCATCAGCTCTACCGAAGCCCCGCCCTCGATGGTCCGGGGCTTTTTTGTTGTCTAAATCTCAAATGCAATGGAGGACAAAGTGAGTAACGATCCCGTCGTCGCGATTGTCGGCGTCACCGGTGCGGTGGGCGCCGAATTCATCGCCACCATGGACAAGCGCGGCTTTCGCGTCGGCAAGCTCAAGGCGCTGGCGAGCGCCCGCTCCGCCGGCAAGACGGTGTCGTTCCGCGGCCAGAACGTCGTCATCGAGGAACTGACCGAGCGCGCTTTCGAGGGCGTCGACATCGCCCTGTTCTCCGCCGGCGGCAGCATCTCCAAGAAGTTCGCGCCGATCGCGGTCAAGTCGGACGCCGTCGTGGTCGACAATTCCTCCGCTTTCCGCATGGATCCCAACGTGCCGCTGGTGATCCCCGAGATCAACGCGAACCGCATCCGCGACCACAAGGGCATCATTGCCAACCCGAACTGCGCCGCGATCACCGCGCTGGTGCCGCTCTGGCCGATCCACCAGAAGAACCGCATCAAGCGCGTCATCATCTCGACCTACCAGGCCGCCTCCGGTGCCGGTGCTGCCGCGATGGAGGAGCTCGTCGAGTCCACCCGCGCCAATCTCAACGGGCAGGTCTATACGCCGAAGGTGATGCCGCACCCCTACGCCTTCAATCTCTTCAACCACAACACTGCGGTCGATCCCGAGACCGGCTACAACGACGAAGAGACCAAGGTCATCAAGGAAACCCGCAAGATCTTCGAGGACGAGAGCATCGCGGTCGGCGTCACCTGCGTCCGCGTGCCGGTGCTGCGCGCCCATTGCGAGGCCATCACCTTCGAATGCGAGAAGCCGATCAGCGAGGACCAGGTCCGCGCCATCATGGCGCAGGCCCCCGGCGTGAAGGTCGTCGACGACCGCGTCAAGAACTACTTCCCGATGCCCATCGACGCCTCGGGCCAGGACGACGTCCTGGTCGGCCGCATCCGCAAGGACCTCAGCGACCCTAGCGGGCATTCGATCTCGATGTTCGTGGCGGCGGATCAGCTGCTCAAGGGCGCGGCGCTGAATGCGGTGCAGATCGCGGAGCTCCTGCCGCAGCGGGTAATGGCTTAACAGAGGGAGATGTAGGGTGGATTAGCCGAAGGCGTAATCCACCTCTTTACAGTCCACTCGGACAGTATCGTAGGGTGGGCAAAGGCGCGCTAGCGCCGTGCCCACCTTTCTTCTCCGTATTCGAGAAAGACGTGGGCACGCTTCGCTTTGCCCACCCTACGGCGCCGGTGCTAGTCGCCCGCTCGGAACAACAGGCACGCATCCCCATACGAATAAAACCGGTATCCGTTCGCAATCGCGTGCGCGTACGCCTGCTTCATCGTCTCGAGCCCGGAGAATGCCGACACCAGCATGAACAGCGTCGACTTCGGCAGGTGGAAATTTGTCATCAGGATATCGACGGCGCGGAAACGATAGCCGGGGGTGATGAAGATCGAGGTCTCGGCGGCGAATGGCTGGATCGTGCCGTCTTCGCTCGCCGCGCTTTCGATCAGACGCAATGACGTCGTGCCGACCGCGACGATGCGGCCACCGTTCTTCCGCGCGGAGTTGAGCCGCTCGGCCGTCTCGGCCGAGATCGTGCCCCACTCGGCATGCATCTTGTGGCCCTCGGTGTCGTCGACCTTGACCGGCAGGAAGGTCCCTGCCCCGACATGCAGCGTGACGCGGTTGATCCCGACGTCGCGTGCGCGCAGCGCCTGCTCCAGCGCGGGCGTGAAATGCAGGCCTGCGGTTGGAGCCGCAACCGCACCTTCATTCGCCGCGAACATGGTCTGGTAGTCGGCGAAATCCTGATCGTCAGGCGTGCGCTTGGAGGCGATGTAGGGTGGCAGCGGCGGGCTGCCGAGATCGGCGATGGCCTGATCCAGCGCCGGGCCGTGGAACGAGAACGACAGCGTCACCTCGCCTTCAGCGCCCTTGGCCTCGACCTCGGCGTCGAGATGGCCGAGCAGGCAGACCTTGCCCTCATTGCCGAAGCGGATGCGGTCGCCGGCTGTGAGCTTCTTGGCGGGCTTCACCAGCGCCTGCCAGCGCGAGCCGTCGAGACGCTTGATCAGCGTTGCCTCGATCTTCGGCTCGGTCTCGCGGCCAATGCGGCGGCCCTTCAATTGCGCCGCGATCACCTTGGTGTCGTTGACGACGAGCTGGTCGCCGGGCCTCAGCCATTGCGGCAGGTCGGCAATGACCTGGTCGCGCAGCGCGCCGTTCTCGACGACCAGCATCTTCGCGGAGTCGCGCGGGCTCGCCGGGCGCAAGGCGATGCGCTCGGCCGGCAGGTCGAAATCGAAGAGGTCGGTGCGCATGTCTCACTAGCACCGTCATTCCGGACGCCGCGCTTCAAGCGCGGCGATCCGGAATCCCGAGATTGTGGCGCGAGATTCCGGGTTCGCGCTGTCAGCGCAAAAACGACGCCAAGCGTCGATTTTGGCAGCGCGCCCCCGGAATGACGGGTGACTATTCCTTGTCCGCGGCCATCCGCGCCTTGACGATCTTGTCCGGGTTCTGCACCGGCTCGCCGCGCTTGATCTTGTCGACGTTCTCCATGCCCTCGGTGACCTTGCCCCACACCGTGTACTGGTTGTCGAGGAAACGGGCGTCGTCGAAGCAGATGAAGAACTGGCTGTCGCCGGAATCGGGATTGGCGGCGCGCGCCATCGAGGCGGTGCCGCGCACATGCGGCTCCTTGTTGAACTCGGCCTTCAGCTTCTTGCCCGAACCGCCGGTGCCGGTGCCGTGCGGGCAGCCGGTCTGGGCCATGAAGCCCTCGATCACGCGGTGGAACACGATGCCGTCGTAGAAGCCCTCGCGGACCAGCTCCTTGATGCGCGCGACATGGCCGGGCGCGAGGTCGGGCCGCATCTCGATGGTGACGGGGCCCTGCGTGGTCTCGAGGATCAAGGTGTTTTCGGTGACGCTCATACTCGTCTCTCTTGCGTTGGGGGTGAAGTCTTCCGGTTACGGAACTGGATCGCGAACGGACGCCCCGCAGCAGCGCCGGCCATCGCATCGGTAAATGGCATCGGCGTGCAGCGTTGCAACGCCTCCATCACCGCGATCCGGTATTGCAGCCGGTCATTGTCGGAGGCCTCCGCGGATTCATAGGTAATCCTCGGATGGCCCAGAATGTTTCCGGCCCGGTTAAAGCTCACGACGACGGTGATGTCGAGTGGGCGGGCCTTGGCGGGCGGCGGCGGCTTCCAGCAGGTGCGCAGATGCCGGAAGACATCCTGGATGGTGTTGACCTGTGCGTCCTCGGCCTTCGCGCCTGCGACACCGAGCAGCAGCACCGCGGCAGCGAGCAGAAGCCTGTTGCCGCAGCGCGCCATCGCGTTTCCCTACTTGATGTCGGAAGCGACCTGCACCTTCACCATCTTGTCGGGATCGGTGACGGTGCCGCTGGCCGAGCCAGGAGGCGCCTTCTTCAGCTTGTCGACGACGTCCATGCCCTGCACGACCTCGCCGATCACGGTGTACTGGCCATCGAGGCTGCCGCCGTCCGCGAACATGATGAAGAACTGCGAGTTGGCGGTGTCGACGCTGTCGCCGCGCCGGGCCATGCCGACGATGCCGCGGGCAAAATGCACCTTGGAGAATTCCTGCTTCAGGTTCGGATATTTCGAGCCGCCGGTGCCGTTGAATTTCTCGCCGTCGCCGGTCTGCGCCATGAAGCCGTCCATGACGCGGTGGAACGGCACGTTGTTGTAATAGCCCTCGCGCGCCAGCTGCTTGAGGCGCTCGGCGTGCTGCGGCGCCAGATCGGTCCTGAGCTTGATGACGATACGGCCCTTGGTGGTGTCGATGACCAGCGCGTTGGCCTTGTCGAGATTCGCCGGAAGCTGCTGCGCCACGGCCGGGACCGCGCTGATGAACGCGGCAAAGATCGTGGCAAGAATTGCGAGACGACGGATCATGAAAACTCCGGATCTGGTGAGATGAAGCAGCGCGCCGTTATCCGGCGAATTTGGCCTTGAGCAGGGTGGCAACGAGCGGCGGCACGAAGGTCGAGACATCTCCGCCCATCCCAGCGATCTGGCGCACCAAAGTGGCGGTGATCGGGCGGACCATGGGAGAGGCCGGCAGGAAGACCGTATGCACCTCGGGCGCCATGGCCTCGTTCATGCCGGCAAGCTGCATCTCGTAGTCGAGGTCGGTGCCGTCGCGCAGACCCCGAATCATGATGGTCGCGCCGTGCTTGCGCGCCGCGGTCACCGACAGATCGTCGAACGTCACAGCTTCGAGCACGCAGCCGGCCTGGGCCGCGATCGGACCGCAGACGTCCTGGAGCATCTGCAGGCGCTCCTCGGTCGAGAACAGCGGCTTCTTGCTGGGATGGACGCCGATCGCGACCACCAGCCTGTCGCACAGCGGAACGGCATGGCGGACCACGTCCAGATGGCCGTTGGTGATGGGGTCGAAGGAACCCGGATAGAAGGCGATGCGCGGCATGGCCCCCTCCTACCGCGCCCGGCCCGGCCCGGCAAGCCGGGCTGGTTCCTTGTCCGTTTCCTGCCCGTTTGCCGGAAAATGTCAGCTGGAGGTGTCGGCCATGGCCGGTTTGTTTCGTCCTGGGGGCGGCCACGAAACAAAACAGAGCGCGAACGAAACCATTTCCAGCCTCCGCGAAGACGTCCGGAAACTGGTCATGGTTACTACTCCGGCCAACGAATGACGGGCCGCATACTGGGCGTAGGCGGCCGCATCACAGGGGACAGTCAATGATCAAGGCTCTTTCAGCAATCGCACTCTCTGCGTGTGTTGCCGCAGCCCTCACCCTCCTGCCCGGCTTTGCGCCGACCGTCGAAGCCAGCGTGCCGCAGCCGCTCGCCAAGAGCGACCGTCTCGATATCCGCACCATCGGCCGCGACTGCTCGCAGCAGGCCTGGCCGAATTTCGAAGCATCGTGCCTGCGCCGCGCGGGCACCAAGGCCGATGTCCGCGAGGCCCGCCTCGTGACTGCCGACCGCACGCCGTAGTCGGATCTGTCAGTTTCGCGTCAGCTAAGCCCCACAAAATAAACCCCATGGATATTTGCGACGTCTCGTCGCAGACTGCGTGATGCTCGCGCCCGTCGGAATGGCCCGCCGGGCGCGATCCCATCGGGGGGTTGCCATTGTCCAGTACGCCCGCAGTCGCTTCCGGCCATCCCGATCCACTGCCGCTTGCCATGACCATGGGCGCCCTCGGGGTCGTCTATGGCGATATCGGCACCAGCCCGCTCTACGCCCTCAAGGAAGCCGCCAAGGCGGCTGCCCATGGCGGCACGTTAAGCCACGACGCTGTCCTGGGAGTTGCCTCGCTGATCCTCTGGGCGCTGCTGCTGATCATCTCGCTGAAATATGCGCTGCTGATCCTGCGCGCGGATAATCGCGGCGAGGGCGGCATTGTTGCCCTCCTGGCCCTGCTCCACGCGCGCAACGCGCAACCCGGCACCTGGCGGGCGCATCTGCTGGTGGTAGGCCTCGTCGGCGCCGCCCTGCTCTATGGCGACGGCGCGATCACGCCGGCGATCTCCGTGCTCAGCGCCATCGAGGGCCTCAAGGTCGATGCGCCCTCGCTCGCGCCGGTGGTCGTGCCCATCACCGTCACCATTCTGATCGGGTTGTTCATGATGCAGAAGCAGGGCACCGGCTTCATCGGTCGCATCTTCGGCCCGGTGATGCTGGCCTGGTTCGTCGTGCTCGCCGCGCTCGGCATCCACGGCATCGTCAAGGCGCCCGCGGTGCTGGCCGCGCTCAGCCCGTTCTATGCCTTCAACTTCCTGATCCACCAGGACTTCCACATTTCGTTCGGAATTCTCGGCGCGGCCTTCCTCGCGGTGACCGGCGGCGAAGCCATGTATGCCGACATGGGGCATTTCGGCCGCATGCCGATCCGGCTGGCTTGGTTCGCGATCTGCCTGCCCGCGCTGGTGCTGAACTATTTCGGGCAAGCCGCGCTGCTGATTACCGATCCCGCCATGATCGAGAATCCCTTCTTCCAGCTCTGCCCGGACGCCCTGCATTATCCGCTGGTCGCCTTCTCCGCGATCGCGACCGTGATCGCTTCGCAGGCGATCATCTCCGGCGTGTTCTCGCTGACCCAGCAGTCGATCCAGCTCGGCTTTTTGCCGCGCATGCAGATCCGCCACACCACCAGCGATGCGATCGGCCAGATCTACGTGCCGCTGGTGAACTGGCTGCTGGCGGCGGGAACGCTCGGCGCGGTCTTGAGCTTCGGCACCTCGGACGCGCTCGCCGGCGCCTACGGCATCGCGGTGTCGCTGCTGATGGCCATCACCACGCTGCTGGCCGCTCTCGTAGCGATCCAGTGGGGCTATTCGCCGTGGCTCGTGGCGGGCGTGAACGGCTTCTTCTTCGTGATCGACCTGATCTTCTTCTCGGCCAACTCGGTCAAGCTGTTCGAGGGCGGCTGGTTTCCGCTGCTGCTCGCGGCGCTCGTCGCCTTCATGATGCTGACCTGGCGTGCCGGCGTGAAGCTGGTCGAAGCGGCACGCGGCCGGCTGCGCCAGCCCGAGGAGGATCTGATCGAGACCGCGGTCAACAAGTGCAGCGCAAGGCTCCCCGGCACCGCCGTGTTCCTGGCCTCTGCGCCGCGTGGCGTGCCGCTCGCGCTGACCCAGTTCGTCAAGCACAACCGCGTGCTGCACGAACGCGTGCTGCTGGTCACCGTGCTGATCGAGGAATCCCCGCACATTCCCGACGAGGAACGCGCGGACGTGCATGAGATCATTCCGGGCATCACCCGCGTGATCCTGCATTACGGCTTCATGCAGAACCCGACCATCTACGAAGGGCTGACTCTCACGTGCCGGCAGGGCAAGTTGCCCGGCATCGACCTCGCCGACATCACCTATTACGTCGGCCGCGAGACCATCATCCCGCGCGAGGATGTCCCGGGCATGTGGGTCTGGCGCGAAGGCGTATTCGCCTTCCTCCAGCGCAACGCCGAACGCTCCGCCGCGTTCTTCGGCGTGCCGACCAAGCAGGTCGTGGAGTTCGGGACAGAGCTGGAGATTTAGGCAAAGTGCGTAGCCCGGATGGAGCGCAGCGCATTCCGGGTTTCTTGCCGCGCGCACAGAGTCCCGGATTACGCTTGCACTCCATCCGGGCTACGAGCCTGACCTTGAAGCCATGACAACCAGTGACGCTCCACCCTTGCAGCTAAAGCCCCGCCTGTCGGTTTCGGTCGATCAGGCGCAAGCGATCATCCGCCGGATATCGCCGCAGGCATCGCTGCTCGGCATCACCGAGCTACATGGCGGGGAGATCAGCACCGTGCTCGAGATCACGCTGGCGAATGCGCCCGCCTGCATCCTCAAGGTCTATCCGGAATCGCTGCAGTGGAAGATGGCGAAGGAGGTTTACGTCCTGGGGCTCCTGCGGGACCTCAGCACGTCCATTCCCAAAATCCTGCTTGCCGACGACACGCGAACGGCAATCGATCTGAACTATCTGCTCATGACCAGGCTCGACGGCACGGTGCTCGGCCGACGCGAGGCGACGCTGTCGGAGGCCGAGTTGTTTGCGATCTATGCCGAGATGGGCGCGGCGCTGCGCCGGATCAACGACGTCGTCCTCGACAGCTTTGGCTATATCGGCCCCAACGGCGTCTGGACGGTGCATCCGAGCAACCATGCCTACATGTCCGCGCAGTTCGAGAGGAAGCTGACGGAGTTCTGCACACGCGGCGGTGATCCCACGCTGGCCGCGCGCCTGCGGGACAGTGTTGCAGCTCGGCAGCATCTGTTCGAGGCAGCCGTCACCCCTCGCCTGTGCCACTACGATTTCCACGCCGGCAACGTGCTGGTGACGCGGGAGGGCGAACCGCATCTGACGGGCATCGTCGATTTCGAGAATGCGACATCTGGCGATCCGCTGATGGATATCGCGAAAGCGCTGTACTATTTCACGCCGAAGGATGCGCCCAAGCGCGACGGATTACTCGCCGGCTATGGCACGATCGCGCGCCCCGACTGGGAGCAGACGCTCGCGCTCTACCACATGTATTGCACGTTGGAGCTCTGGTGCTGGATGGCCCAGATCGGCAAGCGAGAGGTGCTTGCCGATCTTACCAAGGAGCTTGCAAATGCCGCATAGAACGGGGCGTCACGCTCCATTCCCGTTCTCGCCGTTCCCGCTCTCGGCCTCTTCGGTGATGTGCTCCACCGACACTACGTGCTCGTCCTCGGCGGTGTCGAACACGATCACGCCCTGGGTCGAGCGGCCGGCGATGCGGATGCCTTCGACCGGGCAGCGGATCAGCTGGCCCTTGTCGGTGACCAGCATGATCTGATCGGCCTCCTCCACGGGGAAGGACGCCACGAGGTTGCCGTTGCGGTTGTTGACGCTCATGGCCACGATGCCTTTGCCGCCGCGGCCCGTGGTGCGGTACTCGTAGGACGAGGTCCGCTTGCCATAGCCGTTGACGGAGACGGTCAGCACGACCTGCTCCTGCGCGGACATCTCGACATAGCGCTCCTGCGGGAGCTGGAAGCTGCCGGAGGTCTCCTCGGCCTCGGCATCGGCCGGAGCCTCGTCCGTAGCGGCCTCGCCCGCGACCGCGCGGCGCATCTTCAAATACGCCGAGCGCTCGTCCGAGGCGGTCTCGACATGGCGCAGGATCGCCAGCGAGATCACCTTGTCGCCCTCGCCGAGCGCAATGCCGCGCACGCCCATCGAGGTGCGCCCGGTGAACACGCGCACGTCGGTGACGGGGAAGCGGATGCACTGGCCGCCGGCAGCCGTCAGCAGCACGTCGTCGCGCTCGGTGCAGATCTGCACGTCGACGATCGCCTCGTTGTCGTCGAGCTTCATCGCGATGATGCCGGAGCGGCGGACGTCGACGAAGTCGGACAGCTTGTTGCGACGGACGTTGCCGCCCGTGGTGGCGAACATCACGTCGAGCTGGCCCCAGGTCGATTCATCCTCCGGCAGCGGCATGATGGTGGTGATGCGCTCGCCCTGCTCCAGCGGCAGGATGTTGATCATGGCCTTGCCGCGCGCGTTCGGCGCGGCCATCGGCAGCCGCCAGACCTTTTCCTTGTAGACCTGGCCGCGCGAGGAGAAGAACAGCACCGGCGTGTGCGTGGAGGCCACGAACAGGCGGCTGACGAAATCCTCGTCGCGGGTCTGCATGCCGGAGCGGCCCTTGCCGCCGCGGCGCTGAGCCCGGTAGGCCGACAGCGGCACGCGCTTGACGTAGCCGGCGTGCGAGACGGTGACGACCATGTCCTCGCGCTGGATCAGGTCCTCGTCCTCGACCTCGCCTTCCTGCTCCATGATCACGGTGCGGCGTGGCGTGGCGAATTCCGTCTTCACCTCGGTCAGCTCGGTCTTGATGATGTCGAGAATCCGGGCGCGCGAGCGCAGGATCTCGAGATAGTCGCCGATCTCGCCGGCGAGTTTTCCGAGTTCTTCGCCGATTTCGTCGCGGCCGAGCGCGGTGAGGCGCGCCAGACGCAGCTCCAGGATGGCTTTCGCCTGATCCAGCGACAGGCGGATCGTGCCGTCCTCGTTGATGCGATGGCGGGGATCGTCGATCAGCGTGATGATGTCCTCGACGTCCCGCGCCGGCCAGTCGCGCGTCATCAGGGTGTCGCGCGCAGCCGCCGGTGTCGGCGAGGTCCGGATCACGCGGATGATCTCGTCGATATTGGCGACCGCGATGGCGAGGCCGACCTGCTCATGCGCGCGCTCGCGCGCCTTGCGCAGCTTGTATTTGGTGCGGCGGGTGACGACCTGCTCGCGGAAGCCGACGAAGATCGTCAGCAGGTCCTTCAGGTTCATCGTCTGCGGACGGCCGCTATCGAGCGCGACGGCGTTGACGCCGAAAGAGGTCTGGAGCGGCGTGAACTTGTAGAGCTGGTTCAGCACGACGTCGGGCACGGCGTCGCGCTTGAGCTCGACGACGACGCGGTAGCCGTCGCGGTCGGACTCGTCGCGCAGATCCGAGATGCCCTCGATCTTCTTTTCCTTGTAGAGCTCGGCGATGCGCTCGACCATCGTCGCCTTGTTCACCTGATACGGGATCTCGGTGATGACGATCGCCTCGCGCTCTTTGCGGATCGTCTCGAACGTGACCTTGCCGCGCATCACGATGGAGCCACGGCCGAGATGATAGGCGCTGCGGATGCCCTGGCGCCCGAGGATGATGCCGCCGGTCGGGAAATCCGGGCCCGGGATGATGTTGTTGAGCTCGTCGATGGTCAGCGACGGATTGTCGATCAATGCCAGGCAGGCGTCGATGACTTCGCCGAGATTGTGCGGCGGGATATTGGTGGCCATGCCGACCGCGATGCCGCCGGCGCCGTTGACGAGCAGATTCGGGAAACGCGCCGGCAGGACCACCGGCTCCTTCTCGGAACCGTCGTAATTGTCCTGGAAGTCGACCGTCTCGTTGTCGATGTCGTCGAGCAGCTTGAGCGCGATCTTGGTGAGGCGCGACTCGGTGTAGCGCATGGCCGCTGGCGGATCGCCGTCAACCGAGCCGAAATTGCCCTGCCCGTCCACCAGCAGCTCACGCAGCGAGAAGTCCTGCGCCATGCGCACCAGCGCGTCGTAGATCGCCTGGTCGCCGTGCGGGTGATATTTACCCATGACGTCGCCGACGATACCGGCGGACTTCTTGTGCTTCTTGTCGGGCGTGAATCCCTGCTCGTTCATCGAGAACAGGATGCGGCGATGCACCGGCTTCAGACCGTCGCGCGCATCGGGCAGCGCACGCGATACGATCACGCTCATGGCGTAATCGAGATAGGACTTTTTCATCTCGTCGAGGATGGAGACGGGGCGAATGTCCGAGGGTTGCGCCGGCTGGTCGCCGGGCTTGTTGTCGTCGTCAGCCAAGGGGGAATCCGGTGAGTTTTTGTCTGGGAATCATATAGCGCATCACACCCCTGATAACCACCCTTGCCGGGCTTCGGGAAGCGCTTTTTCCGACTGTTTTTCCAGAGACTTACGCCCTTCCCGGCATCGCCCAGGACAGGGTCGGAACGGACCGGATGGAACCGGCTCTCACGCCCCGAAAATCACCCGGTGCATGATGCGCCCCGGCACCAGCGTGAACAGGCCCGCCACCACCAGCGCGCCGGCGAAGATGAGGATCATCATCCGCCGGTGGTCGGCGACGCGATGGGTGTGCGCCCGCCAGACTGCCAGCGGCAGAACCACCAGGGTGAAGATCGACAGGAGATGAATCGGGCTGAACGGCCCGAACAGGCGGATCTGGTGGATCCAGAACGACGACGCCGCCACGACCACCATCAGGACGACCCAGATCCAGCCGATTGTCCGGTGCGGCAGCGTGCCCTTGGGGGCGGAGAACTGAACGAGGCCGAGCACGAACGCTCCCATTGCGGCAAAGGCATGCAGCGGGACGGCGGGAGCGGCCTCAAGCAGCGGCGCAAAACTCATGCGGGACTTCCTCGGGTCGAGGCGGCGACCGATGTGAATACGATTAACATGAAGTTAATACCATTCACATCTCATCCCGTCAAAGACTTGAGACAGCACATGAGGCAAGGGCGAAAAACCCGAGCCCTACCCGATAATTGGTAAGAAATCCTGTCGCTTCACGTGAGTGGACAGTTCCGACCTCGCGTCAGATCGGAATGTCGTCGATTCCATCGACCAATGAACGGCATTTATGTAGCAGGAACTCTGGGAAGCCTGCCCGCAAGGCACCGAGCAATCTTCTCGCGGACACCTGATCAGTCACATCGAGAAGCGGTAAAGTGACCAATGTTCTTTTTGTCTGCAGCGCCAATCGCCTCCGCAGCCCGACCGCCGAGCAGGTGTTTTCGACTTGGCCGGGAATCGAGACCGACTCGGCCGGCATTTCGAACGACGCGGACGTCTTGCTGTCCACCGAACAGATCGAATGGGCCGACATCATCTTCGTCATGGAGAAGGCCCACCGGAACAAGCTGAACCGGAAATTCCGATCCAGCTTGAACAACAAGCGGGTCATCTGCCTCGACATTCCGGACGACTACGAATTCATGGACCCTGTCCTTGTCCGGATCCTTGAAAACCGGGCTGGCCGTTATCTGCGCCAGGCCGAGCCGCCCCTTTCCAAGCCCTAGAACGGGATGTCGTCGTCCATGTCGTTGTTGCGGCCGCCGCCGGCGGCAACGGGACGGCGCGGCGCACTGCTGACCGGACTGGAGGAGCCGAAATCGCCGCCCGGCTCGTCGCCGAAGCTGCCGCCTCCGCCGCCGCCACCGCGGCCATCGAGCATCGTCAGCGTCGAGTTGAAGCCCTGGAGCACGACCTCGGTCGAGTACTTCTCGACGCCGCTCTGGTCGGTCCATTTGCGGGTCTGGAGCGCGCCCTCGATGTAAACCTTCGCGCCCTTCTTCAGATACTGCTCGGCGACCTTGCAGAGCCCCTCATTGAAGATGACGACGCGGTGCCACTCGGTCTTTTCCTTGCGCTCACCGCTGTTCTTGTCGCGCCAGGTTTCCGAGGTCGCGATGCTCAGATTCGCGATCGGCCGCCCGTCCTGGGTGCGGCGGATTTCAGGATCCTTGCCGAGATTTCCAACCAGAATGACCTTGTTGACGCTTCCCGCCATCGCCGCTCTCCACTCCAAATGCCACTGAATTCGTAAGGCCGCATTCGCAAGGCCGCGCCGCGCGCCCGCGGTCCCCTGCAACCTGATTGAGGCGACCCTATACGCTTGCGCGGACCGATCAGCCCATCAGCCCGCGGGTTATCCCCACATATAGCATCACCCGCCACTCCGTTCCAGATTTGTTCTTTCCAGGCGGGTGCGGAATTTCCGGCTCGGACGGTGCCTCCATGCCGCTCAAATGGTCCGCGTTAAATGGAACTTTTTCAGGTTCCCGCAATCGGCAAAAAGCACTTAACATTCATAAAGTTACACGCCGCACACTTGTCCCGCGAGTGTTGCATTTCGGAGACGGACTCTGCCTCCTGCTTAGGCTACGGTTGCCTCGGAATTAAGTTCATATGGGCGTCGCGCCTGATTGGCCGCTTCGGGGATAACAAGAAGCGGACCTTACCTGGGGAGACTGCAATGAATAAGATTTTGATTGGTACAATCGGTGTAGTGGCGTTGGGCCTGTCGGCTCCCGCAAGCGCGGCGGATATGGCGGCGCGTCCCTATACCAAGGCTCCACCCCCGGTGGTCGCGACCATCTACGACTGGAGCGGTTTCTACATCGGCATCAACGGCGGCTGGGGCTCGAGCCGCAATTGCTGGGACTTCGTGACGCCGGTCACCGGTACGCTGATCGATGACGGCTGCCATAACGCAACGGGCGGCACAGTCGGTGGTCAGGTCGGCTATCGCTGGCAGTCGGCCAATTGGGTGTTTGGCGTGGAAGGCCAAGGCAACTGGGCTGACTTCAGTGGAAGAAACATCAGCCCGACCGCGCCAGGTCAGCAGAACCGTACGCGGGTCGACGCCTTCGGCTTGATTACCGGTCAGGTCGGTTATGCCTGGAATAACGTTTTGGTCTACGTCAAGGGCGGCGCCGCCGTAGTGGACGACAGATACGACCTCATCATCGCGCCGGGCTTTGTGGGTGCTGGCACGACCTTCGGTTCGGCCAACGGAACACGTTGGGGCGGAACGGTCGGCGCGGGAGTCGAATTTGGCTTCGCCCCGAACTGGTCGGTGGGCTTCGAGTACGATCACATCTTCCTCGGCAACCGAAACGTCGACTTCACTTTCGGCGGAGCCTTCGTTCAGACCGAACGCGTCAGTCAGGACGTCGATCTCGCCCTCATCCGCTTGAACTACCGTTGGGGCGGCCCGGGGATCGCCAGGTACTGATCGCAAGCCTAATCTCTTCTGACGAAAGGCCGGCCTCGCGCCGGCCTTTTTGCTGCCTGCTGCGCGCGAAGGGGCTAATCAGTCAGCGATTATGACGTTTTGTGACTGTTGTGGCTTTTCGGGTACACAACTTGCGGCTTCGTTGGTGTAAGCACGACGCCAGTTGGACCACGGCGTCCGATGCCCTTCCGTTCACGGAAGGCAACAACAGAAACTGGGACTGGGATTAGGTTAAAAATGAAGAAGGTTTTGTTGGCTTCGGCCTGTTTGTTCGCTCTGGCTGCCCCTGCGACGGCGGCTGATCTCGCGGCCCGCCCGTACACCAAGGCTCCGGTCGCTGTGGCTTCGGTCTACAACTGGACCGGCTTCTACCTCGGTATCGTCGGCGGCGGCGCTTGGCAGGCCGACTCCGATCCGAAGATGAAGGGTGGCTTCGTCGGCGGCACCGCCGGCTACAACTGGCAGACCGGCAACGTTGTGTTCGGCCTCGAGGCGGATGCCGCCTGGGCTGACGTCAGCGCCTCGGCGACCGCGCTCGGCATCACCGCAACCTCCAAGACCGATGCACTCGGCACCGTGCGTGGCCGCATCGGCTGGGCCGTCAACAACGTTCTGTTCTACGGCACGGGCGGCTACGCCTGGATCGACAACAAGCTCAGCGCCAGCGCGCTCGGCGTGACCATCTCCGACAGCAAGTTCCACTCGGGCTGGACCGTCGGTGCGGGCGTCGAGGCGTTCTTCGCTCCGCAGTGGTCGGTCAAGGGCGAGTACCTCTATCGCAGCCTCGGCAGCGAAACCTATTTCGGAAACATCGGCGTTCCGGTGGCTTCCGGCTCGCTCAACTTCCACACCGTGCAGGTCGGCGTGAACTATCACTTCGGCGGCCCGATCGTCGCGAAGTACTAAGCTTCGTCTCCGACGCTACCCGCGTTACGAAAGGCCGGCCTCGCGCCGGCCTTTTTGTTGTCTTCACGCGTAGCAATATACCTCAGCCGCCACTCATGTTTTCGAAGAGATGTGGCTCTCCGGTGACACAACCTTAGGCTTCCATAGTGTAAAGTTGTGACGTCAGTTGGGTCATAGGCTCCGCTGCTCTTCCTTGCGGAAGGCAACAAAGAGAAACGGAAACTGGGGAATCAGATGAAGAAGATTTTGCTGGCTTCGGCCAGTCTGTTCGTACTCAGCGCGTTGACACCGGCCTCGGCGGCCGATCTTGCGGCCCGCCCCTACACCAAGGCGCCGGTCGCGGTGGCCTCGATTTACAACTGGAGCGGATTCTACATCGGCGCCAACGCCGGTGGTGGCTCGAGCCACAATTGCTGGGATACGACCGCTGTGGTCGGCGTGGCTGTGCCCGTCACGGCGGAAGGTTGCCACAATGCGACCGGCGCAATTGTCGGCGGCCAGATCGGCTATCGCTGGCAGTCCGCCAGCTGGGTGTTCGGCCTCGAAGCCCAGGGCGATTGGGCTGACCTGAAGGGCTCGAACACCAGCTCGCCCGCCGCTTTCTTCCCGCTGGTGAACAACACCAAGATCGACGCCATCGGCCTCTTCACCGGTCAGGTGGGCTACGCTTGGAACAACGTGCTCTGGTACGTAAAGGGCGGCGCGGCCGTCACCCACAACAAGTTCAGCGGCACTTTCGCCGGCGTCACGCTCGACACTGCCAACGAGACCCGCTGGGGCGGCACCGTCGGCACCGGCATCGAGTTCGGCTTCGCTCCGAACTGGTCGGTCGGCGTCGAATACAACCACCTGTTCATGGGCAAGCACACCGATACCTTCACCTTCCTCGGCGTGAACACCCGCAGCGACAGCATCAAGCAGGACGTGGATATGGCCACGGTTCGCTTGAACTATACCTTCGGCGGTCCGGTGGTTGCGAGGTACTGAGCCCCGCTCCATCCGCGTTACGAAAGGCCGGCCTCGCGCCGGCCTTTTTGTTTGGCCGCACGCTTCAGAGCAGTTCCGCCCACCGTTCTACTGCCAGATGCCGCCAGTTCGCCAACATTCCGTTGACGATTCGCAACTCCCTCTGGAAATCCGTCTCCGTTCTTCCTACGTTCGCTGCCACACCCATCGGCGCCGATCCCGGTTCCGGGCGAAGCGCGCCTTTTTTGTTGGCGCGATCGCGCACCTTTGGGCTCCTTGAGGGCAACTCGGATGGATGAAGTGATCAAGGCGAAGCGCCAACAACAGAACGCGGGCTCCAGCCTGCGCGCAATTACGATCCGCGGCGCGCGCGAGCACAACCTCAAGAACATCGACGTCGAGATTCCCCGCGACAAGCTGGTGGTGTTCACCGGCCTCTCCGGCTCCGGCAAATCCTCGCTCGCCTTCGACACCATCTATGCCGAAGGCCAGCGCCGCTACGTCGAGTCGCTGTCGGCCTATGCCCGCCAGTTCCTGGAGATGATGCAGAAGCCCGATGTCGATCAGATCGACGGCCTCTCGCCGGCGATCTCGATCGAGCAGAAGACAACCTCGAAGAACCCGCGCTCCACCGTCGGCACCGTCACCGAGATCTACGACTACATGCGCCTGCTCTGGGCGCGCGTCGGCGTGCCCTATTCGCCGGCCACCGGCCTGCCGATCGAGAGCCAGACCGTCTCGCAGATGGTCGACCGCGTGCTGGCACTGCCCGAGGGCACGCGCCTCTATCTGCTCGCGCCCGTCGTGCGCGGCCGTAAAGGCGAGTACCGGAAAGAGCTCGCCGAATGGCTCAAGAAGGGCTTCCAGCGCGTCAAGATCGACGGCACCTTCTATGAACTGGCGGAAGCCCCGACGCTCGACAAGAAATTCCCGCACGACATCGACGTCGTCGTCGACCGCATCGTGGTGCGCGCCGACATCGGCCAGCGCCTCGCCGAGAGCTTCGAGACCGCGCTGAAGCTTGCCGAGGGCCTCGCCGTCGTCGAGTTCGCCGACGCGCCGGCAGCCGCGCCTGCGGAAGAGAAAAAGAAGACGGCAAAAATCCACGACAAGAGCGGGCCCGAGCGCATCCTGTTCTCGGAAAAGTTCGCCTGCCCGGTTTCCGGCTTCACCATTCCCGAGATCGAGCCGCGCCTGTTCTCGTTCAACAATCCCTATGGCGCCTGCCCGGCCTGCGGCGGCCTCGGCGTCGAGCAGCATGTCGACGAGGACCTCGTCATTCCCGACAAGGAGCTGTCCTTGCGCAAGGGCGCGATCGCGCCCTGGGCCAAGTCGTCCTCGCCCTATTACGAGCAGACGCTGACCGCGCTGGGCAAGCACTACAAGTTCACGCTCGACACCAAGTGGAAGGATCTCGCCAAGAAGACCAAGGACGCGATCCTCTACGGCTCCGGCGAGGACGAGATCAAGTTCTCCTACCAGGACGGCGTGCGCTCCTACGACACCAAGAAGCCGTTCGAGGGCGTCATCACCAACATCAACCGCCGCTACCGCGAGACCGAGAGCGAGTGGGCGCGTGAGGAGCTGGCAAAGTATTTCCACGACGTGCCCTGCGAGGGCTGCAAGGGCTTTCGCCTGAAGCCCGAGGCGCTCTGCGTCAAGGTCGGCGACAAGCATATCGGCGAGATCTCGGAGCTGTCGGTCAAGAAGGCCGGCGAGTGGTTCGAGACCGTGCCGGAGGCGCTGAACAAGCAGCAGAACGAGATCGCCGGCCGCATCCTCAAGGAGATCCGCGAGCGCCTCACCTTCCTGCTCGACGTCGGCCTCAACTACCTCACCCTTTCCCGCTCCTCCGGCACGCTGTCCGGCGGCGAGAGCCAGCGCATCCGCCTGGCCTCGCAGATCGGCTCAGGGCTGACAGGGGTGCTCTACGTGCTGGACGAGCCTTCGATCGGCCTGCACCAGCGCGACAACGCCCGCCTGCTCGACACGCTGAAGAGGCTGCGGGACCTTGGCAACACCGTGGTCGTGGTCGAGCATGACGAGGATGCCATTCGGCTTGCCGACTACGTGCTCGACATCGGGCCCGGCGCCGGCATGCATGGCGGCAACATCGTCGCCGAAGGCACGCCCGCCGAGATCATGCGCAACCCGAAATCGCTCACCGGCAAGTACCTCACCGGCGAGCTCGAGGTCGAGGTGCCGGAGCGGCGTCCGCCGAACCATCGCCGCACCATCAAGGTGGTGAACGCGCGCGGCAATAACCTCAAGAACGTCACGGCGGAGATTCCGCTCGGCCTGTTCACCTGCGTCACCGGCGTCTCCGGCGGCGGCAAGTCGACGCTGCTGATCGACACGCTCTACCGCGCCATCGCCCGCAAGCTGAACGGCGCCAGCGAGGGCGCCGCCCCGCACGACCGCATCGAGGGCCTCGAGCACATCGACAAGATCATCGACATCGACCAGTCGCCGATCGGCCGCACGCCCCGCTCCAATCCTGCGACCTATACCGGCGCCTTCACGCCGATCCGCGAATGGTTCGCAGGGCTCCCCGAGGCCAAGGCACGCGGCTACGAGCCCGGCCGCTTCTCGTTCAACGTCAAGGGCGGCCGCTGCGAGGCCTGCCAGGGCGACGGCGTCATCAAGATCGAGATGCACTTCCTGCCCGACGTCTACGTCACCTGCGACGTCTGCAAGGGCAAGCGCTACAACCGCGAGACGCTGGAGGTCCTGTTCAAGGGCAAGAGCATCGCCGACGTGCTCGACATGACCGTCGAGGAAGCCGCCGAGTTCTTCAAAGCGGTGCCGCGCGTGCGCGAGACTTTTCAGACCCTGCACCGCGTCGGGCTCGATTACATTCACGTCGGCCAGCAGGCGACCACGCTCTCAGGCGGCGAAGCCCAACGCGTCAAACTGGCGAAGGAATTGTCAAAACGCGCCACCGGCCGCACGCTCTACATCCTGGACGAGCCGACCACCGGCCTGCACTTCCACGACGTCAAGAAGCTGCTGGAGGTGCTGCACGAGCTGGTCGCGCAAGGCAACACGGTCGTCGTCATCGAGCACAATCTCGAAGTCATCAAGACCGCCGACTGGGTCATCGACCTCGGCCCCGAAGGCGGCGACGGCGGCGGCGAGATCGTCGCCTGGGGCCCGCCGGAAGACATCGCCAAAGCGCCGCGGAGCTATACGGGCAAGTTTTTGGAGCCGGTGCTGAAGAAGGCGCGGAAGCCGAAGCGGCGGAGCACGAGCGAGGCGGCGGAGTGACAAGGCGATGCCGGTCGGGTTCGCGTTTGGAGATGATGGCGCATCCCATGACGCGGCCGTACACGCCAACGTCCCTCAAAGCATTACAACCAAAAGGGCACTTCTAACCGCAATCGCGACACAGCTCAGCTTTCCGGACTATTTTGGAGGAAATTGGGATGCGCTCGAGGAGTGCATCCGTGATCTATCCTGGTTGCCATCCGGGCGCGTACTCGTGACGCACGTCGACGTGCCGCTTGTCGAGGATGTACGGAGCGCAATGGTCTACGTTGCTATACTGAAAGGCGCGGCCAGCAAGCTGTCGACGTCGGAGCACCATCCGCTTTCGATCGTTTTTCCCGCCCAATACCGCGACCAGGTCTTGTGGCTACTTCGATCCGGCGAAAGGTCGTAGGATCAAAACGCGATGGCGGATTGGCGTTGATCCCAAGGGAGAACCGAAATGCCTGCCGGTCTCGTCCAAACCTACCGCGCCTTCGCCTACAACAATGCCTGGGCCAATCACCGGCTTCTCGCCGCCTGCGTCGCGCTGTCCCAGGCTGAGTTCGAAGCCCACCGGACCGGCTTTTTCCCGAGCCTGCAGCGTACGCTGAACCACATCTACATCATCGACCTCTTTTACATCGATGCGCTGGAGGGCGGGTGGCTCGGGCCGGCGGCGTGGAAGAACGAGGTGCCGTACCCTTCCCTTGTCGCGCTAAAGCCTGCGCAAGCCGCAATGGACAAGCGCCTGATCGCCGTCTGCGATGCGCTGACGCCTGAGCTGCTCGATGAGGCCGTGAACATCAACCGCGATACGCGCGCGCAGACCGAGCGGCGGGACCGACTGCTCATGCATCTGTTCCAGCACCAGATCCATCATCGTGGACAGGCGCATGCCATGCTGTCCGAGACGGCCGTTGCGCCGCCACAGCTCGACGAGTTCTTTGCGGAAGGCGAAGCGCCGCTTCGATCTGCCGAGTTCGCCGAGCTTGGTTGGACGGAAGACATGGTCTGGAAATCCTAGCTCCCAAGGCGGACCGTCAACCCTTCCGCAACGGTCGATGGCGGGTTACGCTCCGCCAACCCGCCCGACGTTCGGAATCCATGCCCTACTCCCTCGCCATCTTCGATCTCGACGGCACCCTCGCCGACAGCTTTCCCTGGTTCCTGCGCACCATCAACGATGTCGCCGATCGCTTCGGCTTTCGCCGGGTCGCCGACGAGGACATCGAGGGGCTGCGGCATGCCTCGAGCCGTGAGATCCTCGCCCGGCTCGAGGTGCCGCTGTGGAAGCTGCCGGCGATCGCGCGGCATGCGCGGCGGCTGAAGGCGGAGGCAGCCAGCGAGATTGCGCTGTTTGCGGGCGTCGAGACGATGCTGCGGACGCTGGTCGAGAACGGCGTGCAGCTCGCGCTGGTGACCTCCGACAGCGAAGCCAATGCGCGCGAGAAGCTCGGCGAGGCCGCGGCGTTGTTCGCGCATTACGACTGCTCGGCATCGCTGTTTGGCAAGGCCGCGAAATTCCGCCTGGTCGTCCGCCGCGCCGGCGTGGACCCCGGCCGCGTCATCGCGATCGGCGACGAGGTCCGCGATATCGAGGCGGCGCGGGCCGCAGGCGTTGCCTGCGGCGCGGTCAGCTGGGGCTATGCGGCGCCGGCGGCGTTGCGGGCGCTGGGGCCGGACCACATGTTCGAACAGATGCGCGACATCGCGGATACTTTACGCGGAACCGTAGGGTGGATTAGCGAAGCGTAATCCACCACTGTTGGCATCCGCAGAAACAGAAGCGGTGGGTTACGCCGAGCAGATGCGCTTTGCGCATCTGCAGGGCTACCCCACCCTACGAACTTTTCGAGGAAGGTCGATGACACTCACGGACGCAAGCCGCCTCAAGCTCCTGGAGCCGCCGGCCGGCCGGTTGCGGGTCGTGCTCGACACCGACACCTATAACGAGATCGACGACCAGTTCGCGCTGGTGCAGATGCTGCTGTCGAAGGACCGCCTCTCAGTCGAGGCGATCTACGCCGCGCCGTTCTTCAATGCGCGCGCGGACAGTCCCGGCCACGGCATGGAGCTGAGCTATCAGGAAATCCTGCGCCTGCTGGACCGCCTGAACGTCGCGCCGGAAGGCCTGGTTCATCGCGGCGTCACCGACTATGTCGGCCCCGGCAAGACGGCGCGGACGGCACCCGCCGTCGACGACCTCATCGCCCGGGCGCGCGCGGGCACGCCGGACAACCCGCTCTACGTCGTTGCCATCGGCGCCATCAGCAATGTCGCCTCGGCGCTGCTGAGGGCGCCCGACATCATCGACCGGATCGTCGTGGTCTGGCTCGGCGGCCATGCGCTGGAATGGCCCCACACGGTCGAGTTCAATCTGAAGCAGGACGTCGGCGGCGCGCAGGTGCTGCTCGACAGCGGCGTTCCGCTCGTCCTCGTCCCGTGCATGGGCGTCACCTCGCGTCTTCACGCGACGGTGCCGGAGATCGAACGCTACGTCGAACCGCACGGCAGCATCGGCGCGTTTCTCGCCATGCGCTTCAAGGAATATTCGTCCGACCACATGGGCTGGGCCAAGGAGATCTGGGACATGGCGCCGGTCGGCTGGCTGCTCAATCCTGCGTGGGCACCGAGCGTGACCATCCCGGCCCCGGTTCTTACCGATCAGATGACCTGGAGCATCGACCGACGACGGCATGCGATCCGCTACGTGACCTATGTGGACCGCAACGCAATCCTGAAGGACTTTTTCGTGAAGCTGCAGGCGTTTGCCGGATCGAAATGAGTCCGTAGCCCGGATGAGCGGAGCGACATCCGGGACCGTCCGCGCCTGAAGCGAGTCCCGCATGTCGCTCCGCTCATGCGGGCTACGGCAAAACATCCCCTACTCCGTCCTGCGCAAGAACGCCCCGAACGCGCGCGGGCCGTCGCCGGTCTTGATCTCGCCGATCACCTTCAATTCGACCGCATCGATAATGCTCAGCGTATTGCTCTCCCAGCAGGCGACGATGATGCGCTTGCCGTCGGCGGTTGCATTGATGCCTTCGGGGTAGTCGCCGACATTGATGCGCTTGACCGGCTTCAGGCTTGCGAGGTCGAACACGCTGACCGTGCCGCCATACTGGTCGGTGACGAAACCGCGGCCCAGCGTCAGCGCCACCGCATAGGGGCGCATTCCGACCGGCACGCGGCCGATCTCGCGCGCTTCCGCGATATCGATGACCGAGACATCGTCGGAGCCGACATTGGCGCTGTAGGCGCGCCTTCCCTCGGCATCGATGGTGACGCCGAACGGGCGGGTGCCGACCTTGATGGTTGCCTTGCGCTGGCGCGTCGCGGTGTCGACGACGGAGACGCTGTCGTCGTCGCGGTCGGCCGAGAGCAGCAGCTTGCCGTCAGGCGTCACCGCCAGGCCCGACGGCGAGGCACCGACCACGATGCTGGCGGTGACGCTGAGGCTCGCGGCATCGATCACCCGCACCGCCGCCGCATACCAGTCCGCGACATAGATCGTCTTGCCGTCGGGGGCGACCGCGATGCCGAGCGGCCCGCCGCCGACCTCGATCCGGCCAGCGACCTGCCGCGTGGCGGCATCCACCACCGTCACCGCCTTGGCGTCCGGGCTCGTGACATAGGCGAAGCGCCCGTCGGCGCTGACGGCTACGCCCGCCGGCTTGCCGCCGATCGGGATGGTCGCAACGCTACGCGAGATCGCGAGGTCGACGACCATCAGATCGTCGCTGAGCTGGTTGGTGACGAACGCCTCCTCGGCGGAGGCGCAGCCCGGGCAAGCAAGGCTGGCGGCGAGCACCGCCAGGACCAGGACCCGCACGGTCAGCTTCCGCTCTCGATCTTCTTCTTCAGCGCCTCGAGGCCGGCCTTGTAAAGCCCGCTCACCGCGGTCTTGGCGGCCTCGTCACTCAGCTCCGGCGGCGGGTCGTTGTTGGGAAAGCCGCGGTAGAACGCGCCGGCCCATTCCAGCGTCGCGCCCTTGCCGTCGGCGCTCGGCGTCACCGTCAGCGTCGAGGAATAGTTGGTGACCGGCAGCACCTTCACGTCGACGTTGGTGATCCGGTAGGAATAAGTCATCGCGGCGGCGTCGAACTTGTAGAGCTCCTCGTCCACGGTGGCGCCGCCGGTCAGCGTCAGCTTCCGTGTCGCGCCGATCTCGTTGCCCTTCTCGCCCTCGGTCTTGGTCACGGGCGGCAGCCAGCTCATGTCCTGGAAATTGCCAATCACGGCCCACACCTTGGCCGGGGGTGCGTTGATCTCGATGGATTCCCGGACCTTCTGCCGGGTCGGCCCGTGGGCCCAGGCCGGCTCGAACGCCGTCGTCAGGGCCATCCCCACCACCGCCAGCGCCGCCACCCCGGCGATCGCCGTTCCGCTTCTCATCCTCATACCGTTTCCTCACTCTTGGATCTGCGCGACTTGAGGCGCGCTGAGACCATGGTAGCGCATTTTTGGACCGTGGCGAGACCGGTTCGCGGCACGGCTGTGGCGGAGGCGCTCGCCCGTCCGCACCATCCCTTGCGCTGCAAGACGGGCAAAACACACCAGACCCGGGTCAATGCGCCATGATGAAAATAATTCGCTTTACGCGAATTCGGAATTATCGCATGTTGCGGCCATCCCAGCCTGGTCCGAGGGGCGTATCGCGATCGTCACGACACGCGGGCGGGGACGTGGTGGACGCGGGCGGCGTCGGCGCGAAGGTGGTTTGCAGGGCGGCTCACGCCGTGAGCAACGGCTTTCGCGCACACGACCGGTGCCGCCCGCGTACGGCAAAATCGTGTGGTCCTGGCGCCCGGGGTCTGTGCGCCAAGTCCTGCTGTGATGCTGCGGCCCAACCGGGCGCGCGTATCAGCCATCCGCAGGGCAACGGGGGCAATAGTGCATCGCTCCCCGGGGAGAGCACGACATAAGCCGTCAAACCACTGCGCAGGGAAGGCCGGATGTTTGGCTTCACCTGTATGCCGCTGTGCAGCTTCTCGTAGCGCAATTTTCGCACAGTGGACCGTGGGTGCCAGCCGGCACCCGGCCTTCCCTGCGCCCTCGGCACTCCTGGGGCGATGATTGCCATGAACCTCGGGCACGATCTGCCGCGAGAATGCGAAGCCGCGTGCCTGTTCGGCTCATGCCCGCCTCCCAACCCATCTTTTGATTGGAACACATCAGGAACACCACCTTCGCGCAAGCTGCATTTGAGAAACATATGGAAACAAACAGCAACAAAACCCGACATGCGTTACTTGACCAAAATTAAGACCTGAGATTGCGGTCTCAGAATGCCCCCGAGAGAACGCAGCCGTGAGACAGCCGACGGCATGAGGCCAGCCCCCACCTCCCTCGCGACCCCGCAATGATTGACGGAAGTCCGGGACCGTACGAAGCCGCGAGGAATGCGCGATGGTATCAACGTATTTCAGCTACAACTACATTTCGCGCCATCTCAAGCAGTCCCTGACGCGGGTTGAACAGCAAGCCGACGTCGCGCGAGAGGCCGCCTATTACAAGGCCAACATCGGCAAGGTGAAGACCGTTGACGATTTCATGAAGGACTATCGCCTCTATCACTATGCGATGAAGGCATATGGCCTGGAAGACATGGCGTATGCCAAGGCTTTCATGAAAAAGGTGCTGGAGAGCGACCTCTCCGACGCAACGAGCTTCGTCAACAAGCTGGTCGACAAGCGTTACCAGGAGTTTGCCGCGGCATTCTCCTTCACGGGCACTACAACGCCGGTTGCGCAATCGGAGGACCAGATCGACGAGATGATCGGTCTGTACACGGCGACCAAGAAGAGCCAGGTCGATGCACTTGCGGACGATACGAAATACTACAGCGCACAGATCGGCAGCATCAGCAGTGCAGACCAGCTGCTGAACAACGATCGTCTCCGCAACTATGTCTATTCGGCATTCGGGATCGATCAAAGCAAGTGGCCGAGCGACACGATAAGTCAGGTCCTGCGCAGCGATCCATCCGATCCAAACAGCTACGTCAACACCACCTTCGCGTCTCAGTTGAGCGGCCTCAACGCCCAGCTCGCGCAAGCGAAATCGGACGTCAGCGCCACCAATACGAAAATCGCCGACTACACGGCCCAGCTCTCGCAACCGGGCGCTGACGTGGCCCAGTTGAACGTCCAGATCCTGGTCGAAAGATATCACCTGGAGTCGTACACGAAGAGCGTATCCGACCTCAGCGACCAGATAGCGACGATAGGTAACTTTGTAGACCTGGCCGGCGCATTCGAGTTTTCGCCTGACGGGTCGCTGCCCTCGGGCGTGTCTGCGCAGACTGCCGCAAACGTCACGCTCACGACAAAGCGGTTCGATGACAGCAAGTCCGCCGTCTATGCGGCGGCAAGCCCGCTGAACGAAGCTCTGGCAATCAGGCAGTTCAGAAACGCCATCCTCAACATCAAGTCAGTGCAGGCCTTGGTCTCGACTCCAGCCGTATATGATTTTGCGCTGGGCGCCGTCGGCCTCGATCCCGAAGAAGTCTCGCAGGACACCGTCAAGGCCGTCCTCGAAAGCGATCTCAGCGATCCCAAGAGCTACGTCTATACGCTCAAGGACGATCGCTACGTCGAGCTCGCGCGTGCCTTCAACTTCGACGCAAGGGGCAATCTGACGACGCCCCTGGTGGCTCAGGACCCGGCCAAAGTCCTCGATATTGCGAAGAACTACGTCATTGTAGCGGTGAGACAGGCAAGTACCGACCAGCAGAAAGCAGTTCGGGAACAGGCCCAGAAAGACGCGACGGCTTATCAGGAAGCCATCGCAGGCATAGACAGCGTTTCCGATCTGCTTGCGAACCGGAAGATGGTCGATTTCATTCTCGTCGCCAAGGGCCTGGACCCCAAGAAGGTCAGCACCGACTATCTCAAGAAGATCTTCGCGTCCGATCTGAACAATCCAAAGAGCTTCGCGAACACCGAGAGCGATCCTCGCTTTGCCGAAATCGCGGCGTCGTTCAATTTCGACAGCAAGGGCGACGTCGCGCGCCTTGCGATGATTGGTCCTCAGAAGCAAGTCCAGTTGCGGGAAACACAGGCGAACTACCTCCAGCAAAGCCTCGAGCAGCAGCAGGGGGATACGAATCCCGGCGTGCGCCTGGCGCTCTATTTCCAGCGAAAGGCGGGAGAAATCACGTCCGCATACGACATCCTTGCCGACAAGGCTCTCTCGGAGGTGTTCAGGACCACCTTCAATCTGCCTGACTCGATGGCGGCGATGCCGATCGATCAGCAGGCCAAGTTCGTGGACAAATTCATGAAGATCAAGGATCTCTCCGATCCCGCGAAGGTCGAAAAGCTGCTGGGCCGTTTCTCCGCCATGTATGACGTCAAAAACAGCCAGAGCATCGGCCAGGGACAATCCCCCTTGCTCAACCTCTTCCAGGGATCGAGCTCTGGGATAAGTGACTCGACGTACTTGGCCATCGCCAAGCTACGTACTCATTGATGATCGCTCGCCGATCCTAGCCCAACACCTCGAGCACCAGCTCCATGGTCATCAGCACGGGATTGTCGCCACGGATCAGACGCCCCTCTGCAATGCCGCCGGTGTAGTCGATCAGGGCAACATCGAGCGTGGCTTCGAGCGTACCCGAAGAGCCCGGCCCGATCGCCCCGGCCGTTATCGCCAGCTCCGTCGCAAACGGCTCGGTCACGCCGCCATGGGTGAAGCGCGCGCCGATGGTCGAGCCAACGCCGCCATGAATCTTCGCGCGCGCGATGCCGTGCGTGCGACAAAAGTCTTCGAGGCAGGCGGCAAAGTCCTGGTTGGGGCGCAGCCGGAGCGCAAAGGCGCGGCTGGTCGTGCGCGCGCCGGTGCTCGCAGCGGCAACGGGCCCGAACAGCTTGAAATTGGTCTCGGGGTCGGGCTCGGCCGTGAACGTCGCGCCGTCGATGCCGAACGCCTCGACCTCGAACGGCTCGGCCACGATGGTCTCGTCGGGGAGCACGTGGCCACCGCTTGCCTTGCCGTCGGCCTCGGTCCAGAGCCCATGGCAATGAAAGAACGGCGCGCCGTCGCGCATGCCGAGCGTCATGCTGCCGAGCTTCGAGCGCGTGATGCCTTGGGGCCGATAGGTGTCGCTGTAGAACGCGGCATTCTCGCCGGTCTTCGACAGTGCCGGCATGACATAGCCGAACGGCCCGAGCGCGCCACCGCAAAAATTCAGCACGCCACCGGCAAATCCCTCCGCGGCAAAGCCCCGGCGCGCGGCCTCCAGCAGCGGCACGCCTGCCTGAAGCGTGAAGGAGAAGGCCAGTCCCCTCGCCTCCACCCATTGAATGCGTTCGGCGACGGGCGCGCCGGGCTGCTTGATATTTCGCATCACCGACGCTCAGCCTGCCTTGATCTTGTCGAGGTCGAGCAGCCCGCGCGCCTCGAGCTCGTCGCGCACCATGCGCTTCGGCACCTTGCCATAGCCGGATTTCGGCAGCGCCTCCCAGAAGAAGAAGCGCTTCGGCATCTTGTAGCGCGGCACCTTCGGCGTGAGGAACGCCGCCATCTCGGCCTCGCTCACGGCCTTCGCGCCTTCCCGCGCGACGCAGACGGCAACACCGACCTCGCCCCAGGTCGCGTCGGGCACGCCGAGCACCGCCACTTCGCCGACCGCGGGATGCGTCAGAATCTTCTCCTCGATCTCGCGCGGATAGATGTTGGAGCCGCCGGAGATGTACATGTCGGACGCGCGGCCGGTGATGTAGACAAACCCCTCCTCGTCCATATGGCCGAGATCGCCGGTGCGGAACCAGCCGTTGCGGAATGCCTTGGCGTTGGCTTCAGGGTTGTCGTAGTAGCCGGCGAATACCGCAGGTCCGATCACGCAGATCTCGCCGCTCTGGTTCGCCTTGAGTTCGCGGCCCTCGTCATCCTGGATCGAGACCTGCATGCCGGTGCGCTCGAAGCCGCAGGTGCCGATCTTCGCATGCGGGCCGTCCTCGGGATCGTGCAGCGCCGCCGGCAGCACGGTAATGTTGCCGGTGACCTCGCCGAGGCCAAAATACTGCACGATGACCTTGCCGAGCTTCGTCAGCGCCGCCTTCTGGTCCTCGCGATACATCGGCGCGCCCGCATAGATCACCTGTCGCAGCGAGGAATGATCGTATTTGCCCGCGGCGGGATGCTCGATCATCATCTTCAGGATGGTCGGCACCGTGAAGAGATTGCTGACGCGGTGCGCCTCGATCAGGCGGAACGCTTCGTTGATGTCGAATTTTTCCGTCGGCAGCAGCACGGTGCGCACGCCGCGCGCGGTCTGCACCAGCTGGTGCACGCCGGCGCCATGCGACAGCGGTGCCACCACCAGCGAGGCGTCCGCTTCGGTCACGCCGGGGGTGAGGTCGGCGAGATGGTTGGTGATGACAAATCCCATCTGGCCGTGGGTCAGCACCGCCGCCTTGGATCGCCCGGTCGTGCCGGAGGTGAAGAAGAACCAGCAGGGATCGTCATATTCGACCTCGGCATTCGCGACATCGGCGCCGGCCTGCGCGGCGATGGCATCGGCCACCGAGCGCTCACCGAACGGGGCCTTGCCGTCGAGGCTCCAGGTGAATTCCAGCGCGCCGCCCTTCACCGCCGCCGCATGCTCGGGAAAATCGACATGGCACAGGAACGCCTTCGCTCCCGAGGCCTCTGCGAGGTAGGTGACCTCATCGGGCATCAGGCGGAAGTTGGTGGGAACCCAGACCGCACCGAGCCGGAACGCGGCGAACATCGAGAAGAACATCTCGTCGCCGTTCTTGGAATGGACGAGGATGCGGTCGCCTTTCGTGATACCGCGCGCGGCGAGCGCAGCGGCCAGCGCCGAGACCTGCGCGTCGATCTCGCGCCAGGTCCAGGATCTGTCGCCCCAAACGAAACCGGGACGCGATCCATGCCGCCGCGCATTCTGGGTCAGCATATAGGCGAGATTCATGACGCGGCGGGACATGCGCAAAGGCTGCATCGGGCTTCCTCTTCGAGCGCGGACGACGCGCAAGCCGCCCGCTCATTGCAGCCCATTTATCGCCATCACCAGCGCCCCCGCAAGGCCGCCCGCCGCACATCTGCCCTACGGCTGCCTGAACGCAAACGGGGTTGCGGTGATCGCCTTCTCCTTGGAGCAGGCCTGCGCGCCAAAACCGCCGCAATAGCTCCCGTGCAGATCGAACCGGACAACGCGCGCGGCGCCGCGCTTCATCGGCGGCGCCACGATCTTGTAGCTGCGGACATAGCCGTCGAACACCGGACGGACGCTGCCATCAGGCAGCGTGACCAGGATGTTCATGACGCAGCCGCCGGTTCCGCAATAGGTGGTCTCGCGCTCCCCGCACTTGGTGTCACGGAAATCGATGATGTAATCGTCGCGGCCATCGCCGGTCAGGTCGACCTTGCGCACCGTGTCCGGAGCGAAGGTCACCGCCCCTCCGTCCTGGCTCTCGCATTCCTCGTTGGCGTAACGCAGCGCCTTCTGCACGCCGGGCGGATAGTCGGCCGGATTGAACGGCTTTGCGTCGTCGGCGCGCGCAGCCGTGGCAAGGAAAGTCAGCAGGAGCATCAGATATCGCATTCGCGTTGGTCGCGCGCTGGCCCGCGATCGTTCAGGGAATTTTAAACATGATCGGCGCAACCTCGCTCAGTTCTCGCGTACAGAGTTCCGCATCATGGTCAAAGCGCCCGCCGTCCTCCTGTTGTCGCTGGCGCTCGCCGGATGTGCCATGGCCCCGCAAGTGCATCTGGCCTCTGATCCCGCCGTCAAGCCTGCACGCTTTGCCTGGGATGGCGCCGGCGAGGATCCCAATCAGCCGCGCGCTGCCTCCGGACCATCGCGAACGACGCGTGCCGCGTCCGAGCGCACCAGGTCGCAGGCCGGACTTCAGCCCGATTCGAAGGAATGGTGGCAGGCGCAGGACGGCATCGAGGCCGAGCAGGACGCCAGGGTCAATCGCTCCCTCGTCATCTGCCAGGGCTGCCTCCGCCCGCAGCCGCAGGCCGAAGATTCCAGGCTCGCCAAAGCGAGTGATTGAACCGAACTGCCTTCACCACGGTCTACAGAGATGCGCTGCGGCCCCGGCCCGCCGCCGTCCGCCATCATCTCAGGGACATCTCATGCTCACCCGTCGCTCCTTCGTCGCCGCTTCTCTGCTAGCCGGCATCTCGCCAGCATTCGCCCAGACCCCAGCCGCGAGCGATCCCCTCGCCATCCTGACTGCGATCTATACCCGCGCCGCCAAGGGCAAGGGCGATGGCGGCGGCGCCTTCATCATCGAGAACAAGGCGGCCAAGGCCAAATATCTCTCCAAGGCACTGGTCGCGCTGTGGGCCAAGGCGGATGCGCATACGCCGAAGGGCGATGTCGGGCCGGTCGATTTCGATCCGGTCACCAATTCGCAGGAACCGGACGTGAAGTCGTTCAAGGTTGACGCCGAGAAGATGGAGGCGGACAAGGCGACCGTCGCGGTGACCATCACCGGCCACCGCAACGACCGGAAACCCACTGATCTGGTCGTGCGTTACGACTTCGTGCGCGAGGCGGGTAGCTGGCGGATCGACGACATGAGGGGCTCCTCCGACGGCGAACCCTGGTCGATCCGCAAGATGCTGACTCGCTCAAGAGCTGACCGGAGACGACATGAGCGACGTCATCGACAACAGGGCCCACCACCGCTTCGAGCTCGAGGTCGAGGGCCACCTTGCGACCGAGCATTACAAGCTCGACGGCAATGTCATCACCTTCGAGCACACCGAGGTGCCGAAAGAGCTCGGCGGCAAGGGTGTCGGCTCCAAGCTGGTGCAAGGCGCGCTCGACCAGGTCCGCGCCGCCGGATTGAAGCTGATCCCGCAATGCCCGTTCGTGAAGGCGTGGATCGAGAAGCACCCGGACTATCAGGATCTGGTGAAATGATGACCGTGCAGGCCCGCCCGTAGCCTGGCGGGCCTCGCGACATCTACGGGCTATTGCCCGTGCTTGAGCATGTCCTGGTCACTCAGGTCCCAGTCCTGCCACAGCAGCAGCACGCCGAGGAGAACCACAGCCGCGCCGAGGCTCGTGTGGTAGATGCGCAGGAACCCTTCGCCGGAATAGCCGAGGAAATAGGGCGAGGCGATGAGCCACAACCCGACCAGGATCGTCGCCACCTCCTGCCAGCGCTGCAGCGCGACATATTCGAGCTGACTGATGCCAAACACGATCAGGCCGACTGCGACTGCATTCAGAATGACAGTTGGGTCTCCAACGATCGCGGGCTGATCCTGAATGGGAAACCATGGCGAGACGACAATCAGCGCGCCGAGCAGCATCCCGGACCAGTCTTCCCATGTGCGATGAGTATTCAAGAAACCAAAGTCCGACATCGTACCCTCCTCTGACAGAGGCACACGTCGGCGGCTGGCGATCACGACTTCCGAATGTCTGGCGACCCTGCCTGCCGCATTCGGACGTATGTCCTAGGGAACACGTGGGAACCGCCGGCGACCGCACAAGGGCGCGAGCGAGGATTATTTCGATGCCCGCGATATATTCGCCGGCCATCAACTCAATATCGCACCGCAGCTAGAGCGCCCCGAGCTTCCTCAACGACTCCTGTGCCGTCTGCAGGCCCGGCTCCAATTCCAGCGCCTTCCTGAGATCGGCGATCGCGCCCTGCTTGTCGCCGAGCCGCATGCGGGCTTGTCCGCGATTGTTCCAGGAGAACACGTCCGAGGGATCGTATTGCAGCGCCTTGTCGTAGTCGGCAACGCCCCCCTTGTTGTCGCCCTGGTAGAGCCGGATCATGCCGCGATTGCGCCAGCCGCGTGCATCCGTGGGCGCGAGCCGGATCGCCTCGCCATAATCGGCGGCCGCACGATCGAGCTGCTCGGTGTCACGATAGACGTTGCCGCGGTCGATGTAGGCGATCAGGTCCGGGGCGAGCTTGATCCGCGTGCTGAAGTCGGCGAGCGCATGCGCCGTATCGTGCTTGCGTGCGTAGACGTAGCCGCGATTGGCGTAAGCGCGGGCATAGTTCGGATTGCGCTTGATCGCCGCGTCGAAATCGGCGATGGCGCCGTCGAGGTCGCCCTTGTTGTAACGGGAGTCGCCGCGATTGTTGTAGGCGAGCGCCAGCGAGGGATCGAGCTTAATGGCTTGGTCGTAATCGGCGATGGCGCGATCATAATCGCGCTTGAAGTTATAGACGCGACCGCGATTGTTGTAGGCGCAGGCATAATCAGGATCGAGCCTGACCGCTTCGTCGAGATCGGACAGCGCTGCATCGAGCTCGCGCTTCTCGGTGAGGCCATGCCCGCGGCTGCAATAGGCACCGGCGAGCCTGCGGCCAGTCTCGCTCTTGGTGTCAATCACCGTCGAGCAGGCCGTTACCCGCTCATCCGGCGTGCTGGTCAGCGCAAAGCAGGCGTCCCAGGCGGGACCGCCTTCGGCTGCGGCTGGGACCGGAGCTGCCGAAGCGAGCACGGCAAGCAAGGCCGCTAGACTGAGCTGGACGCGCATTTTGCAGATATCTCCCCTGCGGCAACCTCCCTTGGTCGCGCCTTGGCAATGGCGGGTTCAGGCGCCTAGATCAGGGAGTAAGCATTCGCTGCAGAAGGATCAGCCATGACGGCATCGGTACGCGACAACAAGGACAGGAGCCGCTTCGAGCTCGATGTCGGCAGCGACATCGCCTTCGCCAATTACCGGCTGACGCCGTCGGCGGTGATCATCACCCACACCGAGACGCCGCGCGCGCTGCGCGGCCGCGGCATCGCCTCCGAGCTGGTCAAGGGTGCGCTGGAGCTCATCCGCCGCGACGGCAGGAAGGTGATCGCCGGCTGCGGCTTCGTCGTCGACTATCTCGACAAGCATCCGGAGGATGCGGACCTCGTCGCCTGAACGCAAAAGGGCCCGCGCGATCGCGGGCCCTTCGACGACCGAGGGATCGGTCAGTGCTTGATCTCAGGCGGCAGCTTACCGCCATTGGCGGCGAGCTTGGACATCACCTGCTTGTGCAGCCAGACGTTCATGCTGGCCGAGTCGTTCATGTCGCCGGTATAGCCGAGCTCCTTGGCGAGGTCCTTGCGTGCGGCCAGGCTGGAATCGATGTCGAGCGCCTTCATGAGGTCGACGATCGAGGTGCGCCATTCCAGCTTCTCGCCCTTGTGCGCGGCCACCGCCTTGTCGACGATGGCGGCGACATCGACGGCCGCCATCGGCGCTGATGCCGGTGCCGATGCGCCCGGCGCGGCCCCCGCGGGGGCACTGTCCGGCGCTGCGCCACCGGCGGGCGCGGCGGAAGCCGGATGGCTGCCGAAGATCGCGCCCATGATTTTCCCGAAAATGCTCATGTCTGTTCCCCGAAAAAGATCCGTTGGAAGGGCCTTGAGTGGCCCCTTATAGACGAAGTCACTGCGTTGCGCCCGCGGAGTTCTGCGAACCAACAAACAGCATGAGCTTATCTGCGGCGAAATGACGACCGAATGACATCATTGAGGTTGCACTGCGGCATCAAATTTCACCCAGGCGTGAGGGACAGGACTCGGAATTGGGAGTAGCCTCACGGTTCAACTCGCGATCCCCGTCCGGAATTCGCGTCTGGTTGGAATCGCGAAATTCAGAGAAGAGCGGCCGCTTGCGCCGTTTGCCGGCGACGAGTGCGGCTGCCCGGCAAGGGAGCTAGCGACCATGGCCACACTCTACCAGGGCAATGTACCCACGACGGCCCAGCCTGCGGATGCGGCTGGACCTGTGATCCGAACCATCCAACTGTCCGACCTGCACGAGGCGCTCCGGCGCGGCTGGGAGGACTTCAAGGCAGTTCCGAGCCACGCCATTATCCTGTGCGTGATCTATCCCGTGCTGGGCCTCGTGCTCGCCCGCGTGGTGATGGGCTATTCCGTACTGCCGCTGCTGTTTCCGCTGGCCGCGGGCTTCGCCCTGATCGGCCCGTTCGCAGCCCTTGGCCTCTACGAGCTGTCGAGCCGACGCGAACGCTATGAGGAGGCCAGCGCCTGGGATGCCATTGAGGTGCTGCGCTCGCCATCGTTCGGCGCGATGCTCGGCCTCGGCACGCTGCTGCTCGCGCTGTTCGTGACCTGGGTTGCGACCGCGCAGGCGATCTATGTTGCGGCGTTCGGCTATGAGGGCGTCACCGGGATCTCGGATTTCCTGACGCGCGTGCTGACGACCCAGCAAGGCTGGTGGCTGATCGTGGTTGGCTGCGGCACGGGTTTCCTGTTCGCGCTCGCCGCGCTCTGCATCAGCGCCGTCTCGTTCCCGCTGATGCTCGACCGCCATGCCGGCGCGTTCGAGGCCATGGTCACCTCGCTCCGCGTCGTGGCAAAGAACCCGGTGCCGATGGCGGCCTGGGGCCTGATCGTGGCGGTGCTGCTGGCGCTCGGCACGATCCCGGCCTTCCTCGGCCTGGCCGTCGTGATCCCCCTGCTCGGCCACGCCACCTGGCATCTCTACCGCAAGGTGATCGCATCCGAGCCCGGCGCGCGGCCCGTACCGCCTCCCCCGCATCGTCCGCGCAAACCGGCCGCCGACTTCCCGGCCAATCTCTTCCCGTGGCGGAATCGAACGGACGCTTAACGATCTCGTGACATCCGATCCTGCCCGGCTGCGGGCAGGATCGGGCCCCGTCATGCGCCTTGCTTTGGCCGCGGTTCCGACCGAGATTGCGCGGGCCGGTCAGATCACTTCACGGAATCCATTTCATCTGATGACCCCGACGATTTCTCGTCTCGCTCTCGCAGCCCTCGCCCTCTCCGCATCCATCCTGTCCGCCCAGCCAGCGCTTTCCGCTGTTGCCTGCGGCTCGGGCAATTTCGACGCCTGGCTTGCCGACTTCAAGACCGATGCCGCAGCCAAGGGCATCTCGCAGCAGGCCATCGCCGCCGGGCTCGCAGGTGTGACGCTCGATGAGAGCGTGCTCAAGCGCGACCGCTCGCAAAAGGTCTTCACCCAGACTTTCGAGGAGTTTTCCGGCCGCATGGTCCCGCCGCGCATGACGCGCGGCTCCAACATGATGAAGCAATACGGCTCGGTGCTGTCGCGCATCGAGCAGACCTACGGCGTGCCCGGCGAGGTGCTGGTCGCGATCTGGGGTCTGGAGACCGATTTCGGCGTCAACACCGGCAAGTTCGCCACCATCCGCTCGCTGGCGACGCTGGCCTATGACTGCCGTCGTTCCGACCAGTTTCGCGGCGAGCTGATGGATGCGCTGCGCATCGTCCAGCGCGGCGACCTCGCACCGGGCGACATGAAGGGCGCATGGGCCGGAGAGCTCGGCCAGACCCAGTTCATGCCCTCGTCCTGGATGAAATATGCCGTCGATTTCGACGGCAACGGGAAGCGCGACCTGCTGCACAATGCGCCCGACGTGCTCGCCTCCACTGCCAACTATCTCGCCGGCTACGGCTGGCAAAGGGGTAAGGATTGGCAGCCGGGCGGCCCGAACTTCTCAGTGCTGCAGCAATGGAACAAGAGCGAGGTCTATTCGAAGACCGTCGCCTATTTTGCGGCCCAGCTCGCACGCGCTCCCTAGATCTCGCGTGACAAAACGCATGGGCCGATCGCAAGGCGACCGGCCCTCTCTTGGGTAGCGTTCACTTGCCCAAGGTGGCCTGCATCGCCTTGTTCAGATGCGCGCCGCACGCACCCATTTTGCCGTTGAGCAGGGAGTCCTGAGCCGCAGCGATCTCCTTCTGCGCGACGAACTTGCTGTCGCCGTCGGCCATGTTCTCGATCGCGGTCTCCGTCTTCTCCAGATTGGCCCCGCTGCAGCCGCCCATGGCGTGCTTGGCGGCCTGGGCCGGCGCGACGGCGAACGCGGCGGCAGCGATTGCGATAACCCCGAGTAACTTCGTCATGATGTTACTTTCCTTCTCTTGTTCTTGGGACAGAACCAGCGAGATTGCCGGAATCTGCGGCATGACTTTCCTCCGGTTGCGGCAACTTGCCGCAATAAATTCCCCGCGAGAATTGCGTGATGTTGCGCGCTGCGCAGAGCCGCATGCGAAAATTCTGATTTTCATTACAACTTGGTAATCAGGGCGCGCACCCTTGGCGTGTGTGCACCGCATCAATGGACGGTGGCCAGCCCCAGACCCCATTGGCACTGGATGCGACCGAGCTCGCCGAAGGTCGTGAGCGCAATCCTGCCGGGCAGCACCGACGAATCGCAGTTTGCAAGCGCCACGTCACACCTCAACATTCGAATATATATTCATTTTTATATCGATCGATTCATGCGATTCGCGCATGCGAGACGTGGGCTTACAAGCTACCCCATGGTGTTGCGGATCACGGACATGCAACATATTTCAGTCCTCGTCGGAACCGCATCGCTTACTATAAGTCCGTGATTTCACGGTCTTTTATTGCAGAAAGCGATCTCTCCCGCCCAGCGCTTGGGCGGGACTGCCAAGAGGTTAATCGCCCCTTACCGATGCTATGCGCTCTCCGCTTAGCTGCATCGCAACATCGGAACTTTCGCACTGCACCACTCTCACCTATATTCATTTCAACGATGACGCCTAGGCAAAGGCTGAATCGAACTACAGGAGACTACCAATGCTGCTCTCGCTCATCCGCATGATCCAGGCCTTCCGGGATTATCAGCGCAATGTTGCCGAGCTGTCCCAGCTCAGCGATCGCGAACTGGCCGACATCGGCCTCGATCGCTCGGACATCCCGCGCGTTGCCGCCGGCCAGTATCAGGGCTGATATCGTTCAGCCCTTCACCGGAACGGACCGATAGCGCCCGCCTCGTGCGGGCGTTGTCGTTTCCGGAGGCAGAAAACTCGATCTCGGCGATTCCACTTCTCGCCGAAAAGCGCTACCTGTCCGCCCCATGACAGGACCCCATTCCAATAGTGTGCACGTGATCGGCGCAGGCCTTGCCGGCTCCGAGGCCGCCTGGCAGGTCGCCAAAGCCGGCGTGCCCGTGGTGCTGCACGAGATGCGGCCGGACCGCATGACCGAGGCGCACCGCACTGACGGGCTCGCCGAGCTCGTCTGCTCCAATTCGTTCCGCTCGGATGACGCTGCCAACAACGCCGTCGGCCTGTTGCACGCCGAGATGCGTCGTCTCGACTCGCTGATCATGCGCGCGGCCGACGCCAACCAGGTGCCCGCCGGCGGCGCGCTTGCGGTCGACCGCGAGGGCTTCTCCGCGGCCGTCACCAAGGCGCTGAACGACCATCCCCTGATCGAGATCGCCCGCGGCGAGGTTGCAGGCCTGCCGCCGGCCGAGTGGAGCAACGTCATCGTTGCGACCGGCCCCCTCACCTCCGCTCCGCTGGCCGATGCCATCCGCGAACTGACCGACGAGAACGCCCTCGCCTTCTTCGACGCGATCGCACCGATCGTGCATCGCGAATCCATCGACATGTCGGTGGCCTGGTTCCAGTCGCGCTACGACAAGGTCGGCCCCGGCGGCAACGGCGCCGACTACATCAACTGCCCGATGACCAAGGAGCAGTATGACGGCTTCGTCGCCGCGCTGATCGCCGGCGAGAAGACCGAGTTCAAGGAATGGGAGACCAACACGCCCTATTTCGACGGCTGCCTGCCGATCGAGGTCATGGCGGAGCGCGGCCCCGAGACGCTGCGCCACGGTCCGATGAAGCCGGTCGGCCTCACCAATCCGCACGATCCCGCGACGAAAGCCTACGCGATCGTGCAGCTGCGCCAGGACAACAAGCTCGGCACGCTCTACAACATCGTCGGCTTCCAGACGAAGCTGAAGTACGGCGAGCAGCAGCGCATCTTCCGCACCATTCCCGGGCTGGAGAAGGCCGAATTCGCCCGCCTCGGCGGCCTGCATCGCAACACCTTCCTCAACTCACCAAAGCTGCTCGACGGCCAGTTGCGCCTGCGCGCGCAGCCGCGGCTGCGCTTTGCCGGCCAGATGACGGGCTGCGAGGGCTATGTGGAATCCGCCAGCGTCGGCCTGATCGCCGGCCTCTATGCGGCCGCGGATGCACGCGGCGAGACGCTAGAGAGCCCGCCGGGCACGACCGCCCTGGGATCGCTGCTCGGCCACATCACCGGCGGCCATATCGAGACCATCGAGCCGGGCACGCGCTCGTTCCAGCCGATGAACATCAATTTCGGTCTATTCCCGCCGCTCGCGAGCGCACCGACCAAGAAGCCCGACGGTACGCGGCTGCGCGGCAACGAGAAGACGGTGGCCAAGAAGCAGGCGATGAGTGCGCGGGCGCTCGCCGATCTCGATCGCTGGATCGCCGATCACCTGCGCATCGCCGCCGCTGCGTGAGTTTCCGATGAGCCTCCCCAAAGACGACGCCGCAGAGCTCTCGGCGCGCTGGACCGAGGGCGTGCTGCTCAAGCGCGACGTGTTCTCGACCGTCGAACGCGGCCGCTTCCGGTCCGGGACCGGCGAGGTCGACGCGGTGCTGCGCCGGCTGGACGAAGTGCCGTGGTGGTCGTTCCTGCTGGCGCGCCATCTGTTCGCGCGCGAGAAGCATGCGCTCGCGCTCGCGAAGGGTCTGAACGTCGGTCCCGAGCTGCTCTGGGCCGGTCGCCGCGCGCTGGTACGCGGCTTCGTCGACGGCGTCGCGCTGCATCTGGCAAAGCCCCATGGCGACCTCGCCTATTTCCGTTCGGCCAAGGCGGCGCTGCGCCGGCTGCGCCGCGCCGGCATCTGCCACAACGATCTTGCCAAGGAGCAGAACTGGCTGGTCGGCCGCGACGGCCGCGCCTATGTGACGGACTTCCAGCTCGCCGCGTGCTTTGCGCGCCGCGGCCGGCTCTACCGCATCCTTGCCTACGAAGATCTCCGCCACCTGCTCAAGCACAAGCGCTCCTATGCGCCGGAGGCGTTGACGCCGCGCGAGCGAAAAATCCTGGCGAAGAAGTCGTTTGCTGCAAGCCTGTGGCTTGTCACGGGCAAGAAGGTCTACCGCGCCATCACCCGCGGCCTGTTCAATTTCACCGACCGCGAAGGCGGCGGCCGCCGGCTCGTCAACGACGCGCCGGTGCTGGCCGAGCTGATCCGCAAGAATCCGGCCGTGCGCGACACCGCCATCGTGGCCTTTGCCGATCGGCGCTCCGGCGTCGGCCTCTATGCCTTCGTCGAGGCGGATCAGGCTACGCTCGAAGGCCAGCTCCGGAGCGAGCTTTCGGCGGCCAGGGGTCCCAAGCCGCCGGAGCACATCCAGGTGGTCCACGCGCTGCCGCGCGACACCAGCGGCAAGCCGCGCACCGAGATCCTGCAGCTGGTCGCCATGAATCAGCTCGACCTGATCGAGCCGATGATGAGGAACGACCAGGACCGCGCCTTCCTCAAGGACATTCTGGAGCAGCGCAAGAACCTGCGCGACCGCTTCAATTTCGAGGCAGACCTGCCGGCCGGCTAGTCCGGCGGACCGTGCCTTGAAGCGTCCACATTGGCGATAGAGAAGCGGTCGGATAATTCAGGCTTGGCGGGGTCATGGGCACTCGGGGGATGACGATGCAGCGTACGGTTGGCGGTCTGATCGCCGGCGTTCTGCTGCTTGCGGCTGCCCCCGCAATGGCCGAATCCCCGGCCGAGCTGATCTCGGGCTTCCGCCTCAAGCACGGTGAAGTCCGCGTCGTCCGCGATGCCACGCTCGACCGCATCGCCATGGACCAGGCCCGCGCGATGGCGGCGAAGGACGATCTCAGCCACGACGCGCTCGGCCCGTTCAACCGCCGCGTCGCCCCGGCCGGTGCGGGACGCGCCGCCGAGAACATCGCCTATGGCTACGACAATTTCGAGAAGACGCTGGGCCAATGGATCGACTCCTCCGGGCACCGCAAGAACCTGTTGCTGCACAACGCCTCCCGCGTCGGCATCGCGAGTGCCAGGAACGCCAGCGGCAAACGCACCTATTGGGCGATGGTCATTGCCGGCGATTACGAGCCGAAGGGCAAAGGCAAGGGCAAGAAGAAGGACGGTGAGCCGCTGGTTGCCGTGAAGCGCGAGGCGGCGCCTGCCAGCAAGCCGAAATCCAGTAGCTGCCACATCAAGCTGCTCAGCCTCTGCATCTGAGACCAAGCCGGGCCGTCTTGCTCGCGCTCTTCGACGCGTCTAATTGATGCTCGAAGATGCGAGAAGCGGAGGCGCAAGTGATCGACATCGACCGGATACGCGCCGAGACGCCGGCCGCCTCGCGGCTCGCGTACCTGCATAACGCCGGCGCAGCTCTGATGCCAGCGCCCGTCGCCACGGCGATGAAGCAGCATATCGATCTCGAAACCGAAATCGGCGGCTATGCCGCTGCCGACCGCGAGTCCGATCGGCTCGAAGCGGTCTACGGCTCGGTGGCCCGCCTGTTGAACGCCGCGCCCGACGAGATCGCCCTCGTGGAGAACGCGACGGTTGCCTGGCAGATGGCGTTCTACGCGCTGCCGTTCCGCAAGGGCGACCGCATCCTGACCGCCGAGGCGGAGTACGCGGCCAACTATGTCGCGTTCCTGCAAGTCGCCAAACGTACGGGTGCGATCATCGACGTGGTGCCGAGCGACGCAACGGGCGAACTCGACATCCAGGCGCTCGAACGCATGATCGACGCGCGCGTGAAGCTGATCGCCATCACCTGGGTCCCGACCAATGGCGGGCTGGTCAATCCTGCGGCGGCTGTTGGCAGGATCGCGCGGGCGCACAGCATTCCCTATCTGCTCGACGCCTGCCAGGCGGTCGGCCAGATGGTCGTCGACGTCGAAGCCATCGGCTGTGACATGCTGTCGGCGACGGGGCGCAAGTTCCTGCGCGGCCCGCGCGGCACCGGTTTTCTCTATGTCCGCCGCGCGCTGCTGCAGCAGCTCGAGCCGCCGATGGTCGACCATTTTGCGGCGCCCTGGGTCTCGCGCGATCAATATCGGCTGCGCGACGATGCGCGCCGCTTCGAGACCTGGGAGAACAACTACGCGGCCCGGCTCGGGCTCGGCACTGCCATCGATTATGCACTCGATATCGGCATGGGACCTATCGCGCAGCGCTGCCAGATGCTGGCGGGCCGTCTTCGCAGCGGCCTCGCCACCGTTCGCGGCATCACCATTCGCGACCTCGGCCGCACGCCGGGCGCCATCGTCAGCTTCACGGTCGAAGGGCATGAGGCTGACGCCATTGTTCGCAGCGCCGCTGCGGCGGGCATCACCATCGGCGCTTCGGATCCGGCGAGCACCCGCATCGACGCCGAACTCCGCGCGCTGCCGCCGCTCGTGCGCGCATCCCCGCATTACTACAATACGGAAGCGGAGATCGACCGGCTGATCGACCACCTCGCAGATTTAGCGCCACGATAGTGGCGCGTGCTCAGGTGCAGCGCGCGCTCAGTCCGGACGCGCTGAGCCTCGCCATGACCTCGTCGAGATGCGCGCTGTCGCGGGTCTCGATGACCAGTTGCAGCAGCGTCGCCTTGGCCGGCAGGTCGGAGAAGGTCCGCTGGTGCGAGACCTCGATGATGTTGGCGCCGGCTTCGGCCAGCAGCGCCGCCACGGCGGCCAATTGGCCGGGCCTGTCGGGAATGTCGAGCGAGAGCTGGGTCAGGCGCCCCTCGCGCGCGAGCTCGCGCGTGAGGACGGAGGCGATCAGCCTTGTGTCGATGTTGCCGCCGCTCAGGACGAGGCCGACCTTCTGGCCGGCGAAACGGGACGGATCGGACATCAGCGCGGCAAGGCCGGCGGCGCCGGCGCCTTCGACAACGGTCTTCTCGATCGAGATCAGGGTCGCCAGCGCGCGCTCGAGCTCGGCTTCGTTGACGAGCGCAATGTCGTCGACGAGGCGGCGGACGATTTCGGTCGTGATCTTGCCCGGCGATTTCACCGCGATGCCTTCGGCCAGCGTGTCGCCGCGCGCCGGGAGATTGCCGTCATGGATCGCATTGTACATCGACGGATAGAGCCAGGCCTCGACGCCGAGGATCCGCAGCGACGGCTTGATCGACTTCGCGGCGATGGCGATGCCGCTGATCAGCCCGCCGCCGCCGATCGGGACGACCAGCGTGTCGAGCTCCGGCACGGCCTTCAGCATTTCGAGGCCAACGGTGCCCTGCCCGGCGATGACGAGCGGATCGTCGTAGGGATGGACGAAGATCATGCCGCGGGCCTCGCCGTGGCTGCGCGCAAAGGCGGCCGCCTCCTCCAGCGTCGTGCCAGTGACGACGACTTCCGCGCCGTGGTGCCTGGTGTTCTCGACCTTCACCATGGGTGTGCCGATCGGCATCACGATGGTGGCGGGAATACCGAGCCGCCTGGCGTGATAGGCGACGCCCTGCGCGTGATTGCCCGCGGACATCGCGATCACGCCCCGCGCGCGCTCCTCCGGCGTCAGCGCCGTGAGCCGGTTCAACGCGCCGCGTTCCTTGAACGAGGAAGTGAACTGGAGGTTCTCGAATTTGAGCCAGATGTCGCAGCCGCAGATGCTGCTCAGCGTGCGGCTGTAGCTGCAGGGCGTCTCGACGACGGCGCCCCGGATGGTCTCGGCGGCGGCGTGAATGTCATCAGGCGCGACCGCAAGGCCGCTGAGATCGGGGGACGTGGTTTGGGACAACTCAGCCATGGGACAGCATAGAGCATTTGGCAGGCCCGGGCGATAAGCCAACCGCTATTTGGTAAATTCCCGGGAACGCGAAGCCCGCCATAGCGTCCACAATGTCCGTAGCCGCGACGAAGGCTGCGGAGCAAACGGATTGCGCCCGGGCTGCGACTGGCGCCTGAGGTCGGCGCGCGCTTGGCTCAGCGGCAGAAACGCCAGCCGCACCGACGGCGGCAGCTGCGCCAGCAGCGACAAGGCCGTGGTCAAATGCTGCTGCGCCTCGCCGGTGAGCTGGTCCAGCACGGCGCGCAGGCCCGGCATCTCCTTGCCGGCGAAGACATCCTCCATGCTGCAGCCATGGCTCGCCAGCACCTGCTGAGGCAGGAACAATTGCCGGTGCGCTGCGTCGCGCGGCAGATTGGCGATGATTTGCACGATGCCCTGCGCCAGCCCGGCGTGCCTCGCGAGATGCTCGGCCGCCTCCGACGGCGGCCCCATAACCCGGGCTGCCAGACCGAACAACGCCGATGAGGTCGCGGCCAGATAGCCTTCCAGCGCCGCCATGGTCGGCATCGGATCGTTGTAGAGATCGAACTGATGCTCGTCGGCGAGCAGCGACAGCGGCTCGACCGGCAGCTCGAAATCGCGGATCGCGCGCAGCAGCTCGCCCGCGACTGGATTGCCCTCGGCGCTGCCATGGACATGGCCCGAGAGCATGTCGGTCCACCATTGCAGGCGGATTTCGCCGGGCAAAGGCTGGCTCACCTGGTCGCGGACGCGGACGATCTCGACGTTGAAGGCATAGAGCGCCAGCAGCGCGCGGCGCTCGGCAGCCGGCGCGAACAGGGTGGCGACATAGCGCGGAAAGTCGTGGCTGCGCACGAGATCGGCGCAGAAGGCAGCCGAATCGGACGGCGGCGAAGCGCTGCTCATGGCACGGCGATCAGCGCGGCGGCGACGCGCCGCCGTTCGCCGATCATGATGTTGTAGGTGCGCACGGCCGGGCCGGTCTGCATCGTGTCCAGCACCACCCTCACCGCCTTGAGCGCCTGGCGCAGCTCCGGTGGGGGCAGCCAGAACCCGGTTCCGGTGCCGACCAGGAGCGTGTCGATGCTGTTGGCGGCCGCGAACACCCGATCCAGCGAATAGCGGTCGATCTTTGCGGGATCGGTCACGTCCCAGGCCCAGATCGCGTCGGGCAGGCACAGCAGCGATCCCCGATGCGACATGCCGGCAAAGGCGAAGCCGCCCTTGCCATAGGCATCGATCGGCGCCGAGCGCGGGAAATGCGGTGCGTTGGGATCGCCGGCCATCTGGTTCGTCCGAATGAGCCTATTGCCCTCGCAAACGCCTGCGAGGGCCTGCAGTTCGGATCATGCCTTGTTTTTCTTCGCCGGCGTAGCCGTATCGGGCGCATCCTCGCGATGCTCGCCGACGCCGAGATAGATCAGGATCGGCGCCGCAATGAAGATCGAGGTGTAGGTACCGACCAGCACAACGCCGAACATCATCACCGCCGTGAAGCTGTGGATGGCGTGGCCGCCGAACAGCAGCAGCGCGAGCAGCGCCAGCGTCACCGTGACGTGGGTGATGATCGAGCGGGACAGCGTCGAGTTGATGGACTCGTTGAGCAGCTGCGGCATCGGCATCTTCTTGTAGCGCCGCAGCATTTCGCGGATGCGGTCGTAGATGACGACGGTATCGTTGAGCGAATAGCCGAGAATGGTCAGCAGCGCCGCGATGCTGGTCAGGTCGAAATCGACCTGGCTGATCGACATGAAGCCGATCGTCAGCACGATGTCGTGCACGTTGGCGATCATGGCGCCGAGCGCAAACTGCCATTCGAACCGGAACCAGAGATAGATCAGGATCGCGACGATCGCGAGCATCAGGCCGAGCATGCCGTAGGCCAGGAGCTCGCCGGCAACGCGCGGACCGAGCACCTCGGTGCGCTGAATGTCGACGCTGTCACCGAGCGCGCCACGAAGCTTCTGCAGGGCTGCCTGCTGTGCGGCGTCGCCACCCGGCTGTTCCGCAACACGGATCAGGACGTTCTCGGGGCCGCCGAACTGCTGCAACTGGACTTCGCCGAGACCGAGGGCGTCGAGCCTGGTGCGCATCGCCGCGATGTCCACGGTGCCGGACTTCGCCTTCACCTCCAGCAGCGTGCCGCCCTTGAAGTCGATACCGAGGTTCAGTCCATGGGTGAAGAACAGCGTGATCGCGACGATCGACAGCGCCGCCGAGATCGGGAAGCTGATGCGGCGGAAGCGCGTGAAGTCGAAATGCGTGTTGTCGGGAACGATGCGCAGCGACGGCAACAGGCCGAGGGCCGCGACCACGGTGAGGATGGCAATGAGGACGCCGAGCCCGATGAGAACGGTGTGAGTCACGATCAGGCTCCTAGATCGGCACGCTCTGCGGCCGCTTCCACCGCACCCATCCGGCGACGATCAGCCGGGTCAGGGTGAAGGCGGTGAACACCGTGGTGATGATGCCAATGCCGAGCGTCACGGCGAAGCCGCGCACCGGGCCGGTGCCGATGTAGAACAGCACCGCGGCAGCAATGAAGGTGGTGATGTTGGAATCGAGGATGGTGGCGAGCGCCCGCTTGAACCCGGCGTCGATCGCCGAGATCGCGTTGCGGCCGCCGCGCAGCTCCTCGCGGATGCGCTCGTAGATCAGCACGTTGGAGTCCACCGCGATGCCGACGGTGAGCACGATGCCGGCGATGCCGGGCAGCGTCAGCGTGGCGTTGAGCAGCGACAGCAGGCCGAAGATCATGGCGACGTTGATGGCCACCGCGACGTTCGCGAATACCCCGAACAGCCGGTAGGTCACGAGCATGAAGATAATGACGAGGATCGAGCCGACATAGGCCGCAAGCTCGCCCTTCTCGATCGAATCCTGGCCGAGGCCCGGACCGACGGTGCGCTCCTCGACCACCGTGAGCGGCGCCGGCAGCGCGCCGGCGCGCAGCAGGATGGCGAGATCGTTGGCAGATTGCACGGTGAAATTGCCGGAGATCTGGCCCTGGCCGCCGGTGATGGGTTCGCGGATGACGGGCGCCGAGATCACCTTGTTGTCGAGCACGATCGCGAACGGCAGCCCCACATTCTCGGTGGTGGCCTGCGAGAATTTGCGCGCGCCCGAGGTGTTGAACTTGAAGCTCACGACCGGCTCACCCGTGCGCTGGTCGAAGCTCGCCTGGGCATCGGTCAGATCGCCACCGGCAACCAGCACCTGCTTCTTGACCACATAGGGCGTGGGCGGCGGCGAGGCGCTCATCAGCAGCTCGGATTCCGGCGGCAACCTGCCCTGCTGCGCCTGATCCGGCGGCACGGAGGTGTCGACCATGCGGAATTCCATCTTCGCGGTCCTGCCGAGCAGCTCCTTCAGGCGGGTCGGGTCCTGCAGGCCGGGGACCTGCACCAGGATGCGGTCGTTGCCCTGGCGCTGGATGACCGGCTCGACGGTGCCGAGCTCGTTGACGCGGCGCTCGACGATCTGGATCGATTGCTCGATGGTCTTGCGCATGCGGTCGAGCATCGCAGCCTGCGGGATGCTCAGGCGGATCACGCCGCCGCCGGCGTCCGTCACCTCGAGGTCGCGCTGGCCGCTGGATCCCATCAGACCGCCAAGCGGCTGGGACAATTCGCGCAGCTTGGCGAGCGCCGGCTGCACGTCGGTTTCCTTGGTGATGCGAACCTCGGCCGCGTCATTGCGCACGGTGACGCCGCCGGTGAAGCCGATCTTGGCATCGCGCAGCGTCCGGCGAACGTCGTCGCGGATCTGGTCCAGTCGTTCCTTCTTCACGTAGCTGGAATCGACCTCGAGCAGCAGATAGGAGCCGCCCTGAAGATCGAGGCCGAGCACGAGCCGGCGCTGTGCCCAGGCCGGCCAGGTCTTGACCGTCGCCTCCGGGAAGAAATTCGGGACCGCGCAGAGGCACACGATCAGCGCTGTCAGGATAATCCCGAGCGCCCTCCACCGCGTGAAATACAACATCGACTGGACCTGTCAGATCAGGAGACTTGCAGGAAACTTGAACGAGCCGCGGAAGCACTCACTTCGACGCGGCGTCGTCCTTGGCGGTTTCCTTCGCGCTATCCTTGGATTCCTTCGCCGGCTCGCCCTTGGCGCGCACGCCGGAGATCATCTGGCGCATCTGGCGAACGCGCACGCCGTCGGAAATCTCGAACTCGATCTGGTCGTCATCGACGATCTTGGTGACCTTGCCGACGAGGCCGCCCGAGGTCACGACGGTGTCGCCGCGGCGGATGTTCTTCACGAGGTCGGCGTGGTCGCGGACCTTCTTCTGCTGCGGACGCAGAATCAGGAAGTACATGATCACGAAGATGAGCGCGAACGGCAGCAGCGACATCAACATGCTGTTGGTGTCACCGGCGCCCGCAGCCTGGGCATACGCAGGGGTAATCAACATTCGGACGATCCTCGTGAGAACGGGGGAAAGCCGGTCAGGCCCTGAAGGCCGACCGGCTCGGTCAAATTCGCGCGGACTATAGCGGCCATTGCCCCAATTGCAACGCTGCCAGACCGTCGATTTGGCCACCTTGCGGCGCGGCGTCAGGCCCGATAAGGCTGCATTCTCAGGAACTTCGGACATGCCCAAAAAACCAAGCAAAAGCCCGGCCGGCAAAGGCCCCCGTACCCCTGCCAGCAAGCCCGCCCGCGTCGCGGCAAAACGCCCCACGGAGGCCGTCAAGGCGGCCCCGAACCTCTCCCAGGAGCGCCTCGTCCGCGCGCTGGAGACCATTGCGGCGCACCTCGCCGCCCAGGGCAGCCCGGCCGTCGAGCCCGAGTCGTTCGAACGGGCCGATGCCTATGTCTGGCACCCCGACGGCCGCCTCTCGGCGGTGCCGCGGGTCAGCCGCGTCGAGCTGTTCCTGCTCAAGGGCGTCGACCGGATGCGCGACATCCTGATGGAGAACACCGAGCGCTTCGCGGGCGGCCTGCCCGCCAACAACGCCCTGCTCTGGGGCGCGCGCGGCATGGGCAAGTCGTCGCTGGTGAAGGCGGCACATGCCAGCATCAACGCGGACCGCAAGGCCGCCGACCGGCTGAAGCTGATCGAGATCCACCGCGAAGACATCGAAACGCTGCCGATGCTGATGGAGAAGCTCCGCGACGCCAGCTTCCGCTTCATCGTGTTCATCGACGACCTATCCTTCGACGGCAATGACGCGTCCTACAAATCGCTCAAGGCCGTGCTCGAAGGCGGCATCGAGGGCCGGCCCGACAACGTCATCCTGTACGCCACCTCCAACCGCCGTCACCTGCTCGCGCGCGACATGATCGAGAACGAGCGCTCGACCGCGATCAATCCCGGCGAAGCGGTCGAGGAGAAGGTTTCGCTGTCGGACCGCTTCGGCCTCTGGCTCGGCTTCCACCGCTGCAGCCAGGACGAATATCTCGCCATGGTGCGCGGCTATTGCAGCCATTTCGGCATCAAGGTCGAGGACGAAGCCCTGGAGCGCGAGGCGCTGGAATGGTCGACCACGCGCGGCTCCCGCTCGGGGCGCGTCGCCTGGCAGTTCGTGCAGGAGCTGGCGGGACGGCTCGGCGTGAAGCTGGCGGCGACGTAGCGGTCGGGATTGCAAGCCCGTTACGGCTGTCTTTCCCCGAAGGCGGGGAATCTCTGGCTCGCAGCAGCGCCGGAGGGGGCACACTGGTGTGGTAGTAGATGGTCCCGAGGGGCCAGCCGGGCGGGTGCGGCTGCCAGACTGCCGAACAGCCCCGGGACCCAGAACGAGATGCCGCTCTCATCGGCGTTAGCGATTTGCGGGGAAGACGCGAGAGCTGCAACCACAATCGCGCCGGGGCTCGATACGTTGGAACGTGATCCGTATAATAGGCGCGATTTGCCGTAAGGGCATCGCTGATCCTACTTAGTAAAAATGCGCCTCGAGGGTGTCGGCGGCGTTGCCGCCGCGGGCGAAAGATTGAACGTCAGCCAGAGGTTCCAGCCCGCTGGCCGATTCTCATTGGCGAATTCGCCGTAGGCCTTCAGGTTCAGATATCCCTGCATGTCTCCGACCGGGAAAATGTAGCCGACCTGCGGTCCGACTCCGAGCACCCGCGACCGGAAACAGCCGACGCGATCGCCGGAGCCGCTGTCGCAGCCGAGCTGCTGATAGGCGTAACCCACGAGGCCGACCTGCCACTGCTTGGTGAGGAATTGCGACGCGCCCCAGTCGAAGTGCATGTCGACGCCACTCTGATACTGGGTGGCAGGGTTTACGAAGTTGTAGGTAAATCCCAGCACCGCCGATGCTTCTCGCCCGGTCTTTTGATCGAAATAGGTGTAGCCGCCGCCAGCGTCGATTGTCCAATGCCCAAGCCCCAAATTCGCAAGACGGTCCGACTGATAGGCGCCGACCGGGATGTCCCCGGTGACGTAGGTCATGTAGTTGTGGACACCGGCGTTCCATTTCAGCTGGAACATCGGGAGCAGATCGCCAAATGCAATGATCGAGCTGTCGATGCTGTCGAAGCGCGAGAATGGCAATACTCCGCCGCCTGGTCCCGTCACTGTCCCCACCAGCGATCCCGCCAGCGACGTCGAGTTGGACCCGTAGACTCCCAACAGGGAGGCTTGGGCCTGCGCGCCCAGCACCGGTGTCGCAAAGGTGTAGGTCCCGACTAGAAGGCCAAGATCCACATTCGCATTGACTCTGGCGTCCAGATTGACGTTCAGATTCGCGGGAATGCGACCGATCGTGATCTCTCGTGCCCGCGCCACGTCGCCGCCGGCGGAAACCGAGGTATGATAATAGATCGAGGTCACCGACCAGCCGGGCGCCTGCGCGGGGACGGCCGCGAGGCTGCCAAAGAAGCCGGGTATCCAGAAGCTGACACCGCCTTCATCGGCTCGCGCCGCATCATTAGGGAGCGCGAGTAAGGTGGCAATTGCCGCCGCGCCCAGCCGACAAACGAAACCAGTCCTTGGTGCCAATTTCCTGCTCTTCATCGCGGATCTCCCATCCTTTCACGGTCTGCAACGGAGCGGGGTTGCGTGACCAGAAGTTTCCAAATCTCGAAGCAGACACCTCTCACCTCTCACCTCTCGGGGAAGAGCAGTGACAATTCGGCCCGCAACTGCCAACTCGGCGTGCCGGTTGGACGAACGACGTTGTAATAGCCGGCTATATTTGCGCTCACTGGCTGGTCGCCGATCTTGAAGATTCGGCCGAAACCGCCACCGATCGGTACGGTCCACTGCTGGCCCGGCGCCGCCAGCCAGTTCGCGGTGATCACAGGTGAGCTTGTCAGGTACCACCCGTGCGCCATGTTGTAGTTGACGAACGGTTGCGCGAGAAATGCGTTTACGGGCGGCCGCAATGGATTGCCGCCAACTGACCACTGATTGTTGACCAGCACGCCGATCACCCAATGTCCGGGCGTCACGAGGGCAACGGCGGTCGGACCGAACAACACCTTACCGGTTCCGAGAATCGGATCGGTCGCGGACGGAACAGTGAAGACGGGACCGACGCCCCAGATCAGAGTGCCTGGATGGGTGGGGGTGAAAAAGAACTGCTGGGTAATGTCGCCAATTCCATTCGTGTTGTTGTTAAAAAACGGACTAGGTTGACTGATCACGGGCATGATGGTGCGCGAGATCACATTCCAGTCCGCGTTGATGCGCAGCGGTATGACTGGCTGAATGTTGAGGACTTCCTGGGTGCGATTGAACGGCCCGGCGTTGAAATTCGTATTGCTTTGGAACGGAACGCTGACGAGATCGGCGATAGGATTCTGCGATTTTTTGGCGAGGTCTTCGTCTTCGGAATGTTCAGCAGAATGTCTGGTTCTTATCGGCGCGATCGTTTCGGGAAGCCCGCTCTCGAATTTGTAGTTCGCACCAAACTTGACCATCTGAAGGTCGCGGTTCAGCGGGATCGACGGGACGGTGGGCGAAGTCCAATGTCCCAGCCCAATGTAATCGTATTCGAGCTTGAGCGTCCAATTCGCCTTGAAGCCGTACTCGATACCGACGCCAGCCAGCCAGCCAGAGCTGGTATTGGACCCCTGCCAAGTGACGCCGGAGAAGTTCAGCGAGGCATTGCTCTGCACCCAGCCACCGCCAAGCTTGGCGTAAAAAAGCCAGCGGTCTTCCACGAGGCCGACGCGGCCTGCCACCGTTCCGATCCAGTTCTGGCTCACCGAGCCGAGCGTAGGAGTCGGAAGCACGGGATGACCAAATGTCGCCCCATCGAAATCACCTTCCACGCCAAACAAAAGATGGCCGGCCTGGAAATTGTAGCCGGCCTGAACGCCACCGATGAATTCCGTCAGCCCGCCATATAAATTGTTGCCTGGAATGTTCAGGCTGCCGCTGGCCCAGGCCCCACCGACATTTGCGCCAACATAGAACCCTGACCAATTGTATGGCGGCGGAAGAGCGGTCGGAGCCTTCACCGGCATATCCGCAGCGCGCGCAGTGACGCTCACCAAGATAGCAAGCAGAGTCGCAAAGAACGACTTCATGGCACGCTCCCTTATGGGGTAACGATGTTGCCAAATTCTCCCGTCGCATGCTCATACAACTACAATTGGTTATTTTTGACTGTCTCTTACGGGACACATCCGGCGAGAATATCGATCAGCTGGGTGCTTACCGCATAGGCCGCTTTTGGCCCGTTTGAGACAGACCAACCGGCTCAGAATTGTCCGCTTATGGAGGTAGACCGGGAGCGACGGGTGCGTAGGCCATGTTCGAGGCCCGATGTCCGTTGTGAAATGGCCACAACTGAACTTAGTTGACGGGCTCTGCTCAATAGCGTGCGTTTAGCGTGACGGTTGCTTCGCACCGCATTCGCGCGGCCAGAAGCCTTACGATCTCGCCTCTAATCAAACGAAAAGATCCGCTTCCAGTCCCTCTTCATGTCCACAACGGTCCACCTGTTCAGCGCTGCGGCATCGAGAGCGACATCGAGCTTGCCGAAATGTGATTGGCGATCGTAGGCATATTCACGTTCCGCGTCGGTATGGTGGACGATCAGGCCGAACCGCGCGCCGCTGGCACCGAGCGTCGCCCATTGCAGCATTTCGAGGTCGCCATCGGAGTTCCCGAATGCGGCGATCGGACGCCGGCCGATGTGGCTATTGATCCCGATCGGCTTGCCGGCCTTGTCGTCGATGAAATCGACCTCGGGCAGGCGAAATAGAACCGGCGTGCTGTCGCGCATTTCATAGCGGGTCTTGATTGACGATCCGACGACCTGCTCGGGAGGCACTCCATAAATCGTTTCGGTCCATGGCCGCATGAATTCGATGCCGCCCCCCGACACGATGAAGGTCTTGAAGCCGTTGGCGCGGAGGTAAGCGAGCAATTCGAGCATAGGCTGATACACGAGTTCGGTGTAGGGGCGCTTGAAGCGAGCATCACGCGCGGTCGCAAGCCAGTCTGCGACGATCTTCTCAAACTCCGCTGTCGTCATGCCGGCGTGAGTCACCGCAATCAGCTCGGCCACGCCCTTTTCTCCGGAAGCCGCGAGCGCCTTCAGGTCCCCGTTCAGCACTGCCGCGAAGGGCTGCTTGTCCTTCCATTCCGGATGCATGGGCGCAAGAACCTTCACGCGATCCAGCGCAAAAGCGAGCTGCACATACATCGGCTGCTCGATCCAAAGCGTCCCATCGTTGTCGAAGGTCGCGATGCGTTGATCGGGCGCTACGAAATAGGGCCCGCCGCTCTCCGTGACCCGTGCGACGAAGTCGACGATCGAAGCTTTCGTCGGGCCCTCATTCCAAGATGGCAGAGGTCCGGCTTGCGTCTGGGCCATGGCCGACGTGGAACGCAGGGCGGCAGATAGAAACGGAAGCATCGCCAGAGACGATAGCAGTGCGCGCCGGTCAAGGCGTGGAAATCGCATGATCTGTTTCATTGTCGACCCGCTTCGATTGTGCGGTCCCTATCGGTCAACATTGAAGGTACGTGCGAGGCTGGTGTATCGCTGCCGTTCGTCGCACGCTTGCCTATATGCTGCTTCGCGAGCGGTTGGATTCTGACCGCAGTGGATTGGCGAGCGCCGAAAGTGACGCCCGCCAATGCAGTATCCAGCGATTAGTCGCTGCGGCCGGCCGTCTTGGCCTGCTTGATCTGCTGTATCACCTGTTCGAGGTTGTAGCTCGCCGGGTCCTGCAGCGGCGGGTACGCAATATAGCTCTCCAGTTCCTTCAGCCAGAGCGCCTGCCCGATCGGCAGCATGTTCCAGTCATAGACGTAGGCTGTAGAAGGAGATCCGATTACGCCACCCAAGCCCATGAGTGTCTTGTATTGTGAACCGATCGAGGTCTCGAACGGGTCTCGCTTGATATTGACGACCTGGGCCCAGTGATAGGGAAGCGCTCCGGCAATAAAGCCCTGTGGGGCGTCGGAGACCATCGTGAAGTAGATCTTCCAGTTCTTGTAGCGGACCGCCGACGGATCCTTGCCCGAGTAGTAGAAGAAGGTATCGCGTGCCGACTTTTCCGAACGCCCGGAAAGGTACTCGGTCTGATCGACGCCATCGAGCGTGGTTTTCACGATGCCGGGATACTGGCCGGCCTCGATGCGCCTCTTCAGTTGGTCGCCCTTGGCGCCGCCGCCGATGTTGACAAACGTCGGCAGCCAGTCGAGCGCTGCGAACATTTCGTTCTTGACGGTACCGGGCTTGATGACGCCCGGCCAGCGAACGAGGGCCGGCGCGCGCATGCCGCCTTCCCAGGTGCTCAGCTTGCCGCCCTTGAACGGAGTGGTGCCGCCGTCCGGAAAGGTGATGGTTTCGGCACCGTTGTCGGTGGTGAACACGACGATCGTATTGTCGAGTTGGCCCATGTCTTCGAGCTTCTTGAGCACCACGCCGATGTTGTCATCCATCTGCTTCATGCCGGCTTCGTTGAGGCCCCAGTCCTTGCCGCCCGCCTCGCCGACCATGCTCAGGTACTTGTCATTCAGCACAGTCGTGATGTGCATGCGCGCAGGGTTGTACCAGACGAAGAAAGGCTTGCCCGTCGTCTTCGGATCGTTGCGATCGATGAAGTCGATAACCTTGGCCGAGATTTCCTCGTCGACCCCCTTCGATCGCTCGAGTGTCAGCGGGCCCTGGTCGATGCACTGCTGAGTCCTGGATGTGCCATCCGACTTGCACGACAGGACGTTGCGCGGTGGCGTCAGGCAAACCGTCGTTTTCGGATCGACCGCGCCCGGTACCTCCGCGATGCCGGGGATCGGCGTATTCTTGCACGGCGGGGCAACCGTCTGCTGGGTGGGGGACTTGTTGATGTCCGGGAAGCTCACGCCCTGCATCGCATCGAGATGATACAGATAGCCCCAATATTCCTGGAAGCCGTGAGCGGTCGGCAGCGCGTCGGTGTGATCGCCGAGATGGTTCTTGCCGAACTCGCCGGTGTTGTAGCCGAGATCGAGCAGGAACTTGGCGAGCGCCGGGGTGCCGGGCCGCAAATAGGACGGGCTGCCGGGCAGTTGCGGAGGAATCATTCCCGTTCGCAGCGGATGCATGCCGGTGAAGAAGGCATTGCGGCCGGCGGTGCAGCTCTGCTCGGCATAGTAATGCGTGAAGATCGCTCCTTCGTTGCCGATGCGATCGATGTTGGGCGTCTCGCCGACCATCAGGCCGCGATGGTAGATGCTCGGCTGATACAGGCCGATGTCATCACCCATGATGAAGAGGATGTTGGGCTTTTGCGCCGGCTGCTGGGCGGCTGCCGGAGTGCTGATCAACCCTGAGGATGGAATTATCATCGTCGCACTGAGCAGCGCTAGACGGGACCGCTTGATCCAACTTTGCGTCTTGCGCGGCGTTGCAACCGAAAGCTTGTCCTTGAATACGCAATTCAACATGGCATTGCTCTCCCGTTATGATGCGTTAGAGACACCTCGTCTGATGCACCGAAATCCAAGATGACTTGTGGATGTGTCGACCGGCTCCGCATGCCGCGCAGCCGGCCGGTAGCGCCGGCAGTAATTCGGCGCGCACAAATGCGAGCCGCCTTTGATGACCTTGCGTGGAATCTTGACGTTGGTCGTTCTGGGGTCGTAGCTATCGGCCTCGCGGCCGCCGCGCGGGTTCTCTGGAATGCAGCAGGCTTTTGCAGCGTCGGCCTCATGCCGAGGCGAGTACCAGTCGCACGTCCACTCCCAGACGTTGCCGATCATATCGTGCAGCCCGTATCCGTTCGGCGGAAACGCGGTGACCGGCGATGTCCGTTCGTAGCCGTCGTCCCCAGTGTTCTGGCGTGGAAATTCGCCCTGCCAGGTGTTGGCCATGTGACGGCCCTCGGGCGTAAATTCATCTCCCCATGCGAACTCGGCGCCGTCCAGCCCGCCGCGCGCCGCGAATTCCCATTCCGCCTCGGTCGGCAAATCCTTGCCGGCCCATCTTGCGTAGGCGATCACGTCGCTGAACGCCACATGCACGACGGGATGATCGTCCAGCCCACGGATGTCGCTGCCCGGCCCGTAGGGATGCCGCCAGTCCGCGCCTTTGGCGAAGGTCCACCACTGGCTGAAGTCCCGGAGACTGACGGGATACGCGGGCGGAGAGAACATCAGCGAACCCGCATAGATCATATGCGGGAGAATTCCGGGGTAATCCTTTGGATCGGGCGTGATCTCGGCAACGGTGACGTGGCCGGTAGCTCTGGCGAATGCCTTGAATTGCCGGTTCGTCACCGGATGGCGATCCATCCAGAACGCATCCACGATGACGCGGTGGACCGGCGCTTCCTCCGGATAGTGCCGATCCGAACCCATGCGAAACGTGCCGCCCGGCACGTACAGCATCCCCTCACCTGCTGGATGCTGGAACGATTGTCCGGAATCAGGCGACGATGCCGTATCACCCAGCTTCATGCCCGATCTCCGGCCCCGTGCATCATTGGCTTGCGCCGCAACGGAAACCGAACGCCACTCTTCCAGGTTGATCTAGATCAAGGGTTCGGGGTTGGGTCGTTCACGCCGGCGCTGGGTCGCTGGCAAGCCCAGCCAGATCCGCTGCGCCGTCAAAACCGAAGCAGACCCAAAACGAGGCAACTTCTCGGCCTGGCGACCGCCGCCCCTGGAAATAGTGGATCGCCCGCTCTGGTGCGCAATGCGCACAAGGCGGGCGATGACAGCATATTCGTGGTGGTTGCGCGCCCAACTCTGTGGGCCCGCGCCTCACGCCCCGTTCAGGAATTGAAGCGGGTCAACCGGGCTCGATCCCTTGCGGATCTCGAAGTGGAGCTGCGGCGACGCCACCTCACCGGATTGACCCGACTTGGCAATGACCTGACCGCGCTTGATGGTATCGCCGCGCTTCACCAGCAGCTCACTCGCATGGGCATATGCGGTGACGTAGCCGTTGGAGTGCCGAACCAGGACCAGATTGCCGTAACCCTTCAGCTCGTTGCCGGAATAGGCGACGACGCCGTCTTCAGCCGCCTTGACCGGCGTCCCCTCCGGTACCGCGAGATTGATGCCGTCGTTGGACTTGCCGTTGGTCTTGGCGCCGTAGCTCGTGACCACCTTGCCGCGCACCGGCCAGCGGAAGGTCGGCAGCGCGCCGGTGGCTTCCGCAGCTTTCGCCGGCGTCTCGGCGGGCTTCTCTTCGACGTTCGCCGTGGCCTGCGCCAGGCGCGCGCTCTGCACGGGCACGACAGCAGCCATCTTGGTGGCAGGAGCCGGTGCCGGGGCAGCCGCAATGGGTTGCAGCGTTCCGGCGACCGGGGCCGCTGCGACGGGCGCGGCGGCAACCGGCGCTGCAACCGCAGCGGTCTTTGCGCCGGGCACGGTCAGCTTGGTGCCGAGCTTGAGCTTGGCCGACGAATCGAGACCGTTGGCCCGCGCGAGCTCGGCCGCCGAGATATGGTTCTTGCGGGCGATGCTGGCGAGCGTGTCGCCGCGATTGACGAAATGAGTGCTCGGAGGCGCAGCGACGGCAGCAACCGGCTTGCCAGCAGGCGGCATCGCCGGAGCCGCGGCGACAGGAGCCATCGCAGGTGCGGGCGCAGCGGCCGTGGCCGGATGCGGGATGATCAGCTGCTGACCGGGCGAGAGCGCGCGCGGGCCCTTGTAGCCATTGGCGGCGAGGATCGCCTGCGGCGTGACGCGATAGCGCTTGGCCAGCACATCGAGCGTATCGCTGGTACCGACGATGATCTTGGTTCCACCGGCCGGCTGGGCAGCTGCGACCGAGCGCGGCGGCACGGTGGCCGTGGTGTCCAGGTGCGGCTGCGCCGGGGGCGCATAGGAGCTGACGCCGCGCCCGCCACCAGACACGCCACCGCCCCCCGTGACCGGATAGGATTGCGGCGCGGATACCGCCGGCGGCGGCAAGGGCTGCGACTGGTAATAACCGGGCTGCGTCTGCGGCCGCGCATATTGCGGCAGCTCACGCTGCTGCTGCTGCGGCGGCGGCGGCGCCTGCTGCACCGAACCGGTCTGGTCGGAAGCGAAGGGATTGGAGAAATTCGACTGGGACAACCGCGACGACATGTCGGCGCTGCACCCTGCGAAGCTGAAGGAGATCAGCGCCAGCACCGCGACCTGCGGCACGCGGCGCGAGTAAAGCAACTCGGCGACGACAGACATGGTTACTCACTCGTACGCAACAGAACTGGTGTTTTAAGTAAACACGCGCCGAGTAAATAACGGCTTAACCCTCCCAATAAGATGTTGGCGGAACAGCCAATCCGGAAATCTACAGCTCCCGCGCCACGCCCGGCAGTGCCGGTACGAAGCGGACCTCGACGAGTTCCTTGCGCTCGATCCCGGCTTCGGTCCGGGTCAGGCGGATCAGCGTCTGCACGCCCTGATGCGGCCCGACCGGGGCGATCAGGATGCCGCCGACCTCGAGCCGCTCGATCAGGTTCTCCGGAATCTGCTCCATCGCGGCGGTGACGATGATGCGGTCGAACGGCCCGATATTGGACGGCAGGTTGAGGCCATCACCGAGCATCACCTCGACATTGTGACAGTCGAGCTTTTCGAGCCTGGCGCGTGCGGCGTCGGCCAGCTTGCGATAGCGCTCGACGGTCAGCACCTGGCCTGCGAGCCGCGACAGCACCGCCGCCTGATAGCCGGAGCCCGCTCCGATCTCGAGCACGCGGTGCCGCTTGTGGAGCTGGAGCTGCTCGGTCATGTAGGCGACGACGAAGGGCTGGCTGATGGTCTGCCCGCACGCGATCGGCAGCGCGCTATCGCGATAGGCGCCCTCGCGATCGGCCTCGTCGACGAAAAGCTCGCGCGGCACCTCCTCCATGGTCCTCAGCACCGCCTGATCGCTGATGCCCCGACGCCTCAGCGTGAGCTGAAACATCATCTTTTCCGGCGGATGCTGATTGGGGGTCATCGCTGTTTGTATCGTGTCTCGTCAGGTCGGATCGTCGCTTGCAGAGCTCAAGGCCCGGGCGAGAATCTTGTTCCTGCCCCGGAACCCATGATAACCTTTCGCCGCAGTATTTGACCACAAATTGGCCTGCAGCGGTCTGGCCGCGAAGGCCATTTTCGGGCGCTCGTTCGCCGAAACGCGCATTGCGTCGATTCGCGTTATCTGCGAACGTTTTCGCAAATGGGCAAGGACTCACCGACAATGACTGCGACAGGGCTTTCGGGCCGCTCTGTATTCCTCGTCGAGGACGAGGTGATGATCAGGATGATGGTCGCGGACATGCTCGAAGAGCTCGGCTACAAGGTCGCAGCCGAAGCCGGCGATATCACCGAGGCGATGCGGCTCGCCCAGGCCACCGAGTTCGACATCGCCATCCTCGACGTCAACGTCAACGGCAAGGTCATCTCGCCGGTCGCCGATGTGATCAGGGCGAAGGGCTGCCCGTTCATCTTCGCCACCGGCTACGGCTCTTCGGGCCTGCCCGAGCAATATCGCGACCGGCCGGCCCTGCAGAAGCCGTTCCAGCTCGACGCGCTCGGCAAGACCATCGAAGCCGCCCTGCGCGGCAGCTAGCCGCTACTTCCAAATCTTCTTACTTCAGCGTCGCGCTCAGCTCTTCCGAGAACGCTTCGTTGGTGCGATCGAGCCTGAGCGGCGTGACCGAGACATAGCGATCGCGCAGCGCGGCGAGATCCGTGCCGTCGGCCGGCGTATCCATCATCGCCGCGCGCTCGAAGCCGATCCAGAAATAGGGATTGTTGCGTCCGTCCCTGCGCTCGTCGATCCTGAGGAAGCCGAGATTGCGCTTGCCCTGCCGCGTGACGCGAATGCCAAGCACATCTTCCGGCGCGCAGGACGGGAAGTTGACGTTGATGACGGTGTCCTTCGGGATGCCCGCGGCGATCACCTTGCGCAGGATGTCGGGACCGAACTTGCGCGCGGTGTCCCACGGCGGCCGTTCGCGGGTCTCGACGCTGAACTCCTGCGACAGCGCAAACGACGGCAGTCCGAGGATGGTGCCTTCGAGCGCGCCGGCGATGGTGCCGGAATAGACCACGTCCTCGGCGACGTTGCGGCCCTTGTTGACGCCCGACAGCACGACGTCGGGCGGCTTGGTGCCGAGAATGTGGCGCGCGCCCATGATGACGCAGTCGGTCGGGGTGCCGCGCACGGCAAAGTGCCGCGGACCGACCTCGCGCAGGCGCAGGGGATCGTTCAGCGACAGCGAATGCGACACGCCGGACTGGTCGAGCTCGGGCGCCACCACCCAGACGTCGTCGGACAATGCACGCGCGATCTCCTCCACGACCTTGAGGCCGGGAGCGTGGATGCCGTCGTCATTGGTGCAGAGAATGCGCATGCGAGAGATCGATTCCAGAAAGCAGGGTCCGAGCCGTCTTAACCGGCTCTGGCCCATCAGGCAAACCGGGCCAATTTCGGGGCCGGATCGGTTCCCTCTCCCGTCCCGTTACCGGCGAACGCGCCATTGCGGCAGGAAGCGCGCCAGCCGGCCTTCGACACGCAGCACCATCGCCGGCACGACCGGGCTTGCAGCGGGCGCCTCGACCACGCCGAGCGCCGCCAGCTGCGCCACGATAGGGTCCGGCGTCTGCGGAAAACGTTCGCGTGCCACCGTCAGTGCCTTGTCGAAATCAGCGGCATTCACGCCGGGCTTGGTCCGCCGGCTCTGCACGAGATCATCGTCCCAGAGCCGCGCGATCTCGATGTCGAGCACACCGCGCAAACGCTGGTCGACGGCCTGGATGCCTGCACCTGTCACCGCCCATTGTCTGCCGACCCAGAAGATATCGCGGTGCAAGGCCATGGACGGTCAGTTCACATTGACGGGTGGCCGGCAGGATAACCGGCCGCCCGATCTTCGCAACCAAACGTTTCTGCGTTTCAAGCGGGCAACACGATCAGTCGCGCGCGACCACCTTCAGTCCGCCCATATAGGGCTGGAGCACGCTGGGGACCGCGATCGAGCCGTCCTCCTGCTGATAGGTTTCCATCACGGCGATCAGCGCGCGGCCGACTGCGGTGCCGGAGCCGTTCAGCGTGTGCACGAAGCGCGGCTTGCCGTCGGGCCCGCGCGAGCGCGCATCCATGCGGCGTGCCTGGAAGTCGCCGCAGACCGAGCAGCTCGAGATCTCGCGGAACATGCCGCCGTCGCCCTGCCCGGGCATCCAGACCTCGATGTCATAGGTTTTTTGCGACGAAAAGCCCATGTCTCCTGCGCAGAGCGTCATGACGCGATAATGCAGGTCGAGCTTCTGCAACACCTGCTCGGCGCAGGACAGCATCCGCTCCAGCTCGTCCTTGCTGGTCTCGGGCGTCGTGATCGAGACCAGCTCGACCTTGGTGAACTGGTGCTGGCGGATCATGCCGCGGGTGTCGCGGCCGGCAGCGCCAGCCTCGGCGCGGAAGCATGGCGTCAGCGCGGTGAGGCGCATCGGCAATTGCTTCTCGTCGAGAATGGATTCGCGCGCGAGGTTGGTGAGCGAGACTTCTGCGGTCGGAATGAGGCCGAGGCGCTCGGTCTTCAGCCGCTCATGATCTGGCGAGGCAAGCAGCTCGCCCTTGATCGCCCAGAACTGATCGTCCTCGAATTTCGGCATTTGTCCCGTGCCGAACATCACCTCGTTGCGCACCAGCAGCGGTGGATTGATCTCGGTGTAGCCATGCTCGGTCGTGTGCAGGTCGAGCATGAACTGGCCGATCGCACGCTCGAGCCGCGCCAGCCCCTTCTTCAGCACGACAAAGCGCGCGCCGGAGAGTTTTGCCGCCGCCTCGAAATCCATGTAGCCCAGCGCGGTGCCGAGATCGTCATGCAGCTTCGGCGCGAAGCCGTAATTGCGCTTGTTGCCGAACACGTGGTGCAGCACGTTGCCGTGCTCGTCGACACCATCGGGCACCTCGTCGAACGGAATGTTCGGGATCGCGGACAGCTCTTTGGTCAGCTCCTCGTCGGCAGCCTTCGCGGCAGCCTCGAGCTCCGGCATCGTGGTCTTGAGCTCGGCGACCTCGGCCATCAGCTTGGCCGCGCGCGCCTCGTCCTTGGCCTTCTTGGCATCGCCGATTTCCTTCGAGGCAGCATTGCGCCGCGCCTGAGCCTGCTCCGAGGCCAGGATCGCCGCGCGCCGCCTCTCGTCGATCGCGAGCAGCGAGGCCGACAGCGGCTTCAGGCCACGCCGGGCGAGACCGGCGTCGAAGGCTTGCGGATTGTCGCGGATCGATTTGATGTCGTGCATGGCTATGGTCCTGGATCGGCGCGTAAACATACAACGGCAAACGTTGTACGTCAGCGCGTCTCCCCTAGCACTCTGTCATCGCCCGCGAAAGCGGGCGATCCAGTATTCCAGAGACGGGAGTGAATCTCCGAGGGGCCGCGGCGTACTGGATTCCCCGCCCCAGTGCGCAATTGAGCACAAGGCGGGGAATGACACCGGAGGCTGTAGCGCCCTACTCGGCCGGATTGGCCGGTGTCGTCACATCAGTGCCGGTGGCAGCCTGCGAGGCCGCCGCCTTCTTCTCCACCATCGCCACCGCGATGATCGAGCCCTCATAGAGCGCCATCAGCGGAATCGCCAGCGAGCACTGGCTGATCACGTCGGGTGGCGTCAGCACGGCCGCGATGACGAAGGCGATGACGATGAAGTAGCGCCGCTTCTCGCGCAGCATCTTCGAGGTGATGATGCCGATCCGCCCGAGCAGCGTCAGGATGACCGGAAGCTGGAAGGCAATGCCGAAAGCGAAGATCAACGACATCATCAGCGACAGATATTCGCCGACCTTCGGCAACAGCTCGATCTTTGCGGTCTCGTCGCTGCCGAGCTGCTGCATGCCCAGCGAGAAGCGCGCCAGCATCGGGAACACAACGAAATAGACCAGTGTCGCACCCAGCACGAAAAAGAACGGCGTCGCGACCAGATACGGCAGGAAGGCCTGCTTCTCGTGCTTGTAGAGCCCGGGCGCCACGAACATGTAGACCTGCCCCGCCACGATTGGGAACGAGATGAAGGCCGCGCCAAACATCGCCAGCTTCAGCTGGGTCAGGAAATATTCCAGGAACGCGGTGTAAATGAGCTTGGCGTTTCCGGGATCGCCGACGGCCAAGACATATGGCCAGACCAACACGTTGAAAATCTGCTTGGCGAAGAAGAAGCAGAAGATGAAGGCCACGCCAAAGCCGAGAAGCGCCTTGATCAGCCGCGAGCGCAGCTCGATCAGGTGGTCCATCAGAGGGGCTTTGCTGGCTTCGATATCGGCGTCGGTCATGACGCTTTGGCGTCCTTGATCGCTTCGGATGGCGCGGTGTCCTGCGCGACCTTTGCCTGCTCGACCTCACGGGTGATGGCGAGCGGCTCGTTCACAGCCGCATGCGCCTCGGCTTCCACGAAAGTCTCCGGCGTCGGGGCTTCTGGGGTGGTCGGAGTCGCCGGCGCTTCAATTGAAGTCGCCGGTTCGGCAGCCGTCGCAGGCGTCTCGGCCGGCTTGTCCAGCGCATCGACGCGAAGCGCGTCGCTGACGTCCTTCTGGAGCGAGGTCAGCGGATTGAATCCGGTGGCGGCTTCCTTGACCTCATCAAAGCTCTTCTTGAGGTCGGCCATCTCGGCCTCGCGCATCGCCTCCTGGAACTGACCCTGGAATTCGGCGGCCATCTTGCGGGCCTTGCCCATCCACTGCCCGACCATGCGCAGCACGCCCGGCAGCTCTTTCGGGCCGATGGCGATCAGGGCCACGACCCCGATCAGGACCAGTTCACTCCACCCGATGTCGAACATGAGGTCTTCCGTTCACGCGAAGCCGCACCCGGCCCAATCCCTTGCGCGCAGGATCGGGGCCGCTACCCGCGTCTCGCGTGCTCTCTGGCTCAGACGGCCTTGCTGCCGACGTCGGACCGAGCCGCGGTCGGCGCGGCGTTGTGCTCGATGGACTTGGCCGGCTCGGGCTTCTCGGCAGGCTTGTCGTCGTCCTGCATGCCCTTCTTGAACGCCTTGATGCCCTGCGCCACGTCGCCCATCAGATCCGAAATCTTGCCGCGGCCGAACAGCAGCAGGACCACTGCGATCACCAAGATCCAGTGCCAAATGCTGAGTGAACCCATCCTGCAACCCTCCAAACGCGCATGGCCGGGGACCCGGCCGATCTTCCCCGAAACCTAGGCTCGGCGGGTGTTAAAAACAAGGACCAAGGCAGCGCCAATTCGCTGTTGGCGCTACGTAATCTTGCTAAGTGTTAACTGGTCGCAGGGACCCGTAGAAGGCGGGAGGATCACTCCTCGCTGCCGCCCTCGCCACCCTCGTTGCCGCCTTCCGGGGGCGTCTCCGGCTCGACCGCCGGCGCGAGCGCGAGATCGAGGTCCTCGCCCGGTTCCAACGGATCCTCGTCCTCACGCAGCGCCGGATCGTCCGATGGCGTCGGAACGCTGAAGCCCGTCGGCAGGCGCGAATCCAGCAGGCCCGTGCCCTTCAGCTCCTCCAGACCCGGCAGATCGCCGAGCTGTTCCAGCGTGAACTGCGACAGGAAGTCCTCGGTGGTTCCAAAGGTCAGCGGACGGCCGGGCGTCTTGCGACGGCCGCGCGGCTTGATCCAGCCAGTTTCGAGCAGCACGTCGAGAGTGCCCTTCGAGGTGACGACGCCGCGGATCTCCTCGATCTCGGCGCGCGTCACCGGCTGGTGATAGGCGATGATCGCCAGCACCTCGATCGCCGCGCGCGACAGGCGGCGGGTCTCGGTGCTCTCGCGCGTCATCAGCCAGGCGAGATCGCCGGCGGTGCGGAAGGTCCATTTGTTGGCGACCCGCACGAGATTGACGCCGCGCGAGGCATAGTCGGCCTGGAGCTGCTCGAGCGCGGCCTTGACGTCAACGCCATCAGGCATGCGCTTAGCCAGCGTCGCGGTATCCAGCGGCTCACTCGAAGCGAACAGCAGCGCTTCCAGCAGCCGTAGCTCTTCGGGACGTGCCTGGGTCTCGTTCTCCATCGGCTCGGCCTCTTCTACCCGCACTTCAGCCAGGCTTGCCATGGCAGCTTCTCCTTCTTGCACTTAAGCGACCGGCGCGTCGGGCGCAGGAGCTGCGTCCGGAACCGGTTTGGGGCGCCCTTTCCGGAAATAGATGGGCGCAAACGCTTCTTTCTGGTTCAGCTCGAGCTGACCTTCGCGCACCAGCTCGAGCGCGGCGGCGAAGCTCGAGGCGAACACCGTCGCGCGCTGCGTGGGATCGGCGACGTGCCGGATCAGGAAGTCGTCGAGAACGCCCCAGTCGTCCTGCTCGGTGATGCTGCCGACCAGCCGCTCCAGCGTGGCGCGCGCTTCCGCAAGCGACCACACCGTGCGCTTGGCCAGATGCACGCTCGCCAGCACGCGCGACTGCCGCTGCGAGGCATAGGCGGTCAGCAGGTCGTAGAGCGTTGCGGTGTATTTCGGATGCTTGATCTCGGCGATCTGCTCGGGCTCGCCGCGCGGGAAGATGTCGCGCTGCAATTGCGGCCGGTTCATCAGCCGGTTGGCGGCTTCGCGAATGGCTTCCAGACGGCGCAGCCGGTTGGCGAGCGCGGTCGCCATCTGTTCGGCGCTCGGCCCTTCCGCACTCGGCGGCTCCGGCAGCAGCAGGCGCGATTTCAGGAAGGCGAGCCAGGCCGCCATGACCAGATAGTCGGCAGCGAGCTCAAGCCGGATCTTTCGCGCGGCTTCGATGAAGTGGAGATACTGGTCGGCCAGCGCCAGGATCGAGATCTTGGCGAGGTCGACCTTCTGCTGCCGCGCCAGCGCGAGCAGCAAATCGAGCGGGCCTTCATAGCCCTCGACGTCGACCACCAACGCCGGCTCACCCTCGGCGAGCTCTGCGGGCCGCCCGGTTTCAAACGATAGGATTTCTGCGGTCATGCGGATGCCGTGTTTGCCCGTGCGATCAATGCGTCCAGCTCAGTGCGCGCGGCCGCCCGATCGAACGGCTGCGGCGCCTTGCGCGCGGCGAGCGCGGCTGTCGCCCGTTCCAGCGCCCTGCCCGACAATTCGGGTGTCTGGCCGGCGACCTCGCGCATCTCCTCGATGTTGCCGTTGCAATGCAGGGCCACGTCGCAACCGGCCGCGAAGATGGCGCGGGTCCGATCGGCGATGCTTCCCGCCAGCGCGTTCATCGACACGTCATCACTCATTAACAAACCCTGGAACCCGATTGCGCCGCGAATCACCTGAGCAATCATTGTCGCAGATGTCGTCGCCGGATGGGCGGGGTCGACCGCGCTAAACACAACATGTGCAGTCATGGCCATCGGCAGATCCGCCAGCGGCTTAAATGCGGCGAAGTCGGTCCGATCGAGCTCGTCCATCGACGTATCAACTGTCGGCAGCTTGAAATGGGTGTCGGCGGTGGCGCGCCCATGCCCGGGAATGTGCTTGAGCACCGGCAGCACCCCGCCCTGCTCCAGGCCCTCGGTGACCGCGCGGGCGATCGCTGCGACCTTGTTTGGTGAGGTGCCGTAGGCCCGGTTCCCGATCACGGCGTCGGCGCCCGGCACCGGCACGTCAGCCAGCGGCAAGCAATCCACGGTAATGCCGAGATCGGCGAGATCGGCCGCGATCAGCCGGGCGCTGAGCCGCGCCGCGGTGAGCCCGAGCGCCGAATCAGTGTCGTACAAGGTCGCGAATACGGCGCCCGGCGGGTAGACCGGCCAGTGCGGCGGGCCCAGCCGCTGCACCCGTCCGCCCTCCTGGTCGATCAGGACCGGTGCGTCGGAGGCGCCTGCAACCGCACGCAATTCTGCAACCAGTGCAGCAACTTGCGCCGGGGTCGCGACATTGCGCTTGAACAGGATGAAGCCCCATGGGCGCTCGGCACGGATGAACTCCCGCTCGGCGGCGGTCAGTTCGGTTCCGGATACGCCGGTAATGAAGGCCCGCGTGCTCATAACGGCCGATTAACCCTGCCCCGCGAGGGGGTCAAGGAAACGGCCGTTAATTCCTCTGGATGAAGCAGGTCGGCAAGCCGGCAGCCTTCAGGCTGTTGCAGGCCTGCGTCGCTTCCTCGGCCGACGCATAGGGACCAGCGAACGCGCGGTAGACGATCCCCTTGCCCTTGTCGGAGAGATCGACCCGCTTGATCACCGGTGAGCGCGATCCAAGCACGCTGCCGTACTTGCTCTGAAGCACCCGGTAGGAGGCGTGTGCGCTGTCCTCGCTCTGCTGCGAGGAGACCTGCACGATGAACCCACTACCGCCACTGCTGGCGGGCGCGATCTGCGTCGGATTGGTCGCAGCCATCCGCTGCGGCGGCTCGGCCGCAGGCGTTGATTGCGGCGCGAGCGAGAGCGGCTGGTTGGCGCTGGCATTGGCCGAGGTCGGTGGATTGCGCGGCGCGGCCGGTGCAGCGGGCGCGGCAACAGGCTTTGGCGCAGCTGCTGCCGACTTGGCAGCGGCCGATTGCGGCAACCCGCTGTCGGTCTGATCGCCCTTCACGGCCACGGTCCTGATCGGGCGCGGTGAATTGTTCGGCATCGTGCCGTTGCTCGGGGTCGGCCCCGCGGTCGGCGGCGGCACCGCAGACGGCGACACGCTCGCCACCGATGGCGGATTCGCATTCTGATTCAGTGGGGGGAACACCACGCGGGGACCGCTTGCCCTGGCGTTGACGTCGACAGGCGCCTCCTCGCGCGGCACGATCTTCTCGGTGCCGTCACCGGTGACCATGCGATCGGGCACCTTGGCCGAGGAATCCGTCGGCGCCGGCACGATCTTGGTCGGGGTGTTGTCGGCCTTGATGATCGGCGGCTCGCCGCTGCGGGGCGAGCCCACATAGGTCTTGTAGGCGAAGGCCCCACCGGTGCCGACCACCGCAAGCGCAAGGATCGCCGCGACCGTCATCATGCCGCCGCGCTGCTTCTTCGGCTCGTCGAGGTCGGCCTCGGGATAGTCGCTCTGGAACGCGTAAGGATCGTCCGGATAAGCCGGATCGCGCTGAAAGTCCTGCTCACCCGTCTCCAGGCGGCCATAGAGCGCATCGTCGTAGCGCGACGGATCGGGTTGCTGATACGGCTCCTGGTAGGCCTGGTCCTGCTGATAGGCTTGAGCCTGATAGGCCTGATCCTGGTGCGCGTGATCCTGGTAGGCCTGCGGCTGATGAAAATCAGGCTCGGGCGCGGCCGGCTGGGCGGAATAGCGATGCAACGGATGAACCGGGCTGACAGACACGGGATAGTCGGGCTCCGGCGCGGGGGCCGGCTGCGGCTGCACATTGGCGCGGCGCATCCATGACGGCGGGCCGGACGGAGGCGGCGGGGCCGGCTCGGCATAATCCTGCTGATAATCGTCCTGACGGTAGTCGTCGTCCTGGTGGCTCTGCGCGGGTGCTGCCGGCTGGCGCGCGGCAGGCTGGCCCTGCGCGGCGAACGGATCGGTCTGTCCGATCAGGCGGGCGAGCTCGGCCAACGGATCGTTCTCCACTTTCCCATGCTGATCGGCGCCGCGACCATAGTCATCGGAAGGAAACGGTCTGTCGTGATATCGTTCGGCCATCGTGATGATGCGTCCCTTCGGGAAAGCCGCGCGCCCCTCGACCAAGGCACGGCTTCCGACCCACAAGGCTTTCAACCAAGTCTAAGCGATCCGGCTTCTGCCGGTTACCCCCGAATTCCCATTAAGTAGTTCGCCCCAAACTACCGCATCTCGTCCGGAGCATGGACGCCGAGGATGGCGAGGCCCGATGCCAGGACAGAGACGACGCCCTGGACCATGGCCAGTCGCGCCTTTGTAAGATCTGCATCATTATTGATAATGAAGCGTAAATAGGGCAAATCGCGCCCCTTCGTCCAAAGTGCGTGAAATTCGCTCGCTAAGTCATAGAGATAAAAGGCAATTCGGTGCGGCTCATGGGCCGCGGCGGCGGCTTCCAGCATGCGCGGATAAATTGCGAGGCGCTTAAGAAGATCGAGTTCCACGGGGTCCGACAGCCGTTCCACGGCCGACTCGCTGAGCCAGGCGATGCGCTCGCCGGCATCTTCGGGGAGATTCGGGAACACCTCGGCCCGGGCGTTGCGGAAGATTGAGTGGCCGCGGGCATGGCCATACTGGACGTAGAACACCGGGTTGTCGCGCGACTGCTCGATGACCTTGGCGAGGTCGAAGTCCAGCACCGCGTCGTTCTTGCGGTACAGCATCATGAAACGAACGGCGTCCTGGCCGACTTCATCCACCACATCACGAAGCGTGACAAAGTTGCCGGCTCGCTTGCCCATTTTCACGGGCTCGCCGCTACGCAACAACTTCACGAGCTGGACGATCTTGACGTCGAGCGACCCCTTGCCCGAGGTCGTCGCCTTCACCGCCGCCTGCATGCGCTTGATGTAGCCGCCGTGATCGGCGCCCCAGACGTCGATCATCTCCGCAAAACCACGGTCGAACTTGTTCTTGTGGTAGGCGATGTCGGAGGCGAAGTAGGTGTAGGAATTGTCCGACTTGATCAGCGGCCGATCGACGTCGTCGCCGTAGGCGGTCGCCTTGAACAGCAACTGCTCGCGGTCTTCCCAATCCTCGACCGGCGCGCCTTTCGGCGGCGGCAGGCGGCCTTCGTAGATGTCGCCCTTGGCCTTCAGGAAATCGATGGTCTCGGCGACCTTGTTGTTGCCGGTCTCGATCAGCGAGCGCTCCGAGAAGAACACGTCGTGGCGGATGTTGAGGGCGGCGAGATCGTCCCTGATCTCGTCCATCATCATCGCGATCGCCTTGGCTCGCACGGTCGGCAGCCATTCGGCTTCGCTCTTGGCGAGCAGCATGTCGCTATATTCTTTCGCCAGCGCCTGTCCGACCGGCTTCAGATAGTCACCGGGATAGAAGCCTTCCGGGATCGCACCGATGTCCTCGCCGAGCGCCTCGCGATACCGCAGGAAGGCGGAGCGCGCGAGCACGTCGACCTGGGCGCCGGCATCGTTGATGTAATATTCGCGGGTGACGTCGTGGCCTGCAAACTGGAGCAGGCTCGCCAGCGCGTCGCCGAACACGGCGCCGCGGCAATGGCCGACATGCATCGGCCCGGTCGGATTGGCCGAGACGTATTCGACATTGACCTTGGAGCCGCCGTGGACGCGGCCGTAATCGGCGCCCTCGCGCAGCACGGTGCGCAGCGCCTCGGCCCAGGCGGCCGGCTTCAGCGTCAGGTTGATGAAGCCGGGACCGGCGACATCGACCTTGGCGATCAGCGCGTCAGCACGCAACCGCTCGGCGATCTGCTCGGCGAGATCGCGTGGCTTTGCCTTTGCCTCTTTCGCAAGCACCATCGCGGCGTTGGTCGCCATGTCGCCATGGGTGGCGTCGCGGGGCGGCTCGACCACCACGCGGGAGAAATCGATACCCTCGGGCCAGTTGGCTTCCGTCGCAAGCGTACGGCAGGCGGCGTGCACGCGTGCGAGCACATCGGCGAACAGATGCAGGGATGAGGATGTCTGGGGCATGGGCGCCGCCTAACGCAAATCCGGGGTCGAGTCAAAAAGCCGCTGGTGCTCGGTCAGGGCGAAACGGTCGGTCATTCCGGCAATGAAATTGCCGATCCGGCGGGCCCGGTCGCCCTCGTCGTCCGCCTCCGCCCCGACCAGCCATTCCGGCGGCAGCTCCGCCGGCGATTTCAGGTATTTGGCGAACAGGTCGAACAGGATCTGCTCGGCCTCCCCCATCACCCGCATCACCCGCTTGTGGCGGTACATGTGCTGGTACAGGAAGCCCTTGATGGCGGCCTCCTCCTCGGCGACCTCCGCGGGGAACGCGATCAGCGCCCGGCTCTGCTGACGGACGTCCTGGGCCGATTGCGGCTTGGTGGCCGCGAGATTCTTCTGCGCCTCGGCAAACACCGCGCCGATCAGGTGCGAGATCAGCTCGCGCACGAGCTCGGCGCCGCGCCTGACGTCTTCGAGATCGGGATAGTGGGCGGCGATGCCGGCGATGATCTCCGCAGTCAGCGGCATGACCTTGAGATCGTCGAGATCGAACAGGCCGGCGCGCAGGCCGTCGTCGATGTCGTGGGCGTCATAGGCGATGTCGTCGGCGATCGCGGCGACCTGGGCCTCGAGCGAAGCAAAACTCCACAATTCGAGATCATAGACCTTGATGTAGTCGGCGATCCCGACGGGAATGCCGTGCTCGCGATAGCGCCCGACCGGCGCGCCGCTGCGATCGGTCAGCGGGCCGTTGTGCTTGACGATGCCCTCCAGCGACTCCCAGGTCAGGTTGAGCCCATCGAACTCAGGGTAACGGTGCTCCAGCGAGCCGACAACGCGCAAGGCCTGGGCATTATGGTCGAAGCCGGCGAACTCCTTCAGGCAGGCGTCCAGTGCCCGCTCGCCGGCATGGCCGAACGGCGGATGGCCGAGGTCATGGGCGAGCGCCAGGGTTTCGGTGAGGTCCTCGTCCAGTCCGAGCTGACGGGCCAGGGCGCGGGCGATCTGCGCCACCTCCAGCGAATGGGTCAGCCGGGTGCGGTAATGGTCGCCCTCATGGAACACGAACACCTGGGTCTTGTACTTGAGGCGGCGGAACGCTGTGGAATGGATCACCCGGTCGCAATCCCGCCGGAACGGGCTGCGGGTCCGGCTCGGGGGCTCGACGACCAGCCGGCCACGGCTGCGATCGGGGTCGCAGGCATAGGGCGCGCGGGGGGCTGCCATTCCGACGGACACGGCGAATTTAGTCCCTATCCATTTGATTCTGCGTATGGTGGCACTTAACTATGTCAGGCGCGGGATACCAAATGAATTGGGTATGACGCGGGACTATCGGAGACCAGCAATGACGACTGCCGTGACCATCAGTGACCGGGCCGCACGCCGGATTGGGGAGATCCTCAAGGGCGAAGGATCGGGCGCGATGCTGCGCATCTCGGTCGAGGGCGGCGGCTGCTCCGGCTTCCAGTACAAGTTCGACATCGATCGCGCACGCACCGACGACGATCTCGTGATCGAGCAGGACAACGCGGTGGTGCTGGTCGATTCCGCCTCCCAGCCATTCCTTGCGGGTTCGCAGGTCGATTTCGTCGACGATCTGATCGGCGCCTCGTTCCGCGTCAACAATCCGAACGCGACGGCGTCCTGCGGCTGCGGCACCAGCTTCTCGGTCTGACCGGTCAGACGCCGGTCATCTGCCTTTCCTCGTCCGTCCACTCGACGTCGCCCGGCAATAGCGCGGGTTGAAGCGGTGCGTCCTCCGACACCATGTGGCCGTCCAGCGCACGCAGCAAGGCTGCGACCAGCGCCGGCTTGCGCAGCGGCTTGGCCAGGAAATCCGACATCCCGGCCTCGCGGCAGATCCTGACGTCTTCGGGGAAGGCGTTGGCCGTGAGCGCAGTGATCGGCAGGACCTCGAAGCGGCCGCCCTGCGCACGGATCGCGCGGGTCGCGGCCAGGCCGTCCATGTCGGGCATGCGCACGTCCATCAGCACCACGTCGTAGTCGGCTTCGGAGACTGCCGCGACGGCTTCGACGCCGTCGGTGACGACGCGCAATTCGACCTCGAAGGCCCCCAGCATCTTGCTCACGACCATACGGTTGACGGCGTCGTCCTCCGCGACCAGCACCTTGAGCGGCCGATCGAGGCCGGCGATACGGGCTTTCAGCTCCTCTGCCTCATCGCGCTCGGCCGTCGCATCGGAAGCCTGTGCCTGGCTCCAGGGCAGCACCAGCGTGAAGCGGAAGGTCGAGCCCTCGCCCGGCGCCGAGGTGACTCCGATGGTTCCACCCATCTGCTCGATGATGCGCCGGGAGATCGCAAGGCCGAGGCCCGTGCCGCCGAAGCGGCGGCTGATCGAGGCGTCGGCCTGGGCGAAGTCGCTGAACAGCAGGCCGAGCTTCTCGGGCGCGATACCGATGCCGCTATCGGTGACGGTCCACTCCACGGTCGCCAGCAGATCGCGGCGCGACTGGCAGGTCGCCGATATCGTCACCTCGCCTTCGTCGGTGAACTTCACCGCGTTGGAGGCGAGATTGAGCAGCACCTGGCGGATGCGGGCGACGTCGCCGCGCAGCGTTGGCGGCAGGTTCGGATCGAGCTCGACCTTGACTGTGAGCCCCTTGCTCTTGGCGCTCACGCGCACCACCGTCGCAACCGTGTCGACCAGTGCCTGCGGCGCGAAGTCGATCGCCTCGAACTGGAAGCGACCGGCCTCCAGCTTGGACAGGTCGAGAATGTCGTTGAGGATGCGCTGGAGATTGTCGCCGGACTCGCGGATCGTGGTGACGGCCTCGCGCTGCTCCGGATCGAGCTTCGTTTCCAGCAGCATGCTGGCAAGCCCCAGCACGCCGTTCATGGGCGTGCGGATCTCGTGGCTCATCACGGCGAGGAAGTCGGACTTGGCGCGGCTCTCGGCCTCGGCCTTTTCGGCGCGCCAGCGCTCGGTGACGTCGCGACCGAAGCCGCGATAGCCCAAAAATTGCCCGTCGCGGTCATAGGCCGGTTTCGCCGTCAGCGACCACAGCCGCGCCTCGCCGCCGGCGACGACCTTGAGGTTCATCTCGTGCAGCGGTTCGGCATGCTCCATCAGGCCGACGACGTTGTAGGCCGCCGCCTTGTCCTCGGGGCAGAGCATGTCGAGCACGTCGGCGAAATGCGAGCCCTTCAGCAGCGGAAGCGGCAACTGCGCGACATCGGCGAAGCGCTGAGGCACGTCGACCAGATGCCCCTCGGCATCGGTCTGCCAAAGCCAGTCGCTGGCGTTCTCCTGGAAATCCTTCAGCAGCAGCGAGATGATCTCGGTCTGCCGCTCGAGCTCGAGCTGGGCCTTGAGATTGCCGAGGAACAGATTGCCCTGCGAGACGATGTTGCGCGCCATGAAGAATGCGAACAGCAGCAGGAACACCGCGGTCACCAGATATGGCCCGGTGCCGCACAGCAGCAGTGCGCCGGCGCAGCCGACCGTCATGGTGGCGAGATAGACGAGCCCGGCACGCGGGAAGGTCGACAGCGTGAAGGCGCCGCCCGACATCATTCCGACCATCAGGCAGGCCAGGAGGAGCTGGCTGGTCGGCTCGATGCGGCTGAACAGCGCCAGCGGCAGCGTGGCCCAGATCGCGGCGAGGAAGAACGCCTGCCGCATCATCTGCCGCGCGGCGCGGGGCGAGGCTTCCTGCGGTGGATTCTGATGCGACCGGCGCCAGGCCCGCACCGCAAGCGAAGCGGTCACGGCAAGGGTCATGCCCCAGATCGCGAGGAAGTCGTTCCAGCCCCGTCCCCAGAACAGGATCAGCACGATGGCGACGTTGAGCATGGTGACGGCCATCGTCACCGGGATCAGCCGTGTCACCGCGTCGATCTGCTTGGCGCGGATGCGGCGCATCTGCCGTTCGCTGAGATCGGCGGTCAGGCCGTCCTCGATCTCGAAGCCGCCGAGCCAATACAGGAACGCGCCGACGAGGCCGTCGCGCGGCTCAGTGCGTTGTGAAGTCTTGACCGGCCATCCCATTCCAGCGGAACCTTTTCCGTATCAATGGCCTGCGGCGCGCTTAAGCCGGGTTAATTTTGTGGGAGATTTTGCGGCGTCCTTGACGGGCACGTTTGCATTTTGTTCTAACCAAGGCCCCTGCCTGGAGCCCTCCCCCAATGCCCATCAGAGTTGCCACCTGGAACGTGAATTCGGTCCGGCAGCGGATCGATCTCCTCCTGACCTGGCTCAGGGAGTGCCAACCGGACATCGTCTGCCTCCAGGAGATCAAATGCATCGACGAGGCCTTCCCGCGGCTGGAGATCGAGGCGCTGGGCTACAACGTCGTCACGCATGGACAGAAGACGTTCAACGGCGTCGCCCTGCTCTCGAAGCTGCGCTTCGACGAGACCAAGTCGGGGCTCGCCGGCGACGATGAGGATGCCCATGCCCGTTTCCTCGAAGGCGTGGTGACGCTCAAGTCCGGCGTGATGCGGATCGCCTGCCTCTATCTGCCCAACGGCAATCCGGTCGGGACCGACAAATATCCCTACAAGCTCAAATGGATGTCCCGGCTTCTCGAGTATTCGAAGGAGCGCCTCAAGACCGAGGAGCCGCTGATCCTCGCAGGCGACTTCAACGTCATCCCGCATGCCCGCGACGTCTCCAATCCTGCCGCCTGGACCGAGGACGCCCTGTTCAAGGCCGAGACGCGCGAGAGTTTCCAGTCCCTGCTCGGCCTCGGCCTCACCGATGCCCTGCGGGCGGTGACCGACGAGCCGGGGCTCTACACCTTCTGGGATTACCAGGCCGGCGCCTGGCAGAAGAATCAGGGCCTGCGCATCGATCATCTGCTGCTGTCGCCGCAGGCCAGCGACAAGCTCGCCAATGTCGGAATCGACAGCTATGTGCGCGGCTGGGAGAAGCCGTCGGACCACGTGCCGGTGTGGGCGGATCTGGATCTCGAGGCGGCGTAAGCGCCGATCAGGTGGTGGGCACGGCGCCAAGGCGCCTTTGCCCACCCTACGGGACCTAGCCTACTCGCGGCGGCCCTGCACCCATTGTTCCAGCATTTGCAGGCACATGGCGCGGTCGTCGTCGGAGGCCTTGGCGAAGGCGCGGTTGTAGCTTTCCTTGATCCAGGTCTCGTCGCTACCTGCGCTGTCGCGCGCCAGCGTCAGCCACATCAGGCCGCGTGCGGCCTGCCGCGGCAGGCGGTCGCCGTTGAACAGCATCTGACCGAGCAGCGCCTGGGCCTCGTGCTGGCCCTTCTGCGCGGCAAGGCCGAGCCAGCGGGCGCCATAGCGGAAGTCCTCGCGCGAGGCGTCCGGCGTCTTCAGGTACAGCCGGGCGAGATCGTACTGGGCATCCGCGTTGCCGAAATAGGAGGCCGCATAGGAGAACATCTCCCGCGCCCGCTCCGGATCCGCCTTGATCTTCGAGTTCGGGATGCCGCTGAGGTAGTAGCGGCCGAGCGCGACGAAGGCGTTGGCCACGACCTGCGCCTGCGGCGCCGAGGGGCTGTCCTCGGCGTGTGCGTTCGCGATCCGGCTGAAATATTCGAAGGCCCGCATGTCGTCCTGGGCGACGCCGTCGCCATTGGCGTACATGCGGCCGAGCTTCCACTGCGCGATGGGATGACCGCCCTCGGCGGCATATTGCAGGGCGCTGAGCGAGGTTTCCTGGGTCGCCGGCGGCACCTTGCCGCGCACCGCGCCCGCGGCGCCCGGCAGCGTGGTCACGACGGGGATGGTCGCGTCCTTCTGGTTGACCGGCGCGCCGTCAAAGGCGAGCGCGGGCGCGACCAGCGCACTGGCCCCCAACACAAACGCAACTATGGCACGCCTAGATGTCCGCATAGCACTGTTTCTCGTGCGCGCCGCCCGGATGGGTCACAGCCCCCCCGACCGCTGGTCCAACCTGCTGAGCATATTTCCAGAGCGCGCCCGTCGTGTGGTTAGTCGCGCGAGCGGTCCATTTGGTCTTGCGCTGGGCAAGCTCCTGGTCGCTCAATTTTACGTTAAGGGTACCGGCGTCCGCATCGATCTCGATGATGTCGCCGTCCTCGAGCAGCCCGATCGGGCCGCCGACGGCGGCCTCGGGCCCGACATGGCCGATGCAGAAGCCGCGGGTGGCGCCGGAGAAGCGGCCGTCGGTGATGAGCGCGATCTTGCCGCCCATGCCCTGGCCGGTCAGCGCCGCGGTGGTCTGGAGCATTTCCCGCATGCCGGGGCCGCCCTTGGGGCCCTCGTAGCGGATGACGATGACTTCGCCTTCCTTGTAGGTGCGGTTCTGGACCGCCTCGAACGCGTCCTCCTCCCGGTCAAAGCACCTGGCCGGACCGGTAAACTTGAGGTTGGACATTCCCGCGACTTTCACGATCGCACCTTCTGGCGCCAAATTGCCCTTCAGACCGACCACACCGCCCGTGACGGTGATGGGTTTGTCTGCCGGGTGCACCACGTCCTGGTGCGGATTCCACTTCACGCTTTTGAGGTTTTCGGCGATCGTTCGACCGGTGACCGTAATGCAGTCGCCGTGGAGAAATCCGTTGTCGAGCAGCGTCTTCATCAGAAGCGGTATGCCACCTACTTCAAACATGTCTTTGGCGACATAACGGCCGCCCGGCTTCAAATCCGCGACATACGGTGTCTTTTTGAAGATTTCGGCGACGTCGAATAAGTCAAACTTAATGCCCGCCTCATGGGCGATCGCCGGCAGGTGCAGCGCAGCATTGGTCGAACCGCCGGAGGCCGCGACGACGGCGGCGGCATTCTCCAGCGCCTTGCGGGTGACGATGTCGCGTGGCCGGAGGTTTTGGGCGATCAGGTCCATCACCTTCTCGCCCGCGGTCATGCAGAAAGCGTCGCGGATCTCATAGGGTGCCGGAGCACCGGCCGAGTACGGCAGCGCGAGGCCGATCGCCTCGGAGACGGTCGCCATGGTGTTGGCGGTGAACTGCGCGCCGCAGGCGCCCGCGGAGGGGCACGCCACGCGCTCGATCTCGTCGAGGTCCTCGTCCGACATGGCGCCGACCGAGTGCTTGCCGACGGCCTCGAACATGTCCTGCACGGTGACCTGCTGCCCGCGGAAATTGCCGGGCAGGATCGAGCCGCCGTAGATGAAGATCGAGGGCACGTTGAGGCGGACCATCGCCATCATCATGCCGGGCAGCGATTTGTCGCAGCCGGCAAGGCCCACCAGCGCGTCGTAGGCGTGGCCGCGCACGGTCAGCTCGACGGAGTCGGCGATGCATTCGCGCGACGGCAGCGAGGAGCGCATGCCGTCATGGCCCATGGCGATGCCGTCGGTCACGGTGATGGTGCAGAACTCGCGCGGCGTGCCGCCGGCGGACGCGACGCCCTTCTTCACCGCCTGTGCCTGCCGCATCAGGGCGATGTTGCAGGGAGCGGCTTCATTCCAGCAAGAGGCGACGCCGACGAAGGGCTGGTGGATCTGCTCTGTGGTCAGACCCATGGCGTAGAAGTAGGACCGGTGCGGCGCGCGCGCAGGGCCTTCCGTCACGTGACGGCTCGGCAGCCTCTGCTTGATGTTAGTCTTCGCGTCCATCGCAACCAGTTTCCCCGGTCAACCCTTTCAGACCCGAAAAATCAGAGCCAAGATTTGAATCGACCTTGGGATTTCCCGTCGCCTTCGCGGACCGCCGCTCCCGCTGAAAAACTTAGAGCGATTTTATTCATGTTCGGGTGTGGCCAAAAAGCGGCGGTGATGCGAACTACTGGCGATGAGGGCTTAATCCGGAATGGGTGTTGCGCAGACAGCACAATCGTTACCGGGAAGACACGGAGACAGCTACTCCGGTACCACCGCGAAGATGACAGTCCACAGCTTGAGATTTTGCGACAAAGACAACGCACGCGGTTTGGTCCGACGGGCGGGCACACCCACGGAGTGAGTCGCGGGCCGCCCCTCGCGGAACGAGCGGCATCGCTCGCGTCCCCGGCTCGGCAGCACACCGTCGAAGGGACGCCGCGCTGCGTCCGGGGCACGAGTGCGGAGTGTGGCGCACGCTCTCTCCAAGTCGTCATTGCGAGCGCAGCGAAGCAATCCAGTGGCTTTCCGCGGAGGGATTCTGGATTGCTTCGCTGCGCTCGCAATGACGGAGCATGGGGCAGCAGCGTCGCTCGTTCGGCTTGCATTTCGACTTGCAGACATGCCTTCGCATCCTCGCGGCTGATTTCGCCCGAGCTTTGTTTCGTCACTCCACCCTCTTATCCAAGAGGGCGCAGGGAAGGACGGGTGCCGGCGGCACCCGCGGTCCGCTGCGCGAAGATGTAGCGCAAAGAGACCGCACAGCAGCATACAGGTGAAGCCCAACACACGGCCTTCCCTGCGCGATGGTCGGACGGCTTATGCCGTGCTCTCCCGGGAGCCGAATTCCCTCTGGCCTCCCTCACCTCGCGAATTGACGATGCCGTCTGCCCGGTTGGGCTCGCGCGCATCTTCGCGAAAGGCTTGACCGTAGCAACGACGGCCAGGACCACACGGTTTTGCCGTACGCGCGTTCGTTGACGCCACAGGGTTCGACGGCCTTGTGCACGTTGCCATCGAAATGTTGGCGCGACGAACTCACCGCGCCGCTCATCCGCACGCGGTTACGAGCTCACAGGGACTACCCGCCCTGCCCGCCACCTGTTCGTGCCGACGCTGCCGCGTCCACCGCAAGCCCGGCTCACGTATCGTGACGACAACATGATCGCCCCTCAAGGATGAACCGGGATGGGCGATTCATACGATAAATCCGAATTTCGGTAAAGTGGAATATTTTCATGAAAAGGCGTTGACAGCCGGCGACACAGCCCGGTCCCGGAGCCCGGATGAGCCCACGGGTCGGCGCGAAGCGCCGCCCGATGACAGGCTCCGCGACATCCGGGATCTCCACGAGTGACTTCCCGGGTATCGCGGCGCTCATCCGAGCTATGAGTGGCCGCTCAGGCCGACATCGCTCCCTTGCGCCCGAACGGAGCAACCAGGCGGGCGATCTCGCAGACAGCGACGAGGCCGGCGAGCCAGACGGCGCCGAGAAGCCCAAGCCGCGTCACGATGGCGGCGGAGAAGGCGCCCTCTCCGCCCAAAAACGGCGTCGCGGCGAGCAACACGAATTCATAGGTCGCGTAGGCCGCGACAAGCGTGACGGCCAGGATCAGTGGCGTGCGCCCCTGCGGTAGCGCACGAAGCAGCGCGGACGACGCCGCGGTCGCCATCAGCGCAGCGGCACCGATCACAAAGCCCCAGGCGAGCGTGCTGCCATCGACCGGATAACGCAGCACGCCGAACCCGATGCTCTGGTTCACCAGCCAGGCCCCGGTGACGACGAGCAGCGCGGAGCGCAGCGGCAGCATCGCGGCTGCGACGACGGCGAAGGCTGCGAACGGTGTTGCGCAGGCGAGCGCGAGGCTTGCCAGCGCGCATGACGCGGTCAGCAAGGCAAGACAGAACATCGGCGCAAAGCGCGATGCGACGGGGTGAAGGCGGAAACGATGGGCGTCGGGCGAAAGCATCTCGGCAGGCATCATGGATCTCCGTCGGCGATCCTAGCACATGTGCCGAGGGGCCTCGATAGGGCACGAACGCGAGCCGCGGCCGCAGCCGGACCTAGGCGGGCTCTTTCTCCGGAGGCGTCCGGATCACCGCCCGCTCGCCGGCGTCGACGAGCTGACTGATGCCGGTCCGGCCTGCGAGCGCACAGCGGATGATGTTTTCGGCGACCGATCTGCGGAAGCCGTGGTCCTCGCCGCGCGGACGACTGCGGCAGACCCGATCCAGCGCCAGCTTCATGTTGATCCGGGTGCGGGTGTCGAAATGCTCGCTGATCATTCCCAGAACCTCGATCGCGTTGATGTCGGTGGCGGAAACGCTTCAGCGATCGGCCGGGTTCCAAAAACGGAAACGAGCCGTGCCCAGCCCGCTACGTCCGGCCTCTCGGACGCTGGGCCTGCGCCCACGCCACGGCAACGTCGCGCGGCGGAACATCAATACGCCGGATCGGGGTCAATTCGCCAGAAGCGGAGATGATCGCGGTTTCCTCGCGGCGGCAGCGCGGGCACACGAAGCGAACCTCATGCGGGGACGCCGACCAGCTCGATCGCTTCACATTGGCCGCCATCGGCCAAGTCTTGCATTTCGAGCACGACACCAGAAACCGGCCGGGATCAAGCATACCCATTCCATCGGACTCCGAGTCCTGCCCGCCCCTTCAATGATTAACCCATGTGAATCGTTCCGGTGCCTTGGCACCGTCAGCCTTTGGCGGCGGCTCACCGGGACGATGGCCACAAGAGATGACGCCGTTGCGACCCTTGCAAACCGCCGGCCGGTCAGTGCGCGCCCTTGAGGGTGCAGGAGGTCGAGCAGGTGACCGTATTGCCGCGGTCGCACGCCTTGCAGGCGGCCACGCACTGGTTCATGTCGCGGGGGTTATAGGAGCTGTAGTTGCGCATCGGGCAGATCGAGGTCGAGCCCGTGATGTCCTGCTCCTGGTTGCAGGCCGTCATTGTGAACGCGAGGACAAGTAACGCAAGAACACGCATGGGATCGCCTGCAGAAGGACCATCAAAGCGACGACCACGAGGCACACTGCGCCGCAACGGGCCCCGGCACTCCCATTGCGAGGAAGCCGCACGGCATCCCTTCGCATCAGCATCAAGCATGCGCGAGAAACGTTAAGAACGGCTTTCAGCCGCGGACCCGCGGTGTCGCGAGAGTTCCGCACATCAAGCGCGGCGCGAAGGTCCGCGCCTTGCCGCAAGCCCTTGCCTCAAGCTTGTGCCCCAACCGTCGCCTCAGGCCGCAGCCCTGGTCGCGACCGCACGGCGCGTCTCGTTCGCGAGCTGGTAATAGTGCTCGGCGAGCTTGAGATAGAATTCGCGCTTGGTGCTGTCGGTGGCGAGCTTGGCGATCAGCTCGCATTCGGCGGTGAGCGTCTCGAACCGTTCCAGCCTGTCCTCAAGTTCTGTCATCGGCGTGTCCCCATCAAACGCCTCAAGGACAATCAATCTAAGCCCGGGAAATAGGTCACGGCGAACATCGTTATGGGGTAGCATCAATTTTCGTCGGCGCAGGCTGCGACGACGCTGCGGCGGCTCATTTCTGCTCCAGCCGCCAGGCGCCGTCCCAGCCCGCCTCCGGCGGACTGGCCTCGAACTGCGCGATGCGATCGAGCAGCACGCGCGAGGGACCATCGCCAGGGACGGCTTCGAGCGCCGCGTTGAAGGCGGCACGAGCTTCGGTGAAGCGGCAGGCGCGATAGGCGGCGAGACCTTCGGCATAATGCCGTCGCAGGCTCGCTTGCGCTTCGGTCAGCGCGCCTGCCCTGCCCAACACCTCGAAGATCGGCTGCGGCGCGCTCTGGCCGGCGACCGCGAGACGATCGATCTCACGCAGCTCAAGCTGCGGGCCGATCGCATCAGCAGTCGCCTGCGAGATCAGGATGCGGGTGCCGTAGACCTTGTTGACGGCCTCGAGTCGCGAGGCGAGGTTCACGGCATCGCCCATCACAGTGAAGCTCATCATCAGCTCGGAGCCGATGCTGCCGGTCAGGACCTCGCCGGTGGCAATGCCGATCCGCAGGTCGCAGGGACCCGGCATGGCGCGGATGCCGAGCAGATCTGGCAGCTGCTTCTGCAGCGCGGGCACCTGGTCGGCCATCTCGATGGCGGCGAGGCCGGCGAGCAGCGCCGGCTCGTCCTCCTCGATGAAGGGCGGGCCCCAATAGGCCATGATGGCGTCGCCGATATATTTGTCGATGACGCCGCGATTGCTCCTGATCGGGCCTGACATGACCGTGAAGTAGTGGTTCATCACCTTGACGAGGCCGCGCGGGGTCATGCCCTCGCTCATCGAGGTGAAGCCGCTCATGTCGCAGAACATGATCGTCATCACCCGACGCTGACCGTCGATGGCGACCTCCGGCCGGTCGATCAGGCCCTGCACCACCTTGGGATCGATGTAGCGGCCGAAGGTCTCGCGGATGCGCTCGTTGTGCCTGAGCTGCTCGATCATGCGGTTGAAGGCGGCGGCGAGCTCGCCGATCTCGTCCTGCGTCGAGACCGTGATGGGCTTGTCGAACCGACCCGCCTCGACCTCGCGGGTGCCGGCGAGCAGGAGCCGCACCGGACGCGTGATGCCGCTGGAGACCAGCAACGCAAAGACAAAGCCCACAATGGCGGCGAGGGCGGTGACGAGGCCAGAGATGATCATCGCCTGATGCTGATGACCGATCACCGTCGCCGTGGAGGCAAACACCTGCTTCAGCATGTCGGCGCGAATGGCGTCGATCTTCTGGTTGAACTGGTCGCGTAACAGGTCGATGTGCTCGAGCGTGTTGCGGGCCTCCACCATCTGCTTGGCATCGATCTGCTTGAGCAGCTTTGCGTGATCCTCGTCCTGGTCGCGCCGCAGCTCGCTGACGGCGGTCTCGATGCGGATATCGATCCGCGCCAGGGCGGCATTGTCGGACGGCGTCCTGGTATCGTTGATGATCGCGTTGATCAGCTTGCGCGCGCTTTCGGCCTCTTCCTCGATCTTGCGGTCCGCTGCCTCGAACTCGCGCAGGCGCGCTGCATAGGCCTCCTCGTCCGTCGGCGACTGCATCCTCATCATGACCATGCGCCGCAGCGCCACCGCCCGCTCCAGCGAGCGGATATTGGCGCGCGCCAGATCGCCATAGGCCGGGATGTAGCGGTTCGTCAGCTCGTCCAGCAGGACTCCGACCTGGCTCGACATCACCATCGACAGGATCGAGGTGACCAGCATCAGGACGATCAATCCGAGGGCGATGCCGACGATCTTGCGCCGGATCGACTGGTTGAAAATCGGCATAGGTGCGGGGCAAAGGCTAAAGGACGGATTGAGGAACTCAATATACCGGATTTCGGCTGGGGAACACGCGCAATCTGGCTGCTGCGACGCTGCAGACCGCGCACAACCGGCGCGCGAGCCCAAATCGTTAACAAAGGTTAAAGCGCCTGCCCTTTTCTCATTTGCGGAAGTTCCCTTGCGTCATCCGTATTTTGCCGCATTGTTGCGACAGCGTGACAAATGCGAGACGATGCCGTGGCACCGTTCTCGGTGTCTTGATTCTCAAGCCGCATACGATCGCGGACCTTGGTTTGTAGTGGTTTCGCAGGGGGACCATCCAATGAACCAGTGCCTACGCTCGCTCGCGTGTGTCGTTGCCGTGGCCGCTTTGGCCCTCCTTCCGTCGGAGCTGGCAGCGAAGAGCAGTCATAAATCGTCTGCGTCGAAGAAGACGCATGAGGCGAAAGCCACTGGCAAGGCCGGCAAGCCGCGCCATGCCGCGGCGAAATCCCGTCACGGCAAGCATGCCGAGGCCAAACGCAAGTCGAAGCAGCAGGACGACGCGCCCGCGGACAAGCCCGCCGCGCCGCCGCTCACCGGCGATCTCGCCGCGCTGAAGGACGCGATCGATCTTACGCGCAAGGGCAAGACCGACGACGCGAGCGCGGCGCGGGACCGCATCGCCGATCCCGCCGGGCAGAAGCTCGCCGACTGGTTCATGCTGCGCCATTCCGAGAGCACCGCGAATTTCAAGCGCTACGCCGGCTTCCTCGCCGCCAACCCGGACTGGCCGAGCAGCGCGCTGTTGCGCCGCCGCGCCGAGGCGCGGCTGTGGCAGGAGAAGGCCGACGCCGCCACCGTGCACAAATTCACGATGGACCGGCCGACCAGCGCCAAGGGCAAGTTCGCGCTTGCCCGCGTGCTGCTCACCGAAGGCGAGAGCGACAGGGCCGCGCGGCTGGTGCGCGAGGCCTGGCGTACGGACGAATTGTCCGAGCGCAGCGAGGAAGACTCCTACGAGACGTTCCGCGATCTGCTGAACGCCGACGATCATCGCGCCCGCATGGACAAGCGGCTCGGCGCCAAGGACTATGCCGGCGCAAGACGCGCGGCCAAACGGCTCGGCGAGGATGAGCTCGCGATCGTCAAGGCGTGCGCCGCGGTCACGAGCAAGGCGAACAAGGCCAAGGACTATCTCGACGATATCGCGAGCGATGCGCGCCGCGATCTCGGCTATGTGCTGTGCCGCGCGCAATGGCATCTGCAGAAGGACCGTATCGACGATGCGGCCGAGGTGATCCTCGCCGCCGCGCCCGACACGATGGCCGCGCAGGACACCGATGCCTGGTGGCGCGAGCGCCGCCTGCTGGCGCGCAAGCTGCTCGACCAGGGCAAGTTCAAGACCGCCTACGACGTGGTGCGCATGGCGGCGGTTCCCGAGAAGGAAGTCTACCGCGTAGACTATCATTTCATGTGCGGCTGGATCGCGCTGCGCTACCTCGATGACCCCAGGACGGCGATGGTGCATTTCGCCGCGATCGACGAAGGCTCGGCCAATCCGATCGCGCTGTCGCGCGCACATTACTGGCGCGGCCGCACGGCGGAAGCCATGGGTGCGACCGCCGATGCGCGCATGAGCTACAAGGCGGCGGCGCGCTATTCGACCGCCTATTACGGGCAGCTCGCCCGCGCCAAGCTCGGGCTCGACCGCATCGAGCTGCGTGCGCCCTCGCCCGTTCTCGCCTCCGCCGACACACCTCCTGCCGACGAGCGCGTGCGCGCCGCCGACATGCTCTACGGGATCGGCGAGCGTGACATGGTGTTCTACTACGCCGAGGATTTCGCCAAGGAGAGCACCGACGTCGCAGCGCTCGAAGCGCTCGGCGAGCTCGCCGGCCGGCGCAACGATGCGCGCGTCATGCTGGAGGTCGGCAAGACGGCGCTGGCGCGCGGGCTCGCGCTCGACCATTACGCCTTCCCGACCATCGGCATCCCCGAGCACAAGCAGCTCGCCCCGCCGATCGAGACCAGCATGATCTATTCGGTGGCGCGCACCGAGAGCTCGTTCGACCAGCGCGACAAGTCGCCCGCCAATGCGGTCGGACTGATGCAGGTGACGCCGGAAGCCGGCCGCGACACTGCAAAGCGCTTCGGCCTGACCTATGACTGGGACAGGATGGTCTCCGATCCCGTCTACAACACGCAGATGGGCGCAGCCGAGCTGAGCGCGCTGCTGTCGGAATATCGCGGCAACCAGATCATGACCTTCGCCGGCTACAATGCCGGCCGTGGCCGGGTGCGCGAATGGGTGCAGGCGCGCGGCGACCCCAGGGATCCGAATGTCGATCCGGTCGACTGGGTCGAGCGCATCCCGCTGTCGGAGACGCGCAATTACGTGCAGCGCGTGATGGAGAACGTGCTGGTCTACCGCGCCCGGTTCGAGAGCAGCGGCATGGTCGCGTCGAAATCCGAGCACCGCGTCACGACGCAGGAAGTGAGCGCGGAGCCAACGGCATCGGCCGCAGCCCCATCGCCCTAGCCTCGCGACCGCCGGGGCTGGACGCGGCGCGGGCTGGACGAGGTGACTGCGGCCGACTTCTCTGCGCGGCCGGCATCGAGCAGCTAGCGGTCACCTCCTTCCGGGGTCAGAAGGTCGTAGTCGCGCAGATAGGCTTCGGCCAGTGAGCGCGACAGCGCGCCCATCTGAAATACCCAGCTCCAGCCCGCAACTGCGGTCAGCACCGCGATCGCCTCGAACGGGCCGCGGCGGGGCCACAGCATGTCGATGACCGTCTGCTGGCTGTAGCAATCGTAGTCGCAATACCGCTCTTGCTTGGACACGTGCCGGACGTAACTCGAACCCAGCGGCCGGTCGCATGCGCTGCAGACCGTGCCGTGGCAGGGATGTTCCTGATTGACGAGCATGAATCTCAATGCCGTGTCCTTTCCTGCCGATGGAATATCCGCCGATACGTCCCGCCGGCCTCTCTGCTCAGGATGCCGCGCGCGCACGCCCCTCGATCAACGGCGCCTTCTCCTGGTGAATCGCGTAGCATTCGTAGCCGCAGTAGCGCAGCAGCGTCCTGGCGTCGCGCAGATAGCCAGCCTCGATCTCCTCGCAGCACCACAAGCACGAGGTCTTGCGAAACGGGGTCCTGCCGTTCACCAGTATGAATCTCACGTGGCACCTCCCAGCGCGAAGCAGTAGACCGTGTCGATCAGAGAGGCGGACGGCGGCGGCGCGCAGATATGGTTGCGGCCGTCGGGTTGTCGCGGTTGCGCTCCACCTTCTGGGACGGAATCAGGATGTATTTCCCGTCCTCCCGGCGCCGCGCGTAGATCCTGCCGTCGACGTAGCGTATCTCGGTCGGGTAGCAATCCGCATTGTTGCAGCAACTCAGAACCGGGTTGTCCGGCATGCGCCAGCCCGAATAGAATTTCTCGTGCAGCAGCTGATCCTGAGGCGGATGGTGACGATGCGAACCATCCCGTACGATTTCCTCGGCCTTCACGCCCGTCACCAGCGGAAGCGGCAGCGCGATCGCCAACAGGAGCTTGCAGCCACGGTTCAACTCACAGCCTCCGGACGAAGAAATGGCCTGACGGGCTAGGTGCGGCAGCCGATCTTCATGCCGCCTGACATCGGAACAGCCACAGGCGGTCGCGCTCGCGACGCGCCCTGAACCGGTCGAGACATTTCCGCGAGCAGAGCGGCGTACGCCAGGAGTAGTATCGGATCAGGCCGAACTTGCCGGCACAGACGGCACAGCCTTTGGAATCGAAACGGCGCTCTGAGTACTCGGGGCTATCGCACATCGTCCTCTCCTCTTGACCTCTTTGGGTCCTGGCTTCCTCGTGCGCAAATGCAGGAGGCGCCATGGTCGTCACGGAAAATGCGGCTTCTCAATCGTGACCGCCTGATTCATCCGGCAAGTCAGGGCGGCGGACGCAGAGCCAGGCTCTTTGGAGGCAACACGCCGAGCTTTTCGGCAATTTGTGCTCCGCAATCGTCTTCTCGATTGGCCGCAAGACTAGGCTCCCTGCAACGCACCGCTCAATTGTACGGAGGTAAATGCGCGCTAGAACTAGGATTGTGCGAGCTATACGTAGGTTTGTGCCGTAGTATTCCGGACACCGTCCACCCGCAACGAGACGGCGCAACGCGCGCAAGCTGCACGGCAATCGGGAATTCTGCCGCGAATCCGACTTTAGTCGGAGGGAATTGCCCCTGTTATTGCAAAGTGCTCTACTCGCCTTGACGCTGGCGAGCCGGGACGCTTGCGATGATGCCTGGCCAGATCATGAAAATCGGGAATTCGGCTGCACAATTCCTGCTCGGCGGCCTCGCGGCGCTTCGATCATTCGGCAACGGCGAGAAGGACGGGCCTGCGGTCGCAGACGCCGCACGGCAGAACACCGATCTGCGTGACGCCATGAAGCAATGGCGCGAGGTGTTCGAGCACAATCCGGTCATGTACTTCATGGTCGATCCGGCCGGAACGGTGCTCAACGTCAATACGTTCGGTGCCGCACAATTGGGCTACGCGACGGACGAGCTGATCGGCCAATCCGTGCTGAACGTCTTCTTCGAGGAGGACCACGACTTCGTTCGTCAATGCGTCGATTTGTGCCTCACGACCTTGGACCAGTCGCACACCTGGGAGATTCGCAAGTTCCGCAAGGACGGGTCGGTGCTCTGGGTCCGCGAAAACGCCAAGGCGATGCTGCGCAGCGACGGCACGCCGATCCTGCTGATCGCCTGTGAGAACATCACCGAGCGCAAGGAGACGGAGGATGCGCTGCGGCAGAGCGAGGCCTATCTCGCCCAGGCTCAGGAATTGAGCCACACCGGCAGCTTCGGCTTGAACCTTGTGACCGGCGAGGCGGTCTGGTCGAGGGAGACCTTCCGCATCTTCCAATGTGATCCGGCGACGAAGCCGACCCTGAGCTTCGTCTTTCAGCGCATCCATCCGGAGGATCGCGATACGGTCCGCGGCACCCTTGATCGGGCCTACCGCCTGGCGGAGAATTACGACCACGAATACCGCCTGCTGATGCCGGACGGATCGATAAAATATCTCCATTCCGTGGCACGCGCGGTGCGACACACATCCGGCCGCATCGAGTTTGCCGGAGCGGTGACCGATGTCACGAGCGCCAAGGAAGCGGAACAGAGGCTGCGCCGCAGTGAAGCCTATCTGGCTGAAGCCCAGCGCCTCAGCCAGACGAGCAGCTGGGCCTGGGACGTCCATCGTCAGGAGTTCGCCTACCGATCGACTGAACTCTATCGTCTGTTTGGGTTTGAGCCGGACCAGATCGATGTCCCGGCCAAGGCTTTCCAGCAACGTATCCTGCCGGAGGACTTTCAGCGGATCATCGAGATGGAGCGCGAAGCTATCAGGCAGAAGCAGCCCTTCCAGATCGACTTCCGGATTGTGCGCCCCGACGGTTCGATCAGACGCGTTCACAGCGAAGGGCATCCCGTGATAGGCCGCGACGGCGAGGTGATGGAAATCATCGGCACGCATGTCGACGTCACCGAGCAGTACGCGGCCAAGGATGCCCTGCATAAGGCGTTCGACGAGCTCAAGGCGTCCGAGCAGCGCTTCCGCGACTATGCCGAAACCGCATCGGACTGGTTCTGGGAGACCGGGCCTGACCACCGCATCACGCGGATATCCGAACATGCCGATACCTCCACCGCGCCGCCGACGGGCTTGATCGGCCTGACCCGCTGGGACATCCCACCCGACGCCGAGCTCGAGCCGGACAAATGGGAGCAGCATCGCGCGGCGCTCGATGCCCACGTTCCGTTCCGCGATCTGATCTACCGCAGCAGGGATCGTAACGGCTCGCCGATCTACGTGCGCACCAGCGGCAAGCCCTTCCATGATGCGCAAGGCAATTTTCTCGGCTATCGCGGCGTCAGCAGCGACGTCACGGCGGCGATCCGCGTCGAGCAGGCGGAAGAGGCGCTGCGCAAGGCGCAAAGCGAACTCGCCCATGTCACGCGCGTCACGACGCTCGGCGAGCTGACCACCTCGATTGCGCACGAAATCACCCAGCCTCTTGCCGCAGTGATCTCCAATGCGGACGCCTGCATCGCCTGGCTCGACCGCGAACCGGCCGATCTGAAGGCCGCGCGCCGTTCGGCCGAATGGATCGTCGAGGACGCCAATCGGGCAACCGAGGTGATCCGCCGGATCAGGGCGCTCGCGAAGAAGACCGAGATCGAGGTCGTTCCACTCGACGTCAACCAGGTCGTCAGGGAGGCTGTGGCGCTCGTTCGGCGCGAGCTCGCGACCCACGCGGTATCGGTGCGCATGGAGCTGGCGTCCGAGCTGCCCCGGATCTGCGGCGACCGGATCCAGCTCCAGCAGGTGCTGATCAACCTGGTGATGAACGGCATCGAAGCCATGCAGGGCAATGTGGACCTCCCGCGCGAACTGGCGATCCGCTCGCGCCGGGCCGACGATGACGACCGCCTCCTCCTCACCGTGACGGACCGCGGTGTCGGCCTCGGCAAAGACGTCAAGGAGCGCATCTTCACTCCCTTCTTCACGACGAAATCGAGCGGTCTGGGAATGGGACTGTCGATCTGCCGATCGATCATCGAGGCTCACGCGGGCCGGCTTTCGGCCTTTCAAAATGAGGGGCGCGGTGCAACATTCCAGATCGCCCTGCCCTTGCCGCACAAGGACTCGTCGTGACTGACCATGAAAAGCAGCCCCAGGCGAGCGCCGGTGATCCGGTCGTCCTGATCGTCGATGATGATCCGTCGATGCGCCGCGCGCTGACCAATCTCTTTCAATCGGTCGGTCTCAAGGTCGAAGCCTTCAGTTCGGCGGCTGAGATCATGGAGGCCAAACCGCCCGCGGTCCCCAGTTGCCTCGTGCTCGACATCCGCCTGCCTGGCTTGAGCGGCCTCGACCTCCAGGCCGACCTCGCCAAGGCCAATATTCACACGCCCATTATCTTCATCACCGGTCACGGCGATATCCCCATGACGGTGAGAGCCATGAAGAGCGGTGCCGTCGATTTTCTGACCAAGCCGGTGCGCGACCAGGACATGCTGGACGCGGTGCAAGCGGCGATCGAACGAGATCGCAAGCGGCGCGATGCCGAGAAGTCGATCTCGGGCGTGCGATCCCGTTTCGAGGGGCTGACACCACGCGAGCGCGACGTCCTCTCCCTGGTTGCATCCGGCCTGATGAACAAGCAGGTCGCCGCCGAGCTCGGATTAGCCGAAATCACCGTGAAGATCTATCGCGGGCAGATCATGCGGAAAATGGGGGCGAAGTCGTTGGCCGATCTCGTCAGGATGACCGACGCGCTCGGAATCCCGCGCAATAGGGGTCACCTGCAAACCTAAGTATGCTTTCCAAGCGCGCTCCGGTGGCCCACTTTCCCTGAAGCGGCTGAACCGCGGCCGGCGGCTCCCCGTTCAGGAGCGATCATCTTGTCAGTGCCTTCGATCATTTCCGTCATTGATGATGATGCCTCGGTTCGCCTTGCGACCAACAACCTCCTGACGTCGCGCGGATACACGGTCTACACCTTTGGCTCCGCTCACGAATTTCTCCAATCCGCCGAACTGGAGGCGACCTCCTGCGTGATCGCGGATGTGCAGATGGCGGCCATGAGCGGCGTCGAGTTGTTGACGCATATGCGCGGCCTCGGGCGCATCACCCCCTTCATTTTCATGACGGCCTTTCCGGACGAGGCCGTGCGCGACCGCGCGCTGAAGGCCGGCGCGATCGGCTTTCTCGCCAAGCCGTTTTCAACACGAGCCCTGATCGAGTGCCTGGAGACGGCACTTTCGGACGCCGGTGGCGCCACGATGTGATGCGGCGGCGCCGCGCCCCGCCGGTCCTCAGGGCAAGCCCTGCGCGCTGCGGCCAAAGCGAAGCGCTCAATCCACCTTGATGTTGGCGGCCTTGATGATCGGCCACCACTTTGCGATCTCGGCCTTTTGCCGCGCACCAAGCGCCTGCGGGGTGAGTTGATCCTGCGGCGTCATCTCCAGGCCCTGGTTTTCGAGCTGCTTCTTCACGGCGGGATCGTTCAGCGCCTCCACGGCCGCGGCATTGAGTTTGATCACGATCTCCTTCGGCGTGCCCTTCGGCACCCACATTCCCGACCACAGCGTCATGTTGAAGCCTTTCAGGCCGGCCTCCTCCGCGGTCGGGATATCCGGCGCGGACGCGAGGCGCTTGCTGTCGGTGATGGCATAGGCGCGGATGGTGCCGGCGCGGACCTGGTTGATGGAATTGGAGGTCTGGTCGACGATGATATCGATCTGGCCGGCGATCAGATCGTTCAGCGCAGGCGCGGTGCCGCGGTACGGAACGTATTGCAGCTTGATGCCGGAAACGCTCTCGAAATAGACGCCGGCGATGTGGCTGCCGGAGCCTGCACCGGCGGTGCCGGCGGTCGGCGGCGACGGCCGCGCCTTCAGCCATTCGATCAGTTCTTTCAACGAGGTCGCGGGCACCGCGTTCTTGCTGACCACGATCATCGGATTGCTCGGCAGCAGCACCACGGGTTCGAGGTCGGTGACGAGATCGTAGCTGAGCTTGTAGACGGCGCCGTTGGCGACGTGAGTGCCGAGATGACCGAAGGAGATGGTGTAGCCATCCGGCGGCGATTGTGCGGCGCGCCCGACGCCGATCGAGCCGCCCGCGCCGGTGACGTTCTCGATCACCAGGGGCTGGCCGAGCGAGGCCCGCATCCGCTCCGCGAGCACGCGCGCCATCGCGTCCGAGGGACCGCCGGCTGCGAAGGGAACGATGATCGTGATAGGGCGCGAAGGATAGTCGTCGGCGCGCGCTGCGCCTGCAAGAGCGAGAATACCGATCAGCCCGGCCCAGACGGCCTTCTTCATTGTCTTCTCCCCAGCGATGTCTTTGTTCTTTTTTGTCCCTTCCCGCGTACGGGAAGAGGGATCGGTCGTGAAGAGACGAAATGACGCGCCGGAGCGCGATGATCGCGCTCCGGCGGTCTGGTCGTACTTAGAACTGCGAGTAGTCGATCGGCTTGTGGCGGTCGAGCGTGCGGGTGACCGGCGGCAGCGGATATTTCAGGCCGGTCGCGCAGTTGAACAGCATCACGCGATCGGTCTTGCTGACGCGGCCGTCGGCAAGGCTCTCCTTGTAGGCGGCGTAGGTGGCCGCGCCCTCCGGGCACAGCAGCAGCCCCTCCTCGCGCGCGACCTCGTTCAGGGCCGACGAGATCTTGTCGTCGTCGACCGCGATGGCAAAGCCCTTGCTCTCCCGCACGGCGCGTAGGATGAGAAAATCGCCGATCGCCTGCGGCACGCGGATCCCTGACGCAATGGTGTGGGCGTCCTCCCAGCGCGTCGCATGCTCGGTGCCGGCCTCGTAAGCGCGCACCATCGGCGCGCAGCCCGAGGCCTGCACTGCGACCATGCGCGGGCGCTTGCTTCCGATGAAGCCGATCTTCTCGAGCTCGTCGAACGCCTTCCACATGCCGATCAGGCCGGTGCCGCCGCCGGTCGGATAGAAGATCACGTCGGGCACGTCCCAGCCGAGCTGCTCGGCGAGCTCGAGGCCCATCGTCTTCTTGCCTTCGATGCGGTAGGGCTCCTTCAGCGTCGAGGTGTCGAACCAGCCGACTTTCGCTTTCCCCTCGCCGACGATCTTGCCGCAATCGTCGATATAGCCGTTGACGCGGTAGACGGTCGCGCCCTGGAGCTCGATCTCGCTGACATTCACCTCGGGCGTATCGGCCGGGCAGAAGATCGTGGTCTTGATGCCGCAGGACGTCGCATAGGCCGCCAGCGCCGCGCCGGCATTGCCGTTGGTCGGCATCGCCATGTGCTTGATGCCGAGCGCCTTGCCCATCGACACCGCCATGACGAGGCCGCGCGCCTTGAACGAGCCGGTCGGCAGGCGTCCCTCGTCCTTGACGATGATCTCGCCGCCGCCGAGCTTCTTGCCGAGCTTCGGCAGCCGGATCAGCGGCGTCGTGACCTCGCCGAGCGAGACGATGTCCTTGCATTTGCGCACCGGCAGCAGCTCGCGGTAGCGCCACATGTCGCCGGGCCGGTTGCTGAGCGCGTCCTTGGTCAGCGCCTTCTTCACGCCGGCGAGGTCGTAGCGCACCAGAAGCGGCTTGCCGGCCTTGGAGAGATTGTGGACCTGGTCGGCCGCGTAGTGGTCGCCCTCCATCGCGCATTCGAGATGGGTGACAAAGGTCGGGCGCTCGATGGTGAGGTTGTCGTTGTCGTGCATGGGTTCATTCCCTCGCTCTTGTTCTGCTTGATTGCTACTGAACTCGTCACCCTGAGGCGCTCTTCATGCGGCGCAACGCGCCGTATGAAGAGCCTCGAAGGGCGACGAGCCCTACTGCTGCGTCTCGGCCGTGCATCCTTCGAGGCTCGGCCAACGGTGCCTTGCACCGCTGACCTCGCACCTCAGGATGACGGAATTGGCAGCGGCGCGCGGCGCAGCCGCCCGATCATCAAATATTCAACACCCGTCCATACGCATCCAGCACGGCTTCCTTCATCATCTCCGACAGGGTCGGATGCGGGAACACCGTGTGCATCAGCTCTTCTTCCGTGGTCTCCAAATTCATGGCGACGACGTAGCCCTGGATCAGCTCGGTCACTTCCGCGCCGACCATGTGGGCGCCAAGCAGCTGACCGGTCTTCTTGTCGAAGATGACCTTGACGAGACCCTGGTCCTCGCCGAGGGCGATCGCCTTGCCGTTGCCGACGAAGGGAAAGCGCCCAACGCGGATCTCGCGGCCGCTCTCTTTCGCCTTCGCTTCGGTGAGGCCCACGGAGGCGACCTGCGGATGGCAGTAAGTGCAGCCCGGGATCATGTTCTTGTCCATGGGATGCGGATGCAGGCCCTTGATCGCCTCGACGCAGATCACGCCCTCATGCTCGGCCTTGTGCGCGAGCATCGGGGGACCAGAGACGTCGCCGATGGCGTAGATGCCGGGGACATTGGTCTTGCCGTAGCCGTCGACCACGATGATGCCGCGGTCGGTCTTCACGCCGAGCTTCTCCAGGCCGAGATTCTCGATGTTGCCGACGACACCGACCGCCGAGATCACGCGTTCGAACTCGGTGGTCACTGGCTTGCCCTTGCCGTCGTCGATGGTGGCGACGACGCTATCGGTCTTCTTCTCCAGCTTGGTCACCTTGGTCGAGGACATGATCTTGATGCCCATCTTCTCGAAGCGCTTGCGCGCGAGACCCGCGATCTCGGCGTCCTCGACGGGCAGGATCTGCGGCAGCACCTCGACCACGGTGACGTCGCTTCCCATGGTGTGGAAGAAGGAGGCGAACTCGATGCCGATTGCGCCGGAGCCGACCACCAGCAGCGATTTCGGCATCCGCTCCGGCACCATCGCCTCGAAATAGGTCCAGATCAGCTTCTTGTCGGGCTCGAGCCCGGGCAGCACGCGCGGCCGCGCGCCGGTCGCGACGATGATGTGCTTGGCCTGGTAGGTCCCCTCGCCCAGCGCGCCCTTCGGGCCCTCGACATCGGACTTCTTCACGGTGATCTTGCCGGGCGCGTCGATGGAAGCCGCGCCCCAGATCACGCTGACCTTGTTCTTCTTCATCAGGAAGCCGACGCCGTCGTTCAGCCGCTTCGAGACGCCGCGCGAGCGCTGCACCACAGCCTTCGGATCGAACGAGACCTTCTCGGCCGACAGGCCGTAATCCTTGGCGTGCTGCATGTAGTGGTAGATCTCGGCCGAACGCAGCAGCGCCTTGGTCGGGATGCAGCCCCAGTTCAGGCAGATGCCGCCAAGATAGGACTTTTCGACGATCGCCGTCTTCAAGCCGAGCTGCGCGGCGCGGATCGCGGTGACATAGCCGCCGGGACCGGAGCCGATGATGATGACGTCGAAGGATGTATCGGCCATGGCGGCTCCCGTTCAACTCAAGAGGCGCCGCGGGCGCGGCGCTTGACCAGAAAAGACCTCACCAGCCATTCGAGCAGCACCGCCAGGACCATGATGGCCAACGCGGTGAGAACGATGGGCTGAGCGATGTTCCGTGCCAGCTGCTCGCCGGCAAAGAACGCAGAGTGAAGAAATTCGAGCCCAACCGGGTTGAGCGCGACGACGGCTCCAAGCAGCAGCGATATCCATGGCCAGCGGGTACGGACATGCAACGTTGCGCCCTCTGCCGCCGCGTCAGACCATCATCATGACGGGGTTTTCGATCAGCTGCTTGAACGCGCCGATCAGCTCGGCGCCGAGCGCGCCGTCGATGGCACGGTGATCGCAGGACAGGGTCACGCTCATCATGTGCGCGATCTCGATCTTGCCGCCGCGCACGACGGGACGCTCTTCGCTGGTGCCGACCGCGAGAATGGTCGCATGCGGCGGGTTGATCACGGCGGTGAAGTGGCTGATGCCGTACATGCCGAGGTTGGAGACGGCGGTGGTGCCGCCCTGGTATTCCTCGGGCTTCAGCTTGCGCGAGCGGGCGCGCGCGGCAAAATCCTTCATCTCGTTGGAGATGGTCGAGAGCGTCTTGGTCTCGGCCTTGCGGATGATCGGCGTGATCAGACCGCCGGGCATCGCCACGGCAACGCCGACGTCGGAATGGTGGTGCTTGACCATGCCGCTTTCGGTCCAGCTGACGTTGCAGTTCGGGATCTTCTGCAGCGCCACCGCCATCGCCTTGATGACGAAGTCGTTGACCGAGATCTTGTAGAGCGGCTTCTTCTCCTTGTCCTTCGGTGCGGCGGCGTTGATCTCCTCGCGCGCGGCGAGCAGCTTGCCGATGTCGCAGTCGATGGTGAGATAGAAATGCGGGACGTTCTGGATCGACGCGGTCAGGCGCTGCGCGATGGTACGGCGCATGCCGTCATGCGGGACGATGTCGTAGGAGCCCGGCTCGAACAGCGACAGGATCTGCTTGTCCGACATGGTCGGCGCGATCGCGGGCGCACCTGACGGCGCCGCAGCGGGCGCCTTGAGGCCCTTGCCGGACTTGGCCTGCTCGACGTCGCGCGCGACCACGCGGCCGTGCGGACCGGTGCCGGTGACCATCGCAACATCGATGCCGGCGTCCTTGGCGAGGCGGCGAGCCAGCGGCGAGGAGAACACGCGGCCGCCATGGCCGTTGCTTTGCGCAGCCGGTGCGGCGGCCTGCGGCGCAGCTGCGGCGGCAGGCGGCGGTGCGACCTTGGGCGCAGCAGGCGCGGGCGCCGGAACAGCGGCGGGAGCTTCGGCAGCCTTCGGCGGCGCGGCCGAAGCGCTGGGCTTGGCGCTACCCGCGGCCTTCACGTCCTCGCCTTCTCCGGCGAGCACCGCGATCACGTCGTTGACCGGGACATCCTGCGTGCCCTCGGGCACCAGGATCTTGGCGATCGTGCCCTCGTCGATCGCCTCGACCTCCATGGTCGCCTTGTCGGTCTCGATCTCGGCAATGACGTCGCCGGATTTGACCTTGTCGCCTTCCTTCTTCAGCCACTTGGCGAGGTTGCCCTTCTCCATCGTCGGCGAGAGAGCGGGCATCAGGATGTTGATGGGCATGCTGACCTCAAGAAGAACTTTGCAAAACGTCGTCCCCGACAGCGGAGACGAACAGACCAGGTTTAGTTGCCGATGTCGCCCTGCCACAGGCGCTCATTGGCAGGGATGGAACGCCAATTCTTCATCATGGTGATGGAGCGGTCGTCGGCAAGATCGATCCAGGGGATGCCGAACTTGTCGAGAATGTCCTTGGATCCCTCGAAGGTGACGGATTCCCCGATCACCACCAGCTTCACCTTGAACAGCCCGAGCGCGCCCGCGCACATCGAGCATGGCGACAACGTCGTGTACATGACGGTATCGTGGAACGAGATCGCGCCAGCCTCGCGCAGGCAGCTCATCTCGCCATGAAGGATCGGATTGTTTTCTTGGACGCGGTTGTTGTGGCCGCGGGCAATGATCTTGTTGTCGCGCGTCAGCACCGCGCCGATCGGCAGGCCGCCCTGCGCGATCGAGGCTTCCGCCTCGCGGATCGCCTCCAGCATGAAGTCGAAGTGATAGGATTCGATCGCCACTTTCAGTGCCCCTTCCCGCGCGGCGTCGTGGTGCCGGTGTCCGTGGGACGCTCGATCTCGGCCTGGAACATGTCGAGGATCCGGTTCAGCGCGTCCTCCTCGGTATATTCGCTCTCGCGCGCATAGGCGCGCGCGGCGTGGCGGGCGAGATCGACGAGCAGCAGGCCCCACATGTCGGGCTCCTCGAAGGCACGCTGGAACGCCATCGACAGCCCGCCGTCCAGCACGAACACGCGCAGGATCTCGACCGCGTCGTCGCGGGTCATGACGTCGGGCGGTAGTGGCTGCTCCTTCGGGCCCGCCATGGTCTACCTGTAGCAGACGGCTTTGGCGGCCTCGACGACTTCCGCCGCCGAGGGCAGTGCGAGCTTCTCCAGGTTCGAGGCATAGGGCATCGGCACGTCCTTGCCGGAGACGCGCGCGACCGGCGCATCGAGATAGTCGAAGGCGTTCTCCATGATGCGCGCGGCGATCTCGGCGCCGACGCCGCTCTGGGCCCAGCCCTCTTCCACCGTGACGGCACGGCCGGTCTTCTTGACCGAGTTGATGATGGTCTCGGTGTCCATCGGGCGCAGCGTGCGCAGGTCGATCACCTCGGCCTCGATGCCGTCCTTGGCGAGCTCGTCGGCGGCCTTGAGCGCATAGGTCATGCCGTTCGACCAGGAGATGATGGTGACGTGGCTGCCGGAGCGGACGATGCGCGCCTTGCCGATCGGAACGATGAAGTCGTCGAGCTTCGGCACTTCGCCGGTATGGCCGTAGAGCACCTCGTTCTCGAGGAAGATCACCGGATTGGGATCGCGGATCGCCGCCTTGAGCAGGCCTTTGTAATCGGCGGCCGAGAACGGCGCGACGACCTTGAGACCCGGAATGTTCGAGTACCAGGCCGAATAGTCCTGGCTGTGCTGGGCGGCGACGCGCGCGGCGGCACCGTTCGGCCCGCGGAACACGATCGAGCAGCCCATCTGGCCGCCGGACATGTAGAGCGTCTTGGCCGCGGAGTTGATGATCTGGTCGATCGCCTGCATGGCGAAGTTGAAGGTCATGAACTCGACGATCGGCTTCAAGCCGGTCATGGCGGCGCCGACGCCGACACCGGCAAAGCCGTGCTCGGTAATCGGGGTGTCGATGACGCGCTTGGCGCCGAATTCCTGGAGCAGGCCCTGGGTGACCTTGTAGGCGCCCTGATATTCGGCGACCTCTTCACCCATCACGAAGACGTCGGCGTCGCGGCGCATCTCTTCGGCCATCGCATCGCGCAGCGCTTCGCGGATGGTCTGCGTCACCATCTCGGTGCCGGCGGGCACTTCGGGATCGGGTTCGGCGACGGCCTGCGGGGCGGGCGCAGCCTTTGGCGCAGGCGCCTCGGCCTTAGCAGCGGCGGGCGGCGCGGACTCGGCAGCCTTCGCGGCCGGTGCGGGTGCTTTCGCAAGATCAGCCGCGCTCTCACCATCGGCGAGAATCGTCGCGATCGGCGTGTTCACTGCGACATCGGCGGTGCCCTCGGGGATCAGGATTTTGCCGAGCGTCCCCTCGTCGGTCGCCTCGACCTCCATGGTCGCCTTGTCGGTCTCGATCTCGGCGATCACGTCACCCGACTTGATCGTCTCGCCCTCTTTTTTCAGCCACTTGGCGAGGTTGCCCTTCTCCATGGTGGGCGACAACGCGGGCATCAGCACTTGAATTGGCATATCGACTCCAAAAGAAAGCTTGCGCGCGTTCAGCGGTAAACGTCGGTCCAGAGCTCGGCGGCATCCGGCTCGGGATCATGCTGGGCAAAGTCGGCGGACGCATTGACGATGTCGCGCACCTCGGCGTCGATCGCCTTCAGATCGGCCTCGCTCACCTTGGCCGCCAGCAGGCGATTGCGCACCTGCTCGATCGGATCCTGGTCGTGGCGGACCTTCTCGACCTCCTCGCGGGTGCGATATTTTGCAGGGTCGGACATCGAGTGGCCGCGATAGCGGTAGGTCTGCATCTCCAGGATGAAGGGGCCCTTGCCGGCGCGGCACCAGGCCGCCGCCTCCTCGCCCGCGGCCTTGACGGCGCGGACGTCCATGCCGTCGACCTGCTTGCCGGGGATATTGAAGGACACGCCGCGCTTGGAGAAATCCTGCTGGGCGGAGGCGCGCGAGACCGCGGTGCCCATGGCGTAGCGGTTGTTCTCGATGACGTAGATCACCGGCAGCTTCCAGAGCTCCGCCATGTTGAAGCTCTCATAGACCTGGCCCTGGTTGGCCGCACCGTCGCCGAAATAGGTGACGCTGACATTGCCGTTGCCGCGATAGTGGTTGGCGAAGGCGAGACCCGTGCCAAGCGAAACCTGCGCGCCGACGATGCCGTGGCCGCCGTAGAAGTGCTTCTCCTTGCTGAACATGTGCATGGAGCCGCCCTTGCCCTTGGAATAGCCGCCGCGGCGTCCCGTGAGCTCGGCCATGACGCCGTTGGCATCCATGCCGGTCGCAAGCATGTGACCGTGGTCGCGATAGCCGGTGATGACCTGATCGCCCTCTTTCAGGGCCATCTGCATGCCGACCACCACGGCCTCCTGGCCGATGTAGAGATGACAGAAGCCGCCGATGGCGCCCATGCCGTAGAGCTGGCCGGCTTTTTCCTCGAACCGCCGGATCAGGAGCATCTCGCGGAGCGCCTTGAGCTCCTGCTCCCTCGTGAATTCCGGGGGCGAACCGCCGTCGGTTTTGTCCTGTGCAGCGCCTGCGGCGGCTTTCTTGGGTGCGGCCATGGGAATTCCGGGTCAGAGAAAACTTTCGCCCTCTCTAACCCAAGTCAAACGCCCTTGGAAAGCACCGCGGCGGCATGGCACGACTTTCATTATGCCGCACTGCAACGTGATCGTAATATTGCAAAATGTTTGGCGCCGATCGGGCAACAAATCTCTGCCCGGGGACAGCACGCGCAGATTCGTGGCCGCGTCAAGAAACTCGGGGTCAACCAAGTCCCGACATTTGGAACGGGCGACGCCGAAACGGCGCCGCCCTCTCCTCCGATCAGATCTTGCCGATCAGAAGAACCCGAGCTTCTTCGGGCTGTAGCTGACCAGGAGATTCTTGGTCTGCTGGTAGTGATCGAGCATCATCTTGTGGGTCTCGCGACCGACGCCCGACTGCTTGTAGCCGCCGAAGGCCGCATGCGCGGGATAGGCATGGTAGCAATTGGTCCAGACCCGGCCGGCCTGGATGGCCCGGCCGAAGCGGTAGCAGCGGTTGGCATCGCGGCTCCAGACGCCGGCCCCGAGGCCATAGAGCGTGTCGTTGGCGATCGCGAGCGCCTCGTCATCGGTCTTGAAGGTCGTGACCGAGACGACCGGGCCGAAGATCTCCTCCTGGAAGATGCGCATCTTGTTGTGGCCCTCGAACACCGTCGGCTGGACGTAGAAGCCGCTGGCGAGGTCGCCGCCGAGCTCGGCACGACCGCCGCCGGCCAGCACCTTGGCCCCCTCCTGCTTGCCGATGTCGATATAGGAGAGGATCTTTGCGAGCTGCTCGCTCGAGGCCTGCGCGCCGATCATGGTGTCGGCCACGCGCGGGTCGCCCTGCTTGATCGCGGCGACGCGCTTCAGCGCCCGCTCCATGAAGCGGTCGTAGATGTCGGCGTGGACCAGCGCCCGGCTCGGACAGGTGCAAACCTCGCCCTGGTTCAGCGCGAACATGACGAAGCCCTCGATCGCCTTGTCGAAGAAGTCGTCGTCCTCGGCGGTGACGTCCTTGAAGAAGATGTTGGGCGACTTGCCGCCGAGCTCGAGCGTAACCGGGATGAGGTTCTGGCTGGCATATTGCATGATCAGCCGGCCCGTCGAGGTCTCGCCGGTGAAGGCGATCTTGGCGATGCGCGGGCTGGACGCCAGCGGCTTGCCCGCCTCGAGGCCAAAACCGTTGACGATGTTGAGCACGCCTGCGGGCAGCAGGTCGGCGATGATCTCGGCCCAGACCATGATCGAGGCCGGGGTCTGCTCGGCGGGCTTGAGCACCACGCAATTGCCGGCGGCCAGCGCAGGCGCAAGCTTCCAGCAGGCCATCAGCAGCGGGAAGTTCCAGGGAATGATCTGGCCGACCACGCCGAGCGGCTCGTGGAAATGATAGGCGATGGTGTCGTGGTCGATCTCGCCGATCGAGCCTTCCTGGGCGCGCACCACGCCGGCGAAATAGCGGAAATGATCGATCGCGAGCGGCAGGTCGGCGGCACGCGTCTCGCGGATCGGCTTGCCGTTGTCCCAGGTCTCGGCGACCGCGAGGCGCTCGAGGTTCTCTTCCATGCGGTCGGCGATCTTGTTCAGGATCGCGGCGCGCTCGGCGACGCTGGCGCGGCCCCAGGCGCCCTTGGCGGCATGCGCAGCGTCGAGGGCGGCCTCGACGTCCTGCGCGTCGGAGCGCGCGATCTTGCAGACGATCTGGCCGTTCACCGGCGAGGCATTGTCGAAATACTTGCCGGCAGCCGGCGGGACGAACTTGCCGCCGATGAAATTGTCATAGCGTTCGGCGAAGGGATGCTGGGTGACGCCCAGGAATTCCACCTTGTTCATTGATCACTCCCGATGTTGCTGTTTGCGCTTGTCGTCGCGTGTTCGCGACTTGCGCAGACGATGATGCGGGAGGCGTTTTCTGTCAGCCCGGGGGCGAGCGATGGCGGAGCGGACCTGTCGCAGTTCTGCGACAGTCATATGGCTGCACCAGCGTGCTCATTCCTCATCGCTGAGGAGCGCGCCCTTGCGCGCGTCTTGAAGGATGGCTGCAGATGCAGTGGGGGCTTGCATGGTTCGAGACGACCGCGTCGCGGTCTCCTCACCATCAGGGATAGAGCTCAGTGATTCAGCTCGAACCGCTTGAGCTTCCGGTGCAGCGTGGCGCGGCTGACGCCGAGGGCCTTGGCGGCGGCGGAGACATTGCCGCCCGCGCGGAGCAGCGCCCGCTGCAGCACCGCGCGCTGACCGCCGGCAAGGTGGTCATGTGCGACATCGCCGCCGAGCAGATCGGCCGCGGGCACCGGCCGCAACGGGCGGCCGGGCGCGATCCCAAGCCCAATGCCAAGTCCGACCCGGGCGGAGCGGGTCGCGCCGATCACGAGATCGTCGGCATCGACCGCGACGAGGCCGCCGCACTGGCCGTCCGCGGCCGGCGTCAGCACGATGCGGGCATGGGCGAAGGCACGGCGGAACAGGTCGGCCTCGATGCGTTTGGCCGCCTCGCCCGCCGCCAGCGCGATCAGGCTGGAAAACGCGTCGGTCCGGTCGGCGCGGCAGGAGGAGACGTCGAGCACACCGGCAAAGGCCGCCTCGTGGTCGTAGATCGGAACCGCGGTGCAACTCAGGAGCGTGTTGCGGGTGAAGAAATGCTGGTCGCGATCGATCGTCAGCGGCCGCTGCTCGACGACGCAGGTGCCGATGCCGTTGGTGCCCTCGTACTCCTCGCTCCAGAGCGCGCCGGTCCAAAGGCCCCAGGACTGGAACGTCGCATCGTCCGCGGTCGTGCCGCGACGGTCGACCGGCACCCCCTCGCCGTCGGCGAGCAGCACGCAGCAACCGGCCGCGCCCACCGCCTGATAGAGCCGGTCCATGGCGCCTTGGGCAGCGGCCAGCAGCGGCGCGATGCGCTCGCGCGCCGCGCGGAGTTCCACCTCCGTCAGCCGCTTCGGCAGGCCGCGGCCGGACGGGTCGAGATGATGCAATCGGGAGGAACGACGCCAGGAGGCCACGAGCGCGGAACGAGCCGCCTGGCCTGATGCAATGGCGGCCTCGACACGGGCCGCGTGATGCTGGGGGGCTTGCCCATTCATCACCGTTTCCTCCGGGTGGCATTCTTAAGACGTGACGTCGCGGCCGGATTGATCTTCGTCAATTTTGGGGGCAGCGCGCCGCACAAGCCATGCCCCCGCCGGCGCAGCCCCGTCAAGGCGGCAAAGCGGCCGTCGCTTGCGACCTTCGAGTGATTTCGATGCCGGTTTCGAAACGCGCGGAAAGCGCTACTTCTGCGGGATCATCCGAACGAGGTCATGCGGATTGACGTAGTCGAGCTGGAACCGCGCCCGCTCGTCCAGCATGTCGGGATCGATCCTCGAGGTGCGCAGCAGCGAGACGCGCTGCTCGCTTCTGGCACGCTCGCGCTTGAGCTGCGCCAGCTCGCTCGTCAGCGCGATGATCTCCTGATCGAGCTCCTGGCGCGCGTTGAGGCCGTATTTGCCGGTATAGGCGTTGACGCCGAAATAGCCGACGATGGCGACCGCCATCGCATAGAGGGCAAGACCGGTCAGGATCGATTTCAGGCGCGCGCGGGAGACCATCCCGGGAAGATGGGGCAGCTTGGTTAAGGGAGCGCTAACGCGCCCGACCCTACCCGTGTCGTAGTCATGGCCGGGTCAAGCCCGGCCATGACGAGAGCGCTTGCTCAGCCGTGATGCTTCGCCACGTGGGCGGCGAAGGCATCGATGTAGGCCTGCAGCACACCCTTGAGCGAGTCCTTGGCGAGGTTGCCCTCCGCATCGAAGGCATCGCCGACGGCGTTCAGGTAGGTCTCGGGCTGCTGCATGATCGGGCCGGCAATGCCGGGCAGGATGTTCTGCAGCGTCTTGGCGGCGCTGACGCCGCCGAGCGGGCCCGGCGAGTTCGAGATGATGCCGACCGGCTTGCCGTTGAACGAGCTCTTGCCGTAGGGCCGCGAGGCGACGTCGATGGCGTTCTTCAGGGCGCCCGGAATGGCGCGGTTGTATTCGGGGGTGACGAAGATCACGCCGTCGGACTTCTGCAGCTTGTCGCGGAACGCCAGCCAGTCGGCGGGCGGTGCGGCCTCGAGGTCCTGATTGAAGAAGGAGATGCCCGCCGGCGTGATAACCTCAAGCTTGAGCGAGCTAGGCGCGAGCTTGGCGAGCGCATTGGCGATCTTCAGCGAAAAGCTGTCCTTGCGCAGGCTGCCGGCGAGAACGACGATGTTGTAGGCCATGGATTGTCCTTGAAACCTTGAGGGGGAAGTGCCGCGCGGCACTTAAGCGATCCGGATCGATGGATGCAAGTGCATGAACCGGTCCGATTTGGAAACGCTGCGTTTCGTGAAAGCAGATGTTGAAGCCCGGCTACAATCAAAACAATCAGGCCGCCGAACGGCGGCCTGATCTTTCGTGCAAATCTGCAAAACCCGATCAGATCGTCGGATTCCACGCCGACGGGATCAGGCGATACTTGGCGCCGTCCTTCTCGACGTGGCCGACCGAGGGGAAGGTGAAGTGGAAGCCGATCACCTTGGCCTTCTCCGCCACCGCCATGTCGTAGAACTTGTGGCGCGTCGCCTGCGCCATCGCAGCGTCGGTGTCGAACATGACGTGCCAGTCCGGGTTGCGCAGGAAGAATTCCGGAATGTTGGTGACGTCGGACTGGATCAGCACCTTCGCATCGCCCGAGGCGACCGCGAACGAGGTGTGGCCCGGCGTATGGCCCGGCGTCGCGATCGAGGTGATGCCGGGCGCGACCTCCTTGCCCCACCCGTACTTGGTGACCTTGGACTCGAGCCCGGCGAAGGTCTTCTTCACGTTGGCGAAGTAGTTCTTCATCATCGGATTGGACTCGGCCTTGGCGGCATTGTCCTCGCTGGTCCAGAACTCCCAGTCCTTGCCCGGCACCATGATCTCGGCGTTCGGGAACGCGAGCGCGCCGTCGGCGAGACGGATGCCGTTGGTGTGGTCGGGATGCAGATGCGACAGCAGCACGACGTCGATGTTCTTCGGGTCGACGCCAGCGGCGGCAAGGTTTTGCAGGGTGCGGCCGACGGCGCCCTTGCTCGGCTCGAGATTGGCGACGCCGTTGCCGGTATCGATCAGCACGAGCTTGGAGCCGGTGTTGATGAGCTGCGGATTGAACGGCACCGTGACCATACCCTTGGGCATGTAGGCGGCTTCGCCGGCGGCCGCAGCTTCCTCCTTCGGCACATTGACGACGAACTTGTCGGGCATCGGAAAGGTGCGCGCGCCGTCGTTGATCGAGGTGCACTCGTAGCTGCCGACCTTGTAGCGATAGAAGCCCGGCGCCTGGGTCCCGGCTTGCGGCAATGAGGCATTGGCAACGGTCGGGCGAAGTCCGGTGGCGACAGCCGCGCCGACGGCGGCGACGCCTGCGAGCAGGTGACGACGATTGAGATCAGCCATGGAATGAAGTCCCCTTCTGAGCGCCTTTGCGGTTTTTCCGCTTTCAACGGCGGCGGGAATAATCCCCCGCTTCGCTCAGAAGGCAAGACCTTCTTTCGGTGATCCGCCGTCGCGCATCACGATAATTTATTTGGGTTGATGAGGAATTTTTCGCCGGTGGCCCGTTTGGCGTAGGCCGCGATGTTGGCGGGATCGAGCGCCTCGGGAAGCGACACCACCTTGGTGTAATGGCTGACGAAGGTGGTCTTCAGTTCGTTCACGACGCGCTGGCGCAGCCGTCCGATATCGGCCGGACCGATCTTCTGGAGGAACGGGGTCAAGAGCCAGCCGCCGACGCCCCAGGCCATGCCGAAGCCGCGCGGCAGCTCGATCGGACGGATGTCGAGCGCGCCGTAGACATAGACCTGCTTGTGCACGCTGGAGCCGTAGCGGCTGTATTCCTTGGCGGTCTTGTTGATCGCGACTTCCATGCAGTTGAGGATGTCGCCGGCAAGCTTGCCGCCACCGATGGCGTCGAAGGCGATGGTGGCGCCGGTCTCGACCAGCGCGGCCGTAAGATCGTCGAGAAAGCTAGGCACGCTGGAATCGACAACATACTTGGCGCCGATCTTCTTCAGGATCTCCGCCTGCTCCTTGCTGCGCACGATGTTGACCAGCGGAATGCCGTCGGCGAGGCAGATCTTGTTCAGCATCTGGCCGAGATTGGAAGCCGCCGCGGTATGCACCAGGGCCTTGTGGCCCTCGCGCCGCATGGTCTCGGTCATGCCAAGCGCAGTGAGCGGATTGACGAACCAGGACGCGCCCTCCGCCGCCGTGGTGCCCTCGGGCAGCGGCTGGCAATCCCTGACCTTCATCGTCCGGTACTGCGAATACATGGCGCCGCCGATCATCGCGACCGTCTTGCCCATCAGGGCCTTCGCAGCGTCCGACGAGCCCGTCTTGATGACGACGCCGGCACCTTCATTGCCGACCGGCAGGGACTGGTCGAGGCGCGCCCCCATCGCGCGCATCGCGCCTTGCGGGACAGTTGCGGTGATGACCGGCGCCTGCTTCGTGCCCGAGGCCCTGGCCGTGCTCATGTCGGCGGCGCCGACGAGCAGGCCGAGGTCGGACGGGTTGATCGGCGCCGCCTCGACGCGGACGACGACTTCGTCGTCCGCAGGCTCGGGGGTCGGCACGTCGATCAGCGAGATCTCGAGCTCACCGCTCTTCTTGATCAGCGAACGCAGTTGCAGTCCGGTCTTGCCGTCGCTCATGTCGATCCTCCCCTGTCCCTGTTTTTCGTGCTTTCGCGCGGTGACGCTGGCTTATGCCAGCGCCTTCAGTGCCGCCTTGCCGCCGTAGAGCGCCTGCTTGCCGAGCTGCTGCTCGATGCGCAGAAGCTGGTTGTATTTGGCCGTGCGATCGGAACGCGCAAGGGAGCCGGTCTTGATCTGACCGCAATTGGTGGCGACCGCGAGGTCGGCGATGGTGGAATCCTCGGTCTCGCCGGAGCGGTGCGACATCACCGAGGTGTAGCCCGACTTGTGCGCCATCTCGACGGCGGCGAGCGTCTCGGTCAGCGTGCCGATCTGGTTGACCTTGATCAGGATCGAGTTGGCGCGGCCGGCCTTGATGCCTTCGGCGAGGCGCTTGACGTTGGTGACGAAGAGGTCGTCGCCGACGAGCTGGCACTTCTTGCCGATGAGGTCGGTGAGCTCCTTCCAGCCATCCATGTCGTCTTCCGACATGCCGTCCTCGATGGTCACGATCGGATAGCGCGAGACGAGATCGCCGAGATACTTGGCCTGCTCGGAGATCGAGCGGGTCTTGCCCTCGCCTTCATAGACGTACTTGCCGTCCTTGAAGAACTCGGTCGAGGCGCAGTCGAGGCCGAGCACGATGTCGTTGCCCGCCTTGAAGCCGGCCTTGCCGATCGCGTTCATGACGAACTCGAGCGCGGCATCCGCCGACGGCAGGTTCGGGGCGAAGCCGCCTTCGTCGCCGACATTGGTGTTGTGGCCGGCTTTCTTGAGCTCCGACTTCAGCGTGTGGAACACCTCCGCGCCGTAGCGCAGGCCTTCGGCGAAAGAGGACGCGCCGACCGGAAGGATCATGAATTCCTGGAAGTCGATCGGGTTGTCGGCATGCACGCCGCCATTGATGATGTTCATCATCGGCACCGGCAGCAGCCGCGCCGAGGTGCCGCCGACGTAGCGGTAGAGCGGCATGTCGAGCGAGTTCGCGGCCGCCTTGGCGCAGGCCAGCGAGACGCCGAGGATGGCATTGGCGCCGAGCCGGCTCTTGTTCGGCGTACCGTCGAGCTCGATCATGATCTGGTCGATCTGGGCCTGCTGCTCGACGTCGAGGCCGCTCAGGGCCTCGAAGATCTCGCCGTTGACAGCGCCGACCGCCTTGGTGACGCCCTTGCCGAGATAGCGGGCCTTGTCGCCATCGCGCAGTTCCACCGCCTCATGGGCACCCGTCGAGGCGCCAGAGGGCACGGCGGCGCGGCCGAGCGCGCCATCTTCCAGCACGACGTCGACCTCGACGGTGGGATTGCCCCGGCTATCGAGAATTTCGCGGCCGATGATGTCGATGATGGCGGTCATGATGTGCACTTCCGTTCGTTAGGGCTGATCGGTGCCGCGGGTCTTACACGGGCCGCAAGCAAATGTGAACGCTTGGGCGCCCGGCTTCGGCTGACGCGTGAAGCACCCAGGACTAAACTTGAGAACGCCGGGTCTGCGCGTCCATCCTCAATTCCAAGAAGCCGAGGTAACGCCATGAATCGCCGCCAGTTTCTTGCTTCGAGCGCCGCCGTCCTTGCCGCCCGCCCAAGTCTTGCGCAGGAGCCCCCGTTCCGGACGAAATATTTCCCGATCAGCACCGGCATTGGCTTGCACGATCTCACGCCCGCCCCTGACGGCACGATCTGGTTCACGGCCCAAGGCAAGGGCCTGCTCGGCAGGCTCGATCCCCGGGATGGCAGTTTCAAGACGGCCGGCCTCGGCCAGGGCGCCGCCCCGCACGGCGTGACGATCGGCCCCGACGGCGCTCCCTGGATCACCGAAGGCGGCCAGAATGCGATCGCGCGGGTCGACCCCGGTGATCTCAAGGTCACGCTGTTCCGCCTGCCGGAAAAGTTCGCCTCCGCCAATCTCAACACCGGCGTGTTCGACAAGACTGGTATCTACTGGTTCACGGGCTTGTCTGGATATTACGGCCGCCTCGCACCGAAGTCGGGCGAGATGGACGTGTTCAGGGCACCGAAGGGCATCGGACCCTACGGCATCACCGTGACGCCCAAGGGCGATGTCTGGTATGCCTCGCTCGCCGGCAGCCATATCGCCAGGATCGACCTTGCGACGGGCAACGCCCATGTCGTCGAGCCGCCGACACCGAACCAGGGTGCGCGGCGGGTCTGGTCGGATTCGAAGGGCCGGATCTGGGTCAGCGAGTGGAACAGCGGCCACGTCTCCGTGCACGATCCCGCTGACGGATCCTGGAAGACATGGAAGCTGCCGGGCGAGCGTCCCCGCACCTACGCGGTCTATGTCGACGACAGGGACAAGGTGTGGCTCACGGATTTTTCGGCCAATGCCATCGTGCGTTTCGATCCCGCCACTGAAAAGTTCAACGTCTTCGCCAGCGACAAGGCCAACGCCAATGTCCGTCAGCTCGACGGCCGCCCGGGCGAGCTGTGGGGCTGCGAGTCCGGTAACGACCGGATCGTCATGATCCAGACGATCGCCTCGGGTTGACGACGGCCGCGATTGCGTCCATCCCGACATCCGTAAAAGGATGTGACGACGATGGCGAAAAAATCCCTCCAGCTCGGCCGTGCGGTCGAATGGCCGCACACGCCGGAAGAAGCCCAGCTCGACCGCGTGCCCAATCCGCAAAAGGACACGGACTATCTGGTGCGCTTCACCGCGCCGGAATTCACCTCGCTCTGCCCGGTCACGGGCCAGCCGGATTTCGCGCATCTGATGATCGACTACGCGCCGGGCCAATGGCTGCTGGAGTCGAAGTCGCTGAAACTCTACATCGCGAGCTTTCGCAACCACGGCGCCTTCCACGAGGATTGCACCGTGATGATCGGAAAGCGCATCGCGAGCGAGATCAAGCCGAAATGGCTCCGCATCGGCGGCTACTGGTACCCGCGCGGCGGCATCCCGATCGACGTGTTCTGGCAGACCGGCCGCGTGCCGAAGGGCCTGTGGGTGCCCGAGCAAGGCGTCGCGCCCTATCGCGGGCGGGGCTAACAGGAGAAGAACAACAATGAAAACGATGTCAGCAACAGTCCGCAACGTCGCCCTGGGCGTTCTGGGCGCCCTGTGGCTTACCGGCGCCTCCGATGCTGCCGAAGTCCGGGTGATGATCTCGGGTGGATTGACGGCGGCCTACAAGGCGCTCGTGCCGGAGTTCGAGAAAGCCACCGGCAACAAGGTGCTGACGGAATATGGGCCGTCGATGGGGACCACCACCAACGCGATTCCCGTGCGGCTCGAGCGCGGCGAACCGGCCGACGTCCTGATCATGGTGGGCTATGCCCTCAACGACCTCGCGAGCAAGGGCAAGGTCGTTGCCGGCAGCCAGGTCGATCTCACCAAATCGCCGATCGGGATCGCCGTCAAATCGGGCGCGCCGAGGCCGGACATCAGCTCGGTCGAGGCGGTCAAGCGCGCGCTGCTGGCGGCGAAGACGATCGCCTATTCCGACAGCGCCAGCGGCGTCTACGTCTCGACCGAGATGTTCGACAAGCTCGGCATCGCCGAAATCATGAAGGACAAGGCGCGCAAGATTCCGGCAACGCCCGTCGGCGAGATCGTCGCGCACGGCGAGGCCGAACTCGGCTTTCAGCAGATCAGCGAACTGAAGCCCGTGAAGGGCATCGATATCGTAGGTCCCCTGCCGAACGAATTGCAGAAGATCACGATCTTTTCGGCCGGGATTGCGACCGGATCGAAGGAGCCCGAGGCTGGCCGCGCCTTGATAAACTTCCTCGCCTCCCCCGCCGCGCGCGAAGCGATCGTCGCGAGCGGGATGGAGCCGATCCCGGCTGTTGGAACGAAATAGCGCAGCTCTCGGTGCGCCCTAATATGCGCTGAGCAGATCGACCTTCGCATTAGCCGCAACCAGCCGCCGCGCCAGGATCGCGGCGAGGTTGCGCATGATCTTCAGCGACGTCTCCGGGTGCAGGCGGCGGTAGTCGGCAAAGCTGTCGAGCGGCAGTTCGAGGCAGGTGACGGGCGTATCGGCGAGAACGTCGGCGCTGCGGCTTTGCTCCAGGATCGCCATCTCGCCGAACTCCATGCCGGGGCCGAGCGAGGCGAGCCGCACGCCGCTCGGCAGCTTCACGCTGACCATGCCGCTCTGGAGAAAGAACAGCGAATTGGCAGGCTCGCCGCTGGCGATGATGCGCTGGCCGGCCGCGTAGTGCCGCGTGGTCGAGAGCTTGACGATCTCGGAGATCTCCTCCGCGTCGAGTTCGGCGAGCAGCGCCTGCTCGCCGAGATGCGCGCTCTCCTTGACGTCGGTGAAGCCGCCGAAGCGATAGATCACCTGGTCCTCGGCCCACTCGACGGCATCATCGAGCAGCGCGAAGTGGCGCAGCCGGCGCGGCTCGGCCGTGCGCGCGGCGATCGCACTCCACACCGCGGAGCTCTCCTCGAAGCCGGACAGAATGGCGGTGACGCCGGCATTGCCGAGCGCAGTCAGTGTCTCGCCGAGCAGCTCCGCGCCGGCCGCGGTGATGTCGGGGACGCGGCGGAAATCGATGATCAGCAGCGGCGCGTTCGGCGGCTCGCTGGTGAGCCTTCGTGTGACGTAGTCGATCGTGCCGAAATTCATCGCACCGACGAGCTCGAGCACGCGGATGTCGCTGTGGCGCTCATCGAGGATCTGCTGCTCGTGCGGCTGGCGGCTGCGGCGGGAAGAGATGCCGTAGACGTCGTAGTCCGCCATGATGCTGGTGCGCACGTCCGCGTTGCGGTTGAGCATGTGCAGGTCGAACCGCGCCGACAGCGCCTCGCAGACCTTCAGGCCGCGCACGCTGTTGAAATGATTGTCGAGCAGCGGCGAGAAGGTGCCGAGCCCGAGCTGCGAGGGCAGCGCAGCGACGATGCCGCCGCCGACGCCGCTCTTGGCGGGGATGCCGACACGATAGGTCCACTCGCCGGCATAATCGTACATGCCCGAGCTCGTCATCACCGACAGCGTGCGCGCGACGATGTTCGGCGTGATGACCTGGACGCCCGTGACCGGATTGATGCCGCGATTGGCGAGCGTTGCCGCCATCACCGCGAGGTCGCGCGCGGTGACCAGGATCGCGCATTGGCGGAAGTAGACGTCGAGCACGGCATCGACGTCGTCGGGCAGCACCGCATAGTTCCGCAGCAGCCAGGCAATCGCGCGGTTGCGGTTGCCGGTCGCGGTCTCCGAGGCATGCACGGCCTCGTCGACGCCGAGCTCGCGGCCGGCGAACTGGCTGAGCTTGGCGCGGACGCGCTCGAAAGCGCCTTTCCCGTCCACCTCATAGATCAGGCCCGAGCAGGCGATCGCGCCGGCATTGACCATGGGATTGAAAGGACGGTTGTCGTTGGTGAGCCGGATCGAGTTGAAGGCTTCACCGCTCGGCTCGACGCCGATGGTGGCCGCGACGCGCTCCTCACCGACCATCTCCAGCGCCAGCGCGAAGACGAAGGCTTTGGACACCGACTGGATCGTGAACGGAACGTCGCTGTCGCCGACCTCGTAGACATGGCCGTCGATGGTGACGAGCGCGATGCCGAAATGATCGGGATTGGCGCGCTTCAGCTCGGGGATGTAGTCGGCGAGCTCGCCGGAATTGTCAGTCCGGAATTCGGCGTGGCAATCGGTCAGGAAACGCCGCAGCGGTGGCTTGGTGAGATACCCGGTCAAGCGGGGCGAGCTGGCTGCGCTGGCGGAACGGCTGGTTTGGGCGTCCACGATCTCACACCTCGATTTGCCCAAAATCAAAGCAATTCGCGTGCCATGCATACGCTGGCAGTGGTGTCATGATGAGGGACGTCGCCCCGCTTAGGTCACCGAATGGACTTCAGCGCGCGTCGGTGGGCGCCCGCTGCTTGAGCAGCCGCGCGCAGGCGAGGCCCAGCACCACCATGATCGCGGCGCTGGCGAGCAGGGTCGGCTCCTTGCCGGCATGGTGGAGGCCGAAGCCGTAGGCGAGCGGCCCGACCGTCTGCCCCATGAAGAAGAAGAACGAATGCAGCGACATGGCGGTCGCCCGCGCGCCGATCGACAGCTCGCTGGCGAACACCTGCAGGCAGCCATGGATCATGTAGAAGCCCCAGCCCATCAGCAGCATGCTGACGAATTGCAGTTTCCAGCCGAAACCAAAAGCGAGCGCACAGAGCTGCAGCCCCACGATGCTCGCCCCCGCGATCATCATGCCCTTGACGCCGAGCCGCGGCAGCATGCGCGATACGGTGAGGGTGTAAAGCAACCCGCCGACCGCAAACCCCGCAATCACGATACCCGCGATTGAGAGCGATTTCTCGCCGAGATCGAACAGGAACGCGGCGATGAAGGGAAACAGGCCGAGCACGCAGCAGCCCTCGATGAACACGGCCGAGTAGCAGAAGCGCGTGTTCGGATTGGCAAAGATGGTGCGGTAGCCCTGCCGCAAGGTCTTCAGGTTGGTCTTCGGAGGCGCCGTCAACGGAACACCGCGAAAGCCTGCCGCAACCGCCACGGCCGCAATCAGGCCAAGCACACCGAGGATCACGAGCACGCCGCGCCAGCCGATGAAATCGCCAATGATTCCGCTGGCGGATGAGCCGAGCAGATTGCCGGTCATCGAGCCCGCCATCGTGCGTCCGATCGCAACCTGCCGCTTGGCGGGCGCAACGAGGTCGGAGGTGAGGCCGAGCGCGACCGGAAACACGCCGCCCGCGGCGATGCCGGCGAGGATGCGGCTTGCGAACAACCCGGTGAAAGAGGTGGCGAGCGCGCCCAGGATGCAGGCGACGCCGAGCAGCGCCAGGCACGCTGTCATCAATCGCGCCTTACCGAACAGATCGGCAGCCGCTCCGATCGCCGGCTGAACCAGCGCGTAGATCAGGGCGAAACCGGCCGCGATGCTCGCAGCCGTCGTGATGCTGATCGCGAAATCATCCGCGACATGCGGCAGGACGGGATCGAGCGCACGCGTCGACAGTGCGGCCGAGAAACCGGCGAGCGCAATGATGTTGATCGCGGGCGGAAATTTCTGGTCGGACGACGGCCTGGTCACAGGCTGGTGCATCAGCGCGTGGTGCCCTTTGACGTACTCTTTGACGTACTCTTGGCCAGCGCGTCGAACGCCATCAGCCGGGCGACCAGTCCCTCGAACTCGCGCAGCGGCACCATGTTGGGACCGTCGGAGGGCGCGCGATCGGGATCGGGATGGGTCTCGATGAAGACGCCGGCAACGCCGACCGCGACCGCCGCGCGCGCCAGCACCGGCACGAATTCGCGCTCGCCGCCGGAGGACGTGCCCTTCCCGCCCGGCTGCTGCACCGAATGGGTGGCGTCGAAGATCACGGGCGCGCCAGTGGTGCGCGCCAGGATCGGCAGCGCGCGCATGTCGGAGACCAGCGTGTTGTAGCCGAAGGACGCACCGCGCTCGGTGACGAGCACGTCGGGATTGTTGGCGCTGGTGATCTTCGCGACCACGTTCGCCATATCCCACGGCGCCAGGAACTGTCCCTTCTTGACGTTGACCACCTTGCCGGTCGCGGCCGCCGCCAGCAGCAGATCGGTCTGCCGGCACAGGAAGGCCGGGATCTGCAGGATGTCCACCGCCTGCGCCACCTCGGCGCATTGCGTGGCCTCGTGCACGTCGGTCAGAACAGGCAGGCCGAGCGAGGATCGAATTTCGGCGAAGATCGGCAGCGACTGCGCTAGGCCCAGCCCGCGCGCCGCCGAGGCGCTGGTACGGTTGGCCTTGTCGAACGAGGTCTTGTAGACGAGGCCGATGTTCAGCCGCGCCGCGATCTCCTTCAGCGCGGAGGCCACCTCCAGCGCATGCTGGCGGCTTTCGAGCTGACAGGGTCCCGCAATGATCGCAATCGGCAGATCATTACCAAACTTGACCCGGCCAATGGTCACGACCGGCGCAGCAGAATTCGAAGAGCTCAAGGCAAATCCCTCGTTTCGGCGCGACCATAGCCGCCACGAGGGTCGGATCAACCCTATTCGGCCCGGGCCGTCCGAATATCAGGGTTGCGCCGGGGTTCCCGGCGCCGCCCTTGCAGCGGCAGGTTCCTACTTCACCGCCGAGAAGGCCGTCGGCGTCAGGAGCTGGCTGACGATATTGCCGACGATCTGGCCATCCGCTTCGCTCTCGGCGCGTGCTTTCATCCAGTCCGGATCGGTCATGAACTTGGCCCACTTCGTCTCGCGCTCGGCAAGCGAATCCCAGGCCAGAAAATAGGTCAGCTCCTGGTTGGATTCGCCGATCAGCGTGGTGAAGAACCCGGCCTGCTTGATGCCGTGCTTCTCCCACAGCTTCAGCGTCACCGTCTCAAACCGCTTCAAGAGCGCCGGCAGGCGGCCGGGTACGCAGCGATAGACGCGCATTTCGTAGATCATTCATGTTCCTCCCTGAACAGGCCCGGCGGTTATAGCGGCTGGCCCCCACGGCGTCTTGAGCCCCGCCCGGCTGCCCCGGTGGCGTTCTGCGCATGGCTTGAGCTCCCGGCGCTGCGCCAGACTCCCGCAATGCTGCCGCAATGATCGGGCCGCTAGAAAGGCTCAGTTGCGGTTCAGGTGCCTGTCACATGCGGATTTTGCTGGTCGAAGATGAAGCGGAAATGGCCTGCGCGCTGGCCTCGGCGCTGAAGCGCTACGACATGGTGGTGGACCATGCGCCGACGCTGGCCGAGGCGGAGGAGGCCATTTCGGCCGACGTCCATGCCGCCGTCCTGCTCGACCGCCAGCTTCCTGACGGCGATGGCCTCGCTCTGATCCCAAAGCTCCGCGCGCGCGCCGACGGCGTGCCGATCATCGTCCTGACTGCGCGCGGCGAGCTCGCCGACCGCATCGCCGGGCTCGACGGCGGCGCCGATGACTATCTGGCAAAACCGTTTGCGGTCGAGGAGCTGCTGGCGCGGCTGCGCGCCGTGCTGCGGCGGCCCGCGGGCCTCTCCCCCGAAATCATCCGTGCCGGCCGCCTCGCCTTCGACCTCGGTCATCGCGAAGCCAGCATCGACGGCGCGCCGTTCGAGCTGCCGCGCCGCGAGCTGCTGGTGCTCGAGGCGTTGGTCCGCCGCATGGGCCGGACCGTGTTGCGCTCGGCTCTGGAAGAGGCCGTCTACAATTTCGACGACGAGATCCAGTCCAACGCGCTCGACACGCATGTCTCGCGGCTCAGGCGAAAGCTCGCGGAAGCCGACGCGGGCATCGAGATCCACGGCATTCGCGGCGTCGGCTATCTCCTCAAGAAACTGCCAGCCTGAAGAAGCTAAATGAGCAAACACGACGATCCCTATTGCCTGCGCTCGCGCTTGAGCTGGCGCCTGCTCTCGCTCCAGGCCGCGATCCTGGTCGCGCTGGTTGCGGTCGTCCTGGCCGGGCTGTGCGCCTCCGGCTTCGTGCTGGCCGAGCGCGACGAGGACCGCGTCATCGATGTCGTCCAGCGCGCGCTCGCGCGCGAGGCGCAAGGCGGACTGATCTTGCGACCGACCGCCGAGCTGCAGCAATTGCGCAACGAGACACCCGACCTCTGGTTCCTGGTCCGCGACAAGCAGGGACATTCGCTCAGCGAAGGCAACGTGCCGGCAGAATTCGCCGCGATCGGCAGCGGCCTCGACCAGATCAGCCAGGCGCGGCTCGGCTGGCAACTGTTCGAGGACGATCCGCGCAAGCCGGCGGCGCGGCTGAAGCGAGTCGACACCGATGCGGGCAATGTGCAGATCATCACGGCGACGCAGGGACGTCTGACCGGCGCCAAGGCCCTGTTCACGACATCCCTTGCGTTCCTCGGCATCGCCCTGCCCGGCCTGCTCCTGATGGGAACGGCAACGTTCATCGCGACGCCGATGATCGTGCAGCGCGCGTTCAGGGGGCTCGATACCGCGGCGAACGAGGCGCGACGCATCGATATCCACCAGCGCGGCGCGCGGCTCCCGGTCGAGCGCATCCCGCTGGAGGTCGTGCCGCTGGTGACCGCGATCAACGATGCGCTGGCGCGGCTCGACCAGGGCTATGCCCGCCACAAGCGCTTCGTCGCGGACGCCGCACATGAGCTGCGCACGCCGATCGCGATCCTGAACACGCGGCTGGAGTCGCTTAGCCCCGGTCCGGACAAGACCCGCCTGCTGGAGGATGCCGCGCGGCTTGCGACGCTTGCCGAGCAATTGCTCGATATCCAGCGGCTCGATCGCTGCGGCCATCCCTTCACGCGCGTCAATCTCGCCGCCGTTGCGCAAAGCGTCGCCGCGGACCTCGCGCCGCTGGCAATCGCCGCCGGTTACGAGCTGGCGCTCGATGCACCGGCGACACCGGTCGAGACGATCGGCGATGCGGCGGCGCTGGAGCGCGCGCTGACCAATCTCGTGCAGAATGCGATCCAGCATGGCCCGCGCCGCGGCACGATCGGGATTCGCGTCAGCGGCCCTGCGAGCATCGAGGTCACCGATGAAGGCGCCGGCATTCCCGCCGATCAGCGCGAGCAGATCTTCGAGCCGTTCTATCGGCTGACCCCGCTCGATCGCGGTGCCGGCCTCGGCCTCAACATGGTGCGCGAGATCGTGCAGCTGCATGGCGGCCACGTCTCGGTGGCGGACGGGCCGGAAGGCGGTGCCTGTTTCCGGATGACGCTGCCGGAAGTGCGGCAGAGCTGATTCAATTCGCATTCGCGCCCCATAGCGCAATGCTGTCGCAATGCGCTCCCGCGACACTGCATCCGTCGCACCTCCTTTGAGGTGCAAACCAAGATGCCGGAGTGCGCATGCCCAACGATTTCCTTTCGTTCTTCCTGTCCTGGATGTCGTCCCCGCGTCGGGTCGGCGCGATCGCACCATCGGGTGCGGCGCTCGCCGACCTCATCACGCGCGAGATCAGTGCAACGACGGGGCCAATTCTCGAGCTCGGTCCCGGCACCGGCGCATTCACCTACAAGCTGCTCAAACGAGGGGTCCGGCCGCAGGATCTCACGCTGATCGAATACGGCTCCGACTTCATGAAGCTCCTGCAGATGCGCTTTCCCGGGTCGCGCGTGCTGTGGATGGACGCGGCGCGGCTCGCGGCCGAGCGCCTCTATGACGGTGCTCCCGTGGGCGCGGTCGTAAGCGGCCTGCCGCTGCTCAACATGTCCAGGCGCAAGGTCATCTCGATCCTCAGCGGCGCGTTCAGCTATGTCCGTCCCGGTGGCGCCTTCTACCAGTTCACCTATGGCATGAACTGCCCGGTGCCGCGGCCCATGCTCGATCGGCTCGGCCTGCGCGCAAAGCTGGTGGATCGCGCCTTGCTGAACGTGCCGCCAGCGGCCGTCTACAGGCTGACGCGACGGCCGCAGATGAAGCTGATCACGGGATCGTTTGCGCCTGAACCGTCAGCGCGGGTCGCGTTTGCGCCGATGCACCACGCGCGCGACTACTCGGCCGCGCGCTGAACCATCAGACGAGCCGGCTCTGCACCATCGCCGCCTGAATGAACGAGGCGAACAGCGGGTGCGGCTCGAAGGGGCGCGACTTCAGCTCGGGGTGGAACTGGACGCCGATGAACCAGGGGTGATCCTCGTACTCGACGATCTCAGGCAGCACGCCATCGGGCGACAGACCGGAGAATTTCAGGCCATGCTGCTCGAGGCGGTCCTTGTAGGCGGTGTTGACCTCGTAACGATGGCGGTGGCGCTCTGAAATCTCGGTCGCGCCGCCATAGACCTGCGAGACGCGGCTGCCGCGATTGAGCGCGGCGGGATAGGCGCCAAGCCGCATCGTGCCGCCGAGATCGCCGGCCTGCGAGCGCTTCTCGAGCTCGTTGCCGCGCAGCCACTCCGTCATCAGGCCGACCAGCGGCTCCTTGGTCGGGCCGAACTCGGTGGAGTTGGCATCCTCGATGCCGACGAGGTTTCGCGCGGCCTCGATCACCGCCATCTGCATGCCGAAGCAGATGCCGAAATACGGCACGTCGCGCTCGCGTGCGAACTGCGCCGCCTTGATCTTGCCCTCCGCACCGCGCTGGCCGAATCCGCCCGGCACCAGGATGCCGTTGACGTGCTCGAGGAACGGCGCGGGATCTTCCTTCTCGAAGATCTCGCTCTCGATCCAGTCGAGATTGACCTTCACCTTGTTGGCGATGCCGCCATGCGAGAGCGCCTCGATCAGCGACTTATACGCATCCTTCATGCCGGTGTACTTGCCGACGATGGCGATGGTGACGTTGCCTTCGGGATTGCGGATGCGCTCGTTGATCTGCTGCCAGCTCTTGAGCACCGGCGGGATCCGCGATCCGATGCCGAAGGCGGCAAGCACTTCGTCGTCGAGGCCTGCGTTGTGATAGGCCTCAGGGACAGCGTAGATGCTGTCGGCGTCGCGCGCTTCGATCACGGCGCTTTCGCGCACGTTGCAGAACAGGCCGAGCTTGCGCCGCTCCTCCTTCGGGATCTCGCGATCGGTACGGCAGAGCAGGATGTCCGGCTGGATGCCGATCGAGCGCAGCTCCTTCACGGAGTGCTGCGTCGGCTTGGTCTTCAATTCGCCGGCGCTCGGAATGTACGGCAGCAGCGTCAGGTGGATATAGACGGCGTGATCGCGCGGCAGCTCGTTCTTGAGCTGGCGGATCGCCTCGAAGAACGGCAGGCCTTCGATGTCGCCGACGGTGCCGCCGATCTCGACCAGCACGAAATCGTAATCGTCATTGCCGTCGAGGACGAATTCCTTGATGGCGTTGGTGACATGCGGAACCACCTGGATGGTCGCGCCGAGATAATCGCCACGGCGCTCCTTGGTGATGATGTCCTGGTAGATGCGCCCCGTCGTGATGTTGTCGGCCTTGGTCGCCGGCCGGCCGGTGAAGCGCTCGTAGTGACCGAGATCGAGATCGGTCTCCGCGCCGTCATCGGTCACGAACACTTCGCCGTGCTGATACGGCGACATCGTCCCGGGATCGAGGTTGAGATAGGGATCGAGCTTGCGGAGGCGGACCTTGTAGCCCCGGGCCTGCAGCAGGGCACCGAGTGCCGCTGAAGCCAGACCCTTGCCGAGCGAAGAAACCACGCCGCCGGTGATGAATATGTACCGCGCCATGGGACTTAACCTCTAATCCCTCGAATTCGATTCGCCAAAGCGATTCGTCTTCCGCCCCAAAGATTTTGCGGGCCTGTGGGTGAGCCAGAACTAAGAGTGGTGACAGTGCCTTGATGGGGATTGTTGATGCAGGACGGTAGCCACCGCCCTGCATGGCCCCCCTGCTTTATTGCGAGCGCGGTACCTGCGGGCCGGTCGGAGCCGGCGCCTGCTGCTGCTCGTCGGCCTTCTTCAGCGAATCCAGGATGCCGCCCGAGGTCGGCGGCGCGATCGGCGATCCGCCGGCCGGCTGGCCCTGCGACGCCGGCGTGCCGATGATCGACGACGGCGCGCGGCTGTAGCCCGCGTGCCAGGACAGGAACATGCTGGTCAGGAAGAAGCCCGCAGCCAGAATCGCGGTGGTCCGCGTCAGGAGGTTCGCGGTGCCGCGGCTGGACATGAAGCCCGCGCCGCCGCCCATGCCGAGGCCGCCGCCTTCCGACTTCTGGAGCAGGACGGCGCCGATCATGACGGCGACGATCATGAGGTGAATGACGATGACAACGGTCTGCATAGTGTCCTTCCGTCACAAGCGGGCGGCGCCTGACGGCGGCCGATCGCGCTTCGCGGGTTTTCCTGAAGTTGCGCGGTGTTACACGATCGGAGGGGGTATTGCCACCCCCGATCGGTCCAAGACTTAGCTTAGGACTGCCAAAGCTTTGGGTTAGCTAGGGGCAGCCCTTGGCAATGGCAAGGAAATCGGCCGCTTTCAGGCTGGCGCCGCCGACCAGCGCGCCGTTCACGTTCTTCACGGCCATCAGCTCGGCCGCGTTCGAGGGCTTGACCGAGCCACCGTAGAGGATCCGCATCCTGGCGCCATCAGCCTTGAACCGGGAGGTCAGGAGTTCCCGGATAAACCCATGAATCTGCTCGACATCCTGGGCCGTAGGGGTCAGGCCGGTGCCAATCGCCCAGACCGGCTCATAGGCCACGACCAGATTGGCGGCGGTCGAGGCATCCGGGAGCGAGCCCTGGAGCTGACCGCGGAGGATGTCCAGGGTCTGGCCGGCGTCGCGCTGGCCTTGCGTCTCGCCGATACAGACGATCGCCGTGACCCCCGCCCGCCAGGCCGCTTCGGCCTTCTGCCTGACGAGGGCGTCCCCCTCGCCGTGATCGGCGCGACGCTCGGAATGGCCGACGATAATGGCGGTCGCGCCCGCATCCACCAGCATTTCGGCGGCGATGTCGCCGGTATGGGCACCGGATGCCTTCGGATGGCAGTCCTGCGCCCCCACCGCAACTTTCTTGCCGCGTGCCTTCTCGGCGAAGGCGGCAACCAGGGTCGCCGGCGGGCAGACCAGCAGGTCGGCCTTGGCGACCACATCTGCCGCGCCATTGAGCATGGCGTCGAATTCGGCAGCTTGGGCCTTCAGGCCGTTCATTTTCCAATTGCCGGCGATCAGCGGTCGGATGGCGTCGGTCATGTCAATTTCCAGCGATATGAGGGTTTGTTCATGCGCTAGCAGAGGACCTGCCGCAGTTCCAGATTCTTGTTCTGACGCGTTTTCCTGACAGAAAACGCTTTGGGGCTTTTAACCGCAGCTTCTCGCCGTCGCATGACCTGAGGTTGCGGGGGGAAAGCCGCCACTTTATGATGATCTATCAATTTGGTGACGCGCTTTTGCGGAATCTGCATTAAGACGCGCTCCCGTTCCCCTCCTGACCAAACAAGTTGGACCAAATGCTTCGAGGAATGCGCAAGGCCTCATCGAACTGGCTCGGCAAGACCATTATGGCCGTGGTGATGGGCGTGTTGATCGTCAGTTTCGGCATTTGGGGCATCGCCGACATCTTCAAGGGCTTCGGCCAGTCCACCGTGGCCAAGATCGGCCGCACCGAGATTTCGCTGAACGAGTTCCGGCAGATCTACACCGACCGCCTGCAGCAGATCAGCCGCCAGTTCGGCCGTCCGCTAACGCCCGACCAGGCCCGTGCCTTCGGCCTCGACCGGCAGGTGCTGCAGCAGACCATTGCTGAAGCCGCCCTCGACGAAGAGGCGCGCCGTCTCGGGCTCGGCCAGTCCGACGAGCAGATCCGCCAGGTCATCATGAACGACCCCAACTTCAAGGGCGTCGGCGGCAACTTCGATGCAAACCGCTTCCAGGCCATGATCCGCAACTTCGGCTACACCGAGCAGCGCTACGTCGCCGAGCAGCGCAAGGTGTCGCTGCGCCGGCAGATCACCGGCACGATCGGCGCCGGCCTCGAGCCGCCGAAGGCCATGATCGACGTCCTGACGCGCTTCCAGAACGAGCAGCGCTCGATCGAGTTCGTCAGGCTCGACGCGGCCCAGGCAGGTACCATCGACGCGCCCTCGCCCGAGGCGCTCGCCGCCTATTTCGAGGACCACAAGGTCCAGTTCCGCGCGCCCGAATTTCGCAAGATCGCCTTCGTCGTGATCTCGCCGGAGGAGATCGGCAAATGGACCGAGGTCTCCGACGAGGACGCCAAGAAGCTGTTCGAGCAGCGCAAGGACCGGCTCGGCACGCCTGAGAAGCGCCGGATCCACCAGATCGTGTTTCCCAATGAAGCTGAGGCAAAGACCGCGCGCGAGCGGCTCGCCGGCGGCATGTCGTTCGAGGATCTCGGCAAGGAGCGCGGGCTGAGCACCTCCGACGTCGATCTTGGACTGGTGACCAAGTCGGCGCTCGACCCTGCGGTCGGCAATGCTGCATTCGCGCTTCCAGCCGGTGAGATCAGCCAGCCGGTCCAGGGCGCTCTTGGCACCTCCATCGTCAAGGTCGACAAGATCGAGCCGGGCAATGAGGCCGACTATGCGAAGCTTGCCGGCGACATCAAGCGCGAGATCGCGGCCGACCGCGCGCGCGTCAAGGTCGCCGAACTCCGCGACAAGATGGAAGACGAGCGCGGCGGCGGCTCCAGCGTGATCGACGCGGCGCAGAAGCTCGGCCTCACCGCCGTGACCATCGACGCCGTCGACCGCTCCGGCCGCGCCCCGAATGGCCAGCCGGTGGCCAACATTCCGCAGGGCCTCGACGTGGTGTCGCAGGCCTTCAACACCGACGTCGGCGTCGACAACGACGCGATCTCGTTCAAGGGCGGTTATGTCTGGTTCGACGTGCTCGCGATCACGCCGTCGCGCGACCGCAACCTCGATGAGGTCCGCGACCAGGTCGAGGCGCGCTGGCGCCAGGACCAGATCGCGACCAAGCTGAAGGCCAAGGCAACCGAGATGGTGCAGAAGCTCGAAGCGGGCGGCAAGCTCGCGGATGAGGCGGCCGCGATCGGCGCCAAGGTCGAGACCGCGACCGGCTTCAAGCGCGACGACTCGCCCGCCAGCGTGCCCGGCACCGTCGTGGCGGCCGCATTCCGCACCGTCAAGGACGGCGTCGGACAGACGCCCGTGAGCGGCGGCAGCGAGGTGATCGTGTTCCGCGTCACCGACATCATCGATCCCGCGGTCGATGCCGCCTCCGACGCGGTCAAGAAGCTGAAGGACAGCCTCGACCGTGCCCAGATCGAGGAGCAGGTCGCCGCCTACGTCAACAAGCTTGAAACCGACATCGGGACCACCATTAATCAGGCCGCCTTCGCGCAGGTGACCGGCGCGAACCAGTGAGTTGAAAGCACGCGATGGACGACCTGAAATCGATCATTGGAAAAGTGGCGACCGGCGCCAGCCTGTCGCGTGACGAAGCCGCTTCCGCCTTCGACGCCATGATGTCGGGCGAGGCTACGCCCTCGCAGATGGGCGGCCTGTTGATGGCGCTGCGGGTGCGCGGCGAGACCGTGGACGAGATCACCGGCGCGGTCGCGGCGATGCGCTCCAAGATGCTGACCGTGACGGCGCCGCCCGACGCCGTCGACATCGTCGGCACCGGCGGCGACGGCTCCGGCTCGGTCAACGTCTCGACCTGCGCCTCCTTCATCGTTGCAGGCGCCGGCGTGCCGGTGGCCAAGCACGGCAACCGCGCGCTGTCGTCGCGCTCGGGCGCTGCCGACGTGCTGGCTTCGCTCGGGGTGAAGATCGACCTCAAGCCGGAGCAAGTCGGGCGCTGCGTACGTGAATGCGGCATCGGCTTCATGTTCGCTCCCGCCCACCATCCCGCCATGAAGAACGTCGGCCCGACCCGGGTCGAGCTGGCGACCCGCACCATCTTCAACCTGCTCGGCCCTCTGTCCAACCCGGCCGGCGTGAAGCGGCAGATGGTCGGCGTGTTCTCCAGGCAATGGGTGCAACCGCTGGCGCAGGTGCTCAAGAACCTCGGCTCCGAATCCGCCTGGGTGGTGCACGGCTCCGACGGTCTCGACGAGATCACCCTCACCGGCCCGACCTTCGTGTCCGCGCTCCACAATGGCGAGATCAGGAATTTCGAAGTGACACCGGAGGAAGCCGGGCTCTCGCGCTGCGAGACCGGTGCGCTCAAGGGCGGCGACGCCGACGCCAATGCGATCGCGCTGCAAAGCGTGCTCAACGGCAAGCCGAGCCCCTACCGCGACGTGGCGCTGATGAACGCCGCCGCCGCACTGGTCGTGGCCGGCCGTGCCAAGGACCTCAAGGAGGGCGTTGCGATCGGCGCAAAATCGCTCGACAGCGGCGCGGCGAACGCGCGGCTGAAGCACCTGATCGCGGTCTCCAACGGCTGAGCCTGACATGTCGGACATCCTGACCAAGATCGAGGCGTACAAGCGCGAGGAGATCGCCGCCGCCAAGCGCGCGCAGCCGCTGTCGGCGGTGGAGGCGAAGGCCAAGACGCAGCCCGCTCCACGCGGCTTCGTGCGTGCGATCAGGGCCAAGCATGCCAACGGCGACTACGCGCTGATCGCCGAGGTCAAGAAGGCCTCGCCGTCGAAGGGATTGATCCGCGCGGATTTCGATCCGCCGCTCCTCGCCAGGGCCTATGAGGCCGGCGGCGCCGCCTGCCTTTCGGTGCTGACCGACACGCCCTCGTTCCAGGGCCATCTCGACTTCATGGTGGCTGCGCGCGCGGCGACCTCGCTGCCGGTGCTGCGCAAGGATTTCATGTTCGACATCTATCAGGTGGCGGAAGCGCGCGCGCATGGCGCCGACTGCATCCTGATCATCATGGCCGCGCTCGACGACGCCACCGCCAAGGACCTCGAAGACGCGGCCCTCGCCTACGACATGGATGTGCTGATCGAGATCCACGACCGCGCCGAGCTCGACCGCGCGCTAAAACTGCGTTCGCCGATGATCGGCGTGAACAACCGCAATTTGCGCACCTTCGAGACCACGCTCGCGACCAGCGAGACGCTGGCGCCGCTGATCCCCGAGGGGCGGCTGATGGTCGGCGAAAGCGGCATCTTCACCCCGGCTGATCTCGCCCGGCTCGAGCGCGTCGGTATGTCGACCTTCCTGGTCGGCGAGAGCCTGATGCGGCAGGCCGACGTCACCGCCGCCACGCGCACGCTGCTCGCGCGCGAGACCGGCGCGCGCGCGACCGGTACGCGCTGACATGGCGCGCAAGGCTTCCACGACCAAGCCATCGAAGACCAAGGCCGGGCCTGCCCTCACCCATATCGGCGCCTCCGGCGAAGCGCGGATGGTGGACGTCTCGGCCAAGCCCGCGACCGAGCGGCTCGCGGTCGCTGAAGGCCGTGTCGTCATGACCAGGGCGACGCTCGATCTGATCGTCTCGGGCAACGCCAAGAAGGGCGACGTGCTCGGCACCGCGCGCATCGCCGGCATCATGGCCGCGAAGCGCACCTCCGAGCTGATCCCGCTCTGCCATCCGCTCGCGCTGTCCAAGGTCACCGTCGACATCGAGCCGGACGCGAAATTGCCGGGATGCCTCGTGCGCGCCAGCGTCAAGGTGACAGGTCCGACCGGCGTCGAGATGGAGGCGCTCACGGCCGTGTCGGTCGCCTGTCTCACCATCTACGACATGATCAAGGCAGTCGAGCGCGGCGTCCGCATCGAGGGCATCCATCTCGTCGAGAAGCTCGGCGGCAAGTCCGGCCATTACCGCGCCTGATCTTCTACTTCAGCGACGTGCTGATCGATCCGAATTTCAGCTTCAGCGTCGAGCCGAGATTGTTGACCACGGCGATGATCGCAAGCGCGATGCCGGCGGCGATCAGGCCGTATTCGATCGCGGTCGCACCGGATTCGTCGGCAATGAAGTTCTTCAAAACGGTTTTCATGATCAACTCCTCACTGTGTCGTCGGCAGGCATGTTCGCAAATCGCGTGCCAATGGCGACTTGAGGATCGCCAACGCCTTAGATGGTTAAGCCTTGGTTGAACTTGATCCAGCCGGCAGGAACTGACCGGCATCGCAGGTGTCTTGCGGCAATTCCTGCACGGCTTGCACGCCGCGTTCGATCGCTTTTGTGTGCGGCGATTCATGTCGCGTTAACCGCGCTTCCTAACTTCGCCTCCATACCGTTCCCGTAAACCAACGGATGTCTTGAGGATCAAGAATTGATCCTGGCGTGTGCGCGGCAACAATCGACATGATGACGAAATACGGCAGTCGCCTCTTCGACCAGGCCTTCGTGCGCAGCGGACCGATCCGCTGGCTGGTCGTGGGCGGCGCGCTGCTGATCGCCGGAATTGCCGTCGGCGCGACGCTGATGGCGCAGAACTTCCGCGAACGTGCGCTGCGCAATTCCGGCCGCGAGCTGGAAAACACCGTGCTGATGCTGGCCCATCATTTCGATCAGCAATTGCAGGATTTCGCGGTCATCCAGAAGGATTTCGTCGGCCACGTCCGCGCGATCGGGGTTTCCAGCGCGGAAGACTATCGCAAGCGCCTCTCGGGTGAGGACATCCACCGGATGCTGCGCTCGAAGATCGAGGCGCTGCCTTACATCGGCGGCGTCAACATCATCGATGCCGACGGCAACGTGATCAACTCGTCGACGGCATGGCCGGCGCCCAAGGTGAACGTCGCCGACCGCGCCTATTTCCGCACCTTCAAGTACGATCCCTATTCGCCTGATGTCCTGATCGAGCCACTGCACAGCCGCATCTCCGGCGCCTGGACCATCCTGCTCGTCCGCAAGATCGTGGGCCCGAACGGCGAGTTCATGGGCGTGGTCGGCCGCGGCATCGAGCCTGCCAATTTCGAGAAGTTCTTCGAGTCCGTCGTGCTCGGAGAAGGCGCGACGATCTCGATGCTGCATCGTGACGGCACGCTGCTCGCCCGCTATCCCCATTCCAGCGAATTGATGGGGCGGAATTTCAAGACCGGTTCCTTCGCGCAGCAGCGGGTCTTCGGGCTCGATCACTTCGCAGGACGCTTCATGAGCCCGATCGACGGCGACGACCGCCTGATCGCCTCGCACGCCCTGCCCCACTTCCCGATCCTGATGATGGCCACCACGACACGCGCGGCGGCCTTGACCGACTGGCGTGAGCAGATCGGCATCCTGATCTCGGTCGCCGCCTCTTCCGCGCTCGCCATCGCCGGCGTTCTGATCGCGATCGTGCGCAAGCTTCTGGAGCAGCACCGCCTCTCCAGGGAGCGGCTGACGCTGGAGAAGCAACGCCTCGACCGCGCCGTCAACAACATGACCCAGGGCTTGCTGCTGTTCGGCGCGGACCGCCGGCTCGTGGTGTGCAACCAGCGCTATATCGACATGTACGGCCTGTCGGCCGCCGTGGTGACGCCGGGCTGCAGCTTCCACGACATCATCGCCCATCGCAAGACGACCGGCTCGTTCACCGGCGACGTCGATCAATATGTCGAACGCGTGCTGCGCGACATCCATGTGCGCAATTCCATGGTGGTGGACACCGCGGACGGCCGCTCGATCCAGGTTCTCAACGAGCCGCTCGCGGACGGCGGCTGGGTGGCGACGCACGAGGACATTACCGAGCGCCGGCGCATCGAGGAGCGCATCATCCATCTTGCCCATTACGACGCGCTGACCGATCTGCCCAACCGCGCCATGTTCCACGAGCATCTGAGGCAGGAGCTGGCCGCCATCGCCGACGGCGAAGAGGTCGCGGTGCACTATATCGACATCGACGAGTTCAAGGGCGTCAACGACGCGCTCGGCCATCTCGTCGGCGACGAGCTGCTGAAATTGGTCGCAACCAGCCTCAGCCGCTGCGCCGGCCCGACCGATTTCGTGGCGCGGCTCGGCGGTGACGAATTTGCCATCGTGCAGAGCGCAGTGACGTCGCCGGACCAGGTCAACGATCTCGTCGCCCGGGTCTTTCAGGCCATCCGCACGCCGTTCGACTGCATGGGTCATCATCTCACCAGTGACGCCAGCATCGGCATCGCGCTGGCGCCGGGACACGGCACGGCGCTGGACCAGATCCTGAAGAACGCGGACCTTGCGATGTACGCCGCCAAATCCGCAGGACGCCGCACCTACCGCTTCTTCGAGCCCGAGATGGATGCCAAGGTCCGCGAGCGGCGGCAGCTCGATATCGACCTGCGCCACGCCATCGCCCATGGCGAGCTCGAGGTCTATTACCAGCCCTGCCTCGGCCTGAAGGACGACCGCATCACCGGCTGCGAGGCGCTGGTACGCTGGCGCCATCCCGAGCGCGGCATGGTCTCGCCGGCCGAGTTCATCCCGATCGCCGAAGACACCGGTCTCATCAACGAGATCGGCGAATGGGTGCTGGCGACCGCCTGCCGGGATGCGGCCGGCTGGCCCGACGACATCCGCCTTGCCGTCAACGTCTCGCCGGTGCAGTTCAAGAGCGGCACGCTGGCGCTGAAGATCATGGCGGCGCTCGCCGCCTCCAACCTGCCGGCGAGCCGGCTCGAGCTCGAAATCACCGAAGCGGTGCTGATCCGCGACGATGACACGGCGCTTGCGATCCTGCACCAGCTCCGCGCCATCGGCGTGCGTATCGCGCTCGACGATTTCGGCACCGGCTATTCCTCGCTCAGCTATCTGCACCGCTTCCCGTTCGACAAGATCAAGATCGACCGCTGCTTCGTCGACGACATCGCCGGGCCCGACGGCTCCGCCAGCATCGTCCAGGCCGTCGTCAACCTGGCGACCGCGCGCCGCATGACCACCACGGCCGAGGGTGTCGAGACCGAGGAGCAGCAGCGGCTGCTCCGCGCGCTCGGTTGCTCCGAGATGCAGGGTTACCTGTTCAGTGCCGCCAAGCCCGCCGACAAGATGCTGGAGCTGTTCGCGCTGCATCGCAGCCGGCTCGCCCGGCGCGAAGCCAGCGAGAGCCGCCGGCGCGAGGCCGGTTAGGTCGGAATGTCGCGAACATAGCCCGGATGGAGCGAAGCGTAATCCGGGGCCGATCGTTCGCCGCGACAGGGACCCGGATTGCGCTGCGCTCCATCCGGGCTACAGATCACTGCGACAGCCCCCAAAACAGAATCGCCCGGGAGCGGTCATCCACTCCCGGGCGATCGATGTCTGGAGATCGTAAGATCTAGTTCGGCACCGCCGCCTTCGGCGCCGGCTTTGCGGCGACTGCGTTCGCGGTGACGCCGTGCAGGAAGTCGTAAGCCGCGTGCAGGGCCTTGTCGTCCTTCTCTTCCGGCGGGACATAGGATTGCGACCCGGTCTGCTCGGTGCCGTCGGCGGCTTGCAGATGGCCGCGCATCTGGGACTCCGCCATGGTGTCCATCCGGCCCTTCAACTCGGGCGGCACGTCCTGGAGGATCTCGATGTCGGGCGCGATGCCCTGGGCCTGGATCGAGCGGCCCGACGGCGTGTAGTAGCGCGCTGTGGTCAGCGCCAGCGCGCCGTTGCCGGTGCCGAGCGGAATGATGGTCTGCACGGAGCCCTTGCCGAACGAGCGCGTGCCGATGATCGTGGCACGCTTGTGGTCATGCAGCGCACCGGCCACGATCTCCGAGGCCGAAGCCGAGCCGCCGTTGACCAGGATCACGAGCGGCTTGCCCTTGGTGAGGTCGCCGCCATGCGCGGTGAAGCGCTGGGTCTCTTCCGGATTGCGGCCGCGCGTCGAGACGACCTCGCCGCGCTGCAGGAAGGCGCTCGACACCGACACGGCCTGGTCGAGCAATCCGCCCGGATTGTTGCGCAGGTCCATCACGTAGCCGACCAGCTTCTCCTGCGGCACCTGCTTGGAGATCGCCGCGATCGCCTTCTTCAGGCCGTCGGTGGTCTGCTCGTTGAACGAGGTGACGCGGATATAGCCGATGTCGCCATTCTCGACATGGAAGCGGACGGGGCGCACATGAATGATCTCACGCGTGATCGCGACGTCGAGCGGAGCGTCCGCGCCCTTGCGCACGATGGTGAGCTTGGTCTTGGTGTCGACCGGGCCCTTCATCTTGTTGACGGCCTGCTCGAGCGTCATGCCCTGCACGGCCTCGCCGTCGATCTTGCTGATGAGGTCGCCGGACATGATGCCGGCCTTCGAGGCCGGCGTGTCGTCGATCGGCGAGACGACCTTGACGAGGCCCTCCTCCATCGTGACCTCGATGCCGAGGCCGCCGAACTCGCCGGAGGTGGTCTCCTGCATCTCGGTCCAGGCCTTGTCGTTCATGTAGCGCGAATGCGGATCGAGCGCGGTCACCATGCCGGTGATCGCGCCTTCGATCAGCTTGGAATTGTCCGGCTTCTCGACATAGCTGGCCTTCACGCGCTCGAACACTTCGCCGAACAGGTTGAGCTTGGAATACGCATCGTCCGCGCCCGCCGCCGCCCTCGCCGCCCATAGCCCGCCCTGCGGACCGGATACCAGAAGGGTCAGGCACACTCCGGTGAGCGCACCAAGGGGGAACAGCAGGGATTTCCGCATGGATGGGTTAGCCTTCTTGCTCGGGGCTCGGGAGCCGCCATGCAAATGGCGATCCAGCCCGGTTCTCACAATACCATTCAGGTTTCTTCAAGGCCGGCCCGCAACGCCGGCGGGGCACTTGCAAAAATCCCTTCGTCCCGGCCTAAACTTTTGGCAACGTTCCGAAACCGTCTCGCGCGAAAGGCGGGAATCGGTCGACCGGTCCGCGCCTCGCAGCTATGCGATTTTAGGATGGTTTTGGAGAGGCGGACGGGTTAGGCGATGACACAAGGCTTCAAATTCTCGGGAGGATAACAATGAACGAAGCGCCCCGCATCCGGCCGGAACGGAACGTCGAACTCGGCTCCAGCAACGAGCCGTTCCAGAACCTGCACGAATTCATCAAGAAGGCGCGCGCGAACCTCAACCAGAACGCCTGGGATTACATCGTCGGCGCCGCCGAGACCGAGACCACGATGCGCCGCAACCGCATGGCGCTGGACGAGATCGCCTTTCGCCCGCGCGTGCTGCGCGACGTGCATGAGGTCGACGGCTCCGTTGAGCAGTTCGGCCGCAAGATGCGCCTGCCGGTGGTGCTGGCCCCGGTCGGGGCGCTGGAAGTCTTCGACCCGCACGGCGCGGCAGCCGTCGCCCGCGCCGCCGGCGCCTTCGGTGCGGCACACATGCTGAGCTCGGTAACCGAACCCGGGCTGGAGAAAACCGCCGAAGCCGCCCCCGATGCGCTGCGCCTGTTCCAGCTCTATGTGCGCGGCGACGACGCCTTCGTCACCGATGTCGTCAGCCGCGCCGAGAAGAACGCCTACGCCGCCTTCTGCCTGACCGTGGACACCGCCCATTACAGCCGTCGCGAACGTGACATCGCCAAGCGCTATGTTCGCGAGAGCCGCCTGCGCGCCACCGGCGGCGACTACCAGAAGGGACTGGAGTGGCGGACCGTGAAGATGATCAAGGATAAGTTCAAGATCCCTCTGATCCTCAAGGGCATCGCCACCGCCGAGGATGCCTTGATTGCGCTCGATCACGGCGTCGAGTGGATCTACGTTTCCAACCATGGCGGCCGCCAGCTCGATCACGGCCGCGGCGCCATGCATGTGCTGCCTGAAATCGTCGACGCCGTGAAAGGCCGCGCCAAGATCATGGTCGATGGCGGCTTCTGCCGCGGCACCGACATCGTCAAGGCGATTGCGGCAGGCGCCGACCTCGTCGGCATCGGCCGGCTGCAATGCTGGGCGCTGGCGGCGGCCGGCGAAGCCGGCGTGACGCGAATGCTGGAGTTGCTGGAAGACGAAGTGCTGCGCTGCCTCGGACTCTTGGGCGCCACCTCGTTCGCCGAGGTTGGCAAGTCCTGCCTGCACCCGGCCACCGCGACCAACGCGCCGAGCGTGTTCAGCGCATTCCCGCTGTTCGACCACGATCCCTATCGATACTGAGTGAAAGGACGCAGGTGACCTCGCTCTCTCCCGGCAGCGCCGATGCGCTTCTGTTCGATCTCGGGCGCGTGGTGCTCGACATCGATTTCTCGAAGGCAATCGCCTGCTGGGCGGGACATGCCGGCTGCCGGCCCGAAGCCATTGTCGCGCGATATGTGCGCGACAGCGAAGCCTACCGGCTGCACGAGGTCGGCAAAATCAGCGACGAGGACTATTTCGCCTCGCTTCGCTCATCGCTCGGGATCGCGATTTCCGACGCGCAGTTCCTGGAGGGCTGGAACGCGATCTTCGCCGGCGAGATGCCTGACATCGCCGAGCTGTTGCCGCGTGCGGCCAAGCAGATGCCGCTCTACGCCTTCTCCAACACCAATCGGCCGCATGTGGACTACTTCTCGAAGGAATATGCCGGCCTGCTCGGCCATTTCCACGAGCTCTATTTGTCGTCCAGCATCGGCCTGCGCAAGCCGGATGCGGAAGCCTTCGATCACGTGGTGGCGGCGATGGGCGTGCCGGCAAGCCGCATCGTCTTCTTCGACGACCTCGCAGAAAACATCGAAGGAGCCCGGGCGCGCGGATTGACCGCGGTGCATGTGACCTCGCCCCGTGACGTCGGCGATGCGCTGAAGAAGCTCGGGATTTGAACGGATCCGCCTCCTGGCGGACGCGGTTCCAGGAACCGGTTTTTGCCCAAAATGAGGAACCAAATCACTTTGTGCATTTTTGTACGGAGTTCCGGGAACGAAATCGGCCCTTCCGGACTCTTGAGTCCGTTGGGACTTCTGCATTGGACCGATCGACGTGCTGGGCAAATCCTACCTCACCAAGCAAGCCTCTCTGCTGCTCGAGTTCGCAAGAACCACCTCGGACTCCGACCTATCCGCCAAGCTGATCAGGAAGGCCGCCGACCTGAAATCCCAGGCCGACCCGCTGCCCGACAAGGACCAGGGTCCCAAAGCGCCGGACGTCAGTCCGGACGAACCGGCCAGGAGTTGACCGATGCTGGCCGTGGCGCTCGTTCTTCTCGTGCTTGCCATGGCCGTCCTTGTGCCGGTCTGCCTCGCCTTCCGGATCATGCCGCGGCGGATTTGACGTCCATCTTTCAGGACAGAGCGGACAACGCAGGCTGAATCATCCTGCATCTCCGCTGTTTTGCCTCTGCGCCCGCACTCGGCTAGAACTCTGGCCGCCGATTTGCCGAACGTGCGCAGCAGGAGTTTTCAGCCGTGGCCTTGATGCCGGTTTCTGACGCGCTTGCCGCGGTGCTCGCCGGCGCGGAGCCGCTGCCTGAGGAAACGATCCCCCTCGACCAAGCCTTCCATCGCGTGCTCGCGCGCGACGTCGCGGCGCGGCGCACGCAGCCGCGGGAGGCGATGTCGGCGATGGACGGCTATGCCGTGCGTGCGGCCGATGCGGCGACGATCGATTCCCAGCTGACGGTCATTGGCGAGGTTGCGGCCGGACGGCCATTTGCCGGGTCGGTCGGCGCCGGCGAAGCAGTCCGGATCTTCACCGGCGGCGTCGTTCCCGCCGGCGCAGACGCGGTCGTGATCCAGGAGGACACGGCCGCGGACGGCAAGCGCATCACGATCAAGGAAGCGGCGATTCCCGGACGGCATATCCGGCGCGCCGGGATCGACTTCGCCGAGGGCGACGTGCTGCTGCGCAAGGGAACCCGGCTCACCGAACGCGATCTCGCTCTCGCCGCCGGGATGAATCACCCGCATTTGCCCGTCCAACGCCGTCCGAAGGTCGCGGTCCTCGCCACCGGCGACGAGCTGGTGATGCCGGGCGCAACGCCCGGCCCCGGCCAGATCGTCTACTCCAACGGCTATGCCCTGCACGCGCTCGCCTCCCAGGAGGGCGCCGATACCGTCGACCTCGGCGTGGCCGCCGATACGCTGGAGGCCACCGCCGCCGGGATACGCCGGGCCCGCGAGAGCGGCGCCGACATCCTGGTCACGAGCGGCGGCGCCTCGGTCGGCGACCACGATCTGGTCCAGCAGGCGCTCAAGGCCGAGGGCATCGCGATGTCGTTCTGGAAGATCGCGATGCGGCCGGGCAAGCCGATGATGCACGGCCGGCTCGGCACGATGCGCGTCATCGGCCTGCCCGGCAATCCCGTGTCGTCCTACGTCTGCGCTTTCCTGTTCATGGTGCCGTTGATTCGCGCGCTGTCGGGCCGCGCCGTGATTCACCATCGCCGCGAGCGCGCCGTGCTCGGCCGCGACCTCAATGCCAACGACCAGCGCGAGGATTATCTGCGCGCGCGCCTGGAGCGGCGCGACGACGGCACGCTGATCGCCCTTCCCGTCGATCACCAGGATTCTTCGCTGCTTGCGAATCTCGCTGCGGCACAGGCACTTCTCGTGCGCGCACCGTTCGCGCCGAAGGCCGAAGCCGGCTCGCCGTGCGAGGTGCTGCCTCTGCCCGTCTGAGCGCCGTCACCACACGCGTTCCGCGAACTTTGTCGCGTTCACGGTAAATTAAGCAGTTGCGGAACATGTATCGAACATATAGTGTCCGTTCATGATTTGTTTCGAGCATGCAGCGGCTTATCGCTGAACTGAGCGTCTCGGAATCGAACGACATCAACCGGGGGATTTTGGTCGAGATGTTAACGCGCAAACAATACGAGCTCCTGCGGTTCATCAGCGAGCGACTGAAGGAAAGCGGCGTGCCGCCTTCCTTCGACGAGATGAAGGACGCGCTCGATCTGCGGTCGAAATCGGGCATCCATCGCCTGATCACCGCGCTCGAGGAGCGCGGCTTCATCCGGCGCCTGCCCAACCGCGCCCGCGCGATCGAGGTCATCAAGCTGCCCGAGCTTCAGGCTGCCGCCGGCAACCGTCGCGGCTTCACGCCGAGCGTCATCGAAGGCAATCTCGGCAAGGTGCGCACGACCTCCAGCCCGTCCGCCGACGAGGGTGAGCGTCCGGTCGCCGTGCCTGTCATGGGCCGTATCGCGGCCGGCACGCCCATCGAGGCGCTGCAGACCCGCAGCCACACCATCAGCGTGCCGCCTGACATGCTTGGCTCGGGCGAGCACTACGCGCTCGAAGTGCGCGGCGATTCGATGGTGGAAGCCGGCATCCTCGACGGCGATATGGCGCTGATCCAGCGCAACGAGAGCGCCGACACCGGCGACATCGTGGTGGCGCTGATCGACGACGAGGAAGCGACGCTGAAGCGCTTCCGCCGCCGCGGCGCCTCGATCGCGCTCGAGCCCGCCAACGCCGCCTATGAGGTCCGCATCCTGCCGCCCAACCGGGTGAAGATTCAGGGCAAGCTGATCGGCCTGTACCGGAAGTACTGAGCTAAGCTCACGATCGTTCGACATGCGTTGGAGCGGACGATTGTCCGCTCCGGCTGGATAGTCTTTCTGGTTCTGCACAGATTATCCGGCCACCTCTCCCGCGCTAGATCCTCGGCACGCCGCGCGAAGCACTCATCGCTTCGCAGGCCTTGTGAGAAACTGAGGAGACAACCATGCGCAAGATCGTCTTGAGCATCGTCACGATAGCGCTGATCGCAACGTCAGTGTCACAGGCCGTCGCCGCACAGTCGCATCATGTCCGCAAGACGACGCCGGCGACGACGAGCGAGCAATTCCGCAACGCACGCGGCGCCATTGCACAGCCGTCGCAACCCACCTGGCCGTATTCGGGCTGGTCGGCACCTGCTGGCCGCTGACGAAGAAGCATGCCGAATGCACAGGAGCGGGCTTTGTTCCTCGTGCATCTGAAAAAGATATTGTGATGGCGGCCTGCGGACCCAAAGCCGCAGATTTGCCCACAACCAAGCAGACCGTTGTATGCTTCCACTCTGATAGAGGCCTGTGCCTCGACAAGAGGCGCGGGTTGCTATCTTCGAATGAGGAGCACCCCGATGTGTGACTACAGCCTGCACGCCGTCGCGACGCGTCCCGCCGAAGTCGGCGAGACGATCGTCACGACAACCTTCCGCGGCACCTCGACACGCGGCTTCGCCTCCGAAGCCGACATGTCGGTCGCGGTATGCCTGCTGCCGGGAACGGAGCTCGCCTTCGCCGACAATGTCCGCTACGACAATCGCTGGATCTGGACGCGCACCATCAACTCGCGCGTCGGCAAGTTCGGCAAGATCGATCCGCACATTCCGGATCGCCATCACGATGCGATCGAATTCCCCGACGGCAAATACGTGCTGGTGACTCAGCTCGTGGAAGGCCAACGCGCAACCGTGCTGCAATTGCCGGTGACCCAGCCACTCGGCGAGCGCGAGCACAAGCCGCAGATCACCGCCGACAGGCCGACGATCACACGCCTGCCGATTGGCTGACCTAGCTGCCCCCCGGCTCGCGGGTCGGGGCCAGGATTGAAATCGCCATCGCCGGCCGCGGCCGGCGAGATGGTGAGGTTTGCATCTTCGAAAATACCTTCGGCGGATCGCCCGCCGCTGTTCTCCGTCGCACGAAGTTTGCGCTGCCCTGCCTGAATTTTGAACGTCCGTTCTGCAGGCAAATGGCCGATGCTGCCAGAAGGCTTGAGGCAGCGGGCACGTTCGATGAAGACCTTCATTCGCGTCGTTGAACTCTGGGTGCCCGACCGGACGCGCATGCGGCTGGAATTCGGCGGCGGCCTCTACGGCGAAGGGCTGTCCGCGTTCAGGGCCGCAAGCGAAGATCTGCGCTTCGGTCGGGATGAGGGCCTTCCCGGCAAGGCCTGGGCTTCCGGCCATCCCGTCATCCTCACCAAATTCGCCAACTCCTATTTCAAGCGGACCGACCAGGCGCTCGCGGCGGGCCTGACCTGCGGCGTGGCGGTGCCGGTGTTCTCAGGCGAATTCCTGCAGGCCGTGATGGTGCTGTTCTGCGGCGACGACGAGGCGCATGTCGGCGCGATCGAGCTCTGGCACAATGACCCCGATACCTCCCACGAGATGGGACTGGTCGACGGTTACTATGGCACCGCCGACATGTTCGAGTTCAACTCCCGTCACACTAGGTTTCCGCGCGGCTTCGGCCTGCCCGGACGCATCTGGAAAGCCGGCCTGCCGCTGATCATCAAGGACCTGCACAACGCCAAGAGCTTTCTGCGCTGGGAAGACGCCGCCGAGGTCGGGATCAATCTCGGCGTCGGCGTGCCCTACCGGACCGGCACCGACCAGACCTGGGTGCTGACCTTCCTCTCCGCGCAGGCGACGCCAATTGCACGGCGCTTCGAGATCTGGGTGCCGAACGAGACCCGTTCTGCGCTGGTCTTCCGCGCCGGAGATTGCAGCGCCCAGACCGACCTTGCCGCGCTCTATGCGGACAAATCCATTGCCAGCAGTGACGGCAGCATCGGCGGCGCCTGGGCCACCGGGATGCCCGCGCTCAACGATGATCTCGCGCATGACAAATCGATCGCGGCCGCTGAGGCCCGCGCGTCCGGGCTGAGCCAGTTGGTGGCCCTGCCGGTGATCGGGAGCGCCGGGCTCGACGCCGTGCTGGCCTGGTACCTGTAGCCCGTCCGCTCAATCCTCAGCCTGCATATCGGCCTCCGACGGCGTCGCGTCCCGGCTGCGGGAAGCCGGCGCCGGCGGCGCAAGGCTCGCGCCGTAATCACCCTCGCCGGCGATGGCCGGCGCCCATGGGCGATCAGCGCCCCTTGCCTTGACCGCCTGGACCGCAAAGCCGTCGCCTCGCCGCGTCAGCGCGAGCGCGCCCTGCGCGGCAAGACGCTGCCGATCCACCACCATCGCCGCGCAATCCGGCGCAGCGGGCCGGGCCGTCACCACCAGCGCGGCGCGGCTGCAATCGTCCGCGAGTGCATCGATGCGCAAAGCCAGCGCGACGAGGTGACCGTCGGCGAGCGGCGTCACGCAGCCGGCCTCGTCGCACGACACGCCGTCGGCCAGTGAGGCACTGCCCGCATCGCGCGGATCGGCGTCGGCAGCCAGCCACTCCTTCAGCAGAAAGCTGTCCTTGCTCGCCCGGATCATGTGGAGGTGCCCGTCCCTGCCCCGCACCGCGACGCTCGCGCCGTCTCCGGCAATCAGGACGTCCGGCGGCCGCGCCGACAGGCCCCAGAGGATCGCCGCCAGCAGCACCAGCCCGCCGGACCAGCGCAACGGCGTGCGCAAGAGGCCCATGACAATGATGCCGAGACTGGCCGCGATCAGCGGCGCGATGCCGAACGCCGGGATGCGCCCGACTGCGCCCGGCAGCGCCGCCACCCAGCGCGACACCGCGACCATCCAGTCGATGCCGATCCCCATCAGCCACCAGAACACGCCGTCGAGCCCGAAGGGAGCGGCGAGCAGGCCCAACAATCCGGCCGGCATCACCAACGCCGAGACCACCGGCATCGCGCCGAGATTGGCGAGCACGCCATACGGCGTGACCCGGTGGAAGTGGAAGGCGGCATAGGGCGTGGTCGCAAGCCCCGCGATTAGCGAGGCAAGAAACAGCATCGCGATCTCGCGGCCGCCCCACAGCGCGATGCGCGCGGTCGCCGAATGGTCGGGCGAGGCAAACAGGTTCGGCATGCCGAACTGCACCAGCGCGACCAGCCCGAGCGTTGCCGCAAACGACATCTGGAAGCTCGGATGCACCAGCGCCTCCGGCGCGACCGCGAGCACGATCAGCGCGGCCACCGCCAGCGTGCGGAAGGTGATGGCGCGGCGATCGACCATGACCGCGATCAGCACCACCGCGGTCATGAAGAACGAGCGTTGCGTCGCGACCTCCGCACCCGACAGCAGCAGATAGAACGCCGCGGCAACCAGCGCCGCGGCCGCCGACCATTTCTTGATGGGAAAGCCGACCGCCAGTCCCGGGATCAAGGCCAGCAGCGCGCGTACCGCGAAGAACACGACGCCGGCGACCACCGCCATGTGATAGCCCGAGATCGACAGCACATGGCCGAGCCCCGAGACGAACATCGCGTCATTGACGGGCGCAGTGATCGCATCACGCCGGCCGGTCAATAGCGCGGTCGCGATCGCGCGGTTGTCGCCTTCGAGCGTGGCACGAATGCGCGCATCGATCGCATCGCGCAGGCCCTGCATGAAGGCGCCATAGCGCAGCCGCAAGCCGCCGGCATCCGGCGGCACCGAAGCCGTGATGGTGCCCATCGCGAAGCCGGAGGCACCGATCCCCTGGAAGAACATGTCGCGCGAGAAATCATAGCTGCCGGGGCGCACCGGCGAGATCGGCGGCATCAGCCGCGCCTTGAGCTGCACGAAGCTGCCGACCTCGGGCGCGGTGCCCTTGCGCACCGACAGGCGCACGCGCTCGAGCTTGACGTCGCTGCGCTGCGCCTCCATCGCGGTGACGCGCAGCACGAAGCGATCGGTGCGCTCGCGGATGTCGCGCGTCTCGACGAAGCCCGACAACGACACCGAATAGAGCGGTTTCGCCAGAACGGTGTGCGCGATGCGCGCCGTCTTCCAGGTCGCGATGGCAAAGCCGGCCGCGACCGCCGCAATCAGAAGCGCAGGCGCAAACAGCCGGCTTCGCCGCAACAGGACGGCGCCGAGCATCAGCGCGATGGCCGTCGCGGCGGTCACCCACAGCACCGGCTCGTGATCGGCCGCAAAGTAGAGCGCAATGCCGCTGCCGAGAGCGATGGGCACCCACGGCAAAAGCCGCCCGGCGCCGGCCTCGGCGCTGGCCCATTGGCGCAGCGTCTCGACGAGCGCGGGCCAGGCACCAAAGCCTACCGGTGCAAAGCCGCCCGCCGACGCGGTGCGGCCCGCCGGCCAGGTTCCTGCGATCCCTTGCGAGACACGCTGCGGCCGGCCCGGCTCCGCCATTCCCTAGCAACCCCTGAGATACGCGACAGGCGCAGAGGCTACCGGAACGTGCAGGAGGCCGAATAGCGGTACAGATCAGGAACGAAGAGGGATGCGCCCTACTTTTCCTCTTCCATCGTCACGGCGACAGCCGCCTTGGCCGACAGGCGGACCTTGTTGCCTTCGACACCGGCGACGAGGCCCTTGTCGATGAAGTGATGATGGCCCTTGTGGCTGCCCTCTCCGCTGTCTTTCTTCGTCAGCTTGATGCGGTTGCCCTCGACGCGGTCGACCGTGCCGACATGGACGCCGTCGGCGCCGATGACTTCCATATGCTCTGCGATGTTCTGCATAGTGGGCTCCTGGTTGGACCCACACAACGCCTGAGAGGCTTTTCCGTTCGCTCGTGACAAAACTGCCCGGCACGATGGGCGCCCGTTCCATCTCAGGACGGATCAGCCTCGGTTCAGATCGATTGAGCCGAAAGTCTCATAAGACGCCAGCCCCGGCGGGATTACACTGCTTCACCGCCTCCCCGGCAGACGGGCAGGTCGTGATAGCTCGCGGTACCGAAGTGACCGCTGGAGCTCTTCTCAGATGGCTCAGGCCTCCCTGAGATTAGGCGTTGCGGACGCAACTCGCAATTTTCGCCTGTGGCGACGCGCACCAAACGTACTCCGCGAGCGAATGGGCGCTGAAGAGCGCCAGGAGTAGCGTTTGAATTCGATAGGAGCAGCACATGGCAGTTCAAGTACCGAGCGATTTTCGTCGCGTGATTGTTGCTGCGTCGGTGGGAAACGTCATCGAATGGTATGATTTCTATATCTTTGGCAGCCTGGCCGCAGTTCTGTCGGTCAAGTTCTTCGAGCAGTCCCACCCGGTTGCAGCCCTCCTCAGCACGATTGCGCTGTTCACTGCGGGCTTCCTGATCCGCCCGCTGGGAGCCTTCCTCTTTGGATGGATGGGCGACAGGGTCGGACGAAAATATACGTTCCTCATCACGCTGAGCGGAATGGGACTGGGCACCGGGGCAATCGGGTTGATCCCGACCTACCAGTCCATCGGTCTGACGGCGGCGTTCCTTTTATTCGGCTTGCGCATGATCCAGGGTCTGTGTCTGGGCGGCGAATATGGCGGCGCCATCACCTATGTCGCAGAGCATGTTCCGGACGACAAGCGCGGCTACTACACCGGCTGGCTGCAGACCTCGCCAACTCTCGGCATCGTCGTGTCCCTGGCCGTGATCATCCTGACACGGACCTGGTTCGGCAATCAGGCCTTCGACGAATGGGCGTGGCGCGTTCCGTTCCTGGTGTCCTTCCTGCTGGTCGCCATCGCCATCTATATCCGTCTCCAGCTCCAGGAGACGCCGATCTTCCAGGAGATCAAGGCTCGCGGGCAGATGACCAGGAACCCCTGGAAGGAGGCCTTCCTGAGCTCGAACATCAAATACATCGGGATTGCCGTTGTGGTCCTGATCGGTCAGGGCGTGGTCTGGTACAGCGGTCAGTTCTGGGCGCTGTACTTCCTGCAGCAGGTCTCCAAGGTGGACGCGCTGACCTCCGCCTACATCGTGGGTACAGCGCTGCTGATTGCCACACCGAGCCTGATTTTCTTCGGCTGGCTGTCGGATCAGATCGGCCGCAAGCCGGTCATCCTGGGCGGCATGCTGCTCGCCGCGATCACGTACTATCCGCTGTATCTATGGCTGGGAGCGGTCACGCAGCCCGGCAACATCAACTATCCGACCGCGATCTTCATCATCTTCATCCTCGTTTGCTACGTCGGGATGGTCTACGGGCCGGTCGGTGCGTTCCTGGCGGAATTCTTTCCCGGCAGGATCAGGTACACGTCGGTGTCGGTGCCGTATCACATCGGCAACGGCTGGGGCGGCGGATTGGTGCCGTTCATCACGTCGGCGGCCTTCGCGGCGACCGGAAGCATAGGCTACGCGCTGATCTACCCGATTGCGGTCCCCGCGGTGTGCTTCCTGCTCGCGCTGTTCCTGATGCCGGAGACGCGCAAGATCAGCATCTGGCAACCGGTCGAGCCCAGAACCGCATCGTAACGTGATCGCCTCTCCTCCGGCCGCCATACGATGGCGGTCGGAGAAGAGCCGGCAACCTCTCGTCTCAGCCGGCGCGGTGAGGCCAGTGAGGCCAGTGATCGTGCCACCAGGCACTGAAGTTGCGATCGGTCATCAATTCCCAGACCGCGAGCAAGATCACCAATAGGCCGGACACGACGCTGCTAACCGTGGCGGATGCGGACTCGTAGCCGACGGACCAGGGCGCCGCCACCAGAGCCAGTCCCAGCAGCATTTCGCCCCATTCTTCCAGGTCGGACGGGATGACAAAGGCTTCCACGGCAAACAGCATGACGCCTAGCCCGAGTGCGATGGTGATCCAGACCGCCGCCCCGGATAAGCCGAGGACAAAGGACGACAGGACCAGCCATATGCCCACCAACAGACTGGCAGCGTCTTGCCAATGTTGGATGCGCATGATGCTCACCTCCCTTCTGGTGTTCATATGGGGAGCGCACCGGTGATGAACCATCCGTCCGTCCTGCGTTGTGTTGCCGCGAGCGCCGGTCCAAGGCCGGTCCAAGGCCGGTCCAGAGCCGGCGTCCAAGCCAGGCCGCCCATGCCCGGAGAGGGCCCTTGCGAGTGCGGCGCACCCGGATGCAGACTGTCGCCGCTTGACAGGTGTCAATGTCGACCGTTCCCGGTGCCGCGGAAGTTCGCGCCCGGAGCAGAGGGAGATGACGCCATGCGAGAAATGGAAATCCACGATTATGCGCGGCAGTTGCTGGAAGCCCATGGCCCCAAGGCCATTGCGGAAGCCGCTCAAAACGCCATCGACCTCGAGCAGAAGGGCGAGCTCGAATTGGCAAAAACCTGGCGGCACATCGAAGATGCGATGAAGATGATGCGCGGGCCACACCAAAGCTGACTGCCAGCGCGCGGAAAGCTGGCCTGACTGCGGCGACAACGCCGAACGTGGACCACAATCCGTCGCGAGCCGCTAGGTTGCGGCCGAACGGCTACGCGATCTCGGGACGCTGACCTGGGAGCGAAGCCATGGTTGCGAAATGTACGACAGCCGAAGACCTCCTGAAGGCGATCACGGACGAGAAAGTCCAGATGATCGATTTGCGGTTCACCGACCTGCCAGGGGTGTGGCAACATTTTTCCGTCCCGCCGAGCGCGGTGAATGCCGATGCACTCAATGAGGGCATTGGATTCGATGGCTCATCGATTCGCGGCTTCCAGGAGATCCAGGAAAGCGACATGCTCGTCGTCCCGGATCCGACGACGGCCTTCGTCGACCCCTATAGTCCGGCCAAGACGCTGGTTCTCATCTGCAACATCCGCGACCCCGTGACCGGCCAATCCTATAGCCGGGATGCCCGCTACATCGCCCAGAAGGCCGAAACCTACCTTGGGGGTACCGGGCGTGCCGATACGAGCTATTTCGGCCCGGAGGCCGAGTTCTTCGTCTTCGACGAGGTCCGCTACGGCCAGGGCATCAACTTCGCCATGCACGCGATCGACTCCAGCGAAGGCAGCTGGAACACCAGCACGGATGAAGGACCGAATCTCGGTCACAAGCCGCGCCCGAAAGAGGGATACTTTCCCGTTCCTCCGACCGACAGCATGCAGGCGCTACGCACCGAAATGGTGATGACGATGGAATCTCTGGGGATCCAGATCGAAGCCCATCACCATGAGGTCGCGACCGGCGGCCAGAACGAGATCGACATGCGCTTCACCACGCTGACCCGCATGGCCGACAATTTGATGATCTACAAATACGTGGTCAAGAACACCGCGCATCAGCACGGCAAGACCGCGACATTCATGCCGAAGCCGCTGTTCGAGGACAACGCGTCGGGCATGCACGTTCACCAGTCGCTCTGGAAAGGCGAGACCAATCTGTTCTACGACAAGGGCGACTACGCCGAGCTGAGCCAGCTCGCGCGCTACTATATCGGCGGGCTTTTGAGCCACGCCTGGGCGTTGTGCGGGCTCTGCGCGCCCACCACGAACTCCTACCGGCGCCTGGTGCCGGGTTATGAAGCTCCGATCAACCTCGTCTACTCCCAGCGCAATCGCTCCGCCTGCTGCCGGATCCCGATGTATTCGCCGAATCCGCGCGCCAAGCGCGTCGAGTTTCGTTCACCCGATCCGTCCTGCAATCCCTACCTGGCCTTCGCCGCGATGCTGATGGCCGGTCTCGACGGTATCGACATGCGGATCGATCCTGGCAGCCCGATCGACAAGAATCTCTACGACCTCCCACCTGCGGAGGCGAAGGAGGTGAAGTCCACGCCGGGATCGCTGGATCAGGCGCTCGACGCGCTCGAGCGCGATCACGCTTTCCTGCTGCGCGGCGACGTCTTCACCGCCGACGTGATCGAAACCTGGCTCGACTACAAGCGCAAAAAGGAGGTCGACCCGATCCGGCTGCGACCGCATCCTTACGAGTTCCATTTGTATTACGACATCTAGCTAGATCAGCGACGCCTTCGACGAGGCGTGGTGATTGACGATCTTCCAGTCGCCGTCCTCGCGGATGATGACCCAGCTCATCTTGACGACGAGATCGTCCCGCTCGCCTGCGAGATCGAACGAGATGGTCGCGCCCATGTTGATCAGATCAGGGCCGGCCTGCGCTGCGTTCACCTCGGAGAACACCGCGCTCGGCTTGCGCCAGCGCGGCAGGCCGTTGAAATAATCGGCGACGCCGTCCCGGCCCCGATAGAGTTTTGGGTTGGAGCCGAAGAAGAACGCGTTTTTCGCATATAGCGACGACAGCGCCGCCGCGTCGAGCGTCGCGAAGCCGGCGCACCATTTCGCGATGATGACGGAAACGATGGCGTCGGCTTCGCTGCTCATGTCCGCCTCAGCCTTTGGCCACTTCCTTCGCGAACGTGTCGCGCAGGCCGATGGTGCGCGAGAACACCGGCTTGCCCGGCGTCGAGTCCTTGTCGCGCACGAAATAGCCCTGGCGCTCGAACTGCATCGGCTCGGTCGAATTGCTCTCGGCCACCGCTGCCTCGATGCGCGCATCGGACAGGATCTCCAGCGAATTCGGATTGAGATCGGCCGCGAAGTTCGAGGCGTCCGGGCTCGGATTGGAGAACAGCTGGTTGTAGATGCGGATCTCCGCCGGCTTCGACGCCGCCGCCGGCAGCCAGTGCATGGTCGCCTTGACCTTGCGGCCGTCGGGCGCATTGCCGCCCTTGGTCGCGGGATCGTAGGTGCAGCGCAATTCCACCACCTCGCCTGCATCGTTCTTGATCACGCCGGTGCACTTGACGAAATAGGCATAGCGCAGCCGCACTTCGTTGCCCGGCGACAGGCGGAAGAACTTCTTCGGCGGGTTCTCCATGAAGTCGTCCTGCTCGATATAGAGCTCGCGGCCGAACGTGATCTTGCGCGTGCCGGCGCTAGCGTCGTCGGGATGGTTGATCGCCTCGAGCTCTTCGGTCTGCCCTTCCGGGTAGTTCTCGATCACGACCTTGAGCGGCTTGAGCACCGCCATGCGCCGCTGCGCCGTGCGGTTCAGCTCCTCGCGGATGCAGAATTCGAGCATGCCGACGTCGACCACGCTGTTGGCCTTGGCGACGCCGATGCGCTTGACGAATTCACGCAGCGCCGCCGGCGGCACGCCGCGGCGGCGCATCCCCGCCACCGTCGGCATGCGCGGATCGTCCCAGCCGGCGACGTGGCCGTCGCGGACGAGCTGGGTCAGCACGCGCTTGGACAGTACCGTGTAGGTCAGGTTCAGCCGCGCGAACTCGTACTGGTGCGGCTCTGACGGCACCGGCAGCTTCTCGATGAACCAGTCGTAGAGCGGCCGGTGGTCCTCGAACTCCAGCGTGCAGATCGAGTGCGTGATGCCTTCGATGGCGTCCGACTGGCCGTGGGCATAGTCGTAGCTCGGATAGATGCACCATGCGTTGCCGGTGCGCGGATGATGCGCATGCAGGATGCGGTACAGCACGGGGTCGCGCAGATTGATGTTGCCCGCGGCCATGTCGATCTTCGCCCGCAGCACGCGCGCCCCGTTGGGGAATTCGCCGGCCTTCATGCGGCGGAACAGGTCGAGGTTCTCGTCCACGCTCCGGTCGCGGAACGGCGAGTTCTTGCCCGGCTCGGTCAGCGAGCCACGCGAAGTGCGGATCTCCTCCTGGGTCTGGTCGTCGACATAGGCGAGCCCGTCGCGGATCAGCTTCTCCGCCCATTCGTACAGGCGGTCGAAATAGTCGGAGGCGAAGAACAGGTTCTTGCCCCAGTCGAAGCCGAGCCAGCGCACGTCGGCCTGGATGGAATCGATGTACTCCTGCTCTTCCTTGACCGGGTTGGTGTCGTCGAAGCGCAGGTGGCAGCGACCCGGAAACTCCTGGGCGATGCCGAAATTGAGGGCGATCGACTTGGCGTGACCGATATGCAGGTAGCCGTTCGGCTCCGGCGGGAACCGGGTCACGATCTCCTTGTACTTGCCCTGATCGAGGTCGGCCTGGATGATGTCACGAATGAAATCGCGCCCAACCTCAGGTGCCACCGGTTCTGTCATTACGAAAATCCTGTAGGGAAATCAGCGGTCCTTCTGCCAAATTCGGGAGGCCGCGCCAAGGCCTTCAGCCGTCCGCCGTCGGGCTTTAGTTATGCTCCGGTCCTGCTATACACCACCGCCTCCAATGCATAGGCCCTGCCAAGAATGACCGATTCCGTCGTCACCCGCTTTGCCCCCTCGCCGACCGGCTTCCTCCATATCGGGGGCGCCCGCACGGCGCTGTTCAACTGGCTCTACGCCAAGAAGCATGGCGGCAAGATGCTGCTCCGGATCGAGGACACCGACCGGGAGCGCTCCACGGAGGCGGCGATCGGCGCCATTCTCGACGGGTTGAAGTGGCTCGAGCTCGGCTGGGACGGCGAGGTCATCTACCAGTTCAGCCGCGCCGCCCGCCACCGCGAGGTCGCCGAGCAGCTGCTCGCCGACGGCAAGGCCTATCGCTGCTACGCCACGGCGGAGGAGCTCGCCGCCATGCGCGAGAGGGCCCGCGCGGAGGGCCGCACCCGTCTCTATGACGGCATGTGGCGCGACCGCGACCCGGCCACGGCGCCGAGCGACGTCAAGCCCACCATCCGCCTGCGCGCGCCGCAGACCGGCGAGACCGTGATCGAGGACCAGGTCCAGGGCCGCGTGGTCTGGCAGAACGAGAACCTCGACGATCTCGTGCTTTTGCGCGGCGATGGCAATCCGACCTACATGCTCGCCGTGGTGGTGGACGACCACGACATGGGCGTCACCCACGTCATCCGCGGCGACGACCATCTGATCAACGCCGCCCGCCAGAAGCAGATCTACGACGCGATGGGCTGGGCGCTGCCAAGCATGTCGCACATCCCCCTCATCCACGGCCCGGACGGCTCGAAGCTGTCGAAGCGGCACGGCGCGCTCGGCGTCGATGCCTACCGTGCCATGGGGTACCTGCCGGCCGCGCTCCGCAACTATCTTGTCCGCCTCGGCTGGAGCCATGGCGATCAGGAGATCTTCTCGACCGAGGAGATGATCGAAGCGTTCGACCTCGCCAGCGTCGGCCGGGCCGCCGCCCGCTTCGACTTCGCCAAGCTGGAAAACCTCAACGGCCATTACATCCGTCACGCCGACGATCAATCACTCGTGAGGATGTTCGAGGACGTGCTCGACCACGTCGTGCCCAGCCGCGACGAGATTAAGGCGAAGTTAAACGACACCACGCGGGCGCAGCTTCTCAAGGCCATGCCGGCCCTGAAGGAGCGCGCCAAGACGCTGCTCGAGCTGATCGACGGCGCCTATTTCATCTTCGCCGACCGGCCGCTGCAGCTCGATCCCAAGGCACAGGCGCTGCTGACGCCCGAGAACCGCAAGCTGATCGGCCAGCTTCATTCCGCGCTGGAGAAAGTCGAGACCTGGAGTGCGGCCAGCGCGGAAGCTGCGCTGCGCGCCTTTGCCGAGGAAAATAGTCTCAAGCTCGGCGCGGTCGCCCAGCCCTTGCGGGCGGCGCTGACCGGGCGGACGACATCGCCTGGTATATTTGAGGTTTTGGACGTGCTGGGACGCCAGGAAAGCCTGGGGCGGCTCAAGGATCAGTCTACGACGTAGGTAGGCCATGGCTGCCATGATCTTGCAGCGCACACAGCAATAATATACCCATCTCCCCCGTACCTTCTGGAACATCCGGCCTGCCCCGGCATCTCATCGGGGCCTTCCGGGTCCGGCCCGTTTCACCACACATCGGGGACCTCTGATGGACGCTAAAGAAAGCCCAAAGACCGCCACGCTGACGGTCGGAAACAAGAACTACGATCTCCCGATCCTCAGCGGCAGCGTCGGGCCCGATGTCGTCGATATCGGCAAGCTCTACGGCCAGTCCGGTCTGTTCACCTACGATCCCGGCTTCACCTCGACCGCGAGCTGCCAGTCCAAGATCACCTATATCGACGGTGATGCCGGCGTGCTGGAATACCGCGGCTACCCGATCGAGGAACTGGCCGAGCACGGCGATTTCCTGGAGACCTGCTACCTCCTGCTCTACGGAAACCTGCCGACCGCTGAGCAGAAGAAGGATTTCGATTACCGCGTGACCCATCACACGATGGTGCACGAGCAGATGGCCCGCTTCTTCCAGGGCTTCCGCCGCGACGCCCATCCGATGGCGATCATGGTGGCGGCGGTCGGCGCCCTCGCCGCGTTCTACCACGACTCCACCGACATCAACGATCCCAAGCAGCGCATGATCGCCTCCATGCGCATGATCGCGAAGATCCCGACGCTGGCCGCGATGGCCTACAAGTACACCGTCGGCCAGCCCTTCGTGTATCCGAAGAACTCGCTCGGCTTTGCCGAGAACTTCCTGAACATGTGCTTCGCGGTGCCTTGCGAGGACTACAAGGTCAGCCCGGTTCTCGCCGACGCGCTGGAGAAGATCTTCATCCTGCACGCCGACCACGAGCAGAACGCCTCGACCTCGACGGTGCGCATCGCCGGCTCCTCGGGCGCCAACCCGTTCGCCTGCATCGCGGCCGGCATCGCCTGCCTCTGGGGCCCGGCGCATGGCGGCGCCAACGAAGCCGCGCTCAACATGCTCTACGACATCGGCACGGTCGACAAGATTCCCGAATTCATCGCCAAGGTGAAGGACAAGAACTCCGAAGTCCGCCTGATGGGCTTCGGCCATCGCGTCTACAAGAACTATGATCCGCGCGCCAAGATCATGCAGAAGATGTGTCACGCCGTGCTCAAGGAGACCGGCCATGGCGACGATCCGATGCTGAAGGTGGCGATGGAGCTCGAGAAGATCGCGCTCAGCGACCAGTACTTCATCGACCGCAAGCTCTACCCGAACGTCGACTTCTATTCGGGCATCACGCTGAAGGCGATGGGCTTCCCGGTCTCGATGTTCACCGTGCTGTTCGCGGTCGCCCGCACCGTCGGCTGGATCAGCCAGTGGAGCGAGATGATCGAGGACCCGCAGCAGAAGATCGGCCGTCCGCGCCAGCTCTACACCGGCGTCACCAAGCGCGATTACGTGCCGATCAAGGATCGCAAGTAAGACTTAAGCCGAAACGGCTCTCAGAACGGCGCCATCTCACGATGGCGCCGTTTTTATTTGTGCCATGACCTCGTAGGGTGGGTTAGCCCTGCAGATGCGCGAAGCGCATCTGCTCGGCGTAACCCACCACTTCTCGCGCGGCTACAAAGCTGGTGGATTACGCCTTCGGCTAATCCACCCTACGGCCTCCAATGGAAAGGACACCCTGATGCTGAGCGGAAGCTGCCTCTGCGGAGGCGTTGCCTACGAGGTCGACGCCGCCCCGAGCATGATCGTCCACTGCCATTGCCGGACCTGCCGCAAGACGCACGGCTCCGCCTTCTCCACCGTCACCAATGTCCCTCGCGATCGCTTTCGCTGGACCAAGGGCGAAGAGCTGCTGCGCGGCTTCGAATCCTCACCCGGCAAGACCCGCTATTTCTGCTCGCAATGCGGATCGCACATCGTCGCCGCGCGCGACGGCAAGAGCACGGTCCTGCTTCGAATGGGTTGCCTGGACACACCGATCGCAGAACGGCCCGAGGTCCACATCTGGCGATCGGACGCCGCCAACTGGTATGATCCGAAGGCCGAATTGCCGGAGTGGCCGGAAGGCACGCCGCCAGCTGCCCCATGATCTGCAAGACAGCGAGCTGTCGGAAACGGTGCCCTCTCACGATGGCGCCGTTTTTGTTTGGCAGGGTCCGACAAAGCGAGCGAAGCGCAGGACAAGCGGATGCGGATCACGAACCCGGTCGACGGATTGTTGCAGGTCGTGGCCTGTTCACCCTTCCCCGACGCCGCCGGCGAGATGGTGCTTCATCCCAGATGCGACATTGACGGGGTGGTGACTGCGGAGCGCCTCGCGGCGGCTGCCGTGCAATACAGCGGCTACGACGTTCCCAAGGCGAAATGGCCGCGTCCCGGGATGATGCTTCCTGTGACCGTGGACCTCGCCGATCCCACGCGGTTCAGGATCGAATGGGGTCGGGTGCCGACCGGGCGCGAAGTCGCCGAAAAGCTGGCGGCAGATCTGCGTGGCGAGGAGCAGGCCGACACGCCGGGTTGTCGCCCGTCTCCCCGCGTCTGGCGCGAGATAGAACATGCTGCGTCCTCGCCGGCGTTGATCTATGGGCTCACGCCGCAGCAGACGGAGATTGCGCTGGCTGGCGGCGCCGCCGCGCTCGGCCTGGTTCCGACGACAGCGAAGGTCCTGAGCGCGCGTGAAGTGCAACCGAGCAGTGCAACGGGCGGGACGTGGGACATCGCCGTCGCGGTGAACGACCCGAACGGCGGAGCCGCCTGGGACGCGGTCACGCGCATGTCGTTCAGCAGCTCAAGCCGACGCAAGAGCCGCACCGCCGCTGGGGTCGAGTTGCCTGTCCTCGTCGATCCCGACAACCGCAAACGGATCATCGTCGACGTCGCGCGTCTGTCCTGAGTGGCGTCACTCTCTCCGCCTTTGCTGCCGCGCACAACAACAAGTCGCCGCCTCACGTCGGCAAAGGCTTGACAGTCGAAACGCTCAGCGCGCAAATTCTTACACTAAGTAAGAATGACGACAGGGATGGAAATGCCGGAGCAGCCGAGAAGTCGGCGGCAGACGCGCGCCGCCATTTTGACTCATCTGCTTCAGTCGGGCGGCTCGTTTCGCCCGCCGCTGGCGAAGGCCGTTCGCCTGTCCGAAGCGAGCCTGTCGCGCATCCTGTTCGACCTCAAGGCCGAAGGCCTGATCGAGGAAGTGCGGCGCCCTGCCCCTTACGTCGGCGGCCCCACGGCGCTCGTCGCACTCGATGGCTCGGTGGCGCTCGCCGCTTTCGAGCTGAGCGCTCAGCGGCTCAGCGTCGGCGTTGGCAGCCTGTCGGGCGAGCTGCACTACACCGAGCGTGTACCGCTGCCGAAAACGCCGACCGTCGAGTCCGTCGGGCGGGTGTTTCGCGAGGCGATGACATTGCTGCGCGACTGGACGCGCCGCCGCCGCATCACCCTCGCGCAGATCGGCGTCTCCATTCCGGGCCTCGGCCGGCTCAGCATATCGGCCAATCCGATCATTCCCTGCGATGTCGGGCGCATCGGCGACATGCTCGGCGCGACGTTCGCGGGCGTGCCGATTGAATTCACCAATTCGGTCGTCGCCCACGCCACCTTTCACCGTTGTCGCACGGAGAACTATCCGTTCGGCGATACGCATCTCTTCGTCCTTGTGAGCCAAGGCGTTGCCGGCGCCTGGATGGATGATCCGGCCGAAGCCGATGCCCTGCAGCCGATCGAGCTCGGCCACATGGTGTTCGGTCCGGATGGACCGCGCTGCCGCTGCGGACATCATGGCTGCGTCGAGGCCTACACGTCGCTGCCGGCCCTGGCCGATCTTCTTGGCGTTTCCGAAACCGAGTTGCTTCAGCTCGGCCACGAATGGGTCAACACGATCCCGCTCTCATCGCGCGTTCGCCAGGAGTTGCGCCGGCGGCTGTTCCGGCTCGGCCTTGCAATCGGCAACACGCTGAACGTGAAGCCTTGCGGCGGGGTCGCGATCAGCGGCTGGCCGTCGCTTCTCGCCGAGGACGACCGCAAGGCCGTGGTCGAGGGGATCGACGCCTGCCTGCTGGGCGGTCGCAAACTGGCGCAGGTGTCCCTCGCCTTCGTGCCGCCCTCGACCGGCAACGATCCGCAGGCCGCGCTTGCCTTCGCCGCCTTCTGCCTCGCCAGAAGCGGCGGCATGCCCGCCGCATCGACGGAGGCTGCCTGACATGCCCTAAAGCCGCGCCGTCTGCACGCGCCACGAAAGTTCACACCGGGAGGAACTGTCATGCCGATCACAACAACAAGGCGTCGTCTGCTCGCTGGATCCGCTGCCGCGCTCGCACTGCCGGCCTTTGCCCGCGCCCAGGGCGCGGTCAAGCCACGCCTGACCGCGATCTCGCAATGGTCCGCAGGCAGCGACGGAGCGGCCATCACGGCACTCGGCAAGAGATTCGAGGAGAAAGGCGGGATCTGGCAGCACTCGCCGGTCCCCGGCTTCACCACCGAGATGATGAACAAGCTGCGCGCCCAGATCATCGCCGGCGATCCGCCGGCCTGTTCGCAGCTCAAGGGCCCGGAGATCGCGGCCTGGTCGAAGATCGCCCCGACCGTCGATCTCGACGCGGTCGTCGCGGCCGCCGGTTACGAAAAGGTCGTCGCGCCCGACCTTGCCAAATTGCACAGGCCGGCCGGCAAGTGGATCGCGCTGCCGCTGCAGATCTACAGCACCAACATGCTGTTCCTCTCCAAACGCGCGATGGACAAGGCCAAGGCCGACAAGATCCCCGTCACCTGGGCCGAGTTCAACGATCTCGCCGAAAAAATGAAATCGGGCGGCGTCGCCTATCCCGTCGCCAACGGCGGCACCCGCCCCGACGACGGGCAGAAGTTCGAGGCCGCTCTGGCGGGCATCAGTCCCCTCGCATATCGCGCAGCGATCATGAATCTCGAGAAAAAGGCGCTGGAGGGCCCCGAGATCAAGGCTGCGTTCGTGCAGGTCCGCAAGATCGCCGACTGGATGGACCCCAACGTCGGCGCCCAGCACTTTTCCACCAACCTGAAGCGCTTCGTCGACGGCGACATGGGCATGATGATCATGGGCGGCTGGGCGCAAGGCGTGCTGCGCAACGCCGGCTTCAAGTTCGAGGACTTCGTGATCGCCCCGGGTCCGAGCGACAATGGCAAGCCGGTCTTCCTGCTGAATGCCGATGCTTTCATCTTCTGGCAGCGCAAGGAGGCGGACCTGCAAGCCGGCCAGACGCTGATGGCCCAGCTCGTCATGGATCCGGCGATCCAGACCATGTATTCGCAGATCACGGGATCGATCCCGGTGCGCACCGATGTCGATCTGTCCGGCGAAGGCTGGTCGGACGGCCAACGGCGGACCGCAGCAGCTCTCAAAGACGCGATCGCCAGCAATCAGGCCGTCCTCAGTCTTGCGCACAACATGGCGCAGGAAAACGGCATGACCGCCGCGATGATCGACGTGATCACGGAGTACGTGAAGAACAAGACCATCAAGCCGGAGCAGGCGGCCACACGCCTCGCCGACGCCGTCGAGAGCGCACGTTGACGATCGCCGTCTCGACAAGACCGGGCCGGCCGGCGGCCTCTGAAATGGTCCGCCGGCTGCCCGAATATCTGACGATCTGGGTGCCGCTGCTGTTGTCCGCCGCGCATCTCATTGCGTTCTCGCTGTGGACGATCTGGATATCGTTCACACCATCCACTCTGGTCCCTGTTACGGGCTGGGTGGGTCTGCGCAACTATTCAGCGGTCGCAGCATCGCGCAACTGGCAGATCGCCCTCGACAATCTGCTGCTGTTTGGCAGCGCTTTCGTGTTGCTGAGCCTGGCGACCGGCCTGATCCTTGCCATCCTGCTCGATCAGCGCATTCGCGGCGAGAACGTGCTGCGCTCCATCTTCCTCTATCCCCTGGCGGTGTCGTTCGTGGTCACCGGCACGGTCTGGAGCTGGCTGCTCAATCCCGGCCTTGGCATCCAGAAGCTGGTCCACGACCTCGGCTGGACCTCCTTCCGGTTCGACTGGCTGATCGACCGTGACATGGCGATCTGGACCATCGTCATCGCCGCGATCTGGCAATCCTCGGGCTTTGCCATGGCGCTCTTCCTCGCCGGCCTCCGCTCGGTCGATGCGGACCTGATCAAGGCCGCGCAGATCGACGGCGCCGGACCGGTCCGAATGTACCGGCGCGTCATCCTGCCGACGCTTTGGCCGATCACCATCACCGTCATCGTCATCCAGCTGCAGTTCGCGATTTCGACCTTCGACCTCGTCCGCGCGCTCACCAATGGCGGGCCCGGAATCGCGACCCAGCTGCCGGCCCTCGTCGTCTATGACCTGATGTTCCAGCGCAGCCTGCTCGGACGGGGAGCGGCGGCGGCAGTCCTCATGTTGCTCATTCTTCTCGTCGTCTTGCTGCCGTATGCAGCGTGGCGTTATGTCCAGCGGCGGCGGGCGATCCATGCGTGAGCAAACCTTCGTCCCAGGCCGGATCCTGATCTATCTCATCGTCTCGCTGATCGCGGCAGCATGGCTCGCGCCATTGGCTGTTGTCGTGCTGAACTCGCTCCGGACCAACGAGGAGATCGCACAGGGCTCGATGATCGGCTGGCCGCAACATCTGGCCTGGAGCAACTACGCCGCCGCCTGGAGCGGTTTCTGCGTCGCCGAGACCTGCGCGGGAATCCGGCCGTACATGCTGAACTCCGCGCTCGTGACCATTCCCGCGACGATCTTCTCCACCCTGCTTGGCGCAGTCGCCGGTTACGCGGTTTCGCTCTGGCGCTTCCGCGGCGATAGCTGGATCTACGGTATCGTCACGCTCGGCATCTTCCTTCCGCAGCAGATGCGCCTGCTGCCCTGGACCATCGTACTGCGCGACACCGGCCTGATGAACACGCTGACGGGGCTGGTCGTGATCCACACGATCCAGGGGCTGTCCTTTACCACCCTGTTCTGCCGCAACTACTACGTTGCCATCCCGCAAGAGCTGATCAGAGCTGCGCGTATCGATGGCGCGGGGTTCTTTCGCATTTTCTGGCGCATCATCCTGCCGCTCTCGCCGCCGATCCTGGTCGTCACCGTGATCTGGCAGTTCACGCATATCTGGAACGAGTTTCTCTATGGCGTGACGTTCACCACCGGTCAGCAGCAGCCGGTCACCGCCGCGCTGATCGCGCTGTCGGCCGCGGTCGCCGATATCCCTCAGCATGGCGTGCAAAGCGCCGCGGTGATGATCGCCGCCCTGCCGACCCTGCTGATCTATCTGATCGGCGGCAAGTACTTCGTACGCGGCCTCACCGCCGGCGCCGTGAAATGATGGAGTTGCCGTCAATGGAGTTGCCATGGCAGCACTGAGCATTCGCGCCCTGTCCAAGCGCTACGCCAATCTGGAGGTGCTGAAGGGCATCGATCTCGACATCGAGAGCGGCGAGTTCACCGTGCTGGTCGGGCCGTCCGGCTGCGGCAAGTCCACCCTGCTCAACATCATCGCCGGGCTCGATCGGCCGAGCGCGGGCACCGTCGAGATCGGCGGGCGCGTGGTCAACGATGTTCCGCCGAAAGACCGCGACATCGCCATGGTGTTCCAGTCCTACGCGCTCTACCCCTCGATGACGGTACGTCAGAACATCACCTTCGGCATGGAATGCCGAGGTGTAGCCAAGGCCGAGCAGGAGAAGGCCGTCGCGAACGTCGCCAAACTGCTCCAGATCGAGCAATTGCTCGGCCGCAAGCCGTCGCAGCTCTCCGGTGGCCAGCGCCAGCGCGTGGCGATGGGCCGGGCACTGGTGCGCAATCCCCTGCTCTTCCTGTTCGACGAGCCGCTCTCCAATCTCGATGCCAAGCTGCGCGTCGAGATGCGGATGGAGATCAAGCGCCTGCACCAGCGTATCGGCGCCACCATCATCTATGTCACCCACGACCAGATCGAGGCGATGACGATGGCAACGCGCATCGCCGTGATGCATCGGGGTGTGGTGCAGCAGTTTGCTGATCCCGACACCGTGTATCGTTATCCTGCCAATCTGTTCGTCGCCCGCTTCATGGGCTCGCCGCCGATGAACACGATACCGGCACGGCTCGAGACCGATTCCGGCGGGCTGGTGGCTGCGATCGGCGCGGGACGGCCCGACGAGGTCCGTCTGCGCCTCCAGGCCTATGACGTTGCGGTGCCCTATGTCGGCCGCGACGTGATCGTCGGCATCAGGCCGGAATGCATCGCCGAGGGCGGCCGCGTGTTTTCCGGCGAGGCGCCCATCCTCGTCAATGCACCGGTGGAGATGGTCGAGCCGACCGGGGCCGAGACCATCGTGTTGCTGCGGCTGGGCGGCGAGCCCGCGCAGGCGCGCATCTCGCCGGACGTCCGCCCCGCGCCGGGTGACGTGGCGCCCTTCGCGCTCGACACCCGCCGCATCTGCCTGTTCGACCCCGAGACGGAGCGACTGATCGCATGACAATGACGAGCTATGCCGGCCTCGCGGACCGCGTGGTGCTGATTACCGGTGGCGCCAGCGGCATCGGTGCCGCCTTCGTGCGCGCCTTCGCTGGCCAGGGCGCCCGAATCGCATTCCTCGACATCGACGAAGCAGCCGGCGCGGCGCTGGTGGCGGACGTGGCGGCCGCGTCCGGCACGGCGCCGCTGTTCGTACCTTGCGACCTCCTCGACATCGATGCCTTGCACACCGCCATGGCCGAGGTCCGCCGAAAGCTCGGGGACGCCGCGGTGCTCGTCAACAATGCCGCCAACGACCAGCGTCAGGTGCTCGCGGACGTGACGCCCGCCGAGTTCGACTGGACGATCGGCGTCAACCTCAAGCACGTCTTCTTTGCCGCACAGGCCGTGGTGCCGCAGATGCAGGCGCGCGGCGGCGGCTCGATCATCAACATGTCGTCGATCGCCTGGATGCGCGGCGCGCCGGCGCTGCCGGTGTATGCCGCTGCGAAGGCGGCCATCGTCGGCTTCACCAACTCGCTGGCGCGGTCGGTCGGCCCCGACCGCATCCGCGTCAACGCGATCGCGCCGGGCATGGTGATCACCGAGCGCCAGCGCCGGCTGTGGTATCCGGACGAGCGGGTCATCGCCGAGTTTCGCACCCGTCAGGCCATTCCCGATGCGGTGACGCCCGAGGACATCGCGCGGATGGCGCTGTTTCTCGCATCCGACGAGAGCCAGCGCATCACCAGTCAATGTTTCCGGGTCGACGGCGGCTTGGCCTAGTGCACGATCCGGCCGCGCTAGCGCAACAGGCGCGGTATCGTAGGGTGGGCAAAGGCGCAAAGCGCCGTGCCCACCATCTCTCTGTAACGGGCAAGGAATGGTGGGCACGCTGCGCTTTGCCCACCCTACGGGACCTACAAAACCGTCGCTTACCGCCGTGCCTTCCGCATTGTCGCCAGCACGACGTCGGCAGCGAGCACGCTTGGCGATTTGTTGCCTGTCGACATGATCTGATCGAGCCGGGCGAAGGCTTCGACCTGCCGCTTGCGCAGCGGCGTGTCGGTCAGCACCTCCGACAGTGCCATCGCGAGCTTCTCCGGCGTGCAGTCCTCCTGCAGATACTCCGGGATGACGTCCTCGCCGATCACGAGATTGGCGAGGATCACCGAGGAAACGCGGATCGCGCGGCGCAGGATGAAGGCTTCCATCGCGCCGACACGGTAGGCCGTCACCATGGGAATGCCCGCCAGAGCGAGCTCCAGCGTCACGGTGCCGGATTTTGCCAGCGCGGCATGCGCAAGGCGGAAGACGGCGCGCTTCTCGTTCTCGCCGACCACGATCCGCGGCTTGATCGGCCAGCTCGCGGTGCCCTCGCGCACGGTGGTTTCAAGATGTGGCATGGTCGGCAGCATCAGCTCGAACGCGCGGCCTTCGGCCTGCAACCGTCCAAGCGTTGCGCCGAACACGTCGAGATGATGCCGGATCTCGCTGCGGCGGCTGCCGGGCAGCACCAGCAGCACCGGCGGCTCAGCATTGCGGCGCGCCTGCTCCTCCGCATTCGGTCGCAGCGACGCCAACTGCTCGATCAGGGGATGGCCGACATAGCTGCAGGGCGGACCGCCGAGCTTGCGGTATTCCTCCGGCTCGAACGGCAACAGGCCGAGCACGTGATCGACATAGCCGAGCATGGTCCGCGCCCGTCCCGGCCGCCAGGCCCAGAGCTGCGGCGAGACGTAGTCGACGACCGGGATCGCAGGATTCTTCGCGCGCACGCGACGGGCGACGCGATGGGTGAAGTCGGGGCTGTCGATGATGACGAGCGCGTCCGGCGCGGCCTCCAGCACGGCATCGACAGTCTGGCGGATCAGCCGCAGGATCTTCGGCAATTGCTGCACCACTGCGGCAAAGCCGACGATCGACAGCTCCTCGATCGGAAACAGCGTCTCCAGTCCCTCGCGCGCCATGGTGCGGCCGCCGACGCCCTCGAACTGCACGCCGTCGCCGAGGCGCTGGCGCAGCACCTTCATCAGGGCCGAGCCGAGCCGGTCGCCGGACTCCTCCGTCGCGATCAGGAAGATCTTCCGCTTGGGATCGCGAGTCTGCATCATTTGGGCAGGCCGATGACGAAGAGATATTTGGCGTCGGCAAGCGCGATCATCGCCTGCGGCTCTGCGGCAATCGTGTTGCCGGCGATGACGGCGATGCCGGCAAGGCCGGCCCTGGCGACGCCCTCGATGGTGCGCGGGCCGATCGTCGGCAGATCGAAGCGCAGATCCTGGCCGCTCTTCGGTGCCTTCACCAGCACGCCGCGGCCGGTGGCTGCGCGGATGCGGCCCTCCTCGCGCAGGCGCGCGACGCGCGCCAGCAGCGCGTCGGTGCCCTCGATGTCCTCGACCGCCACCACATGGCCGTCGATCACGACGGCAGCCTGACCAATATCGAACGGGCCGAGCGCCGTCAGCACGGCGCGCCCACGCTCGATGTCGGCCTTGGCGTTGTCGTTCGGCCAGGCCCGACTGATGGAGCCCTCGGGCATCAAGAGGTCGGGCGCGACATCCTTGATGCCGACCATGCGAAAGCCGTCCTGCTCCAGGATGCGGCCGACACCGGAGAGAAGATGATCGTCGCCGCCGCGAAACGCGCGGATGACGTTGCCGAGCAGGCGCAGCGTCTTGATGTCGAACCGGATCTCGGAGAGCGAAGGCCGCACCAGGGTGCCGATGAAGATCAGGTCGCGGCAGCCCTCCTCGCGGAACAGCCGCATGGCGCGGCCGAGCTGGCCGACCGAGATCCAGCGGTGGCGGAACTTCTCCACCCGCGACGGATCGCAGGCCCCGCGCAGCGGAAACAGCACCGGCGTGATGCCGCGCGCGGCGAGCGACTCAGCGACGGCGAACGGCATTGCGCCACCGCCGGCAACTACGCCGACCGGCGATGAAATCTCAGAAGCCGCCGATGTCATGTCCGCGGCCATCCCGGTTTCACTTCGCGATGGCGGGAAGACAGAGCGGGCGCTTGCCCTTGCCGATGAAGTCGAGGATTTCCGCGATGGCCGGATCTTCCCCTGCGAGCGGCCGCGCCGCCTCGAGCCGCTCGGCAAACGTGCCGGGCCCGTGGAAGAGCTTCTGATAGAAGCCGCGCACGGTCGCGAGCCGCTGCTTGGTGAACTTGCGCCGCTTCATGCCGATGATGTTGAGCCCCTCGAGCACCGCATACTGGCCGTTGACCAGCCCGAACGGGATGATGTCGTCGCGCACGCCGCAGACGCCGCCGACCATGACCTGCGGCCCGATGCGGGTGAACTGGTGCACTGCGGACAAGCCGCCGATGAAGACGAAGTCGCCGATCTCGCAGTGACCGCCGAGCGTTGCCGACGTCGCGAAGATCACGTCGTTGCCGACATGGCAGTCATGGCCGACATGGCTGCAGTTCATGAAGTAGCCGCGGTCACCGACCGTGGTGATGCCGCCGCCGGCGACGGTACCGGCGTTCATGGTCACGGATTCGCGGATGGTGCAGCCTGCGCCGATCTTGAGCTTCGTCAGCTCGCCCCGATAGCTGAGCGACTGCGGCGGCGTGCCGAGCGAGGCGAAGGGATAGATCGTGCAATCGTCGCCAATGGTGGTCTGAGCCGTGACGTGCACATGGCCGATCAGCTTGCAGTTTTTGCCGATCACGACGTTCGGGCCGAGGATGCAGAAGGGCCCGATCTCGGTGCCCTCGCCGATCACGGCGCCGTCCGCGACCCGTGCGGTGGGATCAATCTTACTCATCAAAAAGATCTGCTTATGTGTTGAAGTCGCTCGGTTTTCCGGTGGTTAGCGCGACTATGCCCGATCTGTCCAGTGACGTATCATCTCGGCGTGTTTCAAGTGCCGGATGAGATTGCCGTCCCGGCCCTTCAACGTGTTCATGTGGAGCTTGAAGTCATCATGGTCAGGGCCCTGGCAGTTCTGCTCGCGCAGCTCGCGGCTGCGCCTGTTGTCTCCGAGACGATCGAGATCGGCGAGCGCCACCGCGTCGATCTCGGGACATTCGAGTGCCGCGACATCACCCGCAGCACGGTGCTCCAGCGGGTCTGCTACGATCGCGCGCGGCAGGACCTCGTCGTCGTGGCGGGCGGCGCCTATGACCGCTATTGCGGCGTCACGGCCGAGACGGTCGACCGCCTCCTGGGCGCACCGTCCATGGGCCAGTTCTTCAACCAGAATATCAGGCGCGCGACCGCGGGCAGCCGCTACGACTGCCACGCGTGAATCCGTTCGTGCAAGCTGCTCCCTCAATCCGTCAGCATGGCGCCGACGTCGGCCTCCGCAACCACCTGGCCGTTGACCTTGGCGTCGCCGTGAAACCACCACATGGTCTTGCGGCGGCCGAGCGAGCGCATGTGATACTCGATGGTATCGCCGGGCAGCACGGGCTTGCGGAATTTGCACTTGTCGATCGTGAGGAAATACACCGCGCGCGGCTTCTCGGTGCCCTCGACCGATTTGATGCCGATCACGCCCGCCGTCTGCGCCATCGCCTCGATCATCATGACGCCGGGATAGACCGGACGCTCGGGGAAATGCCCCTGGAAGGCCGGCTCGTTGAAGGTGACGTTCTTGATGCCGATGCCGCTGTAATCGGCGCGAATGTTGATCACGCGGTCGATCAGCAGCATCGGAAAGCGGTGCGGCAGCGTCTGGAGGATCGCGTTGATATCCACCAGCTCGAACTTGATAGGCGATTCCTCCGTCATTCCCGTCCCTCGTCCTTCGGATCGGCCTTGCTGTCGCGTACCAGGCGCTCCACCGCGATAATTTCCTTGAACCACTGCTTGGTCGGCTTGGCAAAGAAGCCACCCCAGCGACCGTTCGGCGGGATGTCGTCCTTGACCCCGCTCATCGCCGTGACCTGGGCGCCATCGCCGATCTTGAGGTGATTGTTGATGCCAACCTTTGCTCCCAGCGCCACGTTGTCGCCGATGGTCAGGCTGCCCGCGAGGCCGATCTGGGCCGCCAGCAGGCAGTTCCGGCCGATCGTCACATTGTGGCCGATCTGGACCTGATTGTCGATTTTGGTGCCCTCACCGATCACGGTGTCGCGCAAGGAACCGCGATCGATGGTGGTGCCAGCGCCGACCTCCACGTTGTTCTGGATCAGCACCCGGCCGGTCTGCGGCACCTTCAGATGGCCCTCGGGGCCGAAGAAGATGAAGCCGTAGCCGTCCTGGCCGATCGAGCAGCCCGGATGGATCAGCACGTCGTTGCCGATCAGCGCGCACTGGATGGCCGTGCGGGCGCCGACATTGCAATCTCGGCCGATCTTGACGCCGGGGCCGATGACCACGCCGGCGCCGATTACGGTGCCGCTGCCGATCTCGACATCTGGACCGATGACGGTCAGCGGTTCGACGACGACGTCATCCTCGAGCCGGGCGGAGGGGTCGATGATGGCGGACGGTGCGATACCCTCATTGCCGAACCAGGACTGCGGGCGCAGCGCATCGCCGTGCCACTGCCGGGCGATCCCGACGAAGGCGCGGAACGGTTGCGCCACCCGCAGCACGGCGACATGGGCAGGTACCTGGGCCTCGAAGCGCGGGCTCACCAGACAAGCCCCGGCCTTGGTCGCCCTGAGCTGATCGACGTATTTGAGGTTGTCGAAGAACGCCAAGTGCATCGGGCCGGCTTCGTCCAGCGAAGCCAGGCCCGTGATGACGTGGCCGGCCCTCGTGGGGTCGACCAATTGCGCCTTGGTCAGCGTGGCAATGTCGGCCAACGCTGTGGCAGGCGGCTTTGTGAAGAAGGTCGGCTGCGCCATTCCACCCCGTCGCGGTCCGGCTTCGGCATGAAGCGGTCAGGCCGCATCATGCCTTATCTCATGGACTGAGCACGATCTTTTTAGAGATCGGCCCCCCAGGAAAACTGAGGGGCCGGATCATGCCATGCTGTTCGAATTAGAAGGTGGTACCGCCGCCGAACCGGAACTCCTGGGTACGGTCGTACTTGCCCTTGCTGAGCGGCACGGCGTAGTCGAAGCGCAGCGGACCGAATGGCGACTGCCAGATCAGGCCGACACCCACCGACGAGCGGATCACCCTGCTGTCGTCATAGATCAGGCCGGTACAGGTTCCGGGCGTCGCCGGATTGGTCGTCGACGGAGTACAGCCCGAGTTGGACGGCGTGGTCATTTCGTTAGTCACACTCCACGTCGTCGGTCCCTTGTAGTCGTAGAGACCGCCGGCGTCGGCATAGACCGCGCCCTTCAGACCCACTTCCTTCGGCAGGAACCAGAACGGCATCTGCAATTCGAGCGAAGCGCCCCAGTACTTGGTGCCGCCGAGCGCGTCCTGCGTGTCGTACGGGTTGATGTCGCGCGGACCGATGCCGTTCGGGGCGAAGCCGCGGACGAGGTTCGGGCCCATCTGGAAGTGATCGAGCATGCGCAGATCGTTGCTGCCGATCTTGTTCAGCATGCCGCTCTGCACGTGCACGAGACCGACGATGTCAGACACCAGCGGGGTGTAGTACTTCGCGTCGATCACCGACTTCAGGTAGGAGACGTCGCCGCCGACGCCGGCGAAGTCCTGGCGGAAGTCGACGAGCAGACCGTCGGTGGGGTTCTTGTTGTTGTCCAGCGTGTTGTAGGTCAGCGTGTAGCCGAGCGCCGAGGTCAGGGTCTTGCCGTTGGCAAGCTCCTTGCGCACCGGCAGCGAGGCCTCGCCGTCGAAGTAGCAGCCGAGGCCGTTGGTCGAGCTCAGGTCGATCGGCGGCGTCTGCGCATTGGCGAAGGCCGGGCTCGGGTTGAATGCCGACGTGCCCAGATTGTTGTTACAGTTCGCCAGGTAGTACGGCAGCGTGATTTCCTGCTGATAGATCGAGTAGCGCAGCTGGAGCGCCAGATCTTCACGCAAGGAGAAGCCGAGACGGGGCGAGAAGCCGAGCGTCTTGGTGCCGTAGGAGATGTAGCTGTTGGACAGCTGCTGGCGCTGATAGAGGTCGAGGCCGAGCGCGACGCGATAGTCGAGCAGATAGGGCTCGACGAACGACAGCGAATAGCCGCGCGCATACTGGCCGTAGGTCACCGACGCCTTGGCGAACAGGCCGCGGCCGAGCAGGTTGCGCTCGGAGATCGAGACTTCGGCGAGCGCGCCGTCGGTCGTGGAGTAACCGCCCGAGATCGAGAAGTCGCCGGTCGATTTCTCTTCCATGTCGACGATCAGGATGACGCGGTCGCTCGACGAGCCGGGCTCGGTCGTGATCTTGACGCTCTTGAAATAGTCGAGGTTCTTCAGGCGCCGCTCGGCGCGATCGACCAGTGCGCGGTTGTAGGCATCGCCCTCGGAGATATCGAACTCGCGGCGGATGACGTAGTCGCGTGTGCGGGTGTTGCCGCGCAGGTTGATGCGCTCAATATAGGTGCGCGGGCCCTCGTCGATGTTGAACACGACGGACACCGTGTGCGCCTCGAAATTGCGGTCGCCGCCGGGACGGACCACGGCGAAGGCATAGCCGCGGCGCGAGGCTTCGATCTGCATCTCCTCGACCGACTTCTCGACCGATTCGACGTTGTAGAGCGAACCGACACCGACGCGCGAATAGGCCCGCATCGAAGACGGATCGAAGTTCGGAATGCTGGAGCGGAAATCGACCGCGCCGACGCGATACTGCGAGCCTTCCTCGATCTTGAAGGTGACGTTGAAGCCCTTCTTCTCCGGATCGTATTCGGTGAGCGCGGCCACGACCTGGACGTCGGCGAAACCGTTCTTGAGATAGAAGCGGCGCAGCAGGTCGCGGTCAGCCTCGACACGATCGGGATCGTAGATGTCGCCACTGGCGAGGAAGCTGAGAAGGTTCGATTCGCGCGTCTTGATGACGTCCCGCAGGCGGTAGGACGAGAACGCGACGTTGCCGACGAAGTCGATCGACTTCACGCCGGTCTTGGAGCCTTCCACGATCGTGAAGATGAGGTCGACGCGATTGTTCGGCTGCTCGATGACTTCGGGCGTGACGCGCACGTCGTAGCGGCCGGAGCGGCGATAGATTTCGGCGATTCGCAGCGTGTCGGACTGCACCATGGCGCGGGAGAAGGTTCCGCGCGCCTTGGACTGGACCTCGGAGGTGAGCTGCTCGTCCTTGATCTTCTTGTTGCCCTCGAAGGCGATGCGCCCGATCACCGGGTTTTCCACCACGGAGACGATGATCTGGCCGCCGGAGCCGCGGTTGATCCTGACGTCCTGGAACAGGCCGGTCTCGATCAGCGCCTTGAGGCCGTCATCGATGGCGCCCTGATCCAGGCGGCCGCCCGGACCCGGCTTGAAATAGGAGCGGATCGTCTCCACCTCGACGCGGCGATTTCCTTCGACGGAAATCGACTGGACCGTCTGAGCAAGCGCAGACGAAGACACAAAAACAGCCCCGACCGGGGCAACCACCGGCGCGCCGAACATGATCAGGGTTGCGAGCAAGCCCCCCCGGAGTCGCAGTCCAAACTTCATGCGCAACGCGCCCTTATCATTCCGTGCCAGACCCACCCCAACGCCGGTCTGGAGATTCCCCAAGTTCAGGCCGCTTGTAGCCAATTTCGCCGACGCCGCAAACGGCCGAAAGCGTCGTGATTTCAATTTCATTCCAGGACGTTGCTCAACAGCAACGCCACAAAAAAGCCCCTATCAGGAAGCTGCCATCCGCAGGATGTCGTTGTAGGTCGCAAACACCATCAACATCAGCACCAAACCCAACCCGATTCGGAACCCCATCTCCTGAGTCCGCTCGGACAAGGGCCGGCCGCGAACCACTTCGGCCGCATAGAACATAAGGTGACCGCCATCGAGCAGCGGGATCGGGAACAGGTTCAAGAGACCGATCGACACCGACAGCACTGCGCAGAGGTTGATCACGAACTGGAACCCGGCGCTGGCCGCCTGCCCCGACATCTTCGCGATGCCAAGGACGCCGCTGACCTCGTTCGGGTTACCGTGTCCGACAAACAGCGAGCCCAGGAACTTGAAGGTGCTGGTGATGATGAACCAGACCTGCTCCACGCCGATCTTGAACGCTTCGCCGACACCGACCGGAGCGGTCGAAGCCTCGCCGGCCTGCGTCTTGTGCTCGACGCCGAGCACGCCGACACGGTGGCTGTTCCCGAACGGATCCTTGCGCTCGAGCAGCGCCGGGGTCGCAGACAGCGACACGATGGCGCCGTCACGCTTCACCTGGAACGCAAGCGTCGAACCGGCATTCATCGCAACGATTCGCTGCATGTCGGCAAAGCTCTCGATCGGCTTGCCGTCGATCTGAACGACGACGTCCCCGATCTTGAAGCCGGCCGCCGCCGCCGCGCCATCGGCGACGACGCCGTCGACGCGCGCGATCGTGCTCGGCTTGCCGTAGTACAGGGCCATGCCCGCGAAGATCAGCGCGCCCAGAATGAAATTGGCGATCGGTCCGGCCGCGACGATGGCCGCGCGCGGGCCGACCTTCTTATGGTGGAAGCTGCCGGCACGCTCCTCGGGCGTCATGGCCGCAAGCGTCTCGGCCGACGGGGTCGAGGCTTCGCTCTCGTCGCCGAAGAACTTGACGTAGCCGCCGAGCGGAATCGCCGAGATCTTCCAGCGGGTGCCGTGGCGGTCGTTGAAACCGATCAGCTCCGGTCCGAAACCGAGCGAAAAGGTCAACACCCGAACGCCCGCCCAGCGCGCGACCAGGAAATGGCCGAGTTCGTGGAAGAACACGACGATGGTCAGGACGAACAGGAAGGGAACCGCGTAGCCGAGGAGCCCATGGCTCAATGCATTGAAACTATGGACAAAAAAGTCGATCATCGATTTCCCTCACCCAGCGCCGCAAGGCCCTGGCCCCGAACCAACTAGGATGCCTTTAAGGCAATTTGAGGCAATAGGGCGGCAGCTCTATTTCGAGCAACATGGTCAACAGAGATTGCATCATCGGCTGACGTCAGGGGCGCCTGGTTCCCGCCCCGGATCCAGTCATCCAGGGTCGCCTCGACCAGCCGGGCAATGGCGCCGAACCGGATCTTGCCGGCGATGAAGGCCGCGACCGCGACCTCGTTGGCGGCATTGTAGACCGTGGTGGCCCCCTTCCCGGTCCGCAGCGAATCGTAGGCCAGCCGCAGTCCCGGGAACCGCTCGAAGTCGGGCGCCTCGAAGGTGAGCTGGCCGATCTTGGCGAGGTCGAGCTTGGCGGCCGGGCCCTTGATGCGATCGGGCCAGCCGAGGCAGTGCGCGATCGGGGTGCGCATGTCGGGCGCGCCGAGCTGCGCCATCACCGAGCGGTCGGAAAACTCGACCATGCCGTGGATGATCGACTGCGGATGCACCAGCACGTCGATCTCGTCGGGCGAGAGCGCGAACAGATAGGACGCCTCGATCACCTCGAGGCCCTTGTTCATCATCGAGGCGGAATCGATCGTGATCTTCTGGCCCATGCTCCAGTTCGGATGCTTGAGCGCCTGTTCCAGCGTCGCCTGCTCGATATCGGCCGGCTTCCAGGTGCGGAACGGGCCGCCCGAGGCGGTGATGATGACACGGACCAGCTCGTCGCGATTGCCCGATGCCAATGCCTGGAACAGCGCATTGTGCTCGGAATCCGCAGGCAGGATGCAGGCGCCCGCTTTCGCCGCGCGCTGCATGAAGAAATCGCCGGCGCAGACGAGGCATTCCTTGTTGGCGAGCGCGACATGCGCGCCGCGATCGACTGCGGCGAGAGCCGGCTTCAGCCCGGCAGCGCCGCTGACGGCTGCCATCACCCAATCGGCGGGACGCGCGCCAGCCTCGATCACCGCGCTTTCACCGGCGCCGCATTCGGTGCTCGTTCCCGCAAGCAGAGCCTTGAGCTCGCCGAGCTTTGAGCTGTCCGCGATCGCCACGAAGCGGGCGTTGAATTCCTTCGCGAGCTTGGCCAGCGCCTCGACATTGCCGTTCGCCGTCAAGGCCTCGACGCGGTAGCGCTCGGGCGAGGCGCGCAGCAGATCCATCGTGCTGTCGCCGATCGAACCGGTCGCACCGAGGACTGTGACGCTGCGAATGTCGGACGCAGCAAGCCTGTTATTACGCAAGGGAACGGCGCTCATATCCTCACCAAACCATAAGACCGCTTCCGGCGCTATGCACACCGTGACGGAGAAAGCCGATAAACCAGGCCGCCAGGATGGCGGCAACAAAGCCGTCCAGGCGGTCCATAAGCCCGCCATGGCCGGGAATTAAGTGACTGGAATCCTTGACGCCGAACCGCCGCTTCACCGCGGATTCGAACAGGTCGCCGGCTTGCGACACCACCGAGAGCACGGCGCTGACGAGCAGCAGCGGGATCGCCTTCCCGACCCCGAAAGCCGCAAAGCCGGCGGCGACCGCAAGGCTGGCGGCAAAGCCGCCGAGGGCTCCGGCCCAGGTCTTCTTCGGGCTCACCCGCGGCCACAGCTTCGGTCCGCCAATGCCGCGGCCGGCGAAATAGCCGCCGATATCGGTCGCCCACACCACGAGCAGCACGAACATCAGTGCGGAGAAACCGTTGACGAGGTCCTTCCGCACCAGGATCGAGGCCAGCAGCGCCGCCGACGCATAGGCGAAGCCGGTGGCTGCCCATAAGAACTTGCCCCGCGCGATCAGCGTCACGATCGCACCGCCGATGAGGCCGGTGACGACGGAGGTCTTGAGCGCGCCAAAAGCGACGGCGGCTCCCATCATGGCGATGACGATCGTCCCTGCCCCGGTCAGCGCGGCCGATCCTGCGCCCACCACCATCAGCCATTCCGCGAACAGCCCGATCGAGACCAGGGTGACGAGAAGCGCCCACAGCCAGCCGCCGGCATAAGCGATCGCAATGGTCAGCGGCGCCAGCACCAGCGCCGCGAGGACGCGCAGCACGAGATTGCTCGGGGCAGGCTTGGCGCCCGCCGGTGCGGTGTCGGATTCGCTCACGAGGCGGTTTTCGCGACCAGGCCGCCGAAACGGCGCTCGCGCCTGGCAAATTCGGCGATCGCGCCCTCCAGCGCCGCCTTGTCGAAATCGGGCCAGTGGATCGGCACGAACACGAGCTCGCTATAGGCGGCCTGCCACATCAGGAAATTCGACAGGCGCTGCTCGCCGCTGGTGCGGATGATGAGATCGGGATCGGGAATGTCGGGCGCATCGAGATGCGCGCCGAGCGTCTCGGCATCGATCGTGGCAGGATCGCGCTTGCCTTCGGCAACCTCGCGCGCCAGCTTCTGCGCCGCCTTTGCGATCTCCTGCCGCGAGCCGTAGTTGAAGGCGACGACGAGCGTGAGGCGGGTGTTGTCGCGCGTCAGCTCCTCGGCCTCGTTGAGCAGCGCGCAGATATCGCTTTCGAGCCCGTCCCGCTCGCCGATGATGCGGACCTTGACGCCGTCGCGATGCAGACTCGCCAGATCGTTGCGGATGAAGCGGCGGAGCAGACCGAAGAGATCGCCGATCTCGCTCGCCGGACGCGACCAGTTCTCCGACGAGAAGGAGAAGATGGTGAGATAGCGGATGCCGAGCTCGTGCGAGGCGCGCACCACGCGGCGCAGGGCCTCGACGCCGCGGCGATGCCCCTCCGCACGCGGCAGGCCGCGCGCGGCCGCCCAACGCCCGTTGCCATCCATGATGATGGCGACATGCGCGGGCGCGTCGGACCGGTCAGGCCCTTCCGTTGCTGGCGCGGCGACGTCGGACATGAAGGCGATGCCTTAAACGGTGAGGATTTCTTTTTCCTTGGCGGCGAGCAGCTGGTCGATCTCGGCGATGGTGCCGTCGGTCGCCTTCTGCACCTCGTCGGCATGACGCTTCTGGTCGTCCTCCGACATCTCGTGATTCTTCTCGAGCTTCTTGAGGACGTCCAGACCGTCGCGGCGGACGTGGCGCGCGGCGACCTTGGCGGCTTCGGCGTATTTGTGCGCGACCTTCACCAGCTCCTTGCGGCGCTCCTCGTTGAGTTCGGGGATGCGCAGGCGCAGCACCTGGCCTTCGGTCGCGGGCGACAGGCCGAGATTGGAATCGACGATCGCCTTCTCGACCGCCTTGACCATTGACTTGTCCCAGACCTGCACCGAGATCAGGCGCGGCTCGGGCACGCTGACGGTGGCGAGCTGATTGAGCGGCATGTGGCTGCCATAAGCATCGACCTGAACGGGATCGAGCATCGAGGCCGACGCGCGCCCCGTGCGCAGACCGCCAAGCTCGTGCTTGAGCGAGGCGACGGCGCCCTGCATGCGGCGCTTCACTTCGTTGAGGTCGAAATTACCCGTGGCCATCACGTTTCTCCTTCAAAATCCCGGCGACCTCACCGTGCCTTCCCTTGAGGCACGGCAGCTGAGCCGTCAGCCGGCGACGATGGTTCCGTGGCCGACACCACGCAGAATCGCACCGATCGAGCCCGGCTCCGCGATCGAGAACACGATGATAGGCAGCGACGTCTCGCGGGCAAGCGCGAAGGCGGTCGCATCCATCACCTTGTAGCCGCCTTCGATCGCCTGCGAATGCGTCAGCCGGTCGAATCGCGTGGCGCTCGGATCCTTCTTCGGGTCGGCTGAGTAGACGCCATCGACATTGGTCGCCTTCAGGACCGCCTCCGCGCCGATCTCGGCGGCGCGCAGCACCGCGGTCGTATCGGTGGTGAAGAACGGGTTGCCAGTCCCGCCGCCGAGCAGCACGATCCGGCCTTCGGCGAGGTATTTGTGCGCCGCGGTACGGGTGAACAGCTCGGAAATCTCGGGCATGACGAAGGCCGACAGCGTCCGCGCCGGCGTGCCCTTGCGCTCGATCGCCGCTTCCAGCGCGAGGCAGTTCATCATGGTGGCGAGCATGCCCATGGTGTCGCCGGTGGTGCGCGAGACCCCGCGGGCCGAGACCTCGACGCCGCGGACCATGTTGCCGCCGCCGATCACGACCGCCACCTCGGTGCCGAGCTTGCGGGCGGCGATCAGATCGTCCGCAACCCGGTCCACGGTCGGCTGATCGATGCCAAACCCCTGCTGTCCCGCGAGATATTCGCCGGACAGCTTGATCACGACGCGACGATAGACCGGATCAGTCATGAGCACTTTCCTTGTCCGGGCGCCGCTTCCGGCGGCACGCCGGAAGGAACGTTCCGGCGCTTACTTCTTGCCGCTGGCCGCCGCGACCTCGGCTGCGAAGTCGCTTTCCTGTTTCTCGATTCCCTCACCGAGAGCATAGCGCACAAAGCCGGCGATCTTCACTGCACCGCCGACCTTGCCCTCGGCTTCCTTCACCGCCTGCGCCACCGACTTGCCGGTGTCGTGGATGAAGGCCTGCTCGAGCAGGCAGACTTCCTTGTAGTAGGTCTTCAGGCCGGACTCGACGATCTTCTCGATCACGTTCTCGGGCTTGCCCTGCTGACGATATTTGTCGGCGAGCACGTCCTTCTCGCGCTTGACCACCGCCGGATCGAGGCCGGACGGATCGAGCGCCAGCGGGTTGGCGGCGGCGACATGCATCGCGATCTGGCGGCCGAGCGCCGCGAGTTCGTCGGCCTTGCCGGGCGATTCCAGCGCAACGATCACGCCCATCTTGCCGGCGCCGTCGATGACCGCGCCGTGGACGTAGTGCGACACCACGCCCTGCTTCACCTCGAGGGCAGCAGCGCGACGCAGGGTCATGTTCTCGCCGATGGTGGCGATCGCATCATTGATGGCGGCTTCGATCGTGACGTCGCCGACCTTGGCGGCCTTGATCTTCTCGACGTCGGCACCGGCGTCGAACGCGACCTGGGCGATCATCTTGACGAGGCCCTGGAACTGGCCGTTGCGCGCGACGAAGTCGGTCTCGGAGTTGACCTCGACCACGACGCCCTTGGTGCCCTTGGTGAGCGCGCCGATCAGGCCCTCGGCCGCGACGCGGCCCGACTTCTTGGCGGCCTTCGACAGGCCCTTCTTGCGCAGCCAGTCCTGCGCCGCTTCCATGTCGCCATTGTTCTCGGTGAGCGCGGCCTTGCAGTCCATCATGCCCGCGCCGGTCGATTCGCGCAGGTCCTTGACCATCGCAGCTGTGATCGTTGCCATCGTTGAAAATCCTTTGTGCCTGCCGGTTTGCCGCGGCGTGGCATCCAATCGCCCCGCCGCGGTCCATCTCAGGGATTCGCGTCAACTGAAATGGTGGCCGGATCCTATCCGGCCAACCCATCGCTCTTTTTGACTATTCCGCTTCCGCGGTCAGCGCCTTGGCCTTGGCCACCCACGCATCCGCACGGCTCGGCAGACCGACTTCTTCGCCGATCGTGTGCGCGGTGTCGTGGTCGAGCTCGGCGAGCTGCCAGTAGTGGAAGATGCCGAGGTCGTTGAACTTTTTCTCGATCGCACCCGACACGCCCGGGAGCTTCTTGAGATCGTCGGCAGTGCCGCGGGGACCAGCGAGGCCCTGGAAGCCGCTCGAGGACGCCGCCGGCAGCTCTTCGGCGAGCGGACGAGCGGAAGCACCGATGTCGATGCCCGAATCGCCCTGGGCGCGCGAGATGCCGTCGATGGCCGCACGCGCGATCAGATCGCAATACAGCGAGATGGCGCGGCCGGCGTCGTCATTGCCGGGGACCACATAGGTGATGCCCTTCGGGTCCGAGTTGGTGTCGACGATCGCGGCGACCGGGATGTTGAGGCGCTGGGCCTCCTGGATCGCGATGTCTTCCTTGTTGGTGTCGATCACGAAGATCAGGTCGGGCAGACCGCCCATGTCCTTGATGCCGCCGAGCGAGCGGTCGAGCTTGTCGCGCTCGCGCTGAAGCGTGAGGCGCTCCTTCTTCGTGTAGGAATTGGCTTCGCCGCCCGAGAGCACGTCGTCGAGGTGACGCAGGCGCTTGATCGAGGCCGAGATCGTCTTCCAGTTGGTCAGCGTGCCGCCGAGCCAGCGCGAATTGACGAAATACTGCGCGCAGCGCTTGGCCGCGTCGGCAACGCCGTCCTGCGCCTGGCGCTTGGTGCCGACGAACAGGATGCGGCCGCCCTTGGCCACCGTGTCGCTGACGGCCTGGAGGGCCTGGTGCAGCATCGGCACGGTCTGGGCGAGATCGACGATGTGGATGTTGTTGCGGGTGCCGAAAATGAACGGAGCCATTTTCGGATTCCAGCGGTGAGACTGGTGACCAAAGTGCACGCCAGCTTCGAGCAGCTGACGCATAGTGAAATCGGGCAGTGCCATGTTTCTAATTCTCCGGTTGGTTCCTCCGGAAACGTGTGAGCAAAACGGAGCGTTCTCGCCCCGGTTGCCACCGGACGGCCTTGTGAGCCATGTTTCCGTGTGAGATGGCGCGCTCTATAGCGCAATTTCGGCCAGAAGCAAGGAAATAAGGGCCTTTCGGGGGCGGTTTTCGCCCGCGAAAGGCCCCTATTCCGTCAGTACCGCCGTACCATCTAGCACTTCGGCTGGTTGGGCGGACACTTCTTGGCGGCAGGCGGCGGGGCCGCCGGGCGTGGCGGAGGTGCCGCCGGACGCGGTGGGGCCACGGCCACCCGGGGCGGCGGCGGTGGTGGAGCCGGTCGGGCAACAGGCGGTGGCGGCGCGGGACGTGCCGCAGCGACCGGCGGCGGAGCGGGTCGCGGCGGCGGAGGCGCGGCTACCCGTGGCGGCGGAGGCGCAGCCACCCGTGGCGGCGGCGCGGACACATGCGGCGGAGGTGGCGGCGTTGGCCGCGCCACGGCCTGGGGCCGCGGCGGCGGTGCGACGGGTCTCGCGGCCTGCGGCGGAGCGGCCGATGGCCGATTCTGCGGCCTGATCGGCTCATGCCCAGCCGCGGGCGGCAGCGCAACCGGCTTTCCGGCCGCGGCCGGAGGTGTGCCGGGTGACTCCCGGGTTGCGGATTTGGCGCGATCGGCAGGCCCGGCTCCCGGCGGGGTCTGTGCCACCGGCGGCTTCGGCGGCTGGCCGGGCGCGGCAGGCGGGCTTGTCGTGGTGGGTGCAGCCGCCGCAGAGCCGGCGGCATTTGGTGCACCGGGATGAGCAGGCAGCGTCGTGCCGGGAACTGCAGCCGTCGGCGCCCCCGGATGAGCCGGCGGCGGCGCGCCGGGCGCAACGGCGGTCGGCGCGGGCCTGCCGTTCGGCAGCGGGCCAGCGCCGGCCGGCGGCGCAGGCGGACCGCCATGGGCCCCTGGCACCGGCAACGTGTTGGCCGCGGGCAGCCTGGCCTGTGGTGCAGCGTTCGGGGCCACACTTGGTGCGGCGGCGCCCGGCAAGGCGTTTGGGGCGACATGTGCCGGCGCCACCGGCGGCGCCCCGGGCCTCGCCGTCGGCTGGATCGTCGCGCTCGGCGGCAACGGCGCCTTGCCCTGCTGGATCAGGGCGGCGCGCTGCATCACCGCCTGCGGCACGGCGGGTGCCACCGGGTTGGCACGACCGGCAACCGCCGGCGCCAGATTGGCCGGACCAGCGCCGGCTCCGGCAGCTGGCGCCGGTGCCGGCGCCTGGTTGATCACGGTGTTGATGACCGTGGTGTTATGGATGTTGTTGAAGATGATGTTGTTCGGCGGCGGCGCGACATAGACCGGCGGCCGCACGAACACCGGGATCGGCACGAACACCGGCTGCGGCAGCACGAACAGGCCGACCACGGGCAGCGGCGGCGGCAGCACGACGAAATCCGGCGGCGGCGGCGGCAGATAGTAGACCGGTGGCGGCGGTGGCGGCGCGAAGCCGAAATCGGGGTCGCTGAAATACAGCACCGGGCGATCGACATAGACCACCTCCTCCGGCGGCGGTGGCGGCACGTCGTAATCGAGCATGGCGAAGCTCGGCGGCGGCTCGAGCGGCGCGGTCAGGATCGCAAGCCTGCGCCGTGCGTCGCCGGCATGAGGCCCGCGCGGATAGCGGTGCAGATACGACCAATAGGCTTCCGGCGTGTCGGTCCGATACGTGCGCCGCCAGGTGATTGCCTCGCGGCGCGCCGCGACGATCACCGTCACGCGCCTGGACATGGGATCGTTCGGATAGGCCGCGAGAAATTCCTCATAGGCCGGCAGCGTGTCGCGCGAGAGCGCGGCGGCATAGGCATCCTGCGCACCGAGATCGCGGATCGGCTTGCTCCGGATCGCAGCGACCTGGTCCGGTGCCGTCTCCGGCGGCGGCGCGTCGGGCCCGCGCTCGAAGAAGGAGAACGGCGCCGAGATCTTCTGCTCGTTCCAGGGCACCTGCGCCCCCTTGCTGGCCTCGTTGACGCGCAGGCGGACACGGTCGAAGACGTCGGGCAGCGCCAGGCCGCCGGTGCGGATCATCTCGGCGAGCGATTGCGCGTAGATGCCATAGGGTCCCGGCTCCTCCGGCGCCACCGTGCCGGGCGCGGCGTTGAACGCGATCAGCATGTTCGGATCGGGCTCGACCAGCGCCAGCCCGCTCGCGATCGGCTGGCCGCCCTCGATGAAGGGCTGCGCGCGGGCTGCGTCGAGCACGACGATGTTGGCCTTGAGCGGAATGGCCGCAAGCTGACGCGCATAGTCGCTGATGCGCAAGCCCTCAGTCGGAATGTCGGTATCGCGCGTGATGTTGGAATCGACCGGGATGAAATAATTCTCGCCGGCGAGCTGCACGCCGTAGCCGGCGAGATAGACCATCGCGACGGTGCCCGGGCCCGAGGCCTGCGCCTTCTGGACGAAATCGCGAAAGCTCTTGCGCAGCGTGTCGCCGTCGAGATCACGGGCGCCGACGACGTCGAAGCCCGCCGCCTGCAGCGTCTGCGCGATCAGGCCGGCATCGTTCGCAGTGGTTGCCAACGGCGACTTGGCATAGGCGCCGTTGCCGACAACGAGCGCGATGCGCTTTTCCTGCTGCTGCGCACGCACTGGCCCTGGACCGCCAGCGGCAAGGACCATGATCGGCAGGAGAAGGCAGATGAAGACTTTGAGCGTCCCACGCATGGCTTGTGCCCGCTTTTGTCGTTGAGGTGGCCATCGCACATCAGACGCGCGGCCAGCTGAATGGCGCTTGAACGAAAGGCTTGGATTGAGGCGGCGACATGGCGCCCGCCGCAGGTCAGGCGTCAACGTCGGCGCCCGCGTCAGACCCGCGTAAGCCTCGCGACGATGGAACGCCGCGAGGCCCGATAGTGCGCCTTAATTAGCCCTGCGCGATCAGGTCGACCGTTCCCGTCGTGAGCCGGTAGATGCCGCCGACGACCTTGAGCTTGCCCTGCTCCACGGCCCCGTTGAGGATCGGCGCGGCTGATTTCAGCTTTGCGACGTTGTCGATCACGTTCTGCCGGATCGCCTTGTCGAGGACATCCCCGCCGCCCTGCTGCATCGCAGCCTTTGCGGCGGGCGCGATCGCATCAATCAGCGAGGGAATGTGTCCCGGCGGCGACGTATTGTCCTTGATCGCCTTCAGCGTCGCATCAATCGCGCCGCAGGCATCATGGCCAAGCACGAGGATCAGCGGCGTGTTCAGCACCGCCACCGCATATTCCATGCTCGCGATGGTCTCGGTCCCGGCAAAGTTGCCCGCAACGCGACAGACGAAGAGGTCGCCGCGCCCCGTGTCGAAGGCATATTCCGGCGCGATGCGCGAGTCGGCGCAGCTCAGAACGGCCGCGAACGGGTTCTGGCCACCAACCAGCGCCTCGCGCTCATGCTTGAAATCGTGGCGCCGCGACACGCCCTCGACGTAGCGCGCATTGCCCGCCATCAGCCGCTTCAGCGCCGCGTCGGGCGCCAGCACGTTCTGCGGCTTGGGTGGCTGCTTGGTTTCCTTGGCCAAGGCGCGGTTGGCGAAAGCTCCGCCGGCGAAAGCCATGCCAAACGCAGCGGCGCCAAACAGCATCGCGGACCGCCGTGACGGCGCGATGTCTTCATGCAGAGATTGATGATGCAGAGATTCAGAGCACTTGTCACACATGTGATGTTTCCCCAGGTCAGGTGGACGAACGGAAGCATCGCGATGATAGGTGCGCCGATATGAAGAAATCACCAATTATAATTGACGCAACTTATGATTGCTGCACCGCGCGAACCATGCTGCTAAGCCGAAGCGACCGCTCGCCTCACGCGCAGCGACTGCGCAGACCTGCGCTCGCCCGCATATATTCGCGACCGGCTGCTAGGGCCTGATCCGAAAAAAACGCAGCAATTTTCCCTCGCGACAAAAAGCGGCACGCGTTTGTACGGAGCTCATGGTCCAATAACGATCCAAGGCACGACGACGATTCTTCCAAATCTCATCGCGCTCTACAGCTGCTGCACGTCCACGACGCCGGCGACCGCCTTGATCGCGCCGGCGATCTGCGGCGAGACCTTGAAGCGACCGGGCAGCTTCATCTCCACCTCGGTCTCGAGGTCGAGCATCAACACCAGCGAGACTTCGCCATCGCCGTTGGAGCGCGGCGCAATCCCCGGACTGCCGACCTTTGGCGCGGCGCCGTTCGACGCAGCTGCATCGGGGCCGGCGAGGCGCTTGGCGATCGAGTCCAGCGGCTTGGTGTCGCGCAGGAAGATGCGCAGGCCCTTCTGCGTCTTGGCCGCGGCATCGTCGAGCGGCTCGGCATGCAGCACGCGCGCGCGGACGTCCTCGCCCTGCAACTCGGCACCGAGCTGGAGCAGCACGGCGGCGCCCGGCTCCAGCACGTCACGATATTGCGCGAGCCCTTCGGAGAACAGCACCGCCTCGAAATGACCGGTCGGATCCGACAGGCCCATGATGCCCATTTTATTGCCGGTCTTGGTGCGGCGCTCCATACGCGACACAACTGTGGCCGCAACCTTGCCGGCGGTGGCGCCGGTCTTCACCGCGCGCGAGAACTCAGCCCAGCTCTGAACCCGCAGGCGCTTCAGCACGGTGGCGTAATCGTCGAGCGGATGGCCCGACAGGAAGAAGCCGATCGCGTCGTATTCGCGGCGCAGCCGTTCGGCCGGCAGCCACGGCTCGATCTGCGGCAGCATGATGGTCGGCGCATCCGCAGACATGCCGAACATGTCGTTCTGGCCGATCGTCTCGGCCTGATGCGCGCGCTGGCAGGCGGCCAGGATCGAGTCCGCCCCGGCGAAGACGCGGGCGCGGTTCGGCTCCAGCGTGTCGAAGGCGCCGGCGGCAGCCAGGCTTTCGATAATGCGCTTGTTGATCGCACGCGGATTGACGCGCGCGGCGAAGTCGGCGAGCGAGGTGAACACCCCACGCTTCGTCCGCTCCTCGATGATCTGCTCGATCGCCTGGATGCCAACGCCCTTCAGCGCAGCGAGCGCGTAGTAGATGACCTTGTCGCCGACCTCGAAGGTTGCGCCCGAGCGGTTGATGTTGGGCGGCTCGACCTTGATGCCGAGGCGCTGCGCCTCGGAGCGAAATTCGGAGAGCTTGTCCGTGTTGTTGAGATCGAGCGTCATCGACGCCGCGATGAACTCCACCGGATAATGCGCCTTCATGTAGGCGGTGTGGTAGGACACCAGCGCATAGGCCGCCGCGTGGCTCTTGTTGAAGCCGTAGTCGGCGAATTTTGCGAGCAATTCGAAGATGGTCTCGGCCTGCCCTTTCGGCACGCCGTTCTTCACCGCGCCCGCGACGAAGATGTCGCGCTGCTTGTCCATCTCGGCGCGGATCTTCTTGCCCATGGCGCGGCGCAAGAGGTCGGCGTCGCCGAGCGAATAGCCCGACATCACCTGCGCGATCTGCATCACCTGTTCCTGGTAGATGATGACGCCGAAGGTCTCCTTCAGGATCGGCTCGAGCACGGGATGCAGATATTCCGGCTCCTCGTCGCCGTGCTTGCGCGCGCAATAGGTCGGGATGTTCGCCATCGGGCCCGGCCGATAGAGCGCGACCAGCGCGATGATGTCCTCGAAGCGGTCGGGGCGCATGTCGACCAGCGCTCGCCGCATGCCCTGACTTTCAACCTGGAACACGCCGACCACCTCGCCGCGCGCCAGCATCTGGTAGCTTTCGGCATCGTCGATCGGCAGCGTCGCCAGGTCGACATGGATGTCGCGCGGCTTGAGCAGTTTGCACGCGACGTCGAGCACGGTCAGCGTCTTCAGGCCGAGGAAGTCGAACTTCACGAGGCCCGCGGGCTCGACCCATTTCATGTTGAACTGGGTCACCGGCATATCCGACTTCGGATCGCGGTACATCGGCACTAGCTCGCTGAGCGGGCGATCGCCGATCACGATGCCGGCCGCGTGCGTCGAGGCGTGGCGGGTCAGGCCTTCGAGGCGCTGCGCGATGTCAAAGGCGCGCGCCACCACCGGGTCTTCGTCGCGGAACGCCTGCAGCTTCGGCTCGCTCTCGATCGCAGCCGCCAGCGTCACCGGCGCGGCCGGATTCTGCGGCACCAGCTTCGTCAGCTTGTCGACCTGGCCGTAGGGCATCTGCAGCACGCGCCCGACGTCGCGCAGCACGCCGCGCGCCTGCAGCGTACCGAAGGTGATGATCTGCGCGACCTGGTCGCGGCCGTAGCGATCCTGCACGTACTTGATCACCTCGCCGCGGCGGTCCTGGCAGAAGTCGATGTCGAAGTCCGGCATCGAAACGCGTTCCGGGTTGAGGAAACGCTCGAACAGCAGGCCGAACTTGATCGGGTCGAGGTCGGTGATGGTCAGCGCCCACGCCACCAGCGAGCCTGCGCCGGAGCCGCGGCCCGGCCCGACCGGGATGCCGTGCGCCTTGGCCCATTTGATGAAGTCGGACACGATCAGGAAGTAGCCCGCGTACTTCATGCGCATGATGACGTCGAGCTCGAACGCCAGGCGCTTGTTGTAGTCTTCGTCCGTCGTGCCCTGCGACAGGCCGTGGACGCGCAGACGGTTGGCAAGCCCCTCCTCCGCCTGCCGCTTCAACTCGGCGGCTTCGACCGCGGCGGCGTCCGAGCTCGCCGCGGCGCCGACCGTGAAGAACGGCAGGATCGGCTTGCGCGTCATCGGGCGGAACGAGCAGCGCTCGGCGATCTCGACCGTGGACGCCAGCGCCTCCGGAATGTCGGCGAACAGCACCGCCATCTCGGCGCGGGTCTTGAAGCGGTGATCGGGGGTGAGCTGCACGCGATCGGTCTCGGCGATCAGCCGGCCGCCGGCGATGCACAGCAGTGCGTCATGCGCCTCGTAATCGTCGGTCGAAGCGAAGTACGGCTCGTTGGTCGCAACCAGCGGCAGGCCCTTCGCATAGGCGATGTCGATCAAGCCGCTTTCGACGCGCCGCTCCTTGTCGATGTTGTGGCGCTGCAGCTCGATGTAGAGCCGGTCGCCGAACAGATTGGCCAGACGCTCGCAGCGCGCCGCCGCAAGCTCGGCCATGCCGCCGGCAAGCGCCAGCGAGATCGGCCCGTCCGGACCGCCCGTGAGCGCGATCAGCCCCTCGGTCTCGCCGTCGAACCAGTCGAACTTGATGAACGGGGCATGGCTGTCGGGTGTTTCCAGGAACGCCCGCGAATTGAGCCGCATCAGGCTGCGATAGCCGCGCTCCTGCGCGGCCAAAAGCACCACGCGCGAGGGCCCCATCGCGTTGCGCGCGTTCGGGTCCTGATCGCCGAAATCGATCGCAAGCTCGCAGCCGACGATCGGCTGGATCCCGGAACCCGCCATCTTGTCGGAGAACTCCAGCGCCCCGAACAGATTGTCGGTGTCGGTCAGCGCCAGCGCGGGCTGGTGGTCTTTCTTGGCAAGCTCGGCGAGCTTGGCGATCTTGATCGAGCCCTTGAGCAGCGAATAGGCCGAGTGAACGTGAAGGTGGACAAATCCGGCGCTCGGCATGGTCGCGTGACGGCCTCTTGCAGATGAGATGGAGCGGTCGCCGGCTCCTCAAGGCATCATGCACCCGTGCGGCCGACTCGCATCACAATGGTGGGGTCTCACAGCCTCAGAGTCCACGCCGGAGCGGCCGCTTCGCCGCGTCGTCCCGCTTTTCCCCAGCCGAGCCTGTCCTGGAGCTGCGGAATCAGAGCTGCGGTATGACCTGGGCCCAGATCGCGATCATCCCGACGAACAGCGTGATGGACGCCAGTGCAGCCGCCTCTTCCACGAAAATCCTGAACATGGTCTCGCTCCCTTGCTAGAACGTATGAAGAACATTGTTCTCATTTCGTTCACGGGAGTCAAGCGGTCTCGGCGACCTCGAAATGCGATGGTTAACTCGCTGAATTCACGCAACAAAAAAGCCCCGGCCGACGGCCGGGGCTTTCGACAACCGCTTCTTGCGAAGCGATCGGTATCAGTAACGGCCGAGGATCGGGCCGCCGAACTTGTAGTTCAGGCGGACGAGGCCCATGTCGACGTCCTGACGGATGCGCTCGGTGCCGGCGAAGCCAGCAAAGGTGACGTCCTTGTCCGACAGGAAGATGTGGTTGTACTCGACGCCAACCGACCAGTTCGGCGCAAAGCCGTACTCGAGGCCGGCACCGACCGTGCCACCCCAACGGGTGTCGCTGGTCGAGGAGAGGAGCGCACCGGCCGTGCTGGAGATCTCGTACTTGTCGCTGACCACAGCGGCACCGCCCTTGACGTAGATCAGGACGTTGTTCCAGGCGTAGCCGACCTGGCCGGTGATCAGACCGAACGCGTCGATCTTGGTGCGGTTGCGGGTGGCGAACAGCGCGCTCTGATTGTCGCCCGAGAAGTCGGCCCAGTTGCCCTGGCCTTCAACGCCGAACACCCACTGGCCCGACTGCCAGCGATAGCCGATCTGGCCACCGACCGTGCCGCCGGTCGCATCGTGCGAGCCTTCGCGACCAACGCCAACGAAATCCCAGGTCGCGTGCGACGAACCACCGCCGCCGTTGATGCCGATGTAGAAGCCGCTCCAGTCGTAGATCGTAGCGATCGCGGCAGGCGGCGCCTTGGTGTACGGACGCGCCGCGAGATCGGCAGCCAGCGCCGGTGCAGCTGCGCTGAGCGCGACGAGGCTCACAGCGGCAAGCAACAAATTCTTCTTCATTTCAATCCCGTTCCAGTTTCGTCGTTAGGCCCCCTGGCCGTGTCGTGGTCATAACAGCGATCGATGGAATTGCTGTAACCTCGACGCAACAGTTCACGCCAAAGGCCCGCGCTTCATTAATGAAGATTTATCAGAGCGCACTGGAAACCCTTTGAAACAAGTGTTTTCGAGAGTTCCAATGTCGACGAGACGAGATAAACTGCACGCGCGCGTAACATCGTCGCGCGCACAATTGTGTGATTGGAGATTTCAAATGCGCGCACGAATTACTCTCCCCATTGTCGCCACACTTTCGCTCGCAATCGCCACATTCACGCTCACGCTGAACGCAAGCACGCCTGCACGCGCATTCGGTACGCATCACGCATTCTGCCTCACGGGCGATGAGTGGCCGGGACTGAGCAATTGCAGGTTCGATACTTACGCGCAGTGTCAGGCGAGCGCATCGGGCCGCGCGCTGACCTGCATCGCCAATCCCTATTTCGGGGGACAGAGTGATGATCCCTACGCCTATCAGAATCGTCCGCGCACGCTGGCGCCGGGCTATTTGTTGTCGCGCTGAGATGCGCAGCGCCTGGCTTGCGCTCGTTGCGACCGGCACACTCTTCGTGAGTGCGCAGGCGCGTGCGCAGACCTATGATCCCAGCTATCCCGTCTGCATGCAGATCTACGGCCAGGTGGGCTATTTCGATTGCCGCTACACCTCGCTCGAGCAATGCAGATTTCTCGCCGTCGGGCGTTCGGCGAGCTGCGTTGCGAATCCTTACTTTTCGCAGCGGAGACCTGCTCCGCGGTCGAAGCGCCCCGGCTAGTTCTCGGCACACGCAAATCGGGACGCTGATATGCGGCTTGCCGTGCGCTCGGCCTTAAGTGTTGACGCAGACTGATCCGGGTTTAAGTACGACGGACAAATCTTGCAGGGATGGCGACGTTCGCTGGGCTGGTTCCCATTGACGCCACCGATGCAGGACTCATGACGATCTCGCCTCACGCGACCTCGCCCCGCGCTAATCCCCCTCACCTCGCCATCGTCCTGATCTCGCTCGCGATGGGCGGCTTTGCGATCGGGACCACCGAATTCGCGTCGATGAGCCTGCTGCCGTTCTTCGCCGCCGACCTCCACGTCGACGAGCCGACCGCAGGGCACGCGATCAGTGCTTACGCACTCGGCGTCGTGCTGGGCGCGCCGCTGATCGCGGTGCTCGGTGCGCGGTTCGCGCGGCGCACGCAGCTGCTCGCCCTGATGGCCGTGTTTGCGCTCGGCAACGCGCTCACTGCGCTCGCACCCGGCTTCGGCTGGATGATCGCGGCACGCTTCCTCTCGGGGCTGCCACACGGCGCCTATTTCGGCATCGCCGCGCTGGTCGCGGCTTCGCTTGTTCCGCAACAGCGGCGCTCGCAGGCGATCGGCCAGGTCATGCTTGGCCTGACCTGCGCCACCATCATCGGCGTACCGCTGGCCAATCTGATCGGCCAGGCGGTCGGCTGGCGCGCGAGTTTCGGTCTCGTGTCGGTGCTGGCGCTGCTCACGGTGCTGCTGTGCGCCCTGTTCGCGCCGCGTGACCGGGCGGGCAGGTCCGATCCGCTACGCGAGCTCGCCGCCCTCAGAAGCGGCCGCGTCTGGATCACGCTGGCGATCGGCGCCATCGGCTTCGGCGGCATGTTCGCCGTCTACACCTATCTTGCGACGACGCTGATCGAGGTCACCAAGGTCAGTGCCACGACCATTCCGTTCTTCCTCGCCATATTCGGTGTCGGCGCCACGCTCGGCAATCTGTTCGTGCCGCGCTTTGCCGACCGCGCCTTGATGCCGACGGCGGGCGTCATCCTGCTGTTTGCCGCGGTCGCGCTGCTGGTCTTCCCGCTTGCCGCCGCCAATCCCTGGCTCCTGGCCGCAGACGTCTTCGCCATCGGCGCCAGCGTCTCGCTCGGCGCGATCCTCCAGACGCGGCTGATGGACGTCGCCGGCGACGCGCAGGCGCTCGCGGCCGCGCTGAACCATTCGGCCTTCAACACCGCCAACGCGCTCGGCCCTTTCCTCGGCGGCCTTGCGATCCGTGCGGGGTTGGGCTGGACCTCCACCGGTCCCGTCGGCGCTGCATTGGCGCTTCTCGGTTTGCTGATCTGGGCCGTCGCCCGGCGCGATGCCGGGTCTGCGCCAGTCAGCATCAACGCGAAAAGTCCCGCCGCGGCATCGGACGACGCTCCCGCGCGATCGGCGCCGCACTATCGAAACCGCTCCGCTGCTGCTCACGAGGATCCGGTGGCGTGACCTGCGGCCTGCGGAAATAAACGCCAATCGGAGCGCCACCGCAAGTTGTGCAATCGGAAAGCGTCGTATAGCGTCAGGACCGGCATCACCGCATAGTCGATCGTTTCATGCTCGTCCGTATCCTGCTTGTCGTCGCCGCGCTGTCGCTTCCCGGCGCATTGCGCGCCGAAACGGCGTCGGAGAAAGCCGGATTTGCGTCCAAGCTGACGATCTATCTTGCCAAGGGGGCGGCCGATGCGTGCGGGCCGGGCTGCGATCGCTGGATCGCCATCGAAGGCGAGATCGATGCGGACGCCGCCCCACGCATTCGCCGCTTCCTCGCCGCCGTCAAGGACACGCAGCGCCCGATCTATCTCTATTCACCCGGCGGGAATGTGGAGCAGTCCTATGCGATCGCACGGTTGCTGCGCAGCCGCAAGGCGATCGCCCGGGTCGGCCGCACCCTTGTGACGGCATGCGCCGCAGACACGCAGGTGGACGCCGCCTGCCTGAAGGTGAAGAACGCAAGCGGCGAGGTCGAGGCAGAGCTCACCACCCGCAAGGCCATGTGCAACTCGGCCTGCGGTTACCTCTTCCTCGGAGCGACATCCCGCGAGGTGGCCCCCGACGCCGTGGTGGCGGTCCATAATTCCAGGCTGGTGCTGCGCTTTCGGGGAAATCCTCCGCCGCAGATCGTCGCCGAGGCGAGGCAGCGCCGAATTGCGAGCGCCGAGCGCGACCGCATTGCGTTCATCGCGTCGATGGGGATCAGCCGCGAGCTCGATGCTCTCATCCAGACCGTGAAGTTCGAGAACCTTCACGTGCTGACCCGGACCGAGCTCTATCGTTTCGGGATCGACACGCGACCGCTCGCCGAGACGATGTGGAAACTGGAGAAGGACGCACGACCGTTCGTCCGCAAGATCGCGGTGCTGAAGAAGAACGACTCTTCGTTCCGGACCATGGAGTGGCGCCTGTCGTGCGAAAGCAGGGCGCGCGTGCCGCTGTGGTTCGCAGCCGAGATCGACGAGGCCTCCAGCGGCAAGAGCACGATCCTGATGACGGCGGACGCCGCCGCGGACAAGGAGGCCGGAGGGCCACCGCTGCGATCGGGCAAGTACGAGGTCTGGCGCGGCAGCATCGACACCGACATGGTCAAGGCGATCCTGGCCTCCCGCTCCCTCCATGTCCGCGAAACCACGACGATGCCCGACGACAAGACGGACATGACGAAATTCGACATCGACCTGACGGGCCTCGCGCCGGCGTGGACGCAACTCAAGTCATCCTGCGCGTTGTCGGCGCTCAGCCCGATCAGCCCCTGGCCGGCCACGGTGCCGAACGCCGGCACGACCCCTCCGGCTGCAGTGGCGCCGTAAGCCCAGCTTCGCTTGGACGCAGGGCCGGCCCGCTCAGAAAGCGACGAGCGATTCACATAGCCTAATGCGCACCGCGCGGCAAAACGTCAAAATCGTGTCCGGGATGAGGGCAACACGATGACGATGGATCGGGTCGAACGGGCTTTCATCGCGACAGCGATGCTGGGTTTCCTGGTGATGCTGGGAGCGATCATATGGATGATGGTGGCTTGACGGACTCCTCGTTGCGCCAAGCCGTGTCGCAAGGCTTGTTGCAAGCCTTGCCCTATCTCGGGATAGCTCTCTGCATTGCCGTGGCCATGTGGCTGACCTGGAGCCGCCTGCTCTAAGCATGATCCGGACCCGAAGGGCCGCGTTAGCGCAAAGTGCGAAGCGGTTTTCCGAGTGGATCATGCTCAAACAACAACTGAAGCGCGATGACGCTTCACATCGCGCTTCAGGCTGGATCGCCCTGCCCGCGAACCGGTTCAACCCCAACCAGTTCATCGCGGACACGCTGCGCCCTTGCGATGTGCTCGCTGTTGCGCAGTATCTCGAGGGCATCGCGAACCAGTTCGCGCGAAAAGGCCAGGAGCTGCGCGTCGTCCGCGCGGACGGTGTAGATCATTCGAACCTCACTCGGATCGTGTGCGGGCTGCGCCAGGTGCGACGCTGGCTCACGCCTTCGGCTTCCCGATCAGGCCGGCCAGGCGGCGGACCATCGCTGCGATGTCGATCGGCTTTTCCAACAGCACCACGTCTTGAAATTGTGGAGCAATGCTGACCCTGTCGTAGCCGGTCGTGAATACGAACGGCACCTGGCGCGCCCTGAGCTCCTGCGCAATCGGGAAAACCATCTCGCTACGAATGTTCACGTCGAGCACTGCGCCGTCGAGAATACCGCCGTCGTTGATGATCGGGAGCGCATCGTCGAGCTCGCCGACCGGACCGGCAATTTCCGCACCCGCCGACCGCAGCGCGCGGCTGATGTCGTCGGCCAGGAAATACTCGTCCTCGACCACGAGGATGCGACGTCCCGACAAGGGGGCATGCCTGCGCGACAATGTTGGCGATAGCGCCATGTTTCCTCCAGCACGGATAGGAACATAGGCCTCAAGGCCGTCTTGGTGCAAACAAAGCATTGAATGGCGGGTTCCATGAGCAACCGCGACATCATCGTCATCGGCGGCTCCTCCGGGGCCACGGCGCCGCTGAAGCAGATTCTGGCGGGTTTGCATCCGAATGTTCCGGCAGCCGTCTTTATCGTCCTCCACCTTCCCATGCAGGGCATCGGTATCCTGTCCACTGTCGCCGCTTCCGCCGGCAGGCTCCCGGTGCATCAGGCCGTCGACGGCATGAAGTTCGAGCGCGGCCACGTCTATCTCGGCGCTCCCGACCATCATTTGCTGCTGTCAGGCGATCGTATTCGGCTCGGGCGCGGCCCGCGCGAGAACATGGTGCGGCCGGCGATTGACCCGCTGTTCCGCTCGGCCGCGCTCCACCACGGCCCACGCGTGATCGGAGTGGTGCTGAGTGGATTGCTTTCGGACGGCGCCGCCGGCCTCAACGCGATCAAGCGCTGCGGCGGGATCGCGATCGTGCAGGATCCAGTGGAGGCGATCGCGGCGGAGATGCCGCAGCGCGCCCTGGAAGCGACCACGGCCGATCTTTGCGTGCCAGCCGCGCGGCTCGGCGACGTCCTCTCCGATCTCGCCCGGGAACCGCCGGGCCTCGCGCCTCCGATCGCCCCGGATATCCGCCTGGAGGTGGAGATCGCCGCGGGTGAAAGAATTGGCTCCGCGATCCTGGCAGACATCGCCGATCCGGCGGCGCTGACCTGCCCCGGTTGCGGCGGGGTTCTCTCTCAGGTGAAGGAAGCGCGTCCCATGAGGTTTCGCTGCCAGGTCGGCCACGCCTACACGGCCGATGCGCTCGCCAAGGAGCAGGAAGGACAAGTCGACGAAGCCCTGCGCGTCGCGCTCCGGATCATCGAGGAGCGGGCCGAGCTGGTGCAGCGCATGGCCGCGGACGGCCGCCGCAGCGGCAGGCCGGCAGTGGCCGAAATGTACCAGCAGCGCGCGGCCGAGTATCGCGAATATGCCGACATGATCCGGCGCGTCGTGTTACAATCGCTCGATCCTCCCATCCAGCGAGGGAAGTGAGAAGCGCCGCCATGGCAGCATCCCTTACCGAGCGTACCCGGCAACTCCGCGACGAGCAGCGGCTTCTGAAGAAAGCCGATCTCGACATCGAGGAAGGCTTGCAGCGCGTCCGCAGGCAAGAGGATCGGGTGCGGGAGTTGCAGGCCGGCGGATACGATTGCCGGCAGGCGGAACGGCTGGTGGAGCTCCTCAAGCAGACCCTGGTGGAATGGGAGCGGCATCGCACCCTGATCATTCAGAGGGTGAATTACCTCCAGGAGGAGGTCGATCCGGTGCCGCCGATCACCTAGCGCAGGGCATGGTCCGCGCTGCCCTGCCGAGGCCCACGCCTCCCCGGATCCGGGCTCTCGGTCAACGCAGAACGTTTCCCGCTTTTAGCTGTTGGGATAACATCGATTTCTGCTATTTGCAGAAACCGGAATCCGTTGGTCCCGGGCAACGAGAGTAGCGGCGATCATGGACGAAGTCGGCAAGACGGCGGGGGAGCCGGAGCCTCAAGCCAAGGCCCCGTTGGTCATCGGCGTGGGGGCATCGGCCGGTGCAATCGACAGCATCGAGCGGTTCTTCGCCAAGCTGACATTGGGCGACGACCAGGCCGTCGTCCTGGTCCTCCAGAATGCCGAGGCGCTCGGCGACGGGCGGTTGCGCGGCCTCGTCCAGCGCGCCGATGGCGCGCGTCTTGCCGACATCCACGATGCGATGGCGGTCGAAGGCGGCGTCATCTATCTCAGTCCCGCGGCCAAGATCACCACGATCCAGGACGGGCGCTTTGCGGTTCGCAAGGCCGAACAGGGCCCGGGCGAGCGGGCCACCATCGACAGCTTCCTGGTGTCGCTCGCCGAAGAGCGTGCCGAGCAATCCATCGGCGTTCTCTTGAACGGGACCGGCGGCGACGGCACGCTCGGCGCGGCCACGCTGAAGGACCACGGCGGCCTCGCCATTGCGGAAAGATTGGCTGGCGACGAATCGTCCGACCATCTGGTCGACAGCAGCAGACCGGCGGCGATCGCAGATTACGTCCTGCCGCCCGAGGACATCCCGGAGCACATCCAGGTCTATGCCCGCCATCTCCGGCGGCTCGAAGAGAAGCAGGGATTCGACGAGGTCCTGGCCGCGGCGGCGAGCTCGCTGTCGCGCATCGCCGATATTCTGCGCAACAAGACCGGCAACGATTTCCACGGCTACAAGCAGAACACCTTCCTGCGCCGCGTGCAGCGGCGCATGCAGGTCGTGCAGATCGAAGAGATCACCGCCTATGTCGACTTCCTGCGCACCGACAAGGACGAGGCCCAGAATCTCTTCAACGATCTTCTGATCGGCGTCACCGAGTTCTTCCGCGACAAGCGCGAGTTCGAAGTGTTCGAGACGCAGATCATCCCGAAGATCTTCGAGGGCAAGGCAAACGGCCAGCAGGTTCGCGTCTGGGTGCTGGGCTGCGCCACCGGCGAGGAGGCCTATTCGATCGGCATCCTGCTGCGCGAACACATGGCCACGCTCGACTCCACTCCTCAGGTCCAGATCTTCGCGACCGACATCGACGGCCGCGCGCTCGCAACCGCCCGCGTCGGGCGCTACCGCACCAATATCGAGCAGGACATGTCTCCCGAGCGCCTGGCGCGCTGGTTCGTGCGCGAGGGCGACACCTATTGCGTGGTGAAGGAATTGCGGGAGATGTGCATCTTCTCCCAGCACAACGTGATCAAGGATGCCCCGTTCTCCAAGCTCGATCTCGTCTCCTGCCGCAACCTGCTGATCTACCTCAACGCAGAGCTTCAGAACCGGGTGATCCCGCTGTTCCATTTCGCGCTGCTGCCCGAGCGCTTCCTGTTCCTCGGCAACTCCGAGAACGTGACCCGGCACCCGAAGCTGTTTGCGCCGATCGATCGCCGCGCCCGCATCTTCAGGAAGCTCGATACCGGCACGCGGCTGCCGCCGGAATTTCCGATCTCGACCTCGGCCGGGCGTACGCCGGTCGAGGTGCCGCCGGTCCGCTCGTTCGGGCCGGACGTCGGCCTCGAACGCCGCGCCCAGCGCATCGCCGAGCGCTATGCGCCAGCTTACGTGATTACGGACGACAATTTCCAGATCCTGCACTTCTCCGGCCGCACCGGACGCTACATCGAGCCGACCGCGGGGGCGGCCTCGCTCGACCTGCTCCAGCTGGTGCATCGCGATCTCAGGCTGGAATTGCGCACTGCCCTCTCCCGCGCCTCGGAGACCAACGAATCCGCCCATGCCGAGCAGGTTCAGCTCGGCGTCAACGGCCATCGCGTGCTCGTCGACATCACCGTCGAGCCGATCCTGGAGGGCGCCGGCGGCCATCGCAACTTCATCGTCCTGTTCAAGGACGGACCGGCGCGCGCCGCCGATGTCCCCGAGAACAATCCCGGCGCGCTGGTGCGGACCGAGCATGTCGAACGTCTCGAGGGCGAATTGCGGGCGACCCGCGAACGCCTCCAGGCGACGATCGAAGAGCTCGAAAGCACCAACGAAGAGCTGAAATCCTCGAACGAGGAATATCAGTCGCTCAATGAAGAGCTGCAATCCGCCAACGAGGAGCTGGAGACCTCGCGCGAGGAGCTGCAATCGGTCAACGAGGAACTGACCACCGTCAACGGCGAACTGGCGCACCGGGTTCAGGAGCTGACCCGCGCCACCAGCGACCTCAAGAACTTCCTCGAAAGCACGCAGATCGCGACCGTCTTCCTCGACAACGATCTGCGCGTGATGAACTTCACCCCCGCGATCACGCACATCCTGCACCTGGTCGAGACCGATGTCGGCCGCCCGATCGCCCACATCAAGGCCCGCATTCCGATCGAGGAGCTCTACGACGACGTGCGCCGCGTGCTGCGCACGCTCGCCAGCGCCGAACGCGAGCTGACCGCGCCCGACAGCGGCACGCGCTATATCGTCCGCATCCTGCCCTATCGCAGCATCGACAATTTCATCGCCGGCGTCGTGATCAACTTCATCGACGTCACCGCGATCACACGCGCAGAGGAGCGGCAGCGCCTTCTCGCCGAGCTTCAGCACCGCGTTCGCAATACGCTGGGCGTGGTGCGGTCGATCGCGCGCCGCTCCGCGGAGACGAGCTCCACAGTCGAGGAATATTCCGCCCATCTCGACGGGCGCCTCAATGCCTTCGCGCGCACCTAGGCGCTCGTGACGCGGGATCCGGAGGGCGGCGTCGATCTCGAATATCTGGTGATCGAGGAGCTGCTGGCCTATAATGCCCACGAGGGCGAGCAGGTTCGCGCGTCCGGGCCGGCGGTCCGTTTCCAGCCGAAGGCAGCGGAGACGTTTGCGCTCGCAATCCACGAGCTTGCGACCAATGCGCTCAAATACGGCGCGTTGAGTCAACCGGGCGGTCGGCTCGAAATCTCGTGGCGTATCGACGGGGCGGTCGAGCTCCCGCAACTGCTGTTCGAATGGCGTGAGCGCGGCGGTCCGGCGGTGACACCACCGCCGCGCAAGGGTTTTGGCACCGAGCTTCTGGAACGCACCCTTGCGTTCGAGTTGAAGGGGCAGACGACCATGTCGTTCAACGCGTCCGGCCTGATGTGCTTGATCGCGATCCCCCTGACGACGCGCACCTTCCATACGCCGTCGCTGGAGGAATGATGCGCTCTCACGGGACCGATGGCGGTGTGGCGCAGGCGGTCCTCCGCCGCTTCAACGCCTTGCGCCCGCTGTCCGATGAGGACGCCGCTGCGCTGGAACATGCCATTCCCGAGGGTTTGTTGCGTGCCGGGCCGGGCGAGGACCTGATCGCCGAAGGCGATCCCGTCGACAGCGTCCGCCTCGTTCTCTCGGGCTGGATGTTCCGCCACAAGACGCTGGAGGACGGACGTCGGCAGATCGTCAATTTCATCCTGCCGGGCGAGACCTGCGACGCCCACGCCTATCTGCTGTCCACCATGGATCATGCGATTACGACGGCGACGCCGGTTGCCTATGCCGAGATCAAGCGCGCGCGCTTCGAACTGCTGATGGCGGCTCACCGTACGCTGGCCGAAGCCTTCATGTGCGAGACGCTGCTGAACAGCGCGATCCAGCGCGAGTGGGTCATCAACCTCGGCCGGCGGGCAGCCTTCGAGCGGGTAGCCCATCTGTTCTGCGAAATCTTCGAACGGCTTCGCCCCGTGGGCCTCGTCGACGGCAATTCCTGCGCGCTTCCGGTGACCCAGACCGATCTGGCCGACGCGACCGGCCTGTCGGTGGTTCATGCCAACCGCACGATCCAGGAATTGCGCGCGTCCGGCCTGATCGTCCTGAAGGACCGGACCCTGACGATCAGAGATCTCGAAGCGCTCAAGAATGCGGCGATGTACTCGCCGGGCTATCTTCGGCTCTATCGGGCGAAGTGAACGATCCTACGACCGGCGACTTCAATACGGCGGCTCAAGACGTCCCCCGATGATCCGACAGCAGCACTGCCTGACCTTGTTTAATCGAATTTCGCACTGCCCCCTATCAGTTCTGACTGGAACGAGTTTGCTGCCCGTTAGCTTATGTTAAAGCGGACGCATCGAGGGGAGCTTCGCGCGATGAAGCCGATGCGAAGCGCTGACGCCTTCAGGCGGAACAGTGCCGCTGATTGACGGCGGAGCGCTCGATCCGCTCGCTTACGACGCATGCTGGCAGCTTGCTGCCGAATGGCACAGAACGGCCAACAACGCGCAATATGAAACGTCCTGGCGCAGACCGCCCTTGAGCGACTGGCATCGGAGATCAGAATGCCACGTTACTATTTCGATCTTCGGGACGAAGATGAGTTGGCCCCCGACGAGGAAGGTCTCGAGCTCTCCGGCCTTCGCGCAGCCCAGGTCGAGGCCGCCAGGTCGTTGGTCGATATGGCGCGAGACGCGGCCTGTGCGTCGGCTCCCGTGAATGGCACGCACCGCATGGCGATCGAAGTCCGGGACGCCGGCGGCCCCGTGATGCAGGTGAAGTTCACTTTCGAGGTCGAGACGCTGAAGCATTGAAGCGGCCGCGGGCGACCGCCGCTGAAGAAGCCGGCAGTTGAGCTCTGTGTCTTCAGGCCTCACACCGGCGTGTAGATCACGAGCTTCAGCGCGGGATCGTCATTGGCCTGGAAGCTCGTGTGCTCGAACCGGAGCAGGCCCTTGGTCGGATGGTTCATGGTCTTGAGGCCGGACGAGGTGTTGCGGATGTCATGCGCCTCCCACCATTTGACGAACTCCGGACTGCCCTGACGCAGCCGCGCGAGCAGCCCGGTGAAGGCGGGATCGCCGGCCCAGACGTCGTGGGTGGCGCGAAACATCGCGACCATGCTCCTGGCCACATCGGTCCAGCTCGCGCCGTAGAATTTTCGGGTCTGTTTGCTGGTCAGCACCAGCAGCAGCGTGTTGCGGTCCTGCTCGGGCAGCTTCCCGAAACCGAAGACCTCCTCGGCCGCGTCGTTCCAGGCCAACACGTCCCAGCGCCGCCCGGTGATGTAGGCCGGCTGCGTCAGGCTCTCGATCATCCGCTGGATCGGCGGCGGCACGATCTCGCGCGTGAACGCGCCCCTGGCGCCGTCGCGCGCCAGCGCCTTGAGATGCGCGTGCTCGGTCTTCGAGAGGCGCAGCGCGCGGGCCAGCGCGTCGATCGTGGTGACCGAGGGACTGACGGTGCGGCCCTGCTCGAGGCGGATGTACCAGTCGACACCAATGCCGGCGAGCTGGGCGACCTCCTCGCGGCGCAGCCCCGCGGTGCGCCGCCGCCGGCCGGCGGGCAGACCGACGGTCTTCGGCGACAGCTTTTCGCGGCGGGACCTGAGGAAGTCGCCGAATTCGACGCGGCGCGGGTCAGCCATGATGCGTGTCCTCGATGGAGGGCCTTTGTAATACTAGGATAATACCAGGCCTTCTTGTCCCTTCAAGGGCGGTGCATATCCACCTCACCCGTCCCTGAGGTGAACATCATGAAAGCTGCCGTGCTCAAATCCTTCGGCTCGCCGCTGGCGATCGAGACTACCCCCGACCCGGTGCTCGGCACCGGCGAGGTCGTCATCGACGTCGTCGCCACGCGCGTGCTGTCCTACATGAACGAGGTCTTCAGCGGAGAGCGAAACTACGCGCTCGACCTTCCGATCATCCCCGGCCCGGGCGGCATCGGCCGCGTGCGCGCGGTCGGCCCGGACGCGACCAGGCTTGCCGTCGGCGACTGGGTATTTTGCGACCCGACTGTGCGCTCGCGCGACGACGCCGTGGCGCCCGATATCGCCTTGCAGGGGCTCACGGCGGCCGGTCCCGGCGGCATGCGCCTGCAACAGCATTTTCGTCACGGCTCGTTTGCCGAGCAGATGCGCGTGCCGACGGAGAACGTCAAACGCCTCGGCACGATCACGTCCGAGGAGGCCACGCGATGGTGCGCGCTGGGCACCCTGCTGGTGCCCTATGGCGGGTTCCTCGCCGCCAACCTGCGAGCAGGCGAGACCGTGCTGGTGAGCGGAGCCACCGGCAACTTCGGCAGCGCGGCCGTCTCGGTCGCGCTCGCGATGGGCGCAGCCTGCGTGGTCACGCCCGGCCGCAACGACAAGATTCTGGCCGACCTCGTCCGCCGCTTCGGCAGCCGCGTGAAGCCGGTCAGGCTCAGCGGTCACGAGGACGACGACCGCGAAGCGATGAAGCGCGCCGCGCCCGGGCCGATCGACTGCGTGTTCGACATCATGCCGCCCTCGGTGAGCCCGACCGTCGTGCGCGCGGCGGTGATGACGGTGCGCGCCTATGGCCACGTCGTACTGATGGGCGGTGTCGGCATGGCCGGCGGCGCGGGCCTCGAGCTGCCCTACCCCTGGATCATGCGCAACTGCATCAACATCCACGGCGTCTGGATGTATCCGCCGGATGCAGCAAGCCGCCTGATCGCGCTGGTGCGCTCAGGGCTGCTGCGGCTGGAGGAATACGAGACGACGGCCTTCGACCTCGACCATGCCAACGAAGCCGTGGCACATGCCGCCGCCAATGGCGGGCCGTTCAAATTGACGGTGATCAGGCCGTAACTGGCGCACCCGCTGCGGCGATGCGCCGTCGCAGCGGGTTTGCCCGACATGTCAAAGGATTGCGAGACATCGCCCCGACCAGAGCCGCCAAAGGCCGGCTACTGTGCATGGGGTTGTTTTCGCAGTTTTTTTATTCGAGCTCGACCACCTGGCCGTTCGACAGCGAGACCCGCCGGTCCATGCGGCCGGCGAGCTCCATGTTGTGGGTCGCGATCAGCATCGAAACCTTGGTCGCCTTGACGAGCTGCATCAGGGCCTGGAACACGTGATCGGCCGTGTGCGGATCGAGATTGCCGGTCGGCTCGTCCGCAAACAGCACCCGCGGCGCATTGGCCACCGCGCGCGCGATGGCGACGCGCTGCTGCTCGCCGCCCGACAGCTCCGCGGGACGATGGGTGATGCGGTCGCCGAGGCCGAGATAGCCGAGGATCTCCTTGGCGCGCTTGACGCTCTCGGACTTCTTCAGGCCGCGGATCATCTGCGGCATCATCACGTTCTCGAGCGCCGAGAACTCCGGCAGCAGCCGGTGCGACTGGTAGACGAAGCCGATATCGGTGCGGCGCAGCTGGGTGCGCTCGATGTCGGGCAGTTGCGAGGTCGGCGCGCCGTTGACATAGACCTCGCCGGAATCGGGCGCCTCGAGCAGACCCGCAATGTGCAGCAGCGTCGACTTGCCGGAGCCTGACGGCGCCACCAGCGCGACCGACTGTCCGGCCCACAGCGCGAGCTTGGCGCCGTCGAGGATCGTCAGCGGCACCTCACCCTGCAAGTACTGCCGCTTTATCTCGTGGAGATAAATGACCGGTACATCTTCAGCCCCCTGCTGCTCCATCAGCCCCTCACTCGTACCGGAGCGCTTCGACGGGATCGAGGCGCGCGGCGCGCCAGGACGGATACAGCGTCGCCAGGAACGACAGCGTCAGCGCCATGATGACGACCGCCGTGGTCTCGCCGATGTCGATTTCGGCGGGCAGCTTGGACAGGAAATAGAGCTCCGGCGAGAACAGCTCGGTCGAGGTCAGCCAGGACAGGAATTGCCGGATGGACTCGATGTTGAGGCAGATCACGAGGCCGACGACGAATCCGACCAGGGTGCCGACCACGCCGATCGAGGCGCCCGTGATCAGGAAGATGCGCATGATCGAGCCCTGCGAGGCGCCCATGGTGCGCAGGATCGCGATGTCGCTGCCCTTGTCCTTCACCAGCATGATCAGGCCGGAGACGATGTTGAGGGCCGCGACCAGCACGATCATGGTCAGGATCAGGAACATGACGTTGCGCTCGACCTGGAGCGCGTTGAAGAAGGTCGAGTTGCGCTGGCGCCAGTCGACCAGGAACACCGGCCGGCCCGCGGCCTCCGTCACGGCCTGGCGGAAGGCGACGATCTGATCGGGATTGGTGGTGAACACCTCGATCGAGGTGACGTCGTTGCTGCGGTTGAAATAGGCCTGCGCCTCCGCAAGCGGCATGAACACGAAGCCGAGATCGTATTCGGACATGCCGATCTCGAACACGGCGACGATCTTGTACGGTTTTATGCGCGGCGTCGTGCCCATCGGCGTCACCGCGCCCTTCGGCGCCACCAGGGTGATGCTGTCGCCGGCATGCAGCGACAGCTGGTCGGCGAGGCGCCGGCCGATCGCGACGCCCTGCCCCTCGTCAAACCCCTCGAGCGAGCCTTGCTTGATGTTCTTGGCGATCGAGGTGAGGTTGTTGAGGTCGTCGGAGCGGATGCCGCGCACCAGCACGCCCGAGGCGTTCCACGGCGAGGACGCCAGCGCCTGGCCGTCGACCACGGGTGCGGCGAGCCGGATGCCTTTCACCTGGCTGAGGCGGTCGGCGACGTCCTTCCAGTCGGTCAGCGGCGATTCCAGCGGCTGCACCAGGATGTGGCCGTTCAGGCCCAGGATCTTGTCGAGCAGCTCCTTGCGGAAGCCGTTCATGACGGCCATGACGATGATCAGCGTCGCAACGCCCAGCATGATGCCGAGGAAAGAGAACCCGGCGATGACCGAGATGAATCCCTCCTTGCGGCGCGCCCGCAGGTAGCGCGCCGACAGCATCCACTCGAATGGCGCAAAAGGCGCGGTTTGCACGGTTTCAGTCATGGTCTCGTCCATCGCTCGATAATCCCATGATTCGGGGTCAATTGTGGCCGGATTGGCGGCCGCGATATCGGGCGATGAACAATATTCAGCCGACCAGCCTTATCAGCCCACAAGTCTTGCGACCGCGTCCGCAGGCGACATGGTCTCGCGGGAGCCGTCGCTGCGCCGCTTGATCTCGACCTTGCCGTCGGCGAGCCCCTTCGGCCCGATCATGATCTGCCAGGGGATGCCGATCAGGTCGGCGGCGGCGAATTTGGCGCCGGCGCGCTGGTCGGTGTCGTCGTAGAGCACGTCGACGCCCTTGGCCTGGAGCTCGGCATAGAGCTTCTCGCAGGCCGCATCGACCGCGGCATCGCCCTGCTTGAGGTTGAGCACCACCGCGCGGAACGGGGCGACGGCCTCGGGCCATTTGATGCCGGCATCGTCATGGCAGGCCTCGATGATGGCACCCAGCAGGCGCGAGACGCCGACGCCGTAGGATCCGCCATGGATCGGCACATCGACGCCGTCAGGCCCGGCCACCAATGCCTTCATGGGCTCGGAGTACTTGGTGCCGAAATAGAAGATCTGGCCGACCTCGATGCCGCGGGTGTTCACCCGCTTGTCCGCGGGCACTTCCTGCTCGAACCGGGCGGCATCGTGAACGTCTTCCGTGGCGGCATAGACCGAGGTCCACTGCTTGATGATCGGCGTCAGGTCGCTGTCATAGTCGACGTCCTCGCCAGGCACCGGCAGGTCCAGCACGTCGCGATTGATGAACACGCCGGATTCGCCGGTCTCGGCGAGCACGATGAATTCGTGGCTGAGATCGCCGCCGATCGGGCCGGTCTCGGCGCGCATCGGGATCGCCTTCAGCCCCATCCGCGCGAAGGTGCGCAAATAGGCGACGAACATCTTGTTGTAGGCCACGCGCGCCGCCGCCTCGTTGAGGTCGAACGAATAGGCGTCCTTCATCAGGAACTCGCGGCCGCGCATCACGCCGAAGCGCGGACGCTGCTCGTCGCGGAATTTCCATTGGATATGATAGAGATTCAGCGGCAGGTTCTTGTAGGACTTCACGTAGGCGCGGAAGATCTCGGTGATCATTTCCTCGTTGGTCGGCCCGTACAGCAGCTCGCGCTTGTGGCGGTCGGCGATGCGCAGCATCTCCGGGCCGTAGGCGTCGTAGCGGCCGCTCTCGCGCCAGAGGTCGGCGAGCTGCAGCGTCGGCATCAGCACCTCGATCGCGCCGGAGCGGTCCTGCTCCTCACGCACGATCTGTTCGATCTTCTTCAGCACGCGGAAGCCGAGCGGCAGCCACGCATAGATGCCGGCGGCCTCCTGCCGGATCATGCCGGCGCGCAGCATCAGCCGATGCGAGACGATCTCCGCCTCTTTCGGATTTTCCTTCAGGATGGGCAGAAAGAACCGCGACAACCGCATGGCAATACTCTGGGAATCAGTGAGGGGTTGCAGTGAAACCGGATTGCGAGCGAAAACACAAGGCCGGGAATGAGGAAAAGCCGCTAAGGCGGCGGAATTCCTGTCATTTTTCCGTTGCCTTCAGATTCAGCTTGAGCTGCAGCGGCACCGGTTAAGGCGCTGCCACATCGAGATCGTCCTCCAGCGTGATCTGCTCGAAATCGGTTACCAGCGCATCGATCCGCACATGCCAGCGGCCGGCGAAGGGCAGCTCGACCTTGCGCACGTGCCAGTAGCCGTCCTGCCCGAGCGAAGCGGCCCGCTCGATCGGCTCGATGCCGCGCTCCGGCAGGCTCAGGGTCAACGTCACCTCCTTGGCCGCAAGCGGCGTCCCCTCGCCGGTCATGAGCTGGAGCACGAAATCGTCGACGCCCGCCTTGCCCGGCGAGACCAGCACCTGGAACATCGCTCTGTCGGTGTGGATGTGGATTGCCAACGGCGTCTCGGGAACAATGGTCCGCGGCGGCGGTGTGAAACGCCAGCCGGCCACGACGGCGAAGATGGCGAATGCGATCACGCATTCGAGCAGGATCGAGCGCTTGAGCGCAGGCGCAGCGTTCTCGTCCTGCGCCAGAGCCGACGTCAGCCGGAACCGGTTGAGTGCGGCAAGCGCCAGCAGCAGGACGGCCAGACCAAGCTTGATCGACAGGATGGCCCCGTAACGGGTCTCGATCAGCGCGGACGGCCTTTCGAGCTGAAGGATGGCGAGGCCAAGGCCGGTCAACGCCAGCGCGCCGACCGCCAGCACGGCAATACGTGAAAAGCGGTTCACGACCGGCAGCGCCGCAGTCGCCGGTTTCGACATCAGCGCGGCGAGCGGCGCGAGGGCTCCGATCCAGAAGGCAACGCCAAGACCGTGGAGGAAGACCGCCGGCCGCGTCAGCACCTCGGGCGGTGCGGTCGCTGCGTGCCCGGTCATGGCGAGCGACAGGCCAACGCCGATGAATGCGATCATCGCAAAGGCGCGCGCATACCACGCGCTGCGCAGCGCCATCATCGCGAGCAGCATCGCCGTGACCGCAACGAGCAGCGCGCGCCCGGCGCTGGTCGCGAATGCGACCTTCCATGGAGCAGCCGTCGCGAGCGAGGCCGGCGGCAGGCCAAGAAGGTCGAGGCCCAGCATACCGAGCGAGACGATCGCACTCGGAATGCCGATGACGAGCCCCATGCGAGGCACAGCGGTGCCCGTCATCGACCACGCAATCCACCGCGAAAAGAACACGCCGCCGACGCCGACGAACAGGCCGAGATAGAGACCGACCCGTGCCAGCCAGATCAGCGCGCTCAATCCGCCGTCCGCCCGTCCGGGCGGCTTCGTCGCCGTCGGAGCACCGACCGAGAAGATCACCGATCCCGCGACGGGATGGCCGTCCTGCGAGATCACGCGATAGCTGACCACGGTCGTTCCCTGCGGCAAGTCAGGCGGCATCACAACCGAAATGGTCTCGCCCGATGCGTCGATGCGCGCGTCGTCCCGTGCCTTGCCCGCACCGTCGATGAGCAGAATTGCGCCCGGCGTCACCGCCTCGTTGAAGCGCAGCTCCACCGCCTTCGGCGCGGTCTTCAGGATGCTGCCGCTCGCCGGATTGACCGAGACGAGCGCGGCATGGGCCGACGCGCCCGTCGCAAAGCCGGCAACGAGCAACAGCGTCGCGAGCGCGGCGAAGAAGCGCATCAGGGTTTTGGCAGCAGCTTCACCCCGGGCGCCGGCGACTTGCTCTCATGCGAATGCCCTGCCCCCTCCGCCGGGATTTCGATCCAGCGGCTGACACCGGTCTCGCATTCCTGGACCACGGGGAAGTACAGGGTCGTGTTCGGCTTGAGCGCGTCGGTCAGCACAGTGTGCATGACGAACTCGTCATAGTTCTTGTCCGACAGCTTGCCGCCGGACCATGCGACCTCCTTGACACCGGAGGAGAGCTTGTTGCCGTGATAGTTGTACTCGGCGGCATATTGGCCCTCGACGACATCGACACTCCAGCCCGCCTTCGGCATCGGCTTCACCGCGATCACCCCTTCCGGGACCTGCACGCGGATCTTCACCGTCGGCGAGCCCGCGCAGCCGTGCGGCACCGCGAACACCGCCTTGTAGGACGCCCCGACGGTGGCCTGTTTGCTCTCCAGAAAGACATGCGCTGTTGCAGGCGACGCGGCGAGCGCAGCAATAAGGAACAAGAGAGATAGTTTCGACATGTTCGGCCTCTCGAGTGAAGTCATTTGATCAGGATCGGCGATTCAACGCTGACATGATCGGCCTCTGAGATCGAAATGCCGAGCCCCAGCATCCAGCGTCCGGGCGTCAACTGCGCCACCTTCACGCGCCAGCCATCCGCGCCGTCGCGCGAGGCCGCGACCGGTGCGAGCTTTCTTCCGGTCTGCGTATCCACGAGCGTCACCGATACGGCTTTGGCCGTGAGCGGTGTCTCGTCGACCGTCTCGAGCTGGATGGCAATCTCGACCGGGCCGGCGCGGCCGGGCGAGACCGTGACATTGGCCATCGCCTTCTCGGTGTGCAGATGGGTGAAGAAGCTGTCGTCATCGGTCGCCGCGGCAAGCGGTGTCGCGGCAACCGACAACAGCGCGGTCATTGCGAACGCGAGGCTCGCGATGGTTCGATTCGAGGTCATGAGAGACTTGATCCGTTTCATCACATTTTCATTCCCGAATGATCGTGCATCTTCTTCATCTGCCCGCCGTCGCCCGGCGCCTGCGCACCGACGGCCTGCACATCAAGGGAGACGGCGACCTTGCCGGCCTTCTCGAACTGAAGCGTCACCGGAACCTTGTCGCCCTGCTTGAACGGCCCCTTCAGTTCCTGGAGCATCAAATGATTGCCGCCCGGCGCGAGCTTCACGGTCTTGCCGGGATCGATAACAAGACCCTTGTCGAGTGGACGCATCTTCATCACGCCATTGTCCATCGCCATCTCGTGAACCTCGGCCTTGCCGGCGATGTCGGCGGAAACGCTGACCAGTCTGTCCGCGGCCGTTCCCTTGTTCTCGATGGTCAGATAGCCGCCCGCGACCTTCGCGCCGCCCGGCGTCGCCCGGCTCCACGCCTGCGAGATGACGAGATCGCCGGCCTTGACGTCCTCGGCGCGGACGGGGGCGGCGAACATTGCGGCGGAGAGCGCTGCGAGCGCGAGGATGCGTGAGAGCTTGGTCATGTCCTTTGCCTTTCTTGTCGTCAACATCGCCCCACCCGTCAGAACGTGTACTTGCCGGCGAGAACGAAGGTTCGCCCCGGGAACGGATGGAACAGGAAATACTGCTCGTTGAAGAGATTATCGATGCCGAAGTCGAATGCGAAGTTCTTCGTTGCGTTGTAGTGGATCTTCAAGTCCACGACGAAAAAGTTATCGAACGCGCCATAGACGTGGGAGACGCGATCGGTGTTGTCCAGCGTCGAATACTGCTTGCCGCTGTAGCGTGCGGCAACCGTGTAGGCCCAGCTGTCGTTCGGCCGATAGGTCACGCCGAACTTGGCGCGCCAGTCGGGCACGTAAGGCACGCGCTTGCCGACGACGGTCGTGGGCAGGTTCGTCAAGGGATCAACGCCGGCCCAGCCCGAGTCGGCGAGGATTCGCGAGTCGACATAGGTCACGCTGCCGAACAGCTGTAGACCGCTGACGAGAACGTTGTCCTTGTCGGCGGACAATTCGATTCCCTGCAGCCGGATCGCATCGACATTGCTGATCACTGTCGTCGGGATTTGCGCCTTCGTGACCGGGTTGGTGACAAGGTTGGTCTGGGAGATGATCGCATGATCGGTGTGCTCCCGAAACAGCGTCAACCGGACGCGGCCGTCGCTCCATCTGCGTTCGATGTTCAGCTCACCCGTCAGATCCTGCTCGGGTAACAGATTGGGATTGGCGATCGTTGCCACGCCGCCGACCGTCAGGTTTTGATAAAGCTCCATGACGGTCGGGTAACGATAGGCCTGCCCGAAGCTTGCCGTGATGTTCCAGTCCTTGTTCGGATCAAAGGACAGCGACGCCTTCGGTGAGAAATTCGTCGAGGAGAGTTGCGGCTGCTGAACCGCCGCGATCGATGTAATTGCACCGGCGGCGCTCGTCGCGCTGCTGATATTGAAGCCGTCCTGGGCTCGCCAGGTCTCGAACCGTCCACCGAGCGTGAGCTTCAGATTGGGAAGGATCCTCCAGGCATCCTGAAGCCAGATCGCACCGGTACGCGTTTCACCCTGGCCCTGCGAATACAGCGTGCCTGTCCCGGTGTCTCCCGTCGCATACCACACCGACGACGCATAGACCGGACTTTCCAGGCGGTAACGATCACCATGCAGGCCGAAACTGACCTCGTGCGGTCCGTCGTAGCCGAACGGCCGCCAGATCCCCTTGGCGTCGGCGTTCTGCCAGTTGGTGCCGTCCATCCTTGTGATCTTCCCGTTCTGGGAATAGCCGACACCCGTGGGCGTGACGGTGAACGGATTGAGCTGGATGTCCTGGAGATAGTTGTAGCTCGAAGCCGACAGGTCGAAATCGTAGGTGCCTTTGGTGTCGCTCTTGATCGCAACGGCATTGCTGACGTGGGTCTGGTCCCAGACATATTTGCCCGAGGCAAATCCGGACAAGCCCGCGAATGTGGGCGCACCGGTCGCGGCCGACTTCAAGTAGGTCTGGGGATCGGAGACCTGGTGGTTATTCCAGATCCCGAACGAATAGGTCGCCTGCACCTGCGCGGTCACGTCATAGGCGAGGCGGATGTTGCCGGACGTCTGCTGCGAATGCGCGAGGATGCCCGCACCAACCACGTTGGCCGCGATGCCCTGCTTGTTCAGCGCGGGAAACGCGCCGGTTGTGCCAGCCGGAATTGCAGCGCTCGTCACGTATGTCAGCGGCTGCTGGTAGCTGTCGAGATAGTTGGCGCTGACGAGCCAGGACAGCTTGCCGTCGCGATTGCCTGCGGCGGCGCTGGTCTGGCTGGTCACGTAGGTGTCCTTGGTGCCGTATTGATTCCACGGCATGACGGACACGGTTTCCTTGGCGACCGCAAACGGCTTGTCCGGCATCTTTGACGAGATCAGCAGCACACCGCCGATCGAGTTGCCGGGATAGGCGGCCGCGAACGGACCGTTGAGATAGTCGACCCGCCCGATCGCTTCCGGCGAGATCAGGTTCCATTTCGGCGAGGCATTCGTGTTGTTGTTGCCGATCAGCGCCGAGATCAGGAGATCGTCGTAGTAGATCAACGTCCGCGAGCTCGAATTGAGGCCCCAGCTGCGCGTCGCGAGCACGGCATTGTTGTCCCCGTCATTGCGCTTCCGCACGAACAGGCTCGGCATGTATTTGACGGCGTCCTCGGGGTCCTTGAGGTTGATGGTCTCATCGACCTCCTTCGCCGTGACGCTGAAGGACCGTTGCGGCAATTGATAGCGCGCTACGGCGGCCGGCGGCTCCAGTGACGGCCGGGCGCCGCCCGCCCCCTGCTCGCCCGTGACGATGGGAGTTCCCCGCTCGCTGGCGGGCTTTGCCGACTGGGTCCTGGCGGCAGCCCTGTGCACCGCTGGCTTGCGCGGCTTGGGTTTCACTGCCGCCGGCGCATCGACGGTAACCGGCGGCAGCACTGCGCTGCCGCTCTGGGCGAAAGCTCCGCTCGAGGACGCAAGCAGCGCCGCCTGGACGGCAACAACGCTCACGCCGCGGCGGGCATGACAACGTAACATAGGGCATTCCTGACGCCGGCTTTCTTCCCGGCTGTTCGACAGCATCAATCGCCAGCGGACGAGCCGCGGCGACGGTGGAGGTCGTCAGGAAATGCGAGGAGGCGCGCGCGCCTGGGCGCTCGAGCCCTTGTGGGCGAAAACGGCCGGTACATCCGCCGCGTGCCACACCACGCGCTCGGCGTGGCGGAAGGGAATGGCGAGCGCCGGCTGCGGCGGCGAATCCAGCGATGCGTTGGCCTGCGCAAGACAGCAGAGTGCACAGGCGCCGGCATGCGCGGTCGGCGCGCCGGTCCGATCGTTCAGGCCGCCACCCTGGTCGCTCGCGCTATGGCAGATGACGGCGGCGGACAGCGGATCGGCCACGGCCTGGCCTGCCGCGAGACAAGCGGCAATCGGCGCCAGCACCTGCATCACCAAAGCGAGCAGGACCAGAGGTAGGAATTTTTGCAGCCGTGCGCGCATCCACCGAACCATTCGTTCGTGCGCTAACTAAACACCGCGCCGGCACCCGAGTCGAGGCCAGTTCCGCCGCCCGCTTGGCCCAGCGCAAATTTCCTCAAAAACTGCGGTCGGGGCCCCTGCCACGGGTGGGGTCCGGCATTTGAGGCAGCCAAACCGCCCTCGCCCATCCACAGATTTCTTATATTTGTCATATGCTTAGATGGCCAAGAGCCCGAACATTTCGTCAGCTGCTCTTATTTTGAACAATCGTTGCCGAAAATGATGACAAGTGAGAAAAGTTGATCTAGCATCCTCTTGCTCAGGCGCTGACCGCGAGGTCGAGGCCTGGTGGTCCAAGTCTCGGGAGGAGCCCCTGGCGCGCAAAATGCAGCGTCGCCCCGTCAATCAAGATCAAATCTTAAGATCGGGGATAATAGGGTCGACACAATTTTTGAGCGGGGCCAGGGCCCCGCTCTTTTTTTGCCCGCATGGCTGAAAAGCCGATGAATACCTTCCCCAATCCGATCGAACAGAGTTTTGAGATCGCGGCACAGCGCTGCGCTGATTTCACGCCGCTCGTCTACCAAAGGCTGTTCGAAGCACATCCGGAAACGCGGACGATGTTCCGGGCGCAAGGCAGCGAGTTCGTGAAGGGATCGATGCTGGCGCTGACGATCGAGGCGATTCTCGATTTCGCGGGCGAGCGCCGCGGGCATTTCCGGATGATCGCCTGCGAAGTCGTATCGCACGATGCCTATGGCACGTCGCGCGAGCTGTTCATCGCCTTCTTCGCCATCATCAGGGATACGCTGCGCGATCTGCTCGGCGATGAATGGACGCCGGACATGGCACTGGCCTGGGACGCATTGCTCGTCGAGATCGATACATACGCCGGTATTCCGGCCTGACGCTTTGCGCTGCACCAACGCACGGCAGCGGTGACGCTGCGGCGATGTCGCGACTGATTGCAGATTGAGTGCCAACAACTCTTGTGAGAGACTTTCGGACATCGGTCGCGCAAACAATGACGCGCCGACGACAAGATATATGGGAGCGAGCGATGTCCGGGACGAAAGATTTCTCGACGACGAGGCGCGATCTTCTTCAGGCGGCAGCGACCGCCGGCGCCGGGGCTGCCCTCTTCGGCAGCATGGGCATAAACCCCGCACTGGCAGCCGAGGTCGGACGCAGCGAGAAGCCGCTGAAAGCGGCATTCTCCAACGCCGGCCTTCAGGCCACCTGGTGCGCGCAGGGCAAGCAGGCCGCGGAATTCTGGGGTAAGCTGTTCAATGTCGAAGTCACCTGGTTCGACGGCCAGCTCGATGCGGTGAAGCAGCGCGCCGCGATCGACAACATGGCCTCGCAGAAATGGGACTTCGTCGCGATCCAGGCGTTCGGCATCGGTACCCTCACCCAGCCGGTGCAGAAGATGATCGACGCCGGCACGCCCGTGATCGACATGGACACGCTGATCGCGCCGCTCGACCAGATCAACGTCCACTCCTTCCTCGCCCCTGACAACGAGTTCATGGGCGCCTCGGTGACGCAGGCGCTGTGCAACGCCATGGGCGGCAAGGGCAAGATCATCATGACGCAGGGCGCCCTCGGCCACACCGGCGCGCAAGGACGAGCCAAGGGCTTCAACTCGGTCGTCAAGCAGTTCCCCGGCATCGAGGTGCTCGACACCCAGCCGGCCGACTGGGACGTCTCGAAGACCGCGCGCCTCTGGGAAACCTACCTGACGAAGTATCCCCAGATCGACGCGGCGTTCTTCCACAATGACGACATGGCGCTCGCGGCGGCCAACATCATGAAGGCGCGGGGCCGCACCAACATCCTGATCGGCGGCGTCGATGCGATGCCGCCGGCGATCCAGGCCGTGAGCGAAGGCCGCATGTTCGCAACCGTGCGCAATCCGTCCTGCCGCATCCATGGCGGCGCCATCATCGCGGGCGTCTCCGCCGTGGTCGGCGGCGAGAAGAGCGGACAGGGCATTCCCAAGAACGTCGTCACCGACGGTCCTGTCGTGACCAAGGCCAATGCCGCCGGGATGCAGTGGATGCAGGATCACTTCCTGATCTGAGCCTCCAAGATCTGAACTTTCATGTCAGAGGGTCGATCGCCCATCCTGGAACTGCAGGGCATCACGAAGAGCTTCGGCGGCGTCGAGGCGCTTCGTGGTGTCGACTTTGCGCTTCACGCCGGCGAGATCCACGGTCTCGTCGGCGAGAACGGCGCGGGAAAAAGCACGCTGATGAAGATCATCGCCGGCGTGCACAGCGAATTCTCCGGCCGCTTCCTGATCGACGGCAAGGAGACGCATTTCCGCTCGGCCCGCGATGCGCACGCGGCCGGCATCGCCATGGTGCATCAGGAGCTCTCTGTCGCCCCCGATCTCACGGTCGCCGAGAACGTCTTTCTCGGCAACCAGCCGACCAACGCCCTCGGCCTGGTGCAATGGCGGCGCATGGCACGCGAGGCCGGCGAGCAGCTCGCCCGCTTCGGCATCGACGTCGATCCGATGACCCGGCTCGGCGATCTCCCGATCGGGCTGCAGCAGCTGATCGAGATCGCGCGCGTGCTGTTCTCCGGCGCGCGCATCGTCATCCTGGACGAGCCGACCTCCGCGCTCTCCCCGCCCGAGGTCGAGCGCCTATTCGCAACGCTCAGGCGCCTGCGCGAGGAAGGCACGGCAATCGTCTTCATCTCGCATTTCATCGAGGACATCCTGCTCGTGTCCGACACGGTGACCGTGTTCCGCAACGGGCGGAAGGTCGCGGAGACCGCGAGCGCTGCGACCAGCAAGGGCGCGCTGATCGAGGCCATGATCGGCCGCGGCGGCGAGGCGCTCGAGCACAGCTATACCGACGATCTGATGCTGCCGCAGCCGAGCGACAGCACGGTGGTGCTGAAGGCCGATCAGCTGTCGCTGGCGCGCAGCCTGAAGGACGTCTCCTTCGAGGCGCGCGCCGGCGAGGTGCTGGGCATCTACGGCTTCATGGGCTGCGGCCAGCAGGAATTGTCGCGCATCCTGTTCGGCAAGCTGAGGCCGGACAGCGGCACGCTGGTGGTCGATGGGACGCCAAAAGCCTTCGCCAGCACGGCGGCGGCGCGGCGCGCGGGCGTTGCGCTGGTGCCGGAGAGCCGGCGCGACATGCTGTTTCACCAGGAGCCGGTCTACAAGAACATCTCGATCAGCATCCTCGACCGCATCTCGTCCCTCCTGCTCAAGCCAACACAGGAGCGCGACATCGCCAGGCGTCAGGTCGAGCAGCTGCAGATCCGGCCGCCGGTGGTGGGCCTCGATCTCGGCATGCTCTCCGGCGGCAACCAGCAGAAGGTCGCGCTGGCAAAATGGCTGACCTATCCGCCAAAACTGCTGGTGCTGTGCGAGCCGACCCGCGGCATGGATGTCGGGGCCAAGAACGACGTCATCAACATCGTCCGCGACCTCCGCGCCAGGGGGCTCGCGATCATCGTGCTGTCGACCGAGCCGGAGACGGTGCTGTCGCTGGCCGACCGCATCCTCGTGCTCAAGCGCGGCGCATTGGTGCGGGAATTCAGGAACGAGCCGGTCAGCAAGGACCGCCTGCTGGAAGCGGCGTGACGGAGAAGCACAATGGCGAGCAGTGAGACAGTTCCAGCGGCGGGACAGCGGACGCGGGGCCTTGGGCCCTTCCTGCGCTCGCAGATGCGCAACATCGCGCCGTTCCTGACCTTGATCTTCCTCTCCGCCTTCTTTGCCTTCGCCAGCCCTTCCTTCGCGACGCTCGACAATCTCGGCAACATCCTGACGCAGGTGTCGGTGACAGGCATCATCGCCGTCGGCCTCACCTTCGTGATCCTCTGCGCCGAGATCGACCTGTCGATCGCAAGCATCGCCAACGTCACCGGCATCGCGGTCGCCTATTTCACGCTGCAGGAATCCTACGTCAACATCGCCAACATTCCCCTGCCCGGCGCAGTTGCGATCATCCTGTCGATCCTGCTCTGCGCCCTGCTCGGCCTCGTCAACGCGCTGGGGCTGACCGTGATCGGCATCCCCTCCTTCATCATGACGCTGGCGATGATGCAGATCGCCGCCGGCATCTCGGCCCTCCTGGTGCGCGGCCAGATCGCCTACAAGGTGCCGAGCCTGATCACGACGCTCGGCTCGGGCTCGATCGGCGGCATCCCCTGGATCGTCATCGTCGCCGCCATCATGCTGCTCGGCGGCCATCTGGTGCTGACCTACACGCGCTTCGGCCGCTACGTCTACATGGTCGGGGGCAATCGCGAGGCCGCCGAATATTCCGGCCTCAACGTCAAGCTGATCCTCGGCGCCGTCATGGTGATCTCGGCGGTGTGCTCCGGCATCGGCGGCATGCTCGGCGTCGCCCATTTCGGCAGCGCGCAGCAGAACGAGTTCGACACCTATTTGCTCGACTCCATCGCCGCCGTCGTGGTCGGCGGCACCAGCCTGTTCGGCGGCCGCGGCGGCATCGGCAACACCATCGTCGGGCTCTTCGTTCTCGGTGTCCTGAATAACGGACTCGACCACGTCAACATCGACAGCTTCCTGAAGATCCTGATCCGCGGCCTGATCCTGCTGGCGGCGCTGATCATCAACGTCTACGCCCAGCGCTTGAGGGAAAAAGCGGCGGAGTAGACGGCCGCCAAAACAATAAGTGCGAAAACAACCCCATGCACAGTAGAACCCGTGAGGAAGTTCAGCGGCTTACCAAACGTGCAAATGCATGAAGTGCGATCGCACCGAGATTTGACTCGTCGGGCAAAACAGGAGCAGGATGTCATGCTGCCGCTGCTCGCCTGCTCTACCCCCTCAATCCGCAACTCGAACGCGACGCTCGGGCGCGTCCCGCCCGCCACGAAGCGAATTGGGAAAATCCAGCCAGAAGCTGACTCTGCCATGCCCGGTCCGAGCCTTCTCGCTTCTCCGCAGCCGGCGTTCGCCCTTGCAACTGCTGGCTGCGATCGTGTCGGCACCGCACTAGCGGCCACATCCGCTGTTTGGCTATTCTCGGCGAGAGATTCGAAGGCGGAAACGAGATGAGATTTCGAGGATTTTCAAGCACCTCGGCGGCAGCTACGGCTGCTTTCCTCCTGATCCTGGCACAACCTGCCGCTGCCCAGTCCGGCGGCATCAGCCTCTATCAGCAGATCAACAACAACGCGGTGCAGAACATCCTGCAGAACCTTCGTGACCAGATCCGTGGACGCCGGCCAGTTTCGTCTCCCACTAGGCTCGCCTTCAGCGCAGGCGGATCGGATTTCGACACTCGAGATCCGTTTGCAGCCACCGGTTTTGACGATCGCTTCGGTGCTCTTGCCTACGCGAAAGCCCCGGCAGGCACACCTGCCATCGCTTCGGACTGGCTTTATGGTGCCAATCTGATCGGCAGCGGGGAGCGCTCCATGACCGCCGGTATCATCACCGACACGGCGTCGGTCACAGGGGCATTCGACGTTACGAAGATCGGGGTCTTCACCGTGAACGACGCCTTGACCTTCATGGGGACGGGAGGCGAGGCCTGGTCCCACCAAGGCGGCCTGTTGAACGTCGACACCTCCGTCCCTTCGACCTCCGCCACGCTTGCCTATCTCAACGGCGGCTTCTCCCTCGACCTCACCAGCTTTGTCGGGTGGACGAGAAGCGCTCTGTCAGGTCCCGTATTCGTCCCAACCGTCATCAAGGGCAGTTCGGTCGGCTTCACCGGAAACGTGCAATACCGTTTCGATTTCCCGTATTCCGTATTCATCGAACCCGGAATTGGCATGACCTATTCCGAAGGCTACACGGCCAATTTCGGAACGAAGCTCTCGGACACCACGGAAGTGCACGCTGGCGCGCGGTTGGGCACGGAAATGAAATGGATGACCTATACGGTTCAGCCGGCCGTCGCCCTGTTCGCCTATCAGATTACGGACTCGAGCGCGCTGGGAGTCGTCGGGCCGATCTTCCCCTCGAGCGCAATTGGCTATCGCGGATCTGGAAAGATCAACGTTGTCTGGAGCGCAAATTTTTCGTCGTACCTCGAGGTGCACGCGACCGGGCAGGCCAGTGGCCCCAGCAAGCCGATAGCGACCTACAACGCGACCCAGACGACGGGATTCCAAGCCGGCCTCCGCTACACGTGGAATTGAGCACCTCTTTTGCTTGGCTGTCTTCTGATTGCTACCAGTGCCTACGCACAGAATGTACAGGTGCCCACCGGTGGGAACGGCGTCACGGTTCGCACATTACCCACCCCCAACACGCCAAGGCAGCCCAATCAGGTCCAGCCCCAGGGATTGCAGACAGGCAATTATTCCCGTCCCAACAATCCGCAGAATTTGGGTCAACGCCCGGAACAGAATATCGCTGTCTCAGGTCCCTATGTAGGGGCGAAGGTGATCAGAAACGTGCCGTAAGAGCTGGCGGCGCTGATCGTCGACGTTGACTGCGAGCGATGCCGCGTCGTCCCCGCGCAACGGCGAAGCCGTTGTCGCTGGAGGTGCGAGGCATGCGATGCAAGCGCATTGCATGTGGAGCCTCGAAGGATGAACGGCCGAGGTGCCAGCCGGGCCGTCGCCCTTCGAGGGCCGCTGAAGGAGCGGCCACCTCAGGGTGACGGAGATAGAGCGAGGCGCGCGGCAGCGATTTCCACACCTCGCTAACACCTCAATGCCTGCGAACAAGCCCCCGCCCCGCGCGTTTGCCAATCCACATGCTGTGCCGGACAAAGCAGTAAGCGGTCAGCAGGACGAGAAGCACGCCGGCAACCCAATGGCCATCTCTAATCGCCGCAATGCAAAACGCGGCGACCAAAAACGGCGCGGTCGTCCAAACTAACACGAACCCAACATAAGTCCGTCCGGTCGGGATATTGCTCACGTTACGTACCATGGCTTCCGTCCAACCCGATGCCTCACTACCTGTACATCGCAAGCCAACGAGGCAATAGGCGATCGCAAGCGCGTACTTTCAGGGCCAAACTGCGATAAGTTAGGAGCCAATGATTAGAACGGTTAAAGTTGCTGCGCAGATCGCATGGTCTGTTTCGATCATTGGCATCTGTACGGCCATCGGCGGCGTCTACGGTTGGACCCATCACGAGTCGTTGGGTGCCATCGCACTTGGGACCGTCGGGTTTTGCGCAGGAGCGGTGCTGGCGGCATCGCCTCTCGCGTTTCTCGAAATCCTGAGCGGCGGATTGTGACCGACGATGCGGCCGAGATACATCACGGCGACGCGGTCGCTCATGTGCTCGACGACGCCGACGTCGTGGCTGATGATGTAGGAGAGGCGCCCCCCCCGGGCAACCTTAAGCCCGGGCCGAGGCCATGATGGACATGACCTGCTCCACCTCATCAACCGTGTTGTAGTAATGCGGCGCAATCCTCACGGCGCCGTTTCGGATACTCGCGAAAACCCCGCTCGCCCCGAGCAGTGAATTCATGTCCGGGGCAGCGATCCCCGGCTTCCGCAACAAGGCGATACCAGACCGCGAGCGGCGCTCGAACTGATAGACCGGCTGGATGCCGTGGCGGAGAGCGAGCTCGCAGACCAGTTCGTTCAAATCCAGCACGCGCGTTTCGATCCAGGCAATCCCAAGCTCATCGATCTGAGCCAGCCGTTCCGTGAGGCCGAAAATGCCAGTCCCGTTTGGCGTGCCCGATTCAAACCGCCTCGCGTCCGGCAGATAGTCGAGCGTCCGGTTGAACGCGAAAGGATCGTTGACACTCATCCAGCCGACAATGGCAGGCGTAACCTGATCCAGGGCCCGGCCGGAGAAACTCGCAAAGCCTATTCCGCGGGGGCCCATCAGCCATTTGTGTGCGCTGACGACAAGCACGTCGACGCCGGTGGCCGCGACATCCAGCCCGAGCGCACCGATGGACTGGGTGCCATCGACAACCAGGAGAGTGCCATTGACCGAGCAGAGCTCGCCAAGAGCCGCGACATCGATCCGAAAGCCGCTGTAGAACTGTACATGGCTCACGGCGACGACGCGGGTTCGGCCGTCCATCGCTTGCCGGATCAGATCCGTCTCCAACTTCCCGTCGGGAGCGGGCACCCGACGAATTTCCACCCCCTTGGATGCCAGCTGGACCCAGCACAGATAATTCGAAGGAAACTCTTCGGCGCAGACGACGAGGTTGTCCCCCTGCCGCCAGTCGATACCGAGCGCGACCAAGGACAGGCCGTGAGACGTATTCTGGACGTAGGCGATATTCCGAGCCGACGAGCCCACAAGCTTTGCTGCGAGCGCGCGACCCTTGTCGTAGACTCCCGTCGCAATCGCCTTCGACTCGCGCAGCTGTGTCGACGTTACCGTGTTGAAGCGGTCGCTCGCCGCCTGGACGCGCGTCGACATGGGCGAAACAGAGGCATTGTCGACATAAATCCCGTTCTTCAGGAACGGAATATCGTCGCGGGCATCTGAGATTTGCTGCTCGTCCGTCACGTCTTATCTCTCATGATCGTCGCGTCGCAAACGCTGCTTGTGTCCGGTGAGTGTAGGGAGTTGATGGAGGATCGGCAATCTGTAGTCCTGCGCAGAGGATCGTGGCCGCATTTGACCAGCCGGCCATGCATTCATCTATTCGGCGATGGGATCGTGCCGCGCCAAATGAATGCTCAGTTGATCGGCGAATTTTGCCGCAGCGACCGACAGTACGCGTCCTCTCAGCTGTCCGAGCACGATTTGAATCGGCGCGACGTCCCGTGTGTCGATCGGTCTGGCGTAGATGCGGCGGTCCTCGCGTGGAACGGCGCTGAGGGCGTGAAACGTTACCGCCTGCTCGCGCATGACGTAGTTGCGCAAGAACTCCAATGATCCCGACTCGACCTGGATGTCCGGAACGATCTGGCGCCGTGATGTTGCCACGTCCAGCAAATGGCGTATCGCGAGAGTCTGGTCCGGCATGGCTGTCGGAAATGCAAAGCAGTCCCGTAGGCGTACCGAACCCGGACGCGCCAAAGGGTGATCGGCGCGAAAAACCGCGCAGAGCGGCTGATCGGTCGCGAACAGAATGCGCATGTCGGGGACCGGCGGCGGATTCAGAAGCAGCGCAAGGTCGACTTCGAATGTGCTCAGGGCTGTCGCACCAAGGATGTGATCGCGAACGACGAGCGAGAACGTCACTTTCGGAAATTGAGCGCGATATGCCGCGATCTCATCGGGCAGCACATTGTCAATGAAGGCCTGGCTGCAGGCGACCGATACGTGGCCGAGACGAACCCCCGAGAGATCCGCAATCTGGGATCGCAGTCGTTCAAAGTCCGCCCTCTGGTCGCGGATATGCCGGATCAACAGCTCGCCGGCGGAATTCAACCGCATGCCCTGCGGCAGCCGCTCGAAGATGGGCGTGCCCAGCTCGTCCTCAAAGTCCTGAATTTGCCGGGTTAACGCCGACGGCGTGATGTTCAGATGCTCGGCTGCGCCGCGAATGGAACTGCGGCGGGCGACCTCCGCAATATACCGGTGAATCTTCAGGTGACGCATGAACGGCCCCGGCCAGACGGGCCTGTTGCGTTTCTAGCAACAGGGCGATCAAAATCAAGCACTGGTTTGCAACACCGCGATCGCTATCGTCTTCCCAACCCTCGATGCCAGATGAAGGCCGCCCACCTGATCCGCCGCGGCGGCCGACGCGCTCACAAGGAAAGTGTGGTTATGCGAACCGTCATCCGCCGCCGAGACGTCATTGTCGGGCTCGGCGCAAGTCTCCTTGCAGCTCCGGCCGTCGTGCGTGCGCAGACTCCTACCGTCATACGTGTCGGCGCACTGAAACTGATCCATTCGATCGCCCCCTACTTCTATGAGCGCTTCGTGCCAGCCGGCTTCAAAGTCGAAGTGCTGCCGTTCGAGACACCGACCGAATGCAAGACCGCCGTCGTCACGCGGTCCGTCGATTTTGGCAATTTCGGTATCGCGGCCGGGGAGCTTGGCGCCGCAGCCGGCGAGCCAATCGTCCTGATTGCGTCAACCTGCAATCGCGGGATGGCAATCATCGCCAAGAAAGACAGTCCGATTCACGCCCTCAAGGACCTGAAGGGCAAACGTGTCGCGGTCTTTCCGGGAACGACGCAGGAAGTTTTCTTCCTCGAGCGCCTGCGGATGGAAAGCATGTCCATCAAGGACGTCGAACCGGTCCGGGTTTCGTTCAGCGAAATGCATATCGCGCTCGCGCGCGGCGATGTCGATGCCTATGTCGGCGCCGAACCGGCCCCCGGCGTTTCATTGTCGACCGGGATTGGCCAGCTGGTCGAATATCCCTATTCGACGGCCATGGGCTCGTTGAACATGGTGTTCGGCACGCATCGCGACGTCATCACCAGCAAGCCCGACCTCGTCCGAATGATGCTGAGCATTCATCAGCAGGCGACGGATTATGCGACCAGGAACAAGGACGAATTGATCGCGCTGGCTTCCGCCAAGCTTGGCCAGAAGAAGGAAGCGATCGAAGCCTCGATCCCGAACGTCGAGCTGACCTGGCGCTTCGGTCCCACCCAGATCGAGCAAGCGAAGGTCTATGCCGAGCACATGCTGGCGCTCAAGCAGATCAAGCGTCTGCCGGACTTCAACACCTTCATCGATACCAGCTTCGTCGACGCATTGAGGCCGCTGTGAGCAGTGTCGTCGTGTCGACGCATGAAAAGGCCGCCGATCAGCCGCGACCGGCGATCATTCCAACAATGATCATGCGGCGTGTGACGAGGCTTGCACAAGCCCTGGCCCTGCCCGTCGCGCTTCTTGCGATCTGGCATTTCGCGACCGTCGGGCGCCCGGCCAGCCTCATCCCGCCGCCGCTGGAGGTCTGGCTGGAATTTCGCGATCTCGCAGTCGGTGGCATCAATGGCGACGCCTATAGCGGCACGCTGCTGACGCACCTCCTCGCGTCGGTCGGTCGCGTGCTCGGCGGGTTCAGTCTCGCGCTCGTCGTCGCACTTCCGCTCGGCATGCTGATCGGCCGGATTGAGCTGGTCCGGCGATTGATCGAACCGCTGTTGCAGATCTTGCGCCCAATTCCGGTGACGGCATGGTTGCCGCTCGCGATGATCATCTTTGGATTGGGCCCGCGCTCGGCGCTTTTCCTGGTCTTCCTCGGCGCCTTCTATCCCATCTTGCTGAATACCGTGTTTGGCGTCCGCTCAGTCGAGCCGCGCCTCTTCGAAGCTGCTGCCATGCTGGGATGTCAGGGAACGGCGCAGTTCTTTCGTGTCGTCCTTCCTGCCGCCCTGCCCTCGATCTTTACCGGCCTCCGTCTGGGCCTGGGATTTTCGTGGGTTGTGATCGTCGTCGGCGAGATGACCGGCGTGCCGACCGGACTTGGCGCCATCATCATGGAGGCGCGTCAGCTATCGCGCACCGAAATCGTGATCTGCGGAATGCTCGTCATCGGCATCTTCGGTTTCCTGTCCGACCAGATCGTCGTGCTCATCGGTCGGCGCTTCCTTGCCTGGAACCCCTCCCATGTCTGACAGCGCGCTTCCGATCCTGGAGATCAAGAACGTCCACAAGACGTTCTCCCTGAACGGTCAATCGATCGAGGCGTTGCGCAATGCCAGCCTGACCGTTCGCAAGGGCGAATTCATCTGCCTGATCGGCGCGTCCGGCTGCGGTAAATCGACATTGCTCCGCATGGTGGCGGGATTCGAAACGCCGACCAGCGGCGAGGTCCTGATGTGGGGCATGCCGATAGCCGGCCCCGACCCGTCGCGCGGCATGGTCTTTCAGGATTACGGGCTGTTTCCGTGGCTGACGGTCAGGGAGAACATCGGGTTTGGTCCAAGATCCCGCGGGCTCGCGACCAAGGATGTCAGGGAGACAGCCGAGAAATTCATCGAGCTCGTCGGGCTGCAGCGCTTTGCCGACGCCTATCCCCATCAGCTTTCCGGCGGCATGAAGCAGCGTGTCGCCATCGCGCGCGTGCTCGCAAACGACGCCGAGGTCGTGCTGATGGACGAGCCGTTCGGTGCGCTGGACGCCATGACGCGCGAACGCCTGCAAGATGAGCTGGTGGACATCTGGTCGCGCACCAAACTGACGGTCTTGTTCGTCACGCACGCCATCGACGAAGCCATCTTTCTGGCAGACAGAGTCGTCGTGATGTCGCCCGGCCCGGGCCGGATCGACAACGAATACGCCATCGACCTGCAGCGGCCGCGCGAGATTGCGAGTTCGGAATTCAACGAATGGCGCGGCATCCTGTCGAGCAAGCTTCACAGCCATCACGGCCGAAAGGTCGCCTAGAAGTTGGACGCCTTGCCCCGGGGTAGCGGCCCCGCGGGAAGCCGGACGACCGCGCGCGCATACGAAAGAGACGACGATGCTGACGACGGAAACGGCCGTAATGCTTGCGAACTATGGCAACTGGGCCGATCAGGTGCTGTTCAAGGCCATGGCCGAACTGCCTGAAGACGCCATCTACCGGACACGCCAGACGCTGTTTGGCTCGATGATCGGCACCCTCAATCACAACTACGTGGTGGATTTGATCTGGCGCGCCCATCTTCTCGGCGAGAAGCACGGTTTCTCGACCCGCCGCGATCTGCTGCATCCGGAGCTTGGGGCCCTGATCAGGGAGCAAACCGCGATCAATCATTGGTACGTCGACTGGGCCAGGAGCCAGAATGTCGAGAGCTTGAGCGAGCGCCTGAAGTTCACCTTCGTGTCGGGCAAAGCCGCTGAAATGACGCGGGGTGGCATGTTTCTGCACATCGTGAACCACAAGACCTATCACCGCGGATGGGTCAGCGAGATGTTTTTCGATTCGAACGTCAATCCGCCGGAAACCGACCTATGCGTCTTCCTGTGCGAAGATGTCGCGCCAGCCTGACATGCAGCCGCGCGCGGATCGGCGCCGCGTCCGGAATAAGGGCTAGGGACGTCCGCCCTCTACCGAAGCCAGCGCCATCCGCCCCGCAATCTCGTCAGCCCGCCAGCACCGTACCGCATGCCCGTCAGGCCGTGTTTCGAGCAGCGGCCCCGGCTCGCTCCGGCACACGGCCTCCGCATAACGACACCGCGGGCTGAAGGCGCAGCCGTTCGGTGGGTTGAGCGGGTTGGGCAAGTCGCCCCCTGTCGTCGCCAGCGGTGCGTGGCGCAAGGGATCGGGGATGGCGGCGATCAGGGCTTGCGTGTAGGGGTGGGCCGGCCGTTCAAAAATCTCGCGCCAGTCGCCGTTCTCGACGATGCGGCCGAGATACATCACGGCGACGCGGTCGCTCATGTGCTCGACCACGCCGAGGTCGTGGCTGATCATGATGTAGGACAGGCCGAGCGTGTCTTTCAGTTCCAGCAGCAGGTTGATGATCTGGGCGCGGATCGAGACGTCGAGCGCCGAGACCGGCTCGTCGCAGATGACGATCCTGGGATTGAGGATCAGCGCGCGCGCAATGCCGATGCGCTGGCGCTGGCCGCCGGAGAATTCATGCGGGTAGCGGTCGGCCTGCTCGGGGCGCAGGCCGACATGCTTGAGCATGGTCGCAACGCGGTCCTCGATCTCGCTTTTCGCAGTCACGCCGTGCACACGCAGGGGATCTTCGAGCGTACGACGCACGGTCTGGCGCGGGTTGAGCGAGGCGTAGGGATCCTGAAACACGATCTGCACGGTGCGCGCCAGGGCCTTGCGATCGCCGGATTGGCTGTTCGTCACGACCTCCCGGCCGTCCACCACGATATGGCCGCGCGTCGGCTTCAACAGTCCCAGGATCGACAAGGCGACCGTCGACTTGCCCGACCCGGACTCGCCGACGAGGCCGAGGCATTCCCCACGCTTCAGCGTGAGATCGACGCCGTCGACGGCACGGAGCAGCCGCCGCTCGCGACCGAACAAGCCGCCTCCCAGCGGAAAATGAACCGCGAGATCCCTAACACTGAGGATGAGATCGTCGTCCGGCTTCCGCTGCGGCTCATGCATGGTGGTAACACCTGACGAAACCACCGGCCTCGAGGACATCCGTCTGCGGCGCGACTGTCCGGCAGATGTCGGTCGCCTGCGCGCAGCGTGGATTGAACCGGCAGCCATCCGGAAAGCTGGTGATCGCCGGAACCACGCCCGCGATCTCCTTGAGCCTGGTGCGCCCGAGCGCGGCACGACTGCCGAGCCGCGGCAGCGAGGCGACGAGGCCCTGCGTATAGGGGTGCGAGGGCGCGCGGAAGATGTCGGCCGAGCCGCGCTCCTCGACGATGCGGCCCGCATACATGACGGCTACGCGGCGGCAGACGTTTGCGACGAGGCCGAGATCATGGCTGATCATCAGGATCGCCGTTCCCCGCTCGGCGCAGAGATTGCGCATCAGCTCGATGATCTCCGCCTGCACGGTGACGTCGAGCGCGGTGGTCGGCTCGTCGGCGATCAGGAGATCTGGACCGCAGGCCAGGGCAATGGCGATCATGACGCGCTGGCGCATGCCGCCGGACAGCTGATGCGGATAGTCGTTGACGCGCCGCTCCGGCGCGGGCACGCGGACGCTCGCGAGCGCTTCGATCGCCAACTGATTGGCTTCCCGCCAGCTCTTGCCCTTGTGCAGCACGAACATTTCGGCGATCTGCCGTCCCACCGGCGAGACCGGGTTCAGCGCCGTCATCGGCTCCTGGAAGATCATGGCGATGCGGTTGCCGCGCAGCTCCCGCTGCCCGGCGGCGGAAAGGTTCTGGATCTCCCGTCCATCGAACCGGATGACACCGCTGCCGATCGACAAGGGCGACCGCAACAGCCCGATCAAGGCGAGCGCCGTGATGCTCTTGCCGCAGCCGGACTCGCCGACAAGGCCGAACGTCTCGCCGCGATCGATGCGGAACGAAACGCCTTCGGCCGCCGCAACACGCCTCGATCCATCATCGAGATCGATGCGCAGATCCTCGACCTCGATCAGCGGGGAGCCCGTCATGTCCGCCGGCTCCGCGAGTGGGGATCGAGAATGTCGCGCAGGCCATCGCCGAGCAGATTGAGGCCGAGCACCGTCAGGAAGATGGCAAGGCCCGGAAACAGCGAGAGCCACGGCGCCGTCGTGATCTGGTCGCGCGCCTCCGACAACATGCTGCCCCAGCTCGGAAAGGGCGGGCGGACGCCGAGGCCGAGGAACGACAAGGCGGCTTCGGAGAGCACAGCGCTACCCATGCCGAGCGTGCCGATGACGACGATCGGCCCGAGCATGTTCGGCAAGAGCTGCGTGATCATGATGCGCAGGTCGCCGTAGCCGAGCACGGTTGCGGCCTGCACATAGCCCTGGTTCCGCAGCGACAGCGCCGAGGCGCGTGCGAGGCGGCAGGTGAAGGACCAGTTGGTCAGCCCGAGTGCGATCAACAGGCTGGTCAGGCCGGGGCCCAGCACCGCCATGATGGCGAGCGCGAAGATCAGCGAGGGGATCGCGAGCATCAGATTGGTCAGGGCGTTGACGACATCGTCCCACCAGCCGCCGAAATAGCCGGCGCTGAGGCCCAGCCCCACGCCGATGACGCTGTTGATGAGCTGGGAGACGATGCCGACCGTCAGCGAGACGCGTGCGCCGTATAGGACGCGGGAATAGATGTCGCGGCCCTGCCCGTCGGTGCCGAACCACCAGGTCCAGCTCGGCGGCTCCTCCGCATTCATCAGATTGGCGTCCATCACGGGATCGGTGTGCGCCAGCCAGGGCGCGAGCAGGCCGACGATGATCGCAAGCGCGAACAACGAACCGCCGATGACGAGATTGGCGCGGAGCTTCATGCGTATCTGATCCTGGGATCGATCACGCCGTAGAGCACGTCGATCAGCAGATTGATCGCGAGAAAGAACAGAACCACCACGAGAATGGAGCCCTGGACGGCGGGAATGTCGCGCTGCAGGACGCTGTCGACCAGCAGCGAGCCGATGCCCGGCCAGGAGAACAGCTTCTCGACCACGACCGCCTGCCCCATCAGCGCGCCGAATTGCAGGCCCATGGTGGTGAGGATGAGGACGAGCGCGTTGCGCATCACGTGCCACTTCACGACCCTGGTCTCGCTCATGCCCTTCGAGCGCGCCGTGCGGACGAAGTCGGCCGTCATGATCTCGAGGACCGCGGCGCGCGTCGTCCGCGCCAGCAGCGCCATCGGCGAGACGCCGAGCGTCACGGCCGGCAGGATCAGATATTTGAGGCCGCCATCGCCATAGCCGAAGCTCGGCAGCCAGCCGAGTTTCAGTGCGAACAGGTACATCAGGAGCAGTCCGAGCCAGAATTTGGCCAATGACAGACCCGACACCGCCAGGACCATCGAGACGGTGTCGACGAGGCTGCCCGGCCGCAACGCCGCGATGAAGCCGAGCGGCACGCCGAGCAGAACCGCAAACGCCATGGAGGCGAAGATCAGCTGCAGCGTCGGCCATGCCCGCTTGGCGATCATGGTCGTGACGGGCTCACGCGTCCGGAACGAGGCTCCGAGATCACCGGTCGCGAGCCTTGCGACATAGGCGCCGAAGCGCATGTAGACGGGCTGGTCGAGGCCGAGCTGCTTCTTCATGCGCAGCTCGACCTGCGGATCGCTGTCGTCGCTCATGGTTGAGACGATGCTGCCGGGAACGACGCTGAACAGCACGAAGACCAACAGCACCACGGCCAGCACGGTCGGAATGGTCTGCAGGAGGCGACGGATCAGGAACGCGAGCATCTCAACTTTTCCCGGCTCCCTCCCTCGCCTGTGGCGCTAGGCGGGAGCGCGCGTATCACTTCGCAGGCGAGGTCTCGTCGACCCAGAGGTCTTCGACGTTCTGATGGGTCAGCTCCGTCGCGTTCAACTGAACTCCCTTGAGCCAGGGCTGCACCGCCATAACCGCCTTGTTGTAGTTGAAGAACCAGACCGGCGCCTCGTCGTAGAGCAGCGCATTGGCCTTCTGCAGCAGCTGGCCGCGCTTTGCCACGTCGTCGGCCTGTCCGGCCTCGTCCATCAGCTTGTCGAAGTCGGCGTTCTTGAAGTTCATGTAGTTGCAGGCCGATTGCGGCGTCGCCGAGTGGAAGCATTTCAGCGCCGCCTGGGGATCCGGGCCGGTCTGCTGGGAATAGATGAAGGCCTGGTAGTCGCCGGTGCGAACCACCTCCGCCAGCACCGCGGTCTCGACCTGCTTGACCTTGGCCTTGATGCCGACCTTGTCCAGCATCGGGATGACCGCCGTGACGATCGGCAGGCCCCAGCTTTCATTCTGGCTGGTGGTCCATTCGAATTCGAAGCCGTTGGGATAGCCCGCGTCCGCGAGGAGCTGCTTGGCCTTCGCGGGATCGAAGGGATACGGCTTCATGGTCTTGTCGTAGAGCGGCGAGGTCAGCGGCAGCCAGCTGGTGGCGCGATAGGCCTTGCCCTTGACCAGCTTGTTGATGATCAGGTCGGTGTCGATCGCGTGGTTGATCGCCTGCCGGACGCGCTTGTCGGCGAACGGCTTGAACGAGGTGTTCATGCCCATGTAGCGCGTGAAGACCTCGGCGACCTCGACGATGGTGCCCTTGAGGGCTGCGTCGGACTGGTAGGCGACGTACTGCGCAGGTCCCAGCACCGAGGTGTCGATCTCCTTGTTGCGGAAGGCGACATCGCGGGCCGCGGCCTCGCCCATGACCGACACGATGAGCTTGTCTGCGTAGGGCTTGCCGGGCTTGTAGAACCGGTCCCACCGCTCCAGCACGATGCGCGATCCCGGCACGTGCTCGACGAACTTGAAGGGCCCGAGACCGATCGGTTTCTGGATGAAGCTCTCCTTGGCGGCCTCGTCGGCGGGATAGATCGAGGTCAGCGCGGTGAAGAAATAGAAGCCCGGATCGACCTTCTCGGTCAGCTTCATCTCGAGGGTGAAGTCGTCGATCTTCTTCAGGCCGGAGATGTCCTTGGCCTGGCCCTTCTCCACCGCGGCGGCCCCCTCGATCACACGGACAAAGCGCGCGCCGGGATAAGCCTTGGTGCCGTCCATGATGCGGTTGTAGGACCAGATGACGTCGTCGGCCGTCATCTTGCGGCCATTGTGGAAATAGGCGTCGTCGCGAAGCTTGAAGGTGTAAACGAGGCCACCACCCGAGACGACGACCTCCTTGGCAAGTTCCGGAACCGGCTTGCCTTCCGCGGAATCCCAGATGTAGAGCGAGCGGTGCAGTCCCTTGGCGTAGATCTCGTCCTGGGCGCGCTGGGTGGTGTGAATGTCGAGGCTGGTGAAGCTGGAGCCGTAGGGCGCCGTCATCCGGATGGTGCCGCCCTTGCGCGGCGTCTGGGCCTCCGCTGATCCGGCGAGCGCCAGTCCCAAACCCGCGACGATCGCAATCATCCTGAACATCATGAGTCCCCCAACAACGCAGGTGTGTTCCGAGAACAGATTTGATCATTCGTCGCGTGTCGAAAGCAAGCTTCGTTTTGGTGGCAACCGATGCCGGTTCCTGAGGCAGTGCTTCGACGGAGACCTCCGGGGCAAGCCGATTGACGCGGTGCGTCATCCAGGGACCGGTGAACATTTTTCGTGATCGAGGCGACCAAGCTCGGAATCGTTATCTGAGCCCAAGGGATCGCGGAAAAAATGAACCGCCGAACGCCAGGTGCCCTGCTCGCCGGCAGTCCGGTCGTCGCGACGGCCGTGCTGGCAAGCCCGGTCGCTGCGCTCGCAATGACGGAGGCTGGTGGCTGCCACCAAGCCCTCTCAGCCGGTTAGTTCCGGCTGCCAATCCCGCAGTTTTCGCGCGGCGCTGGTCACGTCGGCGATTGCCCCAAATGTCCCCGTCTCCACCATCATCGCGCGCGCCAGCCGTACGGCGCGGGCTTCGCTGATCGCCCGCTGCCTGGGGTCCTCGATCAGCTCGAAATCGATGTTGTGGGCGAGGCCGAAGATGCGGCGGATGATCTTGGCTGCGGCGAAGCCGATCGTGTCCGCGAACAGGCGTTGCATGTAGGCCTGCCGCTCCGCCTCGAGCCGCGCGGCGCCCTTCTCGCCCGGAAACAGCGAGGGCAGATAGGCATCACCGGCCGCGCCGGCGCGCCAGAGATCGAGGAACTTGCCGGCGAACCCGGTCCAGACCTGCTCGACCGCCTCCAGCACCCAGCCCTCGAACGCGGCCCGCTCGCCCGGTGCGTTCTCGTGGCCGGCGGAGGCAAAATAGGCCATCAGGAGATTAGCCAGCACCGCACCGACGTCGAACCCCATCGGGCCGTAGAAGGCAAATTCCGGGTCGATCACCCGCGTCTGGCTGTCCGTGACCATGATCGAGCCGGTGTGGAGGTCGCCGTGCAGGAGAGCCTCGGGGCTCGCCATGAACTTCAGCTTCAGCCGGGAGATGGCGACATGCAGCTCCAGGTCGTCGCGCAGATCGACGGCAAGGCCGTCGAGATAGGGTGCGGTCCAGCGGTTCTGTTCGGCGACGCGGTAGGGATCGGTGAAGATCAAATCTTCGGTGATCTTGCAGAGCGCATGGTTGCCGGCGAAGGCCGCGATACCCTCCTTCTTCTCGGCGGCGGAGAATGCGAGGTCGGAGGTGAAGAACAGTGTCCGCGCCATGAAGGTGGTGATATCGTCGACGAAACGCGGATAGCGCGTTCCCGCGACCAGCCCTTTGCGCATGATGATGTGGGGCTCGAGCAGCTCCATCACCGTCAGCGCCAGCTTTTCGTTGTGATGCAGCAAGGCCGGCACGAGGCCGGGCGCGAGCTCGGCCTGCCGGGACAAGGCCAAAAATTCGTAGTGGGCCCGCGACAGCGGCAGCGGCCAGCTCTCGCCGACGAGGCGGACGTAAGGCAGCGCCTGCTTCACGGCGATGCCGCCGCTTGCGCCCTTGACGATGAAGACAAGGTTGAGATTGCCGTCGCCGACCTCGGTGATCGCCCAGGACGCGGGATCGCCTCCGAGAAGCGCCTTCAGGTCCGGAAGGCCCGCGAGATAATCCCGCAAGGCCGCCTCATGCAGAATCCGATAATCCCCTGCCCGGTCCCCGGTCATGACGATCCCACCCCACTTATTTGAGCATGATCTTTTCGGAAAACCGCTTCACACTTTGCGCTAACGCGGCCCTTCGGGTCCGGATCATGCTGGTATGGGCCGGATCGTTACTCCCGCTCCAGGAAGCTCGCGCCGATCTCGGCCTTTCTTTTGATGGGATCGTAATCGCAATAGACGCCGTCCGCCACCAGCGTGTAGCTGGCGAAGACGTTGTATTTGTCTGGCTTGACCGAGTTCAGCCCGATCACCGAGGTGCTCTTGCCGCCGTTCCACTTGAACGGCGTCGAGCTCTTGGCCTGCTCGCAAGCCATCACCGCCTCGTTGAAGACATAGCCCTCGACGAACGCCTTCAGCGTCCGGGCCTGAACGGCGATCCTCCATTCGAAATAGCCGATGGCACTGATCCCGGCGACGATCAGCAGCAGAAGCGCGACGACGATCCGTTGAAAAGTCATTCGTTCCCCCAACAAACACGCAACAAAAAAATCTAGCGAAGAATGCCTAGAACGGCATACCCATCATTTTCGACAGGCGTTCGATCGAGAGATAGCCGGCATGGTAGGCCACCATGCCGAGGCCGTAGATGACGGCCGAGATGATCGTGGTCCAGATCAGCTTGCGGCCCATCCGCGTCAGGATCGGCGCGCCGGGGTCGGTGCCGGGGGCGCCGACGCCGTCCTCGTGCTGGCTGCGCACGCCGAATGGCAGCGTCAGGAACAGCGCGACCCACCAGATGACGAAGTAGATCGCAAGCGCGGTCGATATCTGGATGGCCATGGGGCCTTACGCCTGCTCGATCTCGACGAGGGCGCCGGAAAAGTCCTTCGGGTGCAGGAACAGCACCGGCTTGCCGTGGGCGCCGATCTTCGGCACGCCGTCGCCGAGCACCCTTGCGCCCTCCTTCACCAGCGTGTCGCGCGAGTGGATGATGTCGACGACCTCGTAGCAGACATGGTGGATGCCGCCGTCGGCATTGCGCTCCAGGAACTTTGCGATCGGCGAAGCCTCGCCGAGCGGCTCAATGAACTCGATCTTGGTATTGGGCAGTGTCGCGAACACGGTGGTGACGCCGTGCTCTGGCAGCGGCACGGCCTCGGAAATCTGGGCACCGAATGCCGCACCGTAGATCTTTGCGGCCTTGACGGCGTCCTTGGTCGCGATCGCGACGTGGTTGAGGCGACCCAGCATGTTTCTTCTCCCTCAGAGCGTGATCTGGAGAACACGCCCAATCTACACTGTCAGGACGTGTACCAGACAGGGGGGCTTTTTGCCCCAATGTTCGTTGATGACGGCCCGGACCGCGCGTCGCACCGACTCGGCCAGCGCGTCCGGATCCCGCCGCCGCGCCTTCGGCAGGCCCTCGATCGTGGACATCACGGCATCGAAGACCAGGTCGTCAAAAGTCTCTCCCGCCCTGTTCTTCTCGGGGATGCCGACGAGATCGACCTCGGGTTCGTCGGCGAGCTCGCCCTGCGCGGTCAGGGCGATGGCGACGAAGGCGCAGCCGGAGAAGGCCATGCGGCGGCGCTCGACCACGGCACGGGACTTGGAATCCTCCAGGATCGTGCCGTCCTTGTAGAGCCGGCCCGAGGGCACCTCGCCGACAATGCCGGGATCGCCGGGGCCGAGCTTGACGAGATCGCCATTGCGGCAGACCAGCACCCGCGGCACGCCGGCGGCGCGCGCGAGCTTTGCGTGCTCGTGCAGATGCAGGGCCTCGCCATGGACGGGGATCAGCAGTTGCGGCTTCACCCAGGAGATCAGGTCACGCAGCTCGTCGCGGCGCGGATGGCCGGAGACGTGAACCAGCGCGTCACGGTCGGTGATGATTTCGACGCCCTGGAGCACCAGATTGTTGATGATCGAGCCGACCGCCTTCTCGTTGCCCGGGATGGTGCGCGAGGAGAAGATCACGCTGTCGCCGCGGTTCAGCGTGATCTCGGGATGGTCGTCATTGGCGATGCGCGCCAGCGCGGCGCGCGGCTCGCCCTGGCTGCCGGTGCAGAGCGCCAGCACCTTGTCCTGCGGCAGGTGGCCGTAGACCTCGGGCGAGCGGAAGTTCTGCACGCCGTCGAGATAGCCGGTCTCGCGCGCGACCTGGACCACGCGCTCCATCGCGCGGCCGACCACGACGACCTCGCGGTCGGCAGCCCTGGCGGCATCGGCCACGGCTTTGACGCGGGCGACGTTGGAGGCAAAGGTCGTGACCGCGACACGGCCCTTGGCCGATTTGACGAGGTCGATGATGGTTTTGGCGACCTCGGCCTCCGAAGGCGAGCGGCCGTCGCGGACGGCATTGGTGGAATCGCCGATTAGGGCGAGCACGCCCTCCTCGCCGAGCTCGCGCAGCCGCTTCTCGTCGGTCGGGGCCCCCAGCGTCGGGGTCGGGTCGATCTTCCAGTCGCCGGTGTGCAGCACGATGCCGGCTTCGGTGTGGATCGCCAGCGCGTGCGCTTCCGGAATCGAGTGCGCGACCGGAATGAACTCGACATTGAACGGGCCGATATCGACGCGGCCACCCGATGGCACCACGGTCACCGGGATCTCGGGCGCATTGCGCTCGGCGGCGCATTTGGCCTCAAACAGCGCGGCGCTGAACTTGGTCGCATAGATCGGGCATTTCAGCTTCGGCCAGAGATCGATGATGGCGCCGAAATGATCCTCATGGGCGTGCGTCAGCACGAGGCCCATCAGGTTTTTGCGTTCCTTCTCCAGGAAGCTGATGTCGGGCATGATCAAATCGATGCCCGGCAGATGCTCCTCGTCGCCGAAGGAGACGCCGAGATCGACCGCGAGCCAGGCGCGCTGGTGACGGTTGCCGAGGCCGTAGATCGACAGGTTCATGCCGATCTCGCCGACGCCGCCGAGCGGCGCAAACACCAGTTCGTCCGGCCTCGCCATCACGCAGCCCCCACGGAGCGGGCCGGGCCGAAGAAGACTTCACCCGCTGCGACGGGCACGTGGCGGCCCTCCGCGGTGCGGACGATCAGGCAGCCGGTGTCGTCGATGGTGTCGAAAATGCCTTCCAGTGTCGTCGTCCCCGTATGGATCGCGACCCGCTCGCCGAGGCCGGCAGCGCGCTCAAGCCACAGTTTACGGATATCGGCAAAGCCACGGCCATTGTCCCATATGCCACGGAACTCGACCCAGGCATCCGACAGGGCCGTAAACAGCTCCTCCGCGCTGATCTGGACGCCAAGGTCCGCGAGCGACACGGCGGGCGTCGGCGTGCCCTCGGGCGCGGCGACGACATTGGTGCCGATGCCGACGACGATGGCAAGGCGATCGCCGACGGCCTCAGCCTCGAGGCCGATGCCGACCAGCTTCTTGCCGTTGGCGAGGACGTCGTTCGGCCATTTCAGGGCGTAGCGGGGACGGTCAGGACCGAGCCGTAGCGCGGCTTCTAAGCTGACCTTCTCCAGGGCAGCCTCCTCCGCCAGCCCCGCCGCAAACCCGATGGTGGCGGCAACCGCAGGCGGGATGTCGAGGATCTCGAGGACGCTGGCGGCGAGATTGCCCTTTGGCGCGATCCAGGCGCGCTGGCGCCGGCCGCGGCCGGCGGTCTGCTCTGACGTGACGAACCACATCGGGCCGCGTTCGCCGGCCCGCGCGTGCTCGATCGCGTCGGTATTGGTCGAGCCGGTCCGTTCGAAAGCCGCGAGCTTGTAGCCCGCGGACTGTGCGCGAGGACCGAGCGCGAATCCCATCCTAGAACAGCGACTTTGCCGCGGCCGAGGCGACGCTCACCACGGGGCCAGCGAACAGTGCGAACAGGATGTTGAACAGACCCGCAACCGCCAGCACCGTCTTCACCTCGACGCGCACCGGATCGACCTGACCGGCCGGCTCGTCGAAATACATCGTCTTGACGATGGCGAGATAGTAGTAGGCACCGACCACGCTGGAGAGCACGCCGATCACGGCGAGCGTGAACAGGTTCGCCTTGATGGCGGCGACGAAGACGTACCACTTTGCGAAGAAGCCGGCGAGCGGCGGAATGCCGGCGAGCGAGAACAGCAGCATCGCGAACATGAAGGCGAGCAGCGGGTTGGTCCGCGACAGGCCGGCGAAATCGCTGATCTGCTCGACGGCCTGGCCGTTGCGCTTCATGGCGAGGATGATCGAGAACGAGCCGAGCGTCATCGCGACATAGATCACGATGTACATCAGGACGCCCTGCGCACCCTCGACCGTGCCGGAGGCAAGGCCGACCAGGGCAAAGCCCATGTGGCCGATCGAGGAGTACGCCATCAGGCGCTTGATGTTGCTCTGGCCGATCGCGGCGAAGGAGCCGAGCGCCATCGAGGCGATCGCCACGAACACCAGGATCTGCTGCCACTGCGAGACGATGCCCGGGAATGCGGTCAGCGTGACGCGGGTGAAGACGGCGAGCGCGGCGACCTTCGGTGCCGAGGCGAAGAAAGCGGTGACCGGGGTCGGGGCGCCCTCATACACGTCCGGCGTCCACATGTGGAACGGCACGGCCGAGACCTTGAAGCAGAGGCCGGCGAGCAGGAAGACCAGGCCGAAGATCAGGCCGATATTCGAGACCGTCGCGGCCGCGGCGATGCCGGTGAAGCTGACCGTGCCGGTGAAGCCATAGACCAGCGAAGAGCCGTAGAGCAGCATGCCCGAGGACAGCGCGCCCAGGACAAAATACTTCAGGCCGGCTTCGGTCGACTTCGCGTTGTCGCGGTTCGAGGCCGCCACGACATAGAGCGCCAGCGACATCAATTCGAGGCCGAGATAGAGCGAGATCAGATCGCCGGCCGAGATCAGCACCATCATGCCGAGGGTCGAGAGCAGCACCAGGATGGCGTATTCGAAGATGCGGCGCGAGGGATCGGAGAGGAACTCGGTCGACAGGATCAGCGTCACCGCCGAGCCGATCAGGGCCAGGATCTTCATGAAGCGGGCGAAGTCGTCGACGATGAAGCTGCCGCCGAAGGTTACGGTCTTGCCCGCCGGCTGGAGATATTCGAGCACGCCGACCACGATCAGGAGCAGGACCGCCAGCGACGTCACCGTCCTGGTCGTCTCCTGCCCGCGATAGGCCCCGAGCATCAGAAGCGCCATGGCGCCGACCGCGAGCACGAGCTCGGGCAGCACCGGCGCCAGTTGATAACCTGCAGTCGAAAAGCTCATGGCGATATCCTGACCTGCCCGATCACTGGAGCAGTGCGGCGGCCTTCACGGCCGTCACAGCGGTGTTGTAATTGTTGACGAGTTGCTGGACCGAGGCGGCCGACATGTCGAGCACCGGCTTCGGATAGACGCCGAACAGGATCGTCAGCGCGATCATCGGGAACAGAATCACGCATTCGCGCAAGGTCAGGTCCTTCATGCTCGTCAGCGACGGCTTTACCAGCGCCCCGAACACGACCTTGCGGTAGAGCCACAGCGCGTAGCCCGCCGAGAGGATCACGCCGAAGGTGGCGAAGAACGCGGTCGGGATCGAGACCTTGAAGGTGCCGAGCAGCGTCATGAACTCGCCGACGAAGCCGCTCGTTCCGGGAAGACCGACATTGGCCATGGTGAAGACCATGAAGGTCATCGCGTAGAGCGGCATCCGGTTGACGAGACCGCCATAGGCCGCGATCTCGCGGGTGTGCAGGCGGTCGTAGACGACGCCGACGCAGAGGAACAGGGCGCCGGAGACGATGCCGTGCGAGATCATCTGGAACATGCCGCCGGCGACACCCTGCATGGTGCCGGCGAAGATGCCCATGGTGACGAAGCCCATATGCGCCACCGACGAGTAGGCGATCAGCTTCTTCATGTCCTCCTGCATCAACGCCACCAGCGAGGTGTAGATGATGGCGATGGCCGAGAGCGTGAAGATCAGCGGCGCGAAGTCGTGCGAGGCCAGCGGGAACATCGGCAGCGAGAAGCGCAGGAAGCCGTAGCCGCCCATCTTCAGCAGGATCGCGGCGAGGACCACCGAACCCGCGGTCGGCGCCTCGACGTGCGCGTCGGGCAGCCAGGTGTGCACCGGCCACATCGGCATCTTCACCGCAAAGGAGGCGAAGAAGGCAAGCCAGGCCCAGGTCTGCAAGGACCGTGGCACGGCGGTGTGCATCAGGGTCGGAATATCCGTGGTGCCGCCGTTCCAGTACAGCGCCATGATGGCGAGCAGCATCAGGACCGAGCCGAGCAGCGTGTAGAGGAAGAACTTGAAGGAGGCATAGACCCGGCGCGGACCGCCCCAGACGCCGATGATCAGGAACATCGGGATCAGGCCGCCCTCGAAGAACAGGTAGAACAGCACGAGATCGAGCGCCGAGAAGGTGCCGACCATCAGCGTTTCCAGGATCAGGAACGCCATCATGTATTCGCGGACGCGGTTGGTGATCGCCTTCCAGCTCGCGATGATGCAGAACGGCATCACGGCGGTGGTCAGGATCACGAGCGGCAGCGAAATTCCGTCCACGCCCATGTGGTAGGTGATGCCGGTGGCGAGCCAGTTCGCCTTCTCGACGAACTGGAAGTCGGCGGTGTTGGGGTCGAAGCGCATGACCAGGATCACCGACACCGCGAAGGTGATCAGCGTGGTCCAGAGCGCGATCCAGCGCGAATTGCGCCTGCTAGCCTCGTCATCGCCGCGGCTGAGATAGACGATCAGCGCGCCGACCGCCGGCAGGAACGTCGTGACCGAAAGAATGGGCCAGGTTGTCATTTACTGGCCTCCAAAGCCGAACATGAACCAGGTGATCAGGCCGGCGGCACCGATCAGCATGGCGAATGCGTAGTGATAGAGATAGCCGGTCTGGATCTTCACGACGTTGCGGGTGACGTCCAGCACGCGGGCGGAGACGCCGTCAGGACCGAAGCCGTCGATGATGAAGCCGTCGCCCTTCTTCCAGAGCTGATAGCCGATCCACTTGGCCGGACGGACGAAGATGATCTCGTAGAGCTCGTCGAAGTACCATTTGTTGAGCAGGAACTGGTACAGCATCGGATGCTCTGCGGCGAGCCGAACGGGGATGTAAGGCCGGCGGATGTAGAACAGGTACGACACCAGGAAGCCCAGCACCATCATCACCGTCGGCAGGAAGGCGATGGTCTCGGGGATGTGGTGCATCTCCTCGATGATGTGCGGGTTCATCTTCACGGACTCGCGGAAGAATTCTTCGACGCCGTGGCCTGCGAACAGCTCCTTGAACGGCAGACCCGCGACGAACGAGCCGACCGCGAGCACGCCGATCGGGATCAGGATCCAGAGCGGAGCTTCATGCGCGGCCTCGTAATGATGCTCGTCATGCGGCTCGCCGTGGAAGGTCTTGAAGATCAGGCGCCAGGAGTAGAACGAGGTCAGGCCGGCGGCGACGACGGTCATCAGGAAGCCGTAGACCCCGAACGGATTGTGCGAGGCGTAGGCGGACTCGATGATCGCGTCCTTGGAGAAGTAGCCGGCGGTGAGCGGGAATCCGGTCAGGGCCAGCGTGCCGACCACCATCACCGCATAGGTGTAGGGGATCTTGCGCCAGAGGCCGCCCATGTTGCGGATGTCCTGCTCGTGGTGCATCGCGTAGATCACCGAGCCGGAGCCTAGGAACAGCAGCGCCTTGAAGAAGGCGTGCGTGAACAAGTGGAACATGCCGACCGAATAGGCCCCTGCTCCCATCGCCACGAACATGTAGCCGAGCTGCGAACAGGTCGAGTAGGCGACGATGCGCTTGATGTCGTTCTGGACGAGGCCGATCGTGGCCGCGAAGAACGCCGTGGTCGCGCCGAAGAACATCACCACGGCCTGGGCGGTCGGGGCGAGCTCGAACAGCGGCGACAGGCGCGCCACCATGAAGACGCCCGCGGTGACCATGGTCGCGGCATGGATCAGCGCCGAGACCGGGGTCGGGCCTTCCATCGCGTCCGGCAACCAGGTGTGCAGCAGGAACTGCGCCGACTTGCCCATCGCACCCATGAACAGCAGCAGGCAGGTCAGGGTCAGCGCGTCGGCGTGCCAGCCGAGGAAGTTGATGGTCTTGCCGGTGAGGCCGGGTGCGGCATGGAAGATGGTCTCGAAATCGGTCGAGCCGGCCAGCATGAAGATCGCGAAGATACCGAGCGCGAAGCCGAAATCGCCGACGCGGTTGACCACGAAGGCCTTGATGGCGGCGGCGTTCGCCGACGGCTTCTGGTACCAGAAGCCGATCAGCAGGTAGCTCGCCAGACCCACGCCTTCCCAACCGAAGAACAGCTGGACCAGGTTGTCCGCCGTCACCAGCATCAGCATGGCGAAGGTGAACAGGCTGAGATAGCCGAAGAAGCGCGGCCGATACGGATCCTCGTCCATGTAGCCGATGGAATAGAGGTGCACGAGCGAGGACACCGTCGTCACCACCACCAGCATCACGGCGGTGAGCGTGTCGACGCGCAGGGTCCACCAGACCTGGAGGTCGCCGGAGAAGATGAAGGGCAGCAGCTGGATGCGGGCGTCATGGTGCATGAAGCCGACGTCGACCAGCGTCATCCAGGACAGCGCCGCCGCGACGAACAGCAGTCCCGTGGTGATCAGCTCCGCCGCGCGCGAGCCCGCAGCAGCCGGCTCGACCGGGCCGTGGCCGTGGTCGTCATGACCGTGATCGTCGTGCCCATGGTCGTCATGGGCAGCCGATGCGTGGGCATCGCCGTGGCCATGGTCGCCGTGATGCTCGACCTCGTCGCCCGAGGGGTTGCGGGCATGCGCACCGACCAGGGAGATGAGCCCGGCCAGAATGGCGCCCAGCAGGGGCAGGAAAACGATTGCCTGAACCATTTGAGAGCTCAGCCCTTCATCAGATTGACGTCCTCAACCGCGATCGAGCCGCGGTTGCGGAAATAGACCACCAGGATGGCGAGACCGATCGCGGCTTCAGCGGCCGCGACCGTCAGCACCAGGAGCGCGAAGACCTGGCCGACGATGTCGCCGAGGAAGGTCGAGAACGCCACGAGGTTGATGTTGACCGAGAGCAGGATCAGCTCGATCGACATCAGGATGACGATGATGTTCTTGCGGTTCAGGAAGATGCCGAGGATCCCGAGCGTGAACAGGATCGCGCCGACCGCCAGATAATGTCCGAGCCCGATCGTCATTTCACCCACTCCGCCGCATCGGCATCCTGGAGGCCCTGCCCCGGCGCCACCTTGCGCATCGCCATCGCCATCTCGGGCGTGCGCGCGTTCTGAACGTTGATGTCCTGCCGCTTCACGTTGGCCTTGTGCCGCAGCGTCAGCACGATGGCGCCGATCATGGCGACCAGAAGCACCATGCCCGCGAGCTGGAAGTAGTGGATGTACTTCGTATAGAGCACGAGCCCCAGCGCCTCGGTGTTGGAGACGTTGGTCGGGATCGCCGCCGTGATCGTCTTGGAGACGCCGGGGTTGATGACCCAGAAGCCGACGGTGAGCAGCAGCTCGAACAGGAAGATGCCGCCGATCACGAGGCCGACCGGGAGGTACTCGATGAAGCCCTCGCGCAGCTCGAGGAAGTCGACGTCGAGCATCATGATCACGAACAGGAACAGCACCGCGACCGCGCCGACATAGACGACGATCAGCATCATGCCGAGGAACTCGGCGCCCATCAGCACGAACAGGCCGGAGGCGTTGACGAAGGCCAGGATCAGGTACAGCACGGAGTGCACGGGATTGCGCGAGACAATCACCATCACCGCCGAGGCAACGCAGATGCCGGCGAAGAGATAGAAGAACAGCGCGGGAAGGATCATGCTCTCATCTCACCGGTAAGGCGCGTCGAGCTCGATCGCCTTCGCGATCTCGCGTTCCCAGCGGTCGCCGTTGGCGAGCAGCTTGGCCTTGTCATAGAACAGTTCCTCGCGGGTCTCGGTCGCGAACTCGAAGTTCGGACCTTCGACGATGGCGTCGACCGGACAGGCCTCCTGGCAGAGGCCGCAATAGATGCATTTCACCATGTCGATGTCGTAGCGCACGGTGCGGCGGGTGCCGTCGTTGCGGCGCGGGCCGGCCTCGATGGTGATGGCCTGCGCCGGGCAGACCGCCTCGCACAGCTTGCAGGCGATGCAGCGCTCCTCGCCGTTCGGATAGCGGCGCAGCGCATGCTCGCCGCGGAAGCGCGGCGAGATCGGGCCCTTCTCGAACGGATAGTTCAGCGTCGGCTTCGGCTGGAAGAAATAGCGCATGGCGAGGAAAAACGCCGAGACGAATTCCGACAGCAGAAGCGAGCGTGCAGTGGCGTTGATGTTGATACCCATGACGACGGCCCTCACTTCGGCGCGATGCCGGCGAAATGCAGCACGCCGGCCACCACGATCACCATCGCCAGCGACAGCGGCAGGAACACCTTCCAGCCGAGGCGCATCAGTTGGTCGTAGCGGTAGCGCGGCACGATCGCCTTTGCCATCGCGAACAGGAAGAACATGAAGAACAGTTTCAGCGCGAACCAGATGATCCCCGGCACCCAGTTGAAGGGCGGCAGGTCCACCGGCGGCAGCCAGCCTCCGAGGAACAGGATCGTCGCCAACGCGCACATCGTGACGATCGCCACGTATTCGCCGAGCATGAACAGCAGATACGGCGTCGAGCCGTATTCGACCATGAAGCCGGCGACGAGCTCGGATTCCGCTTCGACGAGGTCGAAGGGCGGACGGTTGGTTTCCGCCAGCGCCGAGACGTAGAACACCACGAACATCGGGAACAGCGGCCAGACGTACCAGTTCAGGATGGTCAGCTGCGGCAGCCCGATCAGGCTCGCAAGGCCGCGCGCGTGCTGGGCCTCGACCACGGCCGAGAGGTTCAGCGTGCCGGCGCAGAGCAGCACCGTGATGATGACGAAGCCGATCGAGACTTCATAGGACACCATCTGCGCCGCCGAGCGCAGCGCGGCCAGGAACGGGTACTTCGAGTTCGACGACCAGCCGGCCATGATGATGCCGTAGATCGACAGCGACGAGATCGCGAAGATGAAGAGCACGCCGACATTGATGTCGGAGATCACCCAGCCGAGATTGGTCGGGATCACCGCCCAGGCCGCGAGCGCGAGCACGCAGGACACCAGCGGCGCGAGCAGGAACACGCCCTTGTTGGCGCCGGCCGGAATGATCGGCTCCTTCAGCACGAACTTGAGCAGGTCCGCGAAGGACTGCAGCAGGCCCCACGGGCCGACCACGTTCGGGCCGCGGCGGATCTGCACCGCCGCCCAGATCTTGCGGTCGGCGAGCAGGATGTAAGCGATCGCCACCAGCAGGACGACGAGCACCAGGACGCTCTCGGCGACCATGATGATCAGCGGCCAGAGGAACCCGGTCCAGAATGCGCTTTCGAAAAATTCCATCAGATCACGCTCACTCCGCTGCGGTCAGCATCTGCCCGGAGGCAAGCCGCGAGCACTCCGCCATCACGGCGGACGCACGCGCGATTGGGTTGGTCAAATAGAAGTCCTCGACCAGCGGCTTGAACGGCGCCTTCTCGGGCGAGCCGCCCTTCCCCGCCAGCTTCTTGATCTGGTCGGCGGAGCCGGCCTCGATCTGGTCGAGACGGATCAGATGCGGCACGGCCTTGAAGATCGCCTGGCGCAGCGCCGAGAGCGAGTCATAACCGAGCTTCTTGCCGAGCGCTTCCGACAGCGCACGGACGATCGCCCAGTCCTCGCGGGCCTCGCCCGGTGGGAACGCGGCGCGACCGGTCATCTGCACGCGGCCTTCGGTGTTGACGTAGATCGCGGACTTCTCGGTGTAGGCGGCGGCCGGCAGGATCACGTCGGCGCGATGCGCGCCGCGGTCGCCATGGGTGCCGATATAGACGACGAAGGTGCCGTCCGGCGCCTTGATCTCGTCGGCGCCAAGCAGGAACAACAGGTCCAGCGTGCCGAACGTCGTCATCTGCGCAGCGTTCAGCCCACCCGCGGTTGCGGCGAAGCCGATGTCGAGCGCGCCGACGCGTGAGGCGGTCTCGTGCAGCACGCCGAAGCCGTTCCAGCCGTCCTTGACCGCGCCGACATCGAGCGCGAGCTTGGCGCTAGCTGCGAGGATGGCGGCGCCGTCGTGACGGGCGGCCGCGCCGGCGCCGACCAAAATGATCGGGTGCTTGGCGTTCTTCAGCACGTCCATGAAGGAGTGCTTGCCGGCCGCGAGCTCACCGAGCGTCTCGGTTCCCGCGCCGAGATGGTCGTAATCATAGGTCAGGTCGGCCTTGGCGCCGATCACGCCGACCTTGAAGCCGCCGCCTCGCCAGCGCTTGCGGATGCGGGCGTTGAACACGGCCGCCTCTTTCCGCGGATTGGCGCCGATGATGAGCAGCGCGTCCGCCTGCTCGACGCCGACCAGCGTCGGATTGAAGATGTAGGAGCCGCGGCCGAGCGCGGGGTCGAAGGCATCGCCGCCCTGCACCGCCAGATTGCTCGAGCCGTACTTCGACAGGAGATCCTTCAGCGCGAACATCTCCTCGACGCCGGCGAGGTCGCCGGCGATCGCGCCGATGCGCTTGCCGTCGGTGCGCGCCGCCTTGGAGGCGATCGCGGCGAAGGCCTCCTGCCAGCTCGCCGCGCGCAGCTTGCCGGCCTCGCGGATATAGGGCCGGTCGAGGCGCTGGGTGCGCAGGCCGTCGACGATGTGGCGGGTCTTGTCGGAGATCCACTCCTCGTTCACGGCCTCGTTGATGCGCGGCAGCACGCGCATCACCTCACGGCCGCGGGTGTCGACGCGGATCGCCGATCCGACGCCGTCCATGACGTCGATCGACTGAGTCTTGCCGAGCTCCCACGGACGCGCCGCGAACGCATAGGGTTTCGAGGTCAGCGCGCCGACCGGGCAGATGTCGACGAGATTGCCCTGCAGTTCCGAGGTCAGCGCGTGCTGGAGATAGGTCGTGATCTCCATGTCCTCGCCGCGCCCCGTCGCGCCCATCTCGGGCGCGCCGGCGACTTCCGCCGAGAAGCGGACGCAGCGCGTGCACTGGATGCAGCGGTTCATCGAGGTCTTGACCAGCGCGCCGAGATACTTGTCCTCGACGGCGCGCTTGTTCTCGGCGAAGCGGCTGGTGTCGACACCATAGCCCATCGCCTGGTCCTGCAGGTCGCACTCGCCGCCCTGGTCGCAGATCGGGCAGTCCAGCGGATGGTTGATGAGAAGGAATTCCATCACGCCTTCGCGCGCCTTCTTCACCATCGGCGAACGCGTGGAGATCTCCGGCGGCTCGCCCTTCGGGCCCGGACGGCAGTCGCGCACGCCCCAGGCGCAGCTGGCGACCGGCTTCGGGCCGCCCTTCACCTCGACGAGGCACATCCGGCAATTGCCGGCGATCGACAGCCGCTCGTGATAGCAGAAGCGCGGAATCTCGGCGCCGGCCGCCTCGCACGCCTGAAGCAGCGTGTACTCGGCGGGGACATCGATCTCTTTGCCGTCGATGATGAGCTTGGTCATGTCTCTTACTCCGCCGCGACCATGTTCACGGGATCGCGGACGCCGGCATCGTCGATGTCGGCCTTATGCGAATACTGGTCGATGCGCGCTTCGATCTCGTGACGGAAATGCGCGATCAGGCCCTGGATCGGCCAGGCCGCCGCGTCGCCGAGCGCGCAGATGGTGTGGCCTTCGACCTGCTTGGTGACTTCGAGCAGCATGTCGATCTCGCGCTTGTGGGCGCGGCCTTCGGCCATGCGGGTCAGCACGCGCCACATCCAGCCGGTGCCTTCGCGGCACGGCGTGCACTGGCCGCAGCTCTCGTGCTTGTAGAAATACGAGATGCGGGCGATGGCGCGGATCAGGTCGGTGGACTTGTCCATCACGATCACGGCCGCGGTGCCGAGGCCCGAGCGCAGCTTGCTCAGGCTGTCGAAATCCATCGGCGTGTCGATGATCTGCTCGGCCGGCACCATGCGCACCGACGAGCCGCCGGGGATCACGGCCTTGAGGTTGTCCCAGCCGCCGCGGATGCCGCCGCAATGCTTGTCGATCAGCTCACGGAACGGAATGCCCATGGCCTCTTCGACGTTGCAGGGCCGCTCGACATGCCCGGAGATGCAGAAGAGCTTGGTGCCGACATTGTTCGGACGGCCGATGCCGGCGAACCAGGCGGCGCCGCGACGGAGAATGTCCGGCGCAACCGCGATCGACTCGACGTTGTTGACGGTGGTCGGGCAGCCGAACAGGCCGACGTTGGCCGGGAACGGCGGCTTCAGGCGCGGCTGGCCCTTCTTGCCTTCGAGGCTTTCGAGCAGCGCGGTCTCCTCGCCGCAGATGTAAGCGCCGGCGCCGTGCGCGACGTAGATGTCGAACGGCCAGCCGTTGACGTTGTCCTTGCCGACCAGCTTGGCCTCATAGGCCTGGTCGATCGCGGCCTGCAGATGCTCGCGCTCGCGGATGAACTCGCCGCGGACATAGATGTAGCAGGCATGCGCATTCATCGCGCAGCTCGCGATCAGGCAGCCCTCGATCAGGAGATGCGGATCATGCCGCATGATCTCGCGATCCTTGCAGGTGCCGGGCTCGGACTCGTCGGCGTTGACGACGAGATAGCTCGGCCGGCCGTCGGTCGATTCCTTCGGCATGAAGGACCATTTCAGACCGGTCGGGAAGCCGGCGCCGCCGCGGCCGCGCAGGCCCGACGCCTTCATCTCGTTGATGATCCAGTCGCGGCCCTTGTCGATGATATTCTTCGTACCATCCCAGGCGCCGCGGCGCCGCGCACCCTCGAGCCCCCAGTCGTGGAGGCCGTAGAGGTTCTTGAAGATGCGGTCCTTGTCCTCGAGCATATCAGTGCTTTCCGATCAACGATTGGACTGCTTGTAGGCAAGTCCGGCGGCGCAGACGGCAAAGGTCAACGCCCAGAGCAGGCTGGATTCCAGCGACGCGTTCAGGCTGAAGCGTTGCAGGAGAAAGATGAAGGCAGCCGCCACGGCGGCATGCATCGCGATGAAGCCCCACTTCTTCATGGCACCGCTCCCCTCCACCGAAGGCTGCGAGAGATCACGCATCAGGTGATCTCCTTCAGCGTGGTCGGCCCGGTGATCGGCGCCGAGAACTGGCGGCCGTTCTGCGGGCCGGGCTTGGGCGGATTGCCCGAAGCAAAGCCGTCGAGCACCTTGCCGAAGCTTTCCTTGGTCAGGTCCTCATAGGTGTCCTTGCCGATCAGCACCATCGGCGCGTTCACGCAGGCCCCCAGGCACTCGACCTCCTCCCAGCTGAAATTGCCGTCCTTGGAGAGATGGAAGGGCTCGTGATGGATGCGGTGCTCGCAGACGTGGATCAGATCCTCGGCGCCGCGCAGGCGGCACGGCGTGGTGCCGCAAACCTGGACGTGGGCCTTCTTGCCCACGGGTGCGAGCTGGAACATCGTGTAGAAGGTCGCGACCTCGAGCACGCGGATGTAGGGCATGTCGAGCATGTCGGCGATAACGCGGATCGCGGCTTCCGAGACCCAACCGTCGTGCTGCTCCTGCGCCCGCCAGAGGATGGCGATGACGGCGGAGGCTTGCCGGCCGGCCGGATATTTCGCGATCTGCTGCTTGGCGAATGCGAGGTTCTCCTCCGTGAACGCAAAGCTCGCGGGCTGGACTTCCTTCGGTGCTAATCGGCGAACGGACATCTCTTCAATCTCTCACTGCATGCGGCGCGCGGTTTTGGCATTCAGGGATTCGATCCTGTCCTGCCAGAACGCGCTTGCGGTGCCGAAAACGTTGTAGCCGACATGGGTCGAGACCTTGATGCGATCGAGGATCGACAACTCGGTCACGGTCTCCATCCGGTTGCTGCGCGGATCGAACACGATCAGCTTCAGCGGGGTCTGTTCGAGGATGTAGCGCGACACGGCATGGGAGCGGTCGCTGCCGTGCTCCTCGCACATGATGACGCTGTCGGCCTGGAGCAGCCGGGCGCCGCCCTTGATCGCCTCGATCTCGACGCCCTCGACGTCGAGCTTGATCAGGTACTTGCCGCTGGCGGCGATCTTTCCGTCGTCAATCAGGTTGTCGAGTGCCAGGACCGGCACCTCTTCCCCACCTGCCGATGCGTCACCCGCGATGCTGAAGGCCTCGTGCTTGGTGCCGGAGAGACGCGCCGTGCCGCGGGCGGCGCCGATGGCGCACTTCATGGTCTCGAAGCGGTTGCCATTCACGCGGGCGTTGTTGGCGAGCTTCGGATAGTTCTGGCCCGACGGCTCGATCGCGATCGCCTTGTGCGAGCCGAACGGCTTGCTCGACACCAGCACCGACCAGTAGCCGTAATTGGCGCCGCAATCGAGCAGCGTGTAGTCGACGTCGACGGAGTCGGCGAACAGCACCTCGAGCTCGTCCTCATAATTGTACGAGCGGTTGAGCAGCTTGCTCCAGTAGCCGTCGCCGTAGGGAAATTCGAACACGGCGTCGGGGTTGAGCTTGATCGCAATGTTGCGCTTGGGCAGCGTCTTCGCCAACAGATTGGCGCAGGCAATGTAGCCCATGTGCGAGAAGTGCGAGGAGATCTTCGATCCCGTCACCAGCGCCAAGGCAGCCGTCCGCTCCCACAGGTTGGCCCCTTCAAGGGCCCCCGAGGCGCGGTCAAACTGGATTGGCGCCTGCGCCATCACCGATCGACCTCTCCGAACACGATGTCGAGCGAGCCCAGGATCGCCGAGACGTCCGCGAGCAGATGGCCGCGGCAGATGTGGTCCATCGCCTGCAGATGGGCAAAGCCCGGCGCGCGGATCTTGCACTTGTACGGCTTGTTGGTGCCGTCAGAGATCAGGTAGACGCCGAACTCGCCCTTGGGCGCTTCGACCGCGGCATAGACTTCGCCGGCCGGCACGTGGACGCCTTCGGTGTAGAGCTTGAAGTGGTGGATCAGCGCTTCCATCGAGCGCTTCATCTCGCCGCGGCGCGGCGGCGCGACCTTGTTGTCCTCGACGACGACGGGGCCCTTGCCATCCGGCGCATTCAGCTTCTGGATGCACTGCTTCATGATGCGCACGGCCTGGCGCATCTCTTCCATGCGGATCAGATAGCGGTCGTAGCAGTCGCCGTTCTTGCCGATCGGAATGTCGAAATCCATCTCGGCGTAGCATTCATAGGGCTGCGACTTGCGCAGGTCCCAGGCCGCGCCCGAGCCGCGCACCATCACGCCCGAAAAACCCCACTCCCAGGCTTCCTTCAGCGGCACCACGCCGATGTCGACGTTGCGCTGCTTGAAGATGCGGTTGGCGGTGAGCAGCCGGTCGAGGTCGTCCACGACCTTCAGGAACGGATCGCACCAGGCCTCGATGTCGTCGACCAGCTTCTGCGGCAGGTCCTGATGCACGCCGCCGACGCGGAAGAAGGCTGCATGCATGCGGCTGCCCGAGGCGCGCTCGTAGAACACCATCAGCTTCTCGCGCTCTTCGAAGCCCCACAGCGGCGGGGTGAGCGCGCCGACGTCCATCGCCTGCGTGGTGACGTTGAGCAGATGCGACAGGATGCGGCCGATCTCGCAATAGAGCACGCGGATGAGCTGGCCGCGGCGCGGCACCTCGATGCCCAGCAGCTTTTCAGCGGCGAGGCAGAAGGCATGCTCCTGGTTCATCGGCGCGACGTAGTCGAGGCGGTCGAAATAAGGGATCGCCTGGAGATAGGTCTTCTGCTCGATCAGCTTTTCGGTGCCGCGGTGAAGCAGGCCGATATGCGGGTCGACGCGGGCGACCACCTCACCGTCCAGCTCCAGCACCAGGCGCAGCACGCCGTGCGCCGCAGGGTGTTGCGGGCCGAAGTTGATGGTAAAGTTTCTGAGGTTCTCAGGTTGTTCATTCATGATCAGACCTTCGGCCCCGCCTTTTCGTCGCCAGGCAGCGGATAGTCCGCGCCTTCCCACGGCGACAAGAAATCAAACTTGCGGAATTCCTGGTTGAGCCGGACAGGCTCGTACACCACCCGCTTCTCCTGGTCGTCGTAGCGGACCTCGACGAAGCCGGTAAGCGGGAAATCCTTGCGCAGCGGATGGCCCTCGAAACCGTAATCGGTGAGGATGCGGCGCATGTCGGGATGGCCGACGAAGAACACGCCGTAGAGGTCGTAGGCCTCGCGCTCGAACCAGTCGGCGCCCGGGAACACCTCGATCAGCGACGGCACCTGGGTGGTCTCGTCGGCCTGGGCCTTGAGGCGGATGCGCGTGTTCAGGGTGGGTGACAGGAAGTGATAGATCACGTCGAAGCGCTTTTCGCGCGACGGATAGTCCGCAGCCGTGATGTCGGTGAAGTTGACGAAACGGCAGTTCGGATCGTCGCGGAGGTACTTGACCACCTCGACGATCTTGCTGGCCTCGACATCAACTGTGAGCTGGTTGAAGGCCACCGTGTGACCGGTGGCGGCGCCCGGAAGCGCGCTAACGATCGTCTGCCCCAGTGCGTCGAGCTTGGCGTCGTCCATGACGTAAAACCTTAGCGTTCGATGGTGCCGGTGCGGCGGATCTTCTTCTGCAGCAGCAGCACGCCGTAGAGCAGCGCTTCCGCCGTGGGCGGGCAGCCCGGCACGTAGATGTCGATCGGCACGATGCGGTCGCAGCCGCGCACGACCGAGTAGGAATAGTGGTAGTAGCCGCCGCCATTGGCGCAGGAGCCCATCGAGATGACGTAGCGCGGCTCGGGCATCTGGTCGTAGACCTTGCGCAGCGCGGGCGCCATCTTGTTGGTCAGCGTGCCCGCGACGATCATCACGTCGGACTGGCGCGGCGAGGCACGCGGGGCGAAGCCGAAGCGCTCGACGTCGTAGCGCGGCATCGACACCTGCATCATCTCGACGGCGCAGCAGGCGAGACCGAACGTCATCCACATCAGCGAGCCGGTACGGGCCCAGGTGATGAGATCGTCGGTCGCGGCCACGAAGAAGCCCTTGTCGGACAGCTCGGAGTTGACCTCGAGGAAGAACGGATCATTGGCCCCGACCGGCTTGCCGGTCGACGGATCCAGAATGCCCTTTGGGGCCGGTGCAACGACCGGACCGGCGGACGGTGCAGGGTTCAATCCCATTCCAGTGCCCCTTTCTTCCATTCATAGGCGAACCCGACCGTCAGCACGGCGAGGAACACCACCATGGACCAGAAGCCGGTCGCGCCAAGCTTGCCGAACGCCACCGCCCAGGGAAACAGGAACGCCACCTCGAGGTCGAAGATGATGAAGAGGATGGCGACCAGATAGAAGCGGACGTCGAACTTCATTCGCGCGTCGTCGAAGGCGTTGAAACCGCACTCATACGCCGACAGCTTTTCCGGGTCCGGCTGCTGGAACGCCACGATGAACGGCGCGATCAGCAGCACGAGGCCGATGAGGCCCGCTACCCCTATAAAGACGACGAGTGGAAGATAGTTCTGTAGAATGCCGCTCATTGACGAGCCCTTTTTCCCGCGACGTCGGGGGAGCCGCGGATTCGTCCCGATTTGGAATTATTCTGAGCCTTAGCGCAGTGCACCAATGGGCGCAAGACACGCTCTTTTCAGGCCCTTTGCCGCCCCCAGAACGGTGGAAATCCCGGAATCACCCCGCGGTTGGTATGGAGCAGATCGCCCAGACCAGCAAGGGTGACCACAGTTTTGCACGGTGGCTTGTTCTGAGATTGTGGGGCGCGGACCAGGACCGCGATTTGCGACACAGCGTCCGGTCAAAATTCTCGGGTTTTTCGTGCGGCAGCGCACCCAGACCCAGGCAATAACGGCCGTGACGGCCCTTTCCGTCACTCGGGCGACATACTGACCCGGCCGGTTGGCGCAACGGAGGGCCGGTGAAGGTCGCGGGCGCAGGCAGGACATGCGCGGCAATATCCGTATCCGCAGGCGCGGCTGGTCAGCCATGCATCATGACGGGACCGCACCTCGTCCGGCGAATGCGTCAGGACAGCATCCGATCCGGAGCGACCGCGAGCGCGGCGGCGACTTGCTGGGCCGTCGCACGCGCCGCGCTCGCATGAGCTTCGGGCCGGGGGGCATGGCCCGGGAGCTCATCGATCTCCCGATGGGAGATCAGCGGTCGTCCGGTCGGTAGAGCCTCGGGATGATCGAGATCAGGGGCGCTCGATGCTGCCCCCGCCTCTCCTCATCCCTTGCTTCACCATTTGTAGGAGACGCTGGCGGTGACGCGCCGGCGGTCGCCGTAGAAGCAGGCCCCGTCCGAGGCGCAGCTCGCGACATAGATCTTGTCGGTCACGTTGATCACATTGAGTGCCGTGCGCCAGTTCTGCCATTCGTAATGGACCGTGAGATCGCCGAGCACCACCGCGGGAACTTCGAGGGTGTTGGCGATGTCGGCCCAGGAGGAGCCGATATAGCGGACGCCGCCGCCGAAGCCGAAGCCCTCAAGCGGTCCGTCCTTGAAGGTGTAGTCGGCCCAGCCCGACACCAGCATCTCGGGCGTGTTGGTCGGCGTCTTGCCGATCACCGAGGGGTCGATATCCTTGCTGTTGAAGAGATGATAGGCGGTGAAGGCGCCGATCAGCTTCAGCTCCTTCGTGGCATTGGCCACCGCTTCGAGCTCGATGCCGCGCGAGGTGACCTCTGCGGTCTGGTTCTGCAACGTGACGATCGCGCCCGGCGCGGTGGACGCCACGTTCTGCCGCTTCAGGTCGAAAACCGAGGCGGTGAAGTAGCCATCGAAACCCTTCGGCGCGACCTTCACGCCGATCTCGGCCTGCTGGCCGGTCTCCGGCAGGAACAACTGGTTCGTCGCATTGAGGCCGATGATCGGATTGTAGCTCGTCGCATAGGAGACGTAGGGCGCAATTCCGTTGTCGCAATTGTAGATCAGTCCGGCACGCCCGCTGAACTTGCTGTCGTCACGCTGGCCGACGACGGCGCCGGTGTCTCGGGCGGCCTGGGTCGTCTCGACCCAGTCGTTGCGGCCGCTCAAGACCAGCGTGAAGTTGCCGAGCTTCATCTGGTCCTGGAGATAGGTGCCGGCCTGCTTCTGCGTGATCTGGAAATTGCGGAACGGCGCGCCCGTGATCGGAATGTCGCCGACACCATATGCTGGATTTAGGACGTTGATCGACGGCACGCCGAAGAAGTTGAAAGCCTGATAGTCGTCGATCTGGTAGCCCTTCAGGTCGACGCCGAACAGCATCGTGTGCCTTACCGGTCCGGTGTTGAAGCGATACTCCAACTGATTGTCGAGATTGGCCTGATTGGCCGTATCCTTTGCATACCAATTGTAACGGAAGAGATCGCCGGTCGCCGCGCTGGTGTAGCCGCTGGCCACGTAGCCGCGATAGGTCACGTCGACATGTGCGAACCGCGCATTCTGCCGGAACGTCAGGTCGTCGGTCAGATTGCGCTCGAACTGATAGCCGAGCATCTCCTGCTCGCGCGTGAACTTGTCGACGCTGGGATCGCCGGCGAAGAAGCTGGTCGAGATCTTGCCGAACGGCGCGCTGGTCACCGTGCCCTGGTAAGGCAGGAAGTTGATTCCACGCGTGTCCTGCTTGGAGGCCGACGCCAGCACCGTGAAGGTGGTGTCGGCATCCGGCTTCCAGGTGAATGACGGAGCGATGAAGTAATTGTTGTCGGGCGTGAAGTTGACCTGCGTCGGGCCGTTCTGAACCTGACCGACGACGCGGTAGAACAGCTTGCCGTCCTGAGGCTGCGTCGCGACCGGACCGCCGAAATCGAAACCGACATAGGCATTGCCGAAATTGTTGACGCCGGTCTCGACGTAGCGGATCGGCTCGGCCGGCGGCATCTTGCTGATGACGTTGACGATGCCGCTCGGGCTCGATCCGCCGTAAAGCACCGCCGACGGACCGCGCAGCACCTCGACGCGCTCCATGTTGAACGGCTGGAGCTTCCAGCTCGCATAGGACGTGTAGAACAGCTGCATGCCGTCGAGAAACAGGCCGATATCGTCGGACTTGAAGCCGCGGATCAGCCACCAGTCGTTGCGCGTATCCGCACCAAAGGTCCCTGCCCGCACGCCGGCGGTATAGCGCAGCACCTCGTCGAGCTTGTTCGGCTTCTGGTCGCGGATCTGCTCCGCGCCGATGACGGACACCGATTGCGGTGTCTCCATGATCGGCGTGTCGGTCTTGGTGCCGGACGAGCTGCGGCCGGCGACGTAGCCGCGCACCGGGCCGCGCGGCGTCTCGACGAAGCCGGCATTGCGCTGGGGCTGCGGCTTGCTTCTGTTCGCGGCCTGCACCGATCGCCGTGGCGCGCTGCGCGCGGCGGAGGCGGGTGCGCGGCGGCGCGCTTCCGGTGCGGTGACGGTCACGGACGGCAGGTTCTGCGCGCCGCTCTGCGTGGACGATTGTGCGAGCGATGCCTGCGGCACCAAAACCCAAGCGGATGCGGTCGCCAACACGGCCGACCGCAGCATTCCAAGACTGTTCAACGCGCCACCCCAAAGCTGCATGTTTGATGCGTCATGCCGTGTCCCGGCACGGCATGCGCCTGATGGTGACGCTTATGTGAGGGCGCTCGATTTCCCTAATTGAAAGCTTCTTAGAGCGACTCTTAGAATCGATCCATTGTTCCCGGGCACGATCGGGAACGTCAGCGCGAATTCTTCTCGCTCTCGAGCATCTCGGCGGCGATCGCCGTGAGCTGATCGACCTGCTGCAGCAGCATGTCGAACTCGGCTGGGCTCAGATGTTCCAGCAGGCGGCGGTTGCGCTCCTGCGCGCCTTCGACGATCGCATCATGCGCGGCGAGGCCCGCCGCGGTGAGCGAGATCAGCACCTCTCGGCTATCTTTCGGATTTGCCGATTTCGCGATCAGCTTGCGCGACACCAGATTGGCCAGAGCGCGGCTGATCTGCCCCTTGTCCTGGCCGACGGCCTCGGCGAGCCGCGCCACGCTCATCGGCGGACGCCGGCCGAGCGAGGCGACGAGACCGAACTCGACGGAGGACAATCCGGTGAGGCGCTTGTAGCGCAGGATGGCGCCGCGCTTGAGCAGATTGGCGAGCACCATCAGCCGCGAGGACAGCATCGCGGTGATCGGCGCCGGCTCGCTCTCGCCCGGCTCGGGGGCCGTCCACCCGTCCCTGCTCGGTGTCTGGTTCATCGTCCACCTCTGCCAAGAAAGCCCGGCCCTGCCAAGCCTGAGCCCGCTGCGGCCAGCCCTTCTCCTCAAATGCGATTAAGAGGCATTTAGAAGATCGTTGACAATGTCATCGAATTAACTTTCACTGCGGCCAAGACATCAAAAAGGCCCGGCCAGCACGGCCGACAGCGGGAGGAGCAGCATGACCATCACCCAGCGGGATCGTGATCTCGGCACGGCCTATGCGATGAAGCCGGCGCACACGCGTACCGAGCTCACCTCGGTCGTGCGCGGCACGCCGATGGGCGAACTGCTGCGCCGCTACTGGCATCCGGTCGGGCTCACCAGCGATGCCACCGACACGCCGAAGAAGGTGCGCGCGCTGGGCGAGGACCTGGTGCTGTTCCGCGACAAGCATGGGCGCGCCGGGCTCCTGCACGCCCGCTGCTGCCACCGCGGCACCACGCTCTATTACGGAAAGGTCGAGGAGGACGGCATCCGCTGCTGCTATCACGGCTGGAAGTTCGACACCGAAGGCCACTGCCTGGAGCAGCCCTGCGAGCCCGATGGCGGCCAGTTCAAGGACAAGATCCGCCAGCCCTGGTATCCGGTCGAGGAACGCTACGGGCTGATCTTCGCCTATATGGGCCCGGCCGAGAAGCGCCCGGTGCTGCCGCGCTATGAGTGCCTGGAAAAGATGGATGACGGCGAGCTGGTCGAGGCCGACGATTCCTCGATCGGCGGCGGCGGTCCCGCGATCATCCCCTGCAACTGGCTCCAGCATTTCGAGAACGTGGTCGACCCCTACCACGTGCCGGTGCTGCACGGCTCGTTCTCGGGCCCGCAATTCACCAACATGATGGCGTCGATCCCGGAGGTGAAATTCGAGAAATCGCCGCGCGGCGTGCTCGTGCGCTCCGAGCGCAAGCAGGACGACGGCAAGGTGTTTTATCGCGTCAGCGAGGCAGCGCTGCCGACGCTGCGCGTGGTGCCGAACCCGCGGGTCGCGCAGTTCGCCCGCGTCGAATCGATCGGCTGGGTGTTGCCGATCGACGACAGCTCGTTCCGCATCTATGTCGCCGGCCGCGTCAAGGCTCCCGGCGAGATCAGCCGCATGCGCTCGAAGTTCAACGGAAAATTCTGGTGGGACATGAGCGAGGAAGAGCACCAGCAATTCCCGGGCGACTATGAGGCCCAGGTCGGCCAGGGCGAGGTGACGGTTCACTCCGAGGAGCATTTCGGCCAGAGCGACCGCGGCATCCTGATGATCCGGCGCATGCTGAGCGACCAGCTCGACGCGCTCGCCGCGGGCCGCGATCCGATCGGCGTGTCCTTTGATGCGAGCACGCCGCCGGTCGAGTTCGAAGCGGGGAATTACATCCGCGAAGGCTGAGCCACCAGCCCACAGGGCTGGACCGACAACGACAACAAAGACAAATTGGGGGAAGCGATGGTCGATGTAACGTCACAAGTGTCGGTGCAAACGGCTGCGGCGGCAAAGCCCTCCGCGCGGCGCTACTACGTGCTGGGGCTGCTCACCGTCATCTACGCGCTGAACTTCCTCGACCGCACGATCTTCAACGTCCTGATCGAGCCGATCAAGAAGGAGTTCGCCCTCAGCGACACCATGATGGGCCTGCTCGCAGGGTTCGGCTTCGCGCTGTTCTATTCCCTGCTCGGCATTCCCATCGCGCGCGTCGCCGACCGGCTGAACCGGCGCAACATCGTCGCCGTCGCCTTCGCGTTCTGGAGTGCGATGACGGCTCTGTGCGGCGCGGCCACCAGCCTGACCTCGCTGGCGCTGGCACGCATCGGCGTCGGCATCGGCGAATCCGCGGGATCCCCGGCCTCGCAGTCGATCGTCGCCGATCTCTTCGCCAAGAACGAGCGACCGCGCGCGCTCGGCATCTACGCCATCGGCACCTATCTCGGCGTCTTCCTCGGCTATTTCGTCGGCGGCTACGTCAACCAGCATTATGGCTGGCGGATGGCCTTCTACGTCGCCGGCCTGCCCGGCATCCTGCTCGCGGCTGTCCTGTGGCTGACGATCTCCGAGCCGAAGCGCGGCGCCATGCAGGAGAGTTTTGTGCCCGAGCCGCTCGGCCCGACGCTGCGCTTCCTCGCGTCCCAGCAGAGCTTCATCATCGTGCTGATCGGCTTCTGCCTCACCACCTACACCAACTATGCGACCGCGGCCTGGATCCCGCCGTTCCTGGCCCGCGTGCACCATTTGTCGAGCGCCGAGATCGGCACCTATGCCGGCACCTTCAAGGGCCTCGCCGGCATGGCGGGCACCCTGCTCGGCGGCTTCGTGGTGGCGCAAATCAGCCGCCGCGACGACCGCTGGAAACTGTGGGCGCCCGCGATCACCTCAGGCCTCGCCGGACCGGTGTTCGCGCTCTGCATGCTGACGCAGGATTTCGCGATGATGGTGGCGATGCTGGCGCTGACCTCGTTCCTGGTCGGCTTTCATCTCGGCCCGATCTTCGCGATCGCGCAGACCGTGGCAAAACCCAGCATGCGCGCGCTGGCCTCCGCGCTGATCGCGCTGACAGCCACCTGCTTCGGCCAGGGTGTCGGCCCGCTCGCCGTAGGGATGGTCAACGATGCCCTGAAGGGCAGCTATGGCGCGGAAGCGGTGCGCTATTCGCTGCTCTCGGCGGCGGTCACGACCACGCTCGGCGCGCTCCTGTTCGTCTGGGCCGCCCGCTCGATCCGGAACGATATCGGCCGGGCCGCGGCCTGAAAGCGGGCCCCGCGCCACCGCCCGGCGAAACCAGCCGGGCGGGCAGATGAAACCATTTTGCGGAACCCGCGAAACCATCCGGAAACAGATGGCCCTTAGAAGAAGAGCCCATAGACGGCGGCAAAGCCCGTCGGGAGGCTCACATGAACCACTCAATTCACTCTGCTGATCGTGCGACCCACCTGAAGATCGTGGTGGTGGCGCTGGTGGCCGGCATTGTGGTGGCCGGATTCGGGATCGCGGCCCGTACCAATGCCGATTACGGCCAGACCGCCCAGTCCAGTCAGGTGATCAAGGCCGGCAAGCCGGTGGCGATCACCAGCGCGGGCACGTCGGAGATTCGCTGATAAGCCCTGCTCCGGGCTAACCAGAGGCCGCCTCCGGGCGGCCTTTTTCGTTTTCCAGAGCAATGCTTAGCCGAGATGTGCTGGCGAAGCGCAACGTCCTTGACTTCACCAAGCCCCGCCTTTAAGTCCCCCCTCGTTCCGCGCGCTTTCAGCGAGCCACGCGGGAGTAGCTCAGTTGGTTAGAGCGCCGGCCTGTCACGCCGGAGGTCGCGGGTTCGAGCCCCGTCTCTCGCGCCATTTTGGCAATCCCTTCATAGCCTTAGTCCGAACTTCTCGACGCCTTTCGCGGCCTTGTCCGCGAAGTCGGGAACCCGTGGCATAGTCAGCCCGCGTCCGAATCGTCTACGCCTTCCAGGACTTAAGAAGGGATCCCCATGCTTTTCCGGCTTTTCCGGGGCTTCCCTGTCATTGAGGAGGCCAGACATGGCAAAAAAGGATTCGGCAAAGAAGGATTCGGCAAAGAAGGCAGTTGCTCCCGCCACCATCACGCTCAAGCACCTCGCCGCCGATATCGCCGAGAGCCAGGACCTGTCCAAGAAGCACGCCGAGGCCGTCCTGACCGACATGGTCGATCTGATCACCAAGCACCTGAAGAAGGGTGACCGGGTCCGCATCGTGGGGCTCGGCATCCTCCAGGTCCGCAAGCGCGCCGCCCGCACCGGCCGCAATCCCTCCACCGGCGAAGCCATTCACATCAAGGCGAGCAAGAAGGTCGCGTTCCGCCCGGTCAAGGAACTCAAAGAGGCGATCTAGCGCTTACATTCCATTAAGGCTGATCCGAGCTCGTTCCGGCCGCATCACGGCCCGCTTTTCTGATATACCGCCTGCTTCCCCAAGACCTGCTCCCAAAAGCCCCGGCGGTTTGACCAGAAATGTCCTCCCTCACCTTTTCGCACACCGTGACCGAGCGCTTCCTGCGCTACGTCACCATCGACACCCAGTCCGATCCGGAATCCCCTCGCTCGCCCTCGACCGAGAAGCAGAAGGATCTCGGCCGCGTGCTCGCCGCCGAGCTGAAGGCCATGGGCGTCGCCGACGCCCATCTCGACGATTACGGCTATGTCTATGGCACCATCCCGGCCAACACGACCAAGAAGGTGCCGGTGATCTGCTTCTGCTCGCACATGGACACCTCGCCCGACGTCACGGGCAAGGACGTCAAGCCGCAGATGGTGAAGAACTATCGCGGCGGCGACATCGTGCTGCCGGGCGACACCAGCCAGGTGATCCGCTTCGCCGAGCATCCGGCGCTGAAGAACCAGATCGGCAACGACATCATCACCACCGACGGCACCACGCTGCTGGGCGCCGACAACAAGGCCGGCGTCGCCGAGATCATGGATGCCGCGCATTTCTTCATCAACAACCCTGATGTGAAGCACGGCACCATCAAGATCCTGTTCACGCCGGACGAGGAGATCGGCCGCGGCGTCGACAATGTCGATCTGAACAAGCTCGGTGCCGATTTCGGCTACACCATGGACGGCGAGAGCGCGGGCTCGGTCGAGGACGAGACCTTCTCGGCTGATGGTGCCACCATCACGATCAACGGCGTCAGCGCCCATCCCGGCTACGCCAAGGGCAAGATGGAGCACGCGATCAAGATCGCGGCCGCCATCGTCGATCGGCTGCCGAAGGAGGGCTGCTCGCCCGAGACCACCTCAGGCAAGCAGGGCTTTCTGCATCCGATCGGCATCGACGGCGCGCTGGAGCAGGCGAGCCTCTCCTTCATCGTCCGCGACTTCACCGAGGAAGGGCTGAAGGAGAAGGAGGCGCTGCTCGAGGGCATCGTCAAGGACGTGATGAAGGACTATCCGCGCTCGACCTATAGCTTCGAGGTCAGGGAGCAGTACCGCAACATGAAGCAGGTGATCGACCGTCACCCGCACGTGCTCGAATACGCCATCGAGGCGATCCGCCGAGCCGGCCTGCGCCCGATGCGCACGGCCATCCGCGGCGGCACCGACGGCTCCCGCCTGTCCTTCATGGGCCTGCCCTGCCCCAATATCTTCGCCGGCGAACACGCCTTCCACTCGCGCCTCGAATGGGTCAGCCGGCAGGACATGGAGAAGGCGGTGCAGACCATCGTCCACCTCGCCATGATCTGGGAGGAGAAGGCGTAGCTTGCGCTGGGTTCAAGTTCCGTCGCGGCTCACCTGTTCGTCCGTCCGGCCTCAGGCCGTCGCAGCAGCTTGCCCGCCGCGATACTCCGCCCACGCTTGCCGCAGGATTTGCAGCGATGAGGTGAGGAAGATTCCTGCCATCACCGCGGCGACAGCCAGATCGGGCCAAGCCGTCGCGGTGCCGAACACGCCAATGGCAGCAACCATCACGATGACGTTGCCAATGGCGTCATTGCGCGAGCAGAGCCATACCGACCGGACATTGGCGTCACCGTCCTTGTAGCGCGCGAGCAGGAGAACCGAGGTCAAGTTAGCCGCCAGTGCGGCCAGGCTCATCGCTCCCATCACCTCTGCGCGGGGCAGCCCCAGGACGAGGGTCTGGTAGACCGTCGACCCGAACACCCAGGCGGCCATGGCGCTGAGCGACAGGCCCTTGAACAGCGCGGCAGTTGCGCGCGTCCTGATGCTCGCACCGATCACCGAAAGGCTCAGGCCGTAGGTGACGGTATCGGCGAGGAAGTCGAGGGCATCGGCCTTGAGAGCCTGCGAGCCGGCCAAGTGGCCCGCCGCCATTTCGCTCACGAACATCGTCGCATTGATGGCGATGACGGTCCACAGCACGCGCTTGTATCGTGGATCGAGCCCGTCGAAGACCGGAACGCCTGCCGAGCAGCAGTCGGCGCAGCCTGACGTGGCGACCTCCTCCACCCGGGGTTTAACGGCTTCCCCGCAGCACGCGTCGTGCGAGCAGCAAGTCTCTTCGGGCATTCCAGGCTCCTCTCCGCGTGCCATCTTACCATCAGCCCGCCCCGATGGCGACTTCCAGGCATGTTTCACAATTGCCTGGGCCTCTAGCCCCTTCGAACGAAGCCATCCGACCCGCGTTGCGCCCTCCTCGATCGGCCCCTTCGCACCGTTTCCCTTGGAGCCGGAAAATGAGAATCTTTCGAACTGACTGTAACCGGGTCGGCAATACGACCGAACTAAAGCCAAGTGGGTATGACGTCTCCAGAAATAGAGCTGAAGGCACTGATGCTTGCCAGCCAGGACGGCGATGGGGCTGCGCATCGGGTGCTGTTGGAGCGGTTAAGCCGCCATTTGCGCGCCTATTACAAGGGCAAGCTCGTAAGAATAGGCCGAGGTACAACGGAAGCCGAGGATCTGGTTCAGGAGGCCGTGCTGGCGATCCACCTCCAGCGACACACCTACGATCCGGAGGAGCCGTTAACGCCCTGGGTATATGCGATCGCACGCTACAAGCTGATCGATTTTTTGCGCCGGAACCGGGCATCCGTCGCCGACGTGCCGATCGATGAAGCGCACGAAGTCACGGCGAATGACGATCACCTCGGCGCAGAGAGCAGCTTTGATGTCAGGCGCCTGCTAATGCGCCTGCCCGAAAAGATGCGATGCGCCATCGAGGCCGTGAAATTGGACGGATTGAGCGTAGCCGAAGCGGCACTGCGCTGCCGTATTTCGGAGTCTGGGGTGAAGGTCAACATTCATCGCGGGTTGAAGGCGTTGGCGGCGCTGATCGCACAGAGGACGCAATCATGAAGACGGACGAACTGATCACTGCACTCAGCATGAACGTCGAACCGGTCAACCGCCGGCTGGTCAACCGCGGCGTAGGCATTGCGCTCGCGGTAGGAACCGCCGTTGCGATAGGTGTGACGCTCGTTGCGCTCGGCCTCCGCGCGGACCTGGCCACACCTCGCGCCGTGATTTTCCTGTTCCTGAAACTCCTGTTCGCGATCGGCACGGTGGGCGCGGCATCTGTCTATCTGGCGCGGCTGGCACGTCCCGGAGGCGAGCGAAGAGTATCCTCAGGTCTCGCCGCGCTGCCATTTTTGGCGATCCTGCTGCTTGCCGGCATCAGCCTGGGACAGGCGCCCAGCTCCCATTGGGACAAGATGGTGATGGGGAATGACTGGCTCGAATGCCTCGTTTCCATCCCGGTCATTGCGGTCGTTCCCTTTGCCGTCGTTATTTGGGCAGTGCGAAGGGCGGCCCCAACCAGTCTGGTTCGCACAGGCGCCTTCAGCGGGCTTGTCGCAGGCGGGATCAGTGCGATCGCCTATGCACTTCACTGTACCGACGACTCGCTGCCCTTTGTCGCGCTCTGGTATGGCGGCACGATCGTGCTGTGTACGCTCGCAGGCGCGATACTGGGGCCGCGGCTGCTGCGCTGGTAACAGATCTCACGTCGGCGTGAGCTTGTAACCGTCGGACGGACGGCTCCGAACTCCTCAGTAGAAGCGCAACAGAGGCGCTTCCGCAAAAATGATGGAGCCGGAACTATGTTGACGAAGAGCCTACTCGCACTCACGCTTCTCGTGGCCGTGTCGGCCAGCGCCCATGCGGGCTCTACCATTTCCGACAGGAGCTACTGGCCGAGCGAGGCCAGGCAAGCCACACAATCCAGCGCAGGTATCTCGCAACGCGACCTGAGCTCCGCGTTCGCCTATGATGCCGGATCTCGCGCGCAGCCTGCGACTGCACCGACCGTCGGCGCATCCGGCGGGCGCTATCAGGGGGGACCCAAGTCCCGCTAGTTCTTTGAGCGGCCTATATTCGCTTTGTCCGGCGTGGGATCGCGCAATAGCATGGTGCTCCGCGATCCCTCGCGTTCGAATTCACCGCAACGGAGACACGTCTGATGATTCCAAGCGACCATGCAGGAAGCGCCAAAAAGGACGCACACCGTTTTGCGCGACGATCCCTTCTGGGGTTGATCGCTGCCGCAACACTCGGAGTGGTGACGCGCCCTGCTTTAGCTGCTGAACCGGTGATCAAGGTTCACAAGGATCCGAACTGCGGCTGTTGCTCTGGTTGGGTACAACACTTGCGCGACGCAGGGTTCACCGTCGAAGCGGAGGATGCTTCTGACCTCCCGAGCGTGCGGAGGCGCCTGGGCGTCCCACTCGATCTAGCGGCGTGCCATACGGCAGAGGTGGGCGGCTACATCATTGAGGGACACGTCCCGGCGTCGGCGGTGCAGCGGTTGCTGGCCGAACGCCCGAAGGCTACGGGGCTCGCTGTGCCCGGCATGCCCATAGGGTCGCCGGGAATGGAAGGTGGGGACCCCCAGCCTTATACCATCGTGCTGTTTGGACCGGCCGGTCGGACGCCGTTCATGCGTTTTGTTGGCAAGGAAGCCATTGGTTGACCCGTTTGAGACAAGTTAACCACAGGGCGCCTGGCTCGCGCATTTGTGAACCGGAGGACTTTCCAGCGTCTCCCCCGCGTGAGAGTGTGGCACCATGATTGCTCGTCGCATCCTCAGGCTCCTGCTCGCGGTCCTCGTGACCGCGGGGCTGACGGTTGCGCCGCTGGTGACGCCGGCGGCGGGGCCAGCGATGGCGAGCGACATGCAGATGACCGATGCGCAAGGCATGTCGGCCGACATGCCCTGCTGCCCCGACGAGCCGAACAGCAAGCAGTGCCAGGACTGCCCTCTCCTCGCGATCTGCATGTTGAAGGTGTTGCAGGCGGGGCCCGCCGTCATGACGGCAACCCGCTATGCGCGCGCCCTCGCTCTGCTTCGGCCGCTCGATGATGCCATCGTCGACGGCCTCGCCCGCCCGCCTCCGGACCACCCACCTCGATCGATCGTCTGACAGGCGCCCCGAGCGCCTGGTGAACATGCGCGCCGGAACCGGCGCGCATCGCTGCCTGCCGTCTCGCAACACGTCGTTGCGTGCGGCTCCATCAGACCCATCGAGGAATTGAAATCATGACAACGTCCAACCTCGCGCGCGCCGCTCTGGCCGCGCTCATCACCGCAGCGTTCGCGACTGCCGCGCGCGCCGAGATCAAGAACTACGAATTCCAGCTGGTGCAGCCGACCGTCAAGGCCGGCGCCGATCGCGTCGTGGCGGTGCGACTGGTCGACAAGACCACCGGCAAGGCGGTGCCCGACGCGGTGATCTTTGCCAGCCGGCTCGACATGGCGCCCGACGGCATGCAGGAGATGGCCACCAAGGTCACCGCGATGTCGGGCACCGAGCCCGGCACCTATCGGTTCAAGGCGACCTTCGGCATGGCCGGGCGCTGGCAGCTTTCGCTCGGCGCCAAGGTGCAGGGCGAAACCGGAACGGTCGAGAACAAGCTCCTCGTCACGGCCGAGAAATGACCCGCCGCCTCCACATCGGTGCTGCCGCTATGATCCTCGCAGCGGCAGGCGTCATGCCGCTCGCGGGGCTGCTGCGACAGCAGCCGCATGAGGGCGCCATCGTATCCGCGGCAAATGCTGCGGATACGGCTGCCCCGATCTATTACCAGGACCCGGACGGCAAGCCGCTCTATTCGCTGACCCCGAAGAAAGCCAAGGACGGCCGCGACTATCGTGCCGTCCCTGCCGGCGCGGACATCAGCTTCGACGAGTCCGAGCAGCCCGCGGAGATGACGGCGGCCGAGCCCACGACGGAGCATAAGGCTGAGCAAAAGAGCGTTCGCAAGATCAAATACTACCGCAACCCGATGGGCCTGCCCGACACCTCGCCGGTGCCGAAGAAGGATTCGATGGGGATGGACTACATCCCCGTCTATGACGGCGACGACAGCGACGATGGCTCGGTAAAACTGTCGCCCGGCAAGATCCAGCGCAGCGGCGTCAAATCGGAGCCTGCCGAACTGCGCCGGCTGCGGACGCTGGTGCGCGCGCCCGGCACGATCCAGCTCGACGAACGGCGGATCTCGGTGATCGCCATGCGCGCCGAGAGCTTTGTGCAGAAGGTTGCCGACGTCACCACCGGAAGCCGCGTGACCAAGGGGCAGCCGCTGATGGAGATCTACAGCCCCGCGGTGTCGTCCGCGGCGGCCGAATATCTCGCGACCATCACCTCGAAGACCACCGCGGGCATCGAGCCCTATGGCCGGGGCTCGCGGCAGCGGCTGGTCAATCTCGACGTCCCCGAACCCGTCATCACCGAGATGGAGAAGAGCCACTCGGTCCCGATCACCATCCCATGGTCGTCACCGCGTGACGGCATCGTGCTCCAGCGCAATGCCATCGACGGCATGCGCGCCCAGCCGGGCGACATCCTGTTCCGCATTGCCGACATCTCGCTGGTGTGGGCCAATGTCGACATCGCCGAGCGCGACCTCGGCGGCATTGCGGTCGACCAGCCCGTGACGGTACGCGCGCGCAGCTATCCCGGCCGCGAGTTCAAGGGCCGGATCAGCGTCATCTACCCGCAGCTGAACAAGGAGACGCGCACGGCCCGTTTGCGGATCGAGCTCGCCAACGCCGACCTCGCGCTGCTTCCCGACATGTATGTCGATGCCGAGATCGATACCGGCACTCCGACGCCGGTGCTCAGCGTCGCCGAAAGCGCGGTGCTCGACACCGGCAGCCGCCAGGCCGTCCTGGTCGACAAGGGACAGGGCCGCTTCGAGCCGCGCGAAGTCAAGCTCGGACGGCGGGGCGATGGTTATGTCGAGATCCGCGACGGCCTTGCCGAGGGCGACGCCATCGTCACCTCCGCCAACTTCCTGATCGACGCCGAGAGCAACCTCAAGGCGGCCCTCAAGGGGCTCGCCGAAGGCGGCAACCCGATGGGAGGCAAGCCATGATCGCGCGCATCATCGCCTGGTCGGCACGCAACCTGCTGCTGGTGCTGTTCGGCACCGGCTTTGCCGCCGCTGCCGGCCTTTATGCCCTGCTGCATCTGCCGCTGGATGCCATCCCCGATCTCTCCGACACCCAGGTCATCGTCTACACCGAATACCAGGGGCAGGCGCCCCAGGTGATCGAGGACCAGGTCACCTATCCCCTCACCACCGCGATGCTGACGGTGCCGAAGTCGAAAGTGGTGCGCGGCTTCTCCTTCTTCGGCGTCTCTTTCGTCTACGTCATCTTCGAGGACGGCACCGACATCTACTGGGCCCGCTCGCGCGTGCTCGAATTCCTCAACGGTGCAGCCTCCCGGTTGCCGGCCGGGGTCACGCCGACGATCGGCCCCGACGCCACCGGTGTCGGCTGGGTCTACCAATATGCCGTGATGTCCAAGGAACTGAACCTCGCGGAAACCCGGACGATCCAGGACTGGAATCTGAAGTTCGCGCTCGCCAGGGCGGAAGGCGTGGCGGAGGTTGCCGGCGTCGGCGGCTTCGTCCGGCAGTACAACGTCGTCCTCGATCCGCAGCGCATGCGCGACCTCGGCATCACCATGCAGAAGATGCGCGAGGCCATCCGCGCCAGCAACGCCGACGTCGGCGGCCGCACCGTCGAGCTCTCCGAGTTCGAATATGTCATTCGCGGCAAGGGCTATCTGAAAAGCGTCGACGATCTCGGCAACATCGTGCTGAAGACCGACAACGGAACGCCGGTCAAGCTGCGCGACGTCGCCCGCGTCGAGCTCGGGCCGGACGAGCGGCGCGGCATCGCCGAGCTCAACGGCGAGGGCGAGGTGGCGAGCGGCATCGTGCTGCAGCGCTTCGGCATGAACGCGCTCGACGTGATCGAGAACGTCAAGAAGCGGTTCAAGGAGATCGCGACCAGCCTGCCGAAATCGGTCGAGATCGTCCCGGTCTACGACCGCTCCAACCTCATCAAGGCCGCGATCGACACGCTCCGGCACACGCTGCTCGAGGAGAGCATCGTGGTGGCGCTGGTCTGCATCGTGTTCCTGCTGCATGTCCGCAGCGCGCTGGTTGCCATCCTGATGCTCCCCGTCGGCGTTCTCATGGCCTTCGGGGCCATGAAGCTGCTCGGGATCGGCTCCAACATCATGAGCCTCGGCGGCATCGCGATCGCGATCGGCGCCATGATCGACGCCGCCATCGTCATGATCGAGAACGCGCACAAGCATCTCGAGCGCGCCGAGCCCGGCCAATCCAGGGTCGCGATCCTGACCGAGGCCGCCGCCGAGGTCGGCCCGGCGCTGTTCTTCAGCCTCCTGATCATCACCGTATCGTTCATGCCGATCTTCACGCTGGAATCGCAGGAGGGCCGGCTGTTCAGCCCGCTCGCCTTCACCAAGACCTTTGCGATGGCGGCGGCAGCCTTGCTGTCGGTGACGCTGGTGCCGGCGCTGATGGTGATCTTCGTCCGCGGCAGGATCATTCCGGAGCACAGGAACCCGATCAACCGCCTCCTGATCTGGATCTACCGGCCGGTGATCTCAGGCGTGCTGCGGGCGCGGATCCCGGTGATCCTGCTCGCGCTCGGCGTGCTCGCCGCCTCGATCTGGCCGGCGGGCCGGCTCGGCTCCGAGTTCATGCCGAACCTCAACGAGGGCACCCTGCTCTACATGCCGACGACGCTGCCCGGCATTTCCGTGACCAAGGCCGCCGAGCTGATGCAGACCCAGAACCGGATCATCCGCTCGTTTCCGGAAGTCGCCTCGGTCTACGGCAAGGCCGGCCGCGCGGCGACCGCGACCGATCCGGCGCCGTCGGAGATGTTCGAGACCATCGTCGACCTCAAGCCGAAGGAGCAATGGCGCACCGGCGTGACCATCGACAGCCTGATCGCCGAGATGGACAAGGCGCTGCAGTTTCCCGGCGTCTCCAACGCCTGGACCATGCCGATCAAGGCGCGCATCGACATGCTCTCGACCGGCATCCGCACACCCGTGGGCATCAAGGTCATCGGCACCGATCTGGTCGGAATCGACAAGCTCGCCCGGCAGATCGAGCAGGTGCTCAAGGCGGTGCCGGGCACGTCCTCGGCCTATGCCGAGCGCAGCCTCGGCGGCTACTATCTCGAGATCGCGCCGGACCGCGAGGCGCTGTCGCGCTACGGCATCATGGTGCAGGACGTGCAGGACACGATCGCCACCGCGCTCGGCGGCCAGGCGGTGACGACGACGGTCGAGGGCCGCCAGCGCTTCACCGTCAACATGCGCTACCCCCGCGACCTGCGCGACAATCCGAAGGCGATCGCCAGCGACATCCTGGTGCCGATGCCATCAGGCGGTGCCGTCCCGCTCGGCGAGGTCGCCAGCGTCACGCCGGCGCGCGGGCCGACCTCGATCCGGACCGAGAACGGGCAGCTCGCCACCTACATCTATGTCGACATCCGTGACCGCGACCTCGGCGGCTATGTCGCCGATGCGCGGGCGGCGGTGCAGGCGAGCGTCGCGTTCCCGCCCGGCTACTACGTGGTCTGGAGCGGACAATACGAATATCTGGAACGTGCCACCGCGCGGCTCAAGATCGTCGTGCCGGTGACGCTGCTGATCATCTTCCTGCTGCTCTATCTCAACTTCCGCTCCATCACCGAGACCATGATCGTGATGCTGTCCCTGCCCTTCGCGCTCGTCGGCGGCTTGTGGCTGATGTGGTGGCTCGGCTTCAACCTCTCGGTCGCGGTCGCCGTCGGCTTCATCGCGCTCGCGGGCGTGGCCGCCGAAACCGGCGTGGTGATGCTGATCTATCTCAACCAGGCCCTTGCCGAGACCAAGGCGCGCTGCGCGCGTGCAGGCCGCGCCCTGACCCGCGCCGATCTCAATGAGGCCATCATGGAAGGCGCGGTCGAGCGCGTCCGCCCGAAGATGATGACGGTGGTTGCGATCATGGCCGGCCTGCTGCCGATCATGTGGAGCAGCGGAACGGGATCGGAGATCATGCATGGCATCGCCGTGCCCATGATCGGCGGCATGATCTCGTCGACGCTGCTGACGCTGATCGTGATCCCCGCCATCTTCGCTCTGGTGAAGGGTTTTGGGCTGCATGCGGGCGACGGGGTTGTCGCATCTGAGCAAGTCCGGGAGGCCGCCGAATGAGCTCGCACATGTTGCGAGCCGGTCGCAGTCGCACGGAGACGTGCGGCTGCGACGTTGAGTTCCCCACACGTAACACTATTGCGGGTCGACACTGTTCCCGCTGCCATGCTAGGCCAGCCGGATCGACAGCAAGAGTGAATTCGTGGCCCCGAACCGCAAGCCCTTCAGACTGAGCTCGACGCACAACTGGCGCGGGCTCGTGGCTGTGGTGGTCGCGGTCCTGTATCTGCTCTCGGGCGCACTCCATGGCGCCCATGACATCGATGTGACCAGCCCCTCCGGCGGCTCGGAGATCGCCTCGATCCTCGACGAAGGCGCGGCCGGCCATGGCGACCACAAGGCGCTGGCCGGCCATCACTGCCACGGCTGCTTTTCGGTCGCCGTCATACAGCCGGTGCAGTCGGACGCCGCGACCGACGTGATCGCCCCGCCGGTCCAGCAGCGGCAGCCGGCGCTTGCCGGCATCGCGCCCGATACCGATTCCCCGCCTCCAAAACACCTGACCTGAACGGATCAGCCGGGCGCTGCGCGCGCGCCCATCGGTTCTCCTTCACGGGTCTTTTTCATGCTTCGCAGACGAACGGCCGCGCGCATCGCGTGCGCGCTGGCTATTCTCATCAGCCCGCCCCTGGCGCTGACCTCGCACGCCCAGACGCTGACCATGCGCGCAGCACTCTCGCGCGCGCTGGCCGCGAGCCCGCGCCTGACGGCGGCGGAGCGCGATGTCGGCATCGCCACAGGTCAGCGCATCCAGGCGGGCGCGCTGCTCAATCCGGAGCTGTCGTACGAGCAGGACAATTCGTTCGGCTCCGGCATCTATCGCGGCACCAGATCGGCCGAGACGACGCTCCAGATCAGCCAGGCCTTCGAGCTGTTCGGCAAGCGCGACGCCAGGATCGCCGCCGGACAGGCCGGCATCGAGGTCGCCGCGATCCAGCGCAAGGCGGTCAGGCTGGAGGTGCTGTCGGAGACCGCGATCGCCTTCCTCAGCGTGCTCGGCGCGCAGCGGCGCATCCAGATCCTCGACGAGCAGATCGACGCGATCGACCGCCTGACGCCGCTGCTGCGCCGCCGCGTCGAGGCCGGCGCCTCCTCTCCGGCCGAGACCGGCCGCGCCGAGGTCGCCTCCGCCCTGGTGAAGGCCGACCGCGAGCGCCTCAAGGCGACGCTGGCGAGCGCCCGGCGCGAGCTTGCGGTGCTGATGGGCGATCCCTCGGCGAAATTCGGCGAGGTCTCCGGCCGGCTCGACACCACGGGGCGCCCGCCAACGTTCCAGTCGGTGGTTGCGGCCATCGACGCCAATCCGCAACTGGTGCGCTGGACGGCCGTCTATGCCCAGCGCAATGCCGAGCTGCTGATCGCCCGGCTCAAGCCCTATCCCGACGTGCGGATCGCCGCCGGCTGGCGTCACTTCAACGAAAGCAATGACGACGCGGTACGCCTCACCGTCTCGGTGCCGATCCCCGTGTTCGACCAGAACCAGGGCAATATCCTCTCCGCGCAGGAAAGCCTCGCCAAGACCAAAGCCGAGCGCGAGGCCAACCGCAACACGCTGATCGTGATTGCCGGCCGTGCCTATGACTCGCTGCAGGGCTCGCTGCGCGAGCTCGCCGTGCTGCGCGAGACTGCGATTCCCAAGGCCGTCGAAGCGGCCGAGGCGATCTCGCAAGGCTACGGCCAGGGCCGCTTCACCCTGCTCGAAGTGCTCGACGCCCAGGCGAGCGTCACCCAAGCGCGGCTGCGCGAGCAGGAAGCGCAGCAGAATTTCCACGCCGGCGTTGCGACCATCGAAGGCCTCGTCGGCAATCCCTTTGCGCTGGCCCGGGAGAGCGCGCGATGAAGACATCGTCCACCATCGTGGTGGCCGTCATTGCCGCCGCCCTCGGCGCCTACGGCTATTCCCTGCTCGTGCCGGCCAAGGTCGCCTCGACGGAACATGCCGAGCATTCCGAACCGAAGAAACCGAACGACCATGTCGAGCAGGACGAGCACGGCGCCGACCGCATCCGCATCTCGGATGTCAAGCTGGCCGCCGCCGGCGTGACCCTGGCGGAAGCCGCGAGCGCGACGCTGACCGACACGCTGTCGTTCAACGGTATCCTGCGCGCCAACCAGGAGGCGGTCGTTCAGGTCACGCCCCGCTTTCCCGGCATTGCAAAATCGATCCAGAAGCGCATCGGCGACAAGGTCGCCAAGGATGACCTGCTCGCCGCGATCGAGAGCAACCAGAGCCTCACGGTCTACGAGCTGAAGGCGCCACTCGCCGGCACCATCATCGAGCGGCAGATCTCGCTCGGCGAATACGCCTCCGAGCAGAAGCCGGCTTTCGTCGTCGCCGACCTCTCGACCATCTGGGTCGATCTGTCGATCTACCGGCAGGATTTGAAGCGCGTCCGTCTCAACGACGAGGTGCTGGTCGATCCCGACGACGGCCGCGGCGAGATCAAGGGCACGATCTCGTACATGGCGCCGATCGGCTCGAGCGAGACCCAGACCGCGCTCGCGCGCGTGGTGCTGCCCAATCCCGACGGCCGCCTGCGCCCCGGCCTGTTCGTCACGGCGCGGCTGATCCTCGCCGCGCGCAATGTCGCGGTTGCCGTGCGGCGAAGCGCGATCCAGACGCTGGAGAACAGGACCATCGTGTTCGTCCGCGAGGATGGCGACAAGATCGAGGCGCGCCCCGTGGAGCTTGGCGATTCCGACCCGAAATTCGTCGAGATCCGCGCCGGCCTTTCGACCGGCGAGCACTACGTCGCCGAGAACAGTTTTGTGGTCAAGGCGGAGATGGGCAAGGGAGACGCCGACCATGATTGACGCCCTCATCGCCTTTTCCGTCCGCCAGCGCTGGCTGGTGGTCCTGCTTGCGCTCGCGGCCGGCGCCTTTGGCGTCTGGAATTTCACGCGCCTGCCGATCGACGCGGTGCCTGACGTCACCAACGTCCAGGTCCAGATCAACACGCGCGCGCCGGGCCTGTCGCCGCTCGAAGCCGAGCAGCGCATCACCTTCCCGCTCGAGACCGCGATGGGCGGCCTGCCCAGGCTCGACTACACCCGCTCGCTCTCGCGTTACGGCCTGAGCCAGGTCACGGTCGTATTCCAGGACGGCACCGACATCTATTTCGCGCGGCAGCTCGTCAACGAGCGCATCCAGCAGGCGAAGGAGCAGCTGCCTGCAGGCACCGAGGTCGCGATGGGGCCGATCTCGACCGGGCTCGGCGAGATCTACGTCTACTCGGTCGAAGCCAAGGCCGGCGCGAAATCATCAACCGGCAACGAGTTCACGCCGACGGAGCTGCGAACCATCCAGGACTGGATCATCAAGCCGCAGCTGCGCACCATTCCCGGCGTGGTCGAGGTCAACTCGATCGGCGGCTATGAGCGACAATTCCACGTGCTGCCGATCCCGGGCCGGCTGATGGCCTACAAGCTCGGATTCCGCGACATCATGACGGCGCTGGCCGCCAACAATGCCAATGTCGGCGCCGGCTATATCGAGCGCAACGGCGAGCAATATCTGGTACGCGCGCCCGGCCAGGTCGCCAATATCGAGGACATCAGGGACATCGTGATCGGCTCGCGCGGCGGCGTGCCGGTGCGCATCCGCGACGTTGCCGACGTCCAGGAAGGCCAGGACCTGCGCAGTGGCGCTGCGACGACGAACGGCAACGAGACCGTGCTCGGCACCGCCATGCTGCTGATCGGCGAGAACAGCCGCACCGTGGCCCAGCGCGTCAAGGCGAGGCTCGCCGAGATCGCCAAATCTCTCCCCGACGGCGTGATCGCGCGCGCCGTCTACGACCGTACGCATCTGGTGGAAGCGACCATCCAGACGGTCGAGAAGAACCTCATTGAGGGTGCGGCATTGGTGATCGCCGTGCTGTTCCTGATCCTCGGCAACTTCCGCGCCGCGCTGATCACAGCCTTCGTCATCCCGCTCTCCATGCTGTTCACGATCACGGGCATGGTCGAGAGCAAGGTCAGTGCCAATCTGATGAGTCTGGGCGCGATCGATTTCGGCATCATCGTCGATGGCGCGGTCATCATCGTCGAGAACTGCCTGCGGCTGCTCGCCGCCGAACAGCACCGGCGCGGCCGGCTGCTGACGCTGGATGAACGCCTGCAGACCATCCGCGCCGGTGCGAGCGAGGTGATCAAGCCGAGCCTGTTCGGCACGCTGATCATCGCCGTCGTCTATCTTCCGGTCCTCACCCTGACCGGGACCGAAGGCAAGATGTTCACGCCGATGGCGCTGACGGTGCTGATGGCGCTCGCCGGCGCGGCGCTGCTGTCGGTCACCTTCGTCCCGGCCGCGGTTGCCATCTTCGTCACCGGCAAGGTCTCGGAGACGGAGAACGTGTTCATGCGGGCGGCCAAGCGGTTCTATGTGCCGCTGCTCGACCGCGCCATCCGCTATCGCGGCAGCGTCGCGTTCGGCGCCGTGCTGATCGTCGCCGGCAGCATCTTCGCCGCAACGCGCATGGGTGGCGAGTTCATTCCCAGCCTCGACGAAGGCGACATCACCATCGAGACCATCCGGATTCCCGGCACCAGCCTGACCCAGAGCGTCGACATGCAGCTGCGGCTGGAGAAAGCGGTGAAGCAGGTGCCGGAGGTCGCGACCATCTTCTCCAGGATCGGCACCGCCGAGATCGCCAACGACCCGATGCCGCCGAACGTCGCCGACACCTATGTCACACTGAAGCCGCGCGAGGAATGGCCCGATCCTGCCAAGCCGAAGAACGAGGTGATCGAGGAGATCGAACGGGCCGCCAACACCCTGCCCGGCACGGCCTATGGCATGACCCAGCCGATCCAGATGCGCTTCAACGAGCTCATCGCGGGCATCCGCAGCGACGTCGGTGTCAAGATCTTCGGCGACGATCTCGACGTGCTCGCCGGCATCGCCCAGCAGGTCAACGGCGTGGTGCGCGGCATCGAGGGCGCCGCCGACGTCAAGACCGAACAGATCGCGGGCCTGCCGATCCTCACCGTCAAGCTCGACCGCCAGGCGCTGTCGCGCTACGGCCTCAGCCTCAGCGAGGTGCAAAACCTCGTCGAGATCGCGATCGGCGGCAAGCCGGTCGGCAAGCTGTTCGAGGGCGATCGCCGCTTCGACATCGTGGTGCGGCTGCCGGAAAGCCTGCGTGCCAACCCTGACACGATCAAGTCGCTGCCGATCCCGCTGCCGCCGGGCGAGGACGTCGTTTCCGTCACGAAGATCGCCTGGCCGGGCGCCTCGGCGACGACACCGCGCTACGTGCCGCTCTCGTCCGTTGCGGCGATCGAGATCGCACCGGGCCCCAACCAGATCAGCCGCGAGAACGGCAAGCGCCGCGTCGTGGTGATGGCCAACGTTCGCGGGCGCGACCTGCGCTCCTTCGTCGCCGAGACGCAGGCCGCCGTCGCCGAGAAGGTCAAGCTGCCACCCGGCTACTGGATCGGCTGGGGCGGGCAGTTCGAGCAGCTGGTCTCCGCCACCAAGCGGCTGACCATCGTGGTGCCGGTGGCGCTGCTGCTGGTGTTCCTGCTGCTGTTCATGGGCATGGGATCGGCGGCGGATGCGGCGCTGGTATTCTCCGGCGTGCCGCTGGCGCTGACCGGCGGCGTCGCGGCGCTGCTGCTGCGCGGGATTCCGTTGTCGATCAGCGCCGGCGTCGGCTTCATCGCGCTGTCGGGCGTCGCCGTGCTCAACGGCCTCGTCATCATCGCCTTCATCGAGCGGCTGCGCAGCGAGGGACGGCCCATTGCGGAGGCGGTGCGCGAGGGCGCGCTGACGCGCCTGCGCCCGGTGCTGATGACGGCCCTCGTCGCCTCGCTCGGCTTCGTGCCGATGGCACTCGCCACCGGCGCCGGCGCCGAGGTGCAGCGGCCACTCGCAACCGTGGTGATCGGCGGCATCATCTCCTCGACGGTGCTGACGCTCTTGGTGCTACCGGCGCTCTACGTGCTGTTCCGGCGTGACGGGGCGCACGAAACGCCTAGAATGGCCCCTGATTTGGCGGCTTCCGGGGAGCGCTAGATTTGGGCAGCCACGACCATCACGGCCATCACCATCATGACCATGCCGGCCATGCGCATGATCATGGCCATGGTCACGACCACGGGCACGCTCATGGGGTTGGCCACGGGCACGTCCACGCGCCCGCCAATTTCGGCAGAGCCTTCGCGATCGGCATTACCCTCAACACCGCGCTGGTCGTGGCCGAGGTGGTCTATGGCTATATCGGCAACTCCACTGCGCTACTCGCGGATGCCGGCCATAATCTGTCCGACGTGCTGGGCCTGGTCGTGGCCTGGGGCGCATCGATCGCGGCAAAGCGCGCGCCGAGCGGCCGCTTCACCTACGGCTTGCGCGCCTCCACCATCCTGGCGGCGCTGGCGAACGCGGTGTTGCTGCTGGTTGCGACCGGCGCCATCGGCTGGGAAGCGATCTTGCGCCTGCGCCAGCCGGAGCCGATCGCGGGCGTGACCGTGATGGTGGTTGCCGGCATCGGCATCCTCATCAACGGTTTCACCGCCATGCTGTTCGCGCGCGGACGCAAGGACGACATCAACATCGAAGGCGCGTATCTGCACATGGCGGCGGATGCCGCCGTCTCGCTCGGCGTCGTCGTCTCGGCCGCGCTGATCATCTGGACCGGCTGGCTCTGGCTCGATCCCGTCACCAGCCTCGTGATCTGCGCCACCATCCTCTGGAGCACGACCAGCCTCTTGCGCGGCTCGATCGACATGTCGATGGCGGCCGCGCCCAAGGGCACCGACCTCGCTGCGATCAGGGCATTCATGCTCGCGCGCCCCGGCGTGTCCGCGATCCACGATCTCCATGTCTGGCCGATCTCGACCACCGAGACGGCGCTGACCTGCCATCTCGTCATGCCCGACGGGGCCGGCGACGCCTTCCTGATGGAGACCGCGCAGCTGCTGAAGGCATCCTTCCGCATCGGCCACACCACGCTTCAGGTCGAGACGCATCCCGACAATGGCTGCGCGCTGGCACCGGATGACGTGGTGTGAGGGAGCCACAGGCCCATCCACATCGTCATTGCGAGCGCAGCGAAGCGCGAGCGCTGGCCTAGCCGGGCCCCTCGGCGAACCACTGGACGCCGGCAGCAGAAATCTCGAGCATCAAAGTGCGCGACAGCTCCCTCCACGGCAGCGTGCCGTCATCGAACTCGACCAACTCATGTCTGCGGCCGCAAGTAACCCAGCTGGTGCACGGCGCTGCGTTCGGTTTTTCGTTCCAGGGAATCAAAGCTCTTCGCTGCAGCTCCGCGATTGCCTCCTGCCGCGACCAAAACTCGCCCTGCCATTCGGCGTGCAACTCGTCTTCAATGACAAACATGGCGTGATAGCTACCGCTAAGCCGCCTTCGCCGTCACGATCCAGATCGCGCCCTGCAGCGCCACGCTTTGCTCTTTCAAAAACGGCGCGAGCGCCTCGCGGATCGAGGCTTTCGCGGCCTCATAGGTTTCCGGCGGATGGCCCTGCAGCGCACGGCTGGCCGGGCCGATCTGGAGCGAGCCGTCGACGGCGGCATCGAGGCCGCCGCCGATCGCGATATCCATCGCCAGATTGTGCGGCTCCATTGCCACATCCGCGAAGCCGGCGCCCTTCAGGATGCGCATCACGCGCTCCTCTGAAGCAAAGGCGAACGGGCCCGGCTCCTCAGGCCCGACCGGCGGCATCTTCGGCACGTGCTTGTAGACCGCCATCAGCGGCGCCATCATCCACGGATTTTCCTTCGGCTCGCGCCAGCAGACGAAGGCGAGTCGCCCGGTGGGCTTCAATGCACGGCGGAGATTGGCAAAGGACGCGATCGGATCGGCAAAGAACATGACGCCGAAGCGCGAGGCCAAGAGATCAAAGCTCGCCGGCGCGAACGGATGCACCGTCGCGTCCGCCAGCACGAAATCGAGCGGCAGGTCCTTTGGCGCCAGCGCCCGCGCCTGCGACAGCATCGGCTCGGAAACATCGAGGCCGAGCGCGAAGCCGTCCGGCGCGACAGCCTTCGCGAACGCGACCGTCGTTGCACCCGAGCCGCAACCGACGTCGATCACGCGCTCGCCCGGTCTTGGTCCGGCGCGGTCGATCAGCACATCGGCGATCGGCCCGAGCAGCTTCTCCTGCACGGCATGGCGGTCAGCCCAGCGCTGTCCGCTCGGCCCGTTCCAATAGGCGATCTGGTCGGCGTTTTGCTCGTGTCCGCTTGGCTGTTCCATGGTGTCCCTCGGTCATTCCCATTCGCGCGATGCCTGCCGCTGCGGTCCGACCGCATGCTGCGGCAGCACAGCGGCGATATCACGTCGGGATGACGGGCGCACCTTTCGCCGGAGCGCCTGAGACGCTGGTCACATAGCGGAGTTCAGCCAGGGCAAATGCGCTTCGAGCTTCTTGCCGAGCAACGCTTCACCGCACGCACTGAGATGATCTGGATCGCTGAATGTCAGACAGTCATCGGTAAACAGCAAATACTTATCGACCTTGAGGACGTCGTAGAAGGACAAGTATTGAATTGTCTGCGGCCCGTCAGCGACCTCCTTCGCAATCTCCTCGTCCAATTCCTTGAAATGATGAAGCGCGACCGGGTTCATCAAGAATCCATCGCTGGCGAGTTGGGGCAGGTCCCTGAAATTAACCCGCGCTTCGACAAACGGGCCGAGCCAAGTGATCTTCGCGAGTGGGGCAAACGTCCTCAGAAGCCTCAGCGTGAAGCCGATCTTCTCGTAGTTGATCAGATATCCGGTCTCCCATTCGAACAGATGGTGGTTTTCCACATTGCCCGCGGGATCGGTGAGAAGATGCGCGCCTGATACGTTGAAGACGATTCCGCGCACAGAAGAACCATTGCGTTCGAGGAAGCCCTTCAATCCCGCATACGGACAGAGCTCGCTGTCATTCCAGGCCCGGCAACCTTCGTTGACGAGACCGACGACGAACGGGCCCGGCCTGGCTTTGGCAAGACCATTATAGACGTTCATGCCGTGGGAATCTCCGACGACCATGACCGCCGGTCCATATTTTGCGGCGCAAGCCTTGAACCGCATCTCGAACTTGCTGTCCGGACTGGGAGACCAGAACAGGCAGTCACCATCGTCGATCAAACTGCCCTTCAGATCGCGCAAGGCGTAGCGCTTGATCAGTTCGTAGGCGCGGCGGGTCGCCATATCATACCTGGTGTAGTGGCTGCTCTCGAGGCCATTGGTGAAGACGCCCACCGAGCCGAGACCGACAAAAATCGCCATGGCGACGCCGCACGACGCAAATACCGCGCGCCGGCCGAACCGTTTGCGATCGCGAGCCGGCCGTTCGACCAGCAGATAGGTCAGATATGCCAGAACCATCGAAAGAACTGACAAGCCCGCAAACACCGGGATGTTGGTCTCATAGAATCGGGTCAGTCTTGCGAAAGCAAACAGCGGCTGATGCCACAGATAAGCGCTGTAGCTGACGAGGCCGATGGCCCGGGGGACTCGCGATCCAATGATGCGGCCCGACACCGTGTCCGGCCGCAGGAACAGGATCGCCAGCGCGGTCCCCAAAGTCGGCGCGAGCGCGTAAACTCCTGGATACGGAACGTTGCGATAGACGAACACGGGCAAGGCAATCATCGCGAGGCCCAGCACGGCGAGTGCGTCAGCGTATGAACGGGCAATCCGGCTTTGCACCGCAATGCCCGAGAGCGGCAGGAGCGCACCGAGCAGGAGCTCCCAGAACCGTGCAGGGAGCAGATAAAACGCTGCCGCCTCCGCGTGATGCGAGCCCCACTCCGCATAGGCAAAGCTCGCTGCTGCGATGACGACGAAGCAGGCCGTGGCCCTGGTCCGACCTAGCCTCAGCAACCAGAACAGCAAAATCGGAAACAAGAGATAGAACTGTTCTTCGACCGCCAGGCTCCAGGTGTGAAGCAGCGGCTTGAGCTCGCTCGCGGTATCGAAATATCCGCTTTGCGCCCAGAAGAAGAAATTCGAAACGAAGGCGCATACCGACAGCAGACTCTTCGAGAAGTCCGCCAGATCGCGCGGACCGAGGCACCAGACGGCGACCGGAACGCAAACGAGACACACGAAGAAGAGCGGCGGCAAAATGCGCCGGGCGCGCCGCTCGTAGAATCCGACGAAACTGAAGCCTCCGTTTTCATGCTCATCGAGGATGATCGAGGTGATCAGATAGCCGCTGATCACGAAGAAGACGTCGACCCCAACGAAGCCTCCCGAGAACCCGGGTATCCCCGCGTGAAAGAGGATCACAGGCAGGACCGCAATGGCTCGCAAGCCATCGATCTCCGGTCGGTAGGGCAGCTTGGTCGGCATGTGGCCGGCGTCGAATCCAGATGATGCTTGGTGGGCAGCCGCTCTACGCGTCCCGATTCGGGCCGATATGCCCGACGTGGAGACACGCCGCAAGCGCAAGATGCTGCGGGAACCGGACGATTGCTGGTGCGTCGCGCTTCCCGCAAGGCAAGCCCGACAGGCGATAGATGAGACCGCCGCCTGTGACGTTCGTCACATAGGGGCTTTTGCCTTGGTGGCACTCTGCGACTACTCTGGTCACATTGCGATTTGGGACTGCAATGGGCGCGATTCGGATTTTTCTGCTTTTATTGACCGTCTTCTGTTTCAGCTGCGGCGGCGCGCAGGCGGAAAAGCGCGTGGCGCTCGTGATCGGCAATTCCGCCTACAAAAGCGCGCCGAGGCTTGCCAATCCCGTGAACGACGCCTCGCTCGTCGGCGGCATGCTGAAGAAAGCCGGGTTCGACCTGGTCGACATCAAGCTCGACCTCAATGCTGCGGAAATGCGCCGGGCGCTGCGTGACTTCGGCGGCAGGACGCGCGAGGCCGATGTCGCCATCGTCTATTATGCCGGTCATGGCATCGAGCTCGACGGCACCAATTACCTGATCCCGACGGATGCCAGCCTCGAAACGGACAGCGATGTCCTCGACGAGACACTGCCGCTGGAGCGCGCCCTGTTCGCGGTCGAGCCGGCCAGGCAGCTCCGCCTCGTCATCCTCGATGCCTGCCGCGACAACCCGTTCGCCAAGACGATGAAGCGGACCATCGCCGCGCGCGCCATCGGCCGCGGCCTTGCCAAGGTCGAGCCAACCAGCCCGAACACCATGATCGCCTTCGCGGCGAAGGCCGGCTCCACCGCCTCGGACGGCGACTCCAGGAACAGCCCGTTTGCCTCAGCGCTGGTCGAACGCCTCCCTACGCCCGGGCTCGACCTGCGCAAGGCGTTCGGCTTCGTCCGCGACGACGTTCTCAAGACCACCGGTTACAAGCAGGAACCTTATGTTTATGGCTCGCTCGGCGGCGATGACGTGCCGCTGGTTACGGCAAAGCCGATCGCGGCCGGCCCCCAGGCCAACCCCGACAGCGAGCTCCGGCGCGACTACGAACTGGCGCTTCAGCTCGGGACGCGCGACGGATGGACAGCGTTCCTCAACCGCTTTCCGAGCGGCTTCTATGCCGATCTCGCCAAGGGCCAGCTGAACAAGATCGCCGCCGAAGAGACCCGCGCGATCACGGCAGACAAGGCTCGCCAGGCGGAAGAGGAGAAGGCCCACCTTGCCGCCGAGCGCGCCAACAAGGCCGAGCAGGACAAGGCGGCCGCCGCGGCCAAGGCGGCCGAGGACAAGCGTCTTGCCGCCGAGAAGGCCAAGCAGATCGAGGAAGCCAAAGCCGCTGCAGCCGAGCAGCGGCGCAAGGACGCCGAAGCCGCGGTCGCGAAGGCCCTGGCTGATAAGCAATTGGCCGAGAAGGCGCTCGCCGAGAAACTCGCCAGCGACAAGGCCGCCGCCGAACTCGCCGCGAAGCAGGCGGCTGAGAAACAAGCCGCCGCCGCTGCTGTCGAGCAGAAGATCGCGGCTGTGACATCTTCCTCGACCCCTCCGGCCATGTCGCCGCAGGAAACCACCAAACTGGTGCAGTCCGAGCTGCGCCGCGTCGGCTGTTTGACCGCCTCGGCAGACGGCGATTGGAACCTTGCGTCACAGCGCTCGCTGACGCTGTTCAACAAGTACGCCGGCACCAGGTTCGACGCCAAGCTCGCCACCTTCGATGCGCTGGATGCGATCAAGGCCAGGCCGGGCCGCGTCTGCCCGCTGGTCTGCGACCACGGCTTCAGAGCCGATGGCGACGCTTGCGTGAAAATCACCTGCCGCGCCGGCTACCGCGTCAGTGACGACAATGAATGCGAGAAGGTGCAGGACAAGAAGCCGGTCGCGACGCGCGAGGACGCCAAGAAGCGGGATACTGAGCGCAAGCAAACGGAAGCCAAACCATCCAAGCCTCAGGCAAGCGGGCAGCTTATATGCGGCAACGCAGGCTGTCGTCCGGTCAAATCGGGATGCCGGGTCGAGAGTGGGAGCTCATCGGGTGCGGGATCGGTCGGATACAGGGAAGTGTGTCCCTAACTCTTCGGCAGCTTCAGGAGTTTAGCCGGGTCGAATTTTGGTGCCGGCCCGTTCGGCCCCAGAGTTGGCTGTTCTTCACCTTCCATAGTGCCAGCATTCCGCTCCCTCTCTAATCGTTGCCGATCTCGCTCAAGGCCGCCCCCCGCGTGCATTTCATTGGGCCACCGCCTGTTGCGCAGGTGGATGTGCCTGCGGTGCACGTCGCTCCCGGTCGCATCGTGGCTGTCGAAGTGAACGCCGCGGGCGCAGCGCGGCGAAGGCGAGTTACATCACCGGAGCCCGCGCAGCGCGTCTCACCTATGCACATTACGGCCGCATTGGTTTCACCGAACCGCCGCATCAGAATCAGACGCCAACCAGATTTCGTCGATAGGTTTCGCCGTTCCTCAAACTGGATAGGCATGACCATGCGCAACTTCACGGCATCCGTCATCGTTGCAGCTCTCTCCCTCGGAACACCTGCTCTGGTGCAGGCACAGGGCGCATCGTCGCAACCCGGTACGGAACAGCCGTCCACACAGTCCAGCACGGTGATCCGGAGCATACAGGTTGTGGACGTCAAGGAATTGCAGCCGGCGGTGCGCGCGAAAGTCGATGAACTCGTGGCGCATACAAGCGACCAAGACATCCAGTCGCTCCGGCAGTCCATCGACGCCACGCCGCAGGCCGCCTCCGTGCTCAAGGCCAAGGGCTTGAGCTCGTCACAAGTCGTCGCGATCAACATCGCCGACGGAGTCCTGACGATGTTCACCAAGACGGCCTGACGTGGAACTCCAGGCCGAGGCACTGCACAGCGGCGGCGAGCACGATCGCCGCCTGCTCGGTCGGATGACGCGATTCGCGCTACGAAAATGGATTCCCCCTGCAGCAGGCTCGTCGCAGGGCTGCTCGTGTCCGGTCTGAAAACCCTGACCGAGCCGCAAATTGGGGCCAGCTCGCGGCGCGCTCGCCCCTTGCTCCTCCCCCCGCCGGAGCGCTAAAGAGGCGCCGTGGGGCGGTTAGCTCAGCTGGTTAGAGCATCTCGTTTACACCGAGAGGGTCCGCGGTTCGAATCCGTGACCGCCCACCAGCCTTCGCTCGCTTCGCGAGCTACGGCTCGGCAGGCCAGCGCAGCAGGTCATGAGCGCGAAGCGAGCGAAGGCTGCCGCGCCGAAGCCCAACGGGCGAAGGAGGACTTTCGCGGCGAACTTCGGCCCGGCAATCTCAGCCCTCAATCCCCGGGCCGTCCCGGCAGCAGCGGCACGGCGTCGATCCACACGGCCGCCGACTGGCACCAGATCTGCCTGCCAGGCCGCAGGGCGTCGCGCTGGCGGATGCTGCCCCAGCGGATGCCCCAATCGTCGGCCTGGTCGCCCTCCCCGCTGGTGAACAGCGGGGAACCGCAGTCGGCGCAGAAATGCTGGAAGCGCATGCGGCCGTTGTCGCCACGCTTGCCGTAAACCTTGGGCGTGCCGGCGGTCAGCCTGACGTCGGCGCCTGTGCAAATCGCAGTCACCCGGAACGGCGAGCCGGTCAGCGTCTGGCAGTCGGTGCAGTGGCACACCGAGACCGCCTCGGGGTCGATCTCGGCCTCGAAGGTGATCTTGCCGCAATGGCATTGCCCGTCGACCTGCATGGCTCTCTTCCCGTCAGGAAACAAAAACGGCGCCCGAAGGCGCCGTTTTATCATCTTTCGCTTGAGGTCAGTGAGCGGTCAGGCCGCCGGCGGCTTCATCGCCATCCGGCTTCACCGTCACTTTGGTGTCTTCTTCCCAGACGATCGGCACCGGCTTCTTCACCAGCGCCTTGGCGACGACGTCGTCGAGGCGGGAGACCGGGATGATCTCCATGCCGCCCTTGATCGCATCGGAAATCTCCGTGAGATCCTTGGCGTTGTCCTCGGGGATCAGCACCGTCTTGATGCCGCCGCGGGCCGCAGCCAGCAGCTTCTCCTTGAGGCCGCCGATCGGCAGCACGCGGCCGCGCAGCGTGATCTCGCCGGTCATCGCGACATCGTGGCGGACCGGGATGCCGGTCATCACCGAGATGATCGCGGTGGCCATGGCCACGCCCGCCGACGGACCATCCTTCGGCGTCGCGCCTTCCGGCACGTGCACGTGGATGTCGCGGCGGTCGAACATCGGCGGCTCGATGCCGTAATTGATCGCCCGCGAGCGGACGTAGGACGCCGCCGCCGAGATCGATTCCTTCATCACGTCGCGCAAATTGCCCGTGACCGTCATCTTGCCCTTGCCGGGCATCATGACGCCTTCGATCGTCAGCAGCTCGCCGCCGACATCGGTCCAGGCAAGGCCGGTGACGATGCCGACCTGCGGCTCGCTCTCGATCTCGCCGAAGCGGTACTTCGGCACGCCGAGCAGCTCTTCCAGAGTCTTCTCGGTGACCTTGACCGACTTCTTCTTGGAGATCATCAGCTCCTTCACCGCCTTGCGGGCGAGTGTGGAGAGCTCACGCTCCAGGTTGCGCACGCCCGCTTCGCGGGTGTAGCGGCGGATCAAAAGCAGCAGCGCGTCGTCGTCGATCGAGAACTCCTTGGAGTCCAGGCCGTGCTTGGACACCGCGTTCGGGATCAGGTGCTTGCGCGAGATCTCGACCTTCTCGTTCTCGGTGTAGCCCGCGATCCGGATGATCTCCATGCGGTCCATCAGCGGTCCGGGAATATTGAGCGTATTCGCGGTCGTGATGAACATCACGTTCGACAGATCGTAGTCGACCTCGAGATAGTGGTCGTTGAAGGTCCCGTTCTGCTCGGGGTCGAGGACCTCGAGCAGCGCCGAGGACGGATCGCCGCGGAAATCGGCGCCCATCTTGTCGATCTCGTCCAGCAGGAACAGCGGATTGGACGACTTCGCCTTCCGCATCGACTGGATGATCTTGCCGGGCATCGAGCCGATATAGGTGCGGCGGTGACCGCGGATCTCGGCCTCGTCGCGCACGCCGCCGAGGGAGACGCGCACGAACTCGCGCCCCGTGGCCTTCGCGATCGACTTGCCGAGCGAGGTCTTGCCGACGCCGGGAGGCCCGACGAGGCACAGGATCGGTCCCGTCAGCTTGTTGGCGCGCGACTGCACCGCGAGATACTCGACGATGCGGTCCTTGACCTTCTCCAGCCCGTAGTGATCGGCATCCAGAACCGCCTGCGCGGCCTCCAGGTCCTTCTTCACCTTGGACTTCTTGTTCCACGGAATCGACAGCAGCCAATCCAGATAGTTGCGCACGACGGTCGCTTCCGCGGACATCGGCGACATCTGGCGCAGCTTCTTCAATTCATGCTGCGCCTTCTCGCGCGCTTCCTTGGAGAGCTTGGTCTTGGCGATCTTCTCCTCGAGATCGGCGAGCTCGTCGCGACCGTCGTCGTCGCCGAGTTCCTTCTGGATCGCCTTCATCTGCTCGTTGAGATAGTACTCGCGCTGGGTCTTCTCCATCTGGCGCTTGACGCGCGAGCGGATGCGCTTCTCGACCTGCAGCACCGAGATCTCGCTCTCCATCAGGCCCAGCACCTTCTCCAGGCGCGTGGTGACGGACAGCGTCTCCAGGATGCCCTGGCGGTCCGCGATCTTGACCGCGAGATGCGAGGCGACCGTGTCGGCGAGCTTGGCGAAATCGGTGATCGCCTGCACGACGCCGACGACCTCGGCCGAGATCTTCTTGTTGAGCTTTACATAGCTCTCGAAGTCGGACACGACCGAGCGCGCCAAGGCTTCCGCCTCGACCGATTTCGCATCGGTGTCGGCAAGCGCCACGGCGGTGGCTTCGTAGTAGTCGGCGCGATCGGTGTATTTCTGCACGCGCGCACGCTCGAGCCCTTCGACCAGCACCTTCACGGTGCCGTCGGGAAGCTTCAAGAGCTGGAGCACGCTGGCGAGCGTACCGGTCTCGTAAATGGCGTCGGGCGCCGGATCGTCGTCGGACGCGTTCTTCTGCGTCGCGAGCATGATCAGCGCGTCGTTCTTCATCACCTCTTCAAGCGCGCGGATCGACTTCTCGCGGCCGACGAAGAGCGGAACGATCATGTGCGGGAAGACGACGATGTCGCGCAGCGGCAGCACGGGATAAGCGTGCGCTTCGCCGTGGACGATGGTTGGCCGGGGTTTTGGATTAGTCATGGCCTTTTCCTTTTGCTTTGCCCCCTTGCACGCAGCCCGCCATGCTCATGCGCAACCGCCACAAGGTGCCGAGGTGATCCACAAAACCGGTCTACCATTTCCAGGTTGGACCGGGCTTGCCGGATCGGAACTGAGGCGAATCTTGAAGAGAATTCTCGCTCGCCGCCGACATTAGGTGGCTATCGACCCGGGGGGTGTCAAGTCATTGAAATACGCGCGCCATCAGGCGCTTACGCACGCAGATATGCGACGCAACACCGGCTGCGGAGATACACGTCCGCAGCCCAACTCGATGAGACGATTGGAGCGTTCCCAGCGCCGCAGATCAGGCGCTGGCATTCTCGACGGCGCGATCGGTCCGGTCGGCGTAGATGTAGAGCGGACGCGCCGTACCTTCCACGACTTCGCGGGAAATCACGACTTCTTCCACACCTTCCAGGCCCGGCAGGTCGAACATGGTCTCGAGCAGGATCGCCTCGAGGATCGAACGCAGCCCGCGCGCACCGGTCTTGCGCTCGATCGCCTTGCGGGCAACCGCGCCAAGCGCCTCGTCGGCGAAGGTCAGCTCGATGTTCTCCATCTCGAACAGCCGCTGGTACTGTTTCACCAGCGCGTTCTTCGGCTCGGTGAGAATCTTCTTCAGCGAGGTTTCGTCGAGGTCCTCGAGCGTCGCCACGACCGGCAGACGGCCGACGAATTCGGGGATGAGGCCGTACTTCAGGAGGTCCTCAGGCTCGACGTGACGGAAGATCTCGCCGGTCCGGCGATCTTCCGGCGCGAGCACCTGGGCGCCGAAGCCGATCGAGGTCGACCGGCCGCGCGCCGAGATGATCTTCTCGAGGCCGGCGAAGGCGCCGCCGCAGATGAACAGGATGTTGGTGGTGTCCACCTGCAGGAATTCCTGCTGCGGATGCTTGCGGCCGCCCTGCGGCGGGACCGAGGCCACCGTGCCTTCCATGATCTTGAGCAGCGCCTGCTGCACGCCCTCACCCGACACGTCGCGCGTGATCGAGGGATTGTCGGACTTACGGCTGATCTTGTCGATTTCGTCGATGTAGACGATGCCGCGCTGGGCGCGCTCGACATTGTAGTCGGCGGCCTGGAGCAGCTTCAGGATGATGTTCTCGACGTCCTCGCCGACATAGCCGGCTTCGGTCAGCGTGGTCGCATCCGCCATCGTGAACGGCACGTCCAGAATGCGGGCGAGCGTCTGCGCGAGCAGCGTCTTGCCCGAGCCGGTCGGACCGATCAGCAGGATGTTCGACTTCGCGAGCTCGACGTCGTTGTGCTTGGTCTGGTGGTTGAGGCGCTTGTAGTGGTTGTGCACCGCGACCGACAGGACCTTCTTCGCATGGCTCTGGCCGATCACGTAATCGTCCAGCACCTTGCAGATTTCCTTCGGCGTCGGAATCCCGTCGCGCGACTTGACCAGCGAGGACTTGTTCTCCTCGCGGATGATGTCCATGCAGAGCTCGACGCACTCGTCGCAGATGAAGACCGTGGGACCCGCGATCAGTTTACGGACTTCGTGCTGGCTCTTGCCGCAGAACGAGCAATACAGCGTGTTCTTGGAGTCGCTCGTGCCGACCTTACTCATTCATGTCTCCGTCCGCGGTTCGATCCCGTTCCGCTCGATCGCTCCATTCCGACACGATGGCCGGGATGAAGTTCAAATAGAGCAAATTCCGTACCAAAAAAGACCTACGCGTTACTACATCCCGTGCGAATCACGGTCACTCGATTCTCCCGCGATCATAGCCGATCAATCGTAGCCAACCATGCTGTCACCCGACTATCAAGAATTCGCTAATCGGGGGTCGCGCGCTACCCGTGACAATACCGTGATTTCCGGTCTTGGCACGGGCGAAGTGACCGAAATCACCCCGGCGTTGCTGGATTACCACGAAATAACAAGCACGAAAGCGGAACTTTCTGCCTGTCGCAGGGCGCAAAACGACGTTTTGCAATGCGCTCACGCGCACCTAGCGTGAACGCCACCCTGATGGGACCCCGGCGATCCCAGGGATCGCCGTTACGGTCCGGTAGTGCTACTGGGCCTTCGCCGGCGCCGGCTCCTCGGCGCGCTTGTCGATGACCTTGTCGACCAGGCCGAACTCCTTGGCGTCGTTGGCGGTCAGGAACTTATCGCGTTCCAACGCGTCCTCGATCGTCTTGTAGGTCTGGCCGGTGTGCTTCACGTAGATCTCGTTGAGCCGCTTCTTCAGGTTCAGGATTTCCTGGGCGTGCAGCATGATGTCGGTGGCCTGACCCTGGAAGCCGCCGGAGGGCTGGTGGACCATGATGCGCGCGTTCGGCAGCGAGAAGCGCATGTCCTTCTCGCCGGCGGCGAGCAGCAGCGAGCCCATCGAGGCGGCCTGGCCGGTGCAGAGCGTCGAGACCGGCGGGCGGATGAACTGCATGGTGTCGTAGATCGCAAGGCCCGACGTCACCACGCCGCCCGGCGAGTTGATATACATCGAGATTTCCTTCTTCGGATTTTCCGCCTCAAGGAACAACAGCTGCGCGACGATCAGCGTCGACATGCCGTCCTCGACCGGACCGGTCACGAAGATGATGCGCTCCTTCAGGAGGCGCGAGAAAATGTCGTAGGCGCGCTCGCCACGGTTGGTCTGCTCGACCACCATGGGCACGAGGTTCATGTAGGTTTCAACCGGATCGCGCATGAGTCACCTAGGTTTTGAGAGGCGGACATCGCCAGTCTTGGCTGCCAGTTGGGCTGGATGTGCCGGAAGGCCGATGGACGTCCCGTGATGCAGGACTTGTAGGATGTAGCGACAGATATAGCCCAATTCGCGCCTGACAAGTGCGGAGCGCATTAAGGCTTAATCCGCGGGGCAGTTGAAGCTGATTCGCACAAAGAGGCCCAGCCGACCATCTGGCTAGCTGGGCCCCTTCGCTGATCATCCTTAATAGAAGACTGTCCCAGAGCCCCGTTCCGATGGAATCGGAAAGGGGCGCCAGCTTCTATTTTTGACGCGTCTTCTTCGCGCGAACCGGTATCCACTTCGCTCGAAAACGCTCTAGAGTCTTCAGGCGGCGGTCTTTTCCGCCTCGTCGTCCTTGTAGAGATCCTCGCGCGAGACCTTCTTCTCGGTCACGTTGGCGAGCTCGAGGATGAAGTCGACGACCTTGTCCTCGTAGATCGGTGCACGAAGCTGGGCCAGCGCCTGGGCGTTGCTGCGGTAATAGTCCCAGACCTCCTTCTCGCGACCGGGCATCTGCCGGGCGCGCTCGATCACGGCACGGCCGACCTCGTCGTCGGTCACGGTGATCTTGTTCTTCTCGCCGATCTCGGAGAGCACGAGGCCGAGCCGCACGCGGCGGTCGGCGATCTTGCGGTACTCTTCCTTCGCCTTGTCCTCAGTGGTGTCCTCGTCGGCAAAGGTCTTGCCGGCGGAGTCCATCTCGGCCTTGACCGAGTTCCACATCAGATTGAACTCCTCGTCGACCAGCGAGGGCGGCGCCTCGAAGCGATGCGCTTCGTCGAGACGGTCGAGCAGCGCGCGCTTGACGCGCTGGCGCGTCGCGGTGGCGAATTCGGCGACCAGACGCTCGCGCGCGGCTTCCTTCAGCTTGTTCAGCGATTCCAGACCGAGCGTCTTGGCGAACTCGTCGTCGATCGCGACGTCCTGCGGCGCCTCGATCGTCGTCGCGGTGGTCTCGAACTCGGCCGGCTGGCCGGCGAGCTTCTCGCTCATGTAGTTCTTGGGGAACGTCACCTTCAGCGTGCGCGTCTCGTTCGCACCGATGCCGATGAGCTGCTCCTCGAAGCCCGGGATGAAGGTGTTGGAGCCGATCACGACCTGGATGCCTTCGCCGGCACCGCCCTCGAAGGCCTCGCCGTTGATGCTGCCCTTGAAGTTGATGGTGACGCGGTCGCCGGAGGCGGCCTTGTCGCCCTCGCCCTTCGCGGCATAACCGCGGTTGCTGTCCGCGATGCGCTTGATCGCCTCGTCGACGTCGGAATCGGTCACGTCAGCAACGGGCTTCTCGACCTGGAAGGTCTTGAAATCGGCGAGCGCAATCGACGGCACCACCTCGATCGCGACCGTGTAGGTCAGATCGGTCTTGCCGTTCAGCAGCTCCTCGACCTCGGCCTGCTCGGTCGGCATCGTGATCTTCGGCTCGGTCGCGAGACGGAAGCCGCGCTCGGAGAACAGCTGCGTGTTGGTATCGCGGATGGTCTGGTCGATGGTCTCGGCCATCACCGAGCGGCCATAGACCTTCTTCAGGTGCGTCACCGGCACCTTGCCGGGACGGAAGCCGTTGATGCGGACCTTGTCCTTGAGATCGACGAGCTTGGCGCCGGCCTTGGCGTCGAGATCAGACGCCGGAACGCTGATCTTGAACTCGTGCTTCAAACCTTCCGAGAGGGTCTCTGTGACCTGCATGGCGTCCAATCTTCTTTTCGTTCGGCCCCGGCGCGCATGCGTCGGGACGCTGTCATTAATCGATCCGGCGCGAGGCAAACGCCTCACCGCCGGTGTTCATCGGACCGGCTTCAGGCGGACAACATCCGCCGGCAGCAGGCCCCGTAATCCGTGCAAACGCGATAAGCGCTTGGTGCGGGCGGAGGGACTCGAACCCCCACAACTTTCGTCACCGGAACCTAAATCCGGCGCGTCTACCAGTTCCGCCACGCCCGCGTGAATTTGCATCCAAACCGGCCGCGATGCCGCGGGCGGCCGGGCTTATAACATGTGCCTGACTGTTCGCAGCAAAAAAATGGCCCGATGGCGGCAGGCTTCAAGTAGGCATGACGACTGGACTTATCCAGCGCGGCGTGGTCCGGATCGCGACATGAAACCGCGGATCTTTGACCTGAACAGACGCCAGGTTTTGGCAGGCCTCGGAGCCTCGGCGGCCGGGTTGATCGCCGGCGGCGCCGGCCCCTCCGTGACCGCCCAGCTCGCGCTTCAGGCAAGGCCCTCAACGCTGGCTCTGAGGCCAGATCAGCCGGCTACACCGATCTGGGAGCTGGCCGCCGTAAGCCACCTCAGGGACGTCCGTCTCAAGCGTTTTGACCGCTGCGAGGTGGTGTTCCGGAACGACCTGCCTGTGCCGCTTGCACCAGTCTGGTACGGCCTCAATGCGCCGGCCGCTTCCGATCCGCTCCGGGGGCGCGCGCCGGCGGCTCCGAGCACGACAGAAACATCAATTATTTCAATAGCTAATGCAGGAACCCTGCTGGCCGACTTCCGTCTCTTCGAGGACGGCCTGAAGCAGCCCGCGCGGCCGCTTCCGATCATCGCGGTCGAGACCAGCCCGGTCGCCGTCGATCGCGACCAGATCCTGCTGATCGAGGAATGGCGCCTGCGGCCGGACGGAAGCGCGCTTCTCCCAGGCCAGGACCCGACGGACACGACACCGCTCTACACGGTCAACGGACAGACCTCATTCGAACTCTCAGCCGCGGCCAATGAACGGCTGCGGCTGCGCTTTATCAATGGCTCCCAACGTACTGTTCTTGCGATCAAATTGGAAAGCCATGAGGTTCGCGTGATGGCCATGGACGGGCAGCCCGCCGAGCCGTTCCCGGCCCGCAACGGCGCCCTGGTGCTGGCGCCCGGCGGACGGGCCGACGCGTTTGTGGATACGGCCACATCGGCCGCATTCCTGCTGCATGACGGCAAGGAGGCGCGCCGGGTGGGCAGCCTCAAAGTATCGGGCCAATCGGAGCGGCGCGTGCCGCTGTTGCCGTCACAGCCGCTGCCGTCGAATGATCTCCCCGAGAAGCTCGATCTGAAAGGCGCCCTGCGGTTCGATGTCGCGCTCGGCGCGGCCGATGCCGGCTGGGCACGGCCCGCAAGCTTCTCCACGGCGTCCGCCCCCGCCTTCCGCGCCAAGACCGGCCGCACCGTCGTTCTGGCCCTGAAGAACCCCGCCCCCGCCACCACCGTCTTCCACCTGCACGGCCACCCGTTCCGCCTGCTCGACAAGCTCGACGACGGCTGGAAGCCCTACTGGCTCGACACGCTCGCGATCGAGCCCGGCCAGACCCAGCGCATCGCGTTCGCGGCGACCTCACCCGGACGATGGCTGATCGAGTCGGTTGTGACGGACTGGGCCGCGCCACGCCTGGTGCGCTGGTATGGGGTGGAGTGAGGCCTTGTAGGATGGGTAGAGCGCAGCGAAACCCATCGCCATCGCGCCGAGGTTTGAGATGATGGGTTTCGCTGCGCTCTACCCATCCTACCCGCCCCATCGGTGTTAGCGCGTCCAGACGTACCGCGCGTCCGGCTCCCTCTCCTCGTTCCGCGTCCCGTCGGTCTGCTCGACCAGCCTGAACCCGCGCGCCTCATAAAAGCGTCGCGCCGGCGCGTTGCGCTGGAAGGTCCAAAGCTCCAGCCGGTCGCAAGCGCTTTTGGCGACGTTGAGAAGCTCGGTGCCGATGCCGAGGCCATGGGCTGCGGGGCGCACGTAGAGCTGCTCGACCCAGCCATCGCTGAAGGCGATGATCCCGCTCAGTTCGCCACCATCGAAGCGGCCCCAAACCTGGCATGTCGGAAAGACACGCTCGCAATAGAACCAGCGGTCCTCCTCCGGCGTGTGCAACCCGGCGAGCCACGGCATCGCCTGGTCGAACGCGATCCGGTGGATCTGCGCCACCGCGCCCATGTCGGCGAGCGCGAGCTGCCTCAGCACTAGTACTCCACTCCCAGCGCATCATAGATACGCCGGTGCACGGCCGGCAGCGTCTCGGTCAGGTCCTCCGCAATCAGTCCCGGCCCGGCCTCGCTTGCCGCCTCGCCATGCATCCAGACGCCGATGCTGGCGGCTTCGAAGGCGGGCACGCCCTGCGCCAGAAGACCGGCGATGATGCCGGAGAGCACGTCACCGGCGCCCGCGGTGGCGAGCCAGGGCGGCGCGTTGGCGGCGATGGTGGCGCGGCCGTCGGGCGCGGCGATGGTGGTATCGGGCCCCTTCAGCAGCACCACCGCGCCGGAGCGCTCGGCGGCGGCCCGGACGCGCTCGAGCTTGGAGCGGCCCGGATGCTTGTTGCTGAGGTCGGAGAACAGGCGCGGAAACTCGCCCTCGTGCGGCGTCAGCACCACCGCACTGTCGTGCGAGGACTTGATCGATTCAAACAGGCGCTCGGGGTTTGCGGCAAAGCTCGTCAGCGCATCGGCGTCCAGCACCAGATGCCGTTGCGCCGTGAGCGCGGTATGCACCATGTCGCAGGTGCGCTCACCGATGCCGGTGCCGGGGCCGATGATGCAGGTGCTGTAGCGCTTGTCGCCCAGCAGCTCGCCGAACTCGACCACGCTATCGACGGGGCGCACCATCACCGCGGTGAGCGCGGCCGCATTGATGCCGAGCGCATCGCGTGGGCTCGCAAGCGTCACGAGGCCAGCACCGGACCGCAGCGCCGCGCGCGCCGCGAGCCGCGCTGCGCCGGTCGCGGCAGCGTCGCCGGAGACCGCGAGCACGTGCCCTCGCGCATATTTGTGGCCGTCGATGCGCGGCACCGGAAACGCCGCGCCCCAGAAATCCGGGTCGTTCTCGAAAATCTGCGGCCCGATCTCGTCCAGCACCTGTGCGTCGATACCGATGTCGGCAACCCGCACCCGGCCGCAATGCATCCGTCCCGGCAGCAGCAGGTGAGCCGGCTTCTTGCGGAAGAAGGTGACGGTCTCGGTGGCGTTCACCGCCACGCCCAGCACCGCCGCGCTGGTGCCGTTGATGCCACTCGGCAGGTCGACCGCCAGCACAGGCGCGCCGTTGGCGTTGATCGCCTCGATCATCTCCCGCGCCTCGCCCTCGACGGAGCGGCTGAGGCCGGCGCCGAACAGCGCGTCGATGATCAGCGCGGGCCTTCCGATCGCCTGCGGATTGAACGGGAGCACCGGGTGCTTCCAGCCGCGCGCGGCGGAGGCCGCATCGCCCTGGAGCTGGTCGCGCTCGCACATCAGGATCACCGAGACCTCGCGGCCTTGCGCGGCGAGCTCGGCGGCTGCGACAAAACCGTCACCGCCATTGTTGCCGGGGCCGGCCACGATCAGGATCGGCCCCTCCTCCACCAGTACGTTGGCGGCCGCCGCAACCGCCTGGCCGGCGCTCAGCATCAGCTTGAAGCCGGGTGTCCCGGCCGCGATCGCGAGCTGGTCGGCGCGCTGCATTTCGGCGTTGGTCAGAACTTCCATGCCACTTCCCTGGTACAACGCCTCTTCAACAGGCATCTTTTGTGCCGATCCGGCGCCCGGAACACAGATTTGCACAGATACTGAACTGTTTGCCTATTTCGTAGTCTTCGGTATTTTGGCCCGTCGGCACCACCTATCAGAGATGCTCGTTAAAAGGCTGATAACGCTCCAATAATCAGGGCATTTGCAACTTGGCATAGACCCTGCTTTCGAGGAAGCTGCTTCGGTTCGTCGTGCTCACTGGCATTTATCAGGGTGTGGCCGGCCGTTGTTGCCGGACTGGTCAGGGATCCCGGCATAGCGAAGACAACATCGTGCTTTAAGAAAAGCGCATCCTGACGAAGACGTTGCTATTTGATCGAAAGGCCGGGAGGCGCGCAGTGAAGAAAATCGAAGCCATCATCAAGCCGTTCAAGCTCGACGAGGTGAAGGAAGCGCTTCAGGAAGTCGGCCTTCAGGGCATCACCGTCACCGAAGCCAAGGGCTTCGGCCGGCAGAAGGGTCACGCCGAGCTTTACCGCGGCGCAGAATACATCGTCGATTTCCTGCCCAAGGTGAAGATCGAGATCGTGATCGGCGACGATCTGGTCGAGCGCGCCATCGACGCGATCCGCCGCGCGGCGCAAACCGGGCGCATCGGCGACGGCAAGATCTTCGTCTCCAACATCGAAGAGGCGATCCGCATCCGGACCGGCGAATCCGGGCTGGACGCTATCTGAGCCGGGTGCTATCCCGCATTTTGCGACACTCTGACAAGAAATAAGGCTGCTTCGGCGGCCTGATTTCGTTTGTGCGGTCGCGCAAAACTCGCCCAAGCGAGAATAATTTTGCTCATCTGGAAACCGACCCGCAGAGCCAAAAGGGGTATGCATGAAGACCGCCAAAGACGTCCTGAAATCGATCAAGGACAACGACGTCAAATACGTCGACCTGCGCTTCACCGATCCGCGCGGCAAGTGGCAGCACGTCACGTTCGACGTCAGCATGATCGATGAGGACATTTTCGCCGAAGGAACGATGTTCGACGGCTCCTCGATCGCCGGCTGGAAGGCGATCAACGAGTCCGACATGTGTCTGATGCCCGATCCGGTGACCGCGACGATCGATCCGTTCTTCGCCGAGACCACGATGGTCATCACCTGCGACGTGCTCGAGCCGACCACCGGCGAGCCCTACAACCGCGACCCCCGCGGCATCGCCAAGAAGGCCGAAGCCATGGTGAAGTCGATGGGCGTGGGCGACAGCGTGTTCGTCGGCCCCGAAGCCGAGTTCTTCGTGTTCGACGACGTGCGCTTCTCCTCCTCCCCCTACAACACCGGTTTCCGCCTCGACTCCTCGGAGCTGCCGACCAACACCGACACGGAATATGAGGGCGGCAACCTCGGCCACCGCATCCGCACCAAGGCCGGCTACTTCCCGGTCCCGCCGCAGGACTCGGTGCAAGACATGCGCTCCGAGATGCTCGGCGCCATGGCCAAGATGGGCGTCAAGGTCGAGAAGCATCACCACGAGGTCGCTTCCGCCCAGCACGAGCTCGGTATGAAGTTCGACACGCTGACGCTGATGGCCGACCACCTGCAGATCTACAAGTACTGCATCCATCAGGTCGCGCATATCTACGGTAAGACCGCCACCTTCATGCCGAAGCCGGTCTATGGCGACAACGGCTCGGGCATGCACGTGCACCAGTCGATCTGGAAGGACGGCAAGCCGGTGTTCGCCGGCAACAAGTATGCCGACCTGTCGGAGACCTGCCTGCACTACATCGGCGGCATCATCAAGCACGCCAAGGCGATCAACGCCTTCACCAACCCGTCGACCAACTCCTACAAGCGTCTGGTCCCGGGCTATGAGGCTCCCGTGCTGCTCGCCTACTCCGCGCGCAACCGCTCGGCCTCCTGCCGCATCCCCTACACCGCTTCGCCGAAGGCCAAGCGTGTCGAGGTGCGCTTCCCCGATCCGCTTGCCAATCCCTATCTCGGCTTCGCCGCGATGCTGATGGCCGGCCTCGACGGCATCAAGAACAAGATCGATCCGGGTCCGGCGATGGACAAGGACCTCTACGACCTGCCGAAGGAAGAGCTGAAGCAGATCCCGACCGTCTGCGGCAGCTTGCGCGAGGCGCTGGAAAACCTCGACAAGGACCGCGGCTTCCTCAAGAACGGCGGCGTGTTCGACGACGACTTCATCGACGCTTATATCGAGCTGAAGATGACCGAGGTCGAACGCTTCGAGATGACCCCGCACCCGGTCGAGTTCGACATGTACTATTCGGGCTAATCGGCCCGAACTCTCTGCAACAAGCAAAAGGCGCTCCGAAAGGGGCGCCTTTTCGTTTGGGACGTAGGGTCCGTAGGGTGGGTTGGCATTGCAGATGTGCGAAGCGCATTTGCAATGTGTAACCCACCACTGTCTCTACCCGAGCGAGCAGAAGAGGTGGGTTACGCCGTACGGATTGCGCTTCGCACAATCCGCACGGCTAACCCACCCTACAAGATATATCACCACGTCGCCGTAAAGGCCTTCTGCAGGTCGGCCGGCGCCGTCACGCCGCTCGCGATCAGCAATTGCGTGAGCACGCGCGCCTTCTGGGGATTGAGATCCTCCGACACCACGAACCCGTTCTTGTCGTCGTCGACCTCGACGTTCCGGGTGACGAAGCCGGAGCGAACCCGCGTCGAGCGGACGACGATGATGCCCTTCTTGGCGGCCGCTTCGAGCGCATCGAGGGCGGACTTGGACGTGTTGCCGTCGCCGACGCCGGCCAGCACGATGCCCTTGGCACCATGGGAAATAGCGTCCTCGATCGGAACGGCATCCATGTTGGCATGCGAGTAGACGATCTCGACGCGCGGCAACTGCTCGCCCGTGGGAAGCTGATAGGTCGCGCGCTTGAAGCCGGCGGCCTGGGTCATGAAACGGATGCCGCCGGCGGTGTCGACATAGCCGATCGGGCCGTCATTGGGGGAGCTGAAGGTCTCGATGCTCGTCGTATTGGTCTTGGTGACCGAGCGCGCGCCCTGAATCTTGTCGTTCAGCACGGCCATCACGCCGCGGCCGCGCGAGCGCGGATCGGCCGCCACCTGCACCGCCTCGTAGAGATTGCCGGGGCCGTCCGCGCTGACGGCCGTCGCCGGCCGCATCGAGCCGACGATCACCACCGGCTTGTCGCCGCGCACAACATTGTCGAGAAAGAACGCGGTCTCCTCGAGCGTATCGGTGCCGTGGGTAATGAGGATGCCGTCGGCTTCGTTCTTGTCGAAGGCCTCCTGGATGCGGCGGGCCAGCGCAAACCAGACCTTGTCGTTCATGTCCTGGGACCCGATCGACGAAATCTGTTCGGCGTTCAGCTTCGCCAGCTTGTCCAGCCCCGGCACCGACGCCATCAGCTGTTCGCCGGTGATCTGGCCGGATTTGTACGCGCCGGTCGCACGCGGGTCGGCCTGGCCCGCGATGGTGCCCCCCGTCGCAAGCACGAGAATGCGCGGCAGGCTGCCGGCCGCAGCGTCCTTGCCCGGCTCTGCGGCGTACGCCGCTGCGCCGATGCCGCCGGACCAGAGTGCGAATGAGATCAGCGGAATGGCGAGCATGAATGTTCGACGTTGGCGACGGCTGGCTCGGCCGGCGGTAGGCTTCGTCATCGAATTGTCCTCCCGTTTAAGTAGGGATCGACATTCGATACGCCCATTAAGGCCGAAGATGGGTCAGCTCGTTGCCAATCGCTACGGGTTGTCCCGCCGCGGCATGAAATGGTCGAGCAGTCCTGTCGGCAGAGGAAAGACGACGGTCGAGGACCGTTCGCCCGCGATGTCGTGCAGAGCCGCAAAATAGCGCAGCTGCATCGCCTGGGGCTCCTGCGCAAGAATCCGGCCGGCTTCGACCAATTTTTCAGCAGCCTGCTGCTCGCCCATCGCATTGATCACCTTGGCCCGCCGCAAGCGCTCCGCCTCAGCCTGTTTGGCAATGGCGCGAACCATGGTTTCGTTGATATCGACGTCCTTGATCTCTATGCCGGTGACCTTGATGCCCCAGACGTCGGTCTGCTTGTCGAGGATCTCCTGGATGTCGGCGTTCAACCTGTCGCGCTCGGCAAGCATCTCGTCGAGCTCGTGCTTGCCGAGGACCGAGCGCAACGTGGTCTGGGCGAGCTGGCTGGTGGCGGCCATGTAGTCGCCGACCTTGATGATGGCACGTTCGGGGTCGACGATGCGGAAGTACAGAACGGCGTTGACCTTGACGGAGACGTTGTCCCGGGAAATCACGTCCTGCGGCGGCACGACCTGCACCATCACCCGGAGATCGACCTTGACGAGTTGCTGCACGACCGGAATGAGGAGGATGAGGCCCGGTCCTTTCACGCCGGTGAAGCGGCCGAGTGTAAAGATGACGCCACGCTCGTATTCGCGCAGGATTCGAATGGCCTGGGATAGAAACATGATGACAAGCAGCGCAAGCGCCGCATAAGTCAGATATTCCAGCATCATGATGGACCTCCCTCGCCGGTTCGGGCTGGTGCGCGCCGTATCAGCAGCGTCAGGTCGATGACGCTCGCGACTTCGGCCATCTCTCCGGGCTTGAACGTTTCGGCACCGCGCGCCTGCCAGCGCTCACCATGGGCGAACACATGACCCTCGTTCCCGTTCCAGTCGAGAACCTCCGCAGGCAAGCCTCGCATGGCCTTCGCGCCGACCAGTGCAGGAGCCGAGCGGACGCGCCGAAGTGAACCGAGCACGACGAGCGCGAAGCCGGTGAACACGGCCGCAGTGATGCCGATCACCCACCACGACAGCTGGTAGCCGGGCGCCTCGCCCCTGACAAGCATCAAGGCTCCCAGCACGAAAGCGATGATTCCTCCGAGACCGACGACCACGGTCGGGTTGAAGGCTTCGATCGTGAGAAGCACGAGCCCGACCAGCATCAGCGCGAAGCCGGCATAGTTGACCGGCAGCAGATTAAGCGCATAGAGGCCGATCAACAGACAGATCGCGCCGACGACTCCCGGGGCGACGGCACCGGGAGACATGAATTCGAAGATCAGGCCGTAGATGCCGATCATCAGGAGAATGAACGCCACGTTCGGATCGGTGATGACCGCCAGGAAGCGCGATATCCGTCCGGGGTCGACGGCTTCAACGACGGCATCCCTGGTCGCGAGGCGTTGCGTCTTGCCGCCTGCAACCTCCACCACACGGCCGTCGAGCTGCCTCAGCAATTCAGCCTGATCGCGCGCGACGAGATCGATGGCATGAGCTTCCAGCGCGCCGTTGGCAGAGAGTGTGGCAGCCTCTCGGACCGCCTTCTCCCCCCAGTCCGCATTGCGGCCGCGCAGCTCCGCAAGGCTGCGGATGAAAGCAACCGCATCATTGGTCGCCTTCGCCGTCATAGGATCCTTGAGCTGATCCTTGGAATGATCCTTGGGCTCGCTCTGCTGGTCACCGTCCTTCTTGTCCTTTCCGCCCTTGTCCGGCGCACCGCTCGGCAGCCCCGGCAGCGGCCCGCCAATCTGCACCGGCGTCGCCGCACCAATATTGGTACCTGGCGCCATCGCCGCGATGTGGGTCGCATAAAGGATATAGGTCCCCGCACTCGCCGCGTGGGCGCCGGAAGGAGCGACATAGCCGATAACAGGGATGGGCGAGGCGAGCACATCCGCGATGATCTCGCGCATGCTGGAATTGAGGCCGCCGGGCGTGTTCATTCTCAGAAGCACGACCTCGGCGCGCCGTTCACTCGCCTTGGCCAAAGCCTCCTTCACGTAGCTGGCCGACGCCGGGCCAATGGCCCCGTCGATCGAAACGATCAGTGCAACACGCCCGCTCTCCTCCGCTGAGCTGGGAAGGAGGCAGCAGGTCAAAGCCACGACGGTGATCGCCGCAACGAGGGCCGCCTTCATGGTCTGCACGGCAAGGGCTCCCTTGCAGAGGATATGGTGTTCCTCTCGAGAACCTCAATGCTGCGCGCGGAGACCCAACGTCGCGATTGTGCGACGCAATGGGGAATGGCCATGCAGGATGGCGATGTGATCCGTTGAGCGGCGGCAGTGGCGGACCATGCCTTGGGGACAGGCCTTGGGCTGATCCGCCCCGCGCCAGGCGCTGCTACCGTGCCACCCTCACGCCATCGGCTCCGATCGCGCCGAACGTGCTTGCGATGATCTCGCTCGTCGGCTGCATGCCGCCGAGCGACCAGTGCGAGGGCTCCTGCTCCTCGATCCGGACCCAGACGTTGCGGCGGAAATCCGCACTGCCCTGCCCTTCGACCTCGACCATCAGGTCGGTGATCCGCTCGAGCAGCGTCTTCTTCTGTGCGGCGTCCAGGATGCCGCGGACGGTGGAAATGGTGATGTAAGGCATGTCTCTCTCCAATCATGTCGGGTGACGACGCGGCGAATTTGGACCCGGCAGGCCCGGCAAGGCAGTGGCGGATAAGCCAGAGATCGGGCAATTTCCGCCACGCGCGGGCGCGGCGATCGGCTAGGATCGCCGCATCCTGCTGGAGGTCCCATGAAGCTCGCAATTCTCGCGCTGGAAGGTTGCATGCATTCGGCGATCGCCGGCGTCGCCGACGTGCTGTCGCTCGCCAATCATGTGATGCAGCAAGGCGGCGCAAAATCGCGCTTCACCTGGCAGACGCTGTCGCTCGACGGCCGGGCCGTGCGCGCCGGCGGCGGCCAGATGGTCGCGGTCGACGGCGCGATCGGCAAACGCGGCAGCTTCGATGCGATCCTCGTCCCCGGCAACCTCGTCGATCACGTCACGGCCGCGCGGCTAAAGCCGCAATATGCCCGTGCCGGCGCCTGGCTGCGGCAACAGCATGCAAACGGCCGCCTGATCGGCGCCTTTTGCAGCGGCGTCTTCCTGCTCGCAGGCGCCGGCCTGCTCGATAACCGCCGCGCCACCATCACCTGGTGGCTGCAAGGCGAGCTGCGGCAGCGGCATCCCTCGATCGACCTCGCTGCCGACGCCGTCATCACCGCGACCGACCGCATCGTCTGTGCGGCCGGACCAATGTCGTGGGTCGATCTGCTGCTCAGGCTGATCGAGATGGTGGATGGGAAAGAAATTGCCAAACTCTGCGCGGACTATGTCGTGATCGACACCGCGCAGCGCACCCAGTCGATCTTCATGCCCGTCGGCTATCTGCTGTCGCAGGACCCGCTGCTGACCCGGGCCGACCTTCTGGTTCGCCGCACCGGCAAAAGCCCGATGACGGTCAAGCGCCTCGCGAATGCGCTCGGCCTCAGCGAGCGCACGCTGAACCGCAAGTTTCAGGAGCTGACGCACGAGCCGCCGCAGGCCTTCATCATGCGCCGCCGCGTCGAGCATGCGCGCACGCTCCTGGAGACGACGACGCAGCCGGTCAAGACCATCGCCCGCGCGGCCGGCTACGAGGACGAGAGCAGCTTTCGCAAGGCGTTCCGCAAGCTGACCCTGATGTCGCCGCAGGCGTATCGCGCGCGGCGGATACCGGCGACGACGAGTTAGTGTTCGCCTTCGCGCCGTCAGCCTTCGTTCTGCATCTGACTCCACTTCGTTCTCAAAGAACAAATCAGAGCCGCGAAAATCAGCGCGGACCAATTCCTACTGATTGGTTTATCTCGTCCGAATTTCGAGCGCGCGATTGCTTCGCTCCGCTCGCAATGACGGCGGGATGAGAGTTTGCCTACGCCGCCGCCTTCTGCCGCGCCACCAGTGCTTCGCCGAAAGCCTCGAACAGCTTGCGGTTGATGGGATTGTGCTGCGGGTCGTATTCGGCATGCCATTGCACGCCGAGCGCAAAGGTCGGGGCCTCCGCGATGCGGATCGCCTCGATGGTGCCGTCCTCGGCGATACCCTCGATCAGCACCCGCTTGCCGGGGTCCAGGATGCCCTGGCCGTGCAGCGAATTGACCCTGATCTTCTCGCAGCCGAGAATCTTTGCGAAGGCGCCTCCCGGCGTCAGGTCGACGTCGTGGCGGTCGGCGAACACCACGGTCGGATCGGGATGGATCTCGCCGTTCTCGAGCCGGGGCATGCGGTGGTTCATGCGGCCCGGGATCTCGCGGATTTCGGGATGCAGCGAGCCGCCGAAGGCGACATTCATCTCCTGGAGGCCGCGACAGATGCCGAACAGCGGCACGCCCCGGGCAACGCAGGCGACCGAGAGCGCCAGCGCCACCTCGTCGCGATGGATGTCGTAGGGTTCGTGCTTCTCGCAGGGATCGACGTTGAAACGGGTCGGATGCACGTTGGCCCGGGCGCCCGTGAGGATGATGCCGTCGACGGTATCGAGCAGCGCCCCGATGTCCGTGATATCGGGGGAGCCCGCGAACATCACCGGCAAGCCGCCGGAGACCTCGGCCACGGCGCGCAAATTGCGCTCGCCGACCATCTGGACCTGAAATCGATTCTCGACGCGATGGGCATTCCCGATCACGCCGACGACCGGCTTTCTCATCTGTCCTTCCGACCTCCCGCGTTAAGAAGATTCTCCAAACATGCCCCTGGCATGGAACAAATTCAACCGAAGGGATCGCGGGACGGCAATGCTATTTTCGCGCAAATGGCGGGCCCAATGCGCGGATATGGCCCCTTTTGGTGCCCGGGGCGTTGATGCTTTCAGGCCGGACGCGTCAAATCGGCACCAGGCCGGCACCAAGCCCACACTTGGACCCGGCTTGATCCCCGCTGGAATTTCGCGAAAGAGTGGCCGCCTGCAGCGTTCCCGAAAAGGACCCGATGTGACCATTTCCAGAGAAGAACGGCCCCGGACCCGCACCGATCAGGCCTGGGCGATCTCGGTCGGCGGCATCGGCGTCGTTCTGTTCACCGCGCTCTTGGTCTTCACCTGGCACTTTGCGGCCACCCTGCTCCTGATCTTCACCGGCATGCTGCTCGGCGTCGGCCTCAACGCCCTGACCAATGCGCTCGGACGGCGCGTTCACCTGCCACATACGATGCGGCTCGCGATCGTCTGCCTCGTCCTTGCGGTGCTGCTCGCCGGCGTTGCCTATCTCGGCGGCGCCACCATCGCCGAGCAGGCCTCCCTGCTCAGCAAGACCATCAAGTCGCAGATCACCAACGTCCGGTCCTTCCTGGAGAACCACGGCATCGACACCAGCGTGTTCGATCTCGGCAATGCCGCGCCTGCGGCCTCAACCGACGAGACGTCGGCGCCCGCCCCGAGCCCCAGTTCCCACGGCGGCCTACCGGGCGCGGGCGCGCTTGCCTCCAGCGGCGGGGCGATCGTAAGCCAGACCTTCAAGCTGCTGTTCGGCGCGATCAGCGCCGTCGGCAACATCTTCATCGTGCTGTTTCTGGGGCTCGCCTTCGCCGCCCAGCCCGCCGTCTATCACGACGGCCTGCTGTTCCTCGCGCCTGCGAAGTATCGCACCCGCGTCGCGCTCATCATCGATCGGACGGCGGAGACGCTTGAGCGCTGGCTGATCGCACAGATCATCGTCATGATCGCGGTTGGCGTCGTAACCTGGATCGGGCTCGCCATCATCGGCATTCCCGGCTCGTTCATCCTGGGGATTCAGGCCGGCCTGCTCGCTTTCATCCCGACCGTCGGCGCCATCATCGCCGGCGTCGTCGTGGTGCTGGCGAGCCTCGCCTCGGGCTGGATCCCGGCGCTGTCGGCCTTTCTGCTCTTCATGGGCGTGCACGCCATGGAGAGTTACGTGCTGACGCCGCTGCTGCAGCGGCAGGCGCTCGACATCCCGCCAGCCACGCTGTTCGCGTTCCAGATCCTGCTCGGCGTCGTGTTCGGAATCTGGGGCCTCGCGCTGGCGCTCCCGCTGGTCGCCATCGCCAAGGTCATGATCGACCATTTCAAGACGTATGAGGCGCCTCCTCTGGCGGAGGCGGCGTAGAGCATGGTCCGGAAAAGTGCGCAGCGGTTTTCCGAAAAGATCATGCTCCAGAAATAGAGCCTGCCTTACGTGGTCAGCACGGTCTCGGTGTGCTCGACCTCCGGCGGCGCTGCAAAATACTGGCCGACGAGGCCGCGCCATTCGGTGAAATTCTCCGAGCCGCGGAAATCGACGGTGTGGTTTTCCAGCGTCGCCCACTTCACCATCAGCCGGTAACGCTGCGGCTTCTCGATCGACTTGTGCAGCTCGAAGCCGTGAAAACCCTTGGAGCGGCCGAAGGCGGCCTTGGCCTTGGCGACGGCGGCCTCAAAATCCTTCTCGCTGCCCGGCTTGACGTCGATTTGCGCGATCTCGGTGATCATCGGTTTCCACCCTTTTGTTTGATGGCCGTGTCTACCGCAGACCGCCGCAAAGAAAAAGGCGCCGAAACGGCGCCCTGGTGGAGCAAAAATGCGGGCGCTGTCAGGCGAACAGCAGAACCGTGCCCGCCACGATCAGCGCGCAACCGATGAAAAGAGCCAGCGGCCAGTAGCTGCGGCCTTGCGTATAGCGCCCCTGCGCACGGCGCGCGGTGATCAGCGCGGTCTCGTATTCGTCCGCGGTCGAGAACAGGCAGGCGAAGCCGCCGCGTGCCGAGGCTGCTTGCGCTTCGAGCGACATCAGGGCGGCCTGCGGGTTCTGTCGACGGATCGATTCCATGACCGCAATGGTAGGGATCGATTGGTAAACAGCGGATTACCGCAGGGCCGCCCTCGAGCTTACGCCGTGACCGGACGCGCCTGCGGCGCACCGACCCGCGCGGCGCTCTGGCGGCGCCAGTTCTCCAGCGACAGCGGCAGCTCCTCCGCCGCCTCGACGCGGTTACGGCCGCCGCGCTTGGCCTGGTAGAGCGCGGTGTCGGCCGAGGCCAAGAGCACCTCGAGCTCGGTGCCGGCCGGACCGCCGGCAACGCCGATGCTGACGGTGGTGTCGACCGGGCCTTCATCGACCACGACGCCGGAGGTCTCGAACGCCTCGCGCACGCGCTCGGCCACGAGCACGCCCTCCTCCAGCGCACACGGCAGGAGCGCGGCGAACTCCTCGCCGCCGATGCGGCCCGAGAGGTCGGAGATGCGCAGATTGTTGACGACGACGGTCGAGAACAGTCTCAGCATCTCGTCGCCGGCGGGATGGCCGAAGCGGTCGTTGATCGACTTGAAGTGGTCGATGTCGAAGATCATCACGGTGACGGGCCGTCCGGCCTTGGCCTCCCGATCGATCACGCGGCCGCAGGCTTCGGAGAAGCCGCGGCGATTGAGCATGCCGGTGAGCGGATCGGTCGACGCCGCGGTCCGGTGCGCGGTGACGGTGCGCTCCGAGACCAGCATGAAGATCACGAAGACGGTGCCGACGGCGTAGAGCACGAGCTCGACCGCGAACACGGTGACCCAGATGCTCGACGAGAAGCCGGCATCGTGCGGGCGCAGGAAGCTGCCGATCAGGATCGGCAGCATCAGCACGCAGCCGTGCATGACAGGCACGACGAAGGCCGGCCAGCGCCGCTGCAGGCTCTTGCGCCGCTCGACCCAGAGCTCGCTCGCCGTCACCGCCGCGTACACCGAGACGATGCCGGCGCCGATGATCATGCGCAGCATGGACGCCGTGGGATCGAGCAGCGTCACGGCGGCGACCCAGGCGAGCGCGCCGAGCACGAGGCCGGGCCAGTTCGGCTTGCGCCCGTGGAAGACGCGCGCAGCATTCCACACCATGCCGCAGGCCACGAAGCCGACGGCATTTAACGCCAGATAGAGATGCGGCCCCAGCCTCTCGCCGGCCGCCGTCCACAGTGCGACGGAGGCGGCGCCGAGCAGATAGGCGGTGCCCCACCATTTCAGCGCAGGACTGTTCTCCTGCTTGCCGAAGAACACCATCATGGCGCCGAGCAGTGCGGCAACCATGGTGGCAACCAAATAGAGCGTGATGCTATCGAGCGACATCATGTCGGCCCCCTTGAAAACATAGCAGTTACGCGATCGGCACATCCGATTTGCGCGCCCTTCCGAATGCGACGCTATGGCCCGCGGGTTCCATTCAGGTTTTCGCGCGTCCGCAAGTTTTCCGGAAACTCGTCGTCAATTTGCATACAAACGAACAATAAAAAGGGCGCTGAAAATCAGCGCCCTTTTGCATCTCATTGAAGCCGCTTTCGCGGCGAATGCGACCGAAGCGATTAACGCTTCGAGAACTGGAAGGACCGGCGGGCCTTGGCCTTGCCGTACTTCTTACGCTCGACCACGCGCGAGTCGCGGGTGAGGAAGCCGCCCTTCTTGAGCACGGAGCGCAGCTCCGGCTCGAAATAGGTGAGCGCCTTGGAGATGCCGTGACGGACCGCGCCGGCCTGGCCGGACAGACCGCCGCCGGCGACGGTGCAGATCACGTCGTACTGGCCCGAACGCTGGGCCACCGAGAACGGCTGCTCGATCATCATGCGCAGCACGGGACGGGCGAAATAGACCTCGACCTCGCGCGAGTTGACGGTGACCTTGCCGGCGCCCGGCTTGATCCACACGCGAGCGACCGCGTCCTTGCGCTTGCCGGTGGCATAGGCGCGGTTGAACTTGTCGACCTTCTTCTCGTGCTTGGGCGCCTCGGGCGCCGCCGCCGTCTTGAGCTGCGAGAGCTGGTCGAGCGACTGGATGGATTCGGCCATGTTATGCGGCCCTCGTGTTCTTGCGGTTCAACTTGGCGATATCGATCTTCTCGGGCTGCTGCGCCTCGTGCGGATGATCGGCGCCGCCGTAAACACGGAGGTTGCCCATCTGCACGCGACCGAGCGGACCACGCGGGATCATGCGCTCGACGGCCTTCTCGAGCACGCGCTCGGGATGACGACCCTCGAGGATCTGGCGCGCGGTGCGCTCCTTGACGTGGCCGACATAGCCGGTGTGCTTGTAGTAGGTCTTCTGCTCGCGCTTGCGACCGGTGAGGACCGCATGCTGCGCGTTGATGATGATGACGTTGTCGCCGCAATCAACGTGCGGGGTGTAGGTCGGGAGGTGCTTGCCGCGCAGGCGCATGGCGACGATGGTGGCGAGACGGCCGACGACCAGACCCTTGGCGTCGATCAGCACCCACTTCTTCGTCACCTCGGCCGGCTTTGCCGAAAAGGTTTTCATGTCAGAGTTTCCGTGGACGGGGAGCATCGGCGCGAACACCGCGCCGGACTGCGCGGGTTTCTAGAGAAGAGACGCGCAACGGTCAATGCTACACGACGGAAATTACTTAAGCAAAATCAACAATTTAAAAATATGGTGCTATATTACCTGCAAAAAGCTCAAACATTTGGAATGGAATAGGTCGAGGTGACATGGGCGATCGGATCGGGTGAGGTCCCGGACAACAGGTTCACCTCCCCGACCGCCAGGCGCTTGCCGAGCTTGAGCAGCCGGGCCTCGGCCAGCACATCCTGCCCGGGCTGGCCCTTGCGCAGGAAATTGATGTTGAGATTGGTGGTGACCGCGAGCCCGATCGGCCCGATCGCGGACAGCAGCACCACGTACATCGCGAAATCGGCCAGCGCCATCAGCGTCGGGCCCGACACGGTTCCACCCGGCCGCAGCATCCTTTCGCTGTAGCGCTGGCGCAAAAGGCTGGTCTGGCCGTCCGCGCTCTCGATCGTGATGTCGTCGCCGCTGAAGGCCTGGGGAAACTCGTCACGGAGAAACTGCTCGAGCTCCGCCACGCTCATTTTCGCTAACGCCATGCCGTTCCCCACCCTCGCTTCGCTTGCCCTGGTACATTAAGTTATTGGTGTCATCCAATTGCAATCATTCCACGGAAGTCGCGTCAATGTCCGTCCAGGCCGCCCGCGCCCCCTCCCCGCAACCGCAGATCCTGCTGCGTGAGACCATTGGCCCCATCGCGGTCCTGACGCTCAACCGCCCGGCTGCGCGCAACAGCCTGTCGGCGGCGATGATCGCGGCCCTGCATGCCGAGCTCAACGAGATCCGCGACGACAAGGCCGTCCGCGGCGTGGTGATCGCGGCCAACGGTCCCGCCTTCTCCGCCGGCCACGACATGAAGGAACTGACCGCGCGCCGCGCTGACCCGGACCGTGGCCGCGCCTTCTTCGCCGAGATGATGAATGCCTGTAGCGCGATGATGCAGGCGGTCGTGCATCTGCCCAAGCCCGTGGTCGCCGCCGTCCAGGGCATCGCGACCGCGGCCGGCTGCCAGCTGGTTGCGAGCTGCGATCTCGCGATCGCATCGGAGGACGCGAAGTTCGCGACGCCCGGTGTCGATATCGGCCTGTTCTGCTCGACGCCGATGGTGGCGCTGTCGCGCAACGTGCCGCGCAAGCAGGCGATGGAGATGCTGCTGACGGGCGAGCCTGTCACGGCCGACCGCGCCCGCGAGATCGGGCTCGTCAATCGCGTCGTGCCTGCCGGCACCGAACTCGGCGCCGCGATCGAGCTCGCGCAACAGGTCGCGCTCAAATCCGCCTATACCGTCAAGCTCGGCAAGGAGGCCTTCTACCGCCAGGCCGAAATGAGCCTTGCGGACGCCTATCGCTATGCCGCAGAGGTGATGACCGAGAACATGATGGCGCGCGACGCCGAGGAAGGCATCGGCGCCTTCATCGAGAAGCGCACGCCGACATGGCGGGATGAGTAGTCAACTCCTCATCCTGAGGAGCCGCGGAACGCGGCGTCTCGAAGGATAGAGGCCCGACTGCGGCTTCATGGTTCGAGACGCGCGTGCCGCGCTCCTCACCATGAGGGTCAGAGAAAGAAAAAGATGAACCACGACGCCTATCCCGACAATTACATCCGCGGCATCCTCAACAGCGTGAAGTCGATCGCGATGGTCGGCGCCTCGCCGGTCAACGTGCGGCCGAGCTATTTCGCGTTCAAATATCTGGCACAGCGCGGCTACGACATGATCCCGATCAATCCGGGCCATGTCGGCAAGGATCTGCTCGGCAAGCCGTTCGTCGCCTCGCTGTCGGACATCGGCCGTCCCGTCGACATGATCGACATTTTTCGCAACTCCAGCCACATCATGCCTGTCGTAGAGGAAGCCCTCACGCTCGATCCGCTGCCGAAGGTGATCTGGATGCAGCTCGGCGCACGCGACGATGCTGCGGCGGCGAAAGCGGAATCGGTTGGTATCAAGGTGGTCATGAACCGCTGCCCCAAGATCGAATATGGCCGCCTGTCCTCTGAAATCTCCTGGATGGGCGTGAATTCGCGCACGCTCAGCTCCAAGCGTGCGCCGGCACCGACACAGGGCATGCGGCTATCCCTCAATCGGATGAGCGTCGGCGGCGGCGATACCGCAGCATCGGATCGCGCGGCGAAAAACAAGACCGAGCAAAGCTGACGCAATAAATTTCCGCCTCTGCGAACGTGACAATGCGTAGCGTCGAGCTGTGAAGCGGCGGCTTGACGACAGCCGCGGCGCCGATCAGCATGCCGCGCGATTTCAGACCACAAGAACAGGACGCCCTCAATGAGCGATCGCCTTCCGGGATTTTCAACCCTCGCCGTGCATGCCGGTGCACAGCCCGATCCGACCACCGGCGCGCGCGCGACTCCGATTTATCAAACGACATCATTTGTCTTCAACGACGCCGATCACGCCGCCTCGCTGTTCGGCCTGCAGGCGTTCGGCAACATCTACACCCGCATCGGCAACCCGACCAACGCCGTGCTGGAAGAGCGCGTCGCCGCGCTCGAAGGCGGCACGGCTGCGCTGGCGGTGGCCTCGGGCCATGCCGCGCAGGTCGTGGTGTTGCAGCAATTGCTGCAGCCCGGCGACGAGTTCATCGCCGCGCGAAAGCTCTATGGCGGCTCGATCAACCAGTTCACGCACGCGTTCAAGAGCTTTGGCTGGAACGTGGTGTGGGCCGACCCTGATGACATCGCAAGCTTCGAGCGCGCGGTGACGCCGCGCACCAAGGCGATCTTCATCGAGTCCATCGCCAACCCCGCCGGCAGCATCACCGACATCGAGGCGATCTCGACGGTCGCGCGCAAGGCGGGCGTGCCGCTGATCGTCGACAACACGCTCGCTTCGCCCTACCTCATTCGCCCGATCGACCACGGCGCCGACATCGTCGTGCACTCGCTGACGAAATTTTTGGGCGGCCACGGCAATTCGCTCGGCGGCATCATCGTCGATGCCGGCACCTTCGACTGGTCGACGGGGGGCAAATACCCGATGCTGTCGGAGCCGCGGCCGGAATATCACGGCATCCGCCTGCAGGAGACCTTTGGCAATTTCGCCTTCGCGATCGCCTGCCGCGTGCTCGGCCTGCGCGACCTTGGACCGGCGCTCTCGCCGTTCAACGCCTTCATGATCCTGACCGGCATCGAGACGTTGCCGCTGCGCATGCAGAAGCACTGCGACAACGCCAAGGCGGTCGCCGAATTCCTCGCCGGCCATCCGGCGGTGGCCTCGGTGAGCTATGCGGGCCTGCCGAGCGACAAGTACAACCAGCTCGCGCGCAAATATGCGCCAAAGGGCGCGGGCGCGGTGTTCACCTTCAGCCTGAAGGGCGGCTATGACGCCGGCGTCAGCCTGGTGTCGAAGTTGCAGCTGTTCTCGCACCTCGCCAATGTCGGCGACACCCGCTCGCTGGTGATCCATCCGGCCTCGACCACCCACAGCCAGCTCGACGACGCCGCGAAGGTGAAGTCCGGCGCGGGCCCCGACGTGGTGCGGCTTTCGATCGGCATCGAGGACAAGGAAGATCTGATCGCCGACCTGGAGCAGGCGCTGGGGGCTTAGCTTCCGGTCGTTCCGGGGCGCGCAAAGCGCGAATCCGGAACCTCAAGATTGTCTGGTCATCTCTAGATCCGGGTTCGGTGCTGCGCACCGCCCCGGAATGACGGCGGCCGTTTCGGCCGCCGTCAGTTAACAGTCATTAACCATATCTGCCGCATACATCGTCCTTGGATCGCCCCTTTGATTCGGAGCCGACGATGCTGCGCTGGATGGTACCTGCCCTTGCGGCGATGCTGACGGTTTCAGGCGCGCTCGCCGCCGATCTGCCGGCGACGGCAATGCGGCGCGCTGCCGTGCCGCCGCAGGACCCGCCACAGGTCTATGTCGAGACCGATCCGGATGCGCTGATCTCGCCGGCCTATGGCATCGGCAGCTACATCCGCAACCTGCCGGGCACGCCGCTCCTGCCCGGCTCCAGCACCTTGCCGGGCTATTACGGCCGGCCCTGGAGCTACGATTATCAGGGCCCGTATTACGGGGGGAAGCAGGTCGATTATTTCTGGCGCCTGCCCTACGCGTGCGGCGTCTACGGTTATTGCTGATCAGCCGGGCTGGCTGACAGGAACCGCGCGCGGCTGCGCTTGCGCAGACTGTCGCGAGGCCAGCCGCTCGACCTGCATCACCGCGAGCGTGAGCACCACGATCGCCATCGCCTGGTGCGAAAGCGCAAGGTCGATCGGCACCTGGTTGAGCAGCGTGAGGATGCCGAGCACGGCCTGCACGCTGACCGCCGCGAACAGCCAGAGCGCGCCGCCAGCCGCGGCACCCGCGCGCGAACGCACCGCATCGAACGCATGCAACGCCGCCAGCACGAACAGCAAATAGGCCGTCATGCGATGCTCGAACTGCACGGTCAGCACGTTGTCGAACATGTTGCGCCACCACGGCGTCTCGAACCACAGCCGCTCGGCCGAGGGAATGAACGCACCGTCGATCTGCGGCCAGGTATTGTAGGCGCGCCCGGCGCGCAGGCCCGCGACCAGCGCACCGAAATAGATCTGCACGAAGGTCACGACGAGGAGCAGCGCGCTGGTGAACCGCAGCCGCGCGGGCGCGGCGATCTGCCGCCGCTCCTTGAGCCGCCGCACCGTCCAGACGATGCCGGCGAAGATCAGCAGCGCCAGCACCAGATGCGTCGCCAGCCGGTATTGCGAGACCTCGACCCGCTCCGTCAGGCCCGAGGCCACCATCCACCAGCCGACCGCACCCTGCAGCCCGCCGAGCGCGAACAGCAGCCACAGGCGCCGCTTCAGCTCACCCGACAGGCCGCCGCGCCAGAGGAAGAACAGGAACGGCAGCAGATAGGCGACGCCGATGAAGCGGCCGAGCAGCCGGTGGCTCCATTCCCACCAGAAGATCTCCTTGAACTCGGACAGGCTCATGCCCGCGTTGAGCTCACGATATTGCGGGATCTTCTTGTAGGCCTCGAACGCCTCGGTCCACTGCGTCTCCGAAAGCGGCGGAACGCTGCCCGTGACCGGCTTCCATTCGACGATCGACAGGCCGGATTCCGTCAGCCGCGTCGCCCCGCCGACCAGCACCATCAGCGCGATCAGAGCGGCCACGGAGATCAGCCACCAGCGCACGGCGCGGTGCGGCTCGGACGGGGTGGAAATCATCGTCATTTCAAGGACAAAACCAAGCCTGTGCCTAAGAGACTTGAACCGGACTGCGTGCCCCTTATAGTCCCCCGCTCCCGCAGCGCAAGTTACGCGAAAGCCGCAACAGTCCGCCATGACGATCCGCACCCGCAAGTTCCTCGGCGCCATCCTGCTGCTGGTGCTGGCCACCGTCTGGGCCCTGCTCGGCATGGCGGCGGCGCAGATGCCGTGGATCGCCGAATCCGGCTGGCGGCAGGCGATCTATTACGTCGTGGTCGGCATGGGCTGGGTGCTGCCGGCGATGCCGATCGTGAGCTGGATGCAGCGGCCCGATCGCGTCAAGTCTGGCCCGTAGCGCTGCCGGTCGGCCTCACCGGCGCAAAGGCCACGCCTGATACCAGCACGCGCAGCATCCGCAGCGAGCGCACGCGCCCGTCCCAGGAAATCCGCGGCAGCGCGCGCAGATTGGTGCGCCCCTCCGCCTCCACGATGCCCGGGATCGTCGAGACCGCGCTGGCAAACCCGGCCTCCTCCGCCATCACGACGTGGCTGCGCCGGAACGCGGCGCGGTCGCCGAACGGAAACGCCAGATGCCTGATCTCGCGATCGAACGCGGATTCCGCGACCGCCTTGCCCATCGTCATCTCGCGCAGCGCGCCTGCGTCCTTCATGTTGGCGAGAACGGGATAGTTCACGGTCGCGTTGCCGATCGTGACCAGTGGGTCGGCAGCGAGCTTCGCGAGGTCCTCCCAATCCATCGACGCTTCGCGCGATAGCGCGGCGAGGTCGACCCGGTAGCGCGTGCAGAGATCGGCGATTGCAGCCGACAGCTCCACCGGCGGCAGCGAGCGCAGCCAGCCTTCGAGATAAGCGAACAACGCCTGCTTCTCGGCATTGCCTGTGACCGTGAAGCGCTGCTCCCTGTCGCCCATCATCAGGCTGATGCGGCTCTCGCGCGCGATCACCTGCTCCAGCCCGAGCCACCAGGCTTCACCGACGCCATCGGGAAACGCGGTGGGCACATAGATCGTGAAAGGCACGCCGTGGCGTGCCAGCACCGGATAGGCAAACTTGATGAGATCCTTCGGCGCGCCGTCGAAGGTGAGCGCCACGAAGCGCCGCTTCTCCGGCAGCGTCACCGCACGCCGGCAGACCTCGTCCATGCCGAGGAAATCGTACTTCCACCGCTTCAGCGCGCGAATGGCGCGGTCGAGGAATTGCGGAGTGATCTCGTGCTGGCGCAGCGGCTGAAACCCACCGCGCCGCCGCGGCCGCACATGCGCAAAGCGCAGGATGGCGCCGGCACCACGGCTGCGCAGCGCAGCCTGACCGGTGAACCAGGTCAGCTCGAGGCGCAGCCGTTGCAGCCATCTGTCGTCGGATGCCAATATCCCACCTTCGCGCTCGCCGGCGGCCCGTTCGCTTGCTCAGGTCCTGGCCCCTCCTCATTACCCTTTGTTGACATTTGTTTGCAAAGGTCGGCCACAGGCCGAATTACGCATTTTTCGTTTTCTCGACAGGTTTCGCGAATGACCATGGCTGCGGCGATGCAAAGCCGGACGGCAGAAGCGCCAGCGCGGTCGAAAGCGAGCCGTATCGCGCATGTCGATATCCTCGGCGACCTCGGCGAGGCCGAAGCGATCTGGCGCGCCTTCGAGGAGCCCGGCCATCTCTTCACGCCCTATCAGCGCTTTGACCTGCTCGGCCCCTGGCAGCGGCAGGTCGGCGCTCACGAAGGCGCCGGTCCCTTCATCGTCATCGCCCGCGACGCCGACCGCCAGCCGCTGCTGCTGCTGCCGCTCGCGCTGCGCCAGAACCACGGCGTGCGCACGGCCTGCTTCATGGGCGGCAAGCACACGACCTTCAACATGGGATTGTGGAACGCCGAGTTCGCAGGCGAAGCCGGCACCGCCGATCTCGACGCGCTGCTTGCACCGCTGCGCGCGCATATCGACGTGCTCGCGCTGACGCAGCAGCCGCTGCGCTGGTGCGACCAGCACAACCCGTTCGCGGCCTTGCCGCGACAGAGCGCGATCAACGGCTGTCCGCTGCTGACGATGGAGCCGGGCGGCCCGCCCACATCGCGGATCAGCAACTCCTTCCGCCGCCGCCTCAAGAGCAAGGAGAAGAAGCTCCAGTCGCTCGCCGGCTACCGCTATCACCTCGCCACGACGGACGCGGACGTCACCCGCCTGCTCGACTGGTTCTTCCGCGTCAAGCCGGCGCGGATGGCCGAACAGAAACTGCCGAACGTTTTCGCCGAGCCCGGTGTCGAGCAGTTCGTCCGCAGCGCCTGCCTGTCGCCGCGTGGCGAAGGACGCGTCATCGACATCCACGCGCTCGAATGCGACGACGAGGTGATCGCGATCTTCGCCGGCGTCGCCGACGGCCAGCGCTTCTCGATGATGTTCAACACCTACACGATGTCGGAGCACGCCCGCTACAGCCCGGGCCTGATCCTGATGCGCTACATCATCGACCGCTACGGCGAGCGCGGCTACCGCTCGCTCGACCTCGGCATCGGCTCGGACGAGTACAAGCGGATGTTCTGCAAGGACGACGAGGACATCTTCGACAGTTTTGTTCCGCTGACTTCGCGCGGCAAGCTCGCGGCGATGGCGATGTCATCGCTCAGCCACGGCAAGCGGCTTGTGAAGCAGAACCAGGTGCTGTTCGACCTGGCCCGACGACTGCGCCAGGCGTTCGGGTAAACTTCGCAGTGTCGTAGGGTGGGCAAAGCGAAGCGTGCCCACGTCTGCCGCAATCGTTGAAAGGTGGTGGGCACGGCGCAAGTGCGCCTTTGCCCACCCTACGATTCCGGACTCGCGGAGAGAGACCCCTCACCCGGCTTCGCTTTCGCGAGGCCACCCTCTTCCACAATGGGAGAGGGTAATATCTACTACGCCGCGACCACGCGCGGCGTCTCCACGGCATCCGACGGCTGCACGGGCTTGCTCAGCATCGTCACCTCGCTGAAGCCGACGGCCTTCAGCTGCTCGCACATCAGCGTGCGCGCGTCCTGTGCCATCGAGGCATCGGGCACCACGACGGCGCGGGCGCTGGTCGTCAGCAGCTCGGCCGGAAGGTCGGAAGCACCGCCGGCATCGAGCAGCACATGGTCATAGGCGCGCAGCAACGCGTCGATCGCGAGGCCCACGCGCGGCGATTGCAGCAGGCTGCGGTCGAAGCCGGGACGGCCGGCCATGACCAGATGCAGCCGCGAGAGCTTGTCGCGGGTGATGACCTGGGCGAACGAGGCTTCGCCCTGCATCAGCTCGGCAAGGCCGGGCGCGGAGGCGTCGACCGACACGGCGGCGATGGTCGGCGAGGACGCGGCGAGATCGACCACGACGACACGCGCGTCGCGCGCCAGATGCCGGGCCAGCGTCAAGGCCGATAGCGTCACGGCTTCGCCGGACGCGGTGCCGAGCACCGTGACCTTCTTCGCCGCGGCGCCTGCAGCGCGCAGGCTGCCCGCCAGATGCTCGATCTCGGCGAATTCGGCGACACCGGCACCGGCCGTCATCTCCGGCTGAAGCGGCGCCGGCTCTTCGATGACCGGCTCGACGAACGGCTCGACGGGCGGCTGGACGGGCGGCTGGACGGGCGGCTGGACGGGCGGCTGGACGACTGGTTCCTGGCGGACCGCCGCCTGCGGTTGCGCCGGCGCCGGCGTGAAGGCGGCCACCGCGCGCGGCGCGGTCTGGCGGAGCAGCTCGCTGGTGACGACGACGCCTGACGAGAGCAGCAGCGTCGCGATCGTCGCGATCAGCACGATCGGCAGCTTCTTCGGATAGGCCGGCGTATTGGAGACGATGGCGCGCGAGATGATGCGGCCATCGGTCGGCGCGGTGTCGATGGTCTCGCGGGTATTGGCCTCGCGATACTTCGCGAGATAGGTCTCGAGCAGGTCGCGCTGCGCCTTGGCCTCGCGCTCGAGCGCGCGCAGTTGCACGTCCTGCCCGTTGGTCGAGGTCGCCTGCTTCTTGAGCTGCTCGAGGCTCGCCGTCAGGCCGTCGACCCGGCCACTGGCGATGCGGGCGTCGTTTTCGAGCGAGCGGGAGATCTTGGCCGCCTCGTCCCGGATCTGGTTGTCGAGGTCGCCGAGCTGGGCCTTCAGCTCCTTGATGCGCGGGTGGTTGCCGAGCAGCGTGGACGATTGTTCGGCGAGCTGCGCCCGCAATGTCACCCGCTGCTCCGACAATCGACGCATCAGCTCGGAGTTCACCACTTCGGATGCCTCGATCGGCTTGCCGCTCTGGAGCATCTCCTTGATCAGCCGCGCCTTGGATTCCGCATCCGCCTTCATCGAGCGCGCATTGTTGAGCTGGGTGTTGACCTCGCCCATCTGCTGGTTCGACAGCGTGGTGTTGTTGGTGCCGACGAACAGGCTCGACTTCGAGCGGAAATCCTCGACCCTGGCCTCGGCGTCGGACACCTTCTTGCGCAGATTCTCGATCTCGCCCGCGAGCCACTGGCTCGCGTTCTTGGCCTGGTCCTGGCGGGCATTCTGCTGCAGCACGAGGTAGCCGTCGGCGATCGAGTTGGCGACGCGTGCGGCAAGGTCCGGATCGGCGGACTGGAATTCGACCACGATGACGCGCGACTTGTCGACGGCGTAGGCCTGCAAGCGCTCGTAATAGGCATCCAGCACGCGCTCTTCCGGCGTCATCGAGAACGGATCGCGGCCGATGCCGACGAGGGCCGCCAGCGACTTCAGCGGCGAGATGCCTTGCAGCACCGGATCGAATTCGGGCCGCTCGGCAAGCTTGTTCTTCTTGATGATCTCGCGCGCGAGATCGCGCGACAGCACGAGCTGCACCTGGCTGGTGACGGCCTCGGCGTCGAGCGCCTGCCGCTCCTCGGTGCGGTCGCTGTTCGGGCGCAGGAACACGTTCTCGCGGCCGTCGATCAGGATGCGGGTTTCCGACTTGTAGCGCGGCGTGACCAGGTTGACGGCGGCAATCGACGCGACGAGCGCCAGCACCGTAGGCACGACGATCCAGCTGCGCTTGCGGGCCAGTGCTGCGCCGAGCGCGTGCAGATCGATGTCACCGGATTCGACCGCGGCCTGCTTCGCGATGACCGGCGCAGGCTTTGCTTCAACCTTGGCGGCTTCGACCTTGGGCGCGGCTTCGACCATCCTGGCTTCGGTCGCCTTGGCTTCGGCTTTGGACTTCGAAACAGCCCGCTCGATCACCGCCTTGTCCTTGCCGGCACGCCAGAACGCTAAACGCATCGAACACTCCCGCAGGGGCAACGCCACCAAGCTACCTCAACCGCAGCGATTACACTCCATTAAGGTTGCCGCTGGGTTAATCGTGCCATCCAGCGCCTCGCGCCCGCGCGTTCCTCACCGTTTGTTAACCACGAAGGCTCTTAATCCCTCTCGATATTTCCTGGAATTGTTCGGTACTCGCCGTCGAGCGCTGGTTTTGATCATGCCCCCCTCACCCGACCAGCCGCTTCGAATCCTGCACGCCGTGCGCGCTCCGGTCGGCGGCATCTTTCGCCACATCCTCGACGTCGCCAACGGCCAGGTCGACCGCGGCCACCACGTCGGGATCCTTGCCGACAGCCTCACCGGCGGCGAACGCGCCGACAAGGCGCTGACGGAGCTCGCGCCGCGCTTGAGGCTCGGCGTGTACCGCATGGCGATTCGCCGCGAGCCGTCGCCCGACGATGTCATGGTGTGGATGCGGATGCGGCGCCTGATCTCGAAGCTCAAGCCTCACGTCATGCACGGCCACGGCGCCAAGGCCGGCGCCTTCATCCGCATGCGACGGCGCACCGACGACACCATCCGCATCTACACGCCGCATGGCGGCTCGCTGCACTATCCGCTCAACACCTTGAAGGGCGAGTTCTACGCGCGGCTCGAACGCTCCTTGATGGGCGCGACCGACCTGTTCCTGTTCGAGAGCGCCTTTGCCCGCGACACCTATCAGCGCATCGTCGGCACGCCCAAGGGCGTGGTGCATTGCGTCTTCAATGGCGTGACGCCTGAGGAATTCGAACCCGTCATCACCGCCGAGGATGCCACCGACCTCTGCTATGTCGGCGAGTTCAGGCACATCAAGGGCGCAGACCTGCTGGTCGATGCCGTGGCGCGCCTGCGCGAAGGCGGCAAGAACGTCACGCTCACCCTCGGCGGCGACGGTGAGGAGACGGCGGCGCTGAAGGCGCAGGTCGAGAAGCTCGGCCTCACCAGCACCATCCGTTTCATCGGCCACGTCAAGGCGCGCTACGGCTTCTCCAAGGGGCGACTGCTGGTCGTTCCCTCGCGCGGCGATTCCATGCCCTATGTCGTGATCGAGGCGGGAGCCGCCGGCATTCCCATGATCGCCTCGAAGATCGGCGGCATCCCCGAAATCTTTGGCACCAACAGCCCCGCTTTGTTCGCGCCGAGCAACCCCGAGGCCATGGCCGAGGCGATCGCAGCGGCGCTGGACGATCCGCAAGCGACCGCGCAACGCGCGACCTCCTTGCGCGAGCGCATCTCCGCGCATTTCTCCCAGCAGGCCATGGTCGACGGCGTGCTCGCGGGCTATCGCGACGCATTTGCCAATCATTAACCATCCTTAAGGCCGCTTTAGAAAATCTTCCGATTTGTCCGGTAATCGAGTGCCAGGGGATGCTTGCCCGGGGCCGCAAAGTCGCGACCCACGGGTTCTTGGAATGGACGTGGACGCCCGTGGAACCGCTCAACGCACGCTCGATGCTCGATGCCGCGGCCAGCGCTGCGGCGAGGCCCGCTGATCAGCCCTTTGTGGAACGCCGCCGCCGGCTCTCGCCCGCCGCGCTCGAGGTCGTCAACCAGAAGGTCGCCCGCGCCTATTCGCCGATCGTGATCGCCGGCTTCGTCCGCCTCATTGACTTCGCGCTGCTGAGCCTCGTCGGCCTCGGGGTCTATATCGGTTATGTCATGCCGCTCGCCGGCGGCTTCAGCTGGACCTATCCTGCGGAGATCGTGGCCGTCGCGATCGCCGCCGTGGTCTGCTTCCAGGCCGCCGACATCTACCAGGTGCAGCTGTTCCGCGGACAGCTCCGGCAGATGACGCGAATGATCTCGTCCTGGTCGTTCGTCTTCCTGCTGTTCATCGGCGTCTCCTTCTTTGCCAAGTTCGGCAGCGAAATGTCGCGGCTGTGGCTCGCCGCCTTCTACTTCCTCGGGCTCGCCGCACTGATCGCGGAGCGCCTGGTGCTGCGCTCGCTGGTGCGCGCCTGGGCGCGGCAGGGCCGGCTCGACCGCCGCACCATCATCGTCGGCGCCGACCGCAACGGCGAGGAGCTTGTCGAGGCACTGAACGCGCAGGAGGATTCCGACATCCACGTGCTCGGCGTGTTCGACGACCGCAACGACAGCCGCGCGCTCGACACCTGCGCCGGCGCGCGCAAGCTCGGCAAGGTCGACGACATCGTCGAGTTTGCCCGCCGCACCCGCGTCGACCTGGTGCTGTTCGCGCTGCCGATCTCCGCCGAGACGCGCATCCTGGAGATGCTGAAGAAGCTCTGGGTGCTGCCGGTCGACATCCGTCTCTCCGCGCACACCAACAAGCTGCGCTTCCGTCCCCGCTCCTATTCCTATCTCGGCGAGGTGCCGACGCTCGACGTGTTCGAGGCGCCGATCACCGACTGGGATCTGGTGATGAAATGGCTGTTCGACCGCATCGTCGGCGGCCTCGCGCTGCTCGCAGCGCTGCCGATCATGGGACTGGTGGCGTTGGCCGTAAAGCTCGACAGCCCCGGTCCGGTGCTGTTCCGCCAGAAGCGCTTCGGCTTCAACAACGAGCGCATCGACGTCTACAAGTTCCGCTCGATGTACCACCACCAGGCCGACCCGACGGCATCGAAAGTGGTGACCAAGAACGATCCGCGCGTCACCCGCGTCGGCCGCTTCATCCGCAAGACCAGCCTGGACGAGCTGCCGCAGCTCTTCAACGTGGTATTCTCCGGCAATCTCTCTTTGGTCGGCCCGCGCCCGCATGCGGTGCAGGGCAAGCTCCAGAGCCGGCTGTTCGACGAAGCCGTCGACGGTTATTTCGCCCGCCATCGCGTCAAGCCCGGCATCAGCGGCTGGGCCCAGATCAACGGCTGGCGCGGCGAGATCGACAACGAAGAGAAGATCCAGAAGCGCGTCGAGTTCGACCTCTATTACATCGAGAACTGGTCGGTGCTGTTCGACCTCGTCATTCTCCTGAAAACGCCGATCTCGCTGCTGACCAAGAACGAGAACGCGTATTGAGTTTTCCGTCATGCCCCGGCTCGACCTGGGCATCCAGTACGCCGAGACGCCGAGGCCGAACCTCGCTGCCGCGGAGTACTGGATCGCCCGGTCAAGCCGGGCGATGACAGCTGTGTTTGTGGCGTGCGAGTTGCGTAAGCGTATGAGCGTGTGATGGCGTATGCGGCGACAGCCGGTGGAGTGAAATTGGCCGCACCGGCTGCGCCCGGCGTGCTGGCGCTCCAGCGCGCGCTGGTGTGGCTGGTCGGCGCCTCCGGCGCCATCGTCTTCATCGAGCCGAGCCCCTACGAGATCGTGACGCTGCTCGCGACCGTCACCTTCTTCGCCACCGGCCTGCGCCTGCGGCTCGTGCTAATGCCGCTGGTGCTGATGCTGGTCCTGCTCAATGTCGGCTACACCATCAGCGCGATCCCGCTGTTCGAGCAGTCCGAGGTGGTGAGCTGGATCGCGACCTCCTGGTACATGGCTGTGACCGTGGTGTTCTTCGCCATGGTCATCTCCGAGGACACCGAGGCCCGGCTCGACATGCTCCGCCGCGGTCTCGTGGTCGGTGCGATGGTCGCCTCACTCCTGGCGGTCGCCGGCTACTTCCACCTGGTGCCGGGCAGCAACGACCTGCTGACGCTGTACGGCCGTGCGCGCGGCACGTTCAAGGATCCGAACGTGCTCGGCGCCTTTCTGATCCTGCCGGCGCTGTTCGCGCTCCAGAGCGTGGTCTCGGACAAGCTCGGCAAGGCGATCCGCAACGTCATCGCCTTCGGCATCATGTCGCTGGCGATCCTGCTCGCGTTCTCGCGCGCCGCCTGGGGCGGCCTCGTGCTGACCTCCGCCTTCATGCTGGCGCTGATGGTGCTGACCAGCCGCACCAACGCGCAGCGCTCGCGCATCGTCATCATGGCGATCGTCGCCGCGGTGCTGGGCCTTGCGCTGATCGCGGTGCTGCTGTCATTCGATGCCACCGCCGAGATGTTCAAGCAGCGCGCCAGCTTCGACCAGAGCTATGACGAAGGCCGCTTCGGACGCTTCGGCCGGCACATCCTGGGTGCGGAGATGGCGCTCGAGCTGCCGTTCGGCATTGGCCCGCTGCAATTCCACCGCTACTTCCCCGAGGACACCCACAACTCCTACCTCAACGCTTTCATGTCGGGCGGCTGGCTCTCGGGCGTGTGCTATCCCGCGCTGGTCTTCACCACCGTCATCATGGGTTTCAGGCACATCTTCGTCCGCGTGCCCTGGCCGCGCGCTTATCTCGCGATCTTCTCCGCTTTCGTCGGGACCGTCGGCGAAAGCTTCGTGATCGACACCGACCACTGGCGCCACTTCTGGATGATGCTGGGCGCGATGTGGGGCATGATCGCCGCCGCGCAGGCCTATAAGGTTAGCGACGAAGCTTCTTCAGCTTGAGATCGGGACGCTTCTCCGGCGGCGTGTCGAGAAGGCTTTTCAGCGCTTCGGTTGCCGCGAGCACGCCCTTGTAGCCCTCATTGGCGAAACGCAGCAGCAGGCGCAGCTCCTCGTCGGAATAGGCGCCGAACACTTTCTCCATCGCCTGCTGCATCGGCACGTAGAGCTGGCCGATCTTCATGGCCGTCTCCGGCACGACCGAAATGAAGACCTTGCGGCGGTCCTTCTCGTCCCGCTCGCGGCGCACGAGGCCGGCCTTCTCGAGCCGGTCGATCACGCCGGTGATCGCGCCCGTCGTCAATCCGGTGACTTCGGCGAGCCGGCCGGCGGTGACGCGGCCCTCGAGATAGAGGATGTCCATGCATTCGAGGTCGGAATTGGCGATTCCGGCAACATTCGCAACGGTCTGGCCATAGAGCACGCCCTGCGCGGACGACCTGCGCATCGCCGCCTCGAGCTCCTGCAACAGCGCAACGCGCGCCTTCGTCCTTGACAAGGTCGGCCTCTTATCTTACTCGATATATATCTTAGCCACTAAGAGATTTAGCGACCGTAATTTCTCCTAGCACCACGGAAACGTCGGGAGCAAGCCATGTCCAGCCGTCCCCGCAAGGCCCTCATCATCGGCGCCGGCATCGCCGGGCCCGTCGCCGCGATCCTGCTGCGCCGCGCCGGGATCGAGTCCGCGATCTACGAGGCGTGGCCCTATTCGAAGGGCATCGGCGGCGGCCTCCAGATCGCGCCGAACGGCATGCATGTGATGGACGAGATCGGCCTTGCGAACGAGCTGATCAGCCGCGGCTCGGTCGCGGAGGCCTTCGACTTCTATTCGCAGGGCGGCGAGAAGCTCGGCTCGATCAACCGCGACATGGCGCGGCGGTTCGGCCAGCCGGCCGTCAATATCTCCCGCGCGACACTGAACGAGATCCTGATCGACAAGGCCTGGTGCGCCTGCGTCTCGCTCTATTTCGAAAAGCGCCTGATCAAGATCGAGGATCGCGGCGACCAGCCGATCATCGCCTATTTCTCTGACGGCACCACCGCCGAAGGCGACTTCCTGATCGGCGCCGACGGCGTGCACTCGGTGGTGCGTCGCCAGGTCGTGCCGGACGGACCGCAACCCTTCGACACCGGCCTGATCGGCTTCGGCGGCTTCGTGCCGCACGCCGTCCTCGACGGCAGGCCGATCGGCCGGCATGTCGAGACCACCTTCGGCCAGAGCGGCTTCTTCGGCTACGGCCATTGCAGCCCGGACCCGAACGACGGCGTGATGTGGTGGAGCACGCAGCCCGCGCACGGCATGGACGCGGCGATGTTCCGCGCGCTCGACCACGCGACGCTGAAGCAGCATCTGCGCGGCTTCCACCGCGGCTGGCACGATCCGATCCCTGATATCATCGCGGCGGCCGAGAACATCGTGGTCACCGACACGCTCGACGTCGCGACGCTGCCGACCTGGTCGCGCAAGCGCTCGCTGCTGATCGGCGATGCCGCGCATGCCACCAGCCCCCATGCCGGTCAGGGCGCCTCGCTCGCGTTGGAGGATGCGATGCGGCTCGCCCGCCTGATGCAGGAGGGACAGGAGCTCGGCGCCACCTTCCAGGCCTTCGAGGCCGAACGGCGTCCGCGCACCGAGAAGATCGTCGCGATGGCCCGCCGCAACGGCAACAGCAAGCGCGAGTTCAGCGCTACCGGCGCGTGGATGCGCAATCAGATGCTGAAATGGCTATTGCCGCTGGGCTCGAAGAGCATGGAGTTCATGTACGCGTACGACGCGCGGGCGGCGTAGCGGCAATCTCAACTGCCGTAGGGTGGGCAAAGCGCAGCGTGCCCACCACTGAGAGATCGTGGGCACGGCGCGTTGCGCCTTTGCCCACCCTACGATACCGAGCTAGCTCTCCACCCCAAACGTCAGCCCCGCATTGTCCTGCAGCCGCTTGATCAGCTTGTGCTGCATCGCTGCGCCCGGCGTCCAGAATCCGGCGGCAACATCGCTCGCGTCACGCAGCAGGCAGATCGCGCATTCGGAGATCATCTTGGAGGTCGAGCCGTAGCCGGGATCGCGGTCACCGGTGACGCCGGCGCGGACCATGCGGCCGTCGGGCGCGATCGCGACATAGAGCAGGTTGAAGAGGCCGTTCTCACGCTCCTCCTTCGACGGCCCCTCGCCCGGCTTCGGTGCATTCGGGCCGGTCTTCTCGGCATTGGCCGCCATCACGCGCTTGGCGTTGGCCTCGCCCTTCTCGCCGGGACCGGTCAGGACCATCTCGTCGTAGACGAAGTCCTGGCCGTAGGGAAAGCCCATCAGCATGTTGGAACGATGGACGTTGCGGGTGTTGATCAGCGCCATCATGAACGGTGCGGCCCAGGACTGCAGGTCCTCTTCGTAAACGGCTCTGTTGCCCTTGGGCTGCTTCGGGCCGGTGAAGCCGGGCGTCAGCGCGAAGTGATCGTTGAGGATGGCGACGAGGCTGAGGTCCTTGGCGACGGCGTCGAAAGTCGCTTTCGCACTGGCTGCGGTGCCGCCCGACAGCGTGCCGCGCATGTCGCGCACGCGTCCCTTCACGCGGGCCGCCGGCGCGCCGAACACACGCTTCGCCTCTTCCTGCACGAAGAACGTGCCGAGCTCGAACGGCACGGAATCGTAGCCGCAGGAGAACACGATGCGCGCGCCGCTCGCCTTGGCCGCCGCACCGTACTTGTCGATCATCTGCCGCATCCAGACCGGCTCGCCGCAGAGATCGAAATAATCCGCACCCGCAGCGACGCAGGCAGCTAACAGGTCCTCGCCATAGAATTGATACGGGCCGACCGTCGTGATCACCGACTTCGTCTGCGCCACCATCGCCTTCAGCGAGGCCGCGTCCGACGCGTCCGCCACGATCAGCGGCGTATCGGCGGGTGCGCCGATGGCATCACGCACCGCTTTCAGCTTGTCGAGGCTGCGGCCCGCCATCGCCCATTTGAGCGCCTTGTCGTCCTTGTAATGCGCCGCCAGATATTCGGCGACGAGCTGGCCGGTGAAACCGGTCGCGCCGTAGACGACGATGTCGAATTTCGCAGAGCTCATGACTGGCCTTTACTTCTTCGCGTAGCTCACGCCCATGCCGGCACGGACGTCGCTTTGAATACCATAGGGCGGGATCGGATAGCGCAGGCCGTTCTTCGCCAGCGCCTTCATGCCCTCGATTGCCTTGGCGAGATGCGAAGGTTTCAGGGCCATCAGCATCTCCTCGTCCGGCACGCCGCCATAGCGCCGTTCGGCATAACATGGCAAGGACAGGCTGGGCTCCCCGGTCTTGAGCGCCCGGCCCCAGGAATCCGCGCAAGCGGTCTCGCCGACCACGCCCCATTCGAATTTCCTGTAGCCGGTATATTGCAGCCCGTTGATCAGGATGATCATTTGCCCCGGCGTCGCGTAGACGAGGCAGATGTCGGGCGGATCGAGCCGGCCGCTGGCGAGCGGGCTGACCGCGAGCGCCTGATAGTGCCCGAACGGAACCACGTCCAGCGCCTCCTGACGCTTGCGCGCGTCCTCCGCGGTGCCGTGCCAGACCCCGACATAGTTCTCGCCGGCGAGCCATTTGTCGTCCTGGGGGCTGAGCCCAATCACCGCGCGGCACTGGCTGCCTACCAGATCGTCGGCGGTGATGCCGACGGTCCAGCCCAGACGCGCCGCCATGCTGACGATCTGGTCGGTGGTGTGGATCGCATTCGGCCGCCGTATTTTCGGGATCGCTTCCATCTCAGCAGCGTGCGCGAACAGCTTCATGCCGATCACCGTCGTCTTCAGCCGCAACAGGCTGTTGAGATCGGCGACGAGGCCGGCAAGGTCGATCCTCTCTGCACTCTGTTGCTGCATCGCGTCCTCCCGACCGGCGGTCGCGCGCCGGTGCTGTGTTCTTGTTTTGCGACCCCCGTTCTAGTCCTTGGCCGGCCCCGGTAGCAACTTGCCGGTCCGGCCCATCACGCGGTACGCCAAAAGACCGATCCATTCGCGCATGGCGACGTCGGTCCTGCCGAGACCCTCCTTGCCGAGATGGGTGAACGCGAAGAGATCGTCACGCCCGCCCATGCGCCAGTCGACCGGATAGGCCTCGACGTCAAATCCGGCCTTGCGAAAGATCCCCATCGCGCGCGGCATGTGGAAGGCCGACGTCACCAGCAGCCAGCGCTCACCCGGCTTCGGCGCCACCAATTGCCGGGTGAAGACCGCATTCTCCCAGGTGTTGCGCGAGTCCCGTTCGACGATCAGGCGTTCCTTCGGGATGCCGAGGTTTTCCAGGATCGGCGCGGAGTAGTCGGCTTCCCTGGCATCGGTGGAGACCAGGTTCGCCGAGCCGCCGGTGAAAACGATGCGCGCATTCGGATAGCGGCGCGCGAGCTCGGCCGGTGCCAGCATGCGATCGGCCGCGGCCGAGACCACCGGCGTGCGATGCGCCGCCGACAGATCGGTGTCGACGGAGCCGCCGAGCACGATGATGCCGTCGGGCGCGCCCCGCGACGGGTCCCATTTCGGAAAGCGCGACTCCAGCGGATAAAGCAGCAAATTGCCGAGCGGCGAGAACGCAGCCAGCGCCAGCAGGATCAGCGTGGTCACCGCAAGCTTGCGGCCGAGCGCGGCAAAGCGCGTCAGCATCAGCACCAGCGACAGGATGCCGAGCTCGACCAGGAGATTGATCGGCAGCAGCGCCGTGCCGAGCGTCTTGGAAAGAACGAAATACAGGAGAGCCTCACTCGAATGACCGTGCCATGCGCGGGCTTGACCGCCCCGCCCATGATCGGAAATCTTCTTGAAAGAGGATCGCTCGCCGGGTCAAGCCCGGGCATGACAAGCAAACCGATTGGACGGCCGCAAATGACCCATCACCACCTGCATTCCAGCCCCGAGACCTGTCATTGGGGCTTCTTCGAAGCCAAGCTCAAGCCGGTGCTGACGATCAAAAGCGGTGACGAGGTGACCGTCGACACCATCAGCGGCGGCCCCGACATGCTGCCCGACCGCGACAAGTTTCACATTCCGCCGGAGATGTACGAGGTCCATGCCAAAAGCGAGCGCATGCTGCCCGGCCACATCCTCACCGGCCCGATCGCGATCGAGGGCGCCGAGCCCGGCGACGTGCTCGCGGTCGAGATCCTCGACGTCCAGCTCCGGCAGGACTGGGGCTGGAACATGATCAAGCCGCTGTCCGGCACCCTGCCCGACGATTTCCACGAGACACGCATCCTCAACATCCCGCTCGACCGGACGCGGATGGTGGGACGTCTGCCCTGGGGCCTCGATCTGCCGCTCAAACCGTTCTTCGGCGTGATGGGCGTGTCGCCGCCACCTAGCTGGGGCCGCATCTCCTCGCTGGTCCCGCGCGCCATGGGCGGCAATCTCGACAACAAGGAGCTCGGCACTGGGGCGACGCTCTATCTGCCGGTGTTCGTTCCGGGCGCGATGTTCTCCTGCGGCGACGGCCATGGCGTGCAGGGCGACGGCGAGGTCTGCGTCACCGCGATCGAGACCGCGCTGCAGGGCCGCTTCCGCCTGACGCTGCGCAAGGACCTGAAGCTCGACTATCCCCGCGCCGAAACGGCAACGCACTACATGACCATGGCCATGGACCCCGACCTCGACCAGTGCGCGGTGCGCGCGCTCCGCGACATGATCGCCCTGCTCGGCGAGAGGCGAAACCTGTCGCGCGAGGACGCCTACACCCTGTGCAGCCTGGCGGCCGATCTGCGGGTGACCCAGACCGTCAACGGCTCCAAGGGCATCCATTGCATGATCGAAAAAGCCATCGTGCACGGCTGAGCCGGCCCGCACCTTCTGCCCTGTCGACGCCACGCCGCCGCGCGGGTTTCCGCGCGGTGCGCCGCCGCGTGCCAGATTTCTCCAGTGATTCCAATGCGCTGAGCTGCGGCCTGTGACCGCATTTGACTTCCACCCCCGAACCTAAATAGAGTCTTAATCGTTACTTTTATGTACCCGGGTAAGAGGCTAGCGTTCGGGCCATGGCCACCGAAAAAGCCGAGACTGACCGCATTCCCGTAACCTTGGCGCTCTCGACCATCACCTATCTGGAGAAACTGGTGAGACAGGGCACCCACGGCACCAGCGTTCCCGGCGTCGCACGAACCTTGATCGAGGAAGGCATCCGTCTCGCCATCAAGGACGGGCTCCTGTCGATTCGCGACAATGGCAGGACGTGAGCGCGCGCCGGACGTGAGGCGGACGGATCTCGAGAAGGCGGATGGCCGGCATCTGCAACCTGGGACCGTTACCAATGCCTATTCTCTCACCGACCTGGACCGACGAACGAATTGAACTTCTGAAGCAGCACTTCGAGGCCGGCCTCTCCTGCCGCGAGATCGCCGCCGACATCGGCGTCAGCCGCAACGCGGTCATCGGCAAGCTGTCCCGGCTCAATCTGACCCGCAGCCGCGCGGTCGAAGACCGCAGGCTCGAGCGAAGCCTCGCGCCGCCGGCGCGCGCGACCCGCGCCGTACCGCGGCTGCAATACGAGATGCTCGCGACGATCTACGGCGAGACCGATGCGCCTGTCGTCGCCGGCCCCATCGACGACGCCAATCGCTGCTCGCTGCTGGAATTGTCCGAGAACCGCTGCCGCTGGCCGATCTCCAGCCCGGGTGAAGACGATTTCTGCTTCTGCGGCAATACTTCGCCCGACGGCCAGCCCTATTGCGCCGGCCACAGCCGCCTCGCCTACCGGCCGAACTCGCGCGCCCGCATGATGCGCGGTTGAGCCCTGTTCTTTCAAAAAAGAAAAACCTCCGGCGGGGCATCACCGGAGGTTCCTGGAGGCTTAGCGTGAAGCTAAGAGCCGCAACTTTCGTATTTGGCTGAGAGCTATATAGCTGATTAACTCAGGTAAGTAAATAAGTTTGAAGACGATCGACTCGCATAGCTCGTCTTCGTCCCCGGCAGAGGCCCGCCGGATTTTCCGAAAGCCCCTCCCTTCGAGAAAAAGCCCCGGCGGTTTCCCGCCGGGGCTTCATCAAGTCCGATAGACCGACCTTACCAGTTGCGCTGGGCGCGCAGCAGCAGGCTGTAGGTGTCCTGGTCCTTCAGCTCGTAGGTGGCCGCCGGCTTGGCGACGCCCGTCAGTGCACCGGTCGTGATCACGCCCGAATACTTCTGGTCGAGGTGGCTGTAGGTGAAGTCAGCCGAGAAGGTCAGACCCTTCACCGGCGTCCAGCGGGTGATGACGCCCACCTGGCCGATGTTGAAGTCCGGGTTGCAGGTGCCGGTCAGGGTCGCGAACGCGGCGCTGCCGCAGATCAGGCCCTTGGCCGTGCCGCTGTAGTTGACCGCAGCCCACGCGCCATAGAGCGCCGTGTTCCAGTACGGGCTCCAGTTGTGGGTGTAGGCACCACGGAAGCCGTAGGTCTTGGTCAGCTCGAGGCCGCCGCCCGGACCGAACACCGCGTCAGACACGCCGGCAAAGCCGATGCTCTGATAGGCCGCGTTCGAGCTGCCGAACATCGAGTAGCTGGTCGCGGCCAGCTCCTGGAAGTTGTAGCGGCTCGCACCGTCGGTGTAGACGCCCGAGATGTTGATCGTGTCGCCGGCGCCGGTCGGGATGTTCTTGATCTGCAAGGCGAGCTGGACGGCCCAGCCCCACTTGTCTTCCGGATGACCGGTGGCTTCGGTCGCGCCGTAGTAAGCGACGTGGTTGTCGTGCGCGGCGACCGACGCCTGGAACAGGCCCCAGGCCTGGTCGACGCGGACCATGCCGACGATGTCGGGAGCACGGCTGCCGCCGAGGTTGTTCGAGCCATAGGCACCGCCGAGGACGCCGGTGGTGCTCATGCCGGCGGTGTTCCAGATGTTGGTCTGGAAGACCTGCGTCTGATCCTGCAACGAGAACGCAGCCGTCACGCCCTGGCCGAAATCGGCCGTGTAGGTGGCCTGAACGACGCCGTTAGTGGTGCCGCTGCCGCCGACGAGCTGGTCGAAGTTGTTGCCGGGATAGTTGATCCAGGGCGCGTCGAACTGCGAGACGGCCTTACCTAGGGTGAAGCCGGCGAACTGGATGAAGGCGTAGTAGACGCCGAGCGCGCCGCCGGAGATGCCGCCGTCGGTGCCGTTGACGGCACCACCGCTCGAGCCCGTGAGGCCGGTCCCCGCAGCATTGAGGCCGATCGTGCCGCTGTACTGGGTGCCGCCCGTGGCCGAACCGGTGCCGCCATAGTTGCCGGTCGTCCAGGTGAAGACCGCGTCGAAATAGGTGCGGACCACGCCGTACTCGGTCGCGGTGCGCGTGTCGATGTTGAGATCTTCACGAGCACGCATCGAGTAGTAGTTGGTGAGCCGGTTATTGGCCGCGAAGACGCCGTTGTACTGGGCGCTGTAGTTGCCGCCGGCATTGAGCGCCACTTCGGCACGCAGATAGCCGCCGAGCTTGATGCAGGTGTCGCTGCCCGGGATGTAGTAGAAACCCGCGCCGTAGAGCGAGCAGATCTTCACGTACTCGACCGCCTTGGCCTTGACCGGAAGATCGGCTGCCTGAGCTCCGCCGACGGCGATCAGACCCGCCGCAGTGCCGAGCAAAAGGCTCTTCACCATTTTCATTTAAAACCTCCAAGTTGCTCATTTTACGGAGACTGGACCGTGAGGCCCCCCAGATCCCCGTCTCTTCAAATCCGCCCGGCCGCTTCGCGCTTTCGGACACACCCGCTTTCGACGCGAGGGACGTGAGCGAACCACCTGCAACGGGACGATCGAGTACCCCCCACCGTCACCGGCCAATATGCCTGCGCCGTTCCGCTAATCAAAATAGTTTATTTGATCAGCTTTCTGGTTTCACTAAGCCTGTGCCCCGGGCGCAACACCTGGGGCGGACGAATATGCTGACCGGCTCATCTTTGTAGTTTTAGTGACAAAATTAGCATGCTCTGCACTTGCGTCAGAGCAGGCTTGCGTGGACTATGCCCTCCGCACGAACACCGGCCTGAAGAATCATTTCACGGGAGTGATGCTGTGTCCGCGACGAGGAAAGAAGGAGCGCGCCTGCGCTCCGTCGGCAACCTGGATATCATCAGGCGCTTCACCTGGGAGATATCCTCGATCAACATGTATCTGGAGGAGCTGCGTCAGTTCTGGGCGAGGACGCTCGGCATCAGCGGCCCGCAATGGTTGATCCTGATGGCGATCTCCGACCTCGACAAGGATGACGGCGTTCCGGTCAACGTGGTCTCCAAGCTGCTCCACGTCGATCCCTCCTTCGTCACCACCCAGTCCAAGCTGCTGGAGAAGAAGGGCCTGCTGCGCCGACGCCCCTCGCCGACCGACGCGCGGGTCGTGCGGCTGTCCCTGGTCGACAAGACCCAGAAGCACATTGCGAGCCTCAACGAGCAGTACAAGACGATTCGCGAATTCGTCTTCCAGGAATTCGACGAGAACGAGCTGACGGAATTCACCACAAAGCTCGCAACACTGAAGACCCGGCTGGAAAAGGCCTGCGTCAGGATCTCGCTCGATTTCTGAGCGAGATTGCAGTCAGGCGCCCCGCCCGGCACCGAGCCGGGTCTCCAGCCAGTCGAAGATGTATTCGTTGGCAAGGCTCGGATTGTCCGCATGGGCCTGCGCCGCGCCAGTCTCCGCCGCGGTGAATACCTTCAGCGCGATGTCGGAGCTGGCGAGGCGGGATTTCTGGACGATCTGACGCGCCCGATCGGCCTTGAGCCAGCCATCCTCGCCGAGCGTGATCAGCACCGGACAATCGGCGCTGGAGGCCATCAGCGGCGAATGCGGCACCGGGACGATGCTGAGGTCGCTCACCGCGAATCGGCTGGCGAAGAAGGATCGTTCGTGCAGATCCCACAGGCCGCCGTCGCAGACTGCCGCAGCCAGCCGCGGCTCCTGCAGCACCGCGCGCGCCACGAAAGAGGAGCCCCACCCGTCCGCCACGATGGCGACGCGGTCGAAATCGACGTCGCCGCGCGTTTCCAGATAATCCATGACGCTCGCAATCGAGCTCTCGAGGTCGCGGCGCTGCAGAAGCGTATCGGTGTAGTCGTCGCGCTGGTCGCCGAGCAGGTCCAGCGCCAGCATCGACAGTCCGCGCTCGCGCGCATGCGGCGCGAGCTTGAACAGGAATTCCTCCTTGCGGTGCCCGGGCTCGCCGATGCAGATCACGGTCGGCGCCCGCCCTCGCGCCGACGGCGCGGGCAGGAAGTAGCCCTGCAACGCATGATCCTCGACCCAGGGAATGGTCACGACCTCGCCGGTCGGCGCGCGCGCCGTGAGATAGCGGCGGGCGCACTCCTGCATCGCCAGCACCGCAACCCAGCGGCGCTCGTCGGCCGGATCGAGCGGCATCGCCGCGGCACCATAGTAGTTGAGCGCCCGCAGCCAGTTGCGCTGCGCGGTCGCCATGTGGCCTTCCGCGAACGCGGCCTCGGCACGGTGGCGATTGGTCCGCGCGAGCCTCTTCCACTCGCGATGCCAGGATTGCTCGTCGCCGCGCTTGAGCTGCCGCGCGATCATCAGGCATTCCGCGATCGTGGCGCCGCCTTCCTGGGCCGCGGTCAGGAGCCGCGTGAACTCAGCGGAGATGTCCTCTCTCTCCGGGCAAAGGATCCAGTCGTCGGAGAGGCATGCGGGCGTCATCGGGAGCTACGCTCTATCATCGCGTTACCCTTGATTGACTAAACTATTTCGGTTCGCCAACCAAGCTGCCGTGCGCCGAATGAGAGCCGTTGGACATCACCATCGCTTGAACGATGCTTGAACGACGGGCCACGTCGCATGCGTGACATTCCAATTCGTCATGAGGCTGTGAACAATGGCAGGAGGTGGCACATCAAATGACCTGCGCACCTCTTGCCATGACGATCATCATACCCATATTCGCGCGCCTTCATTGACCGGCGCAGCCAGGCAGACTCAACCGAGTCGCCAGCCGACCTCCTGGGTAAAGCTTTCGTAGAAGGCGCGGTCATAGGCCTGCTCCGGCGTGGCGCGGACACGCTCGTCGAGGCGCTTGGCATCCTCGCCCACGAGGATGCGCCAGCGCTCCGCCTTGACCCCGTCGAGGATGATCTTCGCGGCCTGCGCGGCCGTTGTCGGCGCGTCCTCCAGGAAGCTGCGGGCGCGCTCGGCGAACGTCGCCTGGATGTCCTCGTCCGACATCTTGTCGGCATCCGGCACGCCGGCGGCAACCATGCGTTTGCGGGTCAGCGCGACCTCGTCGGCGTTGAGCCGCTCCGAGCCGTCGGCGCTTTGCACCTTGCGCGAATTGGAGACGATCGAGGTGCCGATATGGCCGGGCATCACCACCGAGCATTTGACGTGCGGGGCGTGCAGGCGCAGGTCGTTGATCAGCGCTTCGGTAAATCCCTTCACCGCGAACTTGGCCGAGCTGTAGGCGGTGTGCGCCTGGTTCATGCCGATCGAGGCCCAGAAGCCGTTGACGCTGGCGGTGTTGACGATGTGGGCCTCGTCGGCCGCGACCAGCATCGGCAGGAAGGTGCGCACGCCGAGATAGACCCCGCCCCAGCAGATGCTGAAGGTGCGCTCCCACTGCTCGCGCGTGTTGGTGAACAGGCTGCCGCCACCGCCGATGCCGGCATTGTTGAACAGGAGATGGATCCTGTCGGTCTTCTGCTGCTCGGCGAGCTCGTCGCGGAAGCGCTTGAGATGATCCTCGATGGCGACGTCGGCGACATGCGTCGTGACGCGCAGGCCCTGCGGCAGCTTCTCGATCTCGCACAGCCGCTTGGTCTCGGCCATCGCGGCCTCCGAGACGTCGCACATCGCGACATTGCAGCCTTCGGCAACGAGCTGCCGTGCGAGCTCGCGCCCCATTCCCGTGCCGCCGCCGGTGATGACCGCGATCTTTCCAGCAAAATCCTTCATGGGCTTTCCGCCTCTCCCCTTGTCGGTATGTTTCTTCGTCACTGCGCCGTTCGTCGGCGCGCGCGCAAAATGTAGCAGCGCCGCATCCGCAGGTAAAAGCGGATCGGCGCTGCCGTTCGATGTCAGTTATTTCGGCCGGCGGACTATTCGGCCGCCGCGATGCGCGCCCCGTGTAGCGCGCCGAGGCCCTCCAGCGCCTTGCGGATCGCGGCCTGCTGCGCGCTTGATGCCTCCGGCATCGGGGCGCGCGGATACGTTTTCGGCAGGCCCTGGAGCGTCTGTGCGTAGCGCGTGCAGGCCGGAAGATTGTCGGCGATGACCGCGTTCCACAGCGTCAGCAGCTTCTTGTGCAGATCGAGCGCGCGCGGATGGTCGCCCGCCTTCACCGCATCCCACAACGCGACGGAGGCATGCGGTGCCGCGGTCAGGATCGCGGCGATCGAGCCATGGGCGCCGAGCGTGTAGGACGGGTACATCAGGGCATCGACGGCACTGTAGATCAGCTTGTCGGGCGCCATCATCATGAGGTCCGCGAACAGTTTCAGATCGCCCGCGCTCTGCTTGACGCCCACGACCAACGGCACCTCGGTCATGATCCGCGTCAACAGCGCCGGTGACAAATACGACCACGGCACCACGTTGTAGATGATGATGGGCATGCCGGTCTCGTCCGCCATGGCGCGGAAATGCGCGACCATCGCCTCGTCGTCCGGCTTGAACAGGTAATGCACCGGCGTGACCTGGAGCGCTGCGACATCCATGTCGCGGACGAGCTTGCCGCGGCGGATCGCATCGCGCGTGGAGTCGACGATGATGCCGGCGATCACGGGAATGCGTCCCTTCACCGCCACCACGGTCGCGGCCACGAGGTCGCGATATTCCTCATGGTCGAGCGTGTGGCCCTCGCCGGTGGAACCGCCGGCCGCGACGCCGTGCACGCCGGCACCGACCATCCAGTCGACCTGGGGCGCCACGAGCTCAAAGTCGATCTCGCCGTCTTTCCGGAACGGCGTCGTCATCGGCGGGATCACGCCGGTCGGTCTCACCTTCATGGTCCGCCCTCGCGTTTCCTGTGGTACTGCGGCGGCCCCGCTCTTTTGACGAGTGCCCGCAGCTTCACGAATCGTATCGGCCGCGCGGGCCTTGTGAAGTGGCTCATACGCGGCGCTGCCCTGACAATCGATCATTCCCGGGTGTTTTCCTGCGGGTTCCCCGTATTTGTCCGGCTTCGGGTTAATGGCAATTTTTTACAATCCGAATCGTCAAATGAAGGTGGACGCTAGGTCGAGTCGTCCAGGCCAGCGTGTTGTTTGTGTCACAGGCTCTGGCACTCCGCTTGCATCCTCTTCGTGGTCTGAAACTACCGATGAGGTGACTGGAATGTTCGTGACCGTCGTTGCCGTGCTCTGCCGGCTAGGTGCATCTGCCTCGGGCGCTTGCGTCGAGGAAATCGTGACCGACAGCAACATGACGCCCGAAATGTCGATGATGCAGTGTGCGATCGGTGCACAGGCACCGCTGGCAAAATGGATGGGCGAGCATCCGATCTATCACGCCAACTGGCGCCTCGAGCGCTACAAATGCGTGCCGGGTCACTACGAGATCAAGGGCCACGCCTGAGGGCCCCGCAAAATTACTGGTACCGGGTCGACGGATACCAGGACGACTGATCTAGGAGGAAACGCCCCGGGGGTCGCCTTATCCCTCCGTGCGGGCACCGCCAGCGCCGGACCGATCGCGGCGGCGCGCTCTGTGACGATGATCACGCCACATTCCTAGCCAATCTCGCGCACGATGATTGCACGCGCCCGCCGTCCCTCCGGCGTCGGCATCAGCGCATAATTGTGCGGCTGGTCACGCAACAGATGCAGCTCGACCAACACGCCCACCGCCCTCGCCCGCTCCGCGAGATCGACGCTATCGGGATAGAGCAGATCGCGAGTCCCAGCGAAGATCGTCATCGGCGCCAGCGCACGAAACGCGCCGTTGAGCGGACTGACGAAGGGATGGCCGACATCGAGCTCGCCGGCATAGAGCCGTCCCGCCTCGACGATCCCCGGAATGTCCTGGATCGGATCGCGCGCAGCGATCGCAACCTGCTCCGGACGGCTGACCGACGCATCGGCTGCGGGCGAGATCAGCACCAGCCTGCTTGGCTGCCGATGGCCGCGATCGCGCAGCCACTGGCAGGCCGCGAGCGCGAGGCCCGCGCCGGCGGAATTGCCGACCACCGTGACCTTGGCCGGCCCTGCGTCTTCCAGCAACATGCGCAACAGCTCGGCCGTTGCCGGCACGACATCCTTCGCGGTCGCGCGCGGCGCCAGCGGATAGATCGGCACGACGCAGCACACGCGCGCCTGCCGCGTGATCTGTCCGACAAAGCGCCAATGCGCCGGCACGATCTCGTTGATGTAGCCGCCGCCATGCAGGAACATGACGTAGTTGCAGCCTTCGTGTCCCGACGACGGCGCGGTGTAATAGACCGGCCAGCCGCCCATCTTCGTCAGCGTCGCCTCGACGCCGCGGCCAAGCCCCGTCGGCTCGAACGTTACAGGCTCCAATGCGAGCCTCTGCACGTGCGCCTGCACGGCTTCGGCTGATGCGAGCTGCTGCTTGTAGGGAAGCTGCCGCAGCAGCAGGTTGAAGGCGCGGCTTTGCAGGCTTGGCGCGGGATCGCGCTGGGCCGGCGGACTGAACACGCAACCGCCCGGGCAAAACTGCAAGGCCGACACGATCCTGGCAACGCTCATGGCCACATCCCCATCTGGCTCTTTCGACATGGCGACAAAGAGGCTTGCCGACCCGCCGCCACTTGCCGCTATAATGCGAGCATTCGCTCGCTTTTCCTACTCGCATTCAGATCACAAGGCCGTGGCCCGCAAACCGTACACAAAACCTCGAAAAAATGCCCTGCAGCAGCGATCCCGCGCCACCGTCGACGCATTGGTCGAGGCAACTGCTCGCATTCTGGTCAAGGAAGGTTTTGAAAAGGCCAGCACCAACCGCATCGCCGAAATCGCCGGCGTCAGCGTCGGCTCGCTCTACCAATATTTTCCGAGCAAGGAAGCGCTGGTCGCCGCCGTGATCGATCGCCACAACGAGGAGATCATGGGCCTCGTCCGCACGGCGCTCCTTGAAGTCGCCGACCTCCCGATCGACAAAGCCGTGCGAAAGCTCGTCACCGTCGCGATCGACGCCCACCGCATCAACCCGAAACTGCACCGCGTGCTCGCCGAGCAGATCCCCCGCACCGGCCAGCTCGCCGAGGTCGAAGCCTTCAACCGCGAGGTCCACACTTTGGTGCGCACCTATCTCGAAAGCCGCCGCAGGGAGATGCGCAAGGTGGACGTCGATGTCGCAACCTTCATCTGCGTCAGCGCGATCGAATCCGTCGCGCACAACACGGTGCTGAACCATGCGGAGATGCTGACGGAGAAGACGGTGAAGGTGCTGGTGGATGAGACGACAAGGATGGTGGTGGGGTATTTGAGGTAGGCGCGTGGTCAATCGTTAGTAGGCGCGCTTTAGGGAAGCCCGCGCTCTCTAAGCTGCCGAATCTGCCGTCCGATCGCGATCGCCCTCTCCTGCGCCCAGAGTTGGTCGTATTGAGCGACCTCATGCCTGACGAGGTCTTCCGTCGTCGCCCCCTGAACGATCCGCTCCTTATTCTTCTGACTGCAGAAATAGGCGACGACTCCAGCAATCTTCTGCTGCTCGTCTGGAGTCTGGTTGGACAATCGTGCCAAGCTCTCCCGCCACAGACAATCTTCGCGCGCGATCTCGTCACGAATGATCTGCATGAGCCGATCAGTTTCTCGATCTTTTGGCCCGTCGCCGGCCCACGTGGGTGAAGCGGTCAATACGAACAGGCAGAGCAGAGCGATCCGATACATTCCCCCATCCCACAGAGTAGCACGATGCCATAATGCCCCTGTTTTGCCCGACGCGTCAAATCGCTTCGGAAAAACATCATTCCGACAATGGCGTCGCTACTGTGCATGGGGTTGTTTTCGGCATTTTGGTTTGCCGACCACCGAGGCAGCCATTCGCGACGGACCGTCGCGCATGCGTCACCGGCGGGAGCAGGCTCCACGCCGACGGTCGATCCACCCGACAGATGTGTTGAGAAAAATGGTCGGAGCGAGAGGATTTGAACCTCCGACCCCTAGTCTCCCAGACTAGTGCGCTAACCGGGCTGCGCCACGCTCCGAACGCCGTTCCATTAGCTAGGATCGCCGGTTTGCGCAAGGCGAGGTCACACCATTTTGGTGTGCCCCCGGCCAGATCTCCCGGAACTGGCCGAAAAAGCCGCCGGCGGCCCCCTAGCCGTCCTTCAGCGCCTGGTCCAGCATCTCCCGGCAGGCGACGAGGTCGGCGAGCGCCCGCCCGAGGCGCTCCCGGTCGAGCGCGCTGGGACCGGCCGGCACGGCGGCACCGCCCTTGCGGAAGGTGGTGAGGATCTCCTCGTCGTCGACCTCCGTGAAGCGGAAGTCGATGCCTTCCTCCTCATCGCCCTGATAGTCGTCATCGTCGGCGTCGGCGATGCCCTTGATGGGGCCCTCGTCGTCCGGCTCCATCAGGCTCGCGCCGATGGCGTCCTCGATGGCCCCGAACGAGACCGCGGCCGCGCCGTCGGCGAGGCCCTGCACCGATTTGACGCCGTGCTCCTTCAGGATGCGCTGCACCCCGCGGATCGTATAGCCCTCTCCGTAGAGCAGCCGGCGGATGCCCTTGAGCAGGTCGACGTCGTCGGGACGGTAATAGCGGCGGCCGCCGCTGCGCTTCATCGGCTTGATCTGGGAGAATCGGGTCTCCCAGAACCGCAGCACATGCTGCGGAATGTCGAGTTCCTGCGCTACTTCGCTGATGGTTCGGAACGCATCCGGCGCCTTGTCCAAATGCCCATCCTTTCCGAAAGGCAGTTACGCCTCGGGTTGAACCTTGCTGCCGTCGCCGTTGGTGCGGTGCTGCGCGTTGATGCGCTGCTTCAGGATCGCGGACGGCTTGAACACCATGACGCGGCGCGGCGAGATCGGCACCTCGGTGCCGGTCTTCGGATTGCGGCCGATACGCTGGCCCTTCTTGCGCACCATGAAGGAACCGAACGAGGACAGCTTCACCGTCTCGCCCTTCTCAAGGCAGTCGGTGATCTCCTTCAGCACGAGTTCCACGAACGCGGACGACTCCGTCCGCGACAGGCCCACCTTCTGGTAGACGGCTTCGCAGAGATCGACACGCGTTACGGTTTTACTTTGATCGGTCATCGCCCTGCCCCACATCACGGCGAACAATTGTTGTCTGAAATTATGAGGTTACGATACGGCGGTCAACAGCGCTCATCAATGCAGACGCATCGATAATCGCGGCTGATTCTGGCAAAATTTTATCAACTGTGGCGCTACCAGCGCACCAGCGCTGAACCCCAGGTAAAGCCGCCGCCCATCGCTTCCAGCAGAACGAGGTCGCCCTTCTTGATGCGGCCGTCCTTGCGCGCCACCGCCAGCGCCAGCGGAATCGAGGCGGCCGAGGTGTTGCCGTGACGGTCCACCGTCAGCACCACCTTCTCCGGCGCGATATGCAGCTTGTGGGCGGACGCGTCGATGATTCGCTTGTTGGCCTGGTGCGGCACGAACCAGTTGATGCTGTCGGCGTTGAGCCCGGTCGCCTGGAAAGCGTCGACGATCACGTCGGTGATCATGCCGACTGCATGCTTGAAGACCTCGCGGCCCTCCATGCGCAGATGCCCGACGGTCTGGGTCGAGGACGGCCCGCCGTCGACGAACAGTTTTGCCTTGTGGCGGCCGTCGGAACGCAGATGCGTGGTGACGATGCCGCGGTCGGTCGCGGCATTGCCCGGCTGCTCCTGCGCCTCCAGCACCACCGCGCCGGCGCCGTCGCCGAACAGCACGCAGGTGCCGCGGTCGTTCCAGTCGAGGATGCGCGAGAAGGTCTCGGCGCCGATCACCAGCGCGCGCTTGTAGGCGCCGGTGCGCAGGAAATTGTCCGCCGTCGCGAGCGCGAACACGAAGCCCGAGCACACCGCCTGAAGGTCGAAGGCCGCGCCGTGGTTGATGCCGAGCCCGTGCTGCACGGCGACCGCCGATGCAGGGAACGTGTTGTCGGGCGTCGAGGTCGCCAGCACGATCAGCTCGATCGACTGCGCGTCCACGCCGGCATCGGTGAGCGCCGCCTGCGCCGCCTTGATGGCGAGATGCGAGGTGAACTCGCCCTCGGCCGCGATGTGCCGCTCGCGAATGCCGGTGCGCTGGACGATCCACTCGTCGGAGGTGTCGATACGCGCCGCCAATTGGGCGTTGGTCACCACCTGCTCCGGCAGGTAGGAGCCGCAGCCGAGCACGACCGAACGGATTTTCGTCACGAAACAGCCTCCTGCGCGGCCTGCACGGAATTGAGTGCACCACCCTCGCGGTTGAGCATCTGATTGATCTTGTTCAGGAGATCGTAGTGAGCCATCTCATAGCCAACATCGATCGCATAGGCAAAGCCTTCGGCGCTGGTTCCGCCATGGCTTTTAACCACCAGTCCGTTGAGCCCCAGGAACACGCCACCATTGGACTTGTTGGGGTCCATCTTGTCCCGCAGGGCCTGGAAGGCGCTGCGCGCAAAGAGATAGCCGAGCTTGGACAGCCAGCTCCGCTGCATCTCGTTGCGGAGTAATTCCGCCATCTGCCGCGCGGTTCCCTCGGCAGCCTTCAGGGCAATGTTGCCGCTGAAACCTTCGGTCACGATGACGTCGGCCAGCCCCTTGCCTATACCGTCGCCCTCGACGAAGCCGATATAGTCGAGCTCCGGCAGATTTCTGGCACGCAGGATTTCCCCGGCCTCACGGATCTCCTCATGCCCCTTGATCTCCTCGGTTCCGATATTGAGGAGCCCGACCGTGGGGCGTTTCTTGTCGAACAGCACGCTCGCCATCGCTGCGCCCATGAGCGCCAGCGACACCAGATGGTGCGCATCGCCGCCGATGGTGGCGCCGAGGTCGAGCACGACGGATTCGCTGCGCCTGGTCGGCCATATCCCCGTGATCGCCGGGCGGTCGATGCCCGGCAGCGTGCGCAGATGGAAGCGCGACATCGCCATCAGCGCGCCGGTATTGCCGGCGGACACCGCGACATCGGCCTCACCCTTCTTCACCGCGTCGATGGCCAGCCACATCGAGGAGGTCTTGCGGCCGCGCCGCAGCGCCTGGCTCGGCTTGTCGTGCATGCTGACGGCGACGTCGGTATGGATGACCTTCGAGGCGGCCTTGAGCTGGGGATGCTTCTCGAGCTCGGGCTCGATCTTGGCCCGGTCCCCGACCAGCAGGAACTCGGTGTCGCGATGCCTGCCAAGCGAGATGGCGGCGCCTGGAATGACCACGGCGGCGCCGTCGTCGCCCCCCATGGCGTCAAGCGCGATGCGAACCTTGCTGGGCATGAAAGTCCTGGAAACCTGGTCTGGTGCGGTCTTGAACGAGCGGGGCCGCAAATGGGTTCGCCATGACATGGCGGCCGGCCAAGCGCCACGCCGCACCCGGACCGGGGCGCGACAATAGCGTTTTGTTATCCCGAAACAACCTCTTGCCCCCAGCCTTTTGCATTCAGGGCGACCAGGCGGCGGATCGGTAAAATCCACCGGAAATATATAGAAATCAAATAGATAAATCGGACTTTCAAACCACGGCCGCAGACACCTCCCATGCCGTGGCAAGCGGTCTTACGGGGAATCGGCAGCTACCGGTTCTTTTTGTTGTCTTGGAGCGCCTTCAGCGCCGCGAACGGATGGTCCTCCGGGTCAGGGGCGACCACCTCCGCCTCGAATACGGCCCCCTCCTTGCGCGGATAGGGATCGATCGCCAGGAACAGGGCATCCGTGGCGAGCCGGCCGAGGTCGATGACGCCGTTGATAATGGCCTCCGGCGGATCGACGACCTCGGGCGGCTCCTCGTCGTCCCGCCCCTCCTCGATCAGGTCGGCCAAGCGCCGCGCCTCGGCCTCGGGGGCGAACGTCAGGTCCACCTCCTCGTCGATCTCGCTCTCGATCGGATCGAGCGTGACCACACAGGTCTGGCCGATCCGGGCGCGGACCTGCCCCGTGACCTGGATCCGGCCGCCACTCTTCGGCACGACGTCGAAGCTGGCGTGCGCGGACAGGACCTCCCGCAGGCCAGCGAGCTCCGCCATGGCCTGCCGCTCGGCGGCCGATGCCTCGAGCTCGCGATGCAAACCGGTGTCGGGGATGTGCGCCACGATGACGGGCGCCCGCCAGGGATCGGGCGATGGTGTGGTGTTGGGTCGGTTCATGGCGTGACACCCTCCCTGAACGCCGGGGGAAAATTGAAGGACGCACTGAGCAGCGCAGCCTCGCTGGCCCGGCCGAGATCGGCCTCGGCGGCCCTGGCATAGGCCGCGAGCTGCCGGGCCTGGTCCATGCCGGCTCCATTCAAGATATTCTTGCAGATCGCCGCCGCCAGCGCCTCGCCGTCGCCCTCCATGGCCTGGTCATAAGCCTGGACGCGGCCATAGAAGGCCTCGCCGAAGGCCCGCATCCGCTTCGGCACGGTCTGGTCGCCCACGCCCATCTCGCGCAGATTGTCGTCCATGTCCTCGCAGAAGCGATCGAACAGCGCCTGAGACAGCTCCGTGGCGCTCTGGACCGTACGCAGACGCCGCAGCAACAGCCACAGATGCAGCAGCAACAGGTCGAAACGGCCGTTAACCGTATCCGGCACGCCCAAGTCGCGGTAAAATATGGGTTCTCGCGCCTGCGTCACGATCATGCCATAGATGGCTTCAATGGTGCCCGGCGGGGTTAGCCGGGGTTTCCTGAAGTGATTGAACGGCCAAAGCATTGTGGTTTCCGCAAGCGGGCGCGCGCGAGTTGCATTCAGAGCCTCCGCCCGGTACTTCAGCGCCTCGCGCGACGCAAGGGGACGGAATCAGTTCCGCTATGACGATAACGAACCAGACTGGCCTGCGCGCAGACAAGCGGCGCGGCCTTCATGCACGCTGGCGCGGCTTGCGCCTGGCGGCCGCGGCTGCCTTGGTCGGCGTGGCGCTTGCGGGCTGCACCGGCGAGCAATTCCAGAAGGGCTACATCCTGCCGCCCGGCGCGTTGGAGCAGATTCCGATCGGCGCAAGCCAGGACCAGGTGCTCATCGTGATGGGCACCCCTTCCACCGTCGCGACGCTCGACGGCGAGGTGTTCTACTACATCTCGCAGCGCTCGGAGCGAATGGTTGCCTTCATGAACCAGAAGGTGGTCGACCAACGCGTGATCGCGATCTATTTCGACAAGAACCGGCGCGTGCGCCGGCTGGCGAATTACGGCCTGCAGGACGGCAAGATCTTCGACTTCATCAGCCGGACCACGCCGACCTCGGGCCAGGAGATGAGCTATCTCGCGCCGATCTTCAAGCTGCTGAGCTTTAACTAAGCCTTCAGCCTGCGGCGTCGTGCCGCGATCCGCGCGGCACTCGCCGTCGCTCGCGACTTGCCGTTGCGCAGCGGGTTCCCTACGCTCCCAGCAAAACAAGAAGCTGGGAGTGGATTCGTGTCCAAGAAACTTCAGAACACTTTGTTGTCCCGCCGTCGTGTGCTTGCCGGCGCTGCCGGCCTTTCGGCCGCAGCGATCCTGCCGCGATCGAGCCTGGCGGACTGGAAACCCACCGAGAACGTCCGCCTCGTCGTACCGGCCGCGGCCGGCGGCTCGACCGATGTCATGGGCCGGCTGCTGGCCGCTCATCTGCAAACCGCCTGGGGCCAGTCGGCCGTCGTGGAGAACCGCTCCGGCGGCGGCGGCACGATCGGCACCGCCGAGGTGGTCCGCGCCAAGCCCGACGGTCACACCATCCTGATCGGCAACCCCGGCCCGAACGCGATCGCCTACAGCATCTTCAAGAACCTGACCTACAAGCCGGACCAGCTCCAGCCGGTCTCCAACATGATCCGGATCCCGAACATCGTGTCGGCGCATCCGAAGACCGGCATCAAGTCGGTCGCCGAGCTGATCGCGTACCTGAAGGCCAATCCGGACAAGCTCAGCTACGCCTCCTCCGGCGTCGGCCAGAGCCCTCACCTCACCGGCGCCTGGTTCCTCCAGCTCACCGGGCTGAAGATGACGCACATCCCGTTCCGCGGCGCAGGGCCCGCGCTCCAGGCCGCACTCGCCGGCGACATCCAGATCCTGTTCGACAATCTCTATCCGAGCCTGCCGCAGGTGCAGAACGGCACGCTCAACGGTCTCTGCGTCACGACGACGGACCGCAGCGACCTCGCGCCTAACCTGCCGACCATGCGCGAAAGTGCGCCGGAGCTGGCTAATTTCGACATATCGTCCTGGTTCTCGGTGTTCCTGCCGAAGGGGGTCTCACCCGAGGTGCTCAACGCGCTCAATCTCCAGGTCAAGGCGATGCTGGAGCGCGACGACATCAAGAAGCAGATCGCCGCCATGGGCGCCCGCGCCGATTACGGCACCCCGCAACAATTCGCCGACTTCGTGGACGCCGAGACGAAGAAGTTCGCCGGCATCATCCAGAAGGAAGGCCTGCAGATGGATGTGCAGTGAGTTGCCGTCGGGCCAGCATGAACCGGAAGGCAACAATCCGAGAGGAATCCCTATAGCTCTAACCGCAGCTGTGGATGAGCTGCTAGCGGAATTGCTGGCAGTTACTCCAACCACGCTGAGCGACAACGCCTCTATTGCGCTCCGGCGCGGAGAGGGGTTGGCCAACCGACACGGACCAACGTTTCATCCGGGTCAGAGATCGCAAATTCGTACATCCCCCACGGCTTGTCTTCGGGTGATTGCTGAAATTCGCGCGCCGCAGCATCAACACTCTCGAGGTAAAGATAAAGCCCAAAAGGGTTTCTGCCCGGCGTTAGCCATCCCTCGACCGCGTCCGTCAGATGTAGATATCCGCCCTTCCCGTTCGACAGCATGCGATAGGTGTCAGGCTCTCCCGGAGCAGGCCTTTCACTGTCCGGGCGCGCAAAGCCCAGCCGATTGTAGAACCGCTCCGACGCATCGAGGTCGTTACACGGCAGGATCGCGATCAAAGCTCCGGAAGGGCTCATTCGTACACTCCGACGTCATGCAACAATTTTCGTCTGCTCTTCTCAACGTCTGAAAATTTGTCACCTTTGAGGTGGGAGTTGCAGTTGGGACAGCGCCACGTGCCACTGGATGTCGATCGACCGCTCGCGCTGCTCGACTGCATCCCTGAGCCTTGCGATTCCTCGCCCGCGCGACACTGACGGGGTAAACCGAAGCGACCCCTTTCTTAGTCGATCGATATTGAAGGCGCCGGGACCCCTCGTTGGAACGCTAGGAGATCCAGGGAGGGCGGCTCCTTTCCGGTTAGAATAGAGCAACAAGCATGTGCTTGACCGCGATGATGCGTCTGGTGGTTGAAAAGGTGCTGGAGGATATCTGCGATCCGCTGCTCGTGTGGCCGACCGCTGGTCGTCCGATAGCCATGCGCCCGATCCAAGTCGCTATCGCTATAGGCTTCGACCACGGAAATCAGGCGCTCGTCTTCCCCAAAACGAGCACGTGCCAGTTCGTTCCGGTCGTCATGGATGATGGCATTGAGCCGATCGGGGTGTTCACCCTCGCCAGTCAGACGACGGAGCCAGATTCGATCTGTGACGAGCAGATGATTGAGCGTCCCGTGAAGGCTCCCGAAGAAAACGCCGATCGGACGCCGATACGCTTCGTCTGGCAGAGCTAGCGCAGCAGCGTAAAGGCGAGCATTGGCCCATCGGTTATACGCAGCGAACTGACTGAAAACGGCTGTCATCATCCAAGCCTCCGCTCGGGAATGTAGCGGCTTCGCAGGGGATATTGCGTGAGATATATTCACACGTTGTGTCGGGGAACATTAGTATGGATCTGCCTTCGACAAGGGGCTTGCAGGCACTTGCGGCGCTGAAGAAGGCGCCAAGCCTATCCAAGGCGGCCGAAACGCTTGGCGTGACGCGATCGGCACTGTCGCACAGGATTGCAGAATTGGAGCGTCAGCTTGGCGTCACGCTCGTCCGCCAAGTCGGTCGATGCGGCAAACTGACCGAAGACGCCGAATCCCTTCTGATGGTTATGGGTGACGCGCTCGACCGCATCGAAGCAGCAGTGACACCCCTTCGGCGCCGGCGTGGGCAACTGAGGATCAGCACCGTTGCGACTTTCGCTTCACACTGGTTGATCCCGCGCCTTCCGGATTGGCAACACCTGAACCCCGATGTGGAGTTGGCGATCTCGACGACGACCCGGACGATCGATCTTACGAACGAAGACTTCGACTGCGCTATTCGACATGGCCTCGGCGATTGGAAAGGCCTCACGGCAACTCGCCTGTTCAACGAAACTTTGCTTCCCGTCGCTCACCCGCATATCTCTGAGCTTTCGAGCAATAGTACCGTCATCCGCGCGCGCTCCCGCTTTCGCGATTGGAATCGTTGGTGGCGCTTATCAGGTAAGGTCGGTGATCCACCCGGTCGGAGCGTCGTGGTAGAGACCCGAGCCCAGGCCATGGATGCCGCGCTAGCTGGTGCGGGCATAGCAGCGATGGATCTCGCCTATGCTGCGCCCCATCTTGCGAGCGGTCGCCTTCGCGCTCTCGACGCAACAGTCCCTCTTCCCGAGGGCTATTACCTTGTCACAAAAGGCGGGCATAAATCACGTGCCGATACGATAAGGCGCTTGGAGATATGGCTTCTCAGCCAGGCGCAGACCAACAACCCGCAGGGCTAATCCACCCTGCGCAGCCCACCCACCAAACAAAAACCCCGCGGCTCGCGCCGCGGGGTTTCGTCTTGTCTCGTTATCGCCGCTCAGTGCGCCAGGATCGCCAGCAGCAGGAGCGCCACGATGTTGGTGATCTTGATCATCGGGTTCACCGCGGGACCCGCCGTGTCCTTGTAGGGATCGCCGACGGTGTCGCCGGTGACGGCGGACTTGTGGGCATCGCTGCCCTTGCCGCCGAAATGGCCGTCCTCGATGTACTTCTTGGCGTTGTCCCAGGCACCGCCGCCCGAGGTCATGGAGATCGCGACGAACAGGCCCGTCACGATGACGCCGAGCAGCATCGCGCCGACGGCGGAGAACGCCGCCGACTTGCCGGCCGCGCCCCCACCCGCGATCGCGTAGATCACGAAATAGACGAAGATCGGCGACAGCACCGGCAGCAGCGACGGGATGATCATTTCCTTGATCGCCGCCTTGGTCAGCAGGTCGACCGCCTTGCCATAGTCCGGCTTGTCGGTGCCCTGCATGATGCCGGGTTTTTCGCGGAACTGACGCCGCACTTCCTCGACGATCGCGCCGGCCGCACGGCCCACCGCGGTCATGCCCATCGCGCCGAACAGGTACGGCAGCAGGCCGCCGAACAGCAGGCCGACGACGACGTAGGGGTTGTTGAGCGAGAAGTCCGGAGCGACGCCGACGAAGTACGGGGTCTTGCTCGCGACGAAGAACTTGAGGTCTTCGTTATAGGCCGCAAACAGCACCAGCGCGCCGAGACCGGCCGAGCCGATCGCGTAGCCCTTGGTCACCGCCTTGGTGGTGTTGCCGACCGCGTCGAGCGCGTCGGTCGACTTGCGCACCTCCTTGGGCAGGCCCGCCATCTCGGCGATGCCGCCGGCGTTGTCGGTGACGGGGCCGAAGGCGTCGAGCGCGACGACCATGCCGGCCAGCGCCAGCATGGTGGCGGTCGCGATCGCGATGCCGAACAGGCCGGCCAGGCTGTAGGTAACGAGGATGCCGGCGATGATGACGATCGCGGGCAGCGCGGTCGCCTCCATCGAGACGGCAAGGCCCTGGATCACGTTGGTGCCGTGACCGGTCACCGACGCCTGGGCAATCGACTTCACCGGACGATAGTCGGTTCCGGTGTAGTATTCGGTGATCCAGATGATCAGCGCGGTGACGATGAGACCGACCACGCCGCATTCGAACAGCGCCATGCCGGTGTAGTCGACGCCGTCGAGCTTGCCGAAGCCGATCAGGGCGTAGATCACGCCGCCGATGCCGATCAGCGACAGGACGCCGGTTGCGATCAGGCCCTTGTAGAGTGCCCCCATGATCGACTGGCTCGGCCCGAGCTTGACGAAGAAGGTGCCGATGATCGAGGTGATGATGCAGATGCCGCCGATGGCGAGCGGCAGCGTCATCATGTTGGCGAGGATCGGCGTCTTGGCGAAGAAGATCGCCGCGAGCACCATGGTGGCGACCGCGGTCACCGCGTAGGTCTCGAACAGGTCGGCGGCCATGCCGGCGCAGTCGCCCACGTTGTCACCGACGTTGTCGGCGATGGTCGCGGGGTTGCGCGGGTCGTCCTCGGGAATGCCGGCCTCGACCTTGCCGACGAGGTCGCCGCCGACGTCGGCACCCTTGGTGAAGATGCCGCCGCCGAGACGGGCGAAGATCGAGATCAGCGAGGCGCCGAAGCCGAGCGCCACCATCGCGTCGACCACCGTGCGGCTATCGGGCGCGAGCTTCAGCGAATGGACGAGGAAGCCGAAATAGAGGGTCACACCGAGCAGCGCGAGACCCGCCACCAGGAGCCCGGTGATGGCACCCGCCTTGAAGGCGAGTTCAAGGCCGCCGGCCAGCGACGTCGTCGCCGCCTGGGCGGTGCGCACATTAGCGCGGACCGAGACGTTCATGCCGATGAAGCCGGCCGCCCCCGACAGGATGGCGCCGATGGCAAAACCGATCGCGACATAGAGGCCAAGGAAATAGGCAAGCAGCACGAAGATGACGATGCCGACGATACCGATCGTGGTGTACTGGCGCCGGAGATAGGCCTGTGCGCCTTCGCGCACCGCCCCCGCGATCTCCTGCATGCGCGGCGACCCCGCATCCGCGCCTAACACCGAAGACGTCGCCCAAATCGCGTAGACGACGGAAAGCACTCCGCAGAGCACTATCAACCATAATGCTGTCATGTGATTTTTGCCTCAGATCCTTGATGTACCCCCGGCGCCTTTTGTTGTCCGTCGTGCGGTGCGGCGCCTTGATTTTGAACAAAGCCGCCCCTTTCCCGAAGGGGCGGCTCCAGTCGGTCACAAGCTTGCCAAAATCAAATTGAGGGTGCAACGCCGGATAGAGCCGAAAAGGCCGATCTCGGCAGGTATTTAGGCCAAGTCCCGAGAACCAGGATGCCGGTTTGGAGCAATTCCTAGAAGTGACTGTAGGACAGCCGCTTCAAGGTCAGTTCTCGCCCCTGCCCGTCGAGGAAGCGTGGCCGCTCCTGGCCCGCGACGATCGTGCCGATCGCGGCAACGGAAAGGCCCGCGGCCCGACCGGCTGCGATCAACGCATCGCTTTGCGCCGGCGGAACAGTGCACAGGACCTCGTAATCGTCGCCCCCGGCCAGCAGCGTCTCAACACAAACAACGTTGCGGGCGACGAGGCTTGCTGCGGTCGCCGAAAGCGGCACGCTCGCCACGTCGACCGTGGCCGAGACGCCGGACGCCGCACAGAGTTTGGTCAGATCGCCGGCAAGGCCATCGGAGACGTCCATCGCGGCCGACGCATGGTCGCGCACGGCCAGCGCCAGCGCGTTGCGCGGCTGCGGGATACGATAGCGCGAGATCAAGGCTTCTCTTCCAGCGGGATCGGACGCCAGCGCCTCAGCCGCTGCGCCGCCGGTGAGCACGCCTAGACCGAGCGCGGCATCACCGATCGTGCCTGTCACCAGGATGCGGTCGCCGGCCCTAGCGCCGGTGCGGCCGACCATGCGTCCCTTCGGCACACGGCCGAAAGCGGTGATCGAGATCATCTGCGGTCCCGGCGTCGACACCGTGTCGCCGCCCAGCAGCGGACAGGCGAAGGCTTTCGCGTCCTCGCCGAGCGCGTCCGCAAACGGCCGGAGCCAGGAGTCTTCCTTGCTGCGCAGCGCCAGCGTCAGCACGAAGCCGGCGGGCGCTGCGCCCTTGGCGGCAAGATCGGACAGATTCACCCGCAGCGCCTTGCGCGCGATGGTGTCAGGGGGATCGGCGGCAAGATAATGCACGCCCTCGACCACGGCATCGGTGGTGACGACGATGTCGTCGCCGGATGAGGACAGGATCGCGGCGTCGTCGACCAGCCCGAACGCACCGGGATCGGTCGCCAGCGGCTTGAAATAGCGCGCGATGAGGGAGTCTTCGGCGGAGGGCTGTGTTCTGTCTTGTGTCACGACAGTAAACCCGTCATCCTGAGGTGCGAGCTCTTGCGAGCCTCGAAGGATGCACGGCCGAGGTGCACCTTTAATGGCACGCCGCCGCCCTTCGAGGCCTCCGCTTCGCTCCGGCACCTCAGGGTGACGGCTACGGCGGAAGTCGTTGTCTCAATTACCCCCGCCCGAACTCGTCGCCACGAAACTGGCGGCCGATCTGGTCGAGCACCGCGTTGACCATGCCGGTCTCCTCGCGGTCGACAAAGGCATTGGCGACGTCGACATATTCGGAGACGACGACGCGGCCCGGCACGTCCTTGCGGTGCTGGAGCTCGTAGGCCCCGGCCCGTAGCACCGCGCGCAGGATCGCCTCGATGCGCTTGAGCGGCCAGCCCTTCGAGAGCGCTTCGTCGATCAGGGGATCCAGCTTCTTCTGGTCGCGCACGACGCCCGAGACGACGTCGCGGAAGAAGGCGGCTTCGGCCGGCAGATAGGTGTCGCCCTCGACCTCGTTGCCGAGCCAGTGGCTCTCGAACTCGGCGAAGATGTCGTTGATGCCGGCGCCGGCGATATCCATCTGGTACAGCGCCTGCACGGCCGCGAGCCGCGCCGCACCGCGGCGGTTCGCCTTCTTCTCGCTGAGCCCCGCCGGTTTCTTGGTGTTGTCGGCCATGGCTTCAGGCCCGCGCCAGGCGGCGTTTGATGCGCAGCATCGCCAGCGCCGCGCGCGCGGCATCGCCGCCCTTGTTGAGCTCGCTGGCGCGCGCCCGCGCCCAGGCCTGCGCCTCGGTGTTGACGGTGAGGATGCCGTTGCCGAGCGGCAGCTTGCGCGCCACGGCGAGGTCCATCAGCGCGCGCGAGGATTCCTGCGAGACGATCTCGAAATGGATGGTGTCGCCGCGGATCACGCAGCCGAGCGCGACCACCGCGTCATAGGGCTTGCCGTTCGCCGCCGCGGCATCGACCGCGATCGCCACCGCCGCCGGGATCTCCAGCGCGCCGGGAACCGTGATCACGTCGTGCGTCAGACCGGCCGCCTTCAGCTCGGTCACCGCGCCGTCCAGCAGCGCGTCCTGGAGATCGTCATAGAACCGCGCCTCGACAATCAGCGCCCGTGCGCCGGAAATGTCGGTCTGGTCCTTCAGGGGTGCGCGCCGCGCGTCTGCCATCGTTCAATCCGTTTCGAAAGGGGTTGGCCTATGTAGTCGCCGCCAGAGGCTAAGCCAAGTTTTAAACTGTCATTCCGGGGCGATGCGAAGCATCGAACCCGGAATCTCGAGATTCTCAGGTGCGCAATTGCGCACCGTAGTTCGGCTCTTCGAGCCGCCCCGGAATGACGGCTCTGCCGTCACTTCATTTCCGTCAGCCGCGCTGCGTAGCGGGCCATCAGGTCGACCTCGATATTGACCTCGGCCCCCGCCTTCCAGCCGCCGATCGTCGTGACCGTCAGCGTGTGCGGGATGATCAGCACCGAAAAGGTCACGTCTGCAACCGTATTGATCGTCAGGGAGACACCATCGAGCGTGATCGAGCCCTTGGTGGCGATGAACCGCGCCAGCTCCCGCGTCGTCGAGAGCTCGAACCGCGCCATGTCGGGCAGGTCCTCGCGACTGACGATGGTGGCGATGCCATCGGCATGGCCGGCGACGATATGGCCGCCGAGCTCGTCGCCGATCTTCAGCGCGCGCTCGAGATTGAGCTTCGTGCCCATCTTCCAGTGCTTTGCCGTCGTCAGCGCCAGTGTCTCTGCGGCAGCATCGACGTCGAACCAGGTCTTTTGAGTAGAATCCCTGCCGTCCGCAACGCCCGAGGCAACCACCGTCAGGCAGACGCCGTTGCAGGCGATCGAGGCGCCGTCGGCTATGGTGGTCTGATCGTAGCGGCAGACGATGCGCAGCCGGTGCAGTTGGCCCTGCGCCGTCGGCGTGAAGCTGACGATCTCGCCGATATCGGTGACAATGCCGGTGAACATGCTAGGCGTGCTCGTAGATGGTGAGAGTATCCCTGTCGAATGTCTCGCTAGCATGAACCTTGTAGGCCTGCGACTGCGTGATTTTCGACAGGGGCAATGCATCGAGCGCATCGACGCCGCCCTCGCCGACCGCTTCCGCCCCGCGGAACAGCCAGATTTCGTCGACGAGATCGGCCGCGACGAACGAAGCCGCAACGCGGCTGCCGCCTTCGACCATCAGCCGCGTGATGCCCTTCTCCGCCAGCGCATGCAGCACGGCCGCCAGATCGAGCCCGGATGCACTGCCCGTAGGCATGCGCATGATTTGCGCACCGGCAGCGCCAAGGCGGGTCGCGGCGGCCGCTTCCGCAAGCTCGGAAGCGATCACCCAAAGCGGCGTCTCGCGCGCGGAGCGCACCAGCTGGCTCGATGCGGGTATGCGCAGGCTCCGGTCGAGCACCACGCGCACCGGCGAGCGCGCTTCCATGCCTGGCAGGCGGCAGTTCAGCTGCGGATCATCGGCCAGCACCGTACCGATGCCGACCAGGATGGCGTCGCTCTGCGCGCGCAAGAGATGCACGCGATTGCGCACGGCCTCCCCCGTGATCGCGACTGGCTTGCCGCCGGCGGCGCCGATCTTGCCGTCGGGGGAGACCGCGAGCTTCAGGATCACATGCGGGCGCTTGTCCCGGATGCGGCGGAAATGGCCGGCGTGATCGAACGCGGCCTCTGCCGCGCAAAGACCGACATCCACCGTGATGCCGGCGGCGCGCAAGCGCGCATGGCCCTGGCCCGCCACTTCCGGATTGGGATCCTCGATCGCCGCCACGACGCGCTTGATCCCGGCGGCAATCACCGCATCGGCGCAGGGCGGCGACTTGCCGAAATGCGAGCACGGCTCCAGCGTCACGTAGAGCGTGGCACCCCGCGCCGCTTCGCCCGCGCGCCGCAGCGCCTCGGGCTCGCCATGCGGGCGCCCACCGGGCTGCGTCCAGCCACGGCCGACGATGACGCCGTCCTTCACGATGACCGCGCCCACAGCCGGATTGGGCCAGGTACGTCCCTGCCCGCGCCTACCCAGCGAGAGTGCCAGCTCCATGAAGCGGCGATCCGCGTCCTTGGCCTCGCGGGCCTTCTGCGCGAACTGATCCTCCAGGATGCGGAAGATCATTTGCGGATCGCGGCGAGCCGCGCTTCCTCCTCACCGGAGAGCTCGCCGAGCACGTCGGCGAAATCCTTGGCCTCGCGGAAATTGCGATAGACCGAGGCGAAGCGCACATAGGCGACGTCGTCGAGCGTGCGCAGATGCTCCATCACGGTCTCGCCGATCACCTCGGAGGAGATCTCGGCCTCGCCCCCGGTCTCGAGCTCGCGCACGATGGTGGAGACCATCTTCTCCACCCGCTCGGGTTCGACCTGCCGCTTGCGCAGCGAGATCTGCACCGAGCGCATCAGCTTGTCGCGGTCGAACGGCACGCGGCGGCCGTTGCGCTTGATCACCGTGAGCTCGCGCAGCTGCACGCGTTCGAAGGTGGTGAAGCGGAAATTGCAGGCGACGCACACGCGTCGCCTGCGGATCACGGACGAGTCCTCGGTCGGACGCGAGTCCTTTACCTGCGTATCGAGACTGTTGCAGTTCGGGCACCGCATCCGCTTGGCCTGACCTTACTGGTAGATCGGAAACCGGTCGGTGAGCGCCTTGACCCGTTCCTTGATCGCGGCTTCGACCAGCGGCGCCTTGCCGTCGGAGGACTGCGCGATCGCGTTCAGGACCTCGGCGATCATGCCGCCGACCTGCTGGAATTCAGCGACGCCGAAGCCGCGGGTGGTCGCGGCCGGAGTGCCGAGACGCAGGCCCGAGGTCACGAAGGGTTTCTCGGGGTCGAACGGGATGCCGTTCTTGTTGCAGGTGATGGCCGCACGGACCAGCGCCTTCTCCGAGACGTTGCCCTTCAGCCCCTTCGGCCGAAGGTCGACCAGCATCAGATGGTTGTCGGTGCCGCCGGAGACGATATCGAACCCGTGGCTCTTCATCGCCTCGGCCAGCGCCTTGGCGTTCTCGACGACGTTCTTGGCGTAGACCTTGAAGTCCGGACGCAGCGCCTCGCCAAAGGCAACGGCCTTCGCAGCGATCACGTGCATCAAGGGGCCGCCCTGCAGACCCGGGAAGATCGCCGAGTTGAGCTTCTTGGCGAGCGTCTCGTCATTGCTGAGGATCAGGCCGCCGCGCGGACCGCGCAGCGACTTGTGCGTCGTGGTCGTGGTGACGTGCGCATACGGCACCGGCGAGGCATGCACACCGCCGGCAACGAGGCCCGCGAAGTGCGCCATGTCGACCAGGAGATACGCGCCGACGCTGTCGGCGATCTCGCGGAAACGCTTGAAGTCCCAGGCGCGCGAATAGGCGGAGCCGCCGGCGACGATCAGCTTCGGCTTGACCTCTTCGGCCTGCTTGGCGACCGCATCCATGTCGATGATCTGGTCTTCGCGGCGCACGGTGTAGTGCGCGGCCTTGAACCACTTGCCGCTCATGTTGACGGGCGAGCCGTGGGTGAGATGGCCGCCGGCCGCGAGATCGAGGCCCATGAAGGTGTCGCCGGGCTGGAGCAGCGCCAGGAACACCGCCTGGTTCATCTGGCTGCCGGAGTTCGGCTGAACGTTGGCGAAGTTGGCGCCGAACAGCTTCTTGGCGCGATCGATCGCGAGGTTCTCGGCGACGTCGACCCACTCACAACCGCCGTAATACCGCGCGCCCGGATAACCCTCTGCGTACTTGTTGGTCATCACCGAACCCTGCGCTTCCAGCACGGCCCGGCTGACGATGTTCTCGGAGGCGATCAGCTCGACCTCATGGCGCTGCCGGCCGAGCTCGCCCTTGATGGCGGCGGCGATTTCCGGGTCGGCCTGCTCGAGCGAGGCGGTGAAAAACGAATCGGGCGCGGAGGCGGTTTTTGCGAGGGTCATCTTGCGAATATCTCCACCGCCGCAGCCTTTTGGCGGGCTACGGGCGGGTCTGGTGTGGCGATCGGAAGCACGCGCGATCTACCACATTGCCCGCCCCCGGCCAAGCATTTGCGGGTCAGGCCCGATATTTATGCAAGATATGGTGGGATTGGAGGATTGGAGCGCACGAGCGGTTTTGAGGAAGCCGCCTGCGCACCGAATATCCTTAAAGGTCCGTTTCGGCCCCTTAAAGCCTTTCCAAGGCCAGCCCCGAGACGCCCCGCCTGCCCCCTAAAGCCCCGTATACCCAGCCTTGACCGGGTCCACGCTGCCGTCGAGCTGGCGCAAATAGGTCAGGCCGCAGACCGTCAACCTGTGCGGGTCCTTCTCGCCCGCTTCCATCAACGTATTGATGTAGGTCGTCACCTTTTCCCGTGCCTCCTCGCTGGCCGCAGCGGTGCGGTTGGCAAGCAGGTCATAGGTCTGCATGATGCGGTCGATGGCAGCTTCCATTGCACCCTCTGGTTCTTTCAAATCTTGGGAGTCTTGATCAGGCAACCGCGCGGGCCTCGGATTGCGTCTCGAACCACGTGATCGCCTTGTTGGCGAGCCTGATCTTGTTGAATTCGCCGTGCTGGATCAGCTTGATGATGATCTCGAGCAGGCGCTCGTTGGTGACGAGCGTGTCGGGGATCGCGCCGGAGCGGCGGAGATAATTGGCGGCGATCGCATAAGCTTCGCTCACGAGCTCGACATTCATTGCCTGCAACCCGCGCCCGCCCAGCATCGCATCCTCCGATCCAGAGGACTAACCGCGATGCCGGGATCTGGTTCCAGCCGAACGGCGATTTTTTCGCAACTGCAAAATGGCAAAACGCACCGGTCCGGGCGAAGCCGGGCCGATGCGCTTGGGGAGGTCAGGCACGTTCGGGAGGCTTGCCGGTCTTGTTATCGGGCCGGCTTGGCCTTGATCCCTTGGAACTCAGAGGCGGTACAGGATCTGGTCGGTCCAGAACCGCTCGAGACGGTGCAGCGACTTGTTGAGGGTCGAGAATTCCTCGCCCGAGATGCCGCCGACCTGCTCGACCGTCTTGACGTGCTTCTGGTAGAGCGCGTCGACGATGCGGCGGACTTCCTGGCCCTGCGGGGTCAGGCGGATGCGCACCGAGCGGCGATCAACGCGCGAGCGCTGATGATCGAGGAAGCCGAGCTCGACGAGCTTCTTCAGATTGTAGGAGACGTTGGAGCCGAGATAGTAGCCGCGCGTGCGCAGCTCGCCCGCAGTCAGCTCCTTGTCGCCGATGTTGTAAAGCAAGAGCGCCTGCACCGAGTTGATGTCGGCGCGACCGCGGCGATCGAACTCGTCCTTGATGACGTCGAGGAGCCGGCGATGCAGCCGCTCCACCAGAGTCAAAGCTTCCAGATAGAGCGACTGCACCGAACCCTGCTGGCCGGAGACGCGCTCTGCGGTATCTGCCGCAGTTGCGACGGCTTTCATCATGACACTTCCCCTGTTGTCGTTTTTATCGACACTTATTCGACGAAACTTGTGTCCCGTCCGATAGGTGCAACTTAAGGGGCTCGTTTGAAGATCGGCTTAAATAAGAGAATAAAGAGATCATGAATTTAAGACAGTGAATTGCTGATTAAGCCTGTGCCACAAGGACTTTTCGCAACCCTCTGTTGACCTTCGCAAGGTCCTGTTCACCCTCCGTCCGCCGCAGCTGTCGCATTCCAGAACAGCCCCGCCCCGTTTCGAAACGGGCGCGTAACGGCTGTGGCGGAACACGCTGGTTAGTGAAAACTTACCGCAAATTCGAGGCAACCAGCGGTCAACCAATCGCAACACTCGTGTCCCGGACAAGCGCAGCGAAGCGGAGCGCAGAGCCGGGACCCAGATGTATCAAAGCGAGATTGCGATAGATGGGCCCCGGCTCTGCAACGCATCACGCCGCAAGTAGCGGCGTGCTGCGTCGCGTCCGGGGCACAAGAGTATTTTCGAGCGACGACGTCGCCTACGGCGGCCGTTCGCGCGCGGCCATCCAGGCGAGCGCCAGATATGCGGCGAGCATGAAGACCTCGACACCGACCACGACCAGGCTGCCGCCGTAAATTCCCGGGAACATCAGCTCGATCACCGCCATCGACACCACGGTGGTCAGCCACACCACCGCGCCCCAGGGCGTGGCCAGCCAGAGGCCGACGGCGGCGACGAGCTCGATCACGGCGAAATAGACGGTCGCGGCCTGCCAGGCCATCGACTGGTTCTCGAACGCCTCGTCCTCGCCGCCGACGAAGCCGGTCACCTGCGCCCAGTGATAGAGGCCCTTGAGGATCGAGAGCAGCGCCATCACCCGCAGGAACAGCACGAGCCGCCGCGTCCAGACATTGTCGTCGGACTCGGGCCGCTCCGATGAGATCGCCGCCACCGAGAGCGCGCTCTCTCTGGCATTGTCTCGGGCAGCGTCCCTGGCACTGTCACGGGCCGCATCGCGGGTGGAGATCTCGGACATGGGCTCCTTCTGGCTGCTTCGGCCCGCAAAATCAATCGGCTGCCATCCCTTGCGGCAGGTCAAGCCGCGGTGACGGGAACCATGCGAGCTGGTATAAGAATAATTCCAGCCGGAGGAAGAATGATGGCGATCAAATACGGACGTCCGATCGAATTGCGCGAGGTGTCGCGCCGGGATGGCGGAGCAGCCTCCCCTGCCCTCGATCTGACCGTCCGCCCGCGCCGCAACCGCAAGGCCGAATGGGCCCGGCGGATGGTGCGCGAGAACGTCCTCACCACCGACGATCTGATCTGGCCGCTGTTCCTGATCGACGGCAACAACAAGCGTGAGCAGGTCGCCTCAATGCCGGGCGTCGACCGGCTCAGCGTCGACCAGGCCGTACGCGAGGCCGAGCGCGCGATGAAGCTCACCATCCCCTGCCTCGCGCTGTTTCCCTACACCGACCCCTCCTTGCGCGACGAGGAAGGCTCGGAAGCCACCAATCCGAACAACCTGGTCTGCCAGGCGGTGCGCGCGATCAAGAAGGAGTTTCCGGAGATCGGCATCCTCTGCGACGTCGCGCTCGATCCCTTCACCAGCCACGGCCATGACGGCCTGATCTCCGACGGCAAGATCCTGAACGACGAGACGGTGGCCGTGCTCGTGCGTCAGGCGCTCGTGCAGGCCGAAGCCGGTTGCGACATCATCGCCCCCTCCGACATGATGGACGGCCGCGTCGCCGCGATCCGCGAGGGGCTGGATCGCGCTGGCCTGCTCGACGTGCAGATCATGGCCTATGCGGCCAAATACGCCTCGGCCTTCTACGGTCCGTTCCGCGACGCGATCGGCTCGGCCAAGACGCTCACCGGGGACAAGCGCACCTACCAGATGGACAGCGCGAACACCGATGAAGCGCTGCGCGAGGTCGAACTCGACATCGCCGAGGGCGCCGACATGGTGATGGTGAAGCCCGGCATGCCCTATCTCGACGTCGTCCGCCGCGTGAAGGACACCTTTGCGATGCCGACCTTCGCCTACCAGGTCTCCGGCGAATACGCGATGATCGCAGCCGCCGCCAACAACGGCTGGCTCGACGGCGAGCGCGCGATGATGGAGAGCCTCGTCGCCTTCAAACGCGCCGGCGCCGACGGCGTGCTCAGCTATTTTGCGCCGCGGGTGGCGGAGAAGCTGCGCAGCCAGGGATAAGGTGCCGTAGGGTGGGCAAAGCGCAAGCGTGCCCACCAATCCATCCATCGTGCACGACAGCAGGCAATGGTGGGCACGGCGCTAACGCGCCTTTGCCCACCCTACGGCTTCCGCGCCAGCGGCCCCATCCGCCCCCGAATCGCCGGAATATTTCGGCTTGTTGGCACCCGCGCGCCCTTGGCACGGGGATGGCCTGTTCCCATGTCCTGCGACGGGGGCTTCGCTGGAGAACGGACTATGTCGGACTCGGGTAATTCAGGTGCTTGGCGCAACGACGGCGCCATGCAACCGCACGCCTACGATCCCTATCTCCACCCGGAACTGTTCCGGGGTGTCGCGACGCGGCGCGTTTTCGCGTTCCTGATCGACATGGTCGTGATCTCCGTTCCCGTCATCCTCGGCTACATCTTCATCGCGCTGTTCGGGGTGGTCACGCTCGGCATCGGCTGGGCGCTGTTCTGGCTGGCCTGGCCGGCCTCTGTGATCTGGGCCATCGTCTATTATGGCGCATGCATCGGCGGTCCATCGTCGGCAACGATTGGCATGCGGGTGATGGATCTGGAGCTGCGCACCTGGTACGGCGCGCCTGGCTATTTCGTACTCGGCGCCACCCATGCCGTGCTGTTCTGGGTGACGGTCTCGTTCCTGTCGCCCTTCGTGGTTCTGGTCGGCCCGTTCAACGGCCGCCGGCGCCTGCTGCACGATTTCGTGCTGGGAACGGTCGTGATCAACAACTCCGTCCGCGCGCCCGCGCCCCAAGCGGCCAGACCGTATTGATCAACGGCCTGTCAACCAGGACCCACTAAGCTGACTGATCTGACCTGCCGAGCAGACCGATTGACCGAGAGCTTCCGTAGCGCGATGCTGATACTCATTTCGGAGGCCCACGACGTCCCTTGACCCAGCACTCGCGCGACACCCCCCAATTTTACCTTACGGCGCCATCCCCCTGCCCGTATCTGCCGGGCCGGCATGAGCGCAAGGTGTTTACGCACCTCGTGGGGGAGCGCGCCGGCGACCTCAACGACCTCCTGACCCATGGCGGCTTCCGCCGCAGCCAGTCGATCGCCTACCGGCCGGCCTGCGACCAGTGCCGCGCCTGCGTCTCGGTCCGGGTCATCGCCAACGAGTTCCGGCCCTCGCGCAACTTCCGCAAGGTGATGGCGCGCAACGCCGACATCATCGGCGAGCAGCGCAGCGCAGTGCCGACCTCCGAGCAATATTCGGTGTTCCGCGCCTATCTCGACGCCCGCCACCGCCACGGCGGCATGGCCGACATGACCGTGCTCGACTACGCCATGATGGTCGAGGACAGCCATGTCGAGACCCGCATCATCGAGTACCGCAAACGCGGCCCCGACAGCGGCATCACCGGCCGCGGCGATGAGCTGATCGCAGTCGCACTCACCGACGTGCTCAGCGACGGCCTGTCGATGGTCTATTCTTTCTTCGAGCCGAGCCAGGTCAGCCGCTCGATGGGCACCTTCATGATCCTCGACCACATCGCGCGCGCGCGACGTCAGGGCCTGCCTTACGTCTATCTCGGCTACTGGATCGAAGGCTCCAAGAAGATGGACTACAAGGCCCGCTTCCTGCCGCAGCAGCGGCTCGCTCCCTCGGGCTGGCTGCGCATCGACGCGCAGGGAGATACGGCGTCCGAGCCGCAGGATTAGCTTTCTGTCATGCCCCGGCTTGACCGGGGCATCCAGTACGCCGCGGCTTCTCGGCTCAATCACAACCGTCTCTGGAATACTGGATCGCCCGGTTGAACCGGGCGATGACAGCTGCGTCGTGACAACATCACCCGAACAGCGTATCCGCCAGCAGCTTCAGATTCAAAACCACGATCACGCCCGCGACGATCCACGCGATCGCGGCGACGGACACTGGGATCGCGAACTGGCCCATCTTGCGCCGGTCGGAGACGAAGCGGACCAGCGGGATGACGGCGAAGGGCAGCTGCATCGACAGCACGACCTGGCTGAACACCAGCAAATCCGCCGTGCCGCGCTCGCCATAGATCGCGGTGACGATGATCACCGGAATGATCGCGATGCCGCGCGTCAAGAGGCGGCGTGCCCAGCTCGGCAGGCGCAGGTCGAGAAAGCCCTCCATCACGATCTGGCCGGCGAGCGTCGCAGTGACGGTCGAGTTGAGACCCGAGGCGAGCAGCGCCACCGCGAACAGCGTCGAGGCGATGCCGAGGCCGAGCAGCGGCGACAGCAGCTCGAAGGCCTGGCCGATCTCGGCGACGTCGGCATGGCCGCTCTTGTGGAAGGTCGCGGCCGCCACGACGAGGATCGCGGCGTTGATGAACAGCGCCAGCATCAGGGCGATGGTGGAGTCCGTCGTCGCCCATTTGATCGCCTCGCGGCGGCCCTCGTCGTTGCGCTCATAGGCACGCGTCTGCACGATCGAGGAGTGCAGATAGAGATTGTGCGGCATCACGGTGGCACCGATGATGCCGATCGCGATGTAGAGCATCTCCGGATTGGTGAAGATCTCGCTCTTCGGCACAAAGCCGTGCAGGACCTCAGCGACCGGCGGGGCCGCCGCCGCGATCTGGACCACGAAGCAGGCCGCGATCACCGCCAGCAGCGCGATGACGAAGGCCTCGAGGAAGCGGAAGCCGCGGTTCATCAGGATGAGCAGCAGGAACGCGTCGAGCGCTGCGAGCAATGCGCCGCCAATCAGGGGAATGCCGAACAGGAGTTTCAGCGCGATCGCGGTGCCGATCACCTCGGCGAGATCACAGGCGATGATCGCCGCCTCGCAGGCAAGCCAAAGCAAAAAGTTCACCGCCGGCGAATAGGTGGCGCGGCAGGCCTGCGCCAGATCGCGGTCGGTGACGATGCCGAGCCGCGCCGCCAGCGACTGCAGCAGGATCGCCATCAAGTTCGAAAGCAGGATGACCGAGAGCAGCGTGTAGCCGAACTTCGAGCCGCCGGCGAGGTCGGTCGCCCAGTTGCCGGGGTCCATGTAGCCGACCGAGACGAGATAGCCCGGACCGACAAAGGCGAGCAGCCGCCGCCACCACTGGGCCGCGACCGGAATGGCGACCGTGGCGTTCACTTCGGCGAGGCTTTTGGTGGCTGGCGCGTCAGCGCGCCAGCCGGCGGCATTGGGGGTCAAATCAGGCGATCGGGCATCCATGCGGTCAGAATACCGAAGTCGGGGCTTATTGCAACTCATTTGCAACTGCATCTAGCCGCATCAGTTCCCGGTGCGGCCGCGTTTTGCCCCGCCGTGTCGGAAAGCGGGTGGGTTTGACCGGCGTCGGGCGCGAATACTGGCGCCAATCCGACTTTGCAGGAAATGAGCCATGTCAAATTCGCCGCGCCTCCCTGACACCTTCAGCCGCCTCGCCTGGTCCAATCTCGCCGCGCAGTCCGCCGAGCAGATCGCGCTGGCCGCCGCTCCGATCGTCGCCGTGCTGACGCTGGGGGTCGCCGAGGGCCAGACCGGGGTGCTGCAGACAGCGCTGACCCTGCCCTTCGTGCTGTTCGCCATTCCGGCCGGCCTGCTCGCCGACCGCATCTCGCGCCGCGCGCTGATGGCAGGGGCCGAGGCGCTGCGGGCGGCGGCGCTCGCGGCCATCGTGCTGCTGCTCGTGCTCGGCGCGCTCAATCTGTCGCTGCTGTCGCTGCTCGGCTTTGCCGCGGTATGCGGCACCGTCGTCTACAGCGTCGCCGCGCCGGCGCTGGTGCCCTCGCTGGTCAGGGCGGATCTGTTGCCCGCAGCGAATGCCCGGATCGAGCTTGCACGCACCATTGCCTTTGCCAGCGGACCTGCGCTCGGCGGCGCGCTGGTCGGCTGGTGGGGCGCGAGCCTCGCCTTCGGCTTTGCCGCGGCGCTTTCGGCCGTCGCCGTGGGCCTGCTCTCCGGCATCTACGAGCCCGCCCGCGCGCCGATGCCACGGCGCCATCCATTCCAGGAGATCCGTGAAGGCGCGGCCTTCGTGTTCCACCATCCGCTGCTGCGGCCGGTGTTCATCACCCAGTTCATTTTCAACACCGGCTGGTTTCTCCAGATCGCAGTGTTCGTGCCCTATGCGGTGCGCCATCTCGGCCTGACCGCCGCCGGCGTCGGCACGGTGCTGACGATGTACGGCGTCGGCATGGTGATCGGCGCGCTCCTCGCCACGCGCGTGATGCAGCGCATCGCCTTCGGCACCGTCGTCGGCCTCGGCCCGGTCACGGGGTTCGTCGCCTCGGTGGTGATGGCGCTCACGGTGCTGGTCCCCTCGCCCTGGCTCGCTGGCTTGAGCTTCTTCCTGCTCGGCGTCGGGCCGATCCTGTGGGTGATCTCGACCACGACGCTGCGCCAGTCGGTGACGCCGCCGCGGCTGCTCGGCCGCGTCTCCGCCATCAACATCATGAGCTATGGCGCCCGCCCGCTCGGCTCGGCACTTGGCGCAATCGTCGGCGGCTTCTGGAGCGCCGAAGCGTGCCTCTATCTCGCCGCCGCCGTGTTCGGCGCGCAGGCGCTGGTGATCCTGCTGTCTCCGGCCGCGACGCTCGACCGACAGCCGGACATGGTGGGGGATGAGGTGGCGGTGCGGTGTTAGCCGCGTCGCGATTGGGGAAAATGACGCAACATCTCCATCGTCGTCCTGGCGAAAGCCAGGACCCATTACCCCAGGGAGAAATTTGAGGCGAGCCGGTAACCACTAGTCTTCGCAAAACCCAGGCCGGTGGTTATGGGTCCTGGCTTTCGCCAGGACGACGTTGGAGAAGCAGTCGGGCCTAACCCGCCAGATATCGCTCGTAGCTGCCCGTCACCGGCTCGCTGGCATCGACATCGGGATCGAGCGTGTAGAGGTCCTGCGCGCGGCCGATGCCACGCAGCGCGTAGCGGCCGGTGGAGACGAGATAGCGGCGGCCGGCGGCATCCAGGCCCTTGTAGAATTCCGCTGATGCCAAGAGCTCGCGATCGACCGAGCGGCTCATCGAGGCGATGCGGCTGACCTCGTTCACCGTCGGGCCCACCACCGTGAAATCGAGCCGGTCCTCGCTGCCGATATTGCCGTAGAAGACCTCGCCGACATGCAGGCCGATATAGGCCGACGTGGTGGGACGGCCGTCCGCCGCCCGGCGCGCGTTCAGCGCCGCGACGTTCTGGCGGAACAGATGCTCGGCGCGCAGCGCGGCACGGCGCGCGGCCGCCATGTCCTCGCCGGTGAACATCGCGAGCACACCGTCGCCGATCAGCTTCAGGACGTCGCCGCCGGCGTCGTGGATCGCGTCGATCACCGCCTGCGCATAGTCGTTGAGGAACGGGATGATCTCGTCGGGGCCGATGCTCTCGCTGATCCCGGTCGAGCCGCGTAAATCCGAATACCACAGCACGGCGTTGATGCGCTCGGTGACGCCGCGCGAGATGCGCCCGCCCAGCACCTGCTCGGAGGCACCGCGGCCGAGATAGACCCGTCCCAGCGTGCGCGCGATGTCGACCTGCTGCGCCGACTTGATCGCAAGCCCCAGCACCGGCACCAGATCGCGCAGGGACTCCAGCTCGGCTTCGCTGAAGCCGCTGTCGCGGCGCGTGGTCCAGCAGGAATACAGGCAGTCCATCAGGCCTAGCGCGCCGTTCTCGCCGAAGCGATGCACGAAGGCGAGATAGTGCTTATGGCCCTTCTCCGCGAGCTCGCCGATCTGCGAGAAATCCAGCGACGGTGCGTCGGCCAGATCGATCAGCATTTCGTCATGGCCGTGCTCGAGCATGTGGAAGAACACCGAGCGGCGCCACTTCTTGTTGGCATCGCCCTCGGCGGTCGAACCATATTCGAAGGCGTCGCTCTCGTTGCTGGGGCGGTCGCTCCAGAGGAAGCCGCGGCCCTCATAGATCGGATGCAGCGTGTCGATGACGACGAGGGCGCGCGAGAGCTGCAGGCCCTCGGCGCGGCAGCGCTCGCAGAACCCTCTGAGTAGTTCGTTTTCGGGCAGGCCCGTGAGCCCCTGGCCGGTCAGCCAGTTCATCAGCGCAAGGCGCGAGGTCAATTGCATACGCCATTATGGCGTGCATTCGTGACGAGCGAAAGGCGCAAGCCTCGCGCGGGGCCGTGTCCAAGGTTCCCCGTCCCGCGCAGGTCGAATATGCCGCAGCCGCGGTTGACGCGCTCGCTACGCGGGCGGCAAATGCCGGCGATGATGACATTGCCGGCCAGAATCGAAAGCACGCGCGGATGAGCCAGCGCCAGCTTCCGATCATCCTGGCGCTCGGCACCACGCAGACCTTGGCCTGGGCTTCCAGCTACTATCTGCCGGCCCTGCTCGCCGACCCCATGGCGCACGACCTCGGCATCTCCTCCAACTGGATTTTTGGCGCGTTCTCGGCCTCGCTGGTGATCTCGGCGATGCTCGGCCCGCGGATCGGGCGGCAGATCGATCTCGTCGGCGGGCGGCAGGTGCTGTCGGTCTCCAACCTGACCATCGCCGCCGGCCTCGTCCTGCTCGGCGTCTCGCAATCCGTCGCAGTGATGGCGATCGCCTGGCTCGTGCTCGGCATCGGCATGGCGATGGGTCTCTATGATGCCGCCTTCGCCGCACTGGGGCGCATCTACGGCACCGAGGCGCGCCGGCCCATCACCGGGATCACGCTGATGGCGGGCTTTGCCTCCACGGTCGGCTGGCCGCTCACCGCCTGGGGCCTCGCCCATATCGGCTGGCGCGAGACCTGCTTTGCCTGGGCCGCCGCCAACATCCTGATCGGCCTGCCCCTCAATTTCTTCATGCTGCCGGCGATCAAGGGCGCCAAACAGGCGGCGGCGACCGCCGAGAAGCCGCATCTGCCGCTCGACCGCACCATGGTGCTGCTCGCCTTCGTCTTTGCCGCGGTCTGGACCGTCACCGGCGCGATGGCCGTGCATTTTCCGCGGATCGTCGAGGCCACCGGCGCGACGCATGTCGAGGCGATCGCGGCTGGCGCGCTGATCGGCCCGGCGCAGGTGGTGGCGCGCATCCTCGAAGCCAGCGTTCTGAGCCGCTTTCATCCCTTGTGGTCGACGCGGCTCGCCTGCCTGACCCATCCGATCGGCGCTGCCGTCGTCGCCATCTTTGGTGGTGCCGCCGCGAGCGCCTTTGCGCTGTTCCACGGCTCGGGCAACGGCATCCTGACGATCGCCCGCGGGACGCTGCCGCTGTCGATCTTCGGCCCCAAGGATTTCGGCTACCGCCTCGGCATCATCGGCGCGCCGGCGCGGATGGCGCAGGCGGTGGCGCCGCTGGTGTTCGGCCTGCTCATCGACGTCATGAGCGCCAAGGTGCTGATCGTCTCCTCCGCGCTCAGCCTCTCGGCGCTGGCGGCGCTGTTCCTGATCCGCGCCGAGCGGCGGCCGGATTGACCGCACCGCCGCTTTCGCGCACAAGCGGGCCATGACCGACGACAACAATCCGCCGCGCACATTCAAGGGCCTTTTGCGCTGGGCGACCACTCCGCCGCAGGCCTGGGGCGTTTATCTCCTCGCCCTCCTGCTGGTGTGGCTGGTCTCGTTCTATGCCGGCTCGCTAAAGCCGAAGAAGACGCCCGAAGCGAGCCCGCCCGCGGCCACGGCGCCGAAGAGCTAGGCCGGCTTCGCTTCGCCGGTCGCAATCCAGATCCCGGCGAACACCGCCACCAACCCGATCAACAGATTTGCCGTGATCGGCTCGCCGATCAGCAGCGCAGCGAGCAAGGTGGCGGCGATCGGATTGACCGTCATGGTATTGGCGACACGGGTCGGCGTCGCCCGCGCCAGCGCCATGACCCAGAGGATGAAGGCAAGCGCGCCGCCGCCAGCGCCGAGATAGAGGCCGGCAATCCACTGCCCCGTCGTGAACTGGTCGAGCGCCGCAAAACTGCCCTTCAACAAACCCGCCACGACCAGCACCACGGCGCCCGCGCCCATGCCGACCGTGAGAAAGCCGAGCGCGCTCGAACGCTGCATCAGCGGACGCGACAAGACGTTGTAGAACGCCATGCAGAACACGGCCGCGGTCATGATCAGTTCGCCGCGCCAGGCTCCCGGCGGGCTTTGTGCGAGCCCCGCGGCGAGCGCCGCCGTCACGCCGAGCACGGCGATGCCCACCCCCATGATCTTGCGCGCGGTCAGTCGCTCCGCGCCGAGGATGGCACCGACCACCATGGTGTGCAGCGGCAACGTCGCCAGCGCGAGGCTGGCGCGCGCCGCGGTCGTGTAGGATACGGCGATGTTGTAGAGGATGAAGAACAGGCCGAAGAAGCAGATGCCGAGCAGCGCCACCGCCGGCCAGTCGGAGCGCTGCGGCCAGCGGACACCAAGCAGCAGCGCGCATGGCAGGAGACAGAGGAAACCGATCCCCCAGCGCAGGATCGCCAGCAGGACCGGATCGGCGCCGGTGACGAGATAGCGGGTGATCGCCGCCGCGGTGCCCCCTAAGCTGCTCGAGACAAGCGCGATCGCAACGCCGAGCCACTCCCCCACGACCGTCTCCTGTGCCGGAGCTTTTGCGGACCGCTAGCACAGCCCTGCTGCCACCGGTGTGGCAACAGGGGTGTTGACGAGCGCTAGTCGTAAAACTCCGGCGCCATCTTCTGGCTGTCGCGCTGGGCCTTGTCGTGGTTGATCCAGAGCTGCGCCTTCTCCCTGGCGAGGGTGTCGGCGATCTTCTGCATCGAGGCCGCGCTCTGGTCCTTGTTGACGTTCATGCTGGGCACGCGGCGGTTGTCCCAATTGTCTTTGAAGTGCACGGCATCGCCGGACAGCACCACCGCGCCGGTCTTCGGCAATTTCACCAGCCGCGACTGGTGCCCCGGCGTGTGGCCGGGTGTCGACAGAATGGTCACGCTGCCGTCGCCGAACACGTCCTTGTCTCCTGCGAGCTGCTCGACCGGATGCGAAGGCTTGAAGCGCGGCTCGTTATTGGCGCCGGGCCAGTCATATTCGGCCTTCTGCACGTAGAGCGTGGCCTGCGGGAACAGCTCGACATTGCCGGAATGGTCCGGGTGCGTGTGCGAGACGGCCATGGCCTTGATGTCGTCGGGCTTGACGCCGAGCTGCTCGAGCTGGGCCGCCAGCGTCTTCGGCCGGCGCCAGGTCACAGCCTTGGGGTCGGCCGGTGCCAGGCCGTTGGGCATGGCTGCGACTGCATCGGCGATGCCGGTGTCCCACAGGAACCAGCCCTTCGTGTGCTTGATCAGGTAGCAGCTGTCGACGAAGTCCATCGTCTTGCCTTCGTTGATGCCGGGCGTCCAGCGCGAGATGTCGCCGGCAGTGCCCTCACCGCAATTGAGGACGTAGAGCCGTTCGACGCCGCCCTTCTCCGACTGGGCCATCGCCGCATGGCCGGACAAGGCTAGCGAAACGACGGCGAGTGCGAGCGTGATCCTGGGCATCATTGTTGCTTCTCCTCAACGCCATGCGGACTGCGACCGAGGATCAACCCCGGCCGCGCCGCAGAATTCCGCGCCCGCCGATCACGTCAATGCGGGCAGGTCTCGACCTCGACCGTGACGTGGCTGAGACCCTTCAGCCCGGCGAGCCGCTTCTTGTAGACCGCCGGCTGCTTCGGCTTGTCCGACACCACCGACACCAGCACGGCACAATGGCCGGGGCCGACCTGCCAGAGATGCAGATCGGTGACGCGGTCCTCGCCGACCTCCATGCGCGCGCGGATCACGCGCTCCAGCTTCTCGTCGGCGCGCACGTCGAGCAGCACCGCGCCCGACGACTTGATCAGACCGAACGCCCAGCTCGCGATCACGACGCTGCCGATCAGGCCCACAGCCGGGTCGGCCCAGACCCAGCCCGAATACATTGCGACCACAAGGGCGCCGATCGCCAGCACCGAGGTCGCGGCGTCCGCCATGACGTGGACGTAAGCTGCGCGAAGGTTGTTGTCGTGATGATGGTGGTGGTGATCATGGTCGTGGTCATGATGATCGTGATCATGATGCGCATGGCCGTGGCCATGATCATGGCCGTGGTGGTGATGGTCGTGGCTGCCGCGCAAGAGCCACGCGCTGGCGAGATTGACGCACAGTCCCAGCGAGGCGACCGCGATGGCCTCGCCATAGACGATCGGCACCGGCGTGATCAGCCGCAGCACGCTCTCATAGGCGATCTCGACGGCAATCAGGCCGAGGATGATCGCGCTGGAGAAGGCGGCGAGATCGCCGAACTTGCCGGTGCCGAAGGTGAAATGCGCATTGCCGAGGTGCCTCCGCGCGAAGCGGTAGGCGAAGGCGGCAATGCCGAGCGCGGCCGCATGCGTTCCCATGTGCCAGCCGTCGGCGAGCAGCGCCATCGAGCCGAACAGCGAACCGGCCACGATCTCGCCGACCATCATGACCAGCGTCAGCACGACCACGAGCCAGGTGCGCCGCTCGTTCTCGTCGTGCTTCTCGCCGAGGAACGCGTGGTCATGGGTCCACGGTTCAATGGAGTGGGAATGCATCGAATTCTCCAGAAGATTCAGGTGTGTTGGCGCGCACTATAGACCGGTGCAGGCCAATTTTCTAAGACCCAATCGTCCTGCGGATTGACAGTTCCGCTTAGTTTAGCTGTAATCAGCCCATGGGGATTTGAGCGATCTCCCCACGAGGCGACATGCCCAAGTATCGCGTCCCGTTCGGTTTTTGCGAGGACGCAACAACATGTCTACTTTCACGACCATATCATCCGACAAATTGGCGCGCCTGATCGGCACGGCCAATGCACCTGTCCTGATCGACGTCCGCACGGAGGAGGATTTTGCCGCCGACCGGCGGCTGATCCCCGGCTCCATCAGGCGCAGCCACGAGACCGTTGCGGAATGGGGCGGCGAATTTGCCGGCCGCTCCGCCATCGTCTCCTGCCTGCGCGGTGCCAAGCTGGCGCAGGGCACCGCCGCCTGGCTGAGGCAGCTCGGTGTGCAGGCCGAGACGCTCGATGGCGGCTTCGAGGGCTGGAAAGCAGCAAAACTGCCGCTGCTCGACACCCGCAAGCTGCCGCCGCGCGACGCGCAGGGTCGCACCGTCTGGGTGACCCGGGCGCGGCCGAAGGTCGACCGCATCGCCTGCCCCTGGCTGATCCGCCGCTTCGTCGATCCCAGCGCGGTGTTCCTCTATGTGGCGCCGTCCGAGGTGGTCGCCGTCGGCGAGCGCTTTGGCGCAGCGCCCTTCGACATCGAGAACGTGTTCTGGAGCCACCGCGGCGAGCTCTGCACCTTCGACGTCATGATCGAGGAGTTCGGCATTGCGACGCCGCCCCTGCTTCGCCTCGCGATGCTGGTGCGCGGCGCCGACACCGCGCGGCCGGATCTGGCGCCGGAGGCACCGGGCCTGCTCGCGGCCTCGCTCGGGCTGTCGCGGATGTATGACGACGATCTCGAGCAGCTCGAGGCCGGGATGACGATCTACGACGCCTTCTACCGCTGGTGCCGCGACGCCACCACCGAGACCCACAACTGGCCGACCAACAAGGTGAAGGCGTAATGGATACTCGCGCCAATCAAATGGGAGCTGATGCCGGTCACGGCATCAGCTTCAACGAAGCCTTCCGCGTCTGGCTTCGCGTCGCCTGCCTGAGCTTCGGCGGGCCCGCGGGCCAGATCGCGGTGATGCACCGCATCCTGGTCGAGGAGAAGACGTGGATCTCCGAGGGCCGTTTCCTGCATGCGCTGAACTATTGCATGTTGCTGCCAGGACCGGAGGCGCAGCAGCTTGCAACCTATGTCGGCTGGCTGATGCATCGCACCGCCGGCGGCCTGATGGCGGGCGGGCTGTTCATCCTGCCCGGCATCATCGCCATCATGGCCTTGAGCTATATCTACGCCGCCTATGGCAATGTCAGCTTCGTCGAGGCGCTGTTCTTCGGCCTGAAGGCCGCCGTGCTCGCCATCGTCGTCGAGGCCGTGGTGCGCGTCGGCAAGCGCGCGCTGAAGAACCGCATCATGATCGCGCTCGCCGCCCTCGCCTTCGTCGCGATCTTCTTCTTCGCCGTCCCCTTCCCGATCATCATCATCGCCGCCGGCGTGATCGGATATGTCGGCGCCAGACAAGGCCGTCCGGAATTTGCCCCGGCCGGTCACGGTCATGGCGACAGCAGCGCCGTGATCGACAGCATGCTCGGCGACGCCGTGCCGGACCACGTCAAACCCGACACCGGCCGCGCGATCCGCATCGGTGCGATCTGGCTGGCGCTCTGGCTGGTGCCGGTGATCGCCCTGCTCGCTGCGTTCGGACAGGCCAACGTCTTCAGCCAGATCGCGTTGTTCTTTTCGAAGATGGCGCTGGTCACCTTCGGCGGCGCTTACGCCGTGCTGGCCTATGTCGCCCAGCAGGCGGTCGAGCATTATCACTGGCTGAAGCCGCACGAGATGCTCGACGGCCTCGGCATGGCCGAGACCACGCCGGGCCCGCTGATCATGGTGCTGCAGTTCGTGGGCTTCATGGCGGCCTATCGCGACCCCGGCGGCCTGTCGCCGATGGTCGCGGCAACCTTCGGCGGCCTGCTCGCAACCTGGGTCACCTTCACGCCCTGCTTCCTCTGGATCTTCGTCGGCGCCCCCTACATCGAGCGCCTGCGCGGCAACACCGGCCTTGCCGGCGCGCTCAGTGCGATCACCGCCGCCGTGGTCGGCGTGATCCTCAATCTCTCGATCTGGTTCGCGCTGCACACGCTGTTCCGCGAGACCGTGCCGGTGCACGCCTTCCCGTTCGCGTTCGACCGGCCGGTGCTGACCAGCGTCGATATCCCGGCGCTGCTGCTGGCGATCGCGGCGGCGACAGCGATCTTCCGGTTCAAGCTGGGGATGCTGACGGTGCTGGCGGGCAGTTGCGCGGCGGGTGTGGCGTTACGGCTGGCAGGGGTCATTTAGAGCGTGTAGTCGCCTCCATTTTCGCCGCCGGAAGGACGTGAGCGGCAGCATCACCGACGTTAACCCTGTCGGTAAATGATCCGTCGTGGGTCGGCTGCCCGCCGACAAGTTGCCTTATTGGAGCGGAGAATTTTCAGCAGCACTAACGCAGGTTAGAGGCGCATTATGCTGAGAATGGCGTTGTTGGGCCTCCTGATCCTGCTGACTGTAGGAATGCTGTCGGCCATGGAGCTGAGAGCTCCACCGCGTCGCGCAGCCGCGATCGCCCAGCAAAATACAGACATTTCCGCTTCACGTGGCGCGCTGGCGAAGGCCGATCGCCTTGAAATTGTTGCTGTGAGCAGCGAGACGCCGACACAGGCTGCCGTGGTTGAAGACCGTGTTGCTCCCCCGGAAGACATCCATATTGGCTCGTCCGAGCCGAAGCCGATTGCCCGTCATCGGCACAAGCCGAAGAAGATCGCGACCGCTGAACGTCCCAAGCCAAAGCCAAGAGCAATCGTTATCAAGCAAACCTCCAATTTCCAAAGTCCAAAGGCCGCAAGCAATACAGAGCCCTGTCGGCTCAAGGCGTTTGGTGGTTTGCTCAAGGCGCTGAATCTGACCGGTTGCGAAATCTGAGGATCCTTGGGCGTGGCCCCCGTCGACCGATATCCGTCGGACAAAACAGCCGCGGCACGCCGGCCACGCCGTCTGTCAAGCCCCGCTCCGCGGTCGAGTCGGGGCATGACACCATGGTTGTCGCGCTACCGCATCATCATCCGCGCGATCGCCTCCCCGATCACCACCGTCGTGAAGTGCGTGTTGGCGCGGCAGTCGGACGGCATGATCGAGGCGTCGGCGACGCGCAGGCCGCTGATCCCTTTCACGGTGCCATCGGGGTTGACCACGCCATCGCCGTCGTTGACGCCGCTCATGCGGCAGCTGCCGGCGGCGTGCTGGATGTCGCCGGTCTCCCGGCGCAGCAGCGCATCGAGCTCGTGATCGGACAGGCTAGCTGCCTGCGGCAGCGTCAGGTCGGTGTCGGTCAGCCTGATCCAGTCGGCGATGCCTGACAGCGCCGGCTGCGAGGTGATCACGGCAAGGCGCTTCACCGCATCCATCATGCGCAGCATGTCGCGGGGATCGGCCAGCATGTTCTCCTCGACGACAGGATCGATCGCAGGATCGGTCGAGGCCAGCTTGAGCGTGCCACGCGAATAGGCGTTGAACAGCCCGGCGCCGATCGCGCCGGGCACGCCGATGCCGCGATGGTTGAACGCGATCAGGATCATGTCGCGCTTGCCGCCATTGGCGAGGCCCGAGGAATAGGTCACGCAGCAATTGGTGTGGCGGGTATCGGGATCGGTCGGCCGCAGGTCCTCGCGGAGCTGGATCGTGGCGCGAAACAGCGGGTGGTCGAAGAAGTGGCGACCGACCGGCAGGTCGCGCTCGACCGCGATCCCCATCGCCTTCAGCTCCTCGGCCGGGCCGATGCCCGAGCGCAGCAGGATCGCCGGGCTGTGGATCGCGCCGGCACACAGCACGATCTGACGCGCGCTGATCTCGTGGATGCCCTGCCCCTCGATGTGGACGCGGAGGCCGGTCGCCCTTCCGTCGCTGATCAGCACGCGATCGACCAGCGCATGGCCGCGGATCTCCAGATTGGCGCGGCCGCGCCCGGGCTCGAGATAGCCCTCATTGGTGGTGATGCGGCGGCTATCGCGGCTGTTGATGGGATAACAGGCGACGCCCTCGCCGTCAGGACCGTTGAGGTCGGCGCACCAGGGATAGCCGCTCGCCAGCGCGGCGTCGCGCAAGCCCCGGTCGATCGGGCCCCACGTCTCGAGTGGCGCGCGATAGACCGGCAGCGGTCCGCCGCGTCCATGTCCCGCGGCGTCACCGAACTCCAGATCATCCTCGATCACCGAGAATAGCGGCATCACCTCTTTGGCCGACCAGCCGGTGCAGCCATTGGCCGCCCATTCATCGAACGCGTCGGCAACGCCGCGGATGGCGATCTGGCCGTTCATCATCGATGAGCCGCCAAGCCCCTTGCCGCGCCAGTAGAAGCGTGGCTCCTGCCCCGCCACGCGGCGCGTCAGGAGATCAGGCCACTGCCATTTCTCCTGAAACTCGCGCTTGTGGATGATCGGGATGGGGTTCGGCGTCTTCACTTCCCACGGCGCTTCGTCCGCGCGCCAGTCGAGACCGGCCTCTAACAACAGCACGCGGCGTGCGGGATCTTCGGAGAGCCTTGCGGCCACAGCGGCGCCGGCGGAACCGCCGCCGACAACAATGACATCGTACATCGCGTTACTTCTCAACGTTCCAGAACACCGGGATGGCGGACGGTATCAGACCGCGCAGAGTGGCGCGATAGGCGGCCGGCTGCGCGAACTGGCCCCACGGAATTGCGGGCGCCTGATCGTACATCACGCTCTGGATCTCGCCCGCGATCTTCTTGCGGTCCTCCTCCGCCGGCGCCTTGGCGAAGGCTTCCATCAAAGGCGTGATGCGCGCATCGCACTGCCAGCCGGTAAAGTCGGCGCAGTTGAAGGCGACCATGACGTTGGTCAGCGGCGAGCCCAGATCGAAACCGCCGGCGTGAACGCCATAGACGCTCCAGCCCTCCTTCTTGGCACGGCGCGCCAGCACGCTCGCCCAGTCCATCACCTGCAGATCGACATTGAAGCCGACGGCCTTCAGCCGCTCGGCCAGCACCTGCGCCGAGACGCGCGGGGCTTCGAGATCGTTGGCCTCCATGACGACGACGGGCTCGCCGGCATATTTGGTCGCCTTCAGCGCAGCCTTCGCCGCTTCGATTGAGGGCTTGGCGGCAGCTTCCGTGCCGGCCTTGCTCTCATAAGTCGTGCCGCAGGTGAAGGAGGTCGCGCAGGGCGTGGCGTATTTGGCATCTAAGCCGAGCGCATCCAGCACTTCGCGCTGGTCGACCAGCTTCCACAGCACGCGCCTGATCTCGGGATCGTCGAATGGTTTCGACGCAGCGTTGAGGCGATAGGCGCCAGCGAACATGTTGCCGCCGGTGAAATTGACCAGCTTCACGCGCGAGTTCTTCTCCAGCTGCGGCAGCAGATCGAACGGCGCGTATTGCATGAAGTCGACTTCGCCGGCCTGCAACGCGGAGGCCGCCGTCGCGCCATCGGGAATGACGCGGACCTCCAGCGTGTCGACATTGACGCGCTTGCCACCGGCGAGGAAGTCGGCGGGCTCGGGACGCGGCACATAGTCGGCGAACTTCTTCAGGATCATGCGGTCGCCGGTACGGTGATCGGCCTTGCTGTAGACGAACGGACCGGAGCCGATGATCTCCGTGATGCGCTGGTCGCCGGGCGTTTTCGCGATGCGCTCGGGCATCATGAAGGCAACGGGGCTGACGGGATTGCCGAGCGCGTCGATGACGAGGCCGGACGGCTCCTTCAATGTCAGCACGAAGGTCTTCGCATCCGTCGGCTCGAGCGAAGCCGTGATCGCAAAAATGCGGCGGCCGAGCGCGCTGCGGGTGCCCCAGCGGCGCAGCGAGGCGACGCAATCCGCCGCCGTCACCGGCTGGCCGTCATGCCACTTCAGGCCGTCGCGCAGCGTGAACGTATAGGTCAACCCGTCGGCAGAGACTTTCCAGTCCTGCACCATTTGCGGCTTGATCTCGCCCTTGGAATCCTTCGCGAACAGCGTGTCGAACACCATGTAGCCGAAGGTGCGCGAAATATAGGCCGTGGAAAAATGCGGATCGAGCGTGACGATTTCCGCCTCGAGCACCGCGACCAGATTGCCCGCCGCATGCGCGGGCGCAGCCACCAGCGCGAGGCCGAACAGCGCCGGAATGAAAGCCTTCAGTTTGAACATTGGGGTGTTTTTGCCTTTTGACCAGCCGTTTGCAGTCGCCAGGAAAAAGCAATGTTCGTGCCCGCACGTATGCTCTCGTGGCTATCTGCCACGCGTTTGCGGGGTACTCAATGTCAGTTGGAGAGCAGCGCTATCGCCTCTCGTCATTGCGAGCGCAGCGAAGCAATCCAGAATCTTTCCGCGGTGGCAATCTGGATTGCTTCGCTACGCTCGCAATGACGAAGGGGAGATAGCGCATCTCCCCTCCCCGTCATCGCCCGGCATGACGCCAGCGCAGCAATGAGAGCCGTCCCTACCCGATCACCCGGCCGAACTTGTTCGACTTCGGGAAGCCCTTCGGCGGCAGGCGGCCGGCATCGGCGCGGGTGCCCTGCCACTCCGCGAGCTCCTTCATGGTCGCCGAGAATTCGCGCCCCGCGGAGTCCTTCCAGGTCAGGCCGGCCTTGGCGTCGAACACGGCGATGTCAGAGAGGCCGCCATCCTTGTACTTCTGCAGCCGCACGCCGCGGCCGCGCGCCATTTCCGGCACCTGGTCGAGCGGGAACACCAGCATCTTGCGGTTCTCGCCGATGACGGCAACGGTGTCGCCGAGCACCTCGGTGATCGCGCGCGCCTCGTTCGGCATGTCGACGTTGAGGACCTGCTTGCCCTTCTTGGTGGTGCCGACGCAATCGTCCTCATTGACGACGAAGCCCTGGCCCTCGTGGCTCGCGACCAGGAACTTGCGCCCGCCCTTGTTGACGAAGAGCGCGACGGGCGCCGCCTCCTGCTCGAGGTCGATGAACAGGCGGATCGGCTCGCCGTGACCGCGGCCGCCCGGAAGCTTGGCAACGTCGAGCGAGTAGAACTTGCCGTTGGTCGCGAACAGCAAGAGCTTCGAGGTCGTCTCCGCGAAGAAGGCGAAGCCGAGCTTGTCGTCCTGCTTGAAGGCCAGCCCCGAGAGATCCTCGACATGGCCCTTCATGGTGCGAATCCAGCCCTTGTCGGAGACGACGACCGTCACCGGCTCGCGCTCGACGAGGGCCTCCTCCATCGCCGCGAGATCGTGCTCGGGCGCATCCGCAAAAGTGGTGCGGCGCTTGCCGAGCGGCGTCTTCGGCCCGAACATGTCGCGGACCTTGCCGACCTGCTCGCCGACCTTCTTCCACTGCTCGGCTTCCGAGGCGAGCACGCCCTCGATGCCCTTCAGCTCCTTGCGGAGATCCCTGTCCTCGTTGCGGATCTCCATTTCCTCGAGTCTGCGCAGATTGCGCAAACGCATATTGAGGATGGCCTCCGCCTGGATCTCGGTGAGCTTGAACGCCTTGATCAGGGCTGGCTTCGGCTCGTCCTCGGTGCGGATGATCTTGATCACCTTGTCGAGGTTCAGATAGGCGACCAGATGACCGCCGAGGACTTCCAGCCGGTGCTCGATCTGCGCCTTGCGGAAGTTGCTGCGGCGGATCAGTACGTCGCGCAGATGGTCCAGCCATTCGCGCAAGCACTCCGCGAGCCCCACCACCTTCGGGATGCGGCCCTTGATCAGCACGTTGAGGTTCAGCGGAATCTTGTTTTCGAGCTCGGTCAGCCGGAACAGCGATTCCATCATCAGCGCAGGATCGACGTTCTTCGACTTCGGCTCGATGACGATGCGGACGTCTTCGGCCGACTCGTCCCTGATGTCGCCGACCAGCGGCAGCTTCTTCTGGTCCAGCAACTCGGCGACCTTCTCGATCAGGCGCGACTTCTGCACCAGATAGGGAATCTCGGTGACGACGACGACCCAGGCGCCTCGCGCGCCCTCTTCCTGCTCCCACCTCGCGCGGACACGGAACGAGCCGCGGCCGGTGGTATAGGCTTCGGCGATCGCCTGCTTGGAATCGACGCAGATGCCGCCGGTCGGGAAATCCGGGCCCTTCACCCACTTCATCAGCGCCTTCGACTTCGCGTCGGGCTTCTCGATCAGATGCAGTGCGGCGTCGCAGAGCTCGGCGGCGTTGTGCGGCGGAATCGAGGTCGCCATGCCGACCGCGATGCCTTGCGCGCCGTTGGCGAGCAGGTTCGGAAAGCCGCCGGGCAGCACGACCGGCTCTTTCGACTGGCCGTCGTAATTGGCGCGGAATTCGACGCCGTCCTCGTCGATGCCTTCGAGGAGAAGGCGCGCGACGTCGGTCATGCGCGCTTCGGTGTAGCGGTAGGCGGCGGGGTTATCGCCGTCGATGTTGCCGAAATTGCCCTGGCCGTCGACCAGCGGATAGCGCGAGGAGAAATCCTGCGCGAGGCGGACCATGGCGTCGTAGATCGCCTGGTCGCCATGCGGATGGAACGAGCCCATCACGTCGCCAACGATCTTGGCTGATTTCTTGAAGGCCGTGCCGGGATCGAGCCGGAGCAGGCGCATGCCGTAGAGGATGCGCCGGTGCACCGGCTTCAGGCCGTCGCGCGCGTCCGGCAGCGCGCGGTGCATGATCGTGGACAGCGCATAGGCGAGATAGCGCTCTTCGAGCGCTTCCCGCAGCGGAACCTCATGGATTTCGGCCGGCTCTTCCGGCGGAACTATTCGTTTGCCCATTAGGCCTTTACTTTCAAAGACTTCCGGCTGGGCCTCGGGCAGCTTCCCAAAAACCTGGCCAATTCTCCCCCGCTGGGGCGCGATTCGGGCGGATATATAGCAGGCTGGGCTGCGACATGCGCCCCCTGCCCTGTGTGTGCGCCACGGCGCGAGTTATCCACAGGGCGCCCGCGGCCGCTGCGGACGGTATGGGGTTACGCCACGGTCGAAAGATAGAGCTGCGTGTCGAAATAGTCCGATGCGCGGAGCGGGTTCGTGACTCCGGCATCTGCCATGAAGAAGTCGCTGACCTGCTGGAGCCATTTCACGACAGTGCCGCCCGAATAAAGACGTCGCCATTCGCGCGAGGAATAAAGCTTCTGCGCCTTGAAGGCCTCGGCGAGGTCGTCCCGCCCCGACCGCTGATAGTGGGACCGCTGCAACGCCTCCGCGGCCGCCGCCGGATTGCGGACCATGTGGTCGTTGGCATCCGTCCAGGCGCGGATGATCCGTCTGAGCACCTCCCTGTGCTCCGTATAGTAATCGCTCGTCGCGGCCCAACCGCCCAGCACGGCCGATTGCGGATAGAAGGCGGACGCATCGACCAGCTTGATCGCTTCGGGCAGCGCCTGGCGCACGGCGATATTGAACGGCACCCAGAGCGCCACGGCGGGAACGTCGCCGGCGATGAACGCCTGGACCGCGGCGGGCATGCTGCGATTGACGATCTCGACCTCGGATGGATTGATGTTGTTGGCGCGCAGCGCGCGGTCGAGAAAGATGTGCGCGGTCGTCTTCGCCGTCGTCGCGATCCGTCTGCCCCGGAGGTCGGCAAAGGTCTTTACGCCCAGCGTCGGCCGGACCCAAAGCTGCGCGGTCGCCACCTCGATGTCATTGATGAGAAAGCCCCGGCCGTGGCCGAGCGCCAGATAGTTCGAGATCACGCCGCCGGCCGAGACGACGTCAACCTGGCTCTTCCCCATCGCCTCGAAGACCTCGGGGCCGGTGCTGAATTCGTGCAGCTCGAAATCAATTCCCTCGCGGTCGAACGAACCGCGATCGAGGCCGGTCCAGATGTGCCCATCCACGGCGACCACGTGGAGATAGCCGAGCCGCACTCTGCTGCGGGCCTGCGCAAGAGCCGGTGCGCCCAGCGCCGACATGGTGGCCGACATGGTGGCTAGGCCCGCGCCACGATGCAGCAACCGTCTGCGGCTGATATCGCCTGCGCTCACGCCGCCTCCCCCGAATTCTGGGCCGCCGCGCGGAGTCGCCGGGTGTGAAACTGCGCGACGGGGTCCGCGGGATAATCGAGCAGGAAGCCGGCGAGCCGAACCAGAGTCGTCTCGACCGCACCGCCCTTTGCAATCAGCGCAAAAATCTCGTCCCAGCGCCGGCACATCGTGATCTCGGCTTCATCCGCCTTCGCAAGCTCGCCGCGCAACTCGCTGACCTCGATCGCCTCGGCAAATCCCTTCGGCCTGATGCTGTCGACGCCCCGGAACAGGAACGCCTGCTCCGCACGGGCGCGAACGGCCGCGCTGACCAGCACGCGCGTGCCGTAGTTCTTGTTCAGTCCTTCCAGCCGCGAGGCCAGATTGATGGTGGCGCCGAGCGCGGTGTAGTTCATCCGGTCGCTCGAGCCGATATTGCCGACCACGGCATCGCCGACGTGAAGGCCGAAGCGCGTGTCGTAGGGCGGCCAGCCCTCGCGCCGAAATTCCCTGTTGAGCGCTTCATTCGCCACGACGCATGCCAGGACGGCGCGGCAGGCATTGACGGTGTGATCAGGGTCATCGACGGGCGCATTCCAGAACGCCATCACGGCATCGCCGATATATTTGTCGATCGTGCCCTGGTGGTGCATGATCTCGTCCGACAGCACAGCGAAATAGCGCGAGGTGTGGATCATCACCTGCGACGGGTCGGCCCGTTCCGTCTTGGCGGTGAAATCGGCGACGTCGGTGAACAGCACCGTCACCTCGCGCCTGGCTCCGCCCAGCCTGAGCGCAGAGCCGGTCTCGATCAGCTGCCGCACGATCTGGCGCGGGATGAAGCTGGCAAAACTGCGGACCACGCTGCGCATGGTGAACACCGAGCGGCCGAGTTCCTCGATCTCGGCGACGACCGAATGAATGCGCGGCCGTTCCGCGATCTCGAACCGCTGGATCGCGTCGGTTTCCTCCGCAAGCTTGCGCAGCGGCCGCGCCATCAGCGATCCCAGCCAGAACGCGAACGGCAGCGTGGCGCCGACGAAGGCGAGCGCCAGCGCGAACAGGGTGCGGCGCTCGCGGATGATCTGCGCGTAGAATTCGTCGAGCGGCGCGATCATCGCGAGGCGAACATTGGCGGAGCCCGTCGTTTCAAGCTTATGGACCGCGGCCACATAGGTGCGCCCCGATGCGCCTGTGAAGAATTGCTGAGCCGGCCCGCCCTCGCGCCAGGAGCGGATGATCGGCACGAGGCCCGGCAGCTTGAGCGCGCCGACCTGCGGCAGGTCGTCCTGCCGCTCCGGGATCTCGGCCATCAGGCGGTTCATCTCGGGATGGCCGACGATCTGCTCGCTGTCGTTGAACAGGAAGGCCTGTCCCGACTGCCCGAGCTTCTGCTCCGCCAGCATGTCCTCGAAGCGGTTCAGCAGCACGTCGCCGGCGACGACGCCGCGCCGTCCCTCCCTCAGCGGCGTCCGCAGGGTGTAGCCGGGTTCGCCCGTGGCAAAGAAGACGTAGGGGCCGGTCAGCAGCGTCTTGTCGTTCCTGAATGCCTCGACATACCAGGGCCGCTGCCGAGGGTCGTAGCCCGTCGGTCCGGCGACCTCGGCGACCTGGATGAGGTTCTCGGACAGATATTGGGTCACCGGTGCGGCTCCCGCCGTGCGCGAGATCACCACAAGCCGGAAGGCCGCATCCTGATCCACGTTCAGGCTTGTCCGGAAAGCCGGCCTGGCGCGATCGATCACGTCCATCTCGATGAATGAACCATCCTCATAGCCCACATAGAGATTGAAGAGCTGCGGATTGTTGCGCAGCATCGCCGCCATCAGGCTGTAGAGCCGCGCGTTATCGGCGATGTCAGCCTCCTGGATCGACGGCAGGCCGGACAGGATGTCGAGATTGTCGCGAACGTTCTTGAACTGCTCGTCGACGTGGTCCGCCCCCAGTTGGGCCACCTTCTCGATGAAGCTGCTGGCTGCCTTCTGCGTGATCACCGTCACGCGTTCGAAGCTGAGATAGACCAGCGCCAAGCCCACGATCAGCACGACGGCAACGAACACCGTGATGATCGATGTCTGAAAGCCGATGCTGAATGCGCGCTTTATGGTTTGATCTCCCGCCATCGAGCGACGTCGGCGCCTCCCTCAGTACTTTCGAACGATGGGCTTCGTCGCCGCCGGCGCAGGCGCGGCCGGCGAGACCGAGAAGGTGACCCAGGTCGACCAGCTCTTCGGCCGGTTCTCGACCTCCAGGTCCTTGTAGCCACGGACATTGAGGTAGCCCTGGTAGCCGTCGGACATCGGGATCATGAAACCGATCTGCGGCCCGATGCCGACCGCTTGGCCCCTGAAGCCGCCGAGCCTGGCGCCGGGACCGCTGTCGTCGGTGAGCTGCTGGAAGAAATAGCCGGCGACGCCGATATGGACATTCTTGCTGACGAACTGGGACGCGGCCCAATCGACGTGGAAATCGATCCCGTTCTGGTACTGGAGGAACGGATTCGTGAAATTGTAGGTGAGCCCGCCGACGACCGAGAATTCATGCCCGGTCTTGAGGTCGAGATAGGTGTAGCCGGCTCCCACATCGATCGCGGGGAAACCAAAGCTCAGGTTCGCGAGCCGGCTGGAATCGTAAGTGCCGCTCGGGATGTTGCCGGTGATGTAGACCATCTCGTTGTGCACGCCCTGGTTCCATTTCAGCGTGCCCTGGTAGAACACGTCGGTCAGCGTGGTGCGGTTGTCGGTCGCACTGCCGGAGATGGTGTTGCCTCTCGGACCCGTCAGCGTCGCGTCGATGCCGACGCCGATGTTTCCCGGCGCGGTCAGCACGGTGAAGCCGGCCTGGCCGCCGAGCACCGGCATCGACGAGGTGTAGGTAATGCCCATGACGAGCACGTCGGCATGCGCATTGAGGCCGGCGGTCACCGAGCCGGGTATGCCGCCGCTGGTGACGAAGTTCTGCCCTCCTCCTGCCTTCTCCTGAAGATGGATGTAAATGGTCGAATAGGCCCATCCCGGCGTCACCGGAACGGCGGCCAGGCTGCCGAAGATGCCCGGCAGCCAGAAGCTCACGCCGCCGGCGGCGGCCAGCGCAGGCTGGGCGGAGAGGCTGGTGAATGTCAGTGCGGCAGCGAGCGTGGCCTTTCGAAGATGTCCCGTCATGTCGTGTCCTCGTTCTTGTCGCTGCCCCGACCAACTAGCCTTTCACAGGCCGCGCCCCCGCTACTTCGTGGCGCCTCCGACCGTCGTGGCGAGGAGTTCGACATCAGGCAGCTTCCAGCTCTTTGCGAACAGTTCCTGCTTCGGCCCATAGAGGCGGAACATCATTTCGAACTTGCGAGCGGGGTCGGTCGGGATCCAGTTAGCCTCCTGCCCGGCGGGCGGCCTGGGCCCGAGGTAGAGATCGACTGAGCCGTCGGCATTCTTTTTGACATCCGCATTGTTCGAGGCGCGGCTGGCACGATCGACGTTCTTGATAAGCGCGTGCGTTTCGCGGTCATAGGCCGTCAGCGACCAATATTGCTCGACTGGCACGTTCGGCGGAACGTGGAGACGATAGGTCTTCGCACCGTCGTAGCTCTGGCCGTCCTTATCTTTGATGTTGATCAGGTAGAACTGGCCGGCGCCGAGCCGCTTGATGCCGACATACGCATAAGTATAGGCAAGGCCGCGCCAGTCCACCGGATAGGCATTCGGTTCGTCGAAATTGGCTGCGGCTGCGCTCAGCACCTCCGGATGCGCGGGCAGCGTCCAGTGCGTGCCGTCGAAGAATGTGGGCAGGCCGGCGTCGTATCTTTCTGCCATCAGCGCGTGGGCCTCGCGAATTCCGTCCTTCAGCGCCTGCTTCAGCTTCGCATCCGGTGCGAACGCCTTGCCCTTCTCGATGCCGATCGTGCGCAGCTGATCGATCATCGCGCGATCGCGCGTGAGCCACGGCTCGGTCTGCACGGCGCGGTCGAGGTTGACGAAGAAACTGTCATCGTAGCGGATCGTCGAGTCGAAGGTGACGTCCTTGACGTCGGTAAAGACAGTTGCCGGCGGATTCGATGCCTGTGACATCGGATAGACCCTGATCTGCCTGCCGTAAGCGATGGAGCTGGCGACGTCAGCCTCGCCGTGGCTCTTCATGTTGGAGCGGAACAGGACGTAACTTCCGAATGTGTTGGGCTGCAGCGGCTCGAACCCCGCGGGCACCTGGCCCGTGTAGCCGGGTGGCAGCATCACGAGCTTGACGCCGGCTCCCTTGTCCACGCCGAGCAGACCCGCGTCCTCCAGCGGCTGCTGCCAGGCATTGACGATGTTGGCGTTGAGAGAGCCGCCGGGACCCGCTGGCGGAATTTCGATGGCGATGGGGCCGACGTCCTTCGTGTTGAGGAACGCCATCAGGTAGAGCGTGTCCGGGTTTGGCGTCAGCGTCTGGTTCTTCCAGTCAAGCGGCTTGCCCCAGTAAATCACCTGATTCACCTTGCCCGGCGTCTTGGTCAGCATCTCCTGGAGCATGAGATCGTAATTGACGATCGGCATTCCCCAGATGACGGCCTCGACGGCGCGGCGCTGAAACTGGCGCGCGGCAAGCTCATCCGGATTGTTAGTCTGCGCGGCTGCTCCCGTAGCAATCCACATCATGGCAGCAACTCCAGAAAGCAGCATCTTCATGGAAGCCTCTCCTTCTCCGTGTTCAGCTCACGGGCTTCGGCTCCGGGAATTTCCACTTGCCGTTCAGGATTTCGGGGCGCGGCCGGTAGAGCCGCACGGTGTAGTTCCATCCTTTCATGATCGGCAGGCAGTTCGGGATCTTGCCGTCGCAGCCGCCGAACTGGATCGCCGTCGAGCCATCAGCCGATTTCACCGCCGTCAGATTGTTGACGGAGTAGGCGTTGTACGGGTTCTTCTCGAAATAGCCCTCGGCGTTGTAGAGGCTGATCGACCAGAAGCCGTCGACCGGCACATTGCCGGGAACGACCAGCTTGTAGACCGTGCTGCCGTCGTTCTTCTCGGGATTGAAGCTGAGATAGGTGGCTTCCTTGTCGGGATTGCCGCCCCACCCCGCGGCGGTTCCGATCAGGTGCTTGATCGGATCGACCTGCTCCCTGGGGCCGAACGCATTCTTGAATCCGCCCGTCGTTGAGGCCAGCACGAGCAGAGCATCGCGCACCTTCTTCTGGCTTGCCGGATCCCAGTTCGGGATTTCGAACTTCCCCGCAGCCTTCTGGCTGATCCTGACGGCATCCTGAAGCGCGTGGACCTTCTCGACGTCCTTGGGATCGCTCGGATCGACCAGTGTCCGCAGCCCAACGAGCACATAGCGCGTTCCGACCTTGTTCTTGTCGACCGTGTAGCTGCCGGCACCGTATTCGACCTTGCCGACGACATAGTGATCCTCGTTGATCAGCTGCATTGACCGGAATCTCTTGCCGGCGTCCGGTAACGTGATCGTCGCGGGACCGGCATCGAGGTCGAACACGGCCATCGAATACAACGTGTCCCGGTTCGACCGGATCACACCCTGCTTGTCGATCTGCATCGGCTCGCGATGGTGAAACACCTTGCCGATGCCGCCGGCGTCCTTGACGCCGTTGCCGAAATAGAGGTCGGACTCCGCGCGCCCGAAATTATCGACCGTGACCGGAACGGGCGACTGCGCATATGCGGTCGCCGTGAGAACAAGCATCGAAGCCGTCAGCAATACTCTCTTCATGCGTCCCCTCGCCTAGAACGGATTGACGTAATTCAGGATCGCGACCTGCCGCAGGATCACGCGGCGCACGACATGGGTTGGCTTGACGTGGTCGGTGTAGATCGCCGCCGTCCCGGCACTGCCGGCGGGCAGCCGCTTGACGAACTCGGCATCGTCGAGCCTGACGCGGACGATGAAGGGCGCGGCCTCGATCGCCTTCGGCATGACGGCAGTACCCGAGGTTTGCGTCTGCCCCGGCGCGATGGCCTGGAGCACGCTCTCGACCTTGCCGGAAAAGATCTGTCCGGGCGCGAATTTGAACGTGGCTTCGACCTCCTGGCCGGGCGCGACGTAGCGCGCGTCGATCTGGTTGATCTCGACCCCAATAATGGTGTTGGAGGTGTCGATGAAGGCCATCACTGGCGACAGGGGCAGGTTCGCCACCCGCGCCCCCTTGCGCAGCGCTAGGTTGGTGACATAGCCGTCGGTCGGCGCGCGCACGATTGTCTTGTCGAGATTCCATTGTGCCGACTCGAGCTGGCCGGCGAGCTGGTCGGCCTCGGACTGGCGCTGCTCGACGTCGAAGCCGCGGCCGGCATCGCGCTCATAAAGCTGCGTCATCTGGCCGAGGCGCGTCTTGGCGAGCTTGAACTGGGCGTCGATCGCCTTGACTTGCGCCGCGTAGGGCGTCGGGTCGATCTTGAACAGAACATCACCGGACTTGAGTGGAGCATTGGCGACGACCGGTACATCCGCTACCTCGCCAGCGACATCAGGCACGATCGAAACAGCATTGCGTACCACGAGGGCATCGCCCTGCGGCGCGCCCCATCCCATCGGGACGAGGAGGCCGAACATCACAAGTACCAAAACAATGATCGGCGAGGCCTTCCAGAAGAGGTTGAAGGGCACGACCTTGAAACGCACCAACAGGAATAGCAGCAAGAGATAGATATTGAGGATCGCAATCGCCATCACGCGTCCCCTGCCTTGCGTGATGGCACATCGACATAGGCCCAGATGAAGGCGATCGGCCACAGCGCGAAACCGAAGAACAGCGTGATCCAGCCGGCGACCGTGACGGCGTCCGCATAGGGATGACCACGCGATTTCGCGATGTGCCCGGGCAGCCAGCCGGCGATGCAAACCACGCCGATGGCGCTGGCGAGCAGGATCACCAGCACGATCCAGGCAAAGATGTCATAGCCGCTCATGACGGACGCCTCAGCGCATCAGTGACGCTCCCTCATTGGCAATAGTCCCAGAAGCCCTGCGTGCGGGACGGATCGGTGTAGTACCAGCACATGCCGGGTGCGGGAGCCGCACCGGCCCAAGCCGCAGCCGTCGCTGCTGTCACGACGCCGATCGCGGCACCCGCGGCGATTGCGCCGCCTCGCGGCCAGCCGTACCAGCCGGGCCGAGCCCAGCCGCCGCGTCCGGCGACCGCCGTCGTGCTGCGGACGGCGACGTTGCCGCGCGGACCAACGACCGCGGTCCGGCCGCGATAGGCGCCGCCGCGAGGTCCGACCGCGGCGCCTCCACGATGAACCACAGCGCCACCACGCGGACCGACCACCGCACCGCCACGGCGGGCGGCTGCGCGGACTTCGATGAGATCGGATGATCCGATCGCACTTTGCTGGATTGCCGCCGGCTGGAGCGGCGCCGCCGTCGCCGTTCCGCCGGGAACAGACACACTGGTGGCAAGCGCCAGCAAGCAGCCCGTCAATCGAACGTTGCGCATATGACCGAACATCCCGATGCCTCCCGCTCTTCGTGTCTCGTTGATGCATGCGACCGCTCCGCGTGTCCTCATCATTGCGAGGCACCCGTGTTGCTGCGTTCGAACGCGAACACCGTCTTCCAGTCCCTGGCCATGCCGACCACAGTCCAACCGCGCTGCAGCGCCTCGTCCCACGCCTTGTCGAGCTTTCCGATTCTGGACTGCCGGTCGTAGGCATATTCGCGGGCTGCATCGGTGTGATGGACGATGCCAATGAGACGCGCACCGGACCCGGCCGCAATCCATTGCAGCATCTGGTGGTCGCCGCCGCCACGCCGCCACCGTCAGTTACTCTGCACCGCTTCGAAGCTCTGCTGCATCTTCTCGACCATCTGGTCGATGCTGAAGCTCGAAGGCCGCTGGCTCGGCGGATACGTCTTGAATGTCTGCAGGAACTGCGACAGAATCGTTGGCCCGGCGATCATGACGCCCGCCGCATCCGACATGAGCCAGTCGTAGTAGACGTTGGATGTGACGTCGGCCCGCTCATAGGGGTCCGAGCGCAGGTTGAAGAATTTCGGGACGCGAAGCTTCGTGAACGGCTCGGCCCAGATCCGGAGCGTGCCGTTTGCGCGCTGCTCCTCGAACACGATCTTCCAGTTCTCGATACGTGCCGCGACAACGTCGCCGTCGTCGTTGAAATAGACGAACTCCTTGCGTGCGCTGTTGGGCTGCCGGCCGGTGAGATAGGCAAGCTGGTTGTAGCCGTCGAGATGGACCTTGAAGGTCTTGCCGCCGATCTGATAGCCGCTCAGGAGCTTCTGCTTGACATCGGCATCGCCTGCTGCCGCGAGCAACGTCGGCATCCAGTCGAGACCGCTGACGAGTTCATTTGAGACCGAGCCGGCTGCGATGCGGCCCGGCCAGCGGATCAGGCAGGGAACGCGGAACGCGCCTTCCCAATTGGTGTTCTTCTCGCTGCGGAACGGGGTCGTGCCCGCATCCGGCCAGGAATTCTGGTGCGGTCCGTTGTCGGTCGTATAGATCAGGATCGTGTCGTTGGCGATGCCGAGATCGTCGAGCGCCTTCAGGATCGTCCCGATCGTCGCATCGTGCTCGATCATGCCGTCGGCATATTCGGTACGGGACGTCAGCCCCGGCTTGTCGCGATGCTCCGGCCGCACATGCGTGCGGAAGTGCATGCGGGTGGAATTGAACCAGCAGAAGAACGGAGTGTTGGTCTGCGCCTGCCGCTTGATAAAATCGATCGCCGCGGCTGAAGTCTCGTCGTCGATCGTCTCCATTCGCTTCCTGTTCAGCGGCCCGGTGTCCTCGATCGTCTGCTTGCCGACCCGTCCGAAGCGCGGATGCTCGGTAGGATCGTCGCGATCGCTTGCCTTGCAGCGCAGAACGCCGCGGGGGCCGAACTTCTCCAGAAAGCCGGGATCGCGTGGATAGAACCGGTTCTCGGGGTCCTCCTCGGCGTTGAGATGGTACAGGTTACCGAAGAATTCGTCGAAGCCATGCACGGTTGGCAGATATTCGTTGCGGTCACCGAGATGATTTTTGCCGAACTGCCCGGTCGCGTAGCCGAGCGGCTTCAGCAGTTCGGCGATGGTGACGTCGCGTGCCTGCAATCCAACCGCCGCGCCGGGAATGCCGACCTTGGACAGCCCGGTACGCAGCGTGCACTGGCCGGTGATGAAAGACGAACGGCCCGCCGTGCAGCTCTGCTCGGCGTAGTAGTCGGTGAACATCATCCCGTCCCGGGCGATACGATCGATATTCGGCGTGCGATAGCCCATGACGCCGAAGGAATGGGCGGAGATGTTGGTCTGGCCGATATCGTCGCCGAAGATCACGAGGATGTTCGGCTTGCGGCCGGGCGTCGCCGGTGCCGGCGATGTGGCGGGAGCGGCCTGCTGGGCCTGCGCCATTGCCTCGGACGTCAGTGCCACGGCGGCGACGATCGAGGACGTTCCAAGAAGCAGATGTCTGCGATTGAGCGGTTGGTCAGCCCGAGACTGGTTGTTGTTGTTCTTCAATTCGGTACTCATCCGACACTCCTATGCTGCCGACACTGCTATGCTGCGGCTATTCCCTCTTGCTCGTGGTGAACGCCAAGCGACGACCGCACCACGCAGCGGAAGCCGACATGGCTGGTCGAGGTATCGATCGGCTCGGCGTGCCGCGCTGCGGGACGGTAGCGGCGGCAGTAATTCGGCGCGCAGAGGTGTGAGCCACCCTTCAAGACTTTGCGCGGGATGCGGATGTTTGGTTGACATGGATCAAAGCTCGCATCCTCCCGGCCGCCGCGCGGGTTCTTCGGAATGCAGCAGGGCTTGGCGGCTTCGGCCTGATGTCGCGACGACCACCAGTCCGAGGTCCACTCCCAGACATTGCCGATCATGTCGTAAAGACCATAGCCATTCGGCGGGAAGGCCATGACCGGCGAGGTACGCTTGAACCCATCCTCGCCGAGGTTCTGGACAGGGAAGTTTCCCTGCCAGATGTTGGCCATGTGCCTGCCGCCCGGCATCAGCGCATCACCCCAGGCAAACTCCTCACCGTCGAGCCCGCCGCGCGCAGCGAGCTCCCACTCCGCCTCCGTCGGCAGGTCCTTGCCCGCCCAGCGCGCATAGGCGGCCGCATCATTGTAGGAGACGTGCACGACCGGGTGGTCGTCGAGCCCTTTGATATCGCTGCCGGGGCCGTAGGGATGGCGCCAATTGGCGCCACGCATGAAGGACCACCACTGACTCCAGTCGGCAAGATCCGTGATGCGCGGCAGCGGCGAGAACACCAGCGAGCCTGCGTAGAGCATCTCGCTGAGCGCACCTGGATAGTCCTTGGGATCGGGGACGACCTGCGCCTCCGTCACATGGCCGGTGGCGTTGACGAACTTCTTGAACTGCCGGTTGGTCACCGGCGTGCGGTCGATCCAGAAGCCGTCGACTGAGACACGATGGCTCGGCGCTTCCTCGGGATAATGATGATCGGATCCCATACGGAAGGTGCCGCCGGGAATGAAGACCATCTCGCCGGTCTTCGCGTCATCCGGCAACCACTCGCAGTGATCCGGGTCAGCCCGCAGCATGGTGGAAGCTCCGATACGCGTGGTCCACAGGTGCTACGACGCGGACGTCGGCAGCCGCCAATGATGGCGGATTGCCCGGCGCATTGGACGCATTGTGTCTGGTCCCCCCTCTTCCTGGCGCTTAGGGCCGGAGATGCAGATCGCGAATTACGTCAACATCTCTCCCGTTCTTGCCCGCGCGCGCGGTCCGGGCATGCAGTAGCACGCTACCGCCACCGCTTCCGCGCCGCGATCCGCAGCGCGCTTTCAATATCGCTTAGGTTGCAAATGGTATCCGAAGATGGGGCGGCTGTGATGTGCAGATTGTGCCAGCACGTCGCAGCCATGGCCGGGATCGAGCGACATCGCGTCGCAGATCCACTCAAATACGTGATCGCATTGCCGGATTCATCGCGTCAAATTCGACGATCATTCGCCTCAAAACGCGAACTCAATTCATAACACCCCTTCGCGTTGTGGTGGTATGTCGCTTGTCGTCTGCCGCACAAATGTCGCGCTTCAAGACAAGTGTACGACCATGGAGCAGTCTCTTCTGGTTGATTCGCGGAAGCTCGACGGTTTCGAGGGTCTACACCAGGCCGTGCACGGCTCTCACGTCGACGTCATGCAGCTCGGACGCGGGCGGCTGCGCGGGACACTGTCCCATGTCGGCATCGGCGATTTCTCGCTCAGCATCGGCGCCTTCAACATTGGAATGCGCACGCAGCGCGTTTCCAGCGACGACAAGCTCATCATCGGCATGCTGCTGGCGGCCGAGCGGCGCGTTGCGCATTGGTCCTTCGACATGCAGCTCAACGACGTGCTCGTAATTCCGCCGCTGCTCGAGCACGACGGCGTCTTCCACGGCGCATCCGCTTATGCGGCCATGCGCTTCGATCTCGATGAGGTGGCGTCCCTGTTCGGTGGAGAGGCGCGTCTGAGCGATCCCGACACATGGCGCACGCGCGGTCACTTCCGCGCGGACCTGGATACCGGCGCAGTGGCCTCGCGTCGTCTGATCCGGATCATGTCCCATCTGGCCACCAACAAAGACGGCCTGACGACGTCGACAGCCGATTTCTGGAAACGATCAATCGTCGAATGCATGGCTGCCAACGTGATGTCGTCGCTGCCTCCCGACGATCCCGGCAGACTTCCATCAGCAAGGCGGCTGATCCGCAAAGTCGAGGAGTATCTTGACCAGGCCGGCACGCGCCCGGTGCATGTTTCGGAAATATGCGCCGCGTTCACGGTGTCGCGACGCACTCTGCATCGCGCCTTTCAAGAGGTGTTCGGGCTCGGCCCGGTCACCTTCCTGCGCCAGAAGCGGCTGTGCACCATTCACTCCATCTTGCGGGAGAGCAGGCCGGGTTCGACCACCGTGGCGGCGGTCGCGATGCAGCAGGGCTTCTACGAGCTCGGGCGCTTCTCGCAGTATTATTCGATGATGTTCGGGGAGCGGCCGTCGCAAACGCTGGGAGTCACATCGTTCCCGCTCTCGGACGATGGGCACGCCCAGGCAGGCTCCATCCTCTCCGAGAGATGAAAACGACGAGCGGATCGCGCGACGTTGTCCCGTGCGGCCCGGTTCAGGATCAATCGGTTTCTTGCGGCGGACTACTGCCCGGCCCAACCCGCGGTCACGGTCTGGGTCTTGGCCTGTGCCGGGGTGTTGGTCAGGCAGCGGCGGGCCGTCTCGATCTCGGCCTCCGTCGCACCGTGGGCGCGCGCCCACGTCTCGGCGGCCGCCGCGGAGTATTTCGCCACATAGTACCGCACGACCGTGCAGGAGGCGCGGCGAAACAGGCCAGGTTGCGGCTCGCCAGCCGTCGCGTCCGGCGCAAAAGCAAGCAGCGCCGCCGACAGCGCAAATCCTCTGATCAACATTTAGGCTGTCCCCGTTGTGGAACCCAGGGCGCCAACTCGATCAGGCCGATTTCGTTCCGGGGAATTCCATGCCCTTGGGCGGGGGCAGAACTGCGGTTCCCTCATGGCCCCGAGATCGCCGCCCTCGCCTGCTGCCGCATCAGCGCGTTGATGAAGCCGGCCCGCGCATCGGAATGGCCTTGGCCCCGCGGCTCCAGCACGTGACGCAGCAGGAACAGACCGGTCAGGCGGAACCCGTCCTGGAGATCCTGCTCGGTGAGTTCGCTCGCGGTTTCGCCGTGCCGCAGGAACGGCGGCAGCCGCAACAGCCGGTCCCGCCACGGCTCGCCCGCGCCGCGTGACACCGCCCCGCCGGATTTAGGCGAGACGTAGATCAGGTCCGTGGTCTCGCCGGTCACCGCGCAATTCTCCAGCGCGAGCCCGAAGCCGAGCTCGGCGAGCATCGCCAGCTCGAAGTGAATGAGATGCACGGCCGCGCTGCCGATGTCGTCGAAATCATCGAGCGAATGCTCGAGCAGCGCAAAGATCTCTTCGTGCGGATCACGCTCCGGCAGGAGCCGTGCGATCGAGGCGAGATGGGTGACGCCGTAGACCCCGTGGGACGATCCCAGCAGCGTGGCCGCACGCAGCTTCAGTCCTTCGATGGCGTAGGTGCCGAGATGCTCGTCGAGCCGCGCCCGCCACACCGCGCTGACGCTGTTGCCGGGCTGCAGTAGCGGCCGCAGCCGCGCGCTGGCGCCACCGCGCACGAGGCCGAGATGCCGGCCGTGCGCGCGCGTCAAGAGCTCGACGATGGCGCTGCTCTCGCCATGCCGCCGCACGCCCAGCACGATGCCTTCGTCGGTCCATTCCATGGGAGGAAGTCTAGCGCAATTCGAGCTATCGTAGGGTGGGCAAAGCGAAGCGTGCCCACCAAATTTGATCCACGAGACCAGCTGATCACGGTGGGCACGGCGCGCAAGGGCGCGCCTTGCCCACCCTACGGCATCGCGCAAGACGTCACGCGTTGAACCAGCCCTGCGCATCGCCCGTGAAGGAGAAATACAAGCCCATCGTCGTCAGCACGCAGGACACGATCTCGATGGCGCTGTCGAGCTCCATGCCCTTCTCGCCAATGATCTGGCCGAGCGAGATCACCGACAACACGAGCGCTGCCGCCAGCACCCAGCGCGGCCAGTTCTTGCGCCAACGCGCAGCCAGCCAGACGAAATAGACGAGGAGCAGGATCATGCCGCCGGCGAGCAAGGTCGCCGTCATGATCATCTGCTCGGTCATCTCGACATTGGGCGTGCGGTCCTGCACGGCAACCGAGACGGCATCCAGCATCAACGATGCATAGAGCAGCGCTTCGAAGCGCTGGACGTTGGCGGGTACGCTCATCGAATGCCGATCTTTTCTTGGTTATTCTTTGGGGAAGTCCAGGCCCATCTCGCGGTAGCGGTCGGGATCGTCGCCCCAGTTCTCGCGCACCTTGACGAACAGGAACAGATGCACCGGCACGTCCAGGATCTGCATCAGCTCTTTCCGCGAGTCCGCGCCGATCGACTTGATGGTGGCGCCGCCCTTGCCGAGCACGATCTTGCGCTGGCTTTCGCGCTCGACGTAGATCGTCTGCTCGATCCGCACCGACTTGTCCTTGCGCTCCTCCCATTTGTCGGTCTCGACCGTGGACTGGTAGGGCAATTCCTGGTGCAGCTTCTGATAGATTTTTTCGCGCGTAATCTCGGCAGCGAGCTGCCGCATCGGCGCGTCCGACATCTGGTCCTCGGGATAGAGGTACGGCCCCGGCGGCACCATCTCGGCAAGGGTCGCGCGGATGTCGTCGACGCCGTCGCCCGAGATCGCCGCGATCATGAAGGTTCTCGCGAACTTCATGCGCTCGTTGGCGGCCTGCGCCAGCGCCAGCAGCTTCTCGCGCTGGACCAGGTCGACCTTGTTGATGACGAGGATCTTCTCATGGTTGACGCTGGCCGCCTTGGCAAGGATCGCCTCGGCCTCCTCGTCGATCCCGGTCTTGGCATCCAGCAGCACGCAGACGAGATCCGCATCATGCGCCCCGCTCCAGGCGGTCGAGACCATGGCGCGGTCGAGCCGGCGCTTGGGCGAGAAGATGCCGGGCGTGTCGACCAGGATGATTTGCGCGTTGTTCTCGATGACGATGCCGCGGATCAGCGCGCGCGTGGTCTGCACCTTGCGCGAGACGATCGTGACCTTGGCCCCGACCAGCGCGTTGACCAGCGTGGACTTGCCGACATTGGGCGCGCCGATCAGCGCGACGAAGCCGCAGCGCGTCGCGGCAGGCGTCTCGCCGCTTGCTTCAGCCGTCATTGCCGCCGCCAACGCCTTCACGTTCGATCATCACTGAAGCTGCTACCTTCTCTGCCGCGCGCTTGCTGCCGCCGACGCCTTCGGCCGGCGCGAGGCCCGGCAGGTCGACGGCGACGCGGAATTGCGGATCGTGATGCGGGCCGGTGCGCTCGACCTCGCGGTAAACCGGCGTCGGCAGCCCCTTGCCCTGCGCCCATTCCTGCAGCACCGTCTTGGGATCGCGCAACGGACGCCGCGGCTTGTGCATGCGCTCGGTCCAGTTGCGCCTGACGAACTCGGCCGCCGCGGCATGGCCGCCGTCCAGGAAGATGGCGCCGATCACGGCCTCGCAGATGTCACCGAGGATGGATTTGCGCAAGCGCGCATCCGCGCTGGAGCCGACCGAACCGAGCTTGATGTCGTCGAGCAGGCCGAGCGACTTGGCGACGTCCGCGCAGCTTTCCTTGCGCACGAGCTCGGCGAGGCGCTTGGACAGCTCGCCCTCATCGGCGTTCGGGAAAGCATGATAGAGCATGTCGGAAACCACCAGACCGAGCACGTGGTCGCCGAGGAATTCGAGCCGCTGATAGCTGTCGCCGCGCTTGCGTCCGGACTTCAGCGCCGAGACATGCGTGATCGCCTGCATCAAGAGGTTCGGGTCAGTGAAGCCGTGGCCGATGCGCGCCTCGAGCGCGGCGTTCGCGTCCGCTGCCTTGGCCTTGCTGCTGCGCGCCCGCTTCTTCTTCGCGGGCTTCTTGGCTTCAGGAGTCTCGGCTTCAGGAGACTTGGTTTCAGGAGTCTTGGTCGCAAGCGTCTTGGCGGCAGCTTCGCCGTCAGGGACGGCTTGCGCGTCGATCGGTTCGGTCGTGATGTCCTTGGCTTCGTCTTTCATCGGACGATTTTGAAGAAGCGATTCCAGCGCACGGCCCACGGCCAGCGCCAGAACATCCAGGCATGTTCGCCCTCGGCGATCGAGAAGAAGATCATCTGGGCGCGACCGATCAAATTCTCCTGCGGCACGTAGCCGACCTGGCCGAGGAAGCGGCTGTCGGTCGAGTTGTCGCGGTTGTCGCCCATCATGAAGAAGTGCCCGGCCGGCACGGTGTAGACGTTGGTGTTGTCCATGTAGCCGTTGTCGGCGCAATCGAGCGTCTCGTAGGACACGCCGTTGGGCAGCGTCTCCTTCCAGCGCTTCACGCGCGAAATCGCGCCGCTTTCGGCGCCGCAGGGGTCCTCGCCGACATATTCGCTCATGCGCTGCCGCTCGACCGGGGTGTCGTTGATGTAGAGCAGCCCGTCCCGCATCTGGACGCGGTCGCCGGGAAGGCCGATCACGCGCTTGATGTAGTCGGTGGAGTCGTCCTTGGGCAGGCGGAACACGACGATGTCGCCGCGGTTCGGGTCCGAGCCCCAGACCCGCCCCGAGAACAGCGGCGGCGAGAACGGGATCGAGTAGTGACTATAGCCGTAGGAATATTTCGAGACGAAGAGATAGTCGCCGACCAGCAGCGTCGCCTTCATCGACCCCGAGGGAATGTTGAACGGCTGGAACAGGAAGGTGCGGATCACGAGCGCGATCAGGAGAGCATGGATCACGACCCGGATCGTTTCGCCGACGCCGCTCTCAGTTTTCGTTCCCGAAGTCACGCTCATTGCTCTCTCAATTCCGGCCGGCGATCACAGAGCGCCCTCCTCCCGCGAACAGCCCATCGCTTCGCGGCGCAAGGAGATTGTCCTGATTCTGATAATGAGGGCCAATTCCGGCGTAAAGCCGAATTCGCCCAGCCTGATTTGCGTCGGCGGACTTTTAGACGGTTGTCAGGAGCCACGCAATCAAGGATCGCATCAAAACTGCATAAGATATTGATTTTTAAAAGGAATTATAAAATGAGACCCGAATGGTCAGGGCTTGGCCAGCGGGACGGCGGAAATGACGACGAAGGCCTGTGCGAGCGGCCAGTCGTCGGTGATCGACAGGTCGATCCGCGGCTCGAATCCCTCCGGCGTCAGCGCCTGGAGCCGGGCCAGAGCCCCACCGGTGAGCTGCATGGTCGGCCGCCCCCCCGGCAGGTTGACCACCCCCATGTCGCGCCACCAGACCCCGCGCCTGATGCCGGTGCCGAGGGCCTTGGAGCAGGCCTCCTTGGCGGCGAAGCGCTTGGCATAGGTCGCCACCACCATCTTCTCGTTCTTTGCGCGGCGCTCCGCCTTGGCCCGCTCGGCCGCGGTGAAGATGCGGTCGAGGAAGCGCTCGCCGTGGCGCTCGATCACCTTGGCCACGCGGGTGATGTCGATCAGGTCGGAGCCGATGCCGATGATCATGCCCGGCTCCGGCCGCGGTCCATCGCCGCCCGCATGGTGCGCACCGTCTCGGCAAGGCCCACGAACAGCGCTTCGCCGATCATGTAGTAGCCGATGTTCAGCTCCATGATCTCCGGCAGGCCTGCGATCGTCTCCGCCGTCGCGTAGTCGAGCCCGTGGCCGGCATGAACCTCCAGCCCCGCGTCCTTCGCCAGCTTCACCCCCGCCACGATCCGCTGCCATTCGGCCGCGGCCTTGTCGGTGTGGCCGTCGACGACGGCATCGCACCAGGCGCCAGTATGGATCTCGATCACGGGCGCCCGCAGCCGCGCCGCCATCTCGATCTGCGCGGGGTCGGCGGCGATGAACAGCGAGACGCGGATGCCGGCATCGCTCAGCCGCGCGATGTAGGGCGCGAGCGCATTGTGCTGGCCGACCACGTCCAACCCGCCTTCGGTCGTGACCTCCTGGCGGCGCTCCGGCACCAGGCACACCGCATGCGGCTTGGTGGCGAGCGAGATGCGCATCATGTCGTCGGTCGCCGCCATCTCGAAATTCAGCGGCTTGGAGATCTCCGCCTTCAGCCGCGCCATGTCCTCGTCGCGGATGTGCCGGCGATCCTCGCGCAAGTGAGCCGTGATGCCGTCGGCGCCGGCCTCGATGGCCAGCAGCGCGGCGCGCACCGGATCGGGATGGCGGCCGCCGCGTGCGTTACGCACGGTTGCAACGTGATCGATATTGACGCCGAGGCGGAGCGGAGTTGCGGGCATTTCAGGACTCACGAAATCAGAGAGACGGACGCATGCGAGATGCGTCTATCCATTAACACGTTCGACGCGGGCGACGACCGCCTTGGCGCGCAACTGGGCGAGGATCGCGCTCAGGTGCTTGAGATCGTAGACTTCGAGATCGATCGTCGTTTCCGTGAAGTCAGGCGAGCGGCGCTGCATGCTGATATTGTCGATGTTGCCGTCGTGCTCGGCGATCACGGTCGCGATCTGCGCCAGCGCGCCGGGCTCGTTGACGTTCTCGACCTTGATGCGGGCCGGGAAGCGCTGCGGCGCGGTGTCCTCGATGTCCCAGCGCACGTCCAGCCAGCGCTCCGGCTCCTCCTCGAAATCCTTCAGGGCCGGCGCCTGGATCGGGTAGATCGTGATGCCCTCGCCCGGGGTGACGATGCCGACGATGCGGTCGCCGGGCACCGCGCCGCCATTCGGCGCGAACTTCACCGGCAGGTCGGAATTGATGCCGCGGATCGGGATCGCGACCGGGCTGCGCGGCGGCTCGGACGACTTCTCCTTGAGCTTGGCGGCGAGGCCCTTCTTGATGCCGTAGCGGGCGACGCGCTCCTCCTTGTAGTCGGGATACATCGCGCGCGCGACGTGCGACGCCTTGATCTCGCCGCGCCCCACGGCCGCCATGACGTCCTCGATCGAGGTGCGCGCAAGCCGCGGCAGCGCGCCCTTGAGCTTGTCGTCGGCGTATTCGATCTTGGCACGCTCGAACAGGCGCTCGACGATGCGCCGGCCGAGGCCGACATATTGGTCGCGCACGGCGGTGCGCGTGGCGCGGCGGATCGCGGCGCGCGCCTTGCCGGTGACCGCGAGCGTTTCCCAGGCGGATGGCGGCGCCGACTGCGCCTCCGAGGTCAGCACCTCGACCTCGTCGCCATTCTGCAGCTCCGAGGACAGCGGCGAGAACTTGCCGTTGATCTTGCAGCCGACCGCGCTGTTGCCGACATCGGTATGCACGGCATAGGCGAAGTCGATCACGTTGGCATGGCGCGGCAGCGCGATCAGCTTGCCCTTCGGAGTGAAGCAGAACACCTGGTCGTGGAACAGCTCGAGCTTGGTGTGCTCGAGGAATTCCTCGGGATTGGCGCTCTCCGACAGGATTCCGACGGTGTGGCGCAGCCAGGCAAACGCGTTGGATTCCCGCTTGAGGTATTCGGTCGGCGAGCCCGTGCCTTCCTTGTAGAACACGTGCGCGGCGATGCCGCGCTCGGCGATCTGATCCATCTCCTCGGTGCGGATCTGGAGCTCGGCGCGCTGGTTGCCCGGACCGATCACGGTGGTGTGGATCGAGCGGTAGTCGTTCTGCTTCGGCGTCGAGATGTAGTCCTTGAAGCGGCCCGGCACGACCGGCCAGGTGGTGTGAACGATGCCGAGCGCGCGGTAGCACGCCTCGACGTCGTTCACGACGACGCGAAAGCCGAAGATATCGGACAATTGCTCGAAGCCGACCGACTTGCGCTCCATCTTTGTCCAGATCGAGAAGGGCTTCTTGCGGCGGCCGTAGACGCGCGCCCCCAGGCCCCGGTGGCGCAGATTGTTGGAGAGCTGATCCTCGATCTCGCCGATCAGGTTGCGGTTGCGCTCGGCGAGCGCGTCGAGCCGCTGCATCACCACCGAATAAGCCTCGGGGTCGAGCGTGCGGAAGGACAGATCCTCCAGCTCCTCGCGCATTTCCTGCATACCCATGCGCCCCGCGAGCGGCGCATAGATGTCGAGCGTCTCCTCGGCGATGCGCCGGCGCGATTCCGTCGGCACGAATTCCAGCGTGCGCATGTTGTGCAGGCGGTCGGCGAGCTTGACCAGCAACACGCGAACATCGTCGGCAATCGCCAGCAACAATTTGCGCAGGTTCTCGGCCTGCTTGGCCTCGCGCGACACCAGCTCCAGCCGCTTCAGCTTGGTCAGGCCCTCGACCAGCGCGCCGATCTCGGGCCCGAAGATCTGGTCGATCTCGCCTCGCGTCGCCTCTGTGTCCTCGATCGTGTCGTGCAGCAGCGCGGCCACGATGGTGGCATCGTCGAGCTTGAGGTCGGTGAGAATCGCCGCCACTTCGAGCGGGTGCGAAAAATAAGGATCGCCCGAGGCTCGCGTCTGCGAGCCGTGCGCCTTCATGGCGTAGACATAGGCGCGGTTCAGCAGATCTTCGTTGGTGTTGGGATTGTAGGACCTGACGCGCTCGACGAGGTCATATTGACGCATCATGCGCGCGCGCGGCTTTGCCGGGCGCACCACCGGCGCAGTCGGTACCACGGCAACCGATTCGGTTGCGGCCTGCATCTGCGTGGATCTCCGGCGCCGATATACCATTCCGTCCTGCCTTCAAACGGACCAAGAGACGGCCCGTTGTATACATCTTAGCTTCGATCGTGCGCGCGTCAGATCAATTCGATGACAGGTGCGCAGCGCCAACCGACAACACTATGGTAACCACGAAAACGCCAACAAAAGCAAAGGCCCGAACAACGGTTCGGGCCTTTGATAAGATCACAAGAAATCGATGATTGCGACGGGACGATTACTCGTCCTCCTCGGGCTGCTCTTCCGGCGGCGCGAGGCCTTCGAGGCCCTTCAGGAGCTCCTCTTCGGTCATGCGCTCAACGGCAACTTCGGTATCGTCCGCATCGACGCTGGCGCCGGCGGAACCGATCAGCGGCACCGTATCCGGCTCGGGCTCGTCGACCTCGACGAACTTCTGGAGCGAGTGCACCAGCTCCTCGCGCAGGTCCTCCGGCGAGATGGTCGTGTCGGCAATTTCGCGCAAAGACACAACAGGGTTCTTGTCGTTATCGCGGTCAACCGTTAGTTGTGAACCTGACGAAATCATGCGGGCGCGGTGGGCGGCCAGCAGGACCAGGTCAAACCGGTTGTCGACCTTGTCGATACAATCTTCTACGGTGACGCGAGCCATGGACTGTCGCTCCGTTGTGGGTGGGACGAAATATGTGGATGATTGGGGCTAGTTATAGGGGCCAAGGCGGTTTCGCAAGGCCAATTTGTGATTTGGCCTCGCCAAATGGCTCTGGTACCCCCACATTAGGGCTGGGATGGGTGATTTCCCGGGCTGCCAGCGGGGGCGGCGCCGGGCATATGAGAGTCCGCCATAACTATACCTTGATTGCCCCGACTTCTCCGGATTTGCGGATTCGACGGGTTTAGGCGCCACCTGGGGACTGCGCGGCCGGCTGCCGCCGCGCCAACAATAAACGATCAATCACGACACACTACGCGAGCAAACTGAATGTCACCTTCTCCTACCAACAAGATCGCGCTCTTTATCGACGGGGCCAACCTCTACGCGACGGCGAAAACTCTGGGCTTCGACATCGACTACAAGCGCCTGCTGAAGGAATTTCAGAGCCGCGGGACGCTTCTGCGGGCCTTCTATTACACCGCCATCATCGAGGATCAGGAATACTCCTCGATCCGCCCGCTGATCGACTGGCTGGACTACAACGGCTACACCGTCGTCACCAAGGCGACCAAGGAATTCATCGACGCCTCCGGCCGCCGCAAGGTCAAGGGCAACATGGACATCGAGCTCGCCGTGGACGCCATGGAGCTCGCCGAGCACATCGACCAGATGGTGCTGTTCTCCGGTGACGGCGACTTCCGCTCCCTGGTCGAGGCCGTCCAGCGCCGCGGCGTGCGGGTCACCGTGGTCTCCACCATCGCCAGCCAGCCGCCGATGATCGCCGACGAGCTGCGCCGCCAGGCCGATGTCTTCACCGACCTCGTCGAGCTGCAATCCAAGCTCGGCCGCGACCCGTCCGAACGCCCCGCCCCGCGCGACCGCGGCGAGCGTGGTGAGGGACGCCACCACGCCCCGCAGTTCCTCCAGCGCGCGACCACCATGGCGCCGAGGGGCGATGACGACTTCGAGGAGTGAGGCGGCACGGTCAAGCCGCCAGCCCCCCGCCCTCGTCCCCGACCGTGACTGTCCGCTCTGCCCCCGCCTGGTCGCCTTTCGCCAGGCGAACCGCGCGCGCGAGCCGTTGTGGCACAACGCCCCGGTGCCTCCCTTCGGCGACATCACGGCACGCCTGCTGATCGTCGGCCTGGCGCCGGGCATGCAGGGCGCCAACCGCACCGGCCGCCCCTTCACCGGCGACTATGCCGGCGACCTGCTCTACGCCACGCTGCTCGAATACGGCTTTGCCAAGGGGACCTATCAGGCGCGGCCCGATGACGGGCTGAAGCTGGTCGACTGCCGCATCGCCAATGCCGTGCATTGCGTGCCGCCGCAGAACAAGCCGCTGCCGGTCGAGATCAACACCTGCCGCCAGTTCCTCGTCGCGAATCTCGAGACGATGCCGAAGCTGCGCGCGATCGTCGCGCTCGGGCGGATTGCGCACGACAGCGTGCTCAAGCCGCTGAAGCTGAAGGCCTCGCAGGCCCCCTTCGGCCATGGCGCGGTGCATCAGGCCGGCCCGTTCAGGCTCTACGACAGCTATCATTGCTCGCGTTACAACACGAACACCGGCGTGCTGACCGCCGACATGTTCCGGAGCGTGTTCGCGAAGATCAAGGCCGACCTCGACTAGGCCTCGCCCTGGTCAGCCCTTGGCCGGATTGGCCTTCAGCCAGTCCAGGACGTCGCCGGCGTTCCGGTCGGGCGGAAATACCGGATAGAACACATGCGTGATGCGGGCATCGTCGATGATCAGCGCAAGGCGCTTGATCAGCGTCAGGCCCGCAACCTCCATGGTCGGCAGGTTCAGCGCGCGCGTGAGCGCCAGCTTCTCGTCCGACAGCACGGGAAACGGCAGGTGCAGGCGCGAGGCCATCTCGGTCTGGTAGTCATTGCTCTGGGTGGAGAGACCGAACACGTGGGCAGCGCCGGCCGCCTTCAGCTCGGCGAACAGATCGCGGAACGCGCAGGTCTGCGGCGTGCAGCCGCGCGCCCCCGGGATCATGTCCCAATCGTCCACCAGCGCGATCTTGCCGGGCTCGCCGGTGCGCGGATAGGCGAACACCACGGTCCGGCCGCGCAGGGCCGACAGCGTCACTGACCTGTCGTCGGTCGCGAGCAGGCCGATCGGGGGCAGCGTCAAGCCTTTGAGATGCGCGGCACCGCCGTCATCGGCGGGTGCCGGAATCTGGCTCCAATCCACCTCGAGCAGGTTCCGCTGGTTCATCGCATTATCCCCTCGCCCGCATCAGCCGGCCCTTCTCCCGGCTCCAGTCGCGCTTCTTCTCGCTCTCGCGCTTGTCGTGCAGCTTCTTGCCCTTGGCGACCGCGAGCTGCAGTTTGGCGCGCCCGCGCTCGTTGAAGTAAAGCTTGAGCGGGATCAGCGTCATCCCCTCGCGGTCGACCGCGCCCATCAGCTTGTTGATCTGCCGGCGATGCAGCAGCAGCTTTCGCGGCCGCTTCGGCTCGTGATTGAAGCGGTTGCCCTGCAGATATTCGGGAATGGTGGCGTTGATCAGCCAGATCTCGCCGTCCTTGGAATCGGCGTAGGATTCCGCGATCGTGCTCTTGCCGTTGCGGATCGACTTGACCTCGGTGCCGGTCAGCGCAATCCCCGCCTCGATCGTATCCTCGATCGCATAGTTGAAGCGGGCCTTGCGATTTTCCGCCATGACCTTGATCGGACGTTCGTTCTTGTCGGCCATGACAGTGAAACCTGGGAGTCAAACCTGATCGAGTTGCGCGCTTAAGCTAACAGTTTGGACGAAGTGCGCGCGTCACTTCTTGAGGAGATCGCGGATCTCGGTCAGCAGCTCGACCTCCGCCGACGGCTTCGGCGGCTCCGCGGGCTTGGCTTCCTCCTTGCGCTTCAGCGTGTTCATGGCACGGATCACCAGGAACAGCACGAAGGCGACGATGATGAAGTTGATCGTCAGCGTCAGGAAACTGCCGTAAGCGAGCACCGCGCCTTGCTTTTTCGCATCCGCTAAATTGGTGGCGGTCACCGCCTTCGACAAGGGGATGAAGTAGTTCGAGAAGTCGAGGCCGCCGGTGGCGGCACCGATGATCGGCATGATGACGTCGCCGACCAGCGACGTGACGATGGCGCCGAAGGCCGCGCCGATGATGACGCCGACCGCGAGGTCGACGACGTTGCCCTTCATGGCGAACTCACGGAACTCGGTGAGCATCTTCCTACCCTTCTCGTCGACTCCCATGAAAAGCTCCCCCGGGTTTGGTCAGCGTCTCAGTTGATCAGTCCGGCGTGCACCATGGCACTGCGCACCGCAACGCGCGTCGGTTCGGAGACCGGCACCATCGGCAGCCGCAGCGTCTCGTCGAGCTTGCCGAGCAGCGACATCGCGTACTTGATCGGCGCCGGATTGCTCTCGATGAAGAGGTTGTTGTGCAGCGGCATCAGCTTGTCGTGCAGCTTGAGCGCAGTGGCATGATCGCCCTTCTGCCAGGCGGCGTGGAACTCGGCGCACAGGCGCGGCGCGACGTTCGAGGTCACCGAGATGCAGCCATGGCCGCCATGGGCCATGTAGCCGATGATGGTGGCGTCCTCGCCGGACAGCTGGTTGAAATCCTCGCCCAGCGCCGCGCGCTGCTGCGAGACGCGGACCATGCTTGCGGTGGCGTCCTTGACGCCGGCGATGTTCTTCAGCTCCCACAGCCGCTTCATGGTGTCGACCGACATGTCGATCACCGAGCGCGGCGGGATGTTGTAGATGATGATCGGAATCCCGATCGCATCATTGATCGCCTTGAAGTGCTGATACATCCCTTCCTGGGTCGGCTTGTTGTAATAAGGCGTCACGATCAGCACGGCGTCCGCGCCCGCCTTCTCGGCGTGCTGGGAGAGCTCGATCGCCTCCTTGGTCGAATTGGAGCCGGCGCCCGCGATAACAGGCACGCGGCCCTTGGCCTCAGCGATGCACCACTCGACGACCTTCTTGTGCTCGTCATGGCTCAGCGTCGGGCTCTCGCCGGTGGTGCCGACCGGGACCAGGCCATTGGTGCCCTCCGAGATCTGCCAGTTCACCAGGGAGCGGAACGCCGCCTCGTCCAGCGAGCCGTTCTTGAACGGCGTGACCAAGGCGGTGAACGACCCCCGGAATTTCGTCTTGGCTGCCATGGACTTCCTCCGTACGCGGCAATCTTGAGAGCAAGCCCATACATATCGGGTCTATCCCGCCGGTAAAAGGGCCGCTGCCGCGGGACGCACCGTTTAGGCCGCGATTTTGCCGCGGTGGTGGTGCAAACCCGCCGGAAGTAAGCGCCTGTTGGTATTTTGTCCGCATATTCAATCAGATTCAGCTAGATCTTGAGCCACTTCACTGATTCGGGGCGACAAACGCCGTGACCTCCTTTCCTCGTGCCGCCTGGCGATCCGCCGGTCTGGTCGTGAGCCTGATGGCAGGGCTGTCGGTCGGCTGCGTCGCCCTCGCCAAGTCCAATGAGACGCCCGCGGACGGGACCAAGGAACCCGCCAAGCAGGCTGCCAAGGACGCAGCAAAAGGGTCAGCGAAGGACGCAGCCAAGGGAACCGGCAAGGACGCAACGAAGGGCGCAAGCAAGGGGACAGCGGGCGCCCCGGCCAAGGACGCAGCGAAGAAGCCGGCCAAGGATGCTGGAAAGGATGCCGGAAAGACCGCAGGCAAGGACTCCGGGAAGGACAAGCCGAAGCCAGCGGCCGCAGCTACCGCGCCAAAATCACAGCCGACCGCCAGCTCGCCCGCCAAAACCGCACCCGCCCCGGCCGTGACAGCGACCATCAGGCCGACTGCCCCGGCCCCCGCCAAACCAATCGCCGCGCCTGTGCTTGCACCTGCGACCCGCCAGCACGCCGCACCGCGCAAGCCGGTCACGCCGGCCGCGGTCGCTGCGACCTCGTCGACGTCGCAAGCCGACAAGGACACGCTGGAGAACGTCATCGAGCTCGTCCGCAAGCGCAAGCCGGGCGATGCCACCAATTATGCGGCCTCGATCTCGGATCCCGTCGCCCGCAAGCTCGCGGAATGGATCATCCTGCGTAGCGAGGACAATGGCGCGACCGTCGAGCGCTACCGCGCCTTCCTCTCGGCCAATCCGAGCTGGCCGTCGCAGACCTTCCTGCGCCGCCGCCTCGAGGCCGCTATGTGGGACGACAGGCGCGACGAGTCCGTCGCGTGGTCCTGGTTCGAGAACGAATCCCCGGTGTCCGCCAAGGGCCGCTTCACGCTCGCCAGGGCGATGCTGGCACGCGGCGACCGCGCCAATGCCGAGCGGCTGGTGCGCGAGGCCTGGCGCAGCGATCCGATGTCGGAGGACACCGAGAACAACGCGCTCGACCAGTTCGGCGCCCTGCTGACGGCGGGCGACCAGAAGGCGCGGATGGACACCCTGCTCTATGGCAGCGAGAACGAGGCCGCGCTGCGCGCCGCAAAACGCCTCGGCGCCGGCTATATCGCGCTGGCCAAAGCCCGCATCGCCTCCGTCAAGAAGGCGCCGAACGCGCGGGCATTGCTCGAGGCGGTGCCGCGCGAGCTGCACAACGATCCCGGCTTCCTCTTCAGCAAGATCCAGTTGCTGCGCCGCGAAGAGAAGTTCACTGAGGCCGCCCAGCTGATGCTATCGGCGCCGAAGGATCCGAACCGACTCTACAATCTCGACGAATGGTGGATCGAGCGGCGCCTTTTGGCGCGCAAGATGATCGACACCGAGGAATTCCGCAGCGCCTATCTCATCGCGCGCGATGCGGCCCTGCCCTCGCGCGACATCTACAAGACCGAGCAGGAATTCACCGCCGGCTGGATCGCGCTGCGCTTCCTCAACGACCCCGCAACCGCCACCCAGCATTTCGCCCGCATCGGCGTCGGCAGCGTCAACCCGACCACGCTGGCGCGCGCCGGCTATTGGCAGGGCCGCGCCGCGGAAGCCGCCGGCCGCCAGCAGGAGGCACGCAATGCCTTTGCCCGCGCAGCCGAACAATCGACCAGCTATTACGGCCAGCTCGCACGCGCCAAGCTCGGCCTGCCGCAGATCGAGCTCAACAGCCAGCCGCGCGGCCGCGGCGCCGAACGCCTTGAGATCGTGCGCGCTGCGCAGCTGCTCTACGAGCTCGACGAGCGCGAGATGGCAATACCGCTGCTGGCCGACATGGGCGAGAACGGCGATCCTGAGGCGCTCGCCGGCCTTGGCGAGCTCACCCAGCGCTACAGCGACGCGCGCGGCATGCTGCTGCTCGGCAAGGCCGCACTCAACCGCGGCCTGCCGTTCGACTTCTATGCCTACCCCGTCAACGGCATTCCGCAGTTCACGCCGATCGGCCCCGAGGTCGAGCGCAGCATCGTCTACGCCATCGCCCGGCAGGAGAGCGCGTTCAACCCGTCGGTGGTCTCGCCGGCCCAGGCCTACGGGCTGATGCAGGTGACCCCGGATGCCGCGCGCTATGTCTGCAAGCGGCACGGCGCGACCTACGATCTGGGGCGGCTCAAGAACGATTCGGTCTACAACGCCACGCTCGGCTCCGCCGAACTCGGCGGGCTGCTCGAGGATTATCGCGGCTCCTACATCATGACCTTCGCCGCCTACAATGCCGGCCGCGGCAGCGTGAAGAAGTGGATCGACCGCTACGGCGACCCGCGCGACCCGAAGGTCGATGCGGTCGACTGGGTCGAGCTGATTCCGTTCTCCGAGACGCGCAACTACGTGCAGCGCATCATGGAGAACCTTCAGGTCTACCGCGCCCGGTTCGGCGGCGGCACGCGGTTGCAGATCGAGGCCGATTTGCGCCGCGGCGTCGGCAGCGTGGAATAGAGATCCCCTCCTTCGGTTCGCTGCCAAGAGCATGGGGTCTGACCCGACGCTCGGGCGAGCTATCCCAATCCAGAGCGCACCTTGAGAGCTGCCGGTGTCGCTGGTCAGACCGGCAGCTCGCGTCACTCCGGGGCTTGGAGCGCCCGTCGCCGCATATCCTACTTGCCAGCGTGCGACTGCATGGCCTTCTCTATCTGCTCCTTGACGGCTTCCAGGTTGAAGCTTGCACCCTTCTGCATCGGTGGGAACTCGATCGCCGTCTGGGCGAGCTTGCCGACCTCCTGCTGCACGAACTGGAACCGCCAGAACTCGTAAACAAACCAGTTATAGAAGGCCAACGACCCCTGCGCGCCGTTGGGCAAGTTCGTGCGTTCGAAGGGATCAAGGCGGATATTGGTGAGGATCGGCCAATCAACCTTGACCGTGCCGCCCAACCAGCCGCTCGGCTGATCGGTGAAGCGATATTTGAAGTCGTCGATGCGCACCGCGCTCAGCGTGCCCTCAGTGAAATAGAAGACCGAGTGGCGCGCAGACGGGCCTTTTCCGGTAATCAGGTCCATCTGGTTGTACCCGTCGAGGTGGACCTTGTAGGTCTTGTCGCCGAACTGCTTTCCTTTCCGCAACTCGTCGGCGATATTCGGATTGCCCGCTGCGGCGACGAAGGTCGGGAACCAATCAAGTCCGGACATGATGCCGTTCTCGACCTTTCCCGCCGGCACCTTGCCCGGCCAGCGGATCATGCAGGGCACGCGAAATCCACCTTCCATGGCCGTTCCCTTGCCACCTGCAAATGGCGTCTGTCCGCCGTCAGGCCAGGTGAAGTTCTCCGCGCCATTGTCGGTTGTGAACGCAACGATCGTGTTATCGTCGAAGCCCTCGTCCTTGAGCTTCTTCATGACGGCGCCGACGATGTCGTCGAGCTGGGCGAATCCGCCCTCGGAAACCGACCAGCCGTTTTCGGAGTTGCGCATGTTCTCGTATTTCTCGGAGAGGTGGGTGACGACGTGCATGCGCGTCGGGTTGAGCCAGACGAAGAACGGCTTGTTGTCCCGCTTCGCCTTGTCGATGAAGTCGAACGTGATCTTCAGGATTTCGTCATCCACCGTCTCCATCCGCTTTGGATAAAGCGGTCCGGAGTCCTCGATCTTTTGCTTGCCGACCTTGCCCCAGCGCGTCTGCACCGTCGGATCGTCGACGTTGGTCGCCCAGGAATGAACCATGTTGCGCGGACCGACGGTGGCCAATAGCGCCTGCGGGTAGTTGCGGTGGGCCGGGTCTTCCATGGCGTCGAGGTGGTACAGATAGCCGAAGAACTCGTCGAAGCCGTGCATGGTCGGCAGGAATTCGTTGAGGTCGCCGAGGTGGTTCTTGCCGAACTGTCCCGTGGCGTACCCCATGGATTTCAGCGCGGTCGCAATGGTCGGCGCTTGCGCCGGCATGCCGATCGGGGAGCCTGCCTGGCCGACCGTGGTAAGCCCGGTACGGATCGGCAGCTCTCCGGTGATGAAGTTGGCGCGGCCCGCCGTGCAGCTCGCCTCGGCATAATAGTCGGTGAAGCGCATGCCTTCCGCGGCGAGCTTGTCGAGGTTCGGTGTCCGGCTTGCCATGATGCCCTGGTGGTAGGCACCGATATTGAACCAGCCGATGTCGTCACCCATGATGAAGACGATGTTCGGCCGCTGGCCGGCCGCTGCGGGCGCCGGCTGCTGCGCTTGTGCCGGGCTCGTCAATCCGACCGCCGAGAGCGCCGAAGCGGCGACGAGAGAACTACCACTCAACAACAGATCGCGGCGTTTCAGTCCTCCGCCGATTGATCCCGTGCTCATCTCAGGCTTTTCCGGAATCCTATCTGTACTCATGATGTGATCCTCTTCCTGGTGATGCACCTGAAGCCGACATGGCTTGCTGAGGTGTCGATCGGCTCGGCATGACGCGCGGCCGGACGATAGCGGCGGCAGTAGTTGGGAGCGCAAAGGTGCGAGCCGCCTTTGAGCACCTTGCGCGGAATCCTGAGGTTTGGCTGACAAGATCGTAGCTCGCGCCCTCGAGCCCGCCGCGAGGAGTGACGTAACCGGTCGCGTTCACGAATTTGCGGAATTGGCGGTTGGTGACCGGCGTGCGATCGATCCAGAATCCGTCAACGGTAACGCGATGGGCTGGCGCTTCCTCCGGACAATGGCGATCCGAGCCCATGCGAAACGTGCCGCCCGGCACATAAAGCATCCCCTCACCTGCCGGATGCTCGGACGATTGTCCGGAACCAGACAACGACTTCGTATCAGCCAGATTCATGACGCCCCCCGGGCGCGTGCATCAGCGGCCTGCGTTGCTTGGTTCGTGACACCGCCCGAAGAGTCGATTCGCTTGGTATGCGTCTTTCGAAAGTGGGGCCTTTGACGGACGGTGAGGCGTACAGAAACGGAGCGGCCCTTCTCCGGATTGATCCAGATCAAGGGTCCACAGCTCGGCGGCAGCGGAGGCTCAAGCCTGAGGAGCTTGAAATTGGCCCGCCGACCTCGTCAGTTCTGGGACCCATCCGCCAGTTCGGAACCGTCCGATTTCGAGTGCAGCGAAACGAAGGGAAGCCCTCGCCTCCGCGGCGAGATCAATCGGCGAGATGTTCGCTCGCTGAGTCAGTGAGGCGACGGGGGACCACGTGCGCGCTGGCCGGAGATGGCGTGCAGAGCAGTCGCCGGCTCTTGTGCAACGGCCGTGACCCGAGGCGTAGCCAGCGACCGGTCACGGAAGCGATGCGCCGACCCGGGCGACCCCCGCCGGCTCGCAAGCCCATGCACCAAAAGAAAAGCCCCGGCGGTTTCCCGCCGGGGCTCTCTGTCAGGTCGTTAGACCGAACTTACCAGTTGCGCTGAGCGCGGAGCAGCAGCGTGATGCTGTCCTGATCCTTCAGCTCGTAGGTCGCGGCCGGCTTCGCGATTGCACCGGCACCGCCGTAAACGAACGTACCCGCCATCTTCGAGTCCAGGTGGGTCCAGTTCAGGTCAGCCGAGAACGTCAGGTTCTTGACCGGGGTCCAGCGGGTGATCAAGCCGACCTGGCCGATCGCGAAGTCCGGGTTACACGAGGTAACGCCAGCCACGTTGAACGTACCACCGACGCCGCAGACGGAGGTCTTGGCGAGCGAGCCGTACTGAGCCTGAGCGTAGGCACCGTAGATCGCCGTGTTCCAGTAGGGATCCCAGTTGTGGGTGTAGGCACCACGGAAGCCCCAGGTCTTCACGGTCTCCTGCTGGCTACCGCCACCAGCCGACGTGAACACCGTATCCGGCGCGAAGGCGAAGCCGACGCTCTGGTAGGCGATGCCGGAGCTGCCGAAGATCGAGTACGAGCTGCCGGCCAGGTTCTGGAAGTTGTAGCGGGTCGCACCGTCGGTGTAGACGCCCTGGATGTTGATCACGTCACCCGCACCGGTCGGGATGTTCTTGATCGACAGAGCGAGCTGAACCGCCCAACCCCACTTGTCGTCGGGGTGGCCGGTCGGCTCGGTCGCGCCATAGTACGCAACGTGGTTGTCGTGCGCAGCGACCGACGCCTGGAAGAGACCCCAAGCCTGGTCGACGCGGACCATACCGACGAGGTTCGGCGAACGCGAGCCACCGATGGCGTTGATGCCAGAGGTGCCGCCGACGAGGCCGGCCACGGTAGCGCCGGCGAGGTTGACGTTGCCAGCCTGGTAGTAGGCCGTCGCGTCTTCCGCCGAGAACGCCGCCGTCACGCCCTGACCGAAGTCAGCGGTGTAGCTGAACTGGTTGACACCGGTGACCGTGCCGCTGCCGCCGACGAGACCGTCGAAGTTGTTGCCGGGATAGTTGGTCCAGGGCGCGTCGAACTGCGACACGGCCTTACCCATCGTGAAGCCGGCGAACTGGATGAAGGCATAGTACACGCCGAGCGAACCGCCCGAGGTACCGCCGTCAGTCGGGTTGATCGTCGTACCAACGAGGGCCGGGGTCGCACCCGAGGTGTTCAGAGCCACCGTGCTGCTGTAGGCGGTGCCGCCGAACGCGGAGCCGGTGCCCTGATAGCCGCCGGTGGTCCAGGAGAACGTCGCATCGAAGAAGGTGCGGACCACGCCGTATTCGGTCGCGGTGCGCGTATCGATGTTGAGATCTTCACGAGCGCGCGCGGTGTAGTAGTTGCTCAGGCGATTGTGCGCACCGGCGGGAGCGCCGTTGGCAATGCCGTAGACGCTGTTGGTGCCCAGCGCGACTTCAGCGCGCAGGTAACCACCCAGCTTGATGCAGGTGTCGGTGCCCGGGATGTAGTAGAAACCCGCACCGTACAGGGAGCAGATCTTCACGTATTCGACCGCCTTGGCCTTCACGGGGAGATCGGCTGCCTGCGCTCCGCCCACGGCGATCAGACCCGCCGCTGAGCCGAGCAAAAGGCTCTTAACCAACTTCATGTTAAACCTCCAAGTTGCTCTTCAGGGATGGTCACTGACCCGGACGGCCAATTCCCCAACCCCCTCTAAATCACCGCTGTTGGTCCCTTCGCGCCTTCGGACACACCCGCATGAACGCGAGGGACTTAAGCGAAAGACCTAAACGGGACGACCTCGGGATGCCCCCCTCCGTCGCTCAGTCACAATTACCGAACGTCCTTGCACACACAACAACAGAACGCTCCGGAACGGGCCTATGAAGCGCGTTTTCCGATGGGTGTTGCACAAATAACACGCAGATGTGATCGCGGCGCCCTCGTAACGCACTGTTATTACTAATGTTTTCGAGGCGGTTCCATTTGCCATCAAAATTCCCCACTTAAGGAACGACGGGCAACGCCCTCGCACGCACGAGCTTTGGCACCCACGAATCGTGGAATCAGAAGGAGACTCAAGGACAAGGCACAGCCTCCTTCCGCGGCTCGTTTCTTGACGCATTTCTTGGTCCAGGCGCGGTCACAGCGGCGCTTCAGGCCCGGCATCCCCCTGGGATTGGCGCGGCTATCGGGCGAGCAGCTCGCCTGGCGGGGCCGGAGGACACCCAGTCAGGCGCTCCCGCGCGCAAGCCCCTGAAATTTATCAGCAATGTCAGGTTCTTGCCTGAGAAGAGCCACGTTCATCCGTGAAAGACGCCTTTGTTTTGGGACGCCAGACGATTCCAGCACTGCGCCCGCTCTCGCCGCCTCAGGTTCGCGCCCCGAGCGCAAACCGGCTTGTCTGGAAAATCGATGGGAATATTCGAGCGAAAACACGCGCTTCCAAATTGACCGGCTCAAGCAATTAGATGCATAAGGCTCGCACCGGAGAGGTGGCCGAGTGGCTGAAGGCAACGCTTTGCTAAAGCGTCATACGGTCTCAAGCTGTATCGAGGGTTCGAATCCCTCCCTCTCCGCCACCCAACAGCAGCAGCATCAAGGTCTGTGGGTTCTTTCACCTGAAAGCGACCGCCGAACGGCTGCGAAAGCCCTGCGCCAGGGATCAGCGCCGCCGCGCTCAGGCCGATTCGCGATCACCTTATATATGCGTGTCCGCACCTAGCCGCCGGACCGCCAGATGCGCCAGTGCCAGGGCGATATCAGCACCGGCTCGTTGGCCCAGACGTTGAACCAGACGCCGGACCTGCGGCGGGCCGGAAAGGTCCAGGGCACGATCCCTGTCTTGTGCGGCCGGCCGAGTTCCAGATCGCAATCGTCGGGCGCGATCTGAATCGGCAGCCATTGTTCATTGATGTCGTGGGCGCTCATACCGCGCGGGTCTAGGCGGCGGCACGACATAGGATTTTGATTCAACGCAACGAGGTCCACCCGTGAAAACACGGGTCTGGACGCGATTCTCTTCCCAAGGCTGTTTCGCTCGAGGTTGGTTCCCGCGAGGAACCGCGTCAGGCGGGAATCGAGAGCCCGTTCCGATTCAAGCGGAACGGAAACGGCCCTAGTGGGCGGAAACCCAGGCCCTCGCCTCGCGCTGTGCGGCCGAGATCTCGGCGTCCGACATCTGACCCGCGACTTCCTGGCGGAGCGCCACGGCGTCCTTGCGGCCCTTCAGGGCGGCGAGGTTGAACCATTTGTGCGCGGCGACGAGATCGACGAGGCCGGAGCGGCCGCTCGCCCAATAGATCCCGCGCTCGAACAGCACGTCCGACAGCGCGCTCGCGTCGATCGGCGTCGCCGTATCGAGATCGAAAGTACCCTGAAACATAACGCATCCCCTTGTTCTTATGCCGCCTCGTCCCCCGAGCGCGGCTCCCGTCCAACTCTGATGTGCATGATCCCTTCTGGGATCGTGCACTGTTCAACTCTTCCCCAAGTCTTCTTGCCGAAGCCGTTTGCCGGCTTGTTGGAGGCGATGATGGCGGGCAAATTTGAATGGCAGTTTAAGTATCGCGATGAAGCAGACGTAAACGCGAGCGCGCGGCGCCTGCGCACGGAATTCAAGAAGCCCCTGATTTGCAGGCACTTCTGCGATTCGTCAGATTCGGTTTACCCTGCGATTTTGGGAGAACGATAACCATCGCGCGCGGAGGCGCGCGTGTCCCGTGGCATCCCCGCTCGCTGTCATCACCCGCGAGCTGGCTACGCGAAGGCTTCGCCGGGGCCCGCGGTCCTGGGACGATGAAGCTTCAGCGAAGGCGGCAGGCGGGTGACCCGGCATTGCAGGGACAGCAATGTCCACGAGACGCCAGGATCGTCCGGTCGAAGCCAGGCGACGAGACCGCGCAGGGAGAGACGGCGCGCGCACAACGCCACTGGCGCCGCAGCCTCGCCCGCCCCAAGGCAGCACAAGAGAGGCGCGCGGACGCGTCGCGGTCAGATCAGCAATGTCGGAAAAGGGGATGCCGGCAATACCCCGGCCTCAGGGAACGAGGGCGTCGGCGAACACGTCAGGACCAGATTCCACGTTGACCCGAAGGCCGCTTGCGGAATTGCGGAGCTCTTTGGAAAGAGAACCGCACCGAACGAAGAAAACTCGTTTCTTCTGCCGGACCGTGATTGAACGGCCCGACCGTTGACCTGATGTCTCGCCGACACCCTCTATCGTCGACCAGAACCTCTGGGAGGCGCTGATGACGTGCCGGCTGCTTTAAGAGCCGGCAACTTCAGAAGTCGAAGTTACTTCTTCTTCTTGGCGACCTTGCGGGTCTTCTTCGCAGTCTTCTTCACTGCGCTCTTCGCCTTCTTCGCCTTCTTCGCTTTCTTGGCCATGTTGCCCTCCGATGTGTGAGATGGCTTTAATCGCTGCGTGCACTCGGGGATCGAATGCACTCACCCCGAATACACCAACACGACGAAAAAAACATCTTCTCACTTAAGGAAGTGTTGACGGCGCAGTGCGCGTGCGCCAGCCGCGCCTGATTTGCCGACACGCAGAGACACGCGTCTGCGATTGCAAATGCGTCTCGCAGCATCGACGTCGTCAAGCGACGCGATTGCAAAAAAACTCTATGCAGCAAGTATTATCCTGCGCGCACACATCACGCGTGATCAGTGCGATGAAGCGCGCTGCAGTGCGCGCCATCGCCTCGCAGAGGCGAGTCGCGGACTCTGAGTCGCGAATTTTGGCAACGAAATTATTTTCATGCTTAACGGCGCAAGCGCTCGTCGGAGCGCGTGCAAGTCGCCGTTTTGCGCGAATCGCGCGGCGGCGATTCGGTGGCGCTGCGCGCCCTCGGCGGGTGATGTTTGCCGCCAACGATGCGCGCGAACGTCGCATCGCGAAGGCGTCGCGAGGTGACGGAGCGTGTCCGTCACCTCGTTCGAACGCGTGAGGTTAGACGCCGAGCTTGGACTTGAGCAGGTCGTTGACGCTCTGCGGGTTGGCCTTGCCGCCGGACGCCTTCATCACCTGGCCGACGAACCAGCCGAGCGACTGCGGCTTGTCCTTCACCTGCGCGGCCTTGTCGGGATTGGCCGCGATGATGTCGTCGACCACCTTCTCGATCGCCGAGAGGTCGGTGACCTGCTTCATGCCGCGGCTTTCGACGAGCGCACGCGGATCGCCGCCCTCCTGCCAGACGATCTCGAACAGATCCTTGGCGATCTTGCCCGAGATCGTGCCCTCGCCGATCAGGTCGATGATCGCGGCAAGCTGCTCGGCATTGACCGGAGAGCCCGTAATATCCCGGCCTTCCTTGTTGAGACGGCCGAACAGCTCGTTGATCACCCAGTTCGCCGCCATCTTGCCGTCGCGCGCGCGATTGGCGAGCTTGTCGAGCACCGTCTCGTAGAACACCGCGCTCTCGCGCTCGGCAACGAGCACGCTCGCATCATAGGCCGACAGGCCGAAATCGGCGACGAAGCGCGCCTTCTTCTGGTCCGGCAGCTCGGGCAGCTCAGCCTTCAGCTCGTCGACCAACGTTTGGCTGAACTCGAGCGGCAGCAGATCGGGATCGGGGAAGTAGCGATAATCGTGCGCTTCTTCCTTGGACCGCATCGAGCGCGTCTCGCCCTTGTTGGGGTCGTAGAGCCGCGTTTCCTGCTCGATCTCGCCGCCATCCTCGAGGATCTCGATCTGGCGACGCGCCTCGTACTCGATTGCCTGGCCGATGAAGGTGATCGAGTTCATGTTCTTGATCTCGCAGCGGGTGCCGAGCGGCCCGCCGGGCTTACGCACGGAAACGTTCACATCGGCGCGCAACGAGCCCTTCTCCATGTCGCCGTCGCAGGTGCCGAGATAGCGCAGGATCGAGCGCAGCTTGGTCACATAGGCTTTCGCCTGCTCGGCGTCGCGGATGTCCGGTTTTGAGACGATCTCCATCAGCGCCACGCCGCAGCGGTTGAGATCGACGAAGGACAGCGACGGCGACTGGTCGTGCAGCAGCTTGCCGGCGTCCTGCTCCAGATGCAGCCGCTCGATGCCGATCGTCGCGGTCCTGCCGCCGTCGAGCTCGACCAGCACCTCGCCCTCGCCCACCACGGGCGACTTGTACTGGCTGATCTGGTAGCCCTGCGGCGAGTCCGGATAGAAATAGTTTTTCCGGTCGAACACCGAACGCAGATTGATCTTCGCGTTGAGGCCGAGCCCGGTCCGGACAGCCTGCCTGACACATTCTTCGTTGATGACGGGCAGCATGCCCGGCATCGCGGCGTCGACCAGCGACACGTGGCTGTTCGGCTCGCCGCCGAACGCCGTGGATGCGCCTGAGAACAGTTTTGCGTTCGAGGTCACCTGGGCATGAATCTCCATGCCGATGACCATCTCCCAGTCACCGGTGGCGCCCTTGAGAAGCTTGTGCGTGGCCGTGCTCATGTCTTGCTCCCGAGCAGCGTGGCAGCGATCCGCTCCCACTCCGCTTCCAATGAATCCTTTGCAGCGGGCTGGCCGGCCTGGCGGTACCAGTAGCCGGCATTGCCGAGATCGCCTTCGACGCGGTGCAGATAGGCATGCACCCAGGCGGCGTCGCGGCCCTGGTCGTCCTGAACGATCTTGTGCGCCTGGTCCCAGTCGCCCTTCGCAGCCCACCAGAGACCTCTGAGCGGCGCGTTCAGCTCCGGCGCGGGCGCCGCGCCGTCGAGGCTTGCGATGAAGCCAGCGACATTCACCACCACCTCGCGGGCGTGAAGCGGCCGGCGGCCTGCTCGATCACCTCGCCGAGCGAGAACAGCGTCTCCTCCTCGAACGGACGGCCGATCAGTTGCAGGCCGAGCGGCAGGCCCTGCGCGTCCTTGCCGGCGGGCACGGCGATGCCCGGCAGGCCCGCCATATTCACGGTCACCGTGAAGATGTCGTTGAGATACATCTCGACGGGGTCGGCGCCGCCCTTCTCGCCGATGCCGAAGGCCGCCGACGGCGTCGCCGGCGTGAGGATGGCGTCAACGCCCATGGCGAAGCAATCCTCAAAATCCTTCTTGATCAACGTGCGCACCTTCTGGGCGCGCAGATAATAGGCATCGTAATAGCCGGCGGAGAGCACATAGGTGCCGATCATGACGCGGCGACGCACCTCCGCGCCAAAACCTTCGGCGCGGGTGTTCTCGTACTGCTCGATGATGGTCTTGCCCTGCTCGCGCAGGCCGTAGCGGACGCCGTCATAGCGCGCGAGGTTGGACGACGCTTCCGCCGGCGCCACGATGTAATAGGCCGGCAGCGCATACTTCGTGTGCGGCAGCGAGACCTCGACGAGCTCGGCGCCGGCCGCCTTCAGCCACGCCGCGCCCTCGCTCCACAGCTTCTCGATCTCGGCCGGCATGCCGTCGAGACGATACTCCTTGGGGATGCCGATCTTCATGCCCTTCACGGACTTGCCGATCGCCGCCTCGTAATCCGGCACGGCAATGTCGACCGAGGTCGTGTCCTTCGGATCGTGCCCGGCCATCGAGCGCAGCAGCATCGCCGCATCGCGCGTGCTGCGCGCGATCGGCCCGGCCTGGTCGAGCGAGGAGGCAAAGGCGACGATGCCCCAGCGCGAGCAACGGCCGTAGGTCGGCTTGATGCCGACGGTTGCGGTGAACGCCGCCGGCTGACGGATCGAGCCGCCGGTGTCGGTCGCGGTCGCGCCCATGCACAGCAGCGCCGCCACGGCCGAGGCCGAGCCGCCGGACGAGCCGCCCGGCACCAGCGTCGTATTGCTGCCCTCGCGCCGCCAGGGATTGCCGACGGGACCGAAGCACGAGGTCTCGTTGGCCGAGCCCATCGCGAACTCGTCATTGTTGAGCTTGCCGAGCATCACGGCGCCGTCGCGCCAGAGCTGCGAGGTGACGGTGGACTCATAGGTCGGCACGAAATTGCCGAGGATTTTCGAGCACGCCGTGGTGCGCACGCCCTTGGTCGCGAACAGGTCCTTGATGCCGAGCGGAATGCCGGCGAGCAAACCGCCCTCACCCTTGGCGATCTTCTCGTCCGCAGCCTTCGCCATGGCGCGCGCCTGGTCCGGCGTCTCCATCACGAAGGCGTTGAGCACGCGCGCGGCTTCGATCGCGGAAAGATGCGCGTCGGTCAGCTCGAGTGACGTGAAAGTCTTGTCGGCGAGACCCTTGCGGGCCTCGGCGAGCGTCAGCGATGTCAAATCGGTCATTTATTGATCGGGCTGCAGAAGAACGGAGACAGGGTCTTGTCGTTGGCCGGGTCGTCTTTTTTGGCGGCGGCTTTCGCAGCCGCCTCAATCTCGTCGAGCACGGCATTGACGGCGACATTGGGATCGGCAGCCTTGCCCTGCCGCTCCATCTTGTCGAGGTAATTCATGTAGGCCTGATAGGCCTTCTCATCGTCGCAAAGCAGACACATCGGACCACGTCCTAAAAGTTACTCTACGACCTTCGGCACAAGAAAGAAGTGACCTTCGGTCGCCGGCGCGTTGGCAACGATATCGTCGGCGATCTCGCCGTCATTGACCACGTCCTGCCGCTTCTTCATCTGCATCGGGGTGACCGAGGTCATCGGCTCCACGCCCTCGACATCGACCTCCGAGAGCTGCTCGACGAAGGCGAGCATGGCATTGAGCTCGCCCTGCAGGTGCGGAACTTCGCCCTCGGAAACCGCAATGCGCGCCAGATGCGCGATGCGGCGGACGGTAGCGGCGTCGACGGACATTATATAAGGCCTCTCACGGCAAAACCTATGTGCCGTATAGCAGAGGCCGCTTTTGCGCCGCAACCGGCGCTTTCCCCTTACCCAGCCAGCACTTTCATGCGCGCCAACGCCGATTTGGCGAGATCCCGGGTCAATTCGGCCGCGGGGACCTCACGACCGAGGGCAATCGCCTGCCCGGCCCACAGATTGGTGAAATCCACCCTGCCCTGCTTTTCGGCAGCCGCCTTGAGCGGCCCCAGCGCGGTGGCGGCATGAGGAAACGGGGGCGCATCCGGCGAGACCGGGCCGGCCTCGCGCATCAGGCGGTTCTGGACACCGCGCGCCGGACGTCCGGTCATGACATTGGTGATGACGGTGGAATCGTCCCGCGCTTCAGCAAGCGCCTTGCGGCCGCCCGCACTGACCTTGGATTCCGGGCAACGCAGATAGGCGCTGCCGATCTGCACGCCGGAGGCACCGAGCGCGAAGGCCGCCGCAATGCCGCGCCCGTCCGCGATGCCGCCCGCCGCGATCACCGGCACCTTCACGGCATCGACAACCTGCGGCACCAGCGCGAACGTGCCGGGCTGCTCGGCGATCTTGTCGGTCAGGAACATGCCGCGATGGCCGCCCGCTTCGGCGCCCTGCGCAATGACGGCATCGACGCCGTGCTGCTCGAGCCAGACCGCTTCCTTCACGGTGGTGGCGGATGAGATGACGAGGCAGCCGGCGGCCTTGACGCGCCTCAGCAGCGCCTGCTCCGGCAGGCCGAAATGGAAGCTGACGACCTCCGGCTTCAGCTCCTCGACCACCTCGCAGAAGGCCGCATCGAACGGCGCGCGGTTGGCCGCAGCGATCGGCGCCGCCGGATCGAGACCATGCTCGGTGTAGTAGCCCGTCAGCCGCTGCTTCCAGCGCGCGTCGGCCTCGCTCGTGAGCTCGACCGGTGTGTGGCAGAAGAAGTTCATGTTGACCGGCGCCTTCACCCGCTGGCGGATGAGGCCGACCTGCTCGCGCGCCTTCTCCGCCGAGATCATCGCACACGGCAGCGACCCCAGCGCGCCGCCCTGCGCGGCCGCAATCACCAGCTCCGCATCTATCGCACCGGCCATCGGCGCCAGCACGATCGGGAATTCGGTCTTGAAGAGATCGATCAGTCGACGGTCAGGCCACATGGTTGTTCTCTCTCGTTGGTCCTTACCCTCCCCTGGAGGGGGAGGGTCGATCGCGCGAAGCGCGAGCGGGGTGGGGTGACAGTCTCTCCATTGAGACGCTGCCCGAATGAAGAGATCACCCCACCCCGCTTCGCATTTCGCTTCGCTACATGCGTAGCGCCCTCCCCCTCCAGGAGAGGGTGAAGAATTCTATGCCGCGATTACCGAGTTGCTCCGCCCAGTGATCAGCTGCTCCGCTTCAATCACGATGCGCTCGACGATCTCCGCCGCCGGTGGAATATCATGGATCAGCCCGACCGCCTCGCCGGCGATCACGGCCGCAACATCAAAATTGCCCGCCGCCTTTGCCGCCGCATACTCCGCCGCGACTGCGGCAACATTCTGCATCAGCTCGACCTCGCGCCCGATCCAGCGCCGGGCGTGGTCGTTGACCAGACACCGTCCCGTGAACGGCGCCGGCCAGACATTGTTGCGGGAGAGATCGAAGATGATGCCGCGCACGGTCGAGCCGCTGTTCGCTGCACAGATGCGCCGCTTGGCCTCCTCCACGCCGTCGGCCTCCCGGCTGGCATAGAAGCGCGTGCCGAGCAGGACGCCGCTTGCACCCAGCATCATCATCGCGGCGAGCCCGCGCCCGTCGGCGATGCCGCCGGCCGCAACGACAGGCACGCGGCCTGCTGCGAGATCGACAATGGCAGGCACGAGATCGACGGTGGTACGTGAAGCACCGTGACCGCCCGCCTCCGTCCCCTGCGCGATCAGGATGTCGGCGCCGGCAGCGAGCGCCTGCCGCGCCATCGCCTCGTCCTGCACCTGGCAGATCAGGCGCGCGCCGGCCGACTTGATCTTCGGTGCGAACGGCGCGGGATCGCCGAACGACAACATGATCGCAGACGGCTTTGCAGCAAGCGCGACATCGAGCAGCTCGGGCTTTCGGGCGAGGCTCCATGTGATGAAGCCGATGCCGAATGGCGCACGCAGTTCGGCGAGCTTCGCCGTCTCCTGCTCCAGCCAAGCCCGCTCGCCATAGCCGCCGCCGAGAATGCCGAACCCGCCGGCGCGGCTCACCGCCGTCACCAAGCGACTGCCGGCGATGACATCCATCGGCGCCAGCAGGATCGGATGCCTGATCTGGAGCAGTGTGGTCAGCGACGTCGCAAGCGGCATGGTCTCTCTCCGATCTGGACAGCGAGACTAGGCGCGACTAGCATTCTCGAAAAATGAATTGTTGCGAACGCTGCCATCTCAAAAGCGAAACGACCACGCCATGGAACTCAGCGACATCCAGACCTTTGCCGCGGTCGCCCGCACCGGCGGCATCACCCGCGCCGCTGAAGAGCTCAACACGGTGCAATCGAACGTCACCCAGCGCGTGAAGGCGCTCGAGGCCGAGATCGGCACGCCGCTGTTCGAGCGCCACAGTCGCGGCATGACGCTGACCGGCGCCGGCAAACGTCTCCTCCCCTACGCGCAGCGGATGGCCGCGCTGTCGCGCGAGGCGGTGCTCGCCGCACGCGACGATGGCGAGCCGAAGGGGCCGCTGGCGATCGGCTCGATGGAGACGACCGCCGCCGTTCGCTTGCCGCCGCTGCTCGCCGATTTCCACCGCCGTTTCCCGGCCGTGCGCCTCTCCTTGCGCACCGCGACCACGGCCGATCTCGTCGCCGGCGTGCTCGAAGGCGCGCTCGACGGCGCCTTCGTCGCAGGTCCCATCGCGCATGCCGACCTTACCGCGACCAGCGCCTTCCGCGAGGAGCTGGTGCTGGTCAGCGCGCGGCGCTGGACTTCGCTTGCGGAGTTGCGGGCCGGCACGCCGGAGTCCGGTCCGACCGCGCTGGTGTTCCGCACCGGCTGCACCTATCGCCAGCGGCTCGAGCAGGTGTTCGTCGAATTCGGCTGGCCGTCGGCCACACGCTTCGAGCTTGGCACGCTCGACGGCATGATCGGCTGCGTCGCCGCCGACATGGGCGTGACGCTGCTGCCGCGCGCGGTCGTCGAACGCAGCTCGATGAACGGCAGCGTGTCGATCCACACGCTGAGCACCTCGCACGCACGCGCGGAAACGCTCTTCATCCAGCGCAGCGCCGGACATCAATACAGCGCGCTTCAGGGTTTCATCTCCTGCCTGAAGAAGGATGATGACGTCATCGCGGCCTGACGCGACGCGAACGTTCCATCGCACGAAATTCACTGTCACAAATCTGTCGTACTTGAATCTGTCCTCGATGCTGCGTTCAGCCGTCGCATCGGCGCACGTCGAAAAGTTTTGAAGCCTGTGAGTTTTCTACGTTAGGATGCGCGACTAGCCAGCGCGAAACCAAAAACGAAGCCATAACATCGGGAGGACTATCGATGCGCAATACGCTCGTGTTGTGCTGTGTCGCCGCGTTGTCGGCGATCTCAGGTACTGCAATCGCACAGGACTGGACCAAATCGAAATGGGGGCCGAACGACGAGATCGGCGCCGCCAACTACATGACGCCCGAGCTCGTGGTGAAGGCGGCATCGCTGGTGAAGACCGGCAAGACCTACGCCCTCGGCATTCCCGTCACGTCGCAGACACCCGCCTATCCGCCGCGCAGCTTCAAGATCACCGTGGTGCAGCCGGGGCAGGCCGGCAGCCCGGGCCTTGGTCCCAACAAGGCAACCTATAACGACGACATCCTCGACACCTGGGTCGGCATCGGCAGCCAGCTCGACGGGCTCGGCCATCTCGGCGTCGAACACGTCTATTACAACGGCAACAAGCTCGCCGACTTCGCCGATCCCACCGGGCTGAAGAAGCTCGGCATCGAGAAGGTGCCGCCGATGGTCACCCGCGGCGTCCTGCTCGACATGGCCGCCTATTTCAAGACCGACGTGGTGAAGGAAGGCACCGCCTTCAACGTCAAGGAGATCGAGGAAGCCGCCAAGCAGCAGAGCGTCGAGATCCGCCAGGGCGACGTCGTCATCTTCCACACCGGCTGGCTCAGCCTGATCGGCAAGGATGACAAGCGTTACTCGGCGGGCGAGCCCGGTCTCGGCGTCGAAGGCGCAAAGTACCTGACCGGCAAGGGCGTCGTCGCTGTTGGCGCCGACACCTGGGCGCTCGAGGTGCTGCCGTTCGAGTCCAAGAACGTGTTTGAGGTGCACCAGATTTTGCTCGCGATGAACGGGACCTACATCCTCGAGAACATGGACACCGCCGCACTCGCCCGGGACAAGGGTTATGAATTCCTGTTCGTGCTGGGACAGCCGCGCTGGACCGGCGGCGTGCAGGCGATGATCAACCCGATCGCGATCCGCTGATCTCGATCGCGACCCGCTGATCTGAGACCGGGCGAGGAGCCGTTTGCTGTCCTGCAGGCCCCCTCGCCCGCCCCTCCGTCACTGCGGCCTCAGATGCCACCGCCGCAACGCGACCAAGGCCCAGATCGCCTCGACGAGGCCGAACGGCCAGGCGCCCTGCAGGAAGCCGTAAGCCGAGCCGAGCGCGCACGACACCGCGAACAGCAGCACGAACCAGCGGCTGCGATCTTCCAGGGCATAGCAGACCAGCATCGCCGTCACGGCAAACAAGCCGAATAGTGTCAGCGCATCCATGTTCCGGGTTCACTCCGCAGCGCGACGCATGATATGCGCTACATCCATGCCGGCTCTTATCCTGCCTCTCGTCGATGCTGCAACCCACTGGCCCGAACGCGGCGCGCTGGTCGGGCTCGACCTCGGCACAAAAACGATTGGCGTCGCCGTGTCCGACCCGGACCGGCGGCTGGCGACCGGCGTCGAGACGATCCAGCGCAAGCAGTTCAAGCAGGATGCCGCCCGGCTGCTTGCCATCGCGGCCGAACGCAAGGCGGCCGGCTTCGTGCTCGGCCTGCCCATCAACATGGACGGCAGCGAGGGCCCGCGCGCGCAATCCACCCGCGCCTTCGCCCGCAACCTCGCCGGCCTCACCGCCCTCCCCATCGGCCTCTGGGACGAGCGCCTGTCGACCGCGGCCGTCGAGCGCGAGCTGATCGGCATGGACGTCAGCCGTGCCAAGCGGGCCGAGGTGATCGACGAGCACGCCGCGATCTTCATCCTGCAAGGTGCGCTCGACCGCCTGACCAATCTGCGCACCGGCTGATCCCATGACTGTGGTGATCGCGGCGCTGCTGCCGGTCTTCATCCTCATCGTGCTCGGCGTCGTGCTCCGGCACAGCCTGATGCGGCTGGACACGCAATGGCACGGGCTGGAGCGGCTGACCTATTTCGTGCTGTTCCCGATGTTGCTGATCCAGACGCTGGTGAAGGCGGACCTGACAAAGGTGCCGGTCGCCGGGGTCGCCGGCGCACTGCTGCTGTCGGCACTGGCGATGTCGCTGCTCTGCCTCGCACTGCGCCCGGCGCTGTCGCGGCTCGACATCGACGGCCCCGCCTTCACCTCGATCTTCCAGGGCGCGACGCGCTGGCAGACCTATGTCGCGCTCTCCGTCTCCGCCAACATGTTCGGCGATGTCGGGCTGGCACTCGCTTCCGTGGCCATGGTCGCAATCATCCCGCTGGTCAACGTCTTCAGCGTCGCCGTGCTTGCGCACTATGCTTCGCCGGAGAAGCAGTCCGTGCGCGCGATCGTCATGACGGTGATCCGCAATCCCCTGATCTGGGCCTGCGCCATCGGGCTTCTCGTCAATGTCGTCCATCTGCCGCTGCCAAAGATCTGGCACGAGGTGGCGGACGCGCTCGGCCGCTCCTCGCTCGCCATCGGCCTGCTCGTGACCGGCGCCGGCCTCCAGCTCAAGGGCCTGCTCCGCCCCAGCGTGGGCGTGACGATCGGGGTGGCATTCAAGCTGGCGCTGATGCCGATACTTGCGCTGGCACTCGCCGCCTGGTTCGGGCTGTCAGGCACCAACCTTGCGATCGTCGCGATCTGCGCGGCGGTGCCGACCTCGCCAAGCGCCTATGTGCTGGCTCGCCAGATGGGCGGCGATGCGCCGCTGCTCGCGCAGATCATCACGCTGCAGACGATCTTGGCCGCGATCACCATGCCGGTCGCGATCGCGCTGGTGGCCTAGCTCCCCAACCACATCGTCAGCACCACCGCCGTCATGTTGTTGAGCGCGTGCAATATGATCGTCAGCCAGAGCGAACCCGCGCGATGGCGCATGTAGCCGAACCACAGGCCGATGGTGAAGACCTCGGCGAGAAAGTAGATGTCGTATTGCAGGTGCACGACCGTCCACACCAGCGACGACAGCAGAATCGCGCCGGGCACGCGCAGAAAGCTCGCCGACCAGCCCCGTAACAGGAATCCGCGCGCCAAAACCTCTTCCGACATCGGAGCGGCCACGCTGAAGGCGATCAGCAGCAGGAGCGCGGCGCCCTTGTCGCGGCCGGTTTTCAACAGATCGGTCATGAAGCCCGGCGTCGCCTCGCGGCCGAGCGATCGCGACGCCACCTCCCAGGCCAGGACGATGAGGACGAGACCGACGGCGCCGAACAGCAGCTGCTTCCAGGACGGCCAATAGAGCGCAAGATAGTCGACGAAGGCCGCCTTCTTGATGCGGATGGCAAGCCACACCGCCGCCAGCGTCGCCGGCAGGCCCATAATCACCGACAGCGCCAGCGCCTGGGGCTCGTGACCGATCGACTGGAACGAGGCCATGTCGATCGGGACGCCGCGAAGCACGACCAGCAGCACGATGGCACTGAGCTGCCCGACGAACATCGCGAAGAAGATGAAGAGGCCCCAGAGCGCGGTGCCCCAGAACTTCCAGACGCGCGGCGGCGCAGGCGTCATGACGAGCGGCGGATGATCGGGATTGAGGGAGTCCATCAGGAGGCTTTCGTTGGGAAGGCTCACGGCAGCGCCCGCTCCAGCAGCGCGCGAACGTCGTTGCTCTCGAGCTCCACCGCGCCATACATGCTGGCATGGGTCGTTGCGAGGCGCGTGGCGGCGAACAGCTCGGCCTGACGTGGCGAGACGCCATTGAGCGCGGCGGCCGCCGCCAGCAGCGCCAGCCTCTCGACCGCGAGGCGCGCGACGCGTTCGCCATCGGCGCGGCGAAAGGTCTTGCCGATGAACGCAGCCGCCTCGCCTGCGCCCGGCAGGCCGTTGGTCTCGGCCGCGAGCGATTGCAGCACCGCCGTCGCCGCATCCGGCTCGCGCGCGAGCGCGCGCAGCACGTCGAGGCACATCACGTTGCCCGAGCCCTCCCAGATCGCGTTGACCGGCGACTCCCGGTAGTGGCGCGCCAAAATGCCGTCCTCGACATAGCCGTTGCCGCCGAGGCACTCCATCGCCTCGTAAAGAAATGCCGGCGCACTCTTGCAGGTCCAGTATTTGATCGCGGGCGTCAGCAGCCGCATGTAGGCGGCCTCGGACGCATCGTGCGGGGTGCGGTCGAAGGCGCGGCAGAGCCGCATCACCAGCGCCGTGCTCGCTTCCACATGCAGCGCCATGTCCGACAGCACGGCCTGCATCAGGGGCTGATCGGCCAGATGCTTCTGGAACACGCTGCGGTGACGGGCGTGATGCAGCGCATGGGCGAGGCCCGAACGCATCAGGCCGACCGAGGCGATGGCGCAATCCTGCCGCGTCAGCTGCACCATCTGGATGATGGTGCGGATGCCCTTGCCCTCCTCGCCGACGGCTTCCGCATAGGCGCCGACGAACTCGACCTCGGAGGACGCATTGGAACGGTTGCCGAGCTTGTCCTTCAGCCGCTGGAACTGGATCGCATTGACCGAGCCGTCCGGCGCAAAGCGCGGCATGAAGAAACAGGTCAGACCTTGCTCGGCCTGCGCCAGCACCAGAAACGCGTCGCACATCGGCGCCGACATGAACCATTTGTGCCCGGTGATGCGATAGGCATCGCCGTCACGCACCGCGCGCGTCATGTTGGCGCGGACGTCGGTGCCGCCCTGCTTCTCGGTCATGCCCATGCCGAGCGTCATGCCGCGCTTGTCCCACCACGGCGCGAAGCCGGGATCGTAGCTCTTGGTCGACAGCACCGGCATCACGCGCGCGAGCAGATCCGGCTGCATCGCCAGCGCCGCCACGGAGGCGCGCGTCATCGTGATCGGGCAGAGATGGCCGGTCTCGACTTGCGCAGCGATGTAGAACCTTGCGGCCCGGATGACCTCGGCGGCATCGCCCGCAGGCCGACCGTCCGTCGTCCAGGTCGAATTGTGCACGCCGGCATGCGCGCTGTGCGCCATCAGCTCGTGATACGAGGGGTGAAACTCGACCTGGTCGCGGCGATTGCCTTTCGCATCGAAGGTCCGCAGCTTCGGCGTGTTCTCGTTCGCCACGCGCCCGCGATCCGCCATCGCGGCCGAGCCCCAATGCCTGCCGAACTCCGACAGCTCGCGTTCCGCCGCCGCGCCGCCATTGGCCTTGACCGCATCGACCAGCGGCCGATCCACCGCGAACAGGTCGACGTCCTCGAATGGCGGCGACTGGTTGAAGACCTCGTGGGTCGCGAAACTGGGCTGGGTCATCTTGCGTCCTCGGCGCGGAATCAGTTCCGGCGCGGCTGGATCGGGAAATCATAGGCCGCCCCGCCCGCCCCCGGCAGGGAAAAGTGCCACCACTCCTTCGAATAGTTCACAAAGCCTTGCCTGGCCATCGCAGCCACCAGCCGCCTGCGCCAGGCGCGCTGCTCCTGTGTGATCGACGGTGCCGCGGTATGGCCCCTGGCGTCGGTACAGTCGTAGCCGGTGCCCATGTCGACGCTGCCTTCCGGCGCCCGCGCCTCGACCGGTGCCGTGCAATCGGCATAGGTCCTTGTCGGGTCATATTTGCCGGAATTGTCGGCCTTGAGATCGACCAGCGTGAGGTCGAGTGCGGCACCGGTGGAATGCTGCGAGCGGCTCGCGATGTAGCCGAGGCGAAACAGCTCGGTCTTCGGGATCTTCGGATTGTAGCGCCGCTCGGCGGCGGTCTCGTGGCCATTCTGCGACCACTTGACCATGTCGAGCGAGGCCCGCGCCGGGCGGTAGCAGTCGAACATTTTCAGCGACAGATTTTGCGCCGCCAGCTCCGTTTGCACCGCCTTGAGCCGCTCCCCCACCTCCCGTTTCACCACGCACTCGCCGGCGCTGTAGCCGGCAAGCGGACGGCCGACGAAATTGTTCGACGTGGCGTAGCGGATGTCCTGGATGATGCTGGGATCGATCTCGCGCAGATAGACGAAGCCGCCGGGGAGCGACTGGGCGGCCGCGGATGAGATGGAAGCGATCATGAAAAATGAAATTGAAATAGATCTGACCAAGCTCATTCACCTTCCCCTGTCATTCCGGGGCGATGCGAAGCATCGAGCCCGGAATCCCGAGATTCCGGGTCTGGCGCTGGCGCGCCATCCCGGAATGACTGTGCGGGAGACAGATCAGGGGATAACTCCGGTCCCGCTCTTTGCCCCTTGCCCCACCCCCGGTCCGCGCCTATAGCTCTGCTTTTAATGACATCGAAATCGACCTTCGTCCTCGGCCACCGGCATTTGCTGGGCATCGAGGGCCTTTCCGCGGCCGACATCACCGGCCTCCTCGACCTGTCTGAAGAATATGTCGAGCTCAACCGCCAGGTTGACAAGAAGCGCACCGTCCTGCGTGGACGGACGCAGGTGAACCTCTTCTTCGAGGCCTCCACCCGGACCCAATCCTCGTTCGAGCTCGCGGGAAAGCGGCTCGGCGCCGACGTCATGAACATGTCGGTCGCCTCCTCGTCCATCAAGAAGGGCGAGACGCTGATCGACACCGCGATGACGCTCAACGCGATGCATCCGGACATCCTGGTGATGCGCCATCACGCCTCCGGCGCCGTGGAACTCCTGGCCCGCAAGGTTGACGGGTCCGTGATCAATGCCGGCGACGGCGCGCACGAGCATCCGACCCAGGCGCTGCTCGACGCCCTGACCATTCGCCGCAACAAGGGCCGCATCGAGGGGCTCGTGGTCGCGATCTGCGGCGACGTGCTGCATTCGCGCGTCGCCCGTTCCAACATCATCCTGCTCAACACCATGGGCGCCCGCGTCCGCGTCGTCGGCCCCTCCACGCTGCTGCCGCCCGGCATCGAGCGGATGGGCGTCGAGGTCGCGCGCGACATGCGCGAGGGCCTCAACGGCGCCGACATCGTCATGATGCTGCGGCTGCAACGCGAGCGCATGAACGGCTCCTTCGTGCCGTCGACCTCCGAGTACTTCAACTATTTCGGGCTCGACCAGAAGAAGCTCGCTTACGCCAAGCCGGACGCCCTCGTCATGCATCCCGGCCCGATGAACCGCGGCGTCGAGATCGACACGGCGGTCGCCGACGGCGCGCAGTCCCTGATCCGCGAACAGGTCGAGATGGGCGTCGCCGTCCGTATGGCGGTGCTGGAAGCACTCGCCCGTAACCTGCCGAACGCGTGATGCCCATGCTGACCGACCGCCGACCCATCCTGCTCGCCAACGCCCGCGTCGTCGATCCCTCCAGGGATTTCGACGGCGTCGGCGACGTCCTGATTGCCGACGGCACCATTCGCGAGACCCGCCGCGGCATCGGCGCGGCCGGCGTCCCTGAGGGCACCGACGTCGTCAACTGTGCCGGCAAGATCGTGGCGCCCGGCCTGATCGACATGCGCGCCTTCGTCGGCGAGCCCGGCTTCAGCCATCGCGAGACCTTTGCCACCGCGAGCCAGGCGGCTGCGACCGGCGGCATCACCACCATCATCTGCCAGCCCGACACCCTGCCCGTGGTCGACAATTCGGCGACCGTCGACTTCGTGATGCGGCGCGCCCGCGACACCGCGATCGTCAACATCCAGCCGATGGCAGCGCTCACCAAGGGCATGCACGGCCAGGAGATGACCGAGTTCGGCCTGCTGAAAGCCGCGGGCGCCGTGGCTTTCAGCGATGGCGACAAAAGCGTGACCAATGCGCAGGTAATGCGCCGCGCGCTGACCTACGCGCGCGATTTCGACGCGCTGATCGTGCACTACACGGAGGACCCCGATCTCGTCGGAGAAGGCGTGATGAACGAGGGCGAGTTCGCATCGCGACTGGGCCTGATGGGCATCCCGAGTGCCGCCGAGGCGGTGATCCTCGAGCGCGACATGCGCCTCGTTGCGCTGACCGGCGGCCGCTATCACGCGGCATCGCTGTCCTGCATCGATTCCCTCGACGTGCTGAAACGCGCCCGCGACGCCGGGCTCGCCGTCAGCGCCTCGGTCTCGATCAACCACCTCGCGCTGAACGAGAACGACATCGGCCCCTACCGGACGTTCCTGAAACTGTCGCCGCCGCTGCGCACCGAGGACGACCGCCGCGCGCTGGTCGCCGCCGTCGCCTCCGGCCTCGTCGACGTCATCATGTCCGATCACAATCCGCAGGACGTCGAGGTCAAGCGCCTGCCGTTCGCGGAAGCCGCGCCCGGCGCCATCGGCCTGGAGACCATGCTGCCCGCCGGCCTGCGGCTTGTGCACAATGGCGAGCTGGAGCTGAAGACGCTGATCCGGGCGATGTCGACCCGGCCGGCGGAGCTGCTCGGCCTGCCGGGCGGAACCCTGCGCGCGGGTGCGCCTGCGGACGTGATCGTGATCGACCCCGATGTGCCCTGGGTGGTCGATCCCGCCGACCTCAAATCGCCCTGCAAGAACACCCCGTTCGACGAGGCCCGCTTTACAGGCCGCGTGGTGCGCACCATTGTCGGCGGACGGACGGTCTACGAGCATGTCTGACGTGCGAGTTCTTGCGCGGCGTCCGGGTTCGACATGCAGATGCGGCCTTTGGAGATCCAGCCATGGGGCTTGAAGCCTTCCTGCCGGTGGCCTTCGTCATCGGCTACCTGCTCGGCTCGATTCCGTTCGGGCTGGTCCTCACCAAACTTGCCGGCACGCAGGATATCCGCTCGATCGGCTCCGGCAGCATCGGCGCCACCAATGTGCTGCGCACGGGACGCAAGAGCCTTGCCGCGGGCACCCTGCTGTTCGATGCACTGAAGGGTACCGTGGCCGTGGTGATCGCCGGCTACGTCGCCGGCCCCAATGCCGCGATGGTGGCCGGGCTCGGCGCTTTCCTCGGGCACCTCTTTCCGGTCTGGCTCAAGTTCAAGGGCGGAAAAGGTGTCGCCGTCTATATCGGCATCCTGCTCGGACTGTTCTGGCCGGCCGCGGTGGTGTTCTGCCTGCTCTGGCTGGCGACCGCCTTCACCACCCGCTACTCCTCGCTCTCGGCGCTGGTGGCGTCCTTCATCACGCCGATGTTCCTGTGGTGGTTCGGCCATCTCGCCTTGTCTGCGCTGTTCGCAGTGCTGACGCTGCTGCTGTTCTACGCGCATCGCGAGAACATCAAGCGGCTGCAATCGGGCAAGGAAAGCCGGATCGGCGAGAAGGCCTAGAGCGTTTTCGAGCGAAGTGGATACCGGTTCGCGTCAAGAAAACGCGTCAAACAAAATCCAAGGCTGAAAAAAGTACGGATACTGCCGCACCCTTTCCGCATTATATGCCAAATCCTGTTCGCAACTTCCGCACCACTCGCGGCAGGCTGTAGCGGACGGGTTCCATGCCTGTCATCCTGACGTGGAAGATGGCGTTACGCGGTTGCTCAGGATGAGCGAGAAGATTGTTGGCGCGCAGATTGACGGTGGTTCGCAAGGTGCGGCACGCACCGCGGCAAGCCGGCTGCTCTTTGCAACGGACATCTGGTCCGGTGCTCCCTCGCCACCTCCCGCTCCTGAGCCTGCCTCCGTTGCACCGCCCGCGCCGCCGCCTGTTTCGGCAGCGCAACCTCCCCGTCCTGTCCAGGCGATCACCACGACCGCCCCTGTTGCGCCGGCTCGATCAAGGCAATGGCCGCCGCAAAAACTCTCGTTGGCCCTCCAGGGCGGCGGCACCTTCGCGGCCTTCACCTGGGGCGTGCTGGAGCGGCTGCTGGAAGAGCCTGATATCGAAATCGACACCATCAGCGGCGCCAGCGCCGGTGCCGTCAATGCGCTCCTGCTCGCCTCCGGCCTCGCCGAGGGCGGCCGTGAAGCCGCCCGCAGCCGGCTGAACCGGTTCTGGGTCCGCCTGATGCATGAGGCCTCGTTCCGCTCATTGATGCTGGTCGGCGGCTTCTCGCCGGCGGGAAGCTCGGTCGCATTCGGGCCGACGCTGCGCTCCGGCCAGTTCGATCCGTTCGATCTCGATCCGCTCAGGCAGGCGCTGTCGCGCGACATCGATTTCGCGGCGCTGCGCGAAGTGAAATCGCCAAGACTCCTGATCGCGGCGACGCGGATTCGCGACGGGCAGCAACAAATCTTCCGCAACGATGCCATCACCGCCGACGTCGCGCTGGCCTCGACCTGCCCGCCGCTTGTTCACTGCGCCGTCGAGATCGACGGCGAGGCCTATTGGGACGGCGGCTTCGGCGGCAATCCGCCGCTGGTGAGACTGGTGCAGGAAACGTCGGCGACGGACGTGCTGCTGGTCCAGGTCACGCCGTCGCGCGACAGCTACGTGCCGATCACGCTCGCCGCGATCGACCGCAGGCTCGACCAGATCGCTGCGAACGCCGCGCTCAATGCCGAGATCGCCGCGATCGAATGGGCGCGGCCGCAGACGGCACCTTCGCTGCGGCTCTCGAGGATCGCGGCGGAAGACTCCGTTGACGGGCTGGCGCAGCGCTCATCGACCGATCTCGGCCGCGGCTTCATCCGCCTGTTGCACCGGAGCGGCCGCGAAGCCGCCGAGCGCTGGTTCCGTCAGGGCGCAATCGCCGGCGCAGCCCCACCTGCATCCGGCCAAAGCATCGCCGCCACCGAACCCGCGCTAGCCTGACTTCGCCAGCGCATTCTCCAGGAACCACGCCGTGGCCAGCGCATGCGCGTCATTGCCGAAGCGCGCGATCACCTGCACGCCGATCGGCAGGCCGTTGACCTTCAGCACGGGAACGTTGACGCAAGGATTGCCCATCAGTGTCCAGAGCCGGTTGTAGCGAGGATCGCCTGTCGTCGCGAGCGCCTTGGTCGGCGCGGTGCCGGGCGCGGAATAAGTGAGCAGCACGTCGACCCCTTCGAACAGCTCGCCGAGCTCGCGACGGCCGCGGCGGGCGATCCGGCGTGCATCGTCGTATTCTTTCGGCGTCAGTCCGACGGTCTCATCGAGGCTGGCGCGCAGCATCGGCGCGATCTCGTCGTGACGCGCGTCAAACTCCCAGGCGAGCGCGCGATGCGCCTCAAAGTTCTGGATGATGGGATGGATGCGCCAGGATTCCCTGACCGCCTCGGGCAGATCGATGGTCTGCACACTGGCGCCGGCCTTCTCGGCCGCCTTGATCGCCGCCTGCAAGCCCTCCTCTGCCGCCGGCTCCACGGCCTTGGCAAACTCCTGCCTGACCACGCCGATGCGCGGCGCTTTCGCCGGCGTAATACCGGAGAATTCGGTGCGGCCGGTCATCGCCAAAAGCCCGCGCGCGAGATCTTCTGCGCGTGATCCGAACAGGCCGACCGTATCGAGCGCCCACGAATAGCACTTCACGCCGACCGTCGGCAGCATGCGGAACGACGGCTTGATCGCGGCAGCGCCGCAATAGGCGGCGGGCCGGATCACCGAGCCGCCGGTCTGGGTGCCCAGCGCCAGCGGAATCATGCCAGCGCCGACGGCTGCGGCCGACCCGGCGGACGAGCCGCCCGGCGTATGGCCGAGATTGTGCGGATTGAGCGTCGGGGTCGGATCACTCGAGGCGAACGCTGTGGTCGTGGTCTTGCCGATGATGGTCGCGCCTGCCCGCTTCAGCATCATCACGACCGGCGCATCCGAGCGCGGCTGCCAGCCGCGATAGATCTCCGAGCCCATCTCGGTCGGCATGTTGGCGGTGTCGATGATGTCCTTGATGCCGACCGCGATGCCCCGCAGCGGCCCGGAGGCTTGCGCCTTCGCGGATTTGTCGTGCCGGACGAAGGCGCGGACGTCCTTCTCCTTGGCCTCGATCGCCGCGTGCGACTGGGCGATGGCGGCCTCGGGCGAAAGCTCGCCCGCTTCAATGCGGCGCTGGAGGTCGGCAAGTGAGATCATGGCAAAACCCTTCTTATTGCCATCGCTTTTAGCATCGCGAAGGGGCCACGCAAGCGCACGCCGCTGTTGCCCACGCCCTCAGGTTGTTCCATGCTGCCCCTGCAAGGAGACGCCGTGGACGCCATCAACCCAAGCGTGGAGCTGACCGAGGCTGAGCGGATCGACCGCCTGCGGCTGATCCGCTCCGACAATGTCGGCCCGCGCACCTTCCGCTCGCTGGTCGATCATTTCGGCACGGCGCGCGCGGCGCTGGAGCGGCTGCCGGATCTGGCGCGCCGCGGCGGCGCGCAGCGATCGGGGCGCATCTGCGGCGCGGATGAGGCGAAGGCCGAGCTCGCCGCGAGCCGCAAGCTCGGCATCGCCTGGCTCGCGCCCGGCGAGGACGGCTATCCGGCGCGGCTCGCGATGATCGACGATGCGCCGCCGCTGCTCGCCGTGCGCGGCGACACCAAAACCCTGATGCGACCGATGATCGCGATCGTCGGCTCGCGCAACGCCTCCGGCGCCGGACTGAAATTTGCCGGCCAGCTCGCGCGCGAGCTCGGCGAGGCCGGCTTCGTCATCATCTCGGGGCTGGCGCGCGGCGTCGACCAGGCGGCGCATCGCACCAGCGTGGAGAGCGGCACGATCGCGGTGCTCGCCGGCGGCCATGACTGCATCTATCCGCCCGAGCATGGCGACCTGCTCGCCGCGATCCTCGATCGCGCGGGCGCGGCGATCTCCGAGATGCCGCTCGGCCATGAGCCGCGCGCCCGCGACTTTCCCCGCCGCAACCGGCTGATCTCGGGCGCCTCGCTCGGTGTCATCGTGGTGGAGGCGGCACACCGCTCCGGCTCGCTGATCACCGCACGCATGGCGGCCGAACAGGGCCGCGAGGTGTTCGCCGTGCCGGGCTCGCCGCTCGATCCGCGCGCCGCCGGCACCAACGATCTGATCAAGCAGGGCGCAACGCTCGTCACCGAAGCCGCCGACATCGTCAACGCGGTGCAGCCGATCATGGAGCGGCCGCTGATGCACCCCGTTGGCGAACCCGACAGCGAGCCGTTTGAAAGCGATCCGCAAGGGCATGACCGCGACCAGATCACCGGCCTGCTCGGCCCTGCGCCAATCTCGATCGACGACCTCGTGCGGATGTCCGGCGCCTCGCCTGCGATCGTGCGCACCGTGCTGCTGGAGCTCGAGCTCGCCGGCCGGCTCGAACGCCACGGCGGCGGATTGGTGTCGCTGCTTTAGCCCTCGTTGCGCTGGTCGAACCGGGTGCGTGCGGCCTCGATCTGATCGAGATGGTCCTTCGCCCATTTGCCGAGCGCCTCGACGGGCCGCGACAGGCCGCGGCCGAGATCGGTCAGCTCATAGTCCACGCGCGGCGGAATGGTCGGGAAGATGGTGCGCGTGACGAGGCCGTCGCGCTCGAGGCCGCGCAGCGTCAGGGTCAGCATCCGCTGCGAGATGCCGTTGATCATGCGCTTCAGCTCATTGAAGCGCCGTGGCCCGTCGCTCAGCATCATGATCACGAACACGCTCCATTTGTCGCCGACGCGGGACAGCACGGAGGCGACCCCGCGGCAGTCCGCGTGGTTCGGATCTGGCCGTTGATCCAGACCCTGATCTGGCCTTGGCGAGGCAGGCAAATCGGTGTGTGCCGGTTTCAAATATGTGTCCATGGCTCAAAAAAGTGCGTTCTTGCGGGGATTTCGACAGTCACTCATGTAGTCCGGGTTACAAATCTATACCAGGGTGACCCCAAATGAAACTCCTCCATATCGACTCCAGCGTGCTCGGCCCCCACTCCGTCAGCCGGCAGGTTTCCGCCGCCATCGTCGACCGCCTCAAGCAGGCGACGCCCTCGCTTCAGGTGGCCTATCGCGACCTGAGCCAGACCCCGCTCGCCCACCTCTCCGGCTCGCATCTGGCGGCCGCGCAAGGCGCGCCCGCGCCGGCGGAACTCGCACCTGACCTTGCCGCGAGCGCGGCCGCGCTGGACGAGTTCCTGGCCGCCGACATCGTCGTGATCGGCGCCCCCATGTACAACTTCACCATTCCCAGCCAGCTCAAGGCGTGGATCGACCGCATCGTCGTCGCGGGCAAGACGTTCAGCTACGGGGCAAATGGGCCGCAGGGTCTTGCCGGCGGCAAGCGTGTGATCCTGGCGATCTCACGTGGCGGCTATTACGGCGCAGGCTCGCCGGCCGCGGCGCTCGAGCATCTCGAAACCTATCTGCGCGGCGTGTTCGGCTTCATCGGCATCAATCCCGAATTCATCAGCGCCGATGGCATCCAGGTCGGACCGGAGCACCGCGAAAAGGCGATTGCAGGCGCGCTCCAGGCCGCCACCAATTTGCGCGCTGCGTAAAGCACCGACAATACCAGCCGCTGCCGGACTCCGGCGGCGGCTGACCTCGCTAAAACCAGACGCCCTGCATGCCGAGGATGACGGCCACGAGCGAAATGAACAGGCCGATGCCGGAGAAGAGAGCCACGCCGATGAACTCGGAGGTGTCGGAGCGCTTGGCGGGAATGGCGGAACGTTCGGTGAAAATACGCGGTGCTGAAATCGACGAAAAAATGCGAGCTGCCTTCGGCATCACGGGCTCCCATGAAATCGGGTCTTGTGACCCCCTGCCCGTAAAAATGTCTTTGCAGCGCAAGTGAAGGTTCAACGCCTCACGCAAAGGTTTAGAAATCAGGTCGCACAACGCGAAGGAACCGGCCGACGCAACCAACGTCGTGGCGCCGACCGATTCAATTTTCGTTTTACTTGATCAGCCGCGATAGATCGGCGCGCCGCTCGGCGATGCCACCGCGCCACCGTCGACGAAGATCTCCTGACCCTGCACGTGCGCGGCATCGTCGGAGGCGAGGAACAGCACCGTCTTCGAGATGTGATCGGGTTCACCGAGGCGTCCGAGCGGCGTCATCAGCCCGATGCGCTTCTCGAACGCCTTCTCGGCCTCCGGCGTTGCGATCGCGGCGCCCCAGATCGGCGTACGGATCGCGCCGGGCGCGACGACGTTGACGCGGATGCCGCGCGGCGACAGCTCTGAAGCCATGATCCGCGCCATCGCGCGCACGCCGGCCTTCGCCGCGCCGTAAGCCGAATAGCCGGGAATGCCGAGCACCGAGATCACCGAGCCGTTGAGGATGATCGAGGCATTGTCGTTGAGGTAAGGCAGCGCCGACTGCACGGTGAAGAACACGCCGGTCAGATTGGTGCTGATGACCTTCTCGAAAACGTCCAGCGTCGCGGCGCCGAGCGGCGTGCTGCCGGGAATGCCGGCATTGGCGAACACGATGTCGAACTTGCCGAATTTTTCGGCGCCCTGTTTGATCGCGGCCTCGGTCGCGGCGATGTCGGTGGCATCGGCCGCGACCGCGAGCGCGTTCGGTCCGAGCTCCTTCCCCGCTGCGGCCAGCGTTTCCTTGTTGCGCCCGGTGATCACCACCCTGGCGCCCTCGGCCACGAACAGTTTTGCCGTCGCAAGCCCGATGCCGCTATTGCCGCCGGTGATCAGGGCCGTCTTGTTCTTCAGTCTCACGCTCGCCTCCAGTAGTTGCATGATGAAACTACATTGCCATCTAGGCCATTTGGTTTTATGATGCAACCACACAAGCGCGTGATCGGCGGCAGGACCGTGCGAACGCGAAAGGACCGGAACGATGGTGAAACGAACGAGCTTCGAGGGCGATTCCTGCCCGATCGCGCGCTCACTGGACGCGCTCGGCGACTGGTGGTCGCTGCTGATCATCCGCGAGGCGCTGTTCGGCCTGCGCCGCTTCGGCGAGTTTCAGGGCAAGCTCGGCATGGCCAAGAACATCTTGTCAGCGCGGCTGCGCGCGCTGGTCGACCACGGCATCCTGGAGACCGCGCCCGCCTCCGACGGCAGCGCTTATCAGGAATATGTGCTGACACCGAAGGGCCGCGGCACCTTCCCGATCCTGGTCGCACTCCGGCAATGGAGCGAGGAGTTCGACGACACGCCTGAGGAGATCGCGACGATCCTGGTCGACCGCGAAAAAGGCCGCCCGGTGAAGAAGCTCGAAATGCGCGCCGAGGACGGGCGGCTACTCAGCCCTGCCGACACCACGCTGAAGCCGAGACCGGCGCGACGACGGCGCTCGGCGGGATAGCAGCGAACTGCCACCACACCGTCACTGCGAGCGTATATCTCTCACCGTCACCCTGAGGTGGCCGCTTCTTCAGCGGCCCTCGAAGGGCGACGGCCCGGCTGCATCGGCGGGGCCGCTCATCCTTCGAGGCGCGGCTTGCGATGCGTTCGCATCCCAAGCCTCGCACCTCCAGCGACGAGCGCTATGCGCTCGCACAGGGATGACGGGGCTGACATAAGACCGCGCCGCTACGACAGCTTGCGCCTCGTCCGCAGCCGCAAATGCTCGTCGGCCTCGAGCTGCGTCATGCCCAGGAGATAATGCAGCACGTCCAGCTTGTGGCGCTCGGCGAGCTTGCGCAGGGCAGCCACCTGCTCGGCGATGAAGGCCACCGCCTCATCCGCCCCGCCTTCCCCCGGTTCCTCGTTGCGCGAGCCCCCCGGCGCGCCCGATACGGCGCGCGCCCGCTTCTTTCCCGGCCTTGTCACCCGTCCCCACCCCGAATCCATGCCCCACAGAGACACTACGCCGACATGGATCGCAACTCCAAGGTGGTACTTTGCAACTTTCTCGATATGAAACTTTTCCCATTCCGAGCGCTTTCAACACCCCTCGATTTGACAGGGGCCGCCTCACCACCCATGTTCGGGTCGAAACGGCCGACCCGAGTCCTTTCGTTTTCGGCCCGAGATTTTCCCGTAAGCCACTGGAACTAAATGAATATCGTCATTGTGGAGTCGCCGGCGAAAGCCAAGACGATCAACAAATATCTGGGCTCGTCCTACGAGGTTCTGGCCTCGTTCGGCCATGTCCGCGATCTCCCGGCGAAGAACGGTTCCGTCGATCCCGACGCCAATTTCAAGATGATCTGGGAGGTCGACCCCAAGGCGGCCGGCCGGCTCAATGATATTGCGAGGTCGCTGAAGGGCGCCGACCGCCTGATTCTGGCGACCGACCCTGATCGCGAGGGCGAGGCCATCTCCTGGCACGTGCTGGAGGTGCTGAAGGAGAAGCGCGCGCTGAAAGATCAGAAGATCGAGCGCGTGGTGTTCAACGCCATCACCAAGCAGGCCGTCTCGGAGGCGATGAAGCATCCACGAGAGATCGACGGCGCGCTGGTCGACGCCTATATGGCGCGCCGCGCGCTGGACTATCTGGTCGGCTTCACCCTCTCCCCCGTGCTGTGGCGCAAGCTGCCGGGCGCCCGCTCGGCCGGCCGCGTCCAGTCGGTCGCGCTGCGCCTCGTCTGCGACCGCGAGCTCGAGATCGAGAAGTTCGTAGCCCGCGAATATTGGTCGCTGATCGCGACCCTGCTCACCCCGCGCGGCGATGCCTTCGAGGCCCGCCTGGTCGGCGCCGACGGCAAGAAGATCCAGCGCCTCGACATCGGAACCGGCGCGGAAGCCGAAGACTTCAAGAAGGCGCTGGAAGCGGCCGCCTACGCCGTCACGGCGGTCGACGCCAAGCCGGCCCGCCGCAATCCGCAGGCGCCCTTCACCACCTCGACGCTGCAGCAGGAGGCCAGCCGCAAATACGGCTTTGCGCCGGCGCACACCATGCGCATCGCCCAGCGCCTCTATGAAGGCATCGACATCGGCGGCGAGACCACCGGACTCATTACTTATATGCGTACCGACGGCGTGCAGATCGCCCCCGAGGCGATCACCCAGGCGCGCAAGGTGATCGGCGAGGATTACGGCAACGCCTATGTGCCGGACTCCCCGCGCCAGTACCAGGCCAAGGCCAAGAACGCCCAGGAAGCGCACGAAGCGATCCGCCCGACCGACCTCTCCCGCCGTCCCGACAGCATGAGCCGCAAGCTCGATGCCGATCAGGCCCGGCTCTATGAGCTGATCTGGAAGCGCACCATCGCGAGCCAGATGGAATCGGCCGAGCTCGAGCGCACCACCGTGGACATCACCGCCAAAGCCGGCGGCCGTACGCTGGAGCTGCGCGCCACCGGCCAGGTCGTCAAGTTCGACGGCTTCCTCGCCCTTTACCAGGAAGGCCGCGACGACGAGGAGGACGAAGACTCCCGCCGCCTGCCCGCGATGAGCCCGAACGACGCGCTGAAGCGGCAGTCGCTCGCCGTCACCCAGCATTTCACCGAGCCGCCGCCGCGCTTCTCCGAAGCATCCCTCGTCAAGCGCATGGAGGAGCTCGGCATCGGCCGTCCCTCGACCTATGCCTCGATCCTCCAGGTGCTGAAGGACCGCGGCTACGTCAAGCTGGAGAAGAAGCGCCTGCATGGCGAGGACAAGGGCCGCGTCGTGATCGCGTTCCTGGAAAGCTTCTTCAGCCGCTACGTCGAATACGATTTCACTGCTGGTCTGGAAGAGCAGCTCGACCGAATCTCCAACAACGAGATCTCCTGGCAGCAGGTGCTGAAGGACTTCTGGCGCGACTTCATCGGCGCCGTCGACGACATCAAGGATCTGCGCGTCGCGCAGGTGCTCGACGTTCTCGACGAGATGCTGGGGCCGCACATCTACCCCGCCCGCGCCGATGGCGGTGACGTCCGCCAGTGCCCCAACTGCGGCACCGGCCGGCTGAATCTCAAGGCCGGCAAGTTCGGCGCCTTCGTCGGCTGCTCGAACTATCCGGAATGCCGCTACACCCGTCAGCTCGCCGCCGATGGCGAGGCGACGGCCGACCGTTCGCTCGGCCAGGATCCCGATACGGGTCGCGACGTCTGGGTCAAGGCCGGCCGCTTCGGCCCCTACATCCAGCTCGGCGAGCAGAAGGACTATGAGGAAGGCGAGAAGCCGAAGCGCGCAGGCATCCCGAAGGGCACCTCGCCCGCCGATGTCGATCTCGAGCTTGCGCTGAAGCTGCTGTCGCTGCCGCGCGAGATCGGCAAGCATCCGGAAACCGGTCAGCCCATCACGGCGGGCCTCGGCCGCTTCGGGCCGTTCGTGAAGCACGAGAAGACCTATGCCAGCCTGGAAGCCGGCGACGAGGTCTTCGACATCGGCCTCAACCGCGCCGTGACGCTGATCGCGGAGAAGGTCGCCAAGGGCCCGAGCCGCCGCTTCGGCGCCGATCCCGGCAAAGCCATCGGCGATCATCCCTCGCTCGGCACCGTCACCGTGAAGAGCGGCCGCTATGGCGCCTATGTCACTGCAGGCGGCGTCAACGCGACGATCCCCGCCGAGTTCGAGAAGGACGCCATCACGCTGCCGCAGGCGATCGCGCTGATCGACGAGCGCGCGGCCAAGGGCGGCGGCAAGACCAAGGCGAAGAAGGCGGCGAAGCCTGCCAAGGCCAAGAAGGCTGCAGAGAAGGCCGACGGCGAGGATGCCGCGCCGAAAACCAAAAAGCCGGCCGCGAAGAAAGCGGCGGCCAAATCCAAATCCGAATCGACCAGCAAGGCGCGCGCCGCCGTGTCGTCGACCGCAAAGACGTCGCCGACCAAGGCAGCCGCCACCAAGGCTCCGGCCAAGAAGAGTGCCGGCAAGAATTAGAGGTTAAGTGAAACCAAAGAAAGACCGTGGCTTTCCCGACAAGCAAGCCATCGTCGCCTTCATCAAGGCAAATCCAGGAAAGGTCGAAACCCGCGAAATTGCGCGCGAGTTCGGCCTGAAGAACGCCGATCGCGCCGAGCTCAGGCGCATGCTGCGCGAGCTCGCCGACGACGGGACCATCAAGAAGAAGCGCCACAAGGTCTCCGAACCGGACACGCTGCCGCCGACGCTGGTCGCCGACCTCACCGGCCGTGACCGCGACGGCGAATTGATCGCCACTCCCACCGAATGGGACGAGGTCGAGAGCGGCGAGCCGCCAAAGATCCTCATCGAGATGCCGCGCCGGCCCAAGCCCGGCACCGCCGCCGGCGTTCGCGACCGCGTGCTGCTACGCGTCGAGCGCTCCGAGGAGACCGAAGGACCGGCCTATCGCGGCCGCATCATCAAGGTCTTCGACAAGACCAAGACCCGCATCTTAGGCGTGTTCCGCAGCCTTCCCGAAGGCGGTGGACGGCTCGTCCCCGTGGACAAGAAGTCCGCCGATCGCGAGTTGAACATCGCCCCAGCCGATACGCACGGCGCGCAGGACGGCGACCTCGTCAGCGTCGATATCGTCCGCACGCGCAGCTTTGGGCTCGCTTCGGGACGGGTCAAGGAGAAGCTCGGCTCGGTCAAGTCGGAGAAGGCGATCAGCCTGATCGCGATCTACGCCCACGACATTCCGCTGCCATTCTCCTCCGCCGCCGAGCGCGAGGCGGAAGCCGCGGAGCCCGCCAACCTTAGGGGACGCGAGGACTGGCGCGACGTCCCGCTCGTCACCATCGATCCGCCCGACGCCAAGGATCACGACGACGCGGTGCACGCGCAAGCCGACGATGATCCCAACAACAAGGGCGGCTTCATCGTCAACGTCGCCATCGCCGATGTCAGCTTCTACGTCCGCCCGGGCACTGCGCTCGACCGCGACGCGCTCGACCGCGGCAATTCGGTCTACTTCCCCGACCGCGTCGTGCCGATGCTGCCGGAGCGCATCTCCAACAATCTCTGCTCGCTGGTGCCGGGCGAGCCGCGCGGCGCGCTCGCGGTGCGCATGGTGCTCGGCCCCGACGGCCGCAAGCGCTCGCACAGTTTTCATCGCATCCTGATGCGCTCCGCCGCAAAGCTCAGCTACGCGCAGGCGCAGGCCGCGATCGACGGACGCCCGGATGACACCACCGGCCCCTTGCTCGATCCGATCCTCAAACCCCTCTATGCCGCTTACGCCTGCGCCAAGCGCGCGCGCGACGAGCGCGATCCGCTCAATCTCGATCTGCCCGAGCGCAAGATCCTCTTGAAGAATGACGGCACAGTCGACCGCGTCGTCGTCCCTGAGCGTCTCGATGCGCACAAGCTGATCGAGGAGTTCATGATCCTCGCCAACGTCGCCGCGGCCGAGATGCTGGAGAAGAAGTCGCTGCCGCTGATCTACCGCGTCCATGACGAGCCGACGCTGGAGAAGGTCCACGCGCTCGCGGAATTCCTGGAGACGCTGGACGTCCCCTTCGCCAAATCAGGCGCGCTGCGCCCGACGACGTTCAACCGCGTGCTGGCCCAGCTCGAAGGCCATGATTACTTTCCGCTGGTGAGCGAAGTCGTGCTGCGCGCCCAGGCGCAGGCGGAATATTCCTCGGAGAATTACGGCCATTTCGGGCTGAACCTGCGCCGCTACGCGCATTTCACGTCGCCGATCCGCCGCTATGCCGACCTCGTCGTGCACCGCGCGCTGGTCCGCGCGCTCGGCCTCGGCGAAGGCGCCCTGCCCGACAGCGAGACGCCGGAATCGCTCGGCGAAGTCGCCGCGCATATTTCCCTGACCGAACGGCGCGCGATGAAGGCGGAGCGCGAGACCGTCGACCGCCTGATCGCCCATCATCTCGCCGACCGCATCGGCGCGAGCTTCCAGGGCCGCGTCTCCGGCGTCACCCGCGCCGGGCTGTTCGTCAAGCTGAGCGAGACCGGCGCCGACGGGCTGATCCCGATCCGATCCCTCGGCGCGGAATATTTCAACTATGACGAGGGCCGTCATGCCCTGGTCGGCACGCGCAGCGGCACCATGTACCAGCTCGGCGACGTCGTTGACGTCCGCCTGATCGAAGCCGCTCCCATCGCAGGCGCGCTGCGCTTCGAGCTGCTGTCGTCGGAGAGCGAGAGCGGCCCGCGCGAGCGCAGGCCGCTCCGCGCGCAGCGCAAATCGTCCAAGGCCCATCCCGGGCGCAGTCCAGAGAGAAAACGCAAGCCGGAGAAGCAAAAGTCCGGCAAGGGAAAGAAGGGCAAGAACAAGGGAAAAGCTAAGGGCAAGAAGGGCAAGGCGTGGTGACGATGAGCACGGCCCCGAAGATCTGGACGCGCGAGACCGGCCTCGTCGAGAAGCGCGACGTCTGGACAGCGATGAAGCGCGGCTTTCGCAGCCGCTGCCCGCGCTGCGGCGAGGGAAAACTGTTCCGCGCGTTCCTGAAGACCGCCGACAATTGCTCGGTCTGCGGCCTCGATTTCACGCCGCACCGCGCCGACGATTTGCCGGCCTATCTCGTGATCGTCATCGTCGGCCACATTGTGGTACCCGCGATCCTCTGGATCGAGACCAATTACACCACGCCGGTCTGGATCAGCTTCGCAGCCTATCTGCCCTTCACGTTCTTCGCCTCGCTTGCACTGCTGCAGCCGGTGAAAGGCGCCGTGGTCGGATTGCAATGGGCTCTGCGCATGCACGGCTTTGACGAGAACCCTCCGGATGGTATTCCGCCGGTCTAAGCAAAAAGCAAAAAACGGTTTGGGTGAGGACATGACGGATATTTCGCAGGCAGAAGAAAAGGCCAAGATCCACGAAGGCAAGGAAGCCGACCACCATCCCTATTTCCGCCCGAAGGATGCCGCGACGCTGATCCTGGTCGATCGCAGCGGCGCCGTTCCAAAGGTTCTGGTCGGCAAGCGCCACGACAAGGTGGTGTTCATGCCCGGAAAGTTCGTCTTCCCCGGCGGCCGCGTCGACAAGGACGATTACCGCGTGCCGGTTGCCGCGCCCATCACCACGGAGCTCGAAGCCAATCTCGCCAAGGGCAGCCCGAAGACCCCGGCCTCGCGCGCAAAATCGCTGGCGATCGCCGCGATCCGCGAGGCCTGCGAGGAGACCGGCCTTTGCCTCGGCCGCAAGGTCGAAGGCAAGGCCAGGCTCGAAGGTCCGTGGAAGCCGTTCGCCGATGCAGGCCTGCTGCCCGATCCCTCCAGCCTGTTCCTGATCGCACGCGCAATCACCCCGCCCGGCCGCGTCAAGCGGTTCGACACCCGCTTCTTCACCGCGGATGCCTCCGCGATCACCCACCGTGTCGAGGGCGTGATCCATGCCGATGCCGAGCTGGTCGAGCTGGTCTGGGTCGAGCTCGGCTCGAAGCCGCTCGCCGATCTGCATCCGATGACGCGTAACGTGCTCAACGAACTCGACACCCGCCTTGCCACCGGCCCGCTGCGCCACGATGCGCCGGTGCCGTTCTTCCATTTCTACGGCGGCAAGATGCAGAAGGATATTTTGGGCTGATCCCTTTTCCGTTCAGCGCACCGTCTTCTTCACGCAGACCGGCTCACTATTGGGGATACTCGTGCAATCCCAATCCGGGCCGAAACCTGTTGCCTGATGAACGGACGGAAACCGAGCAAGGACAAAAGCACAAACGCAAATGATGACGAGAACGACCAAGATGCCCAACGCATCAGCGCGCGTCAAATTCAGATAAGGCCATCTCATCGCATAATCCCTCGGGCGCACGCCTGACGACGGCGTCCCTCTAGTCCGCATCCGGCTCGGTGCCGACATAATCGCGCACGGGAAGTTTCAGTGCCTGCCCGAGCTCGCTTGCGAACCCGTCCGCCTCCTCACGCTTGGTAAAGCTCATCAGCGTGATCGGCTCGGTGCCCTTGCTGCCGCAGAGATTGACGTCATAGGCCGTCAACTCCGGATCATAGTCTTCCGTGATGCTGATGAAGTGGTAGTCGGCGAAATTGCGGTGCTTGCGAAAATTCAGCGGGCCGAACTGCCTGGTGATGACGATCTGGCGCAGCGCCTCGTTGAGCACGACGAACGTGCGGAAGGTCAGCAGGATCAGGCCGGGAATGCCGACCAGCAGCCCGAGCCCGGTAAACACCAGCACCGGCACGAGGTCGTCGGCGAGCCGGCCGAAGCCGGAAAAGTCCTGGCGCAGCCCGAGCGCGACGTTCCACAGGAGATATCCGCTCGCCGCCAGCAGCGGCAGCGACAATAGCCGGCCGACCCAGGGCATGGGCCGGTCAATGCGGACCATGCCGCCATCCAGTGTCATTGCGCCGGCCATGTCGGGTCTCCTTGCGAGGTCTTGGCTTGGTCGGGGCGAAGGGCGGATTGGTTCGAAGAGACGTCTCCGACGCCTTGCGACCGGCCTCCTGCGTCACGACGCGCCGGTGCCGTTCTTCCATTTCCATGGCGGCAGGATACGACGAGATGTGCTAGGTCAAGGAAAGGGCTCTTGAACGACTGGAGGATTGGATGACGCGGTTCGTTAGGCCTCTGCTCGCTTCCGTGGCGTTGTTCAGCCTGCTCTCGCCACCTGCCCATGCGGAGCTCGACGTCGCCAGATTGAAGCAAACGATCGAGACCTCCTTCGAGAGCGAATATCCGAAGCTCGACGCGCTCTACAAGGACATCCACGCCCATCCCGAGCTTGCCTACCAGGAAGTGAAGACCGCGGCGAAACTCGCCGCCGAGATGCGTGCGATCGGTTTTGAGGTCACCGAGCACGTCGGCAAGACCGGCCTTGTTGCCATCTTTGGGAACGGCGACGGTCCCACCATCATGGTTCGCACCGAGCTCGATGCGCTGCCGATGGAGGAGAAGACCGGCCTGCCCTATGCCAGCCGCGACAAACAGATCTGGCAGGGCCGCGAGACATTTGTCGCCCATAGCTGCGGCCATGACATCCACATGGCGAGCTGGGTCGGCACGGCGAAGACCCTGGTCGGCCTAAAGGACCAGTGGCACGGTACGTTGATGTTCATCGCGCAGCCCGCCGAGGAAGAGGTCACGGGCGCCAAGGCGATGATCGACGATGGCCTGTTCACCCGCTTTCCGAAACCCGATGCGGGTTTTGCCCTGCACGACGGCAGTGGAGCCTACGGCTTCGTGACCTATAGGGTCGGGGTCGGATCGTCGAATGTCGACGGTCTCTTCATCAAATTCCTTGGCCGCGGCGGCCATGGCGCAATACCGCAGGCGACCATCGATCCCGTGATGATGGCATCCCGCTTCGTCGTCGACGTGCAGAGCGTGATCAGCCGCGAGAAGGACCCGACCGAATTCGGCCTCGTCACCATCGGCGCGATCCACGCCGGCACCGCCGGCAACATCATTCCCGACGAGGCCAGGGTGATCGGCACCATCCGCAGCTTCAAGCCGCAGGTGCGCGCCAGGATGCTGGCTGGGATCGAGCGGACGGCGAAGGCGGTGGCGGCGATGGCGGATGCACCGGCGCCCGAAATCCATCTCGACGAGGGAACCAAGGCGGTGGTGAACGATGCCGCCGTCGTCGGCCAGGCCGAGCGGGTGCTGAAAGTGGCCTTCGGCGACAAGTTCAACCTCAGCCCGGCCAACACGACCAGCGAGGACTATTCGGAATATGTCAACGCCGGCGTGCCCTCGATGTTCTTCAACATCGGCGTCTATGAGCCCGAGCGCGTCGCCGCCGCGCGTAACGGCAGCGGCCCGCCGCTTCCCGGCAACCACTCGCCGCAATTCGCCCCGGTGCCGAAACCGACCATCCAGACCGGCGTCACCGCGATGACGCTCGCCGTGCTGAGCGCCTTCGATCAAAGGGCGCGGGGGCAGTAGTCCCCTTCGACGCGAACGTGCTGAGAGTTGATCGAAAAACAAAAAAATCTTCTCGACCATCCCAATGGCAGAGTTCCTCCGCGTTCCTATGTCTTTGCGAACGTCACCCAGAACGGACTTAGGACGCGATGGCACAACGGCAACTCAAGCTTGGCGCGTTCATGCGCCCGATCAGCATCCACACCGGCGCCTGGCGCTATCCCGGGGCCTGGCCCGACGCCAATTTCAACTTCGGTCACATCAAGACGCTGATCCAAAAGCTCGAGGCCGGCAAGTTCGACGCCTTCTTCATGGCCGATCACCTCGCCGTGCTGAACATGCCGATCAACGCGCTCAAGCGCAGCCACACCGTGACCTCGTTCGAGCCGTTCACGCTGCTGTCGGCGCTCTCGGCCGTCACCGAGCGGATCGGCCTGATCGCGACCGGCTCGACCACTTTTGATGAGCCCTATCACGTCGCGCGCCGCTTCGCCTCGCTCGACCATCTCAGCGGCGGGCGTGCGGGGTGGAATATCGTCACCACCTCGAACCCGGACGCGGCGCTGAATTTCGGCCTCGACGACCACATGGAGCATGCCGAGCGCTACAAGCGCGCCCGCGAGTTCTACGACGTCGTCACCGGCCTGTGGGATTCCTTCGCCGACGATGCGTTCGTGCGCGACGTCGAGAGCGGCCTGTTCTTCGATCCCGCGAAGATGCACACGCTCGACCACAACGGCAAATATCTGAAGGTGCGCGGGCCGCTCAACATCGCCCGCCCCGTGCAGGGCTGGCCGCTGATCGTGCAGGCTGGCGCCTCCGAAGACGGCAGGCAGCTCGCCGCCGAGACCGCCGAAGCGGTGTTCACCGGCGGCGGCAGCCTCGCCGACGGGCAGAAGCTCTATGCCGACATCAAGGGCCGCATGGAGAAGGTCGGCCGCGATCCTGAACATCTCAAGATCCTGCCCGGCGCCTTCGTCGTGGTCGGCGACAGCGTCGATGAGGCCAAGGAGAAGCGCGCGCTGCTCGACAGCCGCGTGCATTACGACAGCGCCATCGCCTCGCTCTCGGTCATCCTCGGCACCGACGCCTCCGGCTTCGATCCCGATGGTCCCCTCCCCGAGATCCCCGAGACCAACGCGAGCAAGAGCGGCCGCCAGCGCATGGTCGACCTCGCCGCCCGCGAAAAGCTCACCGTGCGCCAGCTCGCCCAACGCGTCGGCGGCTATGGCGGCCTCGCCTTCGTCGGCACCGCCAAAACCATCGCCGACCAGATGGAGGAATGGCTGGTCGGGCGCGGGTCGGACGGATTCAACATCATGTTCCCGTTCCTGCCCGCCGGCCTCGACGACTTCGTCGACAAGGTCGTCCCGGAGCTGCAGAAGCGCGGGATTTTCCGCAAAGAGTATGAAGGGGCCACTTTGAGGGAGAATCTGGGCCTGCCGCGGCCGAAAAACCGATTCTTCGAGGCCTAATCGGGCCGATTTGAGTGGTTTTCCGGGCTAGATCCCCTGCCGGGGCTCTAGGTTGTTGTTTTTGGCGCGTTTTCTTGACGCGAACCGGTACCCACTTCGCTGGAAAACGCTTCGAAACCTTGACATCAGGCGGTTTCTGGCTAGGTTGCCGGCCAACGCGGGCCGTTTGGCCGGCTCCAGATTCCCCAATTTTCTGAGGTTCAGAACATGGCCAAAGCGGTCACCATCAAGGTCAAGCTCGTGTCCTCGGCCGACACCGGCTTCTACTACGTCGCCAAGAAGAATTCGCGCACCATGACCGACAAGCTGGTCAAGAAGAAGTACGACCCGGTCGCGCGCAAGCACGTCGAATTCCGCGAAGCCAAGATCAAGTAAGATCGCGGGACACTTACGGACTTTTGACGGGGCCTCACGGCCCCGTTTTTATTTTGGCCGCTCTCCACCGCAGCACGAGCACCTCACGGGGGTGACGGCGAGACCCAGCGCTGCGTCCTGGCCACGAGAGCCGAGTTGCCCATGCCGCCGTCAATGACGATGCGACACTTCAAATCAGCAAGTCATGAGCCGCATGTCCATGCGAACCGCTATTGCCGTGGCTGGCCGCGTGGTCGTCCGGCGCATTAGGGATCATTTGGACGATGATCTCGAGGGCCTTTTGCTGACCGGGCGGTACATGCGCATCGAGCAGAGTGTCGAGCACTTGAGCCACAACGACCGCGACGGGAGTGGAAGGAGTTGCCGCGCTATCGAAGCGGAACACCAGGTCTTGATCCGCGCTGCCGGTCTCGGGCACGGCCTGAGCAGGCTGTGCGGCTTCTGATGCGATCGGAGCTAACTGCGCCACCTGCTGCGCGTTTCCGTGTCCAGCGCTATCGCCGTTTGCGACGCTCGGTTCGGCAGTCTCGGCTGTATCAGGTGCGTTCGCAGAGGTTGACTGTGAATCGTGCCCCGAATTGCCGTGTTCCACGACGGTCGCGTCTGCTGTCTTCTTGTCATTGCCGACGCCGTTGCCCGGTGTGGAGTCAGCTTCAGTCAATTCCGTGGCTGCCGCCTTTGCAGGCCCTGGCTCCGCAGCGTGCTCCGAGTTACCGCGGCCCGCGCTATCGCCGCTTGCGACGCTTGGTTCGATAGCCTCGGCTGTATCAGGCGCGTTTGCAGAGGTTGAGGGTGAATCGTGCCCCGAATTGCCGTGTTCCACGACCGCCGATTCGGCCGTCTGCTCTGCCGCCGACGCGCCCGCACCGTCCGCGGCCAGAGCATGATGCTCGGCGCCATTGCCGACGCCGTTACCCGGGGTGGAGTCAGCTTCGGCCAATTCCGTGGCTGCTGCCTTTGCGGGCCCTGGATCCGGAGCGTGCTCCGAGTTACCGCGGTCCGCGCTGTCGGCCGTTGCGACGCTCAGTACGACGGTCTCGGCTGCATCCGGTGCGTTTGCAGAGGTTGGCTGTGAATCGTGCCCGGAGTTGCCGTGGTCCACGTCGGCCGCTTCGGCTGTCTTCTTGTCATTGCCGACGCCGTTGCCCGGCTTGGAGTCAGAGTCAGTCGACTCCGCGGCTTCCTTCTTTGCAGACCCCGGCTCCGCAACGTGATCCGAGTTACCGCGGCTCGCACTGTCGACCGCTGCGATGTCCGGATCGACGACGTCGGCTGCTTTCGGCCCGTTTGCAGAGGTAGGCTGTGAAGCGTGCCCCGAATTGCCGTGCTCCTCGTCGGCCGCCTCGGCCGTCTCCTTGTCATTGCCGACGCCGTTGCCCGGCTTGGAGTCAGCTTCAGTGGTCTCCGTGGCATCCGCCTTGGCAGAGTTCGAGTGCTCGGAGTTGCCGTGGTCGTCGTCGGCCGCCTCGGCCGTCTTCTTGTCATTGCCGACGCCGTTGCCCGGCTTGGAGTCAGCTTCAGTCGTCTCTGTGGCAGCCGCCTGTGCAGGGTTTGAGTGCCCGGAGTTGCCGTGCTCCTCGTCAGCCGCCTCGGCCGTCTTCTTGTCGTTGCCGACACCGTTGCCCGGCTTGGAGTCAGCTTCAGTGGTCTCCGTGTCGGCCGCCTTGGCAGAGTTCGAGTGCTCGGATTTGCCGTGCTCCTCGTCAGCCGCCTCGGCCGTCTTCTTGTCATTGCCGACGTCGTTGCCCAGTTTGGAATCAGCTTCAGTCGTCTCCGTGTCGGCCGCCTTGGCAGAGTTCGAGTGCTCGGATTTGCCGTGGACCTCGTCGGCCGTCTTCTTGTCGTTGCCGACGCCGTTGCCCGGTTTGGAGTCAGCTTCAGTCGACTCCGTGTCGGCCGCCTTGGCAGAGTTCGAGTGCTCGGATTTGCCGTGGACCTCGTCGGCCGTCTCGGCCGTCTTCTTGTCGTTGCCGACACCGTTGCCCGGTTTGGAGTCAGCTTCAGTCGACTCCGTGTCGGCCACCTTGGCAGAGTTCGAGTGCGCCGAGTTGCCGTGGCCCTCGTCGGCTGTCTCTGCCGTCTTCTTGTCGTTGCCGACACCGTTGCCCGGCTTGGAGTCAGTCGTCTCCGTGGCAGCCGCCTTCGCAGAGTTCGAGTGCGCAGAGTTGCCGTGGTCCTCGTCGGTCGCCTCCGCCGCCTTTTCAGACCCTTGCTCCGAAGCGTGCTCAGAGTTACCGCGGCCCGTGCTGTCGGCCGTTACGACGCTCGGTTGGACGATCTCGTTCAGCCCGGTCGACGAAACGCCGGTGCCCGCATTGATCGGCTCACTCTTCAATGTGAGACTTTCAGCTGCCGTCACCGTCACACTGTGAACAAGCCCGGTTGATGACGCGTGAGCCGTCACGACAGACGTGCCATCGCTCCCGTCCGTTGCTTCCGTCGAATCGTTGGTGAAGGTTTTGAACTTCGACGCACCCAGGCCGGCCCGCGTCTGCCCGAACTGGAACCTCGAGCCGTCGTCGGCCAGAATGCGCCAAATTCCAGCCGTCTCGACCGTGCCCTCGCCCGCCCCGCTAATGGCATGGACATTGTCGGCACTCAGCACAGTCTCATCGATTGCGTCCGCCGCTGTCAGCGCTGCCTCGAGCTGCTCCAGGGTGATCGAGACAACCGCGCCTTCCGGTTGGCCGACGAGATCCAACTCCGCAACGGATACAATCCCCTGCAGATGGATTTCCACCAGGCCGCGATCGCCGATATCGAGGCTACGATCGGTCGGATTGACATAGACGATCGTTTCATTGCTTGCGGCGTTGTAGATCCAGGCAAGGGTATGTGGCGGGATGGACTTGCTTGCCTCAGTCATATGCAGCCAGGCAAGCGCTCCGAAAGCCGCAAGATTGATCCTGCTCGACCCGGATCCGAAATCAAAGGCAGCGTCGGAAGAGGTCGAATGGGAATCGATCGGGGAACGAGAAGCAACGTTTCCAACGTTGCCGCCCATTTGCTGATCGCGGCCATCTCCGCCAAGACCGGCATCCTGACCAAGATTCAACAAGCCAAGCAGTTCTTGGAGGGTGGCGCCCGCGGCGTCCCCCGCAGCGCCATGACTGATCTGGCCCCCACCGCCTTCTCCAGCGACGCTTTCGTTCCCAGTGCTCACGAACGCGGAAGGCAGGTGAGACTCGTGTGAAGCCAAGGCCGAGGCTGAGTTGTCGACATGATGAGCGCCGGCATCGGTGGTCGTGGCCAGTTTTGTGGTCGCACTCTCTCCGGTGAAGGTCACGAATCCGTCGAGCGACGCTTTGGCCGGGTCATGCGTCTGTGCGAGATGGGGGTCGTGCAGTGCGTAGATCAACGCACCGGCGAGAGAGGCGAAGGTGCCATACCCTCCCTGAAGCGACATCGGATTGGACGCAAGCCGCGGGACGAGATGGTCCGGGGCCGGGTCACCTCCAATCTGTGTGTCGTTCGTTCCTCGCGGCAAAAGCGCAGGAGGATTGGGCGTGCTCGACCCGACAGGACCGTGGTCTTTCCACAGTTTGGAGCTCACGGACTGCTCGGCCCCGCGCAGCGCTTCCATTGCCGCCGCCGGGTTCGTGACCTCGCCCACCTTGGCAAGAAAGTCTCTCTGCGTGACCGGGGACGTCTCGACGGATTCCCAGGCGATGCGGTGCCGGAGGATGGCCTTCTTCCAGGGCTCATATTCGGCGTGCTCGCCCGCATGGCGGATGCCGTCGTCATCCGGAAGCACGTCGTTCGCTTCCGACGCCTTGAGTTCGTCCGCAATGGCGATCACCAGAAGGGCCAGCGAGAGCGCGCCGAAGCCAGAGGCACGTTGCAACAATGCGATGGTCGCGAGCACCGTTCTGTTGGTGATCTCGAGCTTCTGGAAAATATTGTACAGGTGGACTTTGACTGTCCCGTGGGACAGGTCGAGCTGGCGCGCGATCTCCTTGTTCGACATTCCCTCCGACACCAGTCGAACAATCTGACGTTCCCGGTGCGTCAGCAGCTCCAGCATCTTTTCAATTTTGCCGCCGTCAAGTTCCTTGCCGGTTGGCGCGAGGTCGGACTGCTCCAGCGACACGCCGCTCTTGGTCATCAGCCGCAGTGATCGCAGCATCGTGGCGGGAGAGGCATACTTCGAAATTGCACTGCAGGCGCCGACAGCAATGGCCGCGGCCAGATCCTCGTCGGTGTCGTACTCGGTAAAGAACACCAGGCGCGTGGAAAGCTTCTCGGCTTTCGCGATCGCGAGGATCTTGGCGACCGTCAGATCCGGCAAGGTGTCGGCAACCAGCGCGACGTCGGGTGTCAATTTCCTGATGGCTTCGAGGCAGCTTGTCGCGTCGCTGAACGATGCGACGATGTCGAAGTCCTGCTGTGCCGCGAATACCGACTTCAGTCCCTGCAGAACGATCGGCTGTCGATCTGCGATCACAAGCCGGATGCGCTGAAATACCCCGTGCTTCGCAATGACGTCCAACATGAAATATGCCTCGTCCCGGTTCTATGTCCTTCGGCATATGGCCGGGGCCGGGTACGGGGTATTAAAATACAATTAATCGTTTCGAGAAAGAGGCTTAGCGGGGTTAACCCGATCTAAAATTGCGAGTTTTGACGGTATGGTTATGACGGTATTCAGGTGAGAATTATGTCCTTTGACCCGATGGGCGTTGCGGTTGACTGGCTCGATGCCTACCGCGCTGGCGATATCGAAGCGATCTTGGATATGTATGCCGACGATGCCGTGGTTCACTGCGGCTGCGGCTGCGTCAAAACCATCACCGGCCGCGAGGCACTTCGTGCCTATTGGGTCGATCGCCTCCGGGAATATCCGGCAGGCACCTTGGACGATCTCAATCCCTGGCACGACGGGACCATCCTCTCGTACGTCACGAGTGCTGGCGTCATGAGCGCGCTTTTTGCGTTTGACGCCGCCGGGAGGATCAAGGAGTTGGACTGCAGTCCTCCCCACCACTAGAGACCCGCGGCGTCATCCGGGCCCTATGGGTCACTGGCGGTCATTCAGGCTAATGCAATGCGACATCGTCGGCCGCTCGAGCGCCGGCGTCAGGGAAGCTTGCCAGGCTGGCGGATGCGACCGTCAGGCGTCGATCTTCGCGAGAGCGTCACGGTCGACCAGTTCAAGCCGCCGCTGAGTATTTCCGTCAAAGCGCAGAAGTCCTTCGTCTCGCAGGATCGAAAGAGCCCGGGAGACGGTTTCCAGGGTCAGTCCGAGATAATCGGCGATATCGCGGCGACTCATCGGCAAGATCATCACGTCCGGGTGGTGCAGCCGTTCATCCATCTCGAGAAGGAATGCCGTCACACGCTCGAGCGATGTCTTTCGGCCGAGGAGAAGCATATGGCTCTCGGCGTGCGCAAGATTTTGGGTGACGAATTTGATGAGGTCCTTGGTACCTGCGCCTCCATTTCGCACGGCCTCCAGAATGCTGCTGCGCCGCATGAGGTGGGCATGGGTTTCGACGATCGCTTCAGCCGTGAAACGGTGAATTGCCTCATTTTCGAATCCGAACATGTCGCCGGCCAGGTGGAACGCGTTGATCTGGCGGCGACCATCCGGGAGAAGCTTGTAGGTGCGCACCGCACCCGAGACGATCTGGTAGACGTACTCGGGCTCTTCGCCCTCGCCAAAAATCTCGAGGCCCCTGCGGTACCTGAATTCGCTGTAGCACATCCCCTCACCGGCCAGAGCGGCAAGATGCCCGTCAATTGACATGCGGGGGGCGGTATTGATCCTCACCAGCATCATTCGTCCTCCCTGAGGGCTGAACCCATGCTAGGCCGATGCAAGCAGCCGGGATTGATCCGGCTCAAGCTCGGGAAAATCCGGCAATCACCCTACCGCGTTTCCAGGACCCCTGTAAGGCGAACAAAAGGAAGCCGCCAGCCCTTGGGGAAGCCGACGGCTTTGGGTGGGTCGCGTAGTGGGGCTACGCAACGCCGTTTTAGGTTCAGCGGAAAAGCGCCCTATTGATCGAGATCAAGCAACGTGGCGTTCGTCGTGAGGCGAGCCGAGCGTACCCTTGAGCACCATGCCGATGGCGCGATTATCTCTGCAGACGCGCTCTCAACCTTTGATTGCTCAACCACGAATGTCTGTTACCGTCCACTTACCGGGTCGGCATTTCCGTCTCCGGATTTGGGAAGGACATGGTCATGAGATTGTCATCAACCTTTGTCGTGCCTTCAACCGTCGCTCTCTTGTCAACCCTCCTGGTATGCGGCCCGGCCGCGTCGCAAACTCCGACAGGCTCCGCCGCCACGATTCCCCCCGTCTCGGTCGATGCACCGAAGCAGCAGGCAAGGCCGCAAAAGCCGACTCAGGCAACAAATGCCGGAACATCATCACGCCGGACATCGTCAGCCGCTCAAACGTCGTCTTCAGGCACACGGACGCCTTCCTATGCGCCGGGTTCTGTGATGGGAAGGATTGCCAGCCTGGAAAGAGTCGCCAGCAGTTGCAACGGTGGCTGCGCATCAAGCTTCCCGCAGGGCAAGGAGCCCTGGATTGGCTGCAGCGAGTCGGGCGGCAATATAGATTATGGACCCTTCTCGCCAACGTGCCGAGACACCATCACCCATACATCCTACGAGAATTGCGTCGAGACGAAGGTGTTCCTGGGCGAGAATCGAAACAAAGCCCACTGGATTTGCAGCAGCCTGGCGGCCGGCAACCGGTTTAAAGTCGCCGATCTCAAGCGGTCAGGACGCACGCATTAGTTCTTCCTCTCCGCAGGACTTCTGCTGCGGTTGAGCTCCAGCTCTCTCGTATCCCGGACACGGTGCAGCGCGGAGCGCTGCGTCCGGGGCATGAGAGCTGGACTACGCAACCCAGCCAAAGATCTGTGCATTCAGGCCGCAACGAACCAAGTGTGCCCCATCTCGCAGAGCGCGATGGCCGGCTTCACCATCTCCAGCGATGGCACGTCCTGCAACCTCTGGACAGAACCAGAAATCAGGACTTGTCGTGCGCATACTTCTCCAACAGCAGCCGATTGTATTCATTCCTCACGGCTTTGCGCGAAACATGCCCCTTTCGGTCTTTGGCAATCTTCAGAAGATCAGGATCAGTCGGTGCCCGCGACTTCCGCCCAAACCGCGCAAGGAGTCGGGTCGTAGGCGCCGACGTCCTTCTAAACAGCCGGTCAAACCATCCCATTGTGTCCTCCCGGACAGACTGCAGTTACGACAATATCACCATGGATTTAAGGGTCAAACGGACATAATCCCGCACGCGCCGATTGCTGCGATGCCCATGGCGTGACACGAGTCTTGTTACCCCGTGCACGGCAATGATTTCGACCATTGCACCACAGCGGATGGCTTCCCTCATTCGATGACCTCGTCGGCACGGGCGAGCAGCATCGCAGGCATTTCGAGGCGCAGCGCGCTCGCGGCCTTCAGATTGATGACCAGTTGGAATTTGTTGGGCCGGTAGATCGGGATGTCGCCCGGCCTGGTCCCGTTGAGGATCTGGTGCACATCAACGGCAAGTCGCTCGGCAAGCTCACCGAGATCCGGCGCATAGCTGACCAGCCCACCTGCATCCGCATAGTCGCGAAAGGGATAGATCATCGGAAGATGAAGTTTCCCGGCGAGCTCGGTGATCAAGGCGCGTCGTGCCAGGAAGCTGCCGCTCGCATCAACCATGGCAGCGTCGTACTGCTGTGACGTCAACTCGGCAAAGGTGCGATGGAGCTGCGCATCATCCACCTCTGGAAAGAACTTCCAGCTCAGCACGATGCCGAGGGCCTGCCCTGCCTTCTGAAGCGACAATCCCAGGGGGGTATCCATCAAGGCACGCGACGATGTCAGGTAAGCGACCTTGGCGGCCGAGGGCATCGCCTCCTTGAGGATTTGCAGGCGCTTCGCGACGATTTCGTAGCCTGCATCGATGCTGACGCCCGTCAGGTTGCCTCCGGGATGCGCGAGGTTTGCAACCAATCCCGTCGCGATCGGGTCTCCCATGATCGCGACAATCGGTATCGTTGTCGTGGCTGCGGCGAACGCCTTGATCAGTTCGTTAAGATTTACAACGATCACCTGCGGATTGCCGCCAACGACGGCAGCGGCGAGAGATGTAAAGTGCTGCGAGCGCCCCTCGGCTGAATAACGCTCGACGACAATATTGCCTCCCTCGGCATACCCGAGCCCACGCAGCGTTTGATAAAACCGCCGGACCCAGAAGGGGCCGGCAGTTTCGGTCAGTTGACCGGCGGGGATACCCGAATGAACCAACGCGATGCGGTGTTGCCGCCGCGCCTGCTGCGCCCGCCCCGCGAGCGGCCAGGCCGTTGCCGCACCGCTCACAAGCGTGATGAACTGCCGTCGCCGCATCGCCAAGCCCCGATGCTTCCATCCCGAGCGTAAGCAATTTTTGGCGCGGGTCCAAGCGGCGGATGTCCGCGAGGGGTCACCCGGTCGGGGCAAGCGTGCCCCCAGTTTCCGGCTCATGGCCGGCGTCACAAGTCTTGTCCGGCCAGGCGCCGGGCAAACGAAAGCGACCACCCGCCCTCGCCCCAGGCCGTCCGCAACGCCGGCGCCGGCGGCTGCGACGGCCGGATCAGCGCACCTCGAAGAGATTGTACCAGGAGACAATTGCTAGCCGCACGGACATCGACCTTACTGGCATTGCGCGGACGGTTTCGCGCCCCGCGCCTCGATGACGGTCCCGGCCCCCAATCTCAGCCCCCAAGTCCGGGGCCGTCGTTTTGGATCGTGGAATTGGTGAAGTGGATTGATAGTGGATCGATAGCGGATTGATAATCGCGTGCTCAGCTCTCTGCTCGCCATCTTTGAGTGCAGACGCGCTGCACTGGCCTGCCCGCACTGCACACGCGAGGCCTCTCGCGAGAACACCAGGCGTGGACGATCTCTAGGATGCTCTCATCTGACATGTGAGCAGTGCGGGAGGAGCACTGACATCGCAGGATGGCGGCTGCAGGGACTGTCCGGGCGAGGCGCGGGACCGCTCATCCCGTGAATATCCTACAGGCTGAGGACCAGCAGAGATAAGAGAACCGTAGAAAATAGGCCGAGCCCTACGATGCTGGCCTTGAAGACGAAGTCCACCATCACGCCCCTCATGCCCAGGCTGATCTGGCAATTCCAGACGTTGGGACGGTACTAAATTATGGTTCCGGTGTAATGTGCAGTTTGTGCCAGTACGCATTGAGTGGCGATCGGTCGCGGGCTGCCAATGAGGCGGCTACCAAGACACATCGCTTTCTGGAGACCCGCTGGAGGCCAGCATGCCTGACGATGCCACTGATGCACTAGAGGCCGGTATTCGGTCCGCGTTTACGTCATATTCCAGAGACGACGATCCTGATTGGAGGAGCGCGTGCTGGATCAAGCCCGATGAATGCTCGCACTTGGTGAAGAATATCCTGAAAGAACTGACCGCAAGAGGTTTCGAGATCGTCAAGAAGGCGTGACGCGCCCTTTGAGGTGTCGCGACGTTGTCCTCTGCAGGTGGTCCAGGGCGCGAGGCGCTCGGCGGTCTCGGCAATCTCAGACGGCGCACTGATCCCGGGCTTTTGGAGCAAGCGTTGTGGCTTCTCGCGTGGGCTCAGAAGTCGTTCGCTCATGGACGGCGTGGATCAAGCGGACCGAGATTGCGTTCGCCTTCGGGTCGATCGCATCGGGCTTAGTCCTCCCGCAATGACTTCCGGTCAGCCTCGGTGGGCGGGCGCAGTTCGCCGTTGAACCATCCTCTCACGAGGGGTGATTTGAGCGGGTCAAACGCAGATTCGTTTGACGCGGAAACGCTCACAGTCGTCTCGTGCGAAAGGCGCAATTCAATAGGGTTGGGCGTGCGCTCGTTCGGGCGCTGTTTCGATCGCTGCGACCATGTTCGGGTACGCATGGGGGTCGGCTCGTGCTGCTGTGAAATGCCCCTGCTCGCTCGCGGAAGATCGTCACCACTGGCGAAGTGAACCTAGTTTCAATCCGAATACGCCGCTCGCACCATTGTCCCAAAGGGAAGACGTGTCGCCCGCAAAATTGCGATAGATCAAGAACGGCATGCCGGCACCCAGCAAGCTCATCACCCCTGCAACAACAATGCAGAGTTCACATGAAATGGGTACGAATTTCTGCCATTGCAGCAGCCACAATCGCGTGCACGGCGCTTGTCTCGCCTCATTGGTCTGAGCAGGGCCTCTCGCTATCCGCGAGCGCAGAGGCGCGCGTCGGAAGGCGGCGGCGTCCTAACCAGGTCTCTCGATGTCGATGATGGGCCAATGGCTGCCGTTCTCTCGAACTCCAATCGAGCCAAGCCGTCGAACGGATATGTCTGGGACGCCGGGCCGAAGAATGCCAATATGGGCGTACCAGACCCCCGGAGTGCGTGCGATGTTCGACACTCAACTCGATCAGAAGGCCTGGCTTGCGCGCATCGGCTATAATGGGCCGCTCGCGCCAACGCTCGAGACTCTAAATCAGCTCATTCTCGCACACTCGCATTCAATTCCATACGAAACGCTCGATATCATGCTCGGGCGTCCGCCCAAGCTCGATGTGCCTACGCTCCAGCAGAAGATGATTGCCGGCGGACGAGGCGGATACTGCTTTGAACAGAACATGCTGTTCCGAGCCGGGCTTCGGTCGCTCGGCTACAGGATCACAAGCCTGCAAGGGCGCGTCGTGCGCGGGTTGGAGATCGATGCACCGCGCCCGGCCATCCACATGTTGCTGAAAGTGGACCTGCCGGAGGGCACCTATCTCGCAGATGTCGGGTTCGGCAACCTCGCGCCGACCTGCGCGCTGATGCTTGTGCCGCAGATCGAACAAGAGACACCCCACGAGGTCATGCGCTTCATCGATGTTGGCGGCGAGCTGACGCTCCAGGCGCGGCTCAAGCATGGCTGGCAGCACATTTACCGGGTCATTCCCTACCCTCGCTACGATGGCGAATACGAGATCACCAACTGGTACACGGCGACTTATCCGGACACGCCGTACCAAGGCAACATCATCGTGGCAAAGCCGGGACCGAACAGGAGCCGGATCACCATGTACAACGCGCGTGTCACCGTCCGGGACGCAGACGGGCACGCGGAGAAACGCCGGCTGATGACCGAGAGAGAGTTCAGGGACGTGCTGTGCGGCGAATTCGGACTGAACATGTCCGATCAGCAGATCGATCAGTGCATCGCCGTCATGAAGGCGAAAGGAACGGGAGACGCTCCCCACCCGTTCTTTGCTTAGGCTCTCTTCGAGTCGATTTCCGGAATGGATTACAAGCGGCTTGTCTCGACCAGGCAGCGCGGCATCCGCGGTCAGCCTCCAAGCTGACGAAGGCAGACCACACGCCCCGCCTACGGCGCACCTTGACCAGTGCTCTGCCAGGCGTCCGCCGTCTACTTACCTGATGCCGGCAACAGCCAGTCCTTCAGCGAAACGATCGACGAAGCCTTGATCGTTGCAAAAGAACAGCTCCTGCCGCGCCGTGTCTATCCTGTAGTCCGGCTTGCGTTGCAGCAGCTCAGCGGTGGCCACGCGTGCCTGCGCCCTTTCATCCAGGCGGCCAAGGGACGCCGCCAGTGTCGCATAAGCGCGATACGTGGCGTTCGGTTGCCGCGTCGCCCTGCGCGCAAACTCCACCGCAATGTCGTATTCCTCGAGCGAGAAATGCGTCCAGGAACGAACGTGGTGAAAGCTCCAGAGATGGCTGTCGCGGGGACTGAGCATTGTCGCGCGATCAAGCAGCGCTTCGGCTTCGAGCTCCCGCCCGCACCACAGCAGATTGAACCCTTGTGCAAAATATCCCTGCGCGAAGCTTGGATTGAGCTCCAGCGACGTGTCGATGGCCGCCAGCGCCTCGTCGTTCTGACGCATCAGGCATAGCGCCCGTCCCAGGGCGCAATGACAAAAGCAATCGAGCTCATCGAGCGTCACCGCGAGACGCGACTGGCGCAACGCCGTTTCTAGTCGCGCGGGCCGAATCTTCGGATCATCATAGAGCGCGCGCTGGATGTTGACGTAGGCAAGCGCCCCATGTCCACGCGCAAAGCCGGGATCTGCCGCGATGGCACGCTGGAAATAGTCCTCAGCCTGGTCGAATCCCGGCGTGGTAAATCGCCAGAGATTCCATAGCCCGCGCTGGTAACAGTCCCACGCGTCGAGGCTTTCGGGCGCCTTTCGTGCGGCGAGCTGCTGCTCCACTTTCGACAATTCGGGTTCGATGGTGGCGGCGATCTGCTTGGCCATCTCTTCCTGGATATCGAAAATGTTCTCGAGTTGAAGCTCGTATTTGTCGGACCAAAGTTGCATCCCGTCCGCGGCCCGGGTCAGCTCCGCCGTAATCCTGATCACATCGCGGCTCTTGCGAACGCTGCCGGACATGACGTAACTCACGCCGAGCTGCGCACCGACGTCGCGCGCGTCAACGACCCGCCCCTGAAACCCGATCGTCGAGTGGCGCGAGATCACGGAAAGCCAGCGGTTGCGGGCGAGAAGCCGGATGATGTCTTCCGTCAATCCGTAGCTGAAATAATCGTTCTCCGGATCACTCGACATGTTCGTGAACGGCAGCACGGCGATGAACAAACGTGAATTTGCCTCGGCCTTGACCGCTTCCGAAACGACGTCGCCGAGATGAGACACGTCGGCAAAGAGCGATGCCTGCTTCGGAACGTCGATCGTTGCGCGGTGGTCCGGCGCAAGCCGGATTGCATCGGCGTCAGAGCCGCCGATCGCCTGGACCGGAGCCACGAACCGGAAGCCGCGCCGATGCAGCGTCCTGATGAAGAGCTGATCAGTTCCGTTGTCTCCAAGCACGCGCCGGGCGCCGTTGATGCGGCTGGAAAAAGCCGCCTCGGAGATGATGCGGCCGTTCCACACGATGTCGATGAGTTCGTCCTTGCTCACCACCCTCTCGTGGTTGCGCACCAGATGAACGATGAGATCGAAAACCTGAGGTTCAATATGGACAGGCGTCCCCTCACGTCGAAGCTCTTGCTGGCTTAGATCGACCTCGAAATCCGAAAAACGGTATTTAACTACCACTATCATTTCCTTGCCGAGGCTGGCCGCATATCGCCGCTGTCGTCGAAACAATCTCCAACTCAGGAAAAAACCAACGTGTCCTGAAGTACTCCGTCAAGCGTGAGGGATCGGTCGAGTTTAAAGACCGGTCAATCGTCGTTCAACCGGAGAAGATGCCACATGATCCGCGCATCTGATCGTTTGCACCGCTATCGTGCCGGATGGCTTGCCATCATGGCACATCGCGGCTCCTTGCAGGCGCTCGCATCCCTCCCGTGCGCGACGACGCCGACCCCGAGGAAGAAGGTTCTGCTGCTGGCGGCCCGTCTGAGGCGTTTGTTCAATGTGTGGGCCGCAGCGTCGCTCGCTCACCAGGCCGCTTCAGCTGCCGGGCAACCACGCAACCATCCGCCAGCGCGCGACAGGTCCTCCAACGCGGCGCGGGCGGCCCGCGATGCCTGAGCGAGCCGCTCGACGCTTCGTCTACGCCGTCCGCAACACCGGCGGCTACGGTCGCTGCGGGCGTCCGCTCTTCGCACCGAAGACGACCTTTATGCCCGGTCGTTCGATGTCAACGTTGGGCCATTCTCGGACTCATGCAGTGCAGCAAAATGCCTTTACTCGATCATCTCATCGGCGGTCGTGCCCAACGTTCTTGTATCGTCAGTCACGCGGCTTAAGTCTCGCGGCTCCCAACGTCACTGAGGTACTTTTCATACTCTGCTCGCGAGAGCAGATTGCCTTCTCGCTCGACGCGAGCGCGGTCCTTCGCGGGTAAAGAGGCCTGTATATCATCGACACGCTTCCAGGGGGCCAAAGGCGTTTCGCATGTCGAGCGAGGCACAAATTCTGACGGTTGTATCTTTTTGTATCGGTGTACATAGCGTGGGCAGTTACGAAAAATTTCAGTCACGCTCACCCGGACGACCAGTTGCGCCTCAGCGTACTCCGACAGCAGAGGATCGTTATCATCAATACTGGCGATGCCTTGCAGGCGCAGACGATGCGGCTTCTCAAAGTTGATAAAGAGCATGCCGACCTGCGGATTTCCAAGCAAATTACCTGTAGAATAGAACATGCCGTTACCATCGTAACAAGGAAAGACGACGGTCTTACTATTGATAACACGAACAAACCCGGGATCGCCGCCCTTATAGGACACGGTTGGTCGGCCCTGATGATCAATGGTAGACAGGAAGAACATGTCGCGGCTTTCAATGAACGCCTTATGCTCGGGCGAGACTTCGGTGAGCACCACGCGCGCTTCGACATTGTCGGCAAGCCGCCGTGTGTCGAAACGGTCCTGCAATGAACGGTGGACAGGTCCATACAATCGGCTCATCTGATGTCCTCGCTACTGAGCGATGCCCTCGGGCGAATGACTACAACTTACCACACCTTCGAACTAGGATTGCGCCCCACAGCAAAAACTGACCACGGATGTCAGGTGCGGGTCAAAGCGCCAGTTTAAGCTTAACCGACGACTTCCGGTTTGGCCCTAACTTCGGATTTTCCTTGCGCACCGCAAACGGGGCGCAATGGGTCAAAATGCGAAGAACTCGGCGTGAGCAAGTCTAGCTATGTCCTACTGAGCGGACAGCCGAATGGGACGGAATTCGATGTCATCGGCAAGTCCTCGCGTGATGTGAGCTGCTCTACACGCCCGAACAGCTCAGGTCTTGATATCGGCCCACCGGTTTTAGCCAGTAACGATGTGAGCCGAGATACGGCAGCGTTACTGTCTCTTGCGAACCCTGAACCAAAATTAATCGATGAAGACAAACCTTCATCGAGATTGCATTGGGGTTCGCTCCCAAAGGTCACTCGATACATGCCTCTTGGACATTTTACATCGCTAAGGAGGTAGTCCCATGCCGATCGTTCAATTCACTCGCTTCAAAACCGACAAGCCCGAGGAAATGACCAAGGTTGTCGGGCGGGCGAAGAAAATCTTCGAAAAACACGGCGCCGAATTTCTTCGGCTGTCCCGTTTCCACACTGGCCATTGGGCAGGAGAGTTGCTGGTTACGACGCGCTACACCAATTGGGAGGTCTACGGCAAAGTGCAGGAGGCCGTGGCAAAGGACCCGGAGTTCGCGCAGGTGATGGCTGACGGGTTGAAGATTGCCGAACTACAGGGCCGTAACATCGCTGTTAGCATCGATCTCTAGTCCGGGCGCCACCCGGCGGCAAACCACGTTAAGCGCGGAGGCCGCTGGACATATTGCCAGCGGCCCTTTTTCAATTTTGGGCGCCCTCGCCGACCAATGTCGGCTTCGGGTTACAAGCGGCCTATCACGATCGAACAGCGCGACGTCCGCTGTAACTCTCAAGGCTGACTAGCCAGCCCGCCCCTTCTACGCCGCCTTCAACACCGGTGCCGGCGGCTGCGACGGCCGGGTCAGCGCGAACGCCACCTGTACGATGCCGCCGGCAAGGCCAAGCGCGACGCCGATACGCCAGGCCATGGTGTAGGAGCCGAGCGCGTCGTAGAGCACCCCGCCTCCATAGGCGCCGAGGAAGCTGCCGATCTGGTGGCTCATGAAGGCGAGGCCCTGGATCATCGCCTGCCAGCGCAGGCCGAACATCTCGGCGACGGCGCCGGCGACCAGCGGGCCGACGCCCATCCAGAGGAAGCCCATGATCGCGCCGAACAGCAGCGTCGAGAACGGCGTTGCCGGGAGCATGAAGTACCAGGCGAGCGCCAGCGAGCGCAGGATGTAGATGCCGCCCAGGAGCGCGAGCTTGTTCCAGCGCTGGCCGGCCCAGCCGAAGAACAGCGAGCCGAGCACGTTGAAGCCGCCGATCATGCCGAGCGTCTGCGCGCTCAGCATCGGATCGAGGCCGCAGATCGCAAGGTAGGACGGCAGGTGCGTGGTCAGAAACACGAGCTGCATGCCGCAGACGAGATAGGCGCAGGTCATCACCACGAAGGAGGCGTTGCCGAACGCGGTTTTCGCCGCAGTCGCGGCCGAGGCGTCGCCGATGTCATCAGCGGCCGGCTTCGGCAGCGGGATCCTGTCGATGCGCCCGGCGTACCAGGCCGCGGGGATCATCAGCACCGACATGACGACGAAGCCGGCTAGCCCGATGCGCCAGCCGAAACCTTCGTTGAGCATCTGCCCGATCGGCGCCGACAAGAGCGCGCCGAGCGAGCCCGCGCCGGAGACGATGCCGAGCACGGTCGAGCGCACCGTTTCGGGCACCGCGCGCGCGGCCACCGACATCGCGATCGCGGCTGCGGTACAGGCGAGCGAGGTGCCGATCAGAATGCCGCCGCCGATCATGATGCTGACGAGCCCGTTCGCGGTCGCCATCAGCGCGAGCCCCGCAATGTACATCAGCGCGCCCACGATCATGATCGGGCGAAAGCCGTAGCGCACCGTGAGCGCGCCGGCGGGCGGCTGCAGGAAGCCCCAGGCGAGGTTCTGCACGGCCAGCGCCAGCGTGAAGTCCGAGATCGAAATGTGGATGTCATGCGTCAGCGGCTGCATGAAGATGCCGAGGCTCTGCCGCAGCCCCATGCTCAGCGTCAGCATGATCGAGGCGCCGATCAGGATCGGCAAGGTCGGACGCAGGACCTGCAACAGGGGCATTTTTCTTCTCCCTTTTGGGCGCGGCACGCGTGCCGTCGTCTGTTTTTGCCGATGATTTTGGTTACACAGACCTGTGTACTTAGGCTATAGATGGCCGCAGCTGTCAAGCGAACAGGACGCTTAGCTCCGCATGGCTCCCCCGCCCGCCCCACAGACGATGAAAGAGCGGATCCTTCAGACCGCCGACAAGCTGTTCTATCTGCAAGGTATTCGTGCCATCGGTGTCGACACCATCGCGGCCGAGATCGGCATCTCCAAGCGCACGCTCTACAACCACTTCCCCTCCAAGGACGCGCTGATCGCGGCCTACCTCGAGCGCCGCTTCGTGCACGCCCGCCCCTCAGACAAGCCGCCGGCCGAGCAGATTCTTGCAACGTTCGATTCGCTGGAGCGGCGCTTTGCGGCGAAGGATTTTCGCGGCTGCCCATTCGTGAATGCGGTCGCCGAGCTCGGGCCCTCCGACCGCGCCGTGAAGAAGATCGCGATCGCCTTCAAGGAAAGCCGCCGCCTCTGGTTTCGCGAGCGGTTGAACGAGCTCGGCGTTGCCAATGCGGAGGCGCTGGCGACGCAGCTGGTGCTGCTGGTCGACGGCTCGATCGCCCAGGACCTCGTGCGCGACGATCCGGCGATGGCGCGGGCGGCGAAGGAAGCGGCGACGGTGTTGCTGCGGAATGCCGGGGTGGATGTGGGTGGTGATGCGGAGAAGGGACGCAAGCCCGCGAAATAGTCGCTGTCCCCGTATCGTCAGGTGTCATCACCCGCGAAGGCGGGTGATCCAGTATTCCAGAGGCGGTTGTGATTGAACCGAGAGGCCGCGGCGTACTGGATTCCCCGCCTTCGCGGGGAATGACAGCGGAGTTTGTAGGACTGCCGTGATCGTATCAATATGCTCCTGTTTTGCCCGACGGGTCAAACAGCGCTACCGCCAGCGCAAGCCCTGTTTGCCACCCACGCAAGCCATTGATCCGACTAGCGCCGCCTACTGTGCATGGGGTTGTTTCGCAACTTTTATGTCGCAGCAGCTCTCACGCCGCCTGCGACACCACGCGATTGCGGCCGTCGTGCTTGGCCCGGTAGAGCGCGGTGTCGGCGCGCTTGAGGACGTCGGCGACCGCCTCGCCCTTCTGCTCCAGCGTGGTGAGCCCGATCGAGATCGTGACCTCGATGCGCTTGCTGCCCTTGTGGATCGCGAACGGCTCGCCCGCGATCGAGCGGCGCAGGCGCTCGGCGACCATGCCGGCGACGTGGAGATCGGTCTCCGGCATCACGATGACGAACTCCTCGCCGCCGTAGCGGCAGGCGAGATCAATGCCGCGGATCGACTTGCGCACGCGCACTGCGAACTCGCGCAGCACGTCGTCGCCGGCGTCGTGGCCGTAATTGTCGTTGATCGACTTGAAGTAGTCGATGTCGAGGATCATCAGCGCCAGCGGCTTGCCGCGGGTCGCGGCCTGCTCGGCGAGCGTCGCCAGATGGCTCTCCATATAGCGGCGATTGTGCAGGCCCGTGAGCGCGTCGGTGATCGCCATCTCGATCGAGTTCTGCACGTTGTCGCGCAAATGATCGGTGTAGCGGCGCCGGCGGATCTGGGTGCGGGCGCGCGCCAGCAGCTCGGTCTTGTCGATGGGGCGCAGCAGATAGTCGTTGACGCCGATCTCGAGGCCGCGGAGCAGCCGCGTCGAGTTCTCGGGGTCGGCGATGGCGAGGATCGGCACATGGCGCGTGCGCTCCAGCGAGCGCGCCTGGCTGCACAGGCGCAGGCCGTCGAAATTGTTGAGGTCGAGCGAGACGATCAGGAGGTCGTAATTGCCCTCGGCGGCGTGGAACAGCGCCTCCGTCGGGTTCGGCTCGACGTCGATGGTGTGCTCGGCGGCGAGGATCGTCGCCAGCCGCTGATAGGAGGACTCGCGGTCGTCGACCAGGAGGATACGGCCGCCCTTGCCGGTGTCGGCGACGGCGCTGCGTTCGGGCGCCTGCATGCCGATCTCGAGCGAGGTGATGGCGCGCATGCGCAGCTCATCGGTCATCATCTTCAGCCGCGTCAGCGAGCGCACGCGCGCGATCAGCACGACGTCGGAGACGGGCTTGGTGAGGAAATCGTCGGCGCCGGCCTCGAGCCCGCGGTTGCGGTCGGCGGGGCTGTCGAGCGCGGTGACCATCACGACGGGAATGTGGTGCGTGGCCGGATCGGACTTCAGGCGGCGGCAGACTTCAAAGCCGTCCATGTCAGGCATCATCACGTCGAGCAGGATGATGTCGCATTCGGCCCGCCTACTGATCGCCAGCGCCTCGGTGCCGTTCGAAGCGGTCATCACGTCGAAATATTCGGCGGACAGACGGGCCTCTAGCAGCTTGACGTTGGCAGGAACGTCATCGACGACGAGGATACGCGCGGACACTGTGCACTCACTTCCTATCCGATAAAACGCCGGACCGTCTCTATGAATTTGCCGACCGAGATCGGCTTGGACAAATAGGCCTCGCAGCCGCCCTCGCGGATGCGTTCTTCGTCGCCCTTCATCGCGAACGCCGTGACCGCGACGACGGGAATGGCGCGCAGCTCCGGATCGTCCTTGATCCAGCGCGTCACCTCGAGGCCGGAGACCTGCGGCAACTGGATATCCATCAGCACGAGGTCGGGCCGCATCTTGCGAACCAGATCGAGCGCCTCGTAACCGTTGCTGGTGCCCGAAGTCTGGTAGCCATGTGCTTCCAACAGGTCGCGGAAGAGCTTCATGTTGAGCTCGTTGTCTTCCACGATCAGGACGGTCTTAGCCATCCCGCCCTCCTGATTGGCACGAAGCCGGATACATGTGACGCCTCAGGCGCCGCTCGCCGGCGCTTCGAAAACTGGATTCAAACTAGCCTCAGATTCGCTCTAGTTTCGTTAAACCCGAGGGGCCACTTTCTGCGATGTGGTTTCCAGTTGCTTGCCCCGGGATCGCAAGACTCAAGGCGGAGACTCGGGCATGATGCAAAGTAGACACCGAAAGTTAACGGAAAGGCAAACCGGGCCCGTGAAAAAGCCTGTTCACAACCCTCGCGAAGTCGCTGAAATCGTTGCGATTCAGGCGCTGTCCTTTGTTGCGGGCGCCCCCGAGCGGCTGGGCCTGTTCCTGGCCGAGACAGGTGTCGGCCCGGAGACGCTCCGGAACGCCGCCGCGGACCCGAATTTCCTCCTCAGCGTGCTCGATTTCGTGCTGCGCGATGACGCCACCGTGAAGGCCTTTGCGACGGCCTCGGAGCTGCATCCGACCAACGTTGCCGCAGCGCGGCAGGTCCTTGGCGATGCGCTCGGCGACCCCAATTGGGAGCGCGACGTGCCGTGAGCACCCCCGTCCCGGCCGGGCCCCGCTGCTTCTGCCGGGATTGTCTGGCCGATCTGGACATGAGCGTCCGCCGCTGCTCGGCCTGCGGTTCCCCTCGCCTCGTCCGCCACCGGGCGCTCGCCTCGCTGACCATCGCCCATATCGACTGCGACGCCTTCTATGCGACGGTCGAGAAGCGCGACAATCCTGACATCGCCGACAAGCCCGTCATCATCGGCGGCGGAAAACGCGGCGTGGTGTCGGCCGCCTGCTACATCGCACGCACCTATGGCGTGCGCTCGGCGATGCCGATGTTCAAGGCGCTCGAGGCCTGCCCGCATGCGACCGTGATCCGGCCGGACATGGCCAAATACGTCCGCGTCGGCCGCGAGGTGCGCCAGGCCATGCAGGCCCTGACGCCGCTGGTCGAGCCGCTCTCGATCGATGAAGCCTTCCTCGATCTCTCCGGCACCGAGCGGGTGCATGGCATGATCCCCGCCAAGGTGCTGGCGCGCTTTGCCCGCGAGGTCGAACGCGACATCGGCATCACCGTCTCGGTCGGCCTGTCCTGCAACAAGTTCCTGGCCAAGATCGCCTCCGACCTCGACAAGCCGCGCGGCTTTGCCGCGCTCGACCAGGAGGAGGCGCGCGCGATGCTGGCGGAAAAGCCGGTCGGCTTCATCTTCGGCGTGGGACCGGCGACCCAGGAGCGCCTGGTGCAGCGCGGCTTCCGGATCATCGCCGACCTGCAAAAGGCCGACGAGATCGAGATGATGCGGCAGTTTCCGAGCGACGGCCGCAGGCTGTGGCGGCTCGCCCGCGGCATCGACGACCGCCGCGTCGAGGCCGATCGCGGCGCCAAGACCATTTCCAGCGAGACCACCTTCGAGACCGACATCCGCGATTTCGCGACGCTGGAGAAGATCCTGTGGCGGCTCTGCGAGAAGACGTCGTCGCGCCTGAAGAGCAGCGAGCTCGCCGGCTCGACCGTGACGCTGAAGCTGAAGACCGCCGATTTCCGCCAGCGCACCCGCTCGCAGTCGATCGCCGCGCCGACGCAACTTGCTGCAAAGATTTTTTCGATCTGCCGCGAAATGCTGGCGAAAGAGATCGACGGCACCGCCTTTCGCCTGATGGGCGCCGGCGTCAGCGCGCTACGCGAGGGCTCGGCGATCGACGACACCGACATGCTCGACCGCCGAGCAGCCCATGCCGAACGTGCCGTGGACAGCCTGCGGAAGAAGTTCGGCAGCGCCGCGGTGATCCGCGGCATTGCCTATGACGGGCCGGAGAAGACGCAGGAGTGATCTGATCCTGCTCGACTCAGTCGCGTTCGAAGATCCGTGCACCCGGATAGACGCGCCTGGCATACTGAACGACCAACTGCCGATCCTGATTCTCCAGGAACGGAGTTCGGATCTGACAAGACCCGATGATGAGGTGCCACAAGCCGTTGAGCTTTCGAATGACGACATTCATTTGAGCTTCCTCGCAGTGACCCGAGTGGACTCAAATTGTAAGAATCTCCCGCCGTCGCTCAATTGTACCAGCGTAAGATCGGAGTATTCGAAGGATTTGTGGAGATATACAAAGGTATGTTGGTTGGGGCTTCATCAGCCGCTGACGCCAATGGCTTCGCAGCGGCTCAAACGATCCTACCGGTTCGGGGGCTGGCACCGTGACAGGCGAACGCCATCTCGACGCACTGCTGCGTGACATGAAGCCGGAGATCCTGGACGGCATCTTCGTGTTTTGCACGCTTGCACCGAGCGCGAGCATTCCAGCCACCATCAGCCCGATGCTGACGTTCCACGAACGCGAAGGAACAACGCTGGTGATCCTGCGCGAGGAGGCCGAACGTACCGGACTACGCTACGCATTCCCCTCGCGCCTGATCACCCTGACGGTTCACTCCGCGCTCGACGCGGTGGGCTTTCTTGCAGCAATCACGGCGCGTCTGGCCGAAGCGGGCATCAGCGTGAACGCCGTGTCGGCCTTTCACCACGACCATCTCTTCGTCCCGGTTGATCGGGCCGATGAAGCGATGGCCGTTCTGAAGGAGACGCCCGGCTCGTAGCCCGGATGGAGCGCAGCGCAATCCGGGACAGTCTATCCTCAGCGACAGGTTTCCCGGATTACGCTTCGCTCCATCCGGGCTACGGCAGGGGCTATGAACACAGCGGAAGCAGCTTGTCGCGCGTCAGAGGCGCGAGCTTGACTGCTCCAGGCGAGGACGGATCGAGCCAGAGAATCTCCTCGATCTCCGCGCCCGGCTCGACTGGATGTGCGATGACGATGCGGAACACTTCCGCATCGACCTGCCGCCCCGGCTCATTCGCGGCAGGCGCAATGTATCGTCCAAGGTAGGCCATCTCGTTCGGATCGACGTCAATCCCGAGCTCCTCGGACAATTCCCGCCTGAGCGCGACCTGCGGATGCTCGCCGGCCTCGATCTTTCCGCCAGGCTGCATGAAGCTTTCGGTGGCCTTCTTCCTGACCAGGAGGACACGCCCATCGCTCCTGCTCATCAACGCAGCCGCGATCCGAATGGCACTTTGCGACGTCATTCCTTCACCACCTCAATCCGCGACCGCGATTGCCTCGATCTCGATCAGCCATTCCGGCGCGGCGAGTGCGGAGACGCCGACGAGGGTCGAGGCCGGCGGCTCCATGCCTTCGAAGAAGGCCGAGCGCGCCTTGCCGATGATCGGGCGCAGCTCCGGCTTGTAGTTCACGACGAAGGTGGTGATCTTCACGATGTTGGAATAGCTGGCGCCGGCCGCCTTCAGCGCGTGCCCGAGATTCTGCATCACCTGCGTCGTCTGCGCGGCGATATCGCCCTCGCCGACGATGCGTCCTTCCTCGTCGGTCGAGACCTGGCCGGAAATGTAGATCGTCCGCGCGCCGGTGGCCGTGACGACGTGGGAATAAGCGGGATTGTGATGCAGGCCGCTGGGGCGGAGATGGTCGAGCTTGGGCATGGAGGGGCTCCCGGAGTTTGTGGTTGGGAGAGAGCGTAGCTGGAGAGTGTGACGAGAGCTAGTCTGTCACTACGAGGAGCAAAGCGGCGAAGAGAGATCTCGTAGGGTGGGCAAAGGCGCACAGCGCCGTGCCCACGATCCTGCAGCTCACCTGGGAAGTGGTGGGCACGCTACGCTTTGCCCACCCTACGGCAGTGCTCGCGCAGAGGGATCCGCCCTCAATTGCAGGGCTTGCTGTCCTTCGCGTCGAACTTGCCCATCGCGCCGGAGATGACGAAATCGTTGTAGTCGAGCACGAGCTGGCGCGAGACGCCGTTCTCGTAGAGCTCGAACGCCATCGCATAGATCGGCGTCTGCTCGCCTTCCTTCTGCTGGGCCACGCGGTCGAAATAGCTGACGGTGACAGGCCAGCGCTTCAGCGACTTCATGTGCTCGTCGGACGTCGACGGATCGGATGAGGTGGCGCGGTCGGCGGCGATCGGCTGGCCGATCACGGTCAGCGTGTTGTAGACCTTCTGGCCGTCATCGGAGCCGTCATAGACGGAAAGCTCGAGCAGCGACTTGCCGTCCTTGGCTGCGGCGATGATGCGCTGGATCTGCTCGGTCGGGAACACGATCTTGCCGTCGAGCGTGAAGCTCTTCGGCGCCGGCAGCTTCAGCTTGACGTTGATGTGGTCGCCGTCGCGTTCCGCCGAGCCGTCGACGCGGCCGGCATCGGCCTCGTTCATCCGCGTCTCGATCTTGAAGCGGTAGCTTTTGCCCGTGGCGTCCTCCCAGGAATTGGAGCGGAGGTCGCTGAGCGTGACCTTGCCCTCGCCGCTGTCGAGCTCGGAGACCTGACGGAATTCGGAGGTGTAGCCCTCGCAGGAGCTGCCGGTGAAATTGTAGAGGATGCGGCCGCGCGCGCTGTTGACCGAATTGGAGCGCGATTTGACGAGGCGCAGATCATAGAGCGCCTGGTGCGCGAGGAACGGACCGTTGGCGGCGATCGCCCCGCCTCCAGGGCCGAAAGCGGCCGCCGCAAGCGCCATCACACCGAGCGAAGTCCGGAAAAGGTGCACCATGTCTGTTCCCTGAGGAAAGCGCAGATTCGACATTTTAATGACCGTTCCATTGCGTCGCAACTGAGGCCGTTTCACGTAAAGTTGCGGCCCCCGCGCTGAACCTGCTGCCCTGCCTTAACAAAATGCAGCCCCGCCGGTTGCTTGCATGTGGCGGCTCGATGGGCGAAACAGGGCGCGCCCGGCGGTCAAGAACGCGCCCGGGCGATGAATTCTTGGACAACGAGGTCGGACATGGCGGGCACGGTCGAGCAGAAACTGGCGGAACAGGGCATCAAGCTGCACGAGGCCCCCACCCCCGTTGCCAATTACGTCCCGTTCGTGCGGACCGGCAATCTGCTGTTCGTCTCGGGCCAGGTCTGCTTCGACCCCGCCGGCAAGCTGATCGCCAAGGGCAAGCTGGGCGCCGGCGTCTCGATCGAGGACGGCGCGGCGGCGGCGCGCGGCTGCGCGGTCAACCTGCTGGCCCAGGTCAAGGCGGCGCTCGGCGATCTCGACAAGGTCGTGCGCGTGGTGCGCCTCGGCGGCTTCATCAACTCGGCGCCCGACTTCCTGGACGGGCCGAAGGTGCTCAACGGCGCCTCGGATCTCATGGTTGCCGCCTTCGGCGACAAGGGCCGCCATGCCCGCACCACCGTCGGTGTCGCCTCGCTGCCCGCGGATGCGGCGGTCGAGGTCGAAGGCGTGTTCGAGGTCGCCTGACGCGCATGCGCGCTCCGGATTGGCTGACAGCCCGGCCGGTCGCCCATCGCGGCCTGCACGACATCTCCCGCGGCATCGTCGAGAACATGCCGGGCGCGGTGCAGGCTGCGATCGCCGGCAATTTCTCGATCGAGGTCGACATCCAGCTCTCGTCCGACGGCGAGGCCATGGTGCACCACGACCATGCGCTCGGCCGCCTCACCGAGGCCACCGGCGAGGTGATCGAGAAGACTGCGGCCGAGCTGAAAGCCGTCAGGTTCAAGGACACCGACGAGCGGATGATGTCGCTCTCCGACCTCTGCGCCATGGTCGCCGGCCGCGTGCCCCTGGTGATCGAGGTGAAGAGCCGTTTTGGCGGCGACCGCAAGCTGGTCAAGCGGATGGCTGAGGTGCTGGCATCCTATGACGGCCCTGCCGTCGGCATGTCCTTCGACCCCGACCAGGTGCTGGCGCTGCGCGAGCTGTTGCCCGCTCGCCCGCGCGGCATCGTCGCGCAGCGGAGCTATGAGGACGAGTACTGGGCCTACCTGACGAAGGAGCAGCGCGACAGCATGCTGTACCTGCGCCATGGCTTGCAGACCCAGCCGCACTTCGTCGCCTTCAAGGTCGACCACCTGCCGGCCCCCGCCCCCTGGATCGCCCGCAACATCTTCGGCTGCGCCCTGCTCGGCTGGACCGTGCGCACGGGCGAGCAGCGGACGCGGGTCAAGCAATATGCGGATCAGATGATCTTCGAGGGGTTTGTGCCATAGGCGCTCCCGTGTCCCGGACGCGCTGCGACGCGTAGCGTTGCTGCGCAGAGCGGGACCCAGCAGGCAGCACGCTACTCGGAGAGATGGGCCCCGGCTCAGCAGCGCACCACTACGTGCTGCGCCGCGTCCGGGGCACGAGAGCTGTGTTCCCCCGCCCCCTTGAAGTCGCTGCTGCAATGCACGATCTTGGGCGCAATGGCATCATCCGACATTACGCTCGAGGCCGTACCGTCCATTGGCGAAGTCTCGCCCGCGGATTGGGACGCTTGCGCCAATCCCAGCAAGGCTCTTAACGAAAAGGCTCTTAACGAAAGGGCTTGCAACGGGCATGGCGCGGGAACCTCATCCGCCCTTCCAGGCGATTCCCTCGGCCTCTCAAGACCCGCCTATAACCCGTTCGTCTCGCACGCCTTTCTCTCCGCGGTCGAGAAATCGGGTTCGGCCACGATCCGCACCGGCTGGGGGCCGCGGCACCTCGTCGCCAAGCTCGATGGCCGCGTCGCCGGCGTCGTGCCCTGCTATCTGAAATCGCACAGCCAGGGCGAGTACGTCTTCGACCGGGGCTGGGCGGATGCCTATGAGCGCGCCGGCGGACGCTACTATCCGAAGCTTCAGGTTTCGGTTCCCTTCACCCCCGCAACGGGACCGCGCCTGCTGGTCCGCGACGGCGTCGACCGCGACCAGATCAGGGAGGCGCTGGCGAGCGGGCTGATGGCGCTCTGCGGCGTCAGCAAAGCCTCGTCCGTGCACGTCACCTTCGCGCGCGAGGACGAATGGAAGCTGCTCGCCGAGCACGGCTTCCTCCAGCGCACCGACCAGCAGTTCCACTGGCACAACCAGGGTTTTGCGAGCTTCGACGACTTCCTCGCAACGATGAACTCGCGCCATCGCAAGTCGATCAAGCGCGAGCGGCGCGACGCGCTGGCGGCCGGGATCACGATCCACTGGCTGACCGGCAAGGACATCACTGAGGGCGCCTGGGACGCCTTCTTCGAATTCTACATGGAGACCGGCTCGCGCAAATGGGGCCGGCCCTATCTCACGCGCGAGTTCTTCTCGCTGATCGGCGAGACGATGAGCGAAGACGTGCTGCTGGTGATGGCCCGCCGCAACGGCCGCTGGATTGCGGGCGCGATCAACTTCATCGGCTCCGACACGCTGTTCGGCCGCAACTGGGGCGCGGTCGAGCATCATCCCTTCCTGCATTTCGAGGTCTGCTACTATCAGGCGATCGATTTCGCCATCAAGCGCGGCCTCACCCATGTCGAGGCCGGCGCGCAGGGCGAGCACAAGATCGCGCGCGGCTACCTGCCGCGCACGACCCATTCCGCTCACTTCATCGCCGATCCCGGCCTACGCCGTGCCATCGACGATTACCTCAAGCGCGAGCGCGCCTATGTCGCCGAGGCCGGCCGCGAGCTTGCCGAGCTCGGCCCATTCCGCAAAGGCATCGACGAGGCGCCTTGACGCCTCGCCGTCGCTGGTGACAGTAAGCGGAAAATTCCAAGCTTGAAATTCTCGGGAGCCGCCGCCATGACCGCCTACGACACCAACAACATCTTCGCAAAGATCCTGCGCGGCGAGTTTCCCTGCCACAAGGTCTATGAGGACGAGCACGTCTTCGCTTTCCTCGACATCATGCCGCGCGTGCCCGGCCACACGCTGGTGATCCCGAAGGCCCCTGCCCGCAACATCCTCGACATCAAGCCGGACGACTACGCCCATGTCGCCCGCGGCGCGCACAGGATCGCCGCCGCTGCGATGAAGGCGTTCAACGCCGATGGCATCACGGTGCAGCAATTCAACGAGCCCGCCGGCGGACAGGTGGTGTTCCACCTCCACATGCACGTGATGCCGCGCCACGACGGCGTTGCGATGCTGCCGCCCGCGAGCCGCAAGGAAGACGTTAAGGTGCTGGAGGAGAACGCGACCAAGCTGATCGCGGTGTTGAAGGCGGGCTGAGATCCGTAGCCCGGATGGAGCGAAGCGCAATCCGGGACTTTCCCCGCATTCCGCTGCGCTCCATGCGGGCTACGATCCCGGCCCCTCACTCCGTCTCGAAATCGCCCTTCTGCGGCGCGGCCAGCGGGGTGAACTCGCAGCGATCGGGCTTGATGTCGATCAGCGGCGTGTTGTCGATGCAATCGAGGCCGCGCACCAGAATGGCATTGCCCTCGATGCCAACCAGCTTGACGATCGAGGTGCCGATCGGATTGGGCCGCACCGGCGAGCGCAGCGAAAACGTGCCGCGGGTCTTCTCGTTGTTCTTCGGGCTCTGCAGGATGATGTCGCGGCGCGACTTGTCGAGCCAGTACAGCACTTCGAGATTGCTGTAGAAATCGACGCCCTTGATGGCCGGCACGAACGGCTCGAAGATCTCGAGGCGGCAGATCGGGCCGTCCTGGCGCCCCTGTCGCGGCGTTTCCAGCCGCGAGGTCCAGGGCGTGCGGATGCGGCCGATGAAGACGAGGCCGGCATCCTCGGTGGATGGCAGCTCGATGGCGACCTCGCCTTCGCGGAGCTCGTTTTCGCGAACCATAATTCCTGTTCCTTGGCTGTTCGCCGGTGGTTTTAGCCCAACCACCACTTGCCGGCCAGCATGAAGACTTCGCCGGTGACGACGCCGGCGAAGATCGAGCGGCGGGTCAGCAGAAAGACGACGAGACCGGCCGCCACCGCGCCATAGCGCAGGACATCAGGTACGCTCGCAAGCGCCCCGGGCGGCTCGACCACGATCTGGGCGATGACGCCGGCCAGGATCGCGGTGGCAACCGCCCTCACCCAGACCAGCAGCTCGGAGCCCTCGTCGATGCCGCCGCCGAACCACAGGCCCAGCATGCGCCAGATCTGGTTGGGAACAACGCCGGCGACGAACAGGACGGCCAGCGCATGCCAGTCGCCGATGAGTTGCGCAAGGCTCATGCGGGCACCTCCCGCCACCAATGCACGCCATAGGCGATCGTGCCGGCCACCACGCCGCTCACGAGGATGTCGAGACCCGAGTTCATCTTGGCCGCCAGCGGATAAAGCAATATTCCGAGCGTCAGCGCGACGACGTCGGCGACCTCGCGGCTGTTGCGCGCGGTCGAGAACAGGAACGACAGCGGCGTCAGCAGCAGGATCGCCGCGCCAAGCGTCTGCGTCAGGTTGGCGGCGAGGAGATATCCGACCGTGTTGGCGGTGAGGCACACCGAGACCAGGCCGCAGCCGAGCCCATGCACGAAGGCGATGCGCCGCTCGCGCGGCACCTGCGGCAGGAAGCGGTGGCATTCGACCCACAGCGTCACCGCCGTGAGGTGCGCGGCGAAGATAAGCTCGCGCCGTTTCGTCGTCGGCGTGCGCATCAGCGGCAGCACCGAGACCACCATCGGAAACAGCCGGATAGCGCTGACCGTCACCGCGATCGCCGACTGGATGATCGTGGCGCCCGAGCCGAGCGTGGTGATCAGGATGATCTGCGCCGGACCTGCCCAGACGAACAGCGTCGAGCACAGCGCCCAGAGCAGGCTGAAATGGGTGTCATGGGCGAGCGCGCCGATGCCGAGATAGGTCACGAACAGCACGATGGTGAGGATCGTCTGCGTGATCGAGCGCAGCCCCCACGCAAAGGCGCGCCACGGACTTTGCCATTGAGGTGAATCGAGCGGAGGGAGCGCCACGGGAGTGTTGGCCGAGGTTGCGGAATCGTGGCTGCATAACGGGCAATGCGGCGCCTCGCGTCAAGGAAGCGCGCGGCGGGGCTGGCATGCGCACGAGAGACGCCTCCTACCCCGCCACACCCCGATTCCTTAGTACGAAGCAGGCGCCGCCGGCCTTGCGGATGCGGTTGCACAGATCATCCGCCTCGGCTCGCGTATCGGCCCCGATGCGCACCTGGTAGAACGCACGCGTGCCACGGCTGCGCATCACCGAGCTCAGCAGGCTCGGATCGCGCTCGCCGATCACCGCGCTCAGTCGCGTGACCGCGCGGGAATACATCGCCAGCGCCCTGTTGCGGTCGAAGCCGGCGGCGAGCTGCACGCCCCAGATCTTTGCCGCGGCAAGCTCGACATGCTGCTCGAGCTCGGCGACGAACGGATTTGGCGCGCGCTTCAACAGGGCCATGAGGTCGCGGCAGCTCGTCGGCGGCGAACTCGGCGGGCCCTTGCCGGTGCTGCCCGCCTTGGCCCAGGCGTCAACGCTCGTGCCTGTGATAGCGTAGACGTAGTTGCGGGTCTGCTCCGGCATCGGCCCGGTGCCGGCAAGCCACTCCTGCACGCGGCGCGGGCCGGCGTTGTAGGCGGCTGCGGCAAGGCCGAGATTGCCGAACTGGTTGCGCAGCTCGTTCAGGAATTCGGCCGACTTCGGTAGCGCCTGCACCGGGTTGAAAGGATTGAGCAGCCCGCGCTCGCTTGCAGTCCCCGGCATGAACTGCGCGATGCCCTGCGCGTGCTCGCCGCTGCGCGTCATCGGCCCCACCGCATCGGCCTGGAAGCGGCTTTCCTGCCAGATCACGCGGGCGAAGAATTCCAGCGGCAGATTGGCATCGCGCGCAGCAGCCTCGACGATCAGGCAGATCGACTCCCGCGTGTCGCTCTCGCGCCCAGCCGCCGGCTTCTGCGGCGGCATCGCAAGCTCCTCGACGCTGGGGACGGCGATATCAGTTTTCGCGGGCGAGCTGTCCCATGCTGCAGCCTGCGTCGCCGACGCGACCAGTGCGACAACGGCAAGTGCTGCAATTCGCGCCAACGCTGCCCAAGCATCGCTGTGGCGCGTGCCGGCGCGGCATGCGACAAGTTGTTCTGCCATGTGGCATCGTGCCATGGTTCGACGAGTTGCCAATATATGCTGCCTGACCTGCTTCTCCCAATGCGTTCCCCCGCCAGACGGATCCGCGCGATCCTGGCCCTCGCCGCCCTCGTCCTGTCCGCCGCGCCGGCCCTGGCGCAGGTCAGCTGGCGGATGACCACGGAATACCCGCAAAACAACATTTCCGGGATCGGCCTCACCACTTTCGCCGATCGCGTCGCGGCGCGCACAAACGGTTTCGTGACCGTGACGGGCGCCTTCGACAACGAGCTCAAGATCAATTCGGGCGAGATGCCGCGCGCGGCGCTGGATGGCCGCATCGCCGGCGGCGATGCCTTTGCCGGCGCGCTGTCCGGCCTCGACCCGGTGCTCGGCCTCTCCACCCTGCCCTTCCTGGTGCAATCGGTCGACGTCGCCCGCGCCACCAGTGCGCGGGCGCGCCCGCTCTACGAGAAGGCGTTCGCCGCCCGCGGCCTGAAGCTGCTCTATCTGACGATCTGGCCGGCGACCGGCCTCTGGTCCGATCATGCGCTCGCAGGCGCCGACGATCTGCCGAAGCTGAATTTGCGCGCCTACGACGCCAATTCGAGCGCGGTGATGCGGACCGCCGGAGCCAACGCGCAGTTCCTGCCGATGGACAAGGCGCTTGCCGGGCTGAAGGAGCACCAGCTGAACGCATTCCTCACCTCCGGCGATGGCGGCGCAGGACGCAAGCTCTGGGACTTCCTGCCGCATTTCACGGCCATCAATTATGCGATGCCGATCTCGATCGCCTTCGTCCGCAGCGAGGCCTTTGCTGCGCTGTCCGAACCGATGCAGCGCGAAGTGATGGCGGCTGCAGCCGAGACCGAGCAGAGCCAGTTCGCGCTGCTCGCCCATCGTACCGCCGAGAATTATGCGCGCATGCGCGACAACGGTGTCACCATCGCCGAGCCGGCGCCGCCGTCCCTCGTCGCAGTGCTCCGCAACGCCGCGACCAGTACGATCGCCGCCTGGGAGGTCCAGGCCGGCCCGGACGCCGCAGCGATCGTCGCATGGGCCCGGCAGCAATGACGCGACGGGCCTTGACTTGACGCCTGATCCGACTAGCAACGGGCGGCAGTCTCAACGCGGGTTCCGCCCTGATGGCCACAATCTATTTTGACCTCGACGGCACGCTGACCAACCCGAAGCCCGGGATCACCCGCTCGATCCAGTATGCGCTGGAGCGGCTGAACGTGGCGGTGCCGAGCGAGGACGAGCTGACCTGGTGCATCGGGCCGCCGCTACTTGCCAGCCTGAAGAAGCTCACGGGAAGCGACGAGCTCGCCGACCGGGCGCTACTGCTCTATCGCGAACGCTTCTCAGATATCGGCCTGTTCGAGAACGAGGCCTATGCCGGCATCGTGGACACGCTGACAACGCTCGCCGAGACGACGCCGCGCATGTTCGTGGCCACCAGCAAGCCCGCGGTCTACGCCACCCGCATCGTCGATCATTTCGGCCTGAAGCCTTATTTCGAGCGCGTGTTCGGCTCCGAGCTCGACGGCACCCGCGTCGACAAGCGCGACCTGCTGCGCTACGCGCTCGACGAGGCCAAGGTCGATCCCGCCAGCGCCATCATGATCGGCGACCGCAGCCATGACGTGGTCGGCGCCCGCACCAATGGCATGACAGCGATCGGCGTGCTCTACGGCTATGGCAGCGAGGCCGAGCTGCGGGACGCCGGCGCGCATCACATCTGCGCCGCGCATCCGGAGCTGCTCGGCCATTGCGTGGGCATGTCGTGACCGAACTTGAATTGGACGCTTACGCCAAGCTGGTTCACGCTCTGACGTTGACAGTGCGCCAATTCGAAACGTCAGACGAACTTCCAACCGTAAACGAGTCGAACCTGCAGCCGCCTTACGTTTTCACATGGCACACGTCGCTGCTGGAACGAAGCGCAATCTTCTTGTGGAATCTCAAGATCCTCAAGTCCTTGGATAAGGACAACAAAGGACTCGGCGTATTTTTCAAATTCGACTGCAATGTTGACGACGTTCCCGCCCTCGCCAAAGAACATGCTGCAAACGGTCCAACGTTGGACAGTCTGGTGTGGCTTTACATTGAACTAAGATCAGAATTTAGCCGAATGCACCTTGATCAGTCGACACTGTTCTTCGTCAATGGAGTGCCAACTTTTTCAATTTGCGAAGAAGAGATGGCGTCGTTCATAGCCATGAAAGGCCTTGGCTACGTGGAGGCCGTCCCAGGCGGGTACGCCTCCACTTCTAAGACGGACACACTCCTATCCAAGCCTTGGTGGGATGAATGAGTCGTATGTTAGTCTACGAAACTTCCATTCAGTGATCAGCTTGCAGCCGCGGCAATATCCGTGGGCCCGACGGTGTCCACCGGCAGCGCGAACTGCTCGACGCGCTGGTATCGCTTCTTGTTGAGCAGCAGCCGCGTCACGTCGGGCCGCGAATAATGCCCGGCGGGATCGGCCGCGTTCTTGGCGACGCCGATGGCGCCGAGGTCGATCTCGGCAATCAGCAGCCCCTCCTGGTCCGGCGCCAGCTTGTCGCCGATCTGGCTGCCGTCGGGGCCGTAGATCGCGGCAAAGCCGCCGCCGGCATGGAGCAGCGCGTGCTTGTCCGGCCGGTCGCAGAGCTCGTCGATCATCGCCTGCGACACCGTCGCGCAAGGCGCGAGCACGAAGCATGAGCCCTCGACCGCATAGACGCGCGAGGCGGCGTTGTTGACCTCCGCGCCGAGCGCCGGCGCGAAGGGATCGTACAGCGAGAAGCTCGGCCAGGCCGCGACATGCACCTGCTCGTTCTGGGCGTACATCGCGTATTTCGACAGCGGCTGGAGATGCTCCCAGCAGCACAGCGCACCGAGGCGGCCGATATCGGGCCTCGCGTGCACGGCGAGATCGCTGCCGTCGCCCTCGCCATAGACGGTGCGCTCGGCATGGGTCGGACGCAGCTTGCGGCGCTTGGCGATGGTTTCGCCATCGGCGCCGATCAGCCATTGCGCCAGGTATAGGCTGCCGCCGTCGCGTTCGGAGAGGCCGATCACCGCCGTCAGCTTCGCCTTGCGCACGGCCTCGCGCAGACGCTCGGCCTGCGGGCTGTCGTAAGACAGCGAATTGTCGAAATAGCGCTGCACGAAGCCACGGCCGATCGCCCAGGCCGGCGAGTCCATCCAGATGTGCCAGGGGTAGCCGGGGATGAAGGCCTCCGGGAAGGCGATCAGCTTGGCGCCCTTCTCGGCTGCCTCCTTGATCAGCGCGATCGACTTGTCGATCGAGGCGTCGAGGTCGAGCCAGGCAGGGGCCGCCTGCACCACCGCCACCTTGTATCTGGGATGTTCGATGCCCATGGCCGCCTCCATTGCCGGTTGATCGCGGACCTCGTCCGATGCAGTCTATTTGGCCGAGCCCGGCGACCGGGCGCTCGACCATGGCGGCACAAAAACTCGACCGGACTGGATCGCCGCCCCGGTATGGGATTTGCCTGCGGTCAGGCTGGATTTGGCCGATTTGCAGTTTTGCGGGATGTGAAAGGGAGGCTGTCCAAAATGCCAATCCAGTTCACGACGGACGGCAGCCCCGGCTACCGGCGGCTCGCCCTCTGGCAGGACATCGTCTGCGACGTCTTCGTCGGGCTGGACTGCAAGTCCGACCTCGGCAGTGCCTTCCATGGCTCGGTGACGCAAGCCTCGCTAGGCAAAGCCGTGTGCTCCGACGTCTGTTCCGACCGCCAGCACGTATTCCGCACGCCCTCGCGCATCGCGCGCTCGGACCAGGATTTTGTGCTGGTCGCGCTCGGCAATCGCGGCGACGGCGGCGTGATCCAGGATGGGCGCGAGACCGTGATCCATCCCGGCGAGTTCGCGCTCTATGACACCACGCGGCCCTACGAGCTGAAATTCAACGACAGTTTTACCCAGACCATCTTCAAAGTGCCCCGCGAGATGCTGCAGCGGCGGCTCGGCGGCACCGAGACGCTCACCGCGATCTCGTTCGGCGCAGACGCACCGCTCGAGCGGCTCGCCTACGACTTCATCTTCAGGCTCTGCCAGAGCGCGGACCGGCTCGCGCCGAACAATGCGGCCGCCCTGTCGGAGCAAGCCGTCGATCTCCTGGCGATGGCGCTGAGCGAACGGCTCGGCAAGACCTCGCTGCCATCCTCGACCCATCGCTCCGCCCTGCTCTACCGGCTCAAGGCGCACATTCGCGCGCATCTCGCCGATCCCGATCTGTCGCTGGCGGAGACCGCAGCTGCGCTCGGCATCTCGCCGCGCTACGTGAACGATCTCCTCGCCGACGAGGACACCTCGTTTCAGCGCTACGTGCTTGCGGAGCGCCTCGCCCAATGCCGGCGTGACCTCGCTTCGCCCGTGCTGGCCCACCGTCACATCAGCGAGATCGCGTTTGCCTGGGGTTTCAACGACCTCTCGCATTTCGGCCGTGTCTTCCGCGAGCACTTTGGAATGTCGCCGCGGGATTTCAGACAAAGCCAATTGCGGCATTGAGCCATCTTCGCGAGCCTTCGCCCTGAACGAAGGCAGCGCTCGCCAATTCCAGATTGTCTAGTCACGCCGCGTGCATCAGGCTGACACGCATGAGGACTCACACGACGATCAGCGGATCGGAGCTGTTGCTGAGCATGATCGCGATCCGGCTTGCGATGCTGGTCGTGGTGGGATGGGGTTTGACTCTGCTGCCGCAGCAGACTCGCAATAGTGACCTCGCCTGCGTTCCCTCACCCGTTGCAAGGAGCGAGGCTCGGGCCGCAACGAAGCCAGTCGGCTCGCGCATTGCCGATGCGGCATTCGATGACATGCTCCGGCACGACTAGCCCGTTCCGAAGCAAGGCCGGTATGTGAGCGCGTCGTAGGACAACGAGCGTGCTTGCACTAACATTCGGCACCAAGGCCGCACCGATCAATCAGCGGTCAGCCGAGGAGCAGATTGATGGAATACCGACGCTTGGGCCGGTCCGGCCTCATGGTGCCTGCTTTGAGCCTGGGAACGGGCACGTTCGGCGGCGTCGGCCGCCTCGCTGCGTGGGGCACGACGGACGCGACCGAAGCGCGACGCCTTCTCGACATCTGCCTCGAGGCCGGCGTGTCGATGTTCGACACCGCAAACGTCTATTCGCTCGGCGAGTCCGAGCGCGTTCTGGGTGAGGCCATCAAGGGCCGCCGCGACAAGGTGCTGATCTCGACCAAGGCAACCTTCCGCTTCGGAGACGGTCCCAACGACCTCGGCTCGTCGCGCCAGCACCTGCTCGCGGCCATCGACGGTTCGCTGAGCCGGCTCGGCACCGATTACATCGACCTGTTCCAGCTCCATGGCTTCGATGCATTCACGCCGCCCGAAGAAGTGCTTTCAACGCTCGACGTGCTCGTGCGGGCCGGCAAGATCCGTTATGTCGGCGTTTCGAATTTTTCGGGCTGGCATCTGATGAAGTCGCTCGGTGTTGCCGACAAGCACGGCTTCCCGCGCTACGTCGCCAACCAGACCTACTATTCGCTGATCGGGCGCGACTACGAATGGGAGCTGATGCCGCTCGGCCTCGACCAGGGTCTCGGCGCGGTGGTCTGGTCGCCGCTTGGTTGGGGACGCCTCACCGGCAAGATCCGGCGCGGCCAGCCGAAGCCGGAAGTCAGCCGCCTGCCAAAGACTGCCGAGTTCGGCCCGCCCGTGCCGGACGAGCACGTCTATCGCGTGGTCGACGCGATCGACGAGGTTGCAAAGGAGACCGGCAAGAGCGTGTCGCAGATCGCGCTGAACTGGCTGCTGCAGCGCCCCACCGTCTCGACGCTGATCATCGGCGCGCGCAACGAGACGCAGCTGCGCGAAAATCTCGGCGCGGTGGGCTGGTCCCTCACCAAGGACCAGGTCGCAAAGCTCGACGCCGCCAGCAAGGTGACGCTGCCCTATCCCTACTGGCACCAGCGCACGACCTTCACCGACCGCAATCCGCCGGCGGTGTAGCGACCGCCTTGAGCTGCATCAAGCCCGCTTGCGTCGGCCGTGACATCCTGCGGCCTTCGCGAGGCCGCCGATGCGCCGCGGGCTCGCCTCGCTCGCGATGCTGCCGGAATGCCCGGCGCCTTCGACATCGCCTGGCGCATGGCCCTCGCCGGCTTCGGTTTCGGTCTGTTCCAGACGCCGAACAACCGCACCATGATCGCCGCCGCCCCGCGTGAGCGCTCCGTCGGCGCCAGCGGCATACTGGGCACCGCCCGCCTGCTCGGCCAGACCGCCGGCGCCGCGCTGGTCGCGCTGTTCCTCAGCCGCTACCCGCAGGAGGGCACCAGGATCGCGCTGCTCGCCGGCGTCGGCTTTGCCCTGTGCGGCGCGCTGCTCAGCATGCTGCGCCTGGCACCTACGGGCGCGCGGGGCGCCGAGCATGTCCGCATTCAGGACGGGCAGCGGATGAAGGGGGATTAACTCTCCGCCCGGCTGCAATCCGTAGTTTTACGATGCCACGCAAGGAGTATTGCACACGCGCCCTGGTTGCGCTTCTTTGCAACCAAGGCTGGGGGATTCTTTATGAATTATTTTAAGGTTGTGGCGCTTTGCGCAGTGGCGACTACTGCGTCCGGTTGTGCAGGTCGTGCACCGGCCCCGGTTGCAGTAGTGCAGCCTCAAGATCGGTACATGGACTGCGCCGCGATCAACATCGAGGTCCAGACCAACAACGCCAAAGTTCAGCAGCTTGCATCGGACAAGGGATTAAAAGTAGCCCAAAACGTCGCGGCAGGTGTTGCTGGCCTAGTGGTGCCCGTACTTTGGTTCGGCATGGACTTCCAAGGGACAGCGGACACGGAGATACAGGCACTGCAGGCTCGTCAGCAATATTTGGGCGCGCTTGCAGAGCAGCGTCGCTGCGGAGAAGACAACGGAGCACCGCAGAAGGCCGTCGCGGAGTCCTCGAAAAAACCCAAGGCCAAGCCGAAGGCAGCGGCAGCCGCTCCAGATACTACTGACGTGCAGCCCCAGGCCACGGAGCAACAGTAGTTGCCGCCAGAAGGTTCAGCGCACTTATTGCGATGCAAACAAAAAGGCCGGCTTCGCAGCCGGCCTTTTCGATTTCATCATATGCCAATCAAGCCTTGACCAGCGGACCCTTGGAGGTCGGCCCCTTCGAGCCGCCGGGGCCGCCCGGCTTGTTGGACTTGCCCGGCGGACGCTTGCGGGTGCCGGGCAGCTTTTCCTGCTTCGGCGTGACCGGGCCCTCGACGAACTCGAAGCCGATCTTGTCCTTGGTCTCGTCGGCCTCGTCCTTGACGAGAACGACGCGGACGTGGCCGCCGCCCTTGAGCTTGCCGAACAGCACCTCGTCGGCCAGCGGCTTCTTGATGTGCTCCTGGATCACGCGGGCCATCGGCCGCGCGCCCATCTGCTCGTCATAGCCGTGCTGCACCAGCCAGGCCTTGGCAGGCTCGGACAGCTCGATGGTGACGTCGCGGTCGCCGAGTTGCGCCTCGAGCTGAAGCACGAACTTCTCGACGACGGTGCCGATCACCTCGACGCTGAGATGGCTGAACGAGACGATGGCATCGAGACGGTTGCGGAATTCCGGCGCGAACTGCCGGTTGATCGCCTCGTGGTCGTCGCCTTCCCGCTTCGAGCGCGTGAAGCCGAACGCCTGCTTGGCGAGATCCGCTGCGCCCGCATTCGTGGTCATGATCAGGATCACGTTGCGGAAGTTGACCTGCTTGCCGTTGTGATCGGTGAGCCGGCCGTGATCCATGATCTGGAGCAGCACGTTGTAGAGGTCAGGATGCGCCTTCTCGATCTCGTCGAGCAGCACCACGCAATGCGGATGCTGGTCGACGCCGTCGGTGAGCAGGCCGCCCTGGTCGAAGCCGACATAGCCGGGAGGCGCGCCGATCAGGCGCGACACGGTGTGCCGCTCCATATATTCTGACATGTCGAAGCGCAGCAGCTCGACGCCGAGCGTCGCCGCGAGCTGCTTGGCAACCTCGGTCTTGCCGACGCCGGTGGGCCCTGAGAACAGGTAGCAGCCGATCGGCTTCTCCGGCTCGCGCAAACCGGCACGCGCCAGCTTGATCGAGGCGGCGAGCGATTCGATCGCCTTGTCCTGGCCGAACACGGTGCGCTTCAGGGTCTGCTCGAGATGCTTGAGCACCTCGGCATCATCCTTCGACACGCTCTTCGGCGGGATCCGCGCCATCGAGGCGATCGTGGTCTCGATCTCCTTGATGCCGATGGTCTTCTTGCGCTTGTTCTCGGCGACCAGCATCTGCGCCGCACCGGACTCGTCGATCACGTCGATCGCCTTGTCGGGCAGCTTGCGGTCGTGGATGTAGCGCGAGGAGAGCTGCACCGCAGCCTCGATCGCCTCATTGGTGTACTTCAGCCGGTGATAGTCCTCGAAATACGGCTTGAGGCCCTTGAGGATCGCGATCGCGTCCTCGACGGTCGGCTCGTTGATGTCGATCTTCTGGAAGCGCCGCACCAGCGCGCGGTCCTTCTCGAAGTGCTGGCGGTATTCCTTGTAGGTGGTCGAGCCCATGCAGCGGATCGTGCCCGAGGCGAGCGCCGGCTTGAGCAGGTTCGAGGCATCCATCGCTCCGCCCGACGTCGCGCCCGCACCGATCACGGTGTGGATCTCGTCGATGAACAGGATGGCGTTGGGATGCGCCTCGAGCTCCTTCAGCACCTGCTTCAAGCGCTCCTCGAAATCGCCGCGGTAGCGCGTGCCGGCAAGCAGCGTGCCCATGTCCAGCGAGAACACGGTCGCGGCCGCCAGAACTTCCGGCACCTCGCTGTCGACGATGCGCTTGGCGAGGCCTTCGGCGATCGCGGTCTTGCCGACGCCGGCTTCACCGACGAACAGCGGATTGTTCTTCTGCCGGCGGCACAGCACCTGGATCGCGCGGTTGATCTCGGAATTGCGTCCGATCACCGGGTCGATCTTGCCGTCGCGCGCCTTCTTGTTGAGATTGACGCAATAGGTCTCGAGCGCCTCGCCCTTCTTCTTGGCGTCCTCGCTGCCCTTGGTCTCGGTCTCCTCGTCGACGCCGCGCACGGGGCGCGCTTCGGAGACACCCGGCCGCTTGGCGATGCCGTGGCTGATGTAGTTGACCGCGTCATAGCGCGTCATGTCCTGCTCTTGCAGGAAGTAAGCGGCATGACTCTCGCGTTCGGCGAAGATCGCGATCAACACGTTGGCGCCGGTCACCTCTTCGCGACCCGACGACTGCACATGGATCACCGCGCGCTGGATCACGCGCTGGAAACCGGCGGTCGGCTTGGCGTCATCGGCGCCATCCGTCACCAGGTTCTCGAATTCAGTCTCAAGATAATTGACGAGGCTCGTGCGGAGCTTGTCGAGGTCGACGCTACAGGCGCGCATGACCGCGGCTGCATCGGAGTCGTCGATCAGAGAGAGCAAGAGATGCTCGAGCGTCGCGTATTGGTGATGACGCTCGTTTGCGATCGCCAGCGCACGATGCAGGGATTGTTCAAGGCTTTGGGAAAAAGTCGGCATTCGCGTCCTCTATGGCCCCCACCATCATGGTCGTGATCGCCCGGTCAGGCAACAACAACCTTTGTCACATATAGTTATACAAGATCGCGGCGAAAGACCGGTTCCGCGACTCCGCAGCTAGCCACCTGGGCTATTTTCAATGCAAAACCCGTTCCGATTTGGGCGGGACCGGCGCCGGTGCAGAATTCCCTAAATCCTGCCGGCCGCAACAGACGTCGCGCGCAGGTATCACGCGACAATCACATTGCGACAGATACGAGAGCCGGCCTCAAGACGCGCCGTAAGGCGACTTACTTCTTTTCCATCACGCATTGCAGCGGATGCTGGTGCTTGCGGGCGAAGTCCATCACCTGCGTCACCTTGGTCTCGGCAATCTCGTAGGTGAACACGCCGCACTCCCCGATACCGTGATGGTGAACGTGCAGCATGATCTTGGTCGCCGCCTCGACGTCCTTCTGGAAGAACTTCTCCAGCACGTGGACGACGAATTCCATCGGCGTGTAATCGTCGTTCAGGATCAGCACGCGGTACAGGTTCGGTCGCTTGGTCTTCGGCTTGACCTTGGTGATGACAGAGGTGTTCGGACCCGTCGGACTGCCCGAACGGTTCTCGTCATTGCTCATCCGGGGAGCGAGGGCGGCGGTAGCCGCGGACAGGTCGAGTCTGGACAACAGTTGCGGCATGGCTCAGGCGTTCAAATTCCCCACGGAAGCGTATGACGGTCCGCCGCAAAGCCCAGCCTTCGGAGCTTCGCACAGGCGCGCCGCCTCGTTGGATCGCCGCTTCCAACCGGTCCGGTCCAAGCCGTATCGGTCGTCAACAATATGGGCCCGCCCCCGGCTCGCCGCAAGCGTGCAAAGGTCCGGCCTATGCGGCCGCGACGGTCCCGATTCCCGATCCGGACGATCCTGACCGAGGTTAATCAATCCGGACCCGTTTGACAAAAATTTCCGCGCCGCCTGGTTAGAACATATTGATCAGGAACCGGCCGGGCATTGAGCTGCGACGGTTTCGCGCGGGATCATCTCCGGACTTCTACGGTCCAGTCGAGCTGCCGTTTGAATCGCGTGGCGCAAAATCGGGCAAGGAAGAAGCTGTGTGAAACGCCGGGACCCGCGAGCATCATAATCTTCGTGCAGGTGAACACCGGCAGCTAATCTTGCGCGAGCAGCACCATCAAGTTCGTCCGAACACGCTGGTGCGCCGAGACGAACCCGTCGCGACAAACAAAAAGCCCGGCTGTGCAGCCGGGCTTTTACTTCCAGGATATCCGGGAAAGCTTAGTTGGCGGCCGGGGTGAACTTCGACACGATGGTCTCGACCGGCTTGAACGCCTGCTTGGCGAGGTCGTTGTAGAGGCCGGCGATCTTCTGCGATTCCGCGACGAAGGTCTCGTAGGCGGAACGGGCGAAGTCGGTCTGGGCTTCCATGGCCTTGTCCAGCGACTTCACGCCGGAAAGCTTCTCGACGAAGGACTTGGTGTCTTCGAACGACTTCTTGGTGTAGTCGCCATAGGCGCTGGCGATCGCCTGGAGGCCGTGCTGCACGGAGGTCGCGGAGGCAACGCACTGCTCGAAGTGCTCTTTCCCGTAGTTCTGAAAGTCTTCAACCTTGAACATTTCGGAATCCTTTTCCCTGGCTCTCGTCGGGAAGCCCCGGCTCCCTGACTGTGCCCATAATTAGTGCAACGCACAATAAAGTCAAGAATCTTGTGCGACGCACAAAAACTAGATGCAAATCGCGGAGATTCCCGGGGTTTCCCGCAAGGGTTCCTTAAGCTTTTGGAAACCGCGGGCCCCTACCCTGATTCCCTGGACGTGTTCAGCTTCTGCAATCGGCCAAAGCCGTTTGAGAACATCACCTTAGCCAGAACAGCGGCTCAGGCCCAACGTCCCCCGCAGCGAACACCCGCGGAGGGACAGCCTGAGCAGGTAATGATCCCGGGCCCCATGGGCACAATTTCGCCTCACGGGCCGGTGATCAAGTCAGAAACGGGGACGGGGTTCCATGCTTCGTAAAAACTTGTCTTCCTCGCGCTTGGCGCGGGTTGGCGTTTTCGGGCTTCTTACGGTCACCACCGCAGTCATCTTCACCACCGATGCTGCCGAGGCGCGGCGCCATCGGCGCCATTACGCGCACCACCGGGTGCAGCGCGATGTGTCCGAGAGCTCCAGCCCGAAATTCGCGTCCATCATCGTCGACGGCAATTCCGGCGCGGTGCTCCAGTCGAACAGCCCCGACGGTATCCGCCACCCCGCCTCGCTCACCAAGATCATGACGCTCTATCTGCTGTTCGAGCGTCTCGAGTCCGGCAAGATGAAGCTCGACACCGAGATGCCGGTGTCCCAGCACGCCGCCGACCAGGATCCGACCAAGCTGAACCTGCGTGCCGGCCAGACCATCCGGGTCGAGGACGCCATCAAGGGTCTCGTCACCCGCTCCGCCAACGACGCCGCCGTGGTCATCGCGGAGGCGATCGCCGGAGATGAAGACGACTTCGCCCAGATGATGACGCGAAAGGCGCGCTCGCTCGGCATGTCCCGGACGGTCTACCGCAATGCCAACGGCCTTCCCAACGACGAGCAGGTCACGACCGCGCGCGACCAGGCCACGCTCGGCCGCGCCGTCCAGGAGCGCTTCCCGCGCTACTATCGCTATTTTGCCACCTCGACGTTCAACTGGCGCGGCCAGTCGATCCACAACCACAATCACCTGCTCGGCAGCGTGGAAGGCGTGGACGGCATCAAGACCGGCTACACCCGCGCCTCCGGCTTCAACCTCGTCACCTCGATGCGCCGCGGCAACCGCCATTTGATCGGCGTGGTGCTGGGCGGCCGCAGCGGCGGCTCGCGCGACGCCATCATGCGCAACCTGCTGGCGGAGAACATCGAGAAGGGCGCGACCACTCACACCGTCGCCGCAGTCACCGAACGCAATGGCGCTGACGCCTCTGCCGAGGTCGCGGACGCCTCGGACACGCCGGCCCGCCCCGCTCCGCAGGTCCAGGCCGCCGCGCCTGCTCCCGAGGCCGCCCCGTCGCGTCTCGCTGCGCGCCTGTCGACGCTAGCCGCGGCGACGGCCGCGGTGCCGCCGGCTCCGCCCAAGCCGGAAGCCAGCAAGCCCGAGGTTCGGCCGACTGAATCCAAGATCGAGCCCGCCCCGCTCACCAATGGCGTGATCTCGAGCCAGCCGCTCTCGATCATCCCCGGCTCGTCCGAACCGATGAAGCCGGTCCGGGTCAAGACCGTTCAGGTCAAGGCCGGCGCCGTCAAGGTCGCCTCTGCCGCCCCGGCTCCGGTCGCACCGCAAGTCACGAGCACGATCGCCTCCCGCTCCGATGTCGCGGAAACTTCTGGCGCCGTCGTCGCCCGCGCCGATCTGATCAACAAGCCCGAGCCCCAAAGCCAGCCCGAAGCGCCGAAGGCCGACGTCGCCCGTACCGAGCTGCCGCGCCAGCCGGCCGGCTTCGGCACCGGTAACGGTATCCTCGGCGTGCTGCCGGCCTCAACCGCGACCGCGCCCGCCCCGGCCGCTCCGAAGCTTGCGTCCGCCGATCCGGCGCCGCAGCCGATCCAGATGAGCGCCACCACCAAGCCGGCCGTCCACAGCGGCTGGATCGTCCAGGTCGGCGCGCTCGAGAGCGAGAACGAAGCCCAGCAGCGCATCGACGCTGCGCGCAACTCGGCCCGCGGCCTGCTCAGCAAGGCCGATCCGTTCACCGAGCCGGTCGTCGCCAAGGACAATCGCAAGCTCTACCGCGCCCGCTTCGCCGGGCTCGAGCGCGACCAGGCCGAAGCCGTCTGCCGCGCCCTGAAGCGCGCCGACATCTCCTGCATTACGGTCCGCAACTGATCGTCTGCACCGCTCCAATCGAAATGCCCGCGCCTTGCGCGGGCATTTTTGTTTTGGGGATGCGGCGAGGCCAGTTCCGCGACAACCTCTCGTCAACGATTTACGGTTAAATTTTTACTCAACGGATCGACCACGCCGACAATGGCGGGCATCGGGGCGACGACAGACAGAGCAACGGAGCTCACGCGGTACGGGCGTTTGTAGCGTGGTGCCGGAGTTAGCCGTTATGCGTGCGAAGCAGAGTATCCTTGGCCTCGTTTACCCGGGCAGCGAGATACGTCGAGCCCCCCTGGTCGGGATGGAGTTTCTTCATCAGGGATTTGTGGGCCCGGCTGATGTCGTCACGCCCCGCTCCCGGCTGCAGGCCAAGGATCTGATAGGCTTCCTCCGCCGTCATTTTGCCACTCGCCGCCGTGCGGCGCTGCCGCCCTGCCGCATCGCCCTGCGCGTTCTGACGCCAAGCGGGAAACCGGCGGTCCAGATAGCTTTCAAGTAAGGCCACGCTCTCGGCGTCGAACGCCGGGACCATCGCCAAGAGGCCCGCGAGATCGAACTCGTCGAGATCGCGCCCGGCGTGGGGACCGGCGACGATCCGGCCTCCGAGCTGGCCGGAATCGTGGTCGAGCCGCATGTCGAGGAATTGCGAGCGCACGCGCGAGGCCTGCCCGGACGCGGGCGCAGCGCCGCCCCCAAACAGCCCGCCGATATTGCCGAAGCCGGCGTTCGCCAATGGCGTCCAGCCGAGCAGTCCGGCACCGAAAATTCCGAGCGGGATCGCAACCGCCAGCTCGCCCCGCAAGCCCGTGAAGGCCGCGACCGCCAGCGCCAGCACGCCGCCGCCGAATTTGATGGTGCGCGCCAGCACCGCCGGATTGGCGGAACGGAACATCTGAAGCAGCAGATAAAGCGTGATAACGGCGACGGCGCCGGCGATCAGGGTCATGACCGGAATATAGTCGGCCTTGCGCCAAAATGCATGGCGTTCGCCGACGAAGGCCAGCCTGAGCGCTACTTCATCTGGCCGATCAACATCGCCGCACCGTTCGCGGTCTTTGCCAGCTGCAGCAGTGCCTCGCGACCGCCGGCAGCGTAGGCCGCAGCTGCGCGCAACAGCTCTCGCAGCTGCGCCGCAGCACCGGGATCAAACCGGCACCAGGCACCGCCGGTCAGGCGCGCGATCTCGCGGAAGGCCTGCTCGGCCACGGCATCATGGCCTTCCTGAAACACGAACACGGGCACCTTGAGCATGCCGAGCTCGCCGGCCTTGGCACAGAGCTCGTCGACCTTCTCCTCCACGGCATCGCCGACGAAGACGACGGCGCGCACACCGGATGCGACCGCCTCGCGCCGTGCCTCGCTCAATACCTTGCCGATCTGGGTGTCGCCGCCGCGGCAATCGATCTTGCTCATCAGCGTCGCCAGCTTGGCGCTGTCGGAGATCCAGCGCGAGGCGCGGCATTCGTTGAAGCCGCGATAGTAGACCAGGCGGATGTCGAGACTGCCGAGCGCCGCGGTTTCGCGAAACATGTCGGCCTGAAGCGCGCAGGCCATGTCCCAGGTCGGCTGCCGGCTCATCGTCGCATCCAGCGCAAAGATCAGTCGCCCCTTCGCACCGGGCGCATGCGGCGACAGCGCACGTGCCTTGGCGACGAAGGCGGCAATGTCCTCCGACGTCGACGTGCCGGCCTGCGGCACTCCGCCGGCCTTCGTCGAAACGGCGTCACTGCGCGGCTTGATGGGTTCGCCCGACATCGCTGCTCAACCAAGCGTGGGCGATTAATGTGGCGAGCGCAGGCAGCCCGGTCAATGTGCAAAGCCCCCGCCGGCGGAGGGCCAGCGGGGGCTTTGAAGATCGTGCCTGCCTACGAGAGACGTCAGCTCTTGGCGGGTGCCATCAGGGCGACCGGACCGGGCTCGAGGATCTTGGGCGGGGACGACTGCGTGTCGACCGGCGCAACCTCGCTGTCCGTCGCGCTCAGGAACTTGTCGAGCATGCCCTGGATCGAGTTCTTGGCCGCGTCCGGGCCGGTGTCGCGCATGTCGTTGTGCTGGAATTCAGTCTTCACGACCTGAATGCCCGCCTTCTCGCATTCCTCGTCCGTCGGGATCACGCCCGCATCGGCCTTGAACTGCGGATCGGTGGAGCGGAACGACAGGATCTTGAACTTGCCGGCGGTGACGAAGGGCACGCGCAGATTGTCGAGCGTGACGACCTTCTTGACCTCGTCCGGATACTGCTTGGCGAAATACATGGTGATGTCGCCGCCCATGGAGTGGCCGACCATCGTCACCTTGTCGTAGTCGGCGTTGGGCAGAACCTTCTTCATCTCCTGCATGGCGAGATGGATGTTGGCGACGCCCCGCAGGATCTGCGGCAGCCGGCCGACATAGAGCTCGCCGGGCTTGGTCACCATCGGAGGATCGGTCGGCAGGTCATGCTGCGGGCTGACGACCATGTAGCCGCGCGCAGCGAAGATGTTGGCGAGGAAGCCGTACTCGGTGTTCTTGACGGTGTTGCCGTGATTGATCACGGCGACCGGCAGCGTGATCATGCCGGCATTGGCCTGCATTTCCTTGTCGCGGCGCACCGCGATATCGACAGGCACGGGACGGTTGTCGCGCGAAGCGTCGTAGAAGGTGATGGTCTCGTGCTTGATGGCCCACTTGCTCGCCGTGAAATAGGCGATGCCGCAGAGGGCACTGACCGAAACCAGAACGGCAATTCCACGCTTCATTTTCGTCCTCAGCCTCAGGCTCTTGCGGCCTGAATCCCTGTTGAAAATCGTGTTCTTCCGAGGCTCTTCGGCCCCTGGTCGCCTATTCCCTAATATATGTCACAGCAGCGTGACAGGAAGGCTAAATATTGTGAACCGCCAGCCCTTTCATTGTGCGGCGCACTCGTTTCTTGGGCACCCCATTCTCATACCGCTACGTCAGGGTGCGGGTCCCCATCCGACGCAACCGGGCGCGATGGGGTTCAATTTCGCAGTAAACATGCGGTGAAACGGCCGAGCGCCAGCTTGGTTCCGGGCAGGAACCGACCTCTAGATGGACCGGAAGTAGCGATATACCGCCTCAGACGCCGAGGATGTCGTGAACCTCGAGCGGCTTGTCGACCTGACTGAACCATTCGGCGCGATTTGCCGCACGTCGTCGACCGCGCTCGTCGAGCGGCAGCTTGAGCTGGCGGAGCAGGCTCGTCACCTCCTCCCGCGCGGTGAGATGGCCGAGATTGGGCCGCATGCCGAGCGTGGCCTCGTCGATCTCGTCGAGGGCGGTCAGGCCGCGCGGGAAGAATTCGCGGTAGACGACGCGCTCGGCGAAGCCGTCGACATAGCGGAAGCCGAGCCGCAGCGACAAATCCTTCAGGCCCTCGGCAACGAGCTGCTTGTTGCGGGAGCCGAGCATGGACAGACGGTTGCGCACCACGATCCAGTCGGTGGTCGACCCGTCGAGCTGGCGGCGCTTGCGCCTGACGTCCCGCACCATCTCGGCATAGTGGCTCTCGCCCGTCACCGCGTAGTTGGCGGGATCGACGGTGCCGAGCACGTCGAAGTCGAGGAAGCTGTCGTTGATCGGCGTGACCAGCGTGTCGGCCATCGAATGGGCGAGCCGCATCAGGTAGCTGTCGGTGCCGGGCGTATCGATGACGATGAAGTCGAAGCTGCTCTCGACCGCCGAGACCGCCTCCATGAACTGCTGGAACTCGGAGTTCTCGTTGTCGGCAATCTGCATGGTCTCGCCGAGCTTGATGCAGCGATGCACCGGCAGCTCGAGGTCGAGCTTGGTGCGGCGGGCCCAGGCGGCGCGGTTGTCGACGTAGTGGGTGAAGCTTTGCTGGCGGCAATCGAGGTCGATGGTGGCGACGCGCTGACCGGCCTTGAGTAGCGCAACGGCGATGTGCAAGGCGGTGGTCGATTTGCCGGAGCCGCCCTTCTCATTTCCGAGCACGACTACATGCGCCGAGCCTGACTGGCCTTGGCTAGCTTGCAAGAGCATAGCGATCCTCAACACCCTGACGAATATCTTCGAGTTGGCCGCGTCTGCGGTCAAGTGAAATGCGTGACAGGTAATGCAAATCGCAGCGCGCCGTTCTTCATGATGACGCGCGACGCCATTTATCGTCTGTGATCCAGCCCACAATCGCGACATCGCGCGTGGCTTTGCGCGGGATGCTGTGCCGCATCCCTGCGCATGGCGTCCACGACTGCCGCTTGTTAAGGTTAGCCGGCAAGGCGCCGAGCCGTTCCGCGCTGATTCCCAACCCCCGTCGAGTCCTGATGTCGTCAAGTCCCCTGATCGCCCGCACGGTCCCCGCGCTCCGGCGCACCCTCGACAATCTTCGCAAGCGAAAGGCCACGATCGCGCTGGTCCCGACCATGGGGGCGCTCCATGACGGGCATGTGTCGCTGGTGCGCCTCGCCAAGCAGCGGGCCAGCCGCGTCGTGGTGTCGATCTTCGTCAACCCGACCCAGTTCGCTCCGACCGAGGACTTCGGTGCCTATCCGCGCACCTGGAAGTCGGACATCGCCAAGCTCGCGGCCGAGGACGTCGATATCGTCTGGCATCCCGGCGTCGAGGCCATGTACCAGGAAGGCTTTGCCACCCGCATCGTGCCGGAGGGCCCGGCGCTCGCCGGCCTCGAGGACCGTTTCCGGCCGCACTTCTTCGGCGGCGTCGCCACCGTCGTCGGCAAGCTGTTCACGCAATGCCGGCCGGATGTCGCGATCTTCGGCGAGAAGGACTTTCAGCAATTGCGGGTGGTGACGCAGATGGCGCGCGACCTCGACCTCGGCGTGAAGGTGATCGGCTCCCGCACCGTGCGCGAGCGCGACGGGCTCGCGATGTCCTCGCGCAACGTCTACCTCTCGGCCGAGGAGCGGCAGACCGCGACCACGCTCTACCGCGCCATGAAGGAGAGCGCAGGCCGCATCCGCGGCGGCGAAGCCATCGCGCCTGCGATGGCGCGCGGCGCCGAGATGATCAAGGCGGCCGGCTTTGCGCTCGACTATTACGAAGCCCGCCATGCCGCGACGCTGGCACCGGTCACCGCGCGCAAGGACGGCCCGTTGCGGATCCTTGTCGCAGCCAAGCTCGGCACGACGCGGCTGATCGACAATATCGCGGTTTAGAGCAGCCCGAGATCCCGCAGCTCGCGCCGCATCGGCTCCGGCATGGCCGCGATCGAGCCGGCGGCGGATTTGCCGAGATCGGCCGGCACGGAATCCTCGGTCAGATAGCGCCAGCCCTGGAAGGGTCGCATCGGCCGCGGCGAGACCGAAATCACCTTCGGCTGCATCACGATGCGGCAGCGTCCGATGCCGTCCTTGTCGCGGAACGGCTCGATGCCGATGATCTTTTCGCGTGCGGCGATCTCGCCCTTGATGACCCAATAGAGCGACCCGCCGGCGAGGATCTCGGCGTCACGCTTGGGCACCATGCGGGTGATGTGGATGTGGTGTTGCGGCAGACCCTTCTTCTTGGCGGTCTGCATCCGTTCGGCCACCCACTCCTTCAATTCCTTGACGGAGTCGCAGCCGACGGCGAGCTTGATCAGATGGAGTGGCATGCCCCAGCATTAGCCGGGCCGCCACGCATTTGGAATGCCGAACTACTCGTTATCCGCAGCCGGAGCAGCCGGCGCGGAAGCCGGTGGCGCGAGCGGAACCGGTGCTGCAGCGGGCGCACGCGCGGCCTTCGGCGCCGGCGGCTTCTTGGCGGCCGGTGCCGCGGGTGCCGCAGCCTGCGCCGAGGTCGCGGCCGGCGCGCGCGGTGCTGCCGGCGCAGCGCCAGCGGCAGGCGCCGCCTGCTTCGTCGCCGCAGTGGGCGGCTCCGGATTCATGATGCTCACCGGAGGCGTCGACGAGGCGCTCGGGAACTCCGCATTGGTCGGCTTGCCCGTCGGCATCGACGGCGGCAACCCCGCGAGCGTGGCGGTGGCAGGCATTGCCGGCGCCGCCCCGGGCGCATTCCAGGTCGGCGCATAGCGTGCGACCAGCGTGTCGTACAGATGGGACTCCATGTTGGCGGCGACCTGCTGCTGATCGGTCAGCGAGCGGAAGGCGGCACAATCGAACTGCGTGCAGCCGTCGCGCGCGACCAGCACCTGCGCGACGAGGCCGTAGCGATCACGTTCCAGCGACTTGCGCAGCACCTTCATGTCGAGCGTCAGGCTCTTGTCGGCGGTCGCGGCATCGCCGAGCGCGGTGAGGCGGTCGATCCTCGCCGCGGTGTAGGCAACGGCCGCCGCGGCTGTGTCGGGTGCGCCGAACAGCGCCTTCTCGCAGCCCGTGGCTACGGCATCTCCGGCGAGCCCATCGAGACAGGACAGCGCCGGCAGGCTCGCGGTGACCGCGGCCTGTGCGCGCGACTCGGCCGGCGCGTCTTGCCCCGCCGCTTCATAGACGTGAACCATGGCAGCCCCGGCGATCGCGATGGACAGCAGCGTAATCACCGTCAGCGCGCCGTTGGCGAGCGACTTCTCGGCGCGAAGCAGCGTGATCAACAGGATCAATCCGAAGAATCCGGCCGCGACCAGCGTCATCCACATCGGAAGGGCCGGCGAGCGCCAGATTTGGTCGAGCGAAGTGGCCGATGCCCAGTTCATGCGCGACGTCCCCTCACGCGAGCAAAGAGCGAATGGTCAAGCGAGCACCGCGAGTCGGCAACTGCCCCCGCCCCACCCTGTGAAGGCGAAGCGGGCCTTTTGACGGCGAGCGGAGCAGATTTGTCCGCGATAGCAACGGGCGCGATCGACGGCGCGTCAGGTCAGCGCCAGCTGACTTTCCTTGGCGACGCGCTCGAACGCCTCGGTCGAGCTCTTGATCCGGTACTGGCAGTCGTCGCCTTCCGTCGGCAGCAGGCGGATGATCTCATACGAGCCGCTGGCAGCGGGGCGCGCGACGTTGCTGGCCGTGAACAAAACGCGCGTTCCAACGGGGAATTTGTGCTTCAACACCCTCTCCATTACTCAAACAACGCCTGCCTCGCCCATGGTCCCACTGCGATGGCCGGCCGGAAACCCGGGTGCTGTATAGCATGCATGCGGCGTTTTTGACCAGCCTCATGCAAGCCTGGCAAATACACGAATTTTGAAGTCTTTTCAGGACGATAACGGGAACAGCGGCCCACCTTGGCAGTGCTTGAGCGGAGCCCTAGGCGGTATGGGGCAGATGGCCTTGCGGGCTGGCCTGGTCGACGGCCTTGGGCAGCTCCTGGGCGAGGATCTGACCCAACTGGTCGACCGGGATGTTGTAGCGTGCGGCGAGCTGTCGGACGGTATCGTTGCCGAGCACGGCGCGGAGCTGGTCGGCCGAGATCGGCAGGTTGTGGCCGTTGCCGAGCCAGGATTTGACCTGGTCGCCGAAGCCGGCCTGCTGGAGTTTTGCGACGATCGCGCTGAGGCCGCCCTGGTTGTTGCTGCCGAGCACCTCGTTGAGCACAGCCGGCAGCACGGCGGCACCGAGCTGACCGAGTGCGCTGCGCAGCGCGGGATTGTTTTCCAGCGAGTCCAGGATTCCCATGGCGCCCTCTCCCAAGCCGTCGTTGCACCGTGATTGAGCGCCGCCGTGCGGGGAACCGTCAAGCCACGCCCAATCACTTGCGCGGGTTAGGCGTCCTCGAACTTCGCGATGAGAAGCGTTTCGGCGATCCCCTCGCGAGTCCATTCCTGGAACGCCGGCAGCGCCATCATCGTCTCCATGTACGCCTTCGTGTCCGGCGCCACCTCGATCGCATAGGTGCGGAAGCGGTGCACGACCGGGGCATACATCGCATCCGCCCCGCCGAAGCGGCCGAACAGGAACGGTCCCTTGGTGCCGTAGCGCGCGCGGCACTCGCGCCAGATCTCCTCGATGCGCGCGACGTTGGCCTTCGCATCGGCCGACAGCGCCACGGCGCGGATCGGCCGGTGCAGGTTCATGCCGCATTCGCTGCGCAGCGGCACGAAGCCGGAATGCATCTCGGCACAGACCGAACGGGCATGGGCGCGGGCCGCGGCGTCGTCCGGCCACAGCTTCTTCTCGGGGTAACGTTCGGCAATGTATTCGATGATGGCGAGCGAATCCCACACCGTCACGTCGCCGTCGACCAGCACGGGCACCTTGCCGGCGCGGCTGAAGGACAGGATCTGCTCCTTGTCGGCGGGATTGTCGGTGTAGAGCGGGATCAGGGTTTCCACGAACGGGATATCGTTCGCGCGCAGCGCGAGCCAGGGCCGCATCGACCATGACGAGTAGTTCTTGTTGCCGATCGCGAGCTTGAGCGTTGCCATGTCACTGATCCTTCCCGAGACGTCTTGAAGCGAGCTGCTTTTAACGCCATCGCCTGCCGCCAATCAATCGTTGCTGCGCCCGGCCATGCGTGGCAATCGTTGCGATCCCAAGGGAGCAAGACATGAGCAGGCACTGGGTCGACATCACCGCGGTCGGCTTCTTCATCATCGAATGGCTGGCCTATGCCCTGACGCTGGAACACTCGGCCTACGGCCGCGACAGCCTGTCGGCGCGCATGAACCGCTATCGCGAGGTCTGGGTGCGCCGCCTGCTCGACCGCGAGACGCGCATGGTCGACATGCAGATCATGGCCTCGCTCCAGAACGGCACCGCCTTCTTCGCCTCCACCAGCCTGTTCGCGCTCGGCGGCGCGCTGGCGCTGCTGCACGCCACCAACGATGCGATCACGATTCTGAGCAAGCTGCCGATCGACCTCAGCACCTCGCCCGCGATGTGGGAGCTGAAATGCGTCGGCCTCGTGCTGATCTGCGTCTACGCCTTCTTCAAGTTCGCCTGGGCCTATCGCCTGTTCAACTATGTCGCGATCCTGTTCGGCGGCATGCCGCCGGCATCGCAACGCGATACGCCGGCGGCCGAAGCCCACGTCATGCGCACCACACGCCTGTTCGAATCCGCAGGCCGCCATTTCAACCGCGGCCAGCGCGCCTTCTTCTTCGCGCTCGGCTATCTCGGCTGGTTCGTCAGCCCCTGGCTGCTGTTCGTGACCACGGCCGCCGTGGTGGTCGTGACATGGCGGCGGCAGTTCGCCTCCAGCGCCTGGGCGGCGATGGCGCCGGAGGTGGTGGCGAGTGACGAGGGGATGAAGAAGCGCGGTCATTGAGGCCGGCTCTCTCCGCCTCGTCATTGCGAGCGCAGCGAAGCAATCCAGGGTCTTTCCGCAGAGGGATTCTGGATTGCTTGCAAGCCTCGTAGCCCGGATGAGCGAAGCGACATCCGGGAATCCTTGCGAGCGGTTTTCCCGCGTATCGCTCCGCTCACCCGGGTTACGGGAGCCTCAGCCGGCCTTCGCGGCCTCGAACTTCGCCCGAGCGGCTTCCATCGCCCGGCGGTTGCGCTGAGCCCAGGCTGCGATGGCCTGCAATGGTTCGATCAAGGAGAGGCCGAGCCTGGTCAGTTCGTACTCCACCTTCGGCGGGATCGTTGCATAGGCAGTCCGCTTCACGAGCCCGTCCCCTTCGAGGGCACGCAGCGTCAATGTCAGCATGCGGTGCGACGCCCCGGTCATGCGCAGGATGGCATTGAAGCGCATCGGACCGTCAGCCAGCGCACCGACGGCCATGACCGTCCATTTGTCTCCGATCCGATCGAGGACCTTGAGCACGGCGCGGCAGTCGTCGGGGTCATCCCATCCGGGCCTTGCCATCCGAGGCTGAGGCTTGAAGCGCTTCATCGTCCTGTCCCTTGAATCCACACACGATCAAATCTGTTCGTGGCGCATCAAATTGTGCGTTCTTGCGGCTCTATTCGATATCGAACATATCGTCACGAACAAATTGTTCGTTACACGGAAGGACATCGAATATGCAGATCGGCGTCAGCGGAGCGAGTGGTCATCTTGGCAAGGCGGCGGTGGCCGAATTGATCGAGCGAGGCGGCGGGCACCACATCGTCGGCATCTCCCGCACTCCTGCAACAGTCCATGCGGCGGTCGAGGCGCGACATGGTGACTACGACCAACCCGAAACGCTGATCGCGGCCTATCGGGGCCTCGACCGGTTGTTGATCATTCCGAGCTCTGACGTTCAGCCAGGCCGGCGCGATCGCCATTTCGTCAGCGCAATCGACGCTGCCGTAAGGGCCGGCGTCGGGCACGTCGTGATGATGTCGATCGCGGCCGCCCGGGAGGTCGACGAGCGCGATATGTACGCAGCCTATTTTACGGGCGAGCAGCATCTGATGAGAGCCGCCGGGCGGTGGACCATCTTGCGGATGAACTACTACGCTGAATCATTTGCGCAGGTGGCCGCGATGTCCGCGGCCTCGGGCATCGTGCCGGGGCTCGGCGAGAATCACGTCGCTTTCGTCTCGCGCGACGACGTGGCGGCCGCGGCGGCCGGTATCCTGCTTGGCGATGGTCACGCCGGCGCAATCTACAATGCAACGGGTCCGGCTGCGATCAGCGCCAGGGAACGCGCCGATCTGCTGTCGGATATCACCGGCAAGCCGACCCATTTTGTCGTCATGGATGAAGCGCAGCTTCGCGATGGAATGATCCGGGCGAAGATTCCGCAAGAATACGTCGCGGCGCTGATCGATGTCGAGCGGCGCTTCGCGGCGGGAGACTTCGACATCGTGACCGGCGACGTCCAGCGCCTGGCGGGTCATGCGCCGCGACCGCTTCGTGCGGTTTTGTCGAAGCAGTTTGGGTAGCTATCCGCCGAAATCCCGCGGCGAGAACGGCAGGTCCAATACCTTCCATTCCTCGTATTTGTCGGCCGGCAACATCTTGTAGGGCTGGCAGGCCTGCAGTGCGCTCGTTGCGGACTTCACGATGGCCACGCCCTTGGCGGATGGCGGGGCCGCCATGAGGATCGGCTCGCGCGCCAGCGTGCCGTCGGTGGCCAACACCGCGCGCAGCTTGATGTGGACGTTGTCGGTCGGATCGACCCCGGCCGGCAGCTTGGCGCAGCTTCTCAAATGGCGACGCAACGCCGCGATGACTTCGGCCGGCAGCTTGGCTGCAATTGAGTCCTTGGCGTCACCGCCATCGTCCTTGGGGGCGTCTTTCGGTAGCTCGGTCGGCAGTTCGGGCGGCAGCCCGAGCATGACGCCATACTTGACGGTGACGTCAGGCTCCGGCGCCTGATAGGCCGGCGGCGGCGCGGCCGGCGGCTGCTGCATCGCCTGTGGCGGCGGCTGCACCGGCGGCTGCGGCATCGCCTGAGGTGGCAGTTGGGGCTGCGGTTGCGGCGGCGGCTGTTGCGCCGGCTGAGGCTGGGGCTGCACGTTGGCCTCGCGCTGCTTCGGCGGTTGCGAGGGTGCCGGCTGTTTCTGCTGCGCTGGTTGCTGCGGTTCAGGCGATGGCTGCGGCTTGGCGGACGGCTTCGCCGTCGCGTCCGCCTTGTCGGTGACATCCAGCTTCGGCAGCTTCAGGTCGGGGAGCGGCTCCGGCGGCTTCTCTTTCTCTTCCTTTTCTTGGGCCTTGGCCTCCTCCTGCTTCACCTGCTCCGGCGTGACGATGTCGACCGAAACGGTCTCGGGCGCAGCGGCGTGAAACGGACGGACCTCGCTGATCACGATGATCAGCGCCACCAGCGTCAGATGCGCGATCGCCGACGCTGCAATGTCCGTCCGTATGATCTTCCGCGGTTCCATCGCCCGATCTTGGGTTGCCGCCCTGCTGTTAGCATACCGCTGTCTCCCCTCAATCCCATTTCGGTGCGAAGCCGAAATCGGTCAGTCGCCCCTTGGGGCTGGCCAGCGCGGCGATCTGCGCCGTCTCGTCGTCCGAGAGCTCGAAATCGAAGATATCGATGTTCTCCGACAGGCGTTCGACGCGCGAGGTGCGCGGGATTGCCGCAACATTCTGTTGCACCAGCCAGCGCAGACAGACCTGCGCCGGCGTCTTGCGATGCGCGCGGCCGATGGCAGCGAGCGTCTGGTCGGACTTGATGCGGCCCTTGGCGACGGGGCTGTAGGCAACCAGGGCGAGCCCGTGCCGATCGCAGGCCGCCCTCACCTTCGTCTGGTCGAGATAGGGATGGTATTCGACCTGGTTGCAGACCAGCGGCTCGCCCGACAGCGCGATCGCCTGCTCGATCAGCGCCACCGTGAAATTGGAGACCCCGATGTGGCGGGTCAGGCCCATGCGCTTCGCGTGCGACAGCGCGCCAAGCGTCTCCGCCAGCGGCACATGCGGATTGGGCCAGTGCAGCAGCAAGAGATCGACGGAAGGAAGCCGCAGGCGCGCGAGGCTCTCCTTGACCGAGCGCTCGAGATCGTGGGGCGCGAAATGGTTGGTCCAGACTTTCGTCGTGAGGAAGACGTCGTCGCGGCGCACGCCGGAGGCGCGTAAGGCATCGCCGACCTCGCGCTCGTTGTCATAGACCTGGGCGGTGTCGATGTGGCGATAGCCGAGCCGCAGCGCCTGCTCGACCACGCGGGCGCAGGTTCGTCCTTCCAACTCCCAGGTCCCGAGTCCGATCGCCGGGATCCGTGCGCCATTGGCCTCGACGAACAGCATGAGGAATCCTCTCTGTTACGTAGCCCCGGTCGACATTATGGACCTCGCCCGTGATGGTTGCCAACGGACGTCAGTGCCATCGGGACGGATATTCAGGGCAATGCTAACAGGCGGTTCGCGCGTGGCTTCCGGCCTTGACGTCACGCCTTGGCCAGCGCCTGGAACACGGTGTCGGGCGCATGCGCGATCACCGCGAGCAGCGCACGGGCCGGCCCCCGGGGCGCCCGCTTGCCCTGCTCCCAGTTGCGGATGGTCTCGACGGGAACGCCGAGCTTGGCGGCGAACTCCATCTGGGTCAGGCAGGCGCGGCGCCGCAGGTCGCGCACCGCGAGCGAACTGGCGTCGCCAGGCGCGGCCGCCGGCTGGACCGGAAATTCTTGTCCATCCCGCAACTCGACGATCCGCCCGTCCGCCTTCAGCCGCAACCGCATGTCCATTCCCCCAAGCACGGGCGATGATGCGGCAGGCCGCTTAAGTTCGAATTAAAGATAGTTGCCCGTAGCCCGGATGAAGCGAAGCGTAATCCGGGGCAGCTCTCGCGGCGATGCAGCGGTCCCGGATTACGCTGCGCTCCATCCGGGCTACGGCCCCACCGCGCCCCCTACTTCAACCCGAACCAGAGCGTCGCAATCCCGAGGAAGGAGAAGAAGCCGACGACATCCGTCACCGTGGTGACGAAGGTGCCGGAGGCCACCGCCGGGTCGGCCCTCACGCGTTCGAGCGCCATCGGGATCAGGATGCCGCCGAGCGCGCCAGCGACGAGGTTGCAGATGATCGCAAGCCCGATGACGATGCCGAGGCCCGGGATCTTGAACCAGGCCACCGCCGCGATGCCCGTGATCACGGCGAAGGCGAGCCCGTTGACGAGGCCGACCAGCGTCTCGCGCATCACCACGCGCCAGGCATTGGAGGAGCCGAGCTCGCGGGTGGCGAGCGCGCGCACCGCGACCGTCATGGTCTGGGTCGCGGCATTGCCGCCCTGGCTCGCCACGATCGGCGCCAGCACCGCGAGCGCGACCATCTTCTCGAGCTGGCCCTCGAACAGGCCGAGCACGGAGGACGCCAGGAACGCGGTGGCGAGGTTCACCAGCAGCCAGTTGAAACGGCCGCGGGCGATGGTGAGGAACGTGTCCGACAGTTCTTCGTCGCTGGTGACGCCGCCGAGCGCCTTGAGGTCCTCGTCCGCCTCCTCCTCGATGACGTCGACGACGTCGTCGACGGTGATGACGCCGACGAGGCGGTCCTGGGTGTCGAGCACGGGGGCTGCGACCAGATTGTACTTGCCGAACATGCGCGCCACCTCCTCCTGGTCCTCCAGGACGGAGACGCGGCGGCGGTCCTCGTCGGTGAGTTCGGTGAGCGGCACCGGACGGCGGGCGCGCAAGAGCACGTCGAGGGGGACTGCGCCCTGCCAGTGCTGGTCCTTGTCGACGACGTAGATCTCGTAGAAGCGGTCGGGCAGATCCGGCGTCTCGCGCATGTAGTCGATCGCCTGCCCCACGGTGAAATCCTGGGGCACGGCGATGAACTCGGTCTGCATACGGCGGCCGGCGGAATTCTCCGGATACAGCAGGCTGCGCTCGAGCGCGACGCGCTCCTGCAGCGGCAGCTTCTCGAGGATCTCCTCCTGCTCGTCCTCGTCGAGGGTCTCCAGCAGCTCGACCGCGTCGTCGGATTCGAGTTCGCGGACGCCTTCCGCCACCGTCTCCGGCGGCAACTCCTCGAGGATCTCCTCGCGGACGGCCTCGTCGACCTCGTTCAGCGCCGAGAAGTCGAAGTCGCGGCCCGTGAGCTCGACCAGGCGGACGCGGTCGTCGGGCGCGAGAGCGCCGATCAGGTCGCCGAGGTCGGCCTCGTGCAGCTCGGCCACGCAGGCGCGCAGCGCCGCGCTGTCGCCGGCTTCGATCGCACGGGCAATTTCCTCGACGAATTCGTGACGAATTTCGCCGTCTTCATTGCGCATCGGCACGTGGTCGAGTACCGAATCCGCGGCGGATGGAGCACCGTCCATATGTTCATCCATGGTGCGCCTCGCCGTTTGACAGGTTGGAACGAGTGGTCTGAGCTGATGGTTCAGGCAATACCCACAAGGCGACTCCAAGCGCAATGGCAAAGATGCTTCGGCTGAAATGGACATCGATGTCGGCGGGGGCCGTCCTTGCGGGCCTCACCGGCATGGCCTCGACGGATGCCGCCGAGTGCCCGCGCAAGGATGCGCTCGGCACGTCGCGGATCCTGAGCGTCGACGCCAGGACCACGCCGCGCGTCGGCTTGAAGAGCTTCCCGCAGACGCTGGCGCTCGCCGATCACGAGGTCGTACTGACCTTCGACGACGGCCCGCATCCGCCGACGACGTCGAAGGTGCTGGCGGCGCTGGCGCGGGAATGCGTGCGCGCGACGTTCTTCCTGATCGGCCTGCACGCCTCGCAGCACCCCGAGATGGTCAAGCGCATTGCGCGCGAAGGCCACACCATCGGCCATCACACCTTCTCGCATCCGTTCATGGCGCGAATCCCGATCGACAAGGCGAGGAGCGAGATCGACCGCGGCATCGCCGCCGATGAGATGGCGCTGCACGGGGTCTCGACGACGACGCCCTCGACGCCGTTCTTCCGCTTCCCCTATTTCGAGGCGACGCAAGCCGAGCTCGATCTGCTGCAATCGCGCGGCATCGTCGTGTTCGGGGCCGACCTCTGGGCCAGCGACTGGAACGAGATGACGCCGGAGCAGGAACTGAAGCTGGTCACCGAGCGCCTCGCTGCGAGCGGCAAGGGTATCATCCTCTTCCACGATCCCAAGGCGCGCACGGCGGCGATCATGCCGGCCTTCCTGCGGTACCTGAGGGAGAACGGGTTTCGCGTGGTTCACGTGGTCCCGCCAGGAACGTCACAGAAAAGCGCCGATGCGCGCTGATGCCGGAATGTCACGGCGGCGCAAAATGGGGTGATTTTGGCCCTATTAACACTCTGTTCATGCTACGGAATGCAAAGATGGAAGGGTATTGCGCCTGAACCGTTTCCAGGCGTCTCAGACCTACTATGGCGGCAAGCGTATGAGGGCAGACGGGATTCATGATCGGAGGTAGCGTTGTGGTTCGGACGCGATCGTGGATCGTCCTGTGTCTTGGATTGTTGACCGCGGGCGCACCGGCGGCCTATGCGGCCGACTGCCCCGGCCATCCGGACGCGCTCGGCACGTCCCGCACCCTCGTGGTCGATCCGCGCGAGCATCCGCGCATCGGCACCATGCAGTACCGCGAGACGCTGCCGCTTAGGGATCACGAGGTCGTCCTGACCTTCGACGACGGTCCGCTGCCGAAATATTCCAACCAGGTCCTCAAGATGCTCGACGACGAGTGCATCAAGGCGACCTTCTTCATCATCGGCCAGCAGGCCAAGGCGAACCCGGAAGGCGTGCGCAAGCTGGTGGCGGCGGGACACACCGTCGGTACCCACAGCATGAGCCATCCGCTGACGTTCGACCGGATGCCGGTCGAGAAATACGAGCCCGAGATCAACGGCGGCATCGAGTGGACCTCGGCCGCAATGACCGATCCGTCAAAACTCGCGCCGTTCTTCCGCATTCCCGGCCTGATGCGCGCCGAGGGCGTCGAGAACTATCTGATCTCGCGCGGCATCCAGGTCTGGAGCGCCGACTTCCCGGCCGACGACTGGCGGCACGTGTCGTCCGACCGCGTCTATCAGCTCGCGATGCAGCGGCTGGAGGCCAAGGGCAAGGGCATCTTGCTGCTGCACGACATCCAGGCGCGAACGGTTGCGGCGCTGCCAAAAATCATCCGCGACCTCAAGGCGCGCGGCTATCGCATCGTGCATGTGGTGCCGGCGACCGCGGACCGGCCGGCAACGCCGACCACGCCGGTAGAATGGCTGCTGCATCCGCCGACCGAGACGACACCGATCGCACGCTGGCCGGCCGTTCCGAATTTCGTGTTCACCGAGACCCGGACGTTGCCGGCGCCCGCGCTGGCCGACCTCAATGCGCTGACCGAGCACCAGCCGCTGCTGCCGCGCCGGACCAAGGCGCAGACGAATATCGCATCCACCCTGGCCGTGCCCGGCCGCGACCTGTTCGCGATTCCGGAAGGCTCGGTCGAGGTGCTGCTGTCCACAACCTTGTCGCGGCGCGCCGCGACGCGGATGGCGATGGCGGCCGAGACGCCTCACACGGCCAAGGACAAGGCCGCAAAGGGCAAGGCCGGCAAGATGCACGCTCCCCGGACCGCACATGCGGCGCCGGCCGGCCCCAAGCATGCCGCGCAGGCCAAGAACACCGCCCCCAAGAGCACGACGCCGACCCGCCTCGCGACCGGCGTGAAGAAGCGCGCCTAAAGCGGTTATTGCCGCATGATCGCGGCGACGCAGAGCAGCACGATCAACGCAAGGAAGAACAGGTCCATATAGGACTTGAGCTCGCCGTCGCGGCGCAGCCGCGCAACGTCGGCCACGATCTGCTTGCGCGCATTGGTTCCACCCGAGCCGTCATTGATCGGGGCCTGAAGACGCTTCGTCTCGACCTCCAGCTTCTCGATCTTCTGGAAGAAGTAGAACGCACGCAGCGTCGAGGCGGCGCGCATGCCGGCATAGACCAGCACCAGGATCGCGAGGATCGCCCGGTTCGGATACTTCTCCATGAAGTTCAGACTGAAATAGACCACCGCCAGGAACGAGAAGTTGGTGACGAAGCGGTAGACGAAGCTGAGAAAGACCATGCTGGGCTTGAGCCTTGAGGGTGCGCAACCGGATCGTGCTGCGGAGACGGGATCAGCGGATCCGGACCGGAACTGCCGGGCAGGATCGCGTGCAGGCGCCCGTCTACGCCAATATTGTTTCAACAAAGATACCACGGCCCTGCAACTTGCCGCCTTTTAGCCACGCGCCGCCATATAGCAAGGCCGCCCCTGCCGGGTGCGGGCCGTCCGCAACGGCTCAATGGCGATTTGGCGGAAGTCGCGATAGACTGTGCAGCGCCGCCATATGTGGGGTCTGCCGATGCCGAAGAAGGGAATCACGGGCCACGACGAATGGGTTCTGACCGAGGCCCTCGCGACCGCGCTGGTCGCGCTGGAGCAGCTCGCACCGAAGCACCAGCCGAGCGCGCATATGGACGACATCCGCAAGATGCTCGCGAACGGCAAGGAGCCGGCGGCGGTGAGCCTGCACCTCGCCCAGGCCAAATGCCGCCTGTTTCCGGAAGTCGATCCGCTCGAGATCTACAAGGAGTACGGAATCGGCGAGGAATACGGCTGAGGGCGGCCGAGCGCGCGAGCTAGGGCCCGCCCGCGACCGATCCCGCGATCACCATGACCAAAGCGGCAAGGTCGATCTTGCCGTTGACGATCAGCTCTTCCGAGCGGTTCGCCTCGCTTGCGCCCTGGAGCTTCAGCGCTTGCGGCCGGTCGGCCGCCTGCCGTTCCAGCTCGCCGATGATGGCTTCCTTGAGCTTCTCTTCCAGCATTGGCATCACCTCAGGCCGCCATTGCGCGGCAGGATTGGGCGCAGGAGCGGCACATCGCGACGCATTCGTCCATGCCTCCGATCCGTTCGCAATCTTCGGCGCATTCGCTGCAGATCTCGGCGCATTCGCCGCAAGTATGCCGGTGATGCGGCGTGTTGATCAGCATGAAATGCGCCGCCGTCCGGCACATTTCGGCGCAGGCCATCATCAGGCGGAAATGCTTGGGCTCGACGTGCCTGCCGCCGGTCTCGAGGCAATGGTTCATCGCCGTGCCGAGGCAGGTCTGGTAGCAACCCATGCACTGCGCGATGCAGCGGGTCATGTCTTCGGATTGAGTCATGCGGTTACTCCAGTTCGGCAGACGTCGCCCACGCCCGCTCAACCAAGGCCAGCCACCGCGCTTGGTTCCTGGTTCCCCACGATTGTGAGACTTGACCAGAGATCGGTCAGGCCAGGCGCCGCGGCAGACTGTGATGGATCGTGCAGGCGGCAACCGCCGCGTGGCCGAACGCGACCGAGATCTGGTGCAGGTCGGTGACGACGTCGCCGATGCCAAAGAGCCCATTGATCGAGGTGCGCTGTTGGTCGTCGACCTTGAGGTAGCCCTCCCCGGTATGCTCGGCGCCCAACGACATCGCGAGCTGCGAGCGCACCTCCGCTCCCATCGCGGGATAGACCACGTCGAAGCGCGCCGTCCGGCCACCGGCGAAGACCGCTTCAAGGCTGTCGTCGCTTCGTCGCAAACGCAGGTCGGGCGCAACCACGACCTGGACCCCCGCCTTGGCCAGTTCTGAACTTGCGGCCTCGTCGTCATCCCGCCGGGTTGCGAGCAGCGTCACATGACGCGAGTAGCCGCGCAGGAACAGCGCCTTGCCGGCGGCACGGTGAAGCGGGCCGACGACGCCGATGCGGCGGCCGCGCGCCTCGAAGGCGTCGCAGACCGGACAATAGCGCAACAGCCCGTCGGTGACCGCGGCACGCCATTGCTCGAATGGCGGATGGGTATCGACGATCCCGCAGGCGAGAATGACGGTGGCGGCACCGTGCGCACCGCCGTTCCAACTCGCCTGAAAACCGCGGTCGTGACGTTGCAACGCCGTGATCTCGGCCTCCACGCGCATGACGGCGAGTTCGTCCAGTTGCGCCGACATGCGCGCGATCAGCTCGTCACCGGACAGGCCGTGGACGAAGCCGGGGACGTTGTGACTGCGCGGGATCAGCGCGGCGCGGCTCGCACCTGCGTCCACCACGCAGACGCGGCGACGGAAGCGCGCCAGATAGATCGCGGCCATCAATCCGGCCGGGCCGCCCCCGATGACGATGCAGTCGAACACCTGCGTGCCGCTCATGAGGGGGATGAATCCTGAAGTCTTGCGCCGGTCCTCTCGCGGCTCGTCCTCGCTACGCGCGTGGCGTTTTGCGCCAGCGGCAGGCTGACGGGCCGCATTCCATCGCGAAGGTCGATCACCATCATGCCGGCTCCTCGCCAGATCGATACCCGTGTGACCAACCTTGAGGTGCGGCTCGCGGTTCCAAGCGCGCGATGAACCGGGCTGCGGGCCGCGATTATCACCTGCTCCCGCCGTAACTCCGTCCGCGGTCAATTCTCGCCGCATGTCAGCGTGTTTTTGACCTGCGAGGTAATCGACCAAGCGCGGTCTCGTGAAGCACTCTTCCCGGGCAAGACCGACGCCCCGGGGACACCGGTGCGTCCGCCGCCAAGCACATGCCAAGGAGAAGCACCATGCCGGTCACCTACGTCATCAAGTTTGACGTCGTGCCCGAGCAGCGCACGAATTTTCTGCGACTGCTCGGGGCGGTGCTCGACGCGATGAGAAACGAGCCGACGTTTCATCAGGCGGTCCTGCATCGCGATCCGGCGTCCGAAAATCGCTTCATGCTCTACGAGACCTGGGAGAGCCATGACGAGGTCGTGAACGTTCAGATCAAGCGATCCTATCGAGACGCCTGGCATGAGGCGCTTCCCGCACTGCTCGCACGCGATCGCGATATCGAGGTTTGGGAGCCGCTGCGGAGCGACCATGCTGGAAGTTTTCTGAGTGCCAATTGACGACGCCACCGCGCCGCCAGGGGGACTCTACAGCACGAGCGCGCCGTGCCATCCGGCTATCATTCCCGGCTCAGCCGCCATACTGCTGCTTCATGTATTTCAGGTAGTTGCCGAGGTGGTGCTGCCAGAAATAGTCCAGCTTCTGGCATCCCGGCGTCCCATCGGACGGGTTGCCGCCCGGGATGGCGAAGAGCGGCAGCAGCGCACCGGCATCAGCATAGTTCAGCGAGGCCTGAATCTGGTCGAGGATCTGCTGGATCACATCCGAGATCGTTGATCCCGTGATCGGGGCGGCGGTTGCCGCGCCGAGATCGGCGGCGTTCAAATGGATCGTCTCGGATGTCAGTCTCCGAGAGAGACTCTCGACCCGTTGCTTGAGCCGCCTCACCGCATCGTCGCGAACGCGATTGACCGCGCTCTCACCGTCGGTGACCACGCTGCCGAGCGCGATCATTGCCTCAGGATTGGGACTGCCGTTGAACCCGCGCAACGGATTTGGCGTGTTGAGGTCCGATATCCACTCCAGGGCAAACGGCGCCTGCGGCACCCAGTCCTGCGTTGACGTCACCGCCCAAGCGTATCCGTCAACCGCGGCAAGCCGCGCGTGATCGTATGCGTAATGGTCGTTGCCGGCCTTGGCGGGCGCGAAGGTATAGGTCTTGTAGGACGGCCCCTTGAAAACATCCGTCGAGTGCCGGACCAGCGAGGTGAGCAGCGTCGCGATCGAGGCACCCTGGCTGTGCCCGGTGATATAGACGTCGCTGCCCTGCTCCGCGAGCAGCCCCAACGTCACGAACAACGGGCTATCGGTGGTGAAGAGCATGAGCAGCAAACTCAGAGCGAAGCCCGAATGCACACCGGCCTTCACCGCACTGTCACCCTCATCGCGGGCGAGATAGAACGGCAGCGAGATCGAACCGAGCGTCACGTCAAAGCGCGCGTTGATCAGAGGGAACAGCAGGTCGGCCAGCACGCTGGACGCACTGGCGACCGTGCCGCGCACTGCGATCGCGTATTGGGTGGTGTCACTCTGGTTCTGCCAGACCTGCCAGTAGTTATCCAATAGCGTGGCACTCGTCGGGGTAAGGTCCTTGCGGATCGCCCAATTTGGGCTCGGATTGGGCACGGGGGGCACGCCGCAGGTTGCCACCGCTTCGGTCAGCGATGGCGTGCCGGCGTAGGCATGCTGCGCCATCTCGAGCAGAAGTTGCGCCTCCGCGAATTGGAATCCCGACTTGAGCGTCATGCTGCCCTCCTTGCAAAGGTGCTCGACTCCAGCCGCCCGCGTTCGGACCCGGAAGCCACCGACCGATATTTCGCATCTCTTGGAGTTGATCAATTATAGGGTGTAGTAGCAGATAAATGCAATATGAAGATGTCGATCGGCCAGCCTTCGCGATCAAATCTGGGCATCGGGTCGGAACCGCGGGCGCGTCCGTCATTCGAAATTCGGCAGCACGTCGATCGTGGCGATCGACTATCTCAATCCCGATTGGGCGACTTCGACAAAATCGATTGGGGACCGCCGCCGCGCCAGGCTGCCGTGGCCAATCTCGGCAAATCAGATTGGTTGAGTCGCTTCGCCCAGAGGCATCTGTCGTCCGATGCCACCACTTGCGTGATCAGATCATTGATTTCATCTGCGAGAGTATTTCGGCGGAAACAGTCCGCTACCCCGGCCAAAGCGGCGCGATCCGCCGTATGGTGCGCTCGGAGGGACTCGAACCCCCACGGTGTTACCCACTGCCACCTCAAGGCAGCGCGTCTACCAGTTCCGCCACGAGCGCTAGGAGATGCCGGCCTGAGGTCGTTCGGGTGGCCGGATCAGCGGCCGCCGATCTAACAAATCCATCAGGGGGATACAAGCCTGCAAAGGCCCTGAATTCCACAAGCTTGGCAGGAAAAATCCCCATCCCTGCCCGGATCGGTCCTATCGGGTCCCCGGCGAGCGCGGCAGCATCTGCTTGACCTCGACCGCGATCCGGTTGCGATCGACCAGCACGACGCCGGAGGCTACGGGGAGATTATTGGCCAACACCCTGACCTCGTCGGCCTCGGTTGCGTCCAGCTCGATGATGGCGCCGCGGGAAAGACGTAATACTTGATGGATCGGCATCGTGGTGGTCCCGAGGACGACCATGAGATCCACGGTGACTTTATCGAGAGTGGGCACTGTCAGGACCGCCGCAACTTGGGACTTGCGCCAAAGGACTTGGCATTTGCTCCCGAGATCATCACCACGTTATGGTTAGCCAATGGTTAATTCGCCCCAAAACCCCCGCCAAGACCTCGATTTGACGTCGTTTTCCGCCTCAGACGCCGCGCCCGTCGAGTGGCGAATCTCGGACACGCCGGTGCCCTATCCCGAGGCCGTGGCCGCCATGGAGGCGCGCGTTGCGGCGATTGCCGCGGGCGAGGCCCCCGAGCTGGTCTGGCTGCTCGAACACCCCCCGCTCTACACCTCCGGCACCTCCGGCAAGGAATCAGACCTGCTCGATGCCCGATTCCCGACCTTTGCCACCGGGCGCGGCGGGCAGCTCACCTATCACGGACCCGGACAGCGGGTGGCCTACATCATGCTCGACCTCAAGCGCCGCCGCCCTGACGTGCGGGCCTATGTCGCGAGCCTGGAGGAGCTGATCCTGAAGACGCTGGCCGCCTTCAACGTCCGCGGTGAACGGCGCGAGGACCGGGTCGGCGTCTGGGTGAAACGGCCCGACAAGGGGCCCGAGCACGAGGACAAGATCGCCGCGATCGGCGTCCGGCTGAAGCGCTGGGTGTCGTTCCACGGCATCGCCATCAATGTCGAGCCGGAGCTGTCGCATTTCGCCGGCATCGTGCCCTGCGGCGTCGCCGACCCGCGCTACGGCGTCACCTCGCTGGTCGATCTCGGCCAGCTCGTGACCATGGCCGATGTCGACGTCGCGCTGCGCCAGGCGTTCGAGCAGCTGTTCGGGCCGACACGCGCGCTGCTGCCGGAGACGGCCGCCTAGGCGCTTTCCTGTTCGCCGTGCACGGCTCTCGTTCTCTGCGGCGGCGGAATCAGCTACGCTTTGTTTCGGTGCCGCCCACGCCTCCCCCCTCCGCCGGGAAAGCAGACCTCATGCCGGGCGAGTTGATCATCGGCCGACTGTTCGAGCGCCAGGCATAAGGAGGGGTTGCGATCCATGCTCGCAATGGGAGGTTTTTACGATGAGACTGTCTGCGCCCATCTACCATCTGAAGCGCAAGGCGAAGCGCCTGTCCCGCGAAGCCAGCATTCCGCTCCACGACGCGCTTGACCGCGTCGCCGCGACGGAAGGCTTTTCCGCCTGGAGCATGCTCGCGGCCAAAGCAGCCGCACTGACGCCGGCGAGCAAACTGTTTCCGCAATTCCGGCCGGGCGATCTGGTGCTGGTCGGGGCGCGTCCCGGCCAGGGCAAGACGCTGATGAGCCTCGAACTTGCCGTCGAAGCCATGAAGTCGGGCCATCGCGCCGCGTTCTTCTCGCTCGAATATACCGAGCAAGACGTCCTGGATCGCCTTCGCGCGATTGGCGTGGAGCCGGCACAATTCGATAAATTGTTCGAGGTCGATTGCTCCGACGCGATCAGCGCCGATTACGTCGTCAAGCAGATGGCTTTGGCGCCGCGAAGCACAGTCGTGGTGATCGACTATCTGCAACTGCTCGACCAGCGGCGGGAAAACCCTGACCTGACTGTTCAGGTCCGCGCATTGAAATCCTTCGCGCGCGACAAGGGGCTGATCGTCGTTTTCATCTCGCAGATTGACCGATCGTACGATCCATCGGTCAAGCCCTGCCCCGATATCAGCGATGTCAGGCTGCCGAACCCGCTGGATCTAAGACTGTTCGACAAGACCTGCTTCATCAACAACGCCGAAGTTCAGTTCCGCGCGGCGAGCTAACGACAAGGCCGCGGGTGAGATTGCTCACCCGCGACCTCCCACGTCACGCCGCCTTCAGCGCGACCTCGAGCTTGCCGGCGATGTAGCGCCGCTCCTGGGTCAGGCCACCAAAACCGTAGGCGTCGCCCTTGACCTCGTCGACATGAAGATAGGTTTCGGGATGCAACGGCCCCAGGATCTCGGCCATGCGCTTGAACATGGCGGCGAGATAGGCGGCCTTCTCGTCCTTGGTGTTGGTGCCCTCGGAGACGTGGATGTCGATCCAGTAGCTGGCGAGCTTCTGCTCGGCGAGGGACCTGCCGCCGGCGAACCAGTCGCCGGCATCGACCGACTTCACGATGATCGCGGTCACCCCTGGATCCTTGTGCAGGATTTTTGCGGTGAGCTCGGACACGGCGCCCGCGATGTCGGCCTTCAGCGAGGCCGACTGGCGGGAAGAGCTATAGGACACGGTGATCAGGGGCATGGTCGTTCTCCTCGATATGCTGCGCGACTTGCGCGGCGTTGGTGAGAAACTAGACCTGCCGCTGTCATTTTGGTATCTTATCTATACTGATACCAGTGATAACCATATATAATGACAGCAACACTCGACATCGCCACCGTGCAGGCGTTCCTTCTGGTCGCCGACCTCCAGAGCTTTACCCGCGCCGCCGAAGCGCTCGGCACGACGCAGGCGGCGGTCAGCCTGAAGCTGCAGCGGCTGGAGACGCTGCTGGGCAAGCGGCTCGTCGAACGTTCGCCGCGCGCAGTCCGGCTCACCGCCGACGGCGCGGCGTTCCTTGATCGCGCCCGCGCGCTGATGGCGGCGCATGACCGCGCGCTGTCGGGCGAGGCTCCCGTTGCGCCGTCGCTCTCGCTCGGCATCTCCGATCACGCGGCGGGGCCCGAACTGGTGCCGCTGCTCGAACGGCTGCACGCGATGTCGTCAAACCTCACCCTCGCCGTCACCATCGGCTTCTCGCGCGAGATGCAGGACGCCTATGACGCGGGCGAGCTGGATGCGGTGATCGTCCGCCAGGAGGGCAGCCGCCGCGGCGGCGAGAAATTGGCCGAGGACGAGTTTGGCTGGTTCGCGTCACGCCGCTTCACCCTGCCGAAGGGTGAACCGCTGCCGCTCGCAACGCTCGCCCCGCCCTGCGGCGTCCGCGCCGTCGCCATACGCGCGCTCGACAAGGCCGGCCTCGCCTGGCGCGAGCGCTTCGTCGGCGGCGGCGTCACGGCGGTGGTCGCCGCTGCGCTTGCTGGGCTTGCGATCGCGCCGCTGGCACGGCGGATCGCGCCGCCCGGGCTGATCGACATCGGGCCTGCGCACAGGCTGCCGAAACTCGGCAGCTCCAAGGTAATGCTGCATTCGAAGGTCAGCGATCCCGCCAAGCTGGCAGCGCTACGCGTGTTGGCGGCGACGTTCCGGAGCGCAGCCACCACCTGAAGTCTCACAAAATCGCCTCGAACGCACTGCGCAGCGTCTCGTGCCGAAAGACAAAACCACGGCTCAGCGCCTTGTTCGGCAGCACGCGCTGACCGCCGAGCAGAAGCTCGTCGGCAAAGCCGCCGCCGATCCGGCGCAGCAGGCCGCCGGGAATGCGGAACACCGCGGGCCGATGCAGGCGGCGACCGAGCTCTTCGGTGAACTTTGCGTTGGTGACGGGGATAGGCGCCGTGGCGTTGACGGGGCCTGAAAGGTCGGGCGTTGCGATCACATAGGCGATCAGCCGGATCAGATCGTCGCGCTCGATCCAGGACATCCACTGCCGCCCCGTTCCGAGCGGGCCGCCGAGGCCGAACTCGAACGGCGTCAGCATGCGTGTGATGAAGCCGCCCTCGGTGCCGAGCACGAGGCCGATGCGCAAATAGACCACGCGCACGCCGAGCTCCTCCGCCGGCCGCGCCGCTTTCTCCCAGGCCGCGCACAGCTCGTGGCTGAAGCAGGCATGGGACTTCGCCGACTCCGTCAACACCTGGTCGGCCCACAATCCGTACCAGCCGATCGCGGAGCCGCTGACCAGCACCTCGGGCTTGCGCTCGAGCCGCGCGATCAGCTTCACGACCTCGCCGGTCATGTCGATGCGCGAGCTGATGATCCTCGCCCGCTTTGCCTCGGTCCACAGGCCGTTGCCGATCGGCTCGCCGGCGAGATTGACGATGGCATCGATTGGCGTGTCTGCGGCGAGCTGATCGAGGCTGGTGATCAACGTCACCGGCGGCGGCAGCATGTCGGCCTTGGCGGGGTTGCGGATCAGCGCGATGACGTGATGCCCCGCCCCGCTGAGGCTCGCGGCAAGGCGGCTGCCGATGAAGCCGGTGGCGCCCGTGATCAGCACGGTCTTGCGGCCGTGCAGCTTGTCGACAAGTCCGGCCGACGGCACGCTTCGCATGCGGCCGAGCCGGCGCATCGCCGCAAAATCCCTGACGCCGCACAGCGCCGCGCCGACCGCACAGGCGGTTGCGGCGATGCTGAGCAGGCCCTGATTGACGACGGTCACGCCGACGGGCTGCATCGCCCAGGCGATCAGCACAGGCACCAGCAGCACAAGAATGGCACCGTAATTGATCGCAAGCAGCGTATGATTGATGCGCTCGCTCGGCGGCAGCTTTCGGCTCAGATCCTCCTCGACGAAATCCATCAGCGTGATGACAATCTCGGCGACCAGGACAACAACGATCAGCAGCGCCAGCACGCCATGGACCTCGAGCCAGCCGAGCAGCAGGAACAGCAGCGCATAAAGCATGTTGCGGATGCCATGCAGCTTCAGCTCGAAACGCTGAGACGGACGCCAGGCCAGGCGCTCGGTGAATTCATGGTGATAGAAGGTGTCGAACACGCCCATCACGATCTGGATGGCGATGAGGGTCCACAACAGCGGCGTCATGATACGGCCTCCCTGAAGGTGGCGGATTGGTGGATCAGCGCGCCGTAACGCGGGTGAGTGACATCGAGGGTGAAACGGAAGGCGCCCTCGCCGAGATCACTGTGCGTCACCGTGAGGTCGCCCGGCGTGAGCCATTGCGGCAGCGGGATCCACAGACGTCCGAGCTGCAGGCCGTAACCGGCGCTGCGGAAGGTCAGCGCCTGGCCTTCGACCGCGATGCGCAGCGCCATCGACACGCCGAAGCCGACATATTCCTCGAGCCCCGTCGGGCCTGCGAAGCGTTTCGCCGAATGGATCACCTGCGGAAAGCCGCGCTTGCGCGCACAGATGCGCGTCCAGGTCTGGCCGCCGGTGGCGCCGTCCTCGGTGACCGTCACGATCATGGGCACACCGGTGTCGCGGCCGGTCGGCAGCGGCCCGCCGATCAGGCGCGCGACCTGCGCGAACCACCAGCCGATGTCGCTGAAGGCGACCTCGTCGACTACGCCGACATAGACCACGCTATCGCCATCGGCGACGCGTTTGGAAAAGCGCCGCCAGGTCGCGAGCGGCAGGCGGCCCCAGTCCTCGTCGGACAAGAGCGAACGGAAGCGGCGATCGTCGAGCAGTTTGGTGTGAGCGGGGGGAGATGCGCCTAAGCCTGGTAATCGAGCCGACGTCATCGCACCCTCCTCAAGAACTATTTGACCTTGCCCAGCGGCAGCAGGTTGGCGATCTTCTCGCCAAGCCGCATCAGGGCGACGAGCCGCGGCCGCGGCACCTTCAGCATCTGCATGAACCAGTGATCGGCGAGCTCGGTGAAGGCGAGCATCTCCTTCAGCCGCTTGCTCGCGACCGGATTGATGGTGGAATCCTCTGCGGCATCGGACACGCAGGCCCTCAGCGCCGCGATGGCCGGATCGAGCTCCCGCTCCTTGCGCCGTGCCGCGATCCGGGCCGCGACCTCCCAGATGTCGGTCTCGGCCTCGTAGTGATCACGGCGATCGCCGAGGATCGGCACCCGGCGGATCAGGTTCCAGGCGAGCAGCTCCTTGAGCGAATTGGAGACGTTGGAGCGCGCCATCCCAAGCGTGTCGGCGATATCCTCGGCCGTCATCGGCGCCTCGGACAGATAGAGCAGCCCGTGGATCTGACTGACCGAGCGATTGACGCCCCACCCGTCGCCCATGTCGCCCCAATGCAGGATGAAGCGCTCGACGGCGGCGGGGAGTTTCTTCTTTCCGGTTATTTCTGTCATGACAGAAATATCTGACAAATGCGATTGCGTGTCAAGGGCGCTTGCCCGGCGGCCCTCCTGCATACCGTCTGCGGCATTTGCCTAAAAAGTTCCCAGAGAGCCGGAACCAAAACGCCGGCCTGAGCGTTTGCTCCCGTCGAGGCGGGGTCTAAGAATGGTAAAAAAGTTCAGTCAGCAGAGAGACTTGTTCGAAAGCGAGCGCAGTTTCCGGCTGCTGGTTGAAGGAGTTGCTGACTACGCCCTCTACATGCTCGATCCCAGCGGCACGATCACCAGCTGGAACATCGGCGGCGAACGCATCAAGGGCTACTCGCCCGAGGAAATCCTCGGCCAGCATTTCTCCCGCTTCTACACCGAGACCGACCGAGCCAACGGCAAACCCGCGCGAGCGCTCGGCATCGCGCGCGAAAAGGGCCGCTACGAAGAGGAAGGCTGGCGCGTTCGCAAGGACGGGACATTCTTCTGGGCGAGCGTGGTGATCGATCCGATCTACGAGGATGGCACGCTGGTCGGCTTCGCCAAGATCACGCGCGACATCACCGAACGCCGCAATGCCCAGCTCAAGCTCGAGGCGATGCAGAAGCAGCTCGCCGAATCCCAGAAGTTCGATGCGCTCGGCCAGCTCACCGGCGGCGTCGCCCATGACTTCAACAACCTCCTGATGATCATCAGCGGCAGCCTCCATGTCCTGAAGAAGGGGGACATCGATGACGCACGGCTTCAGCGCGCGATCTCCGCGATCGAGACGGCGACCAGGCGCGGCGCCGCGCTGACCAACCAGCTCCTCACCTTCGCGCGGCGACAGAGCGTCAACCCGCAGGCGATCGATCTCGCCGAACGCATCGCGGCGATTCGCGCGGTGCTCGACGCCGGCGTCGGCAGCTCCGTGCGCCTCACCTTCGACATCGATGCCAAGGTCTGGCCGGTCAGGGCCGACGTCTCGGAGCTCGAGACCGCGTTGCTCAATCTCGTCATCAATGCCCGTGATGCGATGCCCGACGGCGGCACAGTGACGATCAGCGCCCGCAACGTGGTGCTGGACGAGGAGACGCTCGCCGGCGAGTTCGTGGCGATCGACATCATCGACACCGGGCTCGGCATTCCCGCCGACGTGGTCGACAAGATCTTCGAACCGTTCTTCACCACCAAGCCGATCGGCAAGGGCACCGGCCTCGGGCTCTCCCAGGTGCACGGCTTCGCCCATCAGGCCGGCGGCACGGTGAAGGTCGCAAGCGAGCTCGGCAAGGGCACGACTTTCACCATCCTGCTGCCGCGCGGCACGGATGCGCCGGCACGGGACACCGTGGAGGCGATGCCGTTCCGCGGCAGCGGCACGGTGCTGCTGGTCGAGGACAATCCCGAGGTCGCTCTCGTCAGCATCGGCCTTCTAGAGCAGCTCGGCTACCAGGTGCGCCGGGTCGCCGACGCCGAAGCGGCATTGCGCGAGATCGAGACCAACGGCGTCGACTTCGTGTTCTCGGACATCGTGATGCCCGGCAAGATGGACGGTATCACCCTCGCCCATCGCCTGCGTCAGCTCCACCCCGGTCTGCCGGTCCTGCTCGCCACCGGCTACAGCGAGGTCGCCGCCGACGTGCGTGGCGACTTCCCGATCCTGCGCAAGCCGTATGAGATCCACGAGCTCAGCGAAGCCATCGCCAAGCTGCCGAGGTGAGAACTTTCTCTTCGCCTCTCCCCGCAAGCGGGACGAGGGAACAGACCGACCTACACCGTAGGCAACACCGAGAATGCTTCCCCTGCCCTGCGCAGATTCAGCTCATCCACGTCTGCGGTCTCGCTGGTGACGCTGTCGACGCGCGAGGATGGCGGACCGTGGCGGCACAACGCGACCATGTCGGCGACGTGGTTCGGCGCGCCCGCGAACAGCGCCTCGACGCTGCCGTCGCGGCGGTTGCGGACCCAGCCTTCGAGCCCGCTCGTAGTGGCCTGGTATTCGACCCAGGCGCGATAGCCGACGCCCTGGACGCGGCCGCGGATCATGACCTGGAGGATCGCCCGGCTCATGTCTTCAGCCCGAGAACATCGGCGCTGCGCGCCTTCGTCTCGGCCTCCCGCATGACCCGGCCTGTCAGCTCGGCGGAAGCCAGGCCCTTGAGCGCCTTCGGCAACGTGCCTTCGCGGAGCGCCTTCAGCGTGTCGTGGACGGCCTGCGTCGCCGCGCCGATCGGCGCATGACCCTGGAGCGCGATGCGCACGCGCTGGGAGGCAAGATAGTCGAGCGCGCTCAGCTCCTCCGGCGCGCCGCCGAGCACGATCGGCAGGCGCGTCGCCGATACGACCGCTTCCAGCTCGGCACGCGACTTGATGCCGGTGAAGAACAGCGCATCGACACCGGTGGCCTCATAGGCCTTGGCACGGCAGACCGCATCCTCGATCGAGGTGATCGAGGCAGCACCGGTGCGGCCCATGATGACCAGCGACGGATCGCTGCGGCCGCTGAGCGCGGCCTTCATCTTGCCGACGCCCTCCTCCAGCGAGATCAACTGAGTCTTCGCTTCACCGAAGGCGGCCGGCAACAATGTGTCCTCGATGGTGAGGCCGGCAGCACCGGCGGTCTCCAGCTCCTGCACCGTGCGGCGCACGTTGAGCGCATTGCCGTAGCCGTGATCGGCATCGACCAGCACGGGCAGCGTGGAGGCCCGCGACATCCGCCGCATCTGCTCGCAAAGCTCGGTGAGCGTGATCAGGGTGATATCGGGGTCGCCGAGCACGGCGAGCGACGCCACCGAGCCGCCGAACATGCCGAGGGGAAAGCCGAGATCCTCGGCGATCCGGATCGAGATCGCGTCATAGACCGAGCCGGGATGGACGCAAGTTGCGCCCGACAGGATGGAGCGCAGTTTCTCGCGGCGGGAACGAAAGGCCATGGTGCTGTCTCGGTTAAGTCACGGAGGCCGCAGCATACTCCGTCATTGCGAGCGAAGCGAAGCAATCCAGAGTCTTTCCGCAGAGGCAGTCTGGATTGCTTGGCTGCGCTCGCAATGACGGTGTTCGTGGGGCCCGGCGAGAGCCCCACTCACACCTTACGCAAACTCCAAAATCAGCGCGTCCACCGCGAGCGTCGCGCCGGCGCTGGCGTGGATCTTCTTCACGGTGCCGTCCTGCTCGGCGCGCAGCACGTTCTGCATCTTCATGGCCTCGACCACGGCGAGCGTCTCGCCGGCCTTAACCTCCTGCCCCTCGCTCACCGCGATCGAGACGACGAGGCCCGGCATCGGACAGAGCAGCTTCTTGCCGGTGTCGGAGGCCGCCGTCACCGGCATCAGCCGGGCAGACGTCGCTTCCGTCTCGGTCCAGACATAGACCGGCACCTCGACGCCCTGATGCGCGAGGCGGATGCCGTTGGCAATCGGGCGCGCCTGCACCGCAACGAAGTGCCCGTCGATGGTGCCCTGCCAGACCGGATCGCCCGGCTTCCACGGCGACTGCAGCAGATGCGGATTGCCGGCCTTGCCCTCGGCATCGACGAAGCGGATCGCGATCGCATCACCCTCACGTCCGACCTCGAGCTGGATTTCCTGGCGGTCGAGCCACACCGCGCGGCGGCGTTCGCGCTGCACGACGCGCCCGCCCATCTGGCCCGAGATCTGCCGCTTGCGCTCGCCGAGCACGTGATCGATGGCGGCGCCGACGGCGGCAATCCGCCGGGCGACCTCGCCTTCGGGCACGCGCACCGCAAAACCCTTGGGGAATTCCTCGGCGATGAAGCCGGTCGACAGCCTTCCCTCGCGCCAGCGCGGATGATGCATCAGCGCCGACAGGAACGGGATGTTGTGCCTGATGCCGTCGACATAGAACGAGTCCAGAGCGGTGGCCTGCGCCTCGATCGCGGCCGCACGCGACGGCGCGTGGGTGACGAGCTTGGCGATCATCGGATCGTAATGGATCGAGATCTCGCCCCCCTCCTGCACGCCGGTGTCGTTGCGCACGGTGATGCCGTCCTGGCTGGCTTCCGCCGGCGGGCGATACTTCACGAGACGCCCGATCGAGGGCAGGAAGTTGCGGAACGGATCTTCGGCGTAGAGGCGCGATTCTACGGCCCAGCCGGTGAGCGTGACGTCCTTCTGCGCGATGGCGAGCTTCTCGCCGGCGGCGACGCGGATCATCTGCTCGACGAGGTCGATGCCGGTGACGAGCTCGGTGACGGGATGCTCGACCTGGAGACGCGTGTTCATCTCGAGGAAGTAGAAGCTCTTGTCCTGGCCGGCGACGAATTCGACCGTGCCGGCGGAATCGTAGTTCACGGCCTTCGCCAGCGCGACGGCCTGCTCGCCCATCTTGCGGCGGGTGGCTTCGTCGAGCAGCGGCGACGGCGCCTCCTCGATGACCTTCTGGTTGCGGCGCTGGATCGAGCATTCGCGCTCGCCGAGATAGATCACGTTGCCGTGCTTGTCGCCCAGCACCTGGATCTCGATGTGGCGGGGATCGACGATGAACTTCTCGACGAAGACGCGGTCGTCGCCGAACGAGGCCTTGGCCTCGGCCTTGGCGAGGTTGAAGCCTTCCGCGACCTCGGCCTTCGAGTGCGCGATGCGCATGCCCTTGCCGCCGCCGCCGGCGGAGGCCTTGATCATGACGGGGTAGCCGATCTCGTCGGCGATGCGGACCGCGTGCTTGTCGTCCTCGATGACGCCGAGATAGCCCGGCACGGTCGAGACTTTTGCTTTTGCGGCGGCCTTCTTGGACTCGATCTTGTCACCCATTGCGGCGATCGCGCCGGGGTTCGGGCCGATGAAGACGATGCCGGCGGCTTCCAGCGCGCGCGGAAACGCCTCGCGCTCGGACAGGAAGCCGTAGCCGGGATGCACGGCCTCGGCGCCGGTCTTGCGACAGGCCTCGACGATCTTCTCGATCACCAGATAGCTCTCGGCCGCGGCCGGCGGGCCGATCAGCACCGCCTCATCGGCCATCTCGACATGGAGGGCATCGCGGTCGGCCTCGGAATAGACCGCAACCGTTTGAATTCCCATCTTGCGGGCAGTCTTGATGACCCGGCAGGCGATTTCGCCGCGATTGGCGATCAGAATGCGTTTGAACATGCTTTTCTTGAGTCTCGACCTTGGGCGGGACCCTTCCCCGGCCGTTGGGGCCTATGGGACGGGCCGTGTGGCTCCCGTGGTACAGCAAAATGGGCCGGAGGCAACGGTCTAAATCCAGGCCCTTCTGGCGTACCAGCGCAAGACCGAAACAGGCGTGAGGAGCCCTTGGGAGGGCCTAGGCCTTCCCCGCCTTGGCCGCGTCCCGGACCAGGCCGTGAATGAAGCCCAGTTTGCCGACCACCGCCGGCGACAGGATGAAGGGATAGAGGTCGCGCAGGCCCATGGCCCGGTTGACGCTGTTCATGGCGAAGGTGAAGGGCAGCCATGCGTCGATGAGCGCCTGGACGTCCCTTGCCTCGTACGGGTTGAAGCGGATGCGCGCCGTCAACTCCCCGTCGCGATCCACCTTCGGGCGCACCTCCATGCCGAACTCAGAGGCCATCTCCAGGGTGTCGACGATGTGGAGGTAGTGCGCCCAGGTCTCGGCGAAGTCTTCCCAAGGATGTGTCGTGGCATAGGCCGAGACGTAGTTCTGCTGCCAGTCGGCCGGGGCGCCTTCGGCGTAGTGGCGCTGCAGGGCCTGGCCGTAATCGGCCGTATCGTCGCCGAAGACCGCGCGGCATTCGTCGAGCTTGCCGCCGCCCTGAACCAGTACGTCCCAGAAGTAATGTCCGACCTCGTGGCGGAAATGCCCGAGCAGGGTCCGGTAAGGCTCGCCCATCTCCAACCGGCGTCGCTCGCGCTCGATGTCGTCGGCCTCGGTCAGCGCGATCGTGATCAGGCCGTTGTCATGGCCGGTCATGATCCTCGTGCCGCTGTTCGGATCGTCGGCGAGGAAGTTGAAGATCAGGCCGTGCTCGGGATTGTCCTGACGGTTCTGGAGCGGCAGCTTCCAGCGGATCAAGGAGTAGAACAGCCGGTGTTTTGCCACCTCCAGCTCGCGCCAGCCGCCGAGCTGCGCCGGGTCCGACAGGTCCGGCACCATGCCGTTGTGGCGACAGGCGCGGCAATAGCCGTTTCCGTCGCCGGTGTCGGTCAGCCAGTTGCAGGCGTCGTACTCGGAATTGCGGCACAGCATGCGTCCCCTGCCCTTGTCGGCCAGGGTCGTCCAAGTCCCGCTTTGAGCCTCTCCGTCGGGCTCGAGCGCCGACATCGTCTCCTTCTCCGGGAGGAAGGCGACGCGGTGACCGCAACGTCCGCAGGCGCGGTTCTCGAAATAGAGGACATTGCCACAGGACTGACAGACAAAGAGCTTCAAGGTTTAGCCTCTTCGAAAAGGGAGTCTTATGAATGGAGGTTGTGGCGCCTCGCGAAGACGCGTCCGCAGCCGCATCGTTCCAATATCAGGAACAAATTGCCAGAGCGGGCGTTGGTTGACCGCATTTTCCCGCCTTCTGGCTGGCCGCGGGTCCTTCCAGACAGTCAATTTCCTGTAAGCAATGGCCATCGCGCTCCGTCTGTGTGAATATCAGTCCGGCACGTGCGCACCCGCATGACAACGGCCGACGCCTTGAACGATCCTTTGCCCGAGACCATCGCCGCCGAAAGGCTGCGCCAGCACCTCGAAGACGTCGCGCGCGAGCGCGACAACGCCTATCGCGTGCTCCAGGAGCGCGAGGCCGAGCTCGCGCGCATCCAACGCATCGGCAAGGTCGGCGGCCTCGAGGTCGACTTCCGCGAAGGCTTCAAGAACCGCCGCTCGCCGGAATATCTGATGATCCACGGCCTGCCGCCGGAGGCTGCCGACGAGACGCACGAGGACTGGGTCAACCGTATCCATCCTGATGACCGCGACGCGGCGGTGAAACACTTCTTCGAGGCGCTTTCCGGGACCAGCGAGGATTATACCGCCGAATACCGCATCATCCGTCCGAGCGACGGCGAGACCCGCTGGATCCGGGTCGTCGCCAAGTTCGAGCGCGACAAGGACGGCCGTGCCATCCGCCTCGGCGGCGCCCACATCGACATCACCGACCAGATGCTGGCGCGCGAGACGCTGCGGGAGAGCGAGGAGCGCTTCCGGCTGATCGCCGACAGCGCGCCGGTGCCGATCTGGGTCACGAAGCTCGACCGCAAGCGCTCCTTCGCCAACCAGGCCTATGTCGACTTCGTCGGCCTGCCCTATGACCAGGCCATCGATTTCGACTGGCGCAAGGTGCTGCATCCGGACGACCTGCCGCATGTGCTGCAGCAATCGGTGCAAGGCGAAGCCTCGCTGAAACCCTTCGTGCTGGAAGCGCGCTACCGGAACGCCAGCGGCGAATGGCGCTGGCTGCGCTCGGAATCGCAGCCGCGCTGGGATCCGACCGGCAAGCATATCGGCTTCATCGGCGTCGCCCACGACATCACCGTCGCCAAGCAGGCCGAGATCGAGCTCCGGCGGCTCAACGAGACGCTGGAGGAACGCATCGCCGAGCGCACCGCAGAGCTCGAATCCAACGAGGCCCGGTTGCGCGCGATCCTGGAGACCAGCAACCAGTATCAGGGACTGGTCGATCTCAAGGGCGAGCTGCTCTACGCCAACAAGACCGCACTCGACGGCATCAACGCCGAGGCGCGGGATGTCATCGGCAAGCCGTTCTGGGACACGCCGTGGTTCACGGCAACGCCCGGGATGAGCGATGTCGCGCGCGACGCCTTCAGGACCGTCCTCAATGGCGAAGCGGTGCGGCTGGAGATGCGGCTGCGCCTGCCGATCGGCGAACGCGATTTCGACTTCGGCATGCGCCCCGTGCTCGACCGCCACGGCAACATCACCGGCGCGGTGCCCGAGGCCGTCGACATCACCGAGCGCCGCCTCGGCGAGGAGGCGCTGCGGCAGTCGCAGAAGATGGAGGCGATCGGCCAGCTTACCGGCGGCGTCGCGCACGACTTCAACAACCTCCTCACCATCATCCGTTCGGCGACCGACTTCCTGCGCCGGCGCGAGCTGCCGGAAGAGCGCCGCCGCCGCTATGTCGACGCGATCTCCGACACCGTCGAGCGCGCCTCGAAGCTGACCGCCCAGCTCCTGGCCTTCGCCCGCCGGCAGCCGCTGAAGCCGCAGATCTTCAATGTCGGCAGCCAGGTCGAGGGTGTTGCGCAACTGGTCCGGCCTCTGGTCGGCGGCCGCATCGAGATCAGCGTCGAGATCCAGGACACGGATTGCTTCACGGTCGCCGACGTCGCACAGTTCGAGACCGCGTTGATCAACCTCGCCATCAACGCCCGCGACGCCATGGAGAGCGAAGGCCGCCTCACCATCGCGGTCCGCAAGGTCCAGGGGATTCCGAGCCTGCGCGCGCAGTCGGCACGTGGCGGCGACTATGTCGCGATCTCGGTCGCTGATACCGGCAGCGGCATCCCGCCGGAACATCTCCACTCCATCTTCGAACCGTTCTTCACCACCAAGGAGGTCGGCAAGGGCACCGGCCTCGGGCTCAGCCAGGCGTTCGGCTTCGCCAAGCAGTCCGAGGGCGACATTGCGGTGACGAGCACGCAGGGCGAAGGCGCGACCTTCACCATCTACCTGCCGCAGGCTCAAAGCCCCACCGCCGAGAAGGAGGCCGCGGCGCTAACCGGCGAGGCCGCGACTACCGGGCGCGGCTACCGCGTGCTCGTGGTCGAGGACAATGACGATGTCGGCCAGTTCTCGACCGAGCTTCTGGAAGACCTCGGCTATGTCGTCCGCCGCGTCGCCAACGCCAACGCGGCTCTCGCGATCCTCGGCGAGAACGAATTCGCCGTCGACCTCGTCTTCTCCGACGTCATCATGCCCGGCATGAACGGGGTCGAGCTCGCCGGAATCATCCGCGAGCGCTATCCGGGCCTGCCCGTCGTGCTCACCTCCGGCTACAGCAACGTGCTCGCCGAAAACGCCCATCGCGGCTTCGAGCTGATCCAGAAGCCGTATTCGGTGGAATCGCTCTCGCGCATCCTGCGTAAGGCGATCACGGAGAAGCTGTCGGTGGCAAGGTGACGTCTCTCTACCGTCGTCCCGGCGAAGGCCGGGAGGTGGATTCACACTCGAAGTGCAACACTTGGGAGAAGGCCTCTGCCGGGGTCCT